>NZ_LIVQ01000021.1 GCF_001905445.1 Streptomyces sp. CB00455 | reverse complement strand
TTCTTCGCTTTCGCGCTTTCCCCTTCCGGCGAATCCGACTCTATCAGAAGATTTCCACCGGATTTCCCGGCTTCAGATTCCTGGATGAGGAGTCGAGGGGCCCCACTCTGAACCGAATTCATCAGGGGGCGTGTGCCGAGCCCTTCAGCTCGAGGCAACTGTTCAACTCTACATCGCACCATGACGAGAGGTCAAAAGCGCCCTGCCGCCCTCCGGCCGGCCCCCTGGTCGCCCAGCGGGCTCCGGCGGTCCCGGACCTGTCGGCCGTCCCGGGCACGCGCCACCAGTCCGCTCGCGTGCAGCACGCGCGGGTGCTGAGAGACCCACTCGGCGTCACCCGGAGGCGACGGGCGACCCCCCTGTCGTCAGCGGTTCCTCCAGGAGAACGAGCAGTCTCGCTCGCGGTGCTCCCAGAGGCGCGACCGGTGGGCTCATCCGAGACCGGCGCTGGCGCTGGCGCCCACAGCGTCGCCACACCTCTGTGGGGCAGTTCAGCAACGGCGCCTCTTCCGCGCTTACCGCGGACCAGCTGCCGCGCCCGGAAGGTCATGGCCGCCTCCAAGCAGCAGCCGCATCTCGGGCCACGGTGGCTCGACCGTGAGTGCCCAGCACTGCCACAAGAAGTCACAGATCGCATCGCGCGGTCATACGACCGCGGCCTCGTCCCCGTCACGCACCGCACGCAGCGCATCCGGAAACCGGTCCCGCGCGTGCGTCGCCAGCCGATCGCGGCGCACCAGGTCGGTATCGGTTCCGCGGACCACTGCCAGTCCCTCGCCCACGCCCGGAGCGAGGGCCGCGGGCCGAGGCGTCAGAAAGTCGGGCAGGGTGCGCCTCAGTCCCACCGGTAGATCAACAGCCCGTTGTCGAGTTCGCCCAGCCTGCCGAGTCCCGCCCTCCGCCACGGCACAGCGCAGCACAGCACAGCACCCGCAGGCTGACCACCGCCTCGGGCAACGGTGAGAGCACGAAGCACGTGTCGTCGAGATCCGTCGGCCTCCCCATCGCGGCCGGCGTCCTCATCGGTATGCCCGCCATCATGACCACCGTCATGACCACCGTCGCCGCACAGGTCATCGCCCCCTTGCGGCCGGGCTGGTGGCTGCGGACCGCCGGGCGCCGTGATGGGCATCCTGCTGAGCGGGTCCATCGGGGGCATGCTGTCGGCCCGTACGTTCGGCAGGGCGCTCGGCGAACCTCTTGGTTGGCGCCCCCCTACCTGGCAGCGGGCCTCGTCGTCATCCTGTCGGCCGCTCTCGCCCGTACCCCGCGCCCCTGGCGGTGTCACTGCGCCTCTCTGCATACCTGGCCGAACTGTGCCGCTCCTACTGCTACCAAGCGGGCGTCACGGCGGGCACCCGCGAGAGACCGGGCTGGCGGCGCTGGTCGCCGGCACGCGGCCCGGCATACACGTCCACGGCCGCGCCGGCCAGCCGGGGGTGTGGATACTCGTCGCCGTCCTGGCCGTCCCCGCCCCGTTATGACTGTTGCCCGCTGTCGAACGCATGACCTGCGGGGGGTATCACCGTGCCCGAGGGGTGCCGTCGGAGACGCTGATGAGCCGTCCGGCCACGGCCTGGCCGGGCGGCAGGTCTGCATAGCGTGGATGCGCGAGAACGCCTCCGACGTCCAGGCCAGCACCGATATCGAGTGAGGGGAGGGCACGGTGATCGACATCAGCAGCGTGGGCACCTTCCTCGGCCTGGACGTCGGCAAGGGCCCCCTACGGCCACGGGCTGACCCCGGCCGGCAAGGAGGTCTTCGCCAAGCCCTTGCCCAACAGCGAGACCAAACTGCGGGCCGTCTTCGAGGAATGCGGGCCGTCTTCGAGGAACTGGCCGCGAAGCTCGGCACCGTCCTCGTCATCGTGGACCCCGCCCGCCTCCATGGGCGCACTCCCGCTGACCGCCGCCCGCGACGCGGGATGCCAGGTCGCCTACCTGCCCGGACTGGCGATGCGCCGGCTCGCCGACCTCTACCAGGCGGGGACAAGACCGATGCCAAGGACGCGGCGTAATCGCAGACGCGCCCGCACCATGCGCTCGCTGGAGCTGACCGCCGAGATCACCGCCGAGCGGGCTAGGGGCCGTCGGGCCATCGACTTGCCCAGACAGCTCGATGCCGCCCGCACCAACGTCGATGACCTCGCCCAAGCGACGGTCACCTCTTTGGATAGGCACCCGGACGCGGAGATCATCTTCAGCCTTCCAGGACTCGGGCCTCTTACCGGCGCCGGGGGTTCGCCGAGATCGGCGACGACCGATTGGGCTTCAGCGACGCGAAAGGCCTCGAGGCCTTCGCCGGGGCCGTACCGGTTACCCGGGCGTCCGGCGGAAGCGTCGCGGTGATAGCCCGCAGGGACTAGAACAAGAACCAGCGTCTGGCTTCGGTCGGCTATGTCCGGGCCTTCGCCAGCCTGACTGCCTCACCCGGTGCCCAGGCCCACTACGACAGGCGAAGAGCCGATGGAGACTGCCACACCGCCGCCCAGCGCAACCTCTCCAACCGCATGCTCGGTTGGCTGCCCCCATCACTGCCTCCCCAAGCGCACTGTCCATGACGAGGGCACCGCCCACCCGCCCTCCGGAACCCCTGCCCTGAGGGCCGCCGCTTGAGGCTTTCAGCCCAGCAGAGGAAGTCAGCCTGCCGCTCCAACGCTCGCCGTCAACGTCATCGGGTTGCCGCAGGTGGATGTCAAAAGCGTTCCACCAGCGCCAGGACGCTGTGCAGAGGCGCGACCTTGCCACGGATGGGCCCGAGGGGCCTCATGACGTCATCAAGTCTTGCCGGATCCTGCCCCGTCGGTTCGATCTCCTGGAGGGTGTGGAAGTCGACGATCATCTCGGCACCTACCGCGTACTTGAATTAGTGCATCGGCTTCTCGTTGCAGCGGAGCACGACGGCCTCAGTGCTCACGGAGACATGCCTGAAGGTCCTCTCATCGAGTCCGTGCATGCATAGAGGCCCCCCGCGGCCGGTCGGCGGGCCCCGCAGTTCAGAGGTTGACGCGCTTGAGGTAGACGCGGCAGCGGTGGGGGATCGTCTGGTACCAGAGCAGCAGGTGCTCGTCCTCGTACGTACGCAACCGCATCGGCTGCGGATCTTCGTACAGGCTGCCGTCCTTGGGGTCGATGGCCATCGCCGCCAGGTCGACCAGGCCGTCCATGACGGACCCGACCAGACTCTGCTGCTCCGCGCTCATGTCCCCCAGGACCCAGGACCGCCCGGGATCGCACTCCCAGGCCCAACCGCTGTCGTTCTCCACGCCCTCGCCGCGTGAAGTCACTGACCGATCTCCCGCTGGGCCTCGGCCAGGATGCGGCTACTGGTCTCCATTGCGGCCCGAAACTCCTGCTCGCCGGCGTTCGGGTCTCCGGCGGTTCGTTCCGCTTCGTGCAGCGCCGCGGCCCGGGCCGGCCAGCGGTGGATCGCCACGTGCGTGGCCCACTTGATCAGGAAGAACCGGAGCGGGTTGATGGCTCCCGTTTCGGCGGCACGGTCGAACGCCTCGTTGCACTCCTTGTCGAGCGCCGCGAGGCTGGCCATGTCGATCCGGCGAACGGCGTCCCGCAGGGCTTCCCGCGTCATGGCCGGCTGCGGGATGAGCGGTCCGCCGTCTTCCAGCTGCTGTGCTGTCATCGCGTCCTCCAGGGCAACGCCGCCAGGATACCCAGGCGAGGTCGGTACGACCTGGTCCTGAACGCAGAAAAGCCCCGCACCATGAATGGTGCGGGGCTTTCCCACAATAATTGTTCGGCGGCGTCCTACTCTCCCACAGG
>NZ_LIVQ01000020.1 GCF_001905445.1 Streptomyces sp. CB00455 | reverse complement strand
GGCGCTGCGCGCCCAGGAGAGAACCGCCTCGCTTCGCTCGGCGGCCGAGCCAGGGGCCGGCCCTTCGGGCCGGAGTCCTGCGCTTCGCTCCGGACTGGTTCGGGGTTCCGCTTCGCTCCACCCCGAACGGCCTGCTCCGCACGCCTGGATGACCCCGTTACACGGGGTCCGGGCCCACGGCCCGTTGGGCGGGGGCGCATGGCAAGCCCGGGCCGTAACCACCCCCGAGTAGACCGGAAGGACTGCCGCGTCGCTCGGCTGGGTGCTCGCCCTACGATGGCACCTCGACAAAGGAGCGCAGTGGACATCGGAGCACCAGTACCCTCGCGGAGACTTGGGCCGTATGCGTTGACAGATAAAGGGATCGCGGCGCTGCTGACACGCTACGAGTTCCATGATTCCGTCGTCCGCCGGGTGATCATTGACCAGCACTTCGGACGGAAACCCCGGGGACGGGCCGTAAGGCTGGTGATCGATGCCCGGGTGGTGGACGAGGCCATGCGATGGGAACCTGTATGCCTGGACCTGGTCGACGTGAAGCGATTTCGGATCGACGAGATCCAAGGGCCTGCCGGAGTACTCTTCGATCCACCGCGATTCACCCGGTTCGACGGACTGATGCAGATCGACCTATGCGCGGAGCGGTTCGGCAGCCTTCGTCCCAGCAACCGGCAAGAGGTCTTCGAGGGCTCGGAATGGGTCTTCGAGGCGGTCGAGGGTACGTGGAGCGTCCTTGAACCATGGAGCGTGTGACATCACGCTCGTCTTCATCGAGGCGCCCAGCACCCCGGCCACCGCATTCACCACCTCCCGGCTTCGGCACCTGCCGCCCGATCCGAAGGCCAAGTGCTTCATTTTGAGGTGCGGATTGCCTCTGGAACCCCGACCCTGCCCCATTCGGGTGATGTCGAACGGTGTGATTGTCGCGGATCAGTGAAGGTGCGCAATGCCCAACCAACCTGCGCAACCAGGCCCTGAGCCAAGAAACCTACAGGTCAGACGGCTAGCGCACCCCGAACTCTGCGTAGACTCAATGAACCACCGAGCCCCCGCCCCGCTCAGCCAACCTGCACAACCGCAGGTCAGAAGCCTGACGACTGCTCAGTTTCACTGACCGGCGACACCTGCGCCCCCCGACACCGCGTGTCCCTGCCCAGCTCAACTCACCCCGGCGACACCACCAACACCGCACCAAACCGTCCCCACGAACCGCCCGTCCCCGGGCCTAACCAGCCCAAAACCGAACACCACCCAGAAGGCCAGCTCCGGCCTGCCGGACAACCACCCACGATGACGCACGCACCATAAGCCGGTAGATGCGCACCGCGCGGTGCACGACAGCCAGCCGGCCGCTGTCGAGCGCCACACTCGACGGGGGGACCACAAGCTCGCCCTCTGCCCGCCGGCGGCTTACCCCTCGCCGAACTCGGGGTGCGCCGGCCACAGCAGCGAAATCGGCCCGGAAGGCACCACCGTCCCTAAACAGGCGCCAAGCCTTCTACCCGCGAAACGACACGCACCCTGCACCAAGCAGATGACACATCCTCCCCTGCCAGCCCAGCTCAGAACCCCGCAACCCGGTGAACATCGCTGTCGCCAGCCGACGCAGAACCCATGACGCCCATCACGCGGGCACAGCCTCGCTGAGTCCACTGCCCAAGCGTCGTCGGGCAGGGCGTAGGGGAAACAGGACGGCGTAGTGGCGACCTGCGTGTTCCTTGAGTTCCCATGGCATGGCGGCAGGCTGCCGCAGACGCCCGTTTGCAGGCTTGAGGGTATCCCGAGCCTCATCTGGGTGCGACCCGTCCAGCGTTGGCGGGACCGCTCTACGCGTCGTCTTCCGGGTCTTGCGGGACCTGGCACGCCGTCCAGGCTTCTCGAATTTCGGGCGGCACGCGCAGACCGGTGTCTTCCCAGGTAAGGCCGTTGTTGACGGCCCATGCCTTGATCTGGTGGTAGTCGGCTTCGCGCCCGGTGGTCATAGCGGCGGCGCCACGGACGGCGCAGGCGGGGAGGCGGCCCTCGCTCAGAGCAGCGCGCGGGAGCGAGAGGCCGAACCGCTGCTCAAGGGGGCCGAGAGTGCGTTTGTGCGAGCCTGTGCAGGGCTCGTTGTCCGGGGGAAGATTTTGCTTCCGTCAGGGCGCAGTACGTGCTCGGCAATAAGCTCGGGCAGAAACAGGTCTGGTTCTGCGCCCCAGCGGCGGTGCTCCTCATCGATCCCGAATCCGAAGGTCAGTACGCCGTCTTTGGCGTAGTGGAACCTGGCGGGTGGACGCGCCCCCACGGGGATGTAGTGCACCGCCTCGCCGCTGGCAGAGGAGATCGCCTCCAGGCGGTCCCCACCGGTGGAGTCGCCGTACTCGACTGCGAACGCCCATTCTCCGTCCTGCCCGACCCGCACGGCCCCGTCGCCGAAGACGCCGTAGCTGCGGCCACGCAGGCCCAGTTGCTCCACCTCACTGTCGGTGATGGGCACTGTTTCCGCCCCCGGGACCCCACCCATGCACACGGCGAGTTCGACTCCGGACATGCCGCGCGCGAAGACCACTCCATACAGATCGCGGTCCCAGTCAGCCAGTCACTTGATCCCATCAGCCATAGCGGTTCCCCCAGGGGCATCGAACACGCCACGGTCGCCACGGCGGTGTCGGGCATCGTGCCGAGGGCGGCCGTCGCCCTGCGCGCCGGTGAACGTGACGCCGCCATCATCGCCGCAAGGTGCCCCTGCTGGCCGGCGGGGGCACCTCGTGCGGTCAGGTGCTGTCCAGAGCGCCTGGGACACCTACCCTCGTCCGCACACTCCTGTCGGCACGGCGTGATCTTGAGCGTAGCGGGTAGTCGCGTTCCAGCTCTTCCTTAACAATCCGAACCGCGGTATCTCGCTCAATCACTGAGCTTCTTCGAGCCGAGCCCCGATCAGGTGACACCCGACAAGCGTGGCTTTGTTGGTCAGTAGCGGGTTCTGGCACACATTCCGTGGGAGCGGTGGTCGAATCTGTTCTGATCGGCAGACTGGAGCGATGCGGATAGAGAACGTGGTCGGGATCCAGGCAGTCCGGCTTGCCGTGACGGTCGGTGCAGTCGCGGCCGCTCCAGTCCTGTTGGTGGCGGGGGCGCCGGTGCTCCGCCGTATCTTGCGTCGCTACTACCTCGAGGACGGTTCGGGGCGTCCCCCTCAATCCGGGTGAGATGCATGTGCCGATCGATCTCTCCGGAGCCCGCCAACGCCGGTACCTCAGTACGACCGCCCTCCGTGCCCACACCGCGGCGGCGACCGGGGCCAGGTGAGGACCCCTCCTGCCCGTGCGCACCGGGGAGGACGTCCGGGTCTGGTTCGGCCCGCCGGAGTCACCGCAGCTGCCCTGGCCGACCCGGCGGCTGCGGCTCGAACCCGTGAGGGCGGGCTGCGCGGCGGGCCGTCTGACAGCCTGGGGCGGGTGCCGGCTCACCGGCTTACCGGCTCACCGTACGTGCCCGTGCCCGTTCCCGTGCCCATGGAGTCGCACGCTCTGTCGTGCCGGCTCAGACGCCTTCGATGGGCCCGGCCCGATCCCATCCAGGCGCCCGCACGTCGATCGTGAGGCCTCCCGACCGGGCCTCCTCACCGCAGGTCCGGCACGTCGCCACCAGATCGAGGTCGTGCTCGGCGTGGTGATCCGATCCGGGCCCGCCGCGGTGCCGGAAGGCGACCGGCGGAGCGTCCACCGCCCAGCGATCACCCCAGGTCAGCAGCGCGTGCATCACGGGCGCGAGATCGCGGCCGGCCTCCGTGAGGTGGTATTCGAACCGCAAGGGGCGCTCGCTGTAGGGGCGGCGCTCGACCACGCCCGCCTCCTCCAGCGCACGCAGTCGGGCGGCGAGGCGGTCGCGGGGCGCGCCGGTGTTACGGACGATCTGGTCGAAGCGCTGGTTGCCGTAGAAGATCTCGCGGATCGCCAGGAGGGCCCAGCGCTCACCGACGAGTTGCAGCGCGGCGGCCGCAGAGCACGGCCGACCGGGCACGTCGGGGTGCGGAACCGAGTTCTCGCCCTGCTTCGCGTTCGAGGTCACGTCCCCATCCTCTCGCGAGTCCGTTGTGTTTTCAAACCCGCCCGACTAGCCTTCGGTCCATGACAGTTGGAATTTCAAACCGACCGGTGGCGTCCCGAGCCGTTTTCGCGACCGTCGCGGCCGCCGTCTTCATGTCGAACCTCGACCTCTTCATCGTCAACGCGGCCCTCCCTGCGATCGGCCACTCGTTCGGCGGCAGCGGTCTCGGCTCCCTCTCCTGGGTCCTCAACGGCTACGCGATCGTCTTCGCCGCGCTCCTCGTCGTCGCGGGCCGCGTCGCCGACCGCTCCGGCCACAAGCGGGTGTTCCTGACCGGCTTGGCGGTGTTCACCCTCGCCTCGGTCGGCTGCGCACTCGCTCCCGATGTCGGGACGCTGGTCGCGGCACGGCTCGTACAGGCCGCCGGCGCTGCGCTGCTGATACCGACCTCGCTCGCGCTGCTGCTCGACACGACGGCGCCCGAGAAGCGCGCCGGGGCGGTGCGCGCCTGGGCGTCGATCGGCGGGATCGCCGCCGGGCTCGGGCCGGTGGCCGGCGGGCTGCTGGTCGAGGCCGGATGGCACTGGGTGTTCATCGTCAACGTGCCGGTGGGGATCGCGGCGTTCGTGCTCGGTGTCAGAGTGCTGCCGTCACCCGGGCGCGCCGGGACGGAGAAGAGTCCGCTGCCCGACCTGTTCGGCGCCGCCCTGCTCACCGGATCGATCGCCACGCTCGCGCTCGGCCTGATCAAGGCTCCTGACTGGGGTTGGATGAGCGCCCGCACCCTCGGCGACCTGGCCGCGGCGGTGCTGCTCGGCGCCTGGTTCGTCCTGCGATCGGCCCGCCACCCCGTGCCGATCGTCGAGCTGCCGCTGCTCCGGGTCCCGGCGTTCGCATCCGCCGCGGCCGCCCTGACGCTGTTCACCATCGCGTTCGCAGGAATGCTGCTCGGCGCGGTCCTGTGGTGCCAGGGCGCGTGGGGCTACTCGGCTCTGCGCACCGGCTTCGCCATCGCGCCAGGACCCCTGCTGGTGCCGCCGGTCGCGTTGCGGATCGGGCCCGCCGTCGCCCGGTTCGGTGCGGGCCGCATCGCGCTTGCGGGATCCGTCGTGTTCGCCGCCGGCATCCTGTGGTGGGCCGCGACGCTCGACACCGGCTCGGCCTACGCGGCCTCGCTCCTGCCCGGCATGATCCTGACCGGCCTCGGCGTCGGCATGACGCTCCCGGTCCTGACCGGGGCGTCGGCGGCCGCCCTGCCGCCGGCCCGCTTCGCCACCGGCTCGGCCATCACGTCGATGGGCCGCCAGATCGGCGCGGTCCTCGGCGTCGCGATCCTGGTCGGCGTACTCGACACCGCGGGCCCCGGACACACTGCCGCCGCGTTCCGGCACGGCTGGTACGCGGTCGCCGCGGCGGCCCTGCTCGCCGCGTGCGCGACGATCCCGCTCGTCCGCAAGCCGCGGCCGACCGCCGCCAAGCCGACCGCCCTCGCAGAGGACGTGGAGACCGCGCGGGCCGGCGCCGCCTGAGAAGGGGGCGGGGGCTGGTCGCCCTCTCGCAGCCGCCGCGCCGCCTGCACGGCAAGGGCTCGGATGACTGGCTGCCCACGCACGGCGCGGCGAACGCCCCCCTGCGCACCCCGCACCCCCCATCCGACTCAAGGGCGGCGAACCGGGAACGGCGGCGCCGCCACGGTGCGCACCGCCCGCCGGTCCACCGGGGGCCGGACGACGGGGAGCAGCCCGACGTCTGGGCGTCGTGCCGGAAGACCTCCGGTCTCGGCCTCGGGCTGGTCGATGGCCGGGGGCTTCGCGGGCCATGGCCTCAGGTCGTCAGCGTGGCTGTGGCGAGGAAGCCCCGAAGGATCTGCTCGCCCGGCAGGGAGAGATCGAAGAGGCGGCCCAGAATTCCCAGCAATTTGTACCGCATCTGCTCTTCGTCCTCTTCGCCCGTGTAGCCTCCTCGGCCGGCAACGGGCAGTCCGGCCTCTGTCATGGCCGCTGTCACTTCCGCCGCCAGCGCCGGGTCTCCGTCGATGCCGTCGTATCCCCATGACGCGTCCAGGTGCAGATTGAACGAGCAGGCGAGATGTCCATCCCGGTAGTATTCGAAGAACGGAGGCACGGGCTTGCCATTGTCTTCTTCGAACACCACACGGAAGACGTGCGCGCCGCCGGCCGAGACCGGGCCCAGGTCGTTGAACTCGCCCCACCACGGGCCGTACATGACCGCGAACGACAGCCCCTCGTGCTCGCCGTAACGGAGGTGCACGTCTGAGTCGGCATCGAAGAGGTCCGGGTTCGCGACCTCCTCGGCACTGTGTTCGCCGGATGCCCGATGGACGACGGCGGGTGCACCCCAGAAGGCCGCCGCCGCGAGCCGCTCTACCAGCTCGTCCGGGGTCAGCCCCCGGACCATCACCACGTTGTATCCGCCGAAAGGAATCCAACGGGGCGCCGCGAGCCAGGCAATCCCCGGCTCGGATCCGACGGAATCGGTGTCCTGCGTTCGATGAGTCACCCGGACATGGTCCATGACGCCACCGACAACCGGCCCAGTCAGCTGCCTTCAGTCAGTACGGCCGCCCTCCGAACGCGACGCCGGCTGACCACTCCCCGGTACGACCGAGATCCCAGGACTCACAGCGCCCCGGGGTCTCGTACGTCGACCAGCCTCGGCGATGCGATGCGTCGTAAAATCGCCGAGCACTCCGACCTGGCGATCCGCGACGCCTGCGCGGACTTCGTACGGACCATGGTGGAGCGCGGGGTGCCGACAAGCATCGACGACCTAGTGCCGTGACCGGGAACGTTCACCGGGTTGTGGCAGCGGAGCAGTGTGTGCCGATATTCGTTTCGTGCCGTGTGGGAAGCGCCTTACGGTGGCGCGGTGACGATTCAGATGATCATACTCAACGGTGGTTCCAGCTCGGGGAAGTCCGGGATCGTACGGTGTCTGCAGGCTGTACTGCCGGATCCGTGGTTGGCGTTCGGGTGCGATTCGTTCGTCGACGCTATGCCCGCGAAGATGCAGGCGTCGGACGAGGGAATCGTGTTCGCGGCGGATGGCGAGGTGAGCGTCGGGGCGGACTTCCGGGCGCTGGAGGCGGCCTGGATGGACGGCGTCGTGGCGATGGCCCGTGCAGGCGCCAGGGTCATCATCGATGATGTCTTCCTCGGCGGAGCGGCGTCCCAGCAGCGGTGGCAGAAGGCACTGGGCGGGCTGGCCGTGTTGTGGGTCGGCGTCAGGTGCGAGAGTGCGGTCGCCGCAGGCCGTGAGGTCGCACGAGGAGATCGCATCCAGGGGATGGCCGCGTCGCAGGCGGATGTGGTTCACGAGGGGGTGCTCTATGACCTGGAGGTGGACACGACGAGTACGGAGTCCCTGCTGTGTGCGCGAACCATCGCCGCCCACGTCAGCTGATCGCCGGATCGGCTGCTCGGCAGGCCGCTCAAGCTGCGGTGGTGCTGGGGCGGCCTCCCCAGCGGATGCGTTTCTCGCTGCGGATGCGGGCGCGTTCGCGTCGTTGGGCGGCGAGGACGTCCGGGTGGCGGGCGTTCTTGTTCCGCCAGCGCAGGTAGGCGTGCAGGGCCCGGGTCTGGACAGTGTGGTTGCGGTGATGGGAGTTGGCGAGGGTGAACTGTCGCAGCGGTCCGAAGTGGGCTTCGATGGGGTTGGCCCAGGAGGCGTAGGTCGGGGTGAAGCACAGCTCGACCTTGTTCTTGGCCGCCCACCGCTTCATCCGCCAGTTCGTGTGGGCGGAGAGGTTGTCGAGGATCACGTAGATGGGGGCGCCGTCCGGGCGGGCGGCACGGATCGTTCTCAAGGCCGTCCAGGTGTGGTCAATGCCCTTGCGGCGTCGGTTGACGCCCCACATCTGGTCGTCGCCGATGGAGTAGCAGCCGTGGAAGTAAGTGATCCCGTGGGTTCGGCGGAACGTGGCTGGCAGCCGGTCGGGGCGGCTGCGCTCGGCCCAGCAGGAGCCGGCGGTGGGGCGGATGCCGAGCGGTCCGAACTCGTCGAAGGCGAAAGTGCGGTCGGGCCGCTCGTTGATCGCGTATTCAATGCGGGCGAGCTTGGTGTCGAAGTCCGGGTCCGGGGACTCCTTCCAGGTCTTCGTGCGCTGGAAGGAGATCCCGCGGCGAGCCAGTAAGCAGCGCAGGGCCTCGCGGCCGATCCGGACGGGCCGGGCGATGTTGCGTCGCAGGTGATCGGCGAGCTTGCGGATCGACCAGCGGGTGAAGGGCTTGCCGAGCTGGGTCGGGCGGGTGGTGGCCGTCTGGACGACGAAGTCCTCGTCGTCAGGACTGAGCATGCGGGGACGGCCTCCCGCCCAGCGAGGGTCCAGGCATGCGAGCCCGATCTCGTTGAACTTGTGGATCACGTCGCGGACGGTGTCCTCGTCCGCTTGGACCAGCCGGGCTATGACCGGGACGGTGCTGCCGCCAGCTGAGGCCAGCAGCATCATCGCCCGCCGGAACCGCACCGAGCTGGTACTGCCCCGCCGGACGATGTGCTGGAGTTTTTGCCCCTCCTGCTCGGTCAGCCTGCGAACCCGGACCGGTTGCGCCATCCCGCCTCCCCACGCTGGTTGGGTAAGTCATTTCCAACCAGCACACGAGCAACCCGGCGAACCTTCCCGGTCACAGCACTAG
>NZ_LIVQ01000002.1 GCF_001905445.1 Streptomyces sp. CB00455 | reverse complement strand
GCGGGGCTTTTCTGCGTTCAGGGCCGGATTGCGGTGCCAGAATCCGTCGGATGCCCGGCATGGGCTCGGGCGGGTTCCGGGCCGGCGGCTCGTAGGGTTGGGTCATGCGCTACGACCTCGTCATCTTCGACAACGACGGCGTGCTGGTGGACAGTGAGCCGCTCGCCAACAGCATCCTCGCCGGGTATCTGAGCGAACTGGGGCACCCGACCTCGTACGAGGACTCGCTCCGCGACTACATGGGCGCCGCGGTGCACCGCGTGCACGACCTCATCCTCGAACGGACCGGGGCGCAGCTGCCGGGTGACTTCGACGAGGAGCTGCACACACGGACCTTCGCCGCGTTCGAGCGCGAGCTGCGGCCCGTGCCGGGTGTGGAGGAAGTGCTCGGGGCGCTGACCGCCCAGGGGGTCGGGTACTGCCTGGCGTCCTCCGGCAGCCACGAGCGGATCCGCGTCGGGCACCGCGCGGCGAAGCTCGACGGATGGTTCGAAGAAGAGTGGATCTTCAGCGCGCAGGACGTGGGCAAGGGGAAGCCGGATCCCGATCTGTTCCTGCACGCGGCCCGGTCGATGGGCGTGGAGCCCTCCCGCTGTGTCGTCGTCGAGGACAGCCCGCTCGGGGTGCGGGCGGCACTGGCCGCCGGCATGGACGTGTTCGCCTTCACCTCGATGGTCCCGGCCGAGCGGCTGGGCGCCGCCACCGCGTACTTCGGTGACATGAAGCAGCTGCCGGGGCTCCTGCAACTGCCCGTGTGATCGCTCTACCCACGGGTAGCCCCTGGGCCTACGCTGAGCCGCCATGACGGTTGATGCGCGGCTGCGGCGCGGGCGCAGCGCCCTGGGATTCGCCTTCTTCGCGCAGGGTGTCACCTTCGCCCTGCTCGTGACCCGGATCCCGGCCATCCAGGACCGGTACGAGATATCCGACGGGCTGCTGCCCGTCTTCCTGGCCGCCGTGCCGATCCTCGCCGGGGTGTCGAGCGTCGCCACCGAGCATCTGGTGAAGCGGGTGGCGCCCGGTTGTGTACTGCGGTGGGCGCAGCCCCTGGTGCTGTTGTCCCTGCTCGGGGTGGGGGCCGGCGATCAGCTGTGGCACGTGGCCGTCGCCCTGGGGGCGTTCGGCCTGTCGGTGGGGGCGCTGGACGCCTCGATGAACATGCTCGGGGTCAGTCTGCAGCGGGCGTACGGGCGCAGCATCATGTTGGGCTTCCACGCCGCCTACAGTTTCGGCGGGATCCTGGGTGCATCGGCCGCGTGGGCGGGGGCGCACTGGCACCTGGACCTGTTCGTGAGTTACCTGCCGGCCGTGGCCGTGCTCTTGGCGCTGGTCCTGCTGGCGTCCCGGCGCTACGCGGACGGGGCGCCCGGGGCGCTCGACGCGGCCCAGGGGTGGCCCGCGAGGGGCGGGAAGCTGCTGCTGCCGCTCTGCCTGGTGATGGCCTGCGCGTACATCGGCGATTCGACGGTGGCGAACTGGAGTGCCAAGTACCTCCAGGACGTGCTGGGAAGCTCGGAGCAGCTGGCGACGGTTCCGTACAACGTCTACATGGTGACCACGCTGGTCGGGCGGGCCGTCGGGGACCTGGGCGTGCGGCGCTTGGGGGCCGCGGCGGTGGTGCGGGGCGGGACGGTGGTCGCGGCCTGCGGGTTCGCCGTCGTGGCGGCCGCGCCGGGGCCGTGGGTCGGCATGCTGGGCTTCACGCTGCTGGGCATCGGGCTGTGCGTGATCGTCCCGCAGACCTTCGCCGCGGCCGGGCGGCTCTTCCCGGGGGCGTCCGACACGGCCGTGGCGCGGCTCAACATCTTCAACTATGTCGGTTTCCTGATCGGGTCCCCGCTCGTCGGTGGGATCGGTGACGCGTGGAGCTACCGGGGCGCGATGCTGGTGCCGATGGTGCTGGTCCTGGTGACCCTCTTCCACGCCCGCTCGTTCGGCTCCGACGTGGCCCGATACGGTGTCCGGCATGAGCGGCCGCGGGTTGTTGATGTGGGACGAGGCGGTAACGAAGTATGACTTCGGGCCCGGCCATCCGATGGATCCGGTGCGTCTGGCGCTGACCATGGGCCTGGTGCGCGCCTTCGGGCTGGACCGGGCCATGGAGGTGCGGGCCGCGCGGGCGGCCGGGGATTCCACGCTGAGGCTGGTGCACCGGGAGGACTACGTCGCCGCGGTGCACGAGGTGTCGGCCGATCCCGGGGTGGCCGACGGATCGTACGGGCTGGGGACGGTGGACGATCCGGCCTTCCGCGGGATGCACGAGGCGTCCGCGCTGATCGCCGGGCAGTCGGTGGCGGCGGCGGAGGCGGTCTGGCGCGGTGAGGCCGGACACGCGGTGAACTTCGCGGGCGGGCTGCACCACGCGATGCCGGGCGGGGCGGCCGGCTTCTGCGTGTACAACGACGCGGCGCTGGCGGTGGCGCGGCTGCTGGAGCTGGGCGCCGAGCGGGTCGCGTACGTGGATGTGGACGTGCACCACGGGGACGGTGTGCAGGCGGCGTTCTGGGACGATCCGCGGGTGCTGACGGTGTCGCTGCACGAGCATCCGCGGACGTTGTTCCCGCAGACCGGCTGGCCGCAGGAGACCGGTGGGGCGGCGGCCGAGGGTTCCGCGGTGAATGTCGCGCTGCCCGCCGGGACGGGCGACGAGGGATGGCTGCGCGCCTTCCACGCGACGGTGCCCGAACTGCTGGCGGACTTCCGGCCGCAGGTGCTGGTGACGCAGCACGGGGCGGACACGCACTTCGAGGACCCGTTGGCGCACCTGGCGGTGTCCCTGGACGCCCAGCGGGCCGTCCAGGAGGCCTGCCACCGGCTCGCCCACGAGCACGCGCAGGGGCGGTGGGTGGCGCTGGGCGGCGGCGGCTACGCGGTGGTGGACGTCGTGCCGCGGTCGTGGACGCACCTGGTGGCGATCGCCGCGCACCGGCCGGTCGATCCGGTGACGGCGGTGCCGGCCTCCTGGCGGGAGGAGGTGTACGCGCGGACGCGGCAGTTGGCGCCGGCCCGGATGACGGACGGTCGGACGGTGTCGTGGCGGGACTGGGAGGCGGGGTACGACCCGGCGGACCGTACGGATCAGGCCGTCCTCGCGACGCGGCGGGCGGTGTTCCCGCTGCGCGGGATGCTGACCTGACGGAGCCCGAGCCGTGGGCGTGCCGTTACGCCAACGGTGGCTGCGTTCGCGGGAATTGAGGCACCGCCGGGTGTGGTGAGGCAGCATCGGGGGGTGTTGAGCACCGGCGCGTTGCGTGCGCATCTGCTGGCCGCCCGGTTGGCCGGGCCCGTCGCCACTTCCCGGGAGGAGGGCCTGCGCAGCTACCGGCTGTTCGCGGCGCGTGATCCGCGGGTGCTGCTCGGGCTGGAGCCGGAGTGGGGCTGGGGGGAGGGTGATCTGCTGAGGCTGATGGCGCACAAGTGCGGGGTCTCGGCGGATCCGTCGCACGTCAGCGGGCCGGATGTGATCGATCCGGAGCGGACGATGGCGGGGCTGGAAGCCTTCGCGGGGCGGTTGCGGGAGGCGGCGGGGGCCCGGTCGCCCGTGCTGTTCGGGACCGGGCATCCGCAGCGGCTCCTGGGCTTCTACGCCGGATTGGCCGAGGCGATGTCGGCGGTGGGATGTGATGTCCTCACTCCGGCGCGGGGGGTGTGTGTCGACATGGCGACCCGGTTCGGCGTACGCACGCACCGCATCGATTACGTACGGGGGGTCGCACTGGTGCGGGAACCCGGCGTGCGGCCGTTGGGGAGTGCCACCGGCGCGCACTCCCATTCGCCGCTGCCGGTCCGGGTGGCGCTGGGGGCGCTCGCCGAGGCCGGCGGGCCGCTGCCGGAGCTGGTGGTGGGGGACCACGGGTGGGTTTGCGGTGCAGGTCAGCTCGGTGTGGAGGCGATCGGGCTGGCGGACACGGACGATCCCGCGCTGTTCGTGGGGGAGGCCGAGGGGCGGGTCTCGGTGGCCGTGCCGCTTGATGATGCGGTGCGTGCGGACTACTACCGACCGCTTATCCGCTATGTGCTCGATCGGGCGGGTCTGCCGCTGCGGCAGGAGTGGCCGTAGCTCCTCTTCCCCACTCGTATCACGCGCCCCTACTCTGGGGAGTGAGCGTGCGACGACGAGGAGTAACCGGAGGGGAAGCCGGTGCCCGTCATGCGCGGAAGGTCAAGGTGTGTCATGGCTGCTGGCGAGAGGCCTCTCAGTGAGGTTCAGTTCCTGACCGTGGCGGAGGTCGCCTCGGTGATGCGAGTGTCGAAGATGACCGTGTACCGGCTGGTGCACAACGGTCATCTGCCCGCGATCCGGGTGGGCCGGTCCTTCCGGGTCCCCGAGAACGCGGTTCACGAGTACCTCCGAGAGTCCTACGTGGGGGTGGAGTCGGCCTGAGACTGAGACCCCACGGCCCCTCCCGACCGGTCCGGAGGGCTCGGATTACAAGCTCGGAGCCAGGACGGGTAGGCTAGGCCGACGTAGGTCGTGTGGGCCCAGACGCCCCGCACCAGTGAAGAGAAGTGAGCGAGGGTAGTCGTGGGCTCTGTTATCAAGAAGCGGCGCAAGCGGATGGCCAAGAAGAAGCACCGCAAGCTGCTCAAGCGCACCCGCGTCCAGCGCCGTAACAAGAAGTAGACGGCAGCTGTACGTGTTTCCCGCAGCCCCTCCACCATCCTGGTGGAGGGGCTGCGGTGCAGCCGGGGGACTTCTTCGAGGGAGGCGCTGAACTCGTGGGGAAGGTCGTACTCGTCACCGGGGCTGCCCGGCAGCTGGGCGGCCGCTTCGTGCGCCGGATCCAGCGTGACCCGGAGGTCGAGCGTGTCATCGCGGTCGATGCGGTGACACCGCCGCACCGGCTCGGCTCGGCCGAGTTCGTCCGTACGGACATCAGGCAGTCGGCGATCGCCCGTGTCCTGGCCGAGCACGCCGTGGACACGGTGGTCCATTTGGCGGTCACCGGCGGCGCGGCGGGAACGGGCGGTGCGCACAGCACCGTCAAGGAAACGAACGTCATCGGGACGATGCAGCTCCTCGGGGCCTGCCAGAAGTCGCCGACGATACGGCGGCTCGTGGTGAAGTCCAGTACGAGTGTGTACGGGGGCACTTCCCGGGACCCGGCCGTCTTCACCGAGACCACGCAGCCGAAGTCGCTGCCGGCCGGCGGTTTCGCCAAGGACGCCGCTGAGGTCGAGGGCTACGTACGCGGTTTCGCGCGCAGGCGGCCGGACGTCGCGGTGTGCGTGCTGCGCTTCGCGAACATCCTGGGCCCCTTCGCGGACTCGGCGCTGGCCGAGTACTTCTCCATTCCGGTGATGCCGACCGTGCTGGGCTACGACCCGCGGCTGCAGTTCGTGCACGAGGACGACGTGCTGGACGTGCTGCGGCTGGCCGCGCGGGAGCCCCGGCGCGGGACGCTGAACAGCGGGACCTTCAACATCGCGGGTGACGGCGTCCTGCTGCTGTCGCAGTGCTCGCGGCGGCTGGGGCGGCCGACGCTGCCCCTGCCGCTGCCCGCCGTCACCTGGGTGGGGTCGGCGCTGCGGGCCGTGGGAGTGAGCGACTTCTCGCCGGAGCAGATAAGGCTTCTCACACACGGCCGGGTCGTGGAGACTTCGCAGATGCGTGAGGTCCTCGGCTTCGAGCCGGCGTACACGACCGCCGAGGCCTTCGCGGACTTCGCGCGGAGCCGGGGGAGCGGATTGCTGCCGCCCGAGCGGGTGGGGCGGGCCGTGGACCGGGTGGCGGGCATGCTGAAGGTGGACGGCGTGGACGGCGTGGACGGCGTGGACGGCGTGGACGGCGTGGACGGCGACGTCGGGGACGTCGGGGACGTCGTGGCGGACGAGGGAGCGAAGCGATAGTGGCGGACGCCAAGGTCATTCCGTTCGACGAGGACCGGCCGCGCAGGCGGCCGCGCAGGGTGCGGGCGGTGTCCGCCCCGGAGCCGGTGCCGCAGCCCGCCGCGCCCGCCGCGTCCGTTTCCACCGCGTCCCCGGGGCCCGGGGGCGAGGGCTGGGACCGGCGGATCGCGGGCGGGCTGGCCTTCCTGCGACGGCGGATCACCGGGGAGTACGAGGTCGACGACTTCGGCTACGACAAGGAACTGACGGACCAGGTCCTGATGTCCCTCATGCGGCCGCTCTTCGACAAGTACTTCCGGGTCGAGGTGAAGGGCATCGAGAACGTCCCGGCCGAGGGCGGCGCGCTGATCGTGGCGAACCACTCGGGGACGCTGCCGCTGGACGGCCTGATGCTCCAGGTCGCCGTCCACGACCACCATCCGGCGCAGCGGCACCTGCGGCTGCTCGCGGCGGACCTGGTGTTCATGCTGCCGGTGGTCAACGAGCTGGCCCGCAAGGCCGGGCACACCCTGGCGTGCGCGGAGGACGCACAGCGGCTGCTGGAGGCCGGGGAGCTGGTCGGGGTGATGCCGGAGGGCTTCAAGGGGATAGGGAAGCCGTTCGGGGAGCGGTACAAGCTCCAGCGCTTCGGGCGGGGCGGGTTCGTCTCCACCGCGCTGCGGGCGGGGACGCCGATCGTGCCGTGCTCGATCGTGGGGGCGGAGGAGATCTACCCGATGGTCGGCAACGCGAAGACGCTGGCGAGGCTGCTGGGGGTGCCCTACTTCCCGATCACGCCCACGTTCCCGTGGCTGGGGCCGCTGGGGGCGGTGCCGTTGCCGACGAAGTGGACGATCCAGTTCGGCGAGCCGATCCAGACGTCGGGGTACGCCGCGGAGGCGGCGGAGGACCCGATGTTGATGTTCAACCTGACGGACGAGGTGCGGGAGCAGATCCAGCACACGCTGTACAAACTGCTGGTGCAGCGGCGGTCGGTGTTCTTCTGACCCGACCGGGCGCGGACCGGGTACGGCCGGACCGGGTACGGCCGGACGCCCGGAGCGTCCGCGGGCACGGAAGGGCGGCGGAGCTGCGTGTGCACCTCCGCCGCCCTTGCGCGTGTGGCCCGGCCGCTACTCGGCGTCCTCCGCGTTGATGCCCAGGCCCGGGAGGATGCCCGGGAGCAGGGGCGGGAGGGTGATGTCCGGCTTGGCCTGCTCCGGGGTGCCCGTGGAGGGCGGAGCCGACTGCCCGGCCGGCGGGTGCAGCAGGTCGCCCGTACCGCCCAGCAGGCCGCCCGTCGCCGGGGGGCTGGACGCTGCCCGACGGGGACGGGGCGGGGCTGCTGCCCGACGGCGTGCCGTGGCTGGGCGGGGGCTGCTGCTTGCCGCTGGGGGTACCCGGCTTGGCGGAGGAGCCGGGGGAGCCGGAGCCACGGGTCTGCTCCGGGGGCTTGGGGAGCAGGCCCTGGAGCGGCGCCACGTCTTCGTCTATGGCCCGGAAGACCGACTCCACCTCGCCGCCCACGTCGGTGAGCTGCGCCGGGAGCTTCTCCCGGAGCCGGCCCCACGCGTCGCGGTGGGAGAGGGAGAACGAGGACAGCGTCTGGATCGGGCCGAGCGAGCCGTCCCGTTCATAGGCTGCCTGGAGGAGGCGGTGGCCCTCCTCCGCGTCGTGCTTCATTCCCGCCAGTGCGCGGCGGATCGCGCCCAGGGACTCATGGTCCAGTACGCCGGTCCGGCCGCGCTCCATCAGCCGGCGGGCCTCGGACAGGCGGTTCGAGGCCTGGTCGAGGTAGAGCTCGCCCCGGTCCGAATCGTCCTCGGCCATGCCGAGCTTCAGGTCCTCCATGCCCCGTTTCACGGGGTAGAGGTGGTCACCGGGCAGGGCGTCGGTACTGGCAGCGGCCACGCCGCTGAAGGCCCCCGCGGCCACACCCACGGTGAGGCCGCCCGCTGCGATGCCCTTGGACCAGCGGGAGCGGGGACGCAATTTCCGGAGCGGGGTCGCCCGGTGGGCGCCGCGGCCGGTCCGCTGTTCGGGCACTTGAGGGTCCGAGGCCGCACCGCCCCCCGCCCTCTGCTCCAGCACCATGGCCTCCATGGCGGCAACGAGCTGGGCCCGTTGCACCACTTTGACGTCCGGGTCCAGCACCGGGCGCGGCATTCTTTCGCCGAGCACGCTCGCCAGGGCCAACAACCGGTCGTGGTCAGCAGGTTCGGCAGGTGCCTCGGACTGCTCGGCCGCCGGGTCCGGTTCCGAAAGATTGGACTGGGTCCGATCCTCCAGGGCCTGGGCGAAGGCGTTCGCCCGCCGGTGCGGAGTCACGTTCGCGATCACTGGCGGCACCTCCTCTCGTCATGACGATCGACTCCCCTAGGTGTCCGGAAGGTTGCCTTCCTTGAGCACATCCACACTTTCGAGTGAGCGGCTTCGGGTAGGGCGTGTCCAAAGGGAGCCTGCATTCCGCACAACGAGCGTCGCGGCACTTGGGTTACGGACGAAGGATGATCGGACCACAGCGTCATCGAGGGGTCACCGGGTGTATGTGAGGTCGTGTCGTTCTGGACGGGGTGTCTGGGGGGTGTGGAGGGGTCAGCGGGCGTCGTCCGGGAGCAGGCGGGCCAGGGTGCGGACCGCCCGGTACTGGAGCGTCTTGATGGCGCCCTCGTTCTTCCCCATCACGCGGGCCGTCTCGGCGACGGACAGGCCCTGCAGGAAGCGCAGGGTCACGCACTCCTGCTGCTGCGGGTTGAGTTTGCGTACGGCCTCCAGCAGGGCCGCGTTGGAGAGGGACTCCAGGACGGAGTCCTCGGGGCTGCGCTCGACCTCGTTGGCGTCGAGCATCTCGCCGGTGGTCACTTCCAGCCGGAAGCGGCTGGACTTGAAGTGGTCCGCCACCAGGTTGCGGGCGATCGTCACGAGCCAGGCGCCGAAGTCGCGCCCCTGCCAGGTGAAGGTGGAGATGCGGCGCAGCGCGCGCAGGAACGTCTCGCTGGTGAGGTCCTCCGCGGTCGCCTTGCCGCCGACGCGGTAGTAGATGTAGCGGTAGACCGTGTCGCTGTACTGGTCGTAGAGGCGGCCGAAGGCCTCGGCCTCGCCGGCCTGGGCGCGTTCGACCAGGTCCATCATGCGGGCCTGGTCGCTGTCCGCGGTGGGGCGGCGGGGGGTGGCCTGTGTGTTCGTACCGGCTGCGCCGTTCGAGCCTGCGGTGGCGCGGCCTCGTCTGCCGACCGTCGCTCCGCCGTCGGTCAGGGCATAGCAAGGGCCGGCCGGACCGAGGCCGGCAACGGCGAGGGCGGGGACGGCGTACGCGGTGGGGACGAAGCCGCGCAGGTGGTCGAGGACCGTTGCGCGCAGCGTAGCCAGGCCCGAGGCGTCAACCCCGACAGGTGGGTACACGGGACTCCCAGAGGCAGAGCTTCCATCACGTGCAGTGCGGGACCGTTCACCCCGTCGTGGCGACAGATGGCCGGTGGCATGCATTTGAGGAGAATAACGCTTCGTACAGGCAGCGCTACACCCAGTTGCCTAAATCACCGGTTCCGACACTTCTGTTGCGTGTCCAAGGCATATTCGGTCGCAGTTGGTGATCGATTCCTGATCACTTGCATGCGCGGAATGGAAGCTTCCGGTGGGCTCCGGACCGAGTCGGGCGGGCCGGCGTGGTGCGCGGCGGGCACGGGTAGAGGTGGGCGGGCAGGCGGCGGCGGGCGTGCGGCGGCCCGGGAGCGCGCATGAGCCCGGGCGGGCGGCGGTGCGGGGGCGGCTCGCGTTACTTGCGGCGGCGGTGCAGGGCGATGGCGGCGGCCGCGCCGCCCGCGATCGCGCCGACGCCGGCGGCGGCCGGGACGCCGACCTTCACGGCCTTGCGGCCGGTGCGATAGTCGCGCAGCCGCCAGTCATTGGTCCGGGCATGCTTGCGCAGTTTTGTGTCGGGATTGATCGCGTACGGATGTCCGACCAGCGACAGCATCGGGATGTCGTTGTGCGAATCGCTGTAGGCGGCGCAGCGGTCCAGGTCCAGGCCCTCGGCGGCGGCCAGGGCGCGGACCGCCTCCGCCTTGGCGGGGCCGTGCAGCGGTTCGCCGACCAGGCGGCCGGTGTAGATCCCGTCGACGGATTCGGCGACGGTGCCCAGCGCCCCGGTCAGGCCGAGCCTGCGGGCGATGATCGTGGCCGTCTCCACGGGGGCGGCGGTGACCAGCCACACCTTCTGGCCGGCGTCGAGGTGGGCCTGGGCCAGGGCGCGGGTGCCCGGCCAGATCCGCTCGGCCATGTACTCGTCGTAGATCTCCTCGCCGATGGCCATCAGCTCGGAGACCTTGTGGCCCTTGACGATGGACAGGGCGCTGTCTCGCGCGTCCTGCATGTGCTCGGGGTCCTCGACGCCGGCCAGCCGGAACCAGGCCTGCTGCCAGGCGAAGCGGGCGAGCTCGCGGCGGCGGAAGAACTCGCGCTTGTAGAGGCCGCGGCCGAAGTGGAAGATCGCGGCGCCCTGCATGACCGTGTTGTCGAGGTCGAAGAAGGCGGCGGCGAGGTCGTCTCCGGCGACCGGGAACTCCGGCTCCGGCAGTTCCTCGGCGAGCCGCGCGAGCTCCTCGGACTCCGGGGCGGCAGCACCGGGCGCCGCGTCGATGACGAGCGGCGCTCCGGCCTGAGCGGTCTTGCGGGCGGCCTCGGCCGAGGCCTCGCCAGCCAGCACGCTCCGCGCGGTGGCGGAGCGCCTACGGGGGGTGAGCCATCCCAGAGCGGCCATGACGCGAGCATAGCCACTGTGTTCGGGAGTTCCCGAACCGATGGGAAACGGAGGCGTGAACTCTTCAGGGGCTGCGCCGCCGCACGCGGCCCGGGCGGGCGGTGGCGCCGGGCGGACGCGGGAGAATGAGTACATGAGCCCTTTGTTGCGCCGCAAGGAGAAGAAGCGTCCCGCCGAGCGGATGGTGACGCTCATCGGGAAGCCGGGGTGCCACCTGTGCGACGACGCCCAGGAGGTCATCGAGAAGGTCTGCGCGCAGACCGGCGCGCAGTGGGAGAAGAAGGACATCTCGCAGGACGAGGACCTCTACCGCCGGCACTGGGAGCAGATTCCGGTGGTGCTGGTCGACGGCGAGCAGCACACCTTCTGGCGGGTGGACGCGGACCGGCTGCGGCGGGCGCTGGAGGGTTGATACGCCGCCCGGTTACCGCCATGGGTGGTTTGTGCGGTCTCGGGGGCGTATCTGTGAGGAGTGTGCACGGTTTTGCCCCCTTCGGGATTTGAACGGGTTCGGCGCGGCGGTGGTTCCGGCCCGGCGTGCCGGAGTTGCGTGACCCCGGTCACTTTGCGCGGACAAAACGGACACAATCTTTGTGCACGCGTTCACAAAGGCATAGCCTGCTGTCGACGGGGCGGCCCTGGGACAAGTGGCCGCCTGCAGCCCCGCTCATCCCGCAGGAGCATCGTGGCAACTGGCCGAACTCACCGACCGGCGACCCGCAGCCGAGGTATTCCCGAGGCCACTGTCGCGCGGCTTCCGCTGTACTTGCGTGCCCTCACCGCGCTCTCCGAGCGATCGGTGCCCACGGTGTCCTCCGAGGAACTCGCGGCCGCCGCCGGAGTGAACTCCGCGAAGCTGCGCAAGGACTTCTCCTACCTCGGCTCCTACGGAACCCGCGGCGTCGGCTACGACGTCGAGTACCTCGTCTACCAGATCTCCCGCGAGCTCGGACTGACCCAGGACTGGCCGGTCGTCATCGTCGGCATCGGCAACCTCGGCGCCGCACTGGCCAATTACGGCGGTTTCGCCTCCCGCGGCTTCCGCGTGGCCGCGCTGATCGACGCCGACCCCGCGATGGCGGGCAAGCCCGTGGCGGGGATTCCCGTCCAGCACACCGACGACCTCGAAAAGATCATCGAGGACAACGGCGTCTCGATCGGGGTCATCGCGACCCCGGCCGGCGCTGCGCAGCAGGTCAGCGAGCGGCTGATCGCGGCCGGCGTCACCTCCATCCTGAACTTCGCCCCCACCGTGCTCTCCGTGCCCGACGGCGTGGACGTGCGCAAGGTCGACCTGTCGATCGAACTTCAGATCCTGGCGTTCCACGAGCAGCGCAAGGCCGGCGAGGAAGCCGCCGCCTCGGCCGCCTCGGGGGGTTCCTCCGCGGGCGGCGCCGCCCCGGCCGCGGCCGTGGTCCCGCCGGCCGGCCGCGCCACCGCCGTCGCGCGCAAGGGCAACCCCGACGGTGACGTGCCGGCGGTGATGCCGGCATGAGCCTGCTCGTCGTAGGGCTGAGCCACCGCAGCGCACCGGTGAGCGTGCTGGAGCGCGCCTCGCTGTCGGTGGACGCCAAGCTGAAGCTGCTGCACGACACCCTCGCCGCCGAGCCGGCGTCGGAGGCGGCGGTGCTCGCCACGTGCAACCGGATCGAGCTGTACGCGGACGTGGACAAGTTCCACGCCGGTGTCGCCGAGCTGTCCACGCTGCTCGCACAGCACAGCGCAGTCGCGCTGGAGGAGCTCACTCCTTATCTGTACGTGCACTACGAGGACCGCGCGGTGCACCACCTCTTCTCGGTGGCGTGCGGGCTGGACTCGATGGTCGTGGGCGAGGGCCAGATCCTCGGACAGATCAAGGACGCGCTGGCACTGGGACAGGAGCAGCACACCGCCGGACGGCTGATCAACGACCTGTTCCAGCAGGCCCTGCGGGTCGGCAAGCGGGCGCACTCCGAGACGGGGATCGACCGCGCGGGCCAGTCGCTGGTGACGTTCGGGCTGGAGCAGCTGACGGCCGGGCGCGAGCCGGTGGCCGCATGGGCGGCCGGCAAGCGGGCGCTGGTGATCGGCGCCGGGTCGATGTCCTCGCTGGCGGCCGCGACGCTGGCGCGGGTCGGCGTCGCCGAGGTCGTGGTCGCGAACCGGACCGCGGAGCGGGCCGAGCGGCTCGCCGGGATTCTGGTTGCCTCAGGCACGGGAGTGCGGGCGTCGGCCGTCGCGATGTCGGCGGTCGCCGAGGAACTGGCACGAGTCGACGTGGTCGTCTCCTGTACCGGCGCCACCGGACTGGTGCTGACCGCTGACGACGTGCTCGCCGCTGTGTCCCGGGACTCCGCGGACGGCCTCGCGCCGGGCGGGCCGGCCGCGGTTTCCCCCGGCGCGGGGCTCGCGGCCGTGCCGCAGGGACCCGCCGCGGCCGGACCCGCCTCGGCGGCGGCCGCAGGGGTCGACCCGGAGGTCGTGGCCAGGCTGGTGGCCGCCGCGCGGGACGGCGGCAGACTGGCGGACGCCGGCGCCGCGCGGACCATCGCGGCCGCGGTGGAGGCCGACGGCTGCCCCGTGGGCGCCGACGGGCGGGCCGCGCTGACCGGGGTCGACGCCACCTCACTCGAACTGCACGGGACCTGGGCCGACCAGGGCGAGGCCGCCGCGCACCGGCAGCCCCGGCGCAGCACCCGCACCCACGCCGAAGGCGGGTCCGCGCGGCTGGCGCTGCTGGACCTGGCGATGCCGCGGGACATCGACGCGGCCGTGCACCGGATCCCCGGTGTCCGGCTCGTGGACATCGAGTCGCTCGCGGAGGCGTCCGCCGACGCCCCGATGGCGGCCGACGTCGACGCGGTGCGAGCGATAGTCACCGCGGAGGTGTCCGCCTTCGGGGCGGCGCAGCGGGCCGCGCACATCACGCCCACCGTCGTCGCGCTGCGGGCCATGGCGGCCGAGGTCGTCGCCATGGAAGTGGCCCGGCTCGACGGGCGGGTGCCCGATCTCGACGAACGGCAGCGGGCCGAGGTCACCCAGACCGTGCGCCGCGTCGTCGACAAACTGCTCCACGCGCCGACCGTGCGCGTCAAACAGCTCGCGAGCGAACCCGGCGGCGCCGGGTACGCCGAGGCGCTGCGCGAACTCTTCGATCTCGACCCGCAGACGGTGGCCTCCGTCAGCCGGGCGGACGAGGCCGACAAGAACGACGACTCAGGACGGGCATCATGAATCCACGTCTCGACGAGCCCCTCCGGCTCGGCACGCGACGCAGCAAGCTGGCCATGTCCCAGTCAGGCCATGTCGCCGAGGCGGTACGGGCGGTCACCGGCCGGCCCGTCGAGCTCGTGGAGATCACGACCTACGGCGACGTCTCGCGGGAGCACCTCGCGCAGATCGGCGGCACGGGCGTCTTCGTCACGGCCCTGCGCGACGCGCTGCTGCGCGGCGAGGTCGACTTCGCCGTGCACTCGCTGAAGGACCTGCCGACCACGCAGCCCGACGACCTCGTGATCGCGGCCATGCCGCGGCGCGAGGACGCCCGGGACGCGCTCGTCGCACGGGACGGCCTGACCTTCGAGCAGCTGCCGGACGGGGCCCGCATCGGTACCGGTTCGCCGCGGCGGACGGCCCAGCTCAACCACCTGGCGCTGTCCCTCGGCAAGCGGATCGAGACCGTGCCCATCCGCGGCAACGTCGACACCCGGATCGGCTTCGTGCGGGACGGCGAGCTCGACGCCGTCGTCCTGGCGGCGGCCGGACTGAACCGGATGGGGCGCGGTGGCGAGGCGACCGACCTGCTGGCGGTCGACAGCGTCCTGCCGGCCCCCGGCCAGGGAGCCCTGGCCGTGGAGTGCCTGGCTTCCGACGCCGACCTCATCGCCGTGCTCGGCGAGCTCGACGACCCGTACACGCGGGCCGCCGTGACCGCGGAGCGTTCCCTGCTCGCCGCCCTGGAGGCCGGCTGCAGCGCACCCGTGGGCGCGTTCGCCGACCTGCTGGCCGACGGGCAGATTGTCAATGAAATGCGCCTGCGCGGCGTCGTCGGAACGCTCGACGGCACGACGCTGGTGCAGCTGTCCACCACCGGACCCGTGCCCCAGTCGTATGACGAGGCCATGGCGCTCGGCCGCGAACTCGCGGACGAGATGCTGGCCAAGGGCGCGGCCGGTCTTATGGGGGAGCGATCGCTTTGAACCCCTCAAGTCCGACCACCTCCGCTTTTCCGGTCGTCGCCGCCCACGGACACGTCACCTTCCTCGGTGCCGGCCCAGGCGACCCGGGTCTGCTGACGCTGCGCGCCGTCGAGGCGCTCGCCGCCGCGGACGTACTGATCGCGGAGCCCGAGGTGCTCGACGTCGTACGGACGCATGCGCGTGCGGGTGTCGACACGCCGCAGCTGACGATCGCTGACGAGATGTCAGCAGCCGCCGGTGTCCCGGTGATCCGGGACGCGGCCAATCTTGTCATGGAGGCCGCCCGCTCCGGCAGGCGGGTCGTCCGTGCCGTCACCGGTGACCCCGGGCTCGACGGGAACGCGGCCGAGGAGATGCTCGTCTGCGCCACCGAGGGGATCCCCTTCGAGGTGGTGCCGGGCGTCGCGACCGCCGTCGGCGTGCCCGCCTACGCGGGGGTGCCGCTGCGCGACAAGCAGGGCGCGGACGTGCGGTTCGTGGACGCGCGGACCGCGTCGGCGCGCTGCTGGACCGAGGTCGGGGCGAGCGACGGCATCCTCGTCGTCTCCGCGACCCTGGAGACGGTCCCGGCGGCGGCCGCCGAGCTGGTCGGCGCCGGGCGCAAGCCCGACACCCCGCTGACCGTGACCGTCGCCGGTACGACCACGCGGCAGCGGACCTGGTCCGCGACGCTGGGCACCATCGCCCAGGTGTTCAAGCAGGGCAAGGTGCTCCCCTCGCCCGAGGGGGCCCGGCCGGTCATAGCCGTGGTCGGGGAGCACAGCGCCGCCGCGCGGCGCGAGGAGATGGCCTGGTTCGAGTCGAAGCCGCTGTTCGGCTGGCGGGTGCTCGTACCGCGCACCAAGGAGCAGGCCGCCTCGCTCTCCGACCAGCTGCGTTCGTACGGCGCGGTGCCGCACGAGGTGCCGACCATCGCCGTGGAGCCGCCGCGGACCCCGCAGCAGATGGAGCGGGCCGTGAAGGGCCTGGTGACGGGCCGCTACGAGTGGATCGCGTTCACCTCGGTCAACGCCGTGAAGGCGGTGCGGGAGAAGTTCGAGGAGTACGGGCTCGACGCGCGGGCCTTCGCGGGCATCAAGGTCGCGGCGGTGGGCGAGCAGACCGCGGCCGCGCTCGTCGAGTTCGGTGTGAAGCCGGACCTGGTGCCGAGCGGGGAGCAGTCCGCGGCCGGGCTGCTGGAGGACTGGCCGCCCTACGACCCGGTCTTCGACCCGATCGACCGGGTGTTCCTGCCGCGGGCGGACATCGCGACGGAGACGCTGGTCGCCGGGCTGATCGAGCTCGGGTGGGAGGTCGACGACGTCACGGCCTACCGGACCGTGCGGGCGTCGCCGCCGCCTGCGGACACGCGTGAGGCGATCAAGGGCGGCGGCTTCGACGCCGTGCTCTTCACCTCGTCGAGCACCGTGCGCAACCTCGTCGGGATCGCCGGGAAGCCGCACAACGTGACCGTCATCGCGTGCATCGGGCCGGCGACGGCCAAGACGGCGGAGGAGCACGGCCTGCGGGTGGACGTGCTCTCGCCGGAGCCGAGCGTCGGCAAGCTGGCGGAGGCGCTCGCCGAGTACGGGGCCGCGCGCCGTGAGGCGGCCAAGCAGGCCGGCGAGACGGTGTTCCGGCCGAGTGAGCGGCGGCCGGGGGCGCGCAGGCGCCGGACCACCTAGCGGTGGGCCGAGCGGGCCGAGCAGTACGAGGGCGGGGTCCGGCGCGGGTGCGCCGGGCCCCGCCCTCGTCGGTGGCCCGCCGGGGCCGGGGGCGGGCCGAAACCGTCCCCGGGCCGGGGGCGGGTCCGGGTGAGGCCCGGGCCGTGTGCCGGGGGGCGGGCCCTACGCTGGTTCGGACTGTTCTCGATGCGCGAAGAGGCGACTAGAAGATGAGCACGTACGGATCCTTCCCCGGCTCGCGGCCCCGCCGGCTGCGCACCACCCCGGCGATGCGGCGGATGGTCGCGGAGAACCGGCTGCACCCCTCGGACCTGATCCTCCCCGCGTTCGTACGGGAGGGCATCAGCGAGCCCCTGGCGATCTCGGCGATGCCCGGCGTCGTCCAGCACACCCGGGACACGCTGCGGAAGGCCGCCGTGGAGGCGGTCGAGGCGGGGGTCTCGGCGATCATGCTGTTCGGTGTCCCGGCCGACGAGAACAAGGACGCGCTGGGCACGGCGGGCACCGAGCCGGACGGGATCCTGCAGGTCGCGATCCGTGATGTGAAGGCCGAGGTCGGGGATGATCTGGTGATCATGTCCGACCTGTGTCTGGACGAGTACACCGACCACGGGCACTGCGGCGTGCTGGACGAGCACGGGCGCGTGGACAACGACGCGACGCTGGAGCGGTACGCCGAGATGGCGCAGGTCCAGGCCGACGCGGGTGTGCACGTGGTGGGCCCGAGCGGGATGATGGACGGCCAGGTCGGCGTCATCCGCGACGCGTTGGACGAGACCGGGCACGAGGACGTGTCCATCCTGGCGTACACGGCCAAGTACTCGTCGGCCTTCTACGGGCCCTTCCGTGAGGCCGTCGCCTCCACGCTCCAGGGCGACCGCAAGACCTACCAGCAGGACCCGGCGAACGCCCGGGAGTCCCTGCGGGAGCTGGCGCTCGACCTGGAGGAGGGCGCGGACATGGTCATGGTCAAGCCGGCCGGCCCCTACCTCGACATCCTGTACCGGGTCGCGCAGGCGGTGGACGTCCCGGTGGCGGCGTACCAGATCAGCGGCGAGTTCGCGATGATCGAGGCGGCGGCGGAGAAGGGCTGGATCGAGCGGGACAGGGCCATCCTGGAGACCCTGCTGGGCATCAAGCGGGCGGGCGCCGACACGATCCTCACGTACTGGGCGACCGAGGTCGCGGGCTGGCTGCGGGGCGCCTGATCCGCTCTACGGCCAGTCGACGAGGCCGTTGAAGACGACGAAGTCGAGGACGACGCCGGCCGGGGCGATGACGGCCAGCCACACCCTGGCGGCGGCGTGCCGCCGCTGCCAGGGCAATCCCCACGCGGCGGCCAACACGGCCAGTACCACCAGCAGTCCGAAGCCGAAGGCGCCGAAGGCGGTGCCGTACGAGGCGTCGAACCGGTCGCTCGCCGCGTCACCGCAGGAGTCGCAGGCCATCGGCGACAGCCCGACGAAGAAGAACGCGACGGCCGCGAGCGGCAGCGTGAGCAGGGTGGAGACGAGCGGCGCGACGAACGCACGGGGGTGGCGAGCGGTGTCCGGGGTCATAATCATCGGCACCATCACCAACCACCAGAAGGCCGACTGGGAAGCCGCCATGCGGACGTTCTGCAGCGCGCTGTGGGGCGCGACGGCATGGGGTCAGACCCGGCACGGCCTCCAGTGGGCGCACACCACGGGTCCGTACGGGGCGACGGCGGCCACGGGCAGTCAGCCGGTGATGACCGTCCTGAACGACGTGGCGATCAAGATCAGCGACTGTCTGCGCGAGTACGCGGAAGCCGCCGTCGAGCTGAACCACGACGTCTTCGAAGAGCTCAAGCGGGCCATGAAGCAGGCCGCCATGAGCATCATCGAGGACTTGGAGAAGGCCAAGGAGAAGCCCAGCGTCAAGAGCATCGTCGGCGCGGTCACCAGTGTGGCCAGCGGGGTCGGCGGGGTCACCGGGCTCCTGCTGAAGTTCGACGTCAACACGGTCATGAAGCTGGACAAGGCCAAGCTGAACCGGATCGTGGACAAGTACACCGGCATCGTGGACGGCCTCACCACGCGCATGAACGCGCTCCAGGACGTCCTGGACGAAGCGCACCGGAGCGCCCCGAAGTTCGAGGCCGGCGTCGCCCGCGCCCACGGCTTCGGCTCCCGCTCCCTGGAAGACTTCAAGAGCACCTCGCAGACCTGGCTGAAGATCGACTCGGCCACCGGCAAGTACACGCTGGACCTGGCGGCCAACGAGTACATGAACGACGGCCACACACTGGACAAGCACGTGGGCAAGACGGACGAGCAGCTGGCGCAGCGCCTGCGCGACCAGCAACAGAACGGCCCGACCCAGGCCTGGCCGTACGGCAAGCCGAAGCCGAGCGCCTCCTCGGCCTTCCCGGACTACCAGCGGGCGCAGGAACTCACCCAGTACAACCTCAACCAGAACGCCGCAGCGATCGAGGCTTGGATCAAGGGTCCGCCGCCACCGCCCGAGGGGGATGTGGAGCCCTTCACGTCGACGGCGCCCAATGGCGAGGTCAGCGGCCGCAGTGTGAGCAAGCAGCCGACAAATCCGGCCGATCCGCTGTCCGGATACAAGACGGGCGGCATCAAAGCCGAGGCGCAGGATGTGACGGGCATCGAGACGAGGCTCAAGTACGACAGCAGCCGCAATCCTCCGTTCACCGTCATGACGTCCATGCCCGGCAAGTGAGAAAGGCTCTTCGAAGATGTCCATCGACCAGGCGTCCTGGGAGTCGGCGGTACAGCACCTGTACGAGGACGGGTTCGCGTTCATCGCCACCGGTCCGCGCAAGCACGAGGACTGGCAGGCCGACGTGCTCGCCGTCATGGAACGGGCCGTCCCCGACCCGCGCGGCTGGGCGGGGCTCGACCCGATCGCGCACGAACGCACTGCGGAGCACCCCGCCGTCCCGTTCTGCCGCCCGGCCTTTAGGGACGATCCGGCCCGCCCGCTCACCCCGGCCGACGTCGGGGAACGGCTGTACGAGATTGACCGTGCGAGCGCCGAGAATCTCCTGCTCGCACTCACCGACGACGGCTGCACCCTGCGGAACCTGGAAAGGTTCAGTGAGAGCTTCGACGAGCTGCAGGAAATGGCTCGCACCATTCTCGGCCGCTACGGGGACACATTCACCTGTCACAGCAACCTCGGCCAAGCCAGGCGCACGGGCAAGCTGGACTTCGGGGGGAAACCCATGGGCTGGACGCCGATGACCTTTTACGGGGAGGACTGCGGCCTGGTCATCGTCTCCGACACCGAAGTCGGGCTGTTCTGGGCATTCGGCGACATCTGAGCCCTGGGAGGATCAATCCGTGCCGACCCGATCCACCGAGGCCGCCCCCTGGGACGCCGCGCTGCTGCGGCTCCTGGAGGACGTCTTCACCTTCGCCAGGAGCGGCCCCCGGTCGCACGAGGACTGGGCCGAGGACGTCCGCGCCGTCATGGAGCGGTCGGTCGCCGATCCACGGGGCTGGTCCGCCCTGGATCCGGAGACGTTCAAGGAGGGACGGGAGGTCGGCTTCCCCTCCTACCCGTTCCGTGCGACGGCCGCCGAGGACCTGCGCGCCGGGCTCCGGCCGATCACGGCCGGCGCCGCCGTCGAGCTGCTCGCCTCGCTCGCGCAGGAGTGGTTCTTCGAGGGCTCGCCGGTCCGGTCCCGGGAGGACCGGGACGCGGTGCTCGCGGACGCCCGGACCCTGCTGGACCGGTTCGGCCCCGATGCGGCGTTCTGGACCTCATCCGACCTCGCCCGCGGCTCCGACGCGCCCGACTTCCTGGCGCGGGACCTGGAAGGCGGGCATCCCTTCACCGACTACATGATGGACCTCGGCCTGATCGCGGTGTCGGCGGACGAGGTCGGCGTCTTCTGGTCGTTCAACGCGAATTGAGACAATGATCCGATGCTGACCCGATCCTCCACCTACCCCGACCGGGAGACCGCGCAGTGGGCCACCCAGCAGGTGGTGACCGCCAACGAGCAGGTCATCCACCGCTGGCTCGCCCAGGGGACGCGGGCCCGCCTCACCCTTGAGGCCGCCTGGCCGTCCCGTGAGGAGCCCGTCGGCCGGGTGCAGCTGGAGGCGATGCTGCTCGTCGGCCAGGGGCCCGTCGACGTCCGCGCCGCCCGCGTCGTCCTGCGCCGTGAGCCCGCCAGCCCGTACGGATTCGTCGTCCTGACGACCGTCCCGTTCTACCCGTAGAGGCGACCGACCGTGTCCATGAAGCCCCTCGAACACGACCGGCGCTACGGCGAGCTCGACCAGGTGCTGCGCGCCTACCTCGGCCAGCCCGCCGACGACACGGCGGAGCAGCGCAGCCGTGCGCTGGACGCCTACCTGCGCCACACCTGGCACACCCGCCCCTGGGCCATCGCGGAGGCGGAGCGCCAGCTGCGCGAGTACGGCCGCAACCCTCCGGGGCGCCTGCGGATCGACCTCGGCGAGTTCTACGCCGTCCCCGACGTCGGGATCCCGCAGGCCGCGATCGGCGACTGGCTGTTCGTGCTCGCCGACCACCTCAAGCAGAGCATCGAGGACGGCGAGGTGCCGCCCCCGGCGAACCCGCAGACGCACTGGGAGTGGCACGCGCGGTTCCCGGAGACGGCGCAGCTGCTGGGCGGCTGGTTCTCGCAGGACATCGTCGACGAGTTCCCCGACCACGAGGCGGCGGTCGCGGACTACGCCGCCACCACCGACCCGCAGATCGTCGCCCGCCTCGTCGGTGAGCTGCACGAACTGATCGCCCTCCCGCTGGACGAGGGCGACTACGCCCTGGCCGCCGCTGAGCTCGGCATGGAGGTCAACCCGCCCGAGCCGTTCTCGTACGGAGCGTGGTTCCGGACGGTGGCGGCGACCCTGACCGCCGGCTGACGGCCGGGAGCCGGGGGCTCCCGGCTCGCGCCGCCCCTGCCGCGGGCGCACCCTGGAGGGAAGGGTGACCCCCTGGAGGTGATGCACCATGGCCACGCTCGTCGGGTGGCATGTGGAGCTCGAATTCACCGAGGAGGGCCACCGCACCAGTGCGGCGGCCCTGGTCAGACTCGGGGACGGCTCCGAGATCAAGGCGCGGGGCTACGCCCTGCGTCACCCCTCCGACCCGGAGCAGCTGAGGGTCGGGGAAGAGATCGCGGGTGCTCGCGCGCTCATGGATCTCGCGTCGCAGATGCTGCAGAAGGCCCACGCCGAGATCGACGAGGCGACGGGCCGGCATTCCTATTCGCTCAATGGCTGAGCGGGTACGCGCCGTCGGCGTGCCGAGGGGCTTCTCCTGGTGAGGAGCCCCTCAGCGCGTCCTGCTGCGGAACAGGACCGCGGACAGGGCCACGGCCGCGGCCGTGATGCCCGCGCACCAGGTCAGGGCCACCCAGGGCGCGTCCCCGGCGGGTTGGGCCAGGAGCAGGGCGCGCAGGGATTCGATCACGGGGGTCAGCGGCTGGTGGTCGGCGAAGCCGTGCAGCCAGCCGGGCATGGTGTCGATGGGGACGAAGGCGCTGGACGGGTACGGCAGGAACATCATCAGGAAGGTGAAGCCGCCCGCCGCCTCCGGGGACTTGGCGAGCAGGCCGAGTGCGGCGGCCAGCCACGAGATCGCCGTGATGTACGTCAGCAGCAGGCCGGCCGCGGCGAGGAAGGCGGCCGGGCCCGCCTGGGGCCGGAAGCCGATCGCGAGGGCCACGGCGAGGACCAGGGTGGTGGAGATCAGGTTGCGCAGGACCGAGGCGGTGACGTGTCCGGCGAGGATGGGGATGCCGCCGATGTCGAGGGAGCGGAAGCGGTCGATGACGCCGTTCGTCATGTCCTCGGCGACGCTGACGGCGGTGGAGGCCGCGCCGAAGCCCGCGCAGAGCAGCATGGCGCCGGGGACCACGTACGTCACGTACGCCGTCCCGGTGTCGATGGCGCCGCCGAAGAAGTAGACGAAGATCAGCATCAGCATGACGGGCAGCATCAGGGCCGCGATCAGGGCGTCGGGTCGGCGGCTGCTGATGCGCAGGCTGCGGCCGGCGAGGGTCAGGGCGCTCACGGGTACGGCGGTCATCGGTCGGCTCCCGTCAGGGTGAGGAACACGTCGTCGAGGGTGGCGCTGCGGACGGTGAAGCGGTCCACGGCGGTGCGGTCCGGGTCGAGTTCGTCGAGCAGGGCACGGACGTGGGCGGCGGTGCCGTCGGTGGGCAGGCCGAGGGTGAGCCCGTCGGGGTCGAGGTGGACGGCGCGCGGGGCGAGGGCCTCGTAGGCGGCGCCGGTGGCCAGGGTCAGCTCCAGGCGGTGTCCGGCGACGCGCGCCTTCAGTTCGGCCGGGGTGCCCTCGGCGGCGATGCGGCCGCCGGAGAGGACGGCGACGCGGTCGGCGAGCCGGTCGGCCTCCTCCAGGTACTGGGTGGTGAGCAGGACGGTGGTGCCGTCGGCGCGCAGTTCCCGTACGAGGTCCCACAGGTCCTGGCGGCTGCGCGGGTCGAGGCCGTTGGTCGGCTCGTCCAGGAAGACCACCTCGGGGCGGGAGACGAGGCTCGCGGCGAGGTCGAGGCGTCGGCGCATGCCGCCGGAGTACGTCTTCGCGGTGCGGCCGGCGGCCTCGGTGAGGCCGAAGCGGGCGAGGAGCTCGTCGGCGCGGGTGCGGGCGGCGCGCGGGGAGAGCCCGGCGAGGCGGCCCATCATGCGGAGGGTCTCGGTGCCGGTCAGGAGCTCGTCGAGGGCGGCGAACTGGCCGGTGAGGGAGATGAGTTCGCGGACGCGGGCCCGTGCGGTGACGGTGTCGTGTCCGGCGACGCGGGCGGTTCCGGCGTCGGCGGCGGTGAGGGTGGCGAGGATCCGGACCGTGGTGGTCTTGCCGGCGCCGTTGGGGCCGAGGAGGGCGAGGACGCTGCCGCGCGGGACGGCGAGGTCGATGCCGTCGAGGACGCGGAGGTCGCCGTAGGACTTGGTCAGACCGGTGGCGTGGATGCCGAGGTCGCCGGAGGCGTGCGTGGTCATGAGGGATGGTGCTCCCTTCCCAGCTTCTCGCTTCTGCGTATGCCTTACGCTCTTCTGTGTAAGTAATACACAGAACTAGGATGGGGGTCAATCGAGGAGTGGGCGGTCATGGCGGACGAGGACAGCGGGACAGGGCTCCCCGCGAGCCTGGAAATGGCCTGGGGCCTGCGCGAACGCCCCGGCAAGGGGCCGCGCCCCACGCTCACGCTGCCGAAGATCGTGGAGGCGGCGGTGGCGCTGGCCGCCGCCGAGGGAGTGGACGCCGTCTCCATGGGCCGCGTGGCCAAGGAACTGGGCGTCTCGACGATGTCCCTCTACCGCTACGTCGCCGCGAAGGAGGAGCTCTACGTCCTCATGGCGGACGCGGGCGTCGGCGCCCCGCCGCCGCTGCCGCCCGAGGCGCAGGGGTGGGGCTGGCGCGAGCTGCTGACGAACTGGGCGTACGCGCAGCGGGCCGTCCTGATGGCCAACTCCTGGATCCTGCGCATCCCGATCACCGCCGCGCCCGTCTCCCCGAACCAGCTGGCCTGGATGGACCGAGGCCTCGCCTCGATGGCCGGCACGGGCCTGAAGGAGAGCGAGAAGCTCTCGACGATCATTCTGATCGGGGGCCTGGTGCGGAACGAGGCCACGATGGCCGCCGACATGATGGACGCCATCGTGAAGTCCGGGGTCGCCCCGGAGCAGGCGCTCGGCCAGTACGTCCGCACGCTGCGGCTCATGACCGGACCGGACAGCCACCCCGCGGTGACGCGGCTGCTGGACTCGGACGCGTTCAGCGGCTCCGGCGAGCCGGACTTCCAGTTCCGCTTCGGCCTGGACCGGATCCTGGACGGGCTGGCCCCGCTGGCGGCGGTTCCGGTGAGGTCAGACGGGCGGCAGTAGATCACTCTCGCTGACGGTGTACGTCAGCGAAGGGTAGACGAAGTCCGTTTCATCGTTTTCGCGGCGCCGTAGTCGGTAGAACTCGCGCCGCTGCTCGTCGTCGGCCGATGTGAGGCGCGCGCCCTGCGGGAGGTACGCATGTCCGTCGCGAAACCGGACGACGGTCTTCGACGTCCGAAACGTCACGCCCAGCCATTGGTTGTCCGCTGTCGGGACGGCCGTGTCCAGCACGATCTTGTGCTTGAACCGCCGATTCGATTCGACCGAGAACGCGACAACGCTGTTGTGGGTGAGAGGGATCTCGAACGTGTCGACACCGGACCCCTTTGCTTCGAACATCAGCTTCCGCGGTGGACCCGCTTCGGGATGCCGGTAGCAGGAGAAGACGGCGATGAAGGAATCCTCGGCCAGATCCAGGGCTTGGTCGGAATGGCTGCCCATGGTCCTGTACGCATTCGTATAGCTCTCGATGAGAGCGTTGTTGAAGCCGACCGGGATCGCCGTACGTTCTTGAATCCGTTGCGCCAGCCGTTCGTGCACCGCGCGGAAACGCTGCGTCGGGCTGCCGTATTGAGTGGTGGTGCGGACGAGAGGCACACCCCCCGCCTCGTCGATCCTGGTGAGCACGGCACCCCGCCGGCCCTTTCCCACGTCTTCCAGACGAGCCGACGTGGACAGCTCCGCGAAGAGATCCTGCGCGGCCGGCAACGAGTGCGAGATGATCTCATCCGAGATCTTAGACGCGGGGGGCAACATAGTCTCCCGTGTTCATGCTGAAGAGGAATGCGTCGCCGTAGTCGATGAAGGACGAGGTCCTGTTCTCCTCGGCGTACAGCCTGCGCAGCTCGTCCATGCCCTCGGGCGTGGGCGGCCCCAGCTTCACCGGATCCCCGGCCGTTTTGAGGAACGTGTGGCCGTCCTTGTGAACGGCTTCGGCGCTCGAACAGCGCACCACGTACCCAAGGCGGGTCGGGAGCATCTCGGCGCCCAACGTCGAGGGCCGGATTTCGTGCGTGTACAGGCGGTTGGTGGACAGCGGCATAAAGAAAACGGAGCCGGGGTAGAGAGTCAGCGCGAACTGCGGGGGGAGCGCGACCCCGTCGCGTTCCTCGATCGGCTCCTTGAGGCGAAAGTGGAGTCTGGTCAGCCCGCTGGCACGCTTCACGCCGTAGTCGAAAACGTCTTCGGCCAAGGGTCGCAGCTTTTCGAGCCCGTCATAGAAGGTGCAGAAGGCCATGACGCCATTGACGGGCATGTCCTTGGTCTTGTCGGCGTGGGCCGATATCTTCGCCTTGGACTGCTTGCGCTCGGCCGTGGCATGGGTGTTGTGGTAGATCTGCGCGAGGACATGATTCAGCGGTGCGTGGCCCCGGAAGACGGTGGCGGCCTCGCGATTCAGAGCCTCGACGATGCGGGTGTCGGTCGTGCGAAAGCCCTCGGTCGGCCCCGAGAGATTCGTGGAGCACCGGAGCAGGCGGAAATGCAGTTCGTCGCCGCTCTGCTCGACGGGCGTCAGGTAGATTCCGCTGCGATGGGCCGTTCCGGGCTTGGTGGACTCCGTCAGGGACTGGAAGGCGTGCTCCGCACGGATCCGTCCGAAGTGATCGGCGTCGAGGTCGAAGAAGCGGCGGTAGAACACGCCGGCACCGGGTACCCGGACGGGAACCCGGCCGACACCGACGAGGGTCCACGGTGTGTCGACGTCCTCGCCGTAACCGTGCGACAGCTCCCGGATCACGAACACCCGGTCCGCGGCCTTCAGTTGGCGGCCGCTGATCCCGGATACGTCGCCGCACACGTAGACGGTCCTCCGCGCGAGGTCGGTCGCATCGGAAGCGAGGTCCTCCGGCGTGATCGTGGACCCGAAGAAGTCCCTGATCAGGTCGTTGCCCTGCAACCTCGAAGGCGCGACGAGTACGTTGCTCGCATCATCGATGCAGGCTTCCGTCATCGGGCCAGCCAGCCGGTCAGCGCCGCCCAGCTCGCCGGCGCGAGGTCCAGGACGGGGCCGTCCTGGACCTTCGAGTCCCGGACGTGGACCGTGTCCCTGCCGGGGGCCACCTCGACGCAGGCGTCGCCGTCGCCGCCGCTGTAGCTGGACTTGAACCACTTCAGTTCGGTGGTCATAGCTCTCCTAACAGGCGGTCCAACAGGCCCTGCGTCTGGACGGTGTTGAGGGCCTGAGTCCGCAGCATCGCATATCGGCGAGCCATGATGCTGACCTCGTCGGGGTCTGAGATGAGCCTGCTGCCACGCTGACTCTCCGAGTACCCGAGGTGCTGGTGGGCCGGGGTTTCCAAGAGGATGAAGGGGCCGTCGAGGGCTGCGTGGGCGGACTGCTCCAGCGGCATCACCTGAATGGAAACGTCCGGAAGTTCCGAACAGGCGAGCAAGTGCCGCAGGAGTTCCGCATGTCCTTCTCGGCCGCCGATGCGGTGGCGGACGGCGGGCTCCCAGATGACGAAGCTCAGGGTCGGCGGTGTCTTGCGGCGCAGGATCTCCTGCCGCGCCATGCGGCGGGCGGTCAGATCCTCAACCGTTTCCTCGGGGTGCGCTGGGACACGGCACTTGAAGAGGGCCCGGGCGTAGCCCTCCGTTTGCAGTAGCCCTGGCACGCGCTGGCCCTCGTACCAGGACAAGGTGATGGCCTTGACCTCAAGGGCCAGGTACTCCTCCGCCCATGGCGGTGTCGTGTCGATATCGGGGAGTTCCAGCGCTGCCACAGTCAGCAGACCCGGCAGGCCCAGGTGCTGGTCCATCAGCTCGGCGACGTTCGGCATCAACGCGCGGCGGCCCTGTTCGATGGAGGCGATGGTCTCCGCATCCAGCCGGACCAGCTCGCCCAGCTGCTTCTGGGTCAGGTTCTTGGCGATACGGGCGGCGGCCACCATCGCTCCGACCATCTTCATGGTCGTCGCGTTCGGCCGTACTCGTTTCCTCGGTGGCATGACAGCGAACTCCCCACCCACGTACGCGGAATACCCCGTGCGGACCCGTACTCATCAAGGAGTACGGGTCGGCGATCAGCCACACGCTAGTCACGCAACGCGACGATCGTCCCGTGAATCCAACTATTCAGGCGGCGCTCATGCGCGAGCGTCTCTACCTGCGCTCACCCCGATCCGTCGCAGCTGCGCGGCACTTCACACGTGACACCTTGCGGGCGTGGGCGGCGACCGAACGCCTCGACGACGTGTTGCTCTGCGTGAGCGAGCTGGCGACCAACGCGCTGCGGTACGGGGTCCCGCGCGGCCGGGGCTACCTGCTGCGGCTGTTCGGCTTCGAGGACGGGACCGTCCGGGTCGAGGTGCACGACAGCGGGCCCGGGTTCTCCCGGATCACCGGGCGACCGCACGGGCGCGGGCTCACGCTCGTCGCCGCTCTCTCCGACGACTGGGGGGTGCTGGCCCGGACGCCCGGGAAGGTCGTCTGGTGCGAGTTCCGCGGGGGTGCCTGCTAGCTTCGGATGCTCGGAAGACGCATCAAGGGGGGCCAGTGTCACGTCCGTTGCGGTGGGCTGTCGTCATCGGGGGCACGGCGATCGTGTTCCTGCTCAGCTTCAAGCTGGGCCAGGCGGACCCCTTCGGCTGGTTGCCGGACAAGGACTCGGACAAGGTGGCCGCCGCCGCGGGCTTCGCCGGGGCCATGGCGGCCGCCTTCGGGCTCGCCGGGGCCTGGTGGGCCAGCAGCGGGCCGGGCGCCGCCGGTGCCGGGCAGAGCGTCGTACGGCAACGGGCCCGCGCCTCCGGGACCGGTCAGATCACCCAGTCCGGCGGAGGCTCGGCCCCGGACCTCGTGGACCAGTGGGCACGGGCCGACGGCGACTCCCGGGTGCGGCAGGCCACCAACCCGACCCCCGGCACGGGCACGGGTACCGGCACCACCCCCACCCCCTAGTGGGCAACGAGCAGTGGGCCCGCGCCGACGGGAACGCGCGGATCACCCAGGTCGCCGGCGACCACATCACCTACGCGGCCGGCGCCGGCCCCGCGCCCCGGGCGCTGCTCGGCCTGCCCGACGCGCCCCCGGCCCTGGTCGGGCGCGACGGGTCGGCCAAGGAACTGGTGGGACTGCTCGCAGAGGGCGGCCCGCGCGTCGTCGTCGTGGCCGGGCTGGCCGGCGTCGGCAAGAGCGCGCTGGCGGTGTCCACGGCCCACCGGGCGGTGGAACTGGGCTGGTTCGGCGACCGCGTGTTCTTCCTGTCGCTGCGCGGCTACGCCCCCGACGGCGGGGTGAGCGGGCCGCAGGCGGTCCAGGAGATGCTGCGCCACCTGGGCGTCCGCGACACGGACCTGCCGGAGTCGCCGGAGGGCCGGCTCGCGCTGTACCGGGCGAAGCTGGCGGCCTTCGCCCGGGCCGGGCAACGCGTGCTGATCGTGGCCGACGACGCGAGTGCGGTCGGGCAGGTGCGCGACCTCGTACCGGCCGCCGAAGCGCACCGGCTGCTGGTGACCTCGCGGCACCGGCTCGTGGCGCCCGGGTTCGCGGGGCGGGTGCTCCCGCTGGACGAACTGGCGGAGGAGCCCGCGGCCGAACTCCTCGCCGACGCGGTGCTGCGCGCGTGGCCGGACGACCCCCGGCCCGTACGGGAGCCGGAGGCGCTGGCCGGGATCGCGCGGCGGTGCGGACGGCTGCCGCTGGCCCTCGCGGTGGCGGGGGCGGTGCTGGCGGGCGATCCCGGACTGTCCGCGGGGGAGCTGGCGGAGCGGCTGGCCGAAGCCCGGAGCCGGCTGGAGGCGCTGACCTTCGACGAGGGCGGCGTACCGGTGGGGGTGCGGGCCGCGTTCGACCTCTCGTACGCGCGGCTGCCCGCCGACCAGGCGCGGATCTTCCGGCTGCTGACGGTGAACCCCGGCCCGGACTGCCGCACCGAGTACGCCGGCCTGCTCACCGGCGAGGGCGAGGACGTACGGCCCAAGCTGGCCGCGCTCGTACGGGCCAGCCTGCTGAGGGAACAGCCGGTGGGCTCGGGGCGGTGGCGGATGCACGACCTGCTGCGGCTGTACGCGCTGGAGCGGGGCGAGGAGTGCGCGGAGGCGGACGGGCGGGAGGAGGCGACGGACGCCTTCCTGGCCAATCTGGTCTTGCGCACCGGAGTGGCGCAGGAGCTCCTGGGAGTGAACAGTCCGGGCAGCAGTGGGCCGGGACTGCCTTCCTTTGCGCAGGTGCTGGACTGGCTCGACACGGAGCGGCCGATGCTGGTCGCCGCCGTGGGCTTCGCAGCCGACTCCGGGCGGGTGGACACCGCTGTGAAACTGGCCGGCCTCCTGTCTTCCTACTTCCAGCTCTACGGGCATACACAAGACAACCTGCTGATGGCGCGCCACGTACTCGCGGCCGTGCGCACGACGGGCAGTCCCGGCGACATCGCCGTCGCGACGTGCGACCTGGGCAGCGCACTGTGGCAGGCGGACGACGGGGAGGCCACCGAGCGGCTGACGGAGGCCCTCGCCCTGTTCCGCCAGGCCTCTGACAGGGACGGGGAGGGAAGGGCGCTGACCCTGTTGGGCACCTCGTACGCTACCGCGGGCCGTTTGGAGGAGGCGCGGCAAGCTCACCAGCGAGCGTTGGAGATCCACCGCGAGCAGGGGTTCCTGCACGCGGAAGCCGTGGTGCTGCTGGCGCTGGGCAGCGACCTCCAGCGCCTGGGACGGCTGGACGAGGCGATCGCCATGCACCGGCAGTCTCTCGCCCTCATGCGGGAGCTGGGCGACAGGCACCGCGAGGTCATCGTGCTGGACGCACTCGGTGAGGCGCTCTGGGCGGCGGGACGGGGCGAGGAGTGCCTGGTCGTATGGGAAGAGGCACTCGTCATCGTGCGGGATCTGGGCTACCGGACCCGCATGGCGTGGATCCTGAACCGAATGGGTCTATCGCTTATGTCCACGGGTTCGTCGCGCGAGGTGCGGGCCCGTTTCGAGGAGGCGCTGAGCCTCTTCACCGCAGGGGGAGACCGGGACGGCGAAGGCGTGGTGATGATCAACCTCGGCCTGCTGCACCAGCGGGAGGGGCGGTGGACGCAGGCGTTGGAGGCGCACGAGCGGGCCTGCGCGCTCTTGGACACTGTGGAGGACCAGGCCGCTGCGGTGCGAGCACTGGCCGGGACCCTGGGCGGTCTGGGCCGCTTTGCGGAGGCGGCGGAGGGTTTCGAGCGGGCCGCGGCGGGCTTCGCCTCGGCCGGCGACGTGCAGCGGGAGGCCAAGTGCAGGCAGGAGGCCGCGGACATGCGCGAGGCGGCCCGGCGGCCCCGCCGCTGGTGGCACCGGTTCACGAGGTGAGGGGCGCACGGGGGAGGTTTCCCCGTGCGCCGGGTCACATCAGGTCACCTCAGCCGGCCTGCTCCGGGGCGGTCGCCGTGATCACCGAGAAGACGCCGCCCTGGGGGTCGGCGAGGACGGCCATGCGGCCCGCCACCATGTCGAAGGCCGGGGCCTTGACGCTGCCCCCGGCCCGTACGGCGGCGGCCTGGATCTCGTCGACGTCGTCCACGTGGAAGTACGGCATCCAGTGCGGCGGCACCCCCGCCGGCAGCTTGGCCAGGTCCATCATCCCGCCGACCGCGCGGCCGTCGACCTGGAACTCGGTGTAATCGCCGGCGTCCGGCATCGTGGACCGGGCCGTGGTGACGGGCAGGACGGCGGTGTAGAAGGCGGCCGCGGCGGGGACGTCGGCGGTGTTCAGCTCGTTCCAGATGAGGGCGCCGTGCTCGTTGACGATGCCGGCGCCGTCGAAGGTGCCGGCCTGCCACAGGCCGACGGCGGCGCCGGTGGGGTCGGTGATCACGGCCATCCGGCCGAGGTCCATGACGTCCATCGCGCCCATCATCACCGAGCCGCCCGCGTCGGTGACCTGCTTGAGGGTGGAGTCGAGGGAGTCGGTGGCCAGGTACGTGGTCCACGCGGTCGGCGGCATCGGGTCCGGGACGGTGCCGTCCGGGTTGCTCGCCTTCATGATCCCGGCGACCGGCTTGCCCTTGAGGGTGCAGACGGAGTAGCCGCCCTGTTCGGCCGGGCCGATCTCGCCCTGCCAGCCGAAGAGGTTGCTGTAGAAGTCGAGGGCCGCCTGATGGTCGGGGACCATCAGGTCGATCCAGCAGGGGGTACCGGGCTTGTAGGGGCCGTTCATGTCGGGCACGGATGCCTCCGGGGGCGGCGCTGGGGACGGGAAGGACGGGCCGTCCCCTACCCGCCCCCCGTGGAGCGAACCGGGCCGTACGGGTGAACGAGTGCCGCTCACCCGCCCGGCCGGGCCGCCCGGACGCGCATCCGGTCCTCCAGCCGCCGCGTCGCCGTGTGCAGCTCCCGCAGGGTGCCGAAGGGCAGGACGGCCGCCCGACCCGGTACGCGGACGCCGCCCGTGAGGGCCACGAGCGTGGCGGGACCGTCGGTGCCGGGCGCCGGGACGGCCGCCAGTCCGACGATCAGGAAACGGCTCTGCATCCAGCACCAGCCGGGCCGCCGGTAACCCCGCAGGTGCGCCCGGAAGCCGTACCTGCTCCGCGCCACCGCCTCGATCCGGTCGCCGTCCACGCCCAGTACGCGGATCCGGGCCAGGTCCGGCAGGAAGTCCAGGGCGGCCATGACCGGCCAGACCTCCTCGAAGGGCGCGGGGACGACGTGTTCGGCGACGCGCGCGCCGCGAACGCCGGCCGCCATGACGTGCAGCCGCCGCACCGGGTCGGTCCCGTCCCTCTGCTCGCTCATGCGGACCACGCCTTCCGGAAACTCGAACGGGCTCGGTGCAGACGGGACTTGGCGGTGCCCGCCGGGACGCCGAGCAGGGCGGCTGCGGTCTGCTCGTCCAGGCCCTCCACGTCCCGCAGGACCAGCACCGCCCGGTGGGCCGGGGAGAGCCGCGCCAGGACGTCGTCGATGTCGGCGGCGAGCTGCGGGTCCCCGCGCCCGGGCACCTCGGCCAGTTCGGCCGGCCGGTCGCGTGCCGCGCGCTGGGCGGTGCGCACGGCTTCCCGGACGGCGACGGCCCGCACCCATCCGTACAGCGCCCGCGGATCCCGCAGGGACCGCAGCGACCGGAAGACGGTGAGCAGGGTCTCCTGGGTGGCGTCCGGGGCGTCGGCGCGGGCGACGGGGTCGCAGATGCGGGCGATGTAGGGGGTGAGGTGGTCGAGGAGCTGGTGGAGTGCGAGGGTGTCGCCGCCGCGGGCGGCGCGGGCGAGGGCGATGCCCCGCTCGTGCTGCCGCTCCCGCTCCGTCGGCCGGTCCGGCTCCCGCTGCCGGTTCCGTTCCCGCTCCGGGGCCCCCTCCCGCTCCGGGGCCCCCTCCCGCTCCAAGGCCCCCTCCCGCTCCGGGCCCCCCTCCCGGTCCGCAGCGGTCACCGGGCGCGCGCCAGGCGGATCGCCGCCCAGCCGAAGGCCAGGCAGGCGGGCGTGTACAGGGCGAGGTTGAGCACCCGGAAGGGGCTGTCGGGCGGGGTGTCCAGAAGCCCGGCGGCCCACCCCAGGCCGGCGGCGCCCCGCGCGCCGAGCCCGGCGGCGACCGCGGCGGTGAACACCCGCGTGGCCCGGCCGCCGCGTCCGTGCGCGTGGGCGAGCACGGCGGCGGCCCCGGTCAGCGTGAGCGCGGCCAGCGGCACGACGACCGGCGGCCCGAAGGACACCTCGGAGCCGAGGACGGCGAGGGACAGCGCCCGCTCGTCGGGGGCCGGCCAGGTGGCGCCGGTGGCCCAGTACAGGTGGATCAGACCGTCGGCGGCGAGCAGTGCGGCGAGCGCCCGCCCGGTGCGCAGTCGTGTCGTGTCGTCCATCGTGTTCCCCCTCGGTGCTCGATGACCCGGCACACGAAGGAGGAGGCCCACAGGGAGAACGTTCCCTGTGGGCCTCGTCACACGGCTGCCGTGGCCGTCAGAGCTTCTCGGGGGTCCGGATCCCGAGGAGCGACATGCCCTTGGAGAGGGTGCGGGCGGTGAGGTCGCACAGGAACAGCCGGTTCTCGCCCACGACCAGTTCCGGCTCCGGCTTCACGACCGGGCACTGGTCGTAGAACGTGGTGAACAGCGAGGACAGCTGGTAGAGGTACGCGGCCACCTTGTGCGGGGCGTGCTCGGCGGCCGCCTCGTGCACCAGCTCGCCGAAGTGGTCCAGGTGCAGGCCCAGGGCGCGCTCGGCCGGCGCGAGCTCCAGCTCCGGGTGCGCGGCCGGTACCCGCTCGCCCGCCCGGCGCAGGATGGACTTGATCCGGGCGTAGGCGTACTGGAGGTACACCGAGGTGTCGCCGTTCAGCGAGACCATCTGGTCGAGATCGAACTTGTAGTCCCGTGCGGCGGAGGTCGACAGGTCGGCGTACTTGACCGCGCCGATGCCGACGTACCGGCCGTTCTCGGTGATCTCCGCCTCGGTCAGGCCGACCTTCTCGGCCTTCTCGCGCACGACGGCCGTCGCCCGCTCGACGGCCTCGTCGAGCAGGTCCACCAGCCGCACGGTCTCGCCCTCACGGGTCTTGAACGGCTTGCCGTCCTTGCCGAGGACCGTGCCGAAGGCCAGCTGCACCGCCTCGACGCCGTCGCTCAGCCAGCCCGCCCGGCGCGCGGTCTCGAAGACCATCTTGAAGTGCAGCGACTGCCGTGCGTCGACGACGTAGATCAGGGTCGTCGCGTCCAGCCGGCCCACCCGGTCGCGGATCGCCGAGAGGTCGGTGGCGGCGTAGCCGAAGCCGCCGTCCGACTTCTGCACGATCAGCGGGGTCGGGTTGCCGTCCGGTCCCTTGACGTCGTCGAAGAACACGCACAGCGCGCCGTTGGAGCGGACGGCGACGCCCGACTCCTCCAGCAGCTTGCACGTCTCGACCAGCATGTCGTTGTAGCCGGACTCGCCGACCACGTCGGCGTCCTGGATGTCCATGTCCAGCTTGTCGAAGACCGAGTAGAAGTAGATCTTCGACTCGTCCACGAACCGCTGCCACAGGGCGAGGGTCTCGGGCTCGCCGGCCTGGAGGTCCACCACCCGGGCCCGGGCGCGCGTCTTGAACTCCTCGTCGGAGTCGAAGAGCGCGCGCGAGGCCTTGTAGAGGCGGTTCAGGTTGGACATGGCCTCCTCGCCGGAGACCTCGTCCCCGGACCGGTGGTCCAGCTCGTGCGGGTGCTCCAGCAGGTACTGGATGAGCATGCCGAACTGGGTGCCCCAGTCGCCGATGTGGTGGCGGCGGACCACCTTCTCGCCCGTGAACTCCAGGATCTCCACCATCGCGGCGCCGATCACGGCGGAGCGCAGGTGGCCGACGTGCATCTCCTTGGCCACGTTCGGCTGCGCGTAGTCGATCACCGTCGTGCCCGGGTTCGCCGCGAGGGAGACGCCGAGGCGGTCGTCCGCGGCGCGCGCCGCGAGCGTCCCGGTGATCGCCCGGTCGGTGAGGGTGATGTTGAGGAAGCCGGGGCCCGAGACCTCGATCTCCCGGATCACGTCACCGGTCGGGAGGGACTGCACCACCGTCGCCGCCAGCTCGCGCGGGTTGGCCTTGGCCTTCTTCGCGAGCGCCAGGATGCCGTTGGCCTGGAAGTCGGCCCGGTCGCTTCGTCGCAGCATGGGGTCGGCGGCGCCGGCCTCCGGCAGAGCCGAGGCGAGGGCGTCCGCGACGCGCTGGTTGACGGAAGAAGCGAGGGAAGGGACCGAGGCCATGAGCTGCCGTTCCTTTGAGGTTGTGCCGGTGGGTGTACTTGGGTGTTCCGACAAGTGCCGAGTATCCCACGCGGACGCCGCCCCTTTCCCGGGATATGGGGGCCGCCGGGCAACCTCAAAGCGGCCTGCTCCGTCTGGGAGAATGACTGAAGCCAGCATTCGAGATAGAAGGACGTGCCGTGGCTCAGAGCAGCACCGAGACCGACTGGGTCTCCCGTTTCGCGGACGAGGTCATCGCCGAGGCGGAGCGCCGAGCACCCGGCAAACCTGTCGTCGTCGCGTCCGGACTCTCCCCTTCCGGCCCGATCCACCTGGGCAACCTCCGCGAGGTCATGACCCCGCACCTGGTCGCGGACGAGATCCGCCGCCGTGGCATCGAGGTCCGCCACCTCATCTCGTGGGACGACTACGACCGCTACCGCAAGGTGCCCAAGGGCATCCCGGGCGTGGACGAGGAGACCTACGGCCAGTACATCGGCCGCCCGTTGACCGCGGTCCCCGCCCCGGCCGGCTCCCCGTACGGCAGCTGGGCCGAGCACTTCAAGGCCGCCATGGTCGACTCGCTGGCCGAGCTGGGCGTCGAGTACGACCCGATCAGCCAGACCGAGCAGTACACGACCGGTGCCTACCGCGAGCAGGTGCTGCACGCGATGAAGCACCGCGGCGACATCGACGCCGTCCTGGACCAGTACCGCACCAAGCAGAAGCCGGGCGGCAAGAAGCCCCAGCAGAAGCAGGTCGACGAGGCCGAGCTGGAGGCCGCCGAGGGCTCGGGCGCGGCCGCCGAGGACGACGGCAGCACCGGCGAGGGCGGGTACTTCCCGTACAAGCCGTACTGCGGCCAGTGCGGCAAGGACTTCACCAAGGTCACCTCGTACGACGACGAGACGACCGAGATGACCTACGTCTGCACCGAGGACGAGTTCACCGAGACGGTCAAGCTCAGCGAGTTCAACCGGGGCAAGCTGGTCTGGAAGGTCGACTGGCCGATGCGCTGGGCCCTGGAGGGCGTGATCTTCGAGCCCTCCGGCGTCGACCACTCCTCGCCGGGCTCGTCCTTCCAGGTCGGCGGCCAGATCGTGCACATCTTCGGCGGCGAGCAGCCGATCGGACCGATGTACGCCTTCGTCGGCATCAGCGGCATGGCGAAGATGTCCTCCAGCAAGGGCGGGGTCCCCACCCCGGCCGACGCGCTGAAGATCATGGAGCCGCAGCTGCTGCGCTGGCTGTACGCGCGCCGCCGTCCGAACCAGTCCTTCAAGATCGCTTTCGACCAGGAGATCCAGCGTCTCTACGACGAGTGGGACAAGCTGGAGGCCAAGGTCGCGGACGGCTCCGTGCTGCCCGCCGACGCGGCCGCGCACACCCGCGCCGTGCGCACGGCGGCCGCCGAGCTGCCGCGCACCCCGCGCCCGATGCCGTACCGGACGCTGGCTTCCGTCGTCGACGTCACCGCCGGGCACGACGAGCAGACCCTGCGCATCCTGAGCGACCTGGAGCCGGACAAGCCGCTGACCTCGCTCGACGAGGTACGGCCGCGCCTGGACCGCGCGGAGAACTGGATCACCACCCAGGTCCCCGCCGACCAGCGGACCCTGGTGCGCGAGGAGCCCGACACGGAGCTGCTGTCGTCCCTGGACGACGAGGGGCGCGCATCGCTGCGGCTGCTGCTGGAGGGACTGGACTCGCACTGGTCGCTCGACGGGCTGACCACGCTGGTCTACGGCGTGCCCAAGGTCATGGCCGGCCTGGAGCCCGACGCCAAGCCGACGCCGGAACTGAAGGTCGCGCAGCGGACGTTCTTCGCGCTGCTCTACCGGCTCCTCGTCACCCGCGAGACCGGACCGCGACTGCCCACGCTGCTGCTGGCGGTGGGCGCCGACCGCGTGCGCGAGCTGCTCGCCGTCTGAGCGCGCCGTGAGGAAGGGCCCGCACCCCCTGGAAACCGCCTCGGGGGTGCGGGCCCTTCCGTGCTCCGGGGGCGCCGGGGCGGCCGGGGTCAGGCGATGTGCTCGTTCTCCAGGTCGCGCTGGTAGCGCTGCTTCAGCTCCGGCATCAGCCGGGTGATGGTGGAGAAGCTGCGCGGGTGCACGATCCCGTGCCGGTCCGAGAGGTATATGTCGACCTGCTCGGGGCTGGGGACCTTGCCGTTCTCCTCGATGTAGGCGCGGAAGACCTCGTAGGCCGCCTCGGCGAACTTCACCTCGTCGATCTCGCCGCCGCCGTCGGTGCCGCTGCCGCCGGCCGGGGCCGGGGTCAGCTCCTCGCGGGGGGCCGGCAACTGCTCCTGCCGCGGCTCCGGCTGCTCCTCGGGGCCCGACGGCGGCATGACCGGGGTCGGCTCCAGGCCCTCGACGAAGGCGGGGTTGTAGCCGCCCTCGTACGCCGCCTGCGGGGCCCGTGGCGCGGCGAACCAGGCACTGTTGTGCGCCGCCGGCATCGCGGTCGGGTCGACCGCGAAGGGGGCGGGGGCCGCCTCGGCGGACTGGGGGTGGCCCTGGGCCTCCGCCTGCGCGTGGGCCTGGGCATGAAGCCCCGACTGCTGGGCCTGCTGGGCCTGCTGGGCCTGTTCGGCCGTCAGCGGGAGGGGCTGGGGAGCGGCGCCGGCCGGGGCTGCGGCCGCCTCCAGGGCCGGGGCGCCGGCCGCGGCGGGCACCGCGGCGGCGGGAGCGGCCGCCGAGACGGACGCGGCCACGGACGCGGCCAGGGGCGCGGGATCAGCCGGGGGCAGCAGTGCAGGATCGATGCCCGCCGCCGCCAGCCCCTCCGGGGCCGTCTGGGACAGGGGCACGCCGATCCGGGCCAGCCGCAGCGGCATCAGCGCCTCCACCGGGGCCTTGCGCCGCCAGGCCCGTCCGTAGCGGGCCTGGAGCCGGGCCTGGTAGATCAGCCGGTCCTGCTCCATGCCGACCGCCTGCTCGTAACTGCGCAGCTCCCACAGCTTCATCCGGCGCCACAGCCTGAAGGTGGGCACCGGCGACAGCAGCCAGCGGGTGATGCGCACGCCCTCCATGTGCCGGTCCGCGGTGATGTCCGCGATCCGGCCCACCGCGTGCCGGGCCGCCTCCACCGTCACCACGAACAGGATCGGGATCACGGCGTGCATGCCGACGCCCAGCGGGTCCGGCCAGGCGGCGGCGCCGTTGAAGGCGATCGTCGCCACGGTCAGCAGCCACGCCGTCTGACGCAGCAGCGGGAAGGGGATCCGGATCCACGTCAGCAGCAGGTCCAGCGCGAGCAGCACGCAGATGCCTGCGTCGATGCCGATCGGGAACACCAGCGAGAAGCTGCCGAAGCCCTTCTGCAGGGCGAGCGCGCGCACCGCGGAGTACGAGCCCGCGAAGCCGATGCCCGCGATGACGACGGCTCCGGCGACCACGACGCCGATGAGTATCCGGTGCGTACGAGTCAGCTGTATCGCGGCCACCCGTGATCCCCTCCCTTGTCGAGCACATGCCTGGGGCATGCCGAGCACTGAGAACTTACCGGGTCTTTACCGGGCCGCGGCAGGCACAGCGTACGGGTGACTCCGCGTCAGTGTTCCGGCCTGCCCCCTACCTCCCGCTACTGCTGGGGCTGCGGGGACTGCGGCGCCTGCGGCTGCTCCGCCTGCTGCTTGTTGGCGGCATCGACCGAGGCCACGGTCTCCTTTGCCGCGGTGATCGCGTCCTGGAGCAGCTTCGCCTGGTCCGGAGCGCCTGCGCCCTCGTACGCGGCACCGTTGTAGTCGAGGGTGACGACCACGTTCTGGGTGCGCGCCACGATGGTCGTGTTGAAGAAGTCGACGTCCTTCTTCACGCTGTAGACGACCGAGGTCCCCTGGTCGCCGATCCCGCCCGACGGCTCCGCCTTCAGGTTCTGCGCGCCCTCGGCCGTCTTGGCCACCTCGACCTGCTTGTTGTACTGCTCCTCGGCGCGCTTGTTCGCGCTGCCGAGGGAGGCGTGCGAGTCGTAGCGGAAGAGGGAGATCGACAGCCAGCGGTACTGCGAGCCCTTCAGGCCGTCCTCGTCCAGACCGTTCCAGGAGCAGCTGGCGCGGCTCGCCAGGTCGTTCGACTTGGCCCCCGTGCCGTTCTTGTCCTTCGCCTCCGGGACGAGGGTGTCGATCGTCCCGGACTGCACCGCCTTGCAGGGCTCCGGCAGCGCGGCGTAGGCGGCCTTCTCCAAGGTCGCGGAGGGCTTCGCCTTCGGCTTGGCGGACGAGGAGGAACCGGACTTCTTGCCGCCGTCCGAGCCCGAGGCCTTGCCCGAATCGGACGAGCACCCGGCGACGGTGAGGATCACCGGGACGGCTGCGCAGGCGAGAACGCGGGTGAGGCGCGAGGCTGATCGGTGCATGTTTCCTTCTGTACGTTCGGGGGTGTTCTGCGGACGCGGGACCGGGGCAACGGTAGCCCGATCGGGTGGCGGCATGCTGTGCGCGCCGTCACCCCGGACCGCCGGGCGCCCCGTTCACTCGGTGAGGCGCTCGACCAGAGCCTGCGCCAACTGCCGTGCCTTGTCCTGGGTTTCGGCGCTCGGCGGGACCGTTCCGGGCAGCGCGGGCTGGACGCTGTACTCCAGCGTGACGATGACGTTCGAGGTGCGGAACACAATGCGCACGGTCCGCGACTGGGCGGCCGTGGCCCCCGCCGGGCTGAGCTTGTCCTCGATGAACGCCTCGTTCCCGAGCCCTTCCAGTACGCGGGAGCCGAGCTCGACCGGGGCGGACGGACCGGCGCCGGGGGAGGACGAGCCGGGGGCGGGCGTACCGGTGGCCGCCGGGGCGGCCGGCGTGGGGGTGGGCGCGGGGCCGGCGGGCGCTCCGGGTGCGCCCGGGCCCGGGGTGGTGGCCCCGCCCGGGTTCGTGCCCGGGTTAGTGCCCGGGTTCGGTCCGGGGAAGGGCAGGTGGGCGTCGGTCAGCTGGCGCACGTACACCTGGCGCGCCTTGTCGTCGTCGCTGGCGACGGCCCGGTCGTAGGAGACGACCCGCTCGAAGCCGACCGACAGCAGCCTGGTCTCCTGCGGCGTCTGCGCGGTCCAGCGGCAGCCCACGCGCCGGTCGCCGTCGTAGGAGGCGTCCGCGGTTCCGGCGTACAGCTGGTCGCGCTGGAGGGGGCTCAGCGAATCCGCGGCCGGCAGCATGTTCCGCAGCCGCTTGCTGTCGACTCCGGCCTTGCAGGGCGCGGGCAGGATGCGGTACTTCCCGGGCTGGGCGGGCGCGACCTGGTTGCCGCCGCCCTTCGCGTCACTGGTGCCGCCGGTCCCGCTCCCGCTCGTGCACCCCGTCAGGCCGGCGGCGCCGGCCACGAGCGCGGTGAGCATCGCGATGCCCGGCAGGGTCCGCCGTACCGCCTTGCGCTGCACGTCCAATGGCTCCCTTCGACCGGCGGTCCCCCCGACGGTCAGGAAAAATGCGTTGCCGCGACTCGGGCGCGGATGGACACAATGTCTATCGCACACGCTGGTGCCGGCGCCGGTCTCCTGTCGTATTTGAGATCAAGAGCGAGGCTTTTCGCGTATTCAGCCTTTTCTGTGGTTTTCAGGGGATTGAAGTCTTATGTCGTATGTAGAGGTGCCCGGGGCACGGGTCCCGATCCGGATGTGGACCGACCCGGCGTCGGTCGAGGACGGCGCGATGCAGCAGCTGCGCAACGTCGCCACCCTTCCGTGGATCAAGGGGCTGGCCGTCATGCCGGACGTCCACTACGGCAAGGGCGCGACGGTCGGCTCGGTGATCGCCATGAAGGACGCGGTCTGCCCGGCGGCGGTGGGGGTGGACATCGGCTGCGGCATGTCGGCGGTCAGGACCTCCCTGACGGCGAACGACCTGCCGGGCGACCTGTCGAAGCTGCGGTCGCGGATCGAGCAGGCGATTCCGGTGGGCGCGGGCCTGCACAAGGAGGCCGTGGACCCCTCGCGCCTCTACGGCTTCTCGGTGGACGGGTACGACGACCTCTGGAAGCGCTTCGACCACATCACCGATGCGGTCAAGTTCCGTCAGGAGCGCGCCCAGAAACAGATCGGCACGCTCGGGTCCGGCAACCACTTCATCGAATTCTGTCTCGACGAGACCGGTGTGGTCTGGCTCATGCTGCACTCCGGATCCCGCAACATCGGCAACGAGCTGGCCGCCCACCACATCGGGGTGGCCCGGGGCCTTTCGCACAACCAGAACCTGGTCGACCGGGACCTGGCGGTCTTCCTGGCCGCGACACCCGAGATGGAGGCGTACCGCAACGACCTCTTCTGGGCCCAGGAGTACGCCAAGTACAACCGCGCGGCGATGATGAGCCTCTTCAAGGAGGTCGTGCGCAAGGAGTTCCGCAAGGCGAAGGTCTCCTTCGACCACGAGATCAGCTGCCACCACAACTACGTGGCGCAGGAGCGGTACGACGGCATGGACCTGCTGGTCACGCGGAAGGGCGCGATCCGCGCCGGCAGCGGTGACTACGGGATCATCCCGGGTTCCATGGGCACGGGTTCGTACATCGTGAAGGGCCTCGGCAACGAGAAGTCCTTCAACTCGGCGTCGCACGGGGCGGGCCGGAAGATGAGCCGGACCGCGGCGAAGAGGAAGTTCTCGGCGCGGGACCTCGTGGAGCAGACCAAGGGGGTGGAGTGCCGCAAGGACTCGGGCGTCGTGGACGAGATCCCCGGCGCCTACAAGTCGATCGAGCAGGTCATCGACCAGCAGACCGACCTCGTCCAGGTCGTGGCCAGGCTGAAGCAGGTCGTCTGCGTCAAGGGCTGATGCCCGCGCGGCGGTGGTGGGGAGAGCGCAGGGGCCCGGACCGGCCGGACCGGTCCGGGCCCCTGCGCGTGCGTCGGCCCCCGTCCCCGTCCCTGACGGCGACGGGGACCGACGGGATTTCCGGGTCACCCGACGTGCCGGGGAGCGGATTCAGAGCTCGCGGTGGACCTTGGTGTTGGAGGCCTGCGCGCGGGGGCGGACGACGAGCAGGTCGATGTTGACGTGGCTGGGGCGGGTCACCGCCCAGGTGATGGTGTCGGCCACGTCGTCGGCCGACAGCGGCTCGGCGACGCCGGCGTAGACCTTCTCCGCCTTCTCGGTGTCGCCGCGGAAGCGGGTGGTGGCGAACTCCTCGGTCTTGACCATGCCCGGGGCGATCTCGATGACGCGGACGGGCTGGCCGACGATCTCCAGGCGGAGGGTCTCGGCGAGGACGCGGGCGCCGTTCTTGGCGGCGACGTAGCCCGCGCCGCCCTCGTAGGTGGCGTGGCCCGCGGTGGAGGACAGGACGACCACGGTGCCGTCGCCGGAGGCGGTGAGCGCCGGGAGCAGGGCCTGGGTGACGTTGAGCGTGCCGATGACGTTGACCTCGTACATCGTGCGCCAGTCGGCGGGGTCGCCGGTGGCGACGGGCTCGGCTCCGAGGGCGCCGCCGGCGTTGTTGACCAGGACGTCGACGGACGGGTGGCGGTCGAGGGAGGCGGCGAAGGCGTCGACGGCGGCGCGGTCGGTGACGTCGAGGGCGTGGGCCGTGGCGATGTGGCCGGCCTCGGCGATCTCGGCGGCGAGGGCCTCGATGCGGTCCTTGCGGCGGGCGGTGAGGACGACGTGGTAGCCGGCCGCGGCGAGCTGCCGGGCGGTGGCGGCGCCGATGCCGCTGCTCGCTCCGGTGACGACGGCGGTTCGGGTGGCCGTGCTCATGTGCGGGGCTCCTCGCTGTTGCTCGTTCGATTGCTCGTTCATTCGTACGGGCGATTCCCCGCCAGCATAGGCCGGGGTGCCAGGCCTCAGCGGCCGCGCGGGGCGTACATGATCACGGCCATGCCGGCGAGGCAGACCACGGCGCCGGCGATGTCCCACCGGTCGGGGCGGTAGCCGTCGGCGACGGCGCCCCAGATGAGGGACCCGGCGACGAAGACCCCGCCGTAGGCGGCGAGGACGCGGGCGAAGTCGCCCTCGGGCTGGAGCGTGGCGACGAAGCCGTAGAGGCCCAGCGCGATGACTCCGGCGCCGATCCAGGCCCAGCCCCTGTGCTCGCGGACCCCCTGCCAGACGAGCCAGGCGCCGCCGATCTCCAGGAGGGCGGCGAGGACGAAGAGGACGGCGGACCGGGCGATCGGCATGGCTGGAAGCGTACGCAGACGGTGCGGGCGAATGGAGGGACGGCCCGCCCTCATTCGTGTGATGGTCCGACCGGGTGGGGTCGGTGCCGCCTAGCGTCCGCGCGTGGAGGTGGTGGCGATGCGCCGTGTTGCCGTACGGAGTGTGGTGCTGGCCGGGCTGCTGGTCGTAGGTGGTGCGCTGCCGGCGGGGGCGGTGCCGGCGGGTGTTGTGCAGGCGGGTGTGGGGCGTGCGGGCGGGGTCCCGGCGCGGGCGGTGTCCCAGGGGCCGGGTGGCGCCGCTTCTGACGCGGCTGCCGGGCCGGAGGCCGACGTGTCGTACCACGGGCGGGTGGCTCTGGCCCGTGCGCGGCTGCGGGTCTGGCTGGTCCCGCTGAACGAGGGGCCGCACGCGCTGGCGAACGCCACGGTGCGCATCAGGCTGTCGGCCGATCTCGCGGACCGGCAGGAGCCGGCGCCGGGGTGTGCGCGTGCCGGGCTGCGCGAGGTGGTCTGCGAGACGGGGCCGCTGCCGCTGCACGGGCGCGGGCGGCACCTGGGGCTGGAGCTGGGCCTGCGGGAGCGGGCGGCGGAGGTGGTGGTCCGGGTCGACACCTGGTGGAACGGCGGTGCCACGGACCGCAACCTCACCAACAACGAGCACGCGGTGCTGGCGCTGGACACGGGCGACACCTACGCCTTCTGAGCGGGGCCGGCCGGGCGCCCGGCGGGCTGCGCCGGGCCCGGGCCCGGGCCCGGGCCCGGGCCCGGGACCGGGCGCGGGTCCGGTGGCGTGGGCGCGGGCGGGGTCCGGGGCAGGAGCCAGGCAGCGACGGCCGCGGCCACTTCGGCGTCGGTCGCGCGGGGGGCGCTCCAGGCCACGTACCCGTCGGGCCGTACCAGGACACAGGCGCCGCGGTGGTCGGTGCGCCAGTGCACGTGCGTGAGCGGGGTGCCGGGCGGGGTGGCCGTGCCGGGCGGGGTGAGGAGGACGAACTGCCCGGCGCGCAGGGCCTCGTAGAGGCGTGCTCCGTGGGGTCCGGGGGCGAGCGCGAGGTCGGGGGCGCGCCGGCCGGCGGGTCGGCGGCCGCCGCGGGGCGGCGGGTAGGAGACGGCGGTGCCGGAGATCATGCCGAGGGCGCGGTCCCGGGCGGGCCCCAGGCGGGGGAGGACGGCGGCGCCGACTCGGCGGGCGGTGCGGCGGGCGGCGCCGTCGGCCGTGACGGCGCGGACGAGCGCGCCGCTGAGGCGCAGGACGAGGCGGCCGACGGGGTGGCGTTCGCGGTGATAGCTGTCGAGGAGCGCTTCGGGGTCGGGGGCCCGGCCGTGCAGGACGGCGGCGAGCTTCCAGGAGAGGTTGGCGGCGTCCTGGAGGCCGGTGTTCATGCCGAGGCCGCCGGCGGGGGAGTGGACGTGGGCGGCGTCGCCGGCGAGGAAGACGCGGCCGCGGCGGTAGTGGGGGACCTGGCGTTCGTCGCTGTGGAAGCGGGAGATCCAGCGGGGGTCGTGCATGCCGTGGTCGCTACCCAGGGCGGTGCGGGCGATCTCGCGCAGCTCGTCGAGGCCGACGGGATCGGTGTCGGCGGCGCTGCCGTCGCGGCGCCAGCCGATGGCGCGGTACCAGCCGTCGCCGAAGGGGACGAGGAAGACGAAGGCGTCGCCGGTGCCGCCCCCGGCCAGGAGGTCTTCGGGGGGCCGGGTCAGGCGGACATCGGCGAGGATCATCGAGCGGACGACGGCCCGGCCGGGAAAGGGCAGGCCGAGAGCGGCGCGGACGGTGGAGCGGACGCCGTCGGCGCCGACGGCGTGGCGGGCGTGGAGGGTGGCGCGGGCGCCGTCGGGGGTGCGGACGCCGAGGGTGACGGCGTCGCGGTCCTGACTCAGTGAGATCAGCTGATGGTCGTACCGGATGTCCACACCTGTGGACAACGCCCGGCGCTCCAGCAGTTTCTCTGTCTCATATTGAGGGGTGATGAGCACGAACGGATAGCGGGTGCTCAGGTGTTGGAGGGAGAGAGGCATGCCTCCGAAGGGGCGCAGGCGGTCGATCCGCCGGCCGGTGGGGACGAGTTCGTCGGCGAGACCGCGCGCGTCGAGCAACTCCAGGGTGCGGGCGTGCACGGCGAAGGCGCGGGTGAGGTTGGCGGCGGTGCGGGGGCGGCGTTCGATCAGGGTGACGGACAGTCCGGCCGCGGCGAGGTCCCCGGCGAGGAGCAGTCCGGTGGGCCCGGCGCCGACCACGACGACGTCGATCATGTCCTGTGCGACGGTCATGTCTCGGCAGTCTGCCAGCCGGGGGCCTCCGGGGCGGGTCGGCACGTGCCGGATCCGGCCGCCGGTCAGCCCGTGCCGGAGTCGGCGGTGCCGAATTCGAGGAGGGTCTCCTCGACGATCCGCTCCAGGCGGGCGTGGTGGGCGCCGCGCCAGTAGACGCGCTCGCAGTCGGCGCATTGCGCGAAGACGTCGTAGGAGCGGTGCGTGCCGTGCTCCAGGCGGTCGCCCACGCTGTCCTTGTCCGCCGCCCGGAGCGTGCCGTTGCAGGCCGTGCAGCGGGTCCACGGGGCGAGCGCGGGCGCGAAGCGGCCCAGGACGTCTCGCAGTTGCTCGTCGGGATTGTCGCTGTAGACGTAGGCGCCGGCGAAGAGCTCGCGTCGGCGCAGCAGTCCGCGGTCACGGGAGAGCAGTACGCGCTGCTCGGTGGCCGAGCGGGTGGCGAGGGCGGGATCGCCGATGTCCTCGTTCTCGTAGGCGGCGTCGACACCGAGCAGGCGCATGCGGCGGGCGAGGGTGCCGAGGTGCACGTCGAGGAGGAAGCGCAGGGGCGCGCCGGGGACCCGCTGGGGGCGGTCGACGCCGAACACCTCGACGGACTGCCCCTCTTGCGGCACGTAGGAGACGGGCACCTCGCGGCCGTCGACGAGGAGGCGGCCGACTTCGGTGAGGGGGACGCCGGCCGATTCGACGACGTGGCCGAGGCTGGAGGCGCCGTCGGTCGTGGTCGGTACGCGTTCGGCGCGCCGGCTCGGCGCGGCGAACAGGCGCAGTTCGGGGGAGAGGGTGAGCTGAATGCCGGGTCCGTTCACCCTGCCAGCATGCCACCGCCGGGTGGCGGGGCGCTGCCGGATTAGGAGGTCTCGGCGCCTCCGCGGTGGCGGCCGCGCCGCTGACCGTGGACGCCGCGGACGGCGAGCACCTGGCCCGCCTGGTGTCGCTCGTCGACACCGGCGCCCTGCGGGTCGCGGACGCCGTCCCCCTCACGGACGCCCAGGAGGCCCACGCCCGCCTGGCCACCCCCGGCACGCGGGGCCGCGTCATCCTGACGACCTGACGACGCGACGACCCCTCGGCGGGAGCCCGGCGGCGGGCCACCGCCAATGGGTCAGGGCCAGACCAGGCAGTACGGCTGGTGTCCCGCCTCGTGCAGGCGGTGGGAGAAGTCCTGCCACTCGTGGAGCAGCTGGTAGACGTTATACGCGTCGCGCGGGCCGCCGCGGTCGGGGACCGTGGACCAGATGAACGCGGCCGCGCCCACCGATTCCTCACCGATGCCGCGCAGCGGGTCGACCACCGTCATGGGGAGCTTGACCACCGCGTAGTCGGGGTGCAGGACGACCAGCTCCAGCGGGGGCACCTTGTGGAGGGGTATCCCCTCGATGCCCGTCAGGACCATCGCGGCCACCGTCTCCGGCTTGATCTTGGTGAACAGGCCGCCCATGCCCAGCTCGTCGCCGCCGAGTTCCTCGGGCCGCATGGTCACCGGCACCCGGGCCGCCGTCGCGCCGTCGGGAGCGCCGAAGTACTTGTACGTCACTCCCATGCCGCGTCCCCTGGGCACGCCGTCCGGTGCCTCCGTGGGTGACGGGACCGCATCGGCCGCCTCGGTGGAACGGCGGCGGTGCCTGCCCCGGCGACGGTTCTCGCGGGCTTCGCGGGCGCGCTGGGGGTCGAGGCCGTCCGCACCCTCGCCCGGTCCACCACCGCGTTGCATATCTCCACCCGACTGGTCTTACCCGCTCCGGCCCCGCGGCCCCCGCCACGCAGCCTGATCATCATGGCAGTGACCTCCCCCGCGGCAGCGCGGTGAAACGCCCGTCCGCAAGTCTGTCGCGGCCTCTGAGACCATGGCTGGTGTGAGCTACCCGTACCCGTATGAAGCCCCAGTTTCGCAGACGCTCTTCGAGCGCGCGTCCCTCGTGACCCCCGGCGGCGTGAACTCTCCGGTCCGCGCCTTCCGTGCCGTGGGCGGTACGCCCCGGTTCATGGTGTCCGGTACCGGTCCCTATCTGACGGACGCCGACGGACGTGAGTACGTCGACCTCGTGTGCTCGTGGGGTCCGATGATCCTCGGCCATTCCCGTCCGGAGGTGGTCGAGGCCGTCCAGGCGGCCGTCGCCCGCGGCACCTCCTTCGGCACTCCCGGCGAGGGCGAGGTCGCGCTCGCCGAGGAGATCGTCGCCCGCGTCGACCCCGTCGAGCAGGTGCGGCTCGTCTCCTCCGGGACGGAGGCCACGATGTCGGCGATCCGGCTGGCGCGCGGCTTCACCGGCCGCGCGAAGGTCGTGAAGTTCGCCGGCTGCTACCACGGCCACGTGGACGCGCTGCTGGCCGCCGCCGGTTCCGGGCTGGCGACCTTCGCACTGCCCGACACCCCCGGTGTGACGGGCGCGCAGGCCGGCGACACGATCGTCCTGCCCTACAACGACCTCGACGCGGTCCGAGCCGCCTTCGCCGCGCACCCCGGCGAGATCGCCTGCGTGATCACCGAGGCCGCGCCCGGCAACATGGGCGTGGTGACCCCGGCCGAGGGCTTCAACCAGGGGCTCGCGGACCTGTGCCGCGAGGACGGCGCCCTGTACATCTCCGACGAGGTGATGACCGGCTTCCGTACGAGCCGCGCCGGCTGGTACGGCGTCGACGGGGTCAGGCCGGACCTGATGACCTTCGGCAAGGTCATGGGCGGCGGCTTCCCGGCCGCGGCCTTCGGCGGCCGCGCGGACGTCATGGGGCACCTGGCTCCGGCCGGTCCCGTCTACCAGGCGGGCACGCTCTCCGGCAATCCAGTCGCGACCGCCGCCGGCCTCGCGCAGCTGCGCCTGCTGGACGATGCCGCGTACGAGAAGGTCGACGCGGTGTCCGCACAGATCCAGGGCCTGGTGAGCGCCGCGCTGAGCAAGGAGGGTGTGGCGCACCGCCTGCAGACCGCCTCCAACATGTTCTCCGTCTTCTTCACCGAGGACGAGGTGCGCAACTACGACGACGCCAGGAAGCAGGAGAGCTTCCGCTTCAACGGCTTCTTCCACTCGATGCTGTCCCAGGGCGTCTACCTGCCGCCTTCGGCCTTCGAGTCCTGGTTCGTGTCCACCGCCCACGACGAGAAGGCGATCGAGCGGATCGCGGCCGCGCTGCCGGCCGCCGCCCGGGCCGCCGCGGAGGCCACCGCATGAGCGCCGGCGAGATCACCGTCGTCCACCTGGTGCGCCACGGCGAGGTGCACAACCCGGACGGGGTCCTCTACGGCCGCCGGGACGGCTACCACCTGTCCGAGCTGGGCCGGCAGATGGCCGACCGGGTCGCGGAGCACCTGGAGCACCGGGACATCACCTATGTCGTGTCCTCTCCGCTGGAGCGGGCACAGGAGACGGCCGCGCCGATCGCCAAGAGCCACGGCCTGGACCTGGCCACGGACCGGCGGCTGCTGGAGGCCCGGAACGTCTTCGAGGGCAAGACCTTCGGTGTCGGTGACGGCGCGCTGCGCAAGCCGGGCAACTGGAAGCACCTGACGAACCCGTTCAAGCCCTCCTGGGGCGAGCCGTACGTCGAGCAGGTGGTCCGGATGACGAGCGCGCTGGAGGCGGCGCGCGACCTCGCCCGCGGCCACGAGGCCGTGGCGGTCAGCCACCAGCTGCCGATCTGGATCGTGCGCAGTTTCGCGGAGAAGCGCCGGCTGTGGCACGACCCGCGCCGCCGCCAGTGCACGCTCGCCTCGATGACGTCGTTCACCTACCAGGGCGACGAGCTCGTGTCGGTGGGCTACAGCGAGCCGGCCCGGGACCTGGTGCCGGCCCACCTGCTGGCGGGTGCCAAGCCGGTGAAGGGCAAGTCGAAGGCGTTCGGCGCCTGATGGGCCGCCGGTGACGAGGGCCGGTTCCTGATCGGCCCCTGATCGGCCACCTGATCGGTTCCCGGTCGACGCTCTGTTACGGACCGTTACAGCTTTACCTAAATAAATACAAGTTGCGCGGGAATCACCGTTCCAGTGCCGCATGCAATGTCAGATTGTCCGTTTATATGGGCAATGCCATGAGCGTTGCGGGTGACGACGGGGACGGTGACATGCGCGACTTCAGCAGAAGGGGCGTGCTCGGGCTCGGGCTCGGTGCGGCGGCGGCCGGGATCGCAGGGTGTGGATCCGGCTCCGGCGGCGGCACCGGTCCGGGCAGCCCCGGAGCGGTCAAGAACCCCCCACCGGGCCGGAAGCCCGCGGCCCGGCCCATCGGCGACGGTTCCACCGCCGACACCGGGCCGCAGCCCCACCAGCCGGACAAGCCCGTGCCCCTCCAGCCGGGCGAGACCCCGCCGCAGTTCGTCGTCTTCAGCTGGGACGGGGCGGGGGAGATCGGCAACGGCCTCTTCCCGCGCTTCCTCAAGCTGGCCAGGGACCACGGCGCGGCCATGACCTTCTTCCTCTCCGGCCTCTACCTCCTGCCCGAGTCCAAGAAGGACCTCTACCAGCCGCCGAACAACCCCGCCGGGGCCTCGGACATCGGCTACCTCAAGGACGAGAACGTCCGCGCCACCCTCTCCTGCGTCCGGGAGGCGTGGCTCGACGGGCACGAGATAGGGACCCACTTCAACGGGCACTTCTGCGCCGGCTCCGGCTCGGTCGCCCGGTGGACCCCGCAGGACTGGAGGAGCGAGATCGACCAGGCCGTGTCCTTCGTCACCAACTGGCGCACCCACACCGGCTTCACCGACCTCGAACCCCTGCCCTTCGACTACCGCAGGGAGCTGACCGGCGCCCGCACCCCGTGCCTGCTCGGCCAGGACGGCCTGCTGCCGACCGCCGCGAAGCTGGGCTGGCGCTACGACTCCAGCTCGCCCGGCGGCCTCCAGGTCTGGCCGGTGAAGAAGTCGGGCGTGTGGGACCTGCCGCTGCAGTCCCTGCCCTTCCCCGGACACTCCTTCGAGGTGCTGTCCATGGACTACAACATCCTCGCCAACCAGTCGAAGAACACCACCAGGGGCGTGCCCGCCAACTATCCGGGCTGGCGCACTCAGGCCACCGCGACCTACCTCGGCGGCTTCCGGCGGGCCTACGAGACCAACCGTGCGCCCCTCTTCATCGGCAATCACTTCGAGGAGTGGAACGGCGGCATCTACATGGACGCCGTCGAGGAGGCGCTCAAGAGCATGGCGGACAAAAGAGACGTACGTCTCGTTTCTTTCCGCCAGTTCGCCGACTGGCTGGACGTCCAGGACCCCAAGGTGCTCGCCAGGCTCCGCGAACTGGCCCCCGGCCAGTCGCCCGCCGGGGGCTGGAGCGCGTACCTCACGGCCGCCTGACCACGGCCGACCAGCGCGTCGGCGCCCCTGCGGGGGGTGCGGTAGATCCACAAATCGCACATGCGAAACTTTTCACATGAGCCTTAGCCGCGCCCCCCGTCGCCGCCGCTCGCCCAGCGGCCGCGCCAGCCTGCTGACCGCGGTGGCCGTCGCGGGCATCATGACCCTGACGTCCTGCTCCGGACCGGGTGGCGGCGACAAGGCGTCCGGCTCCGGCGGCAACTACGTCACGGGGGTGAGCGGCCTGTCGACCGTCGCCAAGGGCGAGCGCACCGAGGCCCCCGGGCTCGACGGCGAGACCGTCGACGGCAAGGCCCTCGACACCACCACCCTCAAGGGCAAGGTCGTGGTCCTGAACGTGTGGGGCTCCTGGTGCCCGCCGTGCCGCGGCGAGGCCAAGTACTTCGCGCAGGTCTCCAAGGAGCTCGCCGACGCGGGCAAGGACGTCGCCTTCGTCGGGATCAACACCCGCGACAACAGCAAGCAGAACGCGACCGCCTTCGAAGAGACCTACGGAATCACCTACCCGAGCCTCTACGACCCGGACGGGAAGCTGATGCTGCGCTTCCCCAAGGGCACGCTCAACCCCCAGGCCATCCCCTCCACGATCGTCCTCGACAAGGAGGGCAGGATCGCCGCCCGCACCCTCGTCGCCATCAACGCCGAACAGCTGCGCTCGATGATCGACCCGCTGCTCGCGGAGAAGTGACCTCGTGGTCACCGCGGTCCCCGACTTCCTTCTCGCCGCCGAGCCGGCCGGTGTGAACACCACCGTCCTGAACGGTGCGCTGATGCTCGCGCTGCCCATCTCCGTCCTCGCCGGACTGGTCTCCTTCTTCTCGCCCTGCGTGCTCCCGCTCGTCCCCGGCTACCTCTCCTACGTCACCGGCGTCAGCGGAGCCGATCTCGCCGAGGCGCGGCGCGGGCGGATGCTGGCGGGCGCGCTGCTGTTCATCGCCGGCTTCACCGCCGTCTTCGTCTCCACCGGCGCGCTCTTCGGCTACTTCGGCGAGACCCTCCGGGAGAACAACGAGATCATTTCCCGGGTCCTGGGCGGCCTGGTGATCCTGCTGGGCCTCTTCTTCATGGGCGCGATCCCGGGGCTGACGATGCGGGAGCTGCGCTTCCACAGGAAGCCGACGGCGGGCCTGGTCGGCGCGCCCGTGCTCGGCGTGCTCTTCGGCGTCGGCTGGACCCCCTGCATGGGCCCGACCCTCGCGGCAGTCACCACGCTCTCCCTCGACCAGGCGAGCGCCGGCCGGGGCGCGCTGCTGACCGTCGCCTACTGCTTCGGGCTCGGCGTGCCGTTCGTCCTCGCCGCGATCGCCTTCCGCAAGGCGCTCGGCGCGTTCGGCTGGGTGAAGAAGCACTATGCATGGGTGATGCGCATCGGTGGCGGCATGCTGATCCTCACGGGCCTGCTGCTCGTCACAGGAACGTGGGACAGCATCGTCAGCGACATGCAGAGCTGGGCCCAAAGCTTCACGGTGGGGATCTGAGGACTTAACGCACATGAGTACGACCGACAACGCGCCCACCGGGGCGCCGCACCCGTCCGAGGACCCGGCCGAGCCCGCGCTCGGCGCTGCCGGCGCCCAGCTGTCCACCGCCCCGCTGGAGGACGGCCCCGCGGGGCCGGCCGTCGGCATCGGGGTGATCGGCTGGCTCCGCTGGTTCTGGCGCCAGCTCACCTCCATGCGGGTGGCGCTGATCCTGCTCTTCCTGCTGTCCCTGGGCGCGATCCCGGGCTCCCTGATCCCGCAGACCAACGTCGACGCGATGAAGGTCGCCGTCTGGAAGCAGGACAACCCCTCCTGGGTGACGATCGCCGAGAAGCTCCAGCTCTTCGACGTCTACAGCTCGGTGTGGTTCTCCGCGATCTACCTGCTGCTGTTCATCTCGCTGATCGGCTGCATCCTGCCCCGCTCCTGGCAGTTCGTCGCTCAGCTCCGCGGCCGCCCGCCCGGCGCCCCCAAGCGCCTGGACCGGCTGCCCGCGTACACGACGTGGCGCACGGAGACGTCCCCGGACCAGGTGCTGTCGTACGCGCGGACCCAGCTCGGCGGGCGCCGCTTCCGCACCGAGGCCGGCGGCGGGAACTCCGTCGCGGCCGAGAAGGGCTACCTCCGCGAGGCCGGGAACCTGCTCTTCCACGTCGCGCTGATCGTGATGCTGGTGGCCTTCGCCTGGGGCCAGTACTTCAAGTCCGAGGGCGGCAAGCTCGTCCTGCGCGGCAAGGGTTTCTCGAACACGCTCACCCAGTACGACGACTTCAAGTCCGGCAGCCTCTTCGACCCCGAGGACCTGCCGCCCTTCTCCTTCACCCTGGACAAGTTCGACGCGACGTACGAGCAGTCCGGCCCGCAGAAGGGCACCCCGCGCGACTTCAAGGCGTACGTCACCTTCAGCGAGGGCGCGAACGGCAAGCCGCAGAAGCGCGAGATCCAGGTCAACAAGCCCCTCGACGTCGACGGCTCCAAGGTCTACCTGCTCGGCCACGGCTACGCGCCCGTCATCTCCGTGACCGACCCCACCGGCAAGGTGATCTTCAAGGACGCCGTGCCGATGCTCCCGCAGGACGCCAACCTCACCTCCACCGGCGCCGTGAAGGTCCCCGACGGCTACAAGGACAAGGACGGCAAGAAGGAGCAGCTCGGCTTCAACGCGGTCTTCGTGCCGACCTTCGCCGGCCAGGGCAAGGGCATGATGTTCTCCCAGTTCCCGGAGCTGGGCTTCCCGGCGCTCATGCTGAGCGCATGGCACGGCAGCCTCGGCGTGGACTCGGGTCTGCCCCAGAACGTCTACCAGCTCGACACCTCCAAGATGGAGTCCTTCAAGGACCCCTCGGGCCAGCTCTTCAAGAAGAGCCTGCTGCCCGAGGAATCGATGGAACTGCCGAACGGCGCGGGCACCGTCAAGTTCGAGGGCATCGAGCGCTGGGCCACCTTCTCCATCACCCACCAGCCCGGCAGCGGCCTCGCCCTCGCGGGCGCCGTCGCCGCCATCGCGGGCCTGGCCGGATCCCTGTTCATCCAGCGCCGCCGGATCTGGGTCCGCGCGGTGCGCGGCGCGGACGGCGTGACCGTCGTGGAGATGGCGGGCCTGGGCCGCAGCGAATCCGCCAGGCTCCCGGAGGAACTGGCCGGGCTCGCCGCCACCCTGCACCAGCAGGCGCCGTCCGCACCGGCACAGGCGTCCGCGGACGCGCCCGCCGACCCGGCCGCCGCGCCCGCAGACCCGGCCGCCGAAGCTGTCGAACCCCTCGATGAAACCCCTGAAGGAGAGCGCGGATGACGCCGCTCGCAGCCGCAACGAACGAGAATCTCGCCCAGATCAGCAACTACCTGGTCTATTCGTCGATGGCGGTCTACATGCTCGCCTTCTTCGCGCACATCGCCGAGTGGACCTTCGGCAGCCGCAGCAAGGTGGCGCGTACGGCCGCCGCGCTGACCTCCGCCCAGGTTTCCGCGCCCGCCGTGCAGGTGCGGGGCCGGGCGGGCGGCGCCGCCGTCCTCGACCAGCCGAAGGTGGTCACCCGGTCCGCCTCGGGCACGCGCGACGTGCCCGACGGCCCGGGCGCGGCGGGCGGCACCGAGCAGGGTGACCTGTACGGGCGGATCGCGGTCTCGCTGACCGCGCTCGCCTTCCTGATCGAGGCGGCCGGCGTCGTCAGCCGCGCGATGTCGGTGCAGCGTGCCCCCTGGGGCAACATGTACGAGTTCTCGGTGACCTTCTCCACGGTGGCCGTCGGCGCCTACCTGGTGCTGCTCGCCCTGAAGAAGAACATCCGCTGGCTCGGCCTGATCCTGGTCACCACCGTCCTGCTGGACCTCGGCATCGCCGTGACCTGGCTGTACACCGACAGCGATCAGCTGGTGCCCGCCCTGCACTCGTACTGGCTGTGGATCCACGTCTCCACCGCGATCTTCTGCGGCGCCGTCTTCTACATCGGTGCGGCCGGCGCGGTCCTCTACCTCTTCCGCGATTCCTACGAGGGCAAGCTCGCCGGCGGCGGCAAGCCGGGCCGCTTCGCCTCGTCCGTGCTGGAGCGGCTGCCCTCGGCGGCCTCGCTCGACAAGTTCTCCTACCGCATCAACGCGGCCGTCTTCCCGCTGTGGACCTTCACGATCATCGCGGGCGCGATCTGGGCCGGCGACGCCTGGGGCCGCTACTGGGGCTGGGACCCCAAGGAGGTCTGGTCCTTCGTGACGTGGGTGGCCTACGCCTGCTACCTGCACGCCCGCGCCACCGCCGGCTGGAAGGGCCGCAAGGCGGCCTACCTCGCGCTCTTCGCCTTCGCCTGCTGGATCTGGAACTACTACGGCGTGAACATCCTGCTCAGCGGCAAGCACTCGTACGCGGGCGTCTGACCGGCGCAGCGGCGCAGCGCTCCACAGCCGGACGAACAGAAGCGGCACAGCGGCGCCCTGACCCCCCGGGGGTCAGGGCGCCGCTGCGTTCGGCTGTCGGCCGGGTCCGCGGGTGCGGCGCGGCCCCGGCCGGCGCTCACCACACCGGGCGCAGGGGCGGCAGCCCCCCTTCGCCGTGCAGGGTGCGCACGACGCGGCCGAGCTCGCCGCGCAGGGCGCCGAGGTCGACGCTGTGGCCGAGCTCGGCCTCCAGTTCGTGCAGGATGCGGCCCGCCACGGCGAGGTGGGTGTCCGCCGCCGGGGTCAGCACCACCAGCTTGCGGCGGCCGCCCCCGGGGTGCGGCTCGCGGCGGACGTAGCCGCGCCGTTCCAGGTCGTCGACGATCTGGCCGGCGGCCTGCTTGGTCACCCCGAGCCGTTCGGCGAGCTCGGTGGCGGTGGCTCCGGGCCCCTTGAGGGACTGGAAGGCCATGCCGTGCAGGGGGCGCAAGTCCGGGTATCCGGCCGCGGCCACCCGGCGGGTGAACTCGCCGAGCAGCAGCTGGAAGCCGAGGCCGAGCAGGAAGGTCAGCTCGACGCCCTCGTATTCGTCTCTGGTCACGGAAACATGGTGACACGGGTGAGTCAACGTGCTTTACTCAGATGAGTAAAGGCGCTTGACTCACCCTGGCGTCCGGCCGCGGTGCCGGATGTCCGTCCCGAAGAAGAGGTCCCCCATGCACGTGATCACGACGTCCCCCGAGCACGTCACCGTTACCCCGAACGCCACCATGACCGGACTGGCCGCCCCCAGCCGGGGCAGCGCCGAGCTCAGCACCTGGCGCGTCGAGATGGCCGCCGGCGCCACCGGCCCCGAGCACTGCGCCAGCCGGGAGCAGGTCTGGACGCTCACCGCCGGGTCCCTGGAGATCACCTGGGACGGCGGCCGCACCGAGACCGCCACCGCCGGCCAGACCCTGGTCCTGCCCCCGGACGTGCTCCGCCGGATCCACGCCCCCGAGTCCTTCGAGGCCCATGTCGCCATGCGCGCGGACGGGGTCGTCACGGTCCCGGGGACCGAGGGCACCCGCGTCCTGCCCTGGGCGCGGTGACCTCCGGCCCGGCGCCGGCGCCACGCCGGCCGGGCCCCGGCCCCTGGGAGGCCCGCCCTACGGCTGGTCGCCCTTGTCCCGGTCCCGGTCCCCGTCCTTGTCCCGGTCCCCGCCCCCGTCGTCGCCCCGCCCCTTGAGCTTGTCCTGCTCGTCCCGCAGGGACTTCAGGAACTCCGGGTTGTCGTCCGGCGCGACCCACTGGGTGCGGCGCGCCCGGCCCCCGCCGAAGCCTCCGCCGACCGCGGCCCGCTTCTTGCCGGCGAACAGCCACACCACCGGGCCGACGATGGAGAACAGCAGGATGATGAGCACCCAGACCGCCTTGGGCAGGTGCTTGACTTCTTCCTCGGGCGTGTTCAGGCAGTCGATGAAGGCGTAGATGGTCAGCGCAAGGATCAGCAGGAACGGCAGATAGCGCAGCACGGTGTGGGACCGACTCCCGGGCAGTGGCGGCGGGCCCGCATCGGGCCCCGGTGACGCCTCCAGGGTAGTTGGTGACGGATACTGGCCCCTATGGCTTACGACGATCTCCGCTCGCTGCTCCGGGCCCTGGAGCGGGAGGGCGACCTCAAGCGCATCAAGGCCGAAGTCGACCCGTACCTGGAGGTCGGGGAGATCGTCGACCGGGTGAACAAGGCCGGTGGCCCCGCCCTCCTCTTCGAGAACGTCAAGGGCTCGGCGATGCCGCTGGCCATGAACGTCTTCGGCACCGACCGGCGCCTGCTCAAGGCCCTCGGGCTGAAGTCGTACGGCGAGATCAGCGAGAAGATCGGCGGCCTGCTGAAGCCGGAGCTGCCGCAGGGCTTCATCGGCGTCCGCGAGGCCTTCGGCAAGCTGGGTTCGATGGTCCACGTCCCGCCGAAGAAGATCAAGGGCGACGCCCCGGTCCAGGAGGTCGTCCTCACCGGCGACGACGTGGACCTCGACCGGCTCCCGGCCCTCTTCACCTGGCCCAAGGACGGCGGTTCCTTCTTCAACCTGGGGCTGACCCACACCAAGCACCCCGAGACCGGCGTGCGCAATCTCGGTCTCTACCGCCTCCAGCGCCACGACAAGCGCACCATCGGCATGCACTGGCAGATCCACAAGGACAGCCGCAACCACTACGCGGTCGCCGCCAAGCGCGGCGAGCGGCTGCCGGTCGCGATCGCCTTCGGCTGCCCGCCGGCCGTCACCTACGCGTCCACCGCGCCGCTCCCCGGCGACATCGACGAGTACCTGTTCGCCGGCTTCGTCGCGGGCAAGCGGATCGAGATGGTCGACTGCAAGACGGTCCCGCTCCAGGTCCCGGCCCACGCGGAGGTCGTGATCGAGGGCTGGCTGGAACCGGGGGAGGTGCTCCCCGAGGGCCCCTTCGGCGACCACACCGGCTTCTACACGCCGCAGGAGCCCTTCCCGGCCCTGACCATCGACTGCGTGACCATGCGCAGGCGCCCGCTGCTCCAGTCGATCGTGGTGGGCCGGCCGCCGACCGAGGACGGCCCGCTGGGCCGCGCGACCGAGCGCTTCTTCCTCCCGCTGCTCAAGATCATCGTGCCGGACATCGTGGACTACCACCTGCCGGAGTCGGGCGGCTTCCACAACTGCGCGATCGTCTCGATCGACAAGAAGTACCCGAAGCACGCACAGAAGGTCATGCACGCCATCTGGGGCGCGCACATGATGTCGCTGACCAAGCTGATCATCGTGGTCGACGCCGACTGCGACGTCCACGACCTGCACGAAGTGTCCTGGCGGGCGCTGGGCAACACCGACTACTCGCGCGACCTCACCGTCGTGGAGGGTCCGGTGGACCACCTCGACCACGCCTCCTACCAGCAGTTCTGGGGAGGCAAGGCGGGCATCGACGCCACCAGGAAGCTGCCCGAGGAGGGCTACACCCGCGACGGGGGCTGGCCCGACATGGTCGAGTCGGACCCGGCGACGGCCGCCCTCGTGGACGCGCGCTGGAAGGAGTACGGCCTGTGAGCACGATCGCCGTGGGCGGCCCCGCCCTCTTCATCGGCACCGACACCCCGTGCGTGGCGCTGGTGCGTCCCGCGATCGACCCCGCGCAGCCGCAAGTGCGGCAGGCGGCCGAGCGCGCGGGGGTCACCCCCGAGGAGTTCGCCGGACCGTCGGACCTGTGGCAATTGATCGCGGACCGGACCGACGGCGAGGGCCGGGAGGTCGCCCTGCCCGGGCTCGCCGACGCCGAGGCGGCCGGTTTCGCGCAGCGGCTGCTGGCTGCTCTGGCCGATCCGGACGCCGAGTTCACGGTGGCGCTCACGGTGGCCGGGCACGAACTGCTGCGCGTGGAGGGCCGCCCGGCGGGCGAGGGCTTCGCCTTCCTCGCCCGTGTCGTCCCGCCGGAGTCCGACGGAGCGGCCCCCCTCGACGTAGAGATCGGCCCGGCGTCCCTCACCGACCTGCGGGCCGAGGTCGAACAGTTCCGCAGGAGCCTCGCATGATGACCACCGCCGACGGCGTGGTCGGACCGGGCCCCGCACCGCAGACCACCGGCAAGGTCAAGGCGTTCCTGCGGCTCGTGATGATCGAGCACTCGGTCTTCGCGCTGCCGTTCGCCTACATCGCCGCGCTCACCGCCATGTTCCAGCTCGACCGGCACGTGCACTGGCGCGAACTGCTGCTCGTCACCGTCTGCATGGTGGGGCTGCGGACCTTCGCGATGGCCGCCAACCGCATCATCGACCGCGAGATCGACGCGCGGAACCCGCGCACCGCCGGCCGTGAACTGGTCACGGGCGCGGTCTCGGTGCGCTCCGCGTGGACCGGGGCCGCGATCGCGCTCGCCGTCTTCCTCGGCTCGGCGGCGCTGCTGAACCCGCTCTGCCTGATGCTGGCGCCCGTCGCGGTGGTGCCGATGGTGGTGTACCCCTACGGCAAGCGGTTCACGAACTTCCCGCACGCCATCCTGGGCTTCGCCCAGGCGATGGGGCCGGTCGGCGCCTGGCTGGCCGTCAGCGGCGCGTGGTCCTGGGACGCGGTCGTCCTGGGCCTCGCGGTGGGCGTGTGGATCGGCGGCTTCGACCTGATCTTCGGCTCCCAGGACGTGGCTTCGGACCGCGCGGACGGTGTGAAGTCGGTCCCGGCCCGCTTCGGTGTCCCGGCCGCCCTGTGGGGAGCGCGCGCGGCGCACGTCGTGACCACGGGCCTGCTGGTCTGGTACGCCCTGGCCACGGACGCGGGCGTGCTGTTCTGGGTGGGCCTGCTGGTCGTCGCCGTGGCCTTCTGCTACGAGCACACGATCGTGACCCCGCACGACCTGTCCCGGCTGAACCGCGCCTTCTTCACGGTCAACGGTTTCATCGGCATCGCCCTCTTCGTGTTCGCCCTGCTCGACCTGGCGGTCCGCGGGCTCACCTTCTAGTGGGGTGTCCTGCCGATCAGGGCGGGTCCGACCGGCAGGACACCCCCTGGCCACCGGCACGGTGACCTGACCGGCGCCCGGTCAGGGGTGGCCGGATAGTCTCGGAGGCATGACTGAGCGCAAGCGCACCCCGTGGGTGGTCGGGGTTTCGGGGGCGTCCGGGACGCCGTACGCGGCGGCGGTGCTCCGGGGGCTGCTCGATGCGGGGGAGAGTGTCGACCTGGTGGTCAGCCGTGCTTCGCGCCTGACCCTGCTGGACGAGACGGGGATCGCCTTCCGCGACGCGCACTGGCGGGACGATCTGACGCAGTGGCTGGCGCGCGGCGCCGACGGCAAGCCGGGGGCCTTCGAACCCTTCACGGGAGACGTCCGGTACTGGGGTGCGGGGGACCTGGCGGCGGGCCCGAGTTCGGGGTCGTACCCGGTCAAGGGGATGCTCATCGTCCCGGCGTCCACGGCCTGCGTGGCGGGGGTGGCGCTCGGACTGTCGAAGGACCTGCTCCAGCGCGTGGCGAGCGTGACCCTGAAGGAGCGGCGCCGGCTGGTGGTCGCGGTGCGGGAGACCCCGCTGAGCGGCCAGACGCTCAGGCACCTGGTGGCGCTGGACGAGGCCGGCGCGGTCGTGCTGCCCGCCTCTCCGGCGTTCTACGCGGGTGCGACGCACATCCAGGACCTGGTGGACTTCGTCGCGGGCCGCGTGCTGGACGCGGCAGGGGTGGCGCACGGGCTCTACCGCCGCTGGGACGGGGAGCTCGGCGGGGCCGCCCGGGAGGGGGAGCCCGGTGGCTCCCGTGCTCCCCGGGGGGCGGGTGGCGGTGGTTAGGCCTTCTTGGCGCCGCGCGGCCCCTGGGTCTTGCCGCCCTCGGTCAGGCGCTGGGCGGCGGACGGCTGGTGGGCACGGGATCGGTTGGCCAGCTCCTGGAGCTGTCGCATGTGCGCGTAGGCCATCTCGATCGTGTACACGGTGAACCACTCCTGAAGATCGTCATTGATCTGTTGAAAGAATTCACAGGGTGTTGACCCTGTGTGCCTTAGATTCTATACCTAGACTTGCAGGATCACCGAATAATGGAAGGCTCCACGCAAATGGACACGGTGGACAGGCAGCTCATCCAGGCACTCCGGGAAAACGGCCGTGCCTCGTACGCGGAGCTGGGCCGTCTCGTGGGCCTCTCCGGCCCCAGCGTCACCGACCGCATCAACCGGCTGGAGACGGCCGGAGTCATCACCGGCTACCGCGCGACCGTCGACGCGGCCTCGCTCGGTCTCGGCGTCACCGCGCTGATCGGCATCTCCCTCTCCGACGCCGCGGACCACGAGGACGTGGCCCGCCGGCTGCGCGACCTCGCGGAGATCGAGGACTGCTGGTTCATCGCGGGCGACGACTCCTTCATGCTGAAGGTGCGTGCCAGCGACGTGGACGGCCTGGAGAAGATCATCCGCAGGCTCTCGGGCACCAAGGGCGTCTCGCGGACGCGTACCACCATCGTGCTCTCCACCAAGTGGGAGAACCGGGTCGGGGAACTGCCCGAGGAGGGCTGAGAGTACGGTGGGTGGCGGTTACAGGCAGCAGTGGTAGGACGGGACTGCGGGACACAGAGGAAGGCGGGCGACCGGCATGGACGCTGGGCTCAAGCGCGAGCTGGAGGAGAGGGTCCGCTCCGGCGAGCGGCTGACGCGTGAGGACGGCATCGCCCTCTACGAGTCGGACGACCTGGCCTGGCTCGGTGGCCTCGCCCACGAGGTGCGCACGCGGTTGAACGGCGACGTCGTCCACTTCAACGTCAACCGCCACCTCAACATGACGAACGTGTGCACCGCTTCGTGCGCGTACTGCTCCTTCCAGCGCAAGCCGGGCGAGAAGGACGCGTACACGATGCGCATCGAGGAGGCCGTGCGCCTGGCCAAGGCCATGGAGAACGAGAACCTCACCGAGCTGCACATCGTCAACGGCCTGCACCCGAACCTGCCGTGGCGGTACTACCCGCGCTCGCTGTCCGAGCTGAAGAAGGCGCTGCCGAACGTCTCGCTGAAGGCGTTCACGGCGACCGAGATCCACCACTTCGAGACGATCTCCGGGATGTCGGCCTCCGACATCCTGGACGAGCTGATCGAGGCGGGCCTGGAGTCGCTCACCGGCGGCGGCGCGGAGATCTTCGACTGGGAGGTCCGCCAGCACATCGTCGACCACCGCACCCACTGGGAAGACTGGTCGCGCATCCACCGGCTCGCGCACTCCAAGGGCCTCAAGACGCCCGCGACGATGCTCTACGGGCACATCGAGGAGCCGCGCCACCGGGTGGACCACGTGCTGAGGCTGCGTGAGCTGCAGGACGAGACCGGAGGTTTCCAGGTCTTCATCCCGTTGCGCTACCAGCACGACTTCGTGGACATGAAGGACGGAAAGGTACGCAACAGGCTCCAGGCGCGGACGACGATGGCGACGGGCGCCGAGGCGCTGAAGACCTTCGCCGTCTCGCGGCTGCTCTTCGACAACGTGCCGCACGTCAAGGTCTTCTGGGTGATGCACGGAGTGCAGACCGCCCAGCTCGCGCTCCAGCACGGCGCGGACGACATGGACGGCTCGGTCGTCGAGTACAAGATCACGCATGACGCGGACAACTACGGCACTCCGAACAAGCTGGGCCGCGAGGACCTGCTGGAGCTGATCCGCGAGGCGGGCTTCCGCCCGGTCGAGCGCAACACGCGGTACGAGATCATCCGCGAATACCCGGGCCCGGAGGCGGGCCTGCGCGAGACGCCGCAGGCCATGCGCGTCTGACCCCCGGCCGGCCGCCGGGGCCGCCCAGGGCGCGCAGAGCGGACAGGCCCCGATCCCCCGCCCGGGATCGGGGCCTTTCTGCGAGTGGATAACCGGAAAGGTAATAGCTACTCTCCCCTAATGACCCTTACTTTTACCTTCGACCCGGTCATCGACCCCGCCCTGCGCGAAGGCATCCTGACGCTGTGGGCCGACGCCACCAACGCGGGCGGCGCCGTGGGTTTCGTGCCTCCGGTCACCGTCGACGACATCCGCCCCGCGCTGATCGGGCAGCTCGCCGCGGTCGCCGACGGCGGGAGCCGGCTGCTGGTAGGACGCGACGCGGACGGCGAAGTCGCCGCCACTGCCTTCCTCACCCACAACACGCACCGGCTCCAACGGCACTGGCTGTGGGCGTACACGGTGATGGTCCACCCGCGCCACCAGGGCAAGGGCCACGGACGCGCACTGATGGCCGCGACCGAGCGGGCGGCCCGCTCCGTCGAGGGCATCGAGGCCATCCGCCTCGGCTGCCGGGGCGGCCACGGCCTGGAGCACTTCTACGCCGCCTGTGGCTACAAGGAGGTCGGCCGCGTCCCGGACGCCATCCGCGTCGCCCCGGGCGACGACCGAGACGACATCACGATGCTGCTGCCCCTGCACTGAGCGACCCCCTGCACTGAGCGACCCCCGGGCCGGGGCGGGGCCCCGGCGTGCTTCACTGGACGGAGACATTTCTGGCGTAGGACGACGAGAGAGAAGGGTCACCGTGTCCCTCAAGGCGAGCGCAACGATCCGCTACACCGCAATGCGCCTGGGCATCTTCGTCGGATGCCTCGTCGTCGTGGCGCTCCTCGTCCGCCTCGGCTGGGTGCCCTCCGCCCTCGGGGACGCCAATGCCGCCTGGATCGTGCTGCTCGCCCTCGTCCTGTCCGCGCCGCTCTCCTACGTCCTGCTGCGCAAGCAGCGCGACGAGATGTCCGAGCAGATCACCGGCCGCGTCGCCGGGGCGAAGGAGAAGCTCGCCGCGAACCGCAGCCAGGAGGACCAGGTCGACGACGCGGCCCGGGTCGCCTCATAGGTTCCTCGTCGGTTTCATCACACACCGAACCGCCCCAGCAACGGGTACACCGCCCGTAGCGCTGGGGCGGCGGTGTTTTCCAGGGCGCCGCAGCCCGTCGCCCGCGCCCTCGTCCCAAAGAACGCCTTTGAGATTCCCAAAGGGGAAGTGTTAGCGTGTTCAACATGTTGACCAAGGCCGCGCACCCGATGACCCCGAGCGTCCCGCTCGTGGCGCGCCTGCACGTCGACCTCTGCCGCCGCGTGTCCGCGGCCTGTTGCTGTTGTCGCTGATTCCCGCTCCCCGTTGAGCTGAATCGATACAGCAGCGGTCCCGGCCGGCCTCTTTCCGGCTGTCGCACCGCCAGACCAGCGCCACCGCAGAACCCTGCCCCCAGTTCTTTGTGCGTCCCCACCGGAGCGTGTCCGTGTCCGCGACCCCCCAGGCCCCCGCCAAGGCCTCCTTCCGCTTCCCCTTCTGGGCCCAGATCATCGCCGGTCTCGTGCTCGGCGTCCTCTTCGGCTGGATAGCCCGCAGCCAGGACGTCAGCTGGCTCAGGACCACGCTCGAACAGGTCGGCGACATCTTCATCCAGCTGCTCAAGCTGGCCGTCGCCCCGCTCGTCTTCTTCGCGATCCTGGTGTCCATCACCAACCTGCGGAAGGTGAACAACGCCGCCCGGCTCGCCTCCCGCACCCTGCTCTGGTTCATGATCACCTCGCTGATCGCGGTGGGCATCGGCCTCGCGATCGGCCTGCTGACCAACCCGGGCTCGGGCACCGGCCTCACCCCGCAGGACGGCAAGCTGCCCAAGCGGCAGGGCTCCTGGATCGACTTCCTGACCGGCATCGTGCCGAAGGACATCATCACGCCCTTCACCGAGCTGAACGTCCTTCAGATCGTCTTCCTCGCCGCCGTCGCCGGCATCGCCGCCCTTCAGCTCGGCAGCAAGGCACAGCCGGTCCTGAACATCGCCGAGGCCGTCCTGGAGCTCCTCCAGAAGGCCCTGTGGTGGGTCATCCGCCTCGCCCCGCTCGGCACCGTCGGCCTGATCGGCACCGCGATCGCCACGTACGGCTGGGACCTGATCGGCAAGTACGCCACCTTCACCGCCGACGTCTACATCGGTTCGGCGCTCGTGATGTTCGGCGTCTACCCGCTGCTCCTCGCGACGGTCGCCAAGGTCAATCCGGTCCAGTTCTTCAAGGGCGCCTGGCCCGCGATCCAGCTGGCGTTCGTCTCCCGCTCGTCGGTCGGCACGATGCCGGTCACCCAGAAGGTCACCGAGCGCCTCGGCGTCCCGAAGGAGTACGCCTCCTTCGCCGTCCCGTTCGGCGCCACGACGAAGATGGACGGCTGCGCCGCGATCTACCCGGCGCTCGCCGCGATCTTCATCGCGCAGATCTTCGACGTGCAGCTCGGCATCAAGGAGTACCTGCTCATCGCCTTCGTCTCGGTGGTCGGCTCGGCCGCCACGGCGGGCCTCACTGGTGCCACGGTCATGCTGACCCTGACCCTGTCCACCCTGGGCCTGCCCCTGGAGGGCGTCGGCCTGCTGATGGCGATCGACCCGATCCTGGACATGATGCGCACCGCCACCAACGTGGCCGGCCAGGCCGTCGTCCCGGTCATCGTCTCGGCCCGCGAGGGAATCCTGGACAAGGAGGCCTACGCCGCCGCCTCGTCCTCCCCGCTGGACGAGCCCGCCCCGCAGCCCGCGGAGCCGGTGAAGGTCCCCGTGGCCGCCTGACCCGCAGCCCCTCGCCGCACCTTGCGACTCGCCGCAGCCTCCGCCCCCGTCCGGGCGGGGGCTGTGGCGTTCCCCGCCTGTCAGACCGTCTTCGCGCGGACGAACGCGACCGCCGCCAGGAGCAGTGGCAGGACGTACCACCAGCGGCCCATGGTCCGGAGGAAGACGGGAGTGACGCTGATCAGCAGCCCGAGGAGACACAGGCCCACGGACAGGTAGGCGACGGCTTGGACGTCTTCGCGCCAGGGATGGTCACGGGGCCCAGGCCGGGCGGCCAGGGCGGTGTAGCAGAGGTACGCGGCAGGCCCGTAGAGGAGCGCGAGGGGCACCCCGAGCACCCACCGCAGACAGCCCTGGTCCTCGGGCAGGTCGATGTTCTCGCGGCGGATCCTCATCGCATGGCCTTTTTCACGTTGCCGAGGTTGTCGACGAACTCATTGCCGTAGTCCTGGCCCTTCTTCGACTCCCAGTACGGGCCGCCGTTGCAGCGGGCCGCGATCTCCCGCATCTGGGCGTCGGTCAGCTCGCCGGCGGGAATGTTGTCGCGGTGTTGCGCTCCACGAGCGCCGGGTTGCACTCCGGGGGCTGTGGCGTGTCATGGGTCCGGGGCCGTCACTCCAGGGTGGCCATGCGGATCCACGCGATCGCCCCGAGGACGACCGGCGGGGCGAGCCACCAGGTGCCCAGGGTCCGGCGGACGGGCGGGACGAGCGTGATCAGCAGCCCGATCACGCTCAGCGTGAGGGAGACGAGGGCCAGCATCGCCGACCCGGTGTACCCCTGGTGGTCCCATGAGCCCTGAGGCGGGTAGCGCAGCAGGGCGTAGACGACGAGGGCGTTCGGCGCGTGGATGAGGGCGAGGGGGACTCCGAGCGCCCAGCGGGCCCATCGACGCTTCCTGGTCGGTGCGCTGCCCGCGTGGTCGACCGTCATCGCATTGCGTCCTTCACCGTGGGGAGGCTGTCGCCGAAGTCGTTGCCGTAGTTCTGGGCCTTGTCCGACTGCCAGTACGGGCCGCCGTTGTAGCGGGCCGCGATCTCCCGCATCTGGGCGTCGGTCAGCTCGCCGGCGGGGATGTTGCCGTAGCCCGCTTCTGCCTTGATCTGGGCGAGGAAGTTCGCGGCGATGAAGGCGTTCTGTTTCGGGTCCTGGAGCGACTCCTCCACGACGTCCCGCTGGTCCTCGGTGAGGTGCGCCGGGTCGTAGCCCAGCACCTCGGCCCCACGCCGGACCTGGATGGCGATCGGGCCGAAGGAGGTCTCGTCAGGTGCGCCGCCCGCCCGGCTGAAGAGATTCTCGGGCGTGATGGGGCTCATATCAGAAGCGGCCCATTCCCGGACCGTGTCGACGCCGTCGTCCACGAATCCCGGCTGGCCCGAGATCTCCTTCCAAGCGATGCCCGCCACCATCTCCTCCGGCAGCCCGGCGTGCTGGGCGGCCGCCCGCAGCAGCTCCTTGTTGCGCGAGATCCACTCGGCCTTCTCCCCGTCCCCGTCGGGCGCGCTCCAGTAGCCGTCATCCGGCATCGGCAGGCTCGCCACCCGCATCCGGATGTCCTTCAGCTCCGGTGAGACCTCGGCCTTCCCGACCGGTTCCGTGAGCTGCCGCTTCGGGCCGCTGCCCGGCAGGTGGGTCAGCGGGCTGGTGCGGGCCTCCGCCGCCTCCCGGCGGATGTCCGCCATCGCCGCGTACACGTCGATCCCCCCGCCGCCCCGCACCGTGAACTCGGGCAGCAGCTCGTACGCCTGCCTGAGCGCGTGCACGCAGGTGCTGCGCGCTTCCTGTTCGGCGGTCTTCGCCAGGTGGAAGCTCCCGCCCGCGGCGTCGTGGAGGCCGTTGGCCTCGTCCCGGATGTCGTCCACGTCCATGGTGGCCTCGGCCAGCCAGTCGAAGACGCCGGTCGTGGCCCGCATGTCCTCCCACTGCCGCATCGGCTCCGCCATCTGCGCGGTGCGCGTGATCGCGGTGCCCTTCGTGCCGATGAGCGCGGCGAGCGCCCCTTCCGAGCGTTTGCCGTCGCGGTAGTGCGACTTGGCCGTGGTGAGGGCCGCGGCGTAGGCGTTCAGGGCGCTCGCGGCCTTGTCGTAGCCCTCGGCCATGTGGGTCACCAACTGCCGTGCCTCCGCGAGGCGGCCCGTGTACGTGTGGCTGCCGTCGCTCTGCCACTGCGTACGGGTCTGCGCCCGCCGGGCCGGCTCCTCGACCTGGACGAGGAGGTCGCGCAGGCGGCGGAACTCGGCGGCGTTGCGCTCCACGAGCGCCGGGTTGCACTCCTCCAGGAACTCGACGTCCTTGCGGTAGCCGAGCCCGCTCACTTGGACTCCGGCTTCACGTACTGCCCCGATTCGAGGACGCGGTCGAGGAAGTTGCGGCCGGTGGCGTCATCCACCCGGGCGAAGTCGGTGCCGGTCGTCTTCAGACGGGTGGCGAGGGCGGCGAACAGGTTGATCGTGTCCTTGAACTGGTCGTCGGCGAACCGCGCGAAACGCAGGGCCTCCGCCGAGACGTCGGCGTGGGCCCGGGGTGCGCGGGCCATGGTGCTCGCGTCGCCGTCGGGCCGGCCCTCGTGGAGGAGCGCGGCGATCTCGATCAGGAGGTTGGCGTTACCGTTGATGGACCCGGCCCCGGCCAGCAGGCTGCCCGCCGGGCTGCCGCCCGTCTCGGCGGGAACGTGATTGAGCCGCATGGCAGGCGGTTGCTGTCCGGCCATGGCGGCAGCCTTGTGCTGTGCCCATTCCGCGTCAAATGACATGACATCCCCCCAACTTGATCGCCATGTCCATGTTAAGGCGGAGGGGGAAGCCGCCCCGACGGGTCGCGACCTCAGTGGCCGGCGGCGTGCGCCACGAATCCCGCCCAGGCGCGGGGCGCGAAGGTGAGGCCGGGGAGCCGGGTGTCCTTGGAGTCGCGGACGTGGATGACGGCGGAGGTCGTGGCCACCTCGACGCAGGAGTCGCCTTCACTGCCACTGCTGTAGGTGCTCTTGAACCAGTTGAGCTCGGGATTGTCGATCATGTCTCTCCCAGCAGTCCCTTGATGAAGTCTCGCGACTCCCGTGGCGTGAGAGCCTCAGCCCGGATGATGCCATAGCGCAGGTCAAGGATCCGGAGGTGCTTCGGCTCGGAAACCGGACGACCGTTGAACGCCCCCTCGGAGCGGCCTACCCCGGTGCCGTCTCCGAACTTCAGGATCTCGATCCCACCGTCCATGCCGGCGTGGGCCTCGCAGGAGTTCGGCATCACTTGCAGGGACACATTCCGCAATGTGCCCACCTCCAGGAGCCGTTCGAGCTGACGGCGCCACACCATTGTGCCTCCGATGGGACGGCTCAACGCCGATGCCTCGTGGACGAAGCTGATGGCCGGGGCCGGTGTGCGGTCAAAGACGGACTGGCGGGCCATCCGTGCTGCTGTGTACCACTCCACCTCGGCCTGGGAGTAGGAGGGTTGCCGCATCTCGAAGAGAGCACGGGCGTGTTCCGGCGTCTGCAAGAGGCCGTGGATGCCATGAGTGCTGTAAACGCCGATCTCGGCGGTCCGGCCCTCCAGCTTCGCCAGGTCGCGGACCTTCTTCGGGTAGCGGACCTGTTCCATGTCCGCCTTCATCGCGGCGATCTTCCCGCCCGCCCGCAGGGCCTCGTCCGCCTTGTCCAGGTACTCGGGGCGGGGGATGCGTTTGCCCGCCTCCACCTTGCGGACCAGGTCCTCCCCGTACCCGATGGCCGTCCCGAAGGCGGCGGCCCTGATGCCCGCCTCCTCGCGCCAGGCCCTCAGCTGGCGGCCCAGCGCGGCCAGCACCGCCGCCCCTTGCTCGTCGTCGGGATCCACGTCCCAGCCGGCGTCTTCCGTGCCGTCCCTGTCCACGCTCATGCGCGCCCACCTCCGACGTACCGAATTCCTCAGCGCCCCTTGCCCGGCGGCCGTCCCGGACAGCCGCGACAGCGCCGGACAAGCGCCGGACAGATCCCGGACGCAAGGGCGTTGGCACTTCTCACCGTACGCAACGGGCGCCACGCTGAGTGACGTGCATACACATATCTGTGACTCCGGCCGCCGGTTCGGCGCCCGGCTCGCCGCCACCCCGCGCGGCGCCCGGCAGGCGCGGCACCTCGCCGTCGAGAAGATCGCGGCCTGGGGGCTGCCGACGGAGGGGCCGGCGCTCATCGTGGCCGAGTTGGCCGCCAATGCCGTGACCCACGGACGGGTGCCCGGGCGAGGCTTTCGGATCGGGGTCGTACTGAGCGGCGGTGTGCTGCGGATCGAGGTGGCCGACACCCGCGGCGACCGGGTCCCGGGGAGCCGGGACGCGGCGGAGGAGGCGGAAGGCGGGCGGGGGCTGGTCCTGGTGGAGGCGATCGCCGACCGCTGGGGGGTGGTGAGGGGGCCCGCTCCGTGCAAGACGGTGTGGGCGGAGCTGGATGTGGCGGGGTGGGGCGAGTGCCGTGACAACCGGTCCGGGACGGGGAGTCCGGAGGCGGGAGGTCCGGGTTCGGGCCCGGGCCTGGGGGGTGGGAACCGGGTCCCGGGGAACCGGGATCCGGTGGGCCCGGACGTGTAACCCGTTCAAGAACCCGGGCTAAATCCAACCCACCCCACCCCACCGGCTCCCCGTAACTCACATGGGTGAAGTGTGCCAACTGGGCTGGATTCCGGGCCGGTTCGCGGGCATATGCTCGCCCCACAACACCAGACATGAGACGGCCCCCGGCGGGACTGCAATCCCGGTCGAGGGCCTGACCAAGTAGGAAGTAAACGGCTTCCCCATGGCTCTTCAGCAGCTTAGCGCGCCGTCGCGCGCCTCGTCCCGGGTTCGCGGCGGTACACCCCGTTCCGGTGTCGTCCACGTCAACGTGCGGCACACCGAACGCTTCACGGTGATCGGCAACCACCTGGCCCAGCACCCCGCGTTGTCGCTGCTCGCCATCGGTCTTTCCACCCACATCCAGTCGCTCCCGGCCGGGACCGGGATCGAGATCAAACGGCTGGCCGCGCGGTTCCCCGAGGGGGCGGATCGGATCGCCACCGCGCTGCGGGAGCTGGAGGCGTACGGGTACCTGAAGCGCAGCCGCGTCCGGCTGGAGGACGGGCGCATGGTCACCAGCACGGTGTCCTACAACCGGCCGCCCGCCCCGGCCCCAGAGCCCCCGTCCGTGTCGTTGCCGCCCGTGTTCCCGGCGTCCGCACCGGCTGACCGCGACCTGCCGGTCGAGCGACACCTGGACGTGCACTCCGCACCCGATCTGGACTCCGCACCCGATCTGGACTCCGCGCCCGATCTTGACTACGCGCCGGAGCCGGGGCCTGCGCACGAGCTGGAGCCGGGGCCGGGGCCGGAGACTGCGAACGAGCTGGAGCGCGAGCCGGAGCTGGAGCGCGAGCCGGAGCCGGAGCGCGAGCCGGAGCCGGAGCACGAGCCTGGGCCGGGGCCTGCGTCCGTGCCGGAACAGAAGCACGAGTCGGAGCGTGCGCACGAGCCGGGCCCGGAGTCGCTTCCCGAGCCCGGCCCGGGGCCGGAGCCGCAGCCCCGCCCGGCCCCCGCCCCCGCCCCCGCCCCCGCGGCCTCTGCCGCTCCCGCTCCCGCCGCGCCCGTCCGCCGTGAGGCCCTCGACCTCCTCGCCCGGCTGCGCGGGGATGATCCGCGCCTGCTGCTCGCCGAGCACCACGTGAGGCGGCTCGCGCCCGGCGTGTCCGCCTGGCTGGAGCGCGGGGCCACGCCGGACGCCGTGCGCCACGTCCTGACCTGCGGCCTGCCCGCCGTCCTGCACAACCCCGCCGGGCTGCTCGCCCACCGGCTCCGGACGCAGGTGCCACCCCACCTTCCTGCTGAACCGGCCACCCCGAGGGTCCGACGGCCCGACCCGTTCCAGACCTGCGACGGCTGCGAACGGGCCTTCCGCGCCCCTGTGCCCGGCCGCTGCCGGGAGTGTCCACCCGGGCCGGCGGAGTGCGCCGCGTGAGACGGCGGCCGCCGACGCATGCGCAGAGGAGGTGAGACGGGTGTGGGTGCGTGTGGTGCGGCGGTGAAGAAAGGGTCCGAAGGCTGTTCAGGGGCGGTTACCGGTGCGTAGATTACCGGCGGTAACTGCCTCCCAGCCGTCGGACCGAGGAGAGCGCCGTGGAAGCCCTGCCCCATCCGGCCGACCCCGTCGACCCAGCCGAGCCCGTCGAGCCCGTCAAGACGGTGCTCGACGGGGTGGTGCGCGAAGTACGGGTGCCCGCGCTCGCCGGGCCGCCGGTGAGCGGCTCGCTCGGGGACATCCCCTTCGACAACGCCCGGCAGGCTCCCGGCGAAGCCGTGCTCGCGCGCAAGCAGCGGGACGGGACCTGGCGGGACGTCACCGCCGCCGAATTCGCCGCGGAGGTGACGGCCGTCGCCAAGGGCCTGATCGCCGAGGGGCTGCGCGAGGGCGACCGGCTCGCCATCATGGCCCGTACCACCTACGAATGGACCCTGCTCGACTTCGCCGCGTGGGCCGCCGGGCTGGTCACCGTACCGGTCTACCCGACCTCCTCCGCCCTCCAGGCGCGCTGGATCATCCACGACTCCGGCGCCGTGGCCTGCGCCGTCGAGGACACCGCGCAGGCCCGCATCATCAGTGCCGAGCGCGGCAACCTGCCCTGGCTGGCGCACCTGTGGGAATTCGACACCGGCGCCCTGGCCCGACTGGTCAAGGCCGGGGAGCACCTGCCCGACCGGGTGGTGCACGCCCGGCGGTCCACCCGTACGCCGGGCTCCGTCGCGACCCTCATCTACACCTCCGGCACCACCGGCCGGCCCAAGGGCTGCGTGATCACCCACGCCAACTTCTTCGCCGAGGTGGACAACTCGGTCGCGCTGCTGCACCCCGTCTTCCGGTCCGTCAGCAAGGACCCGGCGTCCACGCTCCTCTTCCTGCCGCTCAGCCACGTCTTCGGCCGGATGGTGGCCGTCGGCTGCATGCGGGCCCGGGTCAAACTTGCTCACGCGCCCAGCATCAGCACCGAGGACCTCCTCGCCGACCTCGCGGGCTTCCGTCCGACCTTCCTCCTCGCCATCCCGTACGTGCTGGAGAAGGTCTACAACACCGCCCGCGCCACCGCCGAGAAGATGGGCCGGGGCGCCTCCTTCGACCGGGCCGCCCGCATCGCGCGAAGCTACGGCGAGACGGCCGAAGGCAGGAGACCGGGGCCCGGGCTGCGCGCCGCGCGGGCCCTGTACGAGCCGCTCGTCTACCGGCGGATCCGCGCCGCGCTCGGCGGCCGCGTCCGCTACATCCTGAGCGGCGGCTCCCCGCTGGGCCGGCGGCTCGCCGCCTTCTACACGGGCGCCGGCATCGAGGTCTTCGAGGGCTACGGGCTGACGGAGACGACCGGAGCCTCCACGGTGACCCCACCGCTGCGGCCCAGGCTCGGTACGGTCGGCTGGCCGCTGCCGGGCACGGCCGTCCGGATCGCGGACGACGGCGAGGTGCTGCTGGGCGGACGCCACGTCTTCGCCGGGTATTGGAACAGCGGGCAGGGCGTCCCGCCCGGGAGCTGGCTGCCGACCGGGGACATCGGAGAGCTCGACGCCGACGGCTACCTCACCATCACCGGCCGCAAGAAGGACCTGATCATCACCTCCGGCGGCAAGAACGTGGCCCCGGCGCCCCTGGAGGACTGGCTGCGGGCCCACCCCCTGGTCGGGCAGTGCATGGTGATCGGCGACAACCGGCCGTACATCACCGCCCTGATCACCCTGGAGCCGGACGGGCTGCTGCACTGGCGCCAGATGCACAAGAAGCAGGGCGTGCCCATCAGCACGCTGGTGCACGACGAAGAGCTGCGGGCGGACCTCCAGCGGGCGGTCGACGAGGCGAACCGGCTGGTGTCGCGCGCGGAGTCGATCCGCAGTTTCGTCGTCCTGCCTGGCGACTTCACGGAGGCGCGGGGCCATCTGACCCCCTCGCTGAAGCTCAAACGGGGCGCCATCGCCCGCGACTACGCACGCCAGATCGAGGAGCTGTACCGGACTCCGCGCGAACGCTGACCGTCGAGGGGCCTGCCTCCGCGTCTGCGTCCGCGTCTGCTTCCGCGTCTGCGTCCGCGTCGGCGTCTGCTTCCGCGTCTGCAGGGCCTGACTTCCGAGGGCCGCGGAGCTGCCGTTCGACGGGAGCGGCGACGTGCCGGCCACTCGACGGCGGCTCCGCGCGCCCACCCGTCCGGCCCAAGGGACACCGGACCCCCTGGGCGGGCGGGGGCGAGGGAAGGCGTTTATCGTGGGCTGACCGCCGGCGGGGGGCCACCCGAGGAGGGCGCAGTGCGCCACCCCAGTTGCCGTGTCCCTGTCCGTGTCCGCTCCCGTTCCCGTTCCCGCCCCCGTGCCTTCGCCGTGGCCTGCGCGCTGCTCCTGGCTTCCTTCACCGCCGCCCCGGCAGCCCCCGGGAGCGATCCGCTGGAACGCTTCCACGCCCAGCGCATCCGCTGGGGGGACTGCCCCGGGACGGGCGCGCCCGCCGGGATGGGATGCGGGACCGTCGAGGTGCCCCTCGACTACGCGAACCCCGCCAAGGGAACGGTCACGCTGGCCCTCGCCCGCATACCCGCCACCGACCGGGGCCACCGCCTCGGCTCGCTCCTGCTCAACTTCGGCGGCCCCGGCCTTCCGGGTGTCGCGGGCCTGGCGGCGGATGCCGAGACCTACGCCGACCTCGGCAAGCGCTACGACCTCGTCGCCTTCGACCCCCGCGGGGTGGGCCACAGCGAACCCGTCTCCTGCGGCGGCTCCATGGAGACCGCCGACGCGGCGGAGGGTGATCCCGCCGCGCGGCTGTCCGCCCTGCGCGCCGTGGCCGGGCGCTGCGAACTGGCCTCCGGCCCGGTCCTGCCGTACGTCGGCACGGTGAACGTCTCGCGCGACATGGACGTGATGCGCCGGGTGCTCGGCGACCGGAAGCTGAACTACCTCGGCTTCTCCTACGGGACCAGGCTCGGCGCCGTGTACGCCGCGCAGTTCCCCGGGCACACCGGCCGCATGGTGCTCGACGGGGTCGACACCCTCACCGAGCCGCTGGTGGAGCAGGCCCTCGCGACGGCACGCGGCCGGCAGCGGGCCCTGGACGGCTTCCTGGCCTGGTGCACCCGTCGGCCGGACTGTGTCTACGGGACGGACGCGCGCGCCGCCGCGCGCCGCGTCGACTCCCTGGTGGCGCGGCTCGACGAGGAACCGCTCACCGGCGAGGACGGCTCCCACGTGACCGGTCAGGACGCGGCGGCCTCCATCGGCAACGCCCTGTACGCCACCAGCACCTGGCCCCGGCTCGCCGACGCCCTCGCGCTGGCCGAGCGCGAACACGACCCGGTGGGGCTGCTCCAGCTCGGCGGCCCGACCGGCCCCTCCGACCGCCCGCAGGAGGTCCAGGAGCAGGACAGCGGGCCCGGGTCGGTGCCGGCCGACAACAGCCGGACCGCGCAGGCCGCCGTGAACTGCGCCGACGACCCGGACCGGTCCGACGAGCACGCCGGCCCGGAGGCCGTCCGGCGGGAGTTGGACGCCCGCCGCGGTCAGTTCCTCGCGGCCTCGAAGGTCTTCGGCCCGGGGCAGCTGGCCACCGTACTCACCTGCTACGGGCGCCCCGCAGGCACGGACTTCATCCGCAGGATCGACCACCCGGGCGCGCCGCGGATGCTGCTCGTCGGTACTCGGGGCGACCCGGCGACCCCGTACGAGTGGACGCGGGAGACCGCCGAGCGCCTCGGCTCGGCGGTCGTCCTGGACCACCGGGGCGATGGGCACACCGCGTACGCGTCCTCATCCTGTGTCCGGCAGTACGCGAACCGGTTCCTCACCGAGGGCCGGCTCCCGGCCGGGAAACGGTCCTGCCCCGCCGGGGAGTGACCCGGCGGGACAGACCGGCGAGCCCGGCAGCGCGGCGGCCCGGCGGGGCGGGCCGGTGGCCTGCGACGGGCTACCGCTGCACGAAGAGCAGCAGCACCAGGTGCCACACGAGCACCGCGTGGGCTATCAGGCAGGTGATCAAGTCCCGGCCGCGCACCCCGTGGCGCGCCGCCGGCCTCCACTCGGCTGCCACCAGGACAGCGCCCACGGCCCAGAACACCCATAAGGCGACGAGCCACCCGCCGGAGGGCTCCGCCGCCAGCCGGATGACCGCCGGAGGTGTGAGCACCAGCAGGGGGAGGGACCACGTGGCCCGGCCGGCGGCGGGGCGAGGGGCGGGGCGGGGGGTGGAACGCGTGTCGGACATCAGTGAAACCTCCGTGTCGCCGTAGCTGTCGCGGTCCACTGTGCCTGCGCGCAACCGCCGTGTACGCGGGTGCCGTTCGTGAGCGCCCAGCTGTCCCCCCGACACCCGAAACTCCCGCAAGAAGGGAACCCGGCTCGAAACCCACACCAACAGGGGCATCCCGGCAACGACTTGGGCTTGCTGGTCGTTCTGTCCGCAGAGCGGGGTGAAGCCGAGACGAATGGCGGGCCACAACTGCCGGGGGGACGGTGAGTCGCTCACTAATACCTGATAGACAGTGGATATTCACGGCCCGACCGGCCGTATCCGTTGACGGCTCCTGGGGGGATCGCCGCACTGTGAAGCCGCTTCACCGTCACCTCGTCAACACCTCGCGCAAGGTCCTGTGCACCGCCGCCCTGGCGGCCAGCCTGACCACCGCCGCGGTCGTGACCAATCCGTCGACCGCCGACGCGGGGGAGTCCGAACCGACCCCGGACAGTCCGCAGGCTGCCGAACGCGGTGACGCCCGGCTGGACCTGCCCGGGGACCTCGCCGATCCGCAGGTGCCGCCGGGCGACACCGCGCCGGAGGGCGCCACCGGCATACCCGCGACGGCCCTGGACGCCTACAAGCGCGCCGAGCTGTCCGTTGCCGCCGCGCTCCCCCACTGCAAGCTGCCCTGGCAGCTGATCGCCGGTATCGGCCGGGTCGAGTCCGTGCACGCCTCGGGCTACGGCCTCAAGACCGACGGCTACACCGAGAAGCCGATCCGGGGCCCCCGCCTCGACGGCAACGGCTTCGCCGAGATCCGCGACACCGACAAGGGCGAGTGGGACGCGGACACCGTCTACGACCGGGCCGTCGGTCCGCTCCAGTTCATCCCCTCCACGTGGACCACGTGGGGCGCCGACGGCAACGGTGACGCCAAGCGGGACCCGAACAACATCTACGACGCGGCGCTGGGTGCGGGACTCTATCTGTGCGCGGGCGACAAGGACCTCTCGGACCCGGCCAAACTGGACGCCGCGATCCTGAGCTACAACAACTCCCGCGAGTACGTGAACACCGTGCTCGGCTACATGCGGCAGTACCAGGCGGGCGGCGTCGCCGAGGTGCCGAACCCGCCCGTGGGCAACTACCCGACGCAGCCCCCCGGCAGCCGGCCGACTCCGTCGCCGGTGACCCCGCACCAGCCGGTCACGCCCCGCCCGTCCACGACCACTCCGCCGAAGACCCCGCCGGCGACGCCGCCGACCACTCCGCCGAAGACCCCGCCCACCACGCCTCCGGCCGAGCCGCAGAAGCCGCCGGCCCCGCACCTCGCGGAGCTGGTGCTGCTCGGCGGTCCCGGTCTCACGGCCGAGACGGGCGCGCCGTTCGCCGAGGTCCCGAAGGTCAAGGCGGTCCTCAGCGACGGCAAGCCGGCGGTCGGACAGAAGGTCGTCTTCGCGGTGGAGGCCGACACCACCGGTGGCACCGCCTTCCCGAAGGCACCCGCGGACTCGCTGGTGGTCCTGACGGACGCCGAGGGCATCGCGACGGCTCCCGGTCTGACGGCGGGTCCCAAGCCGGGCACCTTCAGCCTGCGGGTGTCGGCCTACGACACGGCGGGCAAGTTCACGATGACCTTCACCGGCAAGGTGACGGCGAAGCCGTTCGCCGACCTGCTGGCCCGCCCGGACGGCTCCAAGCCGCTGGAGGCCGTCGCCGGCAAGAGCTTCCAGGGCGTCGAGGTCCTCGCCACGGCCGACGGCAAGGCCGTCGAGGGCACCGAGGTCCTCGCCGAGCTGGTGGTGAAGGACAAGGACAAGGACGGCGCGTGGGTCCCGGTCGACCCGGCGACCGCGAAGGGCCCGTACTTCAAGGACGAGGCGGGCAAGAAGGTCTACCGCCGGACGCTGCCCACGTCGGGCGCCGACGGCAGGATCACCCTGCCGGAGCTGTTCACCGACGCCGACCTCCCCGCCGGCAGGTACTCCCTGCGCCTGACCACCCCGCAGCAGGTGGTCCTGGTCCTGGAGTTCAACGTCACAGCCCCGAAGGCCACCCCGGCCCCGGTTCCGTCCCCGTCGAAGCCTCCGGCCAAGACCTCCTGAGGCCACCGCCGGGACCGACGCAGGGCTGCGGACAACACCGTGGGGCCGGCACCGTGCAGACGGTGCCGGCCCCACGGCGTTGCCCCCGCCCCCGCCCGCCCCTCGCCACCCACCGCGGAGGGGCAAAGGCAGGAGCCCTGTCCCCTCTGCTCGCGCAGAGGGGACAGGGCTCCTTGGTTACTGCATTTCCAACCCGCGATGAGGCTGGCCCAGGCGACTAGGCCGGGGTGACGTTCTCCGCCTGCGGGCCCTTGGGACCCTGCGTGACGTCGAAGTTCACCATCTGGTTCTCCTCGAGGGAGCGGAAGCCAGAGGCGTTGATCGCGGAGTAGTGGACGAAGACATCCGGGCCGCCGCCGTCCTGGGCGATGAAGCCGAAGCCCTTTTCAGCGTTGAACCACTTCACGGTTCCGGTAGCCATGAGCCCTCCTATGGGCCAAAGGGTCGCCCTGCTCCAGAACCTGCTAAGAAGTCTGAAAACTACAAAAGCCTGCGGGTCACATTCTCCGCAGGCCTCGTACTGCAAGGGAAACCAAACTGCAACTTGCGACGAGCCTAGCACGCACCCTGCGGCCGAGACCAGAGGGAAAGATCACGTCACTCGGACGTTTGAGACCCGTCCGACGGCTGACGCCGAACCGGGGGCTAGTCTCGCGATGTGGACGTCTATCGCAGCCGGCCCCGCGTCGGCCACATCCAGTTCCTGAACTGTCTCCCCCTCTACTGGGGGCTGGCCAGAACGGGCACGCTGCTGGACCTCGAGCTGACCAAGGACACCCCGGAGAAGCTGAGCGAGCGTCTCGTCCAAGGCGAGCTCGACATCGCCCCGATCACCCTCGTGGAGTTCCTCCGCAACGCCGACCAGCTCGTCGCCTTCCCCGACCTGGCGGTCGGCTGCGACGGTCCGGTGATGTCCTGCGTGATCGTTTCGCAGGTGCCGCTGGAGCAGCTCGACGGAGCCCGGGTCGCCCTCGGCTCGACGTCCCGCACGTCCGTACGCCTCGCCCAGCTGCTGCTTTCCGAGCAGTACGGGGTCCGGCCCGACTACTACACCTGCCCGCCCGACCTCGGGCTGATGATGCAGGAGGCGGACGCGGCCGTGCTGATCGGCGACGCCGCGCTGCGCGCCTCGCTCCACGACGCCCCCCGGCTCGGCCTGGCCGTGCACGACCTGGGACAGATGTGGAAGGAGTGGACCGGGCTGCCGTTCGTCTTCGCCGTCTGGGCCGCGCGCAAGGACTACCTGGCCAGGGAGCCCGTCGTGGTGCAGAAGGTCCACGAGGCGTTCCTCGCCTCCCGCGACGTCTCCCTGGAGGAGGTCACCAAGGTCGCCGAGCAGGCGGCCCGCTGGGAGGCATTCGACGCGGAGCTGCTGGAACGGTACTTCACGACGCTCGACTTCCGTTTCGGGACGGAACAGCTGGCCGGCGTCAGGGAATTCGCGCGCCGCACGGGACCGACGACGGGCTATCCGGCGGATGTGTCGCTGGAACTCCTGAAGGTGGCCGCGGCGGAGCACTGAGCCGGCGCCGCGCGGATTCCCGTTCCCGGAATTCGATCCGCTCCCGGCATTCACCGCCCCGGCGCTCGCGCGAAGGGAAAGACGCGAAGGGAAAGAGGGGAGCGGCCGCGCGTCGCGGTGGACGATCTCCCCGTCCGCCGGCCCCGGATCGTCCGCCCGTCAGCCGGTCCGTCCGCCCGTCCGTCCGTCGGTCCGCCCGCCCCGCCGGTCCGGGGACGTCCCTTTCCCTTCGGATCCTGCCGGGCCCGCGCTGCCTGCGGAAGAGACGGCCTAAGGTGCTGCTTGGCCGGATGACGCGAGGGCCCCGGATCCCGGGGGACGGGAGGACCCGATGCAGCCGCTCGAAGCGGGTGAGCCGCGCACCATCGGCGCGTACCGGCTGCTCGGCCGGCTCGGCGCGGGCGGTATGGGCCGGGTCTACCTGGGGCGCAGCGCGGGCGGCCGGACCGTCGCTGTCAAGATCGTGCACCCGCACTTCGCCGCCGACGAGGAGTTCCGCGCCCGTTTCCGCCGGGAGGTGGAGGCCGCGCGACGGGTGGGCGGCGAGTGGACCGCGCCCGTCCTGGACGCGGATGCCGGGGCCCCGGTGCCGTGGGTGGCCACCGGCTACGTCGCCGGCCCCTCCCTGGACCGGGCGCTGGCCGCGCACGGCCCCCTCCCCGAGGCTTCCGTGCGGGCCATCGGCGCCGGGCTGGCCCGGGCCCTGGTGGCGGTGCACGGGCTGGGCCTCGTCCACCGGGACGTGAAGCCCTCGAACGTGATGCTGACCCTCGACGGGCCCCGGCTGATCGACTTCGGGATCGCCCGGGCCACCGACGGGACGGCCTCCCTCACCTCCACCGGCGTCTCGGTGGGCTCCCCCGGCTACATGTCGCCCGAGCAGATCCTCGGCAAGGGCGTCACAGGAGCGGCCGACGTGTTCTCGCTCGGCGCGGTCCTGGCCTTCGCGGCGACGGGACACCCGCCCTTCACCGGGGACAACTCCGCGACGCTCCTGTACAAGGTCGTCCACGAGCCGCCCGAGCTGGGCGCCCTCCCGGCCGGGGAACTGCGCGAGCTGATCGCGGCCTGCCTGGCGAAGGCGGCCGCCGGCCGGCCCTCTCCGGAAGCGGTCGCGCGCGCCCTCGACGGCGCCCCGCTCGGTCCGGGCTGGCTTCCGGCTGCCCTCGTCGAGGAAGCCAGCCGGGCCGCGGTGGCGCTGCTCGACCTCGACCTCGCGTCCGCGGAGAGTCCTTCCGGGCCGGTCCCCTTCACCACTCCCTCGTACGGCGGCCAGGGCGCGGCGGACCACGGCGGCACGGCGCACCCCGGCTTCGGCCCGCCGGACGGCCCCGGTGGCCCCGTGCCGGGCGGTGGCCCCGTGCCGGGCGGCGCGGGGTTCGGGACGCCGGATCCCGCCTACGGGTCCGCGGCGGCCGGTGCCGGTGCTCCCCCCACGGCAGGGCCGTACGGCCCCTACGGTCCGCCCGCCGGGACGCCCGGCGCCGGGGTGCCGCAGCCCCGGACCGCCCCCGGCGAGCGCCGGGTCGGCGTGACCGCCGCCGGCCGGCGGTTCAGCTGCACCCTCGTCCTCACCGCGGCCGCGGCCCTCGCGGTGCTGTCCGGCGGGCTGTACGCGACGGGCCTGCTCCCCGGGCAGGGCGCCGAGCGCCGGGACACCGCCGAGGGCGGCCCGCGGACGTCCCCTTCGGCCTCCTCGGCTCCGGCCCCGGCCGGGACGCCCCCCGCCGCCACACCGAGCGGCGGCGCGACCGGACAGCCGCCCAAGGGCACCCGCGGCGACGTCCCCGGGCAGCTCACCGGGACCTGGAGGGGCACCGTCACCACGGCGCGCATGGGGGTCTCCAGCGAGTTCGAGATCACCATCAAGGCCGGCCGGGTCGGCGAGGTCGTCGGCCGGGACAAGTCGATCGTGCCGGTCCTCGGCACCGACTGCAGCGGCGACTGGAAGCTGGCCTCCGCCACCGACCGCTCGCTCGTCCTGGACACCGCGGGCGGCCCCAACCCCGCTCCCGGGATCTGCGCGGACGGCTCCTCCGACGAGCGGTTCACGCTCAACCCCGACGGCACCCTCCACTACAAGTCCGGCGACCGCCCGGCCGGAAACCCCGAGGGAGACCTCATCCGCAGCCCGTGAAGGGCCGCCGGAACCGCTGGCGTAGGCTGGATCGGGTCCGGACCTTGACACACCGCCGAAAGGTGACGCACCGGTGACCGACCAGGCCGCTCTCCAGTCAGTCCTCGACCGCGCCGCCGCGGGGGGCCGGATCACCCGGGAAGAGGCGCTCGACCTCTACCGTCACGCGCCGCTGCACGCGCTCGGCCAGGCGGCCGACGCGGTGCGCCGCCGCCGCTACGCCGGCACCGAGCACATCGCCACGTACATCATCGAGCGGAACATCAACTACACGAACGTGTGCGTCACGGCGTGCAAGTTCTGCGCCTTCTACGCGGCCCCCAAGGACACGAAGAAGGGCTGGTCTCGCGACCTCGACGACATCCTGCGCCGCTGCGCGGAGACCGTGGAGCTCGGCGGTACGCAGATCATGTTCCAGGGCGGGCACCACCCCGACTACGGCGTCGAGTACTACGAGCACCACTTCTCCGCCATCAAGAAGGCGTTCCCGCAGCTGGTCATCCACTCCCTCGGCGCCTCCGAGGTCGAGCACATGGCCCGCATCTCGGGCGTCTCGGCGGAGGAGGCCATCAAGCGCATCCACGCCGCCGGTCTCGACTCCTTCGCGGGCGCCGGCGCCGAACTCCTGCCGGAGCGCCCGCGCAAGGCGATCGCCCCGCTCAAGGAGTCCGGCGAGCGCTGGCTGGAGATCATGGAGATCGCGCACCGGCTGGGCGTGGAGTCCACCTCCACGATGCTGATGGGCACCGGCGAGACCAACGCCGAGCGCATCGAGCACCTCGCGATGATCCGGGACACGCAGGACCGCACGGGCGGCTTCCGCGCCTTCATCCCGTACACCTACCAGCCCGAGAACAACCGCCTCAAGGGCCGCACCCAGGCGACGATCTTCGAGTACCTGCGGATGATCGCGATCGCGCGGCTCTTCCTCGACAACGTCGCCCACATCCAGGGCTCCTGGCTCACCGTCGGCAAGGAAGCGGGCCAGCTCTCGCTGCACTACGGTGCGGACGACCTCGGCTCGATCATGCTGGAGGAGAACGTCGTCTCCTCGGCCGGTGCCAAGCACCGCTCCAACCGCCAGGAGATCATCGACCTGATCCGCAAGGCCGGCCGCACCCCGGCGCAGCGCGCGACGACCTACGAGCACCTGGCGGTGCACGACGACCCGGCGAACGACCCGGTCGACGACCGCGTCGTCTCGCACATCTCCTCGACCGCCATCGAGGGCGGCACCGCGCACCCCGAGCTGAAGCTCATCTCGACGAACTGACGGCCGGGACCGCCGCCGATGCTGACGCTGCACACCGCCGAACTCCTCGTGCCCGGCGCCGGGTCCGCGCCCCTGCCCGGGGGCGCGGTCCTCGTCGAGGGCGACCGGATCACCCGCGTGGGACCGTACGAGGCCCTTGCGGCGGCAAGTCCGCACGCCCGTACCCGCCGCTGGCCGGGGACTCTCACCCCGGGGCTGCTGGTACGCGGGGCGGAGGTGCTGCTGGAGCGGACCTACTACCCCGACGACCCGTCCGAGACCGCCGAACTCGGCGCCGGCCCGATCAGCGGGCAGGACGCGCTCGACGCCCTGGAGCTGACCGAGTCGCGGTGGGGCAACAGCGCCCGGCGCGGCACCCAGAAGCTCCTCGCCCGCGGGGTGGTGGCGGTCACCGGCCGTTTCGTCATCCCGGCGGTGCGCACGGCGGTGGTCCGCTCCGGGCTGACCGTCCTGCCGCCGGCGGGTCGCGCGCCGCAGCCGCCGTCCCTGGACCCCTTCGCCGGGCTGGAAGCGGCCGAACAGGCCTACTACGGGGTCCTGGAGCCGGGCGCGCCGGCCCGTTTCGCGGTCTTCGCGACCGAGGACCCGGCGGCGCAGCCGCCGGCGGACTGCGTGGCCACCGTCATCGGGGGCCGACTGCTGCACCGCCGGCGCTGACCCCGGCGCCGACCCCGGCGCGGGCGCCGGGGGCCTCGCGGGCGAGCGCGGCGAGCAGGCAGGCCTGCAGACGGCTGATGCCGCCCAGCTTCGCCCGTATGTTGCCGACGTGGAACTTGACCGTGCTGACGGAGAGTTGCAGCTCGGCGGCGAGCTCCGCATTGGAGGCCCCGGTGGCCAGGCACAGGAACACCGCCGACTCCTGCTCGGTCAGCTGCGCCCGCGCCGGCGCCTGGGCGTCGTAGGACGGGAACCAGGCGGGGACGCTGAAGCTGACGACGCGCACGGTTTCCACTCCTCGCCCCCCGGCCGGGCCATCCCTTGGCCGGCCCTCCCGGTTAAGGGACGTGCGGGCCGGACAGATAAGTTCCGCTCGCGTCGAACGGCCAGGCATTGGCCTGGCAGCCGAGCAGGCCCTTGATCTGCTGCATCATCGCGGGGGCGGCCTTTCCCGCGCCCGGGCAGGTCTCGTGGTCGTGGCCCAGCTCGTGCCCGACCTCGTGGTTGACGATCAGCGCCCGGTACTCCTCGACCGGGCCGCTGAACTGCGGCGACCCTTCCTGCCAGCGCTTGAGGTTCACCACGACGGTGTGACCGGCCCGGCAGTTGGTCTCGCCGATCAGCTCGGGCGTGACCACCTCGCACAGGCGGTCGGTGGTGGCGGGCGTGGCGATCTTCACCGTGAAGTCGACCGGCTCTCCGGGGGCGGCCAGCCGGAAACCGTACGCCGTGTCCCTGGTCCAGCCGCGCGGGTCCCCGAGGATCGCCTCCACGGAGCGGGCCGCGGAGTCCGGGTCGACACCGCTGCCCTCCTCGACCTCGATCCGCCAGCGGAGCGCGGTTCCCTTGCCCTGTGCCTCGCCGGAGGCGCCGGAGGCCCGGAAGGTGCCCGGCCCGGCTGCCGGAACCGGCGCGGCGGGCGACGCGGAGGCGCCGGTGGAGGGGGACGGCGCCCCCGGGGCGGGGTGCCGGGCCGTGTCCGGGGACTTCACCGGGGCGGGGGAGCGTCTGCCGCCCTGCGCGTCCGCGCCGCCGCCCGCCTCCTCGGTGCCGCCGGCGCCCTTGGCACCCTTGGCGCCCTGCCCGTCCTGCGGGCCGGGCCGGGCCGCCGCCGCCCGGCCTTCCGCGACCGCGGCCGCGCCGCCGTTCGGCACCACGGCGTACGCGGTCGCCGAGACCGCGACCGCGGCCGCGGAGCCCAGGATCGTGAGCCGCAGCCGCCTGCGCCGCTCGGCCCGGCGCACGGCGCGGGGGCTGAGACGGGGGCGGGGGCGACCGGTGGAGCGGCCTGCCGGCATCGTGAAGCCCTTTGCTCGTGGCGGCCGCCTCGGACCCGGCCGCTGGTCCGGGCCGTGATCCGGCGGGTGACCGTCACCGGGCCGCACCGGCCCCAGTCAACGCCCCGGCGCTCCCGTGCGTAACTGTCCTTCGGGCCAGTTGTCCGCCTGCGGCAGGGTCGCGCCCGGGCAGGAGGGCCGGCCTGAGAGGATGGGGCCGTACCCGCCGATCCGCATCGCACACCGAGGGGCGAACGCCAGTGACAAGGGCTTCCCTGGACAAGCAGCCGCACGAAGTCGCCTCCATGTTCGACGGGGTCGCCGCGAACTACGACCTGACCAACGACGTCCTCTCCCTCGGCCAGGCCCGGCTGTGGCGCAAGGAGGTCGCCAAGGCGGTCGGCGCGCGCCCCGGGCAGCGCGTCCTCGATCTGGCCGCCGGCACGGCCACCTCGTCGCTGCCCTTCGCCGCCGCCGGCGCCTACGTCGTCCCCTGCGACTTCTCCCTGGGCATGCTCCGCGAGGGCAAGAAGCGCAACCCCTGGCTGCCGCTGACCGCCGGCGACGCGACCGGGCTGCCCTTCAAGGACGGCGTCTTCGACACCGTCACGATCAGCTTCGGCCTGCGCAACGTCCAGGACACCGACGCCGCCCTGCGCGAGCTGTACCGGGTGACCAAGCCGGGCGGGCAGGTCGTCATCTGCGAGTTCTCACAGCCCACCTGGGCCCCCTTGCGGACCGTCTACACCGAGTACCTGATGCGCGCCCTGCCCCCGGTCGCGCGCGCGGTGTCGTCCAACCCCGACGCGTACGTGTACCTCGCCGAATCCATTCGCGAATGGCCCGACCAGCCGGCGCTGGCCGTCCTGCTGCAGAAGGCCGGCTGGGCCAAGGTCGCCTGGCGGAACCTGAGCGGCGGCATCGTGGCGCTGCACCGGGGCACCAAGGCCTGACGCGGTGGACACCGCTCCCTTCGGCGACGTGCCCTTCGAGGAGGCCCCCTTCGACTACGCCGCCCTGCTCCGCCAGATCGCGGCCGACCTGGTGCCGCTGGTGGGCAGCGGCACCCCGGCCGAGTACATCCCGGCGCTCGCCTCGGTGGACCCGAACAGGTTCGCCATGGCGATCGCCGACCTCGACGGCAACGTCTACGGGACCGGGGACTGGCAGGTCCCCTTCTCCACCCAGTCCATCACCAAGGTCTTCGCGCTCGCCCTCGCCCTGGCCGAGGGCGGCGACGCCCTGTGGGACCGGGTGGGCCGCGAGCCCTCCGGCAACCCCTTCAACTCGCTCGTGCAGCTGGAGTACGAGAACGGCATCCCGCGCAATCCGTTCATCAACGCGGGCGCCCTGGTCGTCACCGACCGGCTCCAGACGCTGACCGGTGACGCGAGCAGCGAACTGCTCCGCTTCATGCGGGAGGAGAGCGGCAATCCGGACATCGGCTTCGACGCCGGCGTCGCGGCCTCCGAGCAGGAGCACGGCGACCGCAACGCCGCCCTCGCCCACTTCATGGCCGCGTACGGCAACATCGACAACCCGGTGCCGACGCTCCTGGACCACTACTTCTGGCAGTGCTCCATCGAAATGAGCTGCGCCGACCTGGCCCGCGCCGGGCGCTTCCTGGCCCGGCACGGGCTGCGGGCGGACGGCTCGCGGCTGCTGACGCGCAGCGAGGCCAAGCAGATCAACGCGGTGATGCTGACGTGCGGAACGTACGACGCGGCGGGCGAGTTCGCCTACCGGGTCGGGCTGCCCGGCAAGAGCGGGGTGGGCGGCGGGATCGTCGCCGTCGTCCCGGGCAGGTGCACCATCGCGGTGTGGAGTCCGGGCCTGGACCGCCAGGGCAACTCCGTCGCGGGTGTGGCGGCCCTGGACCGCTTCACGACCCTGACGGGCTTGTCGGTCTTCTGACGCGGCCGGCCGGGCCGCGCCCTTGGCCCGGCCCGGCCCGTCAGGCAGGCCCCAGCGTCAGCGAGTAGCGGCGGCCGTGACGGACCCCGTTCGGCAGGAGGAAGCGTTCCGCCAGGGTCATGCCGAGCCGCTCGGCCACCGCTATGGAACGGACGTTGGCGTCGTCGATCATCGCGACGACGTGCGGGACACCGGCCTCCCGGACCCTCTCCAGCGTCGCCAGCGCGGCGGCGTAGGCGTACCCCCGGCCCCACGCGGAGCGGGCCAGCCGCCAGCCGATCTCGATCTCCCCGACCGGCCCCCAGTCCTTGTCCCGGGGCCAGGGCTGGGCGCCGGTGAAGCCGATCACCGCGCCCTCCTCGTCCAGCAGGGTCCACAGGCAGTAGCCGAGCTGGGCGTCGTGCATGCGCTGGCGCGCGGTGAACTCCTCGTAGAGCGACAGTTCGGCGGGACCGCCGAGGAACTCCATGACGTCGGGGTCGTGGAAGACGCGGTGCCAGGTGTGGGCGTCCTCGTCGGTGGGCACGCGGAGCTGTACGGCGGGAAGCGGCCGGGTCGGCGAGGTGGTCATCGGGCAGCCCTTCGGATCGCGATCTCTCTCGCTGCATAGACTGCACACGTCCGGTGCCGCCTGGCACCCTATATCGAGCCTTCGGGAGACCCCGCAGTGACCGAGCCCCTCTCCGAACACTCCGCGGACGTGATCGTCGTCGGGGCCGGGCCCGCCGGGTCCACCACCGCGTACTACCTCGCCAAGGCCGGACTGGACGTCCTGCTGCTGGAGAAGACGGCGTTCCCGCGCGAGAAGGTCTGCGGTGACGGCCTGACCCCCCGCGCCACCAAACAGCTGGTGGCCATGGGTATCGACATCTCCGAAGAGGCCGGCTGGCTCCGCAACAAGGGCCTGCGCATCATCGGTGGCGGCCAGCGGCTCCAGCTGGACTGGCCGGAACTCGCCTCCTACCCGGACTACGGACTCGTCCGCAAGCGCGACGACTTCGACGAGACCCTGGCCCGCCAGGCACAGAAGGCCGGCGCCCGCCTCTACGAGCGGTGCACCGTGGGCGAACCCGTCCGCGACCCGCGCACGGGCCACATCACCGGCGTGCAGGCCAAGCTGGGCGAGGAGAAGACGCCGGTCACCTTCAGCGCCCCGCTGGTCGTCGCGGCCGACGGCAACTCCTCCCGGCTCTCCCTGGCGATGGGCCTGCACCGGCGCGAGGACCGTCCGATGGGCGTCGCGGTGCGCACCTACTTCACCTCGCCCCGCCACGACGACGACTACCTGGAGTCCTGGCTGGAGCTGTGGGACCGGCGAGGCCCGCAGGACCGGCTGCTGCCCGGCTACGGCTGGATCTTCGGCATGGGCGACGGCACCTCCAACGTCGGTCTCGGCATCCTCAACTCCTCCTCCGCCTTCAAGGAGCTGGACTGGCGCGAGGTGCTCAAGGCGTGGTGCGCCTCCATGCCGGAGGACTGGGGCTACACCCCCGAGAACATGACGCAGCCGATCCGCGGCGCGGCCCTGCCGATGGCCTTCAACCGGCAGCCGCACTACACCAAGGGCCTGCTGCTCGTCGGTGACGCGGGCGGCCTGGTGAACCCCTTCAACGGCGAAGGCATCGCCTACGCCATGGAGTCGGGCCGGATCGCGGCCGACGTCATCGTGCAGGCGCACGCCCGGGCGACCCCGGCCCAGCGCGAGCTGGCCCTGCACAACTACCCGAAGGTGCTCAAGGAGACGTACGGCGGCTACTACACGCTGGGCCGCGCCTTCGTGAAACTGATCGGCAACCCCAAGGTCATGAAGATCGCCGCGCAGCGCGGCCTGTCCCACCCGGTGCTGATGCGGTTCACGCTCAAGATGCTGGCCAACCTGACCGACCCGACGGGCGGCGACGCGATGGACCGCATCATCAACGGCCTCTCGAAGGTGGCACCCCGAGCTTGACCGTTCAAGGCCGGGCCGCTCGCTGGACAGTCGAGCGGCCCGGCCCGTGGGGTGGGGTCGTCACACGTTGACGATTTTCACCTTCGGTGAGCCGGGAAGCTCCTCTGCGGCCTTGCACAGCGCGGGGATGTGCGACTTGTCGGAGGTGACGAGGAGTACCGGGGGCGGGCAGAGCGCGGCCGTGGCCACCACGAGTGCGTCCACGAGGCATTCGTGCCCGTCGAGGCCCGAGGCGTCCAGCAGTTTCGCCGCGGCGTCCGTCACCGCGTCGTTGACCGGCTTCACGTCGAACCGGGACAGCAGGAACTGGAGTCGCTTGGCGGCTTCTCCTGTTCGACGCACCTCCAGGGGCGTCAGTGCGGACAGCGCCACGCGTCGGCCGCTCTGCTGAGCGACCTCGATGCGAGCACGCATCCCCTCGTCACCGTCGACGTGCAGTGAAAGCCCTTGGGCGTCCAGGACGAGCGTGCCCTCGCTCTTCGCCTTGATCTTGAGGCGCTTGCTTACCACTCCTGCTCCGCCTGCCGCCGAGCTTCGGCGGATACGGGGCCGAACGCCTTGCGGTCAGCGGTCACGACCTCGCGGAGCTTCTGCGCGGCGAGCCATTCCTCCAGAGCTTCGGCCACAACGGAGGAGAAGCCGCTTTTACCCGCGCGTTCCTCGACTTCCTTGATCAACGACTGGGCGAGCGACACGGATCTCTTGCCGGCCCGCTCGGCGGCCTCGGGTGCTGCGTGACTGCTCATATCTAAAACGTAACACCGCCGGTAGGACATTTCTTGTCCGACGGTTACCCAGGTGGAACCGGCTTCGCAGGCTCAGCAGGAGCCGGTGGGCCGGGCGGGGGGCTCCCCGGCCCGGTCCGCTGCCGTTCGCGGTTGCGCGTCCGTGACGCCGTGGACCGTGCGCACGCAGCGGGCCAGCAGCACCAGCCCGCACAGCAGCAGTGCCCCGGAGGCGCTCCAGCCGAGGCCCAGGGTCAGGGCGTTGCCCGGCTTGTGCCAGGGACGGGCCGTGGTCAGCAGCCAGCCGCCCACGGCGAGGAGTCCGAGACCGAGGGCGGCGGGGGCCGCGGTGGGGTCGCCGGTGCCGTGGTACTCGTACGGCCTGGTGCTCACGAAGCCACCACCTCCATGGGTCGAACGGGGCCGGGCGCGCCACGGCCATCTTCGCAGGGCCTCGGCCGGTTCGATACGGGCCGCCCGCCAGGCGGGACGGAGCCCTGCGCGGGCGGCCGGTAGGGGCGCCGGGTGATGGTGGGTGGCACGGGACTGCCGTTGACAAGTTGCCTGCCGGTCACGGGGATTGCGATGCCTGCGTCCCTCCGCGGCCCGGGGCAGACGGAAGGGCCGGTACTCCGCCCCCGAGCGGGGGAGTACCGGCCCTTCCTGACGTCGCGACGTCTCACACGGCTCAAAGGATGCGCACGGCGCCCGTCGGCCTGTCGTAGCTCATGCCGCGCTCGACGATGCCCGTGCTGGGGTTCTGCGCGCCGACGAACTTGCCGCCTCCCACGTACAGGGCGACGTGGTAGGCGTTGCCCTTGGAGCCCCAGTACAGGATGTCGCCAGGCTGGAGGGCGCTCAGGGACACCGAGGTGCCGGCCGAGGACTGGTCCTGGGACATGCGGGGCAGGGAGATGCCCGCCTGGCGGTAGGCGGCCTGGACGAGGCCGGAGCAGTCGAACGAGGACGGCCCGGTGCCGCCCATGACGTACGCCTTGCCGACCTGCGCGCGGGCGAAGTTCACGATGGCGGCGGCGGAGCCGGTCGCCGGGGCGGCGACCGAGGCGCCCGAGCCGTCGCTGGAGGTGGCGCCGGAGGAGGACTTGGTCGCGAGCGTGGCGCGGGCGGTGCTGCGGTTGGCGCGCTCGGCCTCGGCCTTGCGGGCCGCCTCTTCCTGGACCTTCTTCTCGGCGTCGGCCTTCTGCTGGGCGTCTTCCTTGGCCTTCTTCGCCTCGGCGGCGGCGCCGGTGCGGGCGCTCTCCTCCTGGGCGGTCAGTTCGCCTTCGACGGCTGCCGAGCGGGTGTTCTCGGCTGCCGTGGTGACGGCGGAGGCGACGTCGGCGCCCAGGTCCAGGTTGAGGACCGGCATTTCGAGCGTTGTCTCGGCCACGGGCTCGGCGGTCGGGGACGCGCTCGCGGTGCCGGCCATGGCGAGGGTGCTGAGGACGCCACCGGCAACTCCGGCGCGGACCGCAAGCTTCGAGGCGCTGCGGCGGGGCTTCCGGTGGCTGGGTATGTGAGCGGTGTGGGACATGAGGACAACCGGTATCAGGGCCCATGGGTTCCCTTCAAGAAACGTGGCGTGCGCCACAGTTGCTCGCGGAGCCCGTGAACCGGGGGCGTCAGGCTTCTTATTGACGCCGTATCGGACCAAACGGACATGGCTTCACAAGCCTGTGATCATGGGGTTTCTGCAATTAGTCCGTATTGATCCACGACCTACCATCACTCCGCACAGATGGCCAAGCCCGCTTTTGCCGACGCGAAACGGGAGTGGCGCAGGTCACAGGAGCGTCACGCTGTGCGGACGCTGTGGCCCGTCCGTGACCTTGCCGTGAAGTCCGCGGCGCGATCGTGAACGGATGCACACGGTCGGTGACGGCAGGCGTGCGCTCCCGCCCCGCGTCCACTTCCGTACGCGGAACCTCCCTCGTCCGGGCGACGCCGATCCCTTTATCACCGAGGAGCTGCTGTCGCCAATTTGCCTGCATAGGGAAACCTTTGATAAAGCGCAAAGGCCTCTACCTGCAGTAACAGGGCCGGATGTCACCTTTGGTGATCATGTGGATGCTTCACGTATGAAGATCACCACTCATCTGCCTTCATGATCGTTCGTCAGGTGGTGGAGATCACAAAGTCGGTGTTGCAACCCGTGTCGCAGATCACAGACGAGCAGGCATAAGATGCGCAGCAGTCCGGCTTGTGAACTGCCTCACATGTACACGATCTTCGCGAGGCGGGACACGCCCCCAGCCACCCGCTGGGCGGCGCTCCAGCCGGCGCAGCGGTCCAACGGTCAAGGACGACTGGAAGGAGCGAGGAGCGTGAATGCGTACGCGCCCATCCTCGTGCTCGGCGCCCTCGGCGCAGGGTTTGCGATCTTCTCCGTGGTCATGGCCACGCTGATCGGTCCAAAGCGGTACAACCGGGCAAAGCTCGAAGCATACGAGTGCGGCATCGAGCCCACTCCCGTGCCGGCCGGCGGCGGCCGCTTCCCCATCAAGTACTACCTGACGGCGATGCTCTTCATCGTCTTCGACATCGAGGTTGTCTTCCTCTACCCCTGGGCCGTCACCTTCGACTCCCTGGGGATCTTCGGGCTCGTCGAGATGCTGCTCTTCGTGCTCACCGTCTTCGTCGCCTACGCCTACGTCTGGCGCCGCGGCGGCCTGGAATGGGACTGAGGGGCTGAATTTTCCATGGGACTGGAAGAGAAGCTGCCGAGCGGCTTTCTGCTGACCACCGTCGAACAGGCCGCGGGCTGGGTGCGCAAGTCATCCGTCTTCCCCGCCACCTTCGGTCTGGCGTGCTGCGCCATCGAGATGATGACCACCGGGGCGGGCCGGTACGACCTGGCCCGCTTCGGCATGGAGGTCTTCCGCGGCTCTCCGCGCCAGGCCGACCTCATGATCGTGGCCGGCCGGGTGAGCCAGAAGATGGCGCCGGTACTGCGGCAGGTGTACGACCAGATGCCCGCGCCGAAATGGGTCATCTCCATGGGCGTCTGTGCGTCTTCGGGCGGGATGTTCAACAACTACGCGATCGTCCAGGGCGTCGACCACATCGTCCCCGTGGACATCTACCTGCCAGGCTGTCCTCCGCGCCCCGAGATGCTGATGGACGCGATCCTCAAGCTCCACCAGAAGATCCAGGGCGGCAAGCTCGGCGTGAACCGCGAAGAGGCGGCCCGTGAGGCGGAGGAGGCGGCCCTCAAGGCCCTGCCCACCATCGAGATGAAGGGGCTGCTCCGGTGAGCGAGACCCAAGAGCCGGAGAACGGCGCCGACGGCCGCGAAGGCGCGGAGGACGCCAACGGCGCGGGCGGCGGGAACGTACCCGCACCGCGTGCCCAGGGACCCGAGGTCATCGGCGTCCGCAAGGGCATGTTCGGGGCCGCCGCCGGCGGCGACACCAGCGGATACGGCGGCCTGGTCCGCACCGTGGTCCTGCCCGGCGCGACCAGCCGCCCGTACGGCTCCTACTTCGACGAGGTCGCCGACGAGCTCGAAGGCGCGCTGGAAGAGCAGGGCCTGGTCCCCGAGAACGCCATCGAGAAGACGGTGGTCGACCGCGGCGAGCTCACCTTCCACATCGCCCGCGAGCACCTCGTACGGGTCGCGAGCACCCTGCGCGACGATCCGGCCCTGCGCTTCGAGCTGTGCACCGGCGTCTGCGGGGTGCACTTCCCCCACGACAAGGGCCGCGAGCTGCACGCCGTCTACCACCTGCGCTCGCTCACCCACGGCCGGATCCTGCGGCTGGAGGTGTCCGTCCCGGACAGCGACCCGCACGTCCCCTCGCTCGTCTCCGTCTACCCCACCAACGACTGGCACGAGCGCGAGACGTACGACTTCTTCGGCCTGGTCTTCGACGGCCACCCGGCCCTCACCCGGATCATGATGCCGGACGACTGGCAGGGCTTCCCGCAGCGCAAGGACTACCCGCTCGGCGGCATCGCCGTCGAGTACAAGGGCGCCCAGATCCCGGCTCCCGACCAGCGGAGGTCGTACAGCTGATGAACACCCCGAACGCATCGCACCCCGCCTCCTCCCGGGAGACCACCGAAGGCCCCGTCTACACCGTCACGGGCGGCGACTGGGACGAGGTCCTGCAGTCCGCGGCCCGCGCGGACGACGAGCGGATCGTCGTCAACATGGGCCCCCAGCACCCGTCCACCCACGGCGTGCTCCGCCTGATCCTGGAGATCGACGGCGAGACGGTCACCGAGGCCCGCTGCGGCATCGGCTACCTGCACACCGGCATCGAGAAGAACCTCGAATACCGGAACTGGACCCAGGGCACCACTTTCGTGACGCGCATGGACTACCTGACGCCCTTCTTCAACGAGACGGCGTACTGCCTGGGCGTCGAGAAGCTGCTGGGCATCACCGACCAGGTCCCGGACCGCGCCACGGTCATCCGCGTGCTGCTGATGGAACTCAACCGGCTCTCCTCCCACCTGGTGTGCATCGCCACCGGCGGCATGGAGCTGGGCGCGACGACGATCATGATCTACGGCTTCCGCGACCGCGAGCTCATCCTCGACATCTTCGAGCTGATCACCGGCCTGCGCATGAACCACGCGTTCATCCGCCCCGGCGGGCTCGCGCAGGACCTGCCCCCGGGCGCCGTCGACCAGCTGCACGAGTTCGTCAAGACCATGAAGAAGAACCTGCCGGAATACGACAAGCTCGCCACCGGCAACCCGATCTTCAAGGCCCGCATGCAGGACGTGGGCTACCTCGACCTCGCCGGCTGCATGGCCCTGGGCGCCACCGGCCCCGTCCTGCGCTCCGCGGGGTTGCCCCACGACCTGCGCAAGTCGGACCCGTACTGCGGCTACGAGACCTACGAGTTCGACGTGCCGACCACCGAGTCCTGCGACTCCTACGGGCGGTTCCTGATCCGCCTGGAGGAGATGCGCCAGTCGCTGCGGATCATCGAGCAGTGCCTGGCCCGGCTGGATCCCGGACCGGTGATGGTCGCCGACAAGAAGATCGCCTGGCCCGCGCAGCTGGCGATGGGCCCCGACGGCCTCGGCAACTCCCTCGACCACATCAAGAACATCATGGGCACCTCCATGGAGGCCCTGATCCACCACTTCAAGCTCGTGACCGAGGGCTTCCGGGTGCCGGCCGGGCAGGCGTACGCGGCCGTCGAATCACCCAGGGGCGAGCTCGGCGTGCACGTCGTCTCCGACGGCGGCACCCGCCCCTACCGGGTCCACTTCCGCGACCCGTCCTTCACCAACCTCCAGGCCATGGCGGCGATGTGCGAGGGCGGCCAGGTCGCCGACGTCATCGTCGCCGTCGCCTCCATCGACCCCGTGATGGGAGGCGTCGACCGATGACCACCGTGCCTTCTCGGGGGGAGACCCCCGCAGCCCCCCTCTCGCTGGGCATGCCCCAGCTGCCCGCCCCGGACTACCCGGCGGAGGTCCGCGAGCGGCTCGCGGCCGACGCCGCCGAGGTCATCGCCCGCTACCCCGACAGCCGCTCCGCGCTGCTGCCCCTGCTGCACCTGACGCAGTCCGAGGAGGGCTACGTCTCGCGCACCGGCATCCGCTTCTGCGCCGAGGTCCTGGGCCTGACCACCGCCGAGGTCACCGCCGTCGCCACCTTCTACACGATGTACCGGCGGCGGCCCTCGGGCGACTACCAGGTCGGCGTCTGCACGAACACGCTGTGCGCGGTGATGGGCGGGGACGCCATCTTCGAGGAGCTCAAGGAGCACCTCGGGGTCGGCAACAACGAGACCACCCCCGACGGCAAGGTCACCCTGGAGCACATCGAGTGCAACGCGGCCTGCGACTTCGCCCCCGTGGTGATGGTGAACTGGGAGTTCTTCGACAACCAGACCCCCGAGTCCGCCAAGGCCATGGTGGACGACCTCCTGGCCGGCCGGCCGGTCGAGCCGACCCGGGGCGCTCCGCTGTGCACGTACAAGGAGACGGCCCGCATCCTGGCCGGTTTCCCCGACGAGCGCGAGGGCGCGGTCGAGGCCACCGGCGGCGCCGGCCCCGCCTCCCTGGCCGGCCTGCGCCTCGCACGCGGCGAGTCCCCGCACACCTCGGTCGTGCACCCGCGGGGCGAGGCAACCACCAAGGGAGGGGAGTGATGTCGGTGTCCACTCCGAACGAACATCTCGGAGACACCTCCCGGCCGCAGGCCGGGGGCGGGTCCAGCCCGGAGAAGCTCCTCGCGCCCGTCCTGTCGGCCTTCTGGGACGAGCCCGAGTCGTGGACCCTGGAGACCTACCGGCGCCACGAGGGCTACGAGGGCCTGCGCAAGGCGTTCGCGATGACCCCGGACGACCTGATCGCCTACGTGAAGGACTCCGGTCTGCGCGGGCGCGGCGGAGCGGGCTTCCCCACCGGGATGAAGTGGCAGTTCATCCCGCAGGGAGACGGGAAGCCGCATTACCTGGTGGTCAACGCGGACGAGTCGGAGCCGGGAACCTGCAAGGACATCCCCCTCCTCTTCGCCAACCCGCACTCCCTCATCGAGGGAATGATCATCGCCTGCTACGCGATCCGCTCGCAGCACGCCTTCATCTACCTGCGCGGCGAGGTCGTGCCGGTCCTGCGGCGCCTGCACGAGGCGGTGCGCGAGGCGTACGAGGCCGGCTACCTCGGCAAGGACATCCTCGGGAGCGGCACCGATCTCGACATCACGGTGCACGCGGGGGCGGGCGCCTACATCTGCGGCGAGGAGACGGCCCTGCTCGACTCCCTCGAAGGCCGGCGCGGCCAGCCCCGGCTGCGTCCCCCCTTCCCCGCGGTGGAAGGGCTCTACGCCTGCCCCACCGTCGTCAACAACGTCGAATCCATCGCCTCGGTCCCCGCCATCCTCAACAGGGGCAAGGACTGGTTCAAGGCGATGGGGACCGAGAAGTCCCCCGGCTTCACCCTGTACTCGCTCTCCGGGCACGTCGTGGGCCCCGGCCAGTACGAGGCCCCGCTCGGCATCACCCTGCGCCAGCTCCTCGACATGAGCGGCGGGATGCGGCCCGGGCACCGGCTGAAGTTCTGGACCCCGGGCGGCTCCTCCACCCCGATGTTCACCGACGAGCACCTCGACGTCCCGCTCGACTACGAGGGCGTGGGCGCCGCCGGCTCGATGCTCGGCACCAAGGCGCTCCAGTGCTTCGACGAGACGACCTGCGTGGTGCGGGCCGTCACCCGGTGGACCGAGTTCTACGCCCACGAGTCCTGCGGCAAGTGCACACCGTGCCGCGAAGGCACGTACTGGCTGGTCCAGCTGCTGCGTTCCATCGAAAACGGGACCGGCACCCTCGCCGACCTCGACAAACTGGGCGACATCGCCGACAACATCAACGGCAAGTCCTTCTGCGCACTCGGCGACGGCGCGGCCAGCCCGATCTTCTCCTCGCTGAAGTACTTCCGCGAGGAGTACGAGCAGCACATCACGGGCAAGGGCTGCCCCTTCGACCCCAGGAAGTCGACCCTCTGGGCTGACACGGAGGTGAACGCATGACCGTCACCACGAACGCTCCCGCCGGTGGCGGCGAGGCCGGCGGGCCGGCCGCGAAGCCCGACACGGTCTCCCTGACCATCGACGGGATCGAGCTCTCGGTGCCCAAGGGCACCCTCGTCATCCGGGCCGCCGAACAGCTCGGCATCGAGATCCCACGCTTCTGCGACCACCCGCTCCTTTCCCCGGCCGGCGCCTGCCGCCAGTGCATCGTCGAGGTCGAGGGCCAGCGCAAGCCGATGGCCTCCTGCACCATCACCTGCACCGACGGCATGGTCGTCAAGACCCAGCTGACCTCCGCCGTCGCCGACAAGGCCCAGCGCGGGGTGATGGAGCTCCTGCTCATCAACCACCCGCTGGACTGCCCGGTCTGCGACAAGGGCGGCGAGTGCCCGCTGCAGAACCAGGCGATGTCGCACGGCAACGCCGAATCCCGTTTCGAGGGGAGGAAGCGCACCTACGAGAAGCCGGTCGCGATCTCCACCCAGGTGCTGCTGGACCGCGAGCGCTGCGTGCTGTGCGCGCGCTGCACCCGCTTCTCCAACGAGGTGGCCGGCGACCCGATGATCGAGCTGCTGGAACGCGGCGCGCTCCAGCAGGTCGGCACCGGCGAGGGCGACCCCTTCGAGTCGTACTTCTCCGGCAACACCATCCAGATCTGCCCCGTCGGCGCGCTGACCTCGGCCGCCTACCGGTTCCGCTCCCGCCCCTTCGACCTCGTCTCCTCCCCAAGCGTGTGCGAGCACTGCGCGGGCGGCTGCGCGACCCGCACCGACCACCGCCGCGGCAAGGTGCTGCGCCGCCTGGCCGCCGAGGACCCCGAGGTCAACGAGGAATGGGTCTGCGACAAGGGCCGCTTCGCCTTCCGATACGCCCAGCGCCCCGACCGGCTCACCACCCCGCTGGTGCGCGGCGCCGACGGCATCCTCGCGCCGGCGAGCTGGCCCGAGGCCCTGGAAGCCGCCGCGAACGGCCTCGCCGCCGCGCGCGGCCGGGCCGCAGTACTGACCGGTGGCCGGCTCACCGTCGAGGACGCCTACGCGTACGCCAAGTTCGCCCGGGTCGTGCTGGACACCAACGACATCGACTTCCGGGCCCGTGTGCACAGCGCGGAGGAGGCCGAGTTCCTGGCCGCCACCGTGGCCGGCACCGGAAAGGACCTCGGCGGCAGGGGGGTCACCTACACCTCGCTGGAGGCGGCGCCCGCCGTGCTGCTGGCCGGCATCGAGGCGGAGGAAGAGGCGCCCGGGGTCTTCCTGCGGCTGCGCAAGGCGCACCGCAAGCACAAGCAGCGGACCTTCGCCCTCGCGCCCTTCGCCACCCGCGGCCTGGAGAAGGCGGGCGGCACCCTGCTGGCCGCCGCGCCCGGCACCGAGCCCGCGTGGCTGGACGCCCTCGCCGCCCACAGCGGCCTGGAGGAGGGCGGCGCGGCCGCCGCCGGGGCGCTGCGCGAACCGGGCGCCGTCATCGTCGTCGGGGAGCGCCTCGCCGGGGTCCCGGGCGCGCTGACCGCCGCGGTACGGGCCGCCGCCGCGACCGGGGCCACCCTGGTGTGGATCCCGCGCCGGGCCGGGGAACGGGCCGCCGTCGAGGCGGGCGCGCTGCCGTCGCTGCTGCCCGGCGCCCGCCCGGCCACCGACCCGCGGGCCCGCGACGAGGTCGCCGGCGTCTGGGGCCTGGACGCGCTCCCGCACCGCTACGGCCGCGACACCGGCCAGATCGTCCAGGCCGCCGCCGGAGGCGAGCTGTCCGCGCTGCTGGTGGCGGGCGTCGAGGTCGCCGACCTGCCGGACCCGGCACGGGCGCGGACCGCCCTCCAGGAGGCCTTCGTGGTCTGTCTGGAACTGCGCCCCAGCGAGGTCACCGACCACGCGGACGTGGTCTTCCCGGTCGCCGCCGTGGCCGAGAAGGCGGGCACCTTCATCAACTGGGAGGGCAGGGTCCGGCCGTTCGAGGCCGCGCTGAAGCCCGACCAGATGACCCGCCGGCTCGCCCCCGCCGACGCCCGCGTGCTGCACATGCTGGCCGACGCGGCCGACCGGCCGATCGCGCTGCCCGACGTACACGCCGTACGCCGTGAGCTCGACGCGCTCGGCCCGTGGGCCGGGGAGCGCGCCGCCGAGCAGTCCGCGGACACCACGCCGCTGCCCCGTCCCGGAGCGGGCGAGGCGGTCCTCGCGGGCCACCGGCTCCTCCTCGACCAGGGCCGGCTCCAGGACGGCGACGAAGCCCTGGCCGGCACCCGGCACGAGGCGAGCGCCCGCCTGTCGCCCGCCACGGCCGCCGAGACGGGCGTCAAGGACGGCGACGTCCTCGCGGTGACCGGCCCGGCCGGCTCCGTGGAACTCCCGCTGCGGATCACCGAGATGCCCGACCGCGTGGTCTGGCTCCCGCTGAACTCCACCGGATCCGGCGTCCTCGCCGACACCGGCGCCCGCCCGGGCACCCTCGTGCGCATCGGTCCGGCGACCCCGGCCGGCGCAGGCGACACCACTGCGGAGGTGGGCGCGTGAACGCGGTACAGCTCGCCGCGGAGGACCTTTCCCTCTTCGGCCGCGACGTCTGGTGGCTCGTCGTCCTCAAGGCGGTGTTCTGCTTCGCCTTCCTGATGGTGACGGTGCTCTTCTCCATCGTGTGGGAACGCAAGGTCGTCGCCTGGATGCAGCTGCGCATCGGCCCCAACCGGCACGGGCCCTGGGGCATGCTCCAGTCGCTCGCCGACGGCGTGAAGCTCATGCTCAAGGAAGACCTGATCGTCAAGCGGGCCGACAAGGCCGTCTACGTCCTGGCCCCGATCATCGCGGCGATCCCCGCCTTCATGGCCATCGCCGTGATCCCCTTCGGGCCCGCGGGCAACGAGGTCTCCATCTTCGGCCAGCGCACCACGATGCAGCTGACCGACCTGCCCATCGCGATGCTCTACATCCTCGCGGTGGCATCGGTCGGCATCTACGGCATCGTGCTGGCGGGCTGGTCCTCCGGCTCGACCTACCCGCTCCTGGGCGGCCTGCGCTCCTGCGCGCAGATGATCTCCTACGAGATCGCGATGGGCGCGGCCTTCGCCTCCGTCTTCCTCTACTCCGGGTCGATGTCGACCTCGGCGATCGTGGAAGCCCAGGCGGACCGCTGGTACATCGTCCTGCTGCCGGTGTCCTTCATCATCTACGTCATCACCATGGTCGGCGAGACGAACCGCGCCCCCTTCGACATGCCGGAGTCCGAGGGCGACCTGGTCGGCGGCTTCAACACCGAGTACTCCTCCATCAAGTTCGCGCTGTTCATGCTCGCCGAGTACGTCAACATGGTCACCGTCTCCGCGGTCTCGGTCACCCTCTTCCTGGGCGGCTGGCGGGCCCCGGCGCCGATCTCGACGTACTGGGAGGGCGCGAACCACGGCTGGTGGCCGATGCTCTGGTTCGTCATCAAGGTGCAGCTGCTGCTGTTCTTCTTCATCTGGCTGCGCGGCACGCTGCCGCGCGTGCGCTACGACCAGCTGATGAAGCTCGGCTGGAAGGTCCTGATCCCCGTCTCCGTGGTCTGGCTGATGCTGGTCGCCACCGTCCGGGCGCTGCGCAACGAGAGTTACGACTTCAGCGAGATCGTGCTGTACGTCGGGGGCGCCGTCGTGGCGGTCCTGCTCCTCTCCTTCGTCGCGGACGTCCTGCGCGACAAGCGGGAGAAGGCCGCCGCCCAAGAGGCCGGCAAGGGGGCCGCCGCCGGGCCCTTCGACCCGCAGGCGGGCGGCTTCCCCGTACCGCCCAAGCCCGGGCAGCACCTGGCACCTGTACCGCGCCGGCGGTCCCGCGGTCAGCGGGAGCTGATCGGCAGCGGCGGGACGAACACCGACAGCGACCGAGAGGAGGGTTGAGACATGTCCGACGACAAGTGGCAGAACCCGGTGGCCGGCTTCGGCGTGACCTTCAAGGCCATGTTCAAGAAGCGCCTCACCGAGCAGTACCCGGAGCAGCACAAGACCACCGCCCCGCGCTTCCACGGACGCCACCAGCTCAACCGGCACCCGGACGGTCTGGAGAAGTGCATCGGGTGTGAACTGTGCGCCTGGGCCTGTCCCGCCGACGCCATCTACGTGGAGGGCGCGGACAACACCGAGGAGGAGCGCTACTCCCCGGGTGAGCGCTACGGCGCGGTCTACCAGATCAACTACGCCCGCTGCATCCTGTGCGGGCTGTGCGTCGAGGCGTGCCCGACGAGGGCGCTGACCATGACCAACGAGTTCGAACTGGCCGACTCCAGCCGTGAATCGCTCATCTACACCAAGGAGCAGCTGCTCACGGGCCTGACCGAAGGCATGGTCGAGGCCCCGCACGCGATGTTCCCCGGCACGCAGGACACGGACTACTACCGCGGGCTGGTGACGGGGGCCGCCCCCGGCACGGTCCGGCAGGAGGCGAAGTCCGCGGGCGAGCAGGCCCCGCAGGAGGCCGCCTCCGACTTCGGCCCGACCGAGCCCGCCTCGCAGGAGGTGATCGGACGATGAGCGCTCCGCTCGCCGCGGCCGCCTCGCTGACCTCCACCGGAGAGGCAGTCCAGTTCTGGGTCCTCGGCACCGTCGCCGTCATCGGCGCGCTGTCCACGATCCTGATGAAGAAGGCCGTGCACAGCGCCCTCAGCCTGGCCGGGACGATGATCATCCTGGCGGTCTTCTACCTCGCCAACGGGGCGTACTTCCTGGGCGTCGTCCAGGTCGTCGTCTACACCGGCGCGATCATGATGCTGTTCCTCTTCGTGGTCATGCTCGTCGGCGTCACCGCCGCCGACTCCCTGAAGGAGACCATCAAGGGCCAGCGCTGGCTGGCGGTCCTGTGCGGACTCGGCTTCGGCATCCTGCTGATCGCCGGCATCGCCCACGCCGGGCTCTCCCACTTCAACGGGCTGGGCCGGATCAACTCCGCCGGGCACGTCGAGGGCCTGGCCCAGCTGATCTTCACCAAGTACGTCTTCGCCTTCGAGATCACCGGCGCGCTGCTGATCACCGCGGCCGTCGGCGCGATGGTGCTGACCCACCGCGAGCGCACCGAGCGGGCCGCCACCCAGCGCGAGCTGGCCGAGCGCCGCGTCCGCGGGGGCGTACAGCTCCCGCCGCTGCCCGCGCCCGGCGTCTACGCCCGGCACAACGCGGTGGACGTCGCCGGCCTGCTGCCGGACGGCACCCCCTCCGAGCTGACGGTCAGCAAGACGCTGCGCGCCCGCGGCCAGATCCGGGACGTCTCCGGCGATGCGCTGAACGACCTCAAGGCACTGGAGCAGGCGTCCTCGGAGCGCCTCGGCCGTGAGGAGGCCTCGAAGTGAATCCGGTCAACTACCTGTACCTGGCGGCGCTGCTGTTCACCATCGGCGCGGCCGGAGTGCTGATCCGCAGGAACGCGATCGTGCTGTTCATGTGCGTCGAGCTGATGCTCAACGCCTGCAACCTCGCCTTCGTGGCCTTCTCGCGGATGCACGGCAACCTCGACGGCCAGATCATCGCGTTCTTCACGATGGTCGTCGCCGCCGCGGAGGTCGTGGTCGGCCTGGCGATCATCGTGTCGCTGTTCCGTGCCCGCCACTCGGCCTCGGTCGACGACGCCAGCCTGATGAAGCTGTAAGGGGTCGCAGTGGAGAACCTGATTGCGCTGCTGGTGGCGGCGCCCCTGCTCGGAGCGGTGGTGCTGCTGTGCGGCGGCCGGCGTCTCGACAGGGCCGGACACTGGATCGGCACCCTGTTCGCCGCCGTCTCCTTCGGCATCGGCGCCGCGCTGTTCGCCGACATGCTGGGGCGCGGGGCGCAGGACCGGACCCTGAGCCAGCACCTGTACAGCTGGATCCCGGTGGAGGGCTTCCAGGCGGACATCGCCTTCCAGCTCGACCAGCTGTCGATGACCTTCGTCCTGCTGATCTCCGGCGTGGGCACGCTCATCCACGTCTACTCCATCGGGTACATGGAGCACGACGAGCGGCGCCGCCGCTTCTTCGGCTACCTCAACCTGTTCGTCGCGGCGATGCTGCTGCTGGTCCTCGCCGACAACTACCTGCTGCTGTACTTCGGCTGGGAGGGCGTGGGCCTCGCCTCGTACCTCCTGATCGGCTTCTGGCAGCACAAGCCCAGCGCGGCCACCGCCGCGAAGAAGGCCTTCCTGGTCAACCGCGTCGGTGACATCGGCCTGTCGATCGCGATCATGCTGATGTTCACCACTTTCGGCACCTTCGCCTTCGGGCCGGTCTTCGCTTCGGTCGGCGAGACCTCCGAGGGCAGGCTGACGGCGATCGGCCTGATGCTGCTGCTGGCGGCCTGCGGCAAGTCGGCCCAGGTCCCGCTGCAGTCCTGGCTCGGCGACGCGATGGAGGGCCCGACCCCGGTCTCGGCCCTGATCCACGCGGCGACGATGGTGACCGCCGGCGTCTACCTGATCGTGCGGTCGGGAGCCGTCTTCAACGGGGCCCCCGACGCCCAGCTGGTGGTCACCGTCGTGGGCGCGGTCACGCTCCTCTTCGGTGCGATCGTCGGTTGCGCGAAGGACGACATCAAGAAGGCGCTCGCCGGATCGACGATGTCCCAGATCGGCTACATGATCCTCGCCGCGGGCCTCGGCCCGATCGGCTACGTGTTCGCGATCATGCACCTGGTGACGCACGGCTTCTTCAAGGCCGGCCTCTTCCTCGGCGCGGGTTCCGTGATGCACGGGATGAACGACGAGGTCGACATGCGCAAGTACGGCGCCCTGCGCCGGTACATGCCGATCACCTTCGTGACCTTCGGGCTCGGGTACCTGGCGATCATCGGTTTCCCTGGCCTGTCCGGCTTCTTCTCCAAGGACAAGATCATCGAGGCGGCCTTCGCGAAGGGCGGCACCGAGGGATGGATCCTCGGCTCGGTGGCCCTGCTCGGCGCCGCGATCACCGCGTTCTACATGACCCGCGTCATGCTCCTCACCTTCTTCGGCGAGAAGCGCTGGCAGCCCGCCCCCGACGCGGACACGGCGCCCGGCGCCGAGCCCGCCGGGGACCACCGGGCGGGCCGCATGCCGCACCCGCACGAGTCCCCGAAGTCCATGACCGTCCCGATGATCGTGCTGGCCTTCGGCTCCGTCTTCGCCGGCGGCTTCTTCAGCATCGGCGACCGGTTCCTGAGCTGGCTGGAGCCCGTCACCGGGTACGAGCACGGACACCCGCCGGTCAGCGCCCTGACGGTCACGCTCGCCACCATGGTGGTCCTGGTCCTCGGTGTCGCCGTCGCCTGGGCGATGTACGGCCGCAGGCCCGTCCCGGTGCTCGCCCCGCGCGGCTCGCTCCTCACCCGGGCGGCCCGGCGGGACCTCTACCAGGACGACTTCAACCACGTCGTGCTGGTGCGCGGCGGGGAGCACCTGACCCGCTCCCTCGTGTACGTCGACCACAGCCTGGTCGACGGGGTGGTCAACGGGACGGCCGCCTCGGTCGGCGGACTGTCGGGCCGGCTGCGCAGGCTGCAGAACGGCTACGCCCGCAGCTACGCGGTCTCGATGTTCGGGGGCGCGGCGATCCTGATCGCCGCGACCCTGCTGATGAGGGCGGTGTGAGATGAGTTTCCCGCTTCTGACGGTGACGGCGGCGGTCCCCGCGGCCGGCGCGATCCTGACGGCGGCCGTACCGGCCGCCCGCAGGACCGCCGCCAAGTGGCTCGCGCTGCTGTTCTCGCTGGCGACCCTGGCGCTGGCCGTGCTCGTCGCGATCCGCTTCGAGCCCGGCGGCGACCGCTACCAGCTCACCGAATCCCGCGCGTGGATCGCCGACTTCGGCGTCCGCTACGAGCTGGGCGTCGACGGCATCGGGGTGGCGCTCATCGCGCTCACCGCGCTGCTCATCCCCTTCGTGATCGGGGCCGGCTGGCACGACGCCGACCCCCTGGAGACGAGCTCCACGCGCTGGCGGCCGACCCAGGGCTTCTTCGCCCTGATCCTGCTGGTCGAGGCGATGGTGATCATCTCCTTCGAGGCCACCGACGTCTTCCTCTTCTACATCTTCTTCGAAGCCATGCTCATCCCGATGTACTTCCTCATCGGCGGTTTCGGGGACCGGGCACACGCGGGATCCGACGAGAACGCGGCCGCTCAGCGCTCGTACGCCGCCGTCAAGTTCCTCCTCTACAACCTGGCCGGCGGTCTGATCATGCTGGCCGCCGTCATCGGGCTGTACGTGGTCGCCGGGAACTTCTCGCTCCAGGAGATCACCGCCGCCCGCGCGGCGGGCACCCTCGACATGGCGACCAACACCGAGCGTCTGCTGTTCCTCGGGTTCTTCTTCGCCTTCGCGGTGAAGGCCCCGCTGTGGCCGCTGCACACCTGGCTGCCGAACGCGATGGGCGAGTCCACCGCACCGGTCGCCGTGCTGATCACCGCGGTCGTCGACAAGGTCGGCACCTTCGCGATGCTCCGCTTCTGCCTCGGGCTCTTCCCCGACGCCAGCAAGTGGGCCACGCCGGTGGTCCTGGTCCTGGCCCTGATCAGCATCGTCTACGGCGCCCTGCTCGCGGTCGGACAGCGCGACATCAAGCGGCTGGTCGCCTACGCCTCGATCTCGCACTTCGGCTTCATCATCCTGGGCATCTTCGCGATGACCTCCCAGGGCCAGTCCGGGGCGACGCTCTACATGGTCAACCACGGGATCTCGACGGCCGCCCTGATGCTGGTGGCCGGATTCCTGATCTCACGGCGCGGCTCGCGGCTCATGGCCGACTACGGCGGCGTCCAGAAGGTGGCACCCGTCCTCGCCGGCACCTTCCTGATCGGCGGACTGGCCACCCTGTCGCTGCCCGGGCTCGCGCCCTTCGTCAGCGAGTTCCTGGTCCTGGTCGGCACCTTCGCCCGGTACCCGGTCGTCGGCGCCATCGCCACCGTCGGCATCGTGCTGGCCGCGCTGTACACGCTGGTCCTCTACCAGCGCACGATGACGGGCCCCGTGAAGGAGGAGGTCCGCGAGATGCCGGACCTGCGCCTGCGGGAAGTGCTGGTGGTCGCTCCGCTGATCGTGCTGCTGATCGGGCTGGGCGTGTACCCGAAACCGCTGACGGACATCGTCAACCCGGCGGTGCAGCACACCATGTCGGACGTCAAGCAGAGCGACCCGAAGCCCGAGGTGGCTGTCGAGGCCGTACCTGCGAAGAATGGGGAGGCGGCGAAGTGAGCACCGTGACTGCTGCCCACAGCCTGTGGACACTGGCGGCCGACGGACCGGTCGAACGGATCCCGGCACCGGTGATCGAGTACGCGCAGCTCGCGCCCACGCTGATCGTGCTGGGCGCGGCGGTCCTCGGAGTCCTCGTCGAGGCCTTCGTACCGCGCAAGTCCCGCTACTACGTCCAGGTGTTCCTCGCCGTCGCGGCCCTGGCCGCGGCCTTCGCGGCGGTCGTCGGCCTCGCCGCCGGCGGGTACGGGAGCACCAAGGCGCACATCGCGGCCATGGGCGCGGTCGCCGTGGACGGCCCGGCGCTGTTCCTGCAGGGCACCATCCTGCTGGCGTCGGTCGTCGCGGTCCTCACCTTCGCCGAGCGGCGCCTGGACCCGGCAGCGCACGGCAACCGGGTGGACTCCTTCGCCGCCCAGGCGGCGTCCGTACCGGGCAGCGAGAGCGAGAAGGCCGCCGTCAAGGCGGGCTTCACCACCACCGAGGTCTTCCCGCTCGCGCTGTTCGCGGTCTCCGGGATGCTGGTCTTCCCGGCGGCCAACGACCTGCTGACCCTGTTCATCGCGCTGGAGGTCTTCTCCCTCCCGCTGTACCTGCTCTGCGCCGTCGCCCGCCGCCAGCGGCTGATGTCGCAGGAGGCCGCGGTCAAGTACTTCCTGCTGGGCGCCTTCTCCTCCGCCTTCCTCCTCTTCGGGATCGCGCTGCTCTACGGGTACGCCGGCTCGGTCTCGTACGCCGTGATCGCCGACGTGGTCGACGGCACGGTCTCGAAGATCGACCCGGCGCTCGCCGACACCATGGGCAACGACGCGCTGCTCCTGATCGGCGGGGCGCTGGTCCTGACGGGTCTGCTCTTCAAGGTCGGCGCGGTCCCCTTCCACATGTGGACCCCGGACGTCTACCAGGGCGCCCCGACGCCGGTCACCGGTTTCATGGCGGCGGCGACGAAGGTCGCGGCCTTCGGGGCGCTGCTGCGGCTGCTGTACGTGGTCCTGCCCGGCCTGCGCTGGGACTGGCGGCCGGTGATGTGGGGCGTCGCGATCGTCACGATGCTGGCGGGCGCGGTGATCGCCGTGACCCAGACGGACGTGAAGCGGCTGCTGGCCTACTCCTCGATCGCGCACGCCGGCTTCATCCTGGCGGGCGTGATCGCGACCTCGGCGCAGGGCGTGCAGTCCGTCCTCTTCTACCTGGCCGCGTACTCCTTCGTGACGATCGGCGCCTTCGCGGTGGTCACGCTGGTGCGCGACGCGGGCGGCGAGGCGACGCACCTGTCCAAGTGGGCCGGGCTCGGCCGCCGTTCGCCACTGACGGCGGCGGTGTTCGCGGTGTTCCTGCTGGCTTTCGCCGGCATTCCGCTGACCTCGGGCTTCGCCGGCAAGTTCGCCGTGTTCAAGGCGGCGGCCGAAGGCGGCGCGGGCGCGCTGGTCGTGGTCGGTGTCCTCTCCTCCGCGATCGCCGCGTTCTTCTACATCCGGGTGATCGTCCTGATGTTCTTCAGCGAGCCGAAGGCCGACGGCCCGACGGTGGCCGTCCCCTCGCCGCTGACGATGACGACCATCGCGGTGGGCGTGGCGGTCACTCTGGTCCTGGGCGTGGCCCCGCAGTACTTCCTGGACCTGGCGGGACAGGCGAGCACTTTCGTCCGCTGACCGGTTCCGTTGCTGCGGGCGACGGGCCCCGTTCCCTCAGGGGAGCGGGGCCCGCCGGTGTATCGCCGCACCTGCGTGAGGGCTGCTCCTACGAGTGCTCGTGAGAAGACGGCGCGGGGCAGGTGACGTTGAGGTTCCAGTTGTGGAACCGGCCCTGCGGGTTGTCCTTGTACCCCCACATGTGCAGGTCGAAGTGGATGGGCATCCCGGGCGTGTGGCCCGGCATCGGGCCGTCGAAGGGCAGACCGAACATCGTGGGGCGGCCTTCGTGCGTCGCCAGGTTCTGGTCCGGGTCGGAGACCTGCCACTCCACCGCGTACAGCTTGCGGCCGCCCGGGCCCTTCTCCGCGCCGTAGATCAGGGACGTCGGCCTGCTCGGGTCCGTGGAGCCCCAGCGGGACGGGTTCAGGTAGTGGTAGCCCATGGCGCCCGGGCCCCTCTTGTTGGACATGCAGTCGTCCGTACGGATGTAGCCGTCGGCGATGGCCGCCCGCTCGTTCTGGTACTTGGCCGTCACCCGGTAGGCCGTCGCCATGTCGAGCATCGCCCGGTGGTTGTTCCTGTCGGGCGCCGGGCCGTCCACGGCCCTGGCCGCCGGGAGGGCGGCGAGGACTATGGAGGCGGCGGCGGCGCACGTGAGGACGGCCTTGAAGCGGGGTGCGTGCATCGGGACTCCTGCGCTTTCCTGGGCGGACGGGCTTTCGTCCACCATCCCGGGGCCGCGGGAGCGCTGCACGCGGCGCGCCCCCAAACGGGGGCCCCGCGCTACGGCCGGGTGGTGCCGGGCAGGCAGCGCACCGCCGGGTTGTACGAGGCGAACAGCCCGGCCGGGTTCTTCTTCCACAGCCAGACGTGCAGGGCGTAGTGCACCGGCTGGCCCTTGAAGCGGCCCGGGAAGGGCCCCTTGAACGGCTGTCCGAAGAGGGCCGGCCGGTCGTCGTCCGTGTCGACCCTGCCGTCGCGGTCCATGACGACCCATTCGAGACCGACGAGCCTGCGGCGGCCCTTGTCGTCGTCCTCGTACTGGAGGGCGGCGGGCTTCGTGGGGTCGAGGGAGTTGTCGTGGGCGTGGTTGAAGTGCGGGTAGCCGAGGGCCCCCGAGCCGGCCGGGTCGCGGACGCAGTACTTGTCCGGGACGTAGCCGGCCTCCAGCCCGGCCCGCTCCCGGTGGTATCGGCTGGTCGCCACGGTCGCCCGCTTCAGTTCGGACCAGGCCGCGGGATCCGCGGCGAAAGCCGGACCGGCGGGTGGCACGGGGTGGGCGCCGGCGGGACTGCCCGCCAGGGTGAGAGCGGCGGCGAGGGCCAGGGTGAGGATGCCGGTACGAGAGGCCATACGGGGTCTCCTTGGGGCGATGTCGGGCGGTCGGCCCCAGGAGCATCACCCTGCGGGCCGCCCCGGCCGGGCACGGCAGGCCGGTCAGGGGGGCCGGGCCGCCCGGGCGGCGTACGCCGGGGCACCCGCGTCCGGGCCACGCCGTGGCCGCCCGACGGGATGGCCGCCCGACGGGATGGCAGCGCGACGGGGTGGCCGCCCGGGCGGCAGGGCGGCGGGCGGCAGGGAGCCCCGCCACCCCGCCGCGGCCGTCCGCCCCGGGGCCGGGACTAGCGGGAGCCCACGATGCGGCCGGTGACCTCGCCGAGGCCCACGCGGGTACCGTCGGCGCCGGGGGCCCACGCGGTGAGCGTGACGGTGTCCCCGTCCTCCAGGAAGGTGCGCTTTCCGTCGGCGAGTTCGATCGCGTCGCGGCCGTTCCAGGTCAGCTCCAGCAGGGAGCCCCGCTGGCCGGTCTCCGGGCCGCTGACGGTGCCGGAGCCGTAGACGTCGCCGGTGCGCAGGGAGGCGCCGTTGACGGTCATGTGGGCCAGCTGCTGGGCGGCGGTCCAGTACATCGACGCGAACGGCGGCCGCGCCACCTCCTGCCCGTTGATGGAGACGGTGATGTGCAGGTCGAAGCCGCCGGGACGGTCGTCGGCGGAGTCGTCGAGGTAGGGCAGGAGCGGGAAGTCCCGGGCGGGCGGGGCGACACGGGCCGCGTCCAGGGCCTCCAGCGGGGTCACCCACGCCGAGACGGAGGTGGCGAAGGACTTGCCGAGGAAGGGGCCCAGCGGCACGTACTCCCAGGCCTGGATGTCCCGCGCCGACCAGTCGTTGAGCAGGAACAGGCCGAAGACGTGGTCCTCGAACTCGCCGAGCCCCACCGAGCGGCCCAGCTCGGAGGGGGCGCCGACGACGAAGCCGACCTCGGCCTCGATGTCCAGCTTGACGGACGGGCCGAAGACGGGCGCCGGGTCCGAGGGCGCCTTGCGCTGCCCGCAGGGCCGTACGACATCGGTCCCGGAGACCACGATCGTGCCCGCGCGGCCGTGGTAACCGATCGGCAGGTGCTTCCAGTTGGGGGTCAGCGCGTCGCCGTCCGGGCGGAAGATCCGGCCGACGTTGGTGGCGTGGTGCTCGCTGGCGTAGAAGTCGACGTAGTCCGCGACCTCGTACGGCAGGTGCAGTTCGACCTCCTCCAGCGGCAGCAGGTGCGGCTCCACGGCGGGGCGGTGGCCGGGATCGGTGACCCAGGCGGTCAGCGCGCGGCGCACGTCGCGCCAGGCGGTGCGCCCGGCGGCGAGCAGCGGGTTGAGGGAGGGCTGCCCGAGCAGCCCGGCGTACGGGGAACCGAGCGCGGTGGCGGCCGCCCCCGCGTCGAGCACGTGTCCGCCGATCCGCACACCGATGCGGCGGCGGCCCTGCGATGCCGTCGAGAAGACGCCGTAGGGGAGGTTGTGCGGCCCGAACGGGTCGCCCTCGGGGACATCGAGGGGGCTCTGCTGGGGCATGGGGTGCTGCCTCGCTTTCGACGCGGTCCGGGGGTGTCCCGGGGGCTTGTTGACACGTTACGTGGCTGGTGGGGGCTGCGGGAGGCCGGATTCGGGCACTATTTGTAGGACTTGTCCAACGAGGTCCGTATCCTTGACGCCGTGACTTCCGCCCTCCCCTATGCACTGATCGCCACCGACCTGGACGGGACTCTGCTGCGCGCCGGGGACACCGTCTCCGCCCGCTCCCACCAGGCACTCGCGACGGCCCGCGCGGCCGGTGCCCAGCACATCATCGTCACCGGCCGCCCCGTCCCACAGGTCCGCCACGTCCTGGACGACCTCGGCTACACGGGGCTCGCGGTGTGCGGGCAGGGCGCGCAGGTGTACGACGCGGCGCGCGGGCGCCTGCTGCACTCCGTGTCCATGGACCGCTGGCTGGCCGAAGTGGCCCTCGGCAAGATCGAAGCGGAGATCGGGGAGGTGTACGCGGCGGTCAACCAGGAGGGGATCGACGCGGAGATGCTGATAGGGCCGGGCTACCGGATGTGGCACCCGCACCTGCCGACGGTGCGCGTGCCGCGGCGCGCGGACCTGTGGTCGGCCCCGATCAACAAGGTGCTGCTCCAGCACCCCCGGCTGGACGACGACGAGCTGACGCGCGCGGCGCGGTCGGTGGTCGGCGACCTGGTGAACGTCACCATGGCCGGGGAGCACACGGTCGAGCTCCAGCCGCCCGGCATCGACAAGGCGAGCGGCCTCGCACGGGCGGCGGAGGTCCTGGGCCTGCCCGCCTCGGCGACGATCGCCTTCGGGGACATGCCGAACGACATCCCGATGTTCGCCTGGTCGGCGCACGGGGTGGCCATGGCCAACGCCCACCGCGAGCTGGTCGCCGTGGCCGACGAGCTGACGCTGTCGAACGAGGCGGACGGCATCGCGGTGGTCCTGGAACGCCTCTACGCCTGACCGGGCCCCGGTCCCTGGCCCGCGGCCCCCGGCCCGCGGCGGCGCCGCCGTCCCCGGGGCCGCTCAGCCCGCCGTGCGGGGGAGGCGGCGTTCCCAGGTGCGGTGGAAGACCACCTCCTCGCCCTCCCGGCACACCACCTCGTTCGACGTCTGGAAGCCGCCCTCGTCGCAGCGGATCTCGGAGCGGGTCTCCACCCGGGTGTCCCAGCCCAGCTCCGGCCGGTGGAGCCGGATCCGCCACTCCGAGCGGGCGCGGGCCGACAGCGGGTCCGCGTCCTGGATCTCGTACACCTCCCGCGCCTCCTCGCCGAACTCCAGCCCGTCCGGATACACCCGCGTGCCCCCGTACCGCGGGTCCACCTCCAGCCGCCAGGTGCCGCGCGCGACGTCCCGTACGACGAGCCGCTCCGGCGGCGGCTCGTCCAGCGTGGCCGGCTGCAGGACCCGCAGCGGCTCCGACTGCTCCGGGGCCTCGAAGACGATGCCCTCGTCCGCCCCGCCGGCGGCGCCCACCCGCACCGGCAGGGTCAGCGCGCTGCCTGCCGGGTCCAGGGTCCAGCCGGCCTCGGAACCGGCCCGCGGCCAGATCCACGGCCAGTACGCCGAGGACACCGCCAGGCGGATGCGGTGCCCCGGAGCGAAGGCGTGGCCGATGGCGTTCAGCTCGAAGGTGACGTCCTCGTACGACCCCACCGGCCACGGCACGGCCCGCTCCCGCCCACGGCGGGCGGAGAGGTTCAGCGCGCCCCGGGTGACCAGCGTCGAGGAGCCGTCCGGGGCGACGTCGCACAGCCGGGCCACGGCCTGCCCGTACGGCACCTCCAGCCGCAGCCGCAGGGCCACCGACGGCCGGCCCAGGATCTCCAGCGGCTCCACGCCCCCCACCGGGAACTCGAAGCAGGCCGACTTCGCGTCCTCCTCCCGCTGGTCCGGCGGCAGGTCGGCGTCGTTGCCGGAGGGGAAGGACCGGCCCGCGTCCACGCCGGTGTGCTGCGGGGAAGCGACGACCACCGGCGCGCCCTGGAGCCCGTAGCGGACGGGGACGACGGAGGGCGAGGGCCAGGCCCGCTCCCCGGTCCAGCGGCCCGGGAGCTCCTCGTACACCGTGGCGGGCGCGTGCGAGTCGCTGATCCAGGAGCGCAGCAGCGGCTCCTGCAGCACGCCGGTGTCCTCCCCCTTGAGCCAGTGGTCCCACCAGCGCAGGGTCTCCTGCAGGAAGCCGATGGCGGGGCCCGGCGGCAGCCCGCGGTCCGGGTACTGGTGCGACCACGGCCCGATCAGGCCCCGTACGCGGTCCGCCGGCAGGTGCTCGGCCAGCCGCAGGACGGTGTCCCGGCAGGGGTCGTGCCAGCCGCCCACCGCGAGCACGGCCGCGCCGATCGCCCCGTAGTCCTCGCGGACGCTGCCGTGGCGCCAGTAGGCGTCACGGGTCTGGTGCGAGAGCCAGGTGTGGATGAGCGGCTGGAGCGCCTCCAGGCGGTCCAGCCACTGCTCCCGCCAGCCCTCGCCCGCGTACAGCGGGTCCGGCGGACGGGCGGCGAAGGCCAGAGCGGCGGCCGCGCGCGCGTGCATGTCCGCGGCCGGCACCGATCCGCCCGTGTAGTGCCCGCCGTTGTCGTACCGGTCGTCCGTCGAACAGACGCTCACGACCGCCTTCAGGGCCTCGGGTGCGAGCGAGGCGACCCGCAGGCTGTGGGAGCCGCCCCAGGAGATCCCGAACATCCCCACCGACCCCGTGCACCACGGCTGCGACGCCAGCCACTCCACCACCGCGACCCCGTCCGCCGGCTCACGGGCGTCGTACGTGTCGCCCGGGCGGCCCCCGCTGCACCCGTGGCCGCGCACGTCCACCCGGACGGAGGCGTAGCCGTGCCCCGCGTACCAGGGGTGGCGCTGCCAGTCGCGCGGCGCCGTCCGGTCGGTGAGCCGGTCGGGGAGGTACTCCAGCAGCGCCGGTACGGGCTCGCCGGTCACCGGGCGCCAGACGCGGGCGTACAGCTCCACGCCGTCGGGCAGCGCGATGCGGACGTCCTCGCGGGTGGTCTCGTACGGGAAACCGGTACGGATGATCATCTCGTTCAGCCGCCAATCGCCTCGGTGGACGGGGTGCACGGTCGGCGAGCCGTCCACCGGCGACGGGGAGGAGATGGACCATGGTTCAGCAGGCCGCGGGCCGCGACTGGGGTGGCGGCCGGCCGGCCTGCGGATCCGCGGGTTCCTCCGTGTCGCCCGCAGTTCCGGACACCACGTAATCTCCGGTTGTTTCGCCTTCTCACCGAACATACCGGTGCAGTTCGGGCGGTGCGCGGGTCGCGACCGGGCGGGCGCTCTCGGTGATCGAAAACAGACCCGATACGCTGGCTTGAGTGATGGCAGCGACACATCGACAATCCAGGTGATCGTCAGCGTGATCGTCAGCAGACAGGAGTACCCCTCGTGACCGTCGTCGGGCCGTTCGGACTGAGCGTGCGGGACCAGGCTCTTGAGACCGATGTCCAGGCCGGACTGGCCGCCGTCGAGGCGGGTCTGCTGGAGGCCACCAAGAGCGAAGTCCCCTTCATCACCGATGCCGCGCAGCACCTGGTACGGGCCGGGGGCAAGCGCTTCCGGCCGCTGCTGGTGATGCTCGCGTCCCGCTTCGGCGATCCGTACGCGCCCGGGATCGTGCCGTCCGCCGTCGTGGTGGAGCTGACCCACCTGGCGACCCTCTATCACGACGACGTCATGGACGAGGCGGACGTCCGGCGCGGGGTCGAGAGCGCGAACGCCCGCTGGGGCAATTCGGTGGCCGTCCTGACGGGTGACTTCCTGTTCGCCCGCGCCTCGCACATCCTTGCCGACCTCGGTCCGGAGGCCGTCCGCATCCAGGCCGAGGCCTTCGAGCGGCTGGTGACCGGCCAGATCCTGGAGACGGCCGGCCCGCGCGACGGCCGGGACCCCGTCGCCCACTACCTCGACGTCATCGCCGGCAAGACCGGCTCGCTGATCGCGGTGTCCGGCCGCTTCGGCGCGCTGATGTCCGGCGCCGACGAGTCCGTCGTGGACATCCTGACGCAGTACGGCGAGCGGCTCGGCACCGCCTTCCAGCTCGCCGACGACGTCCTGGACATCGCCTCGGACGCGCACGAGTCCGGCAAGACCCCGGGCACCGACCTGCGCGAGGGCATCCCCACGCTGCCCGTCCTGCGGCTGCGCGAGACCGCCGCCCGCGACGGGCGCGCGGAGGACCTGGAGCTCGTACGGCTCCTGGACGGCGATCTGACGGACGACGCCCGCCATGCCGAGGTCCTCACCCGGCTCCGGGCCCACCCCGCCCTGGAACAGGCCCGCCGCGACACCGTCCGCTACGCCGAGGACGCGCGGGCCATGCTCGCGCCGCTGCCCGAGTGCTTCGCGAAGTCGGCCCTGGAAGAGCTCTGCGACGCCGTGGTGCACCGGGCGGGCTGATCCCCGCAGGCGGGGCGCCACCGGCACGGCACGCCACGGCATCGCCACCGCTACCGCCCCCGCAGACGCGGAACGGGCCCTTCCGCCCCACCGACCCCTACGGGTCGGGGGAGAGGGGCCCTCCCCGTGTCATCCCACGGTCGTACGCGCACTTGCGTCCGGGGGCTGACGCCCACGAGCCGCATTTTTGGTCAGATGGAGTCATCAACCCCACCAGATCGGGTGAGCGCGGTGACACGGGCGTCGCCGCCGTCGACACAGAGGGCAGGGCACTGACATGGCAGCGAACACGAAGACTTCTCGCAAGGTCGCCCGGTACGCCGTACCGGTTGCGGTGGCAGGTGTGGCCGCGGCGACCGTCGCGATGGTCCCGGCCTTCGCCAACGCCGGCGGACCCGACCTGCCGAAGGTCACGGCGCAGCAGCTCATCGAGAAGATCGCCGGCTCGGACGTGCAGCAGCTGTCCGGCACCGCCCGCATCAGCACCGACCTGGGCCTGCCCTCCTTCGCGAGCGGGCTGCTCGGCGGCGGTGGCGTCACCGGGGGTTCCGCCGCCCCGCAGGACAAGGTCGCGCAGCTGGCGAGCGGCACCCACACCTTCCGCGTCGCCGCGGACGGCCCGGACCGCCAGAAGCTGACCTTCCTGGACGGCAAGGACGAGTACAGCCTCGTCCACAACGGCAACGACGTGTGGGGCTACGACTCCAAGTCGAACGAGGTCTTCCACGAGAAGGACGCCGGCAAGGGCGCCGAGCACAAGGCGGCGGACCGGATGGCCGCCTCGCCGCGGCAGATGGCCGAGGAGGCCCTGAAGGCCGCCGGCCCGACCACGGACGTCAGCGTGGGCGACACGGCGCAGGTGGCCGGGCGGGACGCCTACCAGCTGGTGCTGAAGCCCAAGCAGGCCGGTTCCACGGTCGGCTCGGTGCAGATCGCGGTGGACGCCAAGAACGGAGTGCCGCTGCGCGTGCAGCTGCTCTCCGCCCAGGGCGGCAAGCCCATCGTGGACGCGGGCTTCACCAAGGTGGACTTCGCCAAGCCGGCCGCGGACGCCTTCGCCTTCACCCCGCCCAAGGGCGCCACGGTGACCGAGGGCGCGGACGGGGCTGCCAAGGGCGGGCACGGCAAGGAGTTCAAGGGCCTGGATGCCTTCCCGGGCCTGGGTGACCTGGCCGGCCGCGCGGACGGCAACGGCAAGGGCGAGGTCAAGGTCCTCGGCGAGGGCTGGTCCAGCGTCGCGCGGATCGACAGCGGGGCCGACAGGAGCCTGAAGGACCTGGAGAACGACAAGAACGCCCCCAAGGAGGCCAAGCAGTTCCTGAACTCGCTCGGAGACAAGGTCTCCGGGAAGTTCGGCGAGGGCCGGATCTTCTCCACCCGCCTGGTCAACGCCCTGATCACGGACGACGGCAAGGTCTACGTCGGCGCCGTCACCAAGGACCAGCTGGTGAAGACGGCCGACGCCGCGAAGTAGGCACGACGCCGCCGCGCACGCGACGAGGGTGGTCCGGGACCTGTGTCCCGGGCCACCCTCGCGTCGTTCCCCTCCTGCGTACAGCGGCCCCGCTGTACGGTGGTCGGCATGTCGAGACACGTCACCATCCGCCTGAACGAAGAGTTCCATGAACGCCTGAAGGCGCGTGCGGCGGCGCTGGGGACGACGGTCACCGCGCTGATCACCGAGGTCACGGAACGCGAACTGGACGACGACCGGCAGAACTTCCTGTCCGGCATCGAGGAGTTCGCCGACCACTGGGGCTACTTCCAGGAGCGGTTCGGCAATTGAAGATCACCATGGAGTGGGCCTGGACCGCTCTGGCCCACCATCTCCCGTCCGATCCCGCCGTATGGGACCCCTCCGGGGTGGCCGCCGCGGTCGCCCGGCACCAGAACGACCTCGTCCTGGTGCCCGAACAGCCCGCCCCGGACACCGCGTGGCGGGCCGCCGCGTTTCTGCACACCCTCGCCGTGTGCCCGGCGCTGGAGTCCCCGATGAACGAGTTCTACGCCGCCGCCGCGACCCGCTCGTACCTGCGCGTGGCCGGGGCCAGGCAGCTGCCCTCGCCGGAGGAGCTCGGCGATCTGGTCGAGGCGGCGAAGCTGGGCCGTGCGGACGTCGCGGCGGTGGCGCAGGAGCTCCGCGCCCGCATCCAGGAGCCGCTGCCCGCCTCACTGCAGGGCCGCCGCGAGGACGCGTAGGCCGCCGCCGCTCGCGCGGCGGCGGCCCGGGTCGCCGGTCCTGCGGTTGGCGGCCCGAGGCTGTCCTGCTGCGGGCCTGCCGTGATCCTGCTGCGGTCCTGCGGCAGCCTAGAAGGTGATCTTCCAGCTGTTGATGTAGCCGACGTCCTGTGCGGCCACGTCCTTGACCTGGAGCTTCCACACTCCGTTGGCCACCTCGCTCGACGCGTTGACCGTGTAGGTGGCGATGACGTTGTCCGCCGAGTCCGAGCTGGAGGAGTTCTTCAGCAGGTAGGCGGTGCCGTCCGGGGCGATCAGGTTGACGACCAGGTCACCGCGGTAGGTGTGGACGATGTTCACGTCGACCTTGGTGGTGGCGGGCGCGTTGCCCGCGACCCCCGACACGGTGATCGGTGAGGTCACCGCGGCCGCGGGCGAGTCCGGGACGTTCACGTCCGCGGTGTTCTCGAAGGACTGGCCCGGCGGGACCGGCGTGGCCGCGCCGAGGTTCCACACCGCGTAGGCGATGGCGTCGGCGTTGCGGTCCAGGGCGGTGTCGTTGATGTTCGCCAGGGAGTCGCAGGAGGAGTGGTAGCAGCGGTCGAAGGCCTGACCGGAGGTGCCGCCCCACTTCTGTGCCTGCGCCGCCGTCTTGGTGTAGTCGGCGCCGGAGAACAGGCCGCCGACCGGGATGCCCGCGCTCTTGAAGGGCGCGTGGTCGGAGCGGCCGTCGCCCTCGGTCTCGATCTCGGTCGCGATGCCGAGGCCCGCGTAGTAGTTCTTGAAGGTCTGCTCGATGGTCGGGTCGTCGTCGTAGACGAAGTAGCCCGGATTCGGCGAGCCGATCATGTCGAAGTTGAGGTAGCCGGAGATCTTCGCCTTCTCGGCGGCCGGCAGATTGGTGACGTAGTACTTCGAGCCGACCAGCCCCAGCTCCTCCGCGCCCCACCAGCCGAAGCGCAGGTGCTTCGTCGGCTGCAGGCCCGCGCGGGAGACGGCGAGCGCGGTCTCCAGGACGGCCGCGGAACCGGAACCGTTGTCGTTGATGCCGGCGCCCGCGGTCACCGAGTCCAGGTGCGAGCCGGACATCAGGACCGAGTTCGGGTCGCCGCCCGGCCAGTCGGCGATCAGGTTGTAGCCGGTGGCGCCGCTGGAGGTGAAGGTCTGCACGGTGGTGGTGAAGCCCGCCGCGTCGAGCTTGGCCTTCACGTAGTCGACCGAGGCCTTGTAGCCGGTCCGGCCGTGGGCGCGGTTGCCGCCGTTGTTGGCGGCGATGGTGGAGAGCTGCGACAGGTGGGCCTTGACGTTGGCCAGGGGTATGTCGGGCGGTGTCGGCGCCGCGGTGACCGCCGTGGGGGCGGCCAGGGCGGCGGGGGCGGTGGCGGCGAACAGGCCGGTGACCGCGAGGGCGGTCACGGCGGCGAGGCGCCGGGAGACGGACAGGCTCATGTGGGGGCTCCGGGATTCCGCGGGGATATGACGGAACGAGCGGGATAGAGCGGGTGAGCTGTAGTGCGTCTGTGCGAGCCTGATGTTCAGCGAGAGTGTGACTGTCCGTCAAGACCACAATTCGGTCAGGGCAGTTCGAAAAACGGACGGTCCCCGGTAAGGGGGTTCCTTACCGGGGACCGCGGGGGCCGAGTGCCGCGCCGGGGCGCCGCGCGGGGGCGGTCGCTACGCGGGTTCGCGGGTGGGCGCCGCGACGGCCGGCGACACCGCGTCGAGCCGCATCCGGGAGCGTCGCGACGTGCGCAGTGCGTCCCAGGTCAGCAGGGCGAGGGCGGCCCACACCAGGGAGAAGCCGGCCCAGCGCTCGGGTGGCATGGCCTCGTGGAAGTACAGGACGCCGAGCCCGAACTGGAACACCGGGGCCATGTACTGGAGCAGCCCGAGGGTGGACAGCGGGACCCGGATCGCCGCCATCCCGAAGAACACCAGCGGGACCGCGGTGACCAGCCCGGTCGCGGCCAGCAGCAGGGCGTGGTCCACGCCGTGCGCGGCGAAGGTGGACCGGCCCCGGGCGCCCAGCCACAGCAGGTAGCCGAGCGCGGGCAGGAACAGCACGGCCGTCTCGGCGGTCAGCGACTCCAGCCCGCCCATGTTGAGCTTCTTCTTGATCAGTCCGTACGTCGCGAACGAGAAGGCCAGCACCAGCGAGATGTACGGCGGCCGCCCGTATCCGACGGCGAGCACCAGCACGGCGGCGAAGCTGATGGCGACCGCCGCCCACTGCACCCGCCGCAGCCGCTCGCCCAGCACCAGCACGCCGATCGCGATGCTGACCAGGGGGTTGATGAAGTAGCCCAGGCTCGCCTCGACGACCTGGCCGCTGTTGACGGCCCAGATGTACAGGCCCCAGTTCACGGTGATCACCGAGGCGGCCAGGGCGGTCAGGGCGAGCTTGCGGGGCTGTCGCAGCAGCTCGCGCATCCAGTCCCAGCGGCGCAGGGCCAGCAGGGCCACCCCGACCACGGCCAGGGACCACACCATGCGGTGGGCCAGGATCTCCACGGCGCCGGACGGTTTGAGCAGCGGCCAGAAGAGGGGGACCAGCCCCCACATTCCGTATGCGCCGAATCCGTAGAGCAAACCCGTGCGCTGCTCGTTGTCCGCCTTCACGGGGCCTCCTGTACGACTTCCAGCCAACCTGACGACGGTATCGCCACGCGGGCCGGATGTCATGCCCGTAAGCGGCAGATACTCATGACATCCCGGCGGCTCGCCCCGGCGGGCGTCAGGCCAGGGCCGCGGCGATCGCCTCGGAGACCGGGGTCGTCGGGCGCCCCGTCAGCCGCGACAGGTCCCCGCTCGTCCCCGCGAGCCGGCCGCGCGCGATGGCCGCGTCCACATCGACCATGATCGCCGCGAAGCCTTCGGGCATCCCGGCGGCGGTCAGGATCGCCAGGTGCTGCTGCGCCGGCACCGCCTCGTAGACGACCTCCTTGCCGGACTGCGCCGACACCTCGGCCGCGTACTCGGCGAAGCTCCAGGCGGTGTCGCCGGAGAGCTCGTAGACCTGGTTCAGGTGGCCCTCGCCGGTCAGCACCACGGCCGCGGCGGCCGCGTAGTCGGCGCGCGCCGCCGAGGCGACCCGGCCCTCGCCCGCGCTCGCGACGACGGCGCCCCGTTCCAGGACGGCGGGTAGCTCGCGGGTGTAGTTCTCGTGGTACCAGCCGTTGCGCAGGAAGGTGTAGGGGATCCCGGAGTCGAGTACCGCGCGCTCGGTGGCCCGGTGCTCGGCGGCCAGGTCGAAGTCGGCCTCGGGGCCGCCGAGGGCGCCGGTGTAGGCGAGCTGGGCCACACCGGCGGCCTGCGCGGCCTCCAGTACGGCGGTGTGCTGGGCGACGCGGCGGCCGAACTCGTTGCCGGAGATCAGCAGGACCCGGTCGCCGGCCCGGAAGGCGGCCGCGAGGGCTGCCGGGTCGTCGTAGTCGGCGACGCGCACCTCCACTCCGCGGGCGGCGAGGGCGGCGGCCTTCGCCGCGTCGCGGACGACGACGGCGACGCGGTCGGCGGGGACCCTGTCCAGCAGCTCTCCGACGACGAGGCGGCCGAGTGCTCCGGTGGCTCCGGTGACGACGATGCTCATGATTGCTCTCCTCGTGGGGTGATAATGCCACCCTACGGTAAGCGCTAACTTTTAGAAAGTGGGGGGAGGGGCGCGCCGGGCGGGCGGGGCGAGGGGAGGGGTGCGGCGGCGGAACGGCGCGGCGTGCCCGGATCGCTCGCCCGCCGCCCGCCGCCCGCCGCCCGCCGCCCGCTGCCTGCCGCCCGCTGCACGTCGCACGCCGAAGCCCGGGCCCCCCACAGGGCCCGGGCTTCACGGAGGCGGTACGGCGCGGCGCCTCAGCCGATGACGGTCCAGGTGTCGTTCCCGCCGAGCAGCGTGGCCAGGTCGCCCTTGCCGCTGCGGTCGACGGCCGTATCGAGCTGTTCCGCCATGAGCGTGTCGTAGACGGGCCGCTCGACGCTGCGGAACACCCCGATGGGGGTGTGGTGCAGGGTGTCGGGATCGGCGAGCCGGGACAGCGCGAAGGCGTTGGTGGGGCTGGCCGTGCCCGCGTCGTGGACCAGGATCCGCGCCTCGTTCTCCGGGGTGACCTCGACGACCTCCAGGTCCCCGGTGGCCGGGTCGCGCACGACGCCCTTGCGGCCGTCCGCGCCGAAGCGGATCGGGCGCCCGTGCTCCAGGCGGATCACCGCCTCCTGGGCCTGGTCCTTGTCCTTGAGGACCTCGAAGGCGCCGTCGTTGAAGATGTTGCAGTTCTGGTAGATCTCCACCAGCGCCGTGCCCTGGTGGTCGGCGGCCGCCCGCAGCACCTCGGTCAGGTGCTTGCGGTCGGAGTCCACCGTGCGCGCCACGAAGGAGGCCTCCGCGCCGATGGCCAGGGACACCGGGTTGAACGGCGCGTCGAGCGAGCCCATCGGGGTCGACTTGGTGATCTTGCCGACCTCGGAGGTGGGGGAGTACTGCCCCTTGGTCAGCCCGTAGATCCGGTTGTTGAACAGCAGGATCTTGAGGTTGACGTTGCGGCGCAGGGCGTGGATGAGGTGGTTGCCGCCGATGGAGAGCGCGTCGCCGTCACCGGTGACCACCCAGACGGACAGGTCGCGGCGCGAGGTGGCCAGGCCCGTGGCGATGGCCGGGGCGCGGCCGTGGATGGAGTGCATCCCGTAGGTGTTCATGTAGTACGGGAAGCGGGAGGAACAGCCGATGCCGGAGACGAAGACGATGTTCTCCTTCGCCAGTCCCAGCTCGGGCATGAAGCCCTGGACGGCGGCCAGGACGGCGTAGTCGCCGCACCCGGGGCACCAGCGGACCTCCTGGTCCGACTTGAAGTCCTTCATCGACTGTGCGCCCTCGGCCTTGGGCACGAGGGACAACAGGTGGGGGGCGTCGGTCACCTCAGTCATTGATGGCCTCCTCGAGAACCGTCGCGAGCTGCTCCGCCTTGAAGGGCATACCGTTCACCTGGTTGTACGGCCGGGCGTCCACCAGGTACTTCGCCCGGATCAGGGTCGCCAGCTGTCCGAGGTTCATCTCCGGCACCACCACCTTCTCGTAACGCCCCAGGACCTCCGCGAGATTCCCGGGGAAGGGGTTGAGGTGGCGCAGATGGGCCTGGGCGACCGGCAGGCCCGCCACGCGCACCCTGCGCACGGCGGCGGTGATCGGCCCGAAGGTCGAGCCCCAGCCCAGGACGAGCGTGCGGGCGCCGTCCGGGTCGTCGACTTCGAGGTCCGGTACCTCGATGCCGTCCACCTTGGCCTGCCGGGTGCGGACCATGAGGTCGTGGTTGGCCGGGTCGTAGGAGATGTTGCCGGTCCCGTCCTGCTTCTCGATGCCGCCGATGCGGTGCTCCAGGCCGGGCGTGCCGGGGACCGCCCACGGCCGGGCGAGGGTCCGGGGGTCCCGCTTGAAGGGCCAGAACACCTCCGTGCCGTCGGCCAGGGTGTGGTTGGGACCGGCCGCGAACTGCACCTTCAGGTCGGGCAGGTCCGCGACGTCCGGGATCCGCCAGGGCTCCGAGCCGTTGGCCAGGTAGCCGTCGGAGAGCAGGAAGACCGGGGTCCGGTAGGTCAGCGCGATCCGGGCCGCGTCCAGCGCGGCGTCGAAGCAGTCCGCGGGGGTGCGCGGCGCCACGATCGGTACGGGGGCCTCGCCGTTCCGGCCGTACATCGCCTGCAGCAGGTCCGCCTGCTCGGTCTTGGTCGGCAGGCCCGTGGACGGGCCGCCGCGCTGGATGTCCACGATCAGCAGCGGCAGCTCCAGGGAGACCGCGAGGCCGATCGTCTCCGACTTCAGCGCCACGCCCGGACCGGAGGTGGTGGTCACGGCGAGCGCGCCGCCGAAGGCCGCGCCGAGCGCCGCGCCGATGCCGGCGATCTCGTCCTCGGCCTGGAAGGTCCGCACGCCGAAGTTCTTGTGCTTCGACAGCTCGTGCAGGATGTCGGAGGCCGGAGTGATCGGGTAGGAGCCCAGGTAGAGCGGCAGATCGGCCTGGCGCGAGGCCGCGATCAGCCCGTAGGACAGGGCCAGGTTCCCCGAGATGTTGCGGTAGGTGCCGGCCTGGAAGGCGCGGGTGGCCGGAGCCACCTCGTAGGAGACCGCGAAGTCCTCCGTCGTCTCACCGAAATTCCAGCCGGCCCGGAAGGCCGCGACGTTCGCCTCCGCGATGGCGGGCTTCTTCGCGAACTTGTGGCGCAGGAATTTCTCGGTGCCCTCGGTGGGGCGGTGGTACATCCAGCTCAGCAGGCCCAGCGCGAACATGTTCTTGCTGCGCTCGGCCTCCTTGCGGGACAGCCCGAAGTCCTTCAGCGCCTCGACGGTCAGCGTGGTCAGGGGCACCGGGTGCAGGTTGTAGGCGTCGAGGGAGCCGTCCTCCAGCGGGGAGGTCTCGTAGCCGACCTTGGCCATGGGGCGCTTGGTGAACTCATCGGTGTTGATGATGATCTCCGCGCCGCGCGGTACGTCGCCGATGTTCGCCTTCAGGGCCGCCGGATTCATCGCGACCAGTACGTTCGGCGCGTCGCCGGGGGTCAGGATGTCGTGGTCGGCGAAGTGGAGCTGGAAGGAGGACACGCCCGGCAGGGTTCCGGCGGGGGCTCGGATCTCGGCGGGGAAGTTCGGGAGGGTGGACAGGTCGTTGCCGAACGACGCCGTTTCCGAGGTGAAGCGGTCACCGGTGAGCTGCATGCCGTCGCCGGAGTCACCCGCGAATCGGATGATCACACGATCAAGACGTCGTACTTCTTTGGCGCCCGGACTCGCGGGGATGCGCTGTCCGCCGACAACCGCACCCCCGGCCCCGTCGGCTTGGTCGGCTGGGCTACTGACCTGGCTGGTCACTGAAGTGGACCTCCTTCGAGGCGTGGGCACCCCCAGAACCAACCCTACGACGGTCGGCGCTCCGGGGGCGGGCCACATTCCGGACCGTCGGACCGCCCATCGAGACGGCCCGACCGGTATGCCATGTCTGACAGAGTGTCAGTCGATCAAGATTTCAGATAGGTGAGAACGGCCAGTACACGCCGGTGATCCCCCTCACTCGGCGACAGGCCCAGCTTCATGAAGATGTTGCTGACGTGCTTCTCCACCGCGCCGTCGCTCACGACGAGCTGCTTCGCCACGGCCGAATTGGTGCGTCCTTCGGCCATCAGGCCCAGCACCTCGCGCTCGCGCGGGGTCAGCCCGGCCAGCACGTCCTGCTTGCGGCTGCGGCCGAGCAGCTGGGCGACGACCTCCGGGTCCAGGGCGGTACCGCCCCGGGCCACCCGCACCACCGCGTCCAGGAACTCCCGCACGTCGGCCACCCGGTCCTTGAGCAGGTACCCCACCCCGGTGCTCGAACCGGCCAGCAGTTCGGTGGCGTACTGCTCCTCCACGTACTGCGAGAGCACGAGGACCCCGATCCCGGGATGATCGCGGCGAAGGCGCACGGCAGCCCGTACGCCCTCGTCGGTGTGCGTGGGCGGCATCCGTACGTCGGCCACCACCACATCGGGCAGGGCGTCCTCCGCCGCCAGCTCCGCCACCGTCTTGATCAGGGCTTCCGCGTCCCCGACGCCCGCGACGACGTCATGCCCCCGGTCGGTCAGCAGCCGGGTCAGGCCCTCCCGCAGCAGCACCGAATCCTCGGCGATGACCACCCGCACCCTGTCTTCCACGATTCAGCAGCTCCCGCGTCACTCGTTACCGCACTCCCTGACGCAGCCAAGCATCCCAGCCCGGGGCCCGGATCACGGGCGGAGCGGGACAACGCGTGGGGATGCGGGGGGAGTTTCCGGCCGCGGGCGGGACCGGCCACGACGCCGGGGCGGCCCCGGGCGCGGGATGACGGGGGTGTCGGGGTGGCGGCGCGGGCGCGGGTGCGAGGGGGTGGCGGGAGCGTAGGGCGCGGGGCCCGGGGGGTGTGACGGGGGCAGGGGGCCCGGGGCGCGAGGAGGTGGCGGGGGCGCGGGGCCCGGGGGTGTGACGAGGGCGCGGCGCCCGGGGGTGTGGCGGGGGCGCGGGGCCCCGGGGGTGCGGCGGGGGCGGGGGTGGCTCACGCCCGCCAGGGCAGCTCCGCGGTGACCGTCGTCCCCACACCCACGGGGGAGTCGACGACGAGCACCCCGTCCACGGCGTCCAGCCGCTCGCCGAGGCCCGCCAGCCCCGTCCCGGCCTGCACCTGCGCCCCACCACGGCCGTCATCGGCGACCTGGATCAGCAGCCGCTCACCGGACTTCCAGACCTCCACCGAGGCCGACCGGGCCAGGGCGTGCCGGGTGATGTTCTGAAGCAGTTCCGAGACGGTGAAGTACGCGATCCCCTCGATCGCCGCCGCCGGGCGGGCCGGAAGGTCCACGGCCACCCGTACCGGAACGGCGCACCGGGAGGCCACCGACGACAGCGCCGCGTCCAGGCCGCGGTCCGTCAGCACCGCCGGGTGGATCCCGCGGGCCAGGTCGCGCAGCTCCTGCAAGGCGATCTTCACCTCGCCGTGCGCCTCGTCCACCATGCGGGCGGCGGCCCGCGGGTCCTGCGCGACCTTCTCCTTGGCCAGCCCCAGGTCCATCGCGAGGTTCACCAGCCTGGCCTGGGCCCCGTCGTGCAGATCGCGCTCGATGCGCCGCAGGTCGGCCGCGGCGGTGTCCACGACCACGCCGCGGTCGGACTCCAGCTCGGTGACGCGGGTGGCCAGCCGGGACGGTCCGAGCAGCCCGCCCACCACGACCCGGTCGACGGTGGTCAGGGCCCGGACCACCCACGGGGTGGCCAGGGTCAGGACCAGTCCGGCCAGGAAGGTCAGGGCGATCTCGGCGGGGGAGTCGAGGTAGGCGGAGTAGGTGTCGTTCTGGTACAGCTGCAGCCCGGGCCGGCCGGTGTAGGCGGGGAAGACCCAGAACCAGACCGGGTACAGCAGGAAGGCCCATCCGCACGTCCAGAACACCAGGGCCGTGCAGAAGGTGAACAGCGCCCACGGGAAGTGGATGGCGCCGTACAGCACGTGCCGCCAGGCACTCCCGCTCTTGAGCATCGCGCCCATCGCGGCGAGCGCCCCGCCCTTCCGGGCCCGCACGGGCGCCGGATCGGCGATGTCGCCGCCGAGCAGGGCGCGGACGCGGGCCCGCTCCAGGTGCCCGAAGCCCCGGCACGCGGCGAGCACGCCGGCCAGGACCGGGACGCCGAGGAAGGTGACGAGCAGGCCGGCACCGAGGCTCAGGCCGGTGACGACGAACGAGAAGTACAGGATGCTCAGCGGCAGCCCGGTCAGCAGGTAACCGAGCTCGCGCCAGGCCCGACCCTCGACGGGAGCCCGCAACACGGCACCGACCCCCCTGGCGAAGCCCCCGCCACCACCCGCACCCTCACCGTGACCCGCGCCCTCACCGTGACCCGCACCCCCGCCGTGCCCCGCACCCCCGCCGCCCCCCGCACCCCTGCTGTAACCGTGACCCCTGTCGTAACCGTCACTCATGGTCCCCGCCCCGCCTTCCGTCATCCTCGGCCTCCGCACCTCCACCCTGCCGCCCGCCCCTCCCCGAAACCATGCGGCGGGTGGGCCTGTCCTGCGGGGGGTTATCCCCACCCCGCCAGAGCCCGCCCACCCCCCGGACATCCAGGCCCGGCCATCCGGCCTCGCCGGCGTTTGAGGCGCGGGGTCTGGGGCGGAGCCCCGGGAGACGGCGCCGCACCCGGGCACGCGGCGGATCCGCACGGGGTCTGTCCCGAGCAGTTCCCGGGCGGCCGGGGCCGGGCCCTGTGGCGAAGCCCTGGCATCCGCGCGGGGCGAGGTCCGGCCATCCAGCCTCGCCGGCGTTTGAGGCGCGGGGTCTGGGGCGGAGCCCCGGGAGACGGCGCCGCACACAGGCACGCGACGGATCCGCACGCCAAAGCGGGCCTCCGCCCACCCGGACGGAAGCCCCCATCACCGCACCCCGGACACCCGGCACCGGCACACACCAGCCCGCCCGCGCCCCGGCCCCTGGCCCCCCTGCCCCGGGCCCCCGGGGCCCCTGGCCCCCCGGCCCCGGGCCCCCGGCCCCCTTACCCCACAGCCACCCGATCCCGCCACGGCAGCTCCGCCGTGACCACGGTCCCCTCCCCCTCCGGGGAGTCCAGGACGAAGACCCCGTCCACCGCCCCCAGCCGCTCCGCGAGCCCCGACATCCCCGTCCCCCCGGACATCCGCGCACCGCCCCGGCCGTCGTCCGACACCCGGATCAGCAGCCGCGCCCCCGCCCGCCACACCTCCACGCTCGCGCCCCGCGCCCCCGCGTGCTTGCTCACGTTCTGCAGCAGCTCCGACACCACGAAGTACGCGATGCCCTCTATCGCCTCCGCCGGCCGCGCCGGCAGGTCCACCGCCACCTTCACCGGCACCACGCACCGCGAGGCCACCGACGACAGCGCCGCGTCCAGACCCCGGTCGGTCAGCACGGCCGGATGGATCCCGCGCGCGAGGTCCCGCAGCTCCTGGAGGGCCAGTTTCACCTCACCGTGGGCCTCATCGACCATCGCCGCCGCGCCCTCCGGGTCCTGATCTTCCAGCAGCTTCTCCTTCGCCAGGCCCAGCCCCATCGCCAGGGCCACCAGGCGCGCCTGCGCCCCGTCGTGCAGGTCCCGCTCGATGCGCCGCAGGTCGGCCGCCGCCGTGTCGACCACCACGCCCCGGTCGGACTCCAGCTCCGCGATCCGCCGCTCCAGCTCGTCGGACGGTGACAGCAGTCCCCGCACCATCGCGCGGTCCGCGTTCGCCAGCAGCCGCACCACATACGGAAGCACCGGCCAGAGCACGAACAGCCCGGTCAGGGCTACCGTGAAGGTGAGCACTCCCCAGGGGAGCCGGACCAGCTGGTAGAGCACCGTCCGCCAGGCGACCGGGTCCTTGATGCTCGTCCACAACCAGGGGAAGAAACCACCGGCCCGCCCGGGACCCGGAAGCGGAGTCGGCTCGTCCACCCGTACGCCCAGCAGCGCCCGGGCCCGCGCCCGGTCCAGCCGTCCCCACTGCCGGGACAGAAAGAGACCACATGCGAGCAGCGGAAGTCCGACCGCCGTCACGGACAGCGCGCCCGTGCCGGCGACCATGACGACCGTGTAAACAAATCCGATGATCGCCAGCGGCAGGTTGCTCACCAGGTACGCGATCTCCTTCCACGTCACGGCGCTGAAGACGGCGCGTACGGGAGGGGGCCGGTCGTTGTCGCGGATGTCCTGGCTCGTGGTCATGCGGCACAGCCTGCCAAGGCCCGTCCGCCGATGCCATGGGGTGGCCGGGGTGCTGTGAACGGGGGATAACCCCCCCCGTGTGAGGCAGGCCCTAGACTCCCGCCTGTACCAGATCGTCGACAGTGACCGAGGAGCGAGGAACGGACGTGCCAGAACCAACGGTATCGACCGCAACCGTGCTCGCGGCGGACTACTTCCGGAGTTATTCGGTCGTCGGCCTGCTCGCCCTCCTCGGTGTGCTCTTCGTCGCCGTGGCCTTCGGCGCGGGCCGCCTGCTGCGGCCCGTGGTCCCGACCCCCGAGAAGCTGCTGACGTACGAATGCGGCGTCGACCCCGTCGGCGAGGGCTGGGCACACACCCAGGTCCGCTACTACGTCTACGCCTTCCTCTACGTCATCTTCGCCGTCGACTCGATCTTCCTGTTCCCGTGGGCGACGGTCTTCGCCGCCGCCGGTTACGGCGCCACGACGCTGGTGGAGATGTTCGTCTTCCTCGGTTTCCTGGCCGTCGGCCTGCTCTATGCGTACAAGAAGGGCGTCCTCGAATGGACGTGACACCGGACCGAACGGCGGACCAAACGGCGGACCGAACGGCCCAGACGGCAGCCCAGACGGCAGCTCGGGCGGCTCAGGCAGCGGGCGGAGCCGCAAGCCGGTCCGCCGCCCGGACGCCCGCCGAGCCCCAGCCGCTCCCGGAGCCCCGGCGCCTGGGCGTGCTCTCGCGCCTGGCCCCCGAGCCGATGAAGGTGGTCCTGAACTGGGGCCGCCGGTACAGCCTGTGGGTCTTCAACTTCGGCCTCGCCTGCTGCGCGATCGAGTTCATCGCCGCGTCGATGGCCCGTCACGACTTCATCCGTCTCGGTGTCATCCCCTTCGCGCCGGGCCCCCGCCAGGCGGACCTGATGATCGTCTCCGGGACGGTCACGGACAAGATGGCACCGGCCGTGAAGCGGCTCTACGAGCAGATGCCGGAGCCCAAGTACGTCATCTCCTTCGGCGCCTGCTCCAACTGCGGCGGCCCGTACTGGGACTCGTACTCGGTGACGAAGGGCGTCGACCAGATCATCCCCGTCGACGTCTACGTCCCCGGCTGCCCGCCACGCCCGGAGGCGCTGCTCCAGGGCATCCTCAAGCTCCAGGAGAAGATCGCGCGCGAGTCGCTGGCCGAGCGCTACGCGACCGGCCCGTCCGTGGGACAGCTGACCAGCGGTCTGGTCACGCCCCCGCCCGCACCCACAGCGGGGGCCGGCGCATGAACCTCTACGACTCCCTTCCCGACGCGGCGGCGGCGGTCTTCGGCGAGGAGGCCGTGGGCTCGTCCTCCTACGAACTCCTCACGGTGGACGTCCCGGCCGGCTCCTGGATCTCCTCCCTGGAGATCGCCCGGGACAAGCTGGGCTGCACCTTCTTCGACTGGCTGAGCGCCGTGGACGAGCCCGGCACCGGCTTCCGCGTCTGCGCGCACGTCGTCTCGCTGGAGAACCACCGCGTACGCCGGCTCATGCTGCGCACGACCGTCCCGCACGGCGCCCCCTCCCTGCCCTCGGCCGTCTCCGTCTACGCGGGGGCGGCGTGGCACGAGCGGGAGACCTTCGAGATGTTCGGCGTGACCTTCACCGACCACCCGAACCTCGTGCCCCTGCTCCTGCCGGAGAACTTCGAAGGCCATCCGCTGCGCAAGGACTTCGTCCTGGCCGCGCGGGTCGCCAAGGCGTGGCCCGGCGCCAAGGAGCCGGGCGAGGGCGCGGACTCCGATGGTCCGAAGCGCCGCCAGATGCTCCCGCCGGGCGTCCCGGACCCCAACGACTGGGGCCCGATGAAGGGCCAGCTCCCCCCGGCCCCCGCCCGCCCCGCCCGCACCCCCCGAGCCGCCGGCGCCGCCCCGCGCACCCCCCGCGAAGGCGCCCCACCCCGCCGCACCCGCTCCACCACGGAGGGCTCGGCCACCCAGCTCCCGCAGGCCGGCGCCCCCGCGACGCCGGCCCCGTCGGCGACGCCGCCCCCGGAGGCCGCATCCCGCCCGCCCCGCCGCACCCGCTCGGCGGCGGCCGGCTCCGCGAGCCAGGCCGAGGGCACGCCCCCGCATCCGGAAGCGCCCGCGACGCCGGCCCCGTCGGCGACGCCGCCCCCGGAGGCCGCCCCCCGGCCGCCCCGCCGCACCCGCTCGGCGGCGGCCGGCTCCGCGAGCCAGGCCAACCCGCCGGAAGCGACGGCCCCCGGGGCCGGGCCGCGCCGTACCCCCTCGACGGGAGCCGGCTCGGACGCCCCCTGGCACAACCCGAAGCCCGCTTTCGAAGACCCGCAGCCCGCCACCCCCTCGCTCCCGCCGAACCCCGCGGCCACCGCCGACGCCCCGGCCACCGAGCCCCCCGCGACTACGACCCCGGCAGCCGAGTCCCCCGCGGGCCCGGCCCCGGCAGCGCCGACCCCGGCACCGGTGAACGAGGACGCCCCGACCCCCTCGCAGCAGCCGCAGGCCGACGCTCCCGCCCCGGCGGACGAGGGCCCTGCGATCGTGGCGCCGTCCACGTCGGCGCCGTCCCCGGGGGCCGAGGACCCCACGCCCACACCCCCGCCCCCGTCGGAGCGGCCGCAGGCCGACGCTCCTGCCTCGGCGGGAGAAGTCCCCGCGGCCCCGGCAGCGCCGACCCCGGCACCGGTGAACGAGGACGCCCGGACCCCCTCGCAGCAGCCGCAGCCCGACGCTCCCGCCCCGGCGGACGAGGGCCCCGCGACCCCGGCCCCGGCAGCGCCGGCCCCTGCCCCCGAAGAACCGGCCGACCCGGGGTCCGAGACCCCGGCCCCCGCGCCGGAGGCGCGCCGGCGGGCCGACGCACCACCCACCCCCACCGCCGGGCCCGCCGCAGGCGACCGGCCCACCACCGACAACGGAGGCGACGCGTGAACGACGTCCTCGACGTCGCCCTGCGACTGATCGTCGTCTTCGCCGTCTTCCTCGTGCTCCCGCTCGTCGTCGGACAGACCGAGCACAAGGTGATGGCGCACATGCAGGGCCGCCTGGGCCCCATGTACGCGGGCGGCTTCCACGGCTGGGCCCAGCTCGTCGCCGACGGCGTGAAGTTCGCGCAGAAGGAAGACATCGTCCCGGCCAACGCCGACCGCCGTATCTTCCAGCTCGCCCCCGCCGTCGCCCTGCTCCCGTACCTCCTCGTCCTCCTCGCGATCCCGATCGGCCCGGGCGAAGGCGCCGTCGGCCAGGCCATCGACGCCGGTCTGTTCTTCGTGCTCGCCGTCATGGGCATCGGAGTCCTCGGCTCCCTCATGGCCGGCTGGGCCTCCGCGAACAAGTTCTCCCTGCTCGGCGGCCTGCGCACCGCCGCCCAGCTGCTCGCCTACGAGCTGCCCATGCTGCTCGCCGCCGCCTCGGTGGCCATGGCCGCCGGGACGGTCTCCCTCCCCGGCATCGTCGAGGGCTTCCAGTGGTGGTGGCTGCCCTGGCAGATCGTCGGCGCCCTCGTCTTCTTCACCGCCGGCCTCGCCGAACTGCAGCGGCCCCCCTTCGACATGCCCGTGGCCGACTCCGAGATCATCTTCGGCGCGTACACCGAGTACACCGGCCTGCGCTTCGCGCTGTTCCTCCTCGCCGAGTACGCCGGCATCGTCGTCCTCTGCGCCCTCACCACCGTCCTGTTCCTCGGCGGCTGGCACGGCCCCCTCGGCGCCGACGGCCTCGGCTGGGTCTGGACCCTGCTCAAGACCGCGATCCTCGCGTTCGTCGTGATCTGGCTCCGCGTGAGCTATCCGCGACTGCGCGAGGACCAGCTCCAGAAGCTCGCCTGGACCGTCCTCATCCCGCTCGCGCTCGCCCAGATCGCGCTCACCGGCATCGTGAAGGTGGCGATCAACTGATGCCCATCCCCGGATCCGGCCTCGCCAAGGGCCTGGCCGTGACGCTGCGCACCATGACGAAGCGCTCGCACACCGCCCAGTACCCCGAGGTCCAGCCCCAGCTCCCGCCCCGCAGCCGCGGGGTCATCGGCCTGTTCGAAGAGAACTGCACGGTCTGCATGCTGTGCGCTCGTGAGTGCCCCGACTGGTGCATCTACATCGACTCCCACAAGGAGACGGTGCCGGCCTCCACCCCCGGTGGCCGCGAGCGCAGCCGCAACGTCCTCGACCGTTTCGCCATCGACTTCTCCCTGTGCATGTACTGCGGCATCTGCATCGAGGTGTGCCCGTTCGACGCCCTCTTCTGGTCGCCGGAGTTCGAGTACGCGGAGACCGACATCCACGAGCTGACGCACGAGCGGGACAAGCTCCGCGAGTGGATGTGGACCGTCCCGGCCCCGCCCGCCCTGGACCCTGCCGCCGAGGAGCCGAAGGAGATCGCCGCCGCCCGCAAGGCCGCGGAGAAGGCCGAAGCCGCAGCAGCAGCCGCCGCCCCCCAACCCCCCACCCCCTCCCCAGACCCGGCCACTCCGGGTCCGGCCACTCCGGGCTCGCCCACTCCGGGTCCGGCCACTCCGGGCTCGCCCACTCCGGGTCCGCCCACTCCGGGTCCGGCCACTCCGGGCTCGCCCACTCCGGGCTCGCCCACCCCGGGCTCGCCCACCCCGGGCTCGCCCACTCCGGGCCAGGCCACGCCGGGCTCGCCCACCCCGGGCTCGGCGGCGCCTGGTTCGGCCACCCCGGGTCCGGCCACGCCCGGACCCGACCCGAGCACGCCGGGCCCCAGCACGCCGGGCCAGGCCACCCCCGACCCGAGCACCCCCGGCCCCGGCGCCCCCGGTACTCCCGACTCCCCGGCCGGAGGCTCCGCCTGATGCTCAGCGCCCACCTCGCGGCCGCCACCTCGGCTGCCGCTGCCGCCACCACCGCTCCCGCGGCCCAAGGGCCAGGACCCGGCTTCCTCTCCCCGACGGGAGTCGAGATCGCCTTCGTGCTCGTCGGCCTCGCCACCCTCGGCGCGGCCCTCGTCACGGTGACCACCAGGCAGCTCGTGCACGCCGCCCTCTGGCTGGTCGTCGCGCTCGGCGGCATCGCCGTCGAGTACCTCCTGCTCACCGCCGAGTTCATCGCCTGGGTCCAGGTCCTGATCTACCTCGGTTCCGTGGTCGTCCTCCTCCTCTTCGGGCTGATGCTGACCAAGGCCCCCATCGGCCGCTCCCCGGACGCCGACTCCGGCAACCGCCCACTCGCGCTGGGCGTCGCCGTCGTCGCGGCCGCCGCGCTCGTCTGGGTCGTCGTCGACGCCTTCCGCACGACCTGGATCGACCTCGACGGCCCGGTCCAGGGCTCCACGAAGGTCTCCGGCGAGATCCTCTTCCAGCACTGGGTGCTGCCCTTCGAAGCCCTCTCCGTCCTCCTCCTCGCGGCCCTGATCGGCGCCATCGTGCTGTCCCGCAGGAACGACCCCGCCGACGCCCGTGACAAGGGGCAGCGCTGATGCACCTCGCCTACCCCGCCGTCCTCGCGGCGCTCGTCTTCTGCACGGGCCTGTACGGCGTCCTTGCCCGCCGCAACGCCATCCTGGTCCTGATGTCCGTCGAGCTGATGCTCAACGCCGTCAACCTCAACCTGGTGGCCTTCGACGTCTGGCTGCGCGACACCCTGCACGCCGGCCAGGCCCTCACCCTCTTCACCATCGCCATCGCCGCCGCCGAGATCGGCATCGGCCTCGCCATCGTGCTGATGGTGTACCGCAACCGGGGCACCTCGGACATCGACCGGCTCCGTGACACCGCCGAAAGCCACGAGTCCGACCAGGCCACCGGCACCAGTACCGGCCCCGGCCCCGGCACCGACAGCAGCAGCGCCGGCACCGCCCGGCCGGAGGTCGCCGCGTGAGCACCACGACCCTCGCCGTCCTGGCCCCCCTCCTGCCCTTCCTGGGCGCCGTGGCGGGACTGCTCCTCGGCCGCACCGCCCCCGGCTTCGTCCGGCCGCTCGCCCTCCTGCCGACGCTCGGCGCGGCCGTACTGGCCGTCGTCGTCGCCATCCGCCAGGGCGGCGGCAAGACCATCGACGCCGCCACCGAACTGACCCCGACCGGCTCGGTGCCCATCGAGCTCTCGCTCCACCTGGACGGCTTCGCCGTGCTGGTCGCCGTCGTCGTCGGGGTCGTCGCCACCTGCGTCCAGATCTACTCGACGGCGTACCTCCGCGATGACCCGCGCTACCCGTCGTACGCCGCTCTGGTCTCCCTGTTCACCTCCGCCATGCTGCTCGTCGTCTACTCGGGCGACCTGATGGTGCTGCTGGTCGGCTGGGAGGTCATGGGCATCTGTTCGTACTTCCTGGTGGGGCACTACTGGGAGACCGAGGCGGCCCGCTCCGCCTCCCTCAAGGCATTCCTCGTCACGAAGCTCGGCGACGTCCCCTTCCTCATCGGCCTGTTCGCGCTCGCCACCGACGCCGGGTCCTTCCAGATCACCAAGATCCTGGGCACCGTCGCCGCGGGCGGACTCGACCGGCCGACGCTCGTCGCCCTGCTGCTCCTCGCCGGAGTCGCCGGCAAATCCGCGCAGTTCCCGCTGCACACCTGGCTCCCGGACGCCATGGCCGGCCCCACGCCGGTCTCCGCGCTGATCCACGCCGCGACGATGGTCGCCGCCGGCGTCTACTTCATCGCCCGTCTCCTCCCCGTCTTCGCGGCCTCCCGCGCCGCGCTGGTGGTCATGGCCGTCATGGCGGCCGTCACGATGGTGGGATCCGGCCTCGCCGCCCTGGCCCAGGACGACATCAAGCGGGTACTCGCCTACTCCACCGTCGGTCAGCTCGGCTACATGACCGGCGCGCTGGCCGTCGGCGACCGCGGCGCCGCCGTCTTCCACCTCATGTCCCACGGCGCCTTCAAGGCACTGCTGTTCCTCGGGGCGGGCGTCATCATCCACGCCGCCGGGACGAACTCCCTGGCCGCCATGTCCCGGACGGGCGGCCTGGCCAAGCGCATCCCCGATGCCTTCTGGACGATGACGATCGGGCTGCTCGCGCTCGTCGCGATCCCGCCCTTCGCCGGCTTCTTCTCCAAGGAAGCCGTCCTCGTCGCCGCCGAGCACGCCGCCACCGGGCACTCGGACTTCGCACCCGGCGCCGCCGGCTGGGTCGTTCTGGTCGCGGGCGTACTGACCGCGCTGCTCACGGCCGCCTACGCCACCCGGCTGTGGCTGATGGCCTTCCGCGGCCGGGGCGCCGCCGCCCCCGACCACGGCAAGGAGCCCATCGCCATGACCGGCGTGCTGTGGCTGCTGGCCGTCCCGTCCGTCGGCCTCGGCCTCGCGGCGGCCCCCCTCGCCGACTGGTTCGACGGCGGGCAGCTCACCCCGACCCTGGCCACCTCGGTCCTCGGCACCGGAGCCGCGGCCATCGGCGCCCTGCTCACCTACGCCCTCTGGCAGCGCGCCGAGGCGAAGACCGGGACCGCCCCCGTGGCGGTCGGCCCCGCCGCCGGAGCGGTGGCCGACCAGCCCGCCGCCGTCGCCGCCGCAGTGTCCGCCGCCACCGCCGCCGCCGAATCGGCGGCGGAGACCCCCGAAGTCGGCGAGGTCACCCACGAGCACCCCGCCGTCCCCGCGGGCGCCGCCCCCGACCCCGGACGCGCCCTCCTCGGCCCGCTCCACCGCCACGCCGCCGACGGCTTCCACCTCGACGCCGTCTACGACCGGCTCTTCGTCCGCCCCGTCCGCGCGGCCGCGACCCTGGTCCGCTTCCTCGACCGCGAGGTCGTGGACACCTACGTCCGCGGCGCGGGCGCCGGTCCCCGGCTGCTCGGCAGCCTCGTACGCCGCGCCCAGACCGGCAACGTGCAGAGCTACCTGAGCGCCCTGCTCGCCGGCGCCGTGGTCCTGGCGATCGCCACCGCCGTCCTCGCCAACGTCAACGCCGGATCGTGAGCCGTGAGTCAGCCGTGATTGATATCAGTCCGTCCGTGATGCAGTTCCTTCTGGCGTTCATCGTGGCCGCACCCCTCCTCGGCGCAGTCGCGGCGCTCCTGCCGGCCCCGCCCGGCCTCAAGGGCCGCAGCCCCGAGCAGGCGGTGCTGCGCCACGGCGTGACCGTGACCGGCGTCACCCTCGCCGCGGCGATCGCCCTCACCCTGGGCTTCGACCACGGCGCCCCGTCCCGCTTCCAGGCGACGACGGACATCAGCTGGATCCCGGCGCTGAACGTCCGGCTCCACCTCGGCATCGACGGCATCTCGCTCCCCCTCCTCCTGATGACCGCGCTGCTGTTCTTCCTCTGCGCGCTCTACAGCTACTTCAAGCTCCCCGAGGGCCCCTCCCCGAAGGTCTTCGTCGCCCTGCTGCTCGTCCTCGAATCCGGCACCCTCGCCACCTTCGCCGTCCTCGACCTGCTGCTCTTCTTCCTCGCCTTCGAGATGGTCCTCATCCCGATGTACTTCCTCATCGCCCGCTGGGGCGGCGCTCAGCGGCAGGCCGCCGCCTGGAAGTTCATCCTCTACACGCTCCTCGGCTCCGTCGTCATGCTGATCGGCCTGCTGCTGATCGGCCTGAACAGCGGCACTTTCGACATGGTGGCACTCGCCTCTGACAACGGCCGCGGACTGACCCACACCACCCAGCTCCTGGCCGTCCTCGCCATCGGCACCGGCCTCGCCGTCAAGACCCCCATGTGGCCGCTGCACAGCTGGCTGCCCGACGCCCACACCGCCGCGCCCACCGTGGGCTCCGTCCTGCTCGCCGGCGTCCTGCTCAAGATGGGCACCTACGGCTTCGTCCGCATCCTGCTGCCCGTCACGCCCGACGGCATGGCCACCTTCGCCCCCTACCTGGGCGCCTTCGCCGCCGTCGGCATCGTCTACGGGTCCCTCGCCTGCCTCGCACTGGCCCGCAAGGGGAACAAGGGCGACCTCAAGCGCCTCATCGCGTACTCCTCCGTCGGCCACATGGGCTTCGTGCTCCTCGGCATCGCGTCCATGACGCCCACCGGCGTCAACGGCGCGCTCTTCGCCAACATCGCCCACGGCCTGATCACCGGCCTGCTCTTCTTCCTGGTCGGCGCCCTCAAGGACCGCTACGGCACCGCCGACCTCGACACCCTCTCCGGAGCCACCGGCGCCGCCCTCTACGGCCGCGCCCCCCGCCTCGGCGCCCTCCTCGCCTTCGCCGCCGTCGCCTCCCTCGGCCTCCCCGGGCTGGCCGGCTTCTGGGGCGAGATGCTGGCCCTCTTCGGCGCCTTCGACCCCGCCGACGGGCTGCCCCGCCCCGCCTTCCTCACCTACATGGCCGTCGGAGCGTTCGGCACCCTGCTGACCGCCGCCTACCTCCTGATCGTCGTCCGGCGCGTCTGCATGGGCGACCCCAAGGCCGGTCCCGAGCTCACCGTCGCGGACATCCGGCACTACGAGTTCGCGGCCTGGACCCCGCTGGCCGCCCTCACCGTCCTCGCCGGCCTGTGGCCCGCCATCCTCCTCGGCCTCACCGACCCGGCCGTCCAGAAGCTCCTCGCAGGAGGCACCTCATGACGGCCCTCACGGTCCTGTCCGCCGAGACCCCCAGCCTCGTCCAGTCCATCGACTGGCTCGCCCTCGCTCCCGTCGTCATCACCGCCGCCGTCGGCCTGGCCGTCCTGGTCGCCGACCTCTTCGTACCGGAGCGGCAAAGGCCCGTCCTCGGCTGGATCTGCGTCGCCGGCCTCGCCGCCGCGACCGCCACGCTCCTGCCCCTGCGTGCCGGCGACCGCACCACCTTCTGCCTCACCGGCGACCCCGCCGCCTGCAGCTACACCGCCGACCACTTCGCGCTCGTCATCCAGTTCCTGGTGCTGGCGGGCGCCCTGGTCACCGCGCTGCTGTCGGTCACCGCCGTACACGACGCGCGCATGCCCGCCGGCGAGTACTGGTTCCTGCTGCTCTCCAGTGCCGCCGGCGCGGCCCTGCTGCCCGCGGCCCGCGACCTGGCCACCCTGATCGTCGCCCTGGAGGTCGCCTCGCTGCCCGCCTTCGCCCTGGTCGGCATGCGCCGCGGCGACCGGCTCTCCTCCGAGGCCGCCCTCAAGTTCTTCCTCTCCTCCGTCACCGCCACCGCCGTGTCGCTGATGGGCGTCAGCTTCGTCTACGCCGCCACCGGGTCCCTGCACCTCAGCCAGGTCGCCGACCGGCTCGAAGAGGTCCCCGGGCAGCTCGACACCCTCGCCATGGCCGGTGTCGCGCTCACTCTCGTCGGCTTCGCCTTCAAGACCGCGGCCGTCCCCTTCCACTTCTGGGTCCCCGACACCTACGTCGGCGCCCCCCTGCCCATCGCCGGCTACCTCTCGGTGATCGGCAAAGCCGTCGGCTTCTCCGGCCTCATCCTCGTCACGGTGATCGCCTTCCCCGCGTACTCCGACATCTGGGGCCCCGCCCTCGCCGTCCTGGCCGCGCTCACCATGACCCTCGGCAACGCCGCCGCCCTGCGCCAGTCCGCGGACCGCCCGAACAGCGCCGTGCGGCTGCTCGCCTGGTCCTCGGTCGGGCAGGCCGGCTACCTGCTGGTCCCGATCGCCGCGGCCGCCTACTCCGGACGCTCCCAGGTCGGCTCCACCGTCGCCTACGCCCTCATGTACGGCGCCGTGAACCTCGGCGCCTTCGCCGTGGCCGCCCTGGTCGCCCGCACGAAGCCGCTCCAGCGGATCAGCGACTACCGGGGCCTGTACGCGCGGCGCCCGTCGGCCGCGCTCTCGCTGGCCTTCTTCCTGCTGTGCCTGGCCGGCCTGCCGCCCGGCATCATCGGCCTCTTCGCCAAGGTCACCGTCTTGCGCTCGGCGGTGGACGCCGGCCTGGGCTGGCTCGCCGTGGTCATGGCGGTCAATGTCGTCGTCGCCCTCTACTACTACCTGCGGTGGACCGCGCTGCTCTTCCGCTCGCCCCAGGAAGCCGAGGCCCCCGCGGGCGCCGGGGACGCGGCCGCCCGCGCCGCGGCCCCCTGGCCCGTCACCGCCGCCATCGTCCTCACCGCCGCCACCGCGCTCGTGCTCTCCGGGGCCCCGCAGCTCGTCCTGCGCTTCGCGTCGGGCAGCCTCTTCCCGCAGTAGCCGCGCAGCAGCCCACGGCTTGCGTAACCCCGACGGAGCAACGCACGCCGCCGCCCCGCCGCCCCCGCACCCCGGGCGGCGGGGCGCGCCCGTGCGGGGAACCTGACGCCCTCACCTCGCGTTGACCAGGAAGGGAGGGTCCACTGGACCGTAGACCCCCAGACCATGACGGGCTCCCCTGCCGCACCACTTGGAGGGCGTACCGTGCACCGCCGGCACAACGGGCTCAAAACCGCCGTACTCCTCGGCGGGCTGTCCGCACTCATCATCCTCATCGGGAGCTTCTTCGGCCGCGGCGGCCTGATCGTCGCCGTCGTCATCGCGCTCGGGACGAACGCGTACGCGTACTGGAACAGCGACAAGCTGGCTCTGCGCGCGATGCGCGCCCGCCCCGTCAGCGAGTTCGAAGCCCCCCAGCTTTACCGCATGGTGCGCGAGCTCTCCACCTCCGCGCGCCAGCCCATGCCGCGCCTCTACATCTCGCCCACCGAGGCGCCCAACGCCTTCGCCACCGGTCGCAATCCGCGCAACGCCGCGGTCTGCTGCACCGAGGGCATCCTGCGCATCCTCGACGAGCGCGAGCTGCGCGGGGTCATCGGCCACGAGCTCAGCCACGTCTACAACCGGGACATCCTGATCTCGTCGGTGGCCGGCGCCCTGGCCTCGGTGATCATGTTCCTGGTGAATTTCGCCTGGCTGATACCGGTCGGCCGCTCGAACGACGACGAGGGCCCCGGCCTCTTCGGCATGCTGCTGATCATGATCCTCGGGCCGCTGGCCGCCTCCGTGATCCAGCTGGCCATCAGCCGCTCGCGCGAGTACGAGGCCGACGCCTCGGGCGCCCAGCTCACCGGGGACCCGCTGGCCCTGGCCGGCGCCCTGCGCAAGCTCGACGCGGGCACCAAGCAGCTCCCGCTGCCGCCGGAACCCCGGCTGGAGACGGCCAGCCACATGATGATCGCCAACCCGTTCCGTCCCGGTGAGGGCCTGTCCAAGATGTTCTCGACCCACCCTCCGATGGCCGAGCGCATCGCCCGGCTCGAACAGATGGCAGGACGCAGGCAGTGAAGACCATCCTCAATGTCATCTGGCTCGTACTCAGCGGCATCTGGCTGTTCCTCGGCTACTGCCTCGCGGGCCTGATCCTCTGCATCACCGTCATCGGCATCCCCTTCGGGGTCGCCGCTTTCCGCATCGCCGTCTACGCCCTGTGGCCCTTCGGGTACACCACGGTCGAGCGCCACGACGCAGGAGCGGGCTCCTGCCTGGGCAATGTCCTGTGGCTGCTCCTGGCGGGCTGGTGGCTGGCCATCGGACACATCGTCACCGGCCTCGCCCTGTGCGTGACGATCATCGGCATCCCCTTCGGCATCGCCAACTTCAAGATGGTCCCGCTCTCCCTGCTCCCGCTGGGCCGCGAAATCGTCCCCACCGACGCGCCGTTCGCCTCGCGCTGACCAGGGCGTTCCTGATCCGCCCGGCCCTCGCGAAGGGGGTTGTCCACAGGGGGTGCGGGCTGTCAGTGGGCTCGGTCACCATGAACGCATGAACGAGACCGAGCAGTTGCTGGAGCAAGTCGCAGCCCGTGCGTGCCAGTCCGCGCACGGGCATGGAAAGCCCCTGCCCGCCCCGCTGGGCGCCCGGCAGATCACCCGGGCCGAAGCCGTGATCGGATTCCCCCTGCCACCCCTGCTCGCCCAGTTGTACACGCGCGTCGCCGACGGCGGATTCGGCCCCGAGCGCGGCCTGCTGCCCCTCGGTCGGGCGACGCGGGACTACACGCAGCGGCGCGCATCCGGCTGGCGCTGGCCCGAGGGAGTACTGCCGATAGCGGACTTCGGCTGCTCCGTGTACGCATGCGTGGACTGCCGTTCCGAAAGCGCCCAAGTCCTGCTGTTCGACCCGAATCCGGGGGAGCCGGAGCTCGCCTGGTCCATCGACAGCCCGAGCCTGGCGGGCTGGCTCCACGCCTGGCTCGACGGCACCGCCTGGTACTGCGAGGAGTCGGGAGCGGGGGAGGACTACGACCTCGAACCAGTCCCCTGGCCGGTTTAGATCCCGGATCTGAACCGGCCGCGCAGGGCGTGGAGCAGCGCACCCAGCGCCAGTACCGCCGCCCCCGAGACCGCCGACGCCGGGGGCAGCGCGCAAGCCAGCACCACACAGCCGGACAGCCCGACCGCTGCCACGGCCCGGTCCTTGACACCTCCATCGAGAGTCCATGCGGAGACGTTCGCGATCGCGTAGTAGGTCAGCACCCCGAAAGAGGAGAAGCCGATCGCGCCCCGCAGATCGGCGGTCGCCGCCAGCACCGCCACGACCGCACCGACCGCCAACTCCGCACGGTGCGGAACCCGGTACCGGGGATGTACGGCGGCCAGCGCACGGGGGAAGTGGCCGTCCCGGGCCATCGCCATCGTGGTCCGCGACACCCCGAGCACCAGCGCCAGCAGTGAGCCCAGCGCCGCCACCGCCGCACCGACCCGGACCACGGGGGCCGCCGCGGGCCACCCGGCCGCCCCGACCGCGTCGGCGAGCGGCGCAGACGAGGCCGCCAGCCCGCCGTGGCCCAGTACCGACAACGCCGCCACCGCCACGGCGGCATAGACCAGCAGGGCGATCCCCAGAGCGAGCGGCACCGCCCGCGGGATGGTCCGCTCCGGATCGCGCACCTCCTCACCCAGGGTGGTGATCCGCGCATAGCCCGCGAAGGCGAAGAACAGCAGCCCGGCGCCCTGCAACAGCCCCACGGCGCCCCGGCCCGCGCCACCGAGCCGCCCCGCCCCGGCCGCACCCGAGCCCAGACACACCACGACCACCCCGGCCAGAACCGCCAGCACCACCGCCACGATCACCCGCGAGACCCGGGCGGACCGCTGCACACCGCCGTAGCCCGCGGCGGTCAGCGCCACCACCGCGGCGACGGCCACGGCGTGCCGCTGTCCCGGCCAGAGGTACGCGCCGACGGTCAGCGCCATCGCCGCGCAGGACGCCGTCTTGCCCACCACGAAGGCCCAGCCGGCCAGATACCCCCAGAAGGGCCCCAGCCGCTCGCGCCCGTAGACGTAGGTGCCGCCGGAGGACGGATACCGGGCGGCGAGCCGAGCCGACGAATGCGCGTTGCAGTAGGCCACCAGGGCCGCCGTCGCGAGGGCAGCGAGCAGCGCACCGCCCGCGGCGCGTGCCGCCGGGGCGAGGGCGGTGAAGATGCCGGCGCCGACCATCGCACCCAGCCCGACCACGACCGCGTCGAAAACCCCCAGGGTGCGCTTCAGTTCGTGGGCCACGGGCGGAGGGTAACCGTCCTGGATGACGCCTTCCCGGCCGGCGGGCGGCATCCGCGTGCGCTCCCACCCCTCCAGCGCGGTCACACAGGCGTGGTCGAGGTGGCGCAATCCGCTCGGATCGAGCCGGACCGCTTCCCTGCGAAGCGGTAGCGCGACGAGCGTGACGACGACGGACGCCACGAAGTCCTCGCGCAACGAACGGGCCCCAGCCACGCGAGAACCCCCTGCCACGCGGTGATGGGGCCCGCCCAGCGTGGTGGGCGCACCCACCCCCGCCCGAGTGCCCGCGGAAGTCCACACAGGCGGGCGGCGCCGCTCACGCCCCACGCACCTCCCGCAACCGCCGCGGCCCGGCGGTCCGTGAGGACCGCCGGGCCGGCGTGCGGACAGGTGCGGGACCTGGGTCAGCGGTAGTTCACGAACTGGATCGCGAAGTCCAGGTCCTTGCCCTTGAGCAGTGCCTGGACCTCCTGGAGGTCGTCACGGCTCTTGGAGCTGACGCGCAGCTCCTCACCCTGGACCTGGGCCTTGACGCCCTTGGGGCCCTCATCGCGGATGATCTTCGCCACCTTCTTGGCGTTCTCCTGCGAGATGCCCTCTTCGATGGTCGCGAAGATCTTGTACTCCTTGCCGGACAGCTGCGGCTCTCCGGCGTCGAGCGCCTTGAGCGAGATCCCGCGCTTGACCAGCTTGGTCTCGAAGACGTCGAGGACGGCCTTGACGCGCTCCTCGGAGTTCGCCTCCATCAGGATCTTCTCGCCGGACCAGGCGATCGTGGCTCCGGTGCCCTTGAAGTCGTAGCGCTGCGAGAGTTCCTTGGCGGCCTGGTTGAGGGCGTTGTCGACCTCCTGCCGCTCGACCTTCGAGACGATGTCGAAACTGGAGTCGGCCATGTGCTGTGGCTCCTTGAGGTTGGTGGTGATCAGCCCGGAGGCCGCGGCCGGACATCCCCGGCCCGCTCCGCAAAGCCTAGCCACCGTGCCCACCCGCAGCGCTGATCAATCCTGTGGCGAAGCACCCCCGGTCATCGGGTATCGTTTACGTCGTTGCCACGGAGCGCCGCCGAAAGGCGGAAAGACGGCAGCGAACATGGCGGTGTGCCCGAGTGGCCAAAGGGAGCAGACTGTAAATCTGCCGGCTCAGCCTACCCAGGTTCGAACCCTGGCGCCGCCACGCGATGTGAGACCCCCGTTACTGCGGAAGCGCAGTAACGGGGGTCTTCTCGTATGCGGCCGCGACCCCCTCGTCCCCGTCCAGGACGGCTACGGCCAGTGGCGCGGCCAGGACGGCAAGAGCGTCCGCGAGACCTCTACGAGGTGGTGCTCCTGTACCCCGAGAAGGAGGCCGACGCGCGCGGCGGTCGCACCGAGCGGATCCGGCAGGCGTAGGAGGAGCAGTACCGGCAGGATTCGGTCGGCCGCTCCGACGACAAGGTCAGCGCCGGGTTCTGAGCCGTCCGGGGCCCGTCAGTTGCCGGCCACGGCCTTGACCGCCACCGTGATCGGGGTCGAGCCGGAAACCAGCTCCAGGGTCAGTCCCGCCGTCGCCGGGGTGTCGGCCAGCTCGGCCAGCAGCGCGGCCACGTCGTCGCGCGGGACGGAGCCGCGACCCGTGTGCGCCTCCAGGCGTACCAGGCCCGTCCCCGCGTCGTCCGTCAGCGAGCCGGGGCGCAGGATCGTCCACTCCAGACCCAGCCGGGTGCGCAGGTGGTCGTCGGCCTCTCCCTTGGCCCGCAGGTAGACGTCGAACACCTCGTCACCCTCGTGCCGTGCGTCCGCGCCCATCGAAGAGACCATCAGGAAGCGCCGTACCCGAGCCCGTTCGGCGGCGTCGGCGAACAGCGTCGCCGCTGCGAAGTCCACGGTCTCCTTGCGGCCGACGGCACTGCCCGGGCCCGCCCCGGCGGCGAAGACCGCCACGTCCGCGCCGTGCAGGATCCCCGCGACGTGCTCCACCGACGCCGACTCCAGATCGCAGAGCACCGGCTCGGCTCCGGCCTCCCTGAGGGCGTCGCCCTGTTCCGGGTTGCGGATGATGCCCGCTACCTCGTACCCGCGCGCGGCGAGCAGGCGCTCCAGCCGCAGCGCGATCTGACCGTGTCCACCCGCGATGACGATGCGCATGGTCCGACCGTACGTCGAGCCGGGCCCCTGCGCCCGCGAACGCCGGGCGGCCCCTCACGGGGCGGGCTCGGTCCGCCCCTGCCGGGGCAGGTCCAGAGCCACCGCGACGGCGGAGTCGCAGTACTCCCGGACCGCACTCGTACGGGCTACCACGCGGCCGCGGTGGATCACGATGCGGCTGTACGCCAGGGACAGCACCCCGGCGATCCGGTCCCCGCGGACGGCAAGCAGCTCCGCGGGAAAACCGGCCTCGACCCGGACCTCCGGCAGACCCATGGCCTCACGGGCCCAGGAGCTGACCGACGCATAGGCCTCGCCCGGCCGCAGGCCGCCCTGGGAGGCGAGCAGGTAGGCAGCCTCCAGGGGATCACCCCGGCCGACCGGGTTCCCGGCGTCCCGCAGTGCTCCGCTGCCGGCCGCGACCCGCACGCCGGCGGCCCGCAGCAGGCGTACGGGGGCGGTGCGCAGGCCGCGGCGCTCCAGGGCCGCGCAGTCGCCCTGGGGCAGGCAGGTGACCCGTACACCGGCTGCGGCCAACTGGTCGGCGGCGCGGGTCGCGGCATCCAGCGGGAGCCGGGACAGGCCGCCGCAGGGCCCGATGGTGACCCCCGGGCGCAGCCCGCCGGCCATCGCGGCGAGCCGGGCCAGGCGGCCGGGGTCGTCACCGTCCGTGTGCAGGTCCACGGGGCAGCCGTGTTCGCCGGCGAGTTCCAGGACGGCTTCGAGGAAGCCCGTCGGGTCGGGGTCCAGGTCGGGACAGCCGCCGATCACGGAAGCGCCCATCTTGACCGCGTCCCGCAGCATCGCGAGCCCGTCGGTGCCGGCCATCCCGGTCAGCAGCCGCGGGACGGCGACGGTGGTCAGATCCGTGAGACCGCGCAGCGAGCGCCGGGCCTGGAGCGCCGCCTCCATGGGGCCGAGGCCGTACACGTCGCCGATCCGGACGTGGGAGCGGACGGCGGTGGCGCCGTGTCCCAGCTGGAGGAGGGCCGCTTCGGTGGCCCGCCGCTGGACCTCCTCGGGGGCGTAGGAGACGGGCCCCTCGCCGTCGGCGGTCAGGGCGGTGTCCCCGTGGGCGTGCGGCTCGGCGGGCGCGGGCAGCAGCAGGTAGCCGCCGAGGTCCACCCGGGGCAGGGCGGGGGCCGGGAGGCTCCCGGCGGTTCCGACGGCCTGGATCCGGCCGCCGCTGAGACGGACGTCGACGGTCCGGCCGTCGGTGAGCCGGGCCCCGGCGAGCAGCAGGGTGGTGGCCTCGGCGGCGGCGTCGCCGTGGCTGGGGCCGTGACCCCGAGCGGGGCCGTGCCCCCGGCCCTCGCCGCCGCCGCTGCGCGGCGAATGGAACGGCTGCGGCGGCTGGCTGTCGGACATCGCGCTCCTGCGGGGGCTCGGGCGGTCTGGGCCCTGGCCGCGCCCGCGGCCCAAGATCACGCAGCGTGCTCAGAGCCTAGGGCGCGGGAGAGCCCGCCTCGCGGAGGAGCGAAATAGTCGTACCGGTGTGGTCCCGAACGTGCCTGGGCGACGTACCGAGCGAGGGCGCGCTCCGGCAGCGCGCGACGGCTCCTCGGAGGAGGGAGGCGATGTGAGCCCGCACACATTTCGTGCCCGAAGTGGCCGGTGAGCCCCTGATGGACTGATCAAGAAAGACTTCCCGACCCCCTCGGAGTCCGGTCCCCGCAAAGGATTTGGGCGACGGCTGGCAACCGTGTAATGTCTTCCTCGCTCGCCCCAATAGCTCAGTCGGTAGAGCGTCTCCATGGTAAGGAGAAGGTCTGCGGTTCGATTCCGCATTGGGGCTCTGGTGAGAGAGGTTCCCCACCCTCGGGTGGGGAGCGGATCACATCAAAGCGGCGTAGCTCAGTCGGTAGAGCAAGCGGCTCATAATCGCTGTGTCACCGGTTCAAGTCCGGTCGCCGCTACACACAGTAGCCGATTGCGGGGTCGGTCTCCCGATCGGCTACTCTTTTATGCGTTCATCCGTCCTATAGTCCGTCAAGGAGCACTCACGTGGCTGCCACCGACGTCCGCCCGAAGATCACGCTGGCCTGCGTGGAGTGCAAGGAGCGGAACTACATCACCAAGAAGAACCGGCGTAACGACCCGGACCGTCTTGAGATGAAGAAGCACTGCCCGCGTTGCAACTCGCACACCGCGCACCGCGAGACCCGCTGACCCCAGCGAAGTCTCGAATACAGGCACCGTCACGAGGTCGTCCCCTTCATTGGGGGGCGGCCTCGTGTCGTTTTCCGGCACACTCGCGTGCCGGTCTTTGTCGATGTTCATGGTTGTACCGGCAGTGGTCTTGGCACTTGTCTTGTCATTGCATCTGTCTTCGTGTCATTCGTGTCCCTTCATCAGGAGGTAGTGAGCATGACTCTCGACCAGTCCTTCGTGGGGCGGAGCTACCCGCCCACCGATCCGTACGAGGTCGGCCGGGAGAAGATCCGCGAATTCGCGGTCGCGGTGGGTGACGCCAATCCCGTCTACACCGATCCCGAAGCCGCCAAGGCGCACGGCTACCCCGATGTGATCGCTCCGCCGACTTTCGTGTTCGCGATCACGTTCACGGCTGCCGGGCAGGTCATCGAGGACCCGCAGCTGGGGCTGGACTACAGCCGCGTCGTCCACGGCGACCAGAAGTTCGCGTACTCCCGCCCGGTGCGGGCCGGTGACCGGCTCACGGTGACCTCCACGATCGAGGCCGTGAAGTCCCTCGCGGGCAACGACATCATCGACATCCGCGGCGAGGTCCACGACGAGACCGGCGAGCACGTGGTGACGGCCTGGACGAAGCTCGTCTCCCGCGCCCCCCAGGAGGCCTGACATGGCAGCGCAGATCCAGTACGCCGACGTCGAGGTCGGAACCGAGCTGCCGGCCGCGTCCTTCCCCGTGACGCGGGCGACCCTCGTGCGCTACGCCGGTGCGTCGGGTGACTTCAACCCGATCCACTGGAACGAGAAGTTCGCCAAGGAGGTGGGACTGCCGGACGTGATCGCGCACGGCATGTTCACCATGGCCGAGGCGATCCGCGTGGTCACCGACTGGGTCGGCGACCCGGGCGCGGTGGTCGAGTACGGCGTCCGCTTCACCAAGCCGGTCGTGGTCCCGAACGACGACCAGGGCGGCCTGATCGAAGTCACCGCCAAGGTCGCGGCCAAGCTGGACGACAACCGCGTCCGCGTCGACCTGACGGCAACGAGCGCCGGCCAGAAGGTCCTGGGCATGTCCCGCGCGGTGGTCGAGCTGGGCTGAGGGCGGGGGCGGGGGCGAGAGCTGTGCCGGGCGGGGCCACGGAGAGCCGGGCGGGGGCTTCGGGGGGCGGGGTCTGTGCCGGTCGGGGTCGCGGAGGGGCGGGCGGGGGCTTCGGGGGCGGGGTCCGCGCTGGTCGGTGTCAGGGATGGGTTGGGGGTTTCCCGTCAGTCTCATCGTCTCTCCGTGTCGGGCCGGGCCCTCAAGGGCGCCCCTTCGTCGCGTCGCTTCGCGATGTCGCTGCGCTCCACCCTTGACCGCCCGTCCCGCCCCGGACATACGAAGACTGCCGGGAACCCCCCAAAGGAACGGGCCGGCTCTCAGATGGATACACGGGGAGATCAGAGAGCCGACTGCCCGCTTCGGCGGGCATGTTCCCGCCCGGGCCCGTAGGCAGGCACGCCCCGGGTCGGGGGGCGCATCAGATCGCTACACAGTGCTCTTGCATGGCGGCTGCCACCTGCTTGTGACCGGGCATAGGCCGCCACAGATCGCTACGCACGTCGCCTGCATGGCGGCTGCCACCTGCTCGTGGCCGGGCATAAGCCGCCTCAGGTTGCTCCACACGTATCCGGGACGGCGACTGCGGGCAGTTTGCCCGCATTTGGCGCCCAGGTGGGAGCGGGAAAGCCGACTGACGGACTGTGGCGTTGAAAAGTTCAGCGTCAGACTCCGGCAGGGCTCGCTGAGCCGCCCGAAGGGCGCTCAAGCGCCCCCTCCGGCCCCTTACCAGTCCTCCTCGGCACTCCCCGCTCCTCTCCACCCCTCCTCGCGCGCTCCCCACTCCATCGCCGGGCTCCTCCCGGGCTCTCTCCAGGGGCCTCTCCGCTCTCTCCTGCGCCTCTCGGCCTTTCCATTGCCTTCTTGCCCCCAACTACCCGCTGTCGCGGTCGATGAGGGGCAGGTGAGGGCAGTGGGCGGGCCGTGACGCTTATGCCCAGCCCCAAGGGAGTGGCAGTCGCTGAGCTGAGAGCAAGTGTGTAGCGATCTGATGCGCCCCCCGACCCGGGGCGTGCCTGCCTATGGGGCCCGGGCGGGAACGTGCCCGCCGAAGCGGGCAGTCGGCTCTCTGATCTCCCCGTATGCCTCTCTGTCCCCCGGCCCGTTCCTTTGGGGGGTTCCCGGCAGTCTTCGTATGTCCGGGGCGGGACGGGCGGTCAAGGGTGGAGCGCAGCGACATCGCGAAGCGACGCGACCGCAGGGAGCGCCCTTGAGGGCCCGGCCCGACACGGAGAGACGATGAGACTGCCGGGAAACCCCCAACCCATCCCTGACACCGACCAGCGCGGACCCCGCCTCCCGAAGCCACCCCGACTGTCCGTGACACCGACCGGCGCACAGCCCCCGCCCCCCCGAAGCCCCCGCCCGGCCCTCCCTGACCCCGCCCGGCACAGCCCCCGTAGCCCCCGCCCGGCTCTCACCCGCCGCCCGCCCAGCCCCGTACTCCACCCACCGCACCCACCCACCCCTTGTCTAGTTAGTGATTGAGTACTAACTTAGTTCCATGGCAAGGATGAGCGCAGAGGAGCGGCGCGAGAGCGTCATTCGGGCGGCCATGTATGAGTTCGCCCGAGGCGGCTACTACGGGACGTCCACCGAGGTGATCGCCAAGCGGGTGGGTGTCTCGCAGCCGTACCTCTTCCGGCTCTTCCCCAACAAGCAGGCGATCTTCCTTGCTGCCGCCGTGCGGTGCACGGAAGACATCCGGCTCGCCTTCGAGGGAGCGGGCGAGGGGTTGCGCGGGGAGGATGCCCGGAAGGCCATGGCGGCGGCGTACAGGCAGCTGATCACGGACCATCCCGACAAGTTGCAGATGCAGCTCCAGATCCATGTGACCGTCGCCGCAGCCGAGGCCGCCGGGGAGCCGGAGTTCGGGGAGATGGTGCGGGCCGGGTGGATGCGGCTCTGGGACACCGTCCATGGGCCACTCGGAGGCGACGTCGAGGAGACGACCTCCTTCATGGCCTCAGGGATGCTCATCAACACCCTCGCCGCCATGGGCTTCCCGCCGGGGCATCGGGTCTGGGAAGGGGTGCGGTCCCACAAGGATCAGGCCGAGGCCGACAGTGACGCCGAAGCAGCCGCCCGGGGCGACGTCGTAGCCGGGACGGCGAGCGGCGCCGACCCTTCCGTAGGGTGAGGTCCTCCCTCCCTGCCGCCGGCCTCTGCTACCCCACCTGTCCCACTTGTCCTGCCAGTCCCACCTGTTCTGCCTGCACTCCCTGCGCGTCCTGCACTCTCTGCGTACTCCGCGCCCCGCGCCCTGCGCGCACTCCGCTGTCACCGAAGTTAGTCAGCAATAACTAACAAGCTCCAGGGGGAAACCGTGAACACGCCAGACCCGGATACAAAGCTCCGGGGGCCCGCCGTCTGGGCCCTCGTACTCACCGCCGTCGCCAGTTTCATGGCTGCCCTGGACAACCTCGTCGTCACCACCGCCCTGCCCGCCATCCGCGGTGATCTCGGCGGCAAGCTGGAGGACCTGGAGTGGACGGTGAACGCGTACACGCTCACCTTCGCCGTCCTCCTGCTGTTCGGCGCCGCGCTCGGTGACCGGTTCGGGCGACGGCGGCTGTTCGTCACCGGGCTCGCGATCTTCACCGGTGCGTCCGCCGCGGCCGCGCTCTCGCCCGGCATCAACGAGCTCATCGCCGCCCGTGCCGTCCAGGGTGTCGGCGCCGCGATCATGATGCCGGTCACCCTGACCTTGCTCACCACTGCCGTCCCGGCCGCCCGCCGCGGCATGGCCCTCGGTATCTACGGCGCCGTCACCGGACTCGCCGTCGCCAGCGGCCCCCTCATCGGCGGCAGCCTCACCGAGCACATCTCCTGGCAATGGATCTTCTGGCTGAACGTCCCGATAGGCGTGGCCCTGATACCGCTCGCCCGGCTGCGGCTCACGGAGTCCACCGCCCCCGGGTCCCGCCTCGACTTCCGGGGCACCCTGCTCGTCAGCGGCGGCCTTTTCGGCATCGTCTACGGCCTGGTCAACGCCAACTCCGAAGGCTGGACCAGCGCTCCCGTCCTCTGCGGGCTAGTCCTCGGAGCGGTGCTCGTCGGCGGCTTCATCCACCACGGCTTCCGCCACCCCAACCCGATGCTCCCCATGCGGCTCTTCCAGAACCGCGGCTTCCTCGGGATCAACATGGCCAGCCTGCTGATGTTCCTGGGCATGTTCGGCTCGATCTTCCTGCTCAGCCAGTTCTTCCAGGGCGTGGCCGGCTACTCGCCCGCCGAAGCCGGCCTGCGCATGCTCCCCTGGACCGGCATGCCGATGATCGTCGCGCCCTTCGCCGGGATCCTCTCCGACCGCATCGGCGGCCGTCCCGTCGTCGCCGCCGGGCTGGCGTTCCAGGCCCTCGGCCTCGGCTGGTTCGCGGCGACGCTGAGCACCGACATGTCGTACGCCACCCAGCTGCCCCCACTGATCCTCAGCGGGATCGGCATGGCCCTCTACTTCGCGCCCGCCGCCAACGTGCTGATGTCCACGGTGGCCCCCGCCGACCAGGGCAAGGCGTCCGGAACCAACAACGCCCTGCGCGAGGTCGGCGGATCGCTCGGGGTCGCGGTCCTGGCCTCCGTCTTCTCCGCCCAGGGCGGCTACGAATCCCCGCAGGCCTTCACCGACGGCACCGTCCCGGCCCTGTGGATCGGGGCCGGCGCCGTGGCCCTGGCCTCCGCCCTCGCCCTGCTGCTGCCGCGCAAGGCGCGGCCCGCACCCGCCGGTCCGGCCCTCGCGGACCCCGCCCCGCAGGCCGTGACGCCGCGGAAGGTGCCCGCGGCCGGCTGATCCCGCCCTCCCGCCCGGGCCCGGAGGGGCTCCGGGGGCCGGGCGGCGGACCGCCCGCCGACCCGCGGTCCGGGCCGGCCGCTCCAGGCCGGCCGTTCGGGCACGGGCCGGCCGTCGGTGAAGGGTGGGACGTTCGGTGACGGGCCGGCCGGGCCGGCTCGTGACCGTCCGGCCGGTCCGTCCGTCCGGCCGGTCCGCCCGTCCGCCATCCGGGCCGGTCCCGTCCGCCGCCCGGACCACTCGGCCCGGTCCGGTCCGTGGCCACGCCGGGATGCGAGGGGCACGGACCGTACTCTTGTCCACGTGCAGGAACTCCACGACGCCCCCCTCGCCCCGCTGACCACCTTCCGTCTCGGCGGCCCCGCCAGCCGGCTGGTCACCGCGACCACCGACGACGAGGTGATCGCCGCCGTCCGCGCCGCGGACGACAGCGGCACCCCGCTCCTGATCATCGGTGGCGGCAGCAACCTGGTCATCGGCGACCAGGGCTTCGACGGCACCGCCCTGCGCATCGCCACCACCGGCTTCACCCTGGACGGCACCACCCTGGAGCTCGCCGCCGGCGAGAACTGGAGCGACGCCGTCGCCCGCACCGTCGAGGCGGGCCTCGCGGGCGTCGAGTGCCTCGCGGGGATCCCCGGCTCCGCCGGTGCCACTCCGATCCAGAACGTCGGCGCGTACGGCCAGGAGGTGTGCGACACGATCACCGAGGTCGTCGCCTACGACCGCAGCCGCCGCGAGACGGTCACCCTGAGCGCCGCCGCATGCGCCTTCCGGTACCGCAACAGCACCTTCAAGGACCAGCCCGGGCGCTACGTCGTCCTGCGCGTGCGCTTCGCCCTGGAGGACGCCGGCGGCCTCTCCGCGCCGATCAAGTACCCCGAGACCGCGCGCGCCCTCGGCGTAGGGGCCGGAGACCGGGTCCCCGCCGCGGCCGCCCGCGAGACCGTCCTGCGCCTGCGCGCCGGGAAGGGCATGGTCCTCGACCCCGCCGACCACGACACCTGGTCGGCCGGCTCCTTCTTCCACAACCCGATCCTGACCGACGAGGCGTACGCCGCCTTCCTCGCCCGCGTCCAGGACCGCCTCGGCGCCGCCGCCGCCCCGCCGGCCTACCCCGCGGGCGACGGCCGTACGAAGACCAGCGCCGCCTGGCTGATCGACAAGGCCGGCTTCACCAAGGGGTACGGCTCCGGTCCCGCGCGCATCTCCACCAAGCACACCCTCGCCCTCACCAACCGCGGCGAGGCCACCACCGAGGACCTCATCACCCTGGCCCGCGAGGTCGTCGCGGGCGTCCACGCGGCCTTCGGCGTCACCCTGGTCAACGAACCGGTGACGGTCGGCGTCAGCATCTGAGGAGCCCCGGCCGCCCATGCTCTGTCCCCTCCACGGAGCCGGTACGGACCCCACCCGCCTCGTGGGACGCACGCTCAGCAGAGTCGTGGCGTCCTGGCACATCAGCGACGGCGAGCGATCCGAGGCTCCCCTCGACGTCTGGCTCATCGACAGCGTCGGGGACTCCATCCGCATCACCACCGGCTCCGACCGGTGCCTGATCGTCGAGTCCGCCGCGCCGCACGCGCCCTACGACATGGGGGAGTGGGGCAGGATCGAGGTCGGTGAGGACCTCGGCGACCACCCGTTCCTGCGCCACCTCGGCGAGACGGTCGCCTCCGTCGCCGAGTTCGCCCTGCCCGAGCAGGGGCGCACCCACCTGGAGATCGGCTTCCCGGGCGGCGGCCGGGTGCGCGCGGACTGCTACCAGGGGGACCTGCGGCTCACCCGGTGAGCCAGTGGTCGATCCCGGCCAGCAGCTTGGCCTGCACCTCCTCGGGCGCGGCCGAAGCGCGCACCGACTGGCGGGCCAGCTCGGCGAGCTCCTGGTCGGTGAAGGCGTGGTGGCGGCGGGCGATCTCGTACTGCGCCGCGAGCCGGGAACCGAACAGCAGCGGGTCGTCCGCGCCGAGCGCCATCGGCACCCCGGCATCGAAGAGGGTGCGCAGCGGGACGTCCTCGGGCCGCTCGTAGACCCCGAGGGCGACGTTGGAGGCAGGGCAGACCTCGCAGGTGATCTGCCGGTCCGAGAGGCGCTGGAGCAGCCGGGGGTCCTCGGCGGCCCGTACGCCGTGTCCGATGCGCGAGGCGTGCAGGTCGTCGAGGCAGTCGCGGACGGAGGCGGGGCCGGCGAGCTCGCCGCCGTGCGGGGCGGCGAGGAGACCGCCCTCGCGGGCGATGGCGAAGGCCCGGTCGAAGTCACGGGCCATGCCGCGGCGCTCGTCGTTGGACAGGCCGAAGCCGACGATGCCGCGGTCGCCGTAGCGGACGGCGAGGCGGGCCAGGGTGCGGGCGTCCAGGGGGTGCTTCATGCGGTTCGCGGCGATGACCACGCGCATGCCGAGGCCGGTCTCGCGGGAGGCGGAGTCCACGGCGTCCAGGATGATCTCGACGGCGGGGATCATCCCGCCGAGGAGCGGGGCGTAGGACGTGGGATCCACCTGGATCTCCAGCCAGCCGCTGCCGTCCCGTACGTCCTCCTCGGCGGCCTCGCGCACCAGGCGCCGGATGTCGTCCGGCTCGCGCAGGCAGGAGCGGGCGGCGTCGTAGAGCCGCTGGAAACGGAACCAGCCGCGCTCGTCGGTGGCGCGCAGCTTGGGCGGTTCGCCGGCGGTCAGTGCGTCGGGCAGGCGGACGCCGTACTTGTCGGCGAGCTCCAGCAGGGTCGATGGTCGCATCGACCCGGTGAAGTGCAGGTGGAGGTGGGCCTTCGGCAGAAGCGTGAGATCGCGTACGTGCTCCATCCGGTGATCCTGCCGTACGCGCGCGCCGAGCGGGAGGGGCTTTTACCTATCGGGGTCTTGCTCGAACACCAGACCGGGACCCAGACCGGTCCCCGCCGAACGCCGGAGCGGCGCCGCCCTCGTCGGGGCGGCGCCGCTCAGTGCTGTGGTGCCGGCCGGCTCAGGCCTTGGCCTCCGCCAGGAGCTTCTGCAGCCGGGAGACGCCCTCCACCAGGTCCTCGTCGCCCAGCGCGTAGGACAGGCGCAGGTAGCCCGGGGTGCCGAAGGCCTCGCCGGGGACGACCGCGACCTCGGCCTCGTCCAGGATCAGGGCCGCGAGCTCCACGGAGGTCTGCGGGCGCTTGCCGCGGATCTCCTTGCCGAGCAGCCCCTTGACGGAGGGGTACGCGTAGAACGCGCCCTCGGGGGTGGGGCAGTAGACGCCGTCGATCTCGTTCAGCATCCGCACGATCGTCTGACGGCGGCGGTCGAAGGCGGTGCGCATCTCGTGGACCGCCTCCAGGTTGCCGGAGACGGCGGCCAGCGCAGCGACCTGGGCCACGTTGGAGACGTTGGAGGTGGCGTGCGACTGCAGGTTGGTCGCGGCCTTCACGACGTCCTTGGGGCCGATGATCCAGCCCACCCGCCAGCCGGTCATCGCGTACGTCTTGGCGACGCCGTTCACGATGATGCACTTGTCGGCCAGCTCGGGGACGATCGCGGGGAGCGAGACGAACTTCGCGTCGCCGTAGACCAGGTGCTCGTAGATCTCGTCCGTCAGGACCCACAGGCCGTGCCCGGCGGCCCAGCGGCCGATCGCCTCGGCGTCGGCCTCGCTGTAGACGGCGCCCGTCGGGTTGGAGGGGGAGACGAAGAGGACGACCTTGGTGCGCTCGGTGCGCGCGGCCTCCAGCTGCTCGACGGAGACCCGGTAGCCGGTGGTCTCGTCGGCGACGACCTCGACCGGGACACCGCCGGCGAGACGGATGGACTCGGGGTAGGTGGTCCAGTAGGGGGCCGGGACGATGACCTCGTCGCCCGGGTCGAGGATGGCCGCGAAGGCTTCGTAGATCGCCTGCTTGCCGCCGTTGGTCACCAGGACCTGCGACGCGTCGACCTCGTAGCCGGAGTCGCGCAGCGTCTTCGCGGCGATCGCGGCCTTCAGCTCGGGCAGACCGCCGGCCGGCGTGTAGCGGTGGTACTTGGGGTTGCGGCAGGCCTCGACCGCGGCTTCGACGATGTAGTCCGGGGTCGGGAAGTCGGGTTCGCCGGCGCCGAAGCCGATCACCGGGCGCCCGGCAGCCTTGAGGGCCTTCGCCTTGGCGTCGACGGCGAGGGTCGCGGACTCGGAAATGGCGCCGATACGGGCGGACACCCGGCGCTCGGAGGAAGGCGTTGCAGAGGTCATGCGAGCAATCGTCCCAGACGGCCCAGACGCGCCGCACACCGTTTCAGTCACCGGACCGAAGGGGGCCGCGAGGCGTTCTGTTCGACGTCAGGGCGCGGTTCACGTACACTCACCTGTCGTTGGACCTCGCCAGCCGCTGCAGAGCGTGAGCACTCCGTGCACTCGCCCGGATGCGGTAGGTTGGGGGACGCAAAGGGTCGTAGCTCAATTGGTAGAGCACTGGTCTCCAAAACCAGCGGTTGGGGGTTCGAGTCCCTCCGGCCCTGCTCCACACTCCCTCTCGGATGTGTGTGCGCAGGTACGTACTTCGATGCAACGCCGTGCGGCGCAACCGGGCGCGGTACGGCCACGACCCGGATTCAGGTGAGAGACGTGACGGACGCCCTGGGCTCCATCGACATGCCTGACGCCGAGGACGAGACGCGCGAGAAGAAGGCCCGCAAGGGCGGCAAGCGCGGCAAGAAGGGCCCCCTGGGCCGGCTCGCGCTGTTCTACCGCCAGATCGTCGCGGAACTCCGCAAGGTTGTATGGCCCACTCGCAACCAGCTCACGACGTACACCACCGTGGTGATTGTCTTCGTGGTCATCATGATCGGTCTGGTGACCGTGATTGACTATGGGTTCCAGGAAGCCATCAAGTTCGTCTTCGGCTGATCCCCGCGGAGGGCGGCGCCTGATGGGTGCCGCCCGTTTTCGCATGTTCCACCACCTTTTGTATCCAGGAAGAAGCAGCCACCGTGTCTGACCCGAACCTGAACGTGAGCCACGACTCCGTCGAGTCCGTCGAGGACGAGCTCGACATCGTCGAGGCGGCAGACGCTGTGGACCCCGACGAGGCCGAGCTCGCCGACGCCGAGGCGGGTGCCCCCGCCGAGGAGGCCGCGCTGCACGTCGAGGACGAGGGTGCGGCTGACGTCGAGGCCGATGAGGACGCCGAGGTCGAGGCTGCGGCCGACGCCGACGCCGACATCGAAGACGCGGTCGAGGCCGAGGCCGGCGACGCGGACGAAGAGGGCGACGCCGAGGCCGGCGACGCGGACGAAGAGGGCGACGCCGAGGCCGGCGAGGAGGCCGAAGAGGCCGCCGAGACCGAGCCCGCCGAGCCCGTCGACCCCGTCCAGGCCCTGCGCGAGGAGCTGCGCCTGCTGCCCGGCGAGTGGTACGTGATCCACACCTACGCCGGCTACGAGAAGCGTGTGAAGGCCAACCTGGAGCAGCGCGCCGTCTCGCTGAACGTCGAGGAGTTCATCTACCAGGCCGAGGTGCCCGAGGAAGAGATCGTCCAGATCAAGAACGGCGAGCGCAAGAACGTCCGGCAGAACAAGCTGCCCGGCTACGTTCTCGTCCGCATGGATCTGACGAACGAGTCCTGGGGCGTCGTCCGCAACACGCCTGGTGTCACCGGCTTCGTCGGCAACGCGTACGACCCCTACCCGCTGACCCTGGACGAGATCGTCAAGATGCTCGCCCCGGAGGCGCAGGAGAAGGCCGCCAAGGCCGCCGCGGAAGAGGCCGGTCTGCCCGCGCCCGCCGTCAAGCGCACGATCGAGGTGCTCGACTTCGAGGTCGGCGACTCGGTCACCGTCACCGACGGCCCCTTCGCCACGCTCCAGGCGACCATCAACGAGATCAACCCGGACTCGAAGAAGGTCAAGGGTCTCGTCGAGATCTTCGGCCGCGAGACCCCGGTCGAGCTCAGCTTCGACCAGATCCAGAAGAACTGACCCGCGCTGATCCACTTCGCGTGAGTCACGGCTTCTGAGCCCGAGCTTCCGGACAGGTCAGATTGCCCCCCAAAGGGCGGTCTGACCTGCTCGGTTTTTAGCCCCGCACTGATACCCGTTATCGTGGTGCGGTATGCCTCCATCCGGATGACCGGAAGGCGGCTGAAAACTCTCACTAGGACCCGGAGAGAGCAATGCCTCCCAAGAAGAAGAAGGTCACGGGGCTTATCAAGCTCCAGATCAAGGCCGGTGCGGCCAACCCGGCTCCGCCGGTCGGCCCCGCGCTCGGTCAGCACGGCGTCAACATCATGGAGTTCTGCAAGGCCTACAACGCCGCGACCGAGTCGCAGCGTGGCATGGTCGTGCCGGTGGAGATCACGGTCTACGACGACCGCTCCTTCACCTTCATCACCAAGACTCCGCCGGCCGCGCGTCTCATCCTGAAGCACGCGGGCGTGGAGAAGGGCTCCGGCGAGCCCCACAAGACCAAGGTCGCCAAGCTCACGGCCGCCCAGGTCAAGGAGATCGCCGAGCTGAAGATGCCCGACCTCAACGCCAACGACATCGACGCCGCCGTGAAGATCATTTCCGGTACCGCGCGCTCGATGGGCATCACGGTCGAAGGCTGATCCAGCCACCCCCCAGCACCACCAGTGGTAGGGCCAAGCGCTGGTCCGCACCACGACTCCACGCCTGAAGAAACAACACAGGAGCAGAAGTGAAGCGCAGCAAGACTCTCCGCGCTGCGGACGCCAAGGTCGACCGGGAGAAGCTGTACGCCCCGCTCGAGGCCGTCCGTCTCGCCAAGGAGACCTCCGCGACCAAGTTCGACGGCACCGTCGAGGTCGCCTTCCGCCTGGGTGTCGACCCGCGCAAGGCCGACCAGATGGTCCGTGGCACCGTGAACCTCCCGCACGGCACCGGCAAGACCGCCCGGGTCCTGGTCTTCGCGACCGGTGACCGTGCTGCGGCCGCGGAAGCCGCCGGCGCCGACATTGTCGGCGACGACGAGCTGATCAACGAGATCGCCAAGGGCAACCGCCTCAACGAGTTCGACGCCGTTGTGGCCACCCCGGACCTCATGGGCAAGGTCGGCCGCCTCGGCCGCGTGCTCGGTCCCCGTGGCCTCATGCCGAACCCGAAGACCGGCACCGTCACCATGGACGTCGCCAAGGCTGTCACCGAGATCAAGGGTGGCAAGATCGAGTTCCGTGTCGACAAGCACTCGAACCTGCACTTCATCATCGGCAAGGTCTCCTTCTCCGATGACAAGCTGGTCGAGAACTACGGCGCGGCCCTGGACGAGATCCTTCGTCTGAAGCCGTCCGCCGCCAAGGGCCGCTACATCAAGAAGGCCGCCCTCAGCACCACCATGGGCCCCGGCATCCAGCTGGACCCGAACCGCACCCGGAACCTCCTCGTCGAGGAAGACCCGGCCGCTGTCTGAGCCTGACGGGCTCACCGCGTAGCTGAACGGGCCTCTCGCCCCCTTCACGGGGTGGCGGGGGGCCCGTTTGCGTGTCACCGAACACATCGCCCCCGACTGAGGGGCTGATGGCGGCGATACCGAGGGCGCCGTGTCCTGCCCTCCAGGCCCTGCACGATCGGGTACCCGGCCGGCACCCCATGTCGGCTCCTGACCGCCCGGAATCGGGCCGGCAGGAGCCGACAAGACCGACGGCGCCCGGACCCGTCCCTTCCGCGCTGAAGGGCGTCCACTGGGCGGGCAGGGAGACCGACCGCACGCCGGGCGAGGCCGACCGGACGCCGAAGGTTTCAAGCGGCCTGAGGGCGATTTGCCTCGGCTGGGGGCGTTCACGTACTCTTCCGGAGAAGCCAAAGACCGCTGGTCGTTGCCGTGCCCGCAAGGGTTCGGTGGCCGAAGGATCCGCTGATCGCGGGCGTCCTGCGTAGGTGTTCGTGGAAAAGCTCCCGGAGTGATCCGGTCGAGCTTACGCCCCGTGCGCCTGCGCCGGGGCGTTTCGTATTGTTCAGCCCCTTCTGAGCGGTCCTCATCACCCGGAAGGAGGCCGACGCTCTATGGCAAGGCCCGACAAGGCTGCCGCGGTAGCCGAGCTCACGGACCAGTTCCAGAGCTCGAACGCCGCCGTGCTGACCGAGTACCGGGGTCTCACCGTCGCGCAGCTCAAGACGCTGCGTCGTTCGCTCGGTGAGAACGCCCAGTACGCCGTGGTGAAGAACACGCTGACCAAGATTGCGGCCAACCAGGCCGGGATCACCGCGCTGGACGAGCACTTCGCTGGTCCGACCGCGGTCGCCTTCATCACCGGTGACCCGGTGGAGTCGGCGAAGAGCCTGCGTGACTTCGCCAAGGAGAACCCGAACCTCGTCATCAAGGGCGGTGTCCTTGATGGCAAGGCGCTCACCGCTGACGAGATCAAGAAGCTTGCGGACCTCGAGTCCCGCGAGGTTCTGCTCAGCAAGCTGGCCGGCGCGTTCAAGGGCAAGCAGTCTCAGGCTGCCTCGCTCTTCCAGGCGCTGCCGTCGAAGTTCGTCCGCACTGCGGAAGCGCTTCGCGTCAAGCTCGCCGAGCAGGGCGGTGCCGAGTAATTCGGCTCGCGCACTGATCCACGCCGCCTAGTGCGTGGGTCGTAGCGGGCCGTTACGCCCGCCTCTATATACATCCGGCACCTGCCGAATTAGTGGAAGGATCGCCCATCATGGCGAAGCTCTCTCAGGACGACCTCCTCGCCCAGTTCGAGGAGATGACCCTCATCGAGCTCTCCGAGTTCGTGAAGGCCTTCGAGGAGAAGTTCGACGTCACCGCCGCCGCGGCCGTCGCCGTTGCCGGTCCCGCGGGCCCGGGTGCCCCGGTCGAGGCCGCCGAGGAGCAGGACGAGTTCGACGTCATCCTCACCGGTGCCGGCGACAAGAAGATCCAGGTCATCAAGGTCGTGCGTGAGCTGACCTCCCTGGGCCTCAAGGAGGCCAAGGACCTCGTGGACGGCGCCCCGAAGCCCGTTCTCGAGAAGGTCGCCAAGGAGGCCGCTGACAAGGCCGCCGAGTCCCTCAAGGCCGCCGGCGCGGCTGTCGAGGTCAAGTAACACCTCTGGGGCCTCTCTGAGGCTCCGGTCAAGGGCGATCACCCGTAAGGGTGGTCGCCCTTTGGCGTACCCGAAGTGCCTGACTTGCCCTGGTCTCGCTGGGGAGTAGGGTGATCATCGTTGCCCCGGCGCAGTGTCCCGAGATGATCCGCACGGAGCAGGGGGCCTTGACGAACGAGACGCGGCGCGCAATTCTCAGACCCGTCGCTGCCTCGGTCAGCTCGGACAGCCCGATCCGGGATCCGAGGCATGGATCGGCTACGAAGAGGGCAGTACTGATACGCGCTCTGTACACGCGAGCCGCAGGGTGGGACGCAGGGTTGGTTTGTAAACGACACGGGGAAGGCCTGTTGCCGGTTTCCGGAAACCTGGTCTGGACATCAGTGAGCCAAGTGGCTACACTGACCCTTTGCGCTGCCTGTTAGCTGTCCCCTGCCCGTCGCCAGGGGCATGCCCACGCTGAAGCACACTTGATTGATCGCCTTGACCTGGCCCTTCCGGCCGGATCGAAAGCGGGCGTCTTCTGTGTCGGCTGGGACCGGTACGCGCGTAGTGAGTCCGAGCCCTCGGAAGGACCCCCTCTTGGCCGCCTCGCGCAACGCCTCGACCAATACGAACAACGGTGCCAGCACTGCCCCGCTGCGCATCTCCTTTGCAAAGATCAAGGAGCCCCTCGAGGTTCCGAACCTCCTGGCGCTGCAGACCGAGAGCTTTGACTGGCTTCTCGGCAACGCTGCCTGGAAGTCTCGCGTCGAGTCGGCGCTTGAGAGTGGACAGGACGTCCCCACCAAGTCCGGTCTGGAAGAGATCTTCGAGGAGATCTCGCCGATCGAGGACTTCTCCGGGTCGATGTCGCTGACCTTCCGCGACCACCGTTTCGAGCCGGCGAAGAACTCCGTCGACGAGTGCAAGGAGCGCGACTTCACGTACGCGGCTCCGCTGTTCGTCACTGCCGAGTTCACGAACAACGAGACCGGAGAGATCAAGTCTCAGACGGTCTTCATGGGCGACTTCCCGCTCATGACCAACAAGGGCACCTTCGTCATCAACGGCACCGAGCGTGTCGTCGTGTCGCAGCTTGTCCGTTCCCCTGGTGTCTACTTCGACTCCTCCATCGACAAGACGTCCGACAAGGACATCTTCTCCGCCAAGATCATCCCGTCCCGGGGTGCCTGGCTGGAGATGGAGATCGACAAGCGCGACATGGTCGGTGTCCGCATCGACCGCAAGCGCAAGCAGTCCGTCACCGTCCTCCTGAAGGCTCTCGGCTGGACCACCGAGCAGATCCTCGAAGAGTTCGGCGAGTACGAGTCCATGCGCGCCACCCTGGAGAAGGACCACACCCAGGGTCAGGACGACGCGCTGCTCGACATCTACCGCAAGCTGCGTCCGGGCGAACCGCCGACCCGCGAGGCCGCTCAGACGCTGCTCGAGAACCTCTACTTCAACCCCAAGCGCTACGACCTCGCCAAGGTCGGCCGCTACAAGGTGAACAAGAAGCTCGGCGCCGACGAGCCGCTGGACGCCGGCGTGCTCACCACCGACGACGTCATCGCCACGATCAAGTACCTGGTCAAGCTGCACGCCGGCGAGACCGAGACGACCGGCGAGTCCGGCCGTTCGATCGTGGTCGAGACCGATGACATCGACCACTTCGGCAACCGTCGTCTGCGCAACGTCGGCGAGCTCATCCAGAACCAGGTCCGCACGGGTCTGGCTCGTATGGAGCGCGTCGTCCGCGAGCGCATGACGACCCAGGACGTCGAGGCGATCACGCCGCAGACCCTGATCAACATCCGGCCGGTCGTCGCCTCCATCAAGGAGTTCTTCGGCACCAGCCAGCTGTCGCAGTTCATGGACCAGAACAACCCGCTGTCGGGTCTCACCCACAAGCGCCGCCTGTCGGCACTTGGCCCGGGTGGTCTGTCCCGTGAGCGGGCCGGCTTCGAGGTCCGTGACGTGCACCCGTCGCACTACGGCCGCATGTGCCCGATCGAGACCCCTGAAGGCCCGAACATCGGTCTGATCGGCTCGCTCGCCTCCTACGGCCGCGTCAACGCGTTCGGCTTCGTCGAGACCCCGTACCGCAAGGTCGTCGACGGTGTCGTCACCGACGACGTCGACTACCTGACCGCGGACGAGGAAGACCGCTTCGTCATCGCCCAGGCCAACGCCGGCCTGTCCGACGACATGCGCTTCACCGAGAACCGCGTGCTGGTCCGCCGTCGTGGCGGCGAGATCGACTACATCGCCGGCGACGACGTCGACTACATGGACGTCTCCCCGCGCCAGATGGTGTCCGTCGCGACCGCGATGATCCCCTTCCTGGAGCACGACGACGCCAACCGTGCCCTCATGGGCGCGAACATGATGCGCCAGGCCGTTCCGCTCATCAAGGCGGAGGCGCCGCTCGTCGGCACCGGCATGGAGTACCGCTGTGCGGTCGACGCCGGTGACTCGATCCGCGCGGAGAAGGACGGTGTGGTCCAGGAGGTCTCGGCCGACTACATCACCGTCGCCAACGACGACGGCACGTATACCACGTACCGCGTCGCGAAGTTCTCCCGCTCGAACCAGGGCACCTCGGTCAACCAGAAGGTCATCGTCAACGAGGGTGACCGGATCATCGAGTCCCAGGTCCTCGCCGACGGTCCCGCGACCGAAGAGGGCGAAATGGCCCTCGGCAAGAACCTGCTCGTCGCGTTCATGCCGTGGGAGGGTCACAACTACGAGGACGCGATCATCCTGTCGCAGCGCCTCGTGCAGGACGACGTCCTCTCCTCGATCCACATCGAGGAGCACGAGGTCGACGCCCGTGACACCAAGCTCGGCCCCGAGGAGATCACCCGGGACATTCCGAACGTCTCCGAGGAGGTCCTCGCGGACCTCGACGAGCGCGGCATCATCCGCATCGGTGCGGACGTCGTCGCCGGCGACATCCTGGTCGGCAAGGTCACGCCCAAGGGCGAGACCGAGCTGACCCCGGAGGAGCGCCTGCTCCGCGCGATCTTCGGTGAGAAGGCCCGCGAGGTGCGTGACACCTCGCTCAAGGTTCCTCACGGTGAGATCGGCAAGGTCATCGGTGTCCGCGTCTTCGACCGCGAGGAGGGCGACGAGCTTCCTCCGGGCGTGAACCAGCTGGTCCGCGTCTACGTCGCCCAGAAGCGCAAGATCACCGACGGTGACAAGCTCGCCGGCCGTCACGGCAACAAGGGTGTCATCTCCAAGATCCTTCCGATCGAGGACATGCCCTTCCTCGAAGACGGCACCCCGGTCGACATCATCCTGAACCCGCTGGGTGTCCCGTCCCGAATGAACCCGGGACAGGTCCTGGAGATCCACCTCGGCTGGCTCGCCAGTCGCGGCTGGGACGTCTCCGGCCTGGCGGACGAGTGGGCGCAGCGCCTCCAGGCGATCGGCGCCGACAAGGTCGAGCCCGGTACCAACGTCGCCACCCCGGTGTTCGACGGCGCCCGCGAGGACGAGCTGGCCGGCCTGCTGCAGCACACCATCCCGAACCGCGACGGCGAGCGCATGGTGCTCCCGACCGGTAAGGCGCGTCTGTTCGACGGCCGCTCCGGCGAGCCGTTCCCGGACCCGATCTCGGTCGGGTACATGTACATCCTCAAGCTCCACCACCTGGTCGACGACAAGCTCCACGCTCGGTCGACCGGTCCGTACTCGATGATCACGCAGCAGCCGCTGGGTGGTAAGGCGCAGTTCGGTGGCCAGCGCTTCGGTGAGATGGAGGTGTGGGCGCTTGAGGCTTATGGCGCCGCTTACGCCCTCCAGGAGCTGCTGACCATCAAGTCCGACGACGTCACCGGCCGCGTGAAGGTCTACGAGGCCATCGTCAAGGGCGAGAACATCCCCGAGCCGGGCATTCCCGAGTCCTTCAAGGTGCTCATCAAGGAAATGCAGTCGCTCTGCCTCAACGTGGAGGTGCTGTCCTCGGACGGCATGTCCATCGAGATGCGCGACACCGACGAGGACGTCTTCCGCGCGGCGGAGGAGCTCGGTATCGACCTGTCCCGGCGTGAGCCGAGCAGCGTCGAAGAGGTCTGACGGGCCTGACGGGGGGCTCGCTCAAGAGCCCCCCGTCATCCCCGGGACCGTTCAGACCATGATTGAGACTCGACCCCGAAAGAGGGATTGACGCACAGTGCTCGACGTCAACTTCTTCGACGAGCTGCGGATCGGCCTTGCCACCGCGGACGACATCCGAACCTGGTCCCACGGCGAGGTCAAGAAGCCGGAGACCATCAACTACCGCACGCTCAAGCCCGAGAAGGACGGACTCTTCTGCGAGAAGATCTTCGGTCCGACCCGCGACTGGGAGTGCTACTGCGGCAAGTACAAGCGTGTCCGCTTCAAGGGCATCATCTGTGAGCGTTGTGGCGTCGAAGTCACGCGCGCCAAGGTGCGCCGCGAGCGGATGGGCCACATCGAGCTTGCCGCTCCCGTCACCCACATCTGGTACTTCAAGGGCGTCCCGTCGCGCCTCGGATACCTGCTGGACCTCGCGCCGAAGGACCTCGAAAAGGTCATCTACTTCGCCGCGTACATGATCACGTTCGTGGACGACGAGCGCCGCACCCGCGACCTCCCGTCCCTGGAGGCGCACGTCTCCGTCGAGCGCCAGCAGATCGAGAACCGCCGGGACGCGGACCTCGAAGGCCGTGCCAAGAAGCTCGAGACCGACCTGGCCGAGCTCGAGGCCGAGGGCGCGAAGGCCGACGTACGCCGCAAGGTGCGCGAAGGTGCCGAGCGCGAGATGAAGCAGCTGCGTGACCGCGCCCAGCGCGAGATCGACCGCCTCGACGAGGTGTGGGCCCGCTTCAAGAACCTCAAGGTCCAGGACCTGGAGGGCGACGAGCTCCTCTACCGCGAGCTGCGTGACCGCTTCGGCACGTACTTCGACGGCTGCATGGGCGCCGCCGCGCTGCAGAAGCGCCTGGAGTCCTTCGACCTCGAGGAAGAGGCCGAGCGCCTCCGCGAGATCATCCGTACCGGCAAGGGCCAGAAGAAGACCCGTGCGCTCAAGCGCCTCAAGGTCGTCTCCGCGTTCCTGCAGACCAGCAACAAGCCCAAGGGCATGGTTCTGGACTGCGTGCCGGTCATCCCGCCGGACCTGCGTCCGATGGTGCAGCTGGACGGTGGCCGCTTCGCGACCTCCGACCTGAACGACCTGTACCGCCGCGTGATCAACCGCAACAACCGCCTGAAGCGCCTTCTCGACCTCGGTGCCCCCGAGATCATCGTGAACAACGAGAAGCGCATGCTCCAGGAGGCCGTCGACGCCCTCTTCGACAACGGTCGTCGTGGTCGCCCGGTCACCGGTCCCGGCAACCGCCCGCTGAAGTCCCTGAGCGACATGCTCAAGGGCAAGCAGGGTCGATTCCGTCAGAACCTCCTCGGCAAGCGCGTGGACTACTCCGCGCGTTCCGTGATCGTCGTCGGCCCCCAGCTGAAGCTGCACCAGTGCGGCCTGCCCAAGGCCATGGCGCTGGAGCTCTTCAAGCCGTTCGTGATGAAGCGCCTGGTCGACCTGAACCACGCGCAGAACATCAAGTCGGCGAAGCGCATGGTCGAGCGCGGCCGCACGGTCGTCTACGACGTGCTCGAAGAGGTCATCGCCGAGCACCCGGTCCTGCTGAACCGTGCGCCCACGCTGCACCGCCTCGGCATCCAGGCCTTCGAGCCCCAGCTGGTCGAAGGCAAGGCCATCCAGATCCACCCGCTCGTCTGCACCGCGTTCAACGCGGACTTCGACGGTGACCAGATGGCCGTGCACCTGCCGCTCTCCGCGGAGGCGCAGGCCGAGGCCCGCATCCTGATGCTGTCCTCGAACAACATCCTCAAGCCGGCCGACGGCCGTCCGGTCACGATGCCGACCCAGGACATGGTCCTCGGTCTGTTCTTCCTGACCACCGACGGTGAGCTCCGTGACACCAAGGGCGAGGGCCGCGCGTTCGGCTCCACGGCCGAGGCGACCATGGCGTTCGACAACGGCGAGCTCGCGCTCCAGTCGCCCGTCGACATCCGCTTCCCGGTGGGCACCATCCCGCCGCGTGGCTGGGTGCCGCCGGTCGCCGAGGAAGGTGAGCAGGAGTTCCAGCCGGGGGACAGCTTCCGGCTGCGCACCACCCTGGGCCGCGCGCTCTTCAACGAGCTGCTGCCCGAGGACTACCCGTTCGTCGACTACTCGGTGGGCAAGAAGCAGCTCTCCGAGATCGTCAACGACCTGGCGGAGCGCTACCCCAAGGTCATCGTGGCGGCGACGCTCGACAACCTGAAGGCGGCCGGCTTCCACTGGGCGACCCGTTCGGGCGTCACCGTGGCCATCTCCGACGTCGTCGTGCCCGAGGCCAAGAAGGCCATCGTCAAGGGCTACGAGGAGCTGGACGAGAAGGTCCAGAAGCAGTATGAGCGCGGTCTGATCACCAAGGACGAGCGCACGCAGGAGCTCATCGCGATCTGGACCAAGGCGACCAACGAGGTTGCCGAGGCGATGAACGCGAACTTCCCCAAGACGAACCCCATCTTCATGATGGTTGACTCGGGTGCCCGAGGAAACATGATGCAGATGCGACAGATCGCCGGTATGCGTGGTCTGGTGTCGAACGCGAAGAACGAGACCATCCCGCGTCCGATCAAGGCGTCCTTCCGTGAGGGCCTCACCGTTCTGGAGTACTTCATCTCCACGCACGGTGCCCGTAAGGGTCTGGCGGACACCGCCCTGCGTACCGCCGACTCGGGTTACCTGACCCGTCGTCTGGTGGACGTCTCGCAGGACGTGATCATCCGCGAGGAGGACTGCGGCACCGAGCGCGGCCTGAAGCTGAAGATCGCCGTTCGCGGCGAGGACGGCGTGCTGCGCAAGGCCGACGACGTCGAGACCTCGATCTACGCCCGCATGCTGGCCGAGGACGTCGTCATCGACGGCAAGGTCATCGCGCCGGCCAACGTCGACCTCGGTGACGTGCTCATCGACGCCCTGGTCGCCAACGGCGTCGAGGAGGTCAAGACCCGCTCGGTCCTGACCTGTGAGTCCGCGGTCGGCACCTGTGCCTTCTGCTACGGACGCTCGCTCGCCACCGGCAAGCTGGTCGACATCGGTGAGGCGGTCGGCATCATCGCCGCCCAGTCCATCGGTGAGCCCGGTACCCAGCTGACGATGCGTACCTTCCACACCGGTGGTGTGGCCGGTGACGACATCACGCAGGGTCTGCCGCGTGTCGTCGAGCTCTTCGAGGCCCGTACCCCGAAGGGTGTCGCCCCGATCTCCGAGGCCGCCGGCCGCGTGCGGATCGAGGAGACCGAGAAGACGAAGAAGATCGTCATCACGCCCGACGACGGCAGCGACGAGACGGCCTTCCCGATCTCGAAGCGCGCCAAGGTCATCGTGCAGGAGGGCGAGCACGTCGAGGTGGGCCAGAAGCTCACCATGGGTGCCACCAACCCGCACGACGTGCTGCGCATCCTCGGTCAGCGTGCCGTCCAGGTCCACCTGGTCGGCGAAGTCCAGAAGGTCTACAACTCGCAGGGCGTGTCGATCCACGACAAGCACATCGAGATCATCATCCGGCAGATGCTGCGCCGCGTGACGATCATCGAGTCCGGCGACGCGGAGCTCCTGCCGGGCGAGCTGGTCGAGCGGTCGAAGTTCGAGACCGAGAACCGTCGTGTGGTCACCGAGGGCGGTCACCCCGCCTCCGGCCGTCCGCAGCTGATGGGTATCACCAAGGCCTCGCTGGCGACGGAATCCTGGCTGTCGGCCGCCTCCTTCCAGGAGACGACCCGAGTCCTGACGGATGCGGCGATCAACGCCAAGTCCGACAGCCTCATCGGCCTCAAGGAGAACGTCATCATCGGTAAGCTCATCCCGGCCGGTACGGGCCTCGCCCGCTACCGCAACATCCGGGTGGAGCCCACCGAGGAGGCCAAGGCCGCGATGTACTCGGCCGTCGGCTACGACGACATCGACTACTCGCCCTTCGGCACCGGCTCCGGCCAGGCTGTCCCGCTGGAGGACTACGACTACGGCCCGTACAACGGCTGACAGCTCGTAAGCGCGTGAGAAGAAGCCCCCCGCGGCTCCGAGAGGAGCGGCGGGGGGCTTCTTCGTGCCGTGGCCCGGGCGGACGGCCTTACGGCTCCCGTACGGACCCGGGGGGCCGTACCGGCGGCCGTCAGGCCCGACGGCGCCGGGAGGCCACCGTTGTGGAGGCCAGGGCCAGGAGGGCCAGGGCGGCGCCGGCCAGGCCCGGGGTGAGGCCCTTGGGGGTGAAGGTGCAGGAGACCTTGGCCGTGCCCGGCTTCAGGGGGACGGAGACCAGGCCGTGGAAGCTGCGGGCCGGGGCGTCGCACCGCCAGCCCGGGACGTCCGTCATCGCGAAGACCGCGGTGCCCGCGGCGCCCGCGGGGAGGGTGGCCTCGATGGTGTGGCCGCCGGTCTCGACCGCGGTGGCGCCCGTGGCGGTGAGCCGGGACACCGCCGCGTCGAGCGCCCCGCCGTCCAGGCAGCCGAGCGGGTGCTCCCCGGCGGCGGCGCCCCGGGCGGCGGTGCGCACGGTGGCCTCGACGCGGCCCGACGCGGGGACCTCGCCCAGCGGGACGACGCCCGTCGTCCGGTCCTCCAGCGGCTGCTCGGCGCCGCCGGCGCGGACGGTGCCGCGGACGGCGGGGGAGTACCAGTAGGCCCGGGAGCCGGGCGTGCAGCGGGCCGTGTAGGTCTGCTCCGTGGCGCTGCCGCCGCGGGTGACCTGGGGGACCTGGTAGACGGTGGCGCCCAGGACGTCCTCCTGGTGGGCGTAGACGCTGTCCGCCGGGTTGGGCGACGTGTAGGGGGCGGCGCGGACGGTGACCAGGGGGGGCGCGGGGAACGTCGAGCCCGTCCAGCTGTCCGGCGCGGCTGCGGGGCGCACCCGCGCGCCGATCGAGAAGATCGCGTCCAGGACGGGGTTGTCGGCGCCGAAGAAGGTCCGGCCGTCGTTCTTGTATCCGTACCCGAGGGGCTCCAGCGCCCGGTAGGTGGCCTCGGGAAGGTAGCTGCTGTAGTACTGCGGGCCCTCCGCCCGCAGCGCCAGGGCGTCGTTGTACGAGCTCTGCGGGGCGCCGGAGTCGGTCCGGTAGGCGGGCCAGCCCTCCACGCGGCGCACGGCCTCGAAGTGGTTGCCGATCGACCGGTTCGAGGTGGCGGCCGGCTTCGCCCAGCGCTCGCGGGCCCGGCGGGCGTCCGCGTTGGCCGCCGCCACCGTGGACTCGGCGAAGACCACGCCGATCATCAGGGCCGCCGCCAGCGGGACCAGGAACCGGCGCTCCTCGCCGAGTCGCAGCAGCACCAGCGCCAGCAGCGAGACGGCGCCGCCGCCGAGCACGGCGGGCCAGGTCCAGCCGCCGAAGTCGTCGGTGTGCCGCAGCGCGAAGGTGGCCGCCACCAGCAGGCCGGCGCTCAGCGCCAGGTGGAGCGGGCGCGGCCGGCCGGCCAGTGCCAGCCAGGCGAGGACGACGACCATCCCGCTGAAGACGAACGCCTCGCGGTACGGGTTGCCGTTGGGCACCGCCAGCCCGTGCCATACGTACTGCGTGGGCGGGAACTGGAAGGAGACGGCCACCAGCAGGGTCGCGGCCGCCCACACCAGGCGGGTCCTGCGCGCGAGGGCGGTGTTGAAGACGAAGGTTCCGGCCAGGATCAGGCCCAGCGAGGCGACGTAGAGCCGGGGGCGGCCGCCCCACAGGTGGGTCGCCGGGAGCATGCCCGCGAGGAAGACCTCGATCCGCACCGGGTCGAAGGCGGCGGCGCGGGTGGGCTGCGCCGATCCGCTGGAGAGGAACGAGGGCAGGAGGAGGGGGAGGGTCAGCAGGACCCCGGTGGCGGCGGCCGTGGCGGCCCGCCACACGGCGCGCAGCCGCTGCCGGCCCGCCAGGTCCAGGGTGATCAGCCGGATGGCCAGCAGGACGCAGGCGGCCATCGTGGCCATCATCGCGGTGTAGAAGTTCCCGTACCAGGCGAGCGCGACCAGCAGGGCCGCACCGGGCCAGCGGCGTTCCTCCAGGCACCACTCGACGGCGATGCCGAGCAGGGGGAGGGCGACCAGCCCCCACAGCCACATGGGGATGTACGAGGCGTCGCTGAGCGCCCAGCCGCACAGCCCGTAGCAGGCGCCGAGGACGCCGCGCTGCCACCAGGGACCGGGGTGCAGCTTGCCGAGGTACACCGTCATCAGAGCGGCGGCGGTGCCCATGGTGATGGGGGTGACGGCGAAGACGGCCAGGTCGACGTGGGCGCGGGGCACGAGGACGGCCAGCCACGAGAAGGGGTTGCCCAGGTAGGTGTAGTAGTCGGACAGGAACTGCTGTCCGAAGCCGCCGCGCCAGGTGAACAGGACGTCACCGGCGGCCTGCCCGTGGACCAGGTCCCACAGGGCGCGGTGGAAGGGCACGTACTGGTTGGCCTGGTCGTTGAGGGCCCGGCCGGTGTTGCCGAAGGGGAAGCTGCCGCGCGCGGCCCAGGCCGCGCAGAAGGCGCCCGCGGTGACGGCGAAGGCGAGCAGGGGTCCGCGCAGGCGGGCGAGGCGCGGCCGGCGGCGGCGGGGGGAGGGGAGGTCCCGGCCGCCGTCGGGAGGCGGGTCGCCCGCGGTCGTCGGCTCCGAGGTGACCGTCCGCAATGTCCCGCTCCCTGATGGTGGTGGCGTTCGGGCTGAATCGCTGGGCAGTTTAGTTCGCCGGGCGGGCGCGGGGCCGCGCGCCGGGCCTCGCGCGTGTGCTCGGGCCGGGGTGCCGGCGGGACGCGCGGCCGGCCGGCGGGGGCGCGCGGGCGGAGTCGCCGGGCGCCGCCCTTACCACGTCACGGCCTCGTGCGCGAGTCGGGGCGGCCGCACAGGGGTGTCGCCCAGGCGGCGCACGGCCCCCGGCGGTCTTCGCGTCGCGGGGTCCGGGCCTTTGTTTTGACCGGAGTGGATGCGGTAGGTACGCTCAGACCTTGTGCCTGGGGTGTGCCTGGGCTCCCGTGCGTGTCCATCCACCGCAAGCGAGCCGAATCAGCCACCGCGATCCATGCGTCTCCGTGCTTGCGCGGAGGTCCGCAGGATCCGACACACCCGACCGCGTGGGTCGGCAAAGTTCCAGGTTAGCTTCACTACACGGCACACAGAAACCGGAGAAGTAGTGCCTACGATCCAGCAGCTGGTCCGGAAGGGCCGGCAGGACAAGGTCGAGAAGACAAAGACCCCCGCGCTCGAGGCTTCGCCCCAGCGTCGTGGCGTCTGCACGCGTGTGTTCACGACCACCCCGAAGAAGCCGAACTCGGCGCTCCGTAAGGTCGCGCGTGTGCGTCTGACCTCCGGCATCGAGGTCACCGCTTACATTCCGGGTGAGGGACACAACCTGCAGGAGCACTCGATCGTGCTCGTGCGTGGTGGCCGTGTGAAGGACCTGCCGGGTGTTCGTTACAAGATCATCCGCGGTGCGCTTGACACCCAGGCTGTCAAGAACCGCAAGCAGGCCCGCAGCCGCTACGGCGCCAAGAAGGAGAAGTAAGAATGCCTCGTAAGGGCCCCGCCCCGAAGCGCCCGGTCATCATCGACCCGGTCTACGCATCTCCTCTGGTGACGTCGCTCATCAACAAGATCCTCCTGAACGGCAAGCGCTCCACCGCCGAGCGCATCGTCTACGGTGCCATGGAAGGCCTCCGCGAGAAGACCGGCAACGACCCGGTCATCACGCTGAAGCGCGCGCTGGAGAACGTCAAGCCGTCCCTCGAGGTCAAGTCCCGCCGTGTCGGTGGCGCGACCTACCAGGTTCCCGTCGAGGTCAAGCCGGGTCGCCAGTCGACCCTGGCGCTGCGCTGGCTCGTGGGTTACTCCCGCGCCCGCCGCGAGAAGACCATGACCGAGCGCCTGATGAACGAGCTGCTCGACGCCTCCAACGGTCTTGGCGCTGCCGTCAAGAAGCGCGAGGACACGCACAAGATGGCCGAGTCCAACAAGGCCTTCGCGCACTACCGCTGGTAGTCCCACCCCACATCGAGACCGAGAGAAGACCGAAGCCTTATGGCTACCACTTCGCTTGACCTGGCCAAGGTCCGCAACATCGGGATCATGGCCCACATCGACGCGGGCAAGACGACCACCACCGAGCGGATCCTGTTCTACACCGGTGTCTCGTACAAGATCGGTGAAGTCCACGACGGCGCTGCCACGATGGACTGGATGGAGCAGGAGCAGGAGCGCGGCATCACGATCACGTCCGCCGCGACGACCTGCCACTGGCCGCTCGAGGACGTCGACCACACCATCAACATCATCGACACCCCGGGTCACGTCGACTTCACCGTCGAGGTGGAGCGTTCGCTCCGCGTCCTCGACGGCGCCGTCACCGTGTTCGACGGTGTCGCCGGTGTGGAGCCGCAGTCCGAGACGGTATGGCGTCAGGCCGACCGCTACGGCGTGCCGCGCATCTGCTTCGTCAACAAGCTGGACCGCACCGGCGCCGAGTTCCACCGCTGTGTCGACATGATCAAGGACCGCCTCGGTGCGGTTCCGATCGTCATGCAGCTCCCCATCGGTGCCGAGATGGACTTCCAGGGCGTTGTCGACCTGGTCACCATGAAGGCGTTCGTCTGGTCCGCCGAGGCGACCAAGGGCGAGATGTACGACATCGTCGACATCCCCGCCACGCACACCGAGGCCGCCGAGGAATGGCGCGCCAAGCTGGTGGAGCAGGTCGCCGAGAACGACGACGAGCTCATGGAGCTGTTCCTGGAGGGCACCGAGCCCACCGTCGAGCAGCTGCACGCCGCCGTGCGTCGCATCATCATCGGCTCCGGCAAGGGCCAGGGCGCCACGATCACCGCGGTGTTCTGTGGCACGGCGTTCAAGAACAAGGGCGTTCAGCCCCTGCTCGACGCCGTCGTCCGCTACCTGCCGTCGCCCCTGGACATCGAGGCCATCGAAGGCCACGACGTCAAGGACCCCGAGGTCGTCGTGAAGCGCAAGCCTTCCGACGAGGAGCCGCTCGCGGCTCTGGCCTTCAAGATCATGAGCGACCCGCACCTCGGCAAGCTCACCTTCGTCCGGGTTTACTCGGGCCGCCTGGAGGCCGGCACTGCGGTGCTGAACTCCGTCAAGGGCAAGAAGGAGCGCATCGGCAAGATCTACCGCATGCACGCCAACAAGCGTGAAGAGATCGACGCGGTGGGCGCCGGTGACATCGTCGCCGTCATGGGCCTGAAGCAGACCACCACCGGTGAGACGCTGTGTGACGACAAGGCACCCGTGATCCTGGAGTCCATGGACTTCCCGGCTCCGGTCATCCAGGTCGCCATCGAGCCCAAGTCCAAGGGTGACCAGGAGAAGCTGGGTGTCGCCATCCAGCGTCTCGCGGAGGAGGACCCCTCCTTCCACGTTCACTCGGACGAGGAGACGGGCCAGACCATCCTCGGCGGTATGGGCGAGCTGCACCTCGAGGTGCTGGTCGACCGTATGAAGCGCGAGTTCAAGGTCGAGGCCAACGTCGGCAAGCCGCAGGTCGCGTACCGTGAGACGATCCGCAAGGCCGTCGAGCGTCACGACTACACCCACAAGAAGCAGACCGGTGGTACCGGTCAGTTCGCCAAGGTGCAGATCGCGATCGAGCCGATCACCGAGGCCGACGGTCCGGCGTACGAGTTCGTGAACAAGGTCACCGGTGGCCGCGTGCCGAAGGAGTACATCCCTTCGGTCGACGCCGGTGCGCAGGAGGCCATGCAGTTCGGCATCCTGGCCGGCTACGAGATGACGGGCGTCCGCGTCACGCTTCTCGACGGTGGCTACCACGAGGTCGACTCCTCCGAGCTCGCCTTCAAGATCGCCGGTTCGCAGGCCTTCAAGGAGGCCGCGCGCAAGGCTTCTCCCGTGCTCCTTGAGCCGATGATGGCCGTCGAGGTCACCACGCCCGAGGACTACATGGGTGACGTCATCGGCGACATCAACTCCCGCCGTGGCCAGATCCAGGCCATGGAGGAGCGTCACGGCGCCCGCGTCGTGAAGGGCCTCGTGCCCCTTTCGGAGATGTTCGGCTACGTCGGCGACCTCCGCAGCAAGACTTCGGGTCGCGCCAGCTACTCGATGCAGTTCGACTCCTACGCCGAGGTTCCCCGGAACGTCGCTGAGGAGATCATCGCGAAGGCCAAGGGCGAGTAACTCTTCCGAGTACACGCTTTAGGCTTGTCACCGGCAGCCTCTGGGGTAGCAGGAGCAACACTCCTGTTACCCCGGGACCGGCCGGCTTTCCAGCAAAGATCACCTGGCGCCGACCTGTAAGGCGTACAGAACCACTCTCCAGGAGGACCCCCGTGGCGAAGGCGAAGTTCGAGCGGACTAAGCCGCACGTCAACATCGGCACCATCGGTCACATTGACCACGGTAAGACGACCCTCACGGCCGCCATTACCAAGGTGCTGCACGACGCGTACCCGGACCTGAACGAGGCCTCGGCCTTCGACCAGATCGACAAGGCTCCTGAGGAGCGCCAGCGCGGTATCACCATCTCCATCGCGCACGTCGAGTACCAGACCGAAGCGCGTCACTACGCCCACGTCGACTGCCCCGGTCACGCGGACTACATCAAGAACATGATCACGGGTGCGGCGCAGATGGACGGCGCCATCCTCGTGGTCGCCGCCACCGACGGCCCGATGCCGCAGACCAAGGAGCACGTGCTCCTGGCCCGCCAGGTCGGCGTCCCCTACATCGTCGTCGCCCTGAACAAGGCCGACATGGTGGACGACGAGGAGATCCTGGAGCTCGTCGAGCTCGAGGTCCGTGAGCTGCTCTCCGAGTACGAGTTCCCGGGCGACGACCTTCCGGTCGTCCGCGTCTCCGCGCTGAAGGCGCTCGAGGGCGACAAGGAGTGGGGCGAGAAGCTTCTCGGCCTCATGTCCGCCGTCGACGAGGCCATCCCGACCCCGCCGCGTGACACCGAGAAGCCGTTCCTCATGCCCGTCGAGGACGTCTTCACGATCACCGGTCGCGGTACGGTCGTCACCGGCCGTATCGAGCGTGGTGTCCTGAAGGTCAACGAGACCGTCGACATCATCGGTATCAAGGAAGAGAAGACCACCACCACGGTCACCGGTATCGAGATGTTCCGCAAGCTGCTCGACGAGGGCCAGGCGGGCGAGAACGTCGGTCTGCTCCTCCGTGGCATCAAGCGCGAGGACGTCGAGCGCGGCCAGGTCATCATCAAGCCCGGTTCGGTCACCCCGCACACCGAGTTCGAGGCCCAGGCCTACATCCTGTCGAAGGACGAGGGTGGCCGTCACACCCCCTTCTTCAACAACTACCGTCCGCAGTTCTACTTCCGTACCACGGACGTCACGGGTGTCGTCACCCTGCCGGCCGGCACGGAGATGGTCATGCCGGGCGACAACACCGAGATGTCGGTCGCGCTGATCCAGCCGGTCGCCATGGAGGAGGGCCTGAAGTTCGCCATCCGTGAGGGTGGTCGTACCGTGGGCGCCGGCCAGGTCACCAAGATCACGAAGTAATTTCGTGCTCTGACCTGGTGGCCCGGTCACCGGGCACCCAGTTGCACTGAAGGGCCCCGTCCCACCGCTCCGGCGGTGGGGCGGGGCCCTTCGGCGTGGGATGGCCCTGCCTGGTTGCCTGCCTGCCTGCGGCGCGACGCGACGACAGGAGGGCCGCACCCCCGCGGGTGCGGCCCTCCTGTCGTCGGGGCGGTGCGGCTCAGCTCACGCGGAGGGACTCGGTGAATTCCTTGCAGGCGGCGTAGTCGGGGAGCAGCCCCGACGCGATGGCGTCGGCCAGCGAGGGCGCGGCCTCGTCGCGGGCGGACAGCAGCGGGACGTCCGCCGGCCACTCGATGGCCAGGTCGGCGTCGAGCGGGTGCACCGAGTGCTCACCCGTCGGGTTGTACGTCTCCGAACACAGGTAGGAGAGCGTGGCGTCGTCGCTCAGCGCGCAGAAGCCGTGGCCCAAGCCCTCGGGGATGTAGACCGCGCGGCGGTCGGTGTCGTCGAGGCGGACGCCCTCCCACGTGCCGAAGGTGGGGGAGCCGACCCGCAGGTCGACGATGACGTCGAGGACGGCGCCGCGTACGCAGCTCACGTACTTGGCCTGGCCGCGCGGGACGTCGGCGAAGTGGATGCCGCGGACCACGCCCGCGGAGGAGACCGAGAGGTTCGCCTGCGCCAGGTTCAGCGGGTGGCCGACGACCTCGGACAGCTTGTCGAAGCGGTACCACTCGGTGAACAAGCCGCGCGGGTCGCCGTGCAGCTGCGGGGTGACCTCGAAGGCGCCCTCGATGGAGAGCTCACGGAACTTCACCGGGCGCTCTCCTCGTCGAGCAGGGTCAGCAGGTAGTCGCCGTAGCCGCTCTTGGTGAGGGGCTCGGCCAGCGCGCGCAGCTGCGCGGAATCGATCAGGCCGGCCCGCCAGGCGGCCTCCTCGACGCAGCCGATCTTGAAGCCCTGGCGTTCCTCTATGACGCGGACGAACTCCGAGGCCTGCACCATCGAGACGAAGGTCCCGGTGTCCAGCCACGCGGTGCCGCGGTCGAGGATGGTGACGTTCAGTTCGCCGGCCTGGAGGTAGGCGTCGTTGACGGCCGTGATCTCCAGCTCGCCGCGGGCGCTGGGCTTCAGCCCGCGGGCTATCTCCACGACCTGGTTGTCGTAGAAGTACAGACCCGGCACCGCGTAGCGGGACTTGGGCTCGGCCGGCTTCTCCTCGATGGAGATGGCCTGGCCCTTCTCGTCGAACTCCACCACGCCGTACGCCGTCGGGTCCGCCACCGGGTACGCGAAGACCCGGCCGCCCTTGGAACCGGTGTGCTGGGCCAGGCGCGTGCCGAGGCCGCTGCCGTGGAAGATGTTGTCGCCGAGGATCAGGGCCACGGAGTCGTCACCGATGAAGTCGGCGCCGAGGACGAAGGCCTGGGCGATGCCTTCGGGGCGCTCCTGGACGGCGTACTCCAGCCGCAGGCCGAACTGCGAGCCGTCGCCGAGCAGTCGCTCGAACTGGTCGCGGTCGTCCGGGGTGGTGATGATCAGGATCTCGCTGATGCCCGCCATCACCAGGGTGGAGAGGGGGTAGTAGATCATCGGCTTGTCGAAGACGGGCAGCAGCTGCTTCGAGACTGCCCGGGTCAGCGGCCAGAGTCGTGATCCGGTGCCACCGGCCAAGAGGATTCCACGCATGGGGAGAACCCTATGCGAGAGGGCGCGGGGGAGCCGAGCTCAGGGCATGTGACGTTCGGCAGCCCGCTAGACTCTTCGTATTATGCGCATCCTCGTGACCGGCGGCGCCGGCTTCATCGGTTCAGAATTCGTCCGCCAGCAGCTCGGCGCAGATGCCTCGGCGAGGATCACCGTCTTCGACAAGCTGACCTACTCGGGCGTCGAAGCCAACCTCGCACCGGTCGCAGACCACCCCGGATACACCTTCGTCAAGGGCGACATCTGCGACGCCGACGCCGTCGACCAGGTGATGGCCGGTCACGACGTGGTCGTGCACTTCGCCGCCGAGTCCCACGTGGACCGCTCGATCGCCGGCGCCGGCCCCTTCGTCATGACCAACGTCGTGGGCACCCAGGTCCTGCTGGACGCCGCCCGCAAGCACGGGGTCGGCCGCTTCGTCCACATCTCCACCGACGAGGTCTACGGCTCGATCAGCGAGGGCTCCTGGACGGAGGAGTGGCCGCTGGTGCCGAACTCCCCCTACTCCGCGTCCAAGGCGTCCTCCGACCTGCTGGCGCTGGCCTACAGCCGCACCCACGGCATGGACGTGGTGGTCACGCGCTGCTCCAACAACTACGGGCACTACCAGTTCCCGGAGAAGGTCATCCCGCTGTTCGTCTCCAACCTGATGGACGGCAAGAAGGTCCCGCTGTACGGCAACGGCGGCAACGTGCGCGACTGGCTGCACGTGTCCGACCACTGCCGCGGCATCGACCTGGCGATGCGCAAGGGCCGCGCCGGCGAGGTCTACAACATCGGCGGCGGCACCGAGCTCACCAACAAGGAGCTCACCGGCGTCCTGCTGGAAGCCGCGGGCCTGGGCTGGGACATGGTCGAGCAGGTGGAGGACCGCAAGGGCCACGACCTGCGCTACTCCATCGACATCAGCAAGATCGGCTCCGAGCTCGGCTACGCCCCGCAGGTCACCTTCGAGGACGGCATCAAGGCCACCATCGACTGGTACCGGCACAACCGTGCCTGGTGGGAGCCGCTGAAGGCGAAGGCGGCGCTGCAGAAGTGAGCGCCGACTCCGGGGCCACGCGCTGGCTCGTGACCGGCGCCGCCGGGATGCTCGGCCAGGACGTCCTGGCCGTCCTGAAGGACGCCGGCATCGACGCCGTGGGTCTGCGCCGCGCCGACCTCGACATCACCGACCCCGCGGCGGTCCGCGCCGCCGTCCAGGGCGCCGCCGTCGTCGTCAACTGCGCCGCCTGGACCGACGTGGACGGGGCGGAGAGCGCCGAGGAGGCCGCCACCGCCGTCAACGGCACCGGCGTCCGCGTCCTGGCCGGGGCCTGCGCCGCGGCCGGCGCACGCCTGCTGCACGTCTCCACCGACTACGTGCTGCCCGGCGACGCCGCGCAGCCGTACCGCGAGGACGCCGCCACGGGCCCGGTCAACGCCTACGGCCGCTCCAAGCTGGCCGGCGAGCTGGCCGTCGCCGAACTGCTGCCGCAGGACGGCTTCGTGGTCCGCACCGCCTGGCTGTACGGCGAGCACGGCCCGAACTTCGTCGCCACCATGCTGAAGCTGGCCGCCCAGCGCGACACCCTGGACGTCGTCGACGACCAGCACGGCCAGCCCACCTGGTCGTACGCGCTCGCCCGCCGCCTGGTGGAGCTCGGCCGCGCCGCCCTCGACGGCCGCGCCCCCGGCGGTGTCTACCACGGCACCGCGAGCGGCCGGACGACCTGGCTGGGCCTGGCCCGCGAGACCTACCGGCTGAGCGGGCTGGACCCCGAGCGGATCCGCCCGACCACCTCCGCGGCGTTCGTCCGCCCCGCCGTGCGCCCGGCCTTCAGTGTCCTTGCTCACGACGGCTGGTCGGCCGCCGGGCTGGAACCGCTGCCCGACTGGCGGGCGCAGCTCGCCGAGGCGCTCACCCGTCCGGCCTTCGCTGAGCTGCTGAGACTCCCCTCCACGAAGTGAGCCGTCGAGGCTGATCGCTTACACACGCGCGACGTTGCCGGGGCCCGGGAGGCAGCCTTTCGGGCCCCGTTGACGTCATGCGCCGTGCCATATGCTTCTCCTATAAAGATGTTGGCCCCTTCGCGCGAAAGGCGCCGTCCGCTGTGCGACTCTCCGTTCTGACCTCCATCACCGGTCTTCTGGTGCTGGGGTACATCCTTGAGCTGCTGCGCCGCCAGCAACTACGGGAGAAGTACGCGGCGATATGGCTCGCGATCGGATTGCTGGTCGCCCCGCTCGGGTTCGTCCCCCACGTGCTGGACCCGGTGGCAAGGAGCCTGGGCGTGGCATCCGGCGTGAGCCTGGTGCTTTTCGTCGGGTTCGTCCTGGTCCTGCTGGTGAGTTTGCACCTCAGCTGGGAGACCAGTCGGCTGGAGGCGGAGACCCGCACCCTGGCGGAGGACGTCGCGCTGATCCGCGCGCACCTCGTCCAGCAGGGCGGTTACCCCAATACGTCGCCGCGCGCGGAGGATTCCGGCGCCCCTGAGGCACAGGTGAAGTCGTGAACGACGGTCGTCGCGTTCTGATCATTCTTCCCGCCTGGAACGAGGAGGACGGACTGCCCTCCGTCCTGCGCGAGATCCAGCAGCAACTGCCCTACGTAGACACCCTCGTGGTCGATGACGGCTCGGCGGACAACACCGCCGAGGTGGCCCGGGCAGCCGGCTCCGCCGTCGCCCAGCTGCCCTTCAACCTCGGTGTCGGGGGCGCGATGCGGCTCGGCTACCGCTACGCGCAGCAGCACGGCTACGACGTGGCGATCCAGGTGGACGCCGACGGTCAGCACGATCCCGCCTACGTGCCGGCGCTGCTGGAGCGCCTCGCCGTCGGCGACGCCGACCTCGTCATAGGCGCCCGGTTCGCCGGCGACGGCGATTACACGGTGCGCGGACCGCGCAAATGGGCGATGTCGCTGCTGTCCGTGGTGCTGTCGCGGATCACCCGGACCAAGCTCACCGACACCACCTCGGGCTTCCGTGCCTGCAACCGGCCACTCATAGAGTTCTTCGCCCGCTGGTACCCCGTGGAATACCTCGGGGACACCATCGAGTCCATGGTCGGCGCCGCCCGCTCCGGCTTCACCGTGCGCCAGATCCCCGTGGCGATGCGCGAACGGACCACCGGCCGGCCGAGCGCCTCGCCGTTCAGGGCGATGGTCTACCTCACCCGAGCCGGCCTCGTGCTGCTGCTCGCGATGATCCGCCGGATGCCCGGTGAGCTCAAGACGTTCACGCCCGGCACCCCGGCGTACGCCGCCTTCCAGCAGCGCACTGCCGAGCTGGTCGCCCGCGAGCTGACCAAGGCATAGGCGGAGAGCATGTCGCGTTTTGAGATCCTTCTGCCGTACTACGGAGACGTCGCGCTGATGCAAGACGCCGTTCGCAGCGTCCTTGCCCAGGACGGCGACGACTGGCGCCTCACCGTCGTCGACGACGGCCGCGAGCCGGGCGTCCCCGAGTGGTTCGAGGCGCTGGCGGACGCCCGCGTCCGCTACTTCCGCAACGAGCGCAACCTCGGGGTGACCGGCAACTTCAACCGCTGCGCCGAGCTCGCCGAGTACGAGTACCTGGTACTCATGGGCTGCGACGACCTCATGCACCCGAACTACCTGCAGGTGGTCCGGGCTGCGGCCGACCGCGAGCCGACCGCCGCGATGATCCAGCCGGGCGTCCTGGTGATCGGCACCGACGGCCGGGAGTACGACACCCTGGTCGACCGGACCAAGCGCAAGCTGTACTCCCCCAAGGGCCCCGGCCGGGCCCTGCTCGGCGGCGAGGAGCTGGCCGTCAGCGTGCTGCGCGGCAACTGGCTGTACTTCCCGTCGATCTGTTGGCGCACCGAGGCCGTCAAGCGCTTCGGCTTCCGCGCCGACCTGGGCGTGATCCAGGACCTCGCCCTGGTCGTCGACCTGCTGGTGGCGGGGGAGAGCCTGGCCACCACGCCGGAGGTCTGTTTCAGCTACCGCCGGCATGCCGGTAGCGAGTCCTCCGCCAAGGCTTACACCGGCCACCGCTTCGAGGAGGCAAAGCGCTTCTTCGTGGAGACCGCCGACCGCCTGGACCGGCACGGCTGGTCGCGTGCGGCCAAGGTCTCCCGACTGCACCTCTCCTCCCGGCTGCACGCGGTCACCCTGCTGCCCGGCGCTGTGAAGCACGCCGGCCGGGCTGGTGTCAGCGCCATGCTCCGCCACGCCACGCGCTGAGCGTGCGGCCGATGAAAGCCACTGGATGAACCCGATAGCGAAGTTGCTCAAAGCCCTGCCCCCCGGGACCGCCATGGTCGCGGGGGGCACCGCCGTACTCGGCGCCGCCTCCTACATTCACCTCGCGGTGGCCGGGCACAGCCTCTCCGAGGCCGAGAAGGCCAGCGTCTCGGTGCTGTGGACCCTGGTGATGTCCGTCGGGATCGGCCTGTTCTTCCCGATCGAGCAGGAGCTCACCCGGATCGTCGCCGCCCGCGTGGTGCGCGGTGAGGGCGCCGCGCCGGTACTCCGGAAGGCGGGGCTGCTGACCGGGGGCATCCTCGGCGCGGTACTCGGGGCGCTCGCCGTCTTCGCCCGGCCCATCGCCGACCGGCTCTTCCACGGTGACCTCCAGATGGTCGCCGTGCTCGGTGGCGCCTTCACCGGGATGGCCCTGTGCTATCTCACGCGGGGCATCCTGGCCGGCGTCGGCCGCTTCACCGCCTACGGCTCCCAGCTCGCGGTCGACGGCGGCCTGCGGATCGTGCTGGCCTTCGCCTGCGCCGTTGCCGGGTTGCACTCGGCGCTCGCCTTCGGCTTGCTCCTCGTCGTGGCGCCGTTCATCGCCCTGCTGGTCACGCTGGCTCCGACGCTGCGCGCGGCGCGGCCCGGCGGCGTGTTCCCCACCCGAAAGCTGGTCCGCGGCCTCGGGCCGCTGACCGCCTCCACCCTGCTGGCGCAGGTGGTGGTCAACGCGGCGGTGATGAGCACCCAGCTGCTCGAACCGACCCGCACCGCCTTGATCTCGGCCCTGCTCAGCGCCCTGGTGCTGGCCCGGATACCGCTGTTCGTCTTCGGCTCGCTGCAGGCTTCGCTGCTCTCCGGCCTGTCCACCGTGGTGGCCGGCGGAGACCACCAGGGCTTCGCCCGGATGCTCCGCAAGGCCTGCCTGGTGGTGCTCGGGCTCGGCGTCGTCGGCGGCGTGCCCGCCGTGCTGCTCGGGCCGTGGCTGATCGAGGTCCTGTTCCGCGCCGTGACCGGCCAGCTCGGCCGCGTCGACTTTCTGTGGTTCGCCGTCGGGACGACCTGTTACATGCTGGCGATGGTGCTCGGCCAGGCCCAGATGGTGCTCCACAAGCACCGCGCCCAGCTGGCCTGCTGGGTGTTCGGCACCGCGGTACTGCTCGGCATCACGCTGGTACCCGGGGACATCGCGCTGCGCGTGGGCCTCGCCTACGCGATCGGTTCGCTGGCCACCGCCGTCGCGATGCTGCTGACCTTGCGCGGTGCCGTGCCGCGCCGCACCACCACACCGCAACTCGACGGACATCTCACGGAAGTCTGACTTCTCATGACGCGACTGGCCCACGACCCGACTGTCGATCCCGAGACGGAGCGGACCACAGGAGATCTGCCGGCGGACAGCCGTACTCCGGCGATGTGGTGGCACGCCCGGTGGGTGGTGCCGCTGGCGCTGGCCGTCGGCTACGTGCTCAGCATGCTGTTCCGGCTGTCGCTGGTCAGGAAGCTGGACTACCCGACGGTCAACCCCGACGAGCCCATGTACCTGGTGATGGCCAGGATGCTCGCCGGCCGGTCGACCACCGAGATCCCCAGTGACCAGGTTCTTCCGGCCGGCTACTCGCTGCTCATCTCGCCCGCCCTGCGCATCACCGACGACCCGGTCTTCGCCTACCACCTGATGCTGGGCATCAACGCCCTGCTCAGCTGCCTGGTGCTGCCCCTCGCGTACTGGGCGCTGCGCAGGCTGGACGTCTCCCGGGCGGTGTCGTACGTCGCCGCGTGCGCCGTGGTGCTGCTACCGCCAGTGGTCTTCTACTCGCAGTTCGGGATGGCCGACACCCCGCTGCCGGGCCTCGTGCTGGCGTGGCTGATCGGCCTGCACGGCCTGCTGTCGGAAGGCGGCCGCCGCCGCCGGACCTGGTTCGGCCTGCTGGGCGCCTTCGCGGCCGGCTACTGCCTGCTCACCCATGACCGCGGCGGCGTGATCATCGCGCTCACCGGGTTGGTCCTGCTGGTGGCACTGGTCTTCAACTGGGCACCGCGGATCGCCTCCGTGCTCGGCCTGGCCGTGCTGGCCCTCATGTTCGTCACCAAGCGGCTGATGACCAGCTGGCTGATGTCCAGGATCGACGGAGCGAAGCCGAGCGAGGTCGGCAACGCCGTCTTCCAGACCCTTGGGAACACCCGCCTGCTGCGGCGCACCATCATGCGCATGGTAGGGCACATCTGGTACTTCCTGACCAGCACCTGGGGGCTGGGCGCGCTGACTCTGGTCGTCTGCGTGCTCGTCGTGTTCAGCTCGCGCTTCAGCCGGGCCAGCCGGGTGGTGGCCTTCGTGATGGTCGCGCTCCTCGGCGGCATCGCGCTGGCGGCGGCGGCCGGCCTTCCCAACGACCACCGGATCGACACCATCACCTACGCCCGCTACCTGTCCCCGCTGGTCGCGGTGTACGTGGTGGTCGCGGTGGCGGTGCTCTACCACGTACGCAGCTGGAAGAAGATCGCGGTCCTCGGCGCCGCAACCGTGGCCGTGACCGGGGCGTTCACGGCAGTGCTGCTCCACATGGCCCAGCACCAGTGGGCCAAGTCCTATTTCGTCCTGTGGGGCCTGCCCGACGCGACCTTCCTCTCCAGCCTGGGGACGGAGGACTGGAAGCACTTCCACGCGGGGCGCACCACCGTGGTCGCCCTGATCGTGTTCATCGTCCTGCTGGCACTGCGCCTGCTGGGAGGCAGCCACCGGATCGCCCTCGCGACCGGTGCGTTCGCGGTGGCGCTGGCGGTCTTCGCCGGTTGGGGGGCCGTGGCGATCACCGACAACGTCAGTCGGCCGAACCACGACGGGCGCTACGCCGACGGCACCGGCTTCCTCAAGACGGCGGGCTTGCGCCCCGGCGACCAGCTGGTGATGGACCGGGCCTTCCGCTGGGAGACCCGGGCGACCCTGGGCTACGAGGTGCTCGACGGCCGGGTCTGGACCCGTGCCCTGATCGTGAACGAGGAGCCGCCCACCGAGGCCGACGTGGCCGTGCTCGCCCTCTTCGACGACGCGGCCCCGCCGGCCGACAGCTGGCGAAGGGCGCCGGCCGGCTGGCACGTCGACCGGCACGTCCCGGAATACGATTTCGTGATCTGGCGACGCGACTAATCACTCCATCCGTGGCCGAGAGGCCCCGCGCCGCACGGTGCGGGGCCTCTCGGCCGTAGCGAGTACCCCTCGGAGTGGTTGACGTGACATGCGAGGCGGCCGACAGCTACCTGCACCCGCAGCTACCGAAGGACGCGTCGGCCGGTCCGGCATCCACCGGGCCCGCCAGGCACCGTACGCCGGCAGCGCGGGCAACAGGCGGAGGGTGCGGGACGGTCCCCCCGTCCTGACCGGGGGAATCACCCCGCGCAGGGGTACCCGCGGCGGGGTTTGACCACGCAGCGTGGCGGGGTATTGTCTTCGGCCCGATTGGCGCAGTACGTGCCTCGTATGGCAGACTACTCAAGTTGCTCGGTTGAGTGCCGATGCTGCGCGCCTCCCGCCGGGAGGACCGGAAGCAAGTCCCACAGTACTCGTCGTCCTTAATCTGCCTCTCGGGGCAGCAATGGGGACGGACGTACGGGAATCTTCTGGGAAGTGTCAGCACGGTGGTCACCAGGCGCTCGGTGGGTGTTTCTCCCCCGCAGCGCGGTCTTGGGACCGCACCCCCTTGGAGAGGGAGTTTCCGTATGGGAATTTTCTGTAGAGGGAGTGCGACACACCCGACCGCGTGGGTCGGAGGAGAGGCAGTGGGATCCGTCCCGCAGCCGATCGAGGGCCAGAGCGTTCCACATACAGACAGGACTACGGAGTAGCCATGGCGGGACAGAAGATCCGCATCCGGCTCAAGGCCTACGACCACGAGGTCATCGACTCCTCGGCGAAGAAGATCGTCGAGACGGTGACGCGCACTGGTGCGTCGGTCGCGGGCCCGGTGCCGCTGCCCACTGAGAAGAACGTGTACTGCGTCATCAAGTCGCCGCACAAGTACAAGGACTCGCGCGAGCACTTCGAGATGCGCACGCACAAGCGCCTGATCGACATCCTCGACCCGACCCCCAAGACCGTTGACTCGCTGATGCGCCTGGACCTTCCGGCCGGCGTTGACATCGAGATCAAGCTCTGAGAGGCGTCGAGAAGATGGCAAAGCAGATCAAGGGCGTCCTGGGCGAGAAGCTCGGCATGACCCAGGTCTGGGACGAGAACAACCGTGTCGTCCCGGTCACCGTGGTCAAGGCCGGACCCTGCGTCGTTACCCAGGTCCGTACGAACGACATCGACGGCTACGAGTCGGTCCAGATCGCCTTCGGCGAGATCGACCCGCGCAAGGTGAACAAGCCCCTCAAGGGCCACTTCGCCAAGGCCGACGTGACCCCCCGCCGCCACCTGGTGGAGCTCCGCACCTCCGACGCCAGCGAGTACACGCTCGGCCAGGAGATCACTGCTGAGGTGTTCGAGTCCGGCGTCAAGGTTGACGTCACGGGCAACAGCAAGGGCAAGGGCTTCGCCGGTGTCATGAAGCGGCACAACTTCCGGGGCCTCGGCGCCGGTCACGGTGTGCAGCGCAAGCACCGCTCCCCCGGTTCGATCGGTGGCTGCGCCACCCCTGGGCGTGTCTTCAAGGGCATGCGCATGGCCGGTCGTATGGGTAACGAGCGCGTCACCACCCAGAACCTGACCATCCACGCGGTTGACGCGGAGAAGGGTCTGCTCCTCATCAAGGGCGCAGTCCCCGGTCCGAACGGCGGCCTCGTCCTGGTCCGTACCGCGGCCAAGGGGGCTTGAGGTAATGAGCACCATTGACATCCTTTCGCCGGCAGGCGACAAGGCCGGTACCGTCGAGCTCCCCGCGGAGATCTTCGACGCGAAGACCAGCGTTCCGCTGATCCACCAGGTCGTTGTCGCCCAGCTGGCTGCTGCCCGTCAGGGCACGCACAAGACCAAGCGTCGTGGCGAAGTCCGTGGTGGTGGCCGCAAGCCTTACCGCCAGAAGGGCACCGGCCGCGCGCGTCAGGGTTCCACCCGTGCGCCGCAGTTCGTCGGCGGTGGCGTCGTCCACGGCCCGCAGCCGCGTGACTACTCCCAGCGGACCCCGAAGAAGATGAAGGCCGCCGCCCTCCGCGGTGCCCTCTCGGACCGTGCGCGTCACTCCCGCATCCACGTCGTCACCGGCGTGGTCGAGGGTGCCGCCTCCACGAAGGCCGCCAAGACGCTGTTCGGCAAGATCTCGGAGCGCAAGAACCTGCTCCTGGTCGTCGAGCGCGCCGACGAGGCCGCGTGGCTGTCCGCCCGCAACCTGCCCCAGGTCCACATCCTGGAGCCGGGCCAGCTGAACACGTACGACGTGATCGTCTCTGACGACGTGGTCTTCACCCAGGCCGCTTTCGAGTCCTTCGTGTCTGGCCCCAAGGCCGATGAGACCGAAGGGAGCGACGCCTGATGTCTGAGGCGACCGTTACCAGCAAGACCTTCACTGACCCGCGCGACCTGCTGATCAAGCCGGTTGTCTCGGAGAAGAGCTACGCGCTGCTGGACGAGAACAAGTACACGTTCATCGTCGCGCCCGGCGCCAACAAGACCCAGATCAAGCAGGCCGTCGAGGCGGTCTTCTCGGTCAAGGTCACCGGGGTCAACACGATCAACCGTCAGGGTAAGCGCAAGCGCACCAAGACCGGTTTCGGCAAGCGTGCGAACACCAAGCGCGCCATCGTGACCCTCGCTGAGGGCGACCGAATCGACATCTTCGGCGGCCAGGGCTCCTAACGGAGTCCTGAGTCGTCCGGAATCGGACGAGGACTGAGAAATGGGTATCCGCAAGTACAAGCCGACGACCCCGGGCCGTCGTGGCTCCAGCGTCGCCGACTTTGTCGAGATCACGCGGTCCACGCCGGAGAAGTCGCTGGTTCGCCCGCTGCACAGCAAGGGCGGCCGTAACAACACCGGTCGGATCACTGTTCGCCACCAGGGTGGCGGTCACAAGCGCGCCTACCGCGTGATCGACTTCCGTCGTCACGACAAGGACGGCGTGCCGGCCAAGGTCGCGCACATCGAGTACGACCCCAACCGCACTGCGCGCATCGCGCTCCTGCACTACGCGGACGGCGAGAAGCGCTACATCATCGCGCCGAAGGCTCTGAAGCAGGGCGACCGGATTGAGAACGGCCCCACGGCCGACATCAAGCCCGGCAACAACCTGGCCCTCCGCAACATCCCGGTCGGTACCACGATCCACGCGATCGAGCTCCGTCCCGGTGGTGGCGCCAAGTTCGCCCGTTCCGCGGGTGCCTCCGTGCAGCTGCTGGCGAAGGAGGGCACGATGGCCCACCTTCGTATGCCTTCCGGTGAGATCCGCCTGGTCGACGCGCGCTGCCGCGCCACCGTCGGCGAGGTCGGCAACGCCGAGCAGTCGAACATCAACTGGGGCAAGGCTGGCCGCATGCGCTGGAAGGGCGTTCGCCCGTCCGTCCGCGGTGTCGCGATGAACCCGGTTGACCACCCGCACGGTGGTGGTGAGGGCAAGACCAGTGGTGGTCGCCACCCGGTCTCCCCGTGGGGTCAGAAGGAGGGTCGTACTCGCTCGCCGAAGAAGGCTTCGAGCAAGTACATCGTCCGCCGCCGCAAGACGAACAAGAAGCGCTAGGAGCGGGTTTAGATGCCGCGCAGTCTCAAGAAGGGGCCCTTCGTCGACGACCACCTCGTAAAGAAGGTGGACGTCCAGAACGAAGCCGGCACCAAGAACGTCATCAAGACCTGGTCCCGTCGCTCGATGATCATCCCCAGCATGCTGGGTCACACCATCGCGGTGCACAACGGCAAGACCCACGTCCCGGTGTTCGTCACCGAGTCGATGGTCGGCCACAAGCTCGGCGAGTTCTCGCCGACTCGCACCTTCCGCGGCCACGTCAAGGACGACCGGAAGTCGAAGCGCCGCTAAAGGCGGGGTGGTTACGACTATGACTTACACCGAAGGGACAACCATGGAAGCCAGGGCCCAGGCGCGGTACATCCGCGTCACGCCCATGAAGGCCCGCCGAGTGGTGGACCTTATCCGTGGCATGGATGCCACGGAGGCTCAGGCGGTCCTGCGTTTCGCCCCGCAGGCCGCGAGCGTGCCGGTCGGCAAGGTGCTGGACAGCGCCATTGCCAACGCCGCACACAACTACAACCACCCGGACGCCTCCACGCTGGTCATCAGCGAGGCGTTCGTGGACGAGGGCCCGACCCTGAAGCGGTTCCGTCCGCGTGCGCAGGGCCGTGCCTACCGGATCCGCAAGCGGACCAGCCACATCACCGTGGTCGTCAGCAGCAAGGAAGGTTCCCGGTAATGGGCCAGAAGGTAAACCCGCACGGGTTCCGGCTCGGCATCACCACCGACTTCAAGTCGCGTTGGTACGCCGACAAGCTGTACAAGGACTACGTCAAGGAAGACGTCGCCATCCGTCGGATGATGACGTCCGGCATGGAGCGCGCCGGCATCTCGAAGGTTGAGATCGAGCGCACCCGTGACCGCGTGCGTGTGGACATCCACACCGCTCGTCCGGGCATCGTCATCGGCCGCCGTGGCGCCGAGGCCGACCGCATCCGCGGTGACCTCGAGAAGCTCACGGGCAAGCAGGTCCAGCTGAACATCCTCGAGGTCAAGAACCCCGAGCTCGACGCTCAGCTGGTTGCCCAGGCCGTTGCCGAGCAGCTTTCCTCCCGCGTCTCCTTCCGTCGTGCCATGCGCAAGAGCATGCAGGGCACGATGAAGGCCGGCGCCAAGGGCATCAAGATCCAGTGTGGCGGCCGTCTCGGCGGCGCCGAGATGTCCCGCTCCGAGTTCTACCGCGAGGGTCGTGTGCCGCTGCACACGCTGCGCGCGAACGTGGACTACGGCTTCTTCGAGGCCAAGACCACCTTCGGCCGTATCGGTGTGAAGGTCTGGATCTACAAGGGCGACGTCAAGAACATCGCCGAGGTTCGCGCCGAGAACGCCGCGGCCCGTGCGGGTAACCGCCCGGCCCGTGGCGCGCAGGGCGCTGGCGACCGTCCCGCCGGCCGTGGTGGCCGTGGTGGCGAGCGCGGCGGCCGTGGTGGCCGCAAGCCGCAGCAGGCTGCTGGTGCCGAGGCCCCCAAGGCCGACGCTCCCGCCGCCGCTCCGGCCGAGAGCACCGGAACGGAGGCCTGACCGACATGCTGATCCCTCGTAGGGTCAAGCACCGCAAGCAGCACCACCCCAAGCGCCGCGGTATGGCCAAGGGCGGTACTGAGGTCTCGTTCGGCGAGTACGGCATCCAGGCGCTCACCCCCGCCTACGTGACGAACCGCCAGATCGAGGCGGCTCGTATCGCGATGACCCGCCACATCAAGCGTGGCGGCAAGGTCTGGATCAACATCTACCCGGACCGTCCGCTGACGAAGAAGCCCGCCGAGACCCGCATGGGTTCCGGTAAGGGTTCTCCCGAGTGGTGGATCGCGAACGTGCACCCGGGCCGGGTCATGTTCGAGCTGTCCTACCCGAACGAGAAGATTGCTCGTGAGGCGCTCACCCGCGCTGCTCACAAGCTTCCGATGAAGTGCCGGATTGTTCGGCGCGAGGCAGGTGAGTCGTGATGGCGACGGGAACCAAGGCGTCCGAGCTGCGCGAGCTCGGCAACGAGGAGCTCGTTGGCAAGCTGCGCGAGGCCAAGGAGGAGCTGTTCAAGCTCCGCTTCCAGGCGGCCACGGGTCAGCTGGAGAACAACGGCCGGCTCAGGTCCGTCCGCAAGGACATCGCTCGCATCTACACCCTGATGCACGAGCGTGAGCTCGGTATCGAGACGGTGGAGAGCGCCTGATGAGCGAGAACAACGTGACTGAGAACAAGACCGAGCGCGGTTTCCGCAAGACCCGTGAGGGTCTGGTCGTCAGCGACAAGATGGACAAGACCGTCGTCGTCGCCGTCGAGGACCGCGTCAAGCACGCCCTGTACGGCAAGGTCATCCGCCGTACGAACAAGCTCAAGGCGCACGACGAGCAGAACGCTGCCGGCGTCGGCGACCGCGTCCTCATCATGGAGACGCGTCCGCTGTCGGCGAGCAAGCGCTGGCGCATCGTCGAGATCCTCGAGAAGGCCAAGTAAGCACCTGAGGGGTTTCCCTCAGGTTCGTTCCGCCAGGCTCGGTGGGGGCTGACGCTCTCCGGAGTACAGCCCCCGCCGGGAACCGGCAGACAATCAGGAGATACACGTGATCCAGCAGGAGTCGCGACTGCGTATCGCCGACAACACTGGTGCGAAGGAAATCCTTTGCATCCGTGTTCTCGGTGGTTCCGGTCGCCGCTACGCGGGCATCGGTGACGTCATCGTCGCCACCGTCAAGGACGCGATCCCCGGTGGCAACGTGAAGAAGGGTGACGTCGTCAAGGCGGTCATCGTTCGCACCGTCAAGGAGCGTCGCCGCCAGGACGGCTCGTACATCCGCTTTGACGAGAACGCCGCCGTCATTCTGAAGAACGACGGCGACCCTCGCGGCACCCGTATCTTCGGCCCGGTGGGCCGTGAGCTGCGCGAGAAGAAGTTCATGAAGATCATCTCGCTCGCGCCGGAGGTGCTGTAAGCATGAAGATCAAGAAGGGCGACCTGGTTCAGGTCATCACCGGTAAGGACAAGGGCAAGCAGGGCAAGGTCATCGTCGCCTTCCCCGCTGAGAACCGCGTCCTCGTCGAGGGTGTCAACCGGGTCAAGAAGCACACCAAGGCCGGCCAGACCGCTGGTGGCTCGCAGACCGGTGGCATCGTGATCACCGAGGCGCCGATCCACGTCAGCAACGTTCAGCTGGTCGTGGAGAAGGACGGCCAGAAGGTCGTTACCCGCGTCGGTTTCCGCTTCGACGACGAGGGCAACAAGATCCGCGTTGCCAAGCGGACGGGTGAGGACATCTGATGGCTACCACTCCGCGTCTCAAGACGAAGTACCGCGAGGACATCGCCGGCAAGCTGCGTGAGGAGTTCTCCTACGAGAACGTCATGCAGATCCCCGGTCTCGTGAAGATCGTGGTCAACATGGGTGTGGGCGACGCCGCCCGCGACTCCAAGCTGATCGACGGCGCCATCCGCGACCTGACGACGATCACCGGTCAGAAGCCGGCCGTCACGAAGGCCCGCAAGTCCATCGCGCAGTTCAAGCTGCGCGAGGGTCAGCCGATCGGCTGCCACGTCACCCTCCGTGGTGACCGCATGTGGGAGTTCCTGGACCGTACGCTGTCGCTCGCGCTGCCGCGTATCCGTGACTTCCGTGGTCTGTCGCCGAAGCAGTTCGACGGCCGTGGCAACTACACCTTCGGTCTCACGGAGCAGGTCATGTTCCACGAGATCGACCAGGACAAGATCGACCGTACCCGGGGTATGGACATCACCGTGGTCACCACGGCGACCAACGACGACGAGGGCCGTGCCCTCCTTCGTCACCTCGGCTTCCCCTTCAAGGAGGCGTAAGCGAGATGGCGAAGAAGGCTCTCATCGCGAAGGCTGCCCGCAAGCCCAAGTTCGGTGTGCGTGCGTACACCCGCTGCCAGCGCTGCGGTCGCCCCCACTCCGTGTACCGCAAGTTCGGCCTGTGCCGCGTGTGCCTTCGTGAGATGGCTCACCGTGGCGAGCTGCCGGGCGTGACCAAGAGCTCCTGGTAAATCACCCTCGTCCGCAAGGACTTGGGGAGTACCAGGCACTCTCGGTAAGCATCTGGACGGTGGGTGCCCGGCCGCGCATGCCTTAGGCTTGTGTGGTTGGGCGTCCGCCGCCCATAACGACTTACTACGCCGTAGGTCCCCGCACCGCACCCGTCCCGCCACTGAGTGGGGAGAGGGATGGCGCATACAGGAAACCCCGGCGAGAGAGGCCGAAGGCCACTTCATGACCATGACTGACCCGATCGCAGACATGCTCACGCGTCTGCGTAACGCTAACTCGGCGTACCACGACACCGTCGTGATGCCGCACAGCAAGATCAAGTCGCACATCGCAGAGATCCTCAAGCAGGAGGGTTTCATCACCGGCTGGAAGGTCGAGGATGCCGAGGTCGGCAAGAACCTCGTCCTCGAGCTGAAGTTCGGGCCGAACCGCGAGCGCTCCATTGCGGGCATCAAGCGGATCTCGAAGCCCGGTCTGCGCGTGTACGCGAAGTCCACCAACCTGCCGAAGGTGCTCGGCGGCCTGGGCGTGGCGATCATCTCCACGTCCCACGGTCTCCTCACCGGCCAGCAGGCAGGCAAGAAGGGCGTAGGTGGGGAAGTCCTCGCCTACGTCTGGTAGTCGGGAACGGAGGAAAAGCAATGTCGCGAATCGGCAAGCTCCCCATCCAGGTTCCCGCCGGTGTGGACGTCACCATCGATGGCCAGACGGTTGCTGTGAAGGGCCCCAAGGGTTCCCTCGCGCACACCGTTAAGGCGCCCATCGCAATCGTCAAGGACGAGGACGGCGTTCTGAACGTCACCCGCCCGAACGACGAGCGTCAGAACAAGGCCCTGCACGGCCTGTCCCGCACGCTGGTGGCGAACATGATCACCGGTGTGACCACGGGGTACGTCAAGGCTCTCGAGATCAGCGGTGTCGGTTACCGCGTGGCCGCGAAGGGCTCCAACCTGGAGTTCCAGCTCGGCTACAGCCACCCGATCCTGGTGGAGGCGCCCGAGGGCATCTCCTTCAAGGTCGAGTCGCCGACCAAGTTCTCGGTCGAGGGCATCGACAAGCAGAAGGTCGGCGAGGTCGCCGCCAACATCCGCAAGCTGCGGAAGCCCGACCCGTACAAGGCCAAGGGTGTCAAGTACGCCGGCGAAGTCATCCGCCGCAAGGTCGGAAAGGCTGGTAAGTAGCCATGGCATACGGTGTGAAGATCGCCAAGGGCGACGCGTACAAGCGCGCTGCCAAGGCTCGCCGCCACATCCGCATCCGCAAGAACGTCTCGGGTACGGCGGAGCGTCCGCGCCTCGTCGTGACGCGTTCCAACCGCAACATCGTTGCTCAGGTCATCGACGACCTCCAGGGTCACACCCTGGCGTCGGCGTCGACCCTGGACGCTTCGATCCGCGGTGGCGAAGGCGACAAGAGCTCGCAGGCCCAGGCTGTCGGCGCGCTCGTCGCCGAGCGTGCCAAGGCCGCGGGTGTCGAGACCGTCGTGTTCGACCGCGGTGGCAACCGATACGCCGGGCGCATTGCCGCTCTGGCTGACGCCGCCCGCGAAGCCGGGCTGAAGTTCTAAGCCCCGGTTCCGGGACTCACGGACGTAACAGAGAGAGGTAATCCAATGGCTGGACCCCAGCGCCGCGGAAGCGGTGCCGGTGGCGGCGAGCGGCGGGACCGGAAGGGTCGCGACGGTGGCCCTGCCGCCGAGAAGACCGCTTACGTTGAGCGCGTTGTCGCGATCAACCGCGTCGCCAAGGTTGTCAAGGGTGGTCGCCGCTTCAGCTTCACCGCGCTGGTCGTGGTGGGCGACGGTGACGGCACTGTAGGTGTCGGTTACGGCAAGGCCAAGGAAGTTCCCGCGGCCATCGCCAAGGGTGTCGAGGAGGCCAAGAAGAGCTTCTTCAAGGTTCCGCGCATCCAGGGCACCATCCCTCACCCGATCACGGGCGAGCGTGCCGCGGGCGTCGTGCTCCTGAAGCCGGCTTCTCCCGGTACCGGTGTTATCGCCGGTGGCCCGGTGCGCGCCGTTCTGGAGTGCGCCGGCGTTCACGACATCCTGTCGAAGTCGCTCGGCTCGTCCAACGCGATCAACATCGTGCACGCGACCGTGGCGGCCCTCAAGGGCCTGCAGCGTCCCGAGGAGATCGCGGCTCGCCGTGGTCTGCCCCTCGAGGACGTCGCTCCCGCGGCCCTGCTTCGTGCACGTGCCGGGGCGGGTGCGTAATGGCTCGCCTCAAGATCACGCAGACGAAGTCGTACATCGGCAGCAAGCAGAACCACCGTGACACTCTGCGTTCGCTCGGGCTCAAGCGCCTGAACGACGTGGTCGTCAAGGAGGACCGCCCCGAGTTCCGCGGAATGGTGCAGACCGTCCGCCACCTCGTGACGGTTGAGGAGGTTGACTAATCATGGCTGAGAACAGCCCGCTGAAGGCCCACAACCTCCGTCCCGCCCCCGGCGCCAAGACCGCGAAGACCCGTGTCGGTCGTGGTGAGGCGTCGAAGGGTAAGACGGCCGGTCGTGGTACGAAGGGCCAGAAGGCCCGTTACCAGATCCCGGAGCGCTTCGAGGGCGGGCAGATGCCCCTCCACATGCGTCTCCCGAAGCTCAAGGGCTTCAAGAACCCGTTCCGCACCGAGTACCAGGTCGTGAACCTGGACAAGCTCGGCGCTCTCTACCCCGAGGGTGGAGAGGTCACGGTGGCCGACCTGGTCGCCAAGGGCGCGGTTCGCAAGAACAGCCTCGTCAAGGTCCTGGGCCAGGGCGAGATCTCCGTGGCGCTGCAGGTTTCGGTTGACGCCGTCTCCGGCTCCGCCAAGGAGAAGATCGCTGCCGCGGGCGGCACTGTCACTGAGCTCGTCTAAGACGAATCCAGTGGCTGAATAGCTCGAAACCCGACCGGGGATGCCTCACATATGGGGCATCCCCGGTTGGTCGTTCCACGGGGGGCGCAGTCGCCGGTAAGGTGGCCTGCACCTTTGCTTGTACGTATTCGTCGATCCCTCAGACCGTCACCTCTGACGCAGTAGCGCGGGGGTCGCAGGAGGCACCGTGCTCACCGCGTTCGCCCGGGCGTTCAAGACGCCCGACCTGCGCAAGAAGCTGCTCTTCACGCTCGGCATCATCGTGCTGTATCGGCTCGGGTCCCATATCCCGGTACCCGGCGTGAGCTACAAGAACGTTCAGATCTGTGTCGACCAGGCAGGCAACAGCAACGGACTGTTCGGCCTCGTCAACATGTTCAGCGGCGGTGCGCTGCTGCAGATCACGATCTTTGCGCTCGGCATCATGCCGTACATCACCGCGAGCATCATCCTGCAGCTGCTGACCGTGGTCATCCCGAAGCTGGAGAACCTCAAAAAAGAGGGACAGTCCGGCACGGCGAGGATCACTCAGTACACGCGCTATTTGACGGTCGCCCTCGCGATCCTCCAGGGAACCGGCCTCGTCGCCACCGCCCGTACGGGCGCCCTGTTCGGGAGCTGCCCGGTCGGCCGCGAGATCGTTCCGGACCGGTCGATCTTCACCACGATCGTCATGGTCATCACGATGACCGCCGGCACCTGTGTCGTCATGTGGCTCGGTGAGCTCATCACCGACCGCGGCATCGGCAACGGCATGTCGATCCTCATGTTCATCTCGATCGCCGCCGGCTTCATCGGCGCCCTCTGGGCCATCAAGCTCCAGGGCAAGATCGCGGACGGCTGGGTCGAGTTCGGCGTGGTCATCCTGGTCGGCCTGGTGATGGTGGCCCTGGTGGTCTTCGTCGAACAGGCGCAGCGCCGGATCCCGGTCCAGTACGCGAAGCGCATGATCGGCCGCCGTGCCTACGGCGGGACCTCCACCTACATCCCGCTCAAGGTGAACCAGGCGGGCGTCATCCCCGTCATCTTCGCCTCGTCGCTGCTCTACATCCCGGCGCTGATCGTCCAGTTCAGCGGTTCGACCGCCGGCTGGGCCACCTGGATCCAGAAGCACTTCGTCAAGGGCGACCACCCGTACTACATCGCGACGTACTTCCTCCTGATCGTCTTCTTCGCGTTCTTCTACGTGGCGATCTCGTTCAACCCCGAGGAAGTTGCAGACAACATGAAGAAGTATGGTGGGTTCATCCCGGGTATCCGCGCCGGTCGACCTACCGCCGAGTACCTGAGCTATGTACTCAACCGCATCACCTGGCCGGGGTCGCTGTACCTGGGTCTGATCGCTCTTGTGCCGACGATGGCGTTGGCCGGCTTCGGAGCGAACCAGAACTTCCCGTTCGGCGGGACGAGCATCCTGATCATCGTGGGTGTGGGTCTGGAAACCGTGAAGCAGATCGAGAGCCAGCTCCAGCAGCGTAATTACGAAGGGTTCCTCCGCTGATGCGAATCGTCCTCGTCGGACCGCCCGGTGCGGGCAAGGGTACGCAGGCCGCGTTCCTTGCCAAGAACCTGTCGATCCCGCACATCTCCACGGGCGACCTGTTCCGGGCCAACATCAGCCAGGGCACCGAGCTCGGCAAGCAGGCGAAGGCGTACATGGACGCCGGCGACCTGGTTCCCGACGCCGTCACCATCGCCATGGCCAGGGACCGCATGGAGCAGCCCGACGCCGCGAACGGCTTCCTGCTCGACGGATTCCCGCGCAACGTGTCGCAGGCCGTGGCCCTCGACGAGATGCTCCGGGCCGCGACCATGAAGCTCGACGCGGTCCTCGACCTGGAGGTCGAGGAGGACGAGGTCGTCAAGCGCATCGCCGGACGCCGGATCTGCCGTAACGACTCGGCGCACGTCTTCCACGTCACGTACGCCCCGGCGAAGGCCGAGGGCGTCTGCGATGCCTGCGGCGGCGAGCTGTACCAGCGCGGCGACGACTCCGAGGACACGGTGCGCAACCGGCTGGAGGTCTACCACACGCAGACCGAGCCGATCATCGACTACTACAAGGCCCAGGGCCTGCTCGTGACGATCCCCGCCCTCGGTGAGGTCGCGGACGTGACGAAGCGCGCGATGGAAGCGCTGCGGAAGTAGTCACCCTTTGCTGTGCAGGTACGGCCGCGGTGTCCCCAGGGCATCGCGGCCGTACTGTTGAAAAAACCCGCTCCGAAGCTGGAAGGCTGTTCCCCATGGTCCAGATCAAGACCCCCGAGCAGATCGCGAAGATGCGCGAGGCAGGGCTGGTCGTCGCCGCCATCCACGCGGCGACCCGTGAGGCGGCCGTGCCGGGCGCCACGACGCGGGATCTGGACATGGTGGCGCGCAAGGTGATCGCGGACGCCGGCGCGAAGTCGAACTTCCTGGGCTACGGCGGTTTCCCCGCGACCATCTGCACCTCGGTGAACGAGGTCGTCGTCCACGGCATCCCGGACGACAAGACGGTCCTGAAGGACGGCGACATCATCTCGATCGACGCCGGTGCGATCGTGGACGGCTGGCACGGGGACGCGGCCTACACCGCCTTCGTGGGCACCGGGCACGCCCCTGAGCTCGTCGAGCTCTCCCGGGTGACCGAGGAGTCGATGTGGGCCGGCATCGCCGCCATGAAGCTCGGCAACCGCCTGGTCGACATCTCGAAGGCGATCGAGACCTACATCAGGCGCCAGCCGCGGCCGGCCACCGGTGAGCACAGCCTCGGCAAGTTCGGGATCATCGAGGACTACGGCGGCCACGGCATCGGGTCCGAGATGCACATGGACCCCCACCTGCTGAACTACGTCTCGCGCAAGCGGGGCAAGGGGATCAAGCTGGCCCCGGGCGTCTGCCTGGCCATCGAGCCCATGGTCTCGCTGGGCACCGCCCAGACGGAGGTCCTGGCCGACGACTGGACGGTCATCACGACGGACGGCACCTGGTCCTCGCACTGGGAGCACTCCGTCGCACTGACCGAGGCCGGTCCCATCGTCCTGACCAGCCCGGACTGCGGCAAGGCGAAGCTGGCGGAGTACGGGGTCACCACGGCTCCGGATCCTCTCGCGGGGGCCTAGCGGCCCGCGGGAGACCCCTCTGGTTAATGATCTAGACTCTGGGGCAAACTTTCCGGATTCGTCTTTCCGGATGCCCTGACGTAGACTGACTCGTCGGCTGTCGTGCACATCCATGCCCGCATGGCGCACGGAGCCGATCAAGGTAGCCGATTCGAAAGGCGAAGCGTGGCCAAGAAGCAAGGTGCCATCGAAATCGAGGGCACCGTGATCGAGTCCCTCCCGAACGCCATGTTCAAGGTGGAACTCCAGAACGGTCACAAAGTCCTCGCGCACATCAGTGGCAAGATGCGCATGCACTACATCCGCATCCTTCCCGATGACCGGGTCGTCGTGGAGCTGTCTCCGTACGACCTGACGCGTGGCCGGATCGTCTACCGATACAAGTAGATCTTGTCCTCACTCCTGCCTGGGCGTCCGTCCCGGTGCGGGTGGTGGCACTGACCCGGAGAACCTCACCAACATGAAGGTCAAGCCGAGCGTCAAGAAGATCTGCGACAAGTGCAAGGTGATCCGCCGTCACGGTCGGGTCATGGTCATCTGCGACAACCTGCGCCACAAGCAGCGCCAGGGCTGACGCACGCCGACCGACCTGCCTTCCGCAGTTCTTCGCGCGACGTAAGAAAACGTACATACGCAGAACCCGCCCAGCCCTGCACGGGGCCGGCGGTACCTCCGGCGGGGGCCGGGGACCCGGGCGTACCACCATCCATCAAGGGTGGTCGGCGGTCGGGAGCGGTTCTGCGGAAGACCCCCGAACACACAGGAGCCATTTGTGGCACGCGTTTCCGGTGTTGACATCCCGCGCGAAAAGCGCGTGGAGATCGCACTCACCTACGTCTTCGGTATCGGGCGCACCCGGTCCAAGGAGATCCTCGCCTCCACCGGCGTGAACCCGAACACCCGCGTTCGTGACCTGGCCGAAGAGGACCTCGTCAAGATCCGCGAGTACGTGGACGCCAACCTCCGTACCGAGGGTGACCTCCGCCGCGAGATCCAGGGCGACATCCGCCGCAAGATCGAGATCCAGTGCTACCAGGGCATCCGCCACCGTCGTGGCCTGCCGGTGCACGGTCAGCGCACCAGCACGAACGCGCGTACCCGCAAGGGCCCGCGTCGCGCGATCGCCGGTAAGAAGAAGCCGGGCAAGAAGTAGTCCTGTTCAGCGGTCTTGCGCTGTAGGACCGACCACCTCCCGTAGGAGATTTAGATGCCCCCCAAGGGTCGTCAGGGCGCTGCCAAGAAGGTGCGCCGCAAGGAAAAGAAGAACGTCGCTCACGGGCACGCCCACATCAAGAGCACGTTCAACAACACCATCGTTTCGATCACGGACCCCGCGGGCAACGTGATCTCCTGGGCCTCCGCCGGCCACGTCGGCTTCAAGGGCTCGCGCAAGTCCACCCCCTTCGCCGCGCAGATGGCCGCCGAGTCGGCCGCCCGCCGCGCGCAGGAGCACGGCATGCGCAAGGTCGACGTCTTCGTCAAGGGTCCGGGCTCCGGCCGCGAGACCGCGATCCGCTCCCTCCAGGCCACCGGCCTCGAGGTCGGCTCGATCCAGGACGTCACCCCCACCCCGCACAACGGCTGCCGCCCGCCGAAGCGCCGCCGCGTCTGATCCGTGGCGGCGCCCCTCCCCGCCGTCGCGGGGGTGATCCGCGCCGCCGCGTATGCGCAGCGGACGCACCTGTGCGTTCTTGAGTGTCCGGGCGGTACGAACCCTTCGGGGGACGTACCGCCCGTACCCTTGTAGTCCGCAGCCCCGTGCTGCACCCGTCGGGCGTCAAATAGTGGGCGTCCACGAATGAAGGAACACAGACATGCTTATCGCTCAGCGTCCTTCGCTGACCGAAGAGGTCGTCGACGAGTACCGCTCGCGGTTCGTGATCGAGCCGCTGGAGCCGGGCTTCGGCTACACCCTCGGCAACTCCCTGCGCCGCACGCTCCTGTCCTCGATCCCGGGTGCCGCTGTCACCAGCATCCGCGTGGACGGCGTCCTGCACGAGTTCACCACCGTGCCGGGTGTCAAGGAAGACGTCACCGACATCATCCTCAACATCAAGCAGCTGGTCGTCTCCTCGGAGCACGACGAGCCGGTCGTGATGTACCTGCGCAAGCAGGGTCCCGGCCTGGTCACCGCTGCCGACATCGCGCCCCCGGCCGGTGTCGAGGTGCACAACCCGGACCTGGTCCTCGCCACGCTCAACGGCAAGGGCAAGCTGGAGATGGAGCTGACCGTCGAGCGCGGTCGCGGCTACGTCTCCGCCGTCCAGAACAAGCAGCTGGGCCAGGAGATCGGCCGCATCCCGGTCGACTCCATCTACAGCCCGGTCCTCAAGGTCACCTACAAGGTCGAGGCGACCCGAGTCGAGCAGCGCACCGACTTCGACAAGCTCATCGTCGACGTCGAGACCAAGCAGGCCATGCGCCCGCGCGACGCCATGGCGTCCGCCGGCAAGACCCTGGTCGAGCTGTTCGGTCTGGCGCGCGAGCTCAACATCGACGCCGAGGGCATCGACATGGGCCCGTCCCCCACGGACGCCGCCCTGGCCGCCGACCTGGCGCTGCCGATCGAGGAGCTGGAGCTCACGGTCCGCTCGTACAACTGCCTCAAGCGCGAGGGCATCCACTCCGTGGGTGAGCTCGTCGCCCGCTCCGAGGCCGACCTGCTCGACATCCGCAACTTCGGCGCGAAGTCGATCGACGAGGTCAAGGCGAAGCTGGCCGGCATGGGCCTGGCCCTCAAGGACAGCCCGCCCGGATTCGACCCGACCGCCGCCGCCGACGCCTTCGGCGCCGACGACGACGCGGACGCCGGTTTCGTCGAGACCGAGCAGTACTGAGCCCCGGCTCGCACAGCAGGACTTTCCCGGGGCGTCCGCCCCGGGGGAACTGACACCGGTACCTGACACGGCCGGTGCAGATATGAAGGAGTAACACCATGCCGCGTCCCGCAAAGGGTGCCCGTCTGGGCGGCAGCGCCGCGCACGAGAAGCACCTCCTCGCGAACCTCGCGAAGTCGCTCTTCGAGCACGGCCGCATCACCACCACCGAGGCCAAGGCCCGTCGCCTGCGTCCCTACGCCGAGCGTCTGGTCACCAAGGCCAAGAAGGGCGACATCCACAACCGTCGCCTGGTGCTGCAGACGATCACGGACAAGAGCATCGTGCACACGCTGTTCACCGAGATCGCCCCGCGCTACGAGAACCGCCCCGGTGGTTACACGCGCATCACCAAGATCGGCAACCGTCGTGGCGACAACGCCCCGATGGCCGTGATCGAGCTGGTCGAGGCCCTTACGGTCGCCCAGCAGGCCACCGGTGAGGCCGAGGCCGCCACCAAGCGCGCGGTCAAGGAGGCGGAGGCCAAGTCCGACGCCACCGAGACGCCCGCCGAGGAGACCAAGGAGGCCTGATCCTCCGGGATCTCGTCTGCTTGAACGGCTCTGAACGGGCCCGCCCCCTTTCCGGGGCGGGCCCGTTCTGCGTTCTGAGAGGATCTGTCACGTGAGTGACGAGGTGGAGCCCGGACACGTCCGGGTCAGGCTGGACCTGAGCTACGACGGCAAGGACTTCTCCGGCTGGGCCAAGCAGCGCGTGCTGCGGACCGTGCAGGGCGAACTGGAGTCCGCGCTGCAGACCGTGATGCGGCTCCCGGACCCGGTCGAGCTGACCGTGGCCGGCCGTACCGACGCGGGCGTGCACGCGCGCGGGCAGGTCGCGCAGTTCGACGTACGCGAAGAGGTGTGGGCCGAGCACCACGACAAGCTGCTGCGCCGCCTCGCCGGACGGCTGCCGCAGGACGTACGCGTCTGGAAGGCAGCCGAGGCCCCCGAGGGCTTCAACGCGCGCTTCTCCGCCATCTGGCGGCGCTACGCCTACCGCGTCGGCGACCACCGGGCGGGTGTCGACCCGCTGCGCCGCGGCCACGTGCTGTGGCACCAGTGGCCGCTCGACGTGGACGCGATGAACGAGGCCGCCGCCCCGCTGCTCGGCGAGCACGACTTCGCCGCGTACTGCAAGAAGCGCGAGGGCGCCACGACCATCCGTACGCTCCAGCAGCTCAGCTGGGAGCGCGCCGAGGACGGGATCGTCACCGCGACGGTCCGGGCCGACGCCTTCTGCCACAACATGGTCCGCTCGCTGGTGGGCGCCCTGCTGCACGTCGGCGACGGCCACCGGCCGGTCGACTGGCCCGGCAGGGTGCTGGCCGCCGCCGTGCGGGACTCCTCGGTGCACGTGGTCAAGCCGCACGGGCTGACCCTGGAGGAGGTCGGCTACCCCGCCGACGAGCTGCTGGCCGCCCGCAGCAAGGAGGCGCGCAACCTGCGGACCCTGCCGGGCGCCGGCTGCTGCTGAGGGGGCGCCGAAACCGTTTGGGCGGATCGCGGCCCGACCGGGACAATGCCCGGCATGGGACATCTCGAAGCCAACCACCTGGAGTACTACCTTCCCGACGGGCGGGTCCTGCTCCCCGACGTCTCCTTCCGCGTGGGGGAGGGCTCGGTGGTGGCCCTGGTAGGGGCGAACGGCGCCGGCAAGACGACCCTGCTCAAGCTGATCTCCGGAGAGCTCCAGCCCCACGGCGGCGGGGTCGCCATCAGCGGCGGACTCGGGGTGATGTCGCAGTTCGTGGGTTCCGTCCGGGACGAGACGACCGTGCGGGACCTGCTGGTGTCGGTGTCGCAGCCTCGGATCCGCGCCGCCGCGGCGGCCGTGGACCGCGCCGAGCACCTGATCCTCACGGTGGACGACGAGGCCGCCCAGATGGCGTACGCGCAGGCACTCAGCGACTGGGCCGACGTTCAGGGCTACGAGGCGGAGACCCTGTGGGACGTCTGCACCATGGCCGCCCTCGCCATCCCGTACGACAGCGCCCAGTACCGCGAGGTGCGCACGCTCTCGGGCGGTGAGCAGAAGCGGCTCGTACTGGAGGCGCTGCTGCGCGGGCCCGAGGAGGTGCTCCTCCTCGACGAGCCGGACAACTACCTCGACGTCCCCGGCAAGCGGTGGCTGGAGGAGCAGCTGAAGGCCACCCGCAAGACGGTGCTGTTCGTCTCGCACGACCGGGAGCTGCTCACCCAGGCCGCGGAGAAGATCGTCAGCCTGGAGGCGAGCCCGACGGGCAGCGACGTGTGGGTGCACGGAGCCGGCTTCGGGACGTACCACGAGGCCCGCAAGGAGCGCTTCGCGCGCTTCGAGGAGCTCAAGCGCCGCTGGGACGAGGAGCACGCCCGGCTGAAGGCCCTGGTGCTGCGGCTGCGCAACCAGGCCGCCTCCAGCCCCGACATGGCCTCGCGCTACCGGGCGATGCAGACCCGCTTCCAGAAGTTCGAGGAGGCCGGCCCGCCGCCGGAGCCGCCGCGCGAGCAGGACATCCGGATGAGGCTCAAGGGCGGGCGTACGGGGGTGCGCGCGCTCACGGTGGAGAACCTGGAGCTGACCGGCCTGATGAAGCCGTTCTCGCTGGAGGTCTTCTACGGGGAGCGGGTCGCGGTCCTCGGCTCCAACGGCTCCGGCAAGTCGCACTTCCTGCGGCTGCTCGCCGGTGAGGACGTCAAGCACACCGGCACCTGGAAGCTGGGCGCACGGGTGGTTCCCGGCCATTTCGCGCAGACCCACGCGCACCCGGAGCTCTTCGGGCGCACCCTCGTCGACATCCTGTGGACGGAGGCGGCGAAGCCGCTCGGCGCCGCGATGGGCGCCCTGCGCCGTTACGAGCTGGAGCGCCAGGGCGACCAGCCCTTCGAGAAGCTTTCCGGCGGCCAGCAGGCGCGCTTCCAGATCCTGCTGCTGGAGCTCGCCGGCACCACTGCGCTGCTGCTGGACGAGCCGACGGACAACCTGGACCTGGAGTCGGCGGAGGCGCTCCAGGACGGGCTGGAGGCGTACGAGGGGACTGTGCTGTGCGTCACGCACGACCGCTGGTTCGCGCGCACTTTTGACCGCTATCTGGTCTTCGGTTCGGACGGTGTTGTGCGGGAGACTCGGGAACCCGTATGGGACGAACGTAGAGTCGAACGCAAGCGCTAGGGGGGAGACCGCCCCCTCGGTCGGAGTGAGGGAGACGCGTTGTGGGCCTGCGGCCTGGCATCTGGCTCATGAAGTGGGACAACCCGGTGTCCGGGGGCCCGGCCTCCGGGGAGCGCCTGATCGGCTGGCTGCTGAGGCCGTCGTCCCGCCTCCTCCAGACCGTTTGCCTCGCGGTGCTGCTGGGGATCGCGGTCTCCACGAGCCTGCGGGCGAACTGGGGCTCGGACAACGCCTTCGTGGTCAAGGCGGCGCAGACCCTGCTCGCGGGCGGTTCGCCGTACGAGGACAAGCGCTTCCTGTACCTGCCGAGCGCCGTGCTGATGGCGGTCCCGGAGGCGCTGCTGCCGCAGACCGTGCTGCGCTGGGTGCTGCCGGTGGGGATGTCGGCGCTGCTGGGCGCCGGCTGGCTGGCCGCCCTGCGGCTGCTGCGCGTGCCGCTGCGCTCGCGCCTGGCGGTCGGCGGGTTCGCCGCCCTGGCGCTGGCCTACAAGCCGTATGTGAACCTCGTGCTGATCGGCAACTGGACGGCCATCTCGGCGGCCGCCCTGCCGGTGGCGCTGCTGCTCGCGCACCGGCGGCACTGGGGGGCGGCCGGTCTGGTGATCGGACTGGCGATCGCCTGCAAGCCGATGCTGGTGCCGATCGGGCTGCTCTTCCTGCTCGCCCGGCAGTGGCGGGGGCTGGCCGTGGCCGTGCTGGTGCCGCTGGGCATCTCGCTGGCCGGGGCGCTGATGATGCCGAGCCCGTCGCTGTTCTTCACCAAGACGCTGCCCTTCCTGCTCAAGGGGCAGGACGCCTACGCCCTGCCCTGGGATGCCTCGCCCATCGCGGTGCTGCCGCGGCTGGGGGTGCCCGAGCCGCTCGCGGTGCTGGTCGCCTTCGCGGGGGCAGGCACCGGTCTGTGGGGGGCCTGGACGCGGTGGCGGCGGCCCGACGCGGACGGGGACGGGGGCGAGCTGCGGCTGGTGGAGACGGCCTGCATGGTGATGCTCGCCGCATTCCTGGTCTCGCGGCCGTCCTTCGACCACTACCTGCTGGTGGTGCTGCCGCTGCTGCTGGCGTCCGCGGTGCGGCCGGGCTCGATGCCCCGTTCGCCCTGGTTCTGGGTGGCGCTGGGGCCCCAGGTGGCCGGGATCCCGTGGCCGTCGGAGCTGGAGCACAAGCGGCGGGCGTTCAAGGACTGTTTCACGCTGTGCGCGCTCGCGGCACTGCTGGCGCGTCGTGCGCTGGGCTCCGGTCGGGTTACTCTGGGACCCGTAACAACTGCGGGGTCCCCACCCAGGACCGAACCGGAGTGCGCCGCGACGCCAGCAGAATCGGCATCGCGGACCGCGTTTTGACCCGTACGGGTCTGCTTGGGTACTCTGCTGGTTTGTTATGCGTATTGGCTTTCTCATTCTCACGTGAAAGGGCCTTACGCCGGTCCACCGGACCGATGACCAGCGGTTCACACGGGTTGCGTCCCCGATGTGAACGAGGGCTGTCGTGATCGTCCGTGGTGACCCTGTCAGGACCATTCCCGCGGGGCTTGTGCCCTATGGGATGACCCACCACTGAAGAAGCGAAGGCATACGCGTGCGTACGTTCAGCCCCAAGCCCGGCGACATCTCGCGCCAGTGGCTCGTCATCGACGCCCAGGACGTTGTCCTCGGCCGTCTGGCGACCCAGGCCGCTGCCCTCCTGCGGGGCAAGCACAAGCCGACTTACGCCCCCCACATGGACATGGGCGACTTCGTCATCATCGTCAACGCCGACAAGGTTCACCTGTCCGGCAACAAGGCGACCCAGAAGATGGCCTACCGCCACTCCGGCTACCCGGGTGGTCTCCGCTCGGTGCGCTACGACGACCTCCTGGCCAACAACCCGGAGAAGGCCGTCGAGAAGGCCATCAAGGGCATGCTCCCCAAGAACACCCTGGGCCGTCAGATGCTGTCGAAGCTGAAGGTCTACTCGGGCGACCAGCACCCCCACGCTGCCCAGCAGCCGGTGCCGTTCGAGATCACCCAGGTCGCGCAGTAGTTCCGGCCACCCCCTAAGACGTAGAAAATTCTGAGGAGCATCGTGGCCGAGACCACCGCCGAGACGACCCCCGTCGAAGAGTTCGAGGGCAACGTCGAGGAGTACACCAGCGAGTCCGAGGCCGTAGTCGAGGGCGACTACACCTCCGAGTCCCTTGCCGGTCGCTTCGGCGACCCCCAGCCGGCCGCCGGCCTGGGCCGCCGCAAGAACGCCATCGCCCGCGTCCGGATCGTTCCGGGCACCGGCAAGTGGAAGATCAACGGTCGCACCCTTGAGGACTACTTCCCCAACAAGGTGCACCAGCAGGAAGTCAACGAGCCGTTCAAGCTGCTCGAGCTCGACAACCGCTACGACATCATCGCCCGCATCTCGGGTGGCGGCGTCTCCGGCCAGGCCGGCGCCCTGCGCCTCGGTGTGGCCCGCGCGCTGAATGAGGCGGACGTCGACAACAACCGCCCGGCGCTGAAGAAGGCCGGCTTCCTCTCCCGCGACGACCGTGCGGTCGAGCGCAAGAAGGCCGGTCTCAAGAAGGCCCGTAAGGCTCCGCAGTACAGCAAGCGTTAATCTGCGCCTGCTGTTCTGCAACGAAACCGCCCCGGCAGCACTCTCTGTGCTGCCGGGGCGGTTCGTTTACCGCCACAAGCGGCAAATACCTGTCACAAGCGGTCACAAACGATGCGCAAACTCGGGAGGACAACAGTGGGACGACTCTTCGGGACGGACGGTGTACGCGGCGTTGCCAACGCGGATCTGACGGCGGAGCTCGCGCTCGGCCTCTCCGTGGCGGCTGCCCACGTACTGGCGGAGGCGGGCACCTTCGCGGGCCACCGGGCCACCGCCGTGGTCGGCAGGGACCCCCGGGCCTCGGGTGAATTCCTGGAGGCCGCGGTCGTGGCGGGCCTCGCCAGCGCCGGCGTGGACGTCCTGCGCGTCGGTGTGCTGCCCACCCCGGCGGTGGCGTATCTCACCGGTGCGCTGGGTGCCGACCTCGGCGTGATGCTCTCCGCCAGCCACAACGCCATGCCGGACAACGGCATCAAGTTCTTCGCGCGCGGCGGCCACAAGCTCGCCGACGAGCTGGAGGACCGGATCGAGTCCGTCTACGAGGAGCACCGCACCGGCGCGCCCTGGGACCGGCCCACCGGATCGGGTGTCGGCCGGGTCTCCGACTACTCCGAGGGCTTCGACAAGTACGTCGCCCACCTGATCGCGGTCCTCCCCAACCGCCTCGACGGCCTGAAGATCGTCCTGGACGAGGCGCACGGCGCGGCCGCCTTCGTCTCGCCCGAGGCCTTCGCCCGGGCCGGCGCGGAGATCATCACCATCGGCGCCGAGCCCGACGGGCTGAACATCAACGACGGGTGCGGCTCCACCCACCTCGGCCTGCTCAAGGCCGCCGTGGTCGAGCACGGCGCCGACCTCGGCATCGCGCACGACGGCGACGCGGACCGCTGCCTGGCGGTGGACGGCACCGGCGCCGAGGTCGATGGCGACCAGATCCTCGCGGTGCTGGCCCTGGCCATGCGCGAGGCCGGGCAACTGCGGGAGAACACCGTGGTCGGCACCGTGATGTCCAACCTGGGCTTCAAGCTGGCCATGGAGGGCGAGGGCATCCAGGTCGTGCAGACCGGCGTCGGCGATCGGTACGTCCTGGAGTCGATGAAAGAGCACGGCTACGCGCTGGGCGGCGAGCAGTCCGGCCACGTGATCATCCTCGACCACGCGACCACAGGGGACGGCACCCTGACCGGGCTGCTGCTGGCGGCGCGGGTCGCGGCCACCGGCAAGCCCCTGGCGGAACTGGCCGGTGTGATGCAGCGGCTGCCGCAGGTGCTGGTCAACGTGCCCGACGTGGACAGGTCCCGGGTCACCACCTCCGGCGAACTGGCCGCGGCGGTGGCCGAGGCCGAACGCGAACTGGGCACCACCGGGCGGGTGCTGCTGCGTCCGTCCGGTACGGAGCCGCTCGTACGGGTGATGGTGGAGGCCGCCGACATCGAGCAGGCCCGTGCGGTCGCGGGCCGGCTCGCGGACGTCGTCAAGTCGGCGCTCGGCTAGTCGCGGAACCGTCACGTCGGGGCTCGGCCGCTCGCGGTCGCCCTCAGGCCGGCGCCCGGCCGGCCGCCCCCGCACCACGGGCCCGCGGGCTTCACGCCCGCACCCCGCGCCTGCGTCTACGGCCCCGCCCCCGCGATCCGGGTGGCGGGGCCGTAGCGCGTCACAGGTCCGGTCGGGCGTTCGGCAGACCGCTCCGGCGACGGCGCCGGGTGCGCCACAGCAACTTCTGGCACAGCAGCGTCAGCACACCCGCCAGGACGATCCCGGCCAGGTTCAGCATCAGCTGCTCCGCCGAGCCCCACATCTGGCCGAAGTCGCCGTAGCTCAGGGCGACGGCCGCGTTGGCGCCCGCCGGGATGGTGGTCACCGAGATCGCCACTCCGACCAGCGCCCCGGACTTCGACGAGGTCAGCGAGAGCACCCCGGCCGCGCCGGCGAGCAGCGCCACGACGAAGGAGAAGGGGTCCGGCTGCCAGATGAAGCTGGTGTTCGGGCGCGGGTTCTCCAGCATGCCCACCTCGAACTGCCCTATCGCGTCCATCCCCAGGCTGAAGAGGGTGGTGGCGCCGATGGCGACGGCGAAGCCGGCCACCAGGGCGGTCAGGGAGCGTGCGGCCAGCCTCGGACGGCGCTGCACCAGGCCGGCGCACACGCCCGCCAGCGGGCCGAACTCCGGGCCGACGGCCATGGCGCCCACGATCAGGATCGCGTTGTCGAGGACCACGCCGCAGGCCGCGATCATCGTGGCGATGACCATGAACGCGCAGTAGGTGAAGCTGAGGGTGGACTCCTCGTGCGTCGCCCCGGTCAGCTGCTGCCACAGGACGGCGTCGGCGCCCTCGCCGGGCGCCTCCTCCTCCGCCTCGTCGGCGCGCTTCGACAGGGAGAGGTCGATGTCCTCGACCGCGATCGAACCGTCCTCTTCGAGTCCCAGCGCCTGCAGGTCGTGCAGCAGCTCGTCGGCGGCCTCGCGCGCCACGTCGCACAGGACCAGGTCGCCCGGGGGCCGGCGGGCCGCGCCGGGCACCACCGCCAGGTGGGTGGTGCCGACCGTCTTCTCGATGGCCGCGACCACCGCGTCCGTCCGGTCCGGTGGAGTGATCATCCGCAGATGCAGCATGCCCGCACCCTAGTGCGGCGCTCAGAGCTTGCGCAGGCTCAGCTTCTGCACCTTGTGGTCGGGGCCCTTGCGCACGACCAGGGTGGCCCGGCCGCGGGTGGGGGCCACGTTCTCCAGCAGGTTGGGCTTGTTGACGGTCCGCCACATGGTCTGCGCGTACTCCATCGCCTCCTCCTCGGAGACCTGGGTGTACTTGCGGAAGTAGGAAAAGGGGTTCTGGAAGGCGGTCGCGCGCAGCTTCCGGAAGCGGTTGAGGTACCAGCCCTCGATGTCCTCGGGCCGGGCGTCCACGTACACGCTGAAGTCGAAGTAGTCGGCGAGGCCGACGCGGGTGCGGCCGTCCTTGCCGGGGAGGGCCGGCTGCAGGACGTTCAGGCCCTCGACGATGAGGATGTCCGGGCGGCGTACGACGAGCTCCTCGCCGGGCACGATGTCGTAGATCAGGTGCGAGTAGACCGGGGCGCGGACCTCGTCCTTGCCGGCCTTGATGTCGGCGACGAAGCGGGTGAGCGCGCGGCGGTCGTAGGACTCCGGGAAGCCCTTGCGCGAGGTCAGCCCGCGCCGCTGGAGCTCCTTCATCGGGTAGAGGAAGCCGTCGGTGGTGACGAGCTCCACCCGGGGGTGCTCGGGCCAGCGGGCGAGCAGGGCCTGGAGCAGGCGGGCCACGGTGGACTTGCCGACGGCGACCGAGCCGGCGACCCCTATGACGAAGGGGGTGCCCTGCTGGGCGCCGTGGCCGTTGCCCGCGTCGCCGAGGAAGGTGTTGAGGGTGCCCCGGAGGTTGCTGGTGGCGCCCACGTACAGGTTCAGGAGGCGGGAGAGCGGCAGGTAGACGTCGCGGACCTCGTCGAGGTCAATGACGTCCCCCAGGCCGCGCAGCCGCTCCACCTCGTCGGCGGTGAGGGGCAGCGGGGTCCGCTCGCGCAGGGCGCTCCACTCGGCGCGGGTGAGGTCGACGTACGGGGACGCGTCCGGGGCCCGGCGGTGGCCGGGGCGGGCGGTCGGACCGTCCGGACCGGAGCGCTCCGTCGCGCTGTCCGGCGTGGTGCTTCGTGGCGGCGAAGTGATCACACCGCCATTGTCGGGGCTCGGAGCCGGTTGTGGGTGGTGTGGTCGGTCACGTAAGCAAGCGCCCCGCCGGGACGCGGGGCCCCGCAACCGGCGTGGGGCCTCGGGGCGGCGGATGTGCAGGGGGCCGGTCTCGGATGGGGGAAGCGCGGGTATCGCCACGGTCACGATCGGTCGCGGCCGCGCATAAAAGTGGATCAGGTGATCGAACGGCCGCGTACATTGTCGATCACCGCAGCTCCCGACCGTTCTTTCGGGCTGCGCTGACTTCCGTGTGCTTACTGGGGGAGATCCTTCGTGCGTTCCGCTCTTGTCCGCCGTTCCGTCCTGACCGCCTCCGCGGTGTCCCTGACCCTGCTGGCCACCGCCTGCGGCTCCGACAAGGCCGACACCACGGCGGACGCCAAGCCGTCCGCCGCCGCCCCGGCGACCTCGGCCCCGGCCCCGGCCGCCAAGGCCAAGACGGCCGCCGAGCTGACACCGCTGCTGGTCACCCAGGCGGACCTGCCCGACCACAAGGTCGAGGACGACGCTGCGGCGGCCGCCGCCGCCAAGGGCAAGCCCGCCGAGACGGACAAGCCCGAGTGCAAGCCGCTGGTCCAGTTCCAGTCCTTCCAGTCGGTCGGCGCGCCCGCCGGCACGGCGCGGGTGGCGGCCACCTCCAAGCCGCAGCCGGCCGCCGAGGGGGCCACCATGGAGGAGAAGCTGGACGCGGCCATGAAGGGGCTGAGCGTCACGCGCACCTCGGTCGCCCTCAACTCCTACGACGGCAAGGGCGCCGAAGAGGCCCTCGCCGCCCTGAAGGGCGCGGTCACGGCCTGCGCCGGCGGTTACACCGTCGCCGCCGAGGGTGACAGCACCAAGATCGAGAAGGTCGTCCCGGGCACCCCTGCCGCGGCGGGCGACGAGGCCCTGGCCTTCGCCGTCGTCATCGACCTGAAGGACGGCGACAAGGCGACCTGGCAGCTCGCCGCGGTCCGCAAGGGCAACACCCTGGCGACCTTCACCAGCATGAACCTGACCGGCGACGCCGAGCAGCCGAAGGCGATCGTCGACGCGCAGGCCAAGAAGCTCGGCTGACCCGGTAGGGGACAGGCGCCGACCCCGCTCCGGCACGTTCGCCGGAGCGGGGTTTCGTCTTGTCCGGGTACCGGGCAGAGGGCCTGCCACGGCGTACGCTGCGGCCTATGTGCGGAATTGTGGGTTACGTGGGAGCGCAGTCGGCGCTCGATGTGGTCATCGCCGGACTCAAGCGGCTGGAGTACCGCGGCTACGACTCGGCGGGCGTCGCGGTGCTCTCCGACGGAGGGCTGGCCGCCGCCAAGAAGGCGGGCAAGCTCGTCAATCTGGAGAAGGAACTGGTCGCCAGCCCCCTGCCGGCCGGGTCCACGGGGCTCGGGCACACCCGGTGGGCCACCCACGGCGGGCCCACCGACGTCAACGCCCACCCCCACCTGGACAACTCCGGCCGGGTGGCGGTCGTCCACAACGGGATCATCGAAAACTTCGCGGCGCTGCGCGAGGAGCTCTCCGGGCGCGGACACCGGCTGGTGTCCGAGACGGACACCGAGGTCGTGGCGCACCTGTTGGCCGAGCAGTTCTCGGCCACCGGGGACCTGGCGGCGTCCATGCGCCAGGTGTGCCGGCGCCTGGAGGGCGCCTTCACGCTGGTCGCGGTGCACGCCGACGAGCCGGACGTGGTGGTCGGCGCGCGCCGCAACTCGCCCCTGGTCGTGGGCGTGGGGGAGGGGGAGAACTTCCTCGCCTCCGACGTCGCCGCCTTCATCGCCCACACCCGGGCCGCGATCGAGCTGGGACAGGACCAGGTCGTCGAGCTGCGGCGCGACGGGGTCACGGTCACCGACTTCGACGGCGCGCCGGCGGACGTGCGGGCCTACCACGTGGACTGGGACGCCTCGGCGGCCGAGAAGGGCGGCTACGACTACTTCATGCTCAAGGAGATCGCCGAGCAGCCGAAGGCCGTCGCGGACACCCTCCTGGGCAGGATCGACGCGAGCGGCTCACTGACCCTGGACGAGGTGCGCATCCCCGTCTCGGTGCTCAGGGAGGTCGACAAGGTCGTCATCGTGGCCTGCGGCACGGCCTACCACGCGGGCATGATCGCGAAGCTGGCCATCGAGCACTGGACCCGCATCCCCTGCGAGACGGAGCTGGCCAGTGAGTTCCGCTACCGCGACCCGATCCTGGACCAGCGCACGCTCGTGGTCGCCATCTCGCAGTCCGGCGAGACCATGGACACCCTGATGGCGCTGCGGCACGCGCGTGAGCAGGGCGCGAAGGTGCTGGCCATCTGCAACACCAACGGATCGACCATCCCGCGCGAGTCGGACGCCGTGCTGTACACGCACGCCGGTCCCGAGGTGGCCGTCGCCTCGACCAAGGCGTTCTTGACCCAGCTGGTGGCCTGCTACCTCGTCGCGCTGTACCTCGGGCAGGTACGGGGCACGAAGTGGGGCGACGAGATCGGGGTGGTGGTCCGGGAGCTGTCGGACATCGCCGCGGCGGTGGACACCGTACTGGAGACGATGGAGCCCGTACGGGAGCTCGCGCGCTCCCTCGCCCACAAGAACACCGTGCTCTTCCTGGGCCGCCACGTGGGCTACCCGGTGGCGCTGGAGGGCGCGCTCAAGCTGAAGGAGCTGGCGTACATGCACGCCGAGGGCTTCGCGGCGGGCGAGCTCAAGCACGGGCCGATCGCGCTGATCGAGCAGGACCTGCCGGTGGTGGTCGTCGTCCCGTCGCCCCGGGGCCGGTCGGTGCTCCACGACAAGATCGTGTCCAACATCCAGGAGATCCGGGCGCGCGGGGCGCGGACCATCGTCATCGCCGAGGAGGGGGACGAGGCGGTCGTGCCGTACGCCGACCACCTGATCCGGATCCCGGCCACGCCGACCCTGCTCCAGCCGCTCGTGGCGACGGTGCCGCTGCAGGTGTTCGCCTGCGAACTGGCGACCGCGCGGGGCAACGAGGTGGACCAGCCGCGTAACCTCGCCAAGTCGGTGACCGTGGAGTGAGCGGAGCGGGCGGAGCGGTGGACCGCCCCGCCGGCCGACGGGCCAAGTGACGACGGTGGAACAGCGGGGTGGGCCTGGTGATTATCGGCGTGGGGATCGACGTCGCGGAGATCGAGCGGTTCGGCGCGGCGCTGGAGCGCACGCCGAACCTGGCGCAGCGCCTCTTCGTCGAGGGGGAGCTGACCCTGCCGAGCGGGGAGCGGCGCGGTGTCGCCTCGCTCGCCGCCCGCTTCGCGGCCAAAGAGGCGCTGGCCAAGGCGCTGGGCGCGCCCGGCGGGATGCTGTGGACCGATGCCGAGGTGTATGTCGAGGCGACCGGGCAGCCGCGGCTGCGGGTGTCCGGGACGGTCGAGGCGCGGGCCGTGGCCCTCGGGGTGAGGTCCTGGCACCTCTCGCTGAGCCACGACGCCGGCGTCGCCTCCGCTGTGGTGATCGCCGAGGGATAGCGGGCAGGGTGGTTCCATGCGTACTGCTTTCAGCGTGGAGACCGTACGGGCCGCCGAGCGCGAGCTGATGGCCAAGCTGCCCGAGGGCGCCCTGATGCAGCGGGCGGCGGCCGGGCTGGCCGCCGTCTGCGCCGGGCTGCTGCCGAGGACCTACGGGGCCCGGGTCGTCCTGCTCGTCGGGACCGGGGACAACGGCGGCGACGCCCTCTGGGCGGGGGCCCGCCTGGCCCGGCGCGGGGCCCGGGTGACGGCCGTGCCCATGGATCCCCGGCGGATGCACCCGGCCGGGCTCGCGGCGCTGCTGGCCGCCGGGGGCCGGGTCGAGCAGACGGTCCCGGACCGGGCGGACCTCGTCCTGGACGGGCTGCTCGGCATCGGCGGGCGCGGCGGGCTGCGCCCCGGCGCCGCCGCGCTGGTGAAGCGGATCCCCGAGGGCGCGCGGGTGGTCGCGGTGGACCTGCCGAGCGGGGTGGACGCGGACACTGGCGAGGTGGCGGGACCGGCCGTGACGGCGGAGGTGACGGTGACCTTCGGGGCGTACAAGCCCGGCCTGCTGATCGACCCCGGGGCCTCGCGGGCGGGCGTGGTGCACCTGGTGGACATCGGGCTGCAGCCGTCCGGCCCGGCCGCCGAGGCCCTGCAGCACGCGGACGTGGCGCGGCTGCTGCCGGCGCCCACGGCGGCGAGCGACAAGTACCGGCGCGGCGTGGTCGGGATCGTCGCCGGGTCCCGGCAGTACCCGGGTGCGGCGGTGCTGTGCGTGGCGGGAGCCCTGCGGGGCGGCGCGGGCGCGGTGCGGTACGCGGGACCCGCGGCGGACGCCGTGCTGGCGCGCTTCCCCGAGACGCTGATCGGGCGCGGCCGGGTCCAGGCGTGGGTGGTGGGGCCGGGGCTGGGGGAGGGGCGCGCCGGCGAGGTCGCCGACCTCCTGGAGCAGGACGTCCCGGTGCTGGTCGACGCGGACGGGCTGCGCGGGCTGGACGGGGCGCTCCTGAAGGCCCGGACGGCGCCGACCCTGCTGACCCCGCACGCGGGCGAGGCGGCGGCGCTGCTGGGGGTTCCGCGGGACGAGGTGGAGGCGGGACGGCTGGCCGCCGCGCGGGAACTGGCAGGGCGGTACGGGGCGACGGTCCTGCTGAAGGGCTCGACGACGCTGGTGACCTCCGGCGCGGCGGTGCGGGTCAACCCGACGGGCACGCCGTGGCTGGCCACCGCCGGCAGCGGTGACGTGCTCTCCGGGCTGGCCGGGTCCCTGCTGGCGGGCGGACTGTCCGGGACGGACGCGGGGTCGGTCGGGGCCTACCTGCACGGCCTGGCGGGCCGCCGCGCGGCGGACGGCGCGCCGGTGCTCGCGCAGGAGATCGCCGAAGCCCTCCCGGCGGCCTGGCGCGACGCCCACCGCCCCTGACCCGGGGCCCTGCGGCCCCGGGCGCGCACGACCGCCCGGCGCCCGGCCGTGGGCGCCGGGCAGTGGCCCCAGCAGGGCTGGGCGGGGGTTTCTGAGAGACTGTGGGGGATGAACGAGACACCGACGCGCGTGTACGCCGAGATCGACCTCGACGCCGTACGGGCGAACGTACGCGCGCTGCGCGAGCGGGCACCCCGTTCCGCGCTGATGGCCGTGGTCAAGTCGAACGCCTACGGGCACGGCGCCCTGGAGTGTGCCCGGGCCGCCCAGCAGGCCGGCGCGACCTGGCTCGGCACCGCCACGCCCGAAGAGGCGCTCGCGCTGCGCGCCGCCGGGATCGAGGGCCGGATCCTGTGCTGGCTGTGGACCCCCGGCGGCCCCTGGCGGGAGGCCGTCGAGGCCGACGTCGACGTCTCGGTCAGCGGGATGTGGGCCCTGGAGGAGGTACGGGCCGCCGCCCGCGCCGCCGGGCGCACCGCGCGCATCCAGCTCAAGGCCGACACCGGCCTCGGCCGCAACGGCTGCCAGCCCGCCGACTGGGCCGAGCTGGTCGGGGCCGCCGTCGCGGCCCAGGCCGAGGGCACCGTCCGGGTCACCGGCGTCTGGTCGCACTTCGCCTGCGCCGACGAGCCCGGACACCCGTCCATCCAGCTCCAGCTCACCGCCTTCCGCGACATGCTCGCCTACGCCGAGAAGGAGGGCGTGGAGCCAGAGGTCCGGCACATCGCCAACTCCCCGGCCACCCTCACCCTTCCCGAGTCCCACTTCGACCTGGTGCGCACCGGCCTGGCCGTCTACGGGGTGTCGCCCGCGCCCGAACTCGGCACGCCCGCCCAGCTCGGCCTGCGGCCCGTCATGACGCTGAGGGCGTCCCTCGCCCTGGTCAAGACCGTCCCGGCCGGGCACGGCGTCAGCTACGGACACCACTACGTCACCGAGGGCGAGACCACCCTGGGACTGATCCCCGCCGGTTACGCCGACGGCATCCCGCGGCACGCCTCCGGTCGCGGGCCGGTCCTCGTGGGCGGCAGGATCCGCCGCGTCGCCGGCCGGGTCGCCATGGACCAGTTCGTCGTCGACCTCGAAGGCGACCGGGCGGCCGCCGGTGACGAAGCCGTCATCTTCGGCGACGCGGAACGCGGCGAGCCCACCGCCGAGGACTGGGCTCAAGCGGCGCACACGATCGCGTATGAGATCGTCACTCGTATCGGAGGGCGCGTGCCCCGGGTGTACCTGGGCGCCTGAGAGGGAGTGAGGTCGGCGTGGGCGAGAACTGGCGCAAGGCCGGCTGGGCCGGCGCTGCCATCGGCGTGATAGCCGCGGGCGCGGCCGCCGGGGTCGCGGTCGAGCGGATCACCGTCGGGCGCGGCATGCGCATGAAGGCCCGGCTGGCCCTCGACGCGGCCGGCGACTACGGGTCCCTGCGCGGCACCCAGGGGACCTGCCGGGCCGAGGACGGCACCGAGCTGTACTACGAGGTCGACGAGGCGTCCGGCGACGGCGAGGACAAGAGGCGGCTGCGCCGCAAGCCGGCCCCCCGGGCCACCGTCGTCTTCTGCCACGGCTACTGCCTCGGCCAGGACGCCTGGCACTTCCAGCGGGCCGCCCTGCGCGGAGCGGTCCGCGCCGTCTACTGGGACCAGCGCAGCCACGGCCGCAGCGCGCGCGGCCTGGCCCAGGCGGACGGCGAGCCCGTGACCATCGAGCTGCTCGGCCGGGACCTGAAGGCCGTCATCGACGCCGCCGCCCCCGAGGGCCCGCTGATCCTCGTGGGTCACTCGATGGGCGGTATGACCATCATGGGATTCGCGGAGCAGTTCCCCGACCTCGTGCGCGACCGCGTCGTCGGCGTCGCCCTGATCGGCACCTCCGGCGGCCGCCTCTCCGAGGTGACGTACGGACTGCCCGCCGTCGGCATGGGCGCCGTACGCCGGCTCCTGCCGGGGGTGATCAAGGCGCTCGGCTCGCAGGTGGAACTGGTGGAGAAGGGCCGCCGGGCCACCGCCGACCTCTTCGCCGGCATGATCAAGTTGTACTCCTTCGGCTCACGGGACGTGGACCCCGCCGTCGCCCGCTTCGCGGAACGGCTCATCGAGGCGACCCCGATCGACGTGGTCGCCGAGTTCTTCCCCGCCTTCCAGGTCCACGACAAGACCGAAGCGCTCATGCGGTTCGCGGACATCCCCGTCACCGTCATCGCCGGCGAACGCGACATGATCACCCCGGCCGGGCACAGCGCGGCCATCAAGGAGGCGCTGCCGAACGCCGAGCTGGTGGTCCTGGAATCCGCCGGGCACCTGATGATGCTGGAGCAGCCCGAGACCGTGACCGGCCTGCTGAGCGACCTGCTGGCCCGTACCGGCGCGGTCCCGGCCGCCGCACCGGCTAACGTTGGCGGGCATGGAAGAAGTACCGCTGGAAGCACGAGCACAGCGCAGCCAGGCGCCGGCGCCTGACGCCGCGGCCGGGACCGGGACCGCGGCCGCGGCCGGGACCCGCATCACCATCGACTCCCCGGACGCGATGCGGGAGTTGGGCCGCAGGCTCGCCCGCCTGCTGCGCCCGGGCGACCTCGTCCTGCTGACCGGCGAGCTGGGCGCGGGCAAGACCACCCTGACCCGCGGTCTCGGCGAGGGCCTGGACGTGCGCGGGGCCGTGACCTCCCCGACCTTCGTGATCGCCCGCGTACACCCGCCCCTGAGCGGCGGGCCGGCGCTGGTGCACGTCGACGCGTACCGGCTGGGCGGCGGGCTGGAGGAGATGGAGGACCTGGACCTCGACGTCTCGCTGCCCGACTCCGTGGTCGTCGTCGAGTGGGGCGACGGCAAGGTGGAGGAGCTCTCCGACGACCGGCTGCACGTGGTGATCGCGCGCGCGGTCGGCCACGAGGAGGTCCTGGACGACGTACGGGAGGTCTCGGTCCGCGGGATCGGGGCGCGCTGGGGCGCCGGGGCCGGGCTGGAGACCCTGGCCGGAGCCTTCGCGGAGTAAACGTACCGACAACGCGTCGGGAAAATATTGCGCGGGCGGCCGGACCCGTGGTGACATGGTACCGAGAGTTTCTTAGGTATGCCTAAGTCCGGCGTGCCGGGGTCCAGGAGGCAGCCATGTCGGCACCAGCAGGAGCACAGCGCGAACCCCGCCCCTCCGCCGTGTCCATGCGGGCGCTCCTCGCCGCGGGCGCGGCCGCCACCGCGGTGTCGACGCCGCCCGTGCCCGCCCGCGGGCCGGCCGGCGACGGCGGCGCACCGGGGGACGGGAAGACCGCACGCGAAGGGGCCGCTCCGGAATCCGAAGCGGCCTGAGCGAACGGGAGCCCCCCGAACGGGTGAAACGCGGGCCGGGGCGGGAACGGCCCGGGACGGGCACCGCCGGAACGGGAGCGGCCGGGACGGGAGCGGCCGGGACCAGGAGCGGCCGGGACGGGAGCGGCCGGGACCAGGAGCGGCCGGGACGGGAGCGGCCGGGACCAGGAGCGGCCGGGACGGGAGCGGCCGGGACCAGGAGCGGCCGGCATCCGGCCGGCGGAGCGGGAAGCGGGTCCGGCCGTCAGGGAACGACGACGACCTTCGAGCTGATCGTCGCGAACGCCCACATCGCATCGCCGTCGGCGCGCGTCATGCGGATGCCGCCGGTCTTCTTGCTCGGGTCCGGCTCCGGCGTCGCACCGTCCGCACGGGCGCTGAAACCGATGGCCACGCCGTCCGTGGTGGCGAACCGTACGACGTGCTCGATCGGCACCCCGTCCGAGCCCGTGACCGACCCCGAGCGCGAACCGACCGCGTAACTCCCCGCCTTCGGATGCACCGTGCTCGGCATCACCGTGAACGACCTGGGCTCCTGACCGGCCTCGCCGACCAGCCACACGCGCTTCTGGCCCACCGAGTACACGACGCGCACCCCCGTTCCCGAACCCTCCGGCACCGGCACCGGCTTCGAGGGGTCCTGCTTGGCCGCGGACGGGCTCGGAGCCGGGACCGGCTCCTGCGCGACCGCCCTGGGCGGTCGCGCGGGCGCCGTCGCGGATGCCTGGTAGCCGAGGAAACCGACGGCGGCGACCGCCGCGACGGTGAGCCCGGCCACGATTCCCGAGCTGCTGCGTGCCACCTTGCTCCGCCTTTCCGCGCTGCCTGATGCCTCATGCCTGGATGTCTGGATGCCTGATCGAAAGGTAGCAGCAGGCCCGCTCCACACCCGGCCGCACGGCCCCGGGGGGTGTCGGACCGGCCCGGCCCGGCCCCCGGCCGGTCCTTGCGGCACCCCCCTGCGCCCCGGAGTCGTAGGCTGTTCGCGTGCTCCTGCTCGCTGTAGATACCGCCACGCCCGCCGTCACCGTCGCCCTGCACGACGGCGAGTCCGTCCTCGCCGCCTCCGGCCAGGTCGACGCCCGCCGCCACGGAGAGCTGCTGCTGCCCTCCGTGGACAAGGTGCTCGCCGAGGCCGGGCTGAAACTCGACGCGCTCACCGGCATCGTGGTCGGGGTCGGCCCCGGCCCCTATACCGGACTGCGCGTCGGCCTCGTGACCGCTTCGACCTTCGCCTCCGTCCTGGGCGTGCCCGTCCACGGCCTGTGCACCCTCGACGGACTCGCCTACGCCGCCGGGACCGCCGGGATCGAAGGCCCCTTCACCGTCGCCACCGACGCGCGGCGCAAGGAGGTCTACTGGGCGCGCTACGAGGACCCCCGCACGCGGGTCGGCGAGCCTTCCGTGGACCGCCCGGCCGACATCGCCGAGCAGGTCGCGGGCCTCCCGGCGGTCGGCCAGGGCGCGCTGCTGTACCCGGAGGTCTTCCCCGACGCGCGCGGCCCCGAGCACCAGTCGGCCGCGGCCCTCGCCGCCCTGGCCGCGGAACGCCTGGCGGCCGGGGCGCCGTTCCTGCCGCCGACCCCGCTCTACCTGCGCCGCCCCGACGCGCAGGTGCCCAAGAACTACAAGGTGGTCACCCCCCAGTGACCGCCCGCCCGTCGACCGGACGACACCTCTCGGCGCAGCCGCCGCCCGGCGCCCGCGCCGAACTGCGCGAGATGCGCTGGTGGGACATCGAGGGCGTGCTGGAACTGGAGCACGAACTGTTCCCCGACGACGCCTGGTCCGCCGGGATGTTCTGGTCCGAACTGGCCCACGCCCGCGGGCCGCGGGCCACCCGCCGGTACGTCGTCGCCGAGGACGCGGACGGCCGCCTGGTCGGCTACGCCGGGCTGGCCGCCGCCGGGGACCTGGCCGACGTACAGACCATCGCGGCCGCCCGCGACCAGTGGGGGACCGGGCTCGGCGCCCGTCTCCTGACCGACCTGCTGCGCGCCGCCACCGCCTTCGAGTGCGCCGAGGTGCTGCTGGAGGTGCGGGTGGACAACACCCGCGCGCAGAAGCTCTACGAGCGCTTCGGCTTCGAGCCCATCGGGTTCCGCCGGGGCTACTACCAGCCCGGCAACGTCGACGCGCTCGTGATGCGACTGACCGACCCCGCACAAGCAAGAAGTGAGAGCAATGGCTGACGAACCTCTCGTCCTCGGCATCGAGACCTCCTGCGACGAGACCGGCGTCGGCGTCGTCCGCGGCACCACCCTGCTCGCGGACGCGATCGCGTCGAGCGTCGACGAGCACGCGCGCTACGGGGGCGTCGTGCCCGAGGTGGCCTCGCGCGCCCACCTGGAGGCGATGGTCCCCACCATCGAGCGCGCCCTGAAGGAGGCCGGGGTCAGCGCCCGCGACCTCGACGGCATCGCGGTCACGGCCGGCCCCGGCCTGGCGGGGGCGCTGCTGGTGGGCGTCTCGGCCGCCAAGGCGTACGCCTACGCGCTGGGCAAGCCGCTGTACGGGGTGAACCACCTGGCCTCGCACATCTGCGTGGACCAGCTGGAGCACGGACCGCTGCCGGAGCCGACCATGGCGCTGCTGGTGTCCGGCGGCCACTCCTCGCTGCTGCTGGCCCCCGACATCACCTCCGACGTACGGCCGCTCGGCGCGACCATCGACGACGCGGCGGGCGAGGCGTTCGACAAGATCGCGCGCGTGCTCCAGCTGGGCTTCCCCGGCGGCCCGGTCATCGACCGGCTCGCCCGCGAGGGAGACCCCAGGGCGATCAACTTCCCGCGCGGGCTGACCGGACCGCGCGACGCGGCCTACGACTTCTCCTTCTCCGGGTTGAAGACGGCCGTCGCCCGCTGGATCGAGGCGAAGCGGAACGCGGGCGAGGAGGTGCCGGTGCGCGATGTGGCGGCGTCCTTCCAGGAGGCCGTCGTCGACGTGCTGACCCGCAAGGCGATCCGGGCGTGCAAGGACGAGGGCGTCGACCACCTCATGATCGGCGGTGGCGTGGCCGCCAACTCGCGGCTGCGCTCGCTGGCGCAGGAGCGGTGCGACGACGCCGGGATCGTCCTGCGGGTGCCGCGGCCGAAGCTGTGCACCGACAACGGCGCGATGGTGGCGGCGCTGGGCGCCGAGATGGTCAAGCGGAACCGGCCGGCCTCGGACTGGGACCTGTCGGCGGACTCCTCGCTGCCGGTGACGGACCCGCACGTGCCGGGAAACGCCGGGCACGGTCACGGCGGCGGGGGCCACGGCAGCGAGGGCCACGCGCACGGGCACGATCACGACCACGTGCACGAACTGAGCAAGGACAACCTCTACTCATGAGCACCGTCGCGCTGATGTGGGAGGCCCGGGCCGCCGACGGCCGGGGCAACGAACTGCTGGAGTGGGCGCGTTCCCGGGTCCTCGCCCGGGAGCCGGTGCGGCGCGAGGTGTTCCGTGCCCCGCAGGACCGGGTGCTCGTGGTCACCTGGTGGGAGGCGGCCGAGGGGCTGTCCGCCGAACTCCCCGAACTGCCTGAGCCCGAAGCCGATTTGATCACGCGGGCGGTGCACCGCTGGCGGTTCGAGTCGGTGGAGGTCAGCGAGGGCTGACCGGCCCCGAGCGGCCCGGGACGGGCAGTTCCCCGGCCGTGAGCTGTCCGGCGCCGGCCGGAGGGACCACGGGGAAAGCGGCCGGCCAGGAGGCCGGGGAAGCGGCCGTCGAGAGTGCGGGGGAGGGGCCGGCGAGAGGCCGGGGAAGCGGCCGGGGAAGCGACCGGCAGTGCCGCTATGGTCATGTGCATGCCTCGCCGTGACCTGCCGCCCCCGCCGCCTCCCGCGCACCTGCGGGCCTGGCTGGACGAGGCCGTCGTACGGGCCGACCGCGCGCGCATCCTGCGGGAACTCGGCCGGCGCAGCCTCGGCATCGGGCGACTGCTGCTGCTCTGGGCCGTCTCGGGGGTCTTCGCGCTCGGCTGGTCCTTCGTCGGCATGGGACTGGTGGCCTTCGAGGAGGGCGACCCGGTCTCCGGCGTTCTCGGCCTGGTCTTCGTGGTGCTGGGCGTCGGGGTGCTGGTCCCGGGCGGCTTCTGGTTCGCGTGGGGCGCACGGCGGGACCGCCAGGTGCGCGGGCTGCTCTCCGCATGGGCGCAGGCGGGCCGCGATCCTGCCGCGGACTCCCTGCTGCGCGCGCCGGGCCTGGGTCTGGCCTGGCTGCTGGCCTCCTTCGGGCTGGGTGCTGCGGGGCTGTGGCTGACCTTCGGGGTCGCGCTGTCGGCCCGGCCGGGCGAGGACACGACCGCCGAGGTCGCCTACTACATGGGCCTCGGGATGATCCTGTGGATCACGGCCCTCCTGGGCTTGGGGAAAGCGGGCGCCCACTACCGCTGGGCGATCCGCACCTTCGGCGCGTAGGCGCGGGGCCCGGGCCGGCCCGCTCGGGGCCCCGAGGCACCCCGCGGCGGGCGGGCGCTACCGTGCGGGATCCGCCGCGGACGGCGCGGCGGGCGTGGTGGCCTGGGTGGGCGGCGTGGCGGGGGCGCCGATCAGCATGGACGGGGCGCCCGCGACCCGGGTCAGGAAGACCGTCGCCGCGTTCGGGCCCTGCGGCCTGACCTTGCGCCGCAGCTCCTCCGGCTCGACGGCCGAGCCCCGCTTCTTCACGGTCAGGATCCCCACCCCGCGCTCGCGCAGCAGCGCCTTCAGCTTCTTCAGCCCGAACGGCAGCACGTCGGTGATCTCGTACGCCGTCGCGTACGGCGTGGCCCGCAGCTCGTCGGCGGTGACGTAGGCGATGGTCGGGTCGATGAGCCGGCCGTCCAGCTGCTCGGCGACCTCGGCGACCAGGTGCGCGCGGATCACCGCGCCGTCGGGTTCGTACAGCCAGCGACCGACCGGTCCGGCCTCCGGGTCGGGCAGCGGATCGGCGGTGTGCAGGGCGCGCGGCCCGGGCAGCAGGGTGGCGCGCACGGTCCCCGGAGCGGTCCCGAACCAGAGCACGGCCTCCTTGACGTCCCCCTGATCGGAGATCCACTCCGCCTCCGCCTCCGCGGGGACCGCCTCGTGCGGGATCCCGGGGGCGATCTTGATAGCCGCGTACTTCGCCGTGCGGGCCGTCTGCACGGCCCACGACAGCGGCGGCGAGTAGGACTCCGGGTCGAAGATCCGGCCGCGTCCACCGCGCCGGGCCGGATCGATGAACACGGCGTCGTAGGAGGACACGTCCACGTCCGTCACGTCCGCCTCCCGGACCTCGATCAGGTCCGCCAGGCCCAGCGCCCGCGCGTTGGCCCGCGCGACGGCGACCGTCAGCGGGTCGCGGTCGACCGCGAGTACCCGGATGCCGAGGCGGGCCAGGGCCAGGGCGTCCCCGCCGATGCCGCAGCACAGGTCCGCCAGGCTGCGCACGCCGAGGTCCGCGAGCCGCCGGGCGCGGTAGGAGGCCACGGAGGCCCGGGTGGCCATCTCGCCGCCGCCGGGCGTGAAGTACATCCGGAAGGCGTCCTCGGCGCCGAACTTCGCCACCGCGCGCTGCCGCAGCCGGGCCTGCCCGAGCGCCGCGGAGACCAGTCCGGCGGGGTGCTCGCGGCGGAGCCGGGTGGCGACGGCCAGTTCCTGGGCGGGGTCGTAGTCGCGGAGCGAGTCGAGGAGGGTGCGCCCCCCGGGGGTGAGGAGGGCGGCGAAGTCTTCGGGGGTCACGGCTCCATTGTCGGCGACGGACCCCGTGCGGGTGCCGGCGGGCGGCCGCCCCCGGGTGTGGGCCAGTCGAAGGAAGGTGGGGCCGTGCCCGCGGTGTCTTCCGGGGGCGTCGCGTGTCGGATGCCAGGATGCGCTGCTATGCAGCTAGTCGGACAAAAAGGAAATAAGACGCAACAGGGTCACCGGTACGCGGCTGGTCCGCGCGGCCGGTTCGGGGCGGCCGTGGCCGCCCTGCTGGTAGCCGCCCTCGGCACGGCCTGCGGCTCCGGCCAGTCCGAGGCGCCGGACAAGGCCGCGAAGGCGAAGGCGGCCACGGGTGCGGAGGCCGGCGCGGCCGGTGCGCTCAGCGCTGCCGAGAAGGCCAGGGCGGCCCAGCAGGCGCGCATCGTCGCGGCGAAGAAGTGGCGCCTGCTCAAGCCGCCCCTCCAAGCTCCCCCGGCGCCCAAGTCGAAGCCGGAGATCACCACGCGCGAGGGTTTCGAGGTGGAGGACCAGGAGGAGTACCCGCCGGTCTTCACCACCGTCCCCACGGAGGACAAGGTCGTCTTCCTGACGATCGACGACGGCGCGGAGAAGGACCCCGAGTTCCTGAAGATGATGAAGGAGCTGAAGATCCCCTACACGGCCTTCCTCAGCGACTACCTCGTGCGGGACAACTACCCGTACTTCAAGGAGATGCAGGCCGCGGGCGTCACCCTGAACAACCACACGCTCAACCACCGCTACATGCCGGCCCTCTCGTACGACAAGCAGCGCGAGGAGATCTGCGGCCAGCAGGACACGATCCAAAAGGAGTTCGGCAAGCGCCCGACCCTCTTCCGGCCGCCCTACGGGAACTACAACCAGGACACGCTGCGCGCGGCGAAGTCCTGCGGGATCAAGGCGGTTCCGCTGTGGAACGCGGAGGCCTTCACCAACCGCATGGACTACCGCGAGTGGGACCGCGACCTGCACCCCGGTGACATCATCCTCACGCATTTCCGGGGCAAGGAGGACTGGAAGGGCACGATGCCTGACATGATCCGTCAGGTCATGAAGACCGTCACGGACAAGGGATACGCCGTGGCTCGCCTGGAGGACTATCTGTGAAGCACGCGCGCCGGTTGGTAGCCGGAACGCTGGCGGCCGGCGCGCTCGCGCTGTCCCTGACGGGGTGCGGGGACAGCGCGGACCCCACCGAGCGGCTGGGACCCAAGCCGACACGGGAGGCGCCGGGCGCGAGCGGCGCACCCGCCTCCCCGGCCGCGCCCTCGCCGACGGGTGGGGCTTCGGACGAGGCGTACCGCAAGTGGGGCCTGACGGCCCCCGTCCAGTACGCGCCGAAGCCCGCCCAGAAGCCCGGGATACCCAAGCCCGCCCCGGGCAAGGTGCCGGTCGTCGACCGAATACCCGTCCCGGCCGGGGAGAAGACCGTCTTCCTGACCTTCGACGACGGCGCGGAGAAGGACCCCGAGTTCCTGAAGATGGCCGCTGATCTGAAGCTGCCGATCAGCATGTTCCTGACGGACAACGTCGCGTCCTCGGACTACGGGCACTTCGAGAAGCTCCGCGACAACGGCTCCGCGAGCACGGTCAACAACCACACGCTGACGCACCCGAACCTGCGGACCCTGTCCTACGCGGCGCAGAAGCACGAGATATGCGGCCAGCAGGAGCGCCTGGAGAAGCGCTTCGGCAAGCGCCCACCGCTCTTCCGCCCGCCCTTCGGGAACTACAACGACGACACCCTCCGGGCCGCCTCGGAGTGCGGCATCTCGTCCCTGGTCCTGTGGCGGGTCTCGATGCAGATCAACAACTTCCAGTACGCCGAGGGCTCCGCCCTCAAACCGGGCGACATCATCCTGGCCCACTTCCGCGGCCCGTCGGAGCTCAAGGGCTCGACGGAGATCCAGATGACGACGCGGATGCTGCAGCGCATACAGGAGCAGGGGTACCGGATAGGGCGGCTGGAGGATTACTTGTAGGGGGGGGCGGGGGCTTCGGGGGGCGGGGGTGTGGTGGGGCGGCATCACGTGAGGCTTGGGGTGGCTTCGGGGCGGGGTCTACGCCGGGCGGGGTCACGGAGGGGCGGGCGGGGGCTTCGGGGTCGGGGTCCGCGCTGGTCGGTGTCAGGGATGGGTTGGGGGTTCCCGTCAGTCTCATCGTCTCTCCGTGTCGGGCCGGGCCCTCAAGGGCGCTCCTTCGTCGCGTCGCTTCGCGATGGCCTTCGGCCACCCTTGACCGCCCGTCCCGCCCCGGACATACGAAGACTGCCGGGAACCCCCCAAAGGAACGGGCCGGGGGACAGAGAGACGTTCGGGGGGATCAGGGAGGCCACTGTCCGCTTCGGCGGCCATGTTTCCGCCCGGGGTCCATAGGCAGGCACGCCCCGGGTCGGGGGGCGCATCAGATCGCTACACAGTTCTCCTGCATAGCGGCTGCCAGTTGCTTTTGGCTGGGCATGAGCCGCGACAGATCGCTACAGACGTCTCTCGTTTGGCGGCTGCCACCTGTTTGTGGCCGGGCATAAGCGTCACAAGCCGTCCACGGCCGTCACCTGTCCCTCTTTGCCCGCCACAGCGGGGAGTTGGGGGCAGGAAAAGCAAAGGAATGGGCCGAGAGGCCCGGGGAGAGGGCCGGGAGTGGGGCAGCGAGGGCGCTTGAGCGCCCTTCGGGCGGCTCAGCGAGCCCTGCCGGAGTCTGACGCCGAACTTTCCAACGCCACAGTCCGTCAGGTGGTTTTCCCGCTCCCACCCGGGCGTCAAATGCGGACAAACTGCCCGCAGTCGCCGTCCCGGATACGTGTGGAGCGACCTGCCCCAGCCCCGAGCGAGTGGCAGTCGCTGAGCTGAGAGCAAGTGTGTAGCGATCTGATGCGCCCCCCGACCCGGACCGTGCCTGCCTATGGGACCCGGGCGGGAACATGCCCGCCGAAGCGGGCAGTCGGCTCTCTGATCTCCCGGTGTCTATGTCTTACAGCCGGCCCGTTCCTTTGGGGGGTTCCCGGCAGTCTTCGTATGTCCGGGGCGGGACGGGCGGTCAAGGGTGGCCGAAGGCCATCGCGAAGCGACGCGACGAAGGAGCGCCCTTGAGGGCCCGGCCCGACACGGAGAGACGATGAGACTGACGGGAAACCCCCAACCCTTCCCTGATGCCGAGCGGCGCGGACCCCGCCCCCCGAAGCCCCCGCCCGCCCCTCCGTGACCCCGCCCGGCGTAGACGCCGCCCCCCGCCCCTCACCCCACCTCCGCCGCCACCGGGGTGATCGTCGTTTCCGGGGGGCCCTGGGCGTCCGCCTCGCGTTGGCGTTCCGCGCTGTCGCTGATGCGGAGCAGCAGGGCGATCATGATCCAGTTGGCCAGGAGGGACGAGCCGCCCTTCGCCAGGAAGGGCAGGGCCTTGCCCGTCAGGGGGATCAGGCCCGTCACGCCGCCCGCCACCACGAAGACCTGCAGGGCCAGCGCCGAGGCGAGGCCCACCGCCAGCAGCTTTCCGAAGGGGTCGCGCGCGCCGAGGGCCATCCGCAGCCCCCGCTGCACGAGGAGGGCGTACAGGAGCAGTACCGCCATGACGCCGGCCAGGCCGAGTTCCTCGCCCACCGTCGTCAGGATGAAGTCGCTGCGGCCCGCGAATGCGATCAGCTCCGGGTGGCCCATGCCGAGGCCGGTCCCGGAGATGCCGCCGGTGCCGAAGCTGAACAGGGCCTGCGCCGACTGGTCCGAGGTCACGCCCGGCGGCCGGTTCTCCCAGTAGTACGACAGCGGCTCCAGCCACGCGGCCACCCGCGCCTTGACGTGCGGTTCCGTCGAGCCCACGACGAAGGCGCCCGCCGACGCCATGAGCACGCCGCACACGATCCAGCTGGTGCGCTCGGTGGCGACGTAGAGCATCACCACGAACACCCCGAAGAAGATCAGCGACGTGCCGAGGTCGCGCTCGAAGACGAGCACCAGCATCGAGACGATCCACACCGTCACGATGGGACCGAGCTGGCGCATCGGGGGCAGGCGCACGCCCAGGAACTTGCGACCGGTCAGCGCCAGCGAGTCGCGGTGGACGACGAGGTAGCCGGCGAAGAAGATCGCGATCATGATCTTCACGAACTCGCCGGGCTGCAGCGAGAAACCGAAGAGTTTGATCCAGCGCTTCGCGCCGTAGGTGTCGGCCCCGAAGAACGCGGGCGCGATCAGCAGCACCAGGGCGACGGCCATGGTGATGTAGATGAAGCGTTGCAGCAGGCGGTGGTCGCGCAGCAGGGCCAGGGCCAGGATGCAGGCGGCGATCCCGACCACCGTCCACATCAGCTGCTCCGGAGCGTTGGCGTCCGAGTTGTACCGCTCGATGTAGCCCTGGTCGAGCCGGTGCAGCAGGACGAGCCCCAGCCCGGTCAGCAGCATGGCGAGGGGGAAGATCAGCGGATCGGCGTGGGCGGCGAAGCGGCGCACCCCCAGGTGTCCCACCAGGGCCAGCAGGGTCATGCTGATCGTGAATCCGGTGAGGTTGGGCGGCAGCTCGCCGTTCATGGCGAGGCCGGCGGCCGAGTGGCCGAGGACGGCGATGGCGACGACGAAGGCGAGCAGCAGCGCCTCGGTGCGCCGGCGGGCACCCGCCCGCGTCAGGGGTTTCAGACCGCGCACGGGATGCCGCCGCCGGCCGTGGGGGCGGGCCGGGGTGGCACGGGGGGTGACGCCTGGCGTCCGGCCGGGGGTGCGGGCGGCGCCGGGAGTGCGTCCGGCCGGGAGGAAGCGGCGCCCGGTGCGCTCGGGCTCGCAGGGGACTTGGGCCCGATCTGCTCGGCAATGAGGCGCTTTATCTTCATATCTTCTACGACGTCGCGGCCCTCACCATGGTTCCTGCCGAAGCCCCCGGCGGGGAGTGGTGTGCACGGCATTCCTTCGCCGCCCTCTCCCGCAGCCGGACCGTCCGTGTGGTGCGGGTGGTGAGATCGCACAGATCCCGCCGGGCCCGCCAAGGGGGCCGCAGCGGCGGCCCCGGCGGGACTGCGGAGGGAATCCGTGCTGGTCAGAGCCGTGTCGGCAGCTGGTGCGGGCCACGTGCGAGGGCGGTTGGCGTCACCGCGGACCCTGGCCGCGCAACGCCCGGCAGGCAAGAAATTGGCACTCCGCTTGACCGAGTGCTAATCCCCGGAATAGTGTCGCACCTGGCACTCACCACTGGTGAGTGCCAACACAGCGACAGGCAGGTCCGGCACCCGCGACGACGGATCGACCTGGTCGCCACCTCAGACAGTTAACCCCGGATCTCCGAAGGGGGAGGTCGGATCGTGACGACCGCCAGCTCCAAGGTTGCCATCAAGCCGCTCGAGGACCGCATTGTGGTCCAGCCGCTCGACGCCGAGCAGACCACGGCCTCTGGCCTGGTCATCCCGGACACCGCGAAGGAGAAGCCCCAGGAGGGCGTCGTCCTCGCGGTGGGCCCGGGTCGCTTCGAGGACGGCCAGCGTCTCCCGCTGGACGTCACCGTCGGCGACATCGTGCTGTACAGCAAGTACGGCGGCACCGAAGTGAAGTACAGCGGCGAGGAGTACCTCGTCCTCTCGGCTCGCGACGTGCTCGCGATCGTCGAGAAGTAATTCGCTTCCAGTTTTGATTTGAGCTGCGCCCCTGGTCACCCTGCTGATGCCGGGCGGCGAGGGGCGTAGTTCGTTCTAGGCGGTGGAGGTCGCGGTGAGCGGCCGAGGATCGCAACGAGAGGACTGAACCGCTCCCATGCCGAAGATCCTGAAGTTTGACGAGGACGCCCGTCGTGCCCTCGAGCGCGGCGTCAACAAGCTTGCCGACACGGTCAAGGTGACGATCGGCCCCAAGGGCCGCAACGTCGTCATCGACAAGAAGTTCGGTGCGCCCACCATCACCAACGACGGTGTCACCATCGCTCGCGAAGTCGAGCTGGACGACCCGTACGAGAACCTCGGCGCCCAGCTCGTGAAGGAGGTGGCGACCAAGACCAACGACATCGCGGGTGACGGCACCACCACCGCCACCGTGCTGGCCCAGGCGCTGGTCCGCGAGGGCCTGCGCAACGTCGCCGCGGGTGCTTCCCCGGCCGCCCTGAAGAAGGGCATCGACGCCGCGGTCAAGGCCGTGTCCGAGGAGCTCCTCGCGACCGCCCGTCCGATCGAGGACAAGTCCGACATCGCCGCCGTGGCCGCGCTCTCCGCGCAGGACACCCAGGTCGGCGAGCTCATCGCCGAGGCGATGGACAAGGTCGGCAAGGACGGTGTCATCACCGTCGAGGAGTCCAACGCCTTCGGCCTGGAGCTGGAGTTCACCGAGGGCATGGCCTTCGACAAGGGCTACCTCTCCCCGTACATGGTCACCGACCAGGAGCGTATGGAGGCCGTCCTCGACGACCCGTACATCCTGATCAACCAGGGCAAGGTCTCCTCCATCCAGGACCTCCTGCCGCTGCTGGAGAAGGTCATCCAGGCCGGCGCCTCGAAGCCGCTGCTGATCATCGCCGAGGACGTCGAGGGCGAGGCGCTCTCCACCCTCGTCGTCAACAAGATCCGCGGCACCTTCAACGCGGTTGCGGTGAAGGCCCCCGGCTTCGGTGACCGCCGCAAGGCCATGCTCCAGGACATCGCCACCCTCACCGGTGCGACCGTCATCTCCGAAGAGGTCGGCCTCAAGCTCGACCAGGCCGGTCTGGACGTACTGGGCACCGCCCGTCGCGTCACGATCTCCAAGGACGACACGACCATCGTCGACGGTGGCGGCAGCCACGAGGAAGTCGTCGGTCGCGTCAACCAGATCAAGGCCGAGATCGAGTCCACGGACTCCGACTGGGACCGCGAGAAGCTGCAGGAGCGCCTGGCGAAGCTCGCCGGCGGCGTCTGCGTCATCAAGGTCGGCGCCGCCACCGAGGTGGAGCTCAAGGAGAAGAAGCACCGCCTTGAGGACGCCATCTCGGCGACCCGCGCCGCGGTCGAGGAGGGCATCGTCTCCGGCGGTGGCTCCGCGCTCGTCCACGCCGTCAAGGTCCTGGAGGGCAACCTCGGCCTGACGGGCGACGAGGCCACCGGTGTCGCGGTCGTGCGCCGCGCCGCCGTCGAGCCGCTGCGCTGGATCGCCGAGAACGCCGGTCTCGAGGGTTACGTCATCACCTCGAAGGTCGCCGAGCTCGACAAGGGCCAGGGCTTCAACGCCGCCACCGGCGAGTACGGCGACCTGGTCAAGGCCGGCGTCATCGACCCGGTGAAGGTCACCCGCTCCGCGCTGGAGAACGCCGCTTCCATCGCCTCCCTGCTGCTCACGACCGAGACCCTGGTCGTCGAGAAGCCGGCCGAGGAAGAGTCCGACGCGGGCCACGGCCACGGTCACAGCCACTGACGCCCGATGCATGAGAAGGCCCCGGTCACCGCTGCCAAGCGGGGGTGACCGGGGCCTTCCCGTCTGCGGTCAGCCGGGCATCATGCCCATTTGGCGCATCAGGCCGGGGGCGTCGTAGTACCACCAGCCCTCTGCGATCAGGCCGTTGTCGAAGCGGAAGGTGGTGCAGCCGGACATGGTGCATTCCCTGCCCTCGGGCGCAACTCCCATGAACTCGCCGTGCTGGGTGCCCTTCCAGTCCCAGAGCGTGGTGACGCAGTCCCCTTCGGCGATCTGGCGGGTCCGCTCGAAGGTGTACTCGAAGGCGTCGCGCCACATGCCGATCGTCCGGCGCAGTCCGTCGCGGTCGTTGCCGCCGCCCTCGGCCCGCATGATGTCGTGGTCGAGGTAGTCAGCCGCGAAGCACTCCTCCATCGCCGCGAAGTCGGCGTTCATGAGGATCTCGTCGAAGACCCGGTTCGCGGTCATCTTGTTCATGTGCTCGTCGCGGACCACGTCGAGGTTCATGAACGTGGGCATGCCCTCGCAGAGGGACACCATCTCCTGGAACATCCGGTCGGTCTCGGGGAGCTGAGAGTTCTTCATGGCCTCCTCGTACGAGGGGAATTCGACGAGGTCGACGTAGTGGGTCCGGGATTCCCGGTCCCTGCCGATCATGGTGTGGGTGACCGTGCGCCTGCCGCTGGTCTGCTCCGCGTAGCGGTCGATGAGGGCGTTCATCTCATCGAAGCGCATGGTCTCGTAATCAATCACCTGTACGAATGTCATCGCGAGGCCTCCCTGCGTGTGGGATATGTCCAGTTTAGGGAGATATCACCCATTCGGGCGGCTTACTGGCGAGTCATTGCGGCCCGTACTTGCGGCCCGTGCGCGAGGACACCCCGCCCAGCAGGCCGCGCGGCGTCAGCTTGACCACGCCCATCAGCGCCTTGTACCGCGGGTCCGGGATCGACACCGTCCTGCCGCGCGCCAGGTCCGCCAGAGCGGCCGCCACCAGCTTGTCCGCGTCGAGCCACATCCACCCCGGGATGTTGTCCGTCCCCATGCCCGCGCGCTCGTGGAACTCCGTCCGGACGAAGCCCGGGCACAGGGCCATCAGCCGCACCCCGCTCCCCGCCAGGTCCTTCGCCGCGCCCTGGGTGAACTGCACGACCCAGGCCTTGCTCGCCCCGTAGGTGCCCCGCGGCAGGAAGGCGGCGACCGAAGCCACGTTGATCACACCGCCGCGGCCGCGCTCGCGCATCGAGGAGGTGGCCGCCGAGGTCAGCCGCAGCACCGCCTCGACGTGCACCTTCAGCATGGTGAGCTCGTCGGCCATGGAGACTTCGAGGTAGCGGCCCTTGTTGCCGAAGCCCGCGTTGTTGACCAGCAGGTCCACCGGGTGCGTACGGTCGCCCAGGCGCTGTTCGACCGCCGCGATCCCCCCTTCCGTGGCGAGGTCGGCGGCCAGTACCTCGGCCTCGATGCCGTGCCGGTCGTGCAGTTCGGTGGCCTGTTCGCCCAGCCGCTTGGTGTCGCGTGCCACCAGCACCAGATTGTGGCCCTGGGCGGCGAGCCGCCGGGCGAAGGCGGCGCCGATGCCCGCCGTGGATCCCGTAATCAACGCAGTCGTCATAGGCGCAACCTAGCGGCCCCGGGTGACGCCTCTACCTCGCCCCGTCCTCGACCCCGTACTTCTCCACGTACCGGCGCACGGTCTCGTGGGCCTGCGGCTCCATCGCGGCGCCCGCCACGAGGGTGCGCGGCAGCAGGGCGCGCTCGGTGGTGAAGGCGCGGAACCAGAGCTCCACCGTCACGTCGTGGTCCGGGCGGTGGATCACCTCGATGCGGTCGCCGGCCCGGACGGATCCTTCTTCGATCACCCGCAGGTACGCGCCGGGGCGCACCGTCCGGGTGAAGCGCCGGACCCACGCGCTTTCCCCGAGGGCTCCCTGGAAGGTCCGGCACGGGATGCGGGCCGAGGCCACTTCGAGGACGGGACCGTCGCCGACCCGCCAGCGCTCGCCGAGGCGCGCGGAGTTCAGGTCCAGGCCCGAGGTGGTGAAGTTCTCGCCGAACACCCCGTCGGGCAGCTCGCGGCCCAGCTCCGCCTCCCAGAGGTCCAGGTCCTCGCGGGCGTACGCGTAGACGGCCTGGTGGTCGCCGCCGTGGTGGCGGCGGTCGCACACGGCGTCACCTTCGAGTCCGCTGCCCAGCCCCGTGGCGCGGGGGCCCGGCGCGAAGACGCGGACCGGGCCGGACACCGGGCTCTTGCCGTGGCCGGTGGTGCCGCTCGGCGCGTCGGTGTAAGGAACGGCCATGGCGCGGCCGATGTTCACGGATATCAGGTGTGTGGGGCCCATGGCGGACAAGTTATCCGAGCGGTCCCAAAGCGTCACGCCCGTATGTGCCGGGCGGTCAAAGCGGGGCTTATGCTCGACGGGTGATCGAGGCACGCCATCTCCGGGTCCTGCGCGCCGTCGCCGGGACCGGGTCCTTCTCCGCCGCCGCCCGCGAGCTCGGCTGCACCCAGCCGGCCGTCTCCCAGCAGATGAAGGCGCTGGAGCAGTCGGCGGGAACACCGCTGCTCATCCGTACCGGCCGTGAGATGCGGCTGACCCAGGCGGGCGAGGCACTGGTCCGGCACGCCGCGGGGATCCTGGCCGGGCTGACCGCCGCCGAGGAGGAGGTCGCGGCCATCGCCGGGCTGCGCGCCGGCCGGGTCCGGCTGGTGTCCTTCCCCAGCGGCAGTTCCACGCTGGTGCCGACCGCGCTGGCCGCCATGCGCGCCGAGCATCCGGGGACGCGGATCTCCCTGGTGGAGGCGGAGCCGCCGCGCTCGGTGGAGATGCTGCGCGAGGGGGACTGCGATGTGGCGCTCGCGTTCCGCTACGGCACGGCCGCGGGCTCCGCGGCGGAGTGGGAGGACCTGGTCGTGCGCCCCCTGCTGACCGACCGGCTCGTCGGACTGGTCCCGGCGGGGCACCGGCTGGCCGGGGCGGAGCGCGTGGGCATGGCGGAGCTGGCCGGCGAGCCGTGGATCGCGGGATGTCCGCGGTGCCGGCGGCACCTGGTCGAGGTGTGCGAGGTCGCGGGCTTCACCCCGCGCATCGACTTCGCGACCGACGACTACCCGGCGGTGGTCGGGCTGGTGGGGGCCGGGCTGGGCGTGGCGGTGCTGCCGGAACTCGCGGTGGAGTCCGTACGGGCCAAGGGCGTGAGCACGGTGGCGGTGGAACCGGCCGTCGAACGGGAGGTCGTGGCCCTGACCCTGCCCGACCTCGCCAGGGTGCCGGCCGTGGCCGCCACTCTGGCCGAGCTGGAGCGCGCCGGCAGGCGCTGATGCGGGGTACCGCGCCGCCCGCCGGCCCGGGGGCCGGTGCCCCCGGGAACCGCGCCGCCGGCTACCGCCGGACGGGTGGCGCGGTGTGCGGGAGAAACGTTCCTTCCGACGTTTCGTGCTCCGTTCAGTGCGGGGCGATCGGTCCGATCGCACTGGACGCCGGGATCAGACGGTGCCGGGCCCGGCCCATCAGTTCCTCCCGCTCGTCCTCGGTGAGTCCTCCCCAGACCCCGTAGGGCTCGCGGACGGCGAGCGCGTGCGCGGCGCATTCGGAGCGCACCGGGCAACGCATGCAGACCTCTTTCGCCGAGGCCTCGCGCGCGCTCCTGGCCGCGCCCCGCTCACCTTCCGGGTGGAAGAAGAGGGAGCTGTCGACCCCTCGGCATGCAGCGAGCAGCTGCCAGTCCCACAGATCGGCGTTCGGTCCGGGGAGGCGGGAGAAATCTGCCATGGGTAGTCCTCATCCTCTTGGTGCCGGTACTGAGGCGGATACGGTGCATGTCTCCACACCTACTGTCGTAGTAGATGTAAATATGACTCATTGGGAATCTAGCCTCAGACATGTGCCAAACGGAAGGAAAGCCGCCAAATAGGGCATAGCTCCAGATGGACGACACGCCACTCGTGGTGCCCGGGCCGTGATCGCTTCCTCACGTAGAGTGCTGAAGGTGTCCGTCCGACCCGTAACTCTTTCGAGTGACCATCGTTGAGAGTGCGAAGGCGGTTGAACCCATACGTCCTCGGACAGGTGTCCGGGGGCATCGACCGCTCAGGTGACGATACGTACCAGCCTGGAGGCTCAAGGTGACGCGCATCAGCAGCTGCGGAGGGCGGTCATGACATCCGTCCTCGTCTGCGACGACTCCCCGCTTGCCCGAGAGGCGCTCCGTCGCGCGGTTGCCACCGTGCCCGGCGTCGAGCGTGTGACGACGGCTGCCAACGGCGAGGAAGTCCTCCGCCGCTGGGGTGCCGACCGCTCCGACCTCATTCTGATGGATGTACGGATGCCCGGGCTGGGCGGTGTGGAGACGGTTCGCCGGCTGCTCTCGGCCGACCCCGGGGCCCGCATCATCATGCTGACGGTCGCCGAGGACCTGGACGGCGTGGCCCTCGCGGTCGCCGCCGGCGCCCGCGGCTACCTGCACAAGGACGCCTCGCGCGCCGAACTGCGGGCCACGGTCACCCAGGCCCTGGCCGACCCGACCTGGCGACTGGCCCCGCGCCGGCTCCGCTCGGCCGAGATGGGCGCCGCGCCCACCCTCACCGCCCGTGAGATCCAGGTGCTGGAGGGCATGAGCCACGGCCGGTCCAACGCGGAGATCGGGCGCGAGCTCTTTCTCTCCGAGGACACGGTCAAGACGCACGCCCGCAGGCTGTTCAAGAAGCTCGGGGCCTCGGACCGGGCGCACGCCGTGGCGCTCGGCTTCCGCTGGGGCCTGGTCCGCTGACCCGCAAGTCGCGGCCCGGCCCGCCGGCGGACCGCGAGGTCCGGGGCCGGTGAGCGGCTGCGGTCCCGTCCGCCCAGGCGGACGGGGCGGCGCGCCGCCTTCCGGTCCGGCCCGGCCCGTCCCGTCGTACCCCGTGCGCACCCGGGGGTTGGAGGGGCACAATCCGGGGGACGTGTCGCTTCGTGCGCGATGCCGCATCCTTGAGGGTGTGCCGCATCCTTGGAGATGTGGAGTCCTGGGGACCATTCGGCCGAGCGGGGAGGGGAGGGTGCAGACCATGAGTACCGGCGCACCCGCTCATAACGCTTCGATGCACAACCAAGGCCACGGTGCCGCGGATGCTCCGGCGCCAAGGCACCATGGATTGATGCGCGACGACGAGGCCACGGGGTCACCCGCGGCCACAGGCTCCACCGGCGCCGCCAGAGGCGGGAGCGCCGGGGCTGTCAGCGCGCTCGTGCGCCGAGCGGTCGAGGGCGACGAACAGGCCACGCACGACCTGCTCGCCTTCGTCCACCCCCTCGCCATCCGCTACTGCCGCACCCGGCTCTCGCGGCTTCCCGGTGATGCCCGCCACTTCGTGGAGGACCTGGCGCAAGAGGTCTGCGTCGCCGTCCTGATGGCCCTGCCGCGCTACCGGGACACCGGGCGCCCCTTCGAGGCCTTCGTCTTCGCCATCGCCGCGCACAAGGTCGCCGACCTGCAGCGGGCCGCCATGCGCCATCCGGGCAGTACGGCCGTGCCCTCCGACGAGATGCCGGAGCGGCCCGACGACTCGCTGGGCCCGGAGGAGCGGGCGCTGCTCAGCAGCGACGCCGCCTGGGCCAAGAAGCTGCTGGCCAACCTCCCCGAGAACCAGCGCGAGCTCCTGGTGCTGCGGGTGGCCGTCGGACTGACCGCCGAGGAGACCGGGCAGATGCTCGGCATGTCCCCGGGCGCGGTCCGCGTGGCCCAGCACCGGGCACTGAGCAGGCTGCGGGCGCTCGCCGAGCAGTAGCGGGCAGTAGGAGGAAGGCACGAAACTTCCCCCTGGCCTTCGTCGTGGAATGAGACGCTGCGGGATCCCGTTAGCATGGACATCCGCGCTGAGCAAGACCATTGGGAAGGTGTCATGACTACCGACGGAGTGCCCGACAAATTCGCCACGCTCGGACTGACCTACGACGACGTGCTGCTGCTGCCGGGCGTGTCGGACATGGCGCCGGACGAGATCGACACCTCCTCCCTCATCTCGCGGAACGTCCGCGTCAACGTGCCGCTGCTGTCCGCCGCCATGGACAAGGTCACCGAGGCCCGCATGGCCATCGCGATGGCACGCCAGGGCGGCGTGGGCGTCCTGCACCGCAACCTGTCGATCACCGACCAGGCCAACCAGGTCGACCTGGTCAAGCGCTCCGAGTCCGGCATGGTCACCGACCCCATCACGGTGCACCCGGACGCGACGCTGCGCGAGGCCGACCAGCTGTGCGCCAAGTTCCGCATCTCCGGTGTCCCGGTCACCGACGCGGCCGGCAAGCTCCTGGGCATCGTCACCAACCGCGACATGGCCTTCGAGTCGGACCGCAGCCGTCAGGTGCGCGAGGTCATGACCCCGATGCCGCTGGTCACGGGCAAGGTCGGCATCTCCGGCGTGGACGCCATGGAGCTGCTGCGCCGCCACAAGATCGAGAAGCTCCCGCTCGTGGACGAAGCGGGGATCCTCAAGGGCCTCATCACGGTCAAGGACTTCGTCAAGGCCGAGAAGTACCCGAACGCCGCCAAGGACAAGGAAGGCCGCCTGCTCGTCGGCGCCGCCGTCGGCGTCGCCGGAGACGCCTACGACCGCGCCCAGGCGCTGATCGAGGCGGGCGCCGACTTCATCGTCGTCGACACCGCCCACGGCCACTCCCGCCTGGTCGGCGACATGGTCTCCAAGATCAAGTCGAACTCCACGGTCGACGTCATCGGCGGCAACGTCGCCACCCGCGACGGTGCCCAGGCGTTGATCGACGCCGGCTGTGACGGCATCAAGGTCGGCGTCGGCCCCGGTTCCATCTGCACCACCCGCGTCGTCGCCGGCATCGGCGTCCCGCAGGTCACCGCGATCTACGAGGCCGCGCTGGCCGCCAAGGCCGCGGGCGTCCCGGTCATCGGCGACGGCGGCCTGCAGTACTCCGGTGACATCGCCAAGGCCCTGGTCGCCGGCGCGGACACGGTGATGCTCGGCTCGCTCCTGGCCGGCTGCGAGGAGTCCCCGGGCGAGCTGCTCTTCATCAACGGCAAGCAGTTCAAGTCCTACCGCGGCATGGGTTCGCTCGGTGCGATGCAGTCCCGCGGCGACCAGCGCTCCTTCTCCAAGGACCGCTACTTCCAGGAGGGCGTGGGCGGCGACGACAAGCTCATCCCCGAGGGCATCGAGGGCCAGGTGCCCTACCGCGGCCCGCTCTCCGCGGTGGTGCACCAGCTCGTCGGCGGTCTGCGCCAGTCGATGTTCTACGTCGGCGGCCGCACCGTCCCCGAGCTCCAGGACCGGGGCCGCTTCGTCCGGATCACCTCGGCGGGCCTCAAGGAGAGCCACCCGCACGACATCCAGATGACGGTGGAAGCACCGAACTACAGCCGCAAGAGCTGACACCGCCGTACGTGGAGGGGCGGGCCCGGAGCCAGCGAGGAAACGCTGCCGCCGGACCCGCCCCTTCGCCGTGTGCGCCCGCGCGACGCACCGTCCCTGCGGCCGTACGTCCGTACAGCGGTCACCGAAACGCAGTCCCGCGCCCGTCGGGGATACTGGACGGGCAGACCCAGAGGAAAGGCCACCACACGTGACTGAGATCGAGATCGGGCGCGGCAAGCGCGGCCGCAGGGCGTACGCGTTCGACGACATCGCCATCGTCCCGAGCCGGCGGACCCGGGACCCGAAGGAGGTCTCGATCGCCTGGCAGATCGACGCGTACCGCTTCGAGCTCCCCTTCCTGGCCGCCCCCATGGACTCGGTCGTCTCCCCGCAGACCGCCATCCGCATCGGCGAGCTCGGCGGCCTCGGCGTGCTGAACCTCGAGGGCCTGTGGACCCGGTACGAGGACCCGCAGCCGCTGCTCGACGAGATCGCGGAGCTGGACGAGGCGACCGCGACCCGCCGCCTCCAGGAGATCTACGCGGCCCCGATCCAGGCGGACCTGATCCGCCGCCGGATCAAGGAGGTGCGCGACTCGGGCGTCGTCACCGCCGCGGCGCTCTCCCCGCAGCGGACCGCCGAGTTCTCCAAGGCCGTCGTCGAGGCGGGCGTGGACATCTTCGTGATCCGCGGCACCACCGTGTCGGCGGAGCACGTCTCCGGCGCCGCCGAGCCGCTGAACCTCAAGCAGTTCATCTACGAGCTCGACGTCCCGGTCATCGTGGGCGGCTGCGCCACCTACACGGCGGCCCTGCACCTGATGCGCACCGGCGCGGCGGGCGTGCTGGTCGGTTTCGGCGGTGGCGCCGCGCACACCACGCGCAACGTGCTCGGCATCCAGGTCCCGATGGCCACCGCCGTCGCGGACGTGGCCGCGGCCCGCCGCGACTACATGGACGAGTCCGGCGGCCGCTACGTGCACGTCATCGCCGATGGCGGCGTGGGCTGGTCGGGCGACATCCCGAAGGCCGTCGCCTGCGGCGCGGACGCCGTGATGATCGGCTCCCCGCTGGCCCGTGCCACCGACGCGCCCGGCAAGGGCAACCACTGGGGCATGGAGGCCGTCCACGAGGACGTGCCGCGCGGCAAGAAGGTCGACCTCGGTACGGTGGGCACCACCGAGGAGATCCTCACCGGCCCCTCGCACAGCCCCGACGGCTCGATGAACATCTTCGGCGCGCTGCGCCGTTCGATGGCCACCACCGGCTACAGCGAGCTCAAGGAGTTCCAGCGGGTCGAGGTCACCGTGGCGGACTCGCAGCACAGCCGCTGACCGGCTCCCGCGGGTCCCGTACCACCGCGTACGGATCCGGGGGCGCGCGGACGAACGCCGGAGGGCCGGCACCCCGATCAGGGTGCCGGCCCTCCGGCGTGTGCGGGGCGGCGCCTTCGCCGGGAACCGGGTCAGGCCGCGGTCTTGCGGGCCGTCTGGAAGGCCGCGTAGGCGCCGACGGCGAAGAAGAGGTACGTCAGCGGGTCCGCGTCTTGCTTCCAGACGTCGAACAGCAGGGAGACGGAGACGCCGAGGTCCAGCATGTCGAGCATGCTCACGCCGAGCTGATGGGCGTCGATCACGGCGATGCCGAGGATCTGCCCGGCGAAGACGGCCGCCACGGACAGCAGGGCGCTCACGACGGGCACGACCGGGTTCGGGCCGCCCAGCTTGCCCGCGGCGAAGCCGATCAAGGCGCCGACACCGACAGCGGCGTAACCGATCTCGTGCCTGGACGCGCCGATGATCGCGCCGTAGATTCCGGCGGTGACCAGCGCGACGACGACGGCGGCGGCGACGCCGAGGGCCAGGTTCCCGCTGCGGGCCGGGGCCGGGGCGGGCGGGGCCGCGGTGAAGTCGTCGGGCTCGGGCGGCTGCGGGAAGTTCTGGCTCATTGTGTGATCCCCCCGGGGATACAGGACGCACACGTGTCCCGGGGACTTGTGTGCGAGATGAGTGACGCCGCAGGCTAGCAGCAGGCCCTGCCATCCGTGGGGGGATTTGCGGAGGTCAGAGACGGTGGGCCGCGCCCGCCGGGCTGGCGCCGCGGGTGTCGAGGAGCAGCTGGGCCTTCACCGCCAGGCCCTGCAGGTCGTAGGTGCGGTGGTGCTGGAGCAGGATCGTCAGGTCGGCGTTGGCGGCGGCCTCGTACAGGGATTCGGCGCGGGGCACCGGCAGGTCCCTGACGCGCCAGCCCGCGATGAAGGGGTCGTGGTAGCTGACGGACGCGCCCAGGTCGAGGAGGCGGCTGGCGATCTCGCGCGCCGGGGAGCCCTCCTGGTCGGCGAGGTCGGGCTTGTAGGTGACGCCGAGCAGCAGGACGCGGGCTCCGCGGGCCGACTTGCCGTGCTCGTTCAGCAGGGTGGCGGAACGCTGGATGACGTACTGCGGCATCCGGTTGTTGATCTCCTGCGCCAGGCCGACCATGCGCAGCGGGTGGCCGGGGGTGCGGGTGGTGTGGGGGAGGTAGTTCGGGTCCAGGGGGACGCCGTGGCCGCCGACCCCGGGGCCGGGGCGGAAGGCCTGGAAGCCGTAGGGCTTGGTCTCGGCGCAGCGGATGACGTCCCACAGGTCGACGCCGAGATCGTGGCAGAGCACCGCCATCTCGTTCATGAGGGCGATGTTGACGTGCCGGTAGTTGGTCTCCAGGAGCTGCACGGTCTCGGCCTCGCGCAGGCCGCGGGCGCGGACGACCTTCTCGGTGAGGCGGGCGTAGAAGGCGTGCGCGGACTCGGTGCAGGCGGGGGTGAGGCCGCCGATGACCTTGGGGGTGTTGGAGACGCCGTGCGTGCGGTTGCCCGGGTCGAGGCGGCTGGGGGAGTAGGCCAGGTGGAAGTCCCGGCCGGCGCGCAGTCCGGAGCCCTCTTCGAGGATGGGACGGAGGTGGTCCTCGGTCACGCCGGGGTGGACGGCGGATTCGAGGATCACCGTCGTGTGCGGGCGCAGCCGGGCGGCGAGCGCGTGGCCGGCCTCCCCGACGGCGGAAAGGTCGAGCGCGCGGTCGGCCCCCAGCTGGGTGGGGGCGCAGATGACGGCGGTGCGGACCCGGCCGAGCTCGGCGGGGTTGGTGGTGACCCGGAAGCCGGCCGCCGACATGCGGCGGATCTCGGCGGCGGTGAGGGTGGAGTCCGTGACCGGACCGCTGTCGTAGCCGACCGTCTCGATCCCGGCGGCGACGGCCGCCTGGGCGAGGGGGAGGCCGAGATGGCCGAGTCCGATGACGGCGAGGTCTGCGGGCATGGGGGTGCCGTCCCTTCCCTGACATGAGGGGGATGCGCGCGCAAGCCCTGTGGACAGGCAAAGCCCCGAAGAGCTGGCGCAATGTCAGACTAGGCGTATATATGAAAGATATGTCGCATTCTGGGGTAGTGGTCGCCGTTGTGTTGTCCACAGCCGGTGGCTGATGTGGGTGCGGACGGTCAGAATCATGAAACGGGGGCATGCGAGCGGGATCACTCGCACGACGCGGGGGCAGGCCCGCACGAACGGGAGGCAGCCGTGAGGACAGCGACACTGGGACCGGCGCAGCGCGCCGAGGCCCTCGCCAAGATGGCCGAGCGGGAGCTGGACGTCCTGGTCGTGGGCGCGGGAGTGGTCGGCGCCGGCACCGCGCTCGACGCGGTGACCAGGGGCCTGTCCACCGGGCTGGTCGAGGCGCGGGACTGGGCGTCCGGCACCTCCAGCAGGTCGAGCAAGCTGATCCACGGCGGACTGCGGTACCTGGAGATGCTCGACTTCGCCCTCGTGCGGGAGGCGCTGAAGGAGCGCGGCCTGCTGCTGGAGCGCCTCGCGCCGCACCTCGTGAAGCCGGTGCCGTTCCTGTACCCCTTGCAGCACAAGGGCTGGGAGCGGCTGTACGCGGGCTCGGGCGTCGCGCTCTACGACGCGATGTCGGTCTCCAGCGGGCACGGGCGCGGACTGCCGGTGCACCGGCACCTGTCGCGCAAGCGCGCACTGCGGGTGGCGCCCGCCCTGCGCAAGGACGCCCTGGTGGGCGCCCTGCAGTACTACGACGCCCAGATGGACGACGCGCGCTACGTGGCGACGCTGGTGCGGACCGCATCGGCGTACGGCGCGCACTGCGCCAACCAGGCCAGGGTCATCGGCTTCCTGCGCGAGGGCGAACGGGTCGTGGGCGCACGCGTGCGGGACGTCGAGGACGGCGGTGAGTACGAGATCCGCGCCAAGCAGGTCGTCAATGCGACCGGCGTGTGGACGGACGACACCCAGGCGCTGATCGGGGAGCGCGGGCAGTTCCACGTCCGGGCGTCGAAGGGCATCCACCTGGTCGTGCCGAAGGACCGGATCCACTCGTCCACCGGGCTGATCCTGCGGACCGAGAAGTCGGTGCTGTTCGTCATCCCGTGGGGTCGGCACTGGATCGTGGGGACCACGGACACCGACTGGGACCTGGACAAGGCCCACCCGGCGGCCTCCAGCGCGGACATCGACTACCTGCTGGAGCACGTGAACTCGGTGCTGGCGGTACCGCTGACGCGGGACGACGTGCAGGGCGTGTACGCGGGCCTGCGGCCGTTGCTGGCCGGCGAATCGGACGCGACGAGCAAACTGTCGCGCGAGCACACGGTGGCGCACCCGCTGCCGGGACTGGTGGTGGTCGCGGGCGGCAAGTACACGACGTACCGGGTCATGGCCAAGGACGCCGTCGACGAGGCGGTGCACGGGCTGGACCAGCGAGTGGCGCAGTGCGTGACGGAGGACGTGCCGCTGGTGGGCGCGGAGGGCTACCGGGCGCTGTGGAACGGGCGGGCGCGCATGGCGGCCCGGACGGGTCTTCACGTGGCGCGGGTGGAGCACCTGTTGAACCGGTTCGGCTCCCTGACGGAAGAGCTGCTGGACCTCATCGCCGCCGACCCGGGCCTCGCCGAGCCGCTGGCCGGGGCGGACGACTACCTGCGGGCGGAGATCGTGTACGCCGCCTCGCACGAGGGCGCCCGCCACCTGGACGACGTGCTGACGCGGCGGACGCGGATCTCGATCGAGACCTTCGACCGTGGGACGCGGTCGGCGCGGGAGTGCGCGGAGTTGATGGCGCCGGTGCTGGGCTGGGACGAGCAGCAGATCGAGAAGGAAGTGGAGCACTACGAGAAGCGGGTCCAGGCAGAACGGGAATCGCAGCGCCAGCCGGACGACCAGACGGCGGACGCGGCGCGGCTGGGGGCGCCGGACATCGTTCCGTTGTAACTCCGGAATGCGGAACGGGGAACCGCGGACCCGGGGCGTCCGTCCGTTGCGAGGTGAGGAACAATGAGGGTTCTGCCGGGGCGGGTTACCGCGGACCCCGGCCGCTGCCGGGGCTGCCGGAGCGGGCGGCACGATCGCAGAGGGGACGCATGTCGAAGCCGGAGCACACCGAGTCGCCTGCGGCGAAGCCCGGGGTGGACGGGGCCGGTGCCACTGCGCCCGCCGTTGCGCCTGCGGCGAAGCCCGAGGATGGGAAGCCCGGCGCGGGCGGGGCGTCAGCTGCTGCCGCTGCCGCTGCCGCGGCGGAGCCCGGGGACGCCAAGTCTGCCGGTTCGCCTGTGGCGGAGCCTGAGGGTGTGAAGCCTGGCGAGGGTGGGTCGTCAGCTGCTGCCGCTGCCGCGGCGGAGCCCGAGGACGCGAAGCCTGCCCCTGCCCTTGCGGCGGAGTCCGGGGACGCCAAGTCTGCCGGTGCGCCTGTGGTGGAGGTCGGGGATGCGAAGTCTGCCGGTTCGCCTGCGGCGAAGCCTGAGGGTGTGAAGCCCGGCGCGGGCGGGGCGTCAGCTGTTGCCGCTGCCGCGGCGGAGTCCGGGGACGCCAAGTCTGCCGGTGCGCCTGTGGTGGAATCCGGGGACGCGAAGTCTGCCGGTGCGCCTGTGGTGGAGGTCGGGGACGTGAAGGGGGCGGGTGCTGGGTCTGCGGGCGGTGCTGACGGGGCGAAGTCTGCCTCCGGGAAGGTGGCGCCGGTGGCTGACGGTGTGAAGGCCGGGGGCGGGAAGCTGCGGCTGGGCAAGGGTCAGACCGCCGATGCGCGCGCGGACGCGAAGCCCGCCGGCGGGGTGAAGCCCGCGGACGGCAAGCCGGCAGCGGGCAAGGCGGCCGACGCCAAGGCGGCCGACGCCAAGGCGGCCGATGCCAAGGCGGGCGCCGCCAAGGTGGGCGCCGTCGAGGGCGCGGCCGTCGGCGGCAGGAAGGACGTGGCGGCGAGCGGCAAGGACGCCAAGGACAAGGGGCGGCTGCTGGCCGGTCGCTACCGGCTCGGGACCGTGCTCGGCAAGGGCGGTATGGGTACCGTCTGGCGGGCCGAGGACGAGACCCTCGGCCGGACCGTCGCCGTCAAGGAACTCCGTTTCGGCTCCGGTGTCGACGAGGACGAGAAGCGCCGCCTCATCACCCGCACCCTCCGCGAGGCCAAGGCCATCGCGCGGATCCGCAGCGGCGGAGCGGTCACCGTCTACGACGTCGTCGACGAGGACGCGCGCCCGTGGATCGTCATGGAGCTCATCGAGGGCCCGTCGCTCGCCGAGTTCATCCGGGAGAACGGCCCCCTCACCCCCCACCGCGCCGCCGAGGTCGGCCTCGCGGTGCTCGACGTCCTGCGCGCCGCCCACGGTCAGGGGATCCTGCACCGGGACGTCAAGCCGTCCAACGTGCTGATCGCCGCCACCGGCCGGGTCGTCCTCACCGATTTCGGCATCGCGCAGGTCGAGGGCGACCCCTCCGTCACCTCCACCGGCATGCTCGTCGGAGCCCCCTCCTACATCTCGCCCGAGCGCGCCCGCGGCTACAAGCCCGGCCCGCCCGCCGACATGTGGTCGCTCGGCGGCCTGCTGTACGCCGCCGTGGAGGGCGTGCCCCCGTACGACAAGGGGTCCGCACTCGCCACCCTCACCGCCGTGATGACCGAGCCGGTGGACCCGCCCAAGAACGCGGGCCCGCTGACCGAGGTCATCTACGGTCTGCTCGCCAAGGACCCGGCCCACCGGCTGGACGACGCACGGGCCCGGGCGCTGCTCACCGCCGTCGTCAACGCGCCCGAGCCCGCGCCTGTCCCCGTGCCGGCCCCGGTCGCCGATGAGACGCGGCACATACCGCTCATCGACGCCAAGGAGGCCGCCGAGAAGGCCGCCGCGGAGAAGGCGGCCGAGAAGGCGGCGAAGAAGGAGCGCGAGCGCCGGGAGCGCGAGCAGCGCGAACGCGCCCGCGCCGCCCTGAAGTCCGCCCGCAAGGCGGCGGCCGCCGCCACGGCCACCGCTGCCGCATCCGCCGCGGAGCCCCCGGCGGCCAAGCCCGCCGCCAAGCCCGCGGGCAAGGCGTCGTCGGTCGTGGCCCCGCTCACCGACGTCATGCCGCGCCGGACCATCGTGCTCGCGATAGCCGCCGTGGTCGTGGTGCTCGCGGTGGTCGGCTCGCTGATCGCCTACGCCATGAGCGGCGACGACACCGGCCGCAAGGACGCGGGCAAGGGCGGCAAGCCCACCCCCGCCGCATCCGCCAAGCCGTCGCCGGGCGGCGGCACATCGCCCTCGCCCCAGCCCTCCGCGAAGCCGGGCGAACAGGGCGGCCAGACCGGCGGGGGCGGCCAGGGACAGCAGACGCCCGCCCCCGACGGGGGCGGCAGCGGCAGCGGCAGCGGAAACGGCAGTGGCAGCCAGGGACAGGGCACCACGGGCGGGGCTCCGGTAACGGGCCTGCCCGCGGGCTACACCTTGGTGACGGAGCCCGGCTTCCACTTCTCGATAGGGATGCCCGAGGGGTTCAAGCAGACGGGCATAGCGGGCGAGAACTCCGGCGTCATCTACAGCCGTGACGGCGGATTCCCGCGCATCCAGGTCGACTACACCGGCAGCCCCGGCGACGACGCCCGCGCCGCCTGGGCCGAGTCGGTCCCCGGCACGTCGAAGAGCAGCACGGGCTACCACCACATCAGGATCGACACGGTGGAGTACCGGGGCTACCCGACCGTCGCGGACTGGGAGTTCGAACGGGAGCAGAAGGGGACCAAGGTCCGGGTCCTGAACCGCGGCTTCAAGATGGACGCCAAGCACGGCTACGCCATCATGATCAGCTGCCCCGCCGACCAGTGGGGCGGCCCCGAGTGCACCCAGATGCGCGCCACGGCGTTCGAGACCTTCCAGTCGCTGAGCTGACCCCGGGACGCGGGCACCCCTCCCGACGTATCGTGGCAGCGGGGCCACGGGGGACCCACCGCACTCGGGGGAGGCGAAGTGGAGGACTACGCGGGCCGGATCCTGGCCCACCGCTACCGTCTGCCGCTGCCGCCGTCGGACGAGTACGAACTGGTGGAGACCCGGGCCTTCGACACCCGTAGCGGGCAGGAAGTCCTGTTACGGCAGGTGCCGTTGCCGGAGGTCGTGGATGCCGAGTTGCTGGATGGGCCCGGGGCCGCCTTGGCGGCCGGGCGGCGTACCCCGGCGGACCTGCCCGCCGTCCGTCGCGCGATCGAGGCGGCGCAGGCCGCGGCCTCGATCCCCGACCACCCCCGGCTGGACCAGGTCTTCGACGTGTTCGCCGAGGGCGGCTCGCTGTGGATAGTGAGCGAACTCGTCCCGGCCAGGCCCCTGGCGGCGCTGATCGCCGACGAACCGCTGAGTCCCTACCGGGCGGCCGAGGTCGCCTCCGACGTGCTGACGGCCCTGCGGGTGCTGCACGCACACGGCTGGACCCACCGGAACATCACCGTGCGGACGGTGCTGGTCTGCGACGACGGAAGAGTCGTGCTGACGGGCCTGGCGGCGGGAGCGGCGGAGGATGCCCTGTGCGGCTACGACCCCGTCCCGGGCAGCGGCGACGCCCCCGACGAGGGATCGGGCTGGGGACGGCCCCCCGCTCCGGCGGAACAGGCGCCCGGTGCCGTAACGGAGTTCGCCTTCGGGACCCCCGCCCCCGGCCGTGACACGGGCGGCTCGGTGCCCGGTACGGGGCTCGCCCTGCGCGGCCCCGCGGAGCCGGCCCTTCCCGGCGGCCGTGACGGCGGTGGTTGGGACGGCTCGGGCCACCCGAGCCGGCCGGGCGAGCCGGGCGAGCCGGACCGGCCGGTTTCCCCCGGCCTCCCGGACCACCCCGGCCTCCCGGACCACCCCGGCCGCCCGGACTACGCCGACCACCCCGACTACGTGGACCGTCCCCGGTACGCGGCAGGTCAGGAGGAGCCCTGGACCGACGCCGGCCGCGCCTTCGGACCCGAGGCCGGTCCGGAGCCGGGGCCCGGAACCGGGACCGGGCCGGCGTACGCGCCTCTGGTGGCTCCCGGGTACGACACCGGGCCCCGCTACAACGACCACATCACCCCCGAACGCTCCGAGGACCGGCCCGATCTCAAGGCCGCCGCGCGCGCCGGGGCCATCGCCGCGTACCGGGCCGGTGCGCGGGCGGCCGCCGCCAAGGTCAGCGAGCAGCGCAAGTCCGATCCCGTGGCGCCGGAGCACAGGCCCGAGGGATCTACCCTGCCGCAGGGGTACTCCTACCCGTACGGCGGCCCGGAGAGCGGCGCCCCGGCCTGGCACGGTGCCGCCCCCCGCCGCCCGGAGCTCTCCGCACCCGAGGCGGAGCCGCGGTCGGAGCTGGAGCCGCGCCCCGGGCTCGAGCCGCTGCCCGAGCTGGAGCCCCGGCCCCCCCAGCAGCCCGCACTCGATCTCCCCGCCCAGGGGCAGGCGCACGTCCCGGCCGAGCCCGAGGGTGGTTCCGGCCGGCCTGTGCTGCCCGCACAGCTCGCGCTGCCGCAGGGCTACCGCCAGGCCGACGACACCCCGGACCTGCGTGCCCCGCAGGCCGGGCGGGACCCGCGGCAGCAGACGGCGTCGCAGCAGCCGGGGCCACACCACCGGCCGCAGCCGCACACCCAGCCGCACACCGAGGCACAGCGCCGGCCGCAGCCCCAGCCGCTGCCGCAGCCCCAGTCCCAGCCGCAGCCGCAGCCGCGGATCCAGCCCCAGCCCCAGCCCGGCCGCCCCGACCGGGGCGGTCCGCTGACCGGTCTGGACGCCGAGCGGGCCCGGCAGACGCGGATGGCCGTCGTCGGCGCCGTCACCGAGCGCTGGGCCCCCGAACAGGCCCGTCCCGTGCACGGACACTGGCAACTGGCACCCCCGGTCGGCCCCGCCACCGATCTCTGGGCACTCGGCGCCCTGCTGTACCGCGCCGTCCAGGGGCACGCGCCCTACCCCGAGGACAGCGTCGCCGAGCTCGTCGAGATGGTCTGCGCCGAGCCCCCCGCCTTCGCGGAGGAGTGCGGGGCGCTGCGCCCGGTCGTCGAGTCGTTGCTGCGTCAGGACCCGACCGAACGGCCCGACTTCGAGGAGCTTCGCGGCTGGCTCCGCTCGCTCGTACGGTCCGCGCCCGAGCCCGACGCCGGCTTCGGCGTCCTTCCGGTGTCGGAGCCGGATCCCGCGCGCCTGCCCGTCGTGCGCCGCCGCGGCGACCTCCACGGGCGCCACCGCAATCCCTCCGCCCCCCGCAAGCCCCGTTCCCTCGGCCGGAGCCTGCTCCTCGGCATCATGGTCCTCCTCGCGGGCGCCGTGGCGTACGCGCTGTTGTTCATGCCCCGGTCGGCCGGCCCGGCGGGCGGGGGCGGCACCGCGCAGACGCCGCCGAGGCAGAGCCCGTCCCACGTCCCCACCGGCACCCCCGAGTCCAAGCCGGCGCCCCAGACGGCCACGCCGCCCCCCTCCGCGTCGGCCGCCCCCGTGCCCGCTCCGGCCGGATACACCGCCCAGCAGGATCCCGAGCACTTCGAGATCGCGGTCCCGGACGGCTGGGAGCGCCGCGGCATCAACGAAGCGGGCCAGGTCCGCTACACCGCGGGGCAGTTCACGCTGACCGTCGTCCCCGGCCGGGACAAGGTCGAGGGCAATCCTGATCCGGCGGCCTACCAGAAGGACAAGGAGCAGGAGCTGACGCCGTACCGCACCTCCACCTGGTCGACCGTCGGCGACGTCAAGACCACCAAGGTCGGCCAACAACTGCGCGCCACGGGCCGGTACACGTGGATCGACGGCACCGGGCGCAACGTCTTCGCGCGCAACTTCGTCGTGGCACTGGGCGGTACCTACCACGTCGTCATGGTGACCGGCCCGGAGGACGAACAGGGCAAGGTCACCGAGGTCTTCGAGAAAGCCACGGCGAGTTACAAGTCGGGTGGCTGACTGCGGGCTGACGCCCGATCAGTACGGCGATTGCGTCACAGTGCGGCCATTCGGCGCCCCGGCGGTTCCGGCAGCGCCCGTGGGCTCCGTAATCTGGCCTGAGGTGCAGAGAGCGGCGGGGTTTCGTGGAACAGCAGACAGGTGGGGGCGCCGTGCTGGCGGGCCGGTACCGGCTCGTCGAGCCGATCGGCCGCGGCGGCATGGGCAAGGTGTGGCGCGCGCATGACGAGCTGCTCCACAGGACCGTCGCCGTCAAGGAACTGACGGCGGGTCTGTACGTGGCGCAGGCCGACCGGGACGTCATGCACGCCCGGACGCAGAAGGAGGCCCGGGCCGCGGCCCGGATCCAGCATCCGGCGGTCGTCGTCGTCCACGACGTGCTGGAGCACGACGACCGGCCGTGGATCGTCATGGAGTACATCGACGGTCCCTCGCTGGCCGATGCGGCCAAGGAGGCGGGTCGGATCGAGCCCCGCGAAGCCGCCCGGATCGGACTGCACGTGCTGGGTGCGCTGCGCGCCGCGCACGCGGTCGGCGTCCTGCACCGGGACGTGAAGCCGGGCAACGTCCTGCTGGCCAGGGACGGCCGGGTACTGCTGACGGACTTCGGGATCGCCGCGATCGAGGGCGACTCATCGATCACCCGAACCGGTGAGATCGTCGGCTCCATCGACTACCTGGCGCCCGAGCGGGTCACCGGAGGGTCACCGGACCCGTCCTCCGACCTGTGGTCGCTGGGCGCCACCCTGTACACGGCCGTGGAGGCCCGTTCGCCCTTCCGCCGTACTTCACCGATCTCCAGCCTCCAGGCAGTGGTGAACGACGAACCGCCGGCGCTGCGCCAGGCCGGCGCACTCGGGCCGGTCATCACGGCCCTGCTGCGCAAGGACCCGCTGGAGCGTCCTTCGGCCGCCGAGGCCGAGCGGATGCTGCTGGAGGCGATGGAGGGGCGTGAGCCGAGGGCCGCGCAGGCGTACGTGCCGACGCGCGCCGTGACCCCGGAGGAGCTGGCCCCGGCGCAGGAGGCCCCCGAGCGGCCGGCCGCCCCGCTGGAGACCGGCCGGACGGCGCTCCTGCCGGAACCGTCCGCGCCCGCAGCGGCCCCCGTCCCCGCGCCGCCCGCCGCGGCGGGCCGGATCAGGCGCGCGGCGGCCGTCGCCCTGGTGGCGGCGCTGCTCGGCGGCGGCGGTGTCTTCTGGGTGCTGAAGTACACCGCCGGGACGCACGGGGACGGCGGTGACGACAAGAACGTGAGCGCCCCCGACGGGCAGGGCGCCGACACCAAGAGCGGGCAGGCGCCGGGTGCTCCGGCCGGCTGGAACAAGGTCACCGATCCGGCGGGCTTCACGCTCTTCGTGCCCGACGGCTGGCAGCGCCAGATGGACGGCGATCAGATCGACTACACCCCCGACAACGGCAAGCACCGGATCCGGATCGCCATGGACGAGACCGCGGACTTCGACACCCCGCTCGAGCATCTGCTCGACCTGGAGAAGCAGGTCAAGCCGCGGCTGCCGGGGTACGAGCGCAAGCGAATGAACCAGAACACCTTCCGGGACAGCACGCGGGCGGCCCGGTGGGAGTTCAGCTGGACGGAGAAGGTGAACTTCCCCGGGGCGCGGCGGGCGATCGAGCAGATGTACATCGCCCCCGACGACACCGAGTACGCGGTGTACATGTCGGGTCCGACCGCCGACTGGGCGACCACGCAGAGGCAGTTCGACACCGTGCTCAGTGGCTGGCAGCCGCGCGCCGCGGCGCGGTGAACGCGCCGTCGCGGCCCGTCCCCGGCTGATTCTGCCAGCGATCACTGGCGAAATGGCAAAATCCGGTTACCCACGGGTACCCAAAGGCTGCCGGGCGCAATACGCTCACCGCCATGACGGACTCGCAGGCCCCGGCCCCCCTCCGCACCGCACCGGCTCCCACCAATCCGGTCGCCCCGGCCCCGGCCGGTGCCCGCACCGCCGCCGACGTGGTCACCCCCGACCTGGTGGCCCGCCTCACCCGCGGGGTGATCGGCTCCGGCCGCACCGCCAACCACACGCCCTTCACCGGCGAGCGCCTGGCGGAGCTGCCCGAGGCCACGCCCGAGGACGTGGCCGAGGCATTTGCCCGGGCCCGCGCCGCCCAGAGCGCCTGGGCCGCCGTCCCCGTACGCCGGCGGGCCGCGGTCCTGCTCCGCTTCCACGACCTGGTCCTGGAGCGGCAGGCCGAGGTCCTCGACCTCATCCAGCTGGAGACCGGCAAGGCCCGCCTGCACGCCCACGAGGAGGTCCAGGCGGTCGCCATCGCCGCCCGGCACTACGGCCGCAAGGCACCCTCGTACCTGCGCCCCAAGGGCCACACGGGCGCCATGCCCACCCTCACCAAGGTCACCGAGCTGCGCCAGCCGCGCGGGGTCGTCGGCCAGATCGCCCCCTGGAACTACCCGCTCGAACTGTCCGTGGGCGACGCCCTGCCCGCCTTCGTGGCCGGCAACGCGCTGGTCATGAAGCCCGACACCGAGACCGCGCTGACCGCCCTGTGGGCCCGCGAGCTGCTGATCGAGGCCGGCCTGCCCGCCGAGGTCTTCCAGATCGTCCTCGGCGAGGGCCCCGTCGTCGGCCCCGAGGTGGTCCGGTACGCCGACTACGTCTCCTTCACCGGCTCCACCCGTACCGGCCGCGAGGTCGCCCAGGGAGCGGCCGCCCGCCTCGTCGGCGTCTCCCTCGAACTCGGCGGCAAGAACGCCATGCTGGTCCTGCACGACGCCGACGTGGAGAAGGCCGCCGCGGGCGCCGTCCGCGCTTGCTTCTCCTCCGCCGGCCAGCTGTGCATCTCCATCGAACGGCTCTACGTCCACGCCTCGGTCGCGGACGAGTTCGTGGCCCGCTTCGCCGCCCGGACCAAGGCGATGCGTCTGGGCAGCTCCCTGGCCTACGGCGCCGACATGGGCTCGCTCGTCGGCGAGCGCCAGCTGGAGACCGTGCAGCGGCACGTGGACGAGGCCGTGGCCAAGGGAGCCACCGTGGTCGCCGGCGGCACCGCCCGCCCCGACATCGGCCCCCTCTTCTACGAGCCCACCATCCTCGACGGCGTCGAGGCGCCCATGGCGGTGTGCGGCGAGGAGACCTTCGGACCCGTCGTCTCCGTCTACCGCTTCACCGACGAGGACCAGGCCGTCGCGGAGGCCAACGCCACCTCCTACGGCCTGAACTCCAGCGTCTGGACCAAGGACGCCCGCCGCGGCCGGGCCGTCGCCGCCCGCCTGCGCACCGGCACCGTCAACATCAACGAGGGCTACGCGCCGGCCTACGGCTCCGCCCAGGCGCCCATGGGCGGCATGAAGGACTCCGGCCTCGGCCGCCGCCACGGCTCCGAGGGCATCCTCAAGTACACCGAGGCCCAGACGGTCGCCCACCAGCGACTGCTCCCGATGGCGCCCTCGCTGGGCATGGACGACGAGAAGTACGCGGCGTTCATGACCCGCAGCCTCAAGGTCATGAAGGCTCTCCGACTGCGCTAAGGGGTACCCGTGTCGCACGACGACGCATACGACTACGACGTCATCGTCATCGGATCGGGCTTCGGCGGGGCGGTCTCGGCGCTGCGGCTCACCGAAAAGGGCTACCGGGTCGGCGTCCTGGAGGCGGGGCGCCGCTTCACCCGCGCGAGCCTGCCGAAGAACAGCTGGGACCTGCGCAACTACCTGTGGGCGCCGGCCCTCGGGCTGTACGGGATCCAGCGGATCCACCTGCTCGGCAACGTCATGGTGCTCGCGGGCGCCGGCGTGGGCGGCGGCTCGCTGAACTACGCCAACACCCTGTACGTGCCGCCCGCCGCCTTCTTCGAGGACCGGCAGTGGGCCTCGATCACCGACTGGCGGGACGAGCTGGCGCCGTACTACGACCAGGCCCGCCGGATGCTCGGCGTGCGCCTGAACCCGACCATGACCCCCTCCGACGTCCACCTGAAGGCCGCCGCCGCGAAGATGGGCGTCGCGGACACCTTCCACATGGCCCCGGTCGGCGTCTTCTTCGGGGACGGCAAGGACGCAGGGCAGGACGGGGACGGCTCGGACCGGGTCCGGCCCGGCGAGGAGGTCGCCGACCCGTACTTCGGCGGCGCCGGGCCCGCGCGCGGGGCCTGCACCGAGTGCGGGGAGTGCATGACCGGCTGCCGGCACGGCGCGAAGAACACCCTGAACGAGAACTACCTGCACCTGGCCGAGCGCGCCGGCGCCGTCATCCACCCCATGACCACCGTCACGGCGCTCTCCGAACACCCCGGCGGCGGCCACCGGGTCCTCACGGTCCCCACCGACGCCCGCCGCAAGGCCGGGGGGAAGGTGCTGCGCGCCCGGTACGTGGTCGTCGCGGCGGGCACCTACGGCACCCAGACCCTGCTGCACACCATGAAGGACCGCGGCGAGCTGCCGGGGATCTCCGGCAGGCTCGGCGAACTGACCCGGACCAACTCCGAAGGCCTGGTCGGCGCGCAGACCGACGACCGCCGCTACCGCAGGCGCCACGGCGGCGCGGGGCGGGCCGACTTCACCCGGGGCGTGGCGATCACCTCCTCGGTGCATCCCAACGCCGACACCCACATCGAGCCCGTGCGCTACGGCAAGGGCTCCAACGCGATGGGCTTCATGACCGTCCTGCAGGTGCCCTACAGCAGGCACCGGGTCCGGGCCTGGCTCGCGCGGACCGTGCGGCACCCGGTGCAGCTGGCCCGCTCCCTGTCCAACCGGCGCTGGTCGGAGCGGACCATCATCGGGCTGGTCATGCAGTCGCTGGACAACTCCCTGACGACCTACCGCAAGCCCGGCGGGATCGGCAAGGGCCTGCTCACCGCCCGTCAGGGCCACGGCGCCCCGAACCCGGTCCAGATCGCGGAGGCCACGCAGGCCGCGACGCTCCTGGCCGAGGAGATCAACGGCTTCGCGGGCAGCAACGTCGGCGAGCTGATGGGCACCCCGCTCACCGCGCACTTCCTCGGCGGCTGCCCGATCGGCGCGTCGGCGCAGGAGGGCGTGGTGGACCCCTACCACCGGCTCTACGGGCACCCCGGCATCTCGGTGGTGGACGGCTCGGCCGTCTCCGCGAACCTGGGGGTCAACCCGTCGCTGACGATCACGGCGCAGGCCGAGCGGGCGATGTCGTACTGGCCGAACAAGGGCGAGCAGGACCCGCGGCCGGAGCAGGGCGCCGGCTACCTGCGCCTCGCGGCGGTGGAGCCGGCCCGTCCGGCGGTCCCGAAGGAGGCGTTCGGCGCGCTGCGGCTGCCGTTCCTCGCGGTCCCGGAGGTCCCGGCGCGCTCCGGCGACCCGGCCGGATGACCGGGTTGGTACCGCGCTCCCCCTCCGAGCGCGGTACCCACCGCGGTACATGAGTGACAGGCGGTCCGTCCGGATGGTTGTACCGGAAGCACGCCTCCCGGGCTGTGGTGTCGATCACACACCGAAGCGGGCGGCTGCGGCCCGGGCGGACCGGGGGGCCGTGCGGGCCGTTTCGGCCGGTAGGCGGCCGGAGGGGCCGGGACGCGAGGACGGCCGGCCCGGGGCGTCCCCCGGGCCGGCCGTCCTCCATGGGGTGACCGGGCTGCTGTCCCCTGCCGTCCGGTCACGCGCCGCAGCGAGGTCCCACGACGCACGCTCCACGGGGCGTGCGTCTCATCGCTCCGGCGGAGCCACGCGTGGTGGTGCGGTCCCGCGCCTGGCTGGCGCGGCACCCTCACCAACGAAAGGGCCCGGGGAGCGGTCACGGTCCGGACGAGTGACGAACACCCGTCAGACGCGGCCCCGGCACAGCTCCAGCAGGGTCATGGCGAGGCCGGTGCCGGGCTTGCCCAGCGCATCGCTCCAGTGCTGGAGCACCTCCATCTCGCGGGACAGGTGCACCCGGCGGCCGCCGGAGGAGATCCGGGCCTCCTGGATGACCGCCGAGACGGCCATGCGTTCCTGGATCAGCCCGATGATCCGGTCGTCGAGCGCGTCGATGCGCTCGCGGGAACCGGCGATCAGCTGCTCGGGGGTGGCGGCGAGGGTGTTCATGGCGTTTCTCCTGGGGTGAGGGCGACAGGAGCGGGAACGCGAGAGCGCCCCGGTCCTGTCGGACCGGGGCGCTCTGGGAAGTCAGCGGCTCAAGCGAGCATCACGAGGACCCATGGCGACCGGACCGGCCGGTGCCATAGGTAAAGAGGAAGCTCAGCTGCTTGCGCACGGAAGGAATTATTGCCTCCCGTCCCCCTCCCGGCCAAGCGGGTTCGGATGGTGAGACGAAACGGCCCGCACGTCCCCCGTTAGAATCGACAAAACAGCCACTTCTTCCGCCGGAAGGCCGTCCCGTGCCAGAAGCACCCTCCGCCGCCCACGACAGCGCCCCGGACACGGTTCTCGTCGTCGACTTCGGCGCACAGTACGCCCAGCTCATCGCCCGCCGCGTCCGCGAGGCACGGGTCTACAGCGAGATCGTCCCCAGCACGATGCCGGTGGCCGACATGCTGGCCAAGGACCCCAAGGCGATCATCCTCTCCGGCGGCCCGTCCTCCGTGTACGAGGAGGGTGCGCCCAGCATCGACCGCGCCATCTTCGAGGCCGGCGTCCCCGTCTTCGGCATGTGCTACGGCTTCCAGCTGATGGCGACCACCCTCGGCGGCCAGGTCGACAACACCGGCGCCCGCGAGTACGGCCGCACCCCGCTGGCCGTCTCCAAGTCGGGCTCCACCCTCTTCGAGGGCACCCCCGACAACCAGTCGGTGTGGATGTCCCACGGCGACGCCTGCTCCGCCGCCCCCGAGGGCTTCGCCGTCACCGCGTCGACCGACGTGGTGCCGGTCGCGGCCTTCGAGAACGACGAGAAGAAGCTGTACGGCGTGCAGTACCACCCCGAGGTGATGCACTCCACGCACGGCCAGCAGATCCTGGAGCACTTCCTCTACCGCGGCGCCGGCCTCGCCCCCACCTGGACCACCGGCAACATCGTCGAGGAGCAGGTCGCGGCCATCCGCGAGCAGGTCGGCGACAAGCGCGCCATCTGCGGCCTCTCCGGCGGCGTCGACTCCGCGGTCGCCGCGGCCCTCGTACAGAAGGCCATCGGCTCCCAGCTGACCTGCGTCTACGTCGACCACGGCCTGATGCGCAAGGGCGAGACCGAGCAGGTCGAGAAGGACTTCGTCGCCGCCACCGGCGTGCAGCTGAAGGTCGTCGACGCCCAGGAGCGCTTCCTGGACGCGCTGGCCGGGGTCTCCGACCCGGAGACCAAGCGGAAGATCATCGGCCGCGAGTTCATCCGCGTCTTCGAGCAGGCCCAGCTGGAGATCCTCCAGGAGGAGGGCCCGGCGGTCGCCTTCCTCGTGCAGGGCACCCTGTACCCGGACGTCGTGGAGTCCGGCGGCGGCACCGGCACCGCGAACATCAAGTCCCACCACAACGTGGGCGGGCTCCCCGACGACATCGAGTTCGAGCTCGTCGAGCCGCTGCGCCAGCTGTTCAAGGACGAGGTCCGGATGGTCGGCCAGGAGCTGGGCCTGCCGGACGAGATCGTCCAGCGCCAGCCCTTCCCCGGCCCCGGCCTGGGCATCCGCATCGTCGGCGAGGTCACCAAGGAGCGCCTGGACCTGCTGCGCGAGGCCGACGCCATCGCCCGCCACGAGCTCACCGCGGCCGGCCTGGACCGCGAGATCTGGCAGTGCCCGGTCGTCCTGCTCGCGGACGTCCGCAGCGTCGGCGTCCAGGGTGACGGCCGCACCTACGGCCACCCGATCGTGCTGCGCCCCGTCTCCTCCGAGGACGCGATGACCGCGGACTGGACGCGCATGCCGTACGAGGTGCTCGCCCGCATCTCCACCCGCATCACCAACGAGGTGCCGGACGTGAACCGGGTGGTCCTGGACTGCACCAGCAAGCCCCCGGGCACCATCGAGTGGGAGTAGTCCCCTCCCGTGCCCGTGGCGAAGCCGCCGCTCCTTCCCGGAGCGGCGGCTTCGCCGTTGCTCTGGCCACTTCAGGTGGGCCCGGGTAGCTTGCGCCGCGACCCGAAGGAGGGGCCATGCCGGACCAGCCCGCACCCCGATCCGCACCCGCGCCCGCACCCCGACCCGCGCCCGCGCCCGTACCGGCGGACCGGCTGCGCTTCGACATGCCGCCCGTGCACGCCACCGCCGGGCAGGAACGGGCCCACCGCAAGGAGCGCCTCGCCGAGGCGCTGCGGCTGCTGGGCGGCCTCGGGTACGAGGACGGCATCACCGGGCAGATCACCGCGCGGGACCCCGAATTCCAGGACTGCTACTGGGTGAACCCCTTCGGGCGGGCCTTCGCCACCCTCGGCGCCGAGGACCTGCTGCTGGTCGACGGGGACGGGCGGGTGGTCCGCGGGGAGCGCCGGGTCAACCAGCTCGCCTTCGCCGTGCACGCCGCCGTCCACCGGGCGCGCCCCGAGGTGGTGGCCGTGGTCCGCGCGCAGGGCCCGTACGGCCGCGCGCTGGCCGCCCTCGGCGAGCTGCTGGCCCCCGTCACCCAGGAGGCCTGTGCCTTCTACGAGGACCACGCGCTGCTCGACGAGTTCACCGGGGACGGGCCCGTGGACGCCGCCCGGACCGCCCGCGCGCTCGGCCCCTACAAGGCGCTGGTCCTGCGCAACCGCGGGCTGCTGACCGTCGGGGACTCCGTCGACGCCGCCGTCTGGTGGTTCATCGCGGCCGAGCGGGCGGCGCAGGTCCAGCTGATCGCGCGGGCGGCCGGCAAGCCGGTGTCCATCGACCACCGCGGCGCGGCCCGGACGCGCGAGAGCTTCGGGTCGGACCTGGCCGCCTGGGTGAGCTACCAGCCCCTGCGCCACGCCGTCGCCGCGCGGGTGGCGTCAACATCATGAACGGTTAATCACCTGCTCTGACATCGTGCGCAATCCGGAGCACCGGCGCAGTGGTGCACAATTCGCTGGCATTGCACCGTAGTTCAGAGAGGCGGCACGTACGTGGCTGTCCAAGAGATCTCCCGAAGTGCCCACACCCCCGCCTGTGTCTGTGAGGAGTGCGCCCGCGAAGGACACCGCCGCGCCGTCGCCGCGTTCTTGGAGAAGCGCGACGAGTTCGCCGCCGGCCAGGGCGTGCCGGCCGCCGTGGCCCACTCCCTCGGCGCCTCCCGCCAGTGGGTCTCCGACGAACTGACCCTGTCGGCCCGCACCGTCGCCGACCGCGGACGGGAGGCCGGGAACTCCTGGCTGTACCTCTTCTCCCGGCGGGCCGTCCTCGCCGTGTGGATGGCGGCCGGGGTCCTGCTCGTGATCCAGGTCGGCACCGCTCTCGGCACCGGCTGGTCCACGGCCCGCACCGCCGCGCTGCTGGCGGCCCTCGTCCTGGCCGGGATGCTCACCGTCGCGGCCCGCGCCCAGTCGGTGCGCGGCGGTCTGCTGGCCCCCCTGGTCGGCGAGGACAACCGGCTGTCCACCTCGAAGGCGGTGCCGAGCGCCTGGGTGGTGCTGACGTCCTTCGCCGCGCTGTTGCCCGCCCTGCGGCTGGCCGCCTCCGTGCCCGGCCCGGAGCGGGAGTCCCTGTACGCGGGGTTCGCGCTGGACCGGGCGCTGCCGCTGCTGGCGGTGGTCGCGCTGACCTCGGCGGTGGCCGTGCTGGTGCGCCGGGTGGTGTCCGTACGGATCATGGGTCAGCGGTTGCAGAAGCTGCCGGCGGACCGGCCGCGCGGCGCGGACCTGCTGACGGACGACGCGGGGCGCGGCAGCTTCCCGGACGCCCAGTACGTGCTCGTCTCCACGGTGGTGCTGGGCTACGCGGCGGTGTCGCTGGCCCGCTTCCCGGACCGGCTCCCGCAGCTGCCGTGGGCGCTGGCGCTGCTGGTGTGCCTGTCGGCCGCCGTGTACCTGGCGGCCAAGTACGCGGAGGGCAGCCGCCCGCTGGTGCTGTCGGTGGTGCGCAGGCGCGAACCCGGGGACCTGGATGCGGTCCTGCGCCCCGGGGACGACATCGAGATCCGGGGCGTGGGCTTCGTGCCGCCCGGGGCGCAGACACCGGAGATGCTGGCCCGGCTGGTGGTGCGGATCGGGGCGGTGCACGTGCACGTGCCGCTGGTCCCGGTGCCGGGCGGGTTCACCAACCCCTCCGACGCCGTGCTGACCGTGCCGGTACCGGCGGAGGTGGAGCCGGGGCGGGTCGAGATCCAGGTGGTGACCGCCGCCGGAGTGGAATCCAACCGCTGCAGCATCGACGTCTCCGAGTGATCGGGGTACACATGACGCGTGAATCGAACCGATGTCCTTGACGTCAGCCCCGCCACGGCCCCCCCGCTGAGGGAACGGGCGGCCCGGTACGCGCTGCTGCCCCTGCGGATCTTCCTCGGCGTGACCTTCGTCTACGCCGGTCTGGACAAACTCACCGACTCCGCGTTCCTCTCCGCCACCGGCGACGGATCGATCGGCGACCAGATGCGCGGCGTGCGCGACGCCTCCGCGATCCCCGCCATGGTGGACATGGCACTGAAGGCCCCCGTCGCCTTCGGGACGGTCATCGCCATCGGCGAGCTCCTCGTCGGCCTCGGAGTCCTCGCAGGCCTGCTGACCCGCCTCGCGGCCCTCGGCGGGGCGCTGATCTCGCTCAGCCTGTGGCTGACGGTGTCGTGGGCCGTCACCCCGTACTACTACGGCAACGATCTCGTCTACCTGATGGCCTGGAGCCCGCTGGTCCTCGCCGGGGCGCCCTACCTGTCGCTGGACTCCCTGATCCGGTCGCGCCGGTCCCGCCTCAGGGCGTAGCCCACCATCCCGGTCAGGGCGGCGAGGGACAGGCCGCCCAGCGCGATCGGGACGACGGCGAACCAGGGCACATCCGCCTCGCCGCCGCTGTCGAGCAGGTAGAGCACGCCGGCCGTCATCAGGGCCAGACCCGCGATCAGCCGTCCCGGCTGGAACTCATGACGCCGCACGGGCCACCTCCACCTGTCCCACACCCGTCTCCAGGTGCAGCTCGATCGTCCCGCCGGCCTCGGTGCCGGCGGTGGGCATCAGCGTCGCCCTCTGGTGTTCGCCGCCGGTGCGGACCCGCAGCACCTGGCCCGTCTCCCCGGGCAGGCGGATGTCGCCCAGCCGGATCGAGACATCGGCCTGCGCCGTCACCTCCCGGGGCACGATCACCTTCAGCCGCCCGGCCTCCAGGGAAGCCCCCACGGACAGGGTGGTGCCCCTGGGCACGTCCAGACGGCTGAGGTCGAGCGTGGCCAGCCCGGTGTCCGCCTCGTACCGCGCCCTCACGTCGGCCACCGCCGCCGGCCGCCACGCGACCCGCCGGAAGTCCGTGCCGATTTCGCGGGGCATCACGGCCGCACCCGCGAGCAGCGCCGAGGTCAGCACGGCCAGCACGATCGTGCCGAATCCGGTGCGCCCCAGCAGCGAGCTCACCGCCAGACCGAGGCCGAAGACCAGCAGCGCGGCCGCCAGGCCGCTCTGCAGTGCGTCCCCAAGCGGCCGGCCCTGCCAGTCGGCGCCGGCCCCGGCGATCCCCGCGAGCAGCGCCAGGACGAAGACCCGGCCGCCGATCCCGCCGCGCGGGCGGGACGCGGGGACGACCGCCGGCGCCGCCGGCACACTGCCCGGGCCGCCGGGTCCGGCCTCGTCCGCGGGCCCCCACAGGTAACCGGTGCTGCCGACCGGGCCGGTGGTGCCGTCCTTGACCAGCGGGTCCCGCCACCAGGACGGGCCGCCCGGGGCGGGGGGCGCCTTCGTCTCCGGCGGCGCGGGCGAGTGCGCGGTGCGGTGCGCGGCCGGCGGCTCCGCTTCCGGGGGGCGGGTGTGGCGCCTGCGCTGCGACCAGTACGAGGCCCCGCCCAGTGCCAGGACGACCAGCACCGAGAAGACCGCGAGGGCGCCGTTGTCCAGCATCGACAGGAACAGCGCGCAGCCCACCAGGGCCGCGAACACCGCCGCGAGGGTGGCGCCCTCGACCCGGCCCGTCAGCATCTTCTTCGCCTCGCTGTCCTCCTCGCCCTCCTGGGGCAGCAGCAGCCACGCGAAACCGTAGAAGATCAGGCCGACGCCGCCGGTGACCGCGAGGACACCGAGCACGATCCGGAAGACCACCGGATCCAGGTCGAAGTACCGGCCCAGGCCCCCGCACACACCCGCGAGGACCTTGTCGCGCCTGCTGCGGCGCAGGGGGGGCCGGGGGTCGGCGGCCTGGGATGCCCCGGGGTCCGCCGGCGGGGCGTCGTGCACGTCGGTCATGGGTCCATGGTGACGGGCCCGGGCAGCGCACGGCACCGGGCCCGACCCTGGCACAACCCTGATATCCCCCGGACAGGACTGGGGGGCTGCCCTGATGCCCGGCCGCCCCCGCCCGTGTGACCATCGGTGGCATGCCCGTAGCCGCCGCCCCCCGCACCCCCCACGCACCGGACGTCGAAGAGGTACCTCCGCGCAAGCTCTACCGCAGCGCCGACGGCCGGATGCTCGGCGGTGTCGCACGCGGTCTGGCCGGACACCTCGGGCTCCCCGTGATCTGGGTGCGGCTCGCCTTCCTCGGCATCTTCATGTGGGGGGACGGGCTGGGCGTGCTGCTGTACGCCGCGTTCTGGGTGTTCGTACCGCTCGGCGTCGGCGGCCGCACCGGGCACCGCTCCTTCTTCGACACCCTGCCCGACGGCACCCGCCGCCTGCGCAAGCCCGACCGGGGACAGATCACCGCGCTGGTCGCCCTGGCCGTCGGCGCCGGCATCTTCATCTCCAAGGTGCAGGTCGGGGGCGCCTCCGGCCGCTACGTGTGGCCGACGCTGCTGGTCGGGGCCGGGGTGGTCCTCGTATGGCGGCAGGCCGACAACGCCCGCCGCGCCCACTGGACCTCGGCCGCGGGACGGCACGGGCGGCTCCTCCAGGCCGCCCGGGCGCTGGCCGGAGTCGCCCTCGTCGGCGTCGGCCTCACCGTCTTCATCGTCGTGCGCGGCTCCGCCGCCCAACTCGGCAACGTCCTCACCGCCACCCTCGCCGTCCTCGTCGGCGTCGCCCTTCTCGCCGGCCCCTGGCTGATCCGCATGACCCAGGACCTCTCCGAGGAGCGCCTGATGCGCATCCGCGCCCAGGAGCGCGCCGAGGTCGCCGCCCACGTCCACGACTCGGTCCTGCACACCCTCACCCTCATCCAGCGGGGCGCCGAGGATCCCGGGGAGGTGCGCCGCCTCGCCCGGGCCCAGGAGCGCGAGCTGCGGAACTGGCTCTACAAGCCCGAAGGCACCGGCAAGGACGAGGCCGAGGAGCCGGCCACCCTGGCGGAGGCCGTGAAGAAGACCGCCGCCGAGGTGGAGGACCACCACGGCGTCCCCATCGAGGTCGTGGTCGTCGGCGACTGCCCCCTCGACGAGCGGCTGGCCGCCCAGGTCCAGGCAGCGCGCGAGGCGATGGTCAACGCCGCCAAGTACGGTGGCGAGGGCGGCCCGGTGCAGGTCTACGCGGAGGTGGAGGGGCGGACGGTGTTCGTGTCCGTACGGGACCGGGGGCCGGGCTTCGACATCGACGCGGTACCGGACGACCGCATGGGCGTACGAGAATCGATCATCGGCCGGATGCAGCGCAACGGCGGGACCGCACGCCTGCGGTCCGCGCCCGACGGCGGCACGGAAGTCGAGCTGGAGATGGAGAGGGCGGCGAACGCAGCATGACCGAGGACAACGCGACCACCGGCGCGGCGAGCAGGCAGGTCCGGGTGGTGCTCGTCGACGACCACCGGATGTTCCGCACCGGCGTACAGGCCGAGATCGGCGATACCGCCCGGACCGGGGTCGAGGTCGTCGGCGAGGCCGCCGACGTGGACCAGGCCGTCACCGTCATCACCGCGACCCGGCCCGAGGTCGTCCTGCTCGACGTCCACCTGCCCGGGGGCGGCGGAGTGGAGGTGCTGCGGCGCTGCGCCCCGCTGATGGCGGCCGCCGAGAACCCGGTGCGGTTCCTGGCCCTGTCGGTGTCGGACGCGGCGGAGGACGTCATCGGGGTCATCCGGGGCGGCGCGCGCGGCTACGTCACCAAGACCATCACCGGTGGCGACCTGGTGGACTCGGTCTTCCGCGTCCAGGACGGCGACGCGGTCTTCTCGCCGCGGCTGGCGGGCTTCGTGCTCGACGCCTTCGCCTCGACGGACGCACCGCCCGTCGACGAGGACCTGGACCGCCTGACGCAGCGCGAGCGCGAGGTGCTGCGGCTGATCGCCCGCGGATACGCGTACAAGGAAATCGCCAAGCAGCTCTTCATCTCCGTGAAGACGGTCGAGTCGCACGTCTCGGCGGTGCTCAGGAAGCTTCAGCTCTCCAACCGCCACGAACTGACCCGCTGGGCCACGGCACGCCGCCTGGTGTGATCAACGCCGCAGGGGCGCAGGGCAACCGGAGCGCGCCGGGAGGCCCTCTTCGTTCCCGTGATGAGCCTGACGGGGACCCCCCTCTTCGCGGTGGCGGTCGCGCTGGCCGCGATCGCCGTCCTCCTGCCCCTGGCCGTGTGGGGCAAGGTGCGCGGCCCGGCCGCCGCACGCCTCGCCACCCGCGCCCTGATGGTGGTGTTCGCCCAGGTCACCGCCATCGCGGTGGTGTTCGTCGGGGTCAACCGGGAGATGAACTTCTACGCCTCGTGGGGTGATCTGTTCGGCACCGGCACGTACGTCACCGCAGCCCCCGACCTGGGTCCGGACGGACTGGGCGGGAAGAAGGCGGCGGAGGTCAAGGCCGCGCCGAAGGTGCTCCAGGAGTTCCGTCCCGTCGAGGGGCTCGGCGGCCGGGTCAGGAAGACCGAGCTCGACGGCACGATCTCCGGGGTCAAGGGCGACGTCATGGTGTGGCTGCCGCCCCAGTACGACGATCCGGCCCACAAGGACCGCAAGTTCCCGGTCGTCGAGCTGATCCCGGGCATACCGGGGACGGGCAAGTCCTGGTTCCAGGGGCTCAAGGCGCACGAGGTCCTGGAGCCGCTCATGAAGAGCGGCAAGGTGCAGCCGTTCATCCTGGTCTCGCCCCGCGCCATGCTGGTCGGCAACGCCGACACCGGCTGCGCCAACATCCCCGGCAAGGTCAACGCCGACAGCTGGTTCAGCGTCGACGTCCGCAAGATGGTCGCAGACAACTTCCGGGTGTCGCAGGAGGCCCGCAGCTGGGGAGTGGCCGGCTACTCGGCCGGCGCGTACTGCGCCGCCAAGCTGGCGATCTCCCACCCCGACCGCTACGGCGCGGCCGTCTCCCTCTCGGGCTACAACGACCCGGGCCAGGAGCCGTCCTCGCTCGTCGCCCAGGACCCGGAGCTGCGCCGCACGCACAACCTGAAGAACATGCTCAAGGCCGCGCCCACGCCGCCGGCGGTCTCGCTGTGGATGTCCGGGGCCGAGCAGGACGGCTACCTGTCCGGCATGGACCTCAAGGGGATCGCGCAGAACCCGACCACCGTGCACGCGGAGAAGGTGGCCGGCGGCCACAACCTCGAATCGTGGTCCAAGCAGCTGCCCCAGACCTTCGGGTGGCTGAGCCAGCAGGTCAAGGCCCCGTAGCGGGGTGTCCTGCCGGTCCGGGCCGGACCCGGGGCGTCCGGCGCCGCTACGCGGGGCGGGAGGCGCCCGCCCACGGCATCGAGTCGACCGGGGCCACCCGGACCGTCGAGCCGGGCCGCGGGGCGTGGATCATCTGGCCGTTGCCGATGTACAGGCCCACGTGCGTGACGCCGGAGTAGAAGAACACCAGATCCCCGGGGGCCAGTTGGTCGCGCGGGACGCGCCGGCCGGCATTGATCTGGGTGTAGGTGGTGCGGGGCAGGGACACCCCGGCCGCGCGCCAGGCCGCCTGGGTCAGGCCCGAGCAGTCGAAGGAGGCCGGGCCGGTCGACCCCCAGACGTACGGCCTGCCGATCGCGCCGTGCGCGAAGGCCACCGCGCGCGCCGCGCGGGAACCGTCGGCGGGCGGCGGGGGCGCGGACGGCGGCCGTCCGGCCGCCGCGGGGGAGCCGGGGGACGCGCCGGTCGTCCGGGCCTCGTACGCGGCGCGCTGCTCGGCGGTGAGCCGGGCCAGCAGCCGCCGGGCGCCGGAGAGCTTGGCCTCGATCTCGGCCTTGCGCTCGGCGAGTTCGTCGCGCCGCGCGCTCAGGTCGGCGAGCCGCCCGGTGGCCTGCTCCCGCAGCCGGCTGACCTCGTCGAGGCGCCGGCGCACACTGCTGATCCCGGCGGCGTTGCGGTCCCCGGCGCGCGTGACGAAAGAGGCCCGGGAGAGGTACTCCTGCGGGTCGTCCGCCAGGGCGAGCTGCACGGCGCTGCCGAGGGACCCGCTGCGGTACTGGGTGGCGGCCAGCGAACCGAGCGCGCCGCGCGCGGAGTTGAGCTGGTCGGTCTTGCGGGCGGCCTCGTCGCGCAAACCGGTGAGCGCGCGCTCGGTTTCCCCGGCCTTCTCCCTGGCCCCGTTGTAGCGCTCGGTCGCGGCCTCCGCCTCCCGGTAGAGCCGGTCCACCTCCGCCCCGACCTGCGAGGGGGTGGGGGCCGGGTCGGCCTGGGAGGTGCCTTCGAAGGCGGTGGCGGTGGCAGCGCCCGCGAGCGCGAGGGTGACGGCGGTCCGTACGGCGTTGCCGGAGAGCGGGCGCTGCCTTGGCTTTCGGTGACGGGCCACGAGGGCCTCACGTCCTTCCTCACTGGTCGGTGCTTGGAGGAGGACGTTAGACCCGCAGGTCACGGACGGATGACGAGATGATCGCAAGTGTCCTGATGCGACTGTGGATGGCCGACCCGGACCGGTGTGGATCAGTGCCAGAGGACGGCGATGAAGACATTGAGCACGGTCAGCCCGCCGACCGCGCCGAACAGCGCCTTGTCCACCCGCTCCTCGTCCCGCTTGACGTAGACGAGGGCCAGGATCACGAAGAGGACCGCGAGCTTCACGCCTATCTTGATGTTGTTGACGTGGCCGCCGTCCATCTCGCGGAAACCCACCAGGAGCACGCCGGTGACGAGCATGGTGAGCGCGCCGTGCAGCATGGCGGGCACGAAGCGGGCGGTGCCCGCGCCCATGGCCTTCATCTGGGTCAGGAAGCCGCCGAGGAGCGAGGCGATCCCGATGATGTGCAGGCCGACGAAGACATTGATCAGTACGTCCATGGCGTCGAGCGTACGGGGGCGTCGCGGGCGCCCTCCGGGCAGGCGGGGGGAGCGGGCGGCGGGGTGCCGGGTCCGGGGCCGGGTCCGAGTCCGGGGCCGGGTCCGAGTCCGGGGCCGGGACCGGGTCCGTTCGGGTTTTGCGTACAGTTGTTCCATGGCCGCCGACGACCTCCACCACCCCGACGCGGCCGGGATCGATCTCGTCGGGGTCCTGGCCGCCCTCGGCCATCCCGTGCGCATGGAGATCGTCCGGACCCTGGCCCGCTCCGGGGCGGAGGTCTACTGCGGCGCGGTGGCCACCGGCCTGCCCCGTTCCACCGTCACCCACCACCTGCGCACGCTGCGCGAGGCCGGGGTGATCCGCCAGCGCCCCGAGGGCCGCAAACTCTTCCTGACCCTGCGCCGCGAGGACCTGGAGCGGCGCTTCCCGGGACTCCTCACCCTGGCCGTCGGTGATTTTCCGGGCCCGGGACCGGCTGTCGGTCCCGCCCCCTAGACTCGGAATGCGATGAGCAGCCTCTTTGACGACAGTTTCCTGGCGGACCTCAACCCCTCCGACGAGGTCCCGCCGCCGCCCGAGGACCACCCCGCCCCGGAAGCGGGCGCGGACGACCTCTTCGGGGGGCGCTTCGACGTGCCGTTCGGCGGCGGCGGGCACGGTGACGGCTACTACCGGGACGGCGCCCGCAAGCCCGTCATCGACCCGGCGGTGCTCCTGGACGGGCTGAACGAGCAGCAGCGCGCGGCCGTGGTGCACGCGGGCTCGCCGCTGCTCATCGTGGCCGGCGCCGGCTCCGGCAAGACCCGGGTCCTGACCCACCGCATCGGACACCTGCTGTCCGCGCGGGGCGTCCACCCCGGCCAGATCCTGGCGATCACCTTCACCAACAAGGCCGCCGGCGAGATGAAGGAGCGCGTCGAGGGCCTGGTCGGCCCCCGCGCCAACGCCATGTGGGTCTCCACGTTCCACAGCGCGTGCGTGCGCATCCTGCGCCGCGAGTCCAAGCGGCTCGGCTTCACCTCCTCCTTCTCGATCTACGACGCGGCGGACTCGAAGCGCCTGATGGCCCTCGTCTGCCGCGACCTGGACCTGGACCCGAAGAAGTTCCCGCCGAAGGCCTTCAGCGCCAAGATCTCCAACCTGAAGAACGAGCTCATCGACGAAGAGGCATTCGCCGAGCAGGCGGGGGGCACCTCCCCGACGGAGTCCGGCGGAGGCTTCGAGAAGACCCTGGCCCAGGCGTACGCGATGTACCAGGGGCGGCTGCGCGAGGCCAACGCCCTCGACTTCGACGACATCATCATGACCACCGTCCACCTGCTCCAGGCGTTCCCGGACGTGGCCGAGCACTACCGGCGCCGCTTCCGGCACGTGCTGGTCGACGAGTACCAGGACACCAACCACGCCCAGTACACGCTGGTGCGCGAGCTGGTCGGCACCGGCTACCCGGACCTTCCCCCCGCCGAGCTGTGCGTGGTGGGCGACGCCGACCAGTCGATCTACGCCTTCCGCGGTGCGACCATCCGCAACATCCTCCAGTTCGAAGAGGACTACAAGGACGCGACGACGATCCTGCTGGAGCAGAACTACCGCTCGACGCAGACGATCCTCTCCGCGGCCAACGCGGTCATCGAGCGCAACGAGAACCGCCGCGCCAAGAACCTGTGGACCGACGCCGGCAGCGGCGCCGTCATCACCGGGTACGTCGCGGACACCGAGCACGACGAGGCACAGTTCGTCGCCGACGAGATCGACCGGCTGACGGACGCGGGCGACGCCAAGGCCGGCGACGTGGCGATCTTCTACCGGACGAACGCGCAGTCCCGCGTGTTCGAGGAGATCTTCATCCGCGTCGGGCTGCCCTACAAGGTCGTCGGCGGCGTCCGCTTCTACGAGCGCAAAGAGGTCCGCGACGTCCTCGCCTACCTGCGCGTCCTCGCCAACCCGGAGGACAACGTCCCGCTGCGCCGCATCCTGAACGTGCCCAAGCGCGGCATCGGCGAGCGCGCGGAAGCCATGATCGACGCCCTCGCGATGCGGGAGAAGATCACCTTCCCGCAGGCACTGCGGCGCGTGGACGAGGCCTTCGGCATGGCCGCCCGCTCCACGAACGCGGTGAAGCGCTTCAACGTGCTGATGGAGGAGCTGCGCACGATCGTCGACTCCGGCGCGGGCCCGGCCGTGGTGCTGGAAGCGGTGCTGGAGCGGACGGGCTACCTCGCCGAATTGCAAGCGTCGACCGACCCGCAGGACGAGACGCGGATCGAGAACCTCCAGGAACTGGCGGCGGTGGCGCTGGAGTTCGAGCAGGCGCGCGAGGCCGCGGCGGCGGAGGCGGAGGCCGAGTCGGCGGCCGAGGCCGACGATTCCGCGGTCGAGTCCGATTCCGCGGCGACGGGCGCCGCCGTGGCCGCCGCCGGTCCCGGCACGCTCGCCCAGTTCCTGGAGCAGGTCGCCCTCGTCGCCGACTCCGACCAGATCCCGGACGAGGAGACGGAGGGCACGGGCGTCATCACGCTCATGACCCTGCACACCGCCAAGGGCCTGGAGTTCCCGGTGGTCTTCCTGACCGGCATGGAGGACGGGGTCTTCCCCCACATGCGGTCGCTGGGCCAGACCAAGGAACTGGAGGAGGAACGCCGCCTCGCCTATGTCGGCATCACGCGTGCGCGCGAGCGGCTGTACCTCACCCGGTCCTCGATGCGCAGTGCGTGGGGCACGCCCTCGTACAACCCGCCGTCGCGGTTCCTGGAAGAGATCCCCGACCAGTACCTGCACTGGAAGCGCACCGGCGCAGCCCAGAAGCCGGCCGGCCCGGTGCGCAGTTCCGGCTACGGCTCGGGTTCCGGCGGGGGCAGGGCGTCGTTCGGCACGTCGCCCGAGTCGTTCCTGTCCTCGGCGCGTACGAAGTCGGGCCCGTCCGGGTTCGCGACGCGCAGGGCCGCGGACAAGCCGGTCATCGCCCTGGTGGTCGGGGACCGGGTCACGCACGACCAGTTCGGGCTCGGCACGGTCATGGAGGTCAAGGGAGTCGGCGCCGACGCGCAGGCCACCATCGACTTCGGTGACGACAAGCCCAAGCGGCTGCTGCTGCGCTACGCGCCGGTGCAGAAGCTGTAGCGAGGTACGTTCCGCTCCTGCCGGCGCAGCGCCGGCGCGGGCGGTGCGGCGCGGGGCAGTGATGCGGGGCAGTGGTGTGGTGTGGTGCGGTGCGAACAACGGACAGCCGTCGCCGGTGGGCGGCGGCTGTGGGTGCCGCGGCAGGCTCCGGAGCATCGGGGCGCCGGAGCGGGAGGCGTCAGGTCGGGTCGAGGCCGTGGCTGCGCAGCCACGGCAGGGGGTCGATCGCGGCGCCGCCGCCCGGCCGTACCTCGAAGTGCAGGTGCGGACCGGTGGAGTTGCCGGAGTTGCCGGAGTAGGCGATGACGTCGCCCGCCTTGACCTTGCCGCTCCGGATCTTGGTGCTGCTGAGGTGGCAGTACCAGGTCTCGGTGCCGTCGGGCGAGGTCACGATGGCCATGTTGCCGTAGGCGCTGTTGAACTGCGTGCGCACGGTGCCGTCGGTGGCCGCCATGACGGGCGTCCCGTAGCCGACGGGGAAGTCGATGCCGGTGTGCACGGACATCCACATGCCGCCGGCCTGTCCGAAGCTGGCGCTCAGGCCGTGCTGGTTGACCGGGATCGCGAACTTGGGGCGGGCCGCCTCCTTGGCCGCGGCCTCCTCCGACTTCTTCTTCTTCTCCTCCTCCTGGCGCTGGCGCAGGTCGATGCGCTCCTGCGTGCGGCTCGCGCGGTCCGCGAAGTCGCCCGCGTCGGCGCTGAGCGCCGCCAGTTGGGTGTCGAGCTTGGTGTTGGCCGCGACCGGTTTCACCGAGGCCGGGTCGGGCGCGGCCATCGTGGTGGTGTCCTCGGCGGGCTTGTCCGTGCCGCCCAGCCCGCCGACGGAGGCGGCCGCGACACCCGCGACACCCATCACGCAGGCGGAGGGGACGGCGACGGTCAGCAGCGCGGAACGCTTCGCGGGCGTACGCCGACGGCTGCTGCCCGCCCTGGCACCGGTGCCCGTGCCGGCAGTCGCCTTGCCGTTGCCGTTGCCGTTGCCGTTGCCCTTGGCGGCGGTCCGGCGCGCGGCGCGCGGCACGGAGGTCACGGGCATGGCCTGCGTGGGCAGGTCGTGCACCTCGGCCTTTTCGTCGGTGACGGCCTCGAAGACGGCGGTCTCGCTGTAGCCCTCGGCGGCACGCGTGTCGTCTTCGGCACCGGCAGCGGTATCGGCGCCGGTGTCGGCAGCGGTGTCCTGGGCCGGGGCGTGGGCCTCGTAGGCGTAAGTGGCGGAGGCCGCGTCGTAGACGTAATCCTGGTGCTGCTCGTACTGCTGCGCGTAGCCCTGGTGCTGCTCGTGCTGCTGCACATGCTGGTGGTTCTGCTGGTGGGCGTACTCCTGCTGCGGCTGGGGCTGCGCGTGCTGGTACTGGTACGCGTAGTCCTGCTCCAGCCCCGCCGGGGTCTGCTCGGCGGTGTTCCAGGCGGTGGCGTCGTAGGCGCCGGTCCCGGTGCCGTAACCGGGCGTCGCCCAGTGGCCCGTCTGCTCGGCGGAGGGGTCGTAGCCGACGGAGGCCGGCTGGTAGTCGGTGGAACCGGAGTAGTCGGTTCCCGGCGTGGTCCAGGCGTTCGCGTCCCACTGGCCCGTGGTGTCGCCAGGGGCGCCCTGGGCCGGAACCGTGGACAGGTAACCGTCCTGCGCGGTCCAGGCGGTGGTGTCGTACGCGCCGGTCTCATAAGAGCCGTATGCCGCGTAATTGACCCCCTGGCCCTGCGTTTCGTAGGAAGCGTAGGTCGAGTCACCAGCGAAAGTGGTGGCGGCAAGGCCGTCATACCCGAAATCCGGGTACTGGCCCGGCGAGGGGCGGTCGTTCACCAACTTCTCTTTCGCCTCGGCGTAGGGGGGCCTGGGTGGCCGGGGAACCAGAGGTTCACCGGAGGAGAGCAGTGGCGTGACTGTACCCGGCGGTTACACGCAACGACAATCTTCGGAGGGCTGCCGGATTCGGGGAACCGGGCATTCGGCCGCCTTTCGGTCGCCGAAAGACGCGGCCTTGGCCCTGAGTTCGAAATTCGTTCGACTCTTTGCCGGCGGCCGTCTATGCGACGGACTCGGCCCCCCGACGTTCCACGGGGAGGGATCCGAGCCCGTCGAGGGCGCGCCGGACGGCGGCGATGACGGTGGGGTGGGCGGGTAGCGCGAGATGGCCGATGCCGGTGACCTGGACGTTCTCCACGAGGAGATCTGCATGTTCGATCCGGGCCGTCCCGACCGGGCTCATCAGCGTGTCGAACTCGCTCCAGAACGCGACGCATCGTGTCGCGCACCCGGGCGCAGGGTCGGCCAGCTCGGTGAGGACCGCGGAGCCCGGTCGCATCTGCCGCACCAGCGGATGCGCGTCCATGAAGGGGGCGACGAGGGTGCCGGAGTGCGGCGTGCCGAGCGTGACGAGCGTGCGGACGCGGGCGTCGCCGCCGAGGCGCTGGACGTAGTACCGGCCGATCAGCCCGCCCAGGCTGTGCCCCACCAGGTCCACCTGATCCTGGCCGGTGCGCGCGCACAGTTCCTCGACGTGCCGGGCGAGGTGGCGGGCGGTGACGCGCAGGTCGCGGGTGAGGAGCGAGTAGTTGTACGCCTCCACGTGCCGCAGGCCGTCCGCCCCGAGGGCGCGGCGCAGCAGGACGAAGACCGAGCGGTTGTCGGTGAACCCGTGGAGGAGGAGGACGGGCGGGCGGCTGCGGCGTGCCGCGGCCCCGCGTGGCGTGAGGGGGCCGGTGGCGAGCTTCTCCTGGCACACTCCGGTGGGATACAGCAGGAGGTGCCCGCCGAGCACGACCACCTCCAGCACGCCGGCCCGCAGCGCGGCGCCGGAGACGGGAATGGACATGGGTACGGACAGCCCCATCGACGGCCTCCCCTGAGCCTTTCGGGACCCGCGGCTGCCGCGCCACCGTGCCGTGCGGCTGGCGGCGCGGTGGCGCGATGCCGTCCCACGTGTGATTTCCCCCTCCCGGTCGACCGCGAAACGGCGGCGTGCGCGATGCTGTACTTAACGTTCGTTCACTCGGGAGGCAGTGCGATGGGTGTGACCGGTCCGATCCGTGTGGTGGTGGCCAAGCCGGGTCTCGACGGCCACGACCGCGGCGCGAAGGTGATTGCGCGGGCGCTGCGTGACGCGGGCATGGAGGTCATCTACACCGGCCTCCACCAGACCCCCGAGCAGATCGTGGACACCGCCATCCAGGAGGACGCCGACGCGATCGGCCTCTCCATCCTGTCCGGCGCCCACAACACGCTCTTCGTGCGCGTGCTGGAACTCCTCAAGGAGCGCGACGCCGAGGACATCAAGGTCTTCGGCGGCGGGATCATCCCCGAGGACGACATCGCCCCCCTCAAGGAAAAGGGCGTGGCCGAGATCTTCACGCCGGGCGCGACCACGACCGCCATCGTCGACTGGGTCCGCGCCCACGTCCGCCAGTAGCCCACCGACCCCGGCCCGCCCCAGCCCGTCCCAGGCCCAGGCCGGCCCTGCGCCCCAGTCCTGCGCAGGCCCGGTCCAGGCCCGGCGCCCGGCCGAGGCCGGCCCCGATCCAACGGGGCGCCCAGCCCCAGCCCCAGCGCACGCCCGGTCCGGCCCACACCCGGTCCGGAGCCAGGCCCGGCGCCCGGCCCAGGGCGGCCCCGATCCAGCCGGGCGCCCGGCCCCAGCGCAGAGGCACGGGCCAGGTCAGCGCAAGCCCGGTCCGTCCGGATCAGCCCGGTGGCCGGCGCAGTGCAGGCCCGGTCCGGCCCCGCGCCCGGCTCAGCCGGGGCGAGGCCGGGGCCGGGGCGGGCCCGCAGGTTCGCGGGATCAGGCCGGGGCCAGTTCCGACAGCATCGTCGCGCGGAGGCGGAGGGTGGCGACCAGGCGCTGGAACGCCTCCGACCAGTACGCGGCCGGACCGGACGACGTGTCCGACAGATCCCCGGCCGCCGCGGTCAGCGCCTCCAGCCGGTCGGCCTCCGCAGGATCCAGGCAGCGTTCCGCCAGGCCCATCACCCCGCTGAAGCTCCACGGGTAGCTGCCCGCCTCCCGGGCCGATTCCAGCGCGTCCACCACCGCCCGCCCCAGCGTGCCCGCCCACGGCACCACGCACACCCCGAGCAGCTGGAAAGCCTCCGGGAGTCCGTGGGCCCGTATGAACTCCGCCACCCAGTGCGCCCTTTCCCCCTCCGGCAGGGTCTCCAGCAGCTTCGCGCGCTCCGCCGGCGACGCCGTCCCCGGGCCGGCCGCCGGCGGAGCCGACGGCGCTCCGAGCAGGGCCCGCGACCACGACGCGTCCCGCTGGCGCACCGCCGCCCGGCACCACGCCGCGTGCAGCTCCTCCCGCCAGTCCTGCGCCTCGCCCTGCGGGAGCTCCACTATCCCCTCCGGACCGAGCCCGTTGAACCGCTCCCGCCAGCAGGACAGCGGCGCCGCCTCCACCAGCTGGCCCAGCCACCAGGCCCGTTCGCCCCGCCCCGCGGGCGGTCGTTCGACCACCCCGTCCCGCAGCATCCCCGCATCGCACTCGGCCGGCGGCCGCACGCCCTCGGGGCCCACGCAGGCCATGGCACGCTCCGCCATCCGCGCCGCCAGCGCCGAGCCCGGCAGCGCCGACAACAACTCGGCCGCCGTGGAGCGGACATTGCGGCTACGGTCACCCAGTGCGGCCTCCAGGAAGCCCTCGTCCTGCGCCGAGAGCCCCGCTCGCAGGGAATCGAGGAACATCAGCCGGTCCTCTGCCCGCTCGGTGGCCCAGGTCGTTGCCAGCAGGCTCCGCGCGGCCGCCGGATCATGCGCCCGCACCGCACCCAGCAGGGCCACCCGCTCCGCGAACAGCCCTTCCTGCCACAGTCGTTCCACTCCGGCCTTGTCCGTCACGTCCGGCAGACCGCCGGCGCCGGTCCCGCCGCGCAGGGCGAACCGCCAGTCGGGATTCAGCCGCGCCAGCCACATCCCCCGCGCCCCGGCCAGGGCCAGGGCCAGCGGCCGCAGGTCCGTACGGGCCCGGGCCGCGTCCAACAGCGCGGGGACGAGCGCGGCCGGAGCGCGGTAGCCGTGCCGGCCGGCCGCGGCCAGCCACTGCGGCAGCAACTCCGTCAGATCCGGGGCACCCCCGCGCCGTCCTCCGCCGCTGCCCGCACCCGTCCGACCGGCCAGCAGCTGCGCGAGCCGCCGCCGGGCCGCCGCCGGTGGCGCCGGACGGGGATCGCGGGGCGCCGGCTCCGGACGCGGACCGGCTCCCGCCGGCCGCAGCCCGGCCCGGCGCCGTACCGTGTGCACGGCCGCCGCGTCCAGCAGGGCCTGCGGCGACCCGGCCGGGCCTGCGCCGCGTCGCCGGTCAGTGCCCAGCAGCGCGGCGCCGACCAGTTCCTCCCAGTCCCCGTACTGCCCGTGCTCCCCGTGCCGCTCCGCGTCCTGCCCCATCGGACCCCTCCCTCGTCGCTCGTCGCTCGTCGCTGTCGCTCATGGCTCTTCGACCCTCATGGCCTGCGCTCCGGTCCCGCCCCCTCCGCGGGACCGGAGCAGTCGATGTGCCGTCGGCCTGCGCTCAACTGGCATGGTTGTCGTTCACAAAAGCCCCCCGGCTTCTCGTCATCCACACGCCGGCGCCCCCGCGCCGCCGCGTCCTCCCCGTTTCCCCTTCCGCCCTCCCGCGCGGACGGGTCGCAGCCCCCCGGCGCCGTGCCGGTCAGGGCCGGCGCGCGGCCAAAGGTCCCCCCAGGCCCCCGTGATCTCCTTCGTTCTCCCGCCGTCCCCTCCCGCTCGTCAGACCAGGGCGACCGGCTCCGGCGAGCCCGGCTGCCAGGCCGTCAGGGGCGTGAAGCCGCGATGGCCGCACTCCCCGAACACCGTCACCGGGCCCCCGCCCGACAACGCGGCCAGCTGCCACAGTCCCTGGCGGGAACGACTCCCGGCGCCCACGAGGGGCACCGGCAGGGCGCAGTCGCCCTCCGCGTCCGCCAGCTGCCAGCCGAGCTCTCCCGGCACCGGGACCACCGGACCGAGCACCACCGGCCAGGACTCCAGCCACGGGTCCTCCCGCAGCGCCGTCCCATAGGCGGCCAAGGCGGCCTCCGCGCCCACCCCGGCCGGAACCTCCGCGCACGGCACGGCCGCCGCGAACCTCTCCCCGAGATCCGCCCGCAGCCCCGCCGACCCGGGCCGGAAACGGACTTCCGCCTCCAGCACCAGCCCCACCGGCAACGCCAGCCCCGGCGGCCGCCCGGCCGGGCCGAAGTCCAGCACCAGGGCCGGCCTCCCGCCCCCCAGCCCGCGCAGCCATATCCGGCGGGTGGTGAGCCGCCCGTCCGGCGACACCGAATCGGACTGGGCCAGCACCAGCCAGCGGTCCCGTACGGCCTCCCCCACCCCGGAGGCCGGCAGCCCCACCCGGCTGCGCACCGTCGCCGCCAGTTGTTCCGGCAACCCGGCCACCCCCAGCCAGGCCCGGTCCAGCAGGTGCAGCAGCGCCGCCTCCTCCAGCATCCGGGCGGGCCAGCCGGGGCCGCAACTGGGTATCGTGCCCAACTCCCGCACCCGCCCCGCCAGTCCCGGAGCCTGGGCGTCGACCATCCGGGCGGCCGTCTCCTCCCACGCCGCGTATCCCGACTGCTCCTGCCCGGCGAGGCCGCCGCGCAGCAGATCGGCCAGCCGCTGCTCCAGCTCGGTGACGCCCGCGCCGATCCGCGCCGCCCGGCGCTCGGTCCGCCGCCGGGCCCCCTCCTCATCGGCCGGCGCGGCCGCCCGGGCGGGCGGCCGCGCGGACTTCGCCGCCCGGTCCGCCAGCCACGGCGCCGCCCAGTCCGGCGCCTCGGCGGGCTCGCCCGCCCCCTCCGCCGACCACAGCAGCAGCAGCCCCAACGCGTGTTTGCAGGGGAACTTCCGGCTCGGGCAGGAGCACTTGTAGGCCGGCCCCGTCAGGTCCACGACCGTGCGGTACGGCTTGCTGCCGCTGCCCTTGCACAAACCCCATACAGAACCGGAAGCGGAACCTCCGATCTGCGACCACGGACCCGCCCCGCCGAGCCTGGCCCCCGCCTTGCGTGAGGCATCGTCAGGAGCCAGGGCCAGTACCTGTTCCGCCGTCCAGCGGACCTGCTGCTCAGTCATGTGAACCACCGTAGGCACCGCCACTGACAATCGCTCTGACCTGCAACAACGCTATGAACAAGGCCGGTTGTCAGTGGCGTGGTGCACCGTGGTGGAAGCAGTCGGGAGCGGCTGCCGATCCTTGGAGGGGGACCATGACCACGCCCGCGAACGAGACGCGCGCAGAAGCGCTGCGACCGCACGCCGAAGACGCCTTCGCACACGAACTGAAAGCCTTGGCGGCCGCCGACGACCGGCCCCGCCCGACCCGCTGGAAGCTCTCCCCGTGGGCCGTCGCCACCTACCTGCTCGGCGGCGAACTGCCCGACGGCACCGTGATCACGCCCAAGTACGTCGGACCGCGCCGGATCGTCGAAGTCGCCGTCACCACCCTGGCCACCGACCGCGCCCTGCTCCTCCTCGGCGTCCCCGGCACCGCCAAGACCTGGGTCTCCGAGCACCTGGCCGCCGCCGTCAGCGGGGACTCCACCCTCCTCGTCCAGGGCACCGCCGGAACCCCGGAGGAGGCCATCCGCTACGGCTGGAACTACGCCCGGCTCCTCGCCCACGGCCCGAGCCGCGAAGCCCTCGTCCCCAGCCCCGTCATGCGCGCCATGGCCGAGGGGATGACCGCCCGCGTCGAAGAGCTCACCCGCATCCCCGCCGACGTCCAGGACACCCTCATCACCGTCCTGTCCGAGAAGACCCTTCCCATACCCGAACTGGGCCAAGAGGTACAGGCCGTCCGCGGCTTCAACCTCATCGCCACCGCCAACGACCGCGACCGCGGGGTCAACGAGCTCTCCAGCGCACTGCGCCGGCGGTTCAACACCGTCGTCCTGCCGCTGCCCGCCACCGCCGACGCCGAGGTCGACATCGTCGCCCGGCGCGTCGACCAGATGGGCCGCTCGCTCGACCTGCCGGCCGCGCCCGAGGGACTGGAGGAGATCCGCCGCGTCGTCACCGTCTTCCGCGAGCTGCGCGACGGAGTCACCGACGACGGCCGGACCAAGGTGAAGTCGCCCAGCGGCACCCTGTCCACCGCCGAGGCCATCTCCGTCGTCACCGGCGGCCTGGCCCTGGCCGCCCACTTCGGGGACGGCGTCCTGCGCCCCTGCGACGTCGCCGCCGGCATCCTCGGCGCCGTGGTGCGCGACCCGGCCGCCGACAAGGTCGTCTGGCAGGAGTACCTGGAGGCCGTGGTCCGCGAGCGGGACGGCTGGAAGGACTTCTACCGCGCCTGCCGGGAGGTGACGGCATGAGCCCGCGGGCCGCGGCGGTGGAGCCGGGCGGGCCCCTGCTGCTGGGCGTCCGGCACCACGGACCGGGCTCCGCCCGCGCGGTGCGGGCCGCGCTGGATGCGGCCCGGCCGCCGGCCGTGCTCGTCGAGGGGCCGCCCGAAGGGGACGCACTGCTCGGACTTGCCGCCGACCCCGGGATGCGGCCGCCCGTCGCGCTGCTGGCACACGCCGCCGACGACCCCGGCCGGGCAGCCTTCTGGCCGCTCGCCGAATTCTCCCCGGAGTGGGTCGCGATCCGCTGGGCCCAGGAGGCCGGCGTACCGGTGCGCTTCATGGACCTCCCGGCGGCGCACACCCTGGCCGCCGGGGCGGACACGGAGCAGCCGGAGCCCGCCCCCGCGCGGCTGGACCCGCTCGCGGCGCTGGCCGGGGCCGCCGGCTACGACGATCCCGAGCGCTGGTGGGAGGACGTGGTCGAACACCGCGGCTCAGGGACCGTACGCGACCCGCTGGCCGCGTTCGCGGCCCTCGGGGAGGCCATGGGCGCCCTGCGCGAGGCGTACGGGGACGGCGGCCACCCGCGCGACCTCGTGCGCGAGGCGTACATGCGGCAGCGGATGCGGGCGGCACGCCGGGAGTTCGGCGAGACCTACGCCGTGGTGTGCGGGGCCTGGCACGTCCCGGCGCTCCGGGTGAAGACCACCGCGACCGCCGACAAGGCGCTGCTCACCGGCCTGCCGAAGGTCAAGGTGGAGACCACCTGGGTGCCCTGGACGCACCGCAGGCTGGCCCGGGCCGGCGGGTACGGCGCGGGCATCGCCTCGCCCGGCTGGTACGCACACCTCTTCGCCGCCCGCGACCGGCCCGTGGAGCGCTGGCTGACCAAGGTCGCCGGACTGCTGCGGGAAGAGGACCGGCAGGTCTCCTCGGCGCACGTCATCGAGGCCGTCCGGCTGGCCGACACCCTGGCCGCCATGCGCGGGCGACCGCTGCCCGGGCTGACGGAGACCCTCGAAGCGGTCCGTGCGGTGATGTGCGACGGCTCGGACATACCGCTGGCCCTGATCGAGGACCGCCTGGTCGTCGGCGACGTGCTCGGCGACGTCCCCGACCCGGCGCCCGTCGTACCGCTCCAGCGCGACCTGACGCGCCGGCAGCGCTCCCTGCGGCTCAAGGCCGAGGCACAGGAGCGCGAGCTGGAGCTCGACCTGCGCAAGGACACCGATGCGGCCAAATCGCGCCTCCTGCACCGGCTGCGGCTGCTCGGCATCGGCTGGGGCACGCCCACCGCCTCCCGGGGCAGCACCGGCACCTTCCGGGAGACCTGGCGGCTGTGCTGGGAGCCGGAGCTGTCGGTACGGGTGGCCGAGGCCGGGATCTGGGGCACCACCGTGCAGGCGGCGGCCACCGCCAAAGCGGAGGCCGGGGCGGCCGCGGCCGGGGAACTGGGCGAGGTCACGGCGCTGGCCGAGCAGTGCCTGCTGGCCGGCCTGTCCGAGGCGCTCCCCGCCGTCCTGCGGGCGCTCGCCGACCGGGCCGCACTGGACACCGATGTGGCACGGCTCGCCAAGGCCCTGCCCGCACTGGCCCGTTCGCTGCGGTACGGCGACGTCCGCGGCACGGACGCGGCGGCCCTCGGCACGGTGGCCGCCGGTCTCGCCGAGCGGATATGCGTGGCGCTGCCGCCGGCCTGTGCGGCCGGCCTGGACGCCGATGCGGCCGCGGAGCTGCGCGGCCACGTGGACGGGGTGCACGGGGCGGTCGGTCTGCTGGAGGACGCGCAGGAGGGGCTGCGCGAGCGCTGGTCCGCGGTGCTGCGCGCGCTGGCGGGACGGGAAACGGTGCCCGGTGTGATCCGCGGCCGCGCCGTAAGGCTGCTGCTCGACGACGGGCGGCTCCCGGCCGCGGAGACGGCGCGGCTGATGGGGCTCGCCCTGTCCCCGGCGGCCACCCCGGCCGACGCGGCGGGCTGGATCGAGGGCTTCGCGGGCGGCAGCTCGGGCGGGGGGACGCTGCTGGTCCATGACGACCGGCTGCTGGGCCTGATCGACGCCTGGCTGGTGGGGGTGCCCGAGCGCGCCTTCACCGACGTACTGCCGCTGTTGCGGCGGACCTTCGGGGCGTACGAGCCGGGCGTGAAGCGGACCCTGGGCGAGCTGGTCCGGCGCGGCCCGGGCGGCCCGGCCGCGTCCCCGGCGGGCTCGGCCCCCCAGGGCTTCGGCCCCGGGCTGGACACGGCCCGGGCGGACGCGGTGCTGGACCTCGTCCGGATGCTGCTCGCCGGGGCACCGCCCGTCACGACGGCGGCCGGGGCGGCCGCCCCGGGCTGAGCGCGCGGGCCGAGGAGGACCGCGGTCCCGGGCCCCCGCCCGGGCGGCCTGCGCACCGGGCCGCCGCACGGGGAGAGACGGAGCCGGCCGTGGTGGCCGGCGCAGACGACGAGCACAGGGGGACGGACGTATGACCAGCACGCAGAGCCCGGCGGCGCACCGCGGGACCGGCACGGGCGGGGGAGCGGCAGAGGCCGGGGCCGGGGCCGGGGAGAGGCTCAGGCGGTGGCGGATGGTGCTCGGCGGGGGAGAGGGCGACGGCACCGGCTGCACCCTGGCCGGGCGCGACGCGGCCATGGACGCCGCGCTCAGCGCCCTGTACGGCGCGGGCCGGGCGGGCGGGTCCCGCAAGGGGTCCTCGGCGCGGTCGGCCGGCCTCGGGGGTTCCGCGCCGAATGTGGCGCGCTGGCTCGGGGACATCCGTACGTACTTCCCCAGCTCGGTGGTCCAGGTCATGCAGCGCGACGCGATCGAGCGGCTGGGCCTGTCCACCCTGCTGCTGGAGCCGGAGATGCTGGAGGCCGTCGAGCCCGACGTGCACCTGGTCGGCACCCTGCTCTCACTGAACAAAGCCATGCCGGAGACGACCAGGGAGACGGCGCGGGCCGTCGTCCGCAAGGTGGTCGAGCAGCTGGAGGAGCGCCTCGCGACCCGCACCCGCGCCACCCTCACCGGCGCTCTGGACCGCTCCGCCCGCATCAGCCGCCCGCGCCACCACGACATCGACTGGAACCGCACGATCCGGGCCAACCTCAAGAACTACCTGCCCGAATACCGCACGGTCGTCCCCGAACGGCTGATCGGCTACGGCCGGGCGGCGCAATCCGTGAAGAAGGAGGTGATCCTCTGCATCGACCAGTCGGGTTCGATGGCGGCCTCCGTCGTCTACGCCTCCGTCTTCGGCGCGGTCCTCGCCTCCATGCGGTCCATCGCCACCCGCCTCGTCGTCTTCGACACCGCCGTCGTCGACCTCACGGACCAGCTCGACGATCCGGTCGACGTCCTCTTCGGCACCCAGCTGGTCGGCGGCACCGACATCAACCGGGCCCTCGCCTACTGCCAGTCGAAGATCACCCGGCCCGCCGACACCGTCGTCGTCCTCATCAGCGATCTCTACGAGGGAGGCATACGCAACGAAATGCTCAGGCGCGTCGCCGCGATGAAGGGCGCGGGAGTCGAATTCGTGACCCTGCTGGCACTGTCCGACGAGGGGGCCCCGGCCTATGACCGCGAGCACGCCGCCGCCCTCGCGGCACTGGGCGCGCCCGCCTTCGCCTGCACCCCTGACCTGTTCCCCGACGTGATGGCGGCGGCCCTGGAGAAGAGGCCCCTGCCGGTGCCCTGACCGGGCCGGAAAAGGATCGCGGGAAATCGGCGGATCACACGAAGTTCCAGTTCAACCGTGAGGCGATCTGTGACAGGTATCACCGCTCAGGTGTGATCTGCGATTTAGGGACCTACGGCCCACGGGGATAACCTGCGGGACGGACATGCCGCGTCCACGGTCACCGTGTGCGCCTTCCTTGTGACAGCGCCGTCACGTTGCCCTCCGCGGCACGCCCACGCAGATAGCAGACAACCGCGAATCACTGCGAATCTTTAAAAAAGACAAGGGACGGACGCGCGTGGACCTGTTCGAGTACCAGGCGAGGGACCTCTTCGCCAAGCACGGTGTACCGGTGCTGGCCGGTGAAGTCATCGACACGCCTGAGGCGGCTCGCGAGGCCACCGAGCGGCTGGGCGGCAAGTCGGTCGTCAAGGCGCAGGTGAAGGTCGGCGGCCGCGGCAAGGCCGGCGGCGTGAAGCTGGCCGCCACCCCGGACGAGGCCGTCGCCCGGGCGACGGACATCCTCGGCATGGACATCAAGGGCCACACGGTCCACAAGGTGATGATCGCCGAGACCGCTCCCGAGATCCTCGAGGAGTACTACGTCTCGTACCTCCTCGACCGGACCAACCGCACCTTCCTGGCCATGGCCTCGGTGCAGGGCGGCATGGACATCGAGGAGGTCGCGGAGAAGACCCCCGAGGCCCTCGCCAAGGTGCCGGTCAACGCCAACGAGGGCGTGACCATCGAGAAGGCCCGCGAGATCGTCGCCCAGGCGAAGTTCCCGGCCGAGGTCGCCGAGAAGGTCGCCGAGGTCCTCGTGACCCTGTGGGACACCTTCATCGCCGAGGACGCGCTCCTCGTCGAGGTCAACCCGCTCGCGAAGGTCGCCAACGGCGACGTCATCGCGCTCGACGGCAAGGTCTCGCTCGACGAGAACGCCGAGTTCCGCCAGGCGGGCCACGCCGAGTTCGTCGACCACGCGGCCGCGAACCCGCTCGAGGCCGCCGCCAAGGCGAAGAACCTCAACTACGTGAAGCTCGACGGCGAGGTCGGCATCATCGGCAACGGCGCGGGTCTCGTCATGAGCACCCTCGACGTCGTCGCCTACGCCGGCGAGAACCACGGCGGCGTCAAGCCCGCCAACTTCCTGGACATCGGCGGTGGCGCCTCCGCCGCCGTCATGGCCAACGGTCTCGAGATCATCCTCGGCGACCCGGACGTCAAGTCCGTGTTCGTCAACGTCTTCGGTGGCATCACCGCCTGTGACGAGGTCGCCAACGGCATCGTCCAGGCGCTGGCCCTGCTGGAGGAGAAGGGCGAGGCGGTCACCAAGCCGCTCGTCGTCCGTCTCGACGGCAACAACGCCGAGCTGGGTCGCAAGATCCTCTCGGACGCCAACCACCCGCTGGTCCAGCGCGTGGACACCATGGACGGCGCGGCCGACAAGGCCGCCGAGCTCGCGGCTGCGAAGTAAGGGCAGAGGTCACAGACTCACATGGCTATCTTCCTCAACAAGGACAGCAAGGTCATCGTCCAGGGCATGACCGGTGCCACGGGCATGAAGCACACCAAGCTGATGCTGGCTGACGGCACCAACATCGTCGGCGGCGTGAACCCGCGCAAGGCCGGCACGTCCGTCGACTTCGACGGCACCGAGGTCCCGGTCTTCGGCTCCGTCGCCGAGGCGATGGAGAAGACGGGCGCCAACGTCTCCGTCCTCTTCGTCCCGCCGGCCTTCGCCAAGTCCGCCGTGGTCGAGGCGATCGACGCCGAGATCCCGCTGGCCGTCGTCATCACCGAGGGCATCGCGGTGCACGACTCCGCCGCCTTCTGGGCGTACGCGTCCGCCAAGGGCAACAAGACCCGGATCATCGGCCCGAACTGCCCGGGTCTGATCACCCCCGGCCAGTCCAACGCCGGCATCATCCCGGGCGACATCACCAAGCCCGGCCGCATCGGTCTCGTGTCCAAGTCCGGCACGCTGACCTACCAGATGATGTACGAGCTCCGTGACATCGGCTTCTCCTCGGCCGTCGGCATCGGTGGCGACCCGGTCATCGGTACCACGCACATCGACGCCCTGGAGGCGTTCGAGGCCGACCCCGACACCGACCTCATCGTCATGATCGGCGAGATTGGCGGCGACGCCGAGGAGCGTGCGGCGGACTTCATCGCCAAGAACGTCACGAAGCCGGTCGTCGGTTACGTCGCGGGCTTCACCGCCCCCGAGGGCAAGACCATGGGCCACGCCGGCGCCATCGTCTCGGGCTCTTCCGGCACCGCACAGGCCAAGAAGGAAGCCCTGGAGGCCGCGGGCGTCAAGGTCGGCAAGACGCCGACCGAGACGGCCCAGCTGGCGCGCGCGATCCTGGCCGCCGCGCAGTAGCAGTCTCAGCGGTACGTGCGCACGGGCGTGGCCCGCACCCTTCCGGGGTGCGGGCCACGCCCGTTCTCAGTCGATCCGCGGGGCGACGCGGGCGGGCCCGGCGGCCGGGTCCGCGCGCAGCTTGTCGTGGAGCTGCCTGCTTTCCTCGGTGAGCTGCTGGGGGCCGCTGAGCGGGGGCACGCCCGAGACGTTCGCGCCGGGGGCGTTCGGGGGTTCGTAGCGGGTGGGCGCGGTCGTGGCCGTGTAGGCGGTGGCGGCGGCGATCACCGCGGTCAGGCCGAGGGCGGCGCGCGTCCACCGCCGGGTGCGGCGTTCGCCGCAGGTGCGTACGACGGCTGCGGGGCGCGGTTCGATGCGTACGGCCGGTGCCAGCGCGGTGAGCCGTTCGCGCAGCACGGCGGACTGCTTCTCGGGCGGTACGCCGGCCAGTTCGGGGATCCGGTCGGCGAGGTGGGCGTGCGCGTGGATCAGGCGGCCGCCGGCGGTCGGCGTGCTGGCCTCGGTCTCGGCGGCGGTGTCGGGCAGGTCGAGGCCGACGCCGTCGTAGAGCAGCACGGTGCGGCGGTGGGCGACGGGCAGCGCCAGCATGGCGTCGAGGAGGATCCGGTCGGCGGGTTCGACGGGGGGCTTGTCGGGGTGCCGGTGGGCGCGGCGCAGCAGGTGCCAGGGGGAGAGGGCGCACTCGTACGCGGCCGCGCGCACCCAGCCCACGGGGTCGGGGTCGGCGGCGACCTCGGGCCAGTTGGCCCACGCTCGCTGGAAGGCCCGCTCCACGGCTTCGTGCGCGAGGGCCCGGCGGCCGGTGAGCAGGTAGGCCTGGCGGGTGAGGGTGGCGGCCGCATGGGCGTAGAGGGCGTCGAAGTCCCGGGCGGGTCCCGGCGGGGGCGCGGGCGTGTCGTCGGAGGCGGCGGACTCGGCGGATCCGGTGGGCTCTTCGGCAGGGTCGGCGGCTTCGGCAGGGCCGGCAGGGTCGGCGTCGGCGGACGCGGCCGACTCGGCGCCTTCGGCGGATACATCGGACGGGGCGGACCCGTCCGGCGTGGTCGGTGCGGTCGTTGCCCCGGCCCCCGCGGTTCCGGCGATTTCGGCGATTTCGGCGGCGTCGGCCGTTTGGGTGGGGGCCCCGGTCTCCGCAGACGCCGTGGCCGCGGCGGTCCCGGGCTCCGGGGTGGGTACGGGTGCGAGCGCGGTTTCGGGGGAGGGGGGCGTCCCGGGCGCCGGGGGACAGGCGGCGGGTGCCTCCGGTGCGGCGGCACCGCCGCAGGGGGCGGGCGCCGGCTGGGGTGCGGCTCCGGCTTCCGGGGACGCCGCCGGCGCGGCCGAGGCCGGGTGGGGACCGTGCTCGGGGAGTGCGGCCTTGATGTGGGCGGCGCCGACGGGCCGCCCGCCGGGTCCGTGTGGCTCGCCGTCCTCACCGCCGTCAGCGCTGCCGTGAGCGGGCGTGTCCGGGGCCGGGGAGCCGGTGATCCGTACGGGTGGCAGCGCCTCGTGCCCGGGGAGCGGTGCGGGCGGCTTGGCGGCCTGCGGGGCGGCGGAATTCGGGGCGGCGGACTTCGGGCGGGTCCCAGCTCCGCCGGGCCGCTCCTGGCCGCCGCCGGAGAGCTTCGGCGACCCGCCGGTGTGCGGTGCGGACACGGGCCCCGGCCCCGTGGCCGGGGTGTCGGCGGCGCCGCCTTCGGCAAGGGCGATTTCGCGGTCCGCGTCCGGGTCCGCGTCCGGGTCCGGGTCCGGGGCCGGGTCCGGGCAGGGGGGGTCCTGCACCGGCGCCGCGATGCGGGCCAGCAGCCTGGCGTACGCCTCGCGCTTGCGCCCGCGCGGTTCCGTGCGGCCCGTCTCCCAGGAGCGCACGGTGTTCGGTGTGACGCCCACCGCCGCCGCCACGTCCTCGTGCGTCAGGTCCGCCGATTCGCGCAGTCTGCGGCGTTCCTTCGGAGAGGGGAGGCTCAGCTCCGAGGTCGTCTCGACGCTTTGTGTCATGCCACACTCCCCGCGACCCGACAGCCCTGGGCGAAAAAGTACATAAACGTATATTGAGCGACACCACGGACATTCGCCTGTTACCCGCCCATAGCGCGTGTCGTTGGCACCATGGCGGGGTGACCCAAGTGACCGAACCCGGGACCCCGTTGTCCGCGGCCCCGCGAAGCGTCCGGCGGCGCCGCTCTCCGGCGGCGGCCGCATGCGTGGTGGGCGGCGCCGTGGCGGCCGGACTCGGGCTCGGCTTCCTCGCCGTGCTCGTCATCGTGCTGTGGATCAGCTCCCCCTACCCCGACAGCGGCCCCGGCGGGGCGCTGCACCTGGCTGCCGGGCTGTGGCTGCTCGCCCACGGCACGGAGCTGGTCCGCTACGAGACCCTCTCCGGCGTGCCCGCGCCCGTCGGCATGACCCCCCTGCTGCTCGTCGCGCTGCCGGTGCTGCTCATGCGGCGGGCCGCCCGGCTGGGGGCCGCCTCCGACGAGGAGGGGGAGGAGGAGCTGCCTGCCGGCGTGGTCTTCTCGGCCGTGCTGTGCGGGTACCTGGCCGTCGGGGCCCTGGCCACGGTGTACGCGGCCGGCGGGCCGATGCCCGCCGATCCGCTGAGCGCGGCCTGGCACGTGCCGATGGTGGCCGTGCTCGCCGCCGCCGTGGGGGTGTGGGCCGCCCGGGGGCGGCTGCCCGGGCCGGTGCCGGCGTGGGTGCCGCAAGGCGTGCGGAGGGCATGTGCGCGCCCCCGGTACGCGCTGGCGCTCCGGGCCGGGGCGGGCGGGGCGCTGGTCCTGCTGGGCGGCGGCGTCCTGCTCGTCGGCGGCTCGCTCGCCTGGCACGGTGCGGAGGTGCAGGGGTCCTTCCTGGCGCTGACCGGGGTGTGGTCGGGCCGGTTCGCCGTGCTGCTGCTCGCGCTCGCGCTGGTCCCCAACGCCATGGTGTGGGGAGCGGCCTATGCCCTCGGGCCGGGCTTCGCCCTGGGGGCCGGGGGAAGCGTCACGCCGCTCGGCTTCGCCGGGTCACCCGCGCTGCCCCGGTTCCCGCTCCTGGCGGCGCTGCCGCCCGAGGGGCCCGGGACGCCGCTGACCTGGGCGGTCGCCGGGGTACCGGTGGTGGCCGGGCTGGCGGTGGGCTGGTTCGCGGTGCGCCGGGCGCGGGAGGTCTCGTACGGGGAGACCGCATTCACGGCGGCGCTGGGCGCGGTGGTGTGCGGGCTGCTCATGGGCGCTCTGGCGGCGGCTTCGGCGGGGCCGATGGGGTCGCGGGCGCTGGCCGCCTTCGGGCCGGTGTGGTGGGCCACCGGGGCGGCGGCGTTCGCGTGGACGCTGGTGCTGGCGGTACCGGTGGCGGTGGCGGTGCATGGGTGGCGGATGCGGCCGGTGCGGGGTGGGGCGGCGGTGGTGGACGACGGGTGGCACGACAGTGGGGTGCGGGAGGTCCGGTGGGCGGCCCTGCGGCGCGCCGCCGGCGCCCTGGTCCCGGACATGACCCCCCAGCCCGCCCCCGAACCCCCGCCCCCGGGCCCGGCCCCGGCCAAGGACCCGACTCCGGCCCCGACTCCGGCCCCGGCTCCGGGCCCGGCCAAGGACCCGGCTCCGGGCCCGGCCCCGGCCCCAGGCGCGGCCCCGGCTCCGGGCCCGGGGCTGGATTCGGCTCCTGGTGGGGCCCCGGCTCCTGGGGAGGCCCTGACCCCCGGGCCGGCTGCGGCCGTGGCCACGGGTTCGGCCTTGGCCCCGGGCGCGGCCCTAGCCCCGGGCACGGCCCCGGATTCGGCCCCGGCCCCGGATCCGGCCCCGGATTCGGCTCTCGGTTTGGCCTTGGCTCCGGGGAAGGCCCTGACCCCCGGGCCGGACTTGGCTTCGGTCCCTGGCGTAGTTCTCACCCCGGGTGCGGCCCCGGCTCCGGGCGCGGCTTTGGCTCCCGGGCTGGAGTTGGCTGCGGGGCCGCGCTCGGAATCGGGTCCGGGCCTGGCCCCGGCTCCGGGAGCAGCGGTGCCGGCCCGTGACCGCGTTCGGGCGTCGGCCCGGGCTGATCTTCCTGGCGTGGGGGCGGCTCCGGCGCGCGGCGCGGTGACGCGGTCGCACCGGTCGTTGACCGTGGTGCCGGGGCTGAGCCTGGACCTGTCCCCGATCGTGATTCCGGCGAAGCCGACGGGGGCGCCGGGGGTGCCCTTGGCTCCACCGGTGGTGGGGGCGCGTGTCCTGGCCCGCCGGAAGCCGCCGGTCTGACGCCCGCGGCGCCGTTGCGGGGGCTCTGCCCCCGGGCCCCCGCGCCTCAAACGCCGGCGGGGCTGGGATTGCCCGTGCGGCTGGGGGCCCGATGGGGGAGCTCGGCCCCCGCGCCTCAAACGCCGGCGGGGCTGGAATTGCCCCTGCGACTGGGCCGACCAGCCGCGGGAGCAGGTACGCGCCCCGCGCCTTGAAATGCCGTCGGGGCTGGAATTGCCGCTGTGGCGGGGTAGCCCGGGCCCGGAGAGGACAGGCCGTCGCGTGTCGGTCGCAAGCGGGCCGGAGGTGTGTCCCCGGCGGGCGTAGGCACTCCGTGTGGGAGGCCTGGGCGGGTGCGCGGTCGGGTGGGGGGCGCCCGCGGCGCCGTTGCGAGGGCTCTGCCCCCGGGCCCCCGCGCCTCAAACGTCGGCGGGACTGGGATTGCCCGTGCGGCTGGGCGGCCCGGGGAGGGAGCCCCCGGCCTTGTGCCTCGAACGGCCGCCGGACACCTCCAGCCCGACGCGCTGGAGGTTACTGGCGGTCCCGCGGGTTCCGGAGGTGTCCGGCGGTCCCGCGGGTTCAGGAGGCGTCCCGGGGTCCGGCGGTCCCGCGGGTTTCGGAGGTTACTGGCGGACCTTCAGGACGTCGCCCACGATGTTGTCCGGCAGGAGGGTGTTGCACTGCAGTTCCGCCGCGCTCGTCAGGGCGTCGTCGCGGCAGATGTAGAAGTCCTTGTACGCCAGCTGCAGCGCGTACGAGCTCATCGCCAGCAGGATCGCCAGCGAGGCCGAGACCAGGCCGCTCACCGCCGCCGTGCGCTGGGGGCGGGCCGCCGGGCCCAGGGCGGCCAGGCCACCCGGGGGCGGGGTCGCTCCCGTGGGCGCCGGGGCGCCGGTCCGCGCCGCCGGGTCCGTCGGGGCCGCCGGCTTCGGCGCCGGCCTGCCCCGGAGCGCGGTGATGCCCCAGTACAGGGCGAGCGCCCCCAGCAGCAACCCCACCGACGGGATCCCGAAGATCCCGAAGAAGAAGCCCCACATGCCGGCCAGCAGTGCGTACCGCGCACGCCGCTGGACCGGGTCCGTCGGGTCCCAGCGCGCCGGGCCGCCCCGGCCCTCGGAGTCGCGGCCGGTGCCGTCGCCGCCCTCGCCGCTGCCACCGGCGCGCGGCTGCCACGGCTGGTCGGGCCGGCCTTCGGGGGGAGCCGCGAAGGGGTTGTCGTCGGTGGAGGAGTCGGGCTGACGGCGGTCCGGCATCGGGTGCGTTTCTTCCCCTGGGTCAGGGACGTCAGGACGACGTCGTGGCGTGTACGCCCGACGCTACCTCCCGGCCGTCCCCCCGTCCCTCGGGGGCCGTCCGGTGTGCCGGTATCGTTGCAGGCGGTCGGTCGCTTCGTATGGTTCCCCGTATATCGGTACCCCGAAGTTTCGTATGACCGCACAAAGACGAACACCGCATTCCCGTGAGAAAGGGCCTCCCATGGCCGCCTCCCGCCTGGTCGTGCTGGTCTCCGGTTCCGGCACCAACCTCCAGGCCCTGCTCGACGCCATCGACGCCCACCCCGGCGGCTCCGAGGGCTTCGGCGCCGAAGTCGTCGCCGTGGGGGCCGACCGCGAGAACATCGTCGGCCTGGAGCGGGCCGAGAAGGCCGGGATCCCCACCTTCGTGTGCCCCGTCAAGGCCCACGCGAGCCGGGAGGAGTGGGACGCCGCCCTCACCGAGGCGACCGCGGCCCACGCGCCGGACCTGGTGGTCTCCGCCGGGTTCATGAAGATCGTGGGCAAGGCCTTCATCGACCGCTTCGGCGGCCGCTTCATCAACACCCACCCCGCCCTCCTGCCCGCTTTCCCCGGCGCCCACGGCGTACGGGACGCGCTCGCCTACGGCGCGAAGGTCACCGGCTGCACCGTCCACTTCGTGGACTCCGGCGTGGACACCGGTCCGATCATCGCCCAGGGTGTCGTCGAGATCGCGGACGGGGAGGGCGAAGCCGCTCTGCACGAGCGGATCAAGGAAGTCGAGCGCCAGCTGCTCGTCGACGTCGTGGGGCGCCTGGCCCGGCACGGCTACCGCATTGAGGGACGAAAGGTAACAATCCAGTGACCGCCGTAGAGAGCAACGACCCGACCACGACCCAGCGGCCGATCCGGCGTGCGCTCGTCAGCGTCTACGACAAGACGGGACTGGAAGAGCTGGCCCGCGGCCTGCACGAGGCGGGCGTCGCCCTCGTCTCCACCGGCTCCACCGCCTCCCGGATCGCCGCGGCCGGCGTGCCCGTCACCAAGGTCGAGGAGCTGACCGGCTTCCCCGAGTGCCTCGACGGCCGCGTCAAGACCCTGCACCCCCGCGTGCACGCCGGCATCCTCGCCGACCTGCGCCTGGAGGACCACCGGCGCCAGCTCGGCGAGCTGGGCGTGGAGCCGTTCGACCTGGTCGTCGTGAACCTGTACCCCTTCCTCGCGACCGTCCAGTCGGGTGCCTCCCCGGACGAGTGCGTGGAGCAGATCGACATCGGCGGCCCCTCCATGGTCCGCGCCGCCGCCAAGAACCACCCCTCCGTGGCGGTCGTCACCAGCCCCGAGCGCTACGCGGACGTGCTCGACGCCGCCCGCGGCGGCGGCTTCGACCTCACCGCGCGCAAGCGGCTGGCGGCCGAGGCTTTCCAGCACACCGCCGCCTACGACGTGGCCGTGGCCTCCTGGTTCACGAACGCGTACGCCCCGGAAGCCGCCGAGGACGACACCACGGCCCTGCCCGAGTTCCTGGCCGGCGCCTGGGAGCGCAAGTCGACCCTGCGCTACGGCGAGAACCCGCACCAGGCCGCCGCCCTCTACACGGACGGCCGTCCGGGCGGGCTGGCCAACGCCGAGCAGCTGCACGGCAAGGAGATGTCCTTCAACAACTACGTGGACACCGAGGCCGCCCGCCGCGCCGCCTACGACCACGAAGAGCCCTGCGTCGCGATCATCAAGCACGCCAACCCGTGCGGCATCGCCGTCGCCGGCGAGGGCGAGGACGTCGCCGCCGCCCACCGCAAGGCCCACGCCTGCGACCCGCTGTCGGCCTTCGGCGGCGTCATCGCCGTCAACCGCCCGGTGACCGTCGCGCTCGCCCGGCAGGTCGCCGAGATCTTCACCGAGGTCATCGCGGCCCCCGCCTACGAGGACGGCGCCGTCGAGATCCTGGCCGGGAAGAAGAACATCCGCGTCCTGAAGGTGGACGGCGCCCCGCACCAGCCGGGCGACCTCAAGCCCATCAGCGGCGGCGCGCTGCTCCAGCAGTCCGACCTCTTCCAGGCGCAGGGCGACGACCCGGCGAACTGGACCCTCGCCACCGGGGACGCGCTGTCCCCGGCCGAGCTGGCCGAGCTCGCCTTCGCCTGGAAGGCCTGCCGGGCCGTCAAGTCCAACGCGATCCTGCTCGCCAAGGACGGCGCCTCCGTCGGCGTCGGCATGGGCCAGGTCAACCGCGTCGACTCGGCGAAGCTCGCCGTCGAGCGGGCGGGCGCCGAGCGCGCGCAGGGCTCGTACGCCGCGTCCGACGCCTTCTTCCCCTTCCCGGACGGACTGGAGATCCTCACGGCCGCCGGGATCAAGGCCGTGGTCCAGCCGGGCGGTTCGGTCCGCGACGAGCAGGTCGTCGAGGCCGCGAAGAAGGCCGGCGTGACGATGTACTTCACCGGGACCCGCCACTTCTTCCACTGAGCCGGCCCCCGGACACGGCGAAGGCCGCGACCCGCAGCACCGCTGCGGGTCGCGGCCTTCGCCGTGTGGACCGCCCGTGTCAGTAGCGCGGGCGCTTGAACCACGCGGCGCCAGAGCTGCTGACCGCCGCGGCGAGGATGGTGCCGCCGATGGCCAGGCCGATGATGCCGCCGAAGACGCCGCTCGACCCGTTCGCCGAGGTGTTGGCGAAGTTGGCGAGGCTGCCCAGGATCGACAGCGACCCGTAGACGATCGTCGCGATGCGGACGCCGTTGCCGCCCTTGGCGAACTTCACGCCGAGGATGAGGGCCCACACGGCGAACGCGAAGACGAGGACGGCCACGACCGCGATGAGGCCTGCGCCGAGGTCGCCGGCGTCCGAGTTGGTGCTGCTGGAGACCGCCGCCGCGCCCACGAGCGCGAAGAGTCCGACGACGATCTGGAGGCCGGACACGATGAACAGCAGGACGCGGGCGGTCTTCAGCAGACCGGGCATCTCCATCGGCATGCCCGGGTAGCCACCGGGACCGGCCGGGTAGCCGGGGTACCCCTGGGGGGCCTGCTGCTGCGGGTAGGCGTAGCCGCCCTGCGGCGGGACGCCCTGGGGGGCTTGCTGCGGGTAGCCGTAGCCGGGCTGGCCCTGCGGGGCCGGGGGCTGCTGCCCGTACGGGTTGTTCGGGTCGCCGAAGCTCATCTGGGGTGTTCCTCCGTGGAAGTGCGGGGACGCACGGCACGCACGGAGGAAAGCTGTGGTCTACGGTCCGCCCCCCGGCACTGCCCGCGGCACTCTTTTGCGTCATCGTCGTCCGATCGGACAGGACTTGTCCAGCCGACGGCCGAACGGCCGGTGACTTGTTGTGCAAGTGCAATGAACCGCGCGCACCCGCGAGCCCCTTGACTGGAACCGGGGGCACTCCATCCGGGAGGATGGGTACATGACCGCCCAGATTCTCGATGGCAAGGCCACCGCAGCCGCGATCAAGTCCGAACTGACCGCCCGTGTGGCGGCCCTGAAGGCCCGGGGCGTCACGCCCGGCCTCGGCACCCTGCTGGTCGGGGACGATCCGGGCAGTCGCTGGTACGTCAACGGCAAGCACAAGGACTGCGCCGAGGTCGGCATCGCCTCCATCCAGCGCGAACTTCCCGCGACCGCCTCACAGGAGGACATCGAGGCCGTCGTACGGGAACTCAACGCCGATCCGGCGTGCACGGGATACATCGTCCAACTCCCGCTCCCCAAGGGCATCGACACCAACCGGGTCCTCGAACTGATGGACCCGGTCAAGGACGCCGACGGCCTGCACCCCATGTCGCTGGGCCGACTGGTGCTGAACGAGCCCGGCCCGCTGCCGTGCACCCCCTACGGCATCGTCGAACTGCTGCGCCACCACGGGGTCGGGATCGACGGCGCGCACGTCGTCGTCCTCGGCCGGGGCATCACCGTCGGCCGCTCCATCGGCCTGCTGCTGACCCGCAAGTCCGAGAACGCCACCGTGACCCTCTGCCACACCGGCACGCGCGACCTGCCGGGGCTGCTGCGCCAGGCGGACATCGTCGTCGCGGCGGCCGGCGTCCCGCACCTGGTCAAGCCGCAGGACGTGAAGCCGGGCGCGGCCGTGCTCGACGTGGGCGTCAGCCGCGACGAGCAGGGCAAGATCGTGGGCGACGTGCACCCCGGCGTCGCCGAGGTGGCGGGCTGGATCTCCCCGAACCCGGGCGGCGTCGGCCCGATGACCCGGGCCCAGCTGCTGGGCAACGTCGTCGAAGCGGCGGAACGGATCACCAGTGCAGGCTGAACCGGGCACGGAACCCGCGGCCGAGGCGCCCCGCTCCCGCCGCTTCCCGCCCGTCACCGAGGGCACCGCACGCCCGGAGGGCAGCGGCCGGGCCGTCCCCGGGGCGGTGTCCGCGCCGGCCCGTCAGTGGCCGATGCTCAGCGTGCTGACCGCGACGGCGGCCGGGCTGCTGGTCACCGCGCTGGGGCAGCCCCGGGTCGGCTGCCTGGTGATCGGTGTGGCCCTGATCGCGGCGGCGGCGCTGCGGCGCCTGCTGCCCTCGGTGGGCATGCTCGCGGTCCGCTCCCGCTTCACGGACATGGTCACCTACGGGCTGCTGGGCATCGCGATCACGCTGCTCGCGCTGGTCATGGCCCCGAAGCCGTGGTTGGAGATCCCCTTCCTGGAGACGGCGGTCCGCTTCACCGTCCGCTGACCGGCCCGCGCCCGCCGGTAACCGGCCCGCGCCCGCCGGGCCGCACGGGCCCGGCGCCGCGGGGGTCGCGGGCGTGCAGTGCGTGCCGGGCGGTCAGCGCCGCCAGGGTGGCCGCCACGGCCGGCCGGCTCTCGCTGCCCGCCCGGACCAGCGCCTGCAGCGTCCGCCCCGGGCCCGGCAACTCCCGTACGACGGTGCCCGGCGGCGGGGCGTCGCACAGCAGCTTCGGCAGGATCGACACCGCCTGCCCGGTGGCGACGATCCACAGCCCCGCCCGCAGATCGGCGCACTCGTGTGCGATGCGCGGGGTGAAACCGGCGTTCCGGCAGGCGTGCAGCAGCATCTCCCGGCAGCTGCCGGGGGCCGGGGCCGAGACCCACTCGCTCCGGCGCAGCGCCGCGAGCCCGTCCCGTTCGTACGCCGGTGCCAGCGCCTCGGGCAGCGCCAGGCACAGCGGGTCCTCGAAGAGCGGCACCGAGGTGGTCCCGGGCGCGGGCGGCGCGCCCAGCAGCGGGTAGGCGTAGGTGACCGCCAGGTCCAGGCGGCGCCCGCGCAGCAGCGGGACGGCCTCCTCCGGGTCGGCCTGCACGATCCGCGGGCGCAGCCCGGGGTGGCGCACGGCCAGTTCGGCGACGAGCGGCGCGGCCACGGTGGCCAGCGCGCTCGGGGCGCAGCCGACGGCCAGCTCCCCGCTCACGTCGGCGTCCAGGGCGCGGACGGCCCCCTCGGCGCGCTCCAGCGCGGCCAGCACCGGCTCGCAGGCGGCGGCCAGCGCCGAGCCGGCCGCGGTGAGCCGCAGCCCCCGCCCCTCGCGCTCGACGAGGGCGGCACCCGCCTCGGCCTCCAGGGCGCGCAGCTGCTGGGAGACGGCGGAAGGCGTCACCCCGTGCAGCTCGGCGACCGCCGTCACCCGACCGTGTTGCGCCAGGTCGCGCAGCAGGACCATCCGCTTCACATCAAGCATGAGTTCACCTTAACGATCGCTGTAGCGGAGGTAGCTGGACTTCACGGTCGGCGGGCGCGATGCTCGCCCTATGAACGTCGTACTGATCGGAGCGAACGGAACCCTCGGCCGAGCGGTTCACACGGCCCTGAGCGAGCGCGGCCACATGGTCGTCACCGCCTCCCGCACGGGGGCCGACATCCACGTCGACATCACCGACCCCGAATCGATCCGGGCGATGTACGAGGCGGTGGGCGCCGTGGACGCGGTGGCCGTCGCCGCCGGCAGCGTCCCCTGGCGCCCGCTCGGCGAACTGACCGTCCAGGACGTGCGCGGCGGCCTGGAGGGCAAGGCCGTCTCCCAGATCGAACTGGTCCGCCAGGGCGCGGCCCGGCTGCCCGCCCACGCCTCCTTCACCCTGATCACCGGGATCCTGGCGCGCGAACCGCTGCTCACCGGCTCGGTCGCCGCCCTGGTCAACGGCGCCGTGGAAGCCTTCGTACGGGCCGCCGCCATCGAACTCCCCGGCCGGCAGCGGATCAACGCCGTCAGCCCGACCGTTTTCGAAGAGTCCCTCGGCGTCTACGGGGACACCTTCGCCGGCTTCGACGCGGTGCCGGTGCGGCGCGCGGCGAACGCCTACGTCAAGGCCGTCGAAGGCCACCGGACGGGCGAGATCTTCCTGGTCGAATAGGGGGCCGGGCCCCCGTATCCCCTGGGAACCGGGGGCTTTGTGTGCCACGGACCACAGGGACCGGGGGATTGACCCGGTCCCGGGTCGGATAGCCTGACCGCGGATGTCTCTTCACGTCAAGATTCACAGGGCCGGGGAGCGGCGTCCTCCCAGCACATGGGGCAGGGACGCCCCACCGCCCGCTGTCTAACGGAGAAGGCCATGACCCGCACTCCCGTGAATGTCACCGTGACCGGCGCTGCCGGCCAGATCGGCTACGCGCTGCTCTTCCGCATCGCCTCCGGCCACCTGCTCGGCGCGGACGTGCCGGTCAGGCTCCGCCTCCTGGAGATCCCGCAGGGCATGAAGGCCGCCGAGGGCACCGCCATGGAGCTCGACGACTGCGCCTTCCCGCTGCTCAAGGGCATCGACATCTTCGACGACCCGAACCAGGGCTTCGAGGGTGCCAACGTGGCGCTGCTCGTCGGCGCCCGCCCGCGCACCAAGGGCATGGAGCGCGGCGACCTGCTGTCCGCCAACGGCGGCATCTTCAAGCCGCAGGGCAAGGCCATCAACGACCACGCCGCGGACGACATCAAGGTCCTCGTCGTGGGCAACCCGGCCAACACCAACGCGCTCATCGCGCAGGCCGCCGCCCCGGACGTACCGCGCGAGCGCTTCACCGCGATGACCCGTCTGGACCACAACCGGGCGATCTCGCAGCTCGCGAAGAAGACCGGCGCCGACGTCACCGACATCAAGCGCCTCACCATCTGGGGCAACCACTCGGCGACCCAGTACCCCGACATCTTCCACGCGGAGATCGCCGGCAAGAACGCCGCCGAGGTCGTGAGCGACGAGCTGTGGCTCGCCGACACCTTCATCCCGACCGTCGCCAAGCGCGGCGCCGCGATCATCGAGGCCCGTGGCGCGTCCTCGGCCGCCTCGGCCGCCAACGCCGCCATCGACCACGTGCACACCTGGGTCAACGGCACCGCCGCCGGCGACTGGACCTCCATGGGCATCCCGTCGGACGGCTCCTACGGCGTCCCCGAGGGCCTCATCTCCTCCTTCCCCGTCACCACCAAGGACGGCACGTACGAGATCGTCCAGGGCCTGGACATCAACGAGTTCTCCCGCACCCGCATCGACGCCTCCGTGCAGGAGCTCGTCGAGGAGCGCGACGCGGTCCGCGAACTCGGCCTGATCTGACCCGACCCGGCGCGAGCCGGCCGGATCGGCCACTCGCCCGGCCCGCACGACCGAAGGCCCCGGCGCCCAGCGCGCCGGGGCCTTTTCGGCGTGCGACGGCCGTGGGTCCCTTACGGACGGACGGACGGGCGAACGGGCGAACGGGCCGACCGACCGACCGGGACCGGGACCGGGACCGGGACCGGGCCCGGGCCCGGGCCCGGGGTCAGCTCTTGTACATGCCGGGCGTGTAGTGCCCCGGCACCATACGGGTGGTGACACCGAAGCGGTTCCAGACGTTGATCGTCGCGATGACGGCGATCAGCTGGGCCAGCTCGCCCTCCTCGAAGTGCCGGGCGGCCTTCTCGTACACCGCGTCGGGTACGAACCCGTCGGTGAGGACCGTGACCGCCTCGGTGAGCTCGATCGCGGCGAGCTCCTTCTCCGTGTAGAAGTGCCGCGACTCCTCCCAGGCGCCCAGCTGCACGATCCGCTCGACGCTCTCACCGGCCGCGAGCGCGTCCTTGGTGTGCATGTCCAGGCAGAAGGCGCAGTGGTTGACCTGCGAGGCCCGGATCTTGACGAGCTCGACCAGGGCCGGGTCCAGACCCTTCTTGGAGGCGATCTCCAGGCCCAGGACGGCCTTGTACACCTCGGGGGCGAGCTTGGCCATGTGCAGGCGCGGAGTGTGCTCCGGCGCGTGGGAGTGGGCGGGGGAGGGGGCGGGGGCGGGCGTGACGCCGGCGGTGTACCGCTGCTCGTTCGTAGTCGTCATGTGATCCACCCTAGGAGGCGGACGGCCCGCCGATATGGTCCATGTTCATGACGCAATCGTGGGCCACTTTCGGAGCCGACCTGCATCTCGACCTCTCCGCGGGCCGGGGGCTGCGGGCCGGTCTCGCCGAGGCGTTGCGCGAGGCGGCCCGCAGCGGACGGCTCGCCCCCGGGACCAGACTCCCGTCCTCCCGCTCGCTCGCCGTCGACCTGGGCGTCGCGCGCAACACGGTCGCGGAAGCCTATGCCGAGCTCGTCGCCGAGGGCTGGCTGACGGCCCGCCAGGGCTCGGGCACGCGCGTCGCCCAGCGCGCACGGCCGCGCCGGGCCGCGGCGTCCGCCCGCGTACGGCACCCGGCCCGCCGGGGGCCCTCGTACAGCCTGCTGCCCGGCTCCCCGGACGTGGGCGCCTTCCCCCGGGCGGCCTGGCTGACGGCGGCCCGCAGGGCGCTGACCCACGCGCCGAACGAAGCCTTCGGGTACGGGTCCGACGGGCGCGGCCGGCCCGAGCTGCGGGAGGCGCTGACCGGGTACCTGGCACGGGCCCGCGGGGTCCACGCCGACCCCGAGCGGATCGTGCTGTGCGCCGGCTTCGCCCACGCCCTGACCCTTCTGGCACGGGTGCTGAGGGGGCGCCGGGTCCGCGAGGTGGCGGTGGAGGGGTACGGCCTGGACGTCCACCGCAACCTGCTCACGCGCGCGGGGCTGCGGACCTCGCCGCTCGGCGTGGACGCGCAGGGGGCGCGGACGGGTGAACTCGCCGGGCTCTCCCCGGCGGCCGGGGCGGTGCTGCTGACCGCTGCGCACCAGTTCCCCACCGGGGTCGCCCTGACCCCGGCCCGCCGGGCGGCGGCGGTCGACTGGGCCCGGACCACGGGCGGCCTGATCCTGGAGGACGACTACGACGGGGAGTTCCGCTACGACCGCCAGCCGGTGGGCGCGTTGCAGGGGCTGGACCCGGAGCGGGTGGTGTACCTCGGCACGGCCAGCAAGTCGCTGGCGCCCGGGCTGCGCATGGGCTGGATGGTGGTCCCGCCGGCGCTGCTGGACGAGGTCCTCGCCGCGAAGGGCATGGGCGACTGGACCTCCAGCGCGCTGGACCAGCTCACGCTGGCGGAGTTCATCACCTCCGGCGCCTACGACCGGCACGTGCGCGGCATGCGGCTGCGCTACCGGCGCCGCCGGGACGAACTGGTGGCGGCGGTGGACGGCCGGGTGGCCGTCTCCGGCATCGCGGCGGGGCTGCACGCGGTGCTGGACCTCCCGGCCGGGACGGAGCGCTCCGTGCTCCAGTCGGCGGCCTGGCAGGACCTGGCCCTGCACGGCCTGTCCGCCTTCCGCCATCCGCAGGCCGGCCTCCCGCCGCGCGACGCGGTGGTCGTCGGCTACGGAACCCCGTCGGACAGCGCCTGGACACCAACCCTGGCGGCCCTGTCGGCGGCCCTGCCGTGACACCGATGCCGGGCGCCGGGTCCGGGCTGCGGGTCAGGCCCCGACCCCCGCTCCGGGTCCTGCTACTGCCCCCGCTCCGGGCCGGGCTCTGGCCCGCGCTCCGGGTTCCGTCCGGGGTCTTGCCCTCGCTGCTGCTCTCGCTCCGGCCTTTGGCCCCCGCTCCGGGCCGGGCTCCGGTACCCCGCTCCAAGTCCCGCTACTGCTCCGGCTCTGGCCCGCGCTCCGGGTTCCGTCCGGGCCCCGTAGCCGCCCCTGTCCCTGTCCCCGTCCCCGTCTCCGTCCCGGGGTCGGGGCCGGGTTCCGGTTTCGGGAGTTCGCCGAAGCGGGCCAGGGCGAGGGCGCCGGCGACCGCTACCGCGAAGCCGGTGACCGCCAGCCAGGCCAGGCCCTCGCGGGGGCGGTCCCCGAGCCAGACGACCCCCACCACCGCCGGCCCGATGGTCTCGCCGAGCACCATGCCGGCCGTCGCCGCCGTCACCGAGCCGCGCTGGAGCGCCGAGGTGAGCAGCAGGAAGCCCGCGCCGCCGCCGAGCAGGAGCGCGTACAGGGCCGGGTTGCGCAGGTCCCGGACGGAGTCGATCAGGCGGACCGACACCTCCACCACCCCGAAGCCCGTCCCGGAGCCCAGCCCCAGGACCAGCGCCCGCGGGCCCTCGGGGAGCCGGCCCGCCACCGCTCCGGCCAGCAGCACCAGCACCGACACGCCGAGCAGCCCGAGCTTCAGCGCGAAGGTGCCCGTCCCCGAACCCTCCTCTCCGGAAGCCAGCCCGAGCATCAGCAGTCCCGCGCAGACCACCCCCACCGCACCCCATTCGGTACCGGACAGCCGCACCCGCAGCAGCCTCGCCGCGGCCACCGCCGTCACGGCCAGGCTCGCGGCCAGCGCGGCCCCCACCGCGTAGATCGGGATGTGGCGCAGCGCGACGATCTGGAGCACGAAGCCGACGGCGTCCAGGCCGAGGCCGGCCAGGTAGCGCCACTGGCGCGCCGCCCGCAGCAGCAGCGCCGGGTCCACCCCGGACCCGGTCCCGGGCTGCGCGGCGCGCGCCGCCATCGCCTGCAGGACGGACGCCGTACCGAAGCACACCGCCGCACCGAGTGCGCAAACCATCCCAATGAGCACGAACCGACTCTAAGTCACGGATCTCTCGACGGCCGGATTCCATCCCCCCACGCCCCCGGCCTAGTCTGTCGGAAGCACGCCACCGAGGGGGAGCCCCAGACATGGACAGCAGCAGCACCAACAAGCGCCGTATGCGCTCCGGCGCCGTCGCACTCGGAGGCATGGGCCTGCTCGCGGCCACGCTCGTGGCCTGCGGCAGCAGCGACGAGCCGGACAAGCGGTGCGCCCACCGCTCCACCCTGGAGAAGCTGAACAACCGGGAGTGCAAGAGCGGCGGCCACGGCGCGTACTACTACGGCGGCACCGTCAGCAACGGCAGGGTCTCCGGCGGTAGCTTCGACAAGTCGGCCGTCACCCGTGGCGGCATCGGCGGAAGCCACTCCGGCTCGTCCGGCGGCTGAGCGCCCCATGCAGCGGCACACCATAGAGCCCCGCCCCGACTGGCAGAAGACGGTCGAGGAACAGGGCCTGATCTACCCCCTCACCCGCTACCCCGACGACTCCCTGCGCCCCTACTGGGACGAGAGCGCGTACTACTCCTTCTCCCTGCCCGAGGTCGAGGCGCTGGAGAACGTCGTCGAGGAGCTGCACGCCATGTGCCTGGCCGCGGCCGCGCACATCGTCGACCAGGACCGTTTCGCCGACCTTGGCATCACCGACCCGGAACTGGCCGCGCTGATCGCGCGGTCCTGGCGCCGCCGGGCCGAACAGCCCTCCCTCTACGGCCGTTTCGACCTGCGCTACGACGGCACCGGCAGTCCCGCCAAGATGCTGGAGTACAACGCCGACACCCCCACCTCGCTGGTGGAGGCGGCCGGCCCGCAGTGGTTCTGGATGGAGGAGCGCTTCCCCGGCGCCGACCAGTGGAACTCCCTGCACGAGCGGCTCGTCGACGCCTGGCGCCGGCAGGCCGAGCTGCTGCCGCCCGGCCCGCTGCACTTCGCGCACTCCGAGACCGACGAGCTCGGCGAGGACCTGATGACGGTCGCCTACCTCCAGGAGACCGCCGAGCAGGCCGGCCTGCACACCCACGCCCTGTCCGTCGAGCAGATCGGCTGGGACAGCCTCTCCGGCCGGTTCGTGGACGACAAGCTCCGCTTCATCCGCGGCTGCTTCAAGCTCTACCCGTGGGAGTGGCTGGCCACGGACCCGTTCGGCCCCCAGGTCCTCGGCACCTATGACCACGGCGGCGGCTCCGGCACCACCTGCTGGATCGAGCCGGTGTGGAAGATGCTGCTGTCCAACAAGGCCCTGCTGGCGATCCTGTGGGAGCTTTTCCCGGAGCACCCGAACCTGCTGCCCGCCTACCTGGACGGCCCGCGCGAGCTGGCGGAGGCCGGCTCCGCCGGCTACGCGGCCAAACCGCTGCTGGGCCGCGAGGGCGCCGGGGTGACGCTCCACCCGGCCGGGGAGGGCGGCGAGCCCTTCGTGCCGGCCGAGGGGGAGTCGTACGTCTTCCAGGGCCTCGCCCCGCTGCCCGACTTCGAGGGCAACCGGGTGGTGCTCGGCGCGTGGGTCGTCGAGGACGAGGCGGCGGGGCTCGGCATCCGCGAATCCGCGGGGCCGGTCACGGACGAGTACGCCCGCTTCCTGCCCCACGTGATCCTCTAGCGACGGCGACGGCGACGGCGACGGCGACGGCGACCGGCGGCCTGCGACCGGCGGCGACCCGCCGCCGACCCGCCGGCCGCCCCGGCCCGGTTACCCGGCGAGGACGGTCCGGAGCTGCTCCAGCCCCCAGTCCAGGTCCTCCTTGCTGATCACCAGCGGCGGCGCGATCCGGATCGTCGAGCCGTGGGTGTCCTTCACCAGGACGCCCAGCGCCATCAGCTTCTCGCTGATCTCCCGCCCCGTGCCGCGCGACGGGTCGATGTCCACGCCCGCCCACAGGCCCCGCCCGCGCACGGCGGTCACCGCGCCCCCGCCGACCAGCAGGTTCAGCTCCCGGTGCAGGTGGTCGCCGAGCTCGGTGGCGCGCTGCTGGTACTCGCCGCCGCGCAGCATCGCGACGACCTCCAGGCCCACGGCGCACGCCAGGGGGTTCCCGCCGAAGGTGGAGCCGTGCTCACCCGGCCGGAACACCCCGAGCACGTCCCGGTCGGCGACGACGGCCGACACCGGCACCACCCCGCCGCCCAGCGCCTTGCCGAGGATGTACACGTCGGGGACGACCCCTTCGTGCTCGCACGCGAAGGTCCGGCCGGTCCGGCCGAGCCCCGACTGGATCTCGTCCGCCATGAAGAGGACGTTCCGCTCGCGCGTCAGCTCCCGTACGCCCTTGAGGTACCCGGCGGGCGGCACCAGCACCCCCGCCTCGCCCTGGATCGGCTCCAGCAGGACGGCGACGGTGTTCTCGGTGACGGCGGCCGCCAGCGCGGTGAGGTCCCCGTACGGGACGATCTCGAAGCCCGGGGTGTACGGGCCGAAGTGGTCGCGGGCCTCGTGGTCCGTGGAGAAGGAGACGATGGTCGTCGTGCGCCCGTGGAAGTTGTCCGCCGCGACCACGATCTTGGCGTGCCCGTCCGGCACCCCCTTGACCTCGTAGCCCCACTTGCGCGCGGTCTTCACGGCCGTCTCCACGGCCTCCGCGCCGGTGTTCATGGGCAGCACCATCTCCTTGCCGCACAGCGCGGCCAGTTCGGTGCAGAAGTCGGCGAACCGGTCGTGGAAGAAGGCGCGCGAGGTGAGCGTGACCCGCTCCAGCTGCGCGCGGGCCGCGTCGAGGAGGCGGCGGTTGCCGTGCCCGAAGTTGAGCGCCGAGTACCCGGCGAGCATGTCGAGGTACCGGCGGCCCTCTACGTCCGTCATCCACGCGCCCTCCGCGGAGGTGACGACGACGGGCAGCGGATGGTAGTTGTGCGCGCTGTGCGCGTCGGCGGAACGGATGGCATCAGCAGTTGTCGACACGGGGTCTCCGATCGTCCGTCAGGCCTGTGACGAGGGTGGCGTCACTGTCCATCCTCGCTCGTATACGGGACGGAGAAACCTTTCCTGTGGCGCGCCCGCTAAGGTGGCCGGTACGCACGGCGACTGGCGTACGGAGAACCAACTCCGGGGGAGTCGTGCGCGCACTACCGCATTCAGGGCCGCTCGCCTGGGCCTCGCGGGGTACCGATCACATCGACCCCGGAGGAGCCCGCCATGCCCGCGAGCCGCCATCCCGCCCTGTCCGCGACCGACCCCGAACTGGCGTCCTTCGTCGCGGCCGAGGAAGAACTCCAGGCGCGGACCCTGCGCCTGATCCCCAGCGAGAACTACGTGTCCGCCGCCGTGCTGGAGGCGTCCGGCACGGTGCTGCAGAACAAGTACAGCGAGGGCTACCCGGGCCGCCGCTACTACGAGGGCCAGCAGAACATCGACCGCGTCGAGGCCCTGGCCGTCGAGCGGGCGAAGGGACTGTTCGGCGTGGACCACGCCAACGTCCAGCCGTACTCCGGCTCCCCGGCGAACCTGGCCGTCTACCTCGCCTTCGCGCAGCCGGGCGACACCGTGATGGGCATGGCGCTGCCGATGGGCGGGCACCTTACCCACGGCTGGGGCGTCTCGGCGACGGGCTCCTGGTTCCGAGGGGTCCAGTACGGCGTACGGCAGGACACCGGTCTGATCGACTACGACGCGGTGCGCGACCAGGCCCTCGCTGAGCGGCCGAAGATCATCTTCTGCGGCGGTACCGCCCTGCCGAGGACCATCGACTTCGCCGCCTTCGCGTCCATCGCCCGGGAAGCGGGCTCGGTCCTGGTCGCCGACGTGGCGCACATCGCGGGCCTGATCGCGGGCGGGGCCCACCCCTCCCCGGCCGGGCACGCGGACGTCGTCTCGACGACCACGCACAAGACGCTGCGCGGTCCGCGCGGTGCGATGCTGATGTGCCGGGAGGAACACGCGAAGGCCATCGACAAGGCGGTCTTCCCGGGCCTGCAGGGCGGCCCGCACAACCAGACGACGGCCGGCATCGCGGTGGCGCTGCACGAGGCCGCGCAGCCGTCCTTCACGGCGTACGCGCACGCCGTGGTCGCCAACGCGAAGGCCCTGGCCGCGGCGCTGCTGGAGCGGGGCTTCGACCTCGTCTCGGGCGGTACGGACAACCACCTGATCCTGATCGACCTGACGGGCAAGGACGTCCCGGGCAAGGTCGCGGCCAAGGCCCTGGACCGGGCGGGCATCGTGGTGAACTACAACACCGTGCCGTTCGACCCCCGCAAGCCGTTCGACCCGTCGGGTATCCGGATCGGCACCCCGTCGCTGACGTCGCGGGGCCTGTCGACCGCACACATGCCGGCGGTCGCGGAGTGGATCTCGCGTGCGGTCGACGCCGCCGCCACGTCCGACGAGCCGGCCCTCGCCGCCGTCCGCGCGGAGGTCACGGACCTGATGGCGGCGTTCCCGGCGCCGGGCCTGCCCCTGTCGTAGAAGGTGCCGTGGCGATCGCGCCGGGCCGTGGGCGGCCCCGGCGCCGGACGGTGAACCGGTCGACCGGCCGGGGCAGGATCCGGACACCCCGCTACCGTCCGGTACCCGTGCGGGTACCGGACGGCGGCGGGGGCGGCGCGGCAGGTTCCGGCCCCCGGCGGGCCGGAGCCCGCCCCCGCACCTGAGAGAATGGGGCCATGGCTTCTGATCGTCCTCGCGCGCTCTCCGGCATCCAGCCCACCTCCGGTTCGTTCCACCTCGGGAACTACCTCGGGGCCATCCGCCAGTACGTCGCCCTCCAGGAGACGCACGACGCGTTCTACATGGTCGTCGACCTGCACGCGATCACCATGCCGCAGGACCCGAAGGACCTCCGCGCGAACACCCGCCTCTCCGCCGCGCAGCTGCTGGCCGCCGGTCTGGACCCGGAGCGCTGCACGCTCTTCATCCAGAGCCACGTGCCCGAGCACGCGCAGCTCGGCTGGGTCATGAACTGCATCACCGGCTTCGGCGAGGCCAGCCGGATGACGCAGTTCAAGGACAAGTCCGCCAAGCAGGGCGCGGGCAACGCCACCGTCGGCCTGTTCACGTACCCGATCCTCCAGGTCGCCGACATCCTGCTCTACCAGGCGAACGCGGTGCCCGTCGGCGAGGACCAGCGCCAGCACATCGAGCTGACCCGCGACCTCGCCGAGCGCTTCAACCAGCGCTTCGGCCAGACCTTCACCCTCCCCGCCGCGCACATCGTCAAGGAGGTCGCGAAGATCTACGACCTCCAGGACCCGACGATCAAGATGTCGAAGTCCGCGTCGTCGCCCAAGGGCCTGATCAACCTCCTCGACGAGCCCAAGGTCACCGAGAAGAAGATCAAGAGCGCGGTCACCGACACCGAGGCCGAGGTCCGCTTCGACACCGAGAAGAAGCCCGGCGTCAGCAACCTGCTCACGATCTACTCCACCCTCACGGGCGAAACGGTCCCGGCTCTCGAAGCGAAGTACGAGGGCAAGGGCTACGGCGCGCTGAAGACCGACCTGGCCGGCGTGATGGTCGACTTCGTCACACCGTTCAAGCAGCGCACCCAGGAGTACCTGGACGACCCCGAGACGCTGGACTCCCTCCTGGCCAAGGGCGCGGAGAAGGCCCGCGCGGTCGCCGCCGAGACCCTCGCGCAGACGTACGACCGCCTCGGTTTCCTGCCCGCCAAGCACTGACCGCGGGGACCCGGGACAGGGGGCCCTGGCACCAAGGGGGGTGCTGCCGCCACACTGGGGCGGCAGCAGTCCGCAGCGACAGACGGAGGAGAGATACGTGGGGACCGTAACGCTCGGCGTTTCGATCGCGGTCCCGGAGCCGTATGGCAGCCAGCTCCAGGAGCGGCGCGCCGGCTTCGGGGACGTCGCCGCGCACGGCATCCCCACGCACGTCACCCTCGTCCCGCCCACCGAGGTCGAGGCGGAGCGGCTCCCGGCGATCGGCGCCCACCTCGCCGGGGTCGCGGCCGGCTTCCGCGCCTTCCGGATGCGGCTCGGCGGCACCGGGACCTTCCGCCCCCTCTCCCCGGTCGTCTTCGTCCAGGTCGTCGAAGGCGCCGCGGGCTGCACCCGGCTCCAGAACGAGCTCCGCGCTCCCGAGGGGCCGCTCGACCGCCGGCTGGCCTTCCCCTACCACCCCCACGTCACCGTCGCCCACGGCATCTCCGAAGAAGCGATGGACCTGGCGTTCGAGGCACTCGCCGGCTACGCCGCCGATTGGGTCTGCGAGGGCTTCGCGCTCTACGAGCAGGGCTCGGACGGGGTGTGGCGCAAGCTGCGCGAATACCCTTTCGGCTCGGGGCCCGCCGGCGTTCCGGCGCAGCCGGGCCCACGTGCCGACGAGACGGTACGGCGTTCCTGACGGAGCGGGCGCAGGGTCAGCCGGGCGGCCGGCCGGACACGGAAGCCGAGCCTTCGCAGGACCAGGGTGTGGAACGGGAGAGCCGTCGGGCGAAAAGTCACAATCAACGACCGTAGTCCCCGAACGTGACGATCCCGGCTATTTCCGGCAGCTTGATTACGGTGGCCCCATGGACTGGCTGACGAAACTCCCGGTGATCGGGCCTCTGGTGGCCCGTCTGATGCGGACCCACGCGTGGCGTTCGTACGAGCGCCTCGACCGCGTGCACTGGACCCGGCTCGCCGCCGCGATCACCTTCATCAGCTTCCTCGCACTCTTCCCGCTGATCACCGTGGCCGCAGCCGTCGGCGCCGCCCTCCTCAGCGACGAGCAGCTCGACCGGCTCCAGCAGAACCTCGCCCAACAGGTCCCCGGCATCTCCGACCAGCTCGACCTGAACACCCTCGTCGAGAACGCCGGCACCGTCGGCCTCGTGGCCGCGGCCCTCCTGCTCTTCACCGGTATCGGCTGGGTCGGCTCGATGCGGGACTGCCTGCGCGCCGTGTGGGAGAAGGACGACGAGGAGCAGGGGAACCCGATCGCCCGCAAGGGCAAGGACGGCCTGGTGCTCCTCGGCCTCGGCGGCGCAGCCCTGGCCTCGGCGGCGGCCTCGATCATCGGCTCCAGCGCCGTCGGGAAGTTCGGCGGGTGGCTGGGCATCCCGCGGGACGGCGCGGGCGGCGTGCTGCTGCGCGGCGGCGCCTTCCTCGTCGGCGTGCTGGCGGCCTTCCTGCTGCTGCTGTACGTCCTGACCCTGCTCCCCGGCGTCCACCCGCCGCGCCGCCGCCTGCTCCAGGCGGCCCTGATCGGGGCGGCGGGCTTCGAACTGCTCAAGCTCCTGCTCAGCGGCTACATGCGGGGGGTCGCCGCGAAGAGCATGTACGGGGCCTTCGGCGTGCCGATCGCCCTGCTGCTGTGGATCAACTTCACGGCGAAGCTGCTGCTGTTCGTCGCCGCCTGGACGGCGACCCGGAACGACGCGGACGGCGACGGCCTGGAGGACCCGGAGCCGGGCAGGGAGCCGGGCCCCGCGCCGCAGCCGGACGCGGACCAGGAGCCCGGGCCGGTCGGGAACCCGCGGCCGGCGCCGACGGGCCGCGCCGCGGACGGGTCCCGGACCGGGTCCTAGACCAGGTCCTCGTCCCGGCCCCGGCGGCCGCGGGGCCAGCGGCGGTTGAAGACGAGGGCGCCGCCCGCGAGGAGCGCCAGCGCACCGCCGGCGACACCGAGCGCGGTGCCCGCGCCGCCGCCGCCCGAACCGGCCCCGGCCGCCGCCGGGCCGTGCTCGTGGGCCTCGGCCGTGGACCCCTGGGAGGTGGTGTCCGCGCTCTTCGGCGGCACCAGCTCACCCACCGGCTTGACCTTCCCGACCGCGCCGAAACCCCAGTCGAAGAGCGCGGCGGTCTCCTCGTATACCTCGTTGGCGCCGCCCCCGTCCGGATTCATCACCGTGACCAGCAGCTTGCGGGCGCCGTGCTGCGCGACGCCCGTGAAGGTGGAACCGGCCATGGTGGTGTTGCCGTTCTTCACCCCGGCGATGCCCTTGTAGGGAGAGAGGCCACCCGCCCCCGTCATCAGCCGGTTGGTGTTCTGGATCTCGAAGTAGTCGCGTGCCTTCCCCGGTTCCTGCAGGCCCGGGAACTTCGCCTCGGCCGTGCCGCAGTACTCCCGGAAGTCCTGCTTCGCCAGGCCCGACCGGGCGATCAGGGTCAGGTCGTAGGCGCTCGACACCTGCTCCGGGGCGTCGTACCCGTCCGGCGAGATCACGTGGGTGTCCAGGGCCTGGAGCTCCTCGGCGTGCGCCTGCATGTCCCGGACGGTCTTGTCGATCCCGCCGTTCATGGCCGACAGCACGTGCACGGCGTCGTTGCCCGACCGCAGGAACACCCCGAGCCACAGGTCGTGGACGCTGTACTCGTGGTCCTCCTTGACCCCGACCAGGCTGCTGCCGGGGCCGACGCCGTCCATGTCCTGGTCGGTGACCTTGTGGACCTGGTCCTTGGGCAGGCGCGGCAGCACGGTGTCCGCGAAGAGCATCTTCATGGTGGAGGCCGGCGGGAGCCGCCAGTGGGCGTTGTGCGCGGCCAGCACCTCGCCGGACTCCGCGTCCGCCACGATCCACGACCGGCCCGTCAGGTTCGCCGGGAGGGCGGGCGCCCCGGGCAGCAGGTTCACCTGCGTACCGGGCTGGCCGAGCAGGGCTCCGCCGACCGTGGACATCGACGCGGGGGGCGCGGCCGCCGCCCGGGTCCTGGAGGGCTTCCCCTTCCCGTCCGGCGGCGCCGGCGGGGCCGGCGCGGCGTGCGCGGGGGCCACGAACATCGCGGGGACCATCAGCGCGGCGGAAAGGACCGTCAGCGCGGTCTTCTTGGCGGACACGCAGGTGAAAGTACCGTCCGGCGGGCCGGGCGCAGCCGCTGACCGGGCAGTTCGGGGCCACCACCGCCGGGACAGCCCACCCCCGCGCGTCCGTCCTGGCTGCGGATCCGATACTGAGGGCATGAGACTCAGCCGCGCCGCCTCCTGGTTCCTGCTCGCCTTCGGCGTGTGGAGCTGGTTCATCTGGGTGTCTTTCGTCCGGAACCTGTGGAAGAACGGCAGCGGCCTCGCGTTCGACGCGGCGGGCGATCCCACTTCCTACTTCTGGGTGCACCTGGCCCTCGCGGTGACGTCCTTTCTCCTGGGGACGGCCGTCGGTGTGATCGGGTTGCGCGGGGTACTGGCGCTGCGGCGCGGATCACGTGACGGCTCGGACGCGTGAAGACCGCCGCCTTCGCGCTGATCGCGCTCGCCGTCCTGGCCCTCCTGGTGCTGGTCCACCGCTGGCTGTGGATCCGCCTGGTCCGCGACACCACGGCCCCCGGCGGACTGCCCCGCCGCATCGGCACGGCCTTGACCATCGCCCTGCCCCTCCTCTCTGTGGCCGCGCTGACCACGGGCCGCGCCGGCGCCCCCTTCGTGCTCCAGCAGGCGGTGGCCTGGCCGGGGTTCCTGTGGCTCGCGGTGCTCCTCTACCTGACCCTGACGATGCTGGTCGCCGAGCCGATCCGCGCGCTGTTGCTCCGCCGTCTGGCCCACAGGATCCCCTCGGGGGAGGTTCCCCGGCCCGGCCCGGCTCCCGTACCGGAGCCCGGGGGAGCCACCCCACCGGCCCCCGACCGCGTCACCGCGGCCGGACCCGACCGCGTCGCCACCGCCGCCCCCGACCGCGCCACCGCGGCCGGACCCGACCGGGCCACCGCGGTCGCGCCCGCCCCCGCACCCGCCGCCCCCGAGGCGGCGACCGTGCCGACCACCTCCGGGGGACTCGCGCTGACCCGCCGCCGCTTCGTCGCGCGGGCGGTCGGCGGCGCGGCTGCCGCCGTGGCCCTCGGAACCGTCGCCGGCGGAGCGTACGGAGTGCTGCGCGGCCCGAGCGTCCGGCGGGTGCAGGTGCCGCTCGCCCGGCTGCCGCGCGCGGCGCACGGCTTCCGCATCGCCGTCGTCAGTGACATCCACCTCGGCCCGATCCTCGGCCGCGACCACACCCGGCGCATCGTCGACACGATCAACCGCACCCAGCCCGACCTCATCACCGTCGTCGGCGACCTGGTCGACGGCAGCGTCCACGACCTCGGGCCCGCCGCCGAACCGCTGCGCGAGCTCAGCGCACGCCACGGCTCGTACTTCGTGACCGGCAACCACGAGTACTTCTCCGGCGCCCGGCAGTGGGTCGACCACGTCCGCGAGCTCGGCCTGACCCCGCTGGAGAACGCCCGCCGCGCTCTCCCGTACTTCGACCTCGCCGGTGTGAACGACGTGGCGGGCGAGAGCGAGGGGCAGGGCCCCGATTTCGGGGCCGCACTCGGTGACCGAGACCGGACCCGCACCGCGGTGCTCCTCGCCCACCAGCCCGTGGTCATCCACGACGCCGTCCGGCACGGCGTCGACCTCCAGCTCTCCGGGCACACCCACGGCGGCCAGCTCTGGCCCGGCAACTACCTCGCCGAGCTCGCCAACCCCACCGTCGCCGGACTGGAGCGCTACGGCGACACCCAGCTCTACGTCTCCCGCGGCGCAGGTGCCTGGGGGCCCCCGGTCCGGGTGGGCGCGCCGTCCGACATCACGGTCGTCGAACTGGCCTCGTACCAGGCCTGAACGCATCGAAGCGGCAACGACCCGGATGCGCACGGGACGTCGCCATCAGCCGTACAGGGGCGGGGTCCAGGGATGCGGTCCTCCTGCCCGGCGCCCAGCGGCGCGGCGGCCGGCGGCGGGGCGCCCAGTGGGCCGACGCCCGGCGGCGCGGTGGCCGAGAAGCCGTACGAGGCGCGGACCACTCCCTCGCGCCCCTCGTCGGCGCCGGCTCCCTACGCGGGGAGCGGGTCCGTGCCGGGCCCGTCGTCCGGGTCCGAAGCGCGCTTGCGGGCACCCGCCGTGGCCGTCTGCGCCATGCCGGGCAGGAAGTCCGCGAACAGTTCGTGCACTTCGCGCACCAGCGGCCGCAGCACCCGGAACCGGGCCAGCACGATGCCCCGCGTCGTCAGCTGCGCACCGCGCTCCGCCAGCCGCCGGGTCTTCTCGCTGTTCGGCGACCGGTCGAAGACCCAGTACAGGACCAGACCCATCTGGGAGAGCCACATCAGCTCCGGCAGCACGTCGGCCAGCTCGGCCGGCACCTTCGTCCTGGCCCCGGCGAGCACCTCGCGGTGGATGGCGATCGCCGCCCGCCGCGCGGGCTCGGACTCCGGGGAGAAGGGGCTGAGCGGGCTCTCGGGGTCCGCCGCGTTCTTGAAGAACTGCGAGGCGAACTCGTGGTAGGGAGCGGCGATGTCCATCCAGCTCGTCAAAACGCCCGCGAGGCGCTTCTGCAGATCGGTCTCGTCGTCCAGGATGGGCCGGACGGCCGCCTGGTGGGCGGCGCCGATCCGGTCGTAGAAGCCCTGGACCAGGTGTTCCTTCGATTCGAAGTAGTAGTAGGCGTTGCCGACCGAGACACCGGCCTCCTTCGCGATCCCCCGCATGGTCGTCTTGTCGAAACCGCGCTCCTGAAAGAGCCGGAGCGCGGTTTCGAGGATGAGCGTGCGGGTCTGCTCGCTCTTGGGAGCCTTCTGATCAGTCACGATGGATGAGCCTATCGGGGGACGGAGCAGTGGTCGTCACAGGCCGCTTCCTCCTCCTGTGACGGCCGGTCCCCGGTCCGTACCGCCGCCCGCCACTTCGAGGCCGTGTACATGGCCGCCCGGGCGAAAGGCCGGCCGGCGGCCGTCGCCAGCCAGTTGGCCTTCGGCCGGTGCTCGGCCAGCGCCCACAGGCAGACGACGAAGGCGTCGGTCCCGGACCACACCTGCCCCGAATCCCCGACGACGGTGATCTCCCTGAGCGTCGAGGCGTGGTCGAGCCGGGGGAAGCGCCGCCGTGCCTCCGCCGACGCGGCGGGGACCAGGACCAGCGGGACCAGCGACGGCTGTGCGATCAGCCAGTGCCGGACGTGCACGCAGAGCGGGCAGTCGGCGTCGTAGAGCACGGTCAGCGAGCGGACCGCTCCCGAGGGGCCCATGGGATCAGGCCCCGGCCGGAGCCGTCCACCCCTGCGGGGCGAGCGGCGGAGTCTGCTGGCGCTCCATGATTCCCCGGCGGCGCATCTTGTTCAGCACCCAGACGTTCCCCAGGTGCATGACCCCGAGGACCAGCAGGACGACACCGAGCTTGACCGACAGCGCCTCGAAGAGGTCACGGGCCTGGACGATCTCCTCGCCCGAGCGGAGGTAGAGGGTCACGAAGCCGATGTTCACGAGGTAGAAGCCGACCACGAGGAGCTGGTTGACGGCGTCCGCGAGCTTCTCGTTCCCCTGGAGGACATCGCCGATGAAGACGCGTCCGTTGCGGCTGAGCGTGCGGGCGACCCAGACGGTGAGTCCGATGCTGATGAGCAGGTAGATGACGTACGCGACCACGGTGAGATCCATTGTCCCCAACCCCTTTGAACATGTTCAATACTGCTGACGGAGATGACTGTAGGGCTTCTTTTGAACATGTTCAAGCCAATGGCCGCTGCCGCGTCCCCACGAGGGGATGCGGCAGCGGCCATTGGCTGCGTCTGGGGCCGGGTCCAGGGGGCCGGGTCTATGGGGCTGGGCGCGGCTCCACCCACAGGGCCCCGGCGTAGGCCCACGGGGAGGGGGGCGCCGCCCGGGGACGTGGGGGCCGGGAGGCGGTCACTCGGGGACGGGGGCGGTCCGCTCGCGCTCGGCGGCGCTCCGTTCCACGCAGAACTCGTTGCCCTCCGGGTCGGCCAGGGTGACCCAGCCGGACCCGTCGGGCCTGCGGTGGTCGCCGGTCACGGTGGCACCCAGGGCCAGGAGGCGCTGCACCTCTTCGTCGCGGGTGCGGTCCTGCGGCTGCAGGTCCAGATGCAGCCGGTTCTTCCCCGCCTTGGTGTCGGGCACCGTCACGAAGAGCAGGTCCGCGCCCGGTGCCTTCACCGTCGCCTCCGGATCGCCGGGGAAGTCGTCGGAGGCGAGCGAGCCGTCCAGGACGGCGGCCCAGAACTGCGCCAGGCCGTGGGCGTCGGAGCAGTCGACGGTGAGGTGTCGTAGGAGAGAAGCCATGCGCGCACTATCGATCAGGGCGCGACCGCTGTCCAGGTCCCCCCGCCCGTGCGGCGATCCGGGGCGGCACCTGTCCGGCCCCGGGCCCGGCGCCGGCCCGGACCCCGAGCGGCCGGCTCCCCGCCTCCGAAGCCGGCCGTGCGTGAGGAGACCTCAGACGCTGAGCGCGCGGGCGTAGTTGACCTGGGCCATCACCCGCGCGTACGAGCCCGCGTCCGTCGCCGGGAGCATCGAGGAGTGGTGGCGGCCGCCGCTGGTGACCGTGATCTGAATGTAGCCCGTGGTCTTCTTCTCCTTCATCAGGAGGAACAGCAGCCCCAGCAGGCAGAAGAGGAAGAAGATGACCGCGAGCACGATCGCGTGCGCCGGGATCTTCTCCTCGGTGCGCGAGAGGTCGGTCGCGTTCCACATCGCGCCCCTGAGCGGCATCGTGCCCGAGGGAGTGATGATCTGGTCGCCCGCGATCGTGATGTCGCCGAGCGACAGGCTCCCGCCGCCACCCGCGGGGGCGGCCGGGTAGGGGCCGGGGGCCGGCATGCCGGCGCCCACCGTCGGCTGGTAGGGCGGGGCCGCCGGGTAGGGCTGCGGATAGCCGTAACCGGCCTCACCCGGGCCCCACCTGTTGTCCCCCTGGGCCGGGATGTGGGGCGGAGCGCCCTGGCTGGGGTCGCCCGCGTAAGGATTCGGCTGCTGCTCACTCATATGGCCGATCCAACCACAGCGCCCCGCCGCTTCGTACCCCGGTCGCCCGGCCGCGCCCGCGCGAGCGGTGCGGTGACTGCCCCTGCGCGTAAGGGCCTTGGCGACGCCGGGCCCCCCGGGTACGCGTGAGGCCCGTACCCCTTGCACGGGATACGGGCCTCACGCGAGCGGATCGCGGGTGTGCCGGGACGTCAGAAACGGCGCGTGATCAGCGCACGCTTGACTTCCTGGATCGCCTTCGTGACCTCGATGCCGCGCGGGCACGCGTCGGTGCAGTTGAAGGTCGTGCGGCAGCGCCACACGCCGTCCTTGTCGTTCAGGATCTCCAGCCGCTGCTCGCCGGCCTCGTCGCGCGAGTCGAAGATGAAGCGGTGCGCGTTGACGATCGCTGCCGGGCCGAAGTACTGGCCGTCGTTCCAGAACACCGGGCACGAGGACGTGCACGCGGCGCACAGGATGCACTTGGTGGTGTCGTCGAAGCGCTCGCGGTCCTCGGCGGACTGCAGGCGCTCACGCGTCGGCTCGTTGCCCGTGGTGACCAGGAACGGCATGACGTCGCGGTACGCCTGGAAGAAGGGCTCCATGTCGACCACGAGGTCCTTCATCACCGTGAGGCCCTTGATGGCCTCGACGGTGATCGGCTTCTCCGGGTTGATGTCCTTGATCAGCGTCTTGCAGGCGAGCCTGTTCTTGCCGTTGATCCGCATCGCGTCGGAGCCGCAGATGCCGTGCGCGCACGAGCGGCGGAAGGTCAGCGTGCCGTCGAGGTCCCACTTGATCTTGTGGAGACCGTCGAGCACGCGCTCCTTCGGGTCGATCTCGATCTGGAAGTCCTGCCACTGCGCCTCGTCCGAGATCTCGGGGTTGTAGCGGCGGATCCGGAACGTGACCGTGATGAAGGGCGAGGCCGCGGCCGCGGCCTCCATCTGGTCCGTCTTGGACATGGTCGGGGTGGCCATCAGTACTTACGCTCCATCGGCTGGTAGCGGGTGACGACGACGGGCTTGTAGTCCAGCCGAACGGAGTCCTTGCCGTCGGCGCCGACCTCGCGGTACGCCATGGTGTGGCGCATGAAGTTGACGTCGTCGCGGTTCGGGTAGTCCTCGCGGTAGTGACCGCCGCGGGACTCCTTGCGCGCCAGCGCGGACACGGCCATCACCTCGGCCAGGTCGAGCAGGTTGCCCAGCTCGATGGCCTCCAGCAGGTCCGTGTTGAAGCGCTTGCCCTTGTCCTGGACGGACACGTTCTTGTAGCGCTCGCGCAGCTCCGCGATCTTCTCGACCGCGGTCTTGATGGTCTGCTCGGTGCGGAACACCATCACGCAGGCGTCCATCGTCTCCTGGAGCTCCAGACGCAGGTCCGCGACCCGCTCGTTGCCCGTGGAGTTGCGCAGCTGCTCGACGAGGTCGATGACCTGCTGCGCGGGGTTCTCCGGCAGCTCGACGTAGTCGTTGGCGTGGGCGTAGGCCGCGGCCGCGATGCCCGAGCGCTTGCCGAAGACATTGATGTCCAGCAGCGAGTTGGTGCCCAGGCGGTTCGCGCCGTGCACCGACACGCACGCGACCTCGCCGGCCGCGTACAGGCCCGGGACGACGGTGGTGTTGTCGCTGAGGACCTCACCCTCGACGTTCGTCGGGATGCCGCCCATGGCGTAGTGCGCGGTGGGCTGGATCGGGATCGGGTCCGTGTAGGGCTCGATACCGAGGTACGTGCGCGCGAACTCCGTGATGTCCGGGAGCTTGGCGTCGAGCTGCTCCGGCGGGAGGTGCGTCAGGTCCAGGTACACGTGGTCGCCGGCCGGGCCGCAGCCGCGGCCTTCGCGGATCTCGGTGTAGATGGAGCGCGAGACGACGTCACGGGAGGCGAGGTCCTTCATGACCGGCGCGTACTTCTCCATGAAGCGCTCGCCGTCCTTGTTGCGCAGGATGCCGCCCTCACCGCGGGCGCCCTCCGTCAGCAGGATGCCCATGCGCCAGATGCCCGTCGGGTGGAACTGGAAGAACTCCATGTCCTCCAGCGGCAGGCCGCGGCGGTAGCAGGCCGCCTGGCCGTCACCCGTGAGGGTGTGCGCGTTGGAGGTCACCTTGAAGAACTTGCCGGTGCCGCCGGAGGCGTAGATGACGGACTTCGCGTGGAACACGTGGATCTCGCCGGTGGCGAGCTCGTACGCGACCACACCGGCCGACTTCTTGACACCGTCCTCCTCGACCAGCAGCTGGTCCAGGACGTAGAACTCGTTGAAGAACTCCACGCCCTCCTTGACGCAGTTCTGGTACAGCGTCTGGAGGATCATGTGGCCCGTGCGGTCCGCGGCGTAGCAGGACCGGCGGACCGGCGCCTCGCCGTGGTTGCGCGAGTGCCCGCCGAAGCGGCGCTGGTCGATGGTGCCGTCCGGGGTGCGGTTGAACGGCAGGCCCATCTTCTCCAGGTCGAGGACGGCGTCGATGGCCTCCTTCGCCAGGATCTCGGCGGCGTCCTGGTCGACCAGGTAGTCACCGCCCTTGACCGTGTCGAAGGTGTGCCACTCCCAGTTGTCCTCCTCCACGTTGGCGAGCGCGGCGGCCATGCCGCCCTGCGCGGCGCCCGTGTGGGAGCGGGTGGGGTAGAGCTTCGTCAGCACCGCGGTGCGGCTGCGCTTCGTCGACTCGATGGCGGCGCGCATGCCCGCGCCGCCCGCGCCGACGATGACGGTGTCGTACTTGTGGATCTTCATTGGTTTCGCCTCAGCCCCGTTGCCTAGCGGATGTTCGGGTCGAAGGTGAAGATCACCAGCGTGCCCAGAAGGATGGTGAACACCGTGGCGGTGTAGAGCAGGCCCTTCAGCCACAGCCGCGTGCCGGCGCGCTCCGCGTAGTCGTTGATGACGGTACGCAGACCGTTGGAGCCGTGCAGCATGGCCAGCCACAGCATCAGCAGGTCCCAGACCTGCCAGAACGGGGACGCCCAGCGGCCCGCCACGAAGGCGAAGCCGATCTTGGAGACGCCGCCGTCGAGCACCAGCTGGATCAGCAGGTGGCCGATGACGAGGACGACGAGCACGATGCCCGACAGGCGCATGAAAAGCCATGCGGCCATCTCGAAGTTGCCACGGGTCGAACGCGGCGTCTTGCCGGTGCGCTTGCGCGGGGCCTCGATGTACGGCGCCGGGCTGTCGACGCCGTAGGGGCTCACGGCCTCCACGTCGCCGATGACCTTGGCGGAAGAAGTGTCAGAAGACATGCGCGTCACTTCCCGAACAGTTCAAGGTAGGCGTGGCTGAGTACGGGGTAAACGGCCCCGGCCATCAGCACGACCCAGATGCCCACGACCCACCAGAGCATCGTCTTCTGGTGGCGCGGGCCCTTGGACCAGAAGTCCACGGCGATGACACGGAGACCGTTGAGCGCGTGGAACAGGATGGCGGCCACGAGGCCGTATTCCAGCAGCGCGACGATCGGAGTCTTGTAGGTAGCCACGACATCGTCGTACGCCTCGGGGGAGACGCGAACGAGAGCGGTGTCGAGGACGTGTACGAACAGGAAGAAGAAGATGAGGACGCCGGTGACTCGATGAGCCACCCAGGACCACATTCCTTCCCGGCCGCGGTACAACGTTCCAGCCGGCACGGAAAACCCTCCGGAAGCGGGGCGGGGGCCAGCCGGCTTCTTTGTCGGTCGGGCCCGGCCGGGTACGGTCCTCCGGCCCCGGACATCGTAGCGACGCTTTGTCGGTTCCTTCGCGCGGGGGCCATCGGTGTGATCAAACAGGCTCGTACGGGCTATCCCGCAGGGGCGAATAGCCCGATTTCCGCCCCAGACGGTCCATCTGTCGTGGTCAGCCAATGTGTCAGGTCGCACAGTCGGGCCCGGGCCACGCGGCGCAGCTCGTCCGCGGAGATCGAGCGCTCCTCGTCCACCTCGTGCCCCATCCGCCGGCGGATGGCGGCCAGCAGTTGGTCCGCCTGCTCCTCCGGCGGGTGCCCGTCGAGGCAGATCACGAAGGCGTGGCCGAATTTGCGTTCGTACTCCGCGTGGGCCGCGTCGAGGGCCAGCAGCGCGGCGTACGAGGCCCCGTGTGCCAGTTCCGCCGAGTACTCGCAGGCCAGCGCCTCCGTGAGGTCCTGCTGGGAGAGGTCGTACGAAGCCTCGTCCGCGGCGGCGAGCAACGCGCCGGGATCGGGGTAGGGGCGGTGCGCGGCCACTCGGTGCGCCCAGCGCCTGCTGCCGCAGCAGTGCAACAGGGCCGCCTGGGCGACCTCGGGGGACAGGGCGTTGAAGCGCGCGAGCCCGGGGCCGTGGGAGTGGGCGGCGGCGACCCCGGACTTCTTCCCGCCCAGACTTCGTCCGGAAGGGGCCACCGGGGTGGTGCCCCCGGGGGTCTGTGCCGGAAGGTGGCTGGACAGCGGGGGGCTCCTCGTGGCGCGGCGCGGGTATACCGCCACGCTATCTACGCGAGGCAGGGTGTGTCGTACGCAATAGGGGATTTCACCCGGAAGTGAGCCTAAAGGATGACGTGGGGAGCGCCGTGAGGGTCGTGGGAGCTGTGGGACCCGTGGGAGCGAGGGCGAAGCGGCCCGGGAAGGGGAGGGCGACCGAGGCCGCCACCCCCCACAGGAGAGGCCCCGGCCGCCATCCGTCACGGGCTCGTGCGACAAGCCCGTATCCCTGTCAGCGCCCCGAGTGCGTTTTGTGTCACACCCCGCTCCGCGCAGGAGTGGTTGCTGGTTGTACATCTCGTGGACGAAGGTGCTTGAAAGCCGTAACGTGCTGATTTGCGCCAGACGTACAGGACAGTGAACGGGTTGGGGACTTTGCTGGGGGACGACGCGGAGCTGACCGCCGCGGTGCTCGCGGCACAGGACGGCGACGAGAACGCGTTCCGTGCTGTGTACCGCGCCGTGCACCCACGCCTGCTCGGATACGTACGCACGCTCGTCGGGGACGGCGACGCGGAGGACGTCACCTCCGAAGCCTGGCTGCAGATAGCCCGCGACCTGGACTCCTTCACCGGTGACGCCGACCGCTTCCGCGGCTGGGCCGCCCGCGTCGCCCGCAACCGGGCCCTCGACCACATCCGCATGCGCGGGCGCCGCCCCGCCATCGGCGGCGACGAGAGCGAGCTGGCCGGCTGGGCCGCCGACTGCGACACCGCGGGCGCGGCCATGGAGTCCCTCTCCACCGGGCTGACCATGGCGCTCATCGCGCAGCTGCCGCAGGACCAGGCGGAGGCCGTCGTCCTGAGGGTCGTGGTCGGCCTGGATGCCAAGAGCGCGGCCGAGACCCTCGGGAAGCGGCCGGGCGCGGTGCGCACGGCCGCCCACCGTGGCCTGAAGAAGCTGGCGGAGCTGCTCGGCGCGCAAGGCGCGCAGGGCGGCCCGGACCCGGAGGCGGACCTGGGAGCACGGGTCGGCCATAATGCCGATGGCCAGGCACGGAGCAGCGGGGGCGGGAGGGATCTCGACGCCGTACCCGCGCAGCGTGGCCACGGCGGGGGCCTCGTAGAACAAACCGGTGTGACGCATTCACGTTGGCGGACGCAGAAGGACATGTGATGGCCGACGAGCGTGACAGGTGGCTGGACGCAGCCGCGGCGGACCGGCTGCTGAGCGGCGGACCGGTCGACCCTGTGGGACCGGCCGCCGGTCCGCGGGCCCGGCGCGAGGCCCTGCGGCTGCGCGACGCCCTCGACGCCCTCGCCCGTGTGCCGTCCGCCGAGGGGGAGTCGCCCGGCGAGGCCGCCGCGGTGGCCGCCTTCCGTGCGGCGCGCGCGGCCGCCGGAACCTCCGCCGCCTCGGCTGCCGCCTCTGCGCCTGCCGTGCCGTCTTCCGGCCTCCGGTTCCGCGCGGGCGAACCCTTCGTCGGCCTCGGCAGGCCCGCCGCCGCCCGCGTCCCCGCGCCCCGGCGCGTGCGGCCGGTGCGGTTCGCCCTCGCGGCGGCCCTGGCGAGCGTCGCGGTCGGCGGGATCGCCGCCGCCGCGGGCGCGGGTCTGCTGGACCGGCCCGCCCGCGACGTCGCCGGCCCCGGACCCGCGATGTCCGTGAGCGCCGACGGGGATCCCACCCCGGGCGGCGACGCCGGCGGACCCTCGACGCTCAGCCCGCAGCTGCGGCCCACGCCGCTGCGGGACGGCGCGGCTCCGGCCGCCACCGCGGGCACGGCCCAGCCCCCCGGGTCCCTCCAGGGCCCCGCCACTCCCGGAGCCGGCACGGCCTACGGCCCGCACGCGAGCGCCGGTCCCGGCAAGGACGCGCAGGGGAACAAGAACGGCGGCAAGACGGGCGGCAAGGGGGGCGGCGACAGCGCGTCGGACTCCTTCGGCGGCCCGGACGCGGGCGGCCGCGACCGCGACCGGGAGAACCAGCGCCGGGCCGTGGACCTCTGCGACGACTACCGCGCCGGCCACCTCAACGACGATCGCCGCCAGCGGCTCTCCCGCCTGGCCCGGGGCCTGGCCCGCATCCCGTTCTACTGCGAGGCGCTGTTGGACGGCGTCGTCGACGGCGGCAAGGGCATGGGCGCCCCCGGTTCAGCCGGAGAGGGCCGCGCGGGAGGCGAAGTGCTGCGCCCGCCGACCTTGGTGCCGTCGTTCCCGGGGCGTTCGGCAGGTCCGGCCGACGGCCGCTGACCCGGCTGTAACACTTTTCGAATCCGCGGCGCAGTACGTAGCGAGCCGACTGGTCATCGGCCGCGCATGAGCCGGGGTTCCCCCCGTACCCCTGGGCTCTGCGCAACCGGCGCGGGCGGGGCACGTTCCCCCGGCCCTGCCCGCGCCCCTTACGTTGCGACCCGGCCTCACCAGTAGACGACGACCTTGTCGCCGACCTGCACCGCGTCGAAGAGCGCCGAGAGCTTGGCCTTGTCCCGGACGTTCACACAGCCGTGCGAGGCGCCGGCGTAGCCGCGGGCCGCGAAGTCGGCCGAGTAGTGCACCGCCTGGCCGCCGCTGAAGAACATCGCGTAGGGCATCGGCGTGTGGTAGATCGTCGACGTCCACTCCTTGGCCTTCCAGCCCACGTTGAAGACGCCCTCGCGGGTCGGGGTGTTCTCCGAGCCGAAACGCACGTCCATCGTCGAGACGATCTTGCCGTCGATCATCCAGGCGAGGGTGCGGCTCTCCTTGCTGATGCACATGACCCGGCCCTGCATGCAGCGCGGGTCGGGGGCGTCCGCCTCGTTGACCACCGGCGGGCGCAGTTCCTCGGCGGTGGGCTTCTTCGTGGCGCTCTGGATCTTCCTCCAGGTGGGCTCGTCGACCGAACCGGTCGCGGTCAGCCCGTTCTTCGACTGGAAGGACCTGACCGCCGAGGTGGTCTTCGTCCCGTAGAAGCCGGTCGGCGCGACCGACATCAGCTTGAGCTGCTTGAGGCGTGCCTGGAGCTCGCGCACCTGCTCGGTGTCGTCGCCGTTGGCCATGATCTGCTTCACCGTGGGCGAAGGCGAAGGCGAGGCCGAGGCGGACGGGGAGGCCGAGGCGGACGGCGAGGCGGAGGGCGAGCTCTCGCCGGGCTTGCCGTCGGTGGAAGGAGAGGTCTCGGGGGAGGCAACCGCCGTGGGCGAGGACGGAGCCGGGGAAGCGGGACCCGAGGCCCCGGACTTCTGCGGCCCGCAGGCGGTCGCGGCGAGCGCGACGGCGGTGGCCAGACCGAGCGTGCGGATTATGACTCTCTGGCGGTGCATTGCAGTCCCCCGATTTCTACGTCGTGTAAGTAGGTGATGTCTCGCGCGCGTGGAGAGTTGCACGGAGCCCCGGGATGTTGCGCCATTGTGACCAGGAGCCGTCCGCGGTCCTGCGAGGACATGTCGCGGGGACGGTTGTAGCAGCCCCGGGCCCGCCAGCTCTACGGAGGACCGAAGTCGATGGCACGCAGCGAGAGCGGAATCCCGATCGAACCCGTCTACGGCCCCGGTGACCTGACGGGGTGGGACCCCGCCGCCGCACTGGGCGCACCGGGTGAATTCCCCTACACAAGGGGGATTTATCCGAACATGTACACCGGTCGGCCGTGGACCATGCGGCAGTACGCCGGATTCGGTACGGCCACCGAGTCCAACGCGCGTTACCGGCAGCTCATCGAGGGCGGCGGGACCGGCCTGTCCGTCGCCTTCGACCTGCCGACGCAGATGGGCCACGACTCCGACGCCCCCCTCGCCCGCGGGGAGGTCGGCAAGGTCGGGGTCGCCGTCGACTCGCTCGACGACATGCGCACGCTGTTCGACGGGATCCCCCTCGACCGCGTCTCCACCTCGATGACCATCAACGCACCGGCGGCTCTGCTCCTGCTGCTCTACCAGCTGGTCGCAGAGGAGCAGGGCATCACGGGCGCGCAGCTGACCGGGACGGTCCAAAACGACATCCTGAAGGAGTACATCGCCCGGGGGACGTACATCTTCCCGCCCGGCCCCTCGCTGCGGCTCACCGCCGACACCTTCCGCTACTGCCGCGCGGAGATCCCCCGGTGGAACACCATCTCCATCTCCGGCTACCACATGGCCGAAGCCGGGGCCTCGCCCGCGCAGGAGATCGCCTTCACCCTCGCCGACGGCATCGCCTACGTCCGTACGGCCCTGGCCGCCGGCATGGCGGTCGACGAATTCGCGCCCCGGCTCTCCTTCTTCTTCGTGGCCCGCACCACGCTGTTGGAGGAGGTCGCGAAGTTCCGTGCGGCCCGGCGGATCTGGGCCCGCGTCATGCGCGAGGAGTTCGGGGCGCTCGACCCGAAGTCGATGACGCTGCGCTTCCACACCCAGACGGCCGGGGTCCAGCTGACGGCGCAGCAGCCGGAGCTGAACCTCGTACGGGTGGCCGTGCAGGCGCTCGCCGCCGTACTGGGCGGCACGCAGTCGCTGCACACCAACTCCTTCGACGAGGCGATCGCGCTGCCCACCGAGGCGTCGGCGCGCCTCGCGCTGCGCACCCAGCAGGTCCTCGCGCACGAGACGGACGTGCCGCACACGGTCGACCCCTTCGCCGGGTCGTACGCCGTCGAGCGGATGACGGACGCGCTGGAGGCGGCGGCGCTCGACCTGATGCGGCGCGTGGAGGACCACGGCGGCGCGGTGGCCGCGATCGAGGCCGGTTTCCAGAAGGAGGAGATCGAGCGGAACGCCTACCGGATCGCGCAGGAGACGGAGAGCGGGGAGCGGGTGGTGGTCGGGGTGAACCGCTTCGCCCTGGACCGCGAGGAGCGGTACGAGCCGCTGCGCGTGGACCCGGAGATCGAGGCGCGCCAGTGCGCGGCGCTGGCGCGGCTGCGGGCCCAGCGGGACGGCGCAGCGGTGACGGCGGCCCTGGAGGCCCTGCGGGAGGCGGCCGCGGGGACGCGGAACGTGCTGTACCCGATGAAGGAGGCCCTGCGGGCCCGGGCCACGGTGGGGGAGGTGTGCGGGGCGCTGCGGGAGGTGTGGGGGAGTTACGAACCGGCCGGTTCCACATGGTGAAACCGACTGGCGCGACAGGTGCGTCCCCATGTCACACTCCTGCCCATGCTGGGTGTGACCGATCTTCCGACGTATCTCGCCGGCCTGGTGCTGATCATTCTGCTGCCGGGTCCGAACTCGCTGTACGTGTTGTCCGTGGCCGCCCGCCGCGGGGTGCGCACGGGGTACAGGGCCGCCGCCGGGGTGTGGACCGGCGACACCGTCCTGATGGTGCTCGCCGCCGTCGGCGCGGCCTCGCTGCTCCAGGCCAGCCCGCTGCTGTTCGGCATCGTCAAGCTGCTCGGCGCCGGCTACCTGACCTGGCTGGCCATCGGCATGATGCGGGGCGCCTGGGCACTGTGGCGCTCGCGCCGGGCGCGCGCGGACATGGCCGCCGCGATCGGGGCGGACGCAAGCGGGGACGGCGCGGGCGAGGTCGAGCGGCCCTATCGCCGGGCCCTGCTGATCAGCCTGTTCAACCCGAAGGCCATCCTCTTCCTGATGTCCTTCTTCGTGCAGTTCGTGGACCCGGGCTACGCCTACCCGGCGCTGTCCTTCGTGCTGCTGGGGGGCCTGCTGCAGATCGGCAGCTTCCTCTACCTGACGCTGCTGATCTTCGGCGGCACCCGGCTGTCCGCCGCGTTCCGCCGCCGCAAGCGGCTGTCGGCGGGGGCGACCTCGGCGGCCGGCGTGCTGTTCCTGGGCTTCGCGGTCAAGCTCGCCGTCAGCTGAGGCCGCGGCGCAGCCGCCGGACGCGGCGTACGGCACGGCGCACCGCCCGGCTGCGGGGCAGGAACGCCAGCCGGGCGGGGATGCCGCCGGGCAGGCCCAGTGCGGTCAGCCGGCGGCGGGTGAAGTAGTGCCGGGTGCGGGGGGTCAGGTGCCGGGCCAGGTAGGCCTCGGCTGCCGAGCGGCGCGCGGCGAGGATCTGCGGCTGCATGGTGTACCCGACCGCGGTCAGCAGCCCGGCGGGCTCCGCCCGGACCCGTTCGGGCGTCGGCGGCGTCCAGTCGCGCACGGCCCGCGGGTCCGCCAGGTCGGGGAGCAGGGCGTCCACCAGGACCAGCGGGACGCGGTTGCTGTTCGGGTAGGGGGTCAGGCGGGCGAGCACGGCCCGCGTGCCGGTCCGGGCCACCGGGAGCCCGTACAGCGTGGCGGCGGTCAGCAGGCCGGTGGAGAAGCAGCCGACGACCAGCGCCGGGCGCAGCCGCCGGTAGAGGGTCTCGGCCAGGACCGGGGAGCCGATCACCGTGAGGCGGGCGCCGAGCCGCCGGGCCTCGGCCTCGGCGCGGCGGGAGTAGGCGGCCGGGGCACTGGGGTGGGGTTTGAAGACCAGCTCGCGGTGGCCGAGGGCGTGGGCGCCCCGGACCATCGACACGTGGAGCTCCTCCTCCTCGTCGGCGCTCATCAGGTCGAGCGCCGAGAGGTACTGGCCGAGGAGGAGGGCGGGCCCGGGCGGGGCCGTCGCGGGGGAGGCGGAGGGCTCTGCGTGCCGGGCGGGGCGGGCGTCCTCGCCGAGGCCGTCGAGACCGGGGGCTTCGCCGAAACCGGTGGCGTCGGCCAGTTCGGCGAGGACCTTGCGGAACGACTCCGACGGCAGCGGCTCCACCCGCACGCCGAACTCCGTCAGCAGCAGCGGCTCCAGCCCCGGCACCAGGTCCAGGTGGAGCACGCGCCGCACCCGCATCCCCAGCTGGGGGTCGAGCCGAAAGCGCGTGGGCCCGTAACTCATCAGCCCGTCCGCGTAGACGTCGACGGCCGCACCCGGGAAGAGCCGGCACAAGGTCTGGGCGGGCGGCACCTGGAGGGATTCCACGATCAGCTCGACGCGGTCCTCGCCCAGGCCCCACAGCGTGCGCAGCTGGCGTTCCCACAGCGGCACGTCCTCGGCGCGCGGCGCCCAGGTGCTCGGATGCTGCGGCTCGATGACCCGGTTCCAGTCGAGGACCTCGTCGAAGCGGGTGCGCAGCACGGCGAAGCCCGGCATGTCCGCCACGCCGGGGCTGACCTCGGCCGTGACGGCGTGGTTGCTGGTCAGCAGGATCCGGCGGGCGGCGGGCGGAAAGGCGCCCGCGTCGATGCCCGCCGCGAGGGTGGCGGCCCCGTAGAGGGTGGAGGCCAGGAAGATCTGTGTCGGCATCAGACGCCCGCCCCCGCCGCGGTGCGCAAGCGCCTGCGCAGGCGGCGCAGCAGGGCGGAGCGTTCCCCGTCCATCGAGTCCAGGACCCGGTCGAGCACGTCCCGGGGCATGCGGCCGAGCGCGGCCGTGCTCATGGAGCGCAGTTTCCTGGCCACAGCCGGTTCGAACCTTTCGATGGAACCGAAATGGTGCGCGATGATTGCGCAATACGTTCGGACTGCTTTCGGGAGCAGCAGATCCGAATCCCGGTCCGCGGCGACGTCCGACAGTACTTGATCGAATGCGCGGATGAAATCGAGCTGCCGTTCGTCGCCGATTTGCGTCAGCGAGGTGGAGACCCCGCGCCGGTAGAAGATTCCGGGCGTTCCGACGGCCGCGAACGAGCGGGCCTCGCGGTGCAGCCGCCAGATCCACGGCCGGTCCTCCGCCGTACGCAGCCCGTCGGTGAAGTGCAGCACCCCGCGCTCCAGCAGCCGCCGGTGGTACATGCCGGCCCAGGCGTACGGATAGTCCACCGAGGTGGCCCGGTCGGCGGGCAGGATCGCGGTGCGCGGATCGGCGACCACCGACTGCGGACCGTACGGGACGCGCTGCACGCTGCGGGACCTGCCGGTGCACCGCACGTGGTCGGTGCGGACGAAGTCGCAGCCCAGGGCCTCGATGGCGGCCAGGATCCGGGCCAGGTGGCCGGGGGCCAGCCAGTCGTCGCCGTCCAGGAAGGCGAGGTACTCCCCGCGGGCCGCGTCCAGACCGGTGTTCCTGGCGGTGGCCAGGCCGCCGTTGCGCTCGTGTCTGAGGTGCACTGCCCCCGGCAGCTCGCGCGCCGCACGCTCCAGCAGGGCGGGGGTCCCGTCCGTGGAGCAGTCGTCGACGAGGAGGAACTCGAAATCGTCCCGGGCGTTCAGTTCGAGACTCCGCAGGGCGTCCGGCGCGTACGTCTGCACGTTGAAGAACGGCACGACAACAGAGAGCTTGGGCACCTGTGGGACATTAGGACGCCCTCCCGGCATTCACCGTGGCCCGGACGAGGATTCCACGTGAACGAAGCGGGGCGGGCGCGTTAACCCGTGCGCTTTCGCATCTCTTCGACGGGTTGTTAACCCGCTGTTGTGCGCTCGTTGGGCCGGTCACCGGCATCGCGGAATAGTTTCTGCCGCGTGCCAGAACGCAAAAGCGTCGCCGTACTCGCCGATTCCGACACCCGATGGAAATGGGGCGCACTGACCGCCCGCCGTCTCGTGCCCGACCACCAGCCCGCCGGATACCTGCTGCGCGGCCGTGCCACCCCCACCGCGCGCCAGCTCGGCGAGGTGGGCGTCCGGGGCGACCGGCCCGCCGAGGTGACCTGCGCGGAGTTCCTCGCCGAGATCGGCCGGGAGCGGTACGACGTGGTCGTCCTCGCCCTCGTCGGCGGGGCCGTCCAGGCCGTCCTGCACGGCGCGCGCGCCCTGTGGCCCGGGCCGGCCGCCCGGCCCGTCCTCGTCACCGGCTACGTGGGCGTCGTGTACGAGAAGCTCGCCGACGGCCTGCTGCTGCGGCACGGCGCCGACCTCGTCCTCGCCAACTCCCGCCACGACGCGGAGCGCTTCCGCGCCGTGTACGAAGGGGTGGGAGCGGACGCTGGCGCCGTCACCGAGACCGCGCTGCCGTTCCTGGGCGGGGCGCCGTACGCGCCGGCCGGGGGCCGGCCCCACAGGGTGGTCTTCGCCGTCCAGCCCTCGGTACCGGAGGGCCGCGCCGACCGCGCGTACCTGCTGGAGCGGGCGGCCGGGCACGCGCGGCTGCACCCGGAGCGCGAGGTGCTGATCAAGCTGCGCAGCCGGCCCGGGGAGCACACCACGCACCTGGAGGAGCAGCCGTACCAGCGGCTCGCCGCGCGGATCCCCGGCGGGCTGCCGCCCAACTGCCGTCTGGTGTACGGCCACATGGGCGAGGTGCTGGACGGCACCGACCTGCTGGTCACGGTCTCCTCCACCGCCGCCCTGGAGTCCCTGCACCGGTCCATCCCGACGGCCGTCCTCACCGACCTCGGCATCCGCGAAGCCCTCGGCAACCACCACTTCCTGGGCTCCGGCTGCCTGACCTCCTGGGACCGGCTCGACGCGGGCCTGCTGCCGCACGCCGACCCGGGGTGGCTGGCGTCCCAGGGCGTCCTGCCCGCCCCGGCGGTACCCGGCGGCGCCCCCGGGGCCGCCCCGGGCGCCCCGGCCGGCGGGGACGCGTACGGCGCCGCCCGGGCCAAGGTCGCCGCGCTGCTGGCCGCGCCCCGGCTGCCCCCGCCCGCGCCCTACTACACCCTCACCACCGCCCCCGGATACCTCCCCGGGATCCTCGCCCGCCACCGCCTCGCCCCCGACGGCACCCCGCTCCCGGGCGCGGCGGCCCTCCCGGCGCGGGAGTCGGCGCTGCGCCGGCGGCTGCGCGCCCACCTGCGCGAGGCCGCCCGCGGGGCGTACCGGCACGGGGTGCAGCGGGTGGCCCCGGTGATCCGCAGGATGGGGGAGCTGTGAGGGTCCTCGCGGTCGTTCCCGCGCGCGGCGGCTCCAAGGGCGTCCCCGGGAAGAACCTCGCCGAGGTCGCCGGCACGCCGCTGGTCGCCCGCGCCGTCCGGGCCTGCCGGGCCGCGCCGACCGTCACCGACGTGGTGGTATCCACCGACTCCCCGGCCATCGCGGCCGTCGCCCGCGCCGCCGGCGCCGGCGTGATCGCCCGCCCGGCCGCGCTCTGCGGCGACACCGCGAGCAGCGAGACCGCTCTGCTGCACGCGCTCACCGCCTTCGAGGAACTGCACTCCCTCACCGTGGATGTCGTCCTCCTCGTCCAGTGCACCAGCCCCTTCCTGGCCGCCACCGACGTCGAAGCCGTCGCCGCGGCCGTCGCCTCCGGCGCCGCCGACTCGGCCCTGACCGTCGCCCCCTTCCACGGCTTCCTCTGGCGGGAGCTGCCCGGCGGCCTCGGCACCGGGATCAACCATGAGGCGGCGTACCGCCCCCGGCGCCAGGACCGTCCCCAGGACCTGCTGGAGACCGGCGCCGCCTACGCCATGGACAGCGCCGGCTTCCGCACCGCCCGCCACCGCTTCTTCGGACGCGTCCTGCCCGTCCCCACCGACCCCGCGCGGGTCCTGGAGATCGACGACCCGCACGACCTGCAACGCGCCCGCCTCCTCGCCCCCCTGCTCGACGTGCACCCCGACCCGCAGCCCACTCCCCGAAGACCCCAGGCACCCCAGGCACTCCAGCCACCTCAAACACCCCAGCCACCTCAGGCACTCCAAGCACCCCAGGCACCGCCCGCATCCCGCGCGGACCAGCCGCACCTCACACCCTCCGCGCCCCGCGCCTGCCCGGCACCCCCGCACCGAAGGACGTCACCTGCCATGACCGCCTCTCCCCGCACCCGCCTGCGCACCTTCGGACAGCGCACGGCGGGCCCCGGCCACCCCGTCTACGTCGTCGGCGAGATCGGCATCAACCACAACGGGGACCTGGCCACCGCCTTCGCCCTGATCGACGCCGCGGCCGAGGCGGGCTGCGACGCCGTGAAGTTCCAGAAGCGCACCCCCGAGATCTGCACGCCGCGCGACCAGTGGGACATCGAACGCGACACCCCCTGGGGCCGGATGACCTACATCGACTACCGCCACCGGGTCGAGTTCGGCGAGGACGAGTACCGCGCCATCGACGACCACTGCGCCCAGCGCGGCATCGACTGGTTCGCCTCCCCGTGGGACACCGAGGCCGTCGCCTTCCTGGAGAGGTTCGACGTCCCCGCCCACAAGGTGGCCTCCGCCTGCCTCACCGACGACGAACTGCTGCGCACCCTGCGCGCCACCGGCCGCACGGTCGTCCTGTCCACCGGCATGTCCACGCCGCGCCAGATCCGGCACGCGGTCGAGGTGCTCGGCAGCGACAACATCCTCCTGTGCCACGCGACGTCGACGTACCCGGCCAAGGCCGAGGAGCTCAACCTGCGGGTGATCGACACGCTGCGGGAGGAGTACCCCAACGTCCCGATCGGCTACTCCGGCCACGAGACGGGCCTGCAGACGACCCTCGCCGCCGTCGCCCTCGGCGCCACCTTCGTCGAGCGCCACATCACCCTCGACCGCGCGATGTGGGGCTCCGACCAGGCCGCCTCCGTGGAGCCCGGGGGCCTGGCCCGCCTGGTCCGCGACATCCGCACCATCGAGGCCGCCCTCGGCGACGGCGTCAAGCGGGTCTACGACTCCGAGCTGGGGCCCATGAAGAAGCTCCGCCGCTTCCAGGGCGAGCTCGCCGCCGTCTGACCTGCACTCCCGCCCACCCCGAGGAGTACGTGGTGACCCCTTCAGCCTCCACGCTGGCGTTCGTCGAGAGTCCGGTCCAGCTCCTGAACGTGCTGGAGTGGGCGTACGCGCACAGCCCCGCGCCGCGCAGCCCGCTGCTGGACGGCCTCCCGCGCCAGCACCGCCGCACGACCGCCCCGCGGCCCGCAGCCGGCCCCGGATCCGAGCCGGGCCCCGGATCCGAGCCGGGCCCCGCCACCGGCCCCGGCTCCGGGCACGGCGGCGCCACCGGCCCCCGGTCCGCAGGCGCCGGCCGCGCGGCCGCGCAGCCGGTGCGGATCGTCGTCCTGCCGCCCACCGACCCCATGTCCCGCGGCCAGCTGCGCCGGATGGCCGCGCTCGCCCGGGACGAGGGGCACGAGGTCCGCTGGCAGGAGGCCCGCGGCGGCGGACTGGCGCCGCTGAAGGCACTCACCGCCCTCGCCGGTGACGTGCGCGCGGCGCGCACGGTCGTCGTCGGCGACCCCTTCTCCCGCTACGTCCAGCTGCTGCTCACCCTGGTGCGCGCAGACGAGCTCGTCGTCGTCGACGACGGCACCGCCACCATGGAGTTCGCCGCCCAGACCGCCCGCGGCGAGCGGCTCGTGCGCTGGCACCGCGTCGGCGGCCAAGGACTGCCCGGCCGGCTGCGCGAGCTGGCCTACGCGCCTGTCTCGGCGACCGCGCGGCGCCGCTTCCTCCCGGCCGCGGGCGCCGACCGCAGCGTCGAGGTGTTCACCTCGATGCCGGTCACCGTCCACGGCGCGATGACGCTCCGGACCAACGACTTCGCCTGGACCCGGGCCCGCTTCGGCCCGCCGCGCCTGACCAGGGGCACGGACCTGGTGGGCACCTCGCTCGTGGAGACGGGGGTGGTCGACCCGGGCCGCTACCTGGACGCCGTACGCGCCCTGACCCGGGAGCACGGCGCCACCCGCTACTTCGCACACCGCCGGGAGTCCCCGGAGAAGCTGCGCGCGCTGAGCGAGGCGGCCGGGCTGGAGATCGTACGGCCGGACCTGCCCTTGGAGCTGATCGCACGGCGCGGGCCGATCGGCCGGACGATCGTCAGCTTCCCCTCCACCGTCGTCCACACCCTGCCGTACGCGCTGACCGGCACCGGCGTCACCGTCGCCGTCTGCGACGTGGCACCCGCCTGGCTCACCGGCTCCGCGTCGCCGCGCGCCCGCACCTTCCTCGCGGGGGTCACCGACACCGCCCGCGATGTGCGCAGACTTTCCGTACAGGCGGCTCCCGCGGCCGGATGAGCGCGCGAGTTTACCCCCGCCCGTCTCCCCTCATGCCTCCAGAGGCCGGGTTTCCTTCCCCTAACGGCATGAACTTTTTGTGATCCCCAGCCAGTTGGGCCGCCGGTACGCCTACCCTTCAACAGGTGAACCAGTTGATGTCCCGCGAGTCCCAGACCGCCCAGCCCGCCGCGACCGGCCGGCCCGAGCTGCCCGGCACGGTTCCGGACCACCTGCGCGCCGAACTGATCGCCTTCCGCCGGGATCTGCACATGCACCCGGAGCTCGGACACCAGGAGTTCCGGACCACGGCGGCGATCAAGGCCCGACTGGAGAAAGCCGGCCTGCGACCACGGGTGCTGAAGTCCGGCACGGGCCTGATCTGTGACGTGGGGGAGTGGGACGGGGCCCGGCCCATGCTGGCCCTGCGCGCGGACATCGACGCCCTGCCCATCCCCGATGCCAAGACGCACGTGTCCTACCGCTCGACCTTCCCGGACCGCGCCCACGCCTGCGGCCACGACGTGCACACCACCGTCGTCCTGGGGGCGGGCCTGGTCCTCGCGGAGCTCCACCGGCAGGGTCTGCTGCCCCGGCCCGTGCGGCTGCTGTTCCAGCCCGCCGAGGAGGTCCTCCCGGGCGGGGCGACCGACGCCATCGAGTCGGGCGTCCTGGACGGCGTGGGGAAGATCGTCGCCGTGCACTGCGACCCCCGGGTCGACGCCGGCCGGATCGGGCTGCGGCCCGGCCCCATCACCTCGGCCTGCGACCGGCTGGAGGTCAGCCTCTCCGGCCCCGGCGGGCACACCGCGCGCCCGCACCTGACCACCGACCTGGTGACGGCCGCCGCCCGGGTGGCCGTCGACGTCCCGGCCCTGCTGGCCCGCCGGATGGACGCCCGCTCGGGCATGTCGGTCACCTGGGGGCGCATCGAGACCGGCCACGCCTGCAACGTGATCCCGATGCACGCGGAGCTGTCCGGAACCGTCCGCTGCCTGGACCTGAACGCCTGGCACGACGCCCCGGACATGATCCACGCGGCGATCGACGAGGTCGCGACCATGCACGGGGCCAAGTTCGAGATCAACCACGTGCGCGGAGTGCCCCCCGTGGTCAACGACCCCGCGGTCACCGAACTGCTCCGGGAGGCCATGTCGGCCCGCTGCGGCTCCGAGTCCGTCGAGGACACCGAGCAGAGCCTGGGCGGCGAGGACTTCTCCTGGTACCTGGAGCACGTCCCCGGCGCCATGGCCCGCCTGGGGGTCCGCGCTCCCGGAGACACCGCCAAGCGCGACCTGCACCGCGGCGACTTCGACGTGGACGAGTCCGCGATCGCCTTCGGCGTGGAGTTCTTCACGGCCGCGGCCCTGCTGGACGGGCGGCGTAACGGTGGTGCCCGCCAGTAAGCGCGCAAGTCCCCGCGCCACCGGCCGCCTCTCCCCGCGGACGTGCCCGGCCCTTGGTACACAAGGGCCGGGCACAGCAGCAGTTACCGATCGGTCACTGTCCGGTTCGCGACGATCCGATAACGACTCATGAACGGGCCTTTAACTGACATCTACGCGCGTTACGATCGCCGCGAAACCAGCGCCGGTCGTGGCGCTTCGGTCAGGTTTTGAAGGAGCCTCCCCTTGCGCCGGATCACCAGGATCGCCACCGTGGGCATCGCGTCCGCGGCGCTGGCCCTCTCGGCCACCGCCTGTGGCGGTAAGAAGTCGTCTGACACCGGATCTTCCGACACCAAGGAAGCCAGCGCCGCCATCGCGTACGACATCGGTGGCCGCGGCGACCAGTCGTTCAACGACGCCGCCTTCGCGGGTCTTGAGAAGGCCAAGACGGACCTCAAGATCAAGACCGCCGAGGCGGAGCCCACCGACGGCGAGGGCGAGGCCGACAAGGTCCAGCGCCTCACCGAGCTCGCCCGCAAGGGCAACAACCCGGTCATCGGTGTCGGCTTTTCCTACGCGCCCGCCATCAAGAAGGTCGCGCCGAAGTTCCCGGACACCACCTTCGGCATCATCGACGACACGTCGGTGACCGGTGCGAACATCGCCAACCTCGTCTTCAGCGAGGAGCAGGGCTCCTACCTGGCCGGCGTCGCCGCCGCCAAGGTCTCCAAGACCGGCACGGTCGGCTTCATCGGCGGTGTCGAGGTTCCGCTGATCAAGAAGTTCGAGGCGGGCTTCGCCCAGGGCGTCAAGGACACCAACCCGAACGCCAAGGTGCTGTCCCAGTACCTGACCCAGCCGCCGAACTTCGACGGTTTCTCCAAGCCCGACCTCGGCAAGGCCGCCGCGCAGGGTCAGATCGACGCCGGCGCCGACGTGGTGTACGCCGCGGCCGGTCTGGCCGGTTCCGGTGCCATCGAGGCCGTCTCCGCCAAGGGCAAGTGGGCCATCGGCGTCGACTCCGACCAGTACAACCAGGCCGGTCTGTCGAAGTACAAGGAGCACATCCTGACCTCGGTCACCAAGGACGTCTCCGACTCCGTCTTCAACCTGATCAAGTCGGTCAAGGACGGCAAGCCCGAGACCGGCGAGGTCCGCTACGGCCTCGACAAGGACGGCGTCGGCCTGGCCGACTCCAACCCCGAGTACAAGAAGATGGCCGACGTCATCGCCGCGGTGGACAAGGCCAAGGCCGAGATCATCGCCAAGAAGATCACCGTCAAGACCGCGCCGTAAGGCCCGTCTGACAGTCAGTCGTGGTCTCCGGGGTCCGGGCGGCGGTCTCTACCGCCCCCCGGGCCCCTCGCCACTCCCCCGGACCCCGTCCGGGGGCTCCTGTGATCACTCGTTCTTGACCAAGTGGCCTCATGGCCGCGAGTTTTCACTTCTGACAGTGCTACGCGCGTAGAAGCATCGTGGACGCGATACTTTCACTCCCCGCCCTGTCCCCCCTGCCTCCGCTCCTTCCGCGCCAAGGAGAGTGCGTCATCAACGCGTCCAGCCCGCCCCCCGCCGTAGAACTGCACGGCATCACCAAGCGCTTCCCCGGCGTCGTCGCCAACAAGGACATCGCGATCACCGTCCGCAAGGGCACGGTCCATGCCTTGATCGGCGAGAACGGCGCCGGCAAGTCGACCCTGATGAAGATCCTCTACGGCATGCAGAAGCCGGACGAGGGGACCATCGCCATCGACGGGGAACAGGTCTCCTTCAGCAGCCCCGGCGACGCCATCGCCCGCGGCATCGGCATGGTGCACCAGCACTTCATGCTCGCCGACAACCTCACCGTCCTGGAGAACGTGGTCCTCGGCGGCGAGAAGCTCCACGGCATCGGCGCCAAGGCCCGCAGGAAGATCAAGGAGATCTCGGACGCCTACGGCCTCGGGGTCCGCCCCGACGCCCTGGTCGAGGACCTCGGTGTCGCCGACCGCCAGCGCGTGGAGATCCTCAAGGTCCTCTACCGCGGTGCGAAGATCCTCATCCTCGACGAGCCGACCGCCGTGCTCGTGCCGCAGGAAGTGGACGCGCTCTTCGACAACCTGCGCGAGCTCAAGGCCGAGGGCCTGACCGTCATCTTCATCTCCCACAAGCTGGGCGAGGTGCTGAAGGTCGCCGACGACATCACCGTCATCCGGCGCGGCACCACGGTGGGCACCGCCGACCCGCGGACCGCGACCACCAAGCAGCTCGCCGAGCTGATGGTCGGTGCGGAACTGCCCTCGCCGGAGACCCGCGAGTCGACCGTGACCGACGTCCCGATGCTCACGGTGTCCGGCCTGACGGTCTCGGCGGCCGGCGTCGTCGCGGTCGAGCCGGAGACCCTGCGGCCCACGGTCACCGAGGACTCGACCCTCCACGAGAAGGTCGAGGCCGGCCGCCTCCTGCTGGACGACGTCAGCTTCACCATCCACAAGGGCGAGATCCTCGGCATCGCCGGCGTCGAGGGCAACGGCCAGACCGAGCTGATCGAGGCCCTCATGGGCATGAGCGCCGCCGACGCGGGCGTGATCACCCTCGACGGCACGGACATCACCAAGTCCCCGGTCCGCAAGCGGCGCGAGGGCGGCATCGGGTACATCCCCGAGGACCGTCACCGGCACGGCCTGCTGCTGGAATCCCCGCTGTGGGAGAACCGCATCCTCGGCCACGTCACCGAGGCCCCCAACTCCAAGCGCGGCATCCTCGACCCGAAGGCCGCCCGCAAGGACACCGAGCGGATCGTGCGCGAGTACGACGTCCGCACGCCCGGCATCGAGGTCACCGCCGCCTCGCTCTCCGGCGGCAACCAGCAGAAGCTGATCGTCGGCCGCGAGATGAGCCACAACCCGAAGTTCCTCATCGCCGCCCACCCCACCCGCGGTGTGGACGTCGGTGCGCAGGCGCAGATCTGGGACGCGATCCGCGAAGCCCGCCGCGAGGGCCTGGCGGTCCTGCTCATCTCGGCGGACCTGGACGAGCTCATCGGCCTGTCCGACACCCTGCGGGTGATCTACCGCGGCCGCCTGGTCGCGGACGCCGACCCCGCGACCGTCACCCCGGAGGAGCTCGGCACCGCCATGACGGGCGCCGCCTCCGGGCACCTGGAAGCAACCGACAACCACTCCGCCGCTGGTACCCGACCCGGTACCGACGCACCGGAGGACGAGGCCCGATGAAGAAACTCGACAAGGACCGGCTGCTCCTCGGCATCGCCGGACCCGCCCTGGCGCTGGTCACCGCCTTCCTGCTCACCATGGCAGTACTGGCCGCCACGGGCATCGACCCGATCGAGCCGCTGCGGCTCATGGTGGAGAACGCCGGCTACGAGGACGTCCAGGTCCTCATCGTGAACCAGGCCGGCACGTACTACCTCGCCGCACTGGCCGTGGCCATCGGCTTCCGGATGAACCTCTTCAACATCGGCGTCGACGGCCAGTACCGCCTCGCGGCGATGCTGTCCGCCGTGGTCGGCGCGGCCGTGGCCCTGCCCGGTCCGCTGCACCTGTTGCTGATCATCCTCGTCGCCATGCTCGTCGGTGCCTTCTGGGCCGGCATCGCCGGTGTCCTCAAGGCCAAGCGGGGCGTGAGCGAGGTCGTCTCCACGATCATGCTGAACGCCATCGCGACCAGCCTCATCGCCTGGCTGATGCTGACCAAGAACCTCGGCGTCCAGCTGGAGGGCTCCAACGACCTGACGACCGGCGACATCGCCGAGTCGGGCTGGTTCCCGGCCGTGTCCCTCGGTGACGGGCTGGAGATCTACGGCTTCACCTTCGTGGCCTTCGCCCTCGGCGTCGTCTACTGGTTCGCGCTCAACCGCACCCGCTTCGGCTTCGACCTGCGCGCCACCGGCGCCAGCGAGTCCGCCGCGCAGGCATCCGGTGTGGACGCCAAGAAGATGATCATCACCTCGATGCTCATCTCCGGCGCCGTCGCCGGCCTCGCCGGCATGCCGCAGCTGCTGGGCGAGACGCACACCTACAACCTGGCCTTCCCGGTCGGTGTCGGCTTCACCGGCATCACCATCGCGCTGCTCGGCCGCAACAGCCCGGTCGGCATCCTCTTCGCCGCGTTCCTGATGGCCTTCATCGACAAGGCCTCGGCCTCGCTCGACCAGGCCGGTTACGCGAAGGAGATCGGCACGATCATGAAGGGCCTGATCGTGATCGCGGTGGTCGTCTCCTACGAACTCGTCCGCCGCTACGGGATCCGCCGCCAGCAGCAGAAGGTCGGCGAAGAGCTGGCCGCCGGGCACGCCATCAAGACCGACAAGGAGGTCGCGGCGTGAGCACCAGCACTGTCTCCGCGACGGCCGCCGCCCCGAAGAACTCCGGCGGCCGCAAGAAGCTCACCCTGCCCTGGATCATGCTGATCATCGCGGCCGGCCTCGCGCTGGTCTCGCTGGTCCGCCTGATCAGCGGCGCGAACGACCTGACCTCGGCCGGCCAGGTCTCCGGCGCCCTCTCGCTCGCCGTGCCGATCGGCCTCGCCGGCCTCGGCGGCCTGTGGGCCGAGCGCGCGGGCGTCGTCAACATCGGCCTCGAAGGCATGATGATCCTCGGCACCTGGTTCGGTGCCTGGGCCGGATACCAGTGGGGTCCGTGGACCGGTGTCCTCGCCGGCATCGCCGGCGGCGCCATCGGCGGCCTGCTGCACGCGATCATCACGATCACCTTCAACGTCAACCACATCGTCTCCGGTGTGGCCGTCAACATCCTGGCGCTGGGCTTCACCCAGTACCTGTCGAACTTCACCTTCGCCGACGCCCCGGGCGGCTCCTCGAAGCAGTCCCCGCAGGTCGAACCGATCTACAAGATCACCGTGCCAGGGTTGTCCGACTGGATGGCCGACCTCCAGGCCAAGCACTGGTTCTTCGTCTCGGACCTCGCCGGCGTCATCGGCGGCCTGGTCACCGAGCTGTCGCTGCTGACGGTCGTCGCCCTGCTGCTGGTCCCAGGCACCTGGTGGGTGCTGTGGCGGACCACCTTCGGTCTGCGGCTGCGCTCCTGCGGTGAGAACCCCACCGCCGCCGAGTCCCTCGGCGTCAACGTGTACAAGTACAAGTACATCGCCGTGATCGTCTCCGGCTCCCTGGCGGGCCTCGGCGGCGCGTTCCTCTCGATCGTGGCCAGCCCGATCTACCAGGAGGGCCAGACCGGCGGCCGCGGCTACATCGGTCTCGCCGCGATGATCTTCGGTAACTGGATGCCGGGCGGCATGGCGCTGGGCGCGGGACTCTTCGGCTTCATCGACAGCCTCAAGCTGCGCGGCGGCGCCACGAACGTCCACGCGATGCTGCTGCTGATCGCGATCGTGCTGGTGCTCGTGTGCGTCTGGCAGCTGTACAAGAAGAAGTACCTCCAGGCCGGTGTCTCGGCGCTCTGTGCCGTCCTGCTCTTCGTCTGGTACGCGCTCACCGACTCGGTGCCGAGCCAGTTCGTGGACGCCGCGCCGTACGTGACGACACTGCTCGTGCTCGCGCTGTCCGCGCAGCGCCTGCGGATGCCGAAGGCGGACGGTCTGCCGTACCGCAAGGGGCAGGGCAAGTGACGGCTCCGACCCCGGTCCCGGCCCCGGACCGCTCCGTGGACTGGGAAGCGCTGCGGACGGCGGCCCGGACGGCCATGTCCCACGCGTACGCGCCGTACTCGGGCTTCCCGGTCGGGGTCGCGGCGCTCGTGGACGACGGCCGCGTCGTGACCGGCTGCAACGTGGAGAACGCCAGCTACGGACTCGGGCTGTGCGCCGAGTGCGGGCTGGTCTCCACGCTCCATGCCACGGGCGGCGGCCGCCTGACGCACTTCACGTGCGTCGACGGCAAGGGCGAGATCCTCGTCCCCTGCGGCCGCTGCCGCCAGCTGCTGTACGAGTTCGGCGGCCCCGAACTGCTGGTCGAGACGCCGGACGGGATCCTGCCGCTGGCGGCGATGCTGCCGCAGGCCTTCGGGCCCGACCACCTGAGATAGCCGTGCCGACGGCCCTTCGCCCCTTACCGGGCGGAGGGCCGTCGTCTTCCCTTCCCCCTCCGCAATTCCTCTCTCTATGCGCGTAGAAAGAAGCACTTCATGGACGTCATCTCCGTCATCCGGACCAAGCGGGACCGCGGCGAGCTGAGCCCCGAGCAGATCGACTGGGTCATCGACGCGTACACGCGCGGTGTCGTCGCCGACGAGCAGATGTCGGCGCTGGCGATGGCCATCCTGCTGAACGGGATGAACCGCGCCGAGATCGCCCGCTGGACCGCGGCGATGATCGCCTCCGGCGAGCGGATGAACTTCGACTCCCTCTCCCGCCCGACCGCCGACAAGCACTCCACCGGCGGCGTCGGCGACAAGATCACCCTGCCGCTGGCCCCGCTCGTCGCCGCCTGCGGCGCCGCCGTACCGCAGCTGTCGGGCCGCGGCCTGGGCCACACCGGCGGCACCTTGGACAAGCTGGAGTCCATCCCCGGCTGGCGCGCGCTGCTGTCCAACGAGGAGATGCTGCACGTCCTGGACACCACGGGCGCCGTCATCTGCGCGGCCGGCGACGGCCTGGCCCCGGCGGACAAGAAGCTCTACGCCCTGCGCGACGTCACGGGCACGGTCGAGGCCATCCCGCTCATCGCGTCCTCGATCATGTCGAAGAAGATCGCCGAAGGCACCGGTTCCCTCGTGCTGGACGTGAAGGTCGGCTCCGGCGCCTTCATGAAGAACATCGAGGACGCGCGCGAGCTGGCGCGCACCATGGTGGGCCTGGGCACCGACTCGGGCGTCAAGACGGTCGCGCTCCTGACGGACATGTCCACGCCGCTCGGCCTGACCGCCGGCAACGCGCTGGAGGTCCGCGAGTCGGTGGAGGTCCTGGCGGGCGGGGGCCCGGCCGACGTGGTCGAGCTGACCATCGCGCTGGCCCGGGAAATGCTGGACGCGGCCGGCATCAAGGACGCCGACCCGGCCAAGGCCCTGGCCGACGGCTCCGCGATGGACCACTGGCGCCGGATGATCGCGGCCCAGGGCGGCGACCCGGATGCGGCGCTGCCGGTGGCGCGCGAGCAGCACGTGGTCACGGCCACCGCCTCGGGCGTCCTGACCCGCCTGGACGCCTACGCGGTGGGCGTCGGCGCCTGGCGGCTCGGCGCCGGCCGCGCGCGCAAGGAGGACCCGGTGCAGGCGGGCGCCGGCATCGAGCTCCACGCGAAGCCGGGCGACACCGTCACGGCCGGACAGCCGCTGATGACGCTGCACACCGACACCCCGGAGAAGTTCGCGTACGCGCTCGCCTCGCTGGAGGGCTGCTACGACGTCGCCCCGGCGGGCACCGCCTTCTCCGCCACGCCGATCGTCCTGGACCGCATCGCCTGACCTGCGGCTGTCGAGGGACTCCCCCTTCGGGTGAACGGGACCGGCGGACCCCCGCCGGTCCCGTTCGGCATGCCGGGACCGGCGGGGGACCGGGGCCCCGCGCCCGGCGCCCCGCGTCTCCCCGGGACGGACGTCTCGGGACCTCCCCGCCGTGCGGATCGCCCGGCGCGCCGATGAGTTGCGCCGGGCGGGGGAGTCACCCCTTCGTGACGATCACTCGACTCGCTCTGCCCGGCCCCGGCCCCACCGCCCAGGACGCCGCGCGGCTGTGCGCGCGGCTCGCCCTGCTCTACGAGGCCGGGGCCGCCGGCGTCGTGTGCGACGCCCGCGCCGTCACGGCCCCCGGACTCGGCGCGGTGGAGGTCCTCGCCCGGCTCCGGCTCACCGCCCGGGGGTACGGGCGGGGCCTCGCCGTGACCGGGGCCGCGCCGGCCTTACGCGCCCTGCTGGACCTCACCGGCCTCGTCGAGCTGCTCGGGGAGGCCGAAGAGCGGGAACCACCGCCCGGTGTCCAGGAAGGCATTGAGCCCGGCGATCTTCCCGTCTGAGATCTCCAGGACCTGCAGGGCCCACGGGGTGTGCCCCGTGCCGGAGGCCGCCGGCCGGTACTGACCGAAGGCCGGCATGCCGTTCGCCGTCGTCGGGACCAGGCGCGAGCCCTTGCAGCCGATGCCCTGGTTCAGGTGCCAGGCCGCGATGTCCTCGTGCCCCTGGAGCCACAGGTCGAACGGCGGCATCGACAGCACCGCGTCCTCGTGCAGGAGCGCGGTCAGGCGCGAGATGTCGTACGCCTCGAAGGCGGAGAGGTACTGCTCCAGCAGCCGGGCCTGGCCGCTGTCCAGGGGGTCCGCCGCGTCGCTCTCGCGGATGTGGTGCGTGCCGAGCGTGGCCCGGGCCCGCTGGAGCGCGCTGTTCACCGAGGCCACCGTGGTCTCCAGCAGCGCCGCGACCTCGTCGGCCTTCCAGGCCAGCACCTCGCGCAGGATGAGCACCGCGCGCTGCTTGGCCGGCAGGTGCTGGAGGGCCGCGACGAAGGCCAGGCGTACGGATTCCCTGGCGAGGGCCGTCTCCGCCGGGTCGGCCGTCTGCGGCAGCACCCGGCCGTCGGGGACCGGCTCCAGCCACGTCACCTCGGGCCGCTCGCTCAGCACGGCGGAGGCCTGGTGCTGGGGGGCGGTCAGGTCCATGGGGCGGGCCCGCTTCTGCCCGGCCTTCAACAGGTCCAGGCAGACGTTGGTCGCGATCCGGTACAGCCACGACCGCAGCGAGGAACGGCCTTCGAACCGGTCGAAGCCGCGCCAGGCACGGATGAAGGTGTCCTGCACCGCGTCCTCGGCGTCGAAGGACGAACCGAGCATGCGGTAGCAGTAGCCGGTGAGCTCGGTCCGGTACCGGTCCATCGCCGCGTCCAGATCCTGCTCCGGCGGCGTCGTGGCGAGGTCACTCATGGCGGTCGTCCCCCAGTTGGTTCCGATACCTGGAAACTACCCGAGGGGTCTGACAACGGCAGCGCGAAGACCCCGGGCCCCCGCGAGTCCTGCGCGGCGACCCCCTCCCGCACCCTGACGCCCCCTCAGCGCGCGGTCGCCGCGCGAGCCGGCATCCGCCGCTCGGTGCGGGCCGTGTGGGAGCCGTACAGCGTGATCGAGACGACGCCGAGCACGGCCAGCAGGGCGATGGCGACCGTCGCCGCCCAGCCCGCGCAGTGGTAGGCCAGGGCGCCCAGGGTGCCGCCGGCGCTGGAGCCCAGGTAGTAGGCGGACTGGTAGAGCGCGGAGGCCTGCGCCCGTCCCGTCCTCGCCGTCCGGCTCACGGCGGCGGAGGCCACCGCGTGGCCCGCGAAGAAGCCCGCGGTGATCAGGACCAGACCGAGCAGGATCGCGGCCAGGGACTGCGTCAGCGAGAGCAGCAGCCCCAGCGCCGTGGTGGTCACGGCCAGGTACAGGGCGCCCCGGCGCCCCATCCGGGCCACCAGCCGGCCCGCCGCGGCGGAGGAGACCGTACCGACCAGGTAGATCAGGAAGACCGACCCGATCACGCCCTGCGGGAGCGAGAAGGGCTCGTCCACCAGCCGGTAGCCGATGACGGTGTACACGGCGCCGAAGACGGTCATGAACAGCGCGCCGATCCCGTACAGCCTCAGCAGCAGCGGATCGCGCAGGTGCCCGGCGACCGTGCGGCCCACCGCGCGCGGGTTCAGCGACGCGGGGCGGAAGAACCGAGCCCGGGGGAGCAGCACCGTGAACGCCGCCGCGCAGACCAGCGACATCAGCCCCACGCTCAGCAGGCCCGCCCGCCAGCCGCACAGCTGCGCCGCCCAGCCCGTGACCAGACGGCCGCTCATGCCGCCGATGGAATTCCCCGCCACGAACAGGCCGATCGCCCCGACCAGGGCCTTCGGCTTGACCTCCTCCGCCAGGTACGCCATCGCGGAGGCCGGGATCCCGGCGATCGCCGCGCCCTGGACGGCCCGCAGGGCCACCAGCCACTCCAGGCTCGGCGCGAACGGCACCAGCAAGCCGACGGCCACAGCCACGGCCATGGACCACGTCATCATCCGGGTGCGCCCGAACCGCTCGGACAGCGCGCTGAGCGGCAGCACGAACAGCGCGAGGGCGCCGGTGGCCGCGGACACCGTCCAGCTGGCCCGACCCGCGGTCACCCCGAAGCCCTCGGAGATCGCGGGGAGCAGCGCCTGGGTGGAGTAGAGGAGGGCGAAAGTGGCGAGCCCGGCGGCGAAGAGCGCGAGGCTCATGCGGCGGTAGCCGGGACGGCCGGGCTCCCGGCCACCGGATGCGGGGTCCTGGGCGGGCGCGGTGGGGAACGGAGGGGTGGAGGCGCACGGGGTCGGGGGCACCGCCCAGCGGTAGCTGGGAGAGGGTGCCCCGGTATGAGCGGGAGGCATGCTCCGAAGGTAGGCCCGGGTTTTTGATGCGTCCAATGCGCGGATTCGCGATAATCGATCCACTCACGCATCAGCACAGCTCAAGGCGGCGCATGTCGATGAACCGTTACGAAGAAGACGTGTCGGTGACACGTCTGCTGGCCCCGCGCCTCGCCTACTTCGAGGCGGTCGCCCGGCATGAGCACGTGACCCGCGCCGCGCACGAGCTGGGCGTCCCGCAGTCCACCCTGTCGCGGGCCGTGGTCCGCCTCGAACAGGACCTCGGCGTCACGCTGTTCGCCCGTACCGGCCGCACCGTCGCCCTCACCACGGCCGGCCGCACCTTCCTGGCCTCCGCCGAGCAGGCCCTGGACGGTATCGCCCGCGCCGCCGAGTCCGTCCGGCAGGACGCCGACCCGGCCTCCGGCAAGGTCGCCTTCGGCTTCCTGCACACCCTGGGCTCCGAGACGGTGCCCGGCCTCATCCGCGCCTTCCGCGCCGACCACCCCCGCGTGCGCTTCTCCCTCGTGCAGAACTACGGCGAGGCCATGCTGGAGCGGCTGCGGGCCGGTGAGCTCGACCTCTGCCTCACCTCGCCGCTGCCCGTCGCCCCCGGTCTGGTCGCCCGCCGCCTCGACGAGCAGCGCCTGCGCCTGGTCGTCCCCGACGACCACCGCCTGGCGAGCCGCAAGCGCATCCGCCTCGCCGAAGCCGCCGAGGAAACCTTCGTCACCCTGGAACCCGGCTACGGCCTGCGCCGCATCACCGACGACCTGTGCGCGGAGGCCGGATTCACCCCGCGCGTCGCCTTCGAGGGCGAAGAGGCCGAGACCCTGCGCGGCCTGGTCGCCGCGGGCCTCGGGGTGGCCCTCCTGCCGCCCCCTGCCGTCGCCCGCCCCGGTGTCGTCGAGCTGACGGTCACCGCCCCGCGCGCCGTCCGCGAGATCGGCGTCGCCTGGCTCGACGGCCACCCGGACACCCCGCCCGTGGCGGAGTTCAAACGCTTCCTGCTCTCCCGGCGCGGCCGCCTGATCCCCGAACTGGAGCCGCCGGCCTAAGGCGTCCGGGCGCCGTCGGCGGGGGCCGGGCGGGAGGACAGCAAGTACCCCGCCTGGAAACGGGACTTGGCGCCCACCGCCCGCATGATCTCCGCGATGTGGCGCTGGCAGGTCCGCTCCGACATGCCGAGCCTGCGCGCGATCACCTTGTCCTCCAGCCCCTGCGACAGCAGGCGGACGATGGTCTGCCGCAGCTCGTCCGAGATCGACCGCGCCGCCTCGGGGCCCACCGTCGCCCCGAAGGGCTCCGCCCCCAGCCAGGACCGCTCGAAGGCCGCCGTCATGAAGTGCACGACATTCGGCTCGCGCACCACCAGCGCCGCCCCGCTGCGCCCCGGCACCGCCATCAGGCCCGTGTGCTCGTCGAAGACCAGCATCCGCATCAGCCCGTCGCCCAGTGTCCGCACCTGCGCGCCCAGCGCCGTCACCCGCTCCACGTAGGCCGCCGTCGGCCGTGAATAGCGCGCCGTGTGCTGGTAGATGGTCCGCATCCGCACCCCGCGCGCCAGCAGCGACTCGTCCCGCCCGATCGACTCCTCCAGCGTCTCCAGCGGGCGGCCCCCGCCCGGCTGCGAGGTCAGCAGCTCCCGCTCGCAGGCCGCGACCAGCTCCGCGATCAGGTCACGTACCGCCCCGAGTTCGGTGACCAGCTCCAGGTGGCCCCGGCCGCCCGGGTCCCGGCGGGCGGCGCCCGCCTCGTATGCCGGCACCAGCCCCTCCAGCCGTCCCCGCAGCCGGTCCATCTCGTCGTGGGTATCCCGTACGAGCAGCGCGAGCGGGGCCAGCGCCCGGGCGGCGGCCGCCCGGGGCGCGACGGCGCACCACTGGTCGGGGGAGCCGCCCGGCGCCCGCTGGAGCAGGTGCGCGGCGGCCAGCTCGGTGATCGCCGCGGCCGCCCGGACCCCGAGGGCCGCGGTGGCCTCGGCCGCGTCGAAGGCGTGCCGCTCGACCGCGTACGCGTACAGGCGGCGCGCCGCGGGGGTCAGTTCTCCGGCTTGGTCGGCTGGCACTGGCATATGCCTTTTCGTCCCGGGCTGTGTCCGTTCGTACACCCCTCGTGTTCCCGCAATGCGGCAAGACGACGCGTGCCGGGCGGCGACCGGCATATGCCGACGGGGCACAGTGGGCGCACGGCGTGAGGGGGGAGCGCGGCATGGGGCAGCGGACGCCCGGAGGAACGCAGGGGGCCGTCGCCGTCCTGCTGAGCCCGCGACCCGCCGTGGTGGCGGCCGCCCGCCGTGCGGGGGCGCGCACCGTGGTGGTCGCGCCGGACCCCTCGGTGTCATCCGGCCGTGAGGGGGCGCAGCGGCAGGTACGGACGGACTGGCGCGACCACCGGCGCCTCGTCGGGGCCGTGGCCGGGCTGGAGGAGGTGCGCCACGGCCGCGCCGCCGTCTTCGGCTTCGACGCCGCCGGAGCGCTCGCCGCCGCCCGGGCCAACGAGGAGCTGGGGCTGCCCGGCACCCCCAGCGCCGCCGTCACCGCCCTCATGGACAAGGCCGCCCTGCGCGCCCGCTCCAACACCCTGCACCCCCGCCGGCCCGTGTCCTTCGCCCGCTGCGGCCGCGCCGAGACCCTCCCCTTCATCGCCACCCTCATCGGCTACCCCTGCGTGGTCAAGCCCCGCGCCGGCGCCGACGGCGAAGGCGTGCGCCTCGTCCTGGACGAGGCCGGGGCGCGCGCCCTGGCCGGCTGCTACCCCGAGGTCACCGACCTCCTCGTCGAGGAGTACCTCGAAGGGCCCGAGCTCGGCGTCGCCTCGCTCTCCCGCGCGGGCCGCCACCACATCCTCGGCTGGACCCGCCGGCGCGCCGGCCCCGGTCTCACGGCCACCGGCCACGACCTGCCCGTCGCCCTGTCGCCGGCCACCGCACAGGACGTACGGGCCCTGGTCCGCGACGTCCTGGACCTCGCCGGGCACCACGACGGCCCCTCGCACACCGAGGTGGTCCTGACCGCGCACGGCCCCCGCCTCATCGAGGCCCACGCCCGCCCCGGCGCGGAAGAGATCGGCCGCCTGCTGCGGACCGCCCTCGGCACCGACGTCCTCGCCCTCGCGCTCGCCGCGGGGCTGGGCCTGCCGGGGCCGGCGCGCCACCCGCGCACCGCCCATGCGGGGCTGCGGTACGTGGACTTCCCGCCCGGGTGCCGCCTGGACGGGGTCCACCCCGGGCTCGCGGCCGCCCGCGCCGTACCGGGCGTGGTCCGCGTCCAGCTGCAGATCCCGCCGGGGGCCACCGTCCGCCGCGCCCCGACGGGCGCGCTGCACCACGCCTACGTCCTGGCGGCCGCGGCCACTCCGGGCTCCCTGTCCCGCGCCCTGGACCGGGCCGCGGGCCTGCTGCACCAGGCCCGCCCCGCCCGCCGGATCCCTCAGCCCGAGGGCGGCCTGGCGTAGTCGCCGTAGCCGGTCCAGTCCAGTACGACGCACGGCTCGTCGCCCAGGACCCAGGCGTCGTGCCCGGGAGCCGCCTGGATGAAGTCGCCCGGACCGGCCTCGACGGCGTCCCCGCCGTCCATGACGATCCTGATGCGGCCGCTCACCACGTACCCCGTGTGCGCGGACTCGCAGCTCTCGGTACCGGCCAGCGGCTTGATGTGTTCCGACCACTTCCAGCCCGGCTCGAACACCGCGCGGCCGACCTGTCCGCCGTCCGTCTCCAGCAGGTCGAGCCGTCCCATGCCGGCCAGGAACGGCCGCGTCTCATCGGCCGCGTCGAAGTTCCTGCATACCAGATCGGCCATGCCGAACGCCTCCTGGGGAAGAGTCCCCCGAGTCCTCGATCTCACTGTACGCCCGGCCGCCGGGTCCGCTCCCGGCGTCCGGCCGCCCCCGGGGAGGCGGGCGGCCGGACCGGCCCGTCACCGCCGCGGCGACCTGCCGAAGCCCGAGGCCAGCGGCATCCGCAGGCCCAGCGGCGGGGGAGCGGCGAGCGCGTCCGTCACCGGCCGCGAGTACCGGCCCGAGAACATCGTCCCGAGGACGAAATCGACGGCCAGGGCGACGACTTCCGCCTGGTGGTCCCGCAGCCCGTGCCCGTCGGAGTGCACCTCGAACCGGCAGGTCGAGCGGTTCGCCTTCTTCGCCCGCGCGGCGAGCCGGAAGGACGCCTCGGGATCGCTGCGCGCGTCGTTCGTGCCGTGCACGATCAGCACCTGCCGCCCCGACAGCTGTGTCACCGGCTCGGGCGCGGCCTCGCGGGCCGCCTCCCCCAGACAGGGGGCCAGCGCCACGACCGAGTTCACGGCGTCGTGCCCCGCCGCCCGCAGCGCGGCCACCCCGCCCGCGTCGTAGCCGGCCAGGCACACGGGCACGTCCCCGTACCGCCGCACCGCCTCGTCCGCCGCCCACCGCGCCTGCTCCTCGCGGGCCGCCGCGCCGCCGTGGACGACGGGGTGCGCGACCAGCCCCTGCGCCCCGCCCGCCCGGGCCAGCGCCCGCGCGAGCGGACGCAGCGGACCGGGGGAGAATCTGGATGCCCCCGGAAGCAGGAGCACCACACCACTGACCGTCGATCCCGAGCCGTTCGCGCCGGCTCCCCGCCCCAGGCGGGCCCCGCGCGCCGGCGGCGCATGCTGTGCCATGGCGGAACAGTCTCAGACACCCGGGTGTACGCCATGGGTCCGTGCGGTCTCTGTTACATATCGACGCTCGCGGCCGGCACCCGCTCTACGCGCGTAGGAGCTACAGTGCCCAGATGACGAGCGAGACCCCCAACCTGCCGACCCCGGATCAGATCCGCCGCTCCCCCAAGGTGCTGCTGCACGATCACCTCGACGGTGGACTGCGCCCCGGGACCATCATCGAGCTGGCCCGCGAGGCCGGCTACGAGAACCTCCCCGAGACCGACGCCGACAAGCTCGGCATCTGGTTCCGCGAAGCCGCCGACTCCGGTTCCCTCCCGCGCTACCTGGAGACCTTCGCGCACACCTGCGCGGTCATGCAGACGAAGGCGGCCCTCTTCAGGGTGGCCGCCGAGTGCGCCGAGGACCTGGCCGAGGACGGCGTCGTGTACGCCGAGATCCGCTACGCCCCCGAGCAGCACCTGGAAGCCGGCCTGACCCTCGAAGAGGTCGTCGAGACCGTGAACGAGGGCTTCCGCGAGGGCGAGCGCCGGGCGAAGGCCAACGGCCACCGCATCCGGGTGGGCGCCCTGCTGACCGCGATGCGCCACGCCGCCCGCGCGCTGGAGATCGCGGAGCTGGCCAACCGCTACCGCGACAACGGCGTGGTCGGCTTCGACATCGCCGGCGCCGAGGCCGGGTTCCCCCCCACCCGCCACCTCGATGCCTTCGAGTACCTCAAGCGCGAGAACAACCACTTCACGATCCACGCGGGCGAGGCCTTCGGCCTGCCGTCGATCTGGCAGGCCCTGCAGTGGTGCGGCGCCGACCGGCTCGGCCACGGCGTGAAGATCATCGACGACATCGAGGTCGCCGCGGACGGCTCGGTCACGCTGGGCCGCCTGGCTTCGTACGTCCGGGACAAGCGCATCCCCCTGGAGATGTGCCCGACCTCGAACCTGCAGACGGGCGCGGCGCTCTCCTACGCCGAACACCCCATCGGCCTGCTGCGCAAGCTGCACTTCAGGCTGACGGTCAACACCGACAACCGCCTGATGAGCGGGACCAGCATGAGCCGCGAGTTCGAGCACCTGGTCGACACCTTCGGTTACACGCTGGACGACATGCAGTGGTTCACCGTCAATGCGATGAAGTCCGCGTTCATTCCTTTCGATGAACGACTGGCCATGATCAATGAAGTGATCAAGCCGGGGTACGCGGAGCTGAAGTCGGAGTGGCTGTTCCAGCAGACCGTTTCCACCAGCGGTTCCGTCTCGGCGTAGGCCACGGCGTGACGTACTGAGAGCGCCCGGGAGGAGCAATTCCCGGGCGCTTTCTCGTATTTGATGATGTTTGCGGGCGCGGGTTTGAAGTGACTAGTTTGCGGAGCCGCTCATTTCCCCGTCGCAAGGACGAGAATTCCATGAAGCAGTCAGCTGCCAAGACCCTCGGTGTCGCCGTTCTCGGTGCCGCCTTCGCCGCCGCCGCGGCCGGTACCGCCTCGGCCGCCGTTCCGGCCGTCGGTCTCACCGACGCGCTGGGCACCGCCACCGGCGCGCTCCAGAGTGTCACCAGCCAGCAGCAGGTGGGCGCCGACCACGGCCAGGAGTCGAGCGACCCGGCCGCCGCGCTCACGCAGCCCGTCACCGGTCTCCTCGGCGGCCTGCCGACCAGCAACCTCGGTGGCTGACCCGCGCTGACATCCGTACGCGCGCACGTATGGCGCACACCGCTTCGAACGGGTGGGCGCCATGTCGTGCCGTGTGCCACGATCACCACCAACTGCCCGCCCGCACACGGGGTATGAGGTTCCTGATCATGCGCATGAAGGTACGAGCCACGACGGTCGCGCTGCTCCCCGCCCTGCTGGTCGCGGCGGTCGGGTGCAGCAGTACGGACACCCCCGCGAGCGGCAAGGACCCGGATCCCAAGGGTTCCGCGGGGCAGGTCTCCCCCGTGCCCGGCGCCCCGGGGGCCACCGTCCCCGGCGGATCCGCCACGCCCGGGGCCGCCGGCAGCGGCAGCAGGCTGGAGCGCTCCGCGCTGGAACAGGGGGACCTGCCCGGCTACCAGATCTCCGCCCAGGGCAAGAACCCGGGCGCCCCGGACGGCCAGCCGCAGGCGGACAAGAAGGCCTGCCAGCCGCTGGCCGACGTCATGGGCGACGAGCCGGACCCGGCCGCCCGCGAGACGGTCAACCGGGGCGTCGGCTCCCAGAAGCAGGTCGGCCTCGCCGTCTCCGCCTCCGTCAGCTCCTACGCCGAGAGCGACGCCAAGGCGCTGATCGCCCGGCTCAAGGCCGCCGTCGCCGCCTGCGGCGCGGGCTTCTCCGCGACCGTCGAGAAGCAGACGGGCAGCTACCGCGACGTCCGGGCCGCCGACTACCGCACGACTGGCGACGAGAGCGTCAGCTGGACCACCACCGCCGCAGCCCAGGGCGTCTCGGCGCAGGTCCACCTTCTCGTCGTGCGCCAGGGCGACACCATCGTGCGCCTGATGGCCCTCAACGTCGCGGCGGCCCAGCAGAAGGCGCAGGTGCCGCAGGAAGTCACCGACAAGCAGGTGGAAAAGGTCAAGCGGGCCGGCTGACCCGAGGGGCTGGGGGCGAGGACCCGGGCGCCGAGGGGCTGGGGGCGGAGGGCCAGGGGCCGAGGCCCGGGGACAGGCGCTCCACCAGGCGCTCTACCAGGCGGCCGAGGAGGACTTCTCGTTCGGCAGGAGCAGCCACAGCGCCAGGTAGACCAGGAACTGCGGGCCGGGCAGCAGGCACGAGACGACGAAGATGACGCGCATCGTGTTCGCGGACATTCCGAAGCGGCGCGCGAGTCCGGCACAGACTCCGCCGATCCACCGTCCGTCACGGGGGCGGGCAAGGGCGCTCATGGTTTCTCCTTCGTCGGGACCGCTTTCCTGCGATGCCTCAATACTCCCGCGGTACCGCCGACAGCACCTCGGTCCAGGGGCCGAGCCCGACCCTGGAAATTCTCGGGGTAGCCCCCTGATAAGCGCCCCGTGAACGCCGCATCCGGGCCCGCAGCGCCGGTACGACGGCCACGTGCGCGAGCAGCACGCCGGTGGTGTTCAGCAGGACCGAGTCCACGTCGACGACCTGGCCCGGCACCGCGGTCTGGAGCATCTCGATGCAGACCGAGGCCAGCGCGCCCGCCGCCGCCGTCCGGGCCAGCGAGGACCACGCCGACAGCGGGGACGGCGCGAGCCGTCCGCCGGCCATCGGCAGCAGCACGCCCAGCGGTGCCAGCAGCACCAGCCCCTCCCCGATCCGGCGGGCGGCCTCCAGCGGCCCGTACGCGAGATCCGTCCTGATCCCCTCGAACGGGTCCAGGTTGGCGGCCGCGGCCCACGGCACGTCCAGCGGGCGGAGGGTCAGCCAGCCGACGACCAGAAGGTGGGCGGCAAGCAGGGCCACGGCCAGGAGCCGGAGCCGGAAGTGGATGGCGGTGGCGGCGCTGCCGCCGGCCTCAAGACGCTGCACACCTGCGAGGACGCGCCACCCGGTAGCCACGGTTCCGCTGCGGCGGCGGGTGTGGCGGGGAGCACGTACGGTCGAGCCCCGAGGGCGCCCACCGCAGCCCCGCCCGAGCGCCCGCCCCTCGGTCCTGGCACCGCCTCCCGGGCAGCCCCCTGCATCGAGATGCTCCAGACCGCGGTGCCGGGCCAGGTCGTCGACGTGGACTCGGTCCTGCTGAACACCACCGGCGTCCGACGCACCGGCGACCCCGACCCGCCGCCCCGGCGACACCCGGCTCCATGGGTCTGGGCGCGGGCCGTGCCCGAGGGGGCGTCCGGCCTTCGGCCCGGTGGTGAATCCTGGGCTGTCCGCCGTGCGGCGCACCCGGCGGTACCTGGCCCGGTGGGGATCTGGCGGCCGTGTCCGGCGTGCTGCGGTACGCAGTCGGGCAGGAGCTCGGGCGGGGGTGTGCCGGGGCCGGGGCCGGGCCCGTGGACCGGCCCCGGGTCCGGCCGGCCCCGGCCGGGGGCATGTGCCCCCGGCCCCCGTTGCGGTGGCGGGCACGCCGTCAGGCGGTGTTGCGGCCCTCCGTCAGCCAGGGCACCGCTCCCGCGGCAGCCCGAGGCCCGAGGCCGGAGGCGCCGGTCAGCTCGTGGCGAGGAGGACGATCAGCAGGACCGCGCCCGCCACGGCGGGCGCGATGATCTCGTACGACCACTGCACGCGCACGCCGCCCTGCGCGCCGGTCCGTGAGGCGCCGCGCTCGGCCAGCTCCCGCAGCTCCTCCACGACCTTGTCGGCGCCGGCCCGCAGCGGGGCGCCCGGCTCGCCGGCCGTCCGGTCCGCCCCGGGGCTGCCCAGGCCCCGGCCGCTGAGACCGCCGCGGCGGCTCAGCTGCTGCCGGCTGATCTTCTTGCGCTCCCGCAGGGAGACCGGCACGGACCACAGCTGGTACTTCGACCCCTCGGCCAGCACCTCCGCCGAGTACCCGGCGCGCACCGCGTCCACCGCCGCCCAGGGCAGCTCGATGACCCGGAAGGGGTTCCGTACGCGCATCCGGTCGTCATTGGCGAAGACCGCCGGCCGGATCGTGAACGCCACCGTCAGCGGCACCGCGCACAGCGCCAGCGCCAGCGCGATCCACGGGGTGCTGCCCGAGCCGCGCACCACCGCGTCCCCGCACAGCCACGCGATCAGCGCGAGCAGCAGCACCCCGGTGACCACGGCCGTGGAGGATCGGTAGACCCGGTCGTCGTACACCGGTTCGTCGGTCGGCTGCTGCTGGCTGCTCATGCGGTCGATTCTGCCCCACGCCGTCTCAACCGACGAGATCGGCGTACAGGATGATGTTGTCCGGCCGGTGACCGTCCGTGATCTCGCCGCCGCAGGTGATGACGCGCAGCTCGGGACGGGTGGTGTCGCCGTACACCTTGGCGGTGGGGAACCGCTTCTTGCCGACCTGCTCCAGTTCCCGTACGCGGAAGACGGCGGTGCTCCCGTCGGCCCGGGACACCGTGATCTCCTCACCGGGGCGGACCCGGGAGACGTCCTTGAGGACGGCCGGGCCGCGCGCGGTGTCGAAGTGGCCGATGAGGACGGCGGGTCCGGTCTCACCCGGGGTGACGCCCTTGGTGTACCAGCCGATCTTGTCCGCCTCGGCCACAGAGGGCACCTCGACGGTGCCGTCGGCGGCGAGGCCGAGTTCGAGCAGGGGGGAGGCGTCGACCCCGGCGGAGGGGATCCGTACGCGCACGGGTTCGGAGGCGGCCAGCGGGGTGGCCGTCGCGGGGGCGGCCGGGGCGCTGGTGGGGGTGACCGAGGGCGGGGCGGCGCTCGACGGGGCGGCTCCGTCCGGCGCCCCGGACGCGGTGGCGGCGCCGCAGCCGGTCAGGGCGGTGCACAGGAGGGCGGTGGCGAGCAGCAGGCGTACGCGGTGGGCCATGGGGATGCTCCGGGAAACGGCCCGGCGGGCCGCCGTGGGGGCGGTCCGCCGGGCGGGGGTTCGGGACGTGCGGGGCCGGTCAGCCCTGGGTGCGTCGGCGGCGGAGCAGTACGAAGGCTCCGAGTGCGGCGAGGATCGCGGTGAGCCCGGTACCGGCGAGGGCGGTGGTGGAGTTGTCGTTGTCCTCGGTGGCGACCTCGGTGCCCGCGGCGACCCCGCCCTTGGGGACGACGGAGGTCTGGCCGGCGGTCTGCTGCTTCGCCGCGGCGGGCGAGGGCGCGGCCGTGGCGCTCGGCGCGGCGGAGGGCTGGGCCGTGGGCTTGGCGGAGGGCGCGGGGGAGACCGGGGTCTCCGGCTGCGGCTTCTCGGTCGGCTTCTGGAACGTGTAGTCGAACGTGCAGCCCTTGGGAAGCTTCGGGAAGGCCGCGTGGCCGTACGGCATGCCGCCGCCCTGGGTCTTCCACTCGAAGACGGGCCGGTCGGAGCTCGCGTTCAGGATGCGGGCGACGATTCCGGCGTCCGCGGGGAGGGAGGGGGCGCCCCGGTTCAGCGACTTCCAGACGGTTTCCTCGCCCGCGGTGTGGAGTTCGGCGAGCGGGCCGCCCGGGTGCATGAACAGCCAGGCTTCCACGCCCGCGCCGAGCTGCTGCACGAGCCGCTCGGACATGCACTCCGGACCCTGGGCCTTCGGCAGCCGGTAGGGGGTGCTCTTGCCGTCCTTGGTCACGACGAGGTCCTCGATGTGCACCGTCTCGCCCTCGACGAGTGCCAGCTTCAGGGCGCCGACCGTGGCGGATCGGTGCTTGTCGTCCAGCACGGCCAGGAGCTTGCCGTTGTAGTCGTCGCCGGGCTTCCAGTCCGGGGAGACGGCGCGGATGTAGGCCTCGGGGCCCTCGGACTTGTGGCGCAGCACCGCGACGACACCCTTGTCGATGGAGACGGGCGTACCGCTGGTGCGGTCGGAGACCGGGGACGAGGCGGCCGCACTCACAGGGGCGGCGGCGTACGCGGCGCCGGCGGCGGGCGCGAGGAGCGCTCCGGCGAGGGCGACGGTGAGGAGGGAGGTGCGGGCGGCGGTACGCATAACGACTCCTTGAAGCAAGGGTGAGGACCGGAAGGGAGAGCCGCATGCCGCGTTGTCTCTGTCGGGTTTTCGTCCGGATGAGTTTCTGGCGGGCTGCTGAGAAGAAATCTATTGATCTTGCATGGACGGAGGATTCGCTTCCTGTCATGGAGGTGTAACGGTGAGTGGAGGTGTCGATTCCATCGCGAATCAGGGGGAGGGGGTGACATGTCGCTACGCGCGTAGATATGCTCATGTGGTGACCATGCCCACCACCCTCACCGCATTCGCTGACGTGACGACGTCCGACAGTGCGCTGCGCCGCTTCCTGCACGGGCTGCCCGGCGTCGACGCTGTCGGCCTGGAGGCCCGCGCGGCCGCCCTCGGCACCCGTTCGATCAAGACGACGGCCAAGGCGTACGCCATCGACCTGGCCATCTCGATGATCGACCTGACGACCCTGGAAGGCGCGGACACCCCGGGCAAGGTCCGGGCGCTCTCCGTCAAGGCCGTCAACCCCGATCCCACCGACCGCAGCACCCCGATGACGGCCGCCGTCTGCGTCTACCCCGACATGGTGGCCACCGCGAAGGCGGCGCTGAACGGCGCCGACGTCAAGGTCGCCTCCGTCGCCACCGCGTTCCCGGCCGGCCGCGCCGCTCTGCCCGTCAAGCTCGCGGACACCGCGGACGCCGTCGCCGCCGGCGCCGACGAGATCGACATGGTCATCGACCGTGGAGCCTTCCTCGCGGGCCGCTACCTCGAAACGTACGAGCTGATCAAGGCCGTCAAGGAGGCGTGCGTCCGCCCCGACGGAACCGCCGCCCGCCTCAAGGTCATCTTCGAGACCGGCGAGCTGTCGACCTACGACAACATCCGCCGCGCCTCCTGGATCGGCATGATGGCCGGCGCCGACTTCATCAAGACCTCGACCGGCAAGGTGGGGGTCAACGCCACCCCGGCCAACACCCTGCTCATGCTGGAAGCCGTACGCGACTTCCGTGAGCAGACCGGGATCCAGATCGGCGTGAAGCCGGCCGGCGGGATCCGCACCACCAAGGACGCGATCAAGTTCCTGGTCCTGGTCAACGAGACCGCGGGCGAGGACTGGCTGAGCAACCACTGGTTCCGCTTCGGCGCCTCCAGCCTGCTCAACGACCTGTTGATGCAGCGTCAGAAGCTGAGCACCGGCCGTTACTCCGGTCCCGACTACGTGACGGTGGACTGAGACCATGGACATGAAGACACAGACATCCCCCTTCGCGTACGCACCGGCTCCCGAGTCCCGCTCGGTCGTCGACATCGCCCCCTCCTACGGGCTCTTCATCGACGGCGAGTTCACCGACGCCGCCGACGGCAAGGTCTTCAAGACCGTCTCGCCGAGCACTGAAGAGGTCCTGTCCGAGGTGGCCCAGGCCGGCGCCGCCGATGTGGACCGGGCCGTCAAGGCCGCCCGCAGGGCCTTCGAGAAGTGGTCCGCGCTGCCCGGCTCCGAGCGCGCCAAGTACCTCTTCCGCATCGCCCGGATCATCCAGGAGCGCAGCCGCGAGCTGGCCGTCCTGGAAACCCTGGACAACGGCAAGCCGATCCGGGAGACCCGCGACGCGGACCTGCCGCTGGTCGCCGCGCACTTCTTCTACTACGCGGGCTGGGCCGACAAGCTCGACCACGCCGGCTACGGCGCGAACCCGCGCCCGCTGGGTGTGGCCGGCCAGGTCATCCCGTGGAACTTCCCGCTGCTGATGCTCGCGTGGAAGATCGCCCCGGCGCTCGCCACCGGCAACACGGTCGTCCTCAAGCCCGCCGAGACCACGCCCCTGTCGGCGCTGTTCTTCGCGGACATCTGCCGCCAGGCGGGCCTGCCCAGGGGCGTCGTCAACATCCTCCCCGGCTACGGCGACGCGGGCGCGGCCCTCGTCGAGCACCCGGACGTCGACAAGGTCGCCTTCACCGGCTCGACCGCCGTCGGCAAGGCCATCGCCCGCCAGATCGCCGGCACCGGCAAGAAGGCCACACTGGAGCTGGGCGGCAAGGGCGCCAACATCGTCTTCGACGACGCGCCGATCGACCAGGCCGTCGAGGGCATCGTCACCGGCATCTTCTTCAACCAGGGCCAGGTCTGCTGCGCCGGTTCGCGCCTGCTGGTCCAGGAGTCGATCCACGACGAGCTGCTGGACTCCCTCAAGCGCCGCTTGAGCACCCTGCGCCTGGGCGACCCGCTCGACAAGAACACCGACATCGGCGCGATCAACTCCGCCGAGCAGCTGGCCCGGATCACCGCGCTCGCCGAGACCGGCGAGGCCGAGGGCGCCGAGCGCTGGTCCCCGGTGTGCGAACTGCCGGAGGCGGGCTACTGGTTCGCCCCGACGCTCTTCACCAACGTCACGCAGGCGCACACCGTCGCTCGCGACGAGATCTTCGGCCCGGTGCTGTCCGTGCTGACGTTCCGCACGCCGGACGAGGCCGTCGCCAAGGCCAACAACAGCCAGTACGGCCTGTCCGCCGGCATCTGGACGGAGAAGGGCTCGCGGATCCTCGCGGTCGCCGGCAAGCTCCGCGCGGGTGTGGTGTGGGCCAACACGTTCAACAAGTTCGACCCGACCTCGCCCTTCGGCGGCTACAAGGAGTCGGGCTTCGGCCGCGAGGGCGGCCGCCACGGCCTGGAGGGCTACCTCGATGTCTGATTCGTCGACGCCGGCGCGTCTGAGCGTCTTCAAGACCTACAAGCTGTACGTGGGCGGGAAGTTCCCGCGTTCCGAGAGCGGCCGGGTGTACGAGGTGACGGACTCCAAGGGCAAGTGGCTGGCCAACGCCCCGCTCTCCTCCCGCAAGGACGCGCGTGACGCGGTCGTCGCCGCCCGCAAGGCGTTCGGCGGCTGGTCGGGCGCGACCGCCTACAACCGCGGCCAGATCCTCTACCGCATCGCCGAGATGCTGGAGGGCCGCCGCGAGCAGTTCGTGCGCGAGGTCGGCGAGGCCGAGGGGCTGTCCAAGTCGAAGGCCGCCGCGGTCGTGGACGCGGCCATCGACCGCTGGGTCTGGTACGCGGGGTGGACCGACAAGATCGGCCAGATCGCGGGCGGGGCCAACCCGGTCGCGGGCCCCTTCTTCAACCTCTCCACCCCCGAGCCGACCGGTGTCGTCACGGTGCTCGCCCCGCAGGACTCGTCCTTCCTGGGCCTGGTCTCGGTGCTTGCCCCGGTGATCGCCACCGGCAACACCGCCGTCGTGATCGCCTCCGAGAAGGCGCCGCTGCCGGCGCTCTCCCTCGGAGAGGTCCTCGCCACCTCCGACCTGCCCGGCGGCGTGGTCAACATCCTGTCCGGCAAGGCCGGCGAGATGGGCCCGCACCTGGCGTCCCACCAGGACGTCAACGCGATCGACCTCGCGGGTGCGGACCCGGTGCTGGCCAAGGAGCTGGAGATCGCGGCCGCCGACAACCTCAAGCGCGTCCTGCGTCCACAGCCTGTGGACGACTGGAGCGCGGACCCGGGCACGCGCCGCATGACGGCGTTCCTGGAGACCAAGACCGTCTGGCACCCGACCGGGTCGCTGGGCGCGGGCGGCTCCTCGTACTAGGAACTCCCCCCCGCGAGACCGGCCCCGGCAGCGTCCCCCGCGCTGCCGGGGCCTTCGCGTGCCGCCGTCGGGGCCCGGCGGGCCTCAGCGGGGGAGGACCGGCCCCAGCAGTGACGAGACGGCGGCGGTGGGCAGCTCGCCGACCGAGGAACCGCGGGTCAGGCTGCCGGTGACCATGCCCGTGCCGAGCGCGGGGAAGTCCGCGACCTTGGTGGCGACGCCGTTGTCCAGCGGGTCCACGCCCGTGTTGGCCAGCGGGTTCACCTTGAGGTTCGCGATCGGGTCGGCGATCCCCGACAGGGCCGCCGGGACGGAGAGTTCGCCGGCCTGCGCGCCGCCGGCGGCCATCGCCAGGGCCGCGCCGGCCATCGAGACCGTCAGACCGGCGGTACGGAGCCGGTGCGTTGCGGAAGGGGCTGCGTGACGTGCCATGGGGTTCCCGCCTGAGGTCGTGGTCGCGTGCGCACGCAGCGTAGTGGAGGTGTGATCCTGGATACCAACCGGCCACCGGGAGGATCCCCTACCCGGGGGAATGGTTCAGACTGGTGTCCCGTGAGCTCTTCCTCTCCTTCGCCGACCCGAGTCGTCCTCCTGACCGGTCCGTCGGGCTCCGGGAAATCCGTACTGGCCGCCCGGTCGGGACTGCCGGTGCTGCGCCTCGACGACTTCTACAAGGAGGGCGCCGACCCGACCCTCCCGCTGGTCGAGGGCAGCCGTGACATCGACTGGGACTCCCCGCGGTCCTGGGACGCCGAGGCGGCGGTCGCCGCGATCGCCGAACTGTGCGCGTCGGGGCGGACCGAGGTGCCGGTGTACGACATCGCCACGTCCTCGCGGACCGGCACCGAGTCGCTGGACATCGCACGGTCGCCGCGGACGCCGCTGTTCATCGCGGAGGGGATCTTCGCCGCCGACATCGCGGCGCGCTGCCAGGAACTGGGGCTGCTGGCCGACGCGATCTGCCTGCGGGGGCGGCCGTCCACCACCTTCCGGCGCCGGCTCGCCCGTGACCTGCGGGAGGGCCGCAAGTCCGTGCCGTTCCTGCTGCGCAGGGGCTGGCGGCTGATGCGGGCCGAACGGGGCATCGTGGCCCGGCACACCGCGCTGGGCGCCCACGCCTGTGGCCGCGACGAGGCGCTGGGCCGCCTGGCCGCCGCCGCGGCGGGCCGCCACCGCACGACGACCCCGGCCCAGGGCATGACCGGCCTCGCAGGCGTCTGACGGCCCGCGGACGCGAAGAGGCGGGACCGTGCGGACCCCCGGCCGCCCGATCCCGCCTCTTCCCCCCGCGGCCCCCGCCCCACCCCCGTAGGACGGGCCCCCTGGCCCGATGGCTCTTGTGTGGTGCGCCCTACGCGACGAGCTCCTCGAAGGACGCCGCCTCGTCACGGCCGAAGCTCAGCGCCTCGTCCTCCCGCAGACGCCGCAGCGAGCGCCAGATGCTCGACTTCACCGTGCCGACGCTGATCCCGAGGATCTCCGCGATCTCCGGGTCCGTCCGGCCCTCGTAGTACCGCAGCACCAGCATCGTGCGCTGCGGCTCCGGGATCCGGGCCAGCGCCTGCCACAGCACCGCGCGCAGCTCCGTACCGCGCATCGCGTCCGTGTCCGTGGCCGTCTCCGGCAGTTCCTCCGTCGGGTACTCGCTCAGCTTCCGCCGGCGCCACGCGCTGATGTGCAGATTCGTCATCGTGCGCCGCAGGTAACCGCCGACGGCGGCCTTGTCGCTGATCCGGTCCCAGGCGCGGTACGTGGAGAACAGTGCGCTCTGCAGCAGATCCTCGGCCTCGTGGCGGTCGCCGGTGAGGTGGAAGGCCGTCGCGTAGAGGGCGGCCCGCCGCTCCTGCACGTACGCCGTGAACTCGGCCTCCGAAGTGGCGGAGGGCGAACCGGACGGGGCCGCAACGGCGGAGGGCCGGTAGGTGTTCGCGTCGATGGCCACCACGTGCGACGGCCGGGGACGGGCGACCGTCACCGAACGGGCACCCGCCCGACGGTTCACATCGTGCAGCCGCGTGACGACCGCGCTGGTGGTCGTGCTGTGCAGCGTGTTCATCTCGCGCCCCCCGTCGTGGAGTCTGCTTCGTTTTCGGTTCCGTGCTTTTGTTCGCTGACAGAAGACTGCCCGGCCGACTTAACCGGGGTGTCCGCCGACTGTCACAGCCCTGTCACAGCGGCCCGGGCGCGATCCGGTGGCCCTGGCGGTCGAACTCCCGTCGGCCGATGGGACAGAATGAGCCCGTGCCCTTCCTGTTGCTGATCGAGGACGACGACGCCATCCGCACGGCCCTCGAACTCTCCCTGTCCCGCCAGGGCCACCGTGTGGCCACCGCGGCGACGGGCGAGGACGGCCTGAAACTGCTGCGCGAGCAGCGGCCGGATCTGATCGTGCTGGACGTGATGCTGCCCGGGATCGACGGTTTCGAGGTGTGCCGGCGGATCCGCCGCACCGATCAGCTGCCGATCATCCTGCTCACCGCGCGCAGCGACGACATCGACGTCGTCGTCGGCCTGGAGTCCGGCGCCGACGACTACGTCGTCAAGCCCGTCCAGGGACGCGTCCTCGACGCCCGCATCCGTGCCGTACTGCGCCGCGGCGAGCGCGAGTCCAGCGACTCCGCGAGCTTCGGCTCGCTCGTCATCGACCGCTCCGCCATGACGGTGACGAAGAACGGCGAGGACCTCCAGCTCACCCCGACCGAGCTGCGGCTGCTGCTGGAGCTGAGCCGCCGTCCCGGACAGGCCCTCTCCCGCCAGCAGTTGCTCCGCCTCGTCTGGGAGCACGACTACCTGGGCGACTCCCGGCTCGTCGACGCGTGTGTGCAGCGGCTGCGCGCCAAGGTCGAGGACGTGCCGTCCTCGCCCACCCTGATCCGGACCGTCCGGGGCGTCGGGTACCGCCTGGACTCCCCGCAGTGATCCGGGCGCTGCTCGCGGGCCGGCGCTGGACCAGCCTGCGGCTGCGGCTCCTCGTCGTCTTCGCCCTGGTCGCACTGACGGCAGCGGTCTCCGCTTCGGGGATCGCGTACTGGCTCAACCGCGAGGCGGTCCTCACCCGCACCCAGGACGCCGCCCTCGGCGACTTCCGCCAGGAGATGCAGAACCGGGCCGCCGCGCTCCCCGCCGATCCCACGGCAGAGGAGATCCAGCGGACCGCCGAGCTGATGGCGGGCAGCAGCCCCGGCTACAGCGTGCTGCTGGTGCAGGAACTGAAGGACCACCGGCAGGTGTCCGGCGCGGCGGGGCCCGACGCCTTCGGGCTGGACGACGTACCGAAGTCCCTGCGGCACGCGGTCGACGACCGGCAGAAGACGACGGCGGCGAACGACTCCGAGTACCACGTCTACTGGCAGCGGACCAAGCCGCACGGCAACCCGTACCTCGTCGGCGGCACGCGCATCGTGGGCGGCGGGCTGACCGGCTACATGTACAAGTCGCTCGCCCAGGAGCGGGACGACCTGAACGCGCTGGCCTGGTCGCTGACCATCGCGACCGGTCTGGCGCTGCTGGGCTCCGCGCTGCTGGCGCAGGGCGCGGCCCGCACCGTGCTCAAGCCCGTGCAGCGGCTCGGCGACGCGGCGCGCCGGCTCGGCGAGGGCGAGCTCGACCACCGGCTGGACGTGCGGGGGACCGACGAGCTGGCCGACCTGTCGCACACCTTCAACAAGACGGCGGAGGCGCTGGAGAAGAAGGTCGCCGACATGAGCGCGCGCGAGGAGTCCAGCCGGCGCTTCGTCGCGGACATGTCGCACGAACTGCGCACACCCCTGACGGCGTTGACGGCTGTCGCCGAGGTGCTGGAGGAAGAGGTCGACCACCTCGACCCGATGATCGCGCCGGCGGTGGCGCTGGTCGTCAGCGAGACGCGGCGCCTGAACGACCTCGTGGAGAACCTGATGGAGGTCACCCGCTTCGACGCGGGCACGGCCCGGCTGGTGCTGGACGACGTGAACGTCGCCGACCAGGTGACGGCCTGCATCGACGCGCGGGCCTGGCTGGACGCGGTCGAACTCGACGCCGAGCGGGGCATCGTGGCGCGCCTCGACCCCCGCCGCCTCGACGTCATCCTCGCCAACCTGATCGGCAACGCGCTCAAGCACGGGGGCTCGCCGGTGCGGGTCTCGGTGTCCGTGGAGGGGGAGTGGCTGGTGATCGCCGTCCAGGACAACGGCCCGGGTATCCCGCAAGAGGTCCTGCCGCACGTCTTCGACCGCTTCTACAAGGCCAGTGCCTCGCGGCCGAAGTCGGACGGCAGCGGGCTGGGCCTGTCGATCGCCGTGGAGAACGCGCACATCCACGGCGGTGACATCACCGCCGCCAACGCTCCCGGCGGCGGGGCGCTGTTCACGCTGCGGCTGCCGGTGGACGTGGGGAAGGTGATCGAGGGTGAGCAGGACGCGTAGGACCCTGCCGGTGGCGCTGGCCGCGCTGGCCGCGCTGGTGGTGCTGGCCGGCCTGTCCGGCTGCGGCATCAGGGCGACGACCGTTCCGGTGGACGTGGGCGCGGCGCCTTCCCGGGTCTCGTGCGACACCCCGGCTCTGCCGGCCGGGCAGAACGGGGTGCAGGGCTTCCGGGCCACGGTGGAACTGGTCTGCGGATCGCAGCTGGTGGGCGTGGAACGGGTGGTCCCGGTCCCGGAGAAGCGGGTCCTGCGCGATCCCGTGGCACTGGTCGCGCAGGCGCTGCTGGAGGCGCTGGAGCGGACACCGTCCGCGGAGGAGCGGGACGCAGGCTTCACGACCGGGGTCCCCTCGGGGCTGACGGCGGTCGCGCCGAGGCCGGGGGACCCGGCGGGCACGGTGCGGCTGAGCCGCAAGCCGGAGGACCTGCCGCCGGTGGCGCTCTCGCAGATCGTGTGCACGCTGTCGGGCAGCGAGGCGGTATCGGCGGGGCCGGGGCCGGTGGTCCTCGGCGGCCCGGACGCGGACCCGCCGCGGACGTGGGAGTGCACGGAGGCGGTCCGCTCCCGGCCGGAGTCGGTGCCGACGCTGGGTGAGATCGTCCGCCCCGGCCCTTCCTGACGGCGCTCGCGCGGTCCGGCGACGGAGCTCCGCCCCGGCTTTCGCGCCGGTGCGCCGGGATCCGGACGGCGTGTGGCCGGACGGCGCCGGATCGCGTGCGAGGGCCCGGATCAGTCGCGTGCGGCGGGCCCGGACCAAGGGTCGCGCCCGGGCCCGCCCCCCGCTCGGGCGGGTGAGCGGCCCGGCTGCCGGGCGCAGGGACCCGACGCGTCCGGCCGCGGCCGTCGCGATGACCTGCGCTTCGAGGTCCGCGACGCGGAGCGGTCGGCCGCGGCGGTGCGTGGCGCGGTCGGTATCCGGCCTCGCCGGGGACCGGCGAGACGCCGACGGCCCCCCGAGCCGGAGCTCAGGAGGCCGACGGACGGAGTGCGGCCGCAGCGGCTCACCCGAAGCCGGGAGAGCGCCGGGGCCGAGCCGTGCGGGGGGAGCGCACGAAGGACCGGGCGGCTAGATGCCTGCCGCGGCGGCCAGGTCCTTCTTGATCGCGTCCAGGATCTCCTGGCCGCGCGTGCGGGCCGAGGGCAGGTCCTGGGCGCCGGCCACCGGGACCACCACTTCCAGGTAGCACTTCAGCTTCGGCTCCGTGCCGGACGGGCGGACGATCACCCGGGCCTTGTGGTCGCCGTCCAGGTGGTACCGCAGCCCGTCCGTCGGCGGCAGGGACTGCGTGCCCCGGTTCAGGTCCTGCGCCGAGACGACCGACAGGCCGGCCAGGGACACCGGCGGATGCGCCCGCAGCCGCGCCATCGCCGAGGCGATGACCGACAGGTCCGAGACGCGGACCGACAGCTGGTCGGTGGCGTGCAGGCCGTGTGTGACCGCCAGGTCGTCCAGCAGGTCGGTCAGGGTCCGGCCCTGCTCCTTGAGCTCCGAGGCCAGCTCCGCCACCAGCAGCGCGGCGGTGACGCCGTCCTTGTCGCGGACGCCCTCCGGGTCCACGCAGTAGCCGAGGGCCTCCTCATAGCCGTAGCGCAGGCCCTGCACGCGGGCGATCCACTTGAAGCCCGTCAGGGTCTCCTCGTAGCCGACGCCCGCGGCCTCCGCGATCCGGCCGAGGAGCGAGGAGGACACGATGGACTCGGCGAAGACGCCCCGCGCCCCCTTGCCCACCAGATGGGCGGCCAGCAGCGCGCCGACCTCGTCGCCGCGCAGCATCCGCCAGCCGCAGGCCGAGGAGGCGTCCGGGACGGCCACCGCGCAGCGGTCCGCGTCCGGGTCGTTGGCGATCACGATGTCCGGGTGGACCTGTGCGGCCTTGGCGAAGGCCAGGTCCATCGCCCCGGGCTCCTCCGGGTTGGGGAAGGCCACCGTCGGGAAGGCCGGGTCCGGTTCGGCCTGCTCGGCGACCAGGACCGGCTCGGGGAAGCCGGCGCGGGCGAAGGCCGCCAGGACGACGTCCTTGCCGACGCCGTGCATGGCCGTGTAGACGGTCCGCACGCCCCGGGGGGAGCCGGCCGTCAGGACGTGGTCCGTACGGGCCAGGTAGGCATCCAGGACCTCGTCGCCCAGGTCCTCCCAGCCGGACTCCGGGCGGGGGACCGAGGCGAGGGTGTCCACGCGGCCGATCTCCGCGGCGATGTCGGCGTCGGCCGGGGAGACGATCTGCGAGCCGTCGCCGAGGTAGACCTTGTAGCCGTTGTCCCGGGGCGGGTTGTGGCTGGCGGTCACCTCGACGCCGGCGACGGCGCCCAGGTGCCTTATGGCGTACGCCAGGACGGGCGTCGGCAGCGGACGGGGCAGGACGGCCGCACGCAGCCCGGCGCCGGTCATCACGGCCGCGGTGTCGCGGGCGAAGTCCGCGGACTTGTAGCGCGCGTCGTAGCCGACGACGACCAGGCCGCCGGCGTGGCCCTGGGCCTTGAGGTAGGCCGCGAGGCCCGCCGCGGCCCGGATGACCACGGAGCGGTTCATCCGCATGGGGCCCGCGCCGATCTCGCCGCGCAGTCCGGCGGTGCCGAACTGCAGCGTGCCGCGGAAGCGGTCGGCGAGCTCGGCGGTGTCGCCCGCCTCGATGAGCCCGGCGAGTTCCGCCGCGGTCTCCGGGTCCGGGTCCTCCGCCAGCCAGGCCCGGGCCCGGGTGATGAGGTCGTCCTGTTCCTGCACTACTTCCGCCTGTCTCTCGTGGCTCTCGTACGGACGCCCGGTGCCTCAGATGCGGGCGAGGACCTGGGTCAGCAGCGTGCCCATGCGCGCGGCCGAGTCACGGCCGGCCTGGAGCACTTCCTCGTGGTTCAGCGGCTCGCCGGAGATGCCCGCCGCCAGGTTGGTGACCAGGGAGATGCCCAGGACCTCGGCGCCGGCCTCGCGGGCGGCGATCGCCTCCAGCACGGTGGACATGCCCACCAGGTCCGCGCCCATGACACGGATCATGTTGATCTCGGCCGGGGTCTCGTAGTGCGGGCCGGGGAACTGCACGTAGACGCCCTCTTCGAGGGTCTCGTCGATCTCCTTGCACATCGCGCGCAGGCGCGGCGAGTACAGGTCGGTGAGGTCGACGAAGTTGGCGCCCACGATCGGCGAGGTGGCCGTCAGGTTGAGGTGGTCGCTGATCAGGACGGGCTGGCCGGGCTTCATGCCCTCGCGCAGACCGCCGCAGCCGTTGGTCAGGACGACGGTCTTGCAGCCGGCGGCGACGGCGGTGCGCACGCCGTGGGCGACGGCGGCGACGCCGCGGCCCTCGTAGTAGTGGGTCCGGCCGAGGAAGAGCAGCGCGCGCTTGTCCCCGATCTTGTACGAGCGGATCTTGCCGCCGTGGCCCTCGACGGCGGGCGGCGGGAAGCCGGGCAGCTCGGTGACCGGGAACTCCGCCTCGGGGGCGCCGAGCGCCTCTGCGGCGGGGGCCCAGCCGGAGCCCATGACGAGGGCGACATCGTGGGTCTCGGCGCCGGTCAGCTCGCGCAGGCGGGCGGCTGCGGCGTCGGCGGCGGCGAAGGGGTCGATAACAGATGCGTTCACGCCGACGAGCGTAACCGCTCCGTGCCTACGCGCGTAGATGGCACAGCTCACGGTGTTCGGATCGTTGTCTTGTCGTTTCCGACCAAGGGCCCGCCGCGACCCGCCGGGGGCCCGCGCGGTCCCCCGCGGGGATCAGCAGGGACGCTTGCGCAGTTCCATCACGTAGTCGTGCGGGGCGCCCGCGGACTCGGCGGCGTCGGCGATCTCGCCCAGGTAGCGGGCCGAGGGCAGGCCGCCCTCGTAGCCGTTCAGGACGTACATCCAGGCCGCCTCCTCGCCCTCCAGCGTGTGCACGCGCACCCGCATCCGGCGGTAGATGTCGAGCCCGACGCCCTCCCAGCGGTCCATGGAGTCCTCGTCCAGCGGCGCGATGTCGTACAGGGCGACGAAGACCTGGTGGCGGGGGGCTTCCACGACCGTGGCGAGTGCGCCCTCCCAGCCCATCTGCTCGCCGCCGAAGGTCAGCCGCCAGTCGTTGATCCAGCCCGTGCCGCGCAGCGGCGAATGGGGGGCGCGGCGCGTCATCAGCCGCGGGTCGAGGTTGCCGGCGTACGCGGCGTAGAGCGACATGAGGTCGAGGGTACGGGAGGGGTGGCCGTGGCGGTGCTCCGGCGGCCGGACGGCCCTCGCCGGCCACGGCGGGGGCCCCGGTACGCCCGGATGGAGGCCGGCGCGGGGACCGGGCGCGAAGCACCTCGGAGCGTGCGGGACAATGGAGCACGGAATGCATCCCCCGGGGAGACCCCCCGGAACACCGGACGGGGCGGCAGCCGGCCCGGTAGACGTGAGGCGGACTTTTCGTGACCCGGATCGTGATCATCGGCGGCGGACCCGGCGGGTATGAGGCGGCCCTGGTGGGAGCCCAGCTCGGCGCGGAGGTGACCGTCGTGGACTGCGACGGCCTGGGCGGCGCGTCCGTCCTGACCGACTGCGTACCCTCCAAGACCCTCATCGCGACCGCCGAGGTGATGACCACCTTCGACTCGTCCTACGAAGAGCTGGGCATCGTCGTGGCGGACGACACCCCGCACATCGAGCAGGCCGCCCGCGTGGTCGGCGTGGACCTCGGCAAGGTGAACCGGCGCGTCAAGCGCCTGGCCCTCGCCCAGTCGCACGACATCACCGCCTCCGTCACCCGGGCCGGCGCCCGCGTGATGCGCGGCCGCGGCAAGCTCGGCGGCCCCCAGGGCATCGACGGCACCCGGGACGTCATCGTCACGGCCGCCGACGGGTCGGAAACGATCCTGACCGCGGACGCCGTGCTGATCGCCACCGGCGGACACCCCCGGGAGATCCCGGACGCGATGCCCGACGGCGAGCGCATCCTCAACTGGACCCAGGTCTACGACCTGGAGGAGCTCCCCGAGGAGCTCATCGTGGTCGGCTCCGGTGTGACCGGCGCCGAGTTCGCCGGCGCCTACCAGGCCCTCGGCTCCCGGGTGACGCTCGTCTCCTCCCGCGACCGCGTGCTGCCGGGCGAGGACCCCGACGCCGCCGCCGTCCTGGAGGACGTCTTCCGCCGCCGCGGCATGAACGTCATCGGCCGCTCGCGCGCGGAATCCGCCAAGCGCGTCGGCGACCGGGTCGAGGTCACGCTCGCCGACGGCCGGGTGCTCAGCGGTACGCACTGCCTGATGGCGGTCGGCGCGGTCCCCAACACCGCCGGGATGAACCTGGAGGAGTCCGGGGTCCGGCTCAAGGAGTCCGGGCACATCTGGACCGACAAGGTCTCGCGCACCTCCTCCCCGGGCGTCTACGCGGCCGGCGACGTCACCGGCGTCTTCGCGCTCGCCTCCGTCGCGGCCATGCAGGGCCGCATCGCGATGTACCACTTCCTCGGCGACGCGGTGGCCCCGCTGAACCTCAAGACGGTCTCCTCGAACGTCTTCACCGACCCCGAGATCGCCACCGTCGGCTACACCCAGGCCGACGTGGACGCCGGCAGGATCGACGCGCGTGTGGTCAAGCTCCCGCTGCTGCGCAACGCCCGCGCCAAGATGCAGGGCATCCGGGACGGCTTCGTGAAGCTGCTCTGCCGCCCGGGCACCGGCATCGTGGTGGGCGGCGTGGTCGTCTCCCCGCGCGCGAGCGAGCTGATCCACCCCATCTCGATCGCGGTCGACAACAACCTGACGGTCGAGCAGATCGCAAACGCGTTCACCGTGTACCCCTCCCTGTCCGGTTCGATCGCCGAGGTGGCCCGCCAGCTGCACTCGCGCAAGGTCGCCGGCGAGGCCTGAGGACGGCCAACCGCCGCCCGCCGCAAGGGCTTTGAGGCGGGGCGGTCGGCCGTGGCCGAACGTTCACCCAACTCTCAAGCCGCGTATACCACTGGTCGTCCCGCTTTACGGACAACTTCGGTATTCCGGCGCAAGGAGCTGAAAGCAGACGGTCGTTGGGGTTACTGTCAGTTTCGTGTTCGCTGCAGAACGTCGCCAATTGATCCTCGAAATGGTGCGGGCCAACGGAGCGGTATCGCTCCGGGAGCTCGCCCGCGTCGTCCAGACCTCCGAAGTGACCGTACGGCGGGACGTGCGGGCGCTGGAGGCAGAAGGACTCCTCGACCGCCGGCACGGCGGTGCGGTCTTGCCGGGCGGTTTCACGCGGGAGTCCGGCTTTCCGCAAAAGTCCCATCTCGCGACGGCGGAGAAGACCGCCATCGCCGATGTCGCCGCCTCCCTCGTCGAAGAGGGCGAGGCCGTCGTCGTCGGCGCGGGCACCACGACCCAGGAGCTGGCCCGCCGGCTCGCCCGGGTGCCCGGCCTGACCGTCGTCACCAACTCGCTGCTCGTCGCCCAGGCCCTGGCGCACGCCAACCGGGTGGAGGTGGTGATGACCGGCGGCACCCTGCGCGGGTCCAACTACGCCCTCGTGGGCAGCGGAGCCGAGCAGTCCCTCCAGGGGCTGCGGGTCTCCCGCGCCTTCCTCTCGGGCAGCGGCCTGACGGCGGAGCGGGGCCTTTCGACTTCCAACATGCTCAGCGCGAGCGTGGACCGGGCCCTCGTCCAGGCAGCGGCGGAGGTGGTCGTCCTGGCCGACCACACGAAGCTCGGCACGGACACCATGTTCCAGACGGTGCCGACGGACGTGATGACCCGCCTGGTGACGGACGAACCCCCACCGCACGACGACCGCGCGGCGACGGAGCTCCAGGCGCTGGCGGACCAGGGGGTCCAGATCACGGTCGCCGGCGCGGCCGCGGCCGGCGCGGTCGACGGTATGCAGGGACGCCGGCCCCGGCGGGAGTCCCCCCTGCCGGTCCAGCGCCGCGGGGCCCCCACCGCCCAGCTCCGCAGCGCGCCCGCCTCGATGCTGGAGCAGCAGGCCGGCGAGCGGGCGAGGGTGGCGGACATGCGGCGCCGGTAGAGGCGTCCCGGGTCCGCGCCCCGGGCGGCCCGCCCGGAGGAAAACGCCCGCCGGAGGAAAACGCCGGCGGGGCTGCTCGTGCAGCCCCGCCGGCGTTCGCGTGTGCGACCCAGGCGTCAGTCCTTGATCTCGCAGATCGTCGCGCCGGAGGTGAGGGACGCGCCGACCTCGGCGGTGAGGCCGACGATGGTGCCGGAGCGGTGCGCGTTCAGCGGCTGCTCCATCTTCATCGCTTCGAGTACGACGATGAGTTCGCCCTCGGTGACCTGCTGGCCCTCCTCGACGGCGACCTTGACGATGGTGCCCTGCATCGGGGAGGCCAGGGTGTCGCCCGAGGCGGCGGGGCCGGACTTCTTGGCAGCGCGCCGCTTGGGCTTGGCACCGCCGGCGGCCGCCGTACGGGCCAGCGTCATGCCGAGCGAGGAGGGCAGCGAGACCTCCAGGCGCTTGCCGCCGACCTCGACGACGACCGTCTCGCGGCCCGGCTCGTCCTCGTTGTCCTCGGCGGCCGGAGCCGTGAAGGCCGGGATCTCGTTCACGAACTCGGTCTCGATCCAGCGGGTGTGGACCGTGAAGGGCCCCTCCGCCGGTGCGAAGGCCGGGTCGGTGACGACGGCGCGGTGGAAGGGGACGGCCGTGGCCATGCCCTCGATCTCGAACTCGGCGAGCGCCCGGGCGGCGCGCTCCAGGGCCTGCCGGCGGGTGGCGCCGGTGACGATGAGCTTGGCCAGGAGGGAGTCCCAGGCGGGTCCGATGACGGAGCCGGACTCGACGCCGGCGTCCAGGCGGACACCCGGGCCCGTGGGCGGGGCGAAGCGGGTGACGGTGCCGGGGGCGGGCAGGAAGCCGCGGCCCGGGTCCTCGCCGTTGATGCGGAACTCGATGGAGTGACCGCGCAGGACGGGGTCGCCGTAGCCGAGCTCCTCGCCGTCGGCGATGCGGAACATCTCGCGGACCAGGTCGATGCCGGAGACCTCTTCGGTCACCGGGTGCTCGACCTGGAGACGGGTGTTGACCTCCAGGAAGGAGATGAGGCCGTCGGCGGAGACGAGGAACTCCACGGTGCCGGCGCCGACGTAGCCGGCTTCCCTGAGGATGGCCTTGGAAGCGGCGTAGAGCTCGGCGTTCTGGGCCTCGCTCAGGAAGGGCGCGGGCGCCTCCTCGACGAGCTTCTGGTGGCGGCGCTGGAGCGAGCAGTCGCGGGTGGAGACGACGACGACGTTGCCGTGCGAGTCCGCCAGGCACTGGGTCTCGACGTGGCGGGGCTTGTCGAGGTAGCGCTCGACGAAGCACTCGCCGCGCCCGAAGGCGGCGACGGCCTCGCGGACGGCGGAGTCGTAGAGCTCGGGCACCTCTTCGAGCGTACGGGCGACCTTCAGGCCGCGGCCGCCGCCGCCGAAGGCCGCCTTGATGGCGATGGGCAGACCGTGTTCCTTGGCGAAGGCGACGACCTCCTCGGCCCCCGAGACGGGGTCCGGGGTGCCGGCCACCAGGGGCGCGCCGGCCCGCTGGGCGATGTGGCGGGCGGCCACCTTGTCGCCGAGGTCGCGGATCGCCTGCGGCGGCGGGCCGATCCAGATCAGGCCCGCGTCGATGACAGCCTGCGCGAAGTCGGCGTTCTCGGAGAGGAAGCCGTATCCGGGGTGGATGGCGTCCGCACCGGAATCGGCTGCGGCCTGCAGGACCTTGGAGATGTCCAGGTAGCTGGCGGCCGGGGTGTCACCGCCCAACGCGAAAGCTTCGTCGGCCGCGCGGACGTGCAGAGCGTCCCGGTCCGGATCGGCGTAGACGGCTACGCTCGCGATCCCGGCATCCCGGCAGGCCCGAGCAACGCGGACAGCGATTTCGCCACGGTTGGCGATGAGCACCTTGCGCACGATGGCTCCCTCCTTGAAACAAGCTGAGTTTAGGGACAGCCCACACGGCCTTTCGACCCTTATCCAGAGGTGACCTTGCCCACACGGAGTGTGATTCGAGTCCACCTCGAGGCGAAGAAACCCTTGTGGCGCCCCAGGTCAGGGGGATCCCCGACTGCACATTAGCCCTCCCGTGTAGCGAAGGTCTCTGTGCGGCGGGTCAGCGGCCCCGGGCGATTCTTTGTCGAGTCCCTACGAACGGCCCACGTTTTCTTTGCGTGATCGCCATCCTGGGGTGCCTACCGTAACGAAGCGGCCCGCACCCCTTGTCCGCAGGTTTACCCGTTAGTAGCCTCCAGGCGTCGAACAGGCTTGTGACGAGTGGGGGGGGCGTGGTGCTGCGCAGACTCGTGGCCGCACTGGCCGCGATCGTGCTCGTCGCGGAAGCGGCGGTGCTGGTGCTCGTCCACATCGTGCTCGGCGCGACCACCGCGAACCAGTCGATGGCGATCGCGGGCAGCGATCCGGATGTCATGTCCAAGGCGACCTACGTCCTCGGAGCGGGCATCGGGGCCTTCCTGCTGCTGTGCGCCGTGCTCGCCGCCCTGTCGGCGCTCCGCGACCGGGCCCCCGGCACCTTCGCGCGCATCGTGCTCGTCGCCGCCGCCGTCACCCACGGGGTCCTCGGCATCCTCGCCGTCGCCCTGGTCGGCTGGGGCGCCTTCGCGGTGATGATGCTGATCCTGTGTCTCCTGGTCCTGACCCTGATGCTCTACGCCGCCCCGTCGCCGTACCGGGAGCTCACGCCCACAAATCCGTGATGGACACGCCCAGTTCCCCCAGCAGGGAGCGCAGCAGCGGCAGCGACAGCCCGATCACGTTGCCGGGGTCCCCGTCGATGCCCTCGATGAACGGCGCCGACAGCCCGTCCAGCGTGAACGCCCCCGCTACGTGCAGCGGTTCGCCGCTCGCCACGTACGCCGCGACCTCCGCGTCCGTCGGTTCGCCGAAGCGGACCGTCGTGGAAGCCGTCGCCGAGACCTGGCGGCCGCCTGCCGTGTCGATCACGCAGTGCCCCGTACGCAGCACGCCCGCCCGCCCGCGCATGGACTTCCAGCGTGCGGTGGCATCGGCGGCGTCCACGGGCTTGCCCAGCGCCTCGCCGTCCAGCTCCAGCACCGAGTCGCAGCCGATCACCAGGGCGCCCGCCGCCTCGTCCAGGGCCGCCACGACCCCGGCCTTGGCCTCGGCCAGCGCCAGCGCCAGCCCGGCCGGCTCGTCGTGCGCCAGCGTGTCCTCGTCGAAGCCGCTGACGATCACGTGCGGGGCGAGCCCGGCCTGCCGCAGCAGGTTCAGCCGGGCGGGGGAGGCGGACGCGAGGACGAGCTTGCGGCCGTTTGCGGGCAGCGGGGTGACGGTCATGGGCCCATCGTAGGGGGGCACCGGATCCTGCCGCAGACCGCCCGGACGGGGGACGCGGGCGCCGCGCCACGCGCCCGCGGCGTCCCTCCCGGGGCACGCCGGGGACACGCCGGATCCGCCGAAGGCACCCCGGGCCCCCGGGCCGTCCCCTCAGAAGCCCACGCCCAGCACGTACACGACGACGAGCATGGCGAGGGCGAGCACCAGGGTCATCCGCCGCACCATCGCCTGCGCGTCGCGCATGTCCTTCGGGGGCTCGTTCTCGGGATCGGACCACAGCATGCTCCGATCCTGACCCCGGCAAGGGGGTGGCGCCTGAGTACCCGTACTCAGGCGCCACCCCCCGTTCACGTCATCCTCTCCCCGGGCCTCGCACAAGCGCCCGCAGGAGGTGGCGGGGTGACGGCTAGCCCGGCCAGTACGTACGGCCCCACGCGCGCGGACCCGGCGTCCGCAGCCGGTGCCGGGCCACCCGGGCCGGCGTCGACCACTCGTCGGGCACCGGCGGCGGCTCCGACGGCACGGCGGCCAGCGCCGCCGCGCGCGCCTGGACCACTGCCAGTGCGGCGGCCAGCTCCTCCGCGGTGGGATTCCCCTTGACGACCTTGATCACCACAGGACCGACCTCCTAGAGCGGGATGTTGCCGTGCTTCTTCGGCGGCAGGGACTCCCGCTTGGTGCGCAGTTGCCGCAGCCCCTTGACCACGTGCGCCCGCGTCTCGGACGGCATGGTCACCGCGTCGATGTAACCGCGCTCGGCGGCCGTGTACGGGTTCAACAGCGCGTCCTCGTACTCGGTGATCAGCCGGGCGCGGGTGTCCTCCAGCTCCTCGGGAGCCGTTTGCGCGATCGTGCGCCGGTGCAGGATGTTCACCGCGCCTTGAGCGCCCATGACGGCGATCTGCGCGGTCGGCCAGGCCAGGTTGAGGTCCGCGCCGAGGTGCTTGGAGCCCATGACGTCGTACGCGCCGCCGAAAGCCTTGCGGGTGATGACGGTGATGAGGGGCACGGTGGCCTCCGCGTACGCGTAGATCAGCTTGGCCCCGCGCCGGATGATCCCGTTGTACTCCTGGTCCGTACCCGGCAGGAAGCCCGGGACGTCCACGAAGGTCAGCACCGGGATGTTGAAGGCGTCGCAGGTCCGGACGAACCGTGCCGCCTTCTCCGAGGCGTCGATGTCCAGGCAGCCGGCGAACTGCATCGGCTGGTTGGCGACGATGCCCACCGGGTGTCCCTCGACCCGGCCGAAACCGGTGAGGATGTTCGGCGCGAAGAGCGACTGCGTCTCCAGGAACTCCGCGTCGTCCAGCACGTGCTCAATAACAGTGTGCATGTCGTACGGCTGGTTCGCACTGTCCGGGATCAGTACGTCGAGCTCCCGGTCGGCGTCGGTGACCTCGGTGTCGGCCTCCTCCGGGAAGGCGGGCGCCTCGGCGAGGTTGTTCGACGGCAGGTACGCCAGGAGGGACTTCACGTACTCGATGGCGTCCTTCTCGTCACCCGCCATGTGGTGCGCGACGCCGGACGTGCTGTTGTGCGTGCGCGCACCGCCCAGCTCCTCGAAGCCCACGTCCTCGCCGGTGACCGTCTTGATGACGTCGGGGCCGGTGATGAACATGTGCGAGGTCTGGTCGACCATGACCGTGAAGTCGGTGATGGCGGGCGAGTAGACGGCGCCGCCCGCGCAGGGCCCGACGACGAGGCTGATCTGCGGGATCACGCCGGAGGCGTGGACGTTGCGGCGGAAGATCTCGCCGTACATGCCCAGCGCGCTGACGCCTTCCTGGATGCGGGCGCCGCCGGAGTCGTTGATGCCGACGACCGGGCAGCCGGTCTTCAGGGCGAAGTCCATGACCTTGATGATCTTCTGGCCGTAGACCTCGCCGAGGGCGCCGCCGAAGACGGTGAAGTCCTGCGAGAACACCGCCACCGGGCGGCCGTCCACCGTGCCGTAGCCGGTGACGACGCCGTCGCCGTAGGGGCGGGTCTTCTCCAGTCCGAAGTTGGTGGAGCGGTGCCGGGCGAACTCGTCCAGCTCGACGAAGGACCCTTCGTCCAGCAGCAGGGCAACCCGCTCACGCGCCGTCAGCTTGCCCTTGGCGTGCTGCTTCTCCACGGCACGCGCGGATCCGGCGTGGGTGGCTTCGTCGATGCGGCGCTGCAGATCCGCGATCTTGCCCGCGGTGGTGTGCATGTCGATCGGCTCTGACGGTTGTGACATCGGGGTCGCGGCTCCCTGCGTGGTGTCAACGGCCTGGTCAATTGATTGACTACTGCTGGCTACTGGTGCGTAGCGTATCGGCGGGCATGGCGCTCGGCAGTGCGGCGTTTGACACACCTACTGTGGCTTGCATGACGCCTTCAGATGCATCAACGGGAGCTTCCGCCGGACGCTGGTCCAGTCTGGACCGCCCGCCGCTGAACGCCGCCGGCCTGCGGCGGGCCCTGGTCACCGAGGGGGGACTGTGGTCCTCCCTGGAGGTCGTGTCCTCCACGGGCTCCACCAACAGCGACCTCGCGGGGCGGGCCGCGCACCTGCCCGAGGGGGCCGTGCTCGTCGCCGAGGAGCAGACCGCCGGGCGCGGTCGGCTCGACCGGAGCTGGGTCGCGCCGGCCCGGTCCGGACTGTTCTTCTCCGTCCTGCTCAAGCCGGGCGACGCGGTGCCGCAGGAGCGGTGGGGGTGGCTGACCCTGCTGGCCGGGGTGGCCACCGCGACGGGGCTGTCCCGGGCCGCGGGCGTGGACACCGCGCTCAAATGGCCCAACGACCTGCTGGTGGCCGTGGACGGCGAGGAGCGCAAGGCCGGCGGGATCCTCGCCGAGCGGGTGGCCGACGGCGTCGTGATCGGGATCGGGCTCAACGTCACCCTGACCGAGGACGAGCTGCCGGTGCCGGCCGCCGGGTCGCTGGCGCTGGCCAAGGCCACCGTGACCGACCGCGACCCGCTGCTGCGGGCCGTACTGCGCTCCCTGGAGCAGTGGTACGGGAACTGGCGCGCCTGCGGCGGCGATCCGGCCGCGAGCGCCCTGCAGGAGACCTACGCGGCGGGCTGCGCCACCCTCGGCCGCCACGTCCGCGCGGAGCTGCCCGGCGGCCGCACGCTCACCGGAACGGCCGAAGCGATCGACACCGACGGGCGACTGGTGATCCGTACGGCCGAGGAGACGCACGAGGCGGTGGGCGCGGGTGACGTGGTCCACCTGCGTTCCGTCCACTGACCCCGGCCCCCGCCCGCCGCGCCCCCGTGCCCCCGCCCGCCGCGCGGCCGCCCCTCACGCCCGCTCCGTGCGAGAAAACCCGCCCCGCGGACGAGTCGGAGGGGCGCCGCCGGGGCAGGCGCCGGAGCGGGCGGGGGAACGCGCGCAGGAAACGCGAGGTACGGGCGTTCCCGGGCCCGTAGGGACCACCCGGGTCCGGCAGGAGGCGCCCCGCGGCCGGACCGGGCCGCAATGGCGGGGAGGGGGAGTGAGCTACGGCACACCTGCCGTATGGTTTAGGCGATCCCGGTACTCCTGGTGATCACCCGGTTCGGCAGGCAGTGCGCACGGAAATGGACAGGAGGCGGCCCTTGACCGTCGACGACCCTACGTCCAGCGCGTCCGCCCCGGGGCCCTCCGGTCCCGGCACCCCGATCGGGCGCGGCCAGCACACCCCGCACCACGAGGTGGACCACACGGCGCAGCCGACCGCCGACCCCCTCGCGATCCGGCTGGAGCAGCTGATCCTCGGCGCCGAGCGCCGCTACACCCCCTTCCAGGCCGCCCGCAGCGCGGGCGTCTCGATGGAGCTGGCGTCCCGCTTCTGGCGGGCCATGGGATTCGCGGACATCGGGCAGGCCAAGGCCCTGACGGAGGCGGACGTGCTGGCGCTGCGCCGGCTCGCGGGCCTGGTGGAGGCCGGGCTGCTGTCCGAGCCGATGGCGGTGCAGGTGGCGCGCTCCACCGGGCAGACCACGGCGCGGCTGGCGGAGTGGCAGATCGACTCCTTCCTGGAGGGCCTGACGGAGCCGCCGGAGCCGGGGATGACCCGTACGGAGGTCACGTACCCCCTGGTGGAGCTGTTGCTCCCGGAACTGGAGGAGTTCCTCGTCTACGTGTGGCGCCGCCAGCTGGCGGCGGCGACGGGGCGCGTGGTGCAGGTGGCGGACGACGAGGAGATGGTCGACCGGCGGCTCGCGGTGGGCTTCGCCGACCTGGTGGGCTTCACCCGTCTGACCCGGCGGCTGGAGGAGGAGGAGCTCGGCGAGCTGGTCGAGGCCTTCGAGACGACGGCGGCGGACCTGGTGGCCGCGCACGGCGGCCGGCTGATCAAGACGCTGGGCGACGAGGTCCTGTACGCGGCGGACGACGCGGCGACGGCGGCGGAGATCGCGCTGCGGCTCATCGAGACGATGGAGGCCGATCCCCAGATGCCCGAGCTGCGGGTGGGGATCGCCTTCGGCACGGTGACGACCCGGATGGGCGACGTGTTCGGGACGACGGTGAACCTGGCGAGCAGGCTGACCTCGATAGCGCCGAAGGACGCGGTCCTGGTGGACGGTGCGATGGCCGAGGAGCTGGGCCGCATGGGCGCCGCCCCGGTGTCGGAGAAGGAGGCCGAGTCGCAGGAGGGCGGCGGCGGGTACCGCTTCGCGCTCCAGCCGATGTGGCAGCGGCCGGTGCGCGGGCTGGGTGTCGTGGAGCCCTGGTCGCTCACGCGGCGGACGCCTAAGATCCCCGGGTAACGTTCGTTAACCGGGAGGGTCCTGTCGTGTCGCAGTCCGAGTCGCAGTTCGTGGCGGTACGTCGGCACGAGGGCGGGGTCGCGGAGCTGGTCCTGGACCGCCCCAAGGCCATGAACGCGGTGTCGACGCAGATGGCCCGCGCCATCGGAGCGGCTTGCGCCTCGCTCGCCGCGGACGACTCGGTGCGGGTGGTGGTGCTGTCCTCGACCGCGGAGCGGGCCTTTTGCGTCGGGGCGGACCTCAAGGAGCGCAATTCCCTGTCGGACGCCGAGCTGGTGCGGCAGCGGCCGACCACGCGGGGCGCGTACGGGGGCGTACTGGAGCTGCCGGTGCCGACGATCGCGGCGGTGCACGGCTTCGCGCTCGGCGGCGGCTTCGAGCTGGCCCTGGCCTGCGATGTGATCGTGGCGGACGAGACGGCCGTGGTGGGCCTGCCCGAGGTCTCGGTGGGCGTGATCCCCGGCGGCGGGGGCACCCAGCTGCTGCCGCGCCGGGTGGGTGCGGCCCGGGCGGCCGAGCTGATCTTCACGGCGCGCCGGGTGGGGGCGGCCGAGGCGCTGTCCCTGGGGCTGGTGGACTCGGTGGTCGCCGCGGGACGGGACACGGCCGAGGCGCTGGCGCTGGCCTCGCGGATGGCGGCGAACTCCCCGGTGGGGCTGCGGGCGGCCAAGCGGGCGCTGCGGCTGGGGCACGGGATGGACCTGGCGGCCGGGCTGGAGGTCGAGGACGCGGCCTGGCGGACGGTGGCCTTCTCGGGCGACCGGGCGGAGGGCGTGGCGGCCTTCAACGAGAAGCGCAAGCCGAACTGGCCCGGCCACTAGCGGCTCCGGAGCCCAGGTTTGTGATCTTGATGGCGGCGAATGGCGCGCCAATTGTCACTAAATCGGATAAAAGTGCTTAGCCTGGGGTGATGGGAGTTGACGGGCGGCTGCGAGCCGTGGTGTGCCTCGCACAGGCGATGGCCGCGGCGTGCGCGCCGCGGGACAGTGTGCGGGCGGCCGCGCGGGGGGCGCGGGTGGCGCTGGACGGCTCCTTCGCCGCGATCTCCGCGTGGGAACGCGAACGGGGGCGCCTGCGGGTGCTCGTGAACGAAGGCGAGCGCCGGGCGGGGGAGGAGGAGTTCCCCGACGACGAGTCCTACCCCGTGCACGACTTCCCCGAAGTCACCGAATTCCTGCACGAGCGCTGGGCGGGCGGCGGCGGCCCGCACGCCTGGGTGGAGAGCGCCGTCGGCGACCGGCCGGGCCGGCGCGGGGAGGCCCTGCGCCGGCGCGGTCGCGGCACCTGCGTGGTGGCGCCCATCGTGCTCAGCGGGCGCGCCTGGGGAGAGCTGTACATCGCCCGGGACGAGGGCCTGCCCGACTTCGACGAGGACGACGCCGAGTTCGCCACCGTGCTCGCGGCCGTGGTGGCGGCGGGGCTCGCCCAGAGCGAGCGGCTGGCGGAGGCCCGGCGCCTGGCCTTCACCGATCCGCTGACCGGCCTCGCGAACCGGCGGGCGGTCGACATGCGGCTGGACGAGGCGCTGGAGGAGCACCGGCGGACCGGGGCCGTCGTCAGCCTCGTGGTCTGCGACCTCAACGGCCTCAAGCGGGTCAACGACACCCTGGGCCACGCCATGGGCGACCGGTTGCTGGAGCGGTTCGGGTCGGTCCTGAGCCTGTGCGGGGCCATGCTGCCCGGGGCGCTGGTGGCGCGCCTGGGCGGTGACGAATTCTGCCTGGTGGGGGTGGGTCCGACGGCGGACGAGGTGGTGCGGGTCACCGAGGAGCTCTGCGCCCGGGCCGCCGAGCTGGAGCTGGGTGAGGGCGTGGCCTGCGGGGTCGCCTCCACCGGGGACCCGATCGGCCTGGTGAAGTCCTCCCGGCGGCTGTTCCGGCTGGCGGACGCCGCCCAGTACAAGGCGAAGGCCGCGCGCTCGCCGAAGCCGGTGGTGGCCGGCCGGGACACCGCCGTGGTGCGCCTCGCCGACGCGGCCCAGGCCGCCGCCTCGGGCGAACGCCGGCGCTTCCGCGGCCGCGGGTAGCAGCGGCGTACGACCGCCCGCGCCGGGTGGTGGGTGCGCACCGATGCCGGTGGAAGGGTAAGGGGTCCTCCACAGGCTGACTCGTGACACATTCGGCTAGTGACATGAAGCGATTCAATCCGTAGGGTGCTGAATATGGATATGCACACTGTCGTGGTGGGGACGTCCGGTACCACCGCCGAGGACGTCATCGCCGTGGCCCGCGGCAACGCGCGGGTCGAGCTGTCCGGCGAGGCGCTCGACGCGCTCGCCCGCGCCCGGGAGATCGTCGACGCGCTCGCCGCCAAGCCCGAGCCCGTCTACGGGGTGTCCACCGGCTTCGGCGCCCTCGCCTCCCGCCACATCAGCCCCGAGCTGCGCGCACAGCTCCAGCGCAACATCGTCCGCTCGCACGCCGCCGGCATGGGGCCGCGCGTCGAGCGGGAGGTCGTCCGCGCGCTGATGTTCCTCCGCCTCAAGACCGTCGCCTCCGGGCACACCGGCGTACGGCCCTCCGTCGCCCAGACCATGGCCGACGTGCTCAATGCCGGGATCACCCCCGTCGTCCACGAGTACGGCTCCCTCGGCTGCTCCGGCGACCTCGCCCCGCTGTCCCACTGCGCGCTCGCGCTGATGGGCGAGGGCGACGCGCAGGGCCCGGACGGAACCGTCCGCCCCGCCGGCGAGCTGCTCGCCGAGGCCGGCATCGAGCCCGTCGTGCTCCGCGAGAAGGAGGGCCTGGCCCTCCTCAACGGCACCGACGGCATGCTCGGCATGCTGGTCATGGCCCTCGCCGACCTCGGCAAGCTCTACACCAGCGCCGACATCACCGCCGCGCTGACGCTGGAGGCGCTGCTCGGCACCGAGAAGGTCCTCGCGCCCGAGCTGCACGCCATCCGCCCCCACCCCGGCCAGGGCGCCTCCGCCGCGAACATGGCCGCGGTACTGAACGGCTCCGGGCTCACCGGGCACTTCCAGGAGGAGTCCGCGCCCCGCGTGCAGGACGCCTACTCCGTGCGCTGCGCCCCCCAGGTGGCCGGCGCCGGCCGCGACACCATGGCGCACGCCGCCCTGGTGGCCTCCCGCGAGCTCGCCGCCGCCGTGGACAACCCGGTGGTCCTGCCCGACGGCCGCGTCGAGTCGAACGGCAACTTCCACGGCGCGCCGGTCGCCTACGTACTGGACTTCCTGGCCATCGCGGCCGCGGACCTCGGCTCCATCGCCGAGCGCCGCACCGACCGGCTCCTCGACAAGAACCGCAGCCACGGCCTGCCGCCCTTCCTCGCGGACGACGCCGGCGTGGACTCCGGGCTGATGATCGCGCAGTACACGCAGGCCGCCCTGGTCAGCGAGATGAAGCGGCTCGCGGTTCCCGCCTCCGCCGACTCGATCCCCTCCTCCGCCATGCAGGAGGACCACGTCTCCATGGGCTGGTCGGCCGCCCGCAAGCTGCGCACCGCCGTCGACAACCTGACCCGGATCATCGCCATCGAGCTGTACGCGGCCACCCGCGCCATCGAACTGCGCCACGGGCTCACGGCTGCTCCGGCCAGCCTGGCCGCGATCGAGGCCGCCCGTGCGGCCGGTGTGCAGGGCCCGGGGCCGGACCGTTTCCTCGCCCCCGACCTGGCCGCCGCGGAGGAATTCATCCGTACGGGTGCTCTGGTCGCCGCGGTGGAAGGGGTCACGGGCCCGCTCGCCTGACCCACCGGATGTACGCCGCAGGGCCGTCCCGTCACCGGGCCGGCCCTGCGGGCGTTCGCGGCGCCCGGTCCGGCGCGCCCCGCCGCGCGCTCTACAGGGCGCGGGAGCGGCGTACGGAGAAGGCGACGCAGCCGGCCCCCACGCCGAGGCAGAGCGCACCGCCCATGAGGTAGGGGGTGGTGTCGACGGAACCGGTGTTCGCGAGGGTGAGGGGCGCCGGCCGGGCGTCCGTCTCCGCCTCAACCTCCGCCTCGGCCTCCGACAGGACCCCGGGCCGGGCCTGCGTGTGCAGGGAGGTCAGGGTGGCCGTCCGGCCGCTGTCGGCGGCCGCGGGCACGGCAGCGTCACCCACCCCGAGCCCTGGTGCGGTGGCGTTGGCCGAGGGGACGAACCAGAGGGCGGCGAGAAGGGTGCTCGCTCCGAGAGCGGTGAGCAGCGGTCGGCGTGCGGACACGGTGCGATCCCCCTTGTGGCAGCAGCGAATTGGCCGTGTGCGGTGATGCTACGGAAAGGGGCGGGTCGTGGGAAAGCCGGGGGTTCCGCGGGCTTACTCTCCGTCGTATGAACCCTACTGAGACATCACGATACGTACGGCTTCGGGTGGATTTGGTGCTGGAGGTGCCGGATCCCCGGGCGCTCACCGGAGCCGCCCTCGCGCACATCAAGGCCGACGAGTTCATGCCGGACGAGGAGCGCGGCCACGCCGAGTCCGCCGTCCGGGAGGACGAGTCGGAGGCCCTGGCCTACCTGGTCGACCCCACTGACCTGGTCGCGGAGATCCCGGGCGTCGAGCTGGCGCAGGCCTCCTGGAGCAGTGAGCCGGTGGAATACGACCCCGAGTCCATGGAGTGGGACCTCGACGAGGAAGATGGGGCCTTCGACGAAGAAACCGACAACGCCTGACCGTGTGGTGGCCCACATCCCAACGGAATGTGGAACCGATCCGCGCCGTTAACGCGTTGTCAGGGCGGGGCAGGGGGGCGGTGTCCCCCTGCCCGGCCAGTCCCGGGACGGCAGCCCCGGGGTTTCCGGCAACGATGGAGTGGCGTGTGAGGACGGACAGCAAGCGGCGGAGAAGGTCCCTGGTGGCCGTATCCGCCGTGCTCGGCGGTGTACTGGTGCTCTCGGCGTGCAACGACGGGGGTGGACAGCCGAAGGGCAGCGGCGAGAGCAGCAAGTCCCAGGCGGATGTCGACGCGGCCGCGGCCAAGGACACCTCCAAGGCCCGAATAACCATCACCCCGAAGGACGGCGCGACCAACGTCGGCCTGAACGACGCGACGAACGTCGCCGTCAGTGACGGCACCCTGACGCAGGTGGAGCTGAAGAGCCCCGAGGGCACGGCCGTGGCAGGCAAGATCGCCGCGGACGGCAAGAGCTGGAAGCCGGACGCCGCGCTGAAGCGCTCGACCAAGTACGCCCTGTCGGCGACCGCCAAGGACGCCGACGGCCGCGAGGCGCACGAGAACGCCTCCTTCACCACCATCTCCCCGGAGAACAGCTTCGTCGGCTCGTTCATCCCGGACGAGGGCCAGACCGTCGGTGTGGGCATGCCGGTCTCGATCACCTTCAACAAGCCGATCAAGGACCGCAAGGCCGTGCAGTCGGCCATCTCCGTCTCCTCCAGCAGCGGACAGGAGGTCGTGGGCCACTGGTTCGGCGCGCAGCGTCTGGACTTCCGCCCGGAGCAGTACTGGCAGGCGAACTCCACCGTCACGCTGAAGCTGGCGCTGGAGGGCGTGCAGGGTGCTCCCGGCGTCCAGGGCGTCCAGAGCAAGACCGTCACCTTCAAGATCGGCCGCAGCCAGGTCTCCACGGTCGACGCGAAGACCAAGAAGATGACGGTCACCCGGGACGGCGCGGTCCTCAAGACCATCCCGATCTCGGCGGGCTCCCCGGAGAACCCGACCTACAACGGCCAGATGGTGATCTCCGAGAAGTTCAAGGAGACCCGGATGGACGGCGCCACCGTCGGCTTCAAGGACGGTGAGGGCAAGGGCGAGTACGACATCAAGGACGTCCCGCACGCGATGCGGCTGTCGACCTCCGGCACCTTCATCCACGGCAACTACTGGGGATCGGACTCGATCTTCGGCAGCGTCAACACCAGCCACGGCTGTGTCGGTCTGAACGACGCCAAGGGCGCGGGCGACCCGAACCAGCCCGCCGCCTGGTTCTACGACAACTCGCTCATCGGCGACGTGGTCACCGTGGTGAACTCCCCGGACAAGACCATCACACCGGACAACGGCCTCAACGGCTGGAACATGAGCTGGGCCGACTGGAAGGCCGGCGCGGCCTCCTGACGGCGGGACACATCCGGCGGACGGCGCGCAACCCCACGGGGTTGCGCGCCGTCCGCCTTTTTCGCCGCGTGCGTGGCGGCGACCGGCGGGGGCGGTGGCGCGCCGCCGGGGCCGGGGCGGGGGCGGGGCCAGGGCCTGGGCCGGGTCACGGTGGCGGTGGTGGAAAACCCCTCAGCGGCGGCCCGGACCCGCCCCTAGGCTCGGGGTATGAGGATCCGAGCGCTGTCCGTACCCCCGACCGACACCGAGGTGGACGACTGGTGGGCCGTGCTGGTCGCCGCACAGGCCGCGGACTTGCCGGGCGTGCCCGCGCCGGGCCGCACCGAGATCGCCGGGCGGCTGCGGGTGCCCGGGGCCCGGGGCCGCTTCGTGAATTGGGCGGCCGGCGACGGCGAGGGGATCGCCTCCCTGCTCCTGTTCACCGACGAGGGCAACACCCACACCGCCTTCCTCGACGTCATGGCCGTACGCCCGGACGCGCGCCGGCGGGGCGTGGGCACGGCCCTGTGGCAGCGGGTCCGTGAGGAACTGCTCGGCCAGGGCCGGACCTCGGTCGCCACCACGACCGACCTCGGCGGCCCCGGGCACGCCTTCGCGCAGGGCCTCGGCTTCGAGAGCGTCCTGCCGCTGGGCTGGTACGTAGGGGAGGTGCCCGCCGACGCGGCCGGCATCCGGGTCCCGGCCACGCCCGGCTACGAGCTGCTGGTCTGGCACGGCCTGGTCCCGGACGCGTGGGCGGGGGCGGCCGCGCTGGCCCACGGGGCCATGGAGGACGCACCGAGCGGCGGGCTGGACGAGCGGATCCAGGCCTGGACGGCGCCGCGCCTGCACGCCGCGCACCGGCTCGTCCTGGACCGCGGCGGCGAGCTCACCACGGTCGCGGCGGTCACCCCCGCCGGCGAGGTGGCCGCCTACACCGAACTGGTCCTCCCCGACCCGGCGGGCCCCTGCGCGCTCCAGTACGACACGGTCGTCGTCCCCGCCCACCGCGGCCACGGCCTCGGCCGCGCGGTGAAGCTGCGCATGCTGGCGCAGGCGGCCGCCCGGTACCCGGCGCTGAGGGCCGTACGGACGACCGTGGCCGACGCCAACACACCGATGCGGGCCGTCAACGAAGCCCTGGGCTACCGGCGGGAGCGCGACGCGGCCGTCTTGCAGCTCAAGCTCTAGCTCTAGCTCTCTAGCTCTCTAGAGCTCTCTAGAGCTCTCTAGCTCACGCTCCAGGAATGTCGTGGGTGTCGCGGGTGCCGTGGGTGTCCTGCGTGTCCTGCATGTCCTGGGCGTTGGGCGCGTCCGCGGTGCGGGCCGGGGTCTCCCGGGGCGCGGACCACGACGCCAGCAGGCGCAGGGCGTCCGCGGAAGGCGATCCCGGCGCCGGGTGGAAGGTGACCAGGAACTGCGCCGGGTCGTCCGGCAGCGTCAGCGTCTCGAAGGCCAGGTCGATCCGGCCCACCAGCGGATGGCGCAGTGACTTCACCCCGTGCGTCTTGTCCGCCACCGTGTGCGCCGCCCACAGCCGCCGGAACTCCTCGTTCTTCACCGACAGCTCCCCGACCAGCGCCGACAGCTGCTCGTCGTCCGGATGCCGGCCCGCGTACATCCGCAGATTGCTCACCACCTCGCACGCCCTGCACTCCCAGTCGGCGTACAGCTCCGCCGTCGCCTGGTCCAGGAACACCAGCCGCACCAGGTTGCGCTCCTGCGGGGGCAGCGCCCCGAAGTCCCCGAACACCGCCGCCGCCAGCCGGTTCCAGCCGAGGACGTCCTGCCGGCGGCCCACCAGGTACGCCGGTACGCCCTCCATCGCGTCCAGCAGCGTCCGCAGCTCCGGCCGGACCTGCTGCGGGCGGGGGCTCTGGCGGCGCCGGCGCGTCCTCGGCCGCGCCAGGTGCGTCAGGTGCTCCCGCTCCGTGCCGTCCAGCCGCAGCGCCCCCGCGATGGCGTCGAGGACTTCCGTCGACACGTTGTGCCCGCTGCCCTGTTCCAGGCGCGTGTAGTAGGCGACCGACACCCCCGCCAGCTGCGCCAGCTCCTCGCGGCGCAGTCCCGGTACGCGCCGGTGGCGGCCGTAGTCCGGCAGGCCCACGTCCCCGGGGCGCAGGCGCGCCCGGCGGGAGCGGAGGAACTCGCCGAGCTCGGCACGCTGATCCAGCTGGTTCATACCGCAAGTATCGCGGCGCCCGGGCGAGCGGGGTGGGCCGTGCCTGACCCCGCCAGTGGTAGGACCGCCGGTCCTAGGCAGGACAGGGGCCTGGGTGGGACGCCTCCGGCAGGGCAGGCTGAGGAGTGTCACTGCGGGAACATCCGTCCCGCGGTGCTCACGCGTCACCGGTCAGCGCACGCATCACCACGCTGCGCACATCCCGCAGACGCAGCGCAGGCAAAGCATGCAGCACGCGCACCCGCATCACCACAGTCACCAGCGTTACCGCCAAGGAGCACCCCATGTCCGTCACCCAGGTCGCCGCATACGCCGCCCCCGCCCCCAAGGCCCCGCTGGAGCGCACCACCGTCCCCCGCCGTCCCGTCGGCGAGCACGACGTCCTCATCGACATCAAGTACGCCGGCATCTGCCACTCCGACATCCACCAGGCCCGCGACGGCTGGGGCGAAGGCATCTTCCCCATGGTCCCCGGGCACGAGATCGCCGGAGTCGTCGCAGAGGTGGGCGCGGGCGTCACCAAGTTCGCCGTGGGCGACCGCGTCGGCGTCGGCTGCTTCGTCGACTCCTGTCGTGAGTGCGAGTACTGCCTGCGCGGCCAGGAGCAGTACTGCACCGGCGGCATGACCGGCACCTACAACGCCGTGGACAAGAACGGCGAGCCCACGTACGGCGGCTACTCCACCCACATCGTCGTCGACGAGAACTACACCCTGCGCATCCCCGAGGGCATACCGCTCGACGTCGCCGCCCCACTGCTGTGCGCCGGCATCACCCTCTACTCCCCGCTGCGGCACTGGCAGGCCGGCCCCGGCAAGAAGGTCGCGATCGTCGGCCTGGGCGGCCTCGGCCACATGGGCGTCAAGATCGCCAACGCCCTGGGCGCCGAGGTCACCGTGCTCTCGCAGTCCCTGCGCAAGAAGGAGGACGGCCTGAAGCTGGGCGCCACCCACTACTACGCCACGAACGACGAAGCCACCTTCGACGAGCTGGCCGGCAGCTTCGACCTGATCGTCTCCACCGTCTCCGCGCCGCTCAGCCTGGACGCGTACCTCGGCCTGCTGAAGGTGGACGGCGCGCTGGTGAACGTCGGCGCCCCGGAGGAGCCGGTCGCGCTCAACCTGTTCTCCGTCATCGGCGGCCGCAAGACCCTCGCCGGGTCGATGATCGGCGGGATCCGCGAGACCCAGGAGATGCTGGACTTCTGCGCCCTGCACGGTCTGGGCTCCGAGATCGAGCTGATCAGCGCCGACCAGGTCAACGAGGCGTACGAGCGGGTCCTGGCGAGCGACGTCCGCTACCGCTTCGTGATCGACGCGTCCACCATCTGATCCGGCGGCGCGGGGCCCGGGCGGCGGGCGCCGGGGCCCCGGGGGGCGGGCGCCGAGGCCGTGACGCCCGGCGTGCAACGCGCGGGACTCCTGCCTCAGCGACCCGCCGTGGGTCTCGGCGGCCACACCCCGCTCGCCCCTGGCGGGTGACCCACCCCCGGATCACGGAGGTCATGGCGACCCGCCCCGGGAGAGCGGGACGGGCGGGTGGGAACGGGCGGTCACTCCGCCGCGGCGATGCCGATCGGGCAGGCCACGCCCGTGCCGCCGATGCCGCAGTAGCCGTTAATGTTGCGGTCGAGGTACTGCTGGTGGTAGGCCTCGGCCGGCCAGAACGGGCGGTCCGCCGCGGGCATGACGGCCGTGGTGATCTCGCCGTAGCCCGAGGAGGCGAGGACCTGCTGGTAGGCCGTGCGGGAGGACTCCGCCGTGGCCTGCTGGGCGGGGGAGTGGGTGTAGAGCGCCGAGCGGTACTGGGTGCCCACGTCGTTGCCCTGGCGGAAGCCCTGCGTGGGGTCGTGGGACTCCCAGAACAGCTTCAGCAGGGCCGCGTACGACACCACTTGCGGGTCGAAGACCACGCGGACGACCTCGGTGTGCCCGGTCCGGCCCGAGCAGACCTCCTCGTAGGTGGGATTCTCCGTGAAGCCGCCCTGGTAGCCGGCCAGGGTGGTCCACACCCCCGGGGTCTGCCAGAACTTGCGCTCCGCGCCCCAGAAGCAGCCCAGCCCGAAGTCGGCGACCTCGAGACCTTCCGGGTACGGGCCGGCCAGCGGGTTGCCCAGCACCGTGTGCTTCTCGGGCAGGCCGAAGAGAGGTTCCGCGCGGCCGGTCAGGGCCTGGTCGCGGGTGGGGAGCTCGGGCGTGCGGCGGTACGAGAACATGGATTCCCTCCTTGTCACCGATGACAACCGGCGGGGGCCGGCCGGGATTCCCGCGCCCGGCCGCCCGCCGCCTCAGTGCGGGAGCGTCGCCGGGGAGCCGCCGTTCGCCTCGTAGCCCGCCACCGCCAGCGCCCGGTACACCGCGTACTGCGCCGCCGGATCCTCCGAAGCCGACCACGGCAGGGCGCCCACGCAGCCGTCCACGTGCCGCACCTGCTCCATCGCCTCCGCCCAGCGCTCCATGTTCACCAGGAACAGCAGCAGCAGGTGACGTACGTGCGCCAGCATCGGGTCGTCCTGGCGCGCCGTGTGCACCGCGTACAGCGCGCCCTCCACCGCCCGCGTCACGGCGGCCCCCTGGTAGAAGCTCCCCACCAGGACGACGTCCGGCAGGTTCTCGTACAGCGCGAACAACGGCAGCGCCGCCAGCAGCGAGCCCTGCGGAGCCCGCGCCGCCGCCGCGTGCGAGAACGCGTCCGCCTTCTCCCGCGAGCCGTGCCACTTCTCGCACCAGTAGTGCAGCGCCGCGAGGTGCGCGCCCATGTGCGCCGGCGCCCGGTCGATGACCTGCGCCCACAGCGCGTCGAACTCCGCCTCCGGATAGGCCAGGCCCCGGGCGACCGCCAGCTCGGTGATGTACGGGACCGGGTCGCCCGGCGACAGCAGCGCCGCCTTGCGGCACGCCTCCCGCGCCTCCTCCAGGATGATCCGGTGGTCGTCGGCCCCGACCCCGCCCGAGTGCCGCCACGCCTGCTGCACCAGCAGTTCCGCGTGCACCTGCGCGCCGCCCGCGTCCTTCCCGGCCTCCAGCCGCCACGCCTTCAGCCACTGCGCGCCGGCCCCGGGCTGCTGCACCAGCTCCAGCGCCGCCGCGCCGCCGAGGGCCTGTACGCGCTGCCAGCGCAGCTCGCCCTCCTTCGGGGTCCCGGCGAGCAGCTGGGAGGCCGCCTGCCACTGGCCGGTGCGCCGTACGTGGTCGAGGGCGTCCATCAGGTCCCGGTCGGGCCCCGGGATGCGGATGTCGAGATCCTCCTGGCGGTCGAACCCGTAGTTCGCGGGGTCGGCGGCGTCCGGGCTGCCCGGCGCGACCTGGCGGATGGAGCCCCGCCTGCGGACGTACGGGACGAGGACGAACACGATCATGAGCATCGCGAACAGCAACCACAGAATCTCCATGTCCCCCAGCGAACCAGACAGCGGGTGCCGCAGGCCAATAGGGAAGTCGGCCCGGGGCTGGGCATAGGCTCTGTCCATGAGTGACCACACCCACGAGCACCAGAACTTCGAGACCCGCGCGATCCACGCGGGCAACACGGCGGACCCCCTGACCGGCGCGGTCGTACCCCCGATCTACCAGGTCTCCACGTACAAGCAGGACGGCGTCGGCGGACTGCGCGGCGGCTACGAGTACAGCCGCAGCGGCAATCCGACCCGGACCGCGCTGGAGGAGAACCTCGCGGCCCTGGAGGGCGGCCGGCGCGGCCTCGCCTTCGCGTCCGGGCTCGCCGCCGAGGACTGCCTGCTGCGTACGCTGCTGTCCCCGGGCGACCACGTGGTCATCCCGAACGACGCCTACGGCGGCACCTTCCGCCTCTTCGCGAAGGTCGTCTCGCGCTGGGGCGTGGAGTGGTCGGTGGCCGACACCTCCGACCCGGACTCCGTACGCGCCGCCCTGACCCCGAAGACCAAGGCGATCTGGGTCGAGACCCCCTCCAATCCGCTGCTCGGCATCACCGACATCGCCGTCGTCGCCGACATCGCGCGCTCGGCCGGCGCCAGGCTGGTCGTCGACAACACCTTCGCGTCCCCCTACCTCCAGCAGCCCCTGGCACTGGGCGCGGACGTGGTCGTGCACTCGCTGACCAAGTACATGGGCGGGCACTCCGACGTGGTCGGCGGCGCGCTGGTCACCGCGGACGCGGCCCTCGGCGAGGAACTGGCCTACCACCAGAACGCGATGGGCGCGGTGGCCGGGCCCTTCGACTCGTGGATCGTGCTGCGCGGGATCAAGACCCTGGCCGTGCGCATGGACCGGCACGCGGAGAACGCCACCAAGGTCGCGGAGCTGCTGACCCGCCACCCCAAGGTCACCCACGTCCTCTACCCGGGCCTACCGGAGCACCCGGGCCACGAGGTCGCCGCCAAGCAGATGCGCAACTTCGGCGGGATGATCTCCTTCCGGGTCGCGGGCGGCGAGGAGGCGGCGGTCGAGGTCTGCAACCGCGCCAAGCTGTTCACGCTGGGCGAGTCCCTGGGCGGCGTCGAGTCCCTGATCGAGCACCCGGGCCGCATGACGCACGCCTCGGTGGCCGGCTCGGCCCTGGAGGTCCCGGCGGACCTGGTCCGCCTGTCCGTGGGCATCGAGAACGCCGACGACCTTCTGGCGGACCTGACCCAGGCACTGGGCTAGCCGATCCGCCGCGTCGCCCGGGGCCCGGGCGGCGGATGCGCCGGCGAGTCCGGCCCCCGCTCGCGCCTGCGCCGGATCCCGACCGGGTCCGGCGCAGGCGCCCCGGGGCCGGCCGCCCGGGGCCTACCAGCCCTCCAGCGGCGGAGAGATGCCCGCCGCAGGCGCGGCCCAGGGACGGACCGCCGCCGCCCACACCGTGAAGGCCACCGCCGCCGCGAGGAGCACCGTCCAGCCGAACCTGCGCAGCGCCCGGCGCCGGCGCAGGAGCCGGGCGCCGCGGGCCGCCGCACTCGCCGCGAGTCCCGCCGGGACCGCCGGGTACGGGCCCTCCAAGATCCGTCTGACCTGCGCTTCCTTCCGGTCCGGGACGCCGCTCACGCCACCTCCGGGGACCGCAGCGCGGCCACCGCCCGGTTGCACAGCACCCGGACCCGCTCGGCCGGCAGCCCCAGCTGCGCGGCCGTGACCTCCTCGGCGACCCCTTCGTAGATCCGCAGGACCAGCACGAGCCGCTCCGCCACGGTCAGCCGGGCCAGCACCCCGGCCCCGCCGTGGTGGCGCCGGCCGGTACGGGCGAAGGCGGCGCACAGCTCCTGGCGGGTGTGGTCGTACGGATCGTCCCCGCGCAGGTGCCGCCAGCTCGCGTACGTGCGCGCCAGCGCCCCCGCCAGCAGCCGGCGCGCGGCCTCCGGGTCACCGGTCAGCAGCACGGCGACGTGCAGGAGCCGCCCCGCCGCGCCCGCGACGAAGGACTCGAACTCCGCGTAGGGGCACGCCCGTTGCTCAACCGCCCGCATGGGTCACATAGTGCGGGCAGCGGGACCACCCTGGTCAAGAGGTCGGACGGACCCGGCCGGGCGTCCGGGCCGCGGGCCGCCTCAGGAGGCCGGGCCGGCCTCGGCGACGGCCGCCATCAGCTCCGACAGCGACAGGTTGAAGCGGGTCAGCAGCCCGGTGAAGGACTCGCGCTCCTCCTCGGTCCAGTCCTCCGTCACGCGCGCCATCAGCTCGCGCCGCGAGGAGCGGACCTCCTCCAGCCGCGCCAGCCCCCGCGGGGACAGCGCCAGCACCACGGCCCGGCCGTCCTCGGGGTGCGAGGTCCGCTTCACCAGGCCGCTGTCGACCAGGGGCGCGACCTGCCGGGTGACCGTGGAGGAGTCGATGCCCATGCCGCCGGCGAGCGCCTTGACGCCCATCGGCCCCTCCAGGTCGAGCCGGTTCAGCAACAGGTATGCGGCGCGGTCCATCGAGTTGCGGGCCTGCCCGACACCGCCGAGACGGGTCTGCTCGGCGCGGCGGGCGAAGACCGCCACCTGGTGCTGGAGCGCGTCGAGGAGACCGGAACCGGCGGGTGCTTCGGCCGCCGCGGGCAGATCGGAATTGGCCGGGGAGTAAGGCATGGCCGTGGGCTCTCTTCGCGTGGTCCGACAAGGATGGGGGACACAGTACGCGGCCGTGCGGCGCCTCGTACGTCTCGCACGAGAACTGGTACGGGCCGCCCGCGGGGTGGTCGCACGGCGTTCCCGGTTGGCGCGATATCGCCCCTGTCCGGGGCCGCGCCCGCTGCGCCGCGAGCGGCCGTTCCTCCCGCCGACCGCACTCCTGCCTGCTCGCCTTCCGCCGGCTCGCCTTCCGCGCCCGGCCCAGCCCGCGCCGCGGTCCGGGGCCGGGCCGCGTGCGGGCTGCGAGACTGGCGGCATGAACTACCGCGTGCCCGAGCCCGTCCCGCAGGTCATCCTCGACGACGTCAGGGGGGCTCAGAAGATGCTGTCCGGCGTCTCCCGGGTCACCGCGATGGAAGGCAGCAGGCACCTCTCCTCGCTCACCGGCTCCCCGGTGCACTTCAAGTGCGAGAACCTCCAGCGCACCGGCTCCTTCAAGCTGCGCGGGGCGTACGTGCGCATCGCCGGCCTGCGCCCCGAGCAGCGTGCCGCCGGCGTCGTGGCCGCCAGCGCGGGCAATCACGCGCAGGGCGTGGCGCTGGCCTCCTCCCTCCTCGGGGTCCGCTCGACGGTGTTCATGCCCGTGGGGGCGCCCCTGCCCAAGGTGGCCGCGACCGAGGAGTACGGCGCCGAGGTGCGCCTGCACGGGCAGGTCGTCGACGAGGCCCTCGCCGCCGCCCAGGAGCACGCGGACCGCACCGGGGCGGTGTTCATCCACCCGTTCGACCACCGCGACATCATCGCCGGCCAGGGCACGGTGGGCCTGGAGATCCTGGAGCAGTGCCCCGAGGTCCGCACCATCGTCGTCGGCATCGGCGGCGGCGGTCTCGCGGCCGGCATCGCGGTCGCGGTGAAGGCGCTGCGCCCGGACGTGCGGATCATCGGGGTCCAGGCGGCCGGCGCGGCCGCTTACCCGCCCTCGCTGCGGGTCGGCCACCCCGTCTCGGTCGACAACCCGAACACCATGGCGGACGGCATCAAGGTGGGCCGCCCCGGCGACATCCCCTTCAAAATCATCGGCGAACTGCTCGACGACGTGCGTACGGTATCCGAGGACGCGCTCTCCAAGGCGCTGCTGCTGTGCATGGAGCGGGCCAAGCTGGTGGTCGAACCGGCGGGGTGCAGCCCGGTCGCCGCGCTGCTGAGCGAGCCCGAACTGTACGGCGGGGGACCGGTGGTGGCCGTCCTGTCCGGCGGGAACGTCGATCCGCTGCTGCTCCAGCGCATCCTGCGCCACGGCATGGCCGCAGCGGGCCGCTACCTGTCGCTGCGGTTGCGCGTGACCGACCGGCCCGGCGCCCTGGCCGGGCTCCTGGGGGTGTTGTCGGAGGCGGATGCGAACGTGTTGGACGTGAGTCACGTACGGACCGACCCGCGCCTGGGGCTCACCGAGGTGGAGGTGGAACTGCACCTGGAGACGAAGGGCCCCGAGCACTGCGCACAGGTCGCGCGGGCGCTGCACGGCGCGGGCTACGCGGTCAACGGCTGATACGGCTGATACGGATTGCGCCGTGACCGGCCCGCCGTGGGACGCCGGCCGCGACCAGCCTGCGCAATCCCGTGGCGGATCGCGATATAACGCGTTAGGGTGCGGCCGGGAGGCGGGGTCGGGGCACCCCCCGCCGGGCCGGGCGAGTGATGTCCGGCGCCCCTAGTATTTGTCTGGAAATGTGCCGATCACACTGGCCCACTTCACCTCCACACAAGGAGAATCCCCATGCCAGGCGCCATCTACGCCGAAGGCCTGGTCAAGACATTCGGCGACGTCCGGGCTCTGGACGGCGTGGACCTCGACGTCCCCGAAGGCACCGTCCTCGGCCTGCTCGGCCCCAACGGCGCGGGCAAGACCACGACCGTGCGCGTCCTGACCACCCTCTTGCGCCCCGACCGCGGCAAGGCCGTCGTCGCCGGCATCGACGTGCTGGGGCACCCCAACGAGGTCCGCCGCGCCATCGGCCTGTCGGGCCAGTTCGCCGCCGTCGACGAGTACCTCACCGGCCGCGAGAACCTCCAGATGGTCGGGCAGCTCTACCAGATGAAGGCGAAGGCCGCGAAGGCCCGGGCCACGGAACTCCTGGAGCGCTTCCACCTCGCCGACGCCGCCGACCGCACCGCCAAGACCTACTCCGGAGGCATGCGCAGGCGCCTGGACCTCGCGGCCGCCCTCGTCGTCAGTCCGCCCGTCATGTTCATGGACGAGCCCACCACCGGACTCGACCCCCGCAACCGCCAGCAGCTCTGGGGGATCATCCAGGAACTGGTCGCGGGCGGCACCACCCTGCTGCTCACCACGCAGTACCTGGAGGAGGCCGACCACCTCGCGCACGACATCGCCGTGGTCGACCAGGGCAAGGTCATCGCCCGCGGCACCTCCGACCAGCTCAAGGCCCGCACGGGCGGCGAGCGCGTGGAGGTCGTCGTCCACGAGCGCGAGCACATCACGGCCGCGCGCCAGGTCCTCGCCGGCTTCGGCAAGGGCGAGACCTCCGTCGAACTCCACACGCGCAAGCTCACCGTGCCGGTGTCCGGGGGCGCCAGGCTCCTCGCCGAGGTCATCCGGGAACTGGACGGCCGGGGCATCGAGATCGACGACATCGGCCTGCGCCGCCCCACCCTTGACGACGTGTTCATATCCCTCACCGGCCACGCGGCCGAGCTGGCGGGCGACGACAACGGCGACGGCGCTGCCGGCGCGGAACCCAAGGGCCGCAAGGCGGCGCGGAAGGAGACGGCGAAGTGACCACCACCTCCCCGACGCCGGGCACCTCCCCGAGCCCGGGCGCCTCCCCTACCCCGGAGCTCGCGGCACCCCGCCCGCGCGGCGGCATCGTGCAGGGGGTCAACGACTCGCTGGTGATCGCCAAGCGGAACCTGATCCGGATGTCCCGGATCCCCGAGATGATCATCTTCGGTGTGATCCAGCCGGTCATGTTCGTCGTGCTCTTCAGCTACGTCTTCGGCGGCTCCATCAGCGTCGGAGGCAGCACCTCGCCCGCCGCCTACCGCGAATTCCTGATGGCGGGCATCTTCGCCCAGACCGTCACCTTCGCCACCGCCGGCGCGGGCGCCGGCATCGCCGACGACATGCACAAGGGCCTGATCGACCGCTTCCGCTCCCTGCCCATGGCCCGCGGCGCCGTCCTCACCGGCCGTACGCTCGCCGACCTCGTCCAGACCACGCTGACCGTCGTCGTCCTCGCGATCGTCGCCCTGATCGTCGGCTGGCGCACCCACACGAACATCGGCGAGGTCCTCGCCGGCTTCGGGCTGCTGCTCCTGCTCGGCTACGCCTTCTCCTGGATCGGCGCGCTGATCGGCCTCTCGGTGCGCACCCCGGAGGCGGCCACGTCGGGCGGACTGATCTGGCTCTTCCCGCTGACGTTCATCTCGAACGCCTTCGTCCCCTCCGAGAACATGCCGCCCTTCCTGCGCCACATCGCGGAGTGGAACCCCTTCAGCGCCACCGTCCAGGCCGCCCGCGTGCTCTTCGGGAACCTCCCCGAGGGATATCCCGTACCGGATGCCTGGCCGATGCAGCACCCGGTGACGGCGTCCGTCCTGTGGTCGCTGCTGATCATCGCGGTCTTCCGGACCCTGGCGGTCCGCAAGTACCGCTCGGCGACCGCGTAGGGAACCGGGGCGGATCCGGGTCCGCCGGCGACCGGCAGGCCCGGCGCCGCCGTCCGCGGCCGGACCGGCCCCGGACGCGCCGATGCCCGGCCGGGGCGGACCCGGCCGGGCATCGGCGCGTGAAGCGCGGTGATCGAGGGTGATCAGCCGGTGAAGGGCTTGACGTTCAGGATCTTGACGGAGGCCTTCTTGCCGTTCGGCAGCTCGTACTGAGCGTCCTCACCGATCGCCTTGCCCATCACACCGCTGCCCAGCGGGGACTGCGGCGAGTACGTCTCGAAGTCCGAGGACGCGTACTCGCGGGAGGCCAGGAGGAACTCCATGGTGTCGTCCTCGTCGCCGTCGAAGGCGATCTTGACGAGGGTGCCGGGGGCCACGACGCCGTCGGACGCCGGAGCGGTACCGACCTTGGCGTTCTCCAGGAGCTGCGTCAGCTGGCGGACGCGGAGTTCCTGCTTGCCCTGCTCCTCCTTGGCCGCGTGGTAGCCGCCGTTCTCGCGCAGGTCGCCCTCCTCGCGGGCGGCTGCGATCTTCGCGGCGATCTCCGTGCGGGCGGGACCAGAGAGGTAGTCCAGCTCCGCCTTCAGCTGGTCGTACGCCGCCTGGGTCAGCCAGGTGACGCTTTCGCTCGTCTGGGTCACGGGTGCTCCTCGTCGGTACAGGGGGACTACATGGCCGCCAGCGGCGGGCGAAACCACGAGCCTAACAATTCGGGAAGAAAAGGGGGAGGACCCGCGAGGCCCGTTGCCCCCGGGGTCGCCTCCGGGACCGCGCCGCGGATGTCGCACCGCAGGGCGTCCCGGACCGTGCACGTCCCGGTCCCTCCACCGTACGGCTCCCGTACGGCCGGGCGCGTCGGCGACCGCGCCGGGCGGCCCGCCCGGCCTCAGCGGGCCGAGGCGAGCGGCTGGCAGCCGGTCAGCTCGACCATGGTGGCGCGCTTGGTGGTCTTCAGCGAGAGGACCTCGTCCACCCGGCCCACCGGCTGCGCGAAGGTGAAGTCGCCGCGGCCCACTTCGCCGTGCCCCTCGTCCTGCGAGCTCAGCGTGCACACCCCGGTGACGGAGGACTCCTTGCGGACCTCCAGGTGCACCTTCACCTCGGTGTCCGACACCACCTGGAACTTGATCACCTCGGCGCTGACGCTCTGCCCCGCGATGTAGTCCCAGCCGATCCAGCCGACGAGGCCCAGCAGCACGACGCCCAGCACCGACCCGACGACCTTGAGCCCGCGGTCCGCGCGCTCGTCCGCCGACCGGCCGTAGCGGCCCTCGGGCAGGTCCTCGCGTACCGTGCTCATCGATCGTTCCTTCCGAGAGGGCGGAGGCGGGGCCCCGCGGGCCCGCCCCGGAATTTTCCTTCCCCCGATTCGGTCACTATAGAAGTCGCCCGTCGCGCCGAACCACAGAGGATCCTGTCTTGACCGAGCAGCTTCGACTGATGGCCGTCCACGCCCACCCCGACGACGAGTCGAGCAAGGGCGCGGCCACCATGGCCAAGTACGTGTCCGAGGGGGTGCCCGTGCTGGTCGTCACCTGCACCGGCGGTGAGCGGGGCTCCGTGCTGAACCCCAAGCTCCAGGGCGACAAGTACATCGAGGAGCACATCCACGAGGTCCGCGCCAAGGAGATGGACGAGGCCCGCGAGATCCTCGGCATCCAGCAGGAATGGCTCGGCTACATCGACTCCGGCCTGCCGGAGGGCGACCCGCTGCCCCCGCTGCCCGAGGGCTGCTTCGCGCTGGAAGACGTGGACGAGGCCGCCGGCCGTCTGGTGAAGAAGATCCGCGCCTTCCGGCCGCAGGTCGTCACCACCTACGACGAGAACGGCGGCTACCCCCACCCCGACCACATCATGACCCACCGGATCTCCATGGTGGCCTTCGACGGCGCGGCCGACACCGAGAAGTACCCGGAGGCCGAGTTCGGCCCCGCCTACCAGCCGCAGAAGCTCTACTACAACCAGGGCTTCAACAAGCCGCGCACCATCGCCCTGCACGAGGCGCTCCTCGCCCGCGGCCTGGAATCCCCCTACGGGGAGTGGCTGGAGCGGTGGAAGGAGTTCGAGCGCAAGGAGCGGACCTTGACCACGCACGTGCCCTGCGCCGAGTTCTTCGAGATCCGCGACAAGGCGCTCATCGCGCACGCCACGCAGATCGACCCGGACGGCGGCTGGTTCCACGTCCCGATGGAGATCCAGAAGGAGGTCTGGCCCACGGAGGAGTACGAGCTCGCGAAGTCGTTCGTCGACACTTCCCTCCCCGAGTCCGACCTCTTCGCGGGCATCCGGGAGAATGCGTAGCCATGAGCCCTACACAGGCAGCACTGACCCAGCTCCTCCCGCTGGCGGGTGACACCTTCGACAAGAACAAGGTGACGCCCGGCATCCTGGGCTTCATCGTCTTCGCGGCCCTCGCCCTCGGCGTGTGGGGCCTGATGAAGTCGATGAGCCGGCACATGGGACGCGTCGACTTCCAGGAGGCCCCGGACCCGGCCGCCGCCCCGGCGCCGGACCGGACCGGCTGAGACCTTCCACGCGGCCGCCGCCCCGGCCCGGGAACCGGCGGGGCGGCGGCCTGCGGCATGCCGTACGCGCGCCTTGCCGTACGCCGGGCTTGCCGTACGCGGCTGCGCCCGTCAGGCCGGGCCGGTCAGCGGGACACCCATGATCTCCCGCGAGCGGAGGTTCGGGACCAGTCCGAGCCGCCACGCCTGCCAGCCCTCCGCCGGATCCACCCCTCGGCCCAGGATCACCCCGTACGTCTCCAGACAGTCCTCCAGCCGGCCGTCCCGCGCCGCGTGCGGCGCCCGTGCCAGCCGTGCCAGCTCCGCCCGCGCCTCGTCGAGCCCGCCGGGCAGCGGCGGCACCTGACAAGGCAGCATCGTGCACCGCAGGAACCGCGCCCAGTCCTCACCCCGCCGGTCCCCGTAGGAGACGAACAGCCGCACCGCCTCCTCGCACAGCCCCACCGCCTGCGACATCCGGCCGTTGCCCGCGTCCACCACCGCCAGCTCCAGGCAGGTCCACGCCTCACCGTGCGCCAGCCCGATGCGCCGGAAATCCGCCCGCGCGTCCACCAGCAGCTGCCGGGCGAAGCCGGAGTTGCGCAGGTTGCCCGTCTGCGCCGCCCGCTGGTCGCGCGTCACCCGGCCCGAATGGTGCCGGGCGTGCGCCAGCCCGTACACGTCCCGCATCCGCGAGAACATCGTCCGGGCCCGCTCCAGCTCCCGCACCGCCTGATCGCGCTCGCCGCCCTCCTCCAGCGCCTGCCCCAGGTAGTACAGCGTCCATGCCTCACCGCGCGCGTCCTCCGCCTCCCGGTGCAGCGCCAGCGCCTCCCGCAGCCGCTCCCGCGCCGGCCCCGCGTCGCCGTCCACCACCCGCGCCCGGCCCAGCTGCGTCAGCGCCCAGGCCCGTCCGCGGTCGTCGCGCGTGCGCCCGTACAGCTCCAGTGCGAGCCGCAGCTCCCCCTCCGCCCGCGGTACGTCCCCCAGCCGCAGGTACACCTGTCCCAGTTGGAAGTGCGCCCAGGCTTCCCCGTGCACGCTCTCGCTCTCCCGGTGCAGCGCCAGCGACCGCTCCAGCAGCGACATCGCCTCCCCGAGGTGCGCCAGGTCCCGCTCCACCGCCGCCAGCGCGTGCAGACCCCACGCCCGGTCACCGGCCAGCTCCTCGGGCTCCTGGAGCGCCAGCGCCTCGCGGATGCGGGCCGCCGCCTCCGGGAGGTTGCCCTGGTGGTGCAGCGTGATCCCCAGCGAGACCAGCGCCCTCGCCGTGCCCGCCTCCTGATGCGCCTGCCTGTACTGGTCCACCACCGAGCTCAGCGTGCTGCGCGCCTTGTCCAGCTCGCCCAGCTGGCGCGCCGCGATGCCCGTACGCCACTGCACCGACCGCACCAGCCGGCCCTGCTGACCGCCGGAACCCGCCGGTGAACCCGCCGCCGCCACCGCCTGCGTCAGCTCGTCGATCTCACCGAGCCGGTACAGGTCCCCGCGCAGCAGGCAGAAGTCGCACAGCGCCCCCAGCAGGTCCAGCACCGCCTGCGGGTCCACCCCGTCCGCATGCCGCAGCGCCGCCGTGATGAAGCTCGACTCGTCGTCCAGCCAGCGCAGCGCCGCGTCCAGCGAGGCGAAGCCGTGCCCGCCGAAGTGGTTCGCCCGCGTCGACGTCTTCCCGTCGACCATCCGGATCACCGAGTCCGCGAGCTGCGCGTAGGTGCGGATCAGCCGCTCCTGAGCCGCCGCCGCCCCGGCCCGGTCCTCCTGCGCCGCGAGGCGCCCGGCGGCGTACGCGCGCACCGCGTCGTGCATCCGGAACCGCTGCCCGCGCACCCGCTCGACCAGCCCGGCCTCCCACAGCTCCTCCAGTGCGCGCAGCGCCGCCTGCTCGGGTACGTCCGCCAGCGCGGCGGCGGCCGCGCCGCCCAGCGAAGCCCGCCCCGCCAGCGGCAGCCGCCGCAGCAGCAGCCGGGCGGGACCGGCGAGCCGCGCGTCGGCGGCCCGCAGCGCGCGCTCCACGGGGTGGACGTCGGCGAGCGAGGGGCCGGCGGCGGGCGTGCCGGAGCCGGCGTCGCGGCCGCGGCCACCGTCGCGGCCCCCGTCCCCGTCGCCGGGCGCGCTCGCACCGTCCGCCACACCCTCCACACCCGCCACGGCCGGCGGGACCAGCAGGCGCAGGGCCAGGGGCAGACCCGCGCCCCGTTCCAGCACCGCTGCCAGCGCCTCCGGCGCCGGCAGCCGGCCCTCCGGCGCCGCCGCCCGTACCAGTTCCGCCGCCTCCGCCTCCCCCAGCCGTTCCACCGGCAGCTGGTGCACCCATGCCGCCAGATCCGCCGGCAGCTCCAGCGGCTCCCGCGCCGTCACCAGCACCAGACTCTCCGACCGTTCCGGCACCAGCATCCGTACCTGTTCCGCATCCACCGCGTCATCGAGCACCACCGTCACCGGCAGCCCCTGGAGGTGCTGGTGGTACAGCTCGCCGAGCCGCCGCACCTGCTGCTCCGCCGACGCCCCCTCCCGGAACAGCAGCTGCTCGCGCGGCGCACCCAGCCGGTTCAGCAGGTGCAGCAGCGCCTCCCTCGTCGACAACGGCGCCTCGCCCCGCGTGGACCCGCCGCGCAGGTCCACCACGCACGCGCCCCGGAACTGGTCCCGCAGCCCCTGCGCCGCCCGCAACGCCAGCGCCGTCCGCCCTACCCCCGGCTCACCGTGCAGCACCACCACCACGGGCCGCGTCTCGGTACTGGCCCGGGCCGTCTGCACCCACTGCGCGATCCGGGTCAGCTCCGCCCGGCGGCCGGCGAACAGCCCCGTCGCGTCCGGCAGTTGGTCGAAGGACTGCTCCAGCACACTGCGCCGCCGCGCCTGCGCACTGCGGTCCGTTCCCCGCAGCTGCGGAGCCGGCCGGAGGGCCCCGCGGGGGCTCCGAGCGGCCGCGGACACCGCGCGCTGCTGTTCCAGGAAGGGCCGTATGCCCCGCACCTCCAGAGCCGACAGCCACTGCAGCCTCAGCTGCTCGGCCCCGCCGGGCCGGCCCAGCTCCCCGGCCCGCCGGTTCGCCGCAGGCAGGTGCGACGCCGTCACCTTCACCACCGTCGCGACCGCCCCCGCCGCGCCCGCCACCGCCCCCGCGGTCAGCGCCGTACCGGGCGCCACCCCGAGCGCCAGGTCCGTCCCCAGGGCGGCCGCCGCCGCGACCGCCGTCACCAGCAACGCCGTCGGGGTGTCGGCCCGACGGAAGGATTCGCCGAGCGACCGGCCCCCGGCCGCCGCCTCGTCCAGGGCCCCCACGTACGCCTCGTACTCCGGCGCCGCGCTCGCCGCCAGCGCGTCCAGCGCCGCACGGGCACGGGCCAGCAGCGCCGCCGCCTCCAGCGGGGCGCCGCCCGCCGCCCGCCGCGCTTCCTCCTCCACGACCCGCACCACCAGTCGCTCGGCCTCACCTCGATGGCTGTCCCGCATCGGCATTCCCCCCAAGAGAGCTCCGGCAACGTGCCCCAAGTGTCCGCCGGTACGGTCGTGAGCGCGAGGGAATCTGAGCTAGTTCAGAGGGAAGCGCCGGCCTTCGTATAGTCAGGTCGCAAGCCCAAAGCCACCTGACGGGAAGCATCATGACGCTTCGACAGATCGGCGCAGCGGCCGCGATCGCCGTCGGCCGGCGCACGGCCCTGCACCACCTCGCCGTCGGCGTGGGCGCCCCGCCCGCCGCCGTCCGCACCGGCAAGGATGTGGCCGCAGGCCCGGCCCCCGAGCGGTCCGCCGCGACCCCCGCCGCCGGGGGAGCAGGCGCAGCGTCCCCGGCCACCGCGACGCCGGCGACGGCCGGTGGCCGAGCGCCGACACCTCCGGCAGCACGCTCCGCGTCCGGCACATCGAACAGCAGGACACCGTCACGACCCACGTCCGCACCCGGGCCTGACCGGATGATGCGCCGTCGAATGACCGCCGCGGTGGCCGCGAGCCTCCTCTGTCTCGCGCCGGCGACAGCCGGCTGCACGAAGGAGCCCCCGGCGAGCGGATTCGTCCCGCGCCTCGGAACACCGGCCGCGGCCGACCGCTACGGCGCGCGCCTCCTGGAGCAGCGGCGGCTGGTGCAGAAGGCCGCCGAGGACCTCAACGCCTATGTCGTCCTCCCCTACCGGGTGACCGTCCTCGCCCGCTCCTGCGCGGGCGAGGGCACCGGCTACGACCCCGCCACCCGCACCATCGAGCTCTGCTACGACGATCTGGCGCAGGACCGCGACCTGTTCACCCGCGGCCACCCCCTCGCGCCCGACGCCCCGCCGGACGCATCGCCGGGTGGTGCACCGGAGGCGCCCGGCGCCCCGTCCGCCGGATCGGCCGCCCGGACCGGCGACGAGGTCGCCGACCAGATAGCCGACCAGGTCGCCGACCAGGTCGCCGAGGTCGTCCGCGAGACGCTCTACCACGAGGCGGGCCACGCCCTCGCAGAGGTGCGCCACCTCCGCTTCGACGACGACCGGGCCGAGGAGGACGCCGCCGACCGCTTCGCCCGGCTGATGCTCCTGCGCGAGGGCCCCGAAGGCGAGCACGCCCTCCTGACCGCCGCCCGTGCCTACGACCTCGCGGCAGCGGCCGACCCCGCCCCCGACCCCACCGACGAACACGCCCCGGACGCCGTCCGCGCGGAATCCCACCGCTGCGCGGTCTACGGCGCCGCTCCCGCCCGCCACCCGGACCTCGCCACCCCGTCCCGCGCCACCTGCCCCACCGCCTGGCCCCCCGCCCGCGACACCTGGACCCACGCCTTGGACCCGCTCCTTCGCCGCTGATCCGATCACGTGCGGCAGGATGGCCCCATGTCGAACCGCCTCGCGAACGAGACCTCGCCGTACCTGCTCCAGCACGCCGACAACCCCGTCGACTGGTGGCCCTGGTCCCCGGAGGCCTTCGCGGAGGCGCGGGAGCGCGGCGTGCCGGTGCTGCTCAGCGTCGGCTATTCGAGCTGCCACTGGTGCCATGTGATGGCGCACGAGTCCTTCGAGGACGAGCCGGCGGCCGCCTACATGAACGAGCACTTCGTCAACATCAAGGTGGACCGCGAGGAGCGGCCCGATGTCGACGCCGTCTACATGGAGGCCGTGCAGGCCGCCACCGGGCAGGGCGGGTGGCCCATGACCGTGTTCATGACCGCCGATGCCGAGCCCTTCTACTTCGGGACCTACTTCCCGCCGGAGCCCCGGCACGGGATGCCCTCCTTCATGCAGGTCCTCGAAGGCGTGCGCGCCGCCTGGACCGGGCGCCGGGAGGAAGTCGCCGACGTCGCGCAGCGGATCGTACGGGACCTGGCCGGGCGGCAGTTGGACTACGGCAAGGCCGGCGCGCCCGGGCCCGAGGAGCTCGCGCAGGCGTTGCTCGCGCTGACGCGTGAGTACGACGCCACGAGCGGCGGCTTCGGCGGGGCGCCCAAGTTCCCGCCGTCCATGGTGCTGGAGTTCCTGTTGCGCCACCACGCCCGCACCGGGTCGGAAGGGGCGCTCCAGATGGCCGTCGACACCTGCGAGGCCATGGCGCGCGGCGGGATCTACGACCAGCTCGGGGGCGGGTTCGCGCGCTACTCGGTCGACCGGGAGTGGGTCGTGCCCCACTTCGAGAAGATGCTCTACGACAACGCGCTGCTGTGCCGGGTGTACGCGCACGTGTGGCGGGCGACCGGCTCCGCTCTCGCGCGCCGCGTCGCGCTGGAGACGGCCGACTTCATGGTGCGGGAGCTGCGCACGGAGCAGGGCGGTTACGCCTCCGCGCTGGACGCGGACAGCGAGGACCCGGTGAGCGGCGCGCACGTGGAGGGGGCCTACTACGCGTGGACCCCGGCCGAGATGCGGGAGGTGCTCGGGCAGGACGACGGGGAGCTGGCGATCGCCTGCTTCGGGGTCACGGAAGAGGGGACCTTCGAGCACGGGAAGTCGGTGCTGCGGCTGCCGCAGGACGGGCCGGCGGCCGACGCGGAGCGGTTCGCCTCGATCCGGGAGCGGCTGCTGGCGGCGCGCAGGGAGCGGCCCGCGCCCGGGCGCGACGACAAGGTCGTCGCCGCCTGGAACGGGCTGGCCGTCGCGGCGCTCGCCGAGTGCGGTGCGTTCTTCGACCGGCCCGACCTGGTGGAGCGGGCGACCGAGGCCGCCGATCTGCTGGTGCGGGTGCACTTCGAGGTGCCGGCGGGTCGCGCCCGGCTGGTGCGGACCAGCAAGGACGGGCGGGCCGGGGCGCGCGCGGGGGTGCTGGAGGACTACGGGGACGTGGCGGAGGGTTTCCTCGCGCTGGCGGCCGTGACGGGCGAGGGGGTCTGGCTGGAGTTCGCCGGTCTCCTCGTGGACCTGGTGCTGGACCGGTTCGTCGCCGCGGACGGGTCGCTGTACGACACCGCGCACGATGCGGAGCAGCTCATCAGGCGGCCGCAGGATCCCACCGACACGGCGGCGCCGTCCGGCTGGACGGCCGCGGCCGGCGCGCTGCTCTCGTATGCCGCGCACTCCGGTTCGCAGGCCCACCGGACGGCGGCCGAGAAGGCGCTGGGGGTGGTGCACGCCCTGGGTCCGCGCGTTCCGCGTTTCATCGGGCACGGGCTGGCGGTCGCGGAGGCGTTGCTGGACGGGCCGCGCGAGGTGGCGGTGGTGGGACCCGCGCAGGATCCGGCGCGGGCGGCGCTGCACCGAACGGCGTTGCTGGGGACGGCTCCCGGGGCGGTGGTGGCGGCGGGGCTGCCGCGCGCGGCGGACGACGGCGACGGGGAGTTCCCGCTGCTTGCCGGGCGGGGCCTCGTGGACGGCCGGCCGGCGGCGTACGTGTGCCGGCACTTCGTCTGCGCGCGGCCCACGACGGACCCGGCCGAGCTGGCGGAGCAGCTGGGCGCGGGTCGTCCCTGAGGCGGGTGCCCCGTACTCGTCAGTGCGCGTACGCGGCGAGCGAGATGCCGACGTAGTGGGCGACGAAGGCCGCCAGCGTCAGTGAGTGGAAGACCTCGTGGAAGCCGAAGAAGCGGGGGGAGGGGTTGGGGCGCTTCATCCCGTAGATGACCCCTCCCACGCTGTACAGGAGGCCGCCGACGACCACCAGGACGAGGACGGCGACGCCGCCGGTGTGCATGAAGTCCGGCAGGAAGAAGACCGCTGCCCAGCCCATGGCGATGTAGCAGGGCGTGTAGAGCCAGCGCGGCGCTCCGACCCAGAAGACGCGGAAGGCGATGCCGGCGCCGGCGGCGATCCACACCGCCCACAGCAGGGTCCGGCCGGTCGAGGGCGGCAGGAGCAGGACGGTCAGCGGTGTGTAGGTGCCCGCGATGATCAGGAAGATGTTGGCGTGGTCGAGGCGCCGCAGGATGGCTTCTCCGCGCGGTCCCCAGGTGCCGCGGTGGTACACCGCGCTGACGCCGAACAGCAGGCAGGCCGTGAGGACGTAGACGCCGCAGGCGACGCGTGCCCGGGTCGAGTCGGTGAAGGCCATCAGCACCAGGCCCGCGACGACCACGGCGGGGAACATCCCGGTGTGCAGCCACCCGCGCATCAGGGGCTTGGCTTCCAGGGCGGCCTCGGCTGTCTCCAGGGCCTGGACGACCGGGGAGGTCCCGGCGGCCGGTTCGGCGGTGGGGGCATCAGAAGTCATGGCGCACATGCTACCTACGGGTCCGTAGGTCTTCGTTGGCCGTCTTTACGGAAGATTGACGGACGTGGCGATGCTCACGTGAGAGGCCCTCTGGACATATGCGCACATGCACCGGATGATCAGATGAGTGCGGTCGGCACCGGATGAGCGGAGCGCGAAGCGTCCGGGTCGCAGCCCCCACGGGGCAAACACCAAACGAATCCCTCAACAAGGAGCAATCGTGGCGCGCGACAACGCGGCTCCCACCATCCCGACGGACGTCCCCACCCGGCACGAGGAGCTGATTTCCTGGGTGGGCGAGATCGCTGCCCTCACCCAGCCCGACCGTGTCGTCTGGTGCGACGGCTCCGAGGCCGAGTACGAGCTCCTGTGCGAGGAGCTCGTCTCCAAGGGGACCTTCAAGAAGCTGGACGCGGCCAAGCGCCCCAACTCGTACTACGCCGCCTCCGACCCCTCCGACGTCGCGCGCGTCGAGGACCGGACCTTCATCTGCTCCGAGAAGGAGGAGGACGCGGGCCCGACCAACCACTGGAAGGCCCCGGCCGAGATGAAGGAGCTCTTCACCGGCTCCGAGGGCGGCGAAGGCGGCATCTTCCGCGGCTCCATGAAGGGCCGCACGATGTACGTCGTCCCCTTCTGCATGGGCCCCCTCGGCTCCGAGCTCTCCGCGATCGGCGTCGAGATCACCGACTCCGCCTACGTCGCGGTCGCCATGCGCACCATGACCCGCATGGGCAAGGCCGTCCTGGACGAGCTGGGCACCGACGGCTTCTTCGTCAAGGCCGTCCACACCCTCGGCGCGCCGCTCGCCGAGGGCCAGGCCGACGTCCCGTGGCCGTGCAACACCACCAAGTACATCTCGCACTTCCCCGAGACCCGCGAGATCTGGTCCTACGGCTCCGGCTACGGCGGCAACGCCCTGCTCGGCAAGAAGTGCTACGCCCTGCGCATCGCCTCCGTCATGGCCCGCGACGAGGGCTGGCTGGCCGAGCACATGCTCATCCTCAAGCTGACCCCGCCCAAGGGCGAGGCCGAGGGCCCCAAGTACATCGCCGCCGCCTTCCCGAGCGCCTGCGGCAAGACGAACCTCGCCATGCTGGAGCCCACGATCCCCGGCTGGACCGTCGAGACCGTCGGCGACGACATCGCCTGGATGCGCTTCGGTGAGGACGGCCGCCTCTACGCGATCAACCCCGAGGCCGGTTTCTTCGGCGTCGCCCCCGGCACCGGCGCGCACACCAACGCCAATGCCATGAAGACGATGTACGCGAACACCGTCTTCACCAACGTCGCGCTCACCCCGGACGGCTCCGACGTCTGGTGGGAGGGCATGACCGAAGAGGCGCCCGCGCACCTCATCGACTGGAAGGGCAACGCCTGGACCCCGGAGTCCCAGACCCCGGCGGCCCACCCCAACGCCCGCTTCGCCGTCCCGGCCTCCCAGTGCCCGACGATCGCCCCCGAGTGGGAGGACCCCAAGGGCGTCCCGATCTCGGCGATCCTCTTCGGCGGCCGCCGCGCCTCCGCCGTCCCGCTGGTCACCGAGTCCTTCGACTGGAACCACGGCGTCTTCATCGGCTCGAACATCGCCTCCGAGAAGACCGCCGCCGCCGAGGGCAAGGTCGGCGAACTGCGCCGCGACCCCTTCGCCATGCTGCCGTTCTGCGGCTACAACATGGGCGACTACATGGCCCACTGGGTCGACGTGGCAAAGGGCAAGGACCAGTCCAAGCTCCCGAAGATCTACTACGTCAACTGGTTCCGCAAGAACGACGCGGGCAAGTTCGTGTGGCCCGGCTTCGGTGAGAACAGCCGCGTCCTGAAGTGGATCGTCGGCCGCCTGGACGGCACCGCCGCAGGGGTCGAGACCCCCATCGGCATCCTGCCCACCAAGGACTCCCTCGACCTGGACGGCCTGGACCTGCCGGCCGAGGACCTCGACTTCCTCCTCACCGTCGACAAGGACGTGTGGCGCGAGGAGGCCGCCCTGGTCCCCGAGCACCTCAACACCTACGGCGACCACACTCCCAAGGAGCTGTGGGACCAGTACCACGCGCTGGTCGAGCGTCTGGGCTGACCCGACCGCCCCGCCCGGGGCCATGAGCTGGGAACCCCCGACCAAGCGGTTCCCACCGCCGCACCCGGCCCGTCAGGAGCGTCCGCGCTCCACCAGGCAGGCCGTGTGCGTTTGACGACGGCGGACCTCTGCTCAGCGGAGGTCCGCCGTCAGGCGTTCCGCCCCGTCCGGCAGCCCCGTCAGCCGCCGCTCCAGGTGCGTCTGCGGCGCCTCCCCACCCGGCGTGATCCGGTCCGCCGGCGCGTCCGGCCGCAAGTGTCGACGCATTCCGGCACATCGAACCGGATCGCCCGCAGTCGCCGGAAGTCCGCCCGCACCACGCCCGGTTGTCCGGCGAGGTCCGCAGGGCGCGGCGGCCGCACCCGCGCCGGCGGGGCGATCGGCGCCGCTGCCCCGCGCAGCCCGCCGGCCACCACGGGGCCCGGGCGTGTTCCCGCCGCTCCGGCGGAGACGCGCAACAGGAGGGGCGCGAAGCCCTGCGCCCGGTCCCGCCCTGGCGTCCCGTCATCGGCGCGTGCGAGGCGGACCCCAGGGTGCTGCGTGCTCACGGAGACCCGCGCTCCCCGCCGCGCCCGATGGACGCCGGGTGTCCAGGGGCCCCGTTTCGAAATGCTGTGTGGGCCTGCCGGTGCTGGTGGGCGGAGCGGGCGCCGGGGAGGATCGGGGGATGGGCGTGAGCGCGTTGAAGTGGCAGGGCTGGCTGGTCGGGCTGGTGACCCTGGCCGGTCTGCTGGTGTTCGCCCCGCTGGGGCTGTACGTGTGGGCCAGCGGCGGCGACCGGGGCGAGGCGGCGCCGCGTGCGGCGGTGGAGGACGTCCGGGTGACCGGATGCCGAATCGATCCGGCCAGCCGGCGGGTGGTGGCCTCGGTGGAGGCCGCGGGGCGGCCCGGGGGGCCGGGGGCGTACGTCGTGACCGTGGAGTTCCGCGAGTCGGCGCAGCCGGAGCCGGGCGGGCGGGCCGCGCAGGCCTTGGTGAAGATCCCGGGCGTCGCCCCGGGGGCGACGGAGTACGCCGAGGCACTCGGCCCGGTCTGGCCGCCGGCCACGACCCCCTGGTGCGGGGTGGCCTCGGCGGCCTACACGCCCCGCGGCTAGTGCTGTGACCGGGAAGGTTCACCGGGTCGCGGCGCCCGGCACGGCACCTCGCTGTGTTGTCGGACCACGCAAGTACGTCCAGTACGAGACGTGGCCCTCCGCCTTGCGATGCACCGCACCGGACAACGCGACCCGGCAAACCTTCCCGGCCACAGCACTAGCGGGCCCCCCTGCCGCCCGGCGGCTGCGGCACGGACGCTGCGGGGCCTACGTTCAGCGCCGACTCGGGGGCTGCGGTCCCGGGCGCTGCCGGTGCCGGTGCCGGTGCCGGTGCGGGGGCCGGGGCTGCCGGCTTCGGGTCCTGCGGGGTGCAGGGGCCGCCGTTCCGGGGCTGCGGTCCCGGGGGCCGGCTCCCCGGTCCAGGGGGCCGCGGGCTTCGGGTGCGGCCGCGGGCCGGGCTGTGGGCGTCGGGTGCGACCGGAGGCCGGGGCTGCCCGTCCGGGGCTGCCGGGCGGGCCGCGGGTTTCTGGTGCTGCGGGGCTTCCCGCAGGGGAAGTGGCGCCCGGTCCGGAGCCTTCGCGGCCCCGGACCGGGGCCGTCAGTGGGCGCCGGCCAGGTCCGGGGACTTCAGGGCGGCGGCATGCGCGTCCATGCGCCCGGCGGCGAGGATCGCGGCGGTGGTGTCGGCGCGGGACGCGGCGACGAGCAGGGCGCGGGCGGCGAGGTCGTGCGCGCGCTGGTGCAGGGCCGCGGCGTCCCCGGCGGGATCCTGCCGCGGCGCACGGGCGGGCTGGGCTCCGCGCAGCCGGGCGACCTGTGCGGCGATCTCGGTGGCGTCCTCGACCAGCCCGAGCTCGTCGGTGACGGCGAGCAGGGCCGCGAGGTGCCCGGCGAGCTGGATGTCCAGCGCTTCGCCGCGGCTGCGGTGCGGATAGTCGGCCGGGTCGCCGCCCACACGGTGGACGGCCGACTTCGTGCGGATCGGCTCGTACATGAGGAGGCCTCCTGCGGGGTCAGGAGACCATCCTACATTGGATCCGTTCTAAAGTTGAGCTTGATCCTGCTGATGTTCCAGCGGGGCTCCGCTCCTACGGCTACGGCTGCCCGTAGCCGTCGAGGAAGTTCCCGATCCGCGTCACCGCGTCCGCCAGGTCCGTGGCGTTGGGCAGCGTCACGATGCGGAAGTGGTCGGGTTCGGGCCAGTTGAAGCCCGTACCGTGCACCACCATGATCTTCTCGGCCCGCAGCAGGTCGAGGACCATCTGCCGGTCGTCCTTGATCTTGTAGACCGCCGGGTCGAGCTTCGGGAAGAGGTACAGGGCGCCCTTGGGCTTCACGCAGGAGATGCCCGGGATCTGCGTGAGCAGGTCGTAGGCCGCATCGCGCTGCTCCAGCAGCCGCCCGCCGGGCAGGACCAGGTCCTCGATCGACTGCCGGCCGCCGAGGGCGGTGGCGACGGCGTGCTGCGAGGGCATGTTGGCGCACAGGCGCATGTTGGCCAGGATCGTCAGGCCCTCGATGTACGACGCGGCGTGCTTCTTGGGGCCGCAGACCGCCATCCAGCCGGCCCGGTAGCCGGCGACGCGGTAGTTCTTGGAGAGCCCGTTGAAGGTGAGGGTCAGCAGGTCCGGTGCGATGGCGGCGGTGTTCGTGTGCGTCGCGCCGTCGAAGAGGATGCGGTCGTAGATCTCGTCCGAGCAGACGACCAGGCCGTGGCGGCGGGCGATGTCCGTGAGCCCGCGCAGCATCGCGTCGTCGTAGACGGCGCCGGTCGGGTTGTTCGGGTTGATGATCACGATCGCGCGGGTGCGGTCGGTGATCCTGCGCTCGATGTCGGCGAGGTCCGGCATCCAGTCGGACTGCTCGTCGCAGCGGTAGTGGACGGCGGTGCCGCCCGCGAGGGAGACGGAGGCGGTCCACAGCGGGTAGTCCGGCGCCGGTACCAGTACCTCGTCGCCGTCGTCCAGCAGGGCCTGCATGGACATCTGGATCAGCTCGGAGACGCCGTTGCCGAGGTAGATGTCCTCGACGTCCAGCTCGATGCCCTTGGTCTGGTAGTGCTGCATGACCGCGCGGCGCGCGGAGAGCAGCCCCTTCGCGTCCCCGTAGCCGTGGGCGTTGCCCAGGTTGCGGAGCATGTCCTCAAGGATCTCCGGCGGGCACTCGAAGCCGAAGGCCGCGGGGTTTCCGGTGTTGAGCTTGAGGATGCGATGACCTGCCGCTTCGAGCCGCATCGCCTCTTCCAGCACGGGGCCGCGGATCTCGTAGCAGACATTGGCGAGTTTCGTTGACTGGATCACCTGCATGACGGGAGCTTACGGGCCGGAGCGGGGGCATGGCACGCCCATTCGCCGGGGGCGACGACGAGCGGTATGTCCCGTTTCGGGTAATGGGTGGGTGGCTGCGTGGTCCCTCCTTGGAAATCGCTGCCGCCCTCGCGCTCCGGCCTGCGGAATGGGTGACGCGCCCGGCCCCCGGCGCGGGGTGTTGCGCTCGTCACCCCGGGGGCCTTCCGGGGGGCCGGCGGCCGGGCCGCCGGGCAGCGGCGCGGTCGGCGGAGGATCGTTTCGTCCGTAGGTGCGCTAACGCTCCAGGATCACCAGCGGGATCCGGCGCGGCCGGGCGGCGGCCTGCTCGTCCTCGTACGGGGGCCACAGGCCCGTCATCATGCCCCAGTACGTCTCCCGCTCCGCCGGCGACGCCGTCCGCGCCGAGGCCGCGAAGACCGCGGCGCCGACCTGGACACGGACCTCCGGATGCGCGGCGAGATTCTCGTACCAGGCCGGGTGGCGAGGGGCGCCGTAGCCCGAGGCGAGGACGATCAGGCGCCCCGCGTCGGCGTCCTCGCCGTAGATCAGCGGGGTGCGCACGGCGCGGCCGCGGGCGCGGTCCACGGTGGTCAGCAGCAGGGTGCGGACCCCGTGCCAGAGGTGCCCGTCGGCGCCGTCCGTGGCCACGTACGCGCGGAGGTGGTCGAGCTGCGGGCCGGGTCGCGGGTCCGTGGGGTGGTCCCAGTCGACGTCGAGTGCGTGCATGGTGCCTGTCCTTAGGGTTGCGGTCCCCGGGCGGCTAACGAGCGTGCACCGGATCCGGATGCGGCCCACCCGCGCGGCCCGGGCACGGCGATCCACCCGCGGCGGCCCGGGCACGGCGCCCCACCCGTGGCGGCCCGCCCCCGGCGGCCCGAGCGCGACGGAGCGGCCCGGGGGGCGACCCCGGGCCGCAGCGCCGGCGGCGTGCGCGCGGAGCGCGCTACGGCAGGTAGCGCTCGATGACCTGCGGCCCCTCCTTCGCGATCAGCTGGCGCGCCTTCTCGACCCGCTCCGGAGTCGGGTCGTGGCCGGTCGCCATCACGAGGTCCTCGGGGTCGTAGGGCCGCTCCCCGCCGGTGTACAGCCGGTCCGACCGTGTCGGCTGCTCGTCCGATTCACTGTCCATCGCGTACCTCCTCGATGTTCCCTGGCCCCATCCTCCGGCGGCGGCCCCATGAACGCACCTCGGCCCGGGTCCGGGCCGCGCGGCGGCGCCGGGCACCTCGCGCGGCGCCGGTTCAGACGGTCAGCGTGACGAGCGAGGCGAGCGCGCCGAGGGCGACCAGCAGCCCGCAGATCCCCAGGTTCACGGTGCGGTGCTCCCAGAACACGGCGGCGAACTCGCGCAGGGTGGCGGTCGGCCAGAAGTACCGTGCCGTGGGCGCGCCCACCACCTGTCCGTTGACCCCGGCCTTGCGGGCCATCATTGCGGCCCGGAAGGCGTGGAAGTTGTTGGTGACCACCACGCACCGGTAGCCCGGGTCGTCCGCCACCATGAGCTCGCGGCTGAGCCGCATGTTCTCCTCGGTCGTCCGCGAGCTGTCCTCCAGCACCACGTGCTCCTGCGGGACGCCCTGCGCGATCAGCCAGTCCGCCATCGCGCGGGCCTCCGGGACCTTCTCGTCGGATCCCTTGCCGCCCGAGACGAGCAGGACCGGCGGCCGCCCGCCGCGCGCCAGCTGGGCCTCGTAGATCTGCTGTCCCTTGCGCAGCCGCGAGGCCAGCAGCGGCGGCACCCGGTCCCCGCCGACCAGGCCCGATCCCAGCATCACCACGTGGTCGACGTCGCCGCGCACCCTGATCCGCCCGTAAAGGCAGGCGTAGCCGAGGAAGCACAGGAGCACGAAGGAGACATAGGCGACGACCGCGGTGAGGGTCGCCGCGAAGCCGGTGAGGAGCGTGGAGTCGAAGCGGCCCACGATGATCAGCAGCGCGATCATGGCGAAGATGCCGAGCCCCGCCAGCAGCGACAGCAGATTGGGCAGGCGCGCGCCCTCCCGGCGGACCATGGTCACACCGTTCGCGATCAGGAAGACGCCGAGCGCCACGAGCCCGAAGGTCGGCACGGCCAGGACCAGGAGCAGCACTGCGGTCCCCAGCCAGCCCGGCAGCACCCGCACCTGCACGAGCAGGCCGAAGGACAGGGTGAGGAGGGTCAGTCCGAGCAGCACGGCGTTGCGGAACCGGCGGCGGTCTTTGCGGGCGCTGACGCAGAAGGCGAGGAAGAGCAGGGCGGCGAGTGCGAAGGCGACCATGCCCTTCATCGTAGGTGTCGGGTGCGAACGGGTGTGCGGCGTACGGAGCGCCCGGCCAGCACGTCCGTGCGCCGCCCGTCGCGCATGACGAACCGTCCGTCGATCAGGACGTGCGGGATGCCGGTGGGCAGCCGGCGCGGATCGGTGAAGGTGGAACCGGCCGCGACCGTCTGCGGATCGAACAGCACGAGGTCCGCGCGGTAGCCGGCGCGGACCAGGCCCCGGTCGGGCAGGCGCAGCCGGGCGGCCGGGCGCCCGGAGAGGTGCGCGACGCACTCCTCCAGGGTGAGCACGCCGAGCTCGCGGACGTAGTGGCCGAGGTAGTGCGGGAAGGTGCCGTAGGCCCGCGGGTGCGGCTTGGAGCCCTGGAGGATGCCGTCGGAGCCGCCGGTGTGGGCGGGGTGGCGCATGATCGCCCGGACGTTCTCCTCGTGGCCGACGTGCTGGAGGACCGTCGGCGCGAGCCGGTCGCCGAGCAGCAGCCGCCGGGCGGTGTCCCAGCCGTCCAGGCGCGTGCCGACGTGGTGCGCGAGGGCGGGGTCGGCCACGCCCGAGACTTCGACGGCCGACCAGTCGACGGGCACCCCGTGACAGCCGTCGGCCCCCTCCACCTCCAGCGCGTACCGGATCCGCTCGGCCTCGGCGTCGTCGCGCAGGCGGGCCAGGGCCGCCTCGGGGCCGCCCTCGTTCGCCCAGCTGGGCAGCAGCGCGACGAGGGTGGTGCAGCCGGGGGTATAGGGGTAGCTGTCCAGGGTGATGTCGCTGCCCGCGTCCAGCGCCGCGTCCAGCAGGGCCAGCAGCTCCGGGGCCCGGCCCCGGTTCTCGCCGAAGTTCATCGTCGCGTGCGCCAGGTGCAGGGCGCAGCCGGCCTCCCGGGTGAGGCGGATCATCTCGGCGTAGGCGGCGGCCGCGCCGCGGCCGTACGAGCGGTGGTGGGGGCAGTAGTAGCCGCCGCGGCGCGCCACCACGCGGCACAGTTCGGTCAGTTCGGTGCCGGAGGCGTACATGCCGGGGGTGTAGGTCAGCCCGGAGGACATGCCGACGGCGCCCTGGGCCAGGCCGTCGTCGACGAGCTGCCGCATCCGGTCCAGCTCGGCGGGGCCGGCCGGGCGGTCGTCCCAGCCGAGGACCTGGGCGCGGACGGTGCCCTGGGGGACGAGGTAGGCGGCGTTGACCGCGACGCCCTGGCCGTCGAAGCCGCGGTCCAGCCGGTCGAGGTAGCCGCCGACGGTGCGCCAGTCGAAGTCGAAGTCGATGTCGTCCCCGGAGCCGTTCCAGCCGGCGATGGCGGCCCGGACCCGGCCCAGGGTGTGGTCGTCGGCCGGGGCGTACGACAGCCCGTCCTGGCCGAGCACTTCGAGGGTGACGCCCTGGGCGGCCTTCGCGCTGTGGTCCGGGTCGCGGAGCAGGGCGAGGTCGCTGTGGGCGTGCATGTCGACGAAGCCGGGGGCCAGGACCAGCCCGTGCGCGTCGAGGGTCCTGCGGCCCCGGCCCAGCGGGCCGATCCCGGCGATCCGGCCCCCGTGCACGCCGACGTCCGCGGTGTAGGAGGGCCCGCCCGTGCCGTCGACGACGCGGGCCCCGCGGATGACCAGGTCCAAGGCCGTGGCCTAGAAGAAGGTGCGGACGTAGTCGGTGACCGTGCCGTCGGGCGCGACCACCGGGATCAGCGGCCACTTCTCGAAGATCGTGCAGGGATGGGACATGCCGAGGGCCACCCAGTCGCCGACGGCCAGGTCCTCGGCGCCGTCGGTCTCCAGCCAGGCGTGCTGGTCGGACAGTTTGACCACGCGGACGCCCTTGGCGGGCCGCTCGGAGCCGTCGAAGGCGTCGCGCACCAGCTCGGCCTCGGGCAGGCCGAGGTCGTAGGCGATGTCGCGCTTGCCGGCGTTGACGAAGGCCTGGGTGGGGGAGGGCCGGGAGACGACCTGGGTCCACAGGCGGAACGCGGGCCGCAGGCCGCCCTCTTCGGGGTGGCGGTTGAAGGGCGTCAGGCGGGTGTACCAGCCGTGGTCGTGGGAGACGTACGCGCCGGAGCGCAGCAGCCTGAGGGTGGGGCGGGAGAGCTCTGGCAGGTCGGCGAAGACGTCGGCGACGGCGTCGAACCAGGCGGAGCCGCCCGCGCTGACCACGATCTCGTCGAGGTCGGCGGCGAACCGCCCGGCCCCGTCGAACTCGACGGCCAGGCCGGTGAGGCGGCGCAGGTAGGACTCGACGCGGGCGGGGTCGGCGCCCGGGACCTCGGCCTCGTAGCCGGCGACACCGACCAGGCGCAGGGTCCCGGCCCGGGCCACGGCGTCGGCGACGGCGCGGCAGTCCTCCTCGGTACGGGCTCCGGTACGGGCCCCCTCGCCGGCGCCGAGCTCGACGACGACGTCGATCCGGGCGGGCTGCCCCTCCAGGGCGCGGTCCATGAGCTCGACGCCGCGCACGGAGTCGACGTAGCAGACGAAGCGGAAGGCGGGGTCGGCGGCGAGCTCCCCCGCCACCCAGCGCAGGGCGGCGGGATCGACGAGCTCGTTGGCGAGGAAGATCCGCTGGATGCCGAAGGCGCGGTAGACACGGGCCTGGTGGGGGACGGCGGCGGTGATGCCCCAGGCGCCGTGTTCCAGCTGGCGGCGGAAGAGCTGCGGCGCCATGCAGGTCTTGCCGTGCGGGGCGAAGGCGAGGGCATGGCGCTCGGCGTAGGCGCCCAGCGCGGCGAGGTTGTGCTCCAGCGCCTCGGCGTCGAGCGTCAGGACCGGGGTGGTGAACCCGCCGGTGTGCAGGTCACGACGTTGGGCGGTGAGCTGTCCGACGGTGAGGCCGGCCGCCTGTGCGTCCGGGGGCAGACCCTTGAACCGGTGGTCGACGGGCTCGTCGGCAAGGGCCTTGACGGGGTCGGCGGGAGCGCTGGCCATGCGGGTGCCTCCGGGCTGTGGCGTCGAGTGTGTTGCGTTGCACGCAACAGTCGTTGCGCATCACGCTGCACGCTGTCTAACATCCCCGGTGACGGCCGGTCAACGCCCGGCGGTGCGGCGCCGCCCGTACCGGCCGGAGCCGGGTCCGCCCGGCCGGCGGGTACGAGAGGACGAGGGATGAGCCAGTCCGTGGAACGGGCGCTCGGGATCCTGCCCCTGCTGGCCAAGGGCCCCGCCGGCCTGGGAGCGGTCGCGCAGGAGCTCGGCGTGCACAAGAGCACCGCGCTGCGGCTGCTGCGCACCCTGCACGAGCACGGCTTCGTCTACCGCCTGCCCGACGGCCGCTACCGCCTCGGGGCGCAGCTGTTCGCGCTCGCCGCCGAGGCCGTCGAGAACCTGGACGTCCGGGAGGTCGCCCACCCCCACCTCGTCGAGCTCAACAGGGCCACCGGGCACACCGTCCACCTCGCGCTCCACCAAGACGACGAAGTCGTGTACATCGACAAGGTCGACAGCCGCTACCCGGTCCGCATGTACTCCCGCATCGGCAGGCCCGTCCCGCTCACGGTCGCCGCCGTCGCCAAGCTGCTCCTCGCCGACCTCCCCGAGCCCGAGCGCCGGGCCCTGGCCCACCGGATCGACTACCCGCGCTACACGGCCCGCTCGACCCCCGACGCGGCCGCGTTCCTCCGCGAGCTGGACCTCGTGCGCGAACAGGGCTGGGCCACCGACTTCGGCGGGCACGAGGAGTCCATCAACTGCCTGGGGGCGCCCGTCCACGGCCCCGACGGGCGGGTCGCGGCCGCGTTGTCGCTCTCCGCGCCCGGTGTCGTCGTCACCGCCGAGGGGCTCCTCGCCCTCCTGCCCCAGGTGCTGTGCGCCGCCGACAGCATCAGCCGGGAGTACTCAGGCTCCGGCTCCGCTCCCGTACGCAAGGACGTCCCATGACCGAGAAGACCGCCGTCGTCCCCGACACCCACGCCGTTCCGCCCGCGAGGTTCTCGCACGGGGTGCGCAAGGGGAACATCCTCCAGGTCGCGGGCCAGGTGGGCTTCCTGCCGCACGTGGAAGGGCAGCCGCCGACGCCGGCCGGGCCGACGCTGCGCGAGCAGACCCTGCGGACGCTGGAGAACGTCCGCTCCGTGCTGGAGGCGGGCGGCGCGAGCTGGGACGACGTGGTGATGATCCGTGTCTACCTCACGGACACCGGGCACTTCGCGGAGATGAACGCCCTCTACGACGGCTACTTCGCCGAGCAGGGGCTGAAGGAGGCCCCCGCCGCCCGGACCACCGTCTACGTCGGCCTGCCGGCCGGGCTGCTCATCGAGATCGACGCGCTGGCGGTCCTGGGCTGACCCGCCGAAGGGGCTGACCCGCCCAAGAGGCTGATCCGTCAAAGGGGCTGCCCCGTCGAAGGGGTTGACCTGCCCAAGAGGCTGATCCGCCGAAGGGGCGCCCCCCTGGCGGTGGGGCGCCCCGGTCACGCGGGCGGTGCGGGCATCAGGCGCAGTACTGCGCCTCCTTGCCGATCGAGCGGTACATGCAGTCCGCGTTCTCCAGCAGCTGGAGCACGGCCTCCTTGTTGCGGGACGTCTCGCGGTCGATCACCTCGTCGGGCGGGTAGAAGCCGCCCGCGCCCGCGCTCGACGGGTACATCTCGAAGGTGTAGGCGAAGACCTTCTGGCTGCCCCACAGCCAGTCGTCGATCGTCCCGTCGGTGATGTACAGGTCGCTCGACTGCTCCGGGGTGTAGCCGTTGCTCGCCGCCATGCTGGTGCCGATCTTCTTGTAGGCGGCGAGGTCGTCCGCGGTCATGCCGGGAGCGGTGTCGTTGTACGTCCAGCCGAACGGCCACAGGACCAGCTGGCTGTAGGTGTGGAAGTCGATCGCGGCCTTGATCTGCTGCTTGCCGCCGACCACCCGGCTGCGCACGAAGTCGGAGACCACCTTCACCTCGGGCGCCGAGGCCGCGGACGGGCCGCGGTAGGTCTCGGAGCTCTTGCTGCTGCTGGAGCCGCCGCAGCAGCCCCACTTGTAGTCCCAGTTGCGGTTCAGGTCGGTACCGACGTACGAGGAGTTCGAGTTGGGCTGGCGGTTCTTGCGCCAGGAGCGGTAGGAGCCGGTGGCGATGTCGTACTCGCCGCCGTCCGGGTTGAGGTCCGGGACGATCCAGATCTCCCGGCTGTTGACCGCGTTGGTGATCCGGGACTCGGTTCCGTACTTGGAGCCCAGCTCGTTGAGCAGGTACAGCGCCATCTCCACGGTCAGGTGCTCGCGGGCGTGCTGGTGCGCGGTGAAGAGCACCTCGGGCTCGGCCTCGTCGGTGGCCACGTTGTCGCTGATCTTGATAGCGAAGAGGTCGCGGCCCTGGTAGGACTTTCCGATGACCTGCTTGCTCATGATCCCGGGGTACTGGGCGATGCGCTGGTCGATCTCCGCGGTCGCCTCGGCGTAGTTGTGGTACTTCGCGTCCGCCGAGGGGAAGTCCTGGGTGCCGGCCGCGATCCCGGGCAGGGAGCGGTCCGGGGGGCCGGGCAGGGGGGTCAGTTCGTAGCCGAGCGCGCGCAGCTTGCCGGCCTGCATGGTGTCGGCGCTGACCACGACCGACCGGGCGTCGACCTCGTCGACCGAGACGCCGGTGCGCAGCAGCGCCGTGCGCTCCGCCGCGCTGGAGGGGCCCTGGATCTCGTACTGGACGATGGCCTCGTCCTGGGTGGCGGTCGACGGGGTGGGTGGTGGTGAGGCCGTCGCGCTCATGCCGTAGGCGGGCGCGCCGAGCGCGAGCGCCAGCAGGGCCGCCGTGACGGCGGCCCTCCGGCGGGTGTGGAGCCGCATGCGTTCTCCTGGGTGGGAGTGTGGGGGTAGCCGTGCGGACGCGCACAGCGTGCTCTCGTGGCATGTCCCGGTCAAGAACCTCGTAGGCCGTCGAGCTCGAAACCGGCCACCCCCACACCTACCGCCTACGGGAGGCCGTGGACCTTGGGACCCACCGCGTTGGACCAGGCGTTACCCGCCTTGGCGTCCCAGTTGGTCGACCACGTCATCGCGCCGCGCAGGCCGGGGTAGGTCCTGGACGGCTTGAAGGAGCCGCAGCCGGTGCCCCGGGTCAGGCAGTCCAGGGCGTTGTTGACGACGGCCGGGGAGACGTAGCCGCTGCCCGCTCCGCTCGGGGAGGCCGGGACTCCGATGCCCACCTGCGAGGGGTCGAGCCCGCCCTCCAGCTGGATGCAGGCCAGCGCGGTGAGGAAGTCCACCGAACCCTGGGAGTAGACCTTGCCGTCGCAGCCGTTCATCGAGCCGCTGTTGTAGTACTGCATGTTGACGACGGTGAGGATGTCCTTGATGTTGAGGGCAGTCTTGAAGTAGCCGCCCTGGGGGGACTGCATGTCGATGGTCTGCGGGGCCATGGTGATGACGAGCGAGGGGCCCGCCTTCGCGGAGAGCGAGCGCAGCGCCTGCGTCATGTACGTCGGGTTGAGGCCGTTCTCCAGGTCGATGTCGATGCCGGAGAATCCGTACTCCTGCATCAGCGCGTACGCGGAGCCGGCGAGGTTGTTCGCGGAGGCGGAGTCGTTGACCGAGATGGTGCCCTTCTCGCCCCCGACGGAGAGGACGACCGACTTGCCGGCCGCCTTCTTCGCGGCGATGTCCGCCTTGAACTGGGCCACGGTGTAGCCGCCGAGACCCGCCGAGTCGAGGGTGAAGGCGATGGCGCCGGGCGTGGTCGTGGCGTCGGCGAAGGAGACGGCGACGATGTCGTACTGGGCGGAGACGTCGGAGATCTTCTGGACGGTCGCGCCGTTGTTGAAGTTCTGCCAGTAGCCGGTCAGCGCGTGCCTGGGCACCGAGGGGTTCGGGTTCGGGTTGCCGCCGCCCGTCGTGGTGCCGCTCACCGGGGCGGACTTGGGGCCCTCGCCCGCCGCGTTGTAGGCGCTCACCTGGAAGGAGTACGAGGTCGAGGGGGCGAGCCCGGAGACCTGGGCGGAGGCCCCGGTGACGCTCTGGACGCGCACACCGTCCTGGTGGACGTGGTAGCCGGTGGCGCCCGGGACCGGGTTCCACGAAAGGGTCAGCGCGTTCGCGCTCTGGCCGGAAACGGCGGTCCCGGCCGGGGCGCCGGGGACGCTCGGGCCGGGGTCGGTGCCGCCCCCGCCGTCCGGGCCGAAGACGCTGAACTCGTCGACGACGTAGCCGGGCTGTCCGTACCAGCCGTGGGTGTAGACGGTGACCTGGGTGGTGGAGGGGCCGGTGGTGAAGGTGGTGGACAGTTTCTGCCAGCCGCCGCCCGAGCCAGGGGTCCAGGTGGAGACGTCCTGGGTGCCGGTCCCGGTCGCGCCGAGGTACACGTAGCTGCCCTGGACCTGCGTGCTCAGCGTGTAGGCCGAGTTCGGCTTGACCGTGACGGTCTGGCTGCACCGGGCGTTGTCGGAACCGGCCGGGGTGGCCTTGAGGGCGCCGGCCCCGGCGAAGACCGGCGAGGAGACGGCGGCGCCGCTCCCGCCGGAACAGGACCAGTTGGCGAGTGCGGACTCGAAGCCGCCGTTGCGGACGACGTTGACGTCCGCGGCCTGTGCGGTGCCGGTGGTGAGCGTGGTCAGGGCGCCCGCCGCGAGGGCGGCGGCGACCGGGAAGGCGAGGGAGCGTATGCGGTTCACGTGGGCTCCGGTGGGGGGAGGAAGGGAACGAGGGGAGGCAGGGGCGGGTGGGGGCGCCCCGGGAAAAGCCTGGCGGAGCCAAGTTGGTCCAGACCAATCCCCGTGTCAAGGGTCTTCACAAGGTGGCTGGAAATGGCCCTCCGCGCCATCCCTGTTGTCCGCATTTCCCGCCACCTGTGACCCGTGCCGCCAGCACGGGAATTCCCAAGGCCCTGCCCTGTCACGGGGGTCGCGGATATGGTGCTGGGGCAAGGGGGAAGCTTGCCGATCGTTCGCGGTCGCGCAGTGCGTGCGCGCCGGTGACGACCACGCGACAGTTTCGGGCGTACGGGGTGAACAGGGGGATGCGCGTGCCGACCGCCATTGCCGTCACCAGCACCGATCTGGTGCTTCCGGCCCCCGACCGGCACACGCCCGGCGCCGCCGTGCTCCACCCGCCCGACCAGCTCGACCTGGAGGGCGCGCTCGCCGAGACCAGCGCCCTGCTGGAGCGCCACGGTCACCTCGTGGCCATCGTGCCGAACTGGCTGCCCCCCACCACCGTCCAGCGGCTGCACACCGTGCGCGCCATCCTGGAAACCGACCGGATCGCGCTCCTCGGAATCGATCTGCCGCCCCTGGCAACCGCCCTGCTGGTGCGTCAGCTCCGCCAGCTGAGCGTCTGCGACTTCAGCCCCGGGGTCATCGCCTCCGCCGCCCGGCTGCTGTCCCACTACATCTACGCCGGCGCCCTGCTGGGCTCGGTCGCCAGACTCGACCGGGTCCCGGTCGGACTCAAGGCGCACGCCAGGTCCTGGTCCCCGAACGCGCAGTTCGCCGTCCTCGCCCACCCCACGCCGCACCTGGCCCGGCTCGGCGGCGGGTCCGGAGCCCACGGTCCCGGTGCACTGCCCCCGGGGCCCGCCTTCGCCACGCACCTCACCTTCGCCCGGGGCCAGCTCGCCTCCGAGTGGGTCGCGGCCGAACTCGCCCCCGCCTGGCAGGTGCAGGGGATCATGGAGAACCCGCTGCCGGCCGGCTCGCCCGGCTGGTGGGGCACCGCGAAGCTGGTGGAGTTCGCCGCCGGGATCCCGGACCCCTCCGTCCTCTACCAGCTGGTCGCCTCGGTCCGCCGCGAGGAGTGCCGCTGGTGCGGGTTCGAACTCATCGGCGACCGCTGCGGCTTCTGCGCCGCGCCGCTCGCCGCCCCGCTCGCCGCACCGCCGCCGGCCACCGCACCGGCGAGTACCGCCCGCTTTGGACCCTGACCGACCCGACACCACGAACGAACGAAGAACGGCGAGGTAGTACGGCCTATGAACTCACGCCAGCGCCGCGGCGTCATTCTGCTGCTCCTGTCGGTCCTGTGCGCCCTGGGGGCCTTCGCGGGAGTCCTCGTGGTGATCGGCGACGTCAACTCCAAGGTCGGGTCCGAGGTCGTCGCCTACCGGGCCAAGGGCGACATAGCTCCGTACAGCCCGCTGTCGGGCGGGCAGTTCGAGGAGGTCACCGTCCCGCGGCGGTGGCTGTCGCAGACCGCCGTCACCGACCTCGGCGCGCTCAAGGACAAGATCGCGCTCACCACCCTGAAGAAGGGCTCGCTGCTCCAGACGGACATGTTCGTCGACCGGCCGCAGCTCCAGCCCGGTGAGCAGGAGATCGCCATCATGATCGACGCGGCGACGGGCGTGGCGGGCAAGATCACCTCGGGCGCCAAGGTCAACATCATCGCCACCTTCAAGGGCGCCAAGGACACCGACCCGGCCCGCTCGGTGATCATCGTCGCCAACGCCCGGGTCCTGGGCGTCGGCAAGCTCACCGCCCTGGAGAAGGACAGCGACCGCAAGGGACCCGCCGAGGCCGTCCCGATCACCTTCGCCCTGAACACCAAGGACACCCAGCGCGTCGCCTACGCCGAATCCTTCGCGGAGCACGTACGCCTGGCCCTGGTCGCCCCCGGCACCGACTCGGCGCCCAGCGCGAGCGACCGCACGTACACCCTCGACGGGGACAAGTGAGGCCCGGATGACCACCCGAATCCTCCCCGCGGTCGGCGACCCGGACGCCGCGCGCGTCATCGTGACGCTGCTGAGCCAGCTGCCCGCCTCCGAGCCGGCCCCCCCGGTCCCCGACTCCACCACCCTCCTGGACACCCTGGCCCGCCTCGCCGCGGAGTCCGTCGACGAACTGCCCGAGGTCGTCCTCGTACACGAGCGGATCGGCCCGGCGCCCGCGCTGGAACTCGTCCGGGAAGTGGCCCTGCGCTTCCCCGCGGTCGGCGTCGTCCTGGTCTCCTCCGACGCGGGCCCGGCCCTCTTCTCCGCCGCGATGGACTCGGGCGCCCGGGGCCTGATCGGCCTCCCGCTCACCTACGAGGAACTCGCCGCACGGGTCCAGGCCGCCGCCCAGTGGTCCGTGGGCGTACGCCGCCACCTGGGGCGCGGCGCGGCCGAGACCCCCACGGGGCCCGGCGGCCGGGTGGTCACGGTGACCGGTGCCAAGGGCGGCGTCGGAACCACCTTCGCGGCCGTCCAGTTCGCGCTGGCCGCGGCCGCCTCGGGCCTGCGTACCGCGCTGGTGGACATGGACCTCCAGGCGGGCGACGTCGGCTCCTACCTGGACGTGCAGTTCCGGCGCTCCATCGCCGACCTCGCGGGGATCCAGGACATCTCGCCGCGGGTCCTGCAGGACGCGGTCTACGACGACCGCACGGGCCTGGCGCTGCTCCTGGCCCCCGCCGAGGGCGAACGGGGCGAGGAGGTCGACGAGCGGGCCGCCCGCCACGTCATCGCCGCCCTGCGCGGCCGCTACGAGCTGGTCGTCATCGACTGCGGCAGCCAGCTGACGGGCGCGAACGCCGCGGTCGTGGAGGCGGCGGACGTGGCGGTGCTCGTCACCACCCCGGACGTGGTCGCGGTCCGGGCGGCGAAGCGCACGGTCCGGATGTGGGAACGGCTCCAGGTGCGCAAGGCGGAGGACACCGCGCTGGTCGTCAACCGCTGGAGCAGGCACACCGAGATACAGCCCGCCCTCATCGCGAAGATCACCAAGACCCGCCCCACCCGCACCCCCGTCCCGGCGGCCTTCAAGGAACTCCAGGCTGTGGTGGACGCGGGCCGGGTCCAGGACCTGGACAACCGCTCGACGGTGAAGCAGGCCCTGTGGACCCTGGCCGGCGAACTGGGTCTCCTCGCGGCTCCGGACACGCCCTCGGCCGCCTCGACCCCCCGGGGCGCCGCATCCGGCGCCACCCTTGCGGTGCGCACCCCCGGACCGGTGGCCCGCCTGCGCCGCGGCCGGGAGGGCTGAGACGTGCGCCCGCGCGGAGCCCGCGGCGACGACCGAGGCCAGGTCGCGATCGAGTTCCTCGGCACGGTGCCGCTGATCCTGCTGCTCGTGGCGGCGGTCTGGGAGTGCGTACTGATCGGGTACGCCTTCTCACTGGCGGGCAACGCGGCGGACGAGGCGGCGCGGGCGGGGGCCGTGCACGGGAAGGCCGCCTGCGAGGCGGCGGCGGGGGAGCACATCTCCGGCGCCTGGGGCGTGGAGACGCAGTGCGGCCGGGCGGGAGACGTCTACAAGGCGAAGGTGACGCTGCAGATCCCCGTCCTGTTCCCGGGGCTCGGGTTCGGCGCGATCGACGGCACGGGCGGCGCGGCCATGGAGAGGCAGGAGGGCTGAGGTGAACGGACGCATGCGCTCCGACCGGGGCCAGGTCGCCATCGAGTACATCGGCTTCGTGCCCATCCTGCTCTTCGTCGCGCTCTGCGGGATCCAGCTCGGCTGGGTGGGGTACGTCCACGAGCAGGCCGACACCGCCGCCCGTACCGCGGCGCGCGTGGAGGCCCGGCACGGCAGCGGCGGGGAGGCGGCGGGCGTGGCGGCCGTCAGGGCCGGGCTCGGCGCGCACGTCGAGGTGACCAAGACCTCCGACGCCGTCACCGCGGTCGCGACGATCAAGGTCAATTCCATCGTGCCGGGCCTGGACATCCCCGACGCCAGGGCCACGGCGGTCATGCCCAACGACGACCCGAAGGTGACCGGACCATGAGCCTGCGTTCCCGGGTCAGCGCCCCCGACGACCGCCACGGCCCGCGCGAGGACGGCCGGCTGGTCTCCTCCTACCGCGCCAAGCTGCTGGAGGAGATCGACCTCGCCGAGATGTCCGCGCTCGCCCCCGCCGAGCGCCGGGCGCGCCTGGAGCGGGTGCTGGGCCACATCATCAGCCGTGAAGGGCCCGTCCTGTCCACGGCCGAGCGCGCGCAGCTGATCCGCCGCGTCGTCGACGAGGCCCTCGGCCTCGGCGTGCTCGAACCGCTCCTGGAGGACCCCTCCATCTCCGAGATCATGGTCAACGGCCCCGACCAGATCTTCGTCGAGCGCTCGGGCCGCGTGGAGCAGCTCCCGCTGCGCTTCGCCTCGCACGAGCAGCTGATGCAGACCATCGAGCGGATCGTCTCCACGGTCAACCGCCGTGTCGACGAGGCCAACCCGATGGTCGACGCGCGGCTGCCCAGCGGCGAGCGCGTCAACGTGATCATCCCGCCGCTCTCGCTGACCGGCGCCACCCTCACCATCCGCCGCTTCCCGCGGGCCTTCACCCTCCACGAGATGATCGCCCTCGGCTCGCTGGACGAACAGATGCTCCTGCTGCTGTCCGGGCTGGTGGCGGCGAAGATGAACCTGATCGTCTCGGGCGCGACCGGCACCGGCAAGACGACCCTGCTCAACGCCCTCTCCGGCCTGATCCCCGAGGGCGAGCGCATCATCACCATCGAGGACTCCGCCGAACTCCAGCTCCAGCAGGCCCACGTGATCCGGCTGGAGTCGCGCCCGGCGAACGTCGAGGGCAAGGGGCAGATCACCATCCGCGACCTCGTCCGCAACTCCCTGCGCATGCGGCCCGACCGCATCATCGTCGGCGAGGTCCGCGGCGGGGAGACGCTCGACATGCTCCAGGCGATGTCCACCGGCCACGACGGCTCCCTGGCCACCGTGCACGCCAACAGCTCCTCGGACGCGCTCATGCGCCTGCAGACCCTGGCCTCCATGTCGGAGGTGGAGATCCCCTTCGAGGCGCTCCAGGACCAGATCAACAGCGCCGTGAACGTCATCGTGCAACTCACCCGCTTCGGCGACGGCTCGCGCCGCATCACCGAGATCTCCGTCCTCGACTCACACGGCCGCGAACCCTTCCGGATCACGACGGTCTGCCGCTTCGCGGCGCAGCCCATGGGCGCCGACGGACGGGTGCACGGCTACTTCGAGCACTACCCGCTGCCCCGACCCGTCGCGGACCGCCTCTACATGAACAACCAGCCGGTCCCGCAGGCCTTCGGGGTCGCGCCGGACGACCCCCTCACCGCACGCATCACCCGGACCGCCCTGTGAACCCACTGATCCTCCTCACCCTCGGCGCCACCCTGCTGGCGTGCGTCCTCGTGATCCTCGGCGTACACGCCTACACGGCGGGCCGCGCCCAGCGCTCCGCCCTCATCGAACGCCTCTCGGAAACCGGCCACCCGCAATCCCCGGGCCGCCGCCGCCGCTTCGCCGGGATCGACCGGCGGCTGCGCAGGACGCGCTTCGGCCGCCGCATCGAACTGAAGCTGGCGACGACGGGGCTGGACCTGACGCCGGGGGAGTTCTTCGGCTACATGGTCCTGTCCGTCGCCGGCGTCTGGCTCGTCGCGTCGAGCCTGCTCGCCCCCTTCTTCGGACCGGTGGCCGGCCTGATCGGGCTGTGGGCGGCGAACGCCTTCCTCAACTGGCAGCGCACCCGGCGCACCGAACGGTTCATCGGCCAGCTCCCCGACCTCGCGCGCATCCTCGCCAACGCGACCCAGGCCGGCCTCGCGCTGCGCACGGCCATCGGCATGGCGGCCGAGGAACTGGAGGCTCCGGCGGGGGAGGAACTGGCACGGGTGGCCGACCGGCTGGCGGTCGGCCACTCGATGGACGACTCGCTCGGTGAGCTCACCGAGCGGCTCCCCTCCCGGGAACTTGTCGTCCTGGTCTCGACCCTCGTCCTGTCGGCGCGTGCGGGCGGGGCGATCGTGGACAGCCTCCGCAACCTGACGGTGACGCTGGAGCAGCGCAAGGAAACCAGGAGGGAGATCCGCACCCAGCTCTCCCAGGTGACGGTCACCGCGTATCTGGTTCCGGCGATCGGCCTCGGCTCGCTGCTGCTGGTGGACATGATGATGCCGGGTGCGCTGGACCGCATGACGGGGGCTTTTTTCGGCCAGAGCGCGGTCCTGGTCGCACTCGGCCTGTTCACGCTGGGATTCCTGCTCATCCGCCGCCTGTCCAAGATCGACGTCTGAGGGGACCGGGATGATCGCTCTTCTCCTGGCCGCGCTCGTGGCGGTGTCCGTGCTCGGGGCCTTCCACGGCATCCGGCTCTACCGGGCCGACGTCAAGCTCCCGACCGACCTCGCGCTCGCCCTGGAAGTGGGAGCCACCCGCACCACCGCCGTGGGATCGGCCGTGGACCGGATGGGCATCCGCTGGGCTCCGCTGGTCCTGCGCCTGATGGGACCGAACCAGGTGGCGCGCAAGCGCCGCCAGATCGACATGGCGGGAAACCCGGCCGGCCTCACGATCGACCGCTACGCGGCCCGGCGGGCGGTGTACGGCCTCCTGGGTGGCCTGGGCGCCTTCTCCATGCTGGTCAACGGGCAGCTCGTACCGGCCCTGCTCATGATCGCCTTCGGCCTGTTCTGGATCGAAGTGGGCCTGTGGTCCGCCATCCGTGTCCGCCGCGACCACATCGAGCGCACCCTGCCCGACTTCCTGGACGTGCTCGCGGTCGTCGTCAGCGCGGGCCTGGGCTTCCGGCAGGCGCTGGAGCGGGTGGCGGCCAAGTACGAGGGCCCGTGGGCGGACGAGATCCGGATCACCCTGCAACAGATGAACATGGGCGTCAGCCGCCGCCAGGCCTTCGACGAACTGCGCCGCCGCAACGACTCCGAACAGGTCGCCCAGTTCGTCACCGCCCTCCAGCAAGGCGAGGAACTGGGTTCCCCGATCGTCGACACCCTGATCGCGATCGCCGAGGACATGCGCCGCACCGACGCCCAGAACGCCCGCCGGCGGGCGGCCCGGGCCGTCCCGAAGGCCACCTTCGCCGTCACCGTGTTCATGCTGCCCGGCACCCTGATCCTGCTGGTGTGCGGCTTCGTCTACGGCGCGAACGTCGACTTCGGCGCCCTGCTCGGAGGCGGGTGAGCCGTGGCGGCCCTCGACATCGCCGCCGCCGGGCGGGGCCGGGCCGCCGGACACCCGGCCAGGCCGCCCTTCGCCCTGCAGGCGAACGCCCTCCAACTGCAGGCGAACGCCCTCCAAGCCCTCTGCCGGCGGGTCTTCGCCTTCCGCCTCGTGATGATCGCCCTGGGCGCTCCACTGGCACTGGGCCGGACGGCCCACGGGGTGCCCGTGTACCTGGTGAGCGGCGCCGTGCTGCTCACTTTCATGCTCTCCTACGTCCTCTTCCGTGACTGGGAGCGCTTCGGACCGCTGCTGCTGCGCCACCGCTGGCTGCTCGCGGTGGACATGGCGTTCGGCACGCTGCTCCTGATCACGGCGACCCCCGATTCCCCGCTCGGACCGGTCTGTCTCTGCACCCCCCTGCTGGCCGGCCTGGTGTACGGCTGGCGAGGTTCGGCGCTCTACGCGGCGGTTCAGGCCCTGTGCGTGACGGCGGCCGGGAGCGGGCTCACCCTGCCGGCCCTGTGCCTGCTGGCGGGCGCGGCCGGCGTGTGCCTGCGCGACCTGCTGTACCGCTTCGGTTCGGCCGGTCAGACGCTGGTGGAGACGCGGGCACGGCTGGCCGTGACCGAGGCCGTCCGGGCGGAACGCGAGCACCTGGCACGCGAGATGCACGACTCGGTGTCCAAGACCCTGCACGGCCTGGCCCTGGCGGCGGACGCTCTGGCGCGTGCCACGGATCCGGTACAGGTACGCCGACAGGCCGATCTGGTGGCCGCGGCGGCCCGCCGTGCGGCCGCGGAGTCCCGGGAACTCCTCACCGACCTGAGGCGCGACCTGGATGCGCCCGGCGTCTCGATCGCGTCCGAACTCCGGTCGCTGACCCGTCCCCCGGCGGAGGAGCTGCGGGTGAGCGGCGTGGCGCCGGCCGTCCCCTCGCCGGTGGCACGACACCTCGTGGCCGTGGTCTCGGAAGCGCTGGAGAACGCCCGCCGCCACGCGGACGCAGCCCACGTCGTGGTGGAAGTGGGCTGCGACGGCGCCGACCTGATCCTCATCGTCGACGACGACGGACGAGGCCTGCCGCGCGGTTGTCCGGACCTCCCCTCGCTGCGCGGCACCGGCCATTTCGGGCTGCTCGGCATGGAGGAACGCGCGGCCGCGATCGGCGCCCGCCTGCACGTGGGATCCCGCCCCGCCGGGGCGGGTACGCGGGTCCGCCTCGACCTGCCGCTGGCGGCCCTGACCCCGGAGCGGGACCGGTGAGGCCGGTCCGCGTCCTGATCGCCGATGACAACCCGGTGGTCCGGGCGGGCCTGGCCGCGCTCCTGGACACCGTCGAGGACCTGCACGTCGTCGCCCAGGCCGCCGACGGCCGCGAGGCGCTGGTACTGACCCGCTCGCACACTCCGGACGTGATCCTCCTGGACGTCAGGATGCCGGGCGTGGACGGCATCTCCGCCCTCCCGCACCTGGTACGGCTGGCGCCGGTGCTGATGCTGACGTACAGCCGCGATGCCGAAGTGGTACGCGAGTCCTTGCTCCTCGGCGCGGGCGGTTACCTCGTCCACGGCGAGTTCACCGCGTCCGAGCTGCTCCGTGCCGTGCGGGACGTCCGGGAGGGGCGGCCCCATTTCACGCCGACAGCGGCGAGTGCACTGCTCTCGGCACTGCGTACCCCTTCGCAACCGCAACGACTTGTGGCACAGTCTTCAGAGCGGCTGCACAACTGCGAGCTTTTCGGGCTCAGTTCCCGGGAGGGGGAGATCATGGACCTGATCGCGTCCGGGATGAACAATCAGCAGATCGCCGCCGCCTGCTTCATCAGCGAGAAGACGGTGAAGAACCACATCAACCGCATCTTCGCGAAGCTCCAGAGCGCCACGCGCAGCGAGGCGATAGCCCGCTGGCTGGGAACGGCCCGTCCAGGACTGACCGGTCATGGGTAGACGCGGTGCGCAGTGGGTCCGTAATTGGGCCCCGGGACCCTTGGTAACGAACGGTGACTCGCCGTACGGTCCGCACACTGACAGCGGCACCTGCCCGGGAGGAATACCCCATGTCACACAACGCGCTGCTGAAAGCGTCCGTCGAGACGAAGATCCGTCTGAGTGGATGGACGGACACGGCGGTGGCGAAGATGCGCGAGCGCTATGCACAGCGGCCCGACAGCGGACAGACCGCCTTCGAATACCTGGGCATCATCCTGGTGGTGCTGGTGATCATCGGTGCCATCGTCGGCTCGGGCATCGGCTCGGAGATCACCACCAAGATCAAAAAGGCAGTGGACGACATCAAAGCCGGCTAATGGCCTCGCGTGACGGGCGCACGGCCGACCGCGGGCAGGCCTTCCCCCTCTACGTCGTGGTGGTGGCGGGTCTGCTCTTCGCCGCGCTCGCGCTCTTCGTCGTGGGGCAGGCTTCGGCGACCCGCAGCGACGCCCAAGGCGCCGCCGACGCGGCGGCCCTGGCGGCCGCGCGCCATGCGCGTGACCACCTGGTCCCTGGCCTGGTCCTCGCGGACCTGGAGCCTGCGGCATGGGAGAAGATCCTCGACGGTGAGCGGTTCTTCACGGAGGACGCTTGTGAGGCGGCGGAGGCCTTCGCCGAGAAGAACGCCGCCGAGGCGACGACGTGTGTCCCCTCGCCCCTCCGCTTCACGGTTGCCGTGAAGACGCACGAGACGGTGGGGAAGTCGGTGATCCCCGGGACCGACGTCATGCACGGGACGGCTGACGCCACCGCGGTCATCAAGCCCCGTTGCCATCTCGGGGAGCTGCCGGCGGGTGAGACCCGCGCCCCCACGGAGAGCCTTCCGGCCGAGCCTGGACGCTTCACGATCCAGTGCGAGGGGGGCAAGGAAATCGCTTTCGACCCCAAGCACCCCGGCACGTGGAACGCCTTGGCGAGGAAGATGTTCGACGTGTACCTGACCGACTGACCCACTGACCGATCGACCGAGCAGAGGAAGCAGTGCAGATGAGCATGCGGCAGACGGCGAAGGTCCGCGGGGGAGCGGCCGCCGCGGTTGTGGCGGTCCTGGCCCTTGCCCTGGCCGGGTGCGGTGACGGCGGCAAGCCCAAGGAGCCGCAGACGCCGTCGGCGCCCCAGTCGAAGGCGGCGGGATCCCAGGCCCCGGACCCGAGCGCGGGCAAGAGCTCCGAGCCCACTGAAGTCCTCGCCACGGTCAACGGGGCGAGTGGCATGGTCCTGACGGTCAATTCCCTGCAGCGGGACCCCGGTGGCTTCCTCACCGTCAACGGGCAGATCAAGAACACCGGCACCGAGTCCTTCGCCGGCACATCGGCCTGGCGCGGCATCGAGCTGAAGGGGACGGGGGAGTCCGTGGCGGGTGCCACTCTGGTCGACAAGGCCGGCAAGAAGCGCTATTACGTCCTGCGCGACACGGAGGCCAGGTGCCTGTGCACCACGGGCATCTCAAGCGTCGGACCAGGTCAGGTGGTGCCGTTCTTCGCGCAGTTCCCGGCGCCGCCGGCCACCACCACCGAGGTTGAGTTCAGCCTTCCCACCTTTGCCACGGCCACTGTCAAAATCTCCGGGTGACCCCATGACCTCACGACATCGTGCAGCCGCAGCCACAGCGATCTCCGCTCTCGTGATCGCGGGAGCCCATCTGGCAGGCGCCACTGCCGCGTACGCGGATGACGTCAAGCCTTCCGTTCCACCGGGCACGGAGCCGTCCGCCTCCGCTCCCGTGGCCATCGACTCGCAGGCGCCCGGGCTGAAGATCCCGCAGGGCGGGACCCTCGCACCGGTCAAGGTGCTCGACATCGCCGAGGTCGTGGAGGACCTCGGAGGGGAGCAGCGGCGGCAGGAGACCAATCAGACCGTCATGATGGCGCTGCAGTCCGAGGTGTTGTTCCCCGAGAACAGCGCCGTGTTCAACGCGCAGGCGGCGGCCCGCATCCAGGCCGTCGCCAATGAGATCAACACGCAGAAGGCGACCCGCGTGCGGGTCTTCGGGTTCACCGATGACCAGGGGAGCTACGAGCACGGCAAGGAGCTGTCCAAGCAGCGGGCCGATGCCGTGCAGGCGGAGCTGGCCAAGACCGTCACCGGCCCCGGCGTCGTCTTCGACGTCCGCGGGTACAGCGAGGACTACCCGATCGCAGACAACAGCACCGAGGAAGGCCGCAAGAAGAACCGCCGAGTCGAGATCACCTTCCCGCGCAGCGGCGAGAAGTAGCCGCGGCCGCCAGGACGGCGGCGCCGGGCCCCCGGCGCGGACGCCTTCGGGGCCGACGGCCGGGCACCGGCAGCGGCCGCCGGCCGCCAAGTCACCCGCGCCGGCCAGGCGTCCGCCGGCCGCGGCAGCCATCGGCCCCCGCTCCTAAAGGTGGTGGTGCGCCCGCGTGATGAGGTCCGTCGCGACCTCCAGGGCCGCCTGGCGCGTCTCCTCCGGGTTGCCCTCCACGTGCTGGAGGAACATCATCCCGGCGTGCAGCGTGAAGAGCGCGCTCACGCACCTCACCTGGTCCGCCAGGGGCGCCTCCTCCGTGCGCAGCAGCTCCACCAGCCGGAAGAGGCGCTTCTTCACGGTCTCGCCGATGCTCAGCTCGCGCATCGTCGCCTGGTTCTCCTGCATGAAGCGGTACAGCGGCGCGCCCGCCGCCATCGCCTCGCTGTAGCGCCGCAGTACTTCCCGCTTGGTCTCGAGGGTGCTCGGCTCCCCCTCCGCCCACGCGATCAGCTCGTCGATCGGCCGCGTCAGGTCCTCGAAGAGGCTGATGATGATGTCTTCCTTGGTCTTGAAGTGGTAGTACAGCGCCGCCTTCGTGACCTCCAGCCGCTCCGCGATCTCGCGCAGCGACGTCTTCTCGTACCCCTGCTCGGCGAAGAGCTCCAGTGCGACGTCCTGGATGCGCTGCCGCGTGTTGCCGCGGCGCTGCTGCGGACTGCTGCTGGACATGGCTCTCCCCACACTTACTTACTTGACGCCCGGCTAGTTACGGGTCTATTTTCCCCAGTGTAGTGAACTAGCCGGGCGGCAAGTAAGTGCCGGTGCGGGAAGAAGTGCCAGGGGAGTGGACATGAGCGACACAGTCAAGACGGCGGAGCCCTCGGGGGAGGTGGACGCGCAAGTGAAGCCGCGCAGCGTGCGGGTGGTGCTCATGGCACTCATGATCGCGATGCTGCTGGCCATGCTCGACAACATGATCATCGGTACGGCGATGCCCACGATCGTCGGCGAGCTCGGCGGTCTGGAACACCTGTCCTGGGTGGTCACCGCGTACACGCTGGCCACGGCCGCCTCCACCCCCATCTGGGGCAAGGTCGGCGACATGTACGGGCGGAAGGGCTCCTTCCTCACCTCGATCGTCATCTTCCTGATCGGCTCCGCGCTCAGCGGCATGGCCCAGGACATGGGCCAGCTGATCGGCTTCCGCGCGATCCAGGGCCTGGGCGCCGGCGGTCTGATGGTCGGCGTCATGGCCATCATCGGTGACCTGATCCCGCCGCGTGAGCGCGGCAAGTACCAGGGCATGATGGCCGGCGTGATGGCCCTCGCCATGATCGGCGGTCCGCTGGTCGGCGGCACCATCACCGACCACATGGGCTGGCGCTGGTCGTTCTACATCAACCTGCCGCTCGGCGCGGTCGCGCTCGCCATGGTCACCGCCGTCCTGCACCTTCCCAAGAAGACCGGACAGGGGCAGCGCCCCCGGATCGACTACCTGGGTGCGGCGCTCCTGACCGTCGCCATCACCTCCACCGTGCTGGTCACCACCTGGGGCGGCACCGAGTACGCCTGGGGCTCCGGCCAGGTCATCGGCCTGATCGTCGCCGGCGTGCTGTCGATCGCCGCGTTCCTCTACGTCGAGACCAAGGCCGCCGAGCCGATCATGCCGCTGCACATCTTCCGCAGCCGCAACTTCACCCTGATGTCCGTGATCGGCTTCCTCGTCGGCTTCGCGATGTTCGGCGGCGTGCTCTACCTGCCGCTCTTCCAGCAGGCGGTGCAGGGCGCCTCGGCCACCAACTCCGGGCTGCTGCTGCTGCCGATGCTGCTCTCGATGATGGTCGTCTCGCTGATAGCGGGGCGCGTCACCACCAACAGCGGCAAGTACAAGATGTTCCCGATCATCGGCGGCGCGCTCATGGTCGTCGGGCTCTTCCTGCTCGCGACCATGGACACCGGCACCACGCGCCTCGTCTCCGGCGTGTACATGGCCGTACTCGGCGCCGGGCTCGGCTTCCTGATGCAGATCACCATGCTGGTGGCGCAGAACAGCGTCGACATGAAGGACATGGGCGTCGCGTCCTCCTCGGCGACCCTCTTCCGTACGCTGGGCGGCTCCTTCGGCGTGGCCCTGATGGGCTCGCTCTTCACCACCCGGGTCACGGACACCATGTCCGAGCGCCTCGGTCCGGAGGCGGGCGGAGCGGCCGGCTCCGCCCAGTTGGACGCCGCGAGCCTGGCCAAGCTGCCGGAGGCCGTGCGCGACGCCTACCAGCACGCGGTGGCCGCCGGTACGCACTCGGCCTTCCTGCTCGGCGCGGCCATCGCCCTCCTCGGCTTCGTGGCCGCCTGGTTCGTCAAGGAGGTCCCGCTGCGGGGCGCGGGCCCGGCCCCGGCCCCGGCCGAGGGGGCCGACGGCGAGACGGCCGCGGACGGGAAGCCGTCCGCGGCCGCGGACGGCAAGGCGACGGCGGACGGCAGGACCGCAGCCGACGGCGTGCAGAGCGGCTCCGCCCCCCAGGAGTCCCTCGCGCACTGACGCGACGCGACACGACGCGACACGACGGCCGGCTCCGGTCGGCAGGGCCCGGCCCCGGTGGATGGACTCCACCGGGGCCGGGCCTCGTGCGTACCGCGCCCCGCCGGCCCCGCGCCCCGCCGGTCCCGCGCCCCGTGCCCGTGCCCCGCCCCGTGCCCCCGCGACAAGGGGAGTTGATCATTTCGGATGGCCGGAAGCGGGCCTCCCGTACGGGTGAAAGCAGTCCCCACCTCGTTCCGGCCCGCCGCGGGGGCCCGTTGGGCCGGGCATGAAGCGCATCCGCACCGCAGCTCTCGCCCTCGCCACCGCCACCGCCGCCCTCGCCCCCGTCTTCTTCCAGGCGGCGGCCACCGCCGCGGAGCCGTCGGCGTACCTCCAGGACCCGGCCGGCGGCGAGAAGGCCATGAAGTCGATGTGGACCGAGGACGAGATGCACAAGGTGGAGGGACAGTTCCGCTTCCACACCGGTGTGCAGTACAGGACCGTCACCCGCCCCGGCCCCGTCGGAGCCCCCGATGTCGAACGGCAGGCACCCGACCCCGCGACCCTGGCGTGGCAGCCCTCGTACGAGTTCGCCTGGTCGGTGTCGGATTCGACGCTGGTGAAGAAGGCCGTGACGACCAAGGAGGGTACGCACCCGATCGTCGTGCACGCCGTGCTGCGCGGCCCGAAGGGCGCCGTGGTGGGCGAGGTGCACCGGGAACTGGCCGGGAAGCCGGCGACGGGCCGGGAGAAGATCGCGGGCGGCAAGCGCGTCGGCTGCGACACCGGGGAGTACACGGTGGAGTGGTCGCTCACACGCTCGGGCTACGGCACGCTCACCGGCACGCTGCGCTGGGACTCCGGCTGCGAGCAGTACCGTACGGCCTTCGCCCCGGACAACGGGGCGGGCGCGGCCAAGGGGGCCGGCGCCGGCGGACAGCGCTGAGGCCGGCCGCCCCGGCACCTTGTGGGTGCTCGTCGGGCGACTGGGCCGGCGGCCTCTGATCGAGGGCCGCGGTGGTCGTCGTGCCGCACGCGGGGTGCTCGGCGGCAGGGGGCGGGTCCCGTCCCAGGGACCCCTTCGGCATTCAGCGCTTCTTCTGCGCCTGGTTCGCCTGGGCGGCGATGTCGTCCAGGACGGCCTTCGGGTCGCTCCCCGGTTCCACGGCGCGGCCGATGTTGCGCTTGATGGTGTCGCTGACCGTCACCCAGGAGGGGTCGTTGACCGGGTAGAGCTGGGCGCCGCGCAGGGCGGTCAGGAACTCCTCGTCCTTCGTGTCGAGGCCGCCGCCGGCCGGGGTGCGCGAGGCGGAGACGGTGGACGGCAGCAGGTGGTAGCGGGTGGCGAAGTCGGAGAGGTTCTCGTCCCGGTAGACGAAGTCCAGGAACGTGCCGATCTCGGCGCGCTTGCCGTTCTGCCGGAAGGCGGTCATCCAGTCGGCGACGCCCACGGTCGGCGTGCTCTCCCCGGAACCAAGGGTGTCGGAGACCGGCATGGTGACGGCGCCGACGCCGATGCCCTTGGCGCGGGCCTCGTGGGCGAGCGAGGGATAGCCGTTGAGCATGCCGACCTCGCCCCGCAGGAAGGCGGCGAAGGCGTCGGCCCGGTTGAGCTGGGGCGGCGGGGTGGGGCCGGTGAGGCCGGGGGCGACCAGGTTCTCCTTGACCCAGCGCCAGGTCTGGACGTTCTGGTCGGAGGCCAGGTTGTAGTTGCCGCTGTTGTCGGCGTAGCCGCCGCCGTTGCTCAGCTCCCAGATCATCGCCTCGGCGTGCGCCTCCTCGGGACCCAGGGGCATGGCGTACGGGTACTTCACCCCCTTCTCCTTGAGCTTGACCGCGGCGGCCTTCAGGTCCGACCAGGTCTTCGGGGCGGGCGCGGTGGCGAGACCGGCCTGCCGGAACAGCGCCTCGTTGTAGAAGAGCAGACGACTGCTCGCCACGAAGGGCAGGCCGTAGAGGGTGTTGCCGACGGAACCCGCGTCGGCCAGCGGCGGCAGGAAGTTGGCCTCGGCATTCACCGAGAGGAGTTCGTCGGCGGAATAGAGCTTGCCCTGGGCCGCGAAGTCCGAATAGGAGCCCATGAGGGCCATGTCGGGGGCGTGGCCGTCCTTGACCATGCGGGAGACCTCGCGGTCGATGTCGGCCCACGGCAGGAGCCGGACGTCGACCTTGATGCCGGGGTTGGCGGAGGTGAAATCGCCGGTCACCTTGTCCCAGAACGCCTTTGAGCTGGTGGCCGGAGAGTCGCCGTATTCGGCGGCGACGAGGTGCAGTGTCCCGCGGTCACCTGCGCCGCCGCCGGAGCCGCCGCATCCGGCCAGGGGTATCAGCAGGCCGAGCACGGCCGTGGTGGCGGCCGGGCCGAAGATTATTCGTCGCACGGGTGTGTTCCCCTGATTTTCTTTTGGATCACGTCATTGCTTATGCGTTGCTCCGGGCCGGGGTGTGTCTTTTGACGGCCCGTTGGCCGAAATTCTCTCCCGGAGGCGGGGTGGTTGATTCCCTTGGGGGTGCACTTGTGGTCAATGCTCCAACTGGGGCTTTTCCGAATGGTGTTTTCCGATATGCGATCGGCGAATCGGACGCGCGTAGACATGACGAAAAGCCCGTTTCCGGTGGGGAAACGGGCTCGGGTGCCTGCGGGTGCCTGCGGGGGCTTGCGGACCTGCGGGGCCCCGGTCCGGGCCGGGGGCCGGGGCCGTGGCGCCGGCGGTCAGTCGGCGAACTCGCCCGCGTACGGGTCGGGCTCACCCGTCTCGGGGTTGCGGCCCTCCTGCCAGCGCCGCTGAGCCTTGCGCCAGTGGACGAAGCTGAGGTGGCCGCCGTCCCAGAAGGTGATGCTGACGGGGCTGACGTCGAACTCGTCGGAGCACAGCCGGTACAGGAACTCCGCCATGCCGTACGGGTACACGGCGAAGGAGTCGGCGGTGTGCCGCCCGCACACCAGCACCGGCCACCGGTCCGGATCGGGGTCGGAGGTGAGCCAGCACAGGATGTCGGACCCGCCGGTGACACCCCAGGCGAGGATCGACTCGGGATCCACGTCGAAGGCGGACCGGCCGCCTTGTGCCTCCCACACCTGGCGCGCGTTGTCGGTCTCCTCGGCCATCTCGGCCGGGTCCCATTGCAGTCCGGGCTTGGGGAGGGGGAGCAGGATGCTGGCCTCGCCGTTGATGGAGCCCGCACCGAAGCGGCCCATGAAGGCGACGAAGTCGGCCGGGAAACGGGTGCCCCAGGCCGCCTCGGCCGCCTGCCAGTCGATGTCCTCGTCGGCGCCGTGCGTCGCCGGCATGATCTGCTCCAGCGCCTTGATCCGCGCGTTCTCCGTCATGCCGCTCCCCTGACACCCCAGCTCAACCGCCCCAACCTACCGCCGGGGCGGGATCGCGCCTAGCCGGGAGTGAGACGCCCGGATACGTCCACCTTCACGGCGGTACCGACCCGCAGGCCCCAAGCGGCCATCGCCCCCGCGGCGGCCTCCAGCACGTGCCGGGAGCGCGGCCGGGGCAGTCCGAGCCGCCCGGGAGCCATGGTGACGACGGCCAGGACGCGAAACCGCCGGTCGAGGTACGCCACGTCGATGGCGAACCGCATCCGGAAGGTGTGCACCCCTGTCGCGGGCGTGAGCAGCATGGCGCTGCCGATGCCGTCCCGCCCCAGGAGGCCCCGGGTGCGGGCCCGGTAGGAGGCGGCAATCTCCAGCGGGACGGCCACCTCCCCGATGCGGAGGGTGCCCTCGCCGTCCTGCCAGTTCGCCATGGCGGCCACCTTAGGGGGTCATCCGCCGATGACGCCGGGCCCTGGGGCGTCGGGCGCCCGGGTCCCCCCGACCCCGTCGCCGAAGCCCTGGGCGGCCCCCCGCCGACCGACAGGCCCCGTGGTGCCCCGACACCGACGTCGGCGGCCTGCCGGGGCCGGGCAGATCCCGCAACGCGGCACCGCGCTGCGCCGCATCCCGCCGCGTTGCCGCGCTGCCACCGCCCGCCCGGATCCCGCCGCGCTGCCGCGTCGGGCTGCGCTGCCGCGTTGCGCTGCCGCGTTGCGCCGCCGCGTTGCGCCGCGCGCCCGCCGCGCTGCCACCGCCCGCCCGGATCCCGCAACGCGGCACCGCGCTGCGCCGCATCCCGCCGCATTGCCGCGCCGCGCCGCGCCGCGCGCCGGGCGCGTGGCCGCGTTGGGCCGTGCTGCCGCACCCCGCCGCGTTGCCGCGTTGCGCCGCGCGCCCGCCGCGCTGCCACCGCCCGCCCGGATCCCGCCGCGCTGCCGCCGCCGGCCGGGCGGGCGGGATCCGGCCGGGCCCGGGACGGGCTGGCCGCCGGGGTGCGGTGGGGCCTACCGTCGCCGGATGGGTGTGGTCGTGATCGTTCTCGCCGCCGCGTACGGGGTGGCCGCCGGGCTGCTGCTGCCGCGCGCTGTCCACCGTCTGTCCGTCGAACCGGGTGAACCCTGGCGGGACCGCTGCCCGCAGGGCCACCCCCTGCGGGGCTGGCTCGGTCCGGCCCGCTGCCGCACCCCCGCGGGCGGCCCCGCACAGCCGGGCCCCACCCCCGCGGCCCACCCCGCCGCCCCGGGCCCCAGCTCCGCAGGTGGATCCGCCGTGGCGGGGGGGCCCGGGGGGTGTCCGGAGGGGGCGCCGGGGGCGGTCGGCGGTTCCGGGGGCGTGGCGGGGGGGCCGGGGGCCGCCGGGTCCCCGGGGGGCGGCCCGGGCCGGCCGGGGGCGCGGCCGGACGCGCACGGGCGCGGGCACGGCTACGGCCGGCGGGCCGCGCCCCTCGCCCTGCTCGGCGGGGGCGTCTGCGCCGTGCTGGGGGCGGCCGTCGGGGCGCGGCCCGAAGCCGTGGCGTACGTGGGCCTCGCCCCGCTGGTCCTGCTGCTCGCCCTCGTCGACCGCGCCGTGCACCGGCTGCCCGACGTACTGACCCTCCCCCTCGCCGCCGCGGCCCCCGCCCTGCTCGGCGCCGCCGCCCTCGCGCCCCGCTCTGCCGGGTCCTGGCCGCTCGCCCTGCTGGGCGGCTGCCTCCTGGGCGCCGGGTACCTGGTGCTCTTCCTGATCAACCCCGACGGGATGGGCTTCGGCGACGTCAAGCTGGCGCTCTCGCTGGGGGTCGCTCTTGGGTGGTACGGGTGGGGGGTATGGGCCACCGGGGCCTTCCTGGGCCTCCTCTACGGGGCCCTGTACGGCCTGGTGCTGGTCCTGCGCGGTCCCGGCGGCAGCCGCCACGGCTACGCCTTCGGCCCCTTCATGGCCGCCGGGGCCCTCACCGGAGTGCTGCTGGGCGGTTTCGGAGCGTAGTCGTGGCGCGCCGGTGCACACAGCACGCTTTACGAAGGGTTATGGTGGAACCCCCCCCTCGGGCCGGTCCGTATCCCCCCCACGGACCGGCCCGTTTTTCGTTTCCCCCGCCCCTGCGCGGGCCCCGGGCGATCAGCGCAGGTCAGCCGCGCTGGGCCCAGATATTGGTGCCGGGGGTGGAGACCGCGAAGGAGTCGATCTCCGTCAACTCCGCCTCGGACAGCGGCTCCCCGGCCAGTGCGGCCACGTTCTCCTCCAGCTGCCCCACGCTCGACGCACCGATCAGCGCCGAGGTCATCCGGTCGTCGCGCAGCACCCACTTCAGCGCCAGCTGCGCCAGCGACTGACCGCGCCGCCCGGCGATCTCGTTCAGCCCGCCCAGCCGTCGCAGGACGTCCTGCGACAGCAGGTCCGGGTTCAGCGACTTGCCCTGGGTGGCCCGCGAGCCCTCGGGGATCTCCTTGAGGTACTTGCCCGTCAGCAGGCCCTGCGCCAGCGGTGCGAAGGCGATGCAGCCCATCCCGGCGTCCTCCAGGGTGTCCAGCAGGCCGTCCTCCTCCGTCCAGCGGTTGATCATGGAGTACGAAGGCTGGTGGATCAGCGGGCGCACGCCCCTGCCGCCCAGGATCCGCACCGCCTCGGTGGTCTGCTCCGCGGTGTAGGAGGAGACGCCGACGTAGAGCGCCTTGCCCTGCTGGACCGCGGACGCCAGCGCGCCCATGGTCTCCTCCAGCGGGGTCTGCGGGTCGAACCGGTGGGAGTAGAAGACGTCGACGTAGTCCACGCCCATCCGCCGCAGCGAGGCGTCGAGCGAGCCGAGCAGGTACTTGCGGCTGCCCCATTCCCCGTAGGGCCCCGGGTGCATGAGGTAGCCGGCCTTGGTGGAGAGGACCAGCTCCTCGCGCAGGGACGCGAAGTCCTGCGCGAAGATCTTGCCGAAGTTCAACTCGGCCGAGCCGGGGGGCGGCCCGTAGTTGTTGGCCAGGTCGAAGTGGGTGATGCCCAGGTCGAAGGCCCGGCGCAGGATCGCCCGCTGGGACTCCAGCGACCTGTCGTCGCCGAAGTTGTGCCAGAGGCCGAGGGAAATGGCGGGGAGCTTGAGGCCGCTGTGGCCGGTGCGCCGGTACTCCATGGAGTCGTAGCGCGAGGGCTCTGCCCGATAGGGATTGGTATCAGTCACGTTGTCCTCCCTATCACGTGGCTGTGACCGACCGAGTTGGGTACCCGATCCCGGCGCGCAGTAATGTGGCGCACTCGGGGGACCGCAATTCGCACGGGGGCACTGCACGGAGGGGCTGGAGATCGTGAAGCTGCGCGACCTGGTGTACAGGCTCTACGCACGCCGGGTGGAAGGCCGACTCGACCATGACGCGGCGCCCAAGCACATCGGCGTCATCCTGGACGGGAACCGGCGCTGGGCGAAGGCGTCCGGAGGCACGACGGAACAGGGCCACCAGGCCGGAGCCGACAAGATCTCCGAGATGCTGGGCTGGTGCACCGAGACGGACGTCGAGGTCGTCACCCTGTGGATGCTCTCCACGGACAACCTGGACCGGCCCGAGGTCGAGCTGCGCCCCCTGCTCAACATCATCGAGAACACCGTGCGGGGCCTCGCCGCGGACGGCCGCTGGCGCGTCCACCACGTCGGCAACCTCGACATCCTGCCCGCCCGCACGCAGACGGTGCTGAAGGAGGCCGAACAGGCCACCCACGACGTCGACGGGATACTCGTCAACGTCGCCGTCGGCTACGGCGGCCGCCAGGAGATCGCCGACGCGGTCCGCTCCCTGCTGCTGGAGCACGCGCGGAAGGGCACCTCCTTCGAGGAGCTCGCCGAGATCCTGGACATCGACCACATCGCCGAGCACCTCTACACGCGCGGCCAGCCCGACCCGGACCTCGTCATCCGCACCAGCGGCGAGCAGCGGCTGTCCGGATTCATGCTCTGGCAGAGCGCGCATTCGGAGTACTACTTCTGCGAGGTCTTCTGGCCGGCCTTCCGCAAGGTCGACTTCCTGCGGGCGCTGCGCGACTACGCGGCCCGCCACCGGCGCTACGGCACCTGATCCGGCCGCGGCCGTCTGACGCCCCCTCGGCCCGGCGAACCCCCTCGCGCCCGCGCCGCCCCTCCGCGCGGACCCTTCACCAGGGATTCACCGAGCGTCCGTCATATGCCATGGCATGGCCCCGGCCCGATCTGGGAATACCCCTTTCAGGTCGACGTCCGATCCACGGGTGTCGAATCTCAGCGGACGGCATGGGGCCGTCCGCCCGGGAGGCCCTTTGCACCAGGACGCACGTGCGGTTCGCACGGACGGAGTGGGGGGCCGGAAATCGGCCCCGGCAGGGCGGCCGATGACCGGTCCGGTCTTCATGGCCCGACCTCTTCCGAGGGGGTACGTCCTTCCGTGGTGACCAGCACAAAGCGCCGCCTGCCAGACAGGCGGACCTACGTCCTCGACACCAGCGTCCTGCTGGCAGACCCCAACGCGATCTCCCGCTTCGACGAGCACGAGGTCGTGCTCCCGATCGTGGTGATCACCGAGCTGGAGGCCAAGCGGCACCATCCCGAACTCGGCTACTTCGCGCGACAGGCCCTGCGCCTGCTCGACGACTTCCGGGTCCGGTACGGACGCCTCGACGCCCCCATCCCGCTGGGCGATCTGGGCGGCACCCTGCGCGTCGAGCTCAACCACTCCGACCCCGGTGTCCTGCCCGCCGGCTTCCGATTGGGGGACAACGACTCGCGGATCCTCGCGGTCGCCCGCAACCTCCAGGCCGAGGGCTACGACGTCACGGTGGTCTCGAAGGATCTCCCGCTGCGCATCAAGGCCTCCTCCGTGGGCCTGCTCGCCGAGGAGTACCGCGCGGAGCTCGCCATCACGGACGCCGGATGGACCGGCATGAGCGAGCTCGCCCTCTCCGGGGAACAGGTGGACCTCCTCTACTCGGAGGAGCGGCTCTACGTGCCGGAGGTGGCGGAGCTTCCGGTGCACACCGGGCTGGTCCTGCAGTCCGAGCGCGGCAAGGCGCTGGGCCGGGTCACCGCCGACGGCAACGTCAAGCTCGTACGCGGTGACCGCGAGGCCTTCGGGCTGCACGGCCGCAGCGCCGAACAGCGGATCGCGCTCGACCTGCTCCTCGACCCGGAGATCGGGATCCTCTCGATGGGCGGCCGGGCGGGCACCGGCAAGTCGGCCCTGGCGCTGTGCGCGGGGCTGGAGGCCGTGCTGGAGCGCAGGCAGCACCAGAAGGTGATGGTCTTCCGTCCGCTGTACGCGGTGGGCGGCCAGGACCTCGGCTACCTGCCCGGGGACGCCTCCGAGAAGATGAGCCCCTGGGCGCAGGCGGTCTTCGACACCCTCTCGGCGGTCGCCGGGCGCGAGGTCATCGAGGAGGTGCTGGGCCGCGGGATGCTGGAGGTCCTGCCGCTGACGCACATCCGCGGCCGCTCGCTGCACGACGCCTTCGTGATCGTGGACGAGGCGCAGTCACTGGAGCGCAACGTCCTGCTGACCGTTCTGTCCCGGATCGGCGCCAATTCGCGGGTCGTCCTGACCCACGACGTGGCCCAGCGGGACAATCTGCGGGTCGGCCGGTACGACGGAGTCGTCGCCGTGGTCGAGAAGCTGAAGGGGCATCCGCTCTTCGCGCACATCACGCTGTCCCGTTCCGAGCGCTCTCCGATCGCCGCGCTGGTCACCGAGATGCTCGAAACCCTCTGACCGGACGGAAGGGTCAAAAACCCCATAGCGGGAGGGCGAGTTGACGCCGCCCGGCAAAGGCCGCAGAGCCTAGCCGGGCGGCGTCGTGCTGCACAGGCTTTTCGCCGAAGTAGCGGGAAGGCGGCAGGTGTGACCTTTCCCACGCAACGGAGAATTGCCCTGCGGCGTCGCGGTCCGGCAGAGTCTGTTTTCCGTCAGGCCCCGCATACGGCACACCTGTATCTCCCGTGAGGTACGCGCAGCACCACAACTCCACAGCCGATTGCCGTATGCCGCCCGGAGTTTCACGCGGCAGCCCCCGCAGGGGAGCTGTCCACGGGCCCGCGTCTCCAGTGACCGCAGAACCACGGAGACCAGTGCCAGGGGCACTCTTGCGCCGCGCGGTCACTGCGGACGCTGCTGGAAGGACACCGTGTGAGCCGGATCTCGGTTCGGGGGTTCGCAGTGGCTTCGGCCACCGCGGTCACCACCGTCGGCGCAGTCGTGGGAGTTGCCACCGGCGACCCCACCGCCTCGAACGATCTCGAGACGACCGCGTCCGGGGCGACTCTCCTCACTGACATCCCGGTCGGTGACCAGGCGCAGGTCCAGAGCGCGTCCCTGACGCAGCAGGCCGACGCCATCGTCCACGCCGCCGACGCCGACGCCAAGCGCTCGGCCGAGGAAGCCGCCCGCATCCAGGCCGCCGAGGACGCCAAGTCCAAGAAGGCGGAGGCGGAGAAGGCCAAGGCCGAGGCCGACGCCAAGGCGAAGAAGGAGCGCGAGGAGAAGGAGCAGGTCGCCAGCCGGTCCGCCGCCCGCGACGCCGGGGACTTCGCGGTCCAGGGCTCCTACACGGTCGCCCAGGTCAAGGCCATCGCACAGCAGATGGTCCCCGCCGGCCAGTTCCAGTGCTTCTCCAACATCATCAACCAGGAATCCACCTGGAACTACAAGGCCGTCAACTCGTCCTCGGGCGCCTACGGTCTGGTCCAGGCGCTTCCCGGCTCGAAGATGGCCTCGGCCGGTGCCGACTGGCGCACCAACCCCGCCACGCAGATCAAGTGGGGCCTGAACTACATGAACGACCGGTACGGCAGCCCGTGCTCGGCCTGGAGCTTCCACCAGGCCAACGGCTGGTACTAGCCGCAGCCGCGCATCCCGCCCGGCTCCGGGAGCCCCGCACCGTTCGACGGTGCGGGGCTCCTCGCGTGTACGGTCTTCGGTGGTGTGAACCGTGAGGCGGGGGAGAGGGAACGTGATGACGAAGAGGGCAGGCTGGCTCGGCCGGCTCGGGAACAGGCTGAACCGGATGGAGGCGCTGCTCCACGAGCGGCGCGCCGAGGTGGAGGCCGAGACCGGGGGCGAGCTGCCCGGCCGGGCCGCCTCCGGCCGCGAGCCGGCCCCCGCAGCGTCCGGCGCGGAGGGGCGCTCCGTCCTCGCCCCGGTCCGCATCGAGCGTCCCGACCCGGTCAGCGTGGTCCCGTGGGGGATGCGGGTCGCCGCCGAGGTCAGCTGGCGGCTGCTGCTCCTCGCCGGGATGCTCTGGGTGCTGATGAAGGTGATCAGCGAAGTCCGCCTGGTCGTCCTCGCCTTCGCCGCCGCCCTGCTGGTCACCGCGCTGCTCCAGCCCTTCGTGGTCCGGCTGCGCCGGCTGGGGATACCGCGCGGCCTGGCCACCGCCGGCACCGCGATCCTCGGCTTCGTCGTCATCGGACTCGTCGGCTGGTTCGTGGTCTGGCAGGTCATGGAGAACCTCGACGACCTCTCCGACCGTGTCCGCGACGGCATCAACGAGCTCAAACTCTGGGCGCTGGACAGTCCGTTCCACGTGACCGAGAAGCAGATCAACGACATCGCGAAGAACCTCAGCGAGACCATCGGCACCAACACCGAGGAGATCACCTCCGCGGGACTACAGGGCGTGACCGTCCTGGTCGAGGTGCTGACCGGCATCCTGCTCGCGATGTTCTCGACGCTCTTCCTGCTCTACGACGGCAAGCGCATCTGGACCTGGGTGCTCGGGCTCGTCCCGGCCGCCGCCCGGCCCGGCATGGCGGGGGCCGGACCGCGCGCCTGGCGCACGCTGACCGCGTACGTCCGGGGCACGGTCCTCGTCGCGCTCATCGACGCCATCTTCATCGGGCTCGGCATCTACTTCCTCAAGGTGCCGATGGCCGTGCCACTGGCCGTCTTCATCTTCCTGTTCGCCTTCATCCCGCTGGTCGGCGCGGTGGTCTCGGGCGCCCTCGCGGTGGTCGTCGCGCTCGTGACGCAGGGCGTGTTCAGCGCCCTGATGGTGCTGCTGGTGGTCCTGGCCGTGCAGCAGATCGAAGGCCACGTGCTCCAGCCCTTCATCCTGGGCCGGGCGGTACGGGTGCACCCGCTCGCGGTGGTGCTGTCGGTGGCGGCGGGCGGCATGATCGCGGGCATCGGCGGGGCGGTGGTCGCCGTTCCGCTGGTGGCCGTCACCAACACCGTGGTGGGCTACTTGAGGACGTACTCGCGCGCGCAGCTGCACCACGGGTCCCCGCCCGCGGGACCGGGACCGCACGGGGCGACCGCCCTCGACATCGCCCTCCCGGAGACGGCCGGGGACGAGCAGCGCGCCTGAACGCACGGCGCCCCCGCAGCCCGTGGGGCTGCGGGGGCACAGGGACTCGTGGGTCCGGACGCCGGAACGCCGGACCGGCCCACGCGGATCCGGTGTCCGGGCCGCGCGACTACTCGGCGGCGAGGGCCGCTTCCGCGTCGAGGGTGACCGCGACGGCCTGGATCACCGAAGCGATCTTGAAAGCCTCCTGGACGGTCTCGCGGTCGACACCGGCCTTGCGCAGGACCTGCTCGTGCGAGTCCAGGCACTGGCCGCAGCCGTTGATCGCGGAGACCGCGAGCGACCACAGCTCGAAGTCGACCTTCTCCACGCCCGGGTTGCCGATGACGTTCATCCGCAGGCCCGCGCGCAGGGTCCCGTACTCCGGGTCCGAGAGCAGGTGCCGGGTGCGGTAGAAGACGTTGTTCATCGCCATGATCGCCGCAGCGGACTTGGCGGCGGTGTACGCCTCCGGGGAGAGGTTCGCCTTCGCCTCGGGCTCCAGTTCACGCAGGACGCGCGGGGAGCGGGCGGCGATCGCGCAGGACAGGACCGTGCCCCACAGCTGCTGCTGCGGAAGGCCGCTGTTGCCGATGACCGAACCGAGGTTCAGCTTCAGGTCCTTGGCGAAGTCCGGAACGGCTGCCTTGAGGGAGTCGAGGGACATCCGTCACTCACCGGCCAGCAGGGCGCCCGCGTCGAGCGTGCCCTCGCCCTTGGTCCAGTTGCAGGGGCACAGCTCGTCGGTCTGCAGGGCGTCGAGGACCCGCAGGACCTCCTTGGGGTTACGGCCCACGGAACCGGCGGTCACCATCGTGAACTGGATCTCGTTGTTCTGGTCGACGATGAAGACGGCGCGCTGCGCGAAGCCGTCCTCGCCCTGTACGCCACAGGCCTGCATGAGCTCGTGCTTGGAGTCGGCCAGCATCGGGAAGGGCAGGTCACGCAGGTCGGCGTGGTCCTTGCGCCAGGCGTGGTGGACGAACTCGGAGTCGCCGGAGACGCCGAGGATCTGGGCGTCGCGGTCGAGGAACTCGTCGTTCAGCTTGCCGAAGGCCGCGATCTCGGTCGGGCAGACGAAGGTGAAGTCCTTCGGCCAGAAGAACACCACGCGCCACTTGCCGTCATACGTCTTGTGGTCGATCTGGGCGAACTCGCTGCCGGCTTCGAGCGAGACGCAAGCGGTCAGATCGTAGGTGGGGAACTTGTCGCCGACAGTGAGCACGTGCTCTCCTTGCGAACGGGAAAGTAACCCTTTTGGGGGCTTTCCGAGCGGGTTGGACGGATCTCACATGCTGACACACCTGCATTGATTACAGAAATCGCTACTCTTGTTGTGAGTGATCGGAGGTACCTATCAGTGGCTGTAGGCAACAGGGGGGCGAAGCAGCCGACCCTCGCTCAGCTGCGCGCCTTCACGGCGGTTGCGGAGCACCTGCACTTCCGCGACGCGGCGGCAGCCATCGGCATGAGCCAGCCCGCGCTCTCGGGTGCCGTCGGCGCACTGGAGGAGGCCCTCGGGGTCCAGCTGGTGGAGCGCACCACCCGCAAGGTGCTGCTCTCGCCGGCGGGTGAACGGATCGCGGCCCGGGCCCGGGCGGTCCTCGAAGCGGTCGGCGGTCTGCTGGAGGAGGCCGAGGCCGTGCGGGCGCCCTTCACCGGCGCGCTGCGGCTCGGGGTGATCCCCACGGTGGCGCCCTACCTGCTGCCGACCGTGCTCGGCCTCTTCCACCGCCGCTACCCGCGGATGGACCTCCAGGTGCACGAGGAGCAGACGGCCTCGCTGCTGGAAGGGCTCGCGGGCGGACGGCTGGACCTGCTGCTGCTCGCGGTGCCGCTGGGCTTCCCCGGCGTCACCGAACTGCCCGTCTTCGACGAGGACTTCGTCCTGCTCGCCCCCCGGGAGCACCCGCTGGCCGGCCGCAGGGACATCTCGCGCGAGGAACTGCGCGGCCTGCAGCTGCTGTTGCTCGACGAGGGACACTGCCTGCGCGACCAGGCCCTGGACATCTGCCGCGAGGCGGGCCGCGGCGAGGGGGCCGACGTCACCACGACCGCCGCCGGACTGTCCACTCTCGTACAGCTGGTCGCCGGAGGACTGGGCGTCACCCTGCTGCCGCGCACCGCGCTGAGACTGGAGACCGCCCGCAACGAGCACCTGGCCACCGGGTACTTCGCCGAGCCCGCGCCGACCCGGCGGATCGCCCTCGCCATGCGGACCGGGACCGCCCGGCAGGAGGAGTTCCGGGCGATCGCGGCCGCGCTGCGCGAAGCCGTCCGCCCGCTCCCGGTGTGGCCCACCGACTAGCGGGGGGCCTCCTCGCGCGGGCGACGGCCGGCCTCGCCGGCTCCGGGTCAGTCCGTCGGTTTGGGCGGCCGGCCCCGGCGGGGGATGGGGCCGGGGGAGGAGGGGAGGCGGCCCGATTCGGCGAGGGCGCGCCGGAGCAGGAACTCGATCTGCGCGTTGGCGCTGCGCAGCTCCTCGCCCGCCCAGCGGGCCAGCGCGTCGTACACCTGCGGGTCCAGTCGCAGCAGCACCTGCTTGCGCGTCTGCCGGGCCGCCGGCCGGGCCCCGGGCTCGGGGGCCGGGCCGGGCGGGGGCGGTGTGCTGCCGGGCGGGGTCACTGGTAGAGGGTGCCCGTGTTGAGCACCGGCTGCGCGGCGCGGTCCCCGCACAGGACCACCATCAGGTTGGAGACCATGGCGGCCTTGCGCTCCGCGTCCAGCTCCACGATGTCCTCCTCCTGCAGGCGGGTCAGGGCCAGTTCGACCATGCCCACCGCGCCCTCCACGATCTGCTTGCGGGCCGCCACGACCGCTCCGGCCTGCTGGCGCTGGAGCATCGCGGAGGCGATCTCCGGAGCGTACGCGAGATGCGTGAAGCGGGACTCGATGATGTGCACCCCGGCCGCCTCCACGCGGGCGTGCAGTTCGACGGCCAGCTTCTCGGTGATCTCCTCGGCGTTCCCGCGCAGGGAGAGGCCGCCCTCCTCGTGCGCGTCGTAGGGGTACTCGATCGCGATGTGGCGCACCGCCGCCTCGGTCTGGGTCTCGACGAACTCGGTGAAGTCGTCGACCTCGAAGGTCGCCCGCGCCGTGTCCTCGACCCGCCACACCACGACCGCCGCCAGCTCGATCGGGTTGCCGTAGGCGTCGTTGACCTTCAGGACGGCCGTCTCGTGGTTCCGCACGCGCGTGGAGATCTTCTCGCGGGAGGTCAGCGGGTTGACCCAGCGCAGTCCGTCGGCGCGGATGGTGCCCCGGTAGCGGCCGAACAGCTGGACCACCCGGGCCTCGCCCGGAGCCACCGTGTTCAGCCCGCTCATCGCGACGAAGGCGGCCAGGGCCAGGACGATGCCGGCCGCTGTCAGGGCCGCCTTGAGGCCACCGTCCGCGGAGGCGCCGAAGGCCACCAGGCCCGCCCCCGCGAGGACGCCCGCCAGCCCGAGCGACAGCGCCAGCCCGCCGCCGACGCTGCGCGCGTCGAATTCCCGTATGCCCTGCGGTGTGGTGACAGGGTTCGTCATCGTTTGCCCCGTTTCTCGTGGTCGCGACCGGTCGGGTCGCTTAGCAAAGTGATATCACTTTTTCGGCGGACGGCAACCCTTCCGGCTCCACGTGCGTCGGTTCCTGTGGTGTGGGTGCTGATTCTCACGTCCGAATTGACCGGTAATGGCCACGGTTGGCCAGCCTTTGTCACAGCCTGCGGTGTTAGCTTTCTGAGCTGACGTCGGGGGTAATCGAGCGGAGCGGGAGCGATGGGCCGAGCAGAAGCGCGTAAGGCGCAGCAGCAGCGCGGTGCGCGGCGGGCGCCGAGCGCGGGCACCAAGGGCAAGGGGAGCGCCGGCAAGCGCAGTGGCATACGCCGCTTCTTCACCTGGAAGAAGGTCCTGGGCACGCTCTTCGGGACGATCCTGCTCGCCGTGGCGGCGCTGGTCGCGCTGTACTTCTACGTCGACGAGCCCAACCCCAACGCCCAGGCGATCCAGCAGAGCAACGTCTACAAGTGGGCCGACGGCTCGACCATGGCCAGCACCGGCCAGGTCAACCGCGAGATCCTGCCGATCGACAAGATCCCCGCGGACGTCCAGGCGGCGTTCATCGCCATCGAGAACAAGTCCTTCTACAAGGACAGCGGCGTCGACTTCAAGGGCCTGGCCCGAGGCCTGTTCAACACCGTCACGGGCCGGGGCAAGGCCGGCGGTTCCACCATCACCCAGCAGTACGTCAAGAACTACTACCTGACGCAGGACCAGACGGCGACCCGCAAGCTGAAGGAGATGGTGATCTCCATCAAGGTCGACCAGAGGATGAAGAAGCCGGAGATCCTCGCGGGCTACCTGAACACCAGCTACTTCGGGCGCGGGGCCTACGGCATCCAGGCCGCGGCCCAGGCGTACTACGGGGTCGACGCCGAGAAGCTCACCCTGGCGCAGGGCACCTACCTCGCCGCCCTCCTCCAGGCCCCCAGCCAGTACGACTGGGCGGTCGCCGGCCCCAAGGCCCGGGACCTGGTCATGGTCCGCTTCAACGGCACCCTCGCCAACATGGTCGACATGGGCGAGCTGGACCCCGCCAAGCGCAGCTCGGTCACCTTCCAGGAGCCGATCAAGCCCAAGGGCCGCGCCGGCATGGACGGCCAGAAGGGCTACCTGGTCGAGGCGGCCGACGCCGAGCTCATCAGGGGCGGCGTGCTGAACAAGAAGCAGATCGACGCCGGCGGATGGACGATCACGCTCAACATCGATCCGAAGAAGCAGGCCGCCCTGGAGAAGGCCGTCCAGGACGAGCTGGAGTCCAAGCTCGACCGCAAGGACACCAAGGGACGGCCCCAGGACCAGAGCGTGCAGGCGGGCGCCACCTCCGTGGACCCGAAGACCGGCGCCATCGTCGCGATGTACGGCGGCACCAGCCTGTCCGAGCAGTGGTCGAGCAACGCCCTGCGCAAGGACTACCAGCCGGGCTCGACCTTCAAGCCGGTCGTCCTCGCCTCCGCCCTGGAGACCAAGGCGACCACCCAGGACGGCAAGCTGATCCAGCCCAACACCCTCTACGACGGCACCAGCAAGCGCCCCGTGGTGGGAAGCAAGATCCCCTTCAACCCGCAGAACCAGGACGACAAGGACTACGGCAAGGAAATCACCGTCCAGGACGCCACCAACTACTCGGTGAACTCCGTCTACGCCCAGATGATCGTGGACGTGAAGCCTCCCGAGGTGAAGAAGAAGGCCCTGGCCCTGGGCATGAAGGACCGCGACGGCTGGCCCGAGGACAAGCCGGCCATGTCGCTCGGGACCATGAGCGCCAACACCGTGGAGATGGCCGGCGTCTACGCGACCTTCGACAACCACGGCAAGAAGGTCACGCCGACCATCATCAAGTCCGCCGAGCACAAGGACTTCGACTACAAGCCCCTCGAGCCCCCCGTGGGCGCCCAGGCCATCAGCCGCGAGACCGCCGACACCGTCACCAAGGTCCTCACCGGCGTGGTCAACGACGGCTCCGCCAACAAGGTCAAGAGCAGCGCCTACGAGGCCGCGGGCAAGACCGGCACCACCGAGTCCAACGTGGCGGGCTGGTTCACCGGCTACACCCCGGAACTGGTCACCGTCGTCGCGATGTTCGGCGAAGAGCCCGGCACCCACAAGCAGGTCACGCTGACCGGCACCGCCGGCGGCGGCCGGGCCGGCGGCTCCAGCTTCCCCGCCGAGATCTGGAAGGCGTACACGCTCGCCGCGCTCAAGGGCGTGAACACGGGGAAGTTCGACCTGTCGGAAGCGGACATGGGCCCCGCCGCGGTCCCCTCCCGCAGCGCCTCCCCGTCGCCCTCGCCGAGCCCCTCCTCCAGCCCGCCGGCCAGCACCAGCCCCTCGCCGAGCACCAGCCCCTCGCCGAGCACGTCCAAGTCGCCGGACCCGACGAAGAGCACCTCCAAGTCGCCCGATCCGACGAAGAGCACCTCCAAGTCCCCGGACCCGTCGCCGAAGCCGCCGGACCCGCCGCTGTTCCCGCCGCAGCACCAGGACCGGTGACGCACAGACCGCCGCCCCGCAGCCTCCAGGCTGCGGGGCGGCGGTCTTCCACGGCCGGCCGGACGCCGTCAGCGCCGCTCCTGCACCCCCGGCAGCGCGAGTTCGAACCAGACCACCTTCCCGCTGCTGAGGCGGGTGGCACCCCAGCGGCGGGCCATCCGGTTCACCAGGAACAGGCCGCGCCCGCCCTCGTCGGTGTCCCGGGCGCGGCGCTGGCGCGGCAGCTGCGGGGAGTCGTCGCCGACCTCGCAGCGCACCACGTCCGTCCGCAGCAGGCGCAGGGTCACCGGCCGCTCGGCGTACCGGACGGCATTGGTGACCACCTCGCTGACCAGCAGCTCCAGCGCATCGCTCAGCTCCTCCAGGCCCCAACGGGTCAGGGCCCGGCGGGCGAACCGGCGGGCCCGGCCCGGAGCGGTCTCCTCCGGGTCCAGGAACCAGTACGCCACGTCACTGGGCGCGATCCCCTCGAAGCGGGCCGCGAGGAGCGCGATGTCGTCGTCCCGGTCGCCCGGGCCCAGCATGTCCAGAACGTCGTCGCACAGGGCCTCCAGCGGTGGCGGGTGGTCCAGGCCGGTCAGCTGCGCGGTCGTCGCCAGGCGCTCGCGGAGCTGCTCGATGCCCGTCCACACGTCCCGCAGCCGCGATTCCACCAGGCCGTCGGTGTAGAGCAGCAGGGTGGCCCCGGCGGGCGCGTCCAGCTCGACCGCCTCGAAGTCCACGCCGCCCACGCCGATCGGGGCGCCCGGCGGTACGCGGAGCACCTCGGCGCGTCCGCCCAGGTGCAGCAGCACCGGCGGCGGGTGCCCGGCGTTGGCGATGGTGATCCTATGCGAGACGGGGTCATAGACGGCGTACAGGCAGGTGGCCATGCGGTCGGAGCCCAGGCGCTGGGCCTGCTCGTCGAGGTGGTGCAGGACCTCGGCGGGCGGCAGGTCCAGCTGGGCCAGGGTCTGCGCGGTGGTGCGGAGCTGACCCATGATCGCCGCGGAGGTCATGGAGTGGCCCATGACGTCGCCGACGACGAGCGCGACGCGGCTGCCGGGCAGCGGTATGGCGTCGTACCAGTCGCCGCCCACCCGGGCCGTCTCGGCGGCCGGCAGGTAGCGCGAGGCGAGCCGCACCCCGGTGGGCTGGGGCAGGCTGTCGGGCAGCATCGTGCGCTGGAGTTCGTCGGCGATGTAGGCCTCGCGGCCGTACAGGACCGCCTTGTCGATGCCGAGCGCGGTGTGGGTGGCCAGCTGCGCGGCGACCAGGAGGTCGTTCTGCTCGAAGGCGGGCCGCTCGGGACTGCGCAGGAAGACGGCGGCGCCGATCACCCTGCGCCGGCCGCGCAGCGGCGCGAGGACGGCCCGGTTGCCCCGGGGCAGCGGATGGTCCACGCCCAGCAGCTCGGGCAACGCGGCCCGGGCGGCGGCGGAGGACCCGAAGACGGGCCGTACGCCGCGCAGCACCTCGGCGAGCGCGCCGCCGGGCGTGATCTCGCACAGCTCGGCCGCGGGCAGGTCACCCTGCGGGCCCACCAGCGGCAGCTGGCTGAAGTCGAGCCCGCCGGTGGCCCCCGCGGCCCCGGCGAGGTCCATCCCCGCGCCGATCGTGCTGCCGATGTCGGTCAGGTCGTCGATCGGCCGGAGCCGGTCGGTGCGCCGGAGCCGTAAAACGACCGGCCCGACGGGTCGTTCGTCGCCGACCGGGAGCGGATCGCGCAGGTACACGAGGATGGCGTCGGAGAAGGTCGGCACGGTGGCCCGGCACAGGCCGAGCACGATCTCGTCGAGGTCGATGCCGCGGGCGATCCGCCGGGTGGCGGCGCCGACGAAGCGCAGCCGGTCCCCTTCGCGGCGGGCGGCGGTGTCCCCGGCGCCCGGGACGCCCGGCAGGCCCGTCCCGCCACTGCCGCCCGCGGGGTAGGGGACTCCCGTCACGGCAGCGCCCCGCGCCGCCATGGCGTCGCGGGCGTCGCCCGTGCGGTCCGCGGTGTCGTCGGCGGCGTGGTGCGGGCCGGGAAGGCCGGGTCCGGCGGACGCCGGCCGGACGCCGGTGGGGTCCGGAGCGTCGGAGTTCTCGTGACCGGTGCCGGTGCCGGTGCCGGTGCCCGTTCCCGCGCCCTCGCCGGACGCCTGGCGGGCCGCCGGGATCTCCGGACGGGTGGCCTCCACCGCCGGGACGGACGCCTTGCCGTGGCCGGGCTCGTCCGTCCCCGCGCCGGCGGCCGCGTGCCGGCCCGGGCCGGGGGCGGCCTGCCGGCCCGCATGGGACGCGGCGTCGTGGCCCGGGCCGGAAGCGGCCGCGCGGCCCGCGCCCGGGGCCGCGTGCTCACCGGCTCCGGGGGCGACGCGCTCGGCCCCGCCGGCGGCCAGGTGCTTGCTCCCGCCGGTGGCGGCCATGCCGGAGCCGCCCGGGGCGGGTGTCGCGGTGGCCGCCGCGGGCTGCGGGCCCTCCTGAGAGGTGGGGTACTCCGTCACGCGTGGAATTCCGTCCGTTTGCGCTGGATGTGCGCTGCACTCAACTCGGTCAGTCGCGGTATACCCGCTCAGCGGCCGGGGCACCATCGCCCCGCGTATCCTCCCCCGGACTTCCTCCGCGGGACCCCCGTCGTCACCTCTCGCTCGGCGTCGGCCTCCGGTCAAGTCCCGCGGGCGGCAGGACAGTTGCGCCCACCCGGTCCGGCCGCGCCGTCCCGCCTGCGCGAGCCTGCGGAGGACGATCCTACGTTTGGACCCCGGGGGCGCATCAAGGGTCTCATGAGGTCATATGCGCCGGGGTGCGGTCCCAGTCCTCCGGCAGGGCCGGGACCGTCCAGGCCGGATCCGGCCGCCAGTCCTGCCAGCCGTCGCAGAACGGCGCCCCCCACTCCTTGATGACACGGACCGCCGCCCGTCCCGCGTCCCGCACGCGCCGCGCCTGCTGCCGGTCCATCAGGCCGGACCGCTGTGCCTGGGCGAACTCGTCCTCGTCCCGCCACTTCCAGCTGCGGTCCGGATAGACGGAGATGTCGAGGAAGTGGTCGACGGAGTCGACGCCGCCGTACCAGCGCGTCCGGGGCTCCTCCAGGTTCACGTACCAGTTCTTGAACTGCCAGCCGTGGTCCCAGAACAACCACACCGACCACGGGTCCCCGGGGCGGGCGAGCTTGAGCACGCCCGCGCCGAACCAGCGCGCCCGCACGGTGGTGCGCGGCGCCGTGTAACGGGTGGCGAGGGGCTCCTCGTGGACCGGGGTGCCGTCGGCGAGGACCGGCTTGACGCACTCGGTGCCCGGGGCCATCCAGACGGCCAGCAGCTCCTCGGTGTCCCGCACCACGGTCACCGGGCGGCAGATGTGGACCTGGCCCTTCGGCCCCGGGGCGTGGTCGCGGTAGCGCCAGAGGATCTGGTCCCCGGGTGCCCAGCGCGTGCCCGGGACGCCGCCGCGCGCGGCCGCGCCGCTGCCGGGCCGGAAGGTACCTGTCATGCGCAGATCTTAGGGCGGGGGCCCGCGCCCCCGCTGCGGTGCAGGTCACGGAGGGGTTCGGGGACGGGAATCGACCGAATCCGGCCCCCGCCCGGGGGGCTTGCGGGTGTGTCAGGGGCGGGTCATGCGCAGCACGTCCAGGGCCTCGTCGAGCTGCTCCAGGGTGAGCGCGCCACGGTCGACGTAGCCGGACTCCAGGACGACCTCCCGGATCGTCTTGCGCTCGGCGAGGGCCCGCTTGGCGACCTTGGCGGCCTCCTCGTAGCCGATGTACCGGTTGAGCGGAGTCACGACGGAGGGCGAGGACTCGGCGTACTCCCTGGCCCGGGCGGTGTTGGCGGTGATCCCGTCGATGGTGCGGTCGGCCAGCAGGCGGCTCGCGTTGCCCAGCAGCCGGATGGATTCGAGGAGGTTCCTGGCCATCACGGGGAGCATCACATTGAGCTCGAAGTTGCCGGCGGCGCCCGCCACGGCGACGGCGGTGTCGTTCCCCATCACCTGCGCGGCGACCATCAGGACGGCCTCCGGGACGACCGGATTGACCTTCCCGGGCATGATCGAGGAGCCCGGCTGGAGATCCGGGAGGTTGATTTCGGCCAATCCGGTGCGGGGTCCGGAAGCCATCCAGCGCAGGTCGTTGGAGATCTTGGTGAGCGAGACGGCGACGGTGCGGAGCATCCCCGAGGTCTCCACCAGGGCGTCCCTGGCGCCCTGGGCCTCGAAGTGGTTGCGGGCCTCGGTGAGCGGCAGCCCGGTGGCCGCGGCCACCTCGGCGATCACGGCGGCGGAGAAGCCGGGCGGGGTGTTGATCCCGGTGCCCACGGCGGTTCCGCCCAGGGGCAGTTCGGCGAGCCGGGGCAGGGCCGCGCGCAGCCGTTCGACGCCGTAGCGGATCTGGACCGCGTAGCCGCCGAACTCCTGGCCGAGGGTGACCGGAGTGGCGTCCATGAGGTGCGTCCGCCCGGCCTTGACGACCTCTTCGAACTCCGCGGCCTTGCGCTCCATCGCGCCGGCGAGGTGCTCCAGAGCCGGGATCAGCTCGCCGGTGACGGCGGCGGTGGCGGCGATGTGGATGGAGGACGGGAAGACGTCGTTGGAACTCTGCGAGGCGTTGACGTGGTCGTTGGGGTGCACGTCGCGGCCCAGCCGCTCGGTGGCCAGGGTCGCGATCACCTCGTTCGCGTTCATGTTGGACGAGGTGCCGGAGCCGGTCTGGAAGACGTCGACGGGGAAGTGGTCGTCCCACTGGCCTTCGGCGACCTCGGCGGCGGCCGAGGCGATCGCGTCGGCGATGTCCTGGTCCACCACGCCGAGCGTCGCGTTCACCGCGGCGGCCGCGGCCTTGATGCGGGCGAGCGCCTCGATGTGGGCGCGCTCCAGCCGCTGCCCCGAGATGGGGAAGTTCTCCACCGCGCGCTGGGTCTGGGCACGCCATTTGGCGTGGGCGGGCACCCGTACGTCGCCCATGGAGTCGTGCTCGGTGCGGAACGCGTCGGCCTGCTGGTCTTCGGTCATGTTGGTGGCCTCCTCAAAAAGTTGAGCAATTGTCTTGTTCGAAGTGTTCCCAACTCCCCTACCGACCAGTAAATACCGTGGGTAACACTGGCATCCGGGGAGGCGTTCATGGCACGTGCACCGCAGAAATCCAGGCTCAGATCTACCCTCGCCGCCGTCGCGGCGGTCGCGGCCGCCCTCGGGGGCATCAGCGCCGTCACCCCCATGGCCCAGGCGGCGACCCCCGCCGCGGCCGTCACTCCCCTCCCGCCCGAGCTGGAGGCGATCCGCGCGGCGGAATCCGTCAGGATCTACGGCGATGCGGCCGTCCGGCCGCCCAACCAGCGCAAGACCGGCCTGATCTCGCTGGGCGACAGCGAGATCTCGGGTGAGGGCGTCGGCACCTACGACCCCGCGACCAACACGGCCGCCAACCAGTGCCACCGCTCGCCCGACGCGGCGATCCACCGCACGGGCATCCCGGCCGACCTCACCTTCAACGTCGCCTGCTCCGGCGGGTACACCGGCAACATCCGGATCGGCGGCGCGAAGCAGTACGCCGACGAGCTGGTGCAGAGCGACAACCTGGCCGTCAAGGCACGCAACGCGAAGATCAAGATGGTGGTGCTGGTCGCCGGGGCCAACGACGACCTGCAGTTCGGTCCGGTCATGACCGACTGCGTCACGCGCTGGGTCCTCAGCCAGGGTACCTGCGAGCCCAAGTACGGCCCCGGCTGGCAGGCACGCGTCGACGGCCTGAAACCCAAGGTCGAGGCCACGGTCGCCGACCTCAGGACGGTCATGCGCGACGCCGGGTACGCCGACTCCGACTACAAGCTCGTCGTGATGGGCTACCCCAGCCCCATCGGGCCCGACTTCAAAGACAACCCCGGCTTCCCGGGCAAACTCCCCGGCGGCTGCGCGGGCTACGACTCCGACGCCGCCTGGGGCCGCAACCACGCGGTCCCCGCCTTCGAGAAGGGCATGCGCGCGGCGGCCCTCGCCTCCGGCGCGACCTACCTGGACAACTCGCGGCTCTTCCACGGCCATGAGGTGTGCATGGAGGACGCCTGGGCCCGCGGCCTGTACCTCGACCTCGGGGACCACTTCCCGTGGGACGAGAACACCGCCCGCCAGTCCTTCCACCCCAACTACCGCGGTCACGGCGCCTTCGCCTCCTGCCTGACCCAGCTCTACGCGTCGGGCCTGCGCGAGGCCTCCTGCGCCGACCCGGCGAGCACCGGCACCCCCGTCCTCCAGGCCGGCGCCTGGGACGCCCTGTACGCGCCGCTGAAGAACGGGGCGACCGGCGACTGCCTCGACGCCGATGGCGCGGCCAGCGCCAACGGCACCAAGGTCGTGGGCTGGGACTGCCACGGCGGCCGCAACCAGGGCTGGTGGTACGACGCCCCCCGCAACACCCTCCACGTCGAGCTGACCCAGGACCGCTGCCTCGACGCCCCCGGATCCGGTTACGGCGCCGGCACCGCACTGATCCTCTGGAACTGCCACGGCGGGGCCAACCAGCAGTTCGTCCGCGACGGCGCCACCCTCCGCCCCGCGGCCGCCCCCGGCATGTGCCTGACGCTCTCGGCCGCCCACGAACCGCTGCGCCTGCAGACCTGCGACGGCTCGGCGGCCCAGCGCTTCGCGTAACGCTCCCGCGCCCCCCACACCCGGGACCCCCCACCCGGCCGGTGCACACCGGCCGGGTGGGGCGCCCGGCCGGGGCCTCAGCGGTCCTCCAGCTGCTCCCGCACCTGCCGCGGCCGGTTGGTGATGATCGCGTCCACGCCCAGGCGCAGGCACAGTTCCACGTCCTCGGGCTCGTCCACCGTCCACACCCGTACGGACAGCCCCCTGGCCTTCAGCCGCCCCACCAGTCCCGGATCCCGGCGCACGAGGTCGATACCCGGGCCCGCGTGCGTGGCGTACGGCGGACGCACCGGGCGCAGCCGCCGCTCCATCAGGTACACGGCCGGCAGCCCGGGCGCGAGGCGGTGCAGCCGGGTCAGCGCGTTGCGGGAGAAGCTCATCACCTCGACGCGGCCCGCGGAGCCGTCCGACAGTCCGTACTCCCGCAGCATCCGCACCAGCTCGGCCTCCAGTCGCCCGCCCGCGCGGGACGGGTGCTTGGTCTCGACCGCGAGTCCCACCGGCCGGGGCGCGGCCAGTGCCTCCCGCAGCAGGTCCTCGAAGAGCAGCACCCGGGCGCCGGCGTGCCCGGGGCCCTTCCAGCCTCCGAAGTCGAGGGCGGACAGCGCCTCGTAGGTCATCGCCGACACCACGCCCCGGCCGTCGGAGGTCCGCTCGACGCGCCGGTCGTGCACGCAGACCAGCTTGTGGTCGGCGGTCAGCCGTACGTCGCATTCGAGTGCGTCGGCCCCGTCGTCGACGGCCTGCCGGTAGGCGGCAAGGGTGTGCTCGGGGTGCTCGTCGGAGGCCCCGCGGTGGGCGATCACCCGCGTCGCGCGGGCGGTGCGGGCGGAGGGCGGAGAAGTCATGGGCAAATCCTTGCGAACCGGGATGAACGGCCTGGTGCGACGCCGTGTCACCGACGTTAACCGGATACACGGCTCCCGGGGCGGGGCAGGCCGGCGCCATGCCGCGGCCGTCCACGGCGGCTCCGCCCGCGCCGCAGCCGCCCTGCCGCAGCCGCCCTGCCGCACCCGACCTGCCCGCCCCGCACCCGCCCCGCACCCGCCCCGCACCCGCCCTGCCCCGCACGCGACCGCCCCGGAAAGCCGGAGCGGCACCCCGCCATGGAGGCCGCGCCGGCAGGCGACGCCCCTTTACAGGCCGTTCAGCTTCGACTGGCCACCGATCGGGTGGAACTGGCCGCCCACGCCGATGTCATTGCGCACGAAGAGGCCGGCGGTGCCCCGCAGCGCGCTCTTCTCGGACGCGAGCCGCCCCATCAGCGTCTTGACCTGCTGGTCCCAGGTGTCGGCCACCTTCTTCAGGCCCTTGGCGGTCTCCCACCCGTCGAAGCCGGCGACCGCGCTGGTCATTGCCTCGTCCGCGTGCTCCGTGGCCGTCTTGGTGTCCGGCTGCAGCTCGGTTTCGATCGTGTTCGCCGCCGCCGTCTTCTCGGCCGGCGTGGAGCCGAAGTTTCCCGGCCCCCCGGGGACCGGCGGCCCGGCGGGACCCGCGCCGTTCAGCCGCATGTCCACCTGCTGACCGGGTCCGCCGACACCCGGCTGGTCCGACCCCTGGTCAAAGCGCTCCGACATGTCCCGTCCTCACCTTCGTCCTCTTCCGTGGATGACCCTCTGTCCCGACCCACGGCGCGCACCGCCGTCAGGACCTCAGGCGCGCCGCAGTTCGCCTTCTCCGGGCAGGAGTTCCGCGATCATGTCCCAGACCCGCTTCGGCTCCACCCGGACGAGCCGCATGGTGCTGTCCTGACCGACCTGGCCCGCGGCCACCGGCTCGGCCGGCAGTTCCCGGTGCCAGTACCCCAGCGGGCCGCAGTCCCACATCGCGAAACCGCGTCCCGCCACGCCGTCCTGGCCCTCCTCGTGGCCCCGCCACGCCGCGGTCATCCGCCAGCTCGACCGCAGTTCGGCGATCAGGTCGGCGAGCAGCGCCCCCCGCGCTTCACCGAGGGCCGCGTCCTGCGCCAGTGCCTTGCGGATGTAAGACCGTTCGGATCCCGCGGCCTCGGCCAGGGGAACACCCTTGAGAGCGGTGAGACCGGCCTCGACCGTCCCGAGCCGGGTCTCGACCACCGTGCCGGCCGGCTGCGCGACGGGGTCGGCCCCGACCGGGGATGCGGAGTGCTGGAGGTTGACCATGTTCGCCAGGGCCCACACCGCCATCTTCGGCTCGACGCAGGCGTACTCCGACTCGCGCGCCTGCGGCCACGCCTGGTGGGAGATGGCGTGGTCCTGTCCGATGAACAGCCCGTGGTGCAGTTCGCCCTGCCGGGCCGCCGCCTCCAGCGAGACGACCACGACCGGGGTGATCAGCGTGTCGAGCAGGGGCATGAGCACGTGGGCCAGTTGCCCGTTCTCGTCGATCAGCCCGCACGCCCGCAGCTCCTCGCGCTCCGCGAGGAGTTCGCCCGGTACGGGTTCCCCGGTCGCCTCCTGGACGAGGACGTGGACGTGCTCGTCGCTCAGGCGGAACCGGGCTCGGGACAGGTCATAGGAAGGCATGCGCTCACTCGCTTCGTCGGTCGGCTGATCGGTCGGTCGGGGATCACGTCATGGCGGAATCCGCCGCCACGTGGAAGACCCGCGAGACACCCGCGCGCACCGCGCCCCGCCGGGTCAGCACGGACCGGTCGACCCCGGCGAACAGGACGGCGAGCGCGATGTCGGCCCCGACGGCGCGGCCCGCCACGCTCACCTCGACGCGCTTCCTCTTGCCGAAGCCGGACTCCCTGACGGTCACGGTGACACCGCGGTCCTGGTTGTCCGCCTCGCGCATGACGACGTACTCCTGGCGGCTGACCGCCCAGAGCCGGTACCGGTCGCCCGCGTACGTCATGTGCAGGGCGCGGCCCCGGTGCGTGGCTCCCCACCGGTTCCGCGTCAGGTACACCGCCGCGCCCCCGACGCGCAGGGTCGCCCCGTTCAGGGTCGGCCGCTCCGTGGCCATGACCTGGATGCCGCGCGACTGGTAGGCGACCGTGGGGATCCGTCCGCCGGTGACCTCGACGGCACGGACGTTGTCGAGCGCGTGGGGTACCGAGGACACGGTGATCTCGCCCCACTCCGGGGACGTCCCCTGCCAGCCGGTCCGGCGGGCCTGGCCCTTCTCGCCGCCCTGCCACTTGCCCAGCGTGAACGCGGTGCTCTGGGTGTGCATGTCCCTGCCTCCTAGTCGAACGGGTTCAGCGCACTGCCGAGCTTCTTGGCGCCGCTGGCCAGGCTGTCTCCGGCCTTCTCCAGGCCCTTGCCTATGGCTTCGTGGTTGTCCCAGATCAGCGCGGCCCCGTACGCGACACCGGTTCCCACGGCCAGGGCGGCGGTGACCGGAGTGGGCGCCACGGTCAGCGCCGTCATGGAAGCGCTGAACGCCGTACCGGTCAGGTCGGTGGCGAACTTCGCCGGGTCCTTCTTGATCATGTCGGTGTCGTAGGTGGCCAGGTTCGCCATGCCGTACGCGGTGGCGGCGACGCCTCCCACCACACCCAGGCCGCGCAGCGCGCCGGCCGCCTTCATGGCGTTCATCGCGCCGCCCTGCCGGGCGACCGTCACGAGGTTCGCTTCGGCGGCCGTCGGCATGAAGAAGCGGCCGTTCTGCATCTTGCCGCCCCACATGGCCGCCTCGTCGGAGCCCGTGAACACGGCCGCGACATTGGGGGGCAGCTTGCTCATCAGGCTGCCCGGAGCCGCGCCCGCGAGCCGCGCGTTGGCCTCGCGCGACATCAGGGTGCCCGGGGCGGTGAAGGCCTTCGGGAAGTTGCCGGCCTTCACGTCCTTGAAGTACTTCGACAGCTTCCAGGAGTTCATGCCGGCCGCAGTGAGCGCCGCGGCGAAGGCGCCGGCCGTCGCGGTGCCCTTGCTGACGTTGGAGACGAGCTCCGCCAGCTTCGGGTTGCCCGTCAGACGGGTCACGCCCTCCTTCTGGAGCCGCTCCATGTAGTCGTCGAGGGTCTCGTTGTCCCTCTTCTTCAACCAGGCGAGGTCCAGGCGCTCCTGCTTCTGCGCGTCGTCGGCCTTCGCGACCGCACCGGCCTGCCCGTTGAACCCGGTGCCCAGCGTGCCGTCGCCCTTGCCGCCGGAGCCGTCCTTGACGACGGCTTCCAGGTCCTTGCGCAGATCCTGGTCGGCCTCGTCGACCGCTTTGACGCACTCCTTGATGTACTCGCGCCAGGACTCTTCGGCGGTCTTGACGCTCCGCAGGTAGTCCGGGTCGTGCCGCATGGCGTTCTTCTCGGCGGCGCTGAGCTTGTCGTAGTCGAAGGCCACGACCCCCTGCCCGGAGACGCTCATGCCCGCCTTGACCGCGTCGGCGCGCGCGTCCTCCAGCTTCTTCTTGAGCTCGGTGAGCTGCTGGTGCCCGTTGCGCAGCAGCGTGGCGGTCGCCTTCGCCTGCGTCTGGGCGGCCTGGTACTCGTACCGGGTCGCGGCGAAGTTCGTGGAGGACGCGGTCGAACTGAGCCCGATCCAGTTGCCGGTCGTGTGGATCTTCTGAACGCTGTCCCGGTAGCGCCCCTCGACCTTGTGGATCTGCTCCGCCATGGACTGCCATCTGTCGGCCGCAGTCAGGAGGCGCCCGTAGTCGGTCGTCATCACTTCCTGGTACGTCAGCATGCCGCTCCCCGCCGCGTGTCGATCAAGACCACCCGGCAGCTTATACATCCGGTTCCGGCCACCCGTCAGGGGTACCGGGTCGGCCGGTGGCCCGCCGCCGCTCGGGGGAGGGCCACCGGGGACGTGTTACAGGCCGGGGCCCCGCACCGGGATGTGCGTGAACGTCGGCTCCGGGGCCGGGTTCTGGAAGAAGTCGTTGCCCTTGTCGTCCACCACGATGAAGGCCGGGAAGTCCTCGACCTCGATCTTCCAGACCGCCTCCATGCCGAGCTCCTCGTACTCCAGGACCTCGACCTTCTTGATGCAGTCCTGGGCCAGGCGCGCCGCCGGGCCGCCGATGGAGCCCAGGTAGAAGCCGCCGTGCGTGCCGCAGGCGTCCGTCACCTGCCGGGAGCGGTTGCCCTTGGCCAGCATGACCTTGGAGCCGCCGGCCGCCTGGAACTGCTCGACGTAGCTGTCCATGCGGCCGGCCGTCGTCGGGCCGAAGGAGCCCGAGGCGTAACCCTCGGGGGTCTTCGCGGGACCGGCGTAGTACACCGGGTGGTCCTTCAGGTACTGCGGCATGCCCTCGCCGGCGTCCAGCCGCTCCTTGATCTTGGCGTGCGCGATGTCGCGCGCCACGACCAGCGGGCCCGTCAGCGAGAGCCGGGTCTTGACCGGGTGCTCGGTCAGGGTCGCCAGGATCTCCTCCATCGGCCGGTTCAGGTCGATGGAGACGACGTCGGCCGCGTCGTCCAGGTGCGAGTCCGTGGTCTCCGGCAGGAAGCGCGCCGGGTCCGTCTCCAGCTGCTCCAGGAAGACGCCCTCGGCCGTGATCTTCGCGGTGGCCTGGCGGTCCGCCGAGCAGGACACGGCGATCGCGACCGGCAAGGAGGCGCCGTGCCGGGGGAGGCGCACCACGCGCACGTCGTGGCAGAAGTACTTGCCGCCGAACTGCGCGCCGATGCCGATCTTCTGGGTCAGCTCGAAGACCTGCTGCTCCAGCGCCTCGTCGCGGAAGCCGTGGCCCAGCGGGGAGCCCTCGCGCGGCAGCTCGTCCAGGTAGTGCGCCGAGGCGTACTTCGCGGTCTTCAGCGCGTGCTCCGCCGACGTGCCGCCGACCACGATCGCCAGGTGGTAGGGCGGGCAGGCGGCCGTACCGAGGGAGCGGATCTTCTCCTCCAGGAACTTCATCATGGAGGCCTCGTTGAGGACCGCCTTGGTCTCCTGGTAGAGGAAGGACTTGTTGGCGCTGCCGCCGCCCTTGGCCATGAAGAGGAACTTGTAGGCGCCGCCGTCGGTCGCGTACAGCTCGATCTGCGCAGGCAGGTTGGAGCCGGTGTTCTTCTCCTCCCACATGGTGAGCGGGGCCATCTGCGAGTAGCGCAGGTTCAGCCGCGTGTAGGCGTCGTAGATGCCGCGGGAGAGGGCCTCCTCGTCGCCGCCCTCGGTGAGGACGTTCTGGCCGCGCTTGCCCATGACGATCGCGGTGCCCGTGTCCTGGCACATCGGCAGCACGCCGGCCGCCGCGATGTTCGCGTTCTTCAGCAGGTCGAGGGCCACGAACTTGTCGTTCGCGGAGGCTTCCGGGTCGTCGATGATGCGGCGCAGCTGCGCGAGGTGGGCCGGGCGCAGGAAGTGCTGGATGTCGTGGACGGCCTCTTCGGCCAGCTTGCGCAGGGCCTCGGGCTCGACCTTGAGGAACGTACGGCCGTCGGCCTCGAAGGTGGAGACGCCTTCGGAGGTCACCAGCCGGTACGGGGTGGTGTCCTCGCCCAGGGGCAGCAGGTCGGTGTACGCAAACTCTGGCATGACGGCAGTCATTCCTCACTCGGCAGACAGCGCTGACGACCAATTGGCAGCGCGTCCACCAGCGTAGGACCTTCCGTACAGCCGGTGGTTGTGAGGTAAGGCTCACTCGCCAGTATCGCGATCTATCGTGTCTCGCTATGCTGGGTGGCGTGGACCTGGAAAAGCATCCCGCCGCCCCCGCGCCGGCAACCGCCCCCGCCGCCGCGCCGGCAACCGCCCGCGTGCCGGCCGCTGACCCGGCGACGACCGCCCCCGCGGCGGCGACCGCCCCGTCCGGGCTGCGCGCCTCCGACGCCGACCGGGACGGGATCGCGCAGATCCTGGCCGACGCCCTCGCGGAGGGCCGGCTGACCTCGGAGGAGCACTCCGAGCGCCTGGACTCGCTGTACGCCGTCAAGACGGTGGGCGAGCTGGACGTGCTCGTACGGGACCTGCCCGCCCCCGGCGGCGCCCACGCCCGGCCCGCCTACGGCTCGGCGGCGTACGCGACCCCCGCGCCGGGCGGCGTGCTCGGCGGACCGGTCGAGACCGTCCTGGCCGTGTGCAGCAGCGCCGCCCGCAAGGGCCGCTGGCGGCCGGGCGGGAACACCCGTGCGGTCTCGGTCATGGGCGACATCACCATCGACCTCACCGGGGCGGTCTTCGAGCAGCAGGTCACCGAGATCAACGTGACCTGCGTCCTGGGGAACGTCGAGGTCCTGGTCGCGGAGAACGTCACCCTGCGCGGCTACGGCAGCGGGGTCCTCGGCAACTTCGAAGTGCACGGCGAGGGCCGTACGGAGGCCGATCCGCAGGCCCCCGTCGTGATCGTCCGCGGCTTCGCCCTGCTCGGCAACATCGAGGCCCGGCCCAAGCCCGGTTCGCGACTGGTCGATCTCGCCGGCCGGATCCGCAAGGGCCTCGACGGCTGAGCAGGGCCGGGCCGCCGGCCACGGCCGAGCGGCCCGCCGGGGTGGGGATCCGGCCGAAGGCGCCCGCCCCGGCCCGCCGCGCGGACGCAGGTGCGTGGGACGGCCCGACGCGGGTAGGCGGGGCGTACGCAGCACGCGCAGCGCCGCGCCCGGCCGTCGCCCGAGCCCGTCCGCTCCGGCGATCCGGGCCGAGGTCAGCGCTCGGAGCGGGGCCGGCAGACGACCGGGAGGCGCGGCAACCGCCCCGCCGGGCAAGGGCGCTGACGGGGTGGAACCGTGCCGTCGCGTTTCGGACGAACCTGCTCCGGTGCGCGACACGCCGTGCTTAGGGGCGCGTACAGCGGGTAGGGACAGGTGCATCGTCTCTCGCTCGCGTATCCGTCGTCAGGAGTAGACCGTGCCGCATCCGCCGCATCAGTCCCTGCAGGTTGCCGCCGTCCAGAGCCTTCAGGAGCGCTCGGCCGCCGTGCCCAGGCCGAGGGTGCCGGCGAGGGAAGAGGACGGCCCCTGGCACGCGGAGGCGGTGTGCCGCCGCGACGAGGCGGGGCTCTTCTTCGCCCCCTCCAAGGAGCCCACCGCGGCCCGGCTCTCCCGCGAGGATGCCGCCAAGCGGGTCTGTGCCCGCTGCCCGGTCATGGTCGCCTGCCGTGAGCACGCCCTGCTCCAGCCCGAGCCCTACGGGGTCTGGGGCGGTCTCACCGCGGCCGAGCGCCGTGTGCTGCTGGGGCGGATGCGGCGCAGGACCACCGAACTGCGCCAGGCCCCGGCAGCCGGGCCCGTCGCCGCCGCGGGCTGAACCGCGCCGCCGGGGCGGGCCCAGGCCCTGTCACCAGGTGTCCGGACACGGCGAAGGGGCGGTCCCCCGCACAGGGACCGCCCCTCACGTATGCCGCGGCGGCCTACGTCTGGCGCACGCCTACTGGGGGCCCACCGCGCGGTCGAAGTCGATCGCACTGTACGCGCGCAGCTTCGACAGGCGGTGCGTCGAGTCGATCTGCCGGATGGTGCCCGACTTCGACCGCATGACGAGGGAGGACGTCGTCGCGGTCTGGCGGCGGTAGTGGACGCCGCGCAGCAGTTCACCGTCCGTGATGCCGGTGGCCACGAAGAAGACGTTGTCGCCGGAGACCAGGTCGGTCGTGGTCAAGACGCGGTCCAGATCGTGGCCGGCGTCGAGGGCGCGCTGGCGCTCGGCCTCGTCCTTGGGCCACAGCTTGCCCTGGATCGTGCCGCCGAGGCACTTGATGGCACAGGCCGAGATGATGCCCTCGGGGGTGCCGCCGATGCCGAGGAGCAGGTCCACGCCGGTGCCCTCGCGCACCGCCATGACCGAGCCCGCGACGTCGCCGTCCGAGATGAACTTGATCCGGGCGCCCGTCTCGCGGATCTCCTTGACGATGCCCTCGTGGCGGGGGCGGTCGAGGATGACGACGGTGACGTCCTCGGGGGACATCCCCTTGGCCTTCGCGACGCGGCGGATGTTCACCGAGACGGGGGCGTTGATGTCGACGAAGTCGGCGGCCTCGGGACCCGTGACCAGCTTCTCCATGTAGAAGACGGCGGACGGGTCGAACATGGTGCCGCGGTCGGCGGCGGCCAGCACGGCGATCGCGTTCGGCATGCCCTTGGCGTTCAGGGTGGTGCCGTCGATCGGGTCCACGGCGATGTCGACCTCGGCGCCGGTGCCGTCGCCGACCCGCTCGCCGTTGAAGAGCATGGGGGCTTCGTCCTTCTCCCCCTCGCCGATGACGACGACGCCGTTCATCGAGACGGTGGAGATCAGGGTGCGCATCGCGTTGACCGCGGCGCCGTCCGCGCCGATCTTGTCGCCGCGGCCGACCCACCGGCCGGCGGCCATGGCGGCGGCCTCGGTGACCCGGACCAGTTCCATGGCGAGGTTGCGGTCGGGGGCTTCGGGGGAGACTTCGAGCTGGGGCGGCAGGTTGTGCTCGGACATCGGAGCGCACCTTTCTGTACGACGACGACCGGGATGTGAGGGTGCTCGAACTCTATCGGTACGTCGATAAATTGAGCAGCGCGGGTCACGTATGAGCGGGATACCGGTCAGCCGATTGGCCTGAGCGGCCGTCTTGCACCTGCTGCGGTCCCGCCGCGCCGCCGACTCGCGGTCCGCCGCGCGCCGCCCGCCGCGCCGCTCCGGGGGCACCCCGGCGGTGATCGCCTCCGGTGATGCGGGACGATGGTGCCGTGGCAGGTATGAAAGGCAAGCAGACGGTCTGGGACATGGTCCGGTCGCTGGCGGTGATCGGCATCGTGGTGGGAGGCATCTACCTCTTCATCCCGCACGACGAGGACGCGGACCCGACGCACGCGGTCGACTACCGCGTGGAGACGCTGACGGCCCGGCGCGCGGCCCCGTACCCGGTGGCCGCCCCCGTGGGGCTGCCGGAGCAGTGGCGGGCGACGTCGGTGGCGTTCGAGCGCAAGAACGCCAACGCCTGGCACCTGGGCTTCCAGGACCCGGACCGGCAGTACGTGGCGGTGGAGCAGTCCAGCGACACCTCGGCCAAGTACGTCGGCTCGGTCACCCAGAGGGCGAAGCCCACCGGCCGGACGCAGCAGGTCGGCGACGCGGCCTGGGAGCGCTGGGACGGCGAGAAGTACGACGCGCTCGTGAAGCAGGAGCAGGGCCATGTCACCGTGGTCACCGGCACCGCCTCCTTCGAGCAGCTGGGCGCGATGGCGGCGGCCCTGGAGTTCAAGCAGGGTCAGTAAAGCCGGTAAAATCGGTAAGGCCAGACGGCCGGCGGGCCGGCGGGCCGTCGGCCCGGGCGCGGCAGGGCTGGTGCGCCGGGGAACGGCACGCCGTGGCCCCGCCCCCGCCCAGCCGCCCCGCAGGCAGGTGGCATGCGAAAACGGCCGCGCGCCCCGGAATCCCGGGGCGCGCGGCCGTTCTCGCGTCTCAGGCGGCCGGACCGGCTCAGACGGTGGTGATGACCTGGTCGAACTCCAGGCGCGGGGAGCGCGGGAAGCCCGTGTCCTCGCCGGGCTTGCCGATGTTGACGACCATCAGCGGGGTGTGGTCGGCGTCCAGGAACTCCTTCTGGATGCCGGCGAAGTCGGCGCCGGTCATCGGGCCCGCGGCCAGGCCGGCGGCGCGGACGCCGACGATGAAGTAGGCGGCCTGCAGCGCGGCGTTGAGGAGCGCGGACTGCTCGCGGACCGGGCGCTCGGCGAAGAAGACGTCCTTGGCCTGCGGGAAGTGCGGAAGCAGCTGCGGCAGCTCCTCGTGGAACTCGTTGTCCGCGGAGAGGATCGCGACCAGCGGCGCGGCGGCGGTCTTGGCGGCGTTGCCCTCGGCCATGTGCTTCACGAGGCGCTCGCGGGCCTCGGGGGAGCGGACCAGGGTGATGCGCAGCGGGGTCTGGTTGAAGGCGGTGGGGCCGTACTTCACCAGGTCGTATATCGCCTGCACCTGCTCCTCGGTGACCGGCTCGTCGGAGAACGAGTTGGCGGTGCGGGCCTCGCGGAACAGCAGGTCCTGCGCGGCGGAGTCAAGAACGAGAGACATCGGGAAAGCCTTCTTCCGTACGGTGGTGAAGCGTTGCTCCGACTGTACGGCGGCGATAGATGAATTTTCAACTAAATCCACTCGGGCGTGACCGGAATCACGCGCTCCGGCTCCGGCGGCTCCGGCGGATCCGGGCGGCTCCGCCGGGGCCCCGCGCCGGGGGCGGCCGGAAGCCGCCACCCCCCGCCTGCTCCTCCTGCGCCCCGCGCCTACTCCTCCTCGGTCGCCTCGCGCGCCGCGAGCGCCGAGTCCAGCCGGGCCCGTGCGCCCTCCAGCCAGTGCCGGCAGACCTTCGCCAGCTCCTCGCCGCGCTCCCAGAGCGCGAGGGAGTCCTCCAGGGAGGTCCCGCCGGCCTCCAGTTTGCGGACGACCTCGATGAGCTCGTCACGGGCCTGCTCGTACCCCAGCGCCGTCTCGGCCTCTGCCATTCCCTTTTCCACCCTGTGTGCGTAGTACGACGAATTGTTTGCGGCGGTGAGGCCCCTTTGGGGCCGGCCGCGTTCCCGCTCCGGGCCCGGCTGCCTTCCCGCTGCGGGCCCTGCTGCGCTCCCGCTCCCGGCCCCGCCCCCGCCCGTCAGTCCGAGGCGACCCGTACGGAGAACTCGCCTTCCGTCACCCTGGCGCGCAGCACCTCCCCGTCCGATACCTCCTCCGGCGAGCGCACCACGTGCCCGTCGGCCCGCTGGAGTACGGCGTAGCCCCGCTCCAGCGTCGCCGCCGGGGACAGCGCCACCACCCGGGCGAGGGTGTGCGCGAGCTCCGAGTCGGCCCGGTCCAGCAGGTGGCCGAGCGTGCGCCGGCCGCGCGCCAGCAGCGCCTCCACCTCGTCCTCGCGGGTTTCGACCATCCGCTGGGGGTGGACGAAGACCGGCCGGGCCAGGGCGTGCGCGAGCCCCCGCTCCTCACGGTCGAGCAGCCCGCCCACCGCACGCAGCCCACGGCCCTGCAGCTGGCGCACCCGCTCCAGCTCCTCGCCGACGTCCGGGACGACCTTCTTGGCCGCGTCCGTGGGCGTGGAGGCCCGCAGGTCCGCGACCAGGTCCAGCAGCGGGGAGTCCGGCTCGTGGCCGATCGCCGAGACCACCGGGGTGCGGGCCGCCGCGACCGTCCGTACGACTTCCTCGTCCGAGAAGGGCAGCAGGTCCTCGACGCTGCCGCCGCCGCGCGCCACGATGATCACATCGACCTCGGGCAGAGCGTCCAGTTCCCTGACCGCCTCGATCACCTGGGGCACCGCGTGGACCCCCTGGACGGCGACGTTGCGCACCTCGAAGCGGACCGCCGGCCAGCGCCGCCGGGCGTTCTCCAGCACGTCGCGCTCGGCCGCCGAGGCCCGCCCGACCACCAGCCCGATCAGCTGCGGCAGGAAGGGCAGCGGCTTCTTGCGGTCCGCCGCGAACAGTCCCTCCGAGGCGAGGGACCGCTTGAGCCGCTCCAGCCGGGCGAGGAGCTCCCCGATCCCGACCGGCCGTATCTCGGTGGCCCGCAAGGACAGCTGCCCGCGCGGGGCGTACCACTCCGGTTTGGCCAGGACGACCACCCGCGCACCCTCCGAGACCGCGTCCGCGACCTCGTCGTAGACCTGGCGGAAGCAGGTCACGCTGACGGAGATGTCGTGCGAGGGGTCGCGCAGCGTCAGGAAGACCACCCCCGCTCCCGGCCGCCGCGAGAGCTGCGTGATCTGCCCCTCCACCCACACCTGTCCGAGCCGTTCGATCCAGCCCCCGATGAGCCGGGACACCCGGCCTACCGGCAGCGGCGCCTCGGCCGACGTATTCAGACCCATGCACGCAGGCTAACGGGCCGCGGTGACAGCGTCTCAGCCTCCGGCGTGCACGTCGGGCTCCGGGTCCCGCCGGCCGCGCTGTGCGACGAGCAGGACCAGCCCCACCGCCAGCCACACCGCCCCCACCAGTTGCGCCGTCCACGAGGCTCCGACGATCACTGCGACCGTCACCACCGCGCCCAGCGCCGGGGCCACCAGGTGCTTCCACCAGTTCGGCGGCCCCTCCATGCGCTTGACGACGAACCAGCCGACCACCGAGGCGTGCAGCAGGGTGAAGGCCACCAGGGCCCCCACGTCCACGACCGAGACCAGGTGGTCCAGCCCGTCGTCGCGGCGGGCCGCCCACACGGCCGCGACCAGCGTGACGGTGGCCGCCGCCAGCAGGGCCGGCCGCGGGGTGCCGCCGCCCGAGGTCCGGGCCAGCGCACGCGGCAGCCGCCGCTCCCGGGCCATCGCGAACAGCAGCCGGCCGGCCGCCGCCTGCCCCGCCAGTGCCGCGAAGGCCGCTCCGATCGCCTTGCCGACCGCCACCAGGTCGTGCAGCCAGAAGCCGACCGAGGACTCCACCGCGTCGTAGAAGGCGGGCCCCTGCTTCGCCGGATCGGCCGCCAGCTCCGCCGAGGAGAAGGGGCTGAGCAGCGCGACGAGGTAGGTCTGGGCGATGAACAGCACGCCGGTCAGCGCCAGGCAGAACAGCACCGCCCGGGCCACCCGCGCCGACCCGCCCGTGACCTCCTCCGCGAAGGAGGCGATGGCGTCGAAGCCGAGGTAGGAGAGCACCGCCACCGAGACGGCGCCCAGTACGGCGGCGACCGAGAAGCCGAGCGAACCGTCGCCGGTCAGCGGGGAGAGCCAGCCGCGCCGGGGCCCGTCCTGCACCAGCACGGCCACCGCGGCGGCCAGGAAGACCAGCAGCACCACGATCTCCATCGCCAGGACCGCGAAGCCCACGCGCGCCGCCGCCCTGACGCCCCACAGGTTGAGCAGGGTGGTGACCGCGACGGCGAGGGCCGTCCACACCCACCGGGAGACCTCTGGCACCAGGGCGTTCATCGCGATCCCGGAGAACAGGTACGCGACCGCCGGGATCAGCAGGTAGTCGAGCATGGCCATCCAGCCGGCGATCAGGCCCGGCCCCTCGCCCAGGCCCTCGCGCGCGTAGGTGAAGACCGAACCGGCCTGCGGGGCCACCCGCACCATCTGGGCGTAGGAGAAGGCGGTGAAGGCCATGGCGACGGTCGCGGCGAGGTAGACCAGGGCCACGGCGCCGTGCGAGGTGGCGTCCAGCGTGCCGAAGACCCCGACCGGGGCCATGGGCGCGATGAAGAGCAGGCCGTAGACGACGAGATCCCGGAAGCCGAGGCTCCGCCGCAGCGCGGCCGGCGCCGCCTCGCTGGAATCCGTAACGGACGCCATCCGTCCTCCGGGGGATAGGCGGGACAGGCTTTCGCCCCAGTTTCTGCCGAACGGGCGACGAGTGACCTCCTGGAGACCCCCGTACGATGGAGCGCATGACTGCTCCCGCCCCTGCTCCCGCTTCCCGCCGTGTCCTGCTCGCCGCGCCCCGCGGTTACTGCGCGGGCGTGGACCGAGCCGTGATCGCCGTCGAGAAAGCCCTTGAGCAGTACGGTGCGCCCGTCTACGTCCGGCACGAGATCGTGCACAACAAGTACGTCGTCCAGACCCTGGAGAAGAAGGGCGCGATCTTCGTCGAACGGACGGAGGAGGTGCCCGAGGGCTCCATCGTGATGTTCTCCGCGCACGGGGTGGCGCCGGTGGTGCACGAGGAGGCCGCCCGCGGCCGGCTCGCGACGATCGACGCGACCTGCCCGCTGGTCACCAAGGTGCACAAGGAAGCCATCCGGTACGCCAACGAGGACTTCGACATCCTCCTCATCGGCCACGAGGGCCACGAGGAGGTCATCGGCACCTCCGGCGAGGCCCCGGACCACATCACGATCGTGGACGGCCCGGACGACGTGGCGGACGTCGAGGTGCGCGACGAGTCCAAGGTCGTCTGGCTGTCGCAGACCACGCTGTCGGTCGACGAGACGATGGAGACGGTCGACGCGCTGAAGACCAGGTTCCCGCTGCTGGTCTCGCCGCCCAGCGACGACATCTGCTACGCCACCTCCAACCGGCAGGCCGCGGTCAAGGCGATGGGCGCCGACTCCGACCTGGTCATCGTGGTCGGCTCGAAGAACTCCTCGAACTCGATCCGGCTGGTCGAGGTCGCCCTCGACGCCGGCGCGCGCGCCGCGCACCTCGTGGACTTCGCGAGCGAGATCGACGAGGCATGGCTGGAGGGCGTCACCACGGTCGGCCTGACCTCGGGCGCCTCCGTACCGGAGGTCCTCGTCGAGCAGGTGCTCGAATGGCTCGCGGAGCGCGGGTACGCGGACGTGGAGATCGTGAAGACCGCCGAGGAGTCCATCGTCTTCTCGCTGCCGAAGGAATTGCGCCGCGATCTGCGGGCAGAAGCGGCAGAACTGGTCGCCGAGAAGTAAGTCGTTTCGTACGGTATGTCCATGAAGATCATGGGTGTGGACATCGGCGGTACCGGGATCAAGGGCGCGCCCGTGGACCTGGACCGCGGCGATCTGGCGCAAGAACGCCACAAAGTAGCGACACCGCAGCCGGCCACCCCCGAGGGAGTGGCCGACCGCGTCGTCGAGGTGGTCAGCCACTTCGGCTGGGACGGCCCGGTGGGAGTGACCTTCCCCGGTGTCGTGACCGGCGGCGTGACCCGTACGGCGGCCAACATGGACGCCGCGTGGGTCGGCGTCGACACGGCCGCCCTCCTTTCGAGCCGTCTGGACGGCCGCCCGGTGACGGTCCTCAACGACGCGGACGCGGCGGGCGTCGCGGAAATGACGTACGGAGCCGGGCGCGACCGCGGCGGCACGGTCATCCTGCTCACGCTGGGCACGGGCATCGGCAGCGCCCTGTTCACCGACGGGCACCTCGTCGCGAACTCCGAGCTCGGCCACCTGGAGCTGAAGGGCCATGACGCGGAGACGCGGGCCTCGGTGAAGGCCAAGGAGGACGGCGACCTCAGCTGGGAGCACTGGGCGCACCGCGTCCAGAAGTACCTGGCCCACGTGGAGATGCTCTTCTCCCCGGACCTCTTCATCATCGGGGGCGGCGTCAGCCGCAAGCCGGAGAAGTTCCTGCCCCTGATCGAGGGCATCCGCGCCGAGATCGTCCCCGCCGCGCTCCAGAACAACGCGGGCATCGTCGGAGCGGCGATGGCGGCCAAGCACTAGGCAATGCCGTGCCGGGCGGCCCGGGCCGGGCCGTGCCGGGCGGCCTGGTCGGCCTGGGCGGGCGCGGTGGTCGGGCTGGGCGCGCGGGGCCGGGCCCGGCTCAGGCCGTGCTGCGGGGCAGCCGGCGCTTGCCGATGAGCACGGCCTTGCGCACGACCACGATCAGCGCGGCGACCAGCGTCCCCGCGTACAGCCAGCCGGCGTGCAGCGACAGGGCGGACACCAGCCCCATGAGCTGCCCGCCGATACCGCCGGAGCCGCCGGAGATGGGCCACACTCCGGCGGCGAAGGCGATCGGCACGGTGATCGGCGCGGTGATCAGGTCGGCGGGCCGCACCCACAGGGCGGTGACGGCCGCCACGGGCAGGGAGAGCAGCCCGTAGACGAACAGCGAGGACCCGAAGACCAGCCAGGAGATCCCGCCGGCCAGCACCATGGCGGCGCACGCGAACAGCCCGCCGCCGAGCCCGGTCAGCCGGGGCCGGGGCAGTCTGCGTCCGAGCGCGGGCAGCGCGCCGCCGCCCTGGACGGGCACGGTGGGGCGCCGCGCGACCCTGCGCTGGGCCGGGGGTCGCCTGGGGTGAGGGGCCGGTCGCGTCCTGTATTGCTCCACCCCACCAAACTAGGCGGGCGGGCCCCCGGATCCGGGCCCGGACACGCGCGTACATCCAGTGCCACTCATCGGAAAGTAAACTGTCCGACGGCCCACCTCCGGGCCGCCGCCCCTCCAGCTACGGGAAGTCGCCAACGTGTCGCTCACGATCGGAATCGTCGGCCTGCCGAATGTCGGCAAGTCGACCCTGTTCAACGCCCTGACCAAGAACGACGTGCTGGCGGCCAACTACCCGTTCGCCACCATCGAGCCGAACGTCGGCGTCGTCGGCGTCCCGGACCAGCGCCTCGCGGTCCTCGCCGGCATCTTCGGCTCGCAGAAGGTCATCCCGGCGACGGTCGACTTCGTCGACATCGCGGGCATCGTGCGCGGAGCCTCGGAGGGTGAGGGCCTCGGCAACAAGTTCCTGGCGAACATCCGCGAGTCGGACGCGATCTGCCAGGTCATCCGCGCCTTCAAGGACGAGAACGTCGTGCACGTCGACGGCAAGGTCTCGCCGAAGGACGACATCGAGACGATCAACACCGAGCTGATCCTCGCCGACCTCCAGTCCATCGAGAAGGCGGTGCCGCGCCTGACGAAGGAGTCCCGCCTCCAGAAGGAGAAGGTCGCGGTCCTGGCGGCGGTCACCGAGGCCCAGAAGATCCTCGAAGCCGGTGACACCCTCTTCTCCAAGGGCATCACCAAGGGCACGGAGCGGGGCGACCTCCTCCACGAGCTGCACCTGCTGACCACGAAGCCCTTCCTCTACGTCTTCAACGTGGACGAGGACGAGCTGACGGACGACGCCTTCAAGGCGGAGCAGAGCGCGCTGGTCGCCCCGGCGGAGGCGATCTTCCTCAACGCCAAGCTGGAGCAGGACCTCGCCGAGCTGGACGACGAGGAAGCCCTCGAACTCCTCCAGTCGGTCGGCCAGCACGAGCCGGGCCTGGCCACCCTCGGCCGCGTCGGCTTCGCCACCCTGGGCCTGCAGACCTACCTGACGGCCGGCCCGAAGGAAACCCGCGCCTGGACGATCAAGCAGGGTGCGACCGCCCCCGAGGCCGCCGGCGTGATCCACACGGACTTCCAGCGCGGCTTCATCAAGGCCGAGGTCATCTCCTTCGCGGACCTGGTCGAATGCGGCTCGGTGACCGAGGCCCGCGCCAAGGGCAAGGCCCGCATGGAGGGCAAGGACTACGTCATGCAGGACGGCGACGTGGTGGAGTTCCGCTTCAACGTCTGATCGCATCCCTAGAGGCGCCCTGACCTGCTAGAACGCGGGTCAGGGCGTGGTGCTGTCCGCAACAGTCCGCAGATCGGGTCGATCCGGAGGGGGAATCAGTACGCCGCTGGGTCCTTCGAACTGCAGGCGCAATGTCGCGCAGACGTCGCCGTATTCGTGCGTTAGCTTGATCGTTCACGTCAGCGGTGGGGAGGGGCGTCGTGAGTGGGCTTGCGCCTGACTTGGAGTTCATCGCGGAGGGCATGATCCGCGGTTCCATGGGATTGATCGAGACGATGCGTGGGGCTCGGGACACCGCCATTGCGCTGGGGCATGAGCTGGCACGGCAGCAGGGGATGGCCGGTGACGACGACGCAGGACGCTCGTTTGCCAAGGTCTACACGCCAGCGGCGTCCACAGCTCTGGACAAGATGGGATTCAGCTCCTACATCCTCGGGGCCACGAGCCGTGGTTTGATGCGTAATGCCCGTGAATTCATGGCTCAGGAGAGCCGCACGGCGTCGGCGTTCCTGGGGAAACAGGTCGACCTGACTGTGGGCATGGGTGACCCGGGCGCCGACTGTTCGGAGAGCTACCTCGGCCTCGGGCAGGAGCTCCCCGGAGTGGTGGGCGAAACCGCTTGGTACGACCAGTACGCGCCAGCAGGACGTAGCGACCGGTTCCGTGGTTCACCGGAGAAGATCCGCGACGTTGGTCGGTCCTGGCAGCACGCCGGCTCCCTCTTGCAGCGGTTCCTGGAAGATGCCCAGACCTACGCCTCGACCGCAAGTAAAACGCACTCGGGGGAGGCAGCGGATGCCTTCCAGTCGTACTTCAAGCACTGCGTGGGTCTTACCTGCCCTCCAGCAAAGGCGCAGCAGGACGAGCCGTTGGTGACGAACCTGGTGGCCGCGTGCTCTCAGCTGGCAAAGGCATGTGCTCGGTACGCCGATCACGTGGAGGCCGCCAAGGCGAAGATCCGGGACCACAAGAGCGACCTGTTCGAAGTGGACATGCCCTGGGACACACCCATGTTCGGAGGCAACGGCTACGATGGCGGGCTGCACGATGCCGTTCTCGGCGACTCCTGGATACACGACCTGGGAGACGTCGCCCACGCGCTCGACTCTTCCGCAGCGCGAGTCACGCTCCCCGATGCAGGAGGCCCGGCGGCTCCGGGGCTCCCCGGGGTGCCGTTCCTGCCCCCGCTCATCCGCCTGCCCGTTCCCTTGCCGATCAGGCTCGCGTCGTACGCGGGGACCCCTGCACTCCTGCCGATGGTCAACTCTGTCGACCCCGGCATCCCGTTCGCTGATCCCATTGCCCCGGTGCCCGGTACTACCAAGCTACTCACGGCCTCGGAGCAGCAGCAGTTCCGTACGTGGATGAACTCGCTCACGCCTGGCGGCTTCGCTGGCGGCGGAGGCCCTAGCGACCCGGATAACGCCTATCAGCTGCGCACTTCCGGGTACCCGGAACGGGAGGTGCCACTGGCCGGGAAGAACCGTGGACTGATGGTGGACGGCATACGGCCCGTTGACGGATACCTCGTCGAGGCGAAGCACGTTCGTGATCCCGACTGCAAGAAGAAGAGCTTCCGATCCCTTGACCGCTTGGAAGAGACTCTGACCAAACCGGTCAAGGTGGACTCGCAGGGAAAGATCGCTTGGGATCCCGTCATCGACTCCATGTACGCCGGTGACGAGAAGGAGCTGGTCCGGTACAAGCAAGCAATGGAAAACCCCGCGAACAGCGAGATACGGGGTCTGGAGATCGTCACGAACGGCAAGGACAACGCTGCCTACTGGCAGTCCATGATGGCGATGTCGGGTACGCCGGGCTCGACGCGATACGTGCCGTGAGACAGAGGAAGACCGTGCCCACTGAACGGAATATCCGAACCAATTTTGCCTTCTACCCGCCCCAGGGCGACGGCGGAGCTTGGCGAGCCACGGCCGAGTCTCTGGAGAGGGCTCTGAGGGAGGCGTTCCCCGAGCCGGCCGTGGAGTATCGGATCTCGGGGATCCACAGTGTGCCCGTCCTCGATTTCGAGATCGAGCTGGCGCCTGGCGTATGGATCGACGGGACGGCGTCGATGCCTAAGCCCGACTATGCCTACATCACTTTGACCGACGTGACCGCCGGCGAAGCCGCTGTCTTCGCGCGGTGGCTTCGGGACTCCTTTGTGCCCGCACCGCACCTCGTCTGGTTCGCGAGCAGCCTCGCTGTGGCGAACGGCGAGCAGGACCCGTGGCCGCTGCCGGCCGAGGGTGGGGGGGAAGAGATCGCGGCGGAGCTGCGCAGGCACCTCGACTCCGTCGAGACCCCGTAGGTCAGTCCGCAGACAGTCCGCAGGACGCCCGTAAGCGACCGTCGGGACCCAACGCTCGCCAACGGAGAAACGCCTGGTCAGGGCCCTTTACGGGGCTCCGCCGCAGGTCAGACTCGGGCCGTAAGCATTCCGCTTCAACGTGTAGTCGTCTCATTACCGCGCGTTAGGTTATTTCGTCAAGTGTGCAGGTCAGAAGGGGTCGGACTCTGGTGAGTCCGACCTCTTCTGCGTTCCCGTGCTGACTTGGTGCTGACTTTTCAGCTGCTGCGTGGCGGCGTGAGCTTGTCGAGGTCCAGGATGATCTCGAAGGGCACCGGGCGCTGGAGGGTGCTCCGGAAGATCCCGGCCGGCGCGTAGGCGCCGGTTGGCACGTCGAGCTCGTAGACGTGGACGACGGGTGCCCCGTCCTCGTCCTCGATGCACCAGTAGTGCGGGATGCCGGCCTCCGCGTACTTGCGGAGCTTTACTGTGCGATCACGATGGGCAGACTCGGGTGAGACCGCCTCCACGACGAGCTTCACGTCCTCTGGGGCGTACCAGGTCCGGTCGGGGTCGTACGGCAGGTCTGTCAGCAGAAGGTCCGGCTCGGGGCGGTTGCGGGCGTCCAGGCGGATCGTCATCTCGCGCTCGACCTCGAAGCCGGCCGGCGCCTGCGCCATGAGCGTGGTGGTCAGGGCGGTGACGAGGCGGCCGTGCCAGGACCGCTGGGGCGACATCATGAAGACGAGGGCTCCGTCGATCAGCTCGGTGTGGCGGGGCGCCTCGGGGAGGCGGTCGAGGTCCTCCGCGAACCAGCCTTCCGCGCGCGGCGGGCGCATCCAGTCGGGCAGTGCGGTCATGGGTTCACGGTAGCGGCCTGAAGCTCAGGGTGGAGAGCCAACGATCTCGGCCGGTTGATTTTCGGCAACTTTCCACGCTGTAACCCGTCATCTGCCCAGCATCCGGTCATGAGCGATTCGGTGGTTCAGATCGCCACGGTGGTCATTTCCGTTGCGGCTCTCGTCTTCTCCACGACGGCCGCTATTTCGGCTCTCGTCTACAACCGGCGTCAGACGAGGGCGGTTGCCCAAGCCAACGCCCTCACGGAGAAGGCTCAACGGGAGCAGGCGGAACCGTACGTCATCGTCGACATCAGGCCCCGCATCCCTGGTTCGTCATTGCTTGTGCTGGTGATTGAGAACATCGGCCAGACGTTGGCCCGCAACGTGCGCATCTCGGTGACCTCCCCTCCAGACCACTTTGGGGGCCGAGCGGGCCGAGACCCTCAACCGTGCTGTTGGCCGGCGCATCGCGACCCTTCCTCCCAAGCGCCGCATCCCCTTCGTCATGGATGTGGGCCATCAACTGTTCTCCTCGGAACTGCCCAAGGTCTACGAGTTCCGGGTGGAGTCGGACGGACCCTTCGGTCGCGTGGACCCGCGCACCTACACGGTGGATCTCGAAGCTCTCAGGGACGGTGCCCCTGAGACCGATTCGACGGAGTGGAGCGCGCACCAGATCGCCAGACACCTCAAGAGAAGTGCGGATGCGCAGGAAGGGCAGTCGCGCTCCTTCGAAGCACTGAGCCGTCAGATCCAGAGGGCGCTGGAGCGTCAGAGCCCGGAACGCGGGGCGGACATTCGCCATCACCGCGCTGGATCGGTGCTGGACATCCTGACGCCACATCAGTCGGCGTCAGGTGGCGCCAACGATGGAGCGGTTGGACCGTGCGGGACCGGTGATCGGTCTCGGGGCAGGGAGGGCATCTCCCGCCGCGGTGTGCGGTGAAGGGGATTGTCGGAGAGCCTGCCGCCGCTCGTCCGTGCGCGGGTCGTTCAACTTCCGCGGGCGCCCGCGGTCGGCGGGGGCGAGGGCCGGCGTCACATCGGCCGCCAGGGCCTTCGCCCGTCCCTTCCGGTCCGGGAGCGGGGAGCCCGGCTCCCTCCCCCTCCAGGAGATACCGCACGAGCCGCGGGCCGGGTCGGGGGCGTCAGAGGTTTCGGACCGTGGCGATCGTGAAGGTGGTCGGGGGGCCCGTGTCGGGGGTCATGGGGCCGCCCTTGTCGAACTGGGAGCGGACCACCAGCGTGCGGCCCGGCGTGTGGGTGAGGGTCGTGGGGATCTGGAGGGACGGGTCGGTGAGCGAGCGGACCAGGCGGCCGCGGGTGCCGTCCGCGGTGAGCTGCCAGCGCGTCAGCGTGTTGGTCACGTTGTGCGCCACCCTCAGGGTGCCGTCCGGGGAGAGGTCGAGGCCGTCGCCGGCCTTCAGGTCGCCGCCGGTCAGGTCGACCCGGCGGACGGCTCCCGTGCGCAGGTCGACGCGGTAGAGGTCGCCCGCCGTCATGTCGACCGTCAACAGGTAGCGGCCCGCCCGGTCCGAGGTGATGCCGTTGAGGCTCATGGTGCCCGCGGGGCGGGGACGCAGTGCCGGGGTGAGGTCGTACGCCTCCGTGAGAGTGCCGCCGCCCGTGGCGAGCTGGGCCGGGGTCACGCGGTAGACCACCCCGCGGACGCTGTCCGTCAGGTACGCGGTGCCGTCCGGCGTGATGGTCAGGTCGTTGACGAAGTGGCCGGACGGTGCTCCGGGCGCCTCGAACCGGGCCAGGCGGCCCCCGGTGGCGGTGTCGTAGACGGCGACGCCGGCGGTGGAGTCCGTCACCCACAGGCGGCCGTGCCCGTCCACGCGCAGGCCGTTCGCCGTGTGGCGGCCGTCGGTGCCGGCGGGCAGGAAGACCTCCGCCGCGCGGCGGCCGGGGCGGGCCCGGTAGACGGTGCCGTCCGCGTACGAGCCGACGTAGACGGTGCGGGTGCGGGGGTCGGTGGCGATGCCCTCCGGGTAGACCTTCGAGCCGGGCAGGGTGAAAGCGGTGGACACACGGGCACCGCCGGACGGGTCCTGGCCCCGGGCCGGAGCCGCTCCCAGGGTGAGTGCCCCCGCCAGGACCGCGGTCAGTGCGAGGGAGAGGGCGGGGCCCCGGCCCGGGAGCGTGGTCCCCGGCATCCGCTTCCTCGGCGTCCGTGCCTCAGGGATCGTTGCGCGCATCATTAGGTGTCCTCTACTGAGTAGGTGAGGGCGAATCTATGTTAGAGCTCTAATGCATGCAAGGGTCGTAGGATGCGGTCATGACCTCCATGGCCCCCGAGGAGCGCATTGGCTCTCACCTCAAACGCGCCGAGCAGGCACTTCTCGCGGCCAAGAACGGCGCGTGCAAGCCGGCCGGAGTGACGGTCCCGCAGTACGCCGCGCTGCTCTGGCTGGCCGAGAAGCCCGGCATCTCCGCCGCCGCGCTCGCCCGGCTGTGCGGGGTGACCCCGCCGACCATGAACACCGTGCTGAAGAACCTCCAGGAGCGCGGCCTCATCGAGCGGACCCCGCACGAGTGGCACCGCAACGTGCTGGAGACCCGGCTCACGGACGAGGGGCGTACGGCGCTGGAGCTGGCCGACTCCGGCGCGGTGCGGGTGGAGCGGGCACTGGCCGCGGCCTTCACGGGTGAGGAACGGGACCAGCTCATCCGGCTGCTGGGCCGCTGCGCCGAGGTCCTCGACGGCCGGCGCTGAGACCGGGGCCGCGCCCGCCCCGTCCGTCTGAGGGACCGGCCCCCGCCTGGGACCGCCGAGAGGCCGGCCCCGTCCGCCCGAGCAGCCGGCTCCCCTCCGCCCGAGCCCTCCCGCCTGGGAAGACCGCTCCGTCCGGTTGAGATCCCCGTCATGTTTTTGCTCGGATTTGGAACTGTGCGGGAGCATTCGCACATCAGCACTAGGGGATGCCCCAGCCGTTCTGCCCTCGGGGGCAGTCAGTCCAGACCGTTCGGAGCGAAGTCCGTGCACCAGTACCCGCAGCGCCCGCGGCCTGATGACCAGCAGTTCTACGAGGAGACCCCGCCCGCCCCGCCCGCCCTGCCCGTCCCGTCCGCCCCGCGCTCCCGCCGCCGTGCGGGGATCGGCGCGGTGCTCGCCCTCGCGCTCCTGCTCGGCGGTGGCGGGTTCGCCGCCTGGAAGCTCGACTGGTTCTCCGGCGACGGCGAGGCCGTGAGCTTCGGCAAGGCCGCCCCGTCGCCCGTCGCCGAGGACAAGGGCCCCAGCCGGTCCCCGGCGGCCAAGCCCTCCGGCGACCCGGACGTGCTGATGCCGACGGGCCCCCGGTCCGGCTTCAAGCAGACCACCAGGCTGGACGACGGCACGGTCATAGCCAAGACCCGCCTGGCCGGCGCGAAGTCCGGCTTCGAGGGTGACGTGTGGGTGTGGGCGCCCAAGGAATACGACGACCCGAGGTACGCCAAGAGCGGCTTCCCGGTGCTCATCGCGCTGCCCGGCGGCAACGGCTTCCCGGCCAACTACTGGTCCGACCGCAGCCTCGGCCTGCAGAAGGCCATCAGCGAAGGGGTCCAGGCCGGCACCAGCCTCCCCTTCGTCGTGATCATGCCGGTGCTCAACCCGGACAACAGGTACTACTACGACGGCGCCGACATACCCGGCCAGCCCAGGATGGGCACCTGGATCGCCGAGGACGTCCCGGACTTCGCCCGCGCCAACTTCCGTACCTACAAGTCCCGCGACGGCTGGGCCTTCATGGGCTCCTCCTCGGGCGCCTTCGTCGGCATGAAGACGGTCCTGCAGTACCCGGACCGCTTCAAGGCCGTGATCGCCAGCGGCGGCGAGATCGTCCCCGACTCCCCGCTCTGGAAGGGCCACCAGGCGGAGATGGACGCGAACAACCCGGAGAAGCTCGCCGCGAAGCTGATCGACGCCAAGGGGCCCGAGGTCTACATCAACTTCCAGATCGGCACCAAGGAGACCGGGAAGGAGCGGATGACGAAGTTCCAGCAGCAGTTCGGCAAGGGCCCGGTCAAGACGACGATCCGCGACATACAGAACGGCGAGCACAACGGCTGGCACTACGTCCGGGGCATGAAGGAAGGCTCCCTGGAGTGGATCAGCAAGGTGCTCAAGGCTCCGCGGCCCGACACCACCGGCTGACGGCTGCCCGTCCCAGGCAACCCATCCCGTCGTTCATACCTCTGTAAAGGGTGTAAGGGGGACCGATCGGTCCGGCCCGCGCTCCCGCAGTGAGCGCCGGAGAGGGAACGGGACAATTCCGTGCAGCATGACCAGCAAGGCGACGGCAGCCCCACGACCACGGGCGGCCGTCGCCCCGAACGCCTGCGCCTGCAGCTGATCGGCGGTGGGCTCGCGCTCACCCTGGCCGCCGGGGGCGGCGCGGCGGCGTACGCGTACGGGCTCTTCTCGGACATAGGGGATCCGGTCTCCTTCGGGAAGGTCCAGGCCCACGAGAAGGCCGCCACGGCCACCGACGTCCGACCGGGCGTACGGATGCCGACCGGCCCGAAGGCCGAGTTCGTCCGCACCAGCAGGCTGCCGGACGGCACGCAGATCGCCCGTACGACGCTCACCGGCGCGAAGTCCGGCTTCACCGGTGACGTGTGGGTGTGGGTGCCCAGGGAGTACGACGACCCGAAGTACGCCAAGAGCGCCTTCCCGGTCCTGATCTCCCTGCCCGGCGGCCGCGGGTACCCCACGAACTACTGGGGCACGGGCCCCGGCCTCGGCCTCCAGAAGGCCGTGAGCGACGGGGCGAAGGCCGGTACGAGCCTGCCCTTCATCCTCGTGATGCCGGTGCACAACGCCGACACCAAGCACCACTTCGACGCCTCGGACATCCCCGGAGAGCCCAAGATGGGCACCTGGATGGCCGAGGACATCCCGGATTTCACCAAGGCCAATTTCCGGACCTTCACCTCGCGCGACGGGTGGGCCTTCATGGGCTCCTCGGCCGGCGGATTCGGCGCCTTCAAGCACCTCCTGAAGTACCCCGACCGCTTCAAGGCGGCCATCGCGAGCGGCGTCGACATCGTCCCCGATTCGCCCCTGTGGAAGGGAAACACGCAGGCCATGGACGCGAACAACCCCGAGAAGCTTGCGCAGAAGCTCATCGAGGCGGGGGGCCCGGACGTCTACATCAACTTCCAGATCGGCACCAAGGAGAGCGGCCGGGACAAGGCCGAGCGGTTCATGGCGCAGTACGGGAAGGGTCCCGTGCACACCTGGCTGCAGGTGATCCAGGATGGTGAGCACAACGGAAAGTCGTACGTACGCGGCATGAGGGAGGGTTCCCTGGCGTGGATCAGCAAGGTGATGCTGGCACCGACACCCGACCCCGCCGTGCGATGAGCGCGGTGGCGAAGGGGGCGTCCGCGGCCGCCGCGGCGGGGATCGCCGTGGTGTTCGCCGTCGCGTTCATGGAGGCGCCAGGTGACCGGCAGGTGCACCCCTTCCCCACCGTCGGCGTCCTCATGGCCAACGGGGAGCACTGGTGCACGGCGAGCGTCGTCGACAGCCCGAAGGGCAATGTCGTCGCCACCGCCGCGCACTGCGTGGCCCCGGCCGGCGAGGGGGGCAGGCCCGGCGAGGTCGCCCACGACGGCCTGGCCATCGGCGAGCTCGCCTTCGCCCCCGCCTTCTCCGGCGAGGGCGCCGGCACCCAGCCGCTGGGCAGGTGGAAGGTCCGCTCGATCCACGTGGACGACCGCTGGACGAAGTGGGGCGAGGAGACCGCCGACTTCGCCTTCCTCAGCATCGAGCCGGACGCCGACGGGCGCAGCCTCCAGGAAGCCGTCGGCGGCCGTGCCGAGGCGCCCGCGCCGGACTGGACCTCCGGCTACGAGCGGGAGGTGACCGTCATCGGCTACCCGGAGTCCGAGCACAACCCGCACAACAAGCCCGTCTCCTGCACGACGCAGACCCGCCACGCCGACGACGACCCCGACATGCTCTACATCAGCTGCGCCGGCTTCTGGACGGGCACCAGCGGCAGTCCCTGGATCGCCGACCGGGGCGGGTCGGACCGCCCGGGGCAGCTCATCGGTGTGCTGAGCGGAGGGAACACGGACGTGGACTCCACCGCCGCGCTGTTCGACGAGCACGCGAAGGCGCTGTACGAGCGGGCGGCCCTGGGCTGAGCGCGAGGGCCCGGGACGGCCCGGCCGCGCGGGCCGGACAGGCAGGCGGCCCGTTCGGCTGCCGGCCCGCCCGGCCGTGCGGGCCGCCTGCCCGTGCGGGCCGCCCGGTGCTGCCGGGTTCGTCAGCCCTTGAGCAGGCCGTTCAGTTCCCCGTACGGGAGAGAGTCCGCGAGCGGACCGTAGGTGCCGTCGGCGACCAGCTCCTCGGTGGCGCGGCGCACCACGGCGTACGCGGCTCCCGCGACCCAGGAGCCGAGGCTGACGCGCGAGACGCCGAGGGCGCCGAGTTCGGCGACGGAGGGGGCGCCGGGGCCGACGAGGATGTTGAGCGGGGCGTCGATGCCCCGGGCCAGCTCGGCAATGGTGGCCGGATCGGTGACGCCGGGCACGAAGATGCCGGTGGCTCCCGCCCGGAGGTAGCCGGCGGCGCGGGCGAGGGTCTCGTCGAGGCGGGTGGCCGGGTCGCCGAGGCCGAACAGGTAGGTGTCGATGCGGGCGTTGACGAACAGCGGGATCCCGGCGGCCTCGGCCGCGGAGCGGGCGGCGGCCACGCGCTCCGCGTGCTCGGCGGGGGCGCGGGTGCCGTCCTCGATGTTGATGCCGACCGCGCCGGCGGCCAGGACCCCGGCGACGGTCTCCGCGACGGCGGCGGGGTCGGCGCCGAAGCCGCTCTCGATGTCGGCGGTGACGGGGACGGAGACGGCGCCGGCCACGCGCGCCACCAGATCGAGGGCGCGGTCGCGGGCCAGGGCGTCGCCGTCGGGTGATCCGAGGGACCAGGCGACTCCGGCGCTGGTGGTGGCGACGGCGGGAGCGCCGGCGGCCTCGACGATGCGGGCGCTGGCGACGTCCCAGGCGTTGGCCAGGGCGAGGGGGGCGGCGGAGGTGTGGAGCCGGGCGAAGACGAGGGCGGCGGCGCGGGCTTGGGCGCGTGCTTCGGCGCTGGGGGCGTTGGTCATGGGGTCAGTCCAGCAGAGGACCGGGTCACGGGCGCGCGAGTTTCCGACCTGTGCGTGGGCGCGGGACGCGGTTCGGCGGCCGGGCGCGGGGGCGCGGGGCTCCGATGGCCCCGTGGCCCGGGCTGCGCCCCGGAGCCCGAGACTCGAACTCCCCCCCGCGGCCGCCTGCCCGGCGGGGGCCCCGGGGGCGGCGGGCAGGCGGGCCGGGCCGGTGCGGTGGTTCCGGTCCACCGGGGTCCCGGGGCCGCGTCGGCCGTGGTGCCGGTCCGGCTTGCTCCTCGGCGCGACGCCGGGGCTGGTCCTCGGCGCGACGGCGAGGGTTCCGGTCCGGCGGGGCCCCCGGGGGTCGGCAGGCGGCGTTCCGGGGAGGTGGCCACCGGGCCGGGCCGGTGCGGTGGTTCCGGGCCACGGGGGTCCTGGGGCCGGTCTGACGGAACGGCCGCCCAGCCGTGGTTCCGGTCCGGCGCGGTTCCGGGGCCGCGTGGTTCTCGGCGCGACGCCGGAGGGCCTCGAACCGCGGGGCTGGGCCCTCGGCGCGTCGGCCGGGGGCCCGGTCCACCGGGGGCCTGGGGGCCCCGGGGGCCGTGTCGGCCGGGATTCCGGTCCGGCCTGTTACGGGGCCAGGCCCGTTTTGGCGCCGGCGCCGCAGAGGGGGAGGACTGCCGTGCGGCCCTGCAAGGGGTCGTCCGGGGCGAGGGGGCCGACCGCCGCCCAGCAGGCCGCCGCCGTCGGTTCCACGAACAGTCCGCGCCGGGCCAGGTCCCGCTGGGCCTCGCGCAGGCGGGCGTCCGGGACGGTGAGGAAGGTCCCACCGGACTTGCGGACCGCGGCCAGGACCTGCCGGGCGCGTGGCGGCGCCGGGATCGCGATGCCCTCCGCCAGGGTGGGCCGCTGCTCCACCGGATCGGCGTCCTGCGCGCCCGCCGCGAACGCCCGCGCCAGCGGGGCCACCGCCTCCGCCTGGACGGCGATCAGCGCCGGCGGCCGGACACCGCGCCCGGCCAGCTCCTCCACGGCCAGTGCGGCCCCCAGCAGCAGGGTGCCGTTGCCCACCGGGACGACCAGTGCCTCCGGCAGCCGGCCGCCCAGCTCCTCCCACACCTCGTACACGTACGTCTTGGTGCCGTGGAGGAAGTACGGGTTGAAGACGTGGCTCGCGTAGAAGACCCCCGGCCCGTCGGCGGCCTCCCGGGCCGCCGACGCCGCGGCCTCGCGGCCGCCGGGGACGACCCGTACGACCGCACCGTGCGCCCGCATCTGGTCGGTCTTCTTCTCGGAGGTGCCCCCGGGCACGAAGACTTCACAACTCAGCCCGGCCCGGGCGCAGTACGCGGCCACCGCCGTCCCCGCGTTGCCGCTGCTGTCCGCTACGACCCGCTCCGGAGCCAGCCGCCGGGCCAGCTCCGCCAGCATCACCGCGCCCCGGTCCTTGAAGGAGAGGGTCGGCATCAGGAAGTCGAGCTTGGCGTGGAGGCGTTCCGCCAGCGGGACCAGCGGAGTGTGCCCCTCCGCCAGGGAGACGGAGAACGCACCCGGCAGCGGCAGGGCCGGTGCGTACCGCCACAGCGAATTCGGTCCGGCGGCCGGATCCAGCGCGATGGCCGGATCGGGCGCGAAGTCGAGGTCCCACGGGCCGCCGCAGAGCGGGCAGCACCACGGGGCGGTGCGGACGTCCGCGCGCGTGCCGTCCTCGGGGCAGACGTATCCGGGGAGTGCATGCGTCATGTGCGGAACGCCTTTGCTCGATCATGGCCGCTGTATGGCACGGATGTTACGCGTCCGTTGTCCTCTTGTGGGACGAGCCGGGGATGGGCCAACCTTTCGGAGGCGGCAGCCCGTTGGGCCGAAATCTTTGTCATGTACATGGCGCAGGCCAGGAAGCTGGCGGCCGACCCGGCCGTCACGTCGGTCGTGCAGAACCGCGTCTTCACCGTCGACGCCACCCAGCCGGGCCTTCTTCGCCACGCCGTACGAGCTGCCCGCGACGGTGCCGGCGGCGTGGGTGCCGTGGCCGTGGCCGTCCTGGGCGGTGTTGTCGTTGTCGATGGCGTCGTAGCCGTAGGAGGCGTGGCCGGCGAGGTCCTGGTGGGTGATGCGCACGCCGGTGTCGATGATGGATCGTCGGCGTCCGCGTCCTGGACAACAACGGTTCCGGCACGACCGCCCAGGTCGTCGCGGGCATCGACTGGGTGACCCGCAACGCGGTCAAGGCCGCCGTGGCCAACATGTCGCTCGGCGGCGGCGCGGACTCCGCGCTCGACACCGCCGTGCGCAACTCGATAGCCGCCGGCATCACCTACGGCGTCGCCGCGGGCAACGAGTCCACCGACGCCTCGACCAAGTCCCCGGCGCGCGTCACCGAGGCCATCACGGTCGGCGCCACCACCAACACGGACGCCAGGGCCGGTTACTCCAACTACGGCTCCGTCCTGGACGTCTTCGCTCCGGGCTCCTCCATCACCTCCTCGTGGGGCACCGGCGACACCGCCACCAACACCATCTCCGGCACCTCCACGGCCACGCCGCACGTCGTGGGCGCGGGCGCCCTCTACCTCTCGCAGAACCCCTCCAGCACCCCGGCGCAGGTCGCCGCGGGCCTGGTGAGCGCCTCGACGCCGAACGTCGTGACCAGCCCGGGCGCGGGCTCCCCGAACCGGCTGCTCCACGTCGGCGCGGGCGGCACCGTCCCGCCCGGACCGCGCTTCGAGAACACCGCGGACTACGCGGTCAACGACAATGCGACCGTCGAATCGCCGATCACCGTCAGCGGCGTTTCCGGCAGCGCCCCGGCCGCGCTCAGCGTGCCGGTCGACATCAAGCACACCTACTCCGGTGAGCTGAAGGTCGACCTGGTCGCCCCCGACGGCAGCGTCTACACCCTGTCCGACCGCACCGGCGGCAGCGCGGACAACATCATCCGGACCTTCACCGTCAACGCCTCCTCCGAGGTCGCGAACGGGGTCTGGAAGCTGCGGGTGAACGACAACGCGAACGCCGACACCGGCAAGATCGACTCCTGGGCGCTGCAGTTCTGACGGACCGCCACCGGGCACGGCCACCGGGCCGCGCGGAACGGGCGGGGGCGACCGGCGGACGGTCGCCCCCGCTGCGTACTATTCGCGCATTCGTTCGCGCCCCCTGTGATGGAGCACCTCACCCCGTGAGCATTTTGCCGCCCCCTCCGCCCGGACCGGGCCCCTCCTGGCCCCCGCCGGCGCCGCAGCCGGGATGGGGGCCGCCGCCCGGTGACGGGCCGCATTCCCCGGCGCCGCTCAACGGCTTCGCGCTCGCCTCGCTCCTGGTCGGGCTGCTGTGTCTGCCGCCCCTGGGCGTCGTCTTCGCGGCCGTGGCACTCGTACAGGCGGGCAGGCGCCGCCAGCGGGGCCGGGCGCTCGCCGTCGTGGGCCTGGTCGTGTCGCTGGTGACGACCGCCGTCCTGGCCGTCACCGCCGGCCAGTTCGCCGGCTCGGTGCGCGAGCGGCTCGGCGCCCTGGGCGGGTCCGCCGAGGGGGACCTCACCGACCTGGACGACCTGCGGCAGGGCGACTGCTTCAACGTCCCGCGGGGGGACCTGCTGGCCGACCGGCCCCGTACGTACGCGATCGACTGCGCGCGGGTGCACGACGGCGAGGTCACCGCCTCGCAGCTGCTGGAGCAGGCGGACGAGCCCGGTTCGGCCGGGGCGGTCCGTGCCGCCGAGGAGGCGTGCTGGAAGGCCCAGGACGGCTACGCCATGGACACGTGGGCGCTGCCCGCGGACGCGCGGATGTACTACTTCGCGCCCTCGCGCCGGTCCTGGCGGCTGGGGGACCGGCGGCTGCTGTGCGTGATCGGCACGACGGACCAGGAGCGGCGGGGCAGCCTGCGGCAGGACAGGGACATGCTGGGGCCCGAGCAGTCCGCCTTCCTGGAGGCCGCGAACGCCGTGGAGTTCGCCATCGGCCGGCCGCCCGAGGGGGACCTCGACGAGGCACTGGCCGAGCACCGGGCGTGGGCCCGCGAGGTGGACTCGGCACTGGGCGACGAGGCGAAGGTGCTGGAAGGCCACAGGGCCCGGCCGGGGATGGAGCAGGCCGTCCGGGCGCGGCTCCGGGAGATCGAGGCGGCCCGCGCGGCGTGGCAGCGCAGCTCGCGGGCGAGGACGGCGGCGGAGTTCGACCGGGAGTGGGACGGCGCCCTGGGCGCGCTGTCCGTGGAGACGGAGAAGGCGCTGAGGGGCGCCTACGGGCTGGCGACGGAGGTGCCGCAGTGGCTGGAGGAGTCCCCCGGGGGCCCCGGGAACGGGCCCGGGAACGGCCCGGGCGGCGGCCCCGGGAACGGTGCCGGGCGAGGCCCCTCGTCCCAGGCCGCGTGACGCCCCCGGGGTAACGCGCGGTAACGGGTTTGTGTGACCAGGTTTCATCACTTCGGGTGAAACTCTGGCCTTCGCTTGCGGCGTACAACCGCCGGTTGCCAGGCTGTAGCTGTCTGTCAACCTGATGGGAGTGGCCAGTGACTTTCGGTGAGCAGCCGGCCTATCTGCGCGTGGCCGGGGACCTGCGACGGAAGATCGTGGACGGTTCTCTGCCCCCGCACGCCCGGCTCCCCTCGCAGGCCCGCATCCGCGAGGAGTACGGGGTGTCCGACACCGTGGCACTGGAGGCGCGCAAGGTCCTCATGGCGGAGGGGCTGGTCGAGGGCCGGTCCGGTTCCGGTACGTACGTGCGCGAGCAGCCGGTGCCCCGCCGGGTCGCCCGCTCCGGCTACCGCACGGGCGGCACTTCGACGCCGTTCCGGCAGGAACAGGCGGAATCGGGCGCGCGCGGCACGTGGGAGTCGAACAGCGAGCAGCGGCCCGCGTCCGCGGAGATCGCCGGACGGCTCGGCATCGAACCGGGCGAGCGGGTGATGCGGACGCGCTACGTCTTCCGCGACGCGGGGGAGGCGATGATGCTGTCGACCTCCTGGGAGCCGCTCGCCGTGACCGGCCGGACCCCGGTGATGCTGCCGGAGGAGGGCCCGCTGGGCGGCTCCGGCGTGGTGGACCGGATGGCCGCGATCGACGTCGTCGTGGACAACGTGGTCGAGGAGGTCGGCGCCCGGCCCGGGCTGGCCGAGGAGCTCGTCCTCCTCGGCGGGGTCCCGGGGCACGTGGTGCTGGTCATCGGCCGCACCTACTTCGCCTCCGGCCGCGCGGTGGAAACGGCCGATGTGGTGGTTCCGGCGGACCGCTACCGCCTGGCCTACCACCTGCCGGTGAGGTGATCGGTCCCGCGGGAGAGCCCCGGCGTCCGGGCCCCGGCCGTGTGGGCGTACCGCAGAGCGGGCAGGGGGCGTGGGCCGCCCGTTGAGCTCCGGTGGGGCGGCGTAAGGCGGCAGGCAGTGCGCCGGGGGTGACGGGCCGTCACGCGGCGGCCCCGCCCCGCAGGCCTGGATCGCCGTGGTCGCCGCCGCCCTCGTGATCAACAAGCGGCGGCGCGAGAGGCGGGGCGGTGCTCCTCCCGACGCCCTTCGCGCGCCGGGTCCGAGCCGGCGCACACGGCGCACTCGTACGCATGGCCGGATGCCTACGCCCGCGAGGTACCTGTTCGTGAAAAACCGTATCCGCTCCGTAAAGGTCGGGCGTAAGCTCGGGCATATGCGCAATGCGGTTTCCCGGGCAGGTACGTCGGCGGAGGGTGAAACGCGATGAACGACAGCGGTGCCCTGCTCCCGTGGCTGGTCATACGTCAGGACGACAACGGCAACCGCTACCGGGTGGGCCGCTACCCCACCCGGGCCGAAGCCCAGAAGGTCGTCGACAGCCTCGACGACGGCGTGCACAAGCAGCTCTACTGGGTCGAGCGGATCGGTCAGACCGCCACGATGAACTGAGCGCGCCGCGGCTGTCGCGGCGCTGGCATAGGCTCCGCCCCATGACGGAACGCGTGGTCGTGGGCGGAGCCCTTTGTCATGAGGGCCGCCTGCTGGCCGCCCGCCGCAGTGCGCCCCCCGAGCTGGCCGGCCGCTGGGAGCTGCCGGGCGGCAAGGCCGAGCCGGGCGAGTCCGTCCCCGAGGCGCTGGTGCGCGAGCTGCGCGAGGAGCTGGGCATCGAGGCCGAGCCGCTGGAGCGGATCCCTGGGGAGTGGCCGCTGAAGCCCGGCCTGGTCCTGCACGTGTGGACCGCGCGCCTGGTCTCCGGCGAGCCGGCGCCGCTGGAGGACCACGACGAGCTGCGCTGGCTGACGCCCGGCGAGCTGGATTCCGTCGACTGGCTGGACCAGGACCGGCCCGCGGTCGCCGAAGCCGGCCGCAGGCTGACGGCCGGCCACAGGTCCGCTCGCAGTCCGGGCGGCGGCGCCGGGGGCGCGTGACGCTCGCGCTCTAGGCCGTCTGCGCCCCAGTGCGCCGCAGGTGCGGAAGTCAGTGGTACGACGCCCCAAATATCGGGTATGTCGCTATTGATCCCTATCTCGTCCTTCTTTCTCGCAGGCGAACCGGACGGGGTCCGCAGCTGGCCCGGGAAGTGATCGGCGTGTTCGACCCAGACGGTGAGTGCGTCCAGTGGGCCTTCCCTGCGGAGCCCGGCGCCGTCCGCACCGCCCGGCACGCCGTGCGCGGGACGCTCCACGACTGGGGCCTGGAAGCCGTCGGCGACGTGACCGTCCTGCTGGTCAGCGAGCTCGTCACCAATTCCCTGCGCTACGCCTCCGGCCCCATCGGCGTCCGCCTGGTACGGCGCGATCAAGCCGCCGACGGCACGGCGGGCGGGGCCGCCCTGCTCGTGGAAGTTTCCGATCCGCTTCCGGATCCGCCCCGGGAACGCGTCGCCCGGACGGACGACGAAGGCGGCCGCGGACTGCACCTGGTGGCCGTCTCCTCGCAGCGCTGGGGAACCCGCCACGGGAAGTCGGGCAAGACTGTGTGGTTCGAGTTGGCTCTTCCTGGTGAGTAACAAGGTGAAGGGTGGCCCGGGGACACCCCCTTGAGGAAGTCCGGGGGCAGACCACACGGCATGGCCGAAACTAACGGGACCTTTTTGTGATCGTGAACGCCGTGCCGTCGGGAGCCGTGGTGCTGAATACTTCGGTCCATGACCGGTCCGGTTGCGGTGAGCTGGAGGGGACGGTCGCGTGAGCGAGATACCTGCGCAGGCACATCAGACCGGTGTGCCCCGGGAGGCATGGCACGACTCCCTGTGGCACAGCAGTCTGCCTGGCTCGATATATGACTACATAAAGGTCGCATCCTTCTCGATCGGGCCCGACGGCCTCATCGACCAATGGAGCCTGCGCGCCGAAGACCTGTTCGGTCTGACGGCCGCGCAGGCCGTGGGGCGCGACCCGGTCGACGCCTTCATGCCGGCCGAGCTGCGCGCCGACGCCCACCGCCGGGTCGCCGAAATCCTCGACGGCAAGGAATGGACGGGCCTGATCCCCTTCCGGATCCCCGGCGGGGGCGGGGCGCACGGTGTGGCCGAGATCTATGTGATGCCCACCCAGACCGCGACCGCCCAGCGGGCCGCGCTGTGCGTCGTCGTCGACGTCCGCGCGCTGCGCCGGATCGAATCCGATCTGGCGGCCTCGCAGGCCATATTCGGCCAATCGCCCTTCGGTTTCCTGCTCTTCGGTACGGACCTCACCGTGCAGCGGGCCAACCGGCGCTTCGCCACGGTCTTCGGCGGCGCCGCCGAGGAGCACCGGGGCCGGACCGTCCACGACTACCTGCCGGCCCACGAGGCCGACCGGATGGCCGAGGCCCTGCGCCGGGTGCTGGACACCGGGGACTCGGTCACCGACCTGCGGATCACCGGGGCCGCCCCCGGCAGCCGGGAGGACCGCCACTGGTCCATCAACCTCTACCGCGTGCACGGCGGAACCGGACGCCCCGTCGGCGTCGCCGGCATCGGCACCGACGTCACCCGCCGTCACCTCGCCGCGCGCGAGGCCGCCGGGGTCCGGCGCAACCTCGCGCTGCTGAACGAGGCCGGACACCGCATCGGGAACTCCCTCGACCTGGAGACCACCGCCCGCGAACTCCTCGACGTCACCGTCCCCGGCTTCTGCGACCTGGCCTCCGTCGACCTCTACCAGGGGCTGCTGCTCGGTGACGACGACCGGCCCGCCCGGCCGCAGGGCCCCGGGGTGCCCTCGCTGCCCGGGCAGGGGGCCGGACGGGCGCCGTCCGCGCAGCTGCGCAGGGTCGCCTTCGCCTCGGCCGTGTCGGACGCCCCGCTCTCGGGGCCGGGCGTACCGGTCTCCGTGGGGCAGATCCACCGCTACCCGGCGGCCTCGCCGGGGGCGCTCGCGCTGCGGACGGCGCGACCGCGGCTGATCGAGGGCGGAGGGCCCGACGACCTGGTCCAGTCGACCCTGGTCGTGCCGCTGGTCGCCCACGACACGGTGGTCGGCCTCGCGCAGTTCTCCCGTACGAAGGGCAGCGAACCCTTCGGCGAACGGGACCGGGCGGTCGCGGTCGAGCTGGCCGCGCGGGCGGCCGTCTGCATCGACAACGCGCGGCTCTACCGCCGCGAGCACGAGCGGGCCCTGATACTGCAGCGCAGCCTGCTGCCGCCCGGCGATCCGGAGGCGGCCGGCCTGGACATCGCCTGCCGCTACCTGCCGGGGAACGCGGCCACCGAGGTCGGCGGCGACTGGTTCGACGTCATCGAGCTGCCCGGCCACCGCACGGCGCTGGTCGTCGGGGACGTGATGGGGCGGGGGCTGCGGGCCGCCGTCGCCATGGGCGAACTGCGCACCGCCGTACGGACCCTGGCGCTGCTGGACCTCGAACCCGCCGAGGTGCTGACCGCGCTCGACGAGATCGCCCGGGGCCTCGGGGCGCCCGGCGGATCCCAGCAGGCCTCACGGGCGGCCCTGCACTCCAGGGACGCGGACCGCTCGGAGGTGTACCTGGCCACCTGCGTGTACGCCGTCTACGACCCGGTGACGCGCCGCTGCACGATCGCCAACGCGGGCCACATGCCGCCCGTACTGGTGGAGCCGCCGGGCGAGGGCGGGGCGCCGAGGCCCGCGCTGCTGCTGGAGGTGCCGCCGGGGATGCCGCTGGGAGTGGGCGGGGAGCCCTTCGAGGAGGTCGAGGTGGATCTGCCGGAGGGCGCGCTGCTCGCGCTGTACACCGACGGACTGGTCGAATCGCGGGACCACCCGCTGGAAGAGGGGCTGCGCGGGCTGCGGGAGGCCCTGACCGATCCGGTGCGGCCGCTGGAGGACGTCTGCGACCACGTGCTGAACACGCTGGACACCCGGCACGGGGAGGACGACATCGCCCTGCTGATGGCGCGCGTGCAGGGCCTGCCCCAGGACGCGGTCGGGGACTGGCAACTGCCCCGCGAGGCCCGCTCGGTGGGGCGGGCGCGGGAGCTGGCGCGGGCCAAGCTGCCCGCCTGGGGCCTGGAGGGACTGCTGGACACCACCGAACTGCTGGTCAGCGAACTGGTCACCAATGCCCTGCGCTACGGGGAGGGTGAGATCCGGCTGCGCCTGCTGCTGGACCGGACGCTGGTCTGCGAGGTGTGGGACGCGAACCTGGTGCAGCCGCGGCGCCGGCGGGCCCGCGACACGGACGAGGGCGGCCGCGGCCTGCAACTGGTGGGCCTGCTGTCGGCGGGCTGGGGCACCCGGCGCACCCACCGGGGCAAGACCGTCTGGTTCGAACTGCCGCTGCCGGGGGCTGCCGCCGAGGCCGTCGCGGAGCTGTCCGCGGAGCAGCTGCTGAACATGTACGGCTGACCGGCCCCGGCCGCTTGCGGCCCCGCCGCGGCCGGACCCGCCGCGGCCGGACCCGCCCCCCGCCGCGGCCGGCGGCGCCCCGGCCGCCTCCAGGCCGCCGAGCGAAAGCGGCGCGGCGGCGACCAGAGCGGCCCGCGCCTCCCGGGCCCACGGCACGGCGGTCGCCGGGGGCCCGGGAGGCGGTGTCACGCGGGGCCGGAGCGGCGCCCGATCCGGTTCCCCAGCCAGACCAGCGGGTCGTACTTGCGGTCCACCGCCCGCTCCTTCAACGGGATCAGGGCGTTGTCGGTGATCTTGATGCCCTCGGGGCAGACCTCCGTACAGCACTTGGTGATGTTGCACAGACCCAGCCCGTGCTCCTCCTGCGCGGAGCGCTTGCGGTCCAGACCCGCCTGCGCCGCCGCGTCCAGAGGGTGCATGTCCAGCTCCGCCACCCGCATCAGGAAGCGCGGACCGGCGAAGGACGCCTTGTTCTCCTCGTGGTCGCGCACCACGTGACAGGTGTCCTGGCACAGGAAGCACTCGATGCACTTGCGGAACTCCTGCGAGCGCTCCACGTCCACCTGCTGCATCCGGTACGCGCCCGGCGCCACCCCCTCCGGCGGCACGAAGGCGGGGACCTCCCGCGCCTTGGCGTAGTTGAAGGAGACGTCCGTGACCAGGTCCCGGACCACGGGGAACGCCCGCAGCGGGGTCACCGTGATCGTCTCCTCCCGGTCGAAGACCGACATCCGCGTCATGCACATCAGGCGCGGCCGGCCGTTGACCTCCGCGCTGCACGAGCCGCACTTGCCGGCCTTGCAGTTCCACCGCACCGCGAGGTCCGGGGCCTGGGTGGCCTGGAGCCGGTGCACGATGTCCAGGACCACCTCGCCGTCGTGCACCTCGACGGTGAAGTCCGTGAGCGATCCGCCCCCGGCATCGCCCCGCCAGATCCGAAAGCGCGCGTCGTAGGTGGTCACTCGTGGAGCTCCTCTTCGGCGAGGTACTTGACCAGCTCTTCCTTCTCGAACAGTGCGAGCAGGTCCGGGCGGATGGGATCGGTACGGGTCCGGACCAGCCTGATCCGGTCGGCCGCCGGATCCACCGGGGCCGGGCCGTGCTCGACGGGGACGCACAGCAGGTTCACCGGACGCCAGCTCCGCTCCATCGCGGGGCAGTCCTCACGGGTGTGCCCGCCCCGGCTCTCGGTGCGTTCCAGTGCCGCCCGGGCCACACACTCGCTCACCAGCAGCATGTTGCGCAGGTCCAGGGCCAGGTGCCAGCCCGGGTTGAACTGCCGGTGCCCCTCGACCCCGGCCCGGGAGGCCCGCACGCGCAGGTCCGCCAGCCGCTCCAGCGCCTCGGCCATCTCGCCGGCCCGCCGGATGATGCCGACCAGGTCGTTCATCGTCGTCTGGAGTTCCTGGTGGAGGGTGTACGGGTTCTCCGCGCCCTCGGCGGCGTGGAAGGGGGCCAGCGCCTCCGCGGCCGCCTCGTCGATCTGCGCCTCGGCGAGCGCGGGGCGCCCGGCGGGGGAGGCGGACGCGTACTGCGCCGCGTACAGACCGGCCCGCCGCCCGAAGACCAGCAGGTCGGAGAGGGAGTTGCCGCCGAGCCGGTTCGAGCCGTGCATGCCGCCGGCGACCTCGCCCGCGGCGAAGAGCCCCGGCACGCCGACCGCGGCGGCCGTCTCGGAGTCGACCGCGATCCCGCCCATCACGTAGTGGCAGGTCGGCCCGACCTCCATCGGCTCCGCCGTGATGTCCACGTCGGCCAGCTCTTTGAACTGGTGGTACATCGAGGGCAGCCGCCGCCTGATCCGCTCGGCCGGCATCCGCGTGGACACGTCCAGGAAGACCCCGCCGTGCGGAGAGCCGCGGCCCGCCTTCACCTCGGAGTTGATGGCCCGGGCCACCTCGTCGCGGGGCAGCAGCTCCGGCGGGCGCCGGTTGTGGTCCGGGTCCTCGTACCAGCGGTCGCCCTCCTCCTGCGACTCGGCGTACTTCTCCTTGAACACGTCGGGGACGTAGTCGAACATGAACCGCCGGCCCTCGCTGTTGCGCAGCACCCCGCCGTCGCCGCGCACCGACTCGGTGACGAGGATCCCCTTCACCGAGGGCGGCCAGACCATGCCGGTCGGATGGAACTGCACGAACTCCATGTTCAGCAGGGGTGCGCCCGCGAGCAGGGCCAGTGCGTGGCCGTCGCCCGTGTACTCCCACGAATTGGAGGTGGTCTTGAAGGACTTGCCGATCCCGCCCGTGGCCAGGACCACCGCGGGGGCCTCCAGGACGAAGAAGCGGCCCGACTCGCGTGCGTAGCAGAAGGTCCCGCAGACCCGGGAGTCCGCGGCGGAGCTGCCGGCGGGCCCGGTCTTGAGGACCCGGGTGACGGTGCACTCCTGGAAGACCTTCAGGCGCGCCTCGTGGTCCCCGCACTCCCGGAAGTCCTCCTGCTGGAGCTGGACGATCTTCTGCTGGAGGGTGCGGATCAGCTCCAGCCCCGTGCGGTCCCCGACGTGCGCGAGGCGCGGGTACTCGTGGCCGCCGAAGTTGCGCTGGGAGATCCTGCCGTCGGGGGTGCGGTCGAAAAGGGCGCCCCAGGTCTCCAGCTCCCAGACCCGGTCCGGTGCCTCCTTCGCGTGCAGCTCGGCCATCCGCCACTGGCCCAGGAACTTGCCGCCGCGCATGGTGTCGCGGAAGTGCACCTTCCAGTTGTCGCCCTGGTTGACGTTGCCCAGGGAGGCGGCTATCCCGCCCTCCGCCATCACGGTGTGGGCCTTGCCGAAGAGGGACTTGCAGATCACGGCCGTCCGGGCGCCGCGCTCGCGCGCCTCGATCGCGGCCCGCAGCCCGGCGCCGCCCGCGCCGACGACCACCACGTCCCACTGCTGCCGTTCCACTTGAGCCATCTCAGAAGATCCTCGGGTCGGTGAAGGCGCCGCTGGCCACCAGGTACACGTAGAAGTCGCAGAGCGCGACGCTGAGCAGGGAGGCCCACGCCAGCTGCATGTGGCGGGAGTTGAGCCGGCTGACCCAGCCCCACAGGCGGTAGCGCACCGGATGCTTCGAGAAGTGCCTGAGCCGGCCGCCGATGATGTGGCGGCAGGAGTGGCAGGACAGCGTGTAGGCCCAGATCAGGGCGATGTTGACGAGGAACAGCACGGTGCCCAGGCCCATGTGGCCCCAGGCGTAGTGCGTGTCGCGGAAGGTCAGCACGGTGTCGTAGGTGAGGATGCCCGCCACCGGCAGCGCCGCGTAGAAGAAGTACCGGTGCATGTTCTGCAAGACCAGCGGGAAGCGGGTCTCGCCCGTGTACGCCGCGTGCGGTTCGGCGACCGCGCAGGCGGGCGGGGAGGCCCAGAAACCCCGGTAGTAGGCCTTGCGGTAGTAGTAGCAGGTCAGGCGGAAACCGAGCGGGAAGACCAGGATCAGCAGGGCCGGCGACAGGCCCCACCAACTGCCGAAGAGGTCCCAGTTGGGGCCGCCGCGCATCTCCCGGCAGTTCTCCGCGAGGCACGGGGAGTAGAACGGGGAGACGTAGGGGGCCGCGTAGTAGTCGGCGTTCGCGAAGGCGCGCCACGTCGAGTAGGCGATGAAGGCGAGCAGCCCGGCCGCGGTGCCGGCGGGGGCCAGCCACCACCGGTCGGTGCGCAGGTGGCGGGCGGCGATCGCGGCCCGGGAGGCGCCGTGGACACCGCCGGGCCGCTGCTGAGGAGGTCGTGTGCCTGTGGCCAAAGGGGACTCCGGGTGGAGTGATGAAGGGTGGCCCAGGAGGCCCCGCCGCAGGCGGCCGGGCCAGATGGGGGACGGGGTGGCCGGACGATGCCGGCAGGCCCGTGGACCGGCGGCCCGTGGACCGGCGGGCCCGTCGGTCTACGGGCCTGTGGCCGACGGGCGCGTGAGGCTCGTGGGGCCGGTGGGGCCGGTGGGGCCGGTGGGGCTGGTGGGGCTGGTGGGGCCGGTGGGGCTCGTGGGGTTCGGGAGACGTGGAGCTCAGGGGGCGCGGCGGTCGCGCGCGCCCAGGCCCTCGTCGTCGGAGTCCGTCCACAGCGAGCTGTCGTACGGGGTGTCCGGGACCGTCACCATCCGGGACGGGTCGGGCGGTGCGGCGGTAACCCGCCCGGCCGCCGGCTTCTGCCGCCCGGCCTGCTGTTCGAGCCGCTCGACCTTGCGGGTCAGCTCGTCCAGGTGGCGCCGTACGGCATGCAGGTCGTCTTGCAGGGACATGACTTGCCCTCACTTCCGCGGGGTGCGGTGGCAACGCTCATGTGCGCCTGCGAGTGTCGCGCCTCCTGTCCCCCGTTGTGAAGGGACGTGCGTCGATTGCGGGCGCGCAGGCGTGAACCGTGCGCCCCCGGCGGGCACCCGCCGTCCTCCCGTCCCGCCCGGGCGGCGGGCTGCGCACAAGCCGGATTGGTCCGCACGGGTGGGGTTCGCGGCGTGGCGCGAGGCGGCTGCGGGGGGCGCGGGGAGCGGTCGATTTCAGTGGGTCCCGGCAACCGGTGTGATCAGCTCCATATACCGCCGAACGTGATCATGCTTCCCCCCACGCCCCGCCCCGGAGGTACCACCCATGTCCCAGAGAAGGCGCAGGTCAGTGGCGCTCCTGACCTCGGGAGTCCTCGCACTGCCGCTGCTCACGGGCTGCGGCGCGGGTGAGGACGAGGGCGGTCCGGTCGCGGCCGGACCGGACATCGCGACGACCGCCCGGGACAAGGTCGCGGACGGGGGTGTGCTGCGGTGGGCGGTCGACTCCCTCCCGGAGACCCTGAACACCTTCCAGGCCGACGCCGACGCCACCACCAGCCGGATCGCGGCCGCCGTGCTGCCGCAGCTGTACGTGCTCGATGCCAAGGGCCGGCCGGTGGCCAATCCCGACTACCTGGAGAAGGCCTCGGTCGTCGAACGGGAGCCCAAGCAGGTCGTCCTGTACAAACTGAACCAGCAGGCGGTGTGGAGCGACGGCCGGGAGATCGGCGCCGCCGACTTCGTCGCCCAGTGGCGGGCCCTGAACGGCAAGGACTCGGGCTACTGGACGGCCCGCAACGCCGGCTACGAGCGCATCGAGAAGATCGAGCGGGGCAAGACGGACCTGGAGGTCAAGGTCACCTTCGCCAAGCCGTACGCCGACTGGCGCTCCCTCTTCAGCCCGCTGTACCCCAAGCAGGTCACCGGCACGCCGGACGCCTTCAACGAGGGAGCCCGGGGCGCACTCAAGGTCACCGCCGGCCCCTTCGGCCTCGGCGCCATCGACAAGAAGACGGGCACCGCCGCCCTTAACCGAAATCCGCGCTGGTGGGGGCGGCCGGCCAAGCTCGACAGCCTGGTCCTGACGGCGGTGCCGCGCGCCGACCGGCCGGCCGCGCTCGCCGCCGGGAAGCTGGACATGGCCGAGATCGACCGCGCGGGAGCCGAGCGGATCGCGCTGGCCCAGCGGGACGCCGGCGCCAAGGGCGCCGGCGCGGGCGGGGCCCCGGCCCACGGTCCCGCCGCCTCGATGACCGCCGCGCAGGCCACCCTCTCGTGGGCGGCCGCCTTCGGCGCCGACGAGGGCAAGGCCGCCGAGGAGCAGGAGGCGCGCCAGAAGCACGCCGAGTCCGTCAAGCGGTACGCCGACGAGCAGACGGCCCTGCGCGGCTTCACCGTCCGCAAGTCCCTGGAACCCGCCTACACGCAGCTCGCGATGAACGGCGCCACCGGCCCGCTGGCCGACGAACGGGTGCGCCGGGCGGTGGCCCGGGCGCTGGACCGCAAGGAGCTCGCCGAGCTCGTGCTGAAGCCGCTGGGGCTGCCCGCCAAGCCCGTCGGCAGCCACCTGGCCCTGGCCGGGCAGCAGGCGTACGCCGACAACAGCGAGGCCCTCGGCGGCCAGGACACCCAGGCGGCCCAGGCCCTCCTCGCGGACGCGGGCTGGCGCCGGGACGGCAAGATCACCGAGCCGCCGGGCGCGAAGGCGGGTGCCGAGAGCACCAAGCAGGACGACGGGAAGACCCCGTCGGGCCCCGGCACCGGCAACGACGGTCTGTACATCGTGGGCCAGGACGACGAGCGCAACGGCGACCACGGCGCCGCACACGGCGAGGGCCGCCCCGCCGACCACGCCGGCGACGGCGTGCTCGCCGAGGACCAAGCCCAGGGCCCCGACGGCGAGAACGCCGACCGGGGGGCACCCCCGGCGGCAGCCGGGGGAGCCTTCACCCCGGGCGCCGACCGGGACCGCCGCTCCCCGGTGCTGGCCCCCGCGCCGTTCGCGGCCCAGCAGGAGCTCTCACTCCTCGCCCAGTCCGCCGCCGCGGGAAGCGTCGACGACGACAAGCACAGCCCGGCCCGCGAGGGGGAGGCGGCCGAGCCCGGCAAGGCCTCCACGCCCCCGGCCAAGCAGGCGACGCGCACCTCCGGCGCGACCCTGGCCAAGGACGGCAAGGCGCTCAGCCTGCGCTTCGTCCTGCCCGCCGGACCGGGGTCGGAGTCCCTGCGCACGGTCGGCGAGCGGATCGCCCAGATGCTCCGGAAGATCGGTGTGAACACCGAGATCACCAAGGTGGCCGACGACAGCTTCTTCAAGGACCACGTCGCCTCGGGCCAGTACGACCTCGCGCTCTACTCCTGGCCCGCCACCGCCTACCCGGCCACCGACGCCCGGCCGATCTTCGCCAAGCCGGAGCCGGCCGCGGACGGCTCGCTGCTCGTCGAGCAGAACTACACGCGGGTCGGCACCGACCACATCGACCAGCTCTTCGACCAGGCCCTCGGCGAACTGGACGAGGGGGAGGCCCGCGACCTGATGCGCAAGGCCGACGCCCGGATCTGGGCCGCCGCCGGCTCCGTCCCGCTCTACCAGCGCCCGGAGCTGGTGGCCGTCAAGCCGTCCCTGGTCAACGCGGGCGCCTTCGGCCTCGGGGCTCCCCGCTTCCAGGACATCGGATGGAAGAAGCCGGCCTCCGCCAAGGACGACAAGAAAAATTAGCCCCGCCGCGCGCCGGGAAGGCCGGATGAGGAGAGCGGGCGAAGAAGTGGTGACAAAGGGGTGCCTGTCGGGTTGACCCGCGGGTCACAACCTCAGATGTGACTCAAGTTCCTTGCCCGCCGGATCTGCGGCGGGCAAGGTCGTGCATACCCGTTGACCCGCATGATTACCGGCTGGACAGGGGGCCGGAACACCCCACCCCGCATCCGGCCCCGCTCATTCGTCCGGCCTCTTGACAGCCCCCCGGCAGGCGGTTCCCGCTGCGCGACGTACCATGGGGTAAGGCCGTGGCAGGTTTTCGCCCGGTCGAGGCGCGCGTGCCAGGCCGTACGCGACGCCATCCACGATCCCGGGAGAAGCGCCGAAGTGCCCACGCGCCACGACATCCGTAACGTCGCCATCGTCGCCCACGTCGACCATGGCAAGACGACCATCGTCGATGCCATGCTCAAGCAGGCCGGTGCCTTCGCCGCCCACCAGCACCTCGACGACCGCATGATGGACTCGAACGACCTGGAGCGTGAGAAGGGCATCACGATCCTCGCCAAGAACACGGCGGTGAAGTACCACCCCAAGGACGGCGGGGCGCCCATCACGATCAACATCATCGACACCCCCGGCCACGCCGACTTCGGTGGTGAGGTCGAGCGCGGTCTGTCGATGGTGGACGCGGTCGTCCTGCTGGTGGACGCCTCCGAGGGCCCGCTGCCCCAGACCCGCTTCGTCCTGCGCAAGGCCCTGCAGGCGAAGATGCCGGTCATCCTCTGCATCAACAAGACCGACCGCCCGGACTCCCGGATCGACGAGGTCGTCAACGAGACCTACGACCTGTTCCTGGACCTGGACGCGGACGAGGAGCAGATCGAATTCCCGATCGTCTACGCCTGCGGCCGTGACGGCGTCGCCTCGCTGACCAAGCCGGAGGACGGCACCGTCCCCGCGGACAGCGACAGCCTGGAGCCGTTCTTCTCCACCATCCTGGAGCACGTCCCCGCCCCGGTGTACGACGAGGAGGCCCCGCTGCAGGCCCACGTCACCAACCTGGACGCCGACAACTTCCTCGGCCGCATCGCCCTGGTCCGCGTCGAGCAGGGCGAGCTGCGCAAGGGCCAGACCGTCGCGTGGATCAAGCGTGACGGCACCGTCTCCAACGTCCGCATCACCGAGCTGATGATGACCGAGGCGCTCACCCGCAAGCCGGCCGAGGTGGCGGGCCCGGGTGACATCTGCGCGGTCGCCGGTTTCCCCGACATCATGATCGGCGAGACCCTGGCCGACCCGGAGAATCCGATCGCGCTTCCGCTGATCTCGGTGGACGAGCCGGCGATCTCCATGACCATCGGCACGAACACCTCCCCGATGGTCGGCCGCGGCGGCAGCGGCAAGGGCGCGGACGCCAAGTCCGCGGTCAAGGACCGCAAGGTCACCGCCCGCCAGGTCAAGGACCGCCTTGACCGCGAGCTCGTCGGCAACGTCTCGCTCCGCGTCCTGGACACCGAGCGCCCCGACGCCTGGGAGGTCCAGGGCCGAGGTGAGCTCGCGCTCGCCATCCTGGTCGAGCAGATGCGCCGCGAGGGCTTCGAGCTGACCATCGGCAAGCCCCAGGTGGTCACGCAGGAGATCGACGGCAAGGTGCACGAGCCGGTCGAGCGCATGACGATCGACGTCCCCGAGGAGCACATGGGCGCGGTCACGCAGCTCATGGGCGTCCGCAAGGGCCGCATGGACAACATGTCGAACCACGGTTCCGGCTGGGTCCGCATGGAGTTCGTCGTCCCCTCCCGCGGCCTCATCGGTTTCCGCACGGAGTTCCTGACGGGCACGCGCGGCACCGGCATCGCCCACTCCATCCACGAGGGCCACGAGCCGTGGTTCGGCCAGCTGGTGACCCGTAACAACGGTTCCCTGGTCGCCGACCGCGCCGGCTCGGTCACGCCGTTCGCGATGATCAACCTCCAGGAGCGCGGCGTCCTGTTCACCGACCCCGGCACCGAGGTGTACGAGGGCATGATCGTCGGCGAGAACTCGCGCTCCGACGACATGGACGTGAACATCACCAAGGAGAAGAAGCTCACCAACATGCGTGCGGCTTCCGCGGACAACACCGAGAACGTGGTGCCCCCGCGCAAGCTCTCCCTGGAGCAGGCCCTGGAGTTCTGCCGTGACGACGAGTGCGTCGAGGTGACCCCGGAGGCCGTCCGCATCCGCAAGGTCGTCCTGGACCAGAAGGAGCGCTCGCGCACCGCGTCGCGCGCCAAGTCCGCCAAGTAGCACCCCGGTCGGCCGGGTCACCGCTCGTGCGGTGACCGGTTGGCCGAAACCCCGCTGAACGCAGCAGCCCCTCGCGTCACGACGTCCGTGATGCGAGGGGCTGTTCGCGTCTGTCAAGCGGATTATTGCGTTCAGGTGTCCGCATTCCGACCGTGACACTCCGGAAGGTGAGCTAACCGTCCGTTTCGCACGTGTCTGTCTCCTATCCGTTTGTCCGGATATCGGGTTTTCGGCCTGGGGTGATGTTGTGAAAACGAGACCACTTAAGTGTGGTTTACGGTCTGGGTGTCCCCGAGGATGGCTCCATTGAGCTCGGGTCAATGGGTCATGCGCTGTGGGGAGCGCCGACTCACGAGCACACACGATGGGGCCGGAATTCGCTGTCAGGGGTGTCAGCGGAGGCCGGACCTTCACGTATCAACAGTGACTCCTGAGGAGGCAATTACCCATGCGCGGAGCAACGAGCGCCAAGTGGGTCGCGGGTGCCGTCATCGTGGCGATGGCTGCCACGGCTTGTGGTACCGGCAAGGACGACGCGGGCAGCAAGGCCGGCGGGAACATCACCGTGGTGCTTGGCGAGCCGCAGCACGGCCTGGTGGGTCAGAACACCGCCGAGTCTGAGGGCGCCGAGGTCCTGAACGCGCTGTTCACCGGTCTGGTGTCCTACGACAACAAGACCAACGAGCCGCAGCTCGCGGCGGCGGAGTCCATCGAGTCCACGGACTCGAAGACCTGGACGATCAAGGTCAAGGACGGCTTCACCTTCCACAACGGTGAGAAGGTCGACGCCAAGTCCTTCGTCCGCGCGTGGAACTGGGGTGCCAACCAGGACAACGCCGCCGAGGGCATGCCGTTCTTCACGAAGATCGAGGGCTCCGAGGAGCTGGCTCCGGGCAAGGACAAGAAGCCCACCGCCAAGGAGCTCAAGGGCCTCAAGCTCGTTGACGAGAAGACCTTCACCGTCACGCTGAAGGAGCCCTTCTCCCAGTTCAAGACGATGCTGGGCTACAACGCCTTCTACCCGCTGCCCGAGGCCTTCGAGGCGGACCCGAAGAAGTTCGGCGAGGCGCCGATCGGCAACGGTCCGTTCCAGATGGACGGCGCCTGGGACCACAACAAGCAGATCAAGATCAAGCGCTACGACAAGTACCCGGCCGAGGGCCGCGCGAAGCTCGAGGGCGTCACGTTCAAGATCTACGACAACCTGGACACGGCGTACAACGACCTGCGTTCGGACAACATCCAGATCGTCGACAAGCTCCCGATCTCGGCGATGGCCACCGTCTCCCAGGAGTTCGGCGACCGCTACATCTACAAGCCCGAGTCCGGCGTCGGCTACATCGGTCTCCCGCTGGAGCAGAACCCCGAGGCGTTCGGCAAGCCCGAGGTCCGCAAGGCGATCTCGATGGCCATCGACCGGGAGGCCATCACGAAGACCATCTTCAACGGCACCCGCAAGCCGGCCGACGACTTCATCAGCCCGATCATCCCGGGCTACCGCAAGGGCGCGCTCGGCGAGGCCGGCACGTACAACCCGACCAAGGCCAAGGAACTCCTGGCCCAGGCGGGCGGCGTCCCCGGCAACAAGCTGGAGCTCGGCTACAACGCCGACGGCGGCCACAAGGAGTGGATCGAGGCCGTCGCGAACCAGCTGAAGGCGAACCTCGGCATCGAGGTCACCGCCAAGCCGTTCACCAAGTTCGGTGACCTGCTGGACGACCTGGGTGCCTCGAAGTACAAGGGCGCCTTCCGCATGGCCTGGGTCATGGACTACCCGGCCGCCGAGAACTACCTCCGTCCGATCTTCTCGAAGGTCGCGATCGAGAACGGCTCCAACTACGGTCACTACGTGAACGAGGAGTTCGAGTCCACGCTGGCGGCGGCCGACAAGGCCACCGACCCGGCCGAGGGCCTGAAGCTGTACCAGAAGGCCGATGACATCATCATCAAGGACCTTCCGTACATCCCGGTCTTCACCTACATGTCTTCTTCGGCCTACTCCAAGACCGTGAAGAACGTCGAGGTCGACGCCCAGGGCCGCATGGACCTGGCCAAGGTCGAACTCAACTAACACCCCTCTTCACCAAGGGGAAACGGGGGCGGGCAGGCGGAAGACGGTATTCCGCCTGCCTGCCCCTTCCCCCTGCTCTTTGTTGGAGGTCTGATGGGCCGCTACCTCATCCGCCGACTCATACAGGCGATCCCTGTCCTGATCGGTGCCACGTTCCTCATCTATTACCTGTCCTTCCAGCTCCCCGGTGACCCGATTCAGGCACTGGCCGGCGAGAAGAAGGCAGACCCGATCGTCGCGGCGATGCTGCGCGAGAAGTACCACCTCAACGACTCGTTCCTGTCGCAGTACTGGAACTACATGGTCAACCTGTTCCAGGGGAACTTCGGTGAGACCCTGACCGGTCGTTCCGTGTGGGACAAGATCACCGAATCCTTCCCGTACACCATGAACCTCGCCCTCGTCGCCTTCGCGATCGAGGCCGGCGTCGGTGTGCTGGCCGGCATCATGGCCGCCCTGCGCCGCGGCAAGTTCCTTGACCAGCTGGTGCTCCTCTCCACCCTGATGGTCATCTCGATCCCCGTCTTCGTGAGCGGCTTCATCCTCCAGCTGACGCTGGGTGTACAGCTCAAGAACAGCTGGGGCATCGACTTCTTCCCGGTCTCCTTCAACGAGAACGACGGCATCCGCGCCTACATCCTCCCGGCGCTGGTGCTCGCCTCGACCTCGCTGGCGTACGTGGCCCGACTGACCCGTACCAGCCTGATGGAGACGATGCGCGCGGACTACGTGCGTACCGCCACCGCGAAGGGCCTGCCCCGTCGCCGTGTCGTCGGCCGCCACGCGCTGCGCAACGCGCTGATCCCGATCGTCACCTTCCTCGGCGCCGACCTCGGCTCGCTGATGGGTGGCGCGGTCATCACGGAGAAGATCTTCAACATCCACGGGATCGGCGGCCTGCTGGCCGAGTCGGTCTACCGCAAGGAAGGCACCGTGATCGTGGGCGTCGTCTCGCTCCTGATCATCGTCTACCTCGTCGGCAACCTGATCGTGGACATGCTGTACGCCGTGCTCGACCCGAGGATCCGCTATGCGTGACACAACTACGGTGGGGGACGAGTTGACCGACACCCAGACCGCCGGAGCTCCCTCCGCGACCGGCCCCGTCACCGGCAACTCCCGCAAGAAGCCCAAGAAGGAGCGCGAGGCCAGCCTCTGGTCGGACGCCCTCGCGGACCTGCGCCGCAACCCCATCTTCCTGATCGGCGCCGCCCTGGTCGTCTTCCTGGTCGTGCTGTCCGTGGTGCCCCAGTGGTTCACCTCGGGCAGCCCCTTCCAGGCGGGCGCCTGCAAGCTCCAGGACTCCCTGAAGACCCCGAGCAGCGACCACTGGTTCGGTTTCGACGTCCAGGGCTGCGACGTCTACACGCGTACCGTGTGGGCCGCCCGCAACTCGATCATCGTCGGCGTCGTCACCACCACCCTGGTGCTCCTCGTCGGCGGCCTGCTCGGCCTGCTCGCGGGCTGGGCCGGCGGGTTCGTCGACAGCATCCTGTCCCGCTTCACCGAGATCTTCTTCGCCATCCCGCTGCTGCTCGGCGGCATGCTGATCATGTCCGGGCTCGGCAAGGGCAACGCCTGGACGGTCTCGGTCGTGCTCGCCACCCTCGGATGGCCGCAGATCTTCCGCATCATGCGGTCCTCGGTGCTGCAGAACAAGAACAACGACTACGTGGTCGCGGCCCGTGCGCTCGGCGCCGGCACCCTGCGCATCACGATGCGGCACATCCTGCCGAACGCCGTCGCCCCCGTCATCGTGGTCGGCGCGATCAGTCTCGGTGTGTACATCAGTGCGGAGGCGGCCCTGTCGTACCTCGGCATCGGTGTCCAGCCGCCCGGCATTTCCTGGGGCCTGATGGTCAGCGACGCCTCCGTCCGCTGGCTCCAGGCACCTCACGTGCTCCTCTTCCCGGCCGGCGCGCTCAGCATCACGGTGCTCGCGTTCATCATGGTCGGCGACGCGGTGCGCGACGCCCTCGACCCGAAGCTGCGCTGAGGAAGGGCGTACGTTGACCATCATCGACAAGACCTCGAACGTCCCCGCGCCCCGATCGGCGCCGGCGGGCATCCCGCTGCTCGAAGTGCGCGACCTGCACGTCGAGTTCCACACCCGCGACGGCGTGGCCAAGGCCGTCAACGGTGTCTCGTACTCCGTCAACGCCGGCGAGACCCTCGCCGTCCTCGGCGAGTCCGGCTCCGGCAAGTCCGTGACGGCGCAGGCCATCATGGGCATCCTCGACATGCCTCCCGGCAGGATCCCGCGCGGCGAGATCCTCTTCCAGGGCACCGACCTGCTGAAGCTCCCGGCCGAGGAGTTCCGCAAGGTCCGCGGCCAGAAGATCGCCATGATCTTCCAGGACGCGCTGTCCTCGCTGAACCCGGTGCACACCGTCGGCGCGCAGCTCGGCGAGATGTTCCGGGTCCACCGGGGCATGTCCAAGAAGGACTCCACGGCCAAGGCCGTCGAGCTCATGGACCGGGTGAAGATCCCCGCCGCCAAGGCGCGCGTGGGTGACTACCCGCACCAGTTCTCCGGCGGTATGCGCCAGCGCATCATGATCGCCATGGCGATGGCCCTGGAGCCCGACCTGATCATCGCCGACGAGCCGACCACGGCTCTCGATGTGACGGTCCAGGCCCAGGTCATGGACCTGCTCGCGGAGCTCCAGCGCGAGATGAACATGGGCCTGATCCTGATCACCCACGACCTCGGCGTCGTCGCCGACGTCGCGGACAAGATCGCCGTCATGTACGGCGGCCGGATCGTGGAGAACGCCCCGGTCCACGAGATCTACAAGCGCCCCGCGCACCCGTATACCCGCGGCCTGCTGGACTCGATCCCGCGTCTGGACCAGAAGGGCCAGGAGCTCTACGCGATCAAGGGCCTGCCGCCCAACCTGCTCAACATCCCGCCGGGCTGCGCGTTCAACCCGCGCTGCCCCAAGGCGCAGGACATCTGCCGCACGGACGTTCCGGTCCTGCACCAGGTGACCGAGCGGGACGGCACCGAGCTGCCCGGCCGCGGCAGCGCGTGCCACTTCTGGAAGGAGCAGATCCATGGCTGACCTCACCAAGCCCAAGGGCGAGCCGATCCTCCAGGTGCGCAACCTGGTCAAGCACTTCCCGCTGACCCAGGGCATCCTGTTCAAGAAGCAGGTCGGCGCGGTCAAGGCCGTGGACGGGGTCTCCTTCGACCTCTACCAGGGCGAGACCCTCGGCATCGTCGGCGAGTCCGGCTGCGGCAAGTCCACCGTCGCCAAGCTGCTGATGAGCCTGGAGACGGCCACCGCCGGCGAGGTCCTCTACAAGGGCCAGGACATCACCCGGCTGTCCGGCAAGGCCCTCAAGGCCGTCCGCCGCAACATCCAGATGGTCTTCCAGGACCCGTACACCTCGCTCAACCCGCGCATGACGGTCGGCGACATCATCGGCGAGCCCTTCGAGATCCACCCCGAGGTGGCTCCCAAGGGCGACCGGCGCCGCAAGGTCCAGGAGCTCCTGGACGTCGTGGGTCTGAACCCGGAGTACATCAACCGCTACCCGCACCAGTTCTCCGGCGGCCAGCGCCAGCGCATCGGCATCGCCCGCGGCCTCGCGCTCAACCCGGAGATCATCATCTGCGACGAGCCGGTCTCCGCGCTCGACGTGTCGGTTCAGGCCCAGGTCATCAACCTGATGGGGAAGCTGCAGGACGAGTTCGACCTCTCCTACGTCTTCATCGCGCACGACCTCTCGATCGTCCGGCACATCTCGGACCGCGTGGGCGTCATGTACCTGGGCAAGATGGCCGAGATCGGCTCCGACGCCGAGATCTACGAGCACCCGACCCACCCGTACACGCAGGCGCTGCTCTCCGCGGTGCCGGTCCCGGACCCCGCGGTCCGCGAGGCCCGCGAGCGGATCATCCTCACCGGTGACGTCCCGTCCCCGGCCAACCCGCCGTCGGGCTGCCGCTTCCGCACCCGCTGCTGGAAGGCCCAGGACAAGTGCGCCACCGAGGAGCCGCTGCTGGCGATCCCGGAGCGCTTCGTGAGCGCGACCACCCCGGCCGCGCACGAATCGGCGTGCCACTTCGCCGAGGAGAGGGCCGTTCTGGCGGTCTGACCCCTCCGTGTGACCCGACGGCCGGTCACCGGCGCCCGCGCGGCGCCGGGGACCGGCCGTCGCGCCTTGCCCGCGCCGGGGCCGGCGTGCGAAGTCCCCTCCGGGTGAAGTCCCTTCCGGGGGAAGCCGGTTGCGGGCGCGGCCCGCGCGGCACGACAGTTGGGCGATGACCGCCATGCTGACCGTCCGGCCCGCCGGGCCCGGGGACGCGTCCGACATCTGCGCCCTGCTCAACGCCATCGACGTGATCGAGATCGGCCGCCCGGAGACCGACCTCGCCGCCGTCGAGGCGGACCTGTGCCACCCGGGCGTCGACCTGGCCACCGACTCCTGGCTCGCCTTCCAGGGCGGCCGGCTCGTCGCCTACGCCCTGGTCTGGGCGGACTCGGGCCCCGGCCGTGTCGACGGGGACCACTACGTCCTGCCCGGCCGTCCGCGGGCCGCGCTGCGGCTGCTGGAGCTGATGGAGGCCCGCGCCCGCGAACTCGCGGCCGCCGCGGCGGGCCGGCTGAGCCTCCAGCTCAACGTCGAACCCACCCTCGACCTCTCCCTGCTGCGCGAGCGCGGCTACCGCACCGTGCGCCGCTACCAGGTGATGACCCGCGCCCTGTCCCCGGACGCGCCGGCCCCGCCGGCCGTGCCCGCCGGGCTCACCCTGCGCCACTGCGGCGCCGACGAGGCCGACCGCCGCCGCGCCCACGCCCTGGTCGAGGAGACCTTCGCGGCGCACTTCGGACACGTGGAGCGCGCGTACGAAACCTGGCTGGAGCACATCGACGCCCACGCGCTCGACTGGTCGCTGGTGTGGATCGCCGCCCTGCCCGGCCAGGGCGACGTCGCCGTACTCGTCACGCGGGACGACCGTACGAGCATGGGCTGGTTCAGCCGCATCGGTGTGCGCAAGGACGTGCGAGGCCGCGGCATCGGGGGTTGCCTGCTGCGCCACGGCTTCGCCGTCTACGCCGCCCGGGGCCGCGACACCGTGGGCCTCGGCGTGGACACCCTCAACGAAACGGGTGCACTCGCGCTCTACGAGGCGCACGGCATGGGCCTGCACTACGCGGTGGACACATGGGAGCTGGCATTGCACCCGGAGGGGTGACAGGCGGCGCGGGCGCGGGTGCAATCGGTCCAACGGGGAGTGTGCCGGACCCCTCATGGGGTGACATTGGCCCCTAAGCGAGTCTCGGGACCCCTAGGAGGCACTCCATGCGCGCAGCCACCCACGCCAAGTGGGCCGCATGTGCGGTCGCCGTCGCCCTCACGGCGACGGCCTGTGGCGGCGGGAGCGACAGCGGCGGGGGCGGCGCGGGAGTCATCAGCTCCTCGTGGGGTGACCCGCAGAACCCGCTGGAGCCGGCCAACACCAACGAGGTGCAGGGCGGCAAGGTCCTCGACATGCTCTTCCGCGGCCTGAAGCGGTACGACGCGAAGACCGGCGCCGCGGTGAACTGGCTCGCCGAGAAGATCGACACCACCGACAGCCAGAACTTCACGATCACACTGAAGGACGGCTGGACGTTCAGCAACGGCGAGCCGGTCACCGCCCAGTCCTTCACGGACGCCTGGAACTACGGCGCCGACGTGCGCAACAAGCAGAACAACTCGCCCTTCTTCTCCGACATCGTCGGCTATGACGACCTGCACCCCAAGTCGGGCGACCCCAAGGCCAAGACCATGTCCGGACTGGTCGTCAAGGACGCCAGGACCTTCACCGTCGCGCTCAAGTCGAAGTTCTCCACCTGGCCCGAGACCCTGGGCTACCAGGCCTTCTCCCCGCTGCCCAAGGCCTTCTTCACCGACCACGCCGGCTGGCTCGCCAAGCCCGTCGGCAACGGCCCGTACACGGTGGAGTCGTACACCAAGGGCACCGGCATGAAGCTGCGCGCATGGGACGGCTACCCCGGCGAGGACAAGGCGCAGAACGGCGGCGTGGACCTGAAGGTCTACACCGACAACAACACCGCCTACACGGACCTGATCTCCGGCAACCTCGACCTGGTCGACGACGTCCCGGCGCAGCAGCTGAAGAACGTCAAGAACGACCTCGGCGATCGCTACATCAACCAGCCGGCCCTCATCATCCAGACCCTCACCTTCCCGCTGTACGACCCCCAGTGGAGCAAGGAGGGCATGGAGAAGGTCCGCCGCGGCATCTCGATGGCCATCAACCGCGACGAGATCACCAAGCAGATCTTCCGGGAGACCCGCACCCCCGCCAAGGACTGGACCTCCCCGGCCCTCGGCGACAAGGGCGGATTCAAGGCCACCGTCTGCGGCGATGCCTGCACCTTCAACCCCGCCGAGGCCAAGAAGCTCATCCAGGAGGGCGGGGGCCTGCCGGGCGGCAAGGTCACCCTGACCTCCAACGTGGACACCGGCTCGCACCGCGACTGGATGGACGCCGTCTGCAACAGCATCAACAACGCCCTGGGCGAGGGCCCGGTCTGCACGGTCAACCCCGTCGGCACCTTCGCCGACTTCCGCAACCAGCAGAGCGGCTTCAAGCTGACCGGCCCCTTCCGCTCCGGCTGGCAGGCCGACTACCCGCTCATCCAGAACTTCCTGCAGCCGCTGTACTACACGGGCGCCTCCTCCAACTACGGCAAGTTCAGCAACCCCGACTTCGACAAGCTCGTCGACGCGGCCAACCAGGAGAGCGACGCCGCCAAGGCGACCGCCACCTTCCAGGACGCCGAGAAGATCCTCGCCGAGCAGATGCCGTCCATCCCGCTCTGGTACCAGAACGGCAGCGCCGGACACTCCGAGCGGATCTCGGACGTGGCGCTCAACCAGTTCAGCGTCCCGGTCTACAACGCGATCAAGGTCAGCTGACCCGCCGCACGACCGAACGGATCCGGGCCCCCCGCCCCGCGGGGGGCCCGCACACACCCTGGAGACCCCCATGGGACGTTATGTGATCCGGCGGCTGCTCCAGATGATCCCGGTGTTCATCGGCAGCACGTTCCTGATCTTCTTCATGGTGTACGCACTCGGTGACCCGGTCGCTGCCCTCTTCGGCGACAAGGCCCCCGATCCCGCCACCGCCGCGCGCATCCGCAAGGACCTGTACCTCGACCAGCCCCTGTGGAAGCAGTACCTCCACTACATGGGCCAGATCTTCCAGGGCGACTTCGGCACGGCGTTCAACGGGCAGGAGGTCACCGAGCTCATGGCGTCGGCCTTCCCCGTCACCCTGCGCCTGACCGTCGTCGCCATCGTCATCGAGATCGTCGTCGGCATCACCCTCGGCGTCGTCAGCGGCCTGCGCCGCGGCAAGTCCGTCGACACCTCCGTGCTGGTGCTCACCCTCGTCGTCATCTCGGTGCCGACCTTCGTGACGGGCTACCTGCTCCAGTACCTCTTCGGCGTCGAATGGGGCTGGGTGCGGCCCACCGTCTCCCCGGACGCCCCCTTCAGCGAGCTGATCCTGCCCGGCATCGTCCTCGCCCTCGTCTCCCTCGCGTACGTCACCCGCCTCTCGCGGACCTCGATCGCCGAGAACGCCAAAGCCGACTACGTCCGCACCGCCACCGCCAAGGGCCTGCCCCGACGCCGCGTCGTCACCCGCCACCTGCTGCGGAACTCGCTGATCCCGGTGGTGACCTTCATCGGCACCGACATCGGCGCCCTGATGGGCGGCGCCATCGTCACCGAGCGGATCTTCAACATCCACGGCGTCGGCTACCAGCTCTACCAGGGCATCCTGCGCAACAACGCCCCCACCGTCGTGGGCTTCGTGACCATCCTCGTCATCGTCTTCCTGCTGGCGAACCTGCTCGTCGACCTGCTCTACGCGGTCCTGGACCCGAGGATCCGTTATGCCTGAGCCCGAGCGCTCCGAAGGCCGCGGCGGCTACGACCCCGTCGGCCCCCGCCCCCGCGAGGCGGTCTCGCCCACCGGCCAGGGCGGTGTCATGGACCTGGCCCTCCAAGAGGCCGACAGCCTGGACAAGGCTCCCGGACAGGGCCCCGCCGGCGGCTCCGGAACCAAGGAGAAGGCCCGCTCCCTGTGGTCCGACGCCTGGCACCAGCTGCGCCGCAACCCCTTCTTCATCGCCTCCTCCCTGGTGATCCTCTTCCTCGTCGTCATCTCCATCTGGCCCCAGCTCATCGCCGACGGCGACCCGCTCCAGTGCGACCTGTCCAAGTCCCAGCAGGGCTCCGCCCCCGGGCACCCCTTCGGCTACGACACCCAGGGCTGCGACGTCTACACCCGTACCGTCTACGGGGCACGCGCCTCCATCACGGTCGGCATCTGCGCCACCCTCGGCGCCGCCCTCCTCGGCTCCGCGCTCGGCGGACTCGCCGGCTTCTTCGGCGGCTGGTCGGACGCGCTGCTCTCCCGCGTCGCGGACATCTTCTTCGGCATCCCGGTGATCCTCGGCGGACTGGTCTTCCTGTCCGTGGTCACCAGCACCACCGTGTGGCCCGTGGTCGGCTTCATCGTGCTGCTCGGCTGGCCGCAGCTGGCCCGCATCGCCCGCGGCTCGGTCATCACCGTCAAGCAGAACGACTATGTCCAGGCCGCCCGGGCGCTGGGCGCAGGCAACGGCCGGATGATGCTGCGCCACGTCGCGCCCAACGCCGTCGCGCCCGTCATCGTCGTCGCCACCATCGCGCTCGGCACCTACATCGCCCTGGAGGCGACGCTGTCCTTCCTCGGCGTCGGGCTGCGCCCGCCCACCGTCTCCTGGGGCATCGACATCTCCAACGCGGCCTCGCAGATCCGCAACGCCCCGCACATGCTGCTCTACCCGGCGGGCGCGCTCAGCCTGACCGTGCTCGCCTTCATCATGCTCGGCGACGCGGTGCGCGACGCCCTCGACCCCAAGCTGCGCTGAGGAGCCCCGCACATGCTGCTCGAAGTCCGCGACCTGCACGTGGAATTCACGACGCGCGAAGGAGTCGCGAAGGCGGTCAACGGCGTCGGCTACTCGGTGGACGAGGGCGAGACCCTGGCCGTGCTCGGCGAGTCCGGCTCCGGCAAATCGGTGACCGCCCAGGCCGTGATGGGCATCCTGGACGTGCCACCGGGCCGGATCGCGGGCGGCGAGATCCTCTTCAGGGGCGAGGACCTGCTGAAGATGAAGGAGGAGGACCGCCGGAGGATCCGCGGCGCCGACATGGCCATGATCTTCCAGGACGCCCTGTCCTCCCTGAACCCCGTGCTCAGCGTCGGGGCCCAGCTCGGCGAGATGTACGAGGTGCACCGGGGGATGTCCCGCAAGGACGCCCGGGCCAGGGCCGTCGAGCTGATGGACCGGGTGAAGATCCCGGCGGCGAAGGAACGGGTGGGGGACTACCCGCACCAGTTCTCCGGCGGCATGCGCCAGCGCATCATGATCGCCATGGCGATGGCCCTGGAGCCCTCCCTCATCATCGCGGACGAGCCGACCACGGCGCTGGACGTCACCGTCCAGGCCCAGGTCATGGACCTGCTGGCGGAGCTCCAGCGCGAGATGAACACGGGCCTGATCCTGATCACCCACGACCTCGGCGTCGTCGCCGACGTCGCGGACAAGATCGCCGTCATGTACGCGGGGCGGATCGTGGAGGCGGCCCCCGTCCACGAGATCTACCGGGCGCCCGCGCACCCGTACACCCGCGGCCTGCTCGACTCCATCCCGCGCCTCGACCAGAAGGGCCAGGAGCTCTACGCCATCAAGGGCCTGCCGCCGAACCTGCTGGCCATCCCGCCGGGCTGCGCCTTCCACCCGCGCTGCCCGATGGCGCGGGACCTGTGCCGCTCCCAGGTCCCGCCGCTGTACGAGGTGACCGGGTCGCCGGTGCCCCGCGCCAGCGCCTGCCACTTCTGGAAGGAGTGCCTCCATGCCTGAGTCCCTTCTGGTGGTGAAGGATTTGGTCAAGTACTACCCGCTGACCCGGGGCGTCGTCTTCCGCAAGCAGATCGGCGCGGTCAAGGCTGTCGACGGGGTCTCCTTCGACCTGCGCGCCGGCGAGACGCTCGGCATCGTCGGCGAGTCCGGCTGCGGGAAGTCGACCGTCGCCAAGCTGCTGGTCAACCTGGAGCGGCCGACGGCCGGTGCGATCTCCTACAAGGGCGAGGACATCACCAAGCTGTCGGGGCGCGCGCTGAAGGCGGTCCGCCGCAACATCCAGATGGTCTTCCAGGACCCGTACACCTCGCTCAACCCGCGCATGACGGTCGGCGACATCATCGGCGAGCCGTACGAGATCCACCCCGAGGTGGCCCCCAAGGGCGACCGGCGCCGCAAGGTCCAGGAGCTCCTGGACGTGGTCGGCCTCAACCCCGAGTACATCAACCGCTATCCGCACCAGTTCTCCGGGGGCCAGCGCCAGCGCATCGGCATCGCCCGCGGCCTCGCACTCCAGCCCGAGATCATCGTCGCCGACGAGCCGGTCTCCGCGCTCGACGTCTCCGTGCAGGCGCAGGTGGTCAACCTCCTGGACCGCCTGCAAAGCGAATTCGACCTCTCCTACGTCTTCATCGCGCACGACCTCTCGATCGTCCGGCACATCTCGGACCGGGTCGGCGTCATGTACCTGGGCCGGATCGTCGAGATCGGTTCCGACGCCCAGATCTACAACCACCCGACCCACCCCTACACCCAGGCCCTGTTGTCGGCCGTGCCCGTCCCCGACCCCGGGGCCCGCGCCCACCGCGAGCGGATCATCCTCACCGGCGACGTCCCCTCCCCGGCCAACCCGCCCTCGGGCTGCCGCTTCCGCACCCGCTGCTGGAAGGCCCGGGAGCGGTGCGCGGTGGAGGTGCCGCTGCTGGCGGTCCCGGAGGCCTTCCCCACCGGTCCCGCGGCGCACCCGTCGGCCTGTCACTTCGCGGCGGAGAAACAGGTGGTTCCCCAGGCCGGGGAACGGCCCCCGCCGGCCGGTCCGCCGGTGGGGGAGTAGTTTCGAAACCGATCGCCGCGACCGCTCATTTCACGCCACGCGCGGGTATGCCATCCGCAACCGGCGCCGCCGCGGCAACGCCGTCCGCACGCGGGCGACTTGACCGTTTCTGACCCGAGATCCGGGGCATGCGCTCCGGGCACCGGCGGCCTCACAGGGGCCGGCAGCCGGACGGAGCGGCGTACGGGCGCCCTGGCCGGCCTCCCCCGTGACCCTGTCCATGCGCGTCGTGCGCCCCTTGTGCTGCCGGATTTCGATCGATGCGCTGGTACGGATAGTTATGATCCGTAGCGCACGGTGGGTATGACTCCCGCCGAGCACGAATACGCGAACCGATGTCCGCTCGACGTGGAGGTGAACCGCCGTGGCACTCTCGATCTCGGCCGTGGTGCTGCTGGCGATCGTCGTATTCCTGCTGGTCCGAAAGTCGGGCCTGAAAGCGGGACACGCGGTGGTCTGTGTGCTGCTCGGCTTCTACCTGGCGAGTTCCACCATCGCCCCGACCCTCAACCAGCTCACCTCGAACGTGGCCAGCATGATCAGCGGCCTCAAGTTCTAGTGCTGTGAACCGGTGAACCCCGGTCACAGCACCAGGTCGTGTCGCCGGGGCCCCGCCTCGTAGGCTGGGCCCCATGAACGGTCTCCCCGCCCGTCGTCTGCTCCTCGTGCACGCGCACCCCGACGACGAGTCGATCAACAACGGCGTCACCATGGCCAAGTACGCGGCCGAAGGCGCGCACGTCACCCTGGTGACCTGCACCCTCGGCGAGGAGGGGGAGGTCATCCCGCCCGGGCTCGCCCATCTGGCGGCCGACCGCGACGACACCCTCGGCGCCCACCGCGTCGGCGAGCTCGCCGCCGCCATGGCCGAACTGGGCGTCGCCGACCACCGGTTCCTGGGCGGCGCCGGCCGCTTCCGGGACTCCGGGATGAGGGGCGCCCCGCAGAACGACCACCCCGGGTCCTTCTGGTCCGCCGCGGTGGACGAAGCCGCGGTCCACCTCGTGGAGGTCATCCGGGAGGTGCGCCCACAGGTCCTCGTCACCTACGACCCCGACGGCGGCTACGGGCACCCCGACCACATCCAGGCGCACCGGGTCGCCATGCGCGCGGCCGAACTGGCCGCGGGGGCCGCGTACCGGCCCGAACTCGGCGAGCCGCACACCGTCGAGAAGATCTACTGGAACCGCGTCCCCCTCTCGGTGGTCGAGGAGGGCTTCGCCGCACTGCGCGCCGCCCGCGGGCACGGCCCGGAGGCGGAAGGCGCCGGGCCGCCGCCCGGGCTCGCCTCCCCGCAGGACGTGCCGGGGGTCGTCGCCGACGCGCGGATCACCGCCGAGATCGGCGGCGCGGAGCGGTACGCGGCGGCGAAGGCGGCCGCCATGCGCGCCCACGCCACCCAGATCGCCGTGGACGGGTCCTCCTTCGCCCTCTCCAACGAACTGGCGCAGCCGCTGTTCGCGCGGGAGTACTACGAGCTGGTCGCCGGCCGGTCCGGCGCGCCGGCCGGCGAGCGCGAGCGGGACCTCTTCGCGGGGGTGGAGGCGTGAGGGGGAAGACGACCCCCTGGCGGATCGCCGGGGGCCTCGCCCTGCTCGTCGTGGGCGCCCTCACCGGCGCGGCCGGCTGGCTGGTGGTGGACCTGTGGTCCCCAGGAGGGCTGCTGCTCGCCCTGGCGGCGCTCCTCGGGCTGTTCCTGGGCGGCCGCATCGCGCTGGGGGTCGGCTTCGGCGTGGGCGGGCCCGCGGCCGGCTGGTTCCTCGCGTACGTCCTGCTCGGTGTCCCGCGGCCGGAGGGAGACTTCCTGCTCGGTTCGTCCGGAATCGGTATGTACGCCTACCTTTTGGGGGGAACGGTGCTCGCTGTGATGTGTGCCACGATGCGCGGTCCGCAGGATCGGCCGGTTTCGGCCGCCCGGCCCGCCAAGTGACGTGGTGTCGGACTCTTCATGAGGCCGGCGGGACGAACGGCGCGGCAGCTCCCGGGCCCGCTCAGGGGGGTTCGGCGGGGGCCATGGGGAACCGCTGATTCCCGGTGGTCAGTTGCGCGAGGGCGGCGGCCAGTATGGTGGACGGGCCGCCGAGCTGCCCGCGCACGGTATGACGGGCGGCGGAGCCAACCGGGAGAACCTGCCTTGAGTCGTGAAACCGACAGTTCGTCCTCCGGGCCCACGGGGCACGGCGGAGCCGCCTACCCCTCGGGTACACCGCCGTACGGAACCGGCCAGCCCCCGTCCACGACTGTGCCGCGGCCTGGCGCGACGACCGCCCCGGAGGAGAACCCTGTGACCTCGAAGCCGTCCACGCCCGAATCCGACGGGCCCAAGACCGAGACCACCCTGACGACGCGGATCCGGATCAACATCCCGGGTTCGCGGCCGATCCCGCCGGTGGTCGTCCGCAAGGCGATGGGCCCCGGCGCCGGTGCGCCCGGCGCCGAGCCGGACGAACCGCCGACGCCGCGGCAGGAACCCGCGCCCGCGCGGGCGGCCGAGCCGCCGCTGGAGCGGCGGCCGAAGCCCCGGCCGACGCGCATCGAGGCCGAGGCGGAGCCCGGCCGCGGGCAGGGCCCGGGCGAGGCCGGGGAGTCGGGCAGCAACTGGTTCGCGCCCCGCAAGGGCGCCGCCCCGGCCCCTGCCCCCGCCCCGGCCCCTGCCCCCGCTCCGGCGCCCGGTCCGGGTCCCGCGCCCACCGCGCCGCGCGGCGGGCCCGGCGCCGGTCCGGCGCCGGCCCCACGGCCGGCTCCCGTGCCTCAGCCTGCTCCCGCGCCGCGTCCGGGCCCGGCGCCCGGTCAGGGGACCACCCCGCCGCCTCCGGCAGGACCGGGCGCGGGTTTCCCGCCGCCCCGCACCCAGGGCCCGCCGGCGCCGGACGCGGGCTTCGCCCCGCCGCGCACCCCGCCGCCGCCGGTCTCCGACTACGGGCAGGGTTTCCCGCAGGGCTCCGCGCCCGCCGGCCCGCCCCCGGCCGGCCCCGGCGCCGGCCCGGCCCAGGGCGTCCCGGCGTACGGCAACGGCCGGCCCGCCGAGGACGCGGGCCCCGTCACCGAGGCCTTCCCCGTCTACGGCAGCCAGGGTGAGGCCTTCCCCGCCGGCCCCACCGGAGGCGGCTTCGCCACCGGCGCCGTCGGCGGCCCGGGGGGAGCCCCCGCCGACGGCCTGCGGGCCGACGGAGGCCCGCGCTGGCCCGGACCCGAGGCGGGCCCGGCGCCCACCCCGGTCCCCGCGCCCGCACCGGGCGCCCCCCGGCCCGCGCCCCCGCAGCAGAAGGCCTCCGCAGCCAAGCCCGCCAAGCCCGCCAAGCCCGCCAAGAAGGGCCGCTCCAAACTGGTCCTCCTCGGTGGCGGCGTCGTGGCCCTGCTCGGCCTGGCCTACGGCGCCGGACTGCTCCTGAACCACTCCGACGTCCCCAAGGGCACCACCGTCCTCGGCGTCGACATCAGCGGCAGCCGCGACGAGGCCGTCACCAAGCTCCAGACCGCCTTCGGCACCCGCGCCGCCGCCCCGCTCCAACTCGGCGTCGGCGGCAAGCAGGTCGAGCTCAAGCCCGAGAAGGCCGGCCTGACCCTCGACAGCCAGACCACCGTCCGCAACGCGGCCGGCAGCGACTACAACCCGGTCACCGTCATCGGTTCCCTCCTGGGCAACGAGCGCAAGGCCGAGGCCGTCATGCCGGTCGACGAGGAGAAGCTCCAGGTCGCGCTCCAGGAACTCGCGGGCAGCGCCGGCACGGCCACCGAAGGCACGATCAAGTTCGACACCGGCAAGGCCGTCGCCGTTCCCGGCACCCCCGGGACCACCCTCGACGTGGACGCCTCCGTCGCACAGGTCACCAAAGCCTTCCGCGACATGGTCGCCACCGGCAAGGCCGATGTCGCGCAACTGCCGGTCGCCACCAAGGAACCGGTCATCAACGAGGCCGAACTCAACCGGGCCATGAAGGACTTCGCCGAACCCGCGATGTCCGCCAACGCCACGGTCAAGGTCGGCGCCAAGTCCATCGCCTTCGGCAGCAAGTCCCTGCCCCGCATCCTCAGCATGCAGCCCGTCGACGGCCACCTCGTCGAGAAGCTCGACCTGGAAGCCCTCAAGGACACCTACGGGAACACCTTCGACGGCATCCTGATCACCCGCGGCACGGGAGCCAGGACGGCGGTCACTCCGCAGGACATCGCCGGCGCCCTCGGCAAGGCCCTGCGCGGCAAGACGCCCGCCGAGCGGATCGTCGTGGTCGACACCAACGCCGGCTAGAGCGCCCGCACGTGCCCCCGCCCCGGCCGGGCGGGGGCACTGTCATGTCCGCCGCATGACATCCGTCATGCGGCACCCACGACGGGCGACACTGCCGCGCGGGGCCCCGTACGGGCGAATCTTGGGCCATGACGACGACCGCGACACGCACCGCGCAGCCGCCCACCGCCGCCGACACCGTGGTGAGCTTCGAGAACGTGACCAAGAGCTACGGCCCGGTCCGGGCGGTCGACGGCCTCTCCCTCGCACTCCACCCGGGCGAGACCGTCGCGCTCCTCGGCCCCAACGGCGCCGGCAAGTCCACCACCCTCGACCTCCTGCTGGGCCTGCGCCCCCCGGACTCCGGATCCGTGCGGCTCTTCGGCACCAGCCCCCGCGAGGCCGTCGCCGCCGGCCGCGTCGGCGCGATGCTCCAGAGCGGCGGCCTGATGGAGGACGTGACCGTACGCGAACTCGTCTCGCTCGGCTGCTCCCTGCACCCGCGCCCGTACCCGGTGGACGAGGTCCTCACCCGGGCCGGAGTCGACGACATCGCCGGCCGCATGGTCAACAAGCTCTCCGGCGGCCAGGAGCAGCGGGTGCGCTTCGCCCTCGCCACCGCCGGCCGCGGCGACCTGATCATCCTGGACGAGCCGACCACCGGCATGGACGTGACCTCCCGCCAGGCCTTCTGGGCCACCATGCGGGAACAGGCCGCCCAGGGCCGCACCGTCCTGTTCGCCACGCACTACCTGGAGGAGGCCGACGCGATCGCCGACCGGGTGCTGGTCCTGGCCAAGGGCAGGCTGCTGGCCGACGGCACCGCCGCCGAGATCAAGGCCAAGGCCGGCGCCCGCAAGGTCTCCTTCGACCTGGACGACCGGGACGCGGCGCAGGAGCACGTGCTGCGCGCCCTGCCGGCGCTCACCGCCTACGAGCGGCACGGCGCCACCGTACGGCTCCAGACCCGCGACGCCGACGCGACCGTGCACGCGCTGTACGCGCTCGGGCTCTACCCCCGCAACCTGGAGGTCGCGGGCCTCGGCCTGGAACAGGCCTTCATCGCCCTCACCGAGGAGACCTCGAAGTGAACGCGCTCGTCACACTGGAAATCGCCCGCGCCCTGCGCAACAAGAAGTACCTCTTCTTCACCGTGCTCTACCCGGCCGCCCTCTTCCTGATGCTCGGCGGCACCCTCGACGGCACCACCAAGGTCATGGGCACCGAACTGACCATGCCCGCCTTCTACATGGTCGCCATGGCCTCCTTCGGCGCCCTGACGGCCGTCCTGATGGGCAACAGCGAACGCATCGCCAAGGAACGCGAGAAGGGCTGGGTCCGCCAGCTGCGGCTGACCGCCCTGCCGGGCCGCGGCTACGTCCTCGCCAAGACCGCCAGCGCCGGGGTCCTCTCCCTGCCGTCCATCCTGGTCGTCTTCGCGGTGGCGGCCGCCGCGAAGGGCGTGCGCTTCGAGCTCTGGCAGTGGCTCGCCCTCACCGGCGCGATCTGGGCCGGCAGTCTCGTCTTCGCCGCGCTCGGCGTCGCCATCGGCTACCTGGCCAGCGGGGACAACGTCCGCCCCCTCACGATGCTGTGCTACTTCAGCCTCTCGATCCTCGGCGGCCTGTGGATGCCCACCGCGAACTTCCCGCAGTGGCTCCAGTCCTTCGCGAACTGGCTGCCCACCCACGCCTACGCGGGCCTCGGGCAGGCCATCGAGCTCGGGGACGCGCCGCACCTGAAGGACGTGGCGATCCTGGCCGTGTACTTCGTACTGTTCACCGGTGCCGCCGCCTGGCTGTACCGCAAGGACTCACTGAAGGCATGAACCCGTGGTGCTGACGCAGGAAGACGACGACCTCGCGACGATCGTCAGGACGCCCGAGACGCGCCGCCACAAGACGGTGAAGGCCCTGTGGACCGCCATCTGGCTCTTCTACCTGAGCGCGCCCGTCACCGACCTGGTCCGCGGCGGCCACGGCACGCAGGCGCGGGTGCTCGGCGGCCTGGGCCTCACGGTCTTCGTCGGCTGGTACCTGGTGCTCGTCATCCGCACCGCCCGCCAGATGGCCGTGCCCCGGGTCCTGTTCTCCGTGGCGGTGCTCGCCACCCAGGCCGCCGTGCTGTCACTGACCCTGGGCCGCGAGTGGCTCGTGCTCTTCGTCTACGTGGCCATCTCCTCCGGCGCGGCGCTGCCCGCGGAGATCTCCCGCTGGACCGTCCTCGGCACGACCGCCCTGCTGGCGGTCACGGCGAACGCCGTCCCGGACGGCGACGCCTACCTGGCGGGGCTGCTGATCCCGGCCCTGATGGGTGGCTTCGCGATGGTCGGGGTGCGCGCGATGATCCGCACCACCATGGAACTGCGTCAGGCCCGGGCCACGGTGGCGCAGCTCGCGGCCAACGAGGAACGCCTGCGGATGGCCCGCGACCTGCACGACCTGCTGGGCCACTCGCTGTCCCTGATCACGCTCAAGAGCGAGCTGGCGGGCCGGATGCTGCCCGGACAGCCGCAGGCCGCGGCCCTGCAGGTGGCGGACATCGAGGCGGTCAGCCGGCAGGCGCTGGTCGACGTGCGCGAGGCGGTCAGCGGCTACCGGCGGGCCACCCTGCCCGGCGAACTCGCGGGCGCCAGGACGGCGCTGGCCGCGGCGGGCGTGGTCGCGGACCTGCCGGCGGAGCCGCCGCAGGACCTCCGGGAGGACGTGGAATCCGCCCTGGCCTGGTCCCTGCGCGAGGCCGTGACGAACGTGGTCCGGCACAGCGGGGCGAAGCGGTGCCGGGTCACGCTGGAGACCCACCAGACGCTGGCGGGGCCGGTGGCCGAGCTGACGGTGTCGGACGACGGCGCCGCGGGACCGGCCGTGCCGGTGGCCGGCAACGGCCTGACCGGGCTGTCGGAGCGCCTGGAGGCGGTGGGGGGCAGCCTGTCGGCGGGGCCGGGCAGCCGCCCGGTCGGCCGGGGCGGCCGGGGCGGATCGGGCGGTCTGGGCGGTCTGACGGCCGCCGGGGCCAGGACCGGCTTCCGGCTGGTCGCCCGCGTCCCCCTAGGATCGCCGTCATGAGCCCACGCCCCATCCGCATCCTCCTGGCGGAGGACCAGTCGATGGTCCGCGAGGCCCTCGCCGCCCTCCTCGGCCTGGAACCCGACATCGAGGTGCTGGTCCAGGTCGCCCGCGGCGACGAGGTGGTGGAGGCGGCCCGCGGGCACGACGTGAACGTCGCGCTGCTGGACATAGAGATGCCCGGGCTCACCGGGATCGAGGCGGCCGCGGCCTTGCGGTCCGAGTTGCCCGGGATCCGGATCGTCATCCTGACCACCTTCGGCCGCCCCGGCTACCTGCGCGGGGCGATGGAGGCGGGCGCCTCCGCCTTCCTGGTCAAGGACGCGCCGGCCGCGCAGCTGGCGGCCGCGGTGCGCAAGGTCCTGGAGGGGGAGCGGGTCATCGACCCGACGCTCGCCGCGGCCGCGCTGGCGGAGGGCGCCAATCCGCTGACAGACCGCGAGCGCGAGGTGCTGCGCGCGGCGGAATCCGGGGCGACCAACGCCGAGCTGGCGCAGCGGCTGCACCTGTCGCAGGGCACCGTTCGCAACTACCTCTCGACGGCGATCCAGAAACTGGCGGCCCGCAACCGCGCGGAGGCCGTCCGCACGGCCCGCGAGAAGGGCTGGCTGTAGCCCGCCGGCGGCGGGAGACGGCCCCGGGCGGCCAGGCCGTCTCTTCCGGAGCCTGCCGGGCCCGCGCTGCCCGGCACCGCACGTCTCCGCGCTGCCGGCCCACCCGACTACGCCCGGGACCCGGCCGGCCCCTCCGCCGCGCCGGCGCGCGCGACGCGGGGCCCGCGCCCCGGTCCTGGCCCCCGTCCCGCCCCGGGCCCCGCCTGCGCCGGCGCCGTCAGTTCAGCAGGGCCCTCGCGGAGGCGGCCTCGCCGCGGATGCGGGCGGCCGCGCCCGCGTCCACCGCGTCCACCACCTCGGCATACGCGTCCAGCTCCGCCGCCCCCTCCCGGAAGGAGCCCCGCTCCACCAGCAGCCGCGCCCGTTCGTACCGCAGCGACGCCGGGTGCGAGGGCAGCAGCAGCGACAGCTCCAGCGCCCACAGCGCCACACCCGACTGCTCCGGACGGGTCGCGGCCCACGCGCGGATGTTGTTCAGGATGCGCAGCACGATGTCCAGCGTGCTGGCCGGCGTCCGCGGCCCCCCCTGCGCCAGCTCCGCCGGTCCGGCCCCCAGGGAGGCGCCGCCCGCGAACGGGTCCACCACCACGCCCTCCTCCGGATCCCCGAAACCCACCACGAAGTGCCCCGGCAGCCCCAGCCCGTACACCGGCGCCCCCGCCCGCCGGGCGACCTCCAGCCACACCACCGACAGCAGGATCGGCAGCCCCCGCCGCCGCCGCAGCACCTCGTGCAGCAGCGAGGACGACAGCCGGTCGTAGTCCGCCGGGGTGCCGTGGAAGCCGAGCCGTGCGCCCAGCAGTTCGGTGACCGCCGACGCCCAGGCCCGCCCGCCCCGCAACCCGTACGGCAGCATCCCGGCCAGCCGGTCCAGCTCGATCTGTGCCCAGTCCATGGCGCGTTCGTCGAGCTCCGGATCCCCCTCCGCCGCCATCAGCAGGCACAGAAGCGCCAGGTCCGGCCGCTCCGACCGGGCCTGCGCCGCGAACTGCTCCCGCCGGGCCGCCGCGCTCACTGTCCCGCCGCCCGGTAGTGGTGGTACATGTGGTGCGTCGCGAAGCCGAGGCCGTCGTAAAGGGCCAGCGCCCCCGGGTTGTCCGTCTCCACCTGCAGCCACGCCGCCGACGCGCCCTCCTCCAGGGCCCGCCGCGCCAGCGCCGCCATCACCGCCGTCGCCAGCCCCTGCCGCCGGTACGCCGGATCGACGGTCACCGCCGCGAAGCCGGCCCACCTCCCGTCCACCACGCACCGTCCGACGGCCCGGCCCCCGGGCAGCGCCGCGAACCACACCGACGGCCCCTCCACCAGCATCCGCCGGGCGAGGTCCGGGTCGGCGACCCTGCCGTAGCGCGCCAGCCACTCCTCGTCCGGGGCACGCGTCAGACGTACGTCCCCGGCCGCGGGCGCGTCCACATCGCCCACCGGCGCCAGCGCCCCGGTCCGTACCTCCGCCGACACCTCGGACGCCCAGCCCCGCCGCTCCAGTTCCCCGATCAGCAGTTCCTGCGTGCCCACGGCCCCCGTGGCGGCCTGCACGTACGCCGGGAGGCCCCGCCCGGCGTACCAGGCGCCCACCCGTGCCAGCGCGTCGTCCAGCGGCATCCCCGGATCGCCGAGGGGCAGCACCGAATTGGCCCGCCGGGTGAAACCGGCGGCCGCCCGCAGCGTCCACCCGCCCAACCGCTCGCTCTCCAGCGGCTGCCAGGAGCGCGCCATGACCGGGGCCAGCTCCTCGAAGGAGGCCGCGGGACCCCGCCGGCGGGCCGGCGCGGGGGGTACGACCTTGCCCGCCACCAGCGCCTGTTCCGCGATGCGGACGGACCGGCCGTCCTTTCGTGTGATCAGCAGCACACCCTCGTTCCAGGATGTGAGAACCCCGACCGTGTCCGTGAACTCGGGCGATCCGCCCGACCCGTGCTCCACCCGTCGTACAGAGACTCGTTTACCCACGTCAGCCGGGGTGATACGGACCTCCAGCAGCCCACCGGCAGTTATTTCCACAGCTCTGTCCGCCCCTCCTGTTCGGATCGTGCCCGGGAACGGAGATACTAGGTGCGGGCATCGACGACGCCGCGCTCCCGCGCGATATGGAAAGCCCTACCGAGGAGGAACGAGAGCGTGACCTACGTCATCGCGGAGCCTTGTGTCGACGTCAAGGACAAGGCATGCATCGAAGAGTGCCCCGTCGACTGCATCTACGAGGGCCAGCGGTCCTTGTACATCCACCCGGACGAGTGCGTCGACTGTGGTGCGTGTGAGCCGGTCTGCCCGGTCGAGGCCATCTTCTACGAGGACGACACCCCGGAGGAGTGGAAGGACTACTACAAGGCGAACGTCGAGTTCTTCGACGAGCTCGGTTCGCCCGGTGGTGCCTCCAAGCTCGGCCTGATCGAGCGCGACCACCCCTTCATCGCTGCGCTGCCCGCCGGCATCAACGGCGAGCACTGACCTTCCACGGCAGAAGCGCCCCTCGGTCCCGTACGGCCTTCCCGCCGCACGGGACCGAGGCGTTTTCCCGCCCGGCACCGGGCACCCGGCACCCAGAGAGAGCAGAGACCACCGTGGCCGCAGTATCCGACCGTCTTCCCGCCTTCCCCTGGGACAAGCTGGAGCCGTACAAGGCGACGGCGGCGGCCCACGCGGACGGCATCGTCGACCTGTCGGTCGGCACACCCGTGGACCCGGTGCCGCAGCTGATCCAGCGCGCCCTCGTCGAGGCCGCCGACTCGCCGGGCTATCCGACGGTGTGGGGCACGCCCGCCCTGCGCGACGCGATCACGGGCTGGGTGCGGGGCCGCCTCGGCGCGAGCGCCGCCGGGCACCGCAACGTCCTGCCGGTCGTCGGCTCCAAGGAGCTGGTGGCCTGGCTGCCGACCCAGCTGGGGCTCGGCGCGGGCGACAAGGTCGCCTACCCCCGCCTCGCCTACCCGACGTACGAGGTCGGTGCGCGGCTCTGCGGGGCCGAGGCCGTGGTCTACGACGACCCGACCGAGCTCGACCCGGCCGCGGTGAAGCTGCTGTGGCTCAACTCGCCCTCCAACCCCACGGGGAAGGTCCTCCCCAAGGAGGACCTGATCCGGATCGTGGCCTGGGCGCGCGAGCACGGCGTCCTGGTCTTCAGCGACGAGTGCTACCTGGAGCTGGGCTGGGAGGCCGAGCCGGTCTCCGTCCTGCACGACGACGTGTGCGGCGGCTCGTACGAGGGCCTCGTGGCCGTCCACTCGCTGTCCAAGCGGTCCAACCTGGCCGGCTACCGCGCGGCCTTCGTCGCCGGCGACGCCGACGTCCTCGGCGAACTGCTGGAGATCCGCAAGCACGGCGGCATGATGCCCCCGGCCCCCGTCCAGGCGGCCACGGTCGCGGCCCTCGGCGACGACCACCACGTCGAGGAGCAGCGGGCGCGCTACGCCGCCCGCCGCGCGGCCCTGCGCGCGGCCCTGGAGGCGCACGGCTTCCGGGTCGAGCACAGCGAAGCGAGCCTCTACCTCTGGGTGACCCGGGACGAGCCCTGCTGGGACACCGTCGCCCACCTCGCGGAGCTGGGCATCCTCGTCGCACCGGGCGACTTCTACGGCGAGGCGGGCGCCCGGTTCGTGCGCGTCGCCTTCACCGCCACCGATGAGCGCGTCGAGGCGGCGGTCAAGCGCCTGGGCTGACCGGGCCCGGCGGGTCTGCGCGGGACAAGCCCGAGGGGGCCGGGAGTTCGTGCTCCCGGCCCCCTCGGTGTTCCCGCGGTGATCAGCCGCCCAGCGGCAGACCGCCCGCGAGACCGCCGGGCAGGCCGTCGGGCAGACCGCCCGGCAGGCCACCCGCGACGCCGCCGGGCAGGGCGTCGCCCGCGGGCAGCTCGCGCACCGGCAGGTCCTTGGCGGCCGGCAGGCCGCCGAGGAGGCCGCCCGCGGTGGCGGCCACATCGGGGGCCGGAGCGGCGGGGAGGGCCTTGGCGACGGTACCGGTGGCCGCGGCCGCGGTGTCGCCGGCGACGGCGGCGGCGTCACCCGTGGCGCCCGTGGCGCCCGTGGCGTCAGGGGCGGTGAGCGCGCCCAGCTGCGGCACGGACTCCAGGCCCGCAGCGCTGGCCGCGCCGGCCGCACCGACCACGGGCGCTGCCCCGGCTGCGACGAGCAGCGCGGCACGGGCGATCCGACGGGTCAGGGGGAGGGACATGATGCTCCTAAGCGGTAGCGGCTGAGTACGCCGTGTACAACCGCTCGGGACCCGGGTGGAGTTGCGGACAGGACGGGTAAAGGATGGGTAACGCATCGTTTAATCGGCTTCCGCGACAAGCGCATTGATTCCCCGCCGACCTGGCCTTCTGTCCGTCCGTGACCCCTGGGGGCGCCGGCGCACGCCACCCCCGCAGGAGTGACCCCTTCGCACGCGCGACCGGGTCTCAGCGGGCGATGAAGATCCGCACCTCGTCCGGCACCGGGCCCATGGGGTCCGTGCGGCCGCCCTTGGTTCCGCCGCCGGCGGTGGGCCGCCACTGGCCGCCCTGGCGGCCCGCGACCCAGGACGACAGGTCGTACGAGACCCGGGAGATGCCCAGCTCCTGTGACCGGGCCACCGCCCAGTGCGCCATCGCCCGGCCCCGGCGCTGCTCGCCCGGCCCGCCGTCCCGCTTCAGCCGCAGACTGATCTCGGCCTCACCGGATCCGCCGGCCGCACTCGGCCCGCCGCGGCCGGATCCACCGCTGCCGCTGCCGCTGCCGCTGCCACCGGTGCCGCCGGCCTCCGTCCGTCCGGCCGGCTCACCGCCCCGCACCCCGCCCACGGCCTCCTTGCCGAAGGCCCGGCCCAGTTCCGTCCTGACCTTCTCCGGATCGCCCTGCAGCGGCGCCGGACCCGAGCAGGACAGCGTGCCGTTCTCGCCGAAGGCCGCCGTCAGCACCGACGCGTCCGTCTCGTGCTTGGCGTACGCCTGCGGGAAGCCGCTGCGCTGCACCTTCTGCGCCGCCACCGTCAGCGGCAGCCGCGAGTAGCCGGGCACGTCGACCAGGCGGTCGTAGAAGATCCCGGCCGAGTACACCGGGTCCATGATCTGCTCCGCCGTGCCCCAGCCCTGCGAGGGGCGCTGCTGGAACAGGCCCAGCGAATCCCGGTCGCCGTGGTCGAGGTTGCGCAGCGCCGACTCCTGCATCGCCGTCGCCAGCGCGATCGTCACCGCCCGGTCCGGCAGCCCCTTGGAGATGCCGACGGCGGTTATCGTCGCCGCGTTCGCCGCCTGTTCCGGGCTCATCTCGTACGTCTGCACCGCGGTGGCGGATCCCGATCCCGCGGCGCCGGTAGCCGCCGCCGTGCAGTGCGGGGCTCCCGCGCCGCCGTCGGAGTACTTCTGGACCACGAAGTAGCCGATCACCCCGAGCAGGACGAGCAGACCGACGGCGACGCGCAGCGGCCTGCGGCGACGGGGGCGGGGATCACGGATCTCGGACACGCGGCCCACCGTACTTGAGGCATATGACGCGTCCGGCGGCCGGACGGGCGGGCCGCGCCGCGGCCCGTGGGGTTAGGGTCGGGTCCATGTCCCCATCCGAGCTGGACCTCACCCTGGACGCCGCCGAGCTGACCGCCCGGCTCGTCGACATCCCGTCCGTGAGCGGCGACGAGAAGGTACTCGCCGACCTCGTGGAACACGCGCTGCGGACCCTGCCGCACCTGACCGTGGACCGCCTCGGCAACAACGTCGTCGCCCGCACGCACCTGGGCCGCGGCGAGCGCGTCGTGCTCGCCGGCCACCTCGACACCGTGCCGATCGCCGACAACGTCCCCTCCCGCCTCGACGAGGACGACGTCCTGTGGGGCTGCGGCACGACCGACATGAAGTCCGGGGTCGCCGTACAACTGCGCATCGCGGCCACCGTCCCCGAGCCCAACCGCGACCTCACCTTCGTCTTCTACGACCAGGAGGAGGTCGCGGCCGACCTCAACGGCCTCGGCAAGGTCGCCGCCGCCCACCCCGACTGGCTCACCGGGGACTTCGCCGTGCTCCTGGAGCCCTCCAACGCCGAGGTCGAGGGCGGCTGTCAGGGCACCCTGCGGGTCCTGCTGCGCACCAGGGGAGAGCGGGCCCACTCCGCGCGCAGCTGGATGGGCTCCAACGCCATCCACTCCGCCGGCCCGATCCTGGCGAAGCTGGCGGCCTACGAGCCGCGCCGGCCCGTCATCGACGGCCTGGAGTACCACGAGGGCCTCAACGCCGTCCGCATCGAGGGCGGCGTCGCCAACAACGTCATCCCGGACGCGTGCACGGTGACGGTCAACTTCCGCTACGCCCCGGACCGCACCGAGGCCGACGCGCTGGCCCACGTCCGCGAGGTCTTCGCGGACTGCGACATCGACGCCTTCGTGGTCGACGACTCCTCGCCCGGCGCCCTCCCCGGCCTGTCCCACCCGGCCGCCGCGGCCTTCATGGAGGCCGTCGGGGGCCACGCCATGCCGAAGTTCGGCTGGACGGACGTGTCGCGCTTCAGCGCGCTCGGTGTCCCGGCGGTCAACTACGGCCCGGGCGACGCCCTGCTGGCCCACAAGGTCGACGAACGCGTGGGGACGAAGGCGATCCTGCACTGCGAGGAGCGACTCCGCGCCTGGCTGACCTCCTGAATTCCGCTTCTCGTCACCTCTGTGCGCCTACCCTGATCCAACGATCAGCAGGAGGGAGCACATCATGGGCAACCACGGCAATCCCGGCGGGTACGCTCGTCGGCCCGAGGAGCAGCAGCTCGGGCCGGTGCTGAGGAGGCGGAGCCAGCTCCAGGCGGGCGGCAGCACGACGGACCAGCGGCTGCTGGATTCGGACGGGCCCTCCGAGTGGGTGCACACCGATCCCTGGCGGGTCCTGCGCATCCAGTCGGAGTTCATCGAGGGGTTCGGCACGCTGGCGGAGCTGCCGCCGGCGATCAGCGTGTTCGGATCGGCCCGTACCCCGGTGGGATCGGCGGAGTACGACGCGGGCGTGCGGATCGGGCGCGCGCTCGTCGACGCCGGCTTCGCCGTGATCACCGGCGGCGGTCCGGGCGCGATGGAGGCGGCCAACAAGGGCGCCCGCGAGGCGGGCGGCATCTCGGTCGGCCTCGGCATCGAGCTCCCCTTCGAGCAGGGACTGAACGAGCACGTCGACCTCGGCCTGAACTTCCGCTACTTCTTCGTCCGCAAGACGATGTTCGTGAAGTACAGCCAGGGCTTCGTGGTCCTGCCCGGCGGCCTCGGCACGCTGGACGAGATGTTCGAGGCGCTGACCCTGGTCCAGACCCGGAAGATCACCCGGTTCCCGATCGTGCTGTTCGGCACGGAGTACTGGGGCGGTCTGATCGACTGGCTGAAGAACACGGTGATCGCGCAGGGCAAGGCGTCCGAGTTCGACCTGATGCTCTTCCACGTCACGGACGACGTGGAGGAAGCGGTGACGCTGGTCAGCAAGGAGGTCGGGGAGGGCACGAACGAGCGGGCCGTCCTCGCCGCCACCGAAGAGGCGGCCCGGGAGACCGGCGACTAGCGGGCCGCCAGGCGGGCGGGGCCGGGTCTCCGGTCCGGTCCGGCTCCGCCTGAGCCCCCGCCCCTGCGCCCGGCCCGTGCCGGGCCCCCGCCCCTGCGCCCGGTTTCGGGGCCCCGCCTCACCGCCCGGGCCGTCCGGGGCCGCCGCTCGTCTCGCAAGCGCGGCGCAGGGCGCACGCGGCGCGCACGACCCGCCCCGCCCGCGCCGCCCGTACGGCGCCGTCCGTACGGCGCCGGGCGGTCAGGCCAGGCCGCGGCGGGCGACCGCCGGGGGCCGGTGGCCCTGGATCGAGGCCACCATGTCCAGGACCTGCCTGGTCTCCGCGACCTCGTGGACGCGGTAGACCCGGGCGCCCAGCCAGGCCGAGACGGCCGTCGTGGCCAGGGTGCCCAGCAGGCGCTCCTTGACCGGCCTGTCGAGGGTCTCGCCGACGAAGTCCTTGTTCGACAGCGAGACCAGCACCGGCCAGCCCGTCCGCGTCATCTCCTCCAGCCGGCGCGTGGCCTCCAGCGAGTGGCGGGTGTTCTTCCCGAAGTCGTGCCCCGGATCGATCATGACCGCGTCCCGGCGCACGCCCAGCGCGACCGCCCGCTCCGCGAGCCCGACCGTCACGCGCAGGATGTCCTCCATCACGTCCTCGTAGGCGGTCCGGTGCGGCCGGGTGCGCGGCTCGGCGCCGCCCGCGTGGGTGCACACCAGTCCGGCGCCGTACCGGGCGGCGACCACGGCCAGCTCCGGGTCCACCCCGCCCCACGCGTCGTTCAGCAGGTCCGCGCCGGCCTCGCACACGGCCTCGCCGACCTCGTGCCGCCAGGTGTCCACGCTGATCACCACGTCCGGGTGGCGGCGGCGGACCTCGGCGACGAAGCCGACCGTGCGCCGGGCCTCCTCGGCCGCGTCCACGTGCTCGCCCGGGCCCGCCTTGACCCCGCCGATGTCGATGATCGCGGCGCCCTCGGCGACGGCCTGCTCGACCCGCTCCAGCGCGGGCTCGTCGCGGAACGTCGCACCCCGGTCGTAGAAGGAGTCCGGAGTCCGGTTCACGATGGCCATGATCACCGGCTCGTGGGTGTCGAACTCGCGCCTGCCCAGTCGCAGCATCCTGCTCTTTCCTCCTTCGGCGGCCCTCGCGCCTCGCCAGCGACCTTAACCTGGTGGCCGGAGTCTCTCAGGGGAGTTGATCGTGTTCTTCTTCTTGATGATCGCGCTGGTCGTGGTCGTGGCAGCGGTCACCCTGGCGGTGATCGGAGGCGGCTCGCAGGCCGTCCTGCCGGAAGCGGAGCCGGACCGGGTGGCCGACGCGCTGCCGGAGACCCGGCCCGTCGTGCGGGAGGACATCGACGCGCTGCGGCTGCCGGTCGCGCCGCGCGGCTACCGGATGGCCGAGGTCGACGACGTACTGGAACGGCTCGCGGCGGAACTCGCCGAGCGGGACGCGCGGATCGCGCAGCTGACGGCCGCGGCGCGCACCCCCGCCACCCCCGAGGACGGCTCCGCGGGCACCCGCGGCGGCGCCCCCGCGGACGCGCCCTCCGGGCCGGCGGAGGCGCCCGGGCACGTCGACCTGGGCAAGGGTGAGCAGCGGTGAGCGCTGCAATGGCGGGCGCGGACGGGCTGCTGCGCTGCCCCTGGGCGCTGTCCACCGAGGACTACGTCGCCTACCACGACGGCGAGTGGGGCCGCCCCGTCCACGGCGACGACGCGCTGTACGAGCGGCTGTGCCTGGAGGCCTTCCAGTCGGGGCTGTCCTGGCTGACGATCCTGCGCCGCCGGGAGGGATTCCGTAAGGCCTTCTGCGACTTCCGCATCGAGGCGGTCGCCGCCTTCGGAGAAGGGGACACCGAGCGGCTGCTCGCCGACGAGGGGATCATCCGCAACCGGGCCAAGATCGAGGCGACGCTCGCCAACGCGAAGGTCCTGGCGGGCTGGCAGCCGGGCGAGCTGGACGCCCTGATCTGGTCCCACGCCCCGCAGGAGCCCGGCCCGGCCCCGCGGGCGCTCACCCAGGTCCCCGCGGTCACCCCGGAGTCGGCCGCCCTGGCCAAGGCCCTGAAGAAGGCCGGCATCCGGTTCGTGGGGCCCACGACCGCCTACGCCCTGATGCAGGCCTGCGGCCTGGTCAACGACCACCTGGCGGACTGCGCCTCGCGCGACCTGGCGGACCGCGCCGCGCGCGACCCGGCCTGAGCCGGGCCGCGGCGGGGCCGTCCGCGGAGGTGCGGGTCCGGGTCCGCGGGACGGACGGCACTGCCCGCCGCGGGCGGGTGGTTCAGCGGCCCAGGTACCGCGGCGGCTGCTTCGCCAGGAAGGCCTGCACGGCGATGGAGTGGTCCTCGGAGGCCCCCGCGCGGGTCTGCAGGACGTCCTCGCGCTCCAGCGACTCGGCGAGGGAGTGCGAGGCGCCGTAGGCCAGGGACTCCTTCAGCGCCGCGTAGGCGACCGTGGGGCCCGAGGCCAGGGCCCGGGCGACGGACTCGGCCTCGGCGCGCAGGGAACCGGCGGGCACCAGGCGGTTGGCGATGCCGAGCTCGTACGCCTCCTGCGCCTTCACCGAGCGCGGGAAGAGCAGCAGGTCACTGGCGCGGGAGGCGCCGATCAGGCGGGGCAGGGTCCACGAGACCCCGGAGTCGGCGGTCAGCGCCACCCCGACGAACGAGGTGGTGAAGGAGGCGGTGTCGGCGACGACCCGGAAGTCCGCGGCCAGCGCGAAACCGAAGCCCGCCCCGGCCGCGACGCCGTTCACCGCGGCCACCACCGGCTTCGGCATCTCGGTGAGCGCCCGCACGATGGGGTTGTAGTGCTCGGCGACGGTGCTCATCGTCAGGCGGGAACCGGTCTCGCGGTCGGCCGCCAGGTTCCCGATGTGCTCCTTGAGGTCCTGGCCCACGCAGAAGGCCCGGTCGCCGGCGGCGGTCAGCAGGACGGCGCGGACCGCGGTGTCCCCGGCCGCCGCCCGGACCGCGTCGCGCAGCGCGACCTTGGCCTCGGTGTTCATCGCGTTCATCGCGTCCGGACGGTTGATCGTGATGGTGGCGAGTCCGTCGGTCACTTCGTAGAGCACGCTGTCGGCCATGGCGGGGGGTCCCCCTTCGTCGCGGGATGGCTACCGGCCGGTACCGGCCGGTGCAAGGGCCAGCATGGCGGACGGGGCGGGACGTGCACATGTGATGTGCGTCAAAGAAACCGGAGGCCGTTCCCGGGAGGCGGCGGCGAAGTATCGCAGGCGGGTCCCCGAAATGAGTGGTTTTGGCCGAGCGCGTTGCCCAACCGTTCCCGGGTGATGTTGGTCATCGGGTCCTGACATGCGGGATAATGGCTGGGAAGCAATGTGTTCGATGCCGGGTACTAGGCGCCTGAATGGGGCCGTCGGCTGACGATGAGCTGGTTTCAGGAAGGGGAACGAGCATGGCGGCCATGAAGCCGCGGACGGGCGACGGCCCGCTCGAGGTCACCAAGGAGGGGCGGGGCATCGTCATGCGCGTACCGCTCGAGGGCGGCGGTCGGCTCGTCGTCGAGCTGACCCCGGACGAGGCGGACGCCCTGGGTGACGCCCTGAAGAAGGTCGTCGGCTGACCCCCCGGGGGAGCTGACCGCACTTCACCACCTGCATTCTCTGCGCTGCCCCGACCGCGACGAGCGGTCGGGGCAGCGTTGCGTCCGGGGCCGGGCCGGGTCGGTCGCAGTGACCGCCGAGGAAGACGCGCCGCCGGACCCCGCCGGGCCGACCGCGGGCCCCCGGTCCGCGCGCCCGGTGCGGCCGGCGACGGCGTCAGCGCCGCACGGCGCACAGCAGGCCGTCGCCCACCGGGAGCAGGGCGGCCTCCAAGGCCGGGCTCTCCCGGACGCTGCGCAGCAGCTCCCGCACGCGCAGCACCTCCACGGCCTGGGCCGTCGAGTCGACCGTACGGCCGTCGGAGAAGACCCCCTCGAAGCACACCAGCCCCCCGGGCCGCAGCAGACGCAACGATTCGGCGAGGTAGTCGAGGGACTCGGCCGGGTCGCCGTCGCAGAAGACGAGGTCGTACCCGCCGTCGGCGAGGCGGGGCAGTACGTCGAGCGCCCGGCCGGGGATGAAGCGCGCGCGGTTGCCCGCGAAGCCGGCGGCGCGGAAGGCCTGGCGGGCGAAGGCCTGCCGGTCCCCTTCGGGGTCCACCGTGGTCAGCACTCCGTCGGGGCGCATCCCGTGGAGCAGGTGGATGCCGGAAACACCGGTCCCGGTGCCGATCTCGGCGACCGCCTTGGCGTCCGCGGTCGCGGCGAGCAGGCGCAGCGCGGCCCCGGTGCCGGGGGAGACGGAGCGCAGGCCCGCTTCCCTGGACCGGTCACGGGCCCATCGCAGAGCGTCGTCCTCGGCGACAAACGCGTCGGCGAACGCCCAGCTCGTCTGCCGGTTGCCGGTAATGACCCTCTCCTGTCCCCATAGTTGGCGCAACGGTGACTGTATCCGCTGGCGTCGGGAACCCGCAGATGGGACCGGGCGTTGTGAGGGGTGTGGGCGGGATAAGAAGGGACGGTGCCGGGCAGATCGACAGCCCCGGACCGCTCCGGAGCCCGGACCCGTGCAAAGTTCATGCAAAAACGCTTATACGGAGCTGACGGAGGGGGTGGCTATGGTAGGGACTCCACTGGACACCACCAGAGCCGACAGGGGAGGTGCGGCTGCGCCTGTGGATCGTGGGGGCGTACTGAGACGCCTCTTCTGGTCGGCGGGTGAGCCGAAATCCGTGACCGTCATTGCTGACCGTTTCCACACCGCCGACACCGCAACCACCGCGACCTTTGCCGCCGATGCGGGCTCGCAGGCGTGGACGCCTCCCACGTGGGAGGAGATCGTCAGCACGCACAGTGCACGGGTCTACCGTCTCGCCTATCGCCTGACCGGCAACCAGCACGATGCCGAGGACCTGACGCAGGAGGTCTTCGTCCGCGTCTTCCGGTCGCTGTCCACCTACACGCCCGGCACGTTCGAGGGCTGGCTGCACCGCATCACCACGAACCTGTTCCTGGACATGGTCCGCCGCAAGCAGCGGATCCGCTTCGACGCGCTCGCCGACGACGCCGCCGAGCGGCTGCCCAGCCGCGAGCCGTCCCCGCAGCAGGTCCTGCACGACACGCACTTCGACGCGGACGTCCAGCAGGCGCTGGACACCCTCGCCCCCGAGTTCCGCGCCGCCGTGGTGCTGTGTGACATCGAAGGACTGTCCTACGAGGAGATCGCCGCCACGCTCGGCGTGAAGCTCGGTACCGTGCGCAGCCGTATCCACCGCGGCCGTTCGCACCTGCGCAAGGCACTCAAGCACCGGTCTCCCGAGGCCCGCGCGGAGCAGCGCGCGCTGGCGGGAGTGGCGGTGGGCGTGCCGGGCGCCGGCGGAGAGGGTGGGACGGAGTGAGCGGAGTCGGTCCGTCCCCCGCCGAACAGCACCTGGGCGACCGGCTCGCCGCCCTGGTGGACGGGGAACTGAAGGACGATGCGCGCGAGCGGGTCCTGGCCCACCTGGCCACCTGTGCCCGGTGCAAGGCGGAAGCCGATGCCCAGCGCCGCCTGAAGACCATGTTCGTGGAGAGCGCGCCGCCGCCGCTGTCCGCCGGGCTGCTCGCCCGGCTCCAGGGACTGCCGGCCGGCGGCCCCGACGGGCCGTCCGGCCCCGTCGGAGCGAAGGGCTCCGCCGGAGCCGACCCCTTCGAGGCGTTCGCCTACGCCCTGCCCACGGCGGCCTCCCCGGCGCCGCAGGAGGGCTTCCGGATCCACGAGGTGGGCCGCCCGCGCCGCCGGTTCGCCTTCGTCGCCGCGGGCGCCGTGTCGCTGGCCGCGATCGCGCTGGGCGGCGCGCTGCCGCTGGAGACGGTGGATCCCAACGCGCGGGGCGACGTCCCCGCACCCGCCTCCCGGCCCGGCCCCGCCGTGTCCGTGGCCGATGCCTCCGCCCGCGACCGGATGCCGACCCCGGCCGCCGTTCCGAGCCTCCTGTCGACCCTCGCGACCCCGTTGCCGCCGCTGCGTCCCTCTCCTGCGGCGTCGGCCCGTCCGGTCTCCCTGCTGCGCTGACCCCCGACCTGGTTGAATCTGCGGCACATGCGCAGAGGTACGCGGGGAGCGCCCATGACCGACAGGCAGCAGACCGATCCGGCTCCACAGTGGTGGAGCCGGCCCGAGCCCGCGGCGGACACCCGCCGCGCAGGGGTGCCCCCACCCCGGGACGAGGGCGGCAGCGGCGCCCCCGGGCAGGAGCCGCAGCAGGAGGACCACGCCCCGGTGCCGGGCCCCGGGGTGCGCTACGACCCGTGGGACGTCCGGCCGTTGCAGGCCGTGGACCGGGGCCGGCCCGGCGCCGGCTTCCGGCTGTGGCACGTGGCGGTCTTCGCCGCGGCGACGGCCCTGCTCGCAGGCGGCGCCGGCGGATACCTCGGCGTGCTCGCAGAGCGCCAGAGCAACACCCGCCTGGAACTGCCCCAGGCCGCCGCCGCCCGTGACCAGGGCCGCGCGCCCGAGTCCGTCGCCGGCATCGCGGCCACCGCCCTGCCCGGGGTGGTCACCCTGCACGTGCGCGGCACGACGGGCAGCGGCACCGGCACCGGGTTCGTCCTGGACGCGCAGGGGCACATCCTGACCAACAACCACGTGGTCGCCGGCGCCGGGGAGATAGCGGTCACCTTCAGCACCGGCGAGAGCGTCACGGCCGAGCTGGTGGGCCGCGACTCGGGCTACGACCTCGCCGTGGTCAAGGTCGGCGGTGTGCGCGGGCTGCGGCCCCTGAGCCTCGGCAACTCCGAGAACGTGAAGGTCGGCGACCCGGTGGTGGCCATCGGCGCCCCGTTCGACCTGTCCAACACCGTCACCGCCGGGATCATCAGCGCCACCGGGCGGCCCGTCACCGCGGGCGGCGACAAGGGCGACGGCAGCGACATCAGCTACGTCGACGCCCTGCAGACCGACGCCCCGATCAACCCGGGGAACTCCGGCGGCCCGCTCCTCGACGCCGAGGCGCACGTGGTCGGCATCAACAGCGCGATCCGGGGAGCCGACAAGGACGACCCGACGCGCCAGGGAGGCTCCATCGGCCTCGGCTTCGCCATCCCGGTCAACCAGGGCAAGCGGGTCGCCGAGGAGCTGATCCGCACCGGCCGCGCCACGCACCCCGTCCTCGGGGTCACCCTCGACATGCAGTACACGGGCGATGGAGCCCGCGTCGGCGAGAAGGGCGAGGACGGCAAGCCCGCCGTGGTCGCCGACGGGCCCGCAGCCCGGGCCGGGGTCCGGGCCGGGGATGTGATCACCAAGGTGGACGGCCGACGCGTACGGGGCGCCGACGAGCTGATCATCAAGGTCAGGGCCCACCGGCCGGGCGATCCGCTGACGCTGACCGTGCTGCGGGAGGGCCGGGAGCGCACCCTGGAACTGGTGCTCGGATCGGCGAACGGCTCGTGAGCGGGCGGTGACGTCCGGGTGAAAGCGGTATCGGGGCGGTACGCAGGTACGGGCCCGCGGAGAACGCCGGGTACCGTGTGTCGGGGCCCGAAGTGAAGAGAGCCGAGGAGCGGCAAGGTGTTCAACGACATAGGCGCACTCGAACTGGTCACGATCGTGGTGCTCGCCATCCTCATCTTCGGCCCGGACAAGCTGCCCAAGGTCATCCAGGACGTCACGGGCGTGATCCGGAAGATCCGCGCGTTCTCGGACAGCGCCAAGCAGGACATCCGGTCCGAACTGGGACCGGAGTTCAAGGACTTCGAGTTCGAGGACCTGAACCCGAAGAACTTCATCCGCAAGCAGCTGACCGAGAACGAGGACCTCAAGGAGCTCCGCAGCAGCTTCGACCTCCGCAAGGAGCTGAACGACGTCACCGACGCCGTCAACGGCAAGGAGCCGGGCCCGGCGCCCGGCGGCGGCCAGGCCGCCGCGCCCGTCGCCGCCACCGGTGCGGACCTGCTGAAGAAGCCCGCCGCGCCCGTCGCCGACCAGCGTTCCCGTTTCGACGCCGACGCCACCTGAGCGCGGCCTGCCCGGTGATCCCGGGTCGGATGGCTATCCTCCATGAGTCCGGATCCAGGACGCCCGAGGACGGGGGTCCCCCCGGTGAAGCGTGGGGGAGGGCCGCTTCGGACCCGAGGAACGAGAGGCCGTTCAGATGGAGACGACGAGCAGTAGCCGGGTAGGGGCGCAGACCGCCGAGGCACCCGCCCCGGCCGCCGCATCCGCCGCACCCGCCCAGGAAGCGCGGGCCAGCACCCCCGCGCAGCCCCAGGAACCCCTCGGCCGTCCGGTGGGCCGCCGGACGGCCGAGGGGTTCCTGGCCGCGGACTTCCCCTGGTACGGGCTGGACGGCGCCTTCACGGGCCGCCGCTGGCTCATGCAGGTCGGCGCCGCCGCCGACGGAACCGTCGAGCACGGATCCACCGGCCACGGCGACGAGCCCTCCGCCCGCGGCGAGCTCGCCACCGGCGAGAAGGAACGCTTCGCGGTGGTCGTCACCGTGGCCAGCAACCCCGTGCGCCGCAGCGCCGACGGCACCGGCACCCTGGAAGCCACCTCGGTCGCGTCCGCCGCCTGGCTGGCGGGCTCCGGGCTGCTGGCCTACAGCTGGCCCGGCCAGATGGACCACGCGCTGCGCAGCGACTGGCTCGACCAGCAGACCGAGGCCGCCTGGGAGCTCGCCGACGACCTCCAGGGCGAGGACTGGTCGACGCTGTCCCTGCCGGTCGACGGGGAGCCCACGACGTTCCACTACCGCGAGTCGGAGTTCGGCTGGGTCCTGGCCGGCTCCACCGCGCAGGGCGTGCACCTGGGCGCGTACGGGCGCGGCATGAGCGCCTACGGCCTCGGCTTCTGCGTCATCGGCGACCTGTCCGCCTACGAGTAGGCACGCGGCCGGGTCACGGGGGCTACGCGAAGGGCGCCGCTCGGCGAGCGGCGCCCTTCGCGTAACCGTGGCAGATCAGAACTTGTTGCGCGGGGTGATGCCCAGCGACATGCCCGACAGGCCGCGCGCACGGCCGCCCAGCTTGCCCGCGATCGCCCGCAGGGCCGCGCCGGCCGGGGAGTCCGGGTCGGACAGCACCACGGGCGTGCCGTCGTCGCCGCCTTCGCGCAGGCGCACGTCGATCGGGATCGAACCGAGCACCGGCACGCTCGCGCCGACCGTCTTGGTCAGCCCGTCGGCGACCTTCTGGCCGCCGCCCGAGCCGAAGACGTCCACCATCTCGTCGCAGTGCGGGCACGGCATGCCCGACATGTTCTCCACGACACCGACGATCTTCTGGTGGGTCTGCACGGCGATCGAACCGGCCCGCTCGGCGACCTCGGCCGCCGCCTGCTGCGGGGTGGTGACGACCAGGATCTCGGCATTGGGCACCAGCTGGGCCACCGAGATCGCGATGTCACCGGTGCCCGGCGGCAGGTCCAGCAGCAGGACGTCCAGGTCACCCCAGAACACGTCCGCCAGGAACTGCTGGAGCGCCCGGTGCAGCATCGGACCGCGCCACACGACCGGGGCGTTGCCCGGGGTGAACATGCCGATGGAGATGACCTTCACGCCGTGCGCCGACGGCGGCATGATCATGTTCTCGACCTGGGTGGGCCGGCCCTCGACGCCCAGCATGCGCGGCACGCTGTGACCGTAGATGTCCGCATCGACCACGCCGACCTTCAGGCCGTCCGCCGCCATCGCCGCGGCCAGGTTGACCGTGACCGAGGACTTGCCGACGCCGCCCTTGCCCGAGGCGACCGCGTACACGCGGGTCAGCGAGCCGGGCTGGGCGAAGGGCACCTCGCGCTCGGCGGTCCCGCCGCGCAGCGCCGCCGCCAGCTCCTTGCGCTGCGCGTCGCTCATCACGTCCAGCGTGACGGCGACCGAGGTGACGCCGGCGACGCGCTCGACGGCCTCGGTGACGTTCTTGGTGATGGTCTCGCGCATGGGGCAGCCCGACACGGTCAGGTACACGGTGACCGCGACCGCGCCGCCGTCGCCGATCTCCACCGATTTCACCATGCCGAGTTCGGTGATCGGCCGGTGGATCTCGGGGTCGTTCACCGTCGCCAGCGCGTCCAGGACCGCGTCCTGATCGGGCACGGCGGCGGCGTCGGCGGGGGTTGTGTCGGTAGCCATGCACCGATGGTACGGCTCGGTAGCACGGCTCCGGTAAGGCCGTCAGCGGTCGCCTTCGTCACGTTCCGGCGCCAAGAGCCGCCGCTCGTCCATCTCCTTGATCAGGTCCTGGAACTCGGACCTGATCCAGTCGCGGGTGGCGACCTCGCCCAGACCCATCCGCAGCGCCGCGATCTCCCGCGTCAGGTACTCCGTGTCGGCGATGGAGCGCTCGTTCTGCTTGCGGTCCTGCTCCAGGTTGACGCGGTCGCGGTCGTCCTGCCGGTTCTGCGCCAGCAGGATCAGCGGAGCGGCGTAGGAGGCCTGGAGGGAGAGCATCAGCGTCAGGAAGATGAAGGGGTACTGGTCGAACCGCAGGTGCTCCGGCGCGAAGATGTTCCACAGCACCCAGGCGATGATGACGATCGTCATCCAGACGATGAAGCGCCCCGTGCCGAGGAAGCGCGCCACCCGCTCCGAGAGCCGCCCGAAGGCCTCGGGGTCGTATTCGGGCAGCAGCGAGCGGCGCGGCGCCTTCGGCTGGTCCAGGCGGACCCTCGACCGCGTCAGCGCACTCGCCCCCGAGCCGGGGCCCGACTTCGCCGCGCGCTCGGCGAAACGTTCGGCCGCCTCCGCCGCGAGCCCGTGCTCGCGCGCCTGCAGCCGCGCCTGCTCGCGCCGCTCGCGGATCTGCTCGCGCCGCCGCTCGCGCGCCTGCTCGCCGCGCCCCCGGTCAGTGGCCACTGACGGCCTCCTCGGAATGGAAGTCCGTCTCCCGCCAGTCGTCCGGCAGCAGGTGGTCCAGCACGTCGTCCACCGTCACCGCGCCCAGCAGCGAACCGCTCTCGTCGACCACCGGCACCGCGACCATGTTGTAGGCGGCGAGGTAGCTGGTGACCACCGGCAGCGAGGCGTCCGGCCGCAGCGGCGGCAGACCGGTGTCCACGATCGAGCTGACCAGGGTGAACGGCGGGTCCCGCAGCAGCCGCTGGAAGTGCACCGTGCCCAGGTACTTCCCCGTCGGCGTCTCGTCCGGCGGCCGGCACACGTACACCTGCGCCGCCAGCGCCGGCGACAGGTCCGCCTGCCGTACGCGGGCCAGCGCGTCCGCGACCGTCGCGTCCGGCCGCAGCACGATCGGCTCGGTGGTCATCAGACCGCCCGCCGTCCGCTCCTCATAGGACATCAGACGCCGCACGTCGGCCGCGTCGTCCGGCTGCATCAGCGTCAGCAGTCGCTCCTTGTCGTCCTCAGGGAGCTCGGAGAGCAGGTCGGCCGCATCGTCGGGGTCCATCGCCTCCAGGACGTCGGCGGCGCGCTCCTCCTTCAACTTGCCCAGGATCTCGACCTGCTCGTCCTCGGGCAGCTCCTCCATGACGTCGGCGAGCCGGTCGTCGTCGAGGGCACTGGCCACCTCGGCACGCCGCTTCGGCGACAGGTGGTGCAGCACGTTCGCCACGTCGGCCGGACGCATCTGCTCGAAGGTGGCCACCAGGTTCTCCGCGCCCTGCCCGTGCTCCTCCAGCGAGAAGCCCGTGACCGCCGACCACTCCACCGTCAGGGTCTCGCCGCGCCGGCGCAGCGCCCCGCCCTTGCCCTTGCGCACGAAGATCTTGTCGATCTCCCAGTCCCGGCGGGCCGGCAGCTGCTGGATGGCGACGTCCAGGACGGTGGCCTCCGCGCCGTCCGCGACCAGCTGCACCCGGCGGTCCAGCAGCTCACCGAGGACCAGCCGCTCGGTGGGCCGCTGCTCGAAGCGCCGCATGTTGACCACGCCGGTGGTGATGACCTGCCCGGACTCCACCCCCGTGACCCGGGTCATCGGCAGGAAGATGCGCCGCCGGCTGACCACCTCGACGACCAGTCCCAGCAGTCGCGGCGGGCGGCCGCCGACGCGCAGCATCGCGACGAGGTCGCGGACCCGGCCGACCTGGTCGCCGTTGGGGTCGAACACGGGCACACCCGACAGATGCGAGACGAAGATCCGCGGGGCGCCTGCAGCCATCCGAGCGCCTCCTAGAGCGTCAATCAACAGTCCTGCCGCCCCTCAGGCTAGCCCGTGCCCCGGGCAAGCGTCCTGGTGGGGCCGTCCGGCCGGGGACCCCGCGGGGGGCCGGGGGCGCCGCGTCCACGGCCGGGTACGCTGCCTGCTGCCCGCCCACGACGACGAGAGGCACCCGCACGTGACCGCCTACTTCCCCCCCGCACGGCTGCGCCGGGCCGCCTTGATCGGTGTGTTGTGCGCGGGCCTCGCCGTCACCGGTACGGGCTGCGGGGAGGACCCCGACAAGGGCACCAACGGCGTCGGCAAGCTCTCGGCGGACAAGATCGAGGAGAAGGCGAAGGCGGCCGCCACGGAGGCCGACTCGGTGCACCTGTCGGGCACGCTGGTGAGCGGCGGCACGTCCTTCACCCTGGACATGCGGCTGAAGTCGGACGGCGGCTCCGGCGAGGTGAAGTCGAAGGACGACACCTTCCAGCTGCTGCGGGTGGGGGAGCAGCTCTACCTGAAGGCGAGCGCCGCGTTCTGGGGCGATTCCGACTCGGCCGGCAAGCTCGGCGACAAGTACGTGAAGGTGCCCGAGGGTGACCCCTCCTACAAGCAGTTCCGCGGCTTCACCGACATGGACGTCCTGCTGGACGGCCTGCTGGGCCTGGAGGGCAAGCTCGCCAAGGGCTCCTACACCAAGGTCGGACACCTCCGCGCGGTCCAGGTGACGGCGGAGGCGGGCAAGGGCGGCAAGCTCGCGGTCTCCCTGGAGGGCACCCCGTACCCGCTGCTCATGGAGCGCGCGGGGGGCGCCGGCCGGGTGGAACTCGCGGAGTGGGGCCAGACCTTCCCGCTCGAAGCGCCCGCGCAGGACCAGACCGTCGACTACGGCTCCCAGCTGCCCACCACCAAGGACCAGGGCGGCGACGCGGCCGCGGCCCCCAGCAAGGGCTCCGGCCAGGGAGCGGACCCGACGAAGCCCTGAGCCCGCGGACCGGTGCCGATGTCCCGCCCGCTAGCGGGCCGCCTTCCCGCGCCTCAGCAGCAGTTTCGGCAGACCCGCCGGGACCGGCCGGCGGGTGACCGCCGGCGAGGGAAGCGGAGCGGCGGCCAGCGAACCGCCGGGCAGCTGCGCGTGGACGGCCCGCGGCTCCAGCCGCAGCAGCCGGCACTCCCGCGCCCACCGCTCGGTCATCTCCTGCGCGTCGGGCGCGTTCAGCCGCTTGCCCTTCAGCTCGGCGACCGCCGCCGCCCACTCCTCGCCGCGGGGCGCCAGCTCCCGTACCGCCGCCGTCCAGGCCACCAGCCGGCCGCCCTTGTCCTTGCTCCGCACGGTCACCTCGGCGGTCGCGCCGTCGGCCAGGCCGGGGAACGGCTGCTCGCCCGGCCCGTCGCCCAGGACGTGCGCCGCGCCGTCCACCCACGCGTGCCACAGGGCCCGGTCGGCCCCGGCGCCGCGGACCCAGATCAGACCGGACTTCTTCGTGGCCTCCTCGACGAGGGCCAGGTCGCGCGTGCTGAGAGTCATGCGCACAGGGTAGGGGGTGGCCCCCCGGCGCTCAGAGCCAGCCGTGGCGGCGCAGCGCCCGGTGGATGGTGAAGCAGATGCCGACGATCGAGGCCATCACCATCGGATAGCCGTACTTCCACTGGAGCTCGGGCATGTGCTCGAAGTTCATCCCGTACACCCCGCAGATCATCGTCGGCACCGCGATGATCGCCGCCCACGACGTGATCTTGCGCATGTCCTCGTTCTGGGCGACCGTCGCCTGCGCCAGATTGGCCTGGAGGATCGAGTTCAGCAGCTCGTCGAAGCCCACCACCTGCTCGTGCACCCGCGCCAGGTGGTCGGCGACGTCGCGGAAGTACTTCTGGATGCCGGGATCCACCAGCCGCATCGGCCGCTCGCTCAGCAGCTCCATCGGACGCAGCAGCGGCGAGACCGCCCGCTTGAACTCCAGCACCTCTCGCTTGAGCTGGTAGATGCGCCCCGCGTCGCCGCGCCGCGCCGCACCCTTGGCGGGGGCGGCGAAGACCTCGCTCTCCACCTCGTCGATGTCGTCCTGCACGGCCGACGCGACCGCGACGTAGCCGTCGACGACGTGGTCGGCGATGGAGTGCAGGACCGACGAAGGACCCTTGGACAGGAGGTCCGGGTCGTCCTGGAGGCGGTGGCGCAGGCCCTTGAGGGAGCCCTGGCCGCCGTGCCGGACGGTGATGACGAAGTCCGGCCCGGTGAAGCACATCACCTCGCCGGTCTCCACGACCTCGCTGGTGGAGGTCAGTTCTGCGTGCTCGACGTAGTGGATCGTCTTGAAGACGGTGAAGAGGGTGTCGTCGTAGCGCTCCAGCTTCGGCCGCTGGTGCGCGTGCACCGCGTCCTCCACGGCCAGCGGGTGCAGCCCGAAGGTGGCCGCGATCCCCGCGAACTCCGCCCCGGTCGGTTCGTGCAGGCCGATCCAGGCGAAGCCGCCGTCCTCGCGGACCCGGCGGATCGCCTCACGCGGCGTCAGGCGGAGGGGGCCCGGCACGCGCCGCCCGTCGCGGTACACGGCGCAGTCGACCACCGCGCTGGTCGCCGACGGGTCGCGGGTGGTGTCGTAGCCGGGTTGTGAGGGGGTGGGCTTGCGCAGCGACGGACGGACGGCCGCACGCAGGTAGGGCAGCATCGACATGGCAGGCTCCTTCGCGCGCACGGCTGCGGACCGTGCGGGTGGGAGGCCCCCTCCGGGTGGCGCGCCGTGACAGGGCAGGCCCGTGCAGAGGGAGGGAACAGGACGGGAGGACAACGTTCTGCCGTCGCTCTTCTACTGATCAGGAGATCAAAGGGGGCGGGAGGCGCCCGTCACAGAAGTGGAAGAGCGATTGGTACTGCACGATCGACTTCGGTCCATCGCAGCCCCACCTCCTCCGGCCGGTCCCTCGTGGGGGACGTCCTGTCGCCAGGGGCACCGAACCGCCTCCCCCGGCTACCGCTGGAGGGGGCCACTGCTGCCTGCGACCCCGACCAGCTGTCCACACTAACAGCCGACGGATGGTCAGGACCCGCCCTTTACCCGGCGGATACGAGTTCTATGCTCACTCCATGGCAGAAATTCTGGCCCTTGTGGAGGCCAGGCTGTGCACCGCGTTCGGCGTACCCGACGCACGCGCCGCCGTCACCTTCCTGGGCACCGACCGCATCGAGGTACTGCGTTTCACCGAGGGCGACCTCGTGCGGTACGCGACCCTCGGGATGTCCGCGCACCCGATGACCGATCCGACCGCCGTGGTCGCCGACCCCGTCCGCGGCCCGCGTGCCGAGCTCGTGCTGACGGTGCGCGGCGCACTGGCGCCCACCGACAAACTCCTGCGGCCGCTCGCCGTGCTGGCCGCCTCCCCGCAGGTCGAGGGCCTGGTCGTGGCCCCGGGGGCCTCGCTGGAGGTGGGCGAACCGCTCTGGGACGGGGCGCCGTTCAGCTCCGTCCTGGTGGCGGAGCCGGGCGGACTCGTGGAGGACCTGGAACTGGAGGAGCCCCTGGACCCGGTGCGCTTCCTGCCGCTGCTGCCGATGACGGCGAACGAGGCGGCCTGGAAACGGGTGCACGGCGCGGCCGCCCTCCAGGAACGCTGGCTCGCGCGCGGCACGGATCTGCGGGACCCTCTGCGTACCGCAGTCGCACTGGACTGAGCCCGGACGGGTGATCGCGTCTTGACGGGGCGCCGGGCGGGGAGGAGCGTGGCTTTCCATGAGGGGCGAACCGAGTTGCCCGAAGTGCGGTGGCCGGGTCAGAGCGCCCGGTCTCTTCTCCGACTCCTGGCAGTGCGCGGTCCACGGCGCCGTCCACCCCCTGCAGCCCGTCATCCCGCCCAGCGTCGAGGGCCTGGGCGTCGTCGTGCACCGCACGCGGGTGCCGGTGTGGATGCCGTGGCCGCTGCCCGTGGGGTGGCTGTTCACCGGGGTCGCCTCCGCCGGTGACGACCGCAGCGGGGGACGGGCGACGGCGGTGGCCTGCTCGGGCCCCGGCCCGCTCGGCGGCATGGGCGAGCTGCTGCTGGTCGCCGAGGAACTGGGTGTGGGACTGGGCGCGCACTTCGCGGGCATCGACGGCCCCGACCCCGGCTCCGGCATCGACGTGTCGGCGCCGCCGCACGCCAAGGTGGTCGCGGCGGGCCGCCCGACACCGCTGTGGCACGTCAAGGGAGCCCCCGACGACCGGGCCGTCTTCGCCGGCGAGGCCCGGGGCCTGTGGCTCTGGGCGATCGTCTGGCCGGAGCAGTCGGGCCTCCTGATGTACGACGAGCTCGTCCTGACGGACCTGCGCGACGCGGGCGCCGAGATCGAGCTCCTGCCGTGCGGGGCCCTGAGCCCGCGCGTCCTCGGCCCGGCGTAGCCGCCGGCCGCCCTACCGGGGCGCGGGCACCCGGCGGGCGGCGCCGAGCGGGGGGAAGCCCCGGCCCGGTTATCCTGGAGCGTCCCCCGTACGTACGACCCATGGAGCCAGGCTGTGCGCATCGACCTGCACGCCCACTCCACGGCCTCCGACGGTACGGACACCCCCGCCGAGCTCGTGCGGGGCGCCGCCGCGGCCGGACTGGACGTGGTGGCGCTGACCGACCACGACACCGTGGCCGGCCATGCCGGGGCGCTCGCCGCCCTTCCCGCCGGACTGACGCTGGTGACGGGGGCCGAGCTGTCGTGCCGGCTCGACGGGGTCGGGCTGCACATGCTGGCGTACCTCTTCGACCCGCTGGAGCCCGAGCTGGCCCGGGAGCGCGAGCTCGTCCGGGACGACCGCACCCCCCGCGCGCAGGCCATGGTCGGCAAACTCCGGGCGCTCGGCGTGGACATCACCTGGGAGCAGGTGGCCAGGATCGCCGGCGACGGCTCCGTGGGGCGGCCGCACATCGCGACCGCGCTCGTCGAGCTGGGCGTCGTCCCCACCGTCTCGGACGCCTTCACGCCCCAGTGGCTCGCCGACGGCGGGCGGGCGTACGCCGGGAAGCACGAGCTCGACCCCTTCGACGCCATACGCCTGGTCAAGGCGGCCGGCGGGGTCACCGTCTTCGCGCACCCCGCGGCGGTCAAGCGCGGCCGGTGCGTACCGGAGAGCGCGGTGGCCGAGCTGGCGGCGGCGGGCCTGGACGGCATCGAGGTGGACCACATGGACCACGACGCCGCCACCCGGGCCCGCCTGCGCGGCCTGGCGGCCGACCTCGGGCTGCTGACCACCGGGTCCAGCGACTACCACGGCAGCCGCAAGACCTGCCGCCTCGGGGAGTACACGACCGACCCCGAGATCTACGGCGAGATCACGCGCCGCGCGACCGGGGCCTTCCCCGTGCCGGGCGCCGGCGGACGCGAGGGCTAGACCCGCCCCTTCGTCCGCACTGGGGCCGGCTCCGCCGCGCCCACCCCTTGTCTTCGCCACACCCCTCTCTCCTGCAAGGCATCACTGTGTTCGACTTCGCCGTCTTCGGATCCCTTTTTCTCACCCTTTTTGTGATTATGGACCCGCCGGGCATCACGCCGATCTTCCTCGCGCTGACCTCCGGCCGTCCCGCCAAGGTGCAGCGCCGGATGGCCTGGCAGGCCGTCTGCGTGGCCTTCGGCGTCATCGCCGTCTTCGGCGTCTGCGGCCAGCAGATCCTGGACTACCTGCACGTCTCCGTCCCGGCGCTGATGATCGCCGGTGGCCTGCTGCTCCTGCTGATCGCGCTGGACCTGCTCACCGGCAAGACCGACGAGCCCAAGCAGACCAAGGACGTGAACGTCGCCCTCGTCCCGCTGGGCATGCCGCTGCTGGCCGGCCCGGGCGCGATCGTGTCGGTGATCCTGGCCGTGCAGAAGGCCGACGGAGTCAGCGGACAGCTGTCCGTCTGGTCCGCGATCATCGCGATGCACGTCGTCCTGTGGATCACCATGCGCTACTCGCTGGTGATCATCCGCGTCATCAAGGACGGCGGCGTCGTCCTCGTGACACGGCTCGCGGGCATGATGCTCTCCGCGATCGCCGTGCAGCAGATCATCAACGGCGTGCTCCAGGTCGTCCGGGGCGCCTGATCCGCCGCGTCGCCCGGCGACGCGCAAGCGAACGCCCCCGCACCGGTCGGTGCGGGGGCGTGAACGTCAGTCGATGCGATGCAGCGCTGCGCGCGGCGCGCCGGTCGGCGCGTCGTGCGGTGAAGCAGGCGTCAGCTGGAAGCCGGTCCGGCCGGTCGGATCAAAATGCGCTGGCCGACGTAGGCGGCCTGCTGCACGATCCGGTTGACGGAGGCCGCGTCCACGACGGTGCAGTCCACGGCGCTTCCGTCGACATCGTCCAGGCGCAGAATTTCGAAGCGCATGGGGCTTCTCCCTTCGTCAGTGATCTCCTTGTACAGGGTGTAACGAAGTATAGAGGGGCAAACATTCCCTACGCTAAGGAAATTTTTTCACTGGCTAAGGACTAGGCGGTGCGGGACGCCCAGAACGCCACCAGCGCACCCGCCGTGACCTGCGGCTCCTCCGCGTTGGGGGAATGCTCGGCGCCCTCGACGACCACCCGCTCCGCACCCAGGCGAGCCGCCATGTCGTCCATCAGCGGCACCGGCCAGGCGTAGTCCACCGCTCCGGACAACACCAGCTTGGGCAGCGGCACGGCCGCCAGCTCCGCGACCCGGTCCGGCTCGCAGATCAGGGCCCGGCCCGTCGCGATCAGCTGCTCGGGAACGGTCGCCATCCACCGCTCGCGCAGGAACTGCGCCAGCTCGGGGGGATCCGGGACGGCGTCCTGCGGGTCCTGGGCGCGCATCGCCGCCCACACCGAACCCATGTCCTCGCGCAGCGTCTCCAAAGCGGCCACCAGCAGTTTGGTCCGCCCCTGCTGCTCCTCGGAGATCGCGGCGGGCCCGCTGCTCATCAGGGTCAGCGAGGCGAAAGGAGCGGCGTCGCGCAGCACGGCGGCGCGGGAGACCAGCCCGCCGAGCGAGTGGCCCACCAGGTGCACCCGGTCCGCCCCCAGCGCGCGGACCTGGGCGAGGACGTCCAGCGCCAGCTCCTCCAGCGCGTACGCCGCCTCGTCGCGGGGCCCGGGGGTCTCGTACTGGCCACGGCCGTCGACGGCGAGCACCCGGTAGCCGGCCTCGGCCAGCGGCTCCAGGAGGGCGATGAAGTCCTCCTTGCTGCCGGTGTAGCCCGGTACCAGCAGGACGGTGCCGCGCAGGGGCTCGCCCGCCTCGTGCACGGCGAAGTCGCCCCGCTCGGTGGGGAGGCGGTAGCCGCGGGCGGCGGGCGGCAGGGCGAGGTGCGGCGGCTTGCTCATGGCCAGAGGTTACCGGCCCGTACGCGGAGGTGACAGGCGGATACGCCGACGGCCCGGCCCCCCGGATCGGGGGGCCGGGCCGTCGAACGGTGCTGCGGGTCCTGCTTACGCCTCGGGCGCTGCCGCGGTCTTGCGGGTGCGGGTGCGCTTCGGCTTGACCGGAGCCTCCTCGGCCGCGGCGGCGGCCTCGGGAGCCTTGCGGGTCCGGGTGCGGACGGGCCTGACCGGCTCCACGAGCGGAGCCATCTGGAAGTCCGGCTCCGGCGCGGCCGCCACCACCTTGCGGGGGCGCAGACGGCGGGGCGGCTCCACGTCCGTCTCGACCGGGGCCGCGGCGGGAGCCGCCGGGGCGGACTGCACGGCCTTGCGGGTGCGGGCGCGCGTCGCCGGCTTGGCCGGGGTCTCCTCGGCCGCCGGGGCCGGGGCCGCAGCCGCATCGGCGGCCGGGGCGGCCGCCTTGCGGGCACGGGTGCGCTTCGGCTTGACCGCAGCCTCCTCGGACACCGCAGCGGCGTCGGCCGCGGGGGCCTGCGCCACGACGGCGGCCGGAGCGGCGTCCACCGCCTGGGCCTGCGCCACGACCGTGGCCGGGGCGGCCTCGGCCACGGCGGCCGAAGCGGCCTCGGCGACCGCGGTGGCGGCCACGGCATCGGCCGACACACGGGTCCGGCGGCGGCGCGGCCTGCGCGGCTCGTCGGCGGCCGGAGCCTCGGGGGCCTGCGCCACGGGGGTGACGGCAGCGGACTCGGCGCCCAGCTCCGTCCCGCCCCGCGTACGGCGGCGCTGGCGCGGCGCGCGGGTACGGGCCGCACGCTCCTCGGCGGGCGGAGCCGCCGCGGCCGGGGCCGGGCCGCGACCGCCACGGCCACCGCGGCCGCCGGTCTCGCCCAGGTCCTCCAGGTCCTCCGCCTTCAGGCCGGCCCGCGTGCGGTCGGCGCGCGGCAGGACGCCCTTGGTGCCGGCCGGGATGTTCATCTGCTCGAACAGGTGCGGGGACGTGGAGTACGTCTCGACCGGGTCGTGGAAGTCCAGCTCCAGCGCCTTGTTGATCAGCTGCCAGCGCGGGATGTCGTCCCAGTCGACGAGCGTGACGGCGATGCCCTTCCTGCCCGCACGGCCGGTACGGCCCACGCGGTGCAGGAAGGTCTTCTCGTCCTCCGGCGTCTGGTAGTTGATGACGTGGGTGACACCCTCGACATCGATACCGCGCGCGGCGACGTCCGTGCACACCAGCACGTCCACCTTGCCGTTGCGGAAGGCGCGCAGCGCCTGCTCGCGGGCGCCCTGGCCCAGGTCGCCGTGGACGGCGCCCGAGGCGAAGCCGCGCTTCTCCAGCTGCTCGGCGATGTCGGCCGCCGTGCGCTTGGTACGGCAGAAGATCATGGCCAGGCCACGGCCCTCGGCCTGCAGGATGCGGGAGACGAGCTCCGGCTTGTCCATGTTGTGCGCACGGAAGACGTGCTGCGTGGTGTTGGCGACGGTGGCGCCCTCACCGTCGTCCGAGGCGGCGCTGATGTGCGTCGGCTGCGACATGTACCGGCGGGCCAGGCCGATGACCGCGCCCGGCATGGTCGCCGAGAACAGCATCGTCTGGCGCTTGGGCGGCAGGTAATTGATGATCTTCTCGACATCCGGCAGGAAGCCCAGGTCGAGCATCTCGTCGGCCTCGTCCAGGACGAGGGCGCGGATGTGCGACAGGTCGAGCTTCTTCTGGCCGGCGAGGTCGAGCAGGCGGCCCGGGGTGCCGACGATGATGTCGACGCCCTTCTTGAGCGCCTCGACCTGGGGCTCGTACGCGCGGCCGCCGTATATGGCGAGGACGCGGACGTTGCGGACCTTGCCCGCGGTCAGCAGGTCGTTCGTCACCTGGGTGCACAGCTCGCGGGTCGGAACCACCACGAGGGCCTGCGGCGCGTCGCTCAGCTGGTCGGGCCGGGCCCGGCCCGCCTCGACGTCCGCGGGGACGGTGACCCGCTCCAGCAGGGGGAGGCCGAAGCCCAGCGTCTTGCCGGTGCCGGTCTTGGCCTGGCCGATGACGTCCGTGCCGGAAAGGGCGACGGGGAGGGTCATCTCCTGGATCGGGAAGGGGGACACGATGCCGACGGCTTCAAGGGCTTCGGCGGTCTCGGGAAGGATCCCGAGGTCTCGGAACGTAGTCAGGGTGCTGCCTCTTCTGTGAGACGCGGCGCGAGGCGGCGAGGGGGGTCGTACCGTGCCGGGCTTGCAGTACTACGACGTACGTACGAAGCTGCGCGGGACCACTAAGCCTTCGCTCAGGCGCTTGAGCCGCTGAGGGGGCCCCTCGTGTGTGGCGGCACGTATGAACGCACGCACCACGTCGAGGGCGGGTCGGTTGGAGCCGATCGGGCCACCGACCGGGCATCCTCATTCGGATGGCCCGCCGAGTTTCCGGCAGGCGCATTACCACTGTACCCCGGAATCGCGCAGCTGTGTCGGGTGAATTCACCGGGTCGGCGCGTTCAGGTGGCCGGACGGTGACCGGGAGGGGTGGCTTGCGACGCCTTTCGGCGGGCTATTGTGCGGAGCATGTCGACCGTAGAAAACGCCTCGCCCGCCGACGACAGCGCCTCCGGGGAACCCGCGGGCATCGCCGCCCAGGACTGGGCGACCGCCTCTGCCTCGCCCCAGTACCGGGCCGCCGTCGTGGACCTGCTCGGCGCGCTCGCGTACGGAGAACTCGCGGCCTTCGAGCGCCTCGCGGAGGACGCGAAGCTCGCGCCCACCCTCGACGACAAGGCGGAGCTCGCCGCCATGGCGTCCGCCGAGTTCCATCACTTCGAGCGGCTGCGCGACCGGCTCTCCGCGATCGACGTCGCGCCCACCGCGGCCATGGAGCCCTTCGCGAAGGGCGTCGACGACTTCCACCGCCAGACCGCGCCGTCGGACTGGCTGGAGGGTCTGGTCAAGGCGTACGTCGGCGACTCCATCGCCAGCGACTTCTACCGCGAGGTCGCCAGCCACCTGGACACCGACACCCGCGCCCTCGTGCTCGGCGTGCTCGACGACACCGGCCACGGCGGCTTCGCCGTCGAGAAGGTGCGCGCCGCGATCGAGGCCGACCCGCGCTGCGGCGGCCGCCTCGCGCTGTGGGCCCGCCGGCTGATGGGAGAGGCGCTGTCGCAGGCCCAGCGCGTGGTCGCCGAGCGCGACGCGCTCTCCACGATGCTGGTCGGCGGAGTCGACGGGATGGCCGCGGGCTTCGACCTCGCGGCCGTCGGCGAGATGTTCACCCGGATCACCAAGGCGCACACCAGGCGGATGGCGGCCCTCGGCCTCGCCGCCTGACCGCTTTACCGCCTGACCGGCGTCGACACCGCGGCCCCGGAACGCGTCACGCGTTCCGGGGCCGCCGTCCGTCACGGGTCCCACCGCCTCGCGGGTCAGCCCCGGGACGGGAGAAACGGAGTCCGGTGCGGGGGCCTGCGGTGCCCGGAGGACGGCCGGAGCAGCAGGGACAGGACCACGGCCGCCACGAGCACGGCCCCGACGAAGGTCGCCGTCAGGGTGTTGTGCCCCGGACCGAGGGCGAAGTGCGTCAGATAGGCCCCGAACAGCGCCCCGAGCACCCCGCTGACCAGCACCACTCTCGGCGCGGGCAGTCGGCGGGCCAGAAGTCGCGCGGCTGTCACGGACAGGGCGAGGCCCAGCACAGCAGAGCCGAGCGCTTCCATCAGCAGCATGAGGTCCCTCCCACACGTCAGGGCAAACCGGGTCACTGCCGTCCTACCCGAAGCGGAAGAATGGGAAACGGCCCGGTGGAATCAACCACCGGGCCGTTTCGGACAGTTCTCGGCACGTCAGGTGCCGCTGCGTCAGAGCGCGCCGAAACCGACCTTGCGCGCGCTCGGCTCGCCCAGGTCGACGTACGACAGGCGGTCGGACGGCACCAGGACCTTGCGGCCCTTGATGTCGGTGAGGCTGAGCAGCGGCGCCTTGCCGGACAGCGCGGCGGCGACGATGCTCTCCAGCTCCTCGGCGCTCAGGTCGCTCTCCAGCACGATCTCCCGGGGTGCGTGCTGCACGCCGATCTTGACCTCCACGGCTTTGTCCCTCCGACGATCCTGTTCGCGCGATCAGCCGCGCCGTACGCGGTCCACATTAGCCCGGAGAGGGGAGGGCAACCGCGCAGAGCGGACACGCTGGCAGCGAACACACGGGCGCCGTACGCGGGCTCAGGCCTCCGCGCCGTGCTCCGAGCCGTGCAGGGGGAAGCCCGCGATGCCGCGCCAGGCCAGCGAGGTCAGCAGGCCGACCGCCGTGTCCCGGGCGACCGGGCTCGCACTGGACAGCCAGTAGCGGGCCACCACCTGGGAGACACCGCCCAGGCCCACGGCCAGCAGCATCGACTCGTCCTTGGACAGGCCGGTGTCCTCGGCGATGACGTCCGAGATGGCCTCCGCGCACTGGAGCGAGACGCGGTCGACGCGCTCGCGCACGGCCGGCTCGTTCGTCAGGTCGGACTCGAAGACCAGCCGGAAGGCGCCCCCCTCGTCCTCCACGTACGCGAAGTAGGCGTCCATGGTGGCGGCGACGCGCAGCTTGTTGTCGGTCGTCGAGGCGAGCGCGGTGCGCACGGCGAGCAGCAGGGCCTCGCAGTGCTGGTCCAGGAGCGCCAGGTAGAGGTCGAGCTTGCCGGGGAAGTGCTGGTACAGCACCGGCTTGCTCACCCCGGCCCGCTCGGCGATGTCGTCCATCGCCGCCGCGTGGTAGCCCTGCGCGACGAAGACCTCCTGGGCCGCGCCCAGGAGCTGGTTGCGCCGGGCCCGGCGCGGCAGTCGCGTGCCCCGCGGACGCGCTGCCTCGGTCTGCTCGATGGCTGTCACGCCGCCTCCCACTTTCTCTAAGAACACAGTGCGCTCTGCGCCGCGCCGCCATCGTACTTTTCGGTAATCGAATCTGGTGGGTCCAAGCCGAGTTTTCTCGCGGTGCGGACCGGTCGGAGGCGCTGGTCAGCGGTAGTCGTCCTCGTCCAGGGGCACCACCCTGGCCTGCTCGACGGCGTCCCCGTCGGCGGCCTCGCCGACGTCCACGCCGGTGACGCGGTCGTCCTCCTCCGGCGGCTCCACCTCGGTCAGCTGCTCCGCCAGGTCCGCTTCGGGTGCCTCCGGGACGGCGCCCTCGGCAAACCGCTCCCGGAAAGTGCCGGGTTCCACCGGGTCGACAGACATTCCGCTCCCCTCGCTTTCTTGTGCTCATTTCCGAGCCTAGGAGCATCGCCGATACCCCGCTATGCGGATCCGTATGCGTCTGTGACCGCGAACACAAGAAGAGGGGCGTGATCGTCTCGTAACATTGCCCGCATGTCTTCGACCGAGCTGCCGGGCGTACGACCCACCGCCGCGCTTTCCTCCCTGGTGGGAGCGGCCCGGGTGGCCGAAGGGGAGCAGGTGCGCACCGTCGCGCTGCCCGGGCTGGAGCTGGCCGTGCGGGCGCGGCCGCCCGTGCGCACGGACCTGCCGGCCGCGCTGTTCGTCCACGGTCTCGGCGGTTCCTCGCAGAACTGGTCGCAGCTCATGGCGGAGCTGGAGGACACCGTCGACGGCGAGGCGATCGACCTGCCGGGCTTCGGCTGGTCCCCGCCGCCGTCCGACCGGGACTACTCCGTCACCGCGTTCGCCCGGGCGGTCATCCGCCACCTGGACGCCGCCGGGCGCGGGCCGGTCCACCTCTTCGGCAACTCCCTCGGCGGTGCCGTCTCCACCCGTGTCGCCGCCGTCCGGCCCGACCTCGTGCGCACGCTCACACTGGTCTCGCCCGCCCTGCCCGAGCTGCGCGTGCAGCGGTCGGCCGTGCCCACCGCACTGCTCGCGCTGCCCGGAATGGCCGCGCTGCTGGTGCGGCTGACGCGCGGGCTGACCGCCGAGCAGCGCACCCGGGGGGTGACGGACCTCTGCTACGGGGACCCCGGTCGGGTGACACCGGAGGGCTTCCTCCACGCCGTGGAGGAGATGGAACGGCGCATGGCCCTGCCCTACTTCTGGGAGGCCCTGGCCCGCTCCTCGCGCGGCATCGTCGACGCCTACACCCTCGGTGGCCAGCACGGTCTGTGGCGGCAGGCGCAGCGGGTCCTCGCCCCGGCGCTGCTGATCTACGGCGGCAGGGACCAGCTGGTCTCCTACCGCATGGCCCGCAAGGCGGCCGCCGCCTTCCGCGGATCGCGGCTGGTGTGCCTGCCCGAGGCCGGACACGTGGCGATGATGGAGTACCCCGAGGTGGTGGCGACCGCGTTCCGGGAGCTGCTCCGCGACACCGAAGACGGCAGAGGCTGAGGACCGTGGGACGACATAGTCGCAAGGCCCCCGCCCCGGCAGCCGCCGAGGCGGCGGATCCGGGGCCCGTGGCGCTCCCGTACGAGGAACCGCGCGTCCGGCGGTGGCCCGAGCCGACCGTCACCCACCAGGGGTACGCGCCCGAGGAGCGCTCCGCGCCCGCCGGGCACCCCGATCCGGGCGGACCCGGCGGGGCCCGGGGAGCCGGGTCCGGCGCCCTGTACGGGGACTGGCGCGGGATCCCGCGTGCCCGGAGCGCGGAACCCGGCGCGCCGGCCGCGGCTGCGACTGCGGCCCCCCCGGCGGCCGCCGCGTCATCGCCGGCGCCCTCGGCGTACGTGTCGTCGCCCCGGCCGGCGACCCTGCGGGCGGGCACGGCCCCCGGCGCCCCCGCCGCCCTCCTGGACACCGACACGCCCGCCTTCGGGACCCCCGCGGTGGGCTTCCCCCAGGTCGTCCTGGCCCAGCCGCGCGCCACCGGCCCGGGGCGCGCCCATGCCCCCGGCTCCTTCCCCGGCCCGGACCCGTATCCGTACGCGGACGCGGACGCGGACCCGTACGCGGACCCGGGCCCGGGGGCGGAGCCGGACCCCGGACCCGATCCCGTCACCTCCACCGGCTCGCCCCGCCTGGTGCCCGCGCCGCGGGAGCCCGCCGACGCCCCCGTGGAACAGCCCGCCTCCGGTCGCGGCACGAAGGCCCGCACCTACGCCGGCATGGCCGCCGTGGCCGTCGCCACCGCCCTCGCGGTCGTCGTCGCGGTACACCTGACCTCCGAGAACGACAGCGCGAAGCCCGGCACCCTCACCGCCGCCGGCCAGGGCCAGGGCCGCTCCGACACCGCCGCCTCCCGCTCCGACGGCCGGCCGGCGCCGGTCGCCCCCGGCCAGGCCCAGGCAGCCGCGCCCGAGCTGACGTACGAGCAGAAGCTGGCCCAGCAGCTGCCGATCGACGAGAAACTGGCCGGGCCCGGGACCTTCGAAACCGTCCCCGGCGTGGCCAAGGCGCCCGGCAAGGGGAAACTCGTTCGCTACCGGGTCGACGTGGAGCAGGGCCTCGGCCTGGACCCGCAGCTGTTCGCCGAGGCCGTGCACCGCACCCTCAACGACCCCCGCAGCTGGGGCCACGGGGACACCAAGACCTTCGAGCGCGTGCCCGGCGGCGAGGCCGACTTCGTGATCACCCTCGCCAGCCCCGGGACCACCGGGGTGTGGTGCGCCAAGTCCGGCCTGGACACCACCGTCGACAACGTCTCCTGCGACTCCGCGGCCACCGACCGGGTGATGATCAACGCCTACCGCTGGGCGCAGGGCTCGGTGACCTACGGCCCCGACCAGATGACGGCCTACCGCCAGATGCTCATCAACCACGAGGTCGGCCACCGCCTCGGACACGGCCACGTGAGCTGCCGGACGCCGGGCGCGCTCGCCCCGATCATGCAGCAGCAGACGAAGTCCCTCGACATCGACGGTATCCACTGCAAGCCCAACCCCTGGGTCTTCCCCGGCAGTTGACGCCCTCGGGCGCCGAAATCCCCCCTGGGTGCCCCCCTTCCTAGCGTGCTCGAACGCGAACCGTACGGGAAAGTTACGACTCTTCACCCCTTCCGGTGGCGCGACGGACAACCGTCCGTCGCGCCTTCGGCATATCCGCTTGAGTTCTCCCGCGGCGGGTCGCCGGACCGACGCCGACCGCCTCAACGGGAGATCGGGGGTGCCACTCGTGCGGATCGGACTGCTCACGGAAGGTGGTTATCCGTATGCCACGGGAGAGGCGGGGCTGTGGTGCGACCGGCTCGTGCGCGGACTCCCGCAGCACGAGTTCGAGCTGTACGCGCTGAGCCGCACCGCCGAGCAGGAGCGCGCACGCGTCCCACTGCCACCGCACGTCACCCGGCTGCGGACCGCCCCCCTGTGGGCTCCGGCGGACGACGGCCGGACGCACTCGCGGCGCGAGCGCCGCCGCTTCGCCGACTGCTTCCGGGAACTGGTCCACGGGATCTGCGCGGGTGAGGGGGACGCCTTCGGGGCCGGGCTCTACGGACTCGCCGCTCTCGCCCGTGAACAGGGCGGCATGTACGCGGCGCTGCGCTCCGAGTCCGCGGTCCGCGCGGTCGAGTCCGCGTGCCGGGCTCCGGGCACCGGGACCGCCCTGCAAGCGGTGCAGGTCGCGGACCTGCTGGAATGCGTGGACGAACTGGAGCGCCTGCTGCGCCCGTTGTCCCTCGACTGGTACGAGGAGCCCGGCGGTCTCGGCGCGGCCGACATCTGCCACGCCGCCGCCGGCGGGGTGGCGGCCCTGCCCGGGCTCCTGGCCAAACGCTTCTTCGGGGTCCCGCTGCTGGTCACCGAATACGGGGTCCAGCTACGGGCCCACTACCTCGGCGACCGGCGCCGGGGGGCCCGCCCCGCCGTACGGGCCCTGCTCGCGGCCTTCCACATCCGGCTGGCGGGCGAGATCTACGCCCGCGCCGACCTGCTGACCCCCGGGAACGCACACGCCCGGCGCTGGCAGGAGCACTGCGGGGCGGACCGCGACCTCATCCGGACGGTGTACCCGGGAATGGAGGCGGACCGATTCGCCGCCGCCGGGGAGGCCGCGGACTGCGGGGATCCCGACACCCTGGTGTGGGTCGGGCGCATAGAGCCCGCCAAGGACCTCGTCGCGCTGCTGCACGCCTTCGCGGAGGTCCGCCGGGCCGCGCCGCGGAGCCGGCTGCGGATCTTCGCCTCGGCCGCCGCCCCCGGCTACCTGGCCGACTGCCGGTCGCTGGCCGCGCAGCTCTTCCCCGACGAGGCCGCCGACGCGGTGACCGCCGGGGAGAACCCCGTCACCTTCGAGGAGATCGGCGGCCCCGGGGCGCCCTCCCCGGCCGAGGCCTACGGCTCCGGACGGGTCGTCGTCCTCTCCTCCGTGATCGAGGGCTTCCCGGTCACCCTGGCCGAGGCGATGCTCAGCGGCCGGGCCACCGTCTCCACCGACGTCGGCGCGGTCCGCGAGGTCATCGGCGGCACCGGGCTGGTCGTCCCGCCGCGCAACCCCCGGGCCCTGGCCGACGCCTGCCTCTGTCTGCTCGGCGACCCCGAACGGGCCCAGCGCCTCGGAGCCGCCGCCCGGGCGCGGGCCCTCGAACTGTTCACCGTCGAGCAGAACGTCTCCGCCTTCCAGGAGATCTACCTGCGACTGCTCGCCCGCGGATCCGTCCGGCCGGACGGAGAGGTCCCCTTCGCCCGGCCCCCGGAGGCCCGGGTCCCGGGTCACTGGACCACCCCCAGCTGGGCTCCGGTCCCGAGCCCGGAGGTGTCCGCATGACCATCGACGGAGGGGCAGGCGCGGTTCCGGCTGCCGGCGTCGTTCCTGCCGGCGTCGTTCCTGCCGGTGCCGTTCCCGCCGGTCCATTCGAGGCCGTGGTCCCGGCTCCCGGTGGGACGAACCCGGTGGCCGCCCCGGGACACCGTCGGCGCGGGGACGGGGATCCCGTCAAGGCCCTGCTGCACCGTCACCGCGAGTTGTGCGAGCGGGCCGTCGACCCACTGGAGATCGCCGCCGGGCTGGAAGCCCACGGCATCACCGACCGCACCGCCGTGCGCTTCCGGCACCGGGACGTCTTCTCGCTCGCCGAGGAGCTCTACGCCCGCACCCCGCGCGGCGAGACACCCGCCCCGTCCGCCGGACTGCTTCCGGCGCACGGGGTGTCCCCCCGGGCCCTGCGCGGCTTCGGCCGCGCGCTGCTGCCCGGGGCCCTGGCCTTCGGTACGGCAGCCTCCGCCCCGGCCTGGGCCGGGCCCGTCGCCGTCGCCGTGACCGTCGCCGCCCTGGTGTGGCCCGGGCGGCCCGCCGGGGGCCGGTTCCCCTACGCCCCGCACCTGCTCGCCGCCGCCGCGGTCGGCTGGGCCGCGTACCGGCACGGCGCCACCCTCGCCGTCGGCCTCGCCCTGGCCGCCGCCCCCGGGCACCTGGTGGCCGCCGCCTTCGCCGGCCGGGCCCGGATGCGGCTCGCCGGCAGCCGCGCCCTGGAGGACTTCGCGGACCGGGCACGACCCCTGCTGCCGGCCGCCGTCCTGGTGTTCACCGCGGCCGCCGCCGGAGCGGCCGCGCTCGCCCGGGCGCCGCTGACCGCGGTCGTCCCGCTCGCCGTCCTGCTGTTCCTGGCCCGGCTCCTGCTCCGGCACGGAACCCGCCGCGGGCCCGTCGCCGCAGCCCTGGCGCTCGCCCTCCTCCCCGTCCCGGCGGCGGCCGCCGCCGCCGCGGCCGGGCTCCTCGTCCACGCCGTACGCACACTGTCCCGCGCGTCCGCGCACGCGCGGCCCTGACCTCCGCCTGTCCCCGCCCACACCCACCCGCAAGGAGAACCAGGACATGACCGGCCAGCCAACCGAACAAGGGGCCACGCGATGAGGGTGCTGCTGATCGGAGCCAACGGATACCTCGGCCGCTACGTCGCCGACCGCCTGCTCGCCGACCCCGCCGTCCAGCTCACCGCGCTGGGCCGGGGCGACGATGCCGACGTCCGCTTCGACCTGGCCACCGGCAGCCCCGGTGCCCTCACCCGGTTCCTCGACGCCGTCCACCCGGGCGTCGTCATCAACTGCGCGGGCGCCACCCGCGGCGGAGCGCGGGAACTGACCCGGCACAACACCGTCGCCGTGGCCACCATCTGCGAGTCGCTGCGCCGCAGCGGCTGCGGGGCCCGCCTCGTCCAGCTCGGCTGCGCCGCCGAGTACGGGCCCAGCCAGCCCGGGTCCTCCACGGCCGAGGACGCCGTGCCGAGACCCGGAGGGCCGTACGGAGTCAGCAAGCTGGCGGCCACCGAGCTGGTGCTGGGCTCCGGGCTGGACGCCGTCGTCCTGCGGGTCTTCTCGCCCGTCGGCCCCGGCACCCCCGCCGGATCGCCCCTGGGCCGCCTCGCCGAGGCCATGCGCCGCGCGATGCAGTCCGGCGACGGCGAGCTGAGGCTCAGCGGGCTCGGCGTCCAGCGCGACTTCGTGGACGTACGGGACGTGGCCCGGGCCGTGCACGCCGCCTCCCTCTCCGCCGCCCAGGGCGTCGTCAACATCGGCACCGGCCGCGCGGTCCGGCTCCGCGAAGCGGCCGCCGTCCTGGCCCGGGTCGCCGGCTACGGTGGCGCCCTGCACGAGCTCGACGTACCGCAGCAGCACGGTCACCCCGGCCGCCAGGCCGGGCTCGCCGCCATCGGATCCCCCCGCTCCGAGGCGACCGCCGAACAGCTCGCCGCCGCCGCTCCCCAGCCCTACCCGTACCCCGACGGCTGCGGGGCCTGGCAGCAGGCCGACGTCCGCACCGCCCGCGACCGGCTCGGCTGGCGGCCCCGGATCAACCTGGAGGAGTCCCTCGCGGACATCTGGATGGAGGCGGCGTGCCGCATCTGACCACGCCGCCCGGGGCCGCCACGGCCGCCGCGACCGAGGCCGGCCGCCTCGGTCTCGGCATCCCCGGCTACGCCCACCCGCTGCTCGCCCCCGTCGAATGGGCCGAACTGACCCGCCCCGGCACGCCGCTGCACTGGGCCGTGCTCAACGTCACGGACGGGCCGGGCGGGCGGCCCGACCCGCACTGCACCGCGGCCGCCGCGAAGCTGCGCCGCTCCGGCGGCACCGTCCTCGGGCACCTCGCCCTGCGGAGCGGCCGGCGGTCCTTCGGGGAGCTGCTCTGCGACGCCCACCGCTTCCGGGACTGGTACGGGGTAGGCGGCTTCTACCTCGCCGGAGCCCCGGCGGACAAGGAGGAGCTGGCCGCCGTCCGCCGGATCACCGACACCCTGCGCGGCCTGGGCGAGGGCCTGCGGATCGTGCTCGGGCACGGCACCCACCCGTACGAGGGTTACGCGCACGCCGCCGACCAGCTGGTCACCTTCTCCGGGAGCTGGGCCGACTACCGCTGGTCGCAAGTGGCGGAGTGGACCGCCGACCACCCCGCGGAGCGGTTCTGCCACCTCGTCCACGGAGTGCCGCGCACGCACCTGGAGGAGGCCGTCCGGGTCGCCCGCTGGCAAGGAGCGGGCACCGTCTGGTTCACGGACCGGCGCGGTGCAGCCGACCGGGACCCGTGGGCCTCCATGCCCGGCTACTGGGACGAAATCGTCTCGCGGATCGGGACAGGTGTCTTGGAATGAAGGGGGGCGTGGCAGTGTTACGGGGAGAACCACCATGACGACATACCGATCTACGGAGTCCCCGTGTCGCTGCCACCCCTGGTAGAGCCAGCTGCTGAGCTCACCGTTGACGAGGTCCGTCGGTACTCCCGCCACCTGATCATCCCGGACGTCGGGATGGACGGCCAGAAGCGCCTGAAGAACGCCAAGGTGCTGGCCGTGGGCGCGGGCGGCCTCGGCTCGCCCGCCCTCATGTACCTGGCCGCGGCCGGCGTCGGCACGCTGGGCATCGTGGAGTTCGACGAGGTCGACGAGTCGAACCTGCAGCGCCAGATCATCCACAGCCAGGCGGACATCGGCCGGTCCAAGGCCGAGTCGGCCCGCGACAGCGTGCTGGGCATCAACCCGTACGTGAACGTGGTCCTCCACGAAGAGCGGCTCGAAGCCGAGAACGTGATGGAGATCTTCAGCCAGTACGACCTCATCGTCGACGGCACGGACAACTTCGCCACGCGCTACCTCGTCAACGATGCCTGCGTGCTGCTGAACAAGCCGTACGTCTGGGGTTCGATCTACCGCTTCGACGGCCAGGCCTCGGTCTTCTGGTCCGAGCACGGCCCGTGCTACCGCTGCCTGTACCCGGAGCCCCCGCCGCCGGGCATGGTCCCGAGCTGCGCCGAGGGCGGCGTACTGGGCGTGCTGTGCGCGTCCATCGGGTCCATCCAGGTCACCGAGGCCATCAAGGTCCTCACGGGCGTGGGCGAGCCGCTGGTCGGCCGCCTGATGATCTACGACGCCCTGGAGATGCAGTACCGCCAGGTCAAGGTCCGCAAGGACCCCGACTGCGCGGTCTGCGGTCCGAACCCCACCGTCACCGAGCTCATCGACTACGAGGCCTTCTGCGGCGTCGTGTCCGAGGAGGCCCAGGAGGCGGCCGCCGGTTCGACGATCACTCCCAAGCAGCTCAAGGAGTGGATCGACGAGGGCGAGAACATCGAGATCATCGACGTGCGCGAGGTCAACGAGTACGAGATCGTCTCGATCCCGGGCGCCCGGCTGATCCCCAAGGGCGAGTTCCTGATGGGCACCGCCCTGCAGGACCTCCCGCAGGACAAGCGGATCGTCTTGCATTGCAAGACGGGCGTCCGCAGTGCGGAAGTCCTGGCGGTTCTGAAGTCCGCCGGCTTCTCGGACGCGGTCCACGTCGGCGGCGGCGTGATCGGCTGGGTCCACCAGATCGAGCCCGACAAGCCGATCTACTAGCAGTGGTCCGCAGGGGCCGTACCCGCGCCGGGTACGGCCCCTGCGCCGCGTCCGGCCCCTGCGCCGCGTCCGGGACGCGCCCTGCGGGTCAGGCGGCCGAACCCTTGGCGGCCGTGCAGACGGTGTTCGCCTCCGGGGTCTTGCCGTCCAGCAGGTAGGTGTCGACCGCCTGCTGCACGCAGGTGTCGCCGCTGTTGTAGGCGCCGTGCCCCTCGCCCTTGTAGGTGAGCTCCACGCCGACGCCGGGGCCGAGCCGCTCCACCATCCTGCGGGCGCCCTCGTACGGGGTGGCCGGGTCGCCGGTGTTGCCGATCACCAGGATCGGGGCGGACCCGGGGGCCGAGACGTCCGGAGTCTCCCAGGCGCCCGGGACCGGCCAGCCCGTGCAGCTCATCATCGCCCAGCCGAGGAAGTTCCCGAAGACCGGCGAGGCCGAACGGAACGCCGGCAGCTTGGCCTTGGTCTGTTCCAGCGTGTAACGGTCCTTGGAGTCCGCGCAGTTGATCGCGGTGTTGGCCGCGCCGATGTTGCTGTAGTGCCCTTGCTGGTCACGGCCGTTGAGGGCGTCGGACAGAGCGAGCAGGAGCTGCCCCTGACCGCCGTCCGCCTCGTCGAGGCCCTGTTCCAGCAGCGGCCACAGCTCCTTGGAGTAGAGGGCCTGCGCGATGCCGTTGGTCGCCGCGGTCTCGGTGAGCATCCGCTCGCCCATGCCGGGGATGGGCTTGGCCGCCAGGTCCTTCTGGAGCTTGATGACATCGGCCTCGATCTCCTTGGCGGTGCTGCCCTGGAGCCGGCACTGGTCGCCCCGGTCCACGCAGTCCTGCGCGAAGTTGCCAAGGGCCAGCTGGAATCCCTTGGCCTGTCCCAGCGCGCCCTCCTCGGAGGTCTTGGTGGGGTCGACGACGGCATCGAAGACGGCCCGGCCCACGTTCTTCGGGAAGAGGTGGGCGTAGACCCCGCCCAGCTCGGTCCCGTAGGAGATCCCGAAGTAGTTCAGCTTCTCGTCGCCGAGGGCCTGGCGGATGCGGTCCAGGTCGCGGGCGGCGTCGGAGGTGCCGACGTGGGGGAGGAGCTTGGCGGAGTTTTTCCGGCAGGCGTCCTGGTAGGCGCGGATGTTGTCGACGAACGTCTTCTCCTCCTGCGGGGACTCCGGGGAGGAGTCCTGGGCGTAGTACGCGTCCAGCTGCTGGTCGTCCTCGCACTCGACGGGGGCGCTGCGGCCCACCCCGCGGGGGTCGAAGCTGACCAGGTCGTAGCGGGCGCGCAGGGCCTCGTACTCCTTCGCGGCGCCGGGCAGCGTGGTGATCCCCGAGCCCCCGGGGCCGCCGAAGTTGAAGACGAGGGAGCCGAGGCGGTTCTTCTGGTCCCGGGCCTTGGCGCGGATCAGGGCGAGCGGGATGGTCTCGCCCTCGGGCCGGGCATAGTCGAGGGGGACGTCGAGGGTGGCGCACTGCCAGTCCTTGGGCGGGGCCTGGCCGCCGCCCTCCGCGGCCGTGGGCGCGGAGCACTCGCCCCATTTCAGGGGCCGGGGCGCCTTGGCTGCGTCGGCCTTCGTCTTCTCCTCATCGCCACTGCCGGAGCAGGCGCTGGTGGTGAGCAGTGCGGCGGCGAGGGCGGCGGCGGTGGCCCGCAGGGCGTTTCTCGGCATGCGTCCCATCCTGTGCGCGGTTCGGGCCGGCCGCCCCCGCGATGACCCGAACGGGGGTTGCGCACACCCCGGCCTCCCGTGGTGACCTGGTTCCATGAACCAGGAGAAAAGGGTCGGCATCGGCGAGGCGGCCGCGCTCACCGGGCTCACCCCGCACACCATCCGGGACTACCACCGGACCGGGCTGCTCCCGGAGCCGGAGCGCGGCCCGGGCGGCCGGTGCAGCTACGGCTACGAGGACATCGTGCGGATGCTGTGGGTACGGCGGATGGCCGAGCTGGGGAGGGCGCCCGCCGAGGTGCGGGCCGCGCTGGAGCGCAAGCTCGCGCGGGAGGACCTGCTGGCGGAGCTGGACGCCTCGCTCGCGGAGCAGGAGTCGCAGGTCCGGGCTCGGCGGGAGGGCGTGCGCAGGCTGCGGGAGGCGGGCGGGGACCTGCGCCTGCTGGGTGCGGCGACCGTGGGGCCGGGGCCGGGGCCGCGGGCGCCCCTCCCGGGTCCGGGGGCCGGGCACCACGTGCTGGCGATGCACCCGAGGCTGCGGGTCGAGCAGGACCGGCTGGACGCGGAGCTGCGGGCGCTGGCGGGGGTGGCGCCGGAGGATCCGCGGGTGGAGCGGCTGGCGCGGCAGTACTTCGCGCACGCCGAGGCGGTGGAGTCGGTGGAGCGGGCCGTGGGCTTCCCGGAGCCGGACTTCGACGAGTCCGCGTGTGGGGAGTCACCCGGGGAGCCGCCGGCCCTCTCCCGGCCGCCGGACGAGACCACCCCGTCCCAGGCCCGCTGCGCGCAACTCCTGGGCGACCTCCTCGCCCGGTCCCACCACCCGGACCCCCCGGCCTCCTGACCCGGAACGAGCCCCCGGCCCGGCCCTCTGCCCGGGGGCCGCGACCCGCCCCGCCCCGGGCGGTCTGGCGCGCTACCCGGCCTGGCGGGCCGGGTCCCGGCTTCGCCGGGGCGGTACTCGGTCCCGTCGGCGTTCGGGGCGAGGGGTCCGGGGCGGAGCCCAGGAGAAACCCGGATCCTCGGGCACCGGGATGATCCGCCCCGCCCGGATCCGCGCCTCACCCGCCGGCGGGGCTGTTACCCCGGCCGGTCACAGCACTAGATCTCCTCTTTGCGCGTCAGGAAGTTGAACGAGATCCACCCCGGCAGCACCGGCAGCCAGAACGTCATCAGCCGGAACAGCAGCACCGCCGAGATCGCGACCTCCTTCTCCAGCCCGGCCGCGATCAGCCCCAGCGTCAGGGTGGTCTCCACCGCGCCCATGCCGCCGGGCGTCGGCGCCGCCGACCCCAGCGCGTTGCCCGCCAGGAAGACGACCGCGATGCTCGCGTAGCTGATGGCCTGCCCGCCCCCGAACGCGCGGATCGAGGCGTCCAGGCACATCACGAAACACCCTGTCAGCAGCAGCATCCCGCCGATGCCCGTCACCAGCTTCTGCGGCCGCTGGAGCACGTCCAGCATGCGCGGCACCACGCCCGCGAACAGCGCCCGGACCCGCGTCACCACGAACTTGCGCATGAACGGCACCGCCGTCACCACCAGCACCAGCACCGCCACCGTCAGCAGACCCGCGATCACCGTCCGGGACGGCGTCATCTCCGGGGTCTTCTCGGTCCCGGTCAGGTAGCCGAAGGACAGCAGCAGCAGGACGTGGCTGGCCAGCCCGAACAGTTGCGAGGCACCCACGCTCGCGACCGCGAGCCCCGGCCGGACCCCGGACCGCTGCAGGAAGCGCGTGTTCAGCGCGACACCGCCCACCGCCGCCGGAGCCACCAGCTTCACGAAGGACCCCGCCACCTGCGCCAGCACGGTCCGCAGGAACGGCACCCGCTCGGGAACGAAGCCCAGCAGGCTCATCGCCGCCGCGAAGTAGCTGAGCGCCGAGAAGGCCAGCGCCGCCCCGACCCAGCCCCACTGCGCCTCGCCGATGATCGTCGCGAAGTCCACGTGGGCGAGCTGCGTCAGCAGGAAGTACGCGCCGAACGCACCCGCGATGAAGGAGACCAGCGTGCGCGGCCGGATCCGCTCCAGCCGGGCGGGCTCCACCGGCGCCTGCGGACGGATCAGCAGCACCTGCTGGCGGATCTGGCTCAGCAGGTCCTCCTCCCGTGCCCCGTCCAGCGCGTCGTCCAGCGCCTTCTTCTCCGCTTTGCGGTCGGCCGCCGGGCTCGTCGTCGCCGCATCCGCCTCGCGCGCCGCCTTCGCCGCCCGCGAGGACTCCAGTACGGCCTCCCGTTGCCGGTCGGCCCGCTCCCGGGCCAGCCGGCGCAGCGTCGCCCGCGTGGAGCGGCTCAGCGCGATCGGCTGGAGCAGCGGCAGGCAGTCCGCCACCGCGTCCGGGCCGAGCACCGACACCGCCGAGGCCACCGCCCGCTGCGCGCCCACCCGCAGGCCGAGCGTGGTCAGCAGCTGCGCGATGTCCATCCGGAGCACCAGGTCGCCCGCGGCGATCTCGCCGCCCCGCAGGTCGGTGAGGATGACGTTGCCGGAACGATCCACCACCAGGGCGTCACCGGTGAGCCGGCGGTGCGCGATCCGCCGCGACTGCAGAGCCCGCACCTGTTCCCATGCGTTGCGGCTCAGCCCGTCGGTGATCTCCTCGTCGGGCAGGGAGTCCAGGGTCCGGCCGCCGAGGTGCTCGTAGACGAGCATGACGGCGTCCGGCCCGAGCTCGGAGGTGGCGATCAGCCTGGGCGCGTTCGCCCCGGCCGCGATGGCGGCGTACGCGAGGAGCGCCTCCTGCTCCAGCGCCTGCCGCAGTGACTGCAGGCTGCGCCGGGTGGTGATGCCGCGCAGGGTGAGCCGGCGCCAGACCCGGTAGAAGAAGCCGTGGGCCTGCTGCTCGCGGTCGACCACGGTGACGTCCAGCGGCGGCCCGTCCTCCAGGGTGACGTGGTAGCGGCGGCCCCGGTCGCTGACCTCGGCCGCCTCGGGGCCCTCGGAGTGCTCGGCGCGCGTCGCGCTGACCGGCCGGAAACCGACCCGGCGCAGGCCCGCGAGGAGGGTCTGGCCGGTGGGGCGGACGTTGGGCGAGCCGACGGCGTACAGAGTGCCGTAGGCGACGGTCCAGCCGATCAGCACGGTCAGGATGATCGACAGGGGAGTGGTGTAGCCGCTGACCAGCATCGTGAACGCGTCGAGCAGCAGGACCACCCACAGGGCGACGCGCCAGTGCGGCCGGCGGGTCATCCCGACGGCCGTCATGTACGCGATCACGGGCGCCAGGTAGCCGTGCACCGGATCGGTGAGCGCCCCGCCGGCACCGGTGGGCCGCGTCAGGGCGTCCTGGATGGCCGTGGAGGCGGCCTGGGAGACCCAGAGGTCCGTGGCCAGGGTGACGCCGTGGGCGAGGACGGCGGCGAGCACGCCGTCCGCGATGCGCAGGCCGTCGCGTTTGATCAGCCGCTCGATGGCGAAGGCGACGGGCAGCAGCAGCACCGCGATGCTCGACACCAGCGCGGCGACCTTGATCAGCAGGTCGGGGGCCTGACCGGTGCCCTTGTTGATGTCCTCTTCCAGGCCGACGGTGGTCCCGTGGGCGAAGGCGGCGAGGGCGAGCACGACGGCGATGCCGAGGATGCCGACGAGGAGCCGTACGAGGTCGGACGGCCGGTGCACGCGGGCGGCGAGCAGCGGTTCGTCGACCTCGACCCGGTCGGCGGCCGTGGGCGGGTGGCCGTGGTCGTGCGGGTCGGGATCGACGGTGTCCGACGTGTCCGCGGTGTCCGTGTGGTTCGTGTGGTCCGCGGTGTCGGCGGGGTCCGTGTGGTCCGCGGCGTCCGCGGGGTGGGCGCCGGCGTCGCCGTGCTCGCCGCCGGCCCCGGAGCCGCCGTGCTCGCCGCCGGTCTCCGGGGGCGGGGCGTGAGCGTCGTCCGGGCGCGGGGTACGGCCGTCGTCCGGGCGCGCGTCGTCGTCCGCCGCCGCGCCGTCCGGAGGGCTCACACCCTGCTCCTTCGTCGTCACATCCGTCTCTTCTTGATCACGTATCACCAGTCACCGCCCGGAAGATGGTGGCACGGACCGGCCGGCGGGCGGGGCATCAGGGTGCGCGCCGGTGCGGAAGCCGGTCTTCCGCCGCCGGACGGCCGACGTGCTGCACCATGGGCCGGATGAGCGAGGAGCTGCCCGCGTACGCGGAGCACGTGCTGGAGCTGACCGAGCGTATTCCGCCCGGCCGGGTGATGACGTACGGGGACGTGGCCGAGTGGCTCGGCGAGGGCGGACCGCGCCAAGTCGGCCGCGTCATGGCCCTGTACGGAGGAGCCGTGCCGTGGTGGCGCGTGGTGCGGGCGGACGGCGTACCGCTGCCCGGCAGCGAGCTGCGGGCCCTGGAGCACTACCGGGCGGAGGCCACGCCCCTGCGCCCGGGAGCGGGCGGGGAGCCGCGCCTGGACATGCGCCGGGCACGTTGGGACGGCGGCGGGAACAGCGACGAGGCTCACACCTGACAGCTTCGGCCATGTGCCGCCGGGACGGGCGGTCGAGCTCCCGTGCGAAGGCCCGTCCGGGGGACGGGCAGCCACTGCGCGGCGCACACCGGTTGCCGTAGCGTTGCCTCTTCGGCTCCGGCCGAGGCCGCCACAGCGGCACCCGAGGACCCCGCACCACCCGCAGACCCACCAGGACCGGCAGCTCACGTGAACACCTCTCCCTCCGACCGCACCGAACGGCGGCGTACGCGGACCACTGACGCGTACCGCCTCGTGCGCAACGGGCCGGAACGGGTGGATCCCCCTGTGCTGGACGCAGCCCAGCGTGCGGTGGTTGACCACGCGGCCGGACCTCTGCTGGTCCTCGCCGGACCGGGCACCGGCAAGACCACCACCCTGGTCGAAGCCGTCGCCGCCCGGGTGGAGGCGGGTGCCGATCCCGAACGCATCCTCATCCTCACCTTCAGCCGCAAGGCCGCCGTCGAACTGCGCGACCGCACCGCCCTGCGCCTGGGCGGCGCCCGGGCCCCGCAGGCCACCACCTTCCACTCCTTCTGCTACGGCCTGGTGCGCGCCCACCAGGACACCGACCTCTTCGCCGACCCGCTGCGGCTGCTGTCCGGCCCGGAGCAGGACGTGATGGTCCGCACCCTCCTGGAGGGGCAGCGCCGGATCCGCTCCATCCGCTGGCCGGACGACCTGCGCGCCGCGCTGACCACGCGCGGCTTCGCCGACGAGGTCCGGGCGGTCCTGGCCCGCGCCCGCGAACTGGGCCTGGGACCCTCCGCACTCGACTCCTTCGCGACCCGGACCGGCCGCCCGGACTGGAAGGCGGCCGCGGCCTTCCTCGCCGAGTACCTGGACGTCCTGGACATGCAGGGCACCCTGGACTACGCCGAGCTCGTCCACCGGGCGGTGCTGCTCGCGGAACGCACGCCGGCACAGGCCCTCGCGTACGACGCGATCTTCGTGGACGAGTACCAGGACACGGACGCCTCCCAGCTGCGCCTGCTGCGGGCGCTGAACGGACCCGGCGGCACGCTCGCCGCCTTCGGCGACCCGGACCAGTCCATCTACGCCTTCCGCGGCGCCGACATCAACAACATCCTCGACTTCGAGTCCTCCTTCCCGGGCGCGCGGGTCACGGCCCTGACGGCGGGCCGCCGCTCGGGCGCGGGTCTGCTGGCCGCGACCCGGCTCCTGACGGCCCGCATGCCGGTGCCGCGCCTGCCGTCCGCGGCCGTACGGGCGCACCGCGACCTGCGGGCCACGCGGGAGGGCGGGCGCGTGGAGGTCTTCACGTACCCCACGGCCGGCGCCGAGCTCGACAACATCGCCGACATCCTGCGCCGGGCCCACCTGGAGGACGGCGTGCCCTGGCAGGACATGGCCGTCCTGGTCCGCGCCGGCGGCCGTACCCTGCCGGCGATGCGGCGCGCCCTGATCCAGGCGGGCGTCCCGGCCGAGACGGACGGCGCGGACATCCCCCTGCGCCACGAACCGGCCGTCACCCCCCTCCTCACCGCCCTCCGCACCACCGCCACGGCCGCCCTCCCCCCCACGGCCCACCCCCCGGCGGCCGCCGAGTCCGAGCCCGAGTCCGAGCCCGAGCCCGAGTCCGCGGCAGACGCTCTGGCCGAGCCCGCGGGCGACGCCCCCGAGCCCGCCGCTGACGACCCGGCCGGGCCCGCCGCTGACGACCCGGCCGGGCCCGCCGCAGGCGACCCGGCAGGCGAGGCCGTTGCCGACCCCGGCCGGTGGGCCGAAGGGTGGGTCGGGGTCGAGGCGGCCCTCGCCCTGCTCGGTTCGCCGCTCGGCGGGATGGACGCCGCCGACCTCCGCCGCCTCGGCCGCGCGCTGCGCGACGAGGAGCGCGCCGCCGGCGTCAAGGTGCCCGCGCCCTCCGACGTCCTGCTCGCCCGCGCCCTCGCCGAACCGGAACGGCTCACCGCCCACGACCCCGCCTACGCCCGCGGCGCCCAGCGCCTCGGCCTCCTCCTGCGCAAGGCCCGCGAACTCCTGGAGGGCGGCGGCACCGCCGAGGAGGCCCTGTGGACCCTCTGGGACGGCACCCCCTGGCCCCAGCGCCTGGAGCGCTCATCCCGGCGCGGCGGCGCGGCCGGCCGCAACGCCGACCGCGACCTCGACGCCGTCTGCGCCCTCTTCGACACCGCCGCCCGCGCCGAAGAACGCACCGGAGGCCGCGGCGCCCTCAACTTCCTCGAACAACTGGAAGCGGAGGACATCGCCGCCGACACGTTGACGGCCCGCGCCGGCCGCTCCGACGCGGTCCGGCTGATGACCGCCCACCGCTCCAAGGGCCTGGAGTGGTCCCTCGTCGTCGTCGCCGGCGTCCAGGAGGGCCTGTGGCCCGACCTCCGCCGCCGCGGCTCCCTGCTGGAAGCCGACCGCATCGGCCGCGACGGCCTCGCCGAACCCCTCACCCCCGGCGCCCTCCTCGCAGAGGAGCGGCGGCTCTTCTACGTCGCCGCGACCCGCGCCCGCGACCGCCTCGTCGTCACCGCCGTCAAGGCCCCCGCCGACGACGGCGACCAGCCCTCCCGCTTCCTCACCGAGCTCGGCGTCCCCCCGCGCGACGTCACCGGCCGCCCCCGCCGCCCGCTCGCCGTCCCCGCGCTGGTCGCCGAACTGCGCGCCACCACCGTCGACCCCGAGGCCTCGCCCGCCCTGCGCGACGCGGCCGCCCGCCGTCTCGCCCGCCTGGCCGCGCTCAGCGACGACGAGGACCGCCCGCTGGTCCCCGCCGCCCACCCGCAGCGCTGGTGGGGTCTGTACGAGCCCACCCGCAGCACCGTCCCGCTGCGCGACCGGGACCGGCCCGTCGCCCTGTCCGGCAGCGCCCTGGACCAGCTCGCCAACACCTGCTCCCTCCAGTGGTTCCTCGGCCGCGAGGTCAAGGCAGACGCCCCCTCCACCGCGGCCCAGGGCTTCGGCAACGTCGTCCACGTCCTCGCCGACGAGGTCGCCTCCGGCCGCACCCCCGCCGACCTGGCCGTCCTCATGGAACGCCTCGACTCCGTCTGGGACGCCCTCGCCTTCGACGCGCCCTGGAAATCGGCGCAGGAGAAGGAGAACGCCCGCGCCGCCCTGGAACGCTTCCTGCGCTGGCACACCACCGACCGCGGGGGCCGGGCCGCCGTGGCCACGGAGCACGAGTTCGACGTCACGCTCGAAGCGGGCGAGCACACCGTCCGGATCCGGGGCTCCATGGACCGGGTCGAAGCGGACCCGCAGGGGCGTGCGTACGTCGTCGACTTCAAGACCGGCAAGGCCGCGCCCACCAGGGACGAGGTCGCCCGCCACCCCCAGCTCGCCGTCTACCAGCTCGCCGTGCGCGAAGGAGCCGTCGACGAGGTCTTCGACGGCTCCCGCCCCCTGCCCGGCGGCGCCGAACTCGTCCAGCTCCGCCAGGGCGCCCCCAAGAAGGACGGCGGCGACGAGGTCCCGAGGATCCAGGCGCAGGAGCCCCTCGCCGGCGGCGCGGACGGCGAGTGGGTCGGCGACCTGCTCGCCACCGCCGCCGGCCGGGTCCTGGACGAGCGCTTCGCGCCCGCCACCGGCAAGCACTGCGACCACTGCTCCTTCCGCAGCTCCTGCAGCGCCCGCCCCGAAGGCCGCCAGACCGTCGAGTGAACGGACCGGACGAGCGGCAGGGCGGCCGGCCGGGCCCGGCGGGTGGGCGGCCGCACGAGCCCGCCGAGGCCGAGGGCGTGGCCGGGCGGGCAGGACTGTCGGCGGGGGCGGCTAGCCTCTTTCACGTGTCCGCGCGTCCGTCCGTCCTCACCGATGCCGAGCAGCTCAAGGAGCTCCTCGGCATCCCCTTCACGCCCGAACAGCTGGCCTGCGTCACCGCCCCGCCCGCCCCGCAGGTCATCGTCGCCGGAGCCGGATCCGGCAAGACCACCGTCATGGCCGCCCGCGTGGTCTGGCTGGTCGGCACCGGCGTGGTCGCGCCCGAGCAGGTCCTCGGCCTGACCTTCACCAACAAGGCGGCCGGCGAGCTGTCCGAGCGGGTGCGCAAGGCGCTGGCGCGGGCCGGCATCACCGACCCGGACCCCTCTCCCGCCGAGGCCGAGACGGCCGGCGGCGAGCCCCGCATCTCGACCTACCACGCCTTCGCCGGCCAGCTCCTGAAGGACCACGGGCTGCGCATCGGCCTGGAGCCCAGCTCCCGGCTGCTCGCCGACGCCACCCGCTTCCAGCTCGCCGCCAAGGTGCTGCGCGAGGCCCCCGGCCCCTACCCCTCGCTCACCAAGTCCCTCCCCGACCTGGTCAGCGACCTCCTCGCGCTCGATGCCGAACTCTCCGAGCACCTGGTGGAGCCCGCACGGCTGCGCACGTACGACACCGGGCTGCTCGGCGAGCTCGCCGACGCCCGACTCACCAACGACGACCTGCGCAAGGTCCCCGAGGCCGTGCGCGGCCGCCTGGAACTGCTGGAGCTCGTCGCGCGCTACCGCGCCGCCAAACGCTCCCGCGACCTCTTCGACTTCAGCGACCAGATAGCCCTCTCCGCGCAGCTCGCCACCACCCGGCCAGAGGTCGGGGCGCTGCTGCGCGAGGAGTTCCGGGTGGTTCTGCTCGACGAGTACCAGGACACCTCCGTCGCGCAGCGGCTGCTGCTCTCCGGCCTCTTCGGCGCGGGCAGCGGGCACGCCGTCACCGCCGTCGGCGACCCCTGCCAGGCCATCTACGGCTGGCGCGGCGCCTCCGTGGCCAACCTGGACGACTTCCCCGAGCACTTTCCTTACGCCGACGGGACCCCCGCGACCCGCTATTCCCTCAGCGAGAACCGGCGCAGCGGCGGCCGGCTGCTCGACCTGGCCAACGGGCTCGCCGCCCCGCTGCGCGCCCTGCACGAAGGAGTGGAGGCCCTGCGCCCGGCGCCCGGCGCCGAGGGCGCCGGCCTCGTCCGGTGCGCCCTGCTCCAGACGCACGCCGACGAAATGGAATGGCTCGCGGACTCCGTCGCGCACCTGGTCCGCACGGGCACCGAGCCCCGCGAGATCGCCGTGCTGTGCCGGTCCGCCGCGGACTTCGCGCGGATCCAGTCCGTCCTGGTGGCGCGCGAGGTGCCGGTGGAGGTCGTCGGGCTCTCCGGGCTCCTGCACCTGCCCGAGGTCGCGGACCTGGTCGCCGTCTGCGAAGTACTGCAGGACCCGGGCGCCAACGCCTCCCTGGTCCGGCTCCTCATCGGCCCCCGCTGGCGGATCGGCGCGCGCGACCTGGCCCTGCTGGGGCGCCGCGCCCGCCTCCTGGTCGGCCGGGCGCCGTCCGGCGCGGATCCGCAGGAGCGGCTGGCGGCGGCCGTGGAGGGCGTGGATCCGGCGGAGATCGTCTCGCTGGCCGACGCCCTGGAGACCTTCCTCGACGGCGCCGGCCACGCCCCGGACGACCTGCCCTTCTCCGCCGAGGCCCGGATCCGCTTCGCGCACCTCGCGCAGGAACTGCGCGACCTTCGGCGCTCGCTCGCCGATCCCCTGATGGACGTGCTGCACCGGGTGCTGTCCGCGACCGGGCTGGAGGTGGAGCTGTCCGCCTCCCCGCACGCGCTGGCGGCCCGCCGCCGCGAGACGCTGTCCGGGTTCATGGATGTGGCCGCCGGCTTCGCCGCCCTGGACGGCGAGGCCTCGCTGCTGGCCTTCCTCGGTTTCCTGCGGACGGCCGCCCAGTACGAGAAGGGCCTGGACCATGCCCTGCCGGGCGGCGAGAACACGGTCAAAGTGCTCACCGCCCACAAGTCCAAAGGGCTGGAGTGGGACGTGGTCGTGGTCCCCGACCTGTGCGCCGGGTCCTTCCCGAAGGAAAAGGCCCCGGAAGCCTGGACCTCCTACGCGAAGGTGCTGCCCTACGCCCTGCGCGGCGACGCCCCGACCCTGCCGGCGGATCCGGCCTGGACCTCGGCGGGCCTGCGCTCCTTCAAGGCCGCCCTCAAGGAGCACAAGGCCACCGAGGAGCTGCGCCTGGGTTACGTCACCTTCACCCGGCCCCGCTCCCTGCTGCTGGCCTCGGGGCACTGGTGGGGCCCGACCCAGAAGAAGCGCCGCGGCCCCTCCGCCTTCCTGACCGAGCTGTACGGGCACTGCGCGGCCGGGTTCGGCGAGATCGAGGCATGGGCGGACGAGCCCGCGCCCGATGCCGAGAACCCGGCCCTGGCCGGCGCGTCCGCCCAGGACCTGTCCTGGCCGCTCCCGCTGGATGCGCACAGCCTGACCCTGCGCCGCCGGGCGGCGGCCCTGGTGGAGTCCTACCTCTGCGCCGCGCCGCGTCCGCAGGACGCACCCGGGCCGCCGGCCCCCGCCGCGGCGCCGGAGCACGACGATCCCCACCTGTGGCCCCCGGACTGCGAGGAGCCGTCCTACGACGACGAGCCCTGGCCGGGGGACCCGTGGGACCCGGACCCCGCCGGCCACCCGGCAGCGGCCCGCCCGGAGCCCTCCGCGCTCCCCGCGGGGCCCGGAAGCGCGGGAGGTGCACCGGCGCACCCCGGCGCGCCCGCCGCCGCACGGGATGACGACCTGTGGCCGCGATCCGCGTCCGGGCCCCTCCCCGGCGGGCGCGGCCCGACCGCAGACGGCCCCGCGCACCGGGCCCCCGGCGCGGCCCCAGACCACAGCGGAGCCCCAGACCACAGCGGAGCCCCGGGCACGGACGGAGCCCCGGCCGCCAGTGGAGGCCCGGCCTCCGTCGAAGCCCCGGCCCCCGGCGGAGCTCCGGGCACGGACCGAGCCCCGGACACCGCCCCTGCGGCCGTCATCCCGCCCGCCGGCGGGGCCACCCGGCTCACGCCCGAGGAAGCCCGGGCCATCGCCTCCTGGGACCGGGACCTCGAAGCCCTGGAGGGCGAGCTGCGCCGTGCCCGCGCGGCCGTCCGCGACGTCGAGCTCCCGGCCGCCCTCTCCGCCAGCCAGCTGCTCCGGCTCGCCGCCGACGAGCAGGGCTTCGTACGCGACCTCGCCCGCCCCATGCCCAAGCCCCCGCAGCCCGCGGCCCGCCAGGGCACCCGCTTCCACGCCTGGGTCGAGTCCCGCTTCGACGAGCTGCCCCTCCCGCTCCTCGACGTCCTCGACCCCGCCACCGAGCTGCCCGGCTCCGACCAGGAGGTCGCCGACGCCGCCGACCTCGAATCCCTCAAGGCCGCCTTCGAGCGCAGCCCGTACGCCGACCGGCCGCCCCACCGCATGGAGGCCCCGGTCCAGCTGACCCTCGCCGGCCGCGTCATCCGGGGCCGGATCGACGCCGTGTACAAGAACGGCGACGGTTCGTACGAGATCGTCGACTGGAAGACCGGCCGCACGACCGAGGCCGATCCCCTCCAGCTCGCCGTCTACCGCCTCGCCTGGGCGGAAGCCACCGGCACCCCGCTCGACCGGGTCGAGGCGGCCTTCCTGCACGTCCGCAGCGGCCGTGTGATCCGCCCCCGCGGACTCCCCGACCGGGCCCGCCTTGAGCAGATCCTCCAAGGCGAATCGGGCACCCGCGGTGATCGGCAGGCGGACGGATAGGCTCGTGGGCATGAGCGACACCCCGCCGGACAGCGTCGTCCGTACGTACATCGACACCCACCGCGCCGCGTTCCTCGACGACCTCGCCGAGTGGCTGCGCATCCCCTCGGTGTCGGCCCAGCCCGAGCACGCGGGCGACGTACGCCGCAGCGCCGAATGGCTCGCCGTGAAGCTCAAGGAGACCGGCTTCCCGGTCGCCGAGGTCTGGGAGACCGACGGCGCGCCCGCCGTCTTCGCGCACTGGCCCAGCGAGGACCCGCAGGCCCCCACCGTCCTGGTCTACGGGCACCACGACGTACAGCCCGCCGCCATGGCCGACGGCTGGCACACCGACCCCTTCGAGCCGGTCGTCAAGGACGGACGGATGTACGGCCGCGGCGCCGCCGACGACAAGGGTCAGGTCTTCTTCCACACCCTGGGCGTGCGGGCGCACCTGGCGGCCACCGGCGCCGCCGCCCCCGCCGTGAACCTCAAGCTCGTCGTGGAGGGCGAGGAGGAGTCCGGCTCCCCCCACTTCCGCGGGCTCGTCGAGTCCCGCGCCGCCGAACTCGCCGCCGACGTCGTGATCGTCTCCGATACCGGCATGTGGTCCGAGACCACCCCCACCGTATGCACCGGCATGCGCGGCGTGGCCGACTGCGAGATCGACTTCCACGGCCCCGACCAGGACATCCACTCCGGCGCCTTCGGCGGGGCGGTGCCCAATCCGGCCACCGTCGCGGCCCGCCTGGTCGCGGCCCTGCACGACGACGAGGGGCGGGTCACCGTCCCCGGCTTCTACGACGGCATCGCCGAGCTCACCGGGGCGGAGCGGGCGCTGATCGCCGAGCTTCCCTTCGACGAGTCCGAGTGGCTCCGTAAGGCGAAGTCCCACGCGGCCTCCGGCGAGGCCGGGTACTCCACCCTGGAGCGGGTCTGGGCCCGCCCGACGGCCGAGGTCAACGGCATCGCGGGCGGCTACCAGGGCCCCGGCGGCAAGACCATCGTGCCCGCCTCCGCCCACCTGAAGCTGTCGTTCCGCCTGGTGTCCGGGCAGGACCCGTACGAGGTCGAGGCGGCGGTCCGGGACTGGGTCGCGGCACGGATCCCGGACGGCATCCGGCACGCCATCCGCTTCGGCGCCCCGACCCGCCCGTGCCTGACGCCGCTGGACCACCCGGCGCTGCAGTCGGTCGTCCGGGCCATGGGCCGCGCCTTCGGCCAGAAGATCCGCTTCACCCGCGAGGGCGGCTCCGGGCCGGCGGCGGACCTCCAGGACGTGCTGGACGCGCCCGTGCTCTTCCTCGGCATCTCCGTCCCGTCCGACGGCTGGCACTCGCCGAACGAGAAGGTCGAGCTGGACCTGCTCCTCAAGGGCGTCGAGACGGTCGCCTACCTCTGGGGCGACCTGGCCGCCGCCGCCCCTCGCACACCCGCCTGAGACCACCGGCCCGGCGCCGGAACCCCGGCGCCGGGCACGATGCCACCCGCCCGATGCCACGCCCTACGCCGGACCCCGGCGCCGGGGCACCCCGACGCCAGAGACCTGGCGCCCGCGCCCCGCGCGCCCGTACGCACCCGCCTTGCCGAGCCCGGTTTTGTCCCAACCAACGGGGGAGTTGGAAGTACCTGTGAGCACCCGTACCGAGCGCCCGATCTCGCTCGCCGCGCCCAGCGGAATCGACCGCGCCGCGCACCACCGCCTCGACGAGGCGTGGCTGGCCGCCGCCTGGAGCCATCCGACGACCCGCGTCTTCGTCGTCTCCGGCGGCCAGGTCCTGGTCGACGACACCCCCGACGGGGGCACCGGCATCGTGATGACCCCGGCCTTCGAAGCCCCCGTCACCGAGACGCACCGCTACTTCCTGGGCACGGACGAGGACGGCGTGCGGTACTTCGCCCTCCAGAAGGACTCGCTGCCGGGCCGCATGGACCAGTCGGCCCGCCCCGCCGGCCTGCGCGAGGCCGGGATGCTGCTGTCCCCGCGCGACGCCGGGCTGATGGTGCACGCGGTGGCGCTGGAGAACTGGCAGCGCATGCACCGCTTCTGCTCCCGCTGCGGCGAGCGCACCGTGGTCGCGGCGGCCGGGCACATCCGCCGCTGCCCGGGCTGCGGCGCCGAGCACTACCCGCGCACCGACCCGGCCGTGATCATGCTGGTCACGGACGAGCAGGACCGGGCGCTGCTGGGCCGCCAGGTGCACTGGCCCGAGGGCCGCTTCTCGACCCTGGCCGGCTTCGTGGAGCCGGGGGAGTCGATCGAGCAGTCCGTCGTCCGGGAGGTCTGGGAGGAGGCGGGCGTGCGGGTCGGCGAGGTCGCGTACGTGGCCAGCCAGCCGTGGCCCTTCCCCTACAGCCTGATGCTGGGCTTCACGGCCCGCGCCACGACCTCCGAGATCACGGTGGACGGCGAGGAGATCCAAGAAGCCCGCTGGTTCTCCCGCGAGGACCTGCGCGAGGCGATCAGGACCGGCGAGGTCCTGCCCCCGGCGGGCATCTCCATCGCGGCCCGGCTCGTCGAGCTCTGGTACGGCGAACCCCTGCCGCGGCCGTCGGCGTAAGGTTCGTCACACCCACACCCACCCACAGCCGCAGCCGGGTCGCCCCGCGGCCGTCGTCCCGGACAGCAGAAGGCCCCCGCCGGGGCGGGGGCCTTTCCGGCGGGCGCTCACCCGGAACGGGGAGTGCGCTCAGACGGCGAGGGCCTGCTTGACCTGCGCAAGGCTCGGGTTCGTCATCACGGACTCGTTGCCGGCGGGGGACTTCACGAGCACGGTGGGGACCGTCTGGTTGCCGCCGTTGGCCTTCTCCACGAACGCGGCGGACTCCGGGTCGAGCTCGATGTTGATCTCGTTGTACGCGATGCCCTCGCGGTCCATCTGGCTCTTCAGCCGGCGGCAGTAACCGCACCAGGTCGTGCTGTACATCGTGACGGAACCCGTGTCCTGCATGCTGCGCTCTCCTTCGTGGTCCTGGGTGTCCCCGGTCGTCCCGGGGCGTTCCCGGCGCCCTCGGTGGTCCGAGTAATCCGAACGTACGGGACCGCCCGGCCATTCCCGTAAGTACGACGGATACGGCAGCCCTGTGGACAGCTTTCCCGCCCGACCCACCGGACCTGGCAGCATGGCGGGGTGACAGCAGCAACGCACTCCCCGTCCTTCCCCGCCGCCGCCGAGTCGGCCGATGCGGTGCTCCTGGGCCTCGACCCGGAGCAGCGCGAGGTCGCGACGACCCTGCGCGGGCCGGTGTGCGTGCTGGCGGGCGCCGGCACCGGCAAGACCCGTGCGATCACCCACCGCATCGCCTACGGCGTCCAGTCCGGGCAGCTCATGCCGGCCAGTGTGCTGGCCGTCACCTTCACCAACCGCGCCGCCGGGGAGATGCGCGGGCGCCTGCGCGGCCTCGGCGCGGGCGGGGTCCAGGCCCGGACCTTCCACTCCGCCGCCCTGCGGCAGCTCCAGTACTTCTGGCCCAAGGCGGTCGGCGGGGACGTACCCCGCCTGCTGGAGCGCAAGATCCAGTTCGTCGCCGAGGCCGGCGCCCGCTGCCGCGTCCGCCTCGACCGGGGCGAGCTGCGCGATGTGACCGGCGAGATCGAGTGGGCCAAGGTCACCCAGACCGTGCCCGCCGACTATCCGGCGGCCGCCCTCAAGTCCGGTCGCGAGGCCCCCCGCGACCTGGCCGAGATCGCCCAGATCTACGGGACGTACGAGCAGCTCAAGCGCGACCGGGGCGTGATCGACTTCGAGGACGTGCTGCTCCTGACCGTCGGCATCCTCCAGGACCGGCACGACATCGCCGAGCAGATCCGCGCCCAGTACCAGCACTTCGTCGTCGACGAGTACCAGGACGTCAGCCCCCTCCAGCAGCGACTGCTGGACCTGTGGCTCGGCGAGCGCGACAGCCTCTGCGTCGTCGGCGACGCCAGCCAGACGATCTACTCCTTCACCGGCGCCACCCCGGACCACCTGCTGAACTTCCGCACCCGCTACCCGCAGGCCACCGTGGTCAAGCTGATCCGCGACTACCGCTCCACCCCGCAAGTCGTCCACCTCGCCAACGGCCTGCTGAACCAGGCCAGTGGCCGGGCCGCCGAGCACCGCCTGGAGCTGGTCTCCCAGCGCGAGACCGGCCCGGATCCGGTCTACGCCGAGTACCCGGACGAGCCCGCCGAGGCCGAGGGCGTGGCCGGACGGATCCGGGACCTGATCGCCGCGGGCGTCCCGGCCGGCGAGATCGCCGTGCTCTACCGCATCAACGCCCAGTCCGAGGTCTACGAGCAGGCCCTCGCCGATGCCGGGGTCCCCTACCAGCTGCGCGGAGCCGAACGGTTCTTCGAGCGCCAGGAAGTCCAGAAGGCCATCCTCGCGCTGCGCGGAGCTGCTCGTTCCGGAGGCAACGACCCGCTGCTGGACGACGTCGTGGAGCTGGGCTCCCAGGTCCGCGCCGTGCTCAGCTCCACCGGCTGGTCCCATGAGCCGCCGGCCGGCTCCGGCGCGGTGCGCGACCAGTGGGAGTCACTGGCCGCCCTGGTGCGGCTCGCCGAGGACTTCGCCCGGGCCCGCCCCGGAGCCACCCTCGCCGACCTCACGGTCGAACTGGACGAGCGCAAGGCCGCCCAGCACGCCCCGACCGTCCAGGGAGTCACCCTCGCCTCGCTGCACGCGGCGAAGGGCCTGGAATGGGACGCCGTGTTCCTCGCCGGGCTGACGGACGGCATGATGCCGATCACCTACGCGAAGACCGACGAGCAGGTCGAGGAGGAACGCCGGCTGCTGTATGTCGGCGTCACCCGGGCGCGGCTGCACCTGACCCTCTCCTGGGCGCTCTCCCGTGCCCCGGGCGGCCGGGCTTCCCGACGCCCCAGCCGCTTCCTGAACGGCCTGCGGCCGGGCTCCCTGGCCCCGGGGAGCGGGCCGGGCCTCGCGGGCGAGCGTGCGGCCCGCAAGCGGGGCCGCCGCGGTCCCTCGCTGTGCCGGGTCTGCGGCAAGACTTTGACCGAGGCCGGCGAGCTGAAGCTGATGCGCTGCGAGGACTGCCCGTCCGACATGGACGAAGGGCTCTACGAGCGGCTGCGGGAGTGGCGCGCGGTGCAGTCGAAGGAGCAGGGCCTGCCCGCCTACTGCGTCTTCACGGACAAGACGCTGATGGCCATCGCGGAGGCGGCACCGACCGAGGAGGGCGAGCTCTCGATGATCTCCGGCGTGGGCGGCCGCAAGCTCGACCGGTACGGGGCCGATGTCCTGGCCATCTGCGCAGGTCGGAACATCGGGGGCGAAGAGTCTGACGACGCGTAGAAACTCGTCGGAAAAATAGTTTGCACATGCCCAGCGAATCCCCATAGGTTCTTAGCAACGGAAACGGTGGCTTCTCCGAAGCCCTGGATCCGTGCTGTACTTATCCGAATACGCATGGGACGGGCCTCCGGGCCCCGTCCTCGAGACGCCGAGAGGAGGCGAGACCAGTGGCCAGCTTCATGACCTTCACCAAAATGACCGATCGCTCGGTCGACGCTTCCTGCCTGCTCGGTTCCGTCTCCTTCCCGGGTACCGGTGTGTCCGCGATTTCCGCTGGCCGCCCCGCCCTGTCGGCGACCCTTCCGGTCAGCGAGCGCAATGAGCGACCGACCGTGGCACCGGTGGCAGTAGTGGCAGCTGAAGCCCAGGCGCATGGCGCCTATGGCTTCGCGGCCGCGGCCGGTACCGCCAGTGCCGGATTCAAGCGTCAGACGAAGCAGACGAAGCAGCAGCACCACCTGATGTGGGCCTTCCGTGGGCTCGAACCCTGGAGTGATCCAGCCTGATCGCATGATCAGGCCGGCGCCTTCAGGGCCGCGGAACCCCACCCGGGATCCGCGGCCCTTCTGTTTGTCCCCGAACAGGGACGGGCGAGGGTGCCTCGGGACTGTAGAGAACCAGTCGGTGCGAGAACACAGCCCAGCCGAGACCGGCCGACCGGCCGGAACGACTAGCCGAACAAGACGAGGAAGAAACCACCGTGCAACTCGAAGCGCACGCCCCGTCCGTACCGCAGACCCGAACGATCTCCCCGCCCGCAGTCCCGGAGGACCACGCCTTGACCCCGCTCACCGCGCTGACCGCGCTCGACGACGCCATCGAGAACCTCGGCGTCCCCGTTCCATGCCGCACCTTCGACCCCGAGGTCTTCTTCGCCGAGTCCCCGGCCGACGTGGAATACGCCAAGTCGCTCTGCCGCACCTGCCCCCTCGTCGAGGCATGCCTCGCCGGGGCCGTCGAGCGCCGCGAGCCCTGGGGTGTCTGGGGTGGCGAGCTCTTCGTCCAGGGTGTCGTCGTCGCCCGCAAGCGGCCGCGCGGCCGTCCGCGCAAGAACCCGGTCGTCACGGCATGACCGCGCACGGAACCATCGACCGCCCCCTGACGCACGACCCCCTGAAGCAGGCCCTCATGACCCCGCACTCCACGAGCGAGCAGCCGCACGGCGCCGCCCACGCAGACTTCATCACCGCAGGCGCGATCACCTCGCGTCAGAACAGGACCCGCGAAATGCAACTCATCCCAGAAGCCCTGGCCCGTGCCCATATGGACGACCGCATGCGTGAGGTGGACGCCGAGCGTCACGCCCTGCGCCTGGTCGCCGCCCGCCGCATGCAGCGACGAGCCGAGCGCGTCTCCCTGCGCGCCCGGCGTGCGCTGGCCATGGCCGTCATGCACTGACCGGTAAAAGAACAACGTCCCGGGGGGACCGGTCCGAACGGACCGGTTCCCCCGGTGCGTTGCGCCGCGCTGTCCGCGCCGGACGGGGATATCGTCTGGAGGTGGACCAGCCGACTCCCCACCCCGCACCGCCGGGATCCGAGGCCCAGCCCGTCGTCTGCACGCGCTGCGGTGCCCGGTCGCCGGACGGCGCCCCGCCCACCTGGACCTGCTCCATGGAAAACGGCAGCAGGCACTACTTCTGCCACGACTGCGCCCGGGCCAACATCCGGGCGATCGAGGGCAGGCTCGACTCCTCCTGGTGGTGACCGGGGCCGCCCCCGGCCCGTGACGCCCGGCCCGTGACGCCCGGCCCGTAACGCCGGGCCCGTAACGCCGGTCCGTCGCCGCGTCACTCCGCGGAGGCGAATCCCGGCAGCCAGGCGTGCAGTTCGTCACGCAGCCGCACGGTCGCGCCAAGCTGGCACAGCACTCCGATGGTGCTCAGCGTGACCCGGTGGATCAGCAGGTAGGACGGCGGCAGATTGATCTGGCGCCCCAACTGGTGTGCGGGGGAGCGGGGATCGGCGATCCGGGCCGCCTGGCCGCGCAGCCACGGCCGGGTGAAGGTGAACTCCTCGGCCACAGCGGGCTCGATGATCGGTTCCAGGTAGTCCAGCACCGCGTCGGGGTCCAGTTCGATGGACTCCTTCACGAACCCCTCGGCGCGCAGGTGTCCGTACATCCCTTCGGCGTCCCCGTCGAGCGTCATCCGCAGCGACCTGCCGATCGGCTCCGGCCAGCCGCCGGGCAGCCGGTCGACGGTGCCGAAGTCCAGCACGCCCAGCCGCGTGCGGCCCTCGGGCCCCGATATGAGCCGGAAGTTGCCCGGGTGCGGATCGGCGTGCAGCAGCCCGGTGCGGGCCGGCCCCGAGAAAAGGAACCGGGCCAGCAGCTGACCGGCGCGGTCGCGTTCCTCCTGCGTGCCGTCCGCTATCACCTCCGACAGCGGGGTCCCCTCCATCCACTCGGTCACCAGCACCTGGTCGCCCTGGTGCACCACATCCGGGACGACGACATCCGGGTCGCCCGCGAACGCCTCCGCGTGCCGGCGCTGGGCCCCGGCCTCCAGCTCGTAGTCGAGCTCCTCCGCCACCCGGTCGCGCAACTCCTTGATCAGCGGCTTGATCTCCATGCCCGGTATGAGCGGGCCCAGCAGCCCCGCGAACCGGGCCAGCTGCTTGAGGTCGGACAGCAGCGCCTCACCGGCTCCCGGGTACTGGACCTTGACGGCCACCGCGCGGCCGTCATGCCACACCGCCCGGTGCACCTGCCCGATCGATGCCGCCGCGGCCGGCCTGTCCTCGAACTCCTCGAACAACTCCCGCCAGTGCGCACCGAGCCGCTCCGCCAGCACCTGGTGCACCGTCGCGGAGGGCAGCGGGGGAGCCGCTTCCTGGAGCTTGGTCAGCGCCGCCCGGTAGGGGCCCGCGACCTCCTCGGGCAGGGCCGACTCGAAGACCGACAGGGCCTGCCCGAACTTCATGGCGCCGCCCTTCAGCTCCCCGAGCGTCCGGAACAGCTGCTCGGCAGTGCGGTGCTGGAGTTCGCGCGCGACGATCTCCGCGGACTTGCCGCCGATCCGCTTGCCCAGACCCCACGTCGCCCGGCCTGCGAAGCCGAGCGGCAGTGCGGCCAGCTTGACGGTTCGGGTGACCGCCTTCCGGGGAAGATCAGACATACACCCCTCCAATTCCCAGACAGCAGCGCCGTCGGCGGCGGTTCACGAAGACCCCTCGGACCCCGAGCATCCTGTCATGGCCCGTCCGGCGGACCCGTGCCCGATCCTCCCCCCACCCGCTCCAGTGCCGCTGGACGCGACGACCCCGCGGCGCCGCAAGGGCAGTCGTGGTGGGGCCCTACCGGGGCGCCCTCCCAGTGCAGCCCGGGCAGGGCCGCCTCCCAGCGCGCCCCGGTGGAAGCGGGCAGCTCCCCGTCGAGGAAGGACAGCGCATGCGCCGCGGCGAGGCCGGCCACCGCCGTCGACAGCCCGAGATCGCAGGCGGCGCCCGCCCGGCGGCGGTGTGCCGAGCGCCACTGCACCAGCATCCTGGGCCAGGCGGGATCCAGCTCCACCCGCTCGCGCTCCATGCACCCCGCGCACGCCGTCGCACCCGGCAGCACCAGCGGACCCACCAGCCCGGTGCCCTCCAGCACCCCCGCGTAAAGGTGCGGGATGCCGGTCGCGACCCAGCCGGCCGCGGTGTCCGGATCCGGCGCCCAGGCGTGCAGCCCGTCCCGGGGCGCGACCACCACCAGCGCGAGCCCCGGTTCGGGCCCCCGTTCGGGCCCCCCGCCCTCCCTTGCCCGCGGGGCGCGCCCCGGGGCCGCCTCGCGCACCAGCCGCCCGGCGGCCTCGGCCCGCAGCCGCCCCACGCTCCCGGAATCCAGCCCGCCCGGTGCCACGTCCCCCGGCTCCGCCCGGCCCCCGTCGAGCACCTCCACCCCGCCGACGCCGGCTCCCGCCAGGACCGCCGCGATCACCGCCCCCACCCGGCCGCTCCCGCGCACCTGGACCCGCAGGGCCCGGCGCGCGGCGAGACCCCGTAAGTCCCCGCCCGGCTCGCGGTGGACCAGGGAGAGGGAGCCCAGATCGGGCCCCAGCCGCTCCAGGGACTCCGGCCGGGCGCGCACGGCCTGGGCCTGCGGCCCGCCCGCGGTGGCGTCGTCGAGCAGGCCGGCCCCCGCCAGCCGCCGGACCAGCTCATCGGCCAGGCCGTCCGGCATGCCCATCGCCGATGCCTCGGCCCGCAGCAGGTCCATCCCGCGCGTCCCGTCGATCCTGTCGATCAGCGCCCCCGTCGCCGTGTCGACGGGTCCGAGCACCACCGCATGGGCGGGCGTCACCCCGAACTGCACCGTCTGCAGATCCCGCCAGGCCCGGGCCAGGGCCGGCTTCACTTTCGGATACATGTCCATCCCCCTCGCAGTCACGCGCATGTCCGGACCGGCTCGCGCCGCCCGAATCCGGCTTCCTCGGCAACACTGCCCGTCCGCCGGATCGCGTGCCGGAATTTGTCCACAGGCGCGGTGTATCAGGCATATGAGATGAAGAAAGGAGATGGAGTGATGACGTGCTGCGAATCGATCATGTTCGAAGCCCGGACGGGCGGGACTTCCGCCGCGGCCACCCGGTACCGTCGTGGCGTGTCCGCCGACCCATCGCAGCGCGCCGTCGAAGTACGCCGGAGCGCGCGCCGCCGCAGGACCGTATCCGCCTACCGCGAGGGTGACCGTACGGTCGTCCTGATCCCTGCCCGGATGTCGGAGGCGGAGGAGCGGCGCTGGGTGGGCGTCATGCTCGACAAACTGGCCGCGCAGGAGAGCAAGCGCACCCTCGGGGACGCGGAACTGACCGAACGCGCCGAGCGTTTGTCCGAGCAGTACTTCACCGGCCGCGCCCGCCCCCGCTCGGTGCGCTGGGTCACCAACCAGAACACCCGCTGGGGTTCCTGCACCCCGGCCGAGGGCAGCATCCGCCTCTCGCACCGGCTCCAGGGGATGCCCGAGTACGTCGTGGACTACGTGCTCCTGCACGAGCTGGCGCACCTGCTCGTGCCCGGCCACGGCCCCCGTTTCTGGGAGCTGCTGGAGGCGTACCCCCGCACCGAGCGGGCCCGTGGATACCTGGAGGGAGTGGTCGCCGCCGAGCGCCTTCCCAAGGTGCCGGACCCGGCCGGGGAATAGCGGTTCCCCACCCGCCGCGTCACGCACGGTGATATGTACCGGGTCGGTACCGACTTGGCCCGATGTCGGCGGTTGCCGTTAGCCTGAGCGGCACGCATTCACAGTCGGGATGGGGGACGGTCTCACGTATGGCCAGGGAATTCCAACGGGGCCACAAGGCCAAGATCAGTGATCTCACGGCCGGCACCGATCTGTATGTGGGTGTCCAGATCGCAGGGCCCGGACTCGCCTTCGACATCAGCTGCTTCGGCCTCGACGCGAACGAGCAGCTGTCGGACGACCGCTACTTCGTCTTCTTCAACCAGCCCAAGTCGCCCGAGGAGTCCATCCAGCTGCTGGGGGCGCAGGCCGGCGACACCGAATCCTTCCGGGTGACCCTGGACCGCATTCCCGCCTCCATCCACAAACTGTCCTTCACCGCCACCATCGACGGCGCGGGCCAGATGTCGCAGATCGGCCCCGGCCACATCCGGATCGTGGCGGGCGGCGAAGAGGTCGTGCGGTACGCCTTCACCGGCGCGGAGTTCACCACCGAGCGGGCCGTGATGCTCGGCGACTTCTACCTCAAGGACGTCTGGCGCTTCGCGGCCGTCGGCCAGGGCTTCGACGGCGGGCTCGCCGCGCTGCTGGAGAACTTCGGCGGCGAGGTCGCCGAGGAGGAGCAGCCGCAGCAGCAGGCTCCGGCCCAGTCCGGCGCCGCCCCCGGCTTCGCCCCGCCCCCGCAGGCCCCCGCCCCGGCACCCTCCTTCGGCGCCCCGGCACAGGCCCCCGCCGCGGTTCCGGCCCCGCAGCCCCCTCCCGCCCCGGCTCCCGCGCCCTCCTTCGGCGGCCCGGCGGCGCCGCCCGCCCCGCAGCCCCACGCGTACCCGCAGCACAGCGCTCCCACCATGGCCGCGCCGCTCGCCCCGCCCGCCCCCGCGCCGTACGGACAGCCGCAGCAGCCCTCCTACGGCCAGGTCCCGCCACCCGCCCCGGCTCCCGCGCCCTACGGGCAGCAGCCGGGCCACGGGTACGTGCCGGCCCAGGCGCCCGGCCAGCACCCGGGCCAGCCGTCCGGCCCGTACCCGGCCCAGCCGCCCGGCCAGTACCAGCCGGCGCCCGGACCGTACCCGGGCCCGCAGGCCGGCCACGCCCCACAGGCCGTCCCCGCCGCCGGGGCCGGTCTCGCCGCCGCCCTCCAGCCGTACAAGGAAGCCCCCACCGGCGCCCGCTGGACCCCGCAGAACCAGCAGCTCATGCGCGTGGACCTGTCGATGGGCGGCCAGGCCGTCCTCGCCCGCCAGGGCAGCATGGTCCTCTACCAGGGCAAGGTCGACTTCAGCTACAAGGGCGCGGGCTTCGCCGGCCGCATCGTCGGCAACGCCACCGGCCAGGAGATGCAGCTCATGCGCTGCACCGGGCGCGGTCAGGTCTTCCTCGCCGAGAACGGTGCCCACCTGCACGCCATCGAGCTCCAGGGCGACGGCATCTGCGTCTCCGCCGAGAGCGTCCTCGCCTTCGACGAGTCGCTCCAGCACGAGGTCCGGCGCATCGAGGGCCACGGCATTCCCGGCGGCGCCCTGTTCACCATGCAGTTCCAGGGGTCCGGCACGGTGATCGTCAAGACGCACGGCGTCCCGGTCGTCCTCCCCGTCACCCCGACCACCTTCGCGGACAGCAACGCCATCGTGGCGTGGTCGGCCGCCTCGCAGGTGATCATCTCCAGTCAGGTCCGGCTCCGGCGCAACGCCTACCCCGGCCACAGCGGGGAGACCGTGAACCTCCAGTTCCGCGGCGCTCCCGGCAACTTCATCGTCGTCCAGCCGTACGAGGTCTGAGGGAGCCCGACATGAACGCAATGAACCAGCAGCTCGCGGGCTACGCCCCGACCCCCGTCACGGCCCGCATGGAGAACCACGGCCGGGCCATGCTCAAGGTCGCCATGCAGAGCGGCCAGGACCTCTTCGCCCGCACCGGCTCGATGGTCGCCTACGAAGGCTTCGTGCAGTACGAGCCCAACCCTCCCGCGGTCCGCCAGATGGCCTCGCAGTGGCTCACCGGCGAAGGCGCGCCGCTGATGAAGTGCACCGGCGACGGCCTTCTCTACCTCGCCGACTACGGCGCCGACGTGGTCGTCATCAACCTCGACAACGACGCCCTCTCCGTCAACGGCACCAACCTGCTCGCCTTCGACGCCCACCTCCAGTGGGGCGTCGAGCGCGTCAAGGGCATGGCGAAGTTCGCCGGCCAGGGCCTGTTCAACGTGCAGGTCTCCGGCACCGGCTGGGTCGCGATCACCTCCCGCGGCACCCCGATCGTCGTCGACTGCGGCCGCGGCGAGGACGAGACCTACGTCGACCCGGACGCGCTCGTCGCCTGGTCGCCGAACCTCAAGGTCAAGGGCAAGCGCAGCTTCAAAGCCTCGTCGATGATCGGCCGGGGCAGCGGGGAGGCCTACCAGATGGCCTTCTCCGGTCAGGGCATCGTCGTCGTACAGCCCAGCGAGGACAGCACCGACCGGCTCCGGACCCGGGGCTGAGGGGACACATCATGCAGAGCGCACTTTTCGCCCACGCCGAGGCGCAGTCCCAGGACCGGTACACCGTCCAGAACCCGCAGCTCCTGCGGGTCTCGCTGACCGGCTCCGACGACGTCCTCGCCCGCAAGGGCGCCATGGTCGCCTACCAGGGGATCATCGACTTCGACGGCGAGTACCAGAGCGCCAACCAGCGGGGCGCCCGCCGCCGCACCGGCGAGGGCCTCGACCTGATGCGCTGCTCCGGGCAGGGCACGGTCTACCTGGCCAACCTGGCCCAGTACGTCCACGTCGTGGACGTGGACCAGGACGGCCTCACCGTCGACAGCAGCTACGTCCTGGCCCTGGACTCCACCCTGCACACCGAGGTCATCGCCGTGGACAGCCAGTACGGGATCTCCGGCTCCGGCAAGTACCAGCTCAGCATCTCCGGCCGCGGCAAGGTCGCCCTGATGACCTCCGGGCAGCCGCTGATGATGCAGGTCACGCCCGACAAGTACGTCAACGCCGACGCCGACGCGATCGTCGCCTGGTCCACCTCGCTGCGCGTGCAGATGCAGGCCCAGACGCACTCCACCGGAGTCTGGCGGCGCCGCGGCAACACCGGTGAGGGCTGGGAGCTGAGCTTCCTCGGCACCGGTTTCGCCCTGGTGCAGCCGAGCGAGGTGCTGCCGCCGCAGAACGCCCAGCTCGGCCAGGGCGCCGCCGCCCAGTTCGGCATGGGCCAGCACGGCTCGCACGCACAGAACCAGAACAACGCCTGGAACTAGTGCTGTGACGCGCAGGGGGCGGCCCCCGCCGGGGACCGCCCCTTCCGCACGCGCGCTGTCGCGCCTCAGCCGCCGAGGCGCGACAGCGTCGCCTCCAGCAGGCGCACCACGGACGTGTCGGCCACCGCAGCGACCTCCGGATAGGGGAACCAGCGCAGGTCCAGGGACTCCTCGCTGATCTCCGCCACCGAGCCGGCCGGGGCCAGCGCCGCGTACTGCACGTCCAGGTGCCAGTTGCAGGGCGCCGGGATCGGGTGCCGGTCCAGCCGCACCGGGCCGCCCGGCAGCAGGCTCAGCCCCGCCACGATGCCGGACTCCTCCCGGGCCTCGCGCAGCGCCGCACCGGCCAGGGTGGCGTCACCGGGCTCACAGTGGCCGCCCATCTGGAGCCACATGCCGAGCTTCTTGTGCAGGGTCAGCAGGACGCGCCTGCGCTCCGGGTCGATCACCAGCGCGCTGCCGGTGACGTGCCCGGCGCCGCAGGGCTTGTACATCCCGTCCGGATGGGCGGCCAGGTGCTCCAGGTAGACGTCCCGCAGCGCGGGCTGGCCCCGGTAGTCCTCGAGGACCTGCACCGCGTCGTCGTGCAGGCTCACTTCTGCCCTTCACCCTCTTCGCCGCCGGCCCCGCCCTGGTCACGCTTGCGCGCCGCCTCGCCGAGCATCTTGTCGATCTCGGAGAAGTCCAGCTGCTCGCGGTGCACGAAACCGTCGGGGTCGTCCAGGTCGGAGGCCGTCGGCAGCATGTCCGGGTGCTCCCACAGGCCGTCGCGGCCCTCGACACCGCGCGCGTCGGTGAGCGAGGCCCACAGCCGCGAGGCGTCGCGCAGCCGGCGCGGGCGCAGCTCCAGGCCGATCAGCGTCGCGAAGGTCTGCTCCGCCGGACCGCCCGAGGCGCGCCGCCGGCGCATGGTCTCGCGCATCGCGTCCGCCGAGGTCAGGCGGGGCTTCGCGGCCTCGTGCACCACCGCGTCGACCCAGCCCTCGACCAGCGCCAGCGCCGTCTCCAGGCGGGCCAGCGCGGCCTTCTGCTCGGGCGTGTCCTGCGGCTGGAACATGCCGCCTTGCAGCGCTTCCTGCAGCTGCTCCGGATGGGACGGGTCGAGCTGGCCGACGACGTCCTCCAGCTTCGAGGTGTCCACCTTGATGCCGCGCGCGTAGCCCTCGACCGCACCGAACAGGTGCGAGCGCAGCCACGGCACGTGCGCGAAGAGCCGGGCGTGCGCCGCCTCGCGCAGGGCCAGGTACAGCCGGACCTCGTCCGACGGCACGCCCAGGTCCTTGCCGAAGGCCTCGATGTTCAGCGGCAGCAGCGCCGCCTTCCCGGCCGGGCCGAGCGGCAGACCGATGTCGGTGGAGCCGACGACCTCGCCCGCGAGCGTGCCCACGGCCTGGCCGATCTGCTGGCCGAACATGGCGCCCCCCATCGAGCGCATCATCCCGAGCAGCGGGCCCGCCATGGCCTGCATCTCCTCGGGAAGGACGCCGCCCATGGCCGCCCCGACCCGCTCCGCGACCGGGTCCACGAGCTCCTTCCACGCCGGGAGGGTCGCCTCGACCCACTCGGCGCGGCTCCACGCCACGGCCGTCGTCGCGCCCGAGGGAAGCGAGGTCACACCGTCCAGCCAGTGGTCGGCCAGCCGCACGGCCTCCTCGACCGCGGACCTCTCCGCCGGCCCGACGCTGGCGTCCTTGACGCCGCCCGTCGTGCCCTGCGCGACCGTCTGGCGTGCGATGTCCTTGGCCATGTCCCAGTTGACGGGACCGCCCTCGTAGCTGAGCATCTGGCCGAGCTGCTGGAAGGCCGCCCCGAGGTCGTTCGGGTTCATGGCGCCGAACATCGACGCGAACGGATTGCCCGCGCCTGCGGCGCCTCCCAGACCGCCCGCGCCGCCCGGCAGCCCCGTGCCGGGGAACCCGAACGGATCGGCCGGGCCGCCCTGGCCGCCTTCGCCGCCCTTCTTCCTGCCCTCGTCGCCGTCTTCCGGCTCCTCCGGCGGAAGGCCGAATCCGAATGGGGTGTCGCTCACGGGTTTCCTCGGCTCGTAGGGCCGCCGGCGGGAGCCGACGGGCAATGGTCCGACAACACCACCCAGCCTAGACACCGCGGCCGCTTGTGGGCTCGGTGCTCCGCAGACTCCCGGCCTGCGGCAGGATGGACGTCACCTGGTGGGTACGCGTCCACGGCGCGTCCCTACTGAAGACAACCGCTGGAGACGCCCGGTGAGTTCCCCAGATCCGCACGTTTCGGATAGTCGCGGCCACGCGACGCACGACGCCGAAGACCATCCCGAGCACGGCGACAGCGCCCCCGGCGTTCGCCCGCCGCGTAACCCGGCGGGCCCGCGCGGGCACAGTCCCGTGATCGCCGTGACCGGCGCCGCGTCGGGTGTCGGCGCGGCCCTCGTGAGCCGCCTGGCCGCCTCCGACGAGGTCAAGCAGGTCGTGGCGATCGACGAACGCCGGGGGGACTGCGCGGCCGCGCAGTGGCACGTCCTGGACGTACGGGACCCTGCGATCGCCGAGAAGCTGCGCGGCGCGGACGTCGTCGTCCACCTCGCCCTCGACCTCGACCTGGAGACGGACCCGGCCGCCCGCACGGCCTACAACGTCCGCGGCACCCAGACCGTGCTGACGGCCGCCGCCGCGGCCGGCGTGCACCGGGTCGTGCTGTGCACCTCCGCGATGGTCTACGGGGCCCTGCCCGACAACGACATCCCGCTCTCGGAGGACTCCGAGCTGCGGGCCACCGCCGAGGCCACCGGCGTCGGCGACCTGCTGGAGATCGAGCGCCTCGGCCGCCGGGCCCCGCGGGCGCACCCCGGTCTGAACGTCACCGTGGTGCGCCCCGCGGTCCTGGTCGGCGGCACGGACACGGCCTTGACCCGGTACTTCGAGTCCCCGCGGCTGCTCGTGGTCGCCGGCTCCCGCCCGACCTGGCAGTTCTGCCACGTGGAAGACCTGGTCAGCGCCCTGGAGTACGCGGCGCTGGAGAAGGTCGAGGGCGAGCTCGCGGTGGGCTGCGAGGGCTGGCTGGAGCAGGAGGAGGTGGAGGAGCTGAGCGGCATCCGCCGCATGGAGCTCCCCTCCGCGGTCGCCCTGGGCGCCGCGGCCCGGCTGCACCGGATCGGCCTGACCCCCTCCCCGGCCGGGGACCTGGCGTACACGATGCACCCCTGGGTGGTCAGCGTCAGCGCGCTGCACACGGCGGGCTGGCGGCCGCGCTGGACCAACGAGGAGGTGCTGTCCGAGCTCCTCCAGGAGGTCGCCGGCCGGCACACGGTCGCCGGCCGCCGTCTGGGCCGCAAGGACGCGGCGACGGCCGCCGGTGCGGCGGGCGCCACGGTGGCCCTGCTCGGCGCCGCCGCGGCGGTCCGCCGCGCCCGCAAGCGACGCGGCATCTGACGCCCGTGGCGGCGGATTCCTGTAGGAGGATCCCAAGCCCGGGGCCCCGCCCCGGGCGAAACCGCTCTTCCCGCCGCGAGGGGGGCTGGGGCACGATGGACGGTATGTCACCGCACTTCGACCACCCCGGCGAACAAGCCGCACCCGACCCGGTCCGCCTGCTCGCGATCCGCGAGACCCCGCTCTCGATCGACGAGGTCTTCCGGGCCGTCGGCGACGACGCGACCGGCGGGACGACCCTCTTCGTCGGCACGGTGCGCAACCACGACAGCGGAGCGGACGTCGACTCGCTCGGCTACTCCTGCCACCCGACCGCCGAGGCCGAGATGCGGCGGGTGGCGGAGCGCGTCGTGGCCAAGTACCCGGTCCGCGCCCTGGCCGCCGTGCACCGCGTCGGCGACCTGGCCGTGGGCGACCTGGCCGTCGTCGTGGCCGTGTCCTGCCCGCACCGCGGCGAGGCCTTCGAGGCCTGCCGGATGCTGATCGACGACCTCAAGCACGAGGTCCCGATCTGGAAGCACCAGACCTTCGCCGATGGCACCGAGGAGTGGGTCGGCGCCTGCTAGCCGGGCCCGCAGCCGGGCCCGCAGCCGGGCCCGCAGCCGGGCCTGCAGCCGGGCCTGCAGCCGGGCCCGCAGCCGGGCCCGCAGCCGGGCCCGCAGTCGGGCGTGCAGCCCGGCCCGCAGCCGCGGGCCGGGGCTCGCCCGGGCCGCCGGGCCGCCGCCCAACCCCCGGTCGCGAAGGCCCACCCGCAAGGCGGTAGCCTCGCACCCGTTCGGCTGCGCAACACGCCCTCGATTTGCGTAACCCCTTCCCGGGCACCAGCGTTGAAGCCACCAACGACGACAAGAACGACGGGGTAGGGAGGCAGGCCCATGGCATCTCTGGCGTGGTTGCTGATTCCGCTGTTCGCCGCCATCGGAGCGGCGATATGGGGCAGCTGGGCGGCCCGCGACCGCACCCAGGGCGACATATCCGAGCTCGCCGGATACGCCCGGTTCCGTGAAGTCATGGACAAGTCCGACCAGGCCAGAGCCAAGGCAGGGGCCCACTCCGGTTCCGACGCCGTCTAGCGTCCCGTGAGAATCCCCTGAGAGTTCCGCCCGCGGTCCCGTACGGCCCGGCCCCCGCGGCCGCCCGTCAGGGGCGTCCCGTACTGTCGGATCCATGCCACGCCGCACTGCGACGATGCTCGCCTCCACCCTCATGCTGTTCGCGCTGCTGTGCGCAGGGGTGTTCATCAAGGTCCCGTACTCCGAGATGAGCCCCGGTCCCACCGTGAACACGCTCGGAGACTCGCACGGCGAGCCCGTCCTCAACATCTCGGGGCGCAAGACGTACCCGACCAGCGGTCACCTCAACATGACGACGGTCCGCGTCACCGGCGCCGACTACGACATGAACCTGCTGGAAGCGGTCTACGGCTGGCTGGCCGACGACAACATCGTCGTGCCGCACGAGAACCTCTACCCGCACGGCAAGACGGACGCGCAGTCCACTCAGGAGAACGCCGAGGAGTTCAGCCAGTCGCAGCAGAGCGCCAAGGTGGCCGCCCTGGGGCAGCTCGGCATCCCCGTCTCCGCACGCGTCATCGTCGCCTCCGTGGTCAAGGCGAGTCCCTCCGACGGCACGCTGCACGCAGGCGACGTCATCAAGGCCGTGGACGGGGCCCCCGTCACCGCCCCCGAGGACGTGGCCAAGCTCGTCACCAGGCACAAGCCCGGTGAGCCCGTCGAGTTCACCGTCGTGCCCGCCGCCGAGGCGGCCGAGGCGGCGAAGGCGAACCGCGAGCCCACCGCGACCAGCAAGCTGACCATCACCGCGGGCAAGGCGCAGGACGACGGCCACGCCATCGTCGGCATCCGGGCCGGGACCGACCACACCTTCCCGTTCCCCATCGACATCAAGCTCGCCGACGTCGGCGGCCCCAGCGCCGGCCTGATGTTCTCCCTCGGCATCGTCGACAAGCTCACCCCGGGAGACCTGACCGGCGGCAGGTTCGTCGCGGGCACCGGCACCATCGACGACGCGGGCAAGGTCGGCCCCATCGGAGGCATCCAGATGAAGACCATCGGCGCCCGCCAGGCCGGCGCCGAGTACTTCCTGACGCCCGCCGAGAACTGCGCCGCCGCTGCGGCCCACGTGCCCGACGGGCTGACCCTCGTGAAGGTCTCCACCATCGCGGACGCCGAGCAGGCCCTGGAGAAGATCGGCAAGGGGGACACGGCCGGGCTGGCGAAGTGCACCGCCAAGCCCTGACCGCTCCCGCCCGCTCCCACCCGCTCCCGTCATCGGGGGGTGTCCGCCGCTCCGGCAGGACACCCCACAGCACTAGGAGAAGGTCGCCGCCAGCGCCTCCGCCAGGCCGGGCACCAGCCCGCCGCCGGTGAGGACCTCCGTCGAGGAGTCCTTCTCCCGCAGCCGCACGGCCGACTCGCGCGAACCGTCGCGCAGCACCGCCACCGTGAGCCGGACCTCCTGCCGCTCCGGATGGCCGGCGACCCACTTGGCGAGCTCCTTGTCGCCCAACCCCTCCGGCACGGAGGCCTCCGCGGACGGCGGCAGCATCAGCCGCTCCACCGTCAGCGCGCAGCCCACCACCGCATCGGGCCAGGCGATGGTGCCCAGGAACGTGTCGAGCGGCGTCCCGGCCGGGACCTCCTCCTGCTCGATCGGGGTGAGGGAGGACTTGCCGGCATCGTCCTGGTCGAGGCCGAGCTGGCTCGCGAGGCGCGGCTCCTGCTTCTTGAGCCGGGCGGTGTCGACGAGCGCGAACAGCCGGGCGGGCTTGTCCCAGCCCAGTTGGGCCGCGTACTCGTCGATTTCGAGGCAGGCGCGGGTCAGCGGGCTGGCCGCCATCGGCGTGCCGGAGGAAGGTGAAAGGTTGGACATGGGCAACATCCTGCCTCCTTTGCACCGGATAGCGGGAACTGACCAAAGCCTCAGTAAGTTGCATGAGTGGGCCCTACGATCGGGGGCCCCGTTCCATACCAGACACAGCGACTTTCGAGGTGCGCACCTTGGCTTTCCAGATGCCGGACCGCGGCGGAGGCCCTTCCGGGCCACGGATGAGAGTCGGCCGCCCGTCCCGGCGGGCCCGCACTCTCCTCATGACCCTGGGCGTGCTGGCCGTCCTGGCCATGCTCTTCATCATGTTCGCGGGCTTCTGGACGGACTGGCTCTGGTTCCGATCCGTGCAGTACTCCAGCGTCTTCACCACCACCCTGTGGACCAAGATCGGCCTGTTCGCCGTCTTCGGCCTGCTGATGGCGGGCGCCGTGGGCTTCAACATCTGGCTGGCGCACCGGCTGCGGCCGCCGCTCAGCGCGATGTCGATGGAGCAGCAGAGCCTCGACCGCTACCGGATGACCGTCGCCCCGTACAAGAAGTGGCTGCTCCTGGGCATCTCGGTGCTCGTCGGCCTCATCGCGGGAGCTTCGGCGGCCGGCCAGTGGAAGACCTGGCTGATGTATGTGAACGGGGTGCCGTTCGGGCGGAAGGACCCCGAATTCCACCTTGACGTGTCGTTCTACACCTTCGACCTGCCCTGGTACCGCTTCCTGCTCGGCTTCGGCTTCGCCGCGGTCGTGCTGTCGGTGATCGCCGCCGCCGTCGTGCACTACCTGTACGGCGGACTGCGCGTGACCAGCCCGGGCGCCCGGGCCACCGCCGCGGCGACCGGCCACCTGTCGGTGCTGCTCGGCCTCTTCGTCACCCTGAAGGCCGTCGCGTACTGGCTCGACCGGTACGGCCTCGCCGTGAAGTCCAGCGACTTCAAGGCCGCCGACAACTGGACCGGCCTGCGCTACGTCGACGCGAACGCCTACCTCCCGGCGAAGACGATCCTCGTCGCCATCGCCGCGATCTGCGCCCTGCTGTTCTTCGCGACGCTGTGGCGCCGCACCTGGCAGCTGCCCGTCATCGGCTTCGGCCTGATGGTCCTCTCGGCCATCCTGATCGGCGGGCTGTACCCGGCGATCGTGCAGAAGTTCCAGGTCCAGCCCAATGAGCAGGCCAAGGAATCCCCGTACGTCGAGAAGAACATCAAGGCGACGCGCGACGCCTACGGGATCGCCGACACGAAGGTCGACGAGTACGCGGGAGCCGCCGCGGCGAACGCGGACAAGAACAAGCTGCGGGCCGATGCCAACACCACGGCGAGCATCCGCCTCCTCGACCCGAACATCGTCTCCCCGGCCTTCCAGCAGCTGCAGCAGAACAAGGGCTACTACGGTTTCCCGCCCACCCTGGCGGTGGACCGGTACCACGGCCAGGACACGGTCATCGGTCTGCGCGAGCTGAACCTCGCGGGCATCCCGAAGAACAACTGGATCAACGACCACTTCCGCTACACGCACGGATACGGCGTGGTCGCGGCCAAGGGCACCGAGGTCACCAAGGCCGGCGACCCGGTCTTCACCGAGTCCGACCTGCCGTCCAAGGGCGACCTCGGCACGTTCGAGCAGCAGATCTACTACGGCGAGCAGACGAAGCAGTACTCGATCGTCGGTGGCCCGCAGAAGGAACTGGACTACTCGGACGACAAGGGCGAGAAGGAGACGAGCTACCGGGGCGGCTCCGGCGTCAGCCTGGACAACCCGGTCAACCGGGCGGCCTACGCGCTCACCTTCAGCGAGCCGCAGATCCTCTACTCCGGTGCCATCGGCGAGGGCTCGCGGATCCTGTACAACCGCACGCCCAAGGAGCGCGTCGAGGCCGTCGCGCCCTGGCTGACCATCGACGGCGCCCCGTACCCGGCGGTCGTGGGCGGCCGGATCCAGTGGATCGTCGACGCCTACACGACGACGAACGGCTACCCGTACGCCTCGCGCACCACGCTGGGCGACACCACGGCCGACTCGCTGACCAACAGCCAGCGCGCGGTCGTGGCGCAGGAGAACCAGGTCAACTACATCCGCAACTCGGTGAAGGCCACCGTCGACGCGTACGACGGCACGGTCAAGCTGTACCAGTGGGACACCGAGGACCCGGTCCTGAAGACCTGGATGAAGGCGTTCCCGGGCACGGTGAAGCCCAAGAGCGAGATCTCCGAGCCGCTCATGGACCACCTCCGCTACCCGCAGGACCTCTTCAAGGTCCAGCGCGAGCTGCTGACCCGCTACCACGTCACCGACGCGCAGACCTTCCTCAGCGGCAGCGAGGCGTGGTCGGTTCCGGACGACCCGACGACCAAGGCGGGCAACGCGGTTCCCCCGTACTACCTGTCGATGAAGATGCCGGACCAGAAGGAGAAGGAGCAGGTCTTCTCCCTCACCACCACCTTCACGCCGAACGGCCGCGACAACCTGAGCGCCTTCATGGCGGTCAACGCGGATCCGGGCACCCCGGACTACGGGAAGATCCGGGTCCTGAAGCTGCCGACGAGCAATCCGGTCGACGGTCCCAAGCTGGTGCAGAGCAAGTTCAACTCCAAGCCGGAGATCGCCCAGGAGATCAACATCCTGAGCCGGGGCGACTCGCAGGTCGAGTACGGCAATCTGCTGACCATCCCGCTCGACGGCGGGATGCTCAACGTCGAGCCGGTGTACGTGCGCGGCGGCGGCGTGAAGTACCCGCTGCTGCGCAAGGTGCTGGTGACCTACGGCGGCCAGGTGGCCTTCGAGGACACCCTGGAGAAGGCGCTGAACGTGGTCTTCGGGGCGGAGGCGCCCAGCACCCCGCCGACGACGACGCCGCCGGACGGCACCGTCAACCCGCCGCCGGCCAATACCGACCCGACGGTCAAGGCGGCGCTTTCCGACGCGCAGAAGGCCGTCGAGGACGCCGAGAAGGCCCGGCAGTCCGGCGACTGGGCGGCATTCGGCAAGGCGCAGGACGAGATCAAGGCGGCACTGAAGCGGGCGGTCGACGCGGAGGCGAAGCTGACGGCGCCCGCGCCGGGCAGCTGATGATCAATGGGTGAGGGCTCCGTCCCGCGTCGTGATACTGTGGTTTCACCGACGCGGGGTGGAGCAGCTCGGTAGCTCGCTGGGCTCATAACCCAGAGGTCGCAGGTTCAAATCCTGTCCCCGCTACTGAAGATGAAGGCCCGGATCCATGGGATCCGGGCCTTCGTCATGTTCGGGGGGTCACGGGGTAGCTGAGACGGGTGAGTTGGGGGTGGGGCGTGTTTGACTTGCCTATCTGTGGGCATGTCGACAAAACGCTGTAGTGACCTCCCTGGCTGCGACATACCAGGTGTACGCGGGTAGCAGGTGATGCGACGATGGGATTTATGGGGGACAGGTCAACTCTGCTGGAGACAGGGCGGTTTGTGAGGGCGGAGGCCGAATCGGGCACAGAAGCCAAGGGGGCGGCTCCGGCCGTCGGCACGCAGACCGCACTGACCGACGCGGAGCTCACGCAGGACGTGTTCGCCGAGACCGACACGGCGAGCGACGCCGAGCTGGAGGCACGGCACCGGGTGGCCGCCGACAAGGGCGACCCGGGCGCCATGAGCGTGCTCGGCGCGCTGCTGCTGCGCCGCGGCGACCTCGGCGCGGCCGAGCCCTACCTGCGCGGCGCCACCGCCGAAGGGGACCGCGCCGCCGCGAACAACCTGGGCGTACTGCTGCACCAGCGCGGCTACCCCGAGGAGGCCGCCGGCTGGTGGCGGGTCGCCGCCGTGGCCGGATCCGCGCCCGCCGCGCACGCGCTGGGCCGCCACTTCCGCGAGCGCGGGGACGAGCCGGCCGCCGAGTACTGGCTGCGCCAAGCGGCGGAATCCGGCCACGCGCTGGGGGCGTACGGCCTGGCCGACCTGCTGGAGCACCGCGGCGACAAGGGCGTGGAGCGGTGGTTCCGGGCCGCCGCCGAGCAGGGGCACCGCGAGGCCGCCTACCGCCTGGCCCGGCACCTGCGCAAGGGCGACCCCACCGAGGCCGAGCAGTGGTACCGCCAGGCCGCCGCGCGCGGGCACCGCCGCGCCGCGCTGCACCTGGGCGCGCTGCTGGAGGCGCGCGGCGAGCTCAAGGAGGCCGGCCGCTGGTACCTGACCTCCGCCAAGCAGGGCGAGGCCCGCGCGGCCTGCGCGCTCGGCTTCCTGCTGCGCGACGCCGGGGACGAGGACAGTGCGGCCGCGTGGTGGCACCGGGCGGCCCAGGACGGCGACGGCAACGCGGCGAACGCCCTGGGCGCGCTGCACGCGGCGCGGGGCGAGACCCAGACCGCCGAGCGCTGGTACCGGTCCGCGATGGACGCGGGCGATCAAAACGGGGCGTACAACCTTGCTTTGCTGTGCGTCGCACAGGGCCGGACCGCACAGGCCGAGCAGTGGTACCGGCGGGCCGCCTACGCCGGCCACCGCGAGGCGGCCAACGCGCTGGCCATCCTGCTGCTCCAGGGAGGGGACGCGGCGGGCGCGGAGCCGTGGTTCTCCAAGGCGGCGGAGGCGGGCAGCGTGGACGCCGCCTTCAACCTCGGGATCCTGTTCGCCAGCCGGGACGACGACCGGACCGCCCTGAAGTGGTACGAGCGGGCCGCCTCGGCCGGACACACCGACGCCGCACTCCAGGTCGGCATCGCACTGGTGCGGGACGGCGAGGAGCGCGCCGCCGAGCGGCACCTGCGCTGCGCGGCGGGCGGTGGCAGCCCGGAGGCGGCCTTCCGGCTGGCCTCCCTACTGGAATCGCTGGCCCCGCCGCCGGAGCCCGTGGCGCTGGGCGAGCCGGCGGGCAGCGCCCCGCGCAGCGAGAGCGAGGAGTGGTACGAACGGGCCGCCGAGCTGGGGCACCGCCGCGCCCAGGTGCGGGTCGGCATGCTGGCCGCCGCGCGCGGCGACCTGGCACTGGCCGCGCGCTGGTACCGGGAGGCCGCCGAGGCCGGCTCCCGCAACGGCGCGTTCAACCTGGGGCTGCTGCTGGCCCGCGAGGGCAATGAGCCGGAGGCCGCCCTGTGGTGGACGCGCGCGGCCGTGGCGGGCCACGGGCGCGCCGCCCTGCGGCTGGCGTTGCTCGCGGCGCGCCACGGTGACCTCACCGAGGGGCAGAAGTGGTGTCTGCGGGCCATGGAGCTGGGCCCGGAAGAGGTGTCGCAGCGCGCGGCGCGCTTGCGGGACGCCCTGGCGGAGGAACTCTCCGCCTGACGGGTCCAGGCGCAGGCACCCCCGGCCCGGCCCTGACCCCGGCCCGGCCCTGACCCCGGCCCTGCCCCGGCCGCGGCCCGCTCCGGCCCGGCTCCGCCCGGGGCGCGGCCCGCTCTGGCCCCGCCTCCACCCCGGCCCCGGCTCCGCCCGGGTCGCGGCCCGCTCCGGTCGCGCCCCCCGGCCCCCGGCCCGGCAGCGGTCCCCGCCCCGGCCGCGCTTCCGCCCCGCCCTCGGGCGTGGCCCGGGTGCGGCCCCGTGCGGCGGGCTCGGGAGGGGGCCGTCAATCGATTTGCATCTGCTGGGCTCCCTCCCGTAAAGTCGGGTTTACCGACGCGGGGTGGAGCAGCTCGGTAGCTCGCTGGGCTCATAACCCAGAGGTCGCAGGTTCAAATCCTGTCCCCGCTACTGAAGGCCCAAGGCCCGGATCCCATGGATCCGGGCCTTGAGTCGTTTGCGAGTGCCACGCGGGAAACGGGACGCCGGCCGCCCGGCATGCCGGAACGCAGAGAAGGCCGGGAGCGGATGCTCCCGGCCTTCTTCCGTACGGTCTAAGCGGCTGCGCAGTTGGGACAGACCCCGCGGTACGTCACCTCGACCGCCGACACCACGAAGCCGAAGCGCTCCGCATCCGGCAGGTCGGCCAGCGGGTTGCCCGACGGATGGACGTCGCGGATCGCACCGCACTGGCCGCAGACCAGGTGCTGGTGCGGCCGGTGGGCGTTCGGGTCGTACCGCTTGGCCCGGCGGTCCGTGGAGACCTCCAGTACCTCCCCGAGGGTCACCAGCTCGCCCAGGGTGTTGTAAACGGTCGCCCGGGAGATCTCGGGCAGCTTTGCCACGGCACGCGCGTGCACCTCGTCGGCCGTCAGGTGAACGTGGTCACCGTCGAGCACCTCGGCCACGACGCGCCGCTGTGCGGTCATGCGCCATCCGCGTCCGCGAAGTCGTTCCAGCAGGTCACTCATGGAACCCAGCCTAACAGCGAGGGGACTGGGTGTAACTCCCGAACCAGTGCGGAGTTGGACCATTGCTTGACCTGGACAAAGTCCAATGTAGGATCGAGTACGGCAGACGTCGAGGACAGGACACGCAGGTATGACGCAGGAGGCGCACGTGACGCAGGGACCGCTCACCACGGAGGCCGGGGCCCCGGTCGCCGACAACCAGAACAGCGAGACCGCGGGCGTCGGCGGCCCCGTCCTGGTCCAGGACCAGCTGCTGCTGGAGAAGCTCGCGCACTTCAACCGCGAGCGCATACCGGAGCGCGTGGTACACGCCCGCGGCGCCGGCGCGTACGGCACCTTCACGCTGACCCGCGACGTCTCGCAGTGGACCCGCGCGAAGTTCCTCTCCGAGGTCGGCAAGGAGACCGAGACCTTCCTGCGCTTCTCCACCGTCGCCGGCAACCTCGGCTCGGCCGACGCCGTGCGCGACCCCCGCGGCTGGGCTCTGAAGTTCTACACCGAAGAGGGCAACTACGACCTCGTCGGCAACAACACCCCGGTGTTCTTCATCAAGGACGCCATCAAGTTCCCCGACTTCATCCACACCCAGAAGCGCGATCCGTACACCGGCTCGCAGGAGGCGGACAACGTCTGGGACTTCTGGGGCCTGTCGCCCGAGTCGACCCACCAGGTGACCTGGCTGTTCGGCGACCGCGGCATCCCGGCCTCCTACCGCCACATGAACGGCTTCGGCTCGCACACGTTCCAGTGGAACAACGAGGCCGGCGAGGTCTTCTGGGTCAAGTACCACTTCAAGACCGACCAGGGCATCAAGAACCTCACCCAGGCCGAGGCCAACCGGCTCGCCGGCGAAGACCCCGACTCCCACCAGCGCGACCTGCGCGAGGCCATCGAGCGCGGCGACTTCCCGTCCTGGACCGTGCAGGTGCAGATCATGCCGGCGGCCGAGGCGGCCGGCTACCGCTTCAACCCGTTCGACCTGACCAAGGTGTGGCCGCACGCGGACTACCCGCCGATCGAGATCGGCAAGCTGGAGCTCAACCGCAACCCGGAGAACGTCTTCGCCGAGGTGGAGCAGAGCATCTTCAGCCCGGCCCACTTCGTCCCAGGCATCGGTCCCTCCCCGGACAAGATGCTCCAGGGCAGGCTCTTCGGCTACGGCGACGCCCACCGCTACCGCGTCGGCATCAACGCCGACCACCTGCCGGTGAACCGCCCGCACGCCACCGAGGCCCGCACCAACTCCCGCGACGGGCACCTGTACGACGGCCGTCACAAGGGGGCGAAGAACTACGAGCCGAACAGCTTCGGCGGCCCGCACCAGACGGACCGCCCGCTGTGGCAGCCGGTCTCCCTGACGGGCGGCACCGGCAACCACGCCGCTCTCGTCCACCGCGAGGACAACGACTTCGTCCAGGCGGGCAACCTCTACCGCCTCTACTCGCAGGACGAGAAGTCCCGCCTGATCGAGAACCTGGCCGGCTTCCTGGCCAAGGTCTCCCGTGACGACATCGTCGAGCGGGCGATCAACAACTTCCGCCAGGCGGACGGCGACTTCGGCAAGCGGCTGGACGTCGCGGTCCAGGCCCTGCGCGGCTGACCGGACCGCCTGCCGCGGCAAGACGACGGGCCGCACTCCTCCTCGGAGGGGTGCGGCCCGTCGCGGGTCGCGGACGTGGTGCGCTACGCGGCGACCGTCCGCCGCGCCGGCGCCCAGCAGCGGATGACGTCACGGACGGAGACGATGCCCACGGGACCGCCGTGCTCCAAAACGATCAGGTGCCGGAAGCCGCCGTGCGCCATCGCCTCGGCGGCCTCCTGCACCGTGGCCTCGGGCGTGCAGAAGACGACGTTGTTGGTGGTGTGCGCGCCCACGGACTCCCGGTCGGGGTCGTGGCCCGCGCCGATCGAGTTGAGGATGTCGCGCTCGGTCAGGATGCCGATCCCGCTGTGGTCGGGGTCGAGGACGACGGCCGCGCCGACGCGCCGGCCGGACATCAGACAGGCCGCCTGCCGGAGGGTGTGCGCGGGGCCGAGGGTGAGGATCACGGTGCTCATGGCGTCACGGACGAGCATGAAGGGAGCCACCTCCTGAGGGTGTGTCCCCGCGCCTGGGTGGGTGCGTCCGCGAAGGGCTAGCACTTCACAAACGCACAAGCGTGGGGAGTCCCAGATTCCCACGGACACGCACCGTCATCAAGGGGGCGCGCACGGTGCGCACGGTGCGCGCGGTGCACCCGGTCGCGCACCGGGGCGGAAGGCGGACGTACCGGCCGGGGCGCACGGCGGGGGCAGGCGCGGGCGGGTCAGACGCAGGCGGGTCAGGCGCACGGCGGGGTCAGGCGGTCGGGCGCACGGTCAGGCGCGCGCCGGGTCAGGCGGTCAGGCGCGCGGGCGCAGGTGCGCCAGCATCTCCTCGTGCAGGAGGCCGTTCGAGGCCGCCGCATTGCCCCCGTGCACGCCGTCCACGCCGTCCAGGCTGGTGAAACGGCCTCCCGCCTCCTGGACCACGACCGCGATGGCCGCCATGTCCCACAGGTTCAGCTCCGGTTCCGCGCACAGGTCCAGGGAGCCCTCCGCGACCATCATGTACGGCCAGAAATCGCCGTAGCCGCGCGTGCGCCAGCAGGCCCGGGTCAGGTCCAGGAACCCCGCGAGCCGGCCCTGCTCCTCCCAGCCGCCCAGCGAGGAGTACGCGAACGAGGCGTCGCCCAGGCCGCCCACCTCGGACACGCCGATCGCCGTGGTCGCGCAGAGCGCCCCGCCCGAGAAGGCGCCCCCGCCCTTCGCCGCCCACCAGCGCCGTCCCAGCGCCGGGGCGGACACCACGCCGACCACCGGGCGGAAGACGCCGTCGGCGTCCTCGGCCATCAGGGAGATCAGGGTCGCCCACACCGGGACCCCGCGCACGTAGTTCTTCGTGCCGTCGATCGGGTCCACCACCCAGCGGCGCGGACCGCTGCCCCGCAGGCCGTATTCCTCGCCCAGGACCGCGTCGTCGGGCCGCGCGGCCGCGATGCCGGCCCGAATGGTCTCCTCGGCGGCCCGGTCCGCTTCGCTCACCGGAGTCATGTCCGGCTTCGTCTCGACCTTCAGGTCGAGGGCGCGGAACCGCTCCGTCGTCACGGCGTCCGCCGCGTCGGCGAGCTGGAGGGCGAGGCTCAGGTCATCGTCATACTCGGACATGGCCGAACAGTATCGCGGCCCGCGCGGCCGCCGGCAGGCGCCCTTGACAGGATCTGTCGCCCCGTCAACTCTGGCCTGGAAGCCCCCGCAGGCGGGTCCAGCCAGGGCCCGCTCCGCAGTCGGCCCCGCGGGGGAGACCGGCAGTCCGGTGCGAGGGTCCAGTGGGGAGACGAGATGCCGGCAGCCCGGACGGCCCTGCTGGAAGCGGCGGGGGAGGCCCTCGCGGCGCGTCCCTGGCCGGGGGTGCGCATGGTCGACGTGGCGGCGGCGGCCGGGGTGTCCCGCCAGACCCTCTACAACGAGTTCGGCGGCAAGGCGGGCCTGGGCCGCGCCCTGGTGCGCCGTGAGACCGAGCGCTACCTGGAGGGGGTGGAGCGCGCCCTGTCCACCCCGGCCCCGGAGTCCGAGCGGCTCGCCGCGGTGGCGGAGTGGACCGTACGGGCGGCCCGCGCGCACCCCCTCGTACGGGCGCTGCTCACCGGTGCCTGGGACGCGGGCCTGCCCGCCCCGGGGCGCGCTCCGGGGCCCGGAGAGCTGGCACGGGCCGTCCGCGACCTCGCGGCCGCCGCGCTGACGCCGGGGGAGGGCGCCGAGCGGTGCGAGCTCGCCGTGCGGCTCGCCCTGTCCTACGTGGTGGCCCCGGGGGAGGAGCCGGGGACGGCGGAGCTGCTCGGGCTGCTCAGTGCGCGGAACCGGACAGCTGGAGCCCGATGACCCCGAGGATGACCAGCGAGATCGAGACGAGCTTGAGGGTGGAGACCAGGTCCCCGAGGAAGACCATGCCGTAGATCGCCGTCCCGGCGGCGCCGATGCCCGTCCACACCGCGTAGGCCGGACCCACGTCGAGCTTCTTGAGGGCCAGGGTCAGCAGGCCGAAGCTGCCGAGCGCGAAGCAGGCGAAGGCGATGGTCGGCCACAGGCGGGTGAATCCGTGGGACAGCTTGAGGCAGACCGCGAAGCCGGTCTCAAGGAACCCGGCGACCACGACGAGCAGCCACGCCATGTCGAACGCCTCCCGCCGTCACGTGACCGCGCGGTCACTCGACGCGATTATGCACTTGTCCGCACATGATCTTCGGCAAACACCGCCGCTCCCGGCCCCAAGGGCTGTCCCGCAATCCCCGGCGGGCGCACGACGCCGGCTACGGCGCCTCGCCGCGTTGTCGGAACGCCCCCATACGCCCAGTATGGGGGCGCCCCTCCGCCTTGCGATGCACCGCATCTGACGCCGTGCGCTGATCCACCCGGGATTACGGGACAGCCCTCAGCCCGCCGGATGCCCGCTCAGTCCCCTTCGCGGCGCTCGCGCGACTCCAGCAGCCGCCGCAGTGAGTACAGCCGCGCCGGGTCCGCGTGGCCGTCCTCCACCCACTTGTCGAGCGCGCAGTCCGCCTCGTCGTGGCTACAGGCCCGCGGGCACCCCTCGGTGCCGGGCACCAGGTCCGGGAAGGCCAGGATCACGCGGGAGGGGTCCACATGGTGCAGGCCGAAGGAGCGCACGCCCGGGGTGTCGATGACCCAGCCGTCGCCCGAGGGCAGCGGCAGGGCGAGCGCCGAGGTGGTGGTGTGCCGGCCGCGGCCGGTGACCGCGTTGACGTGCCCGGTGGCGCGCTGGCGGCCCTCGGCGACGAGCGAGTTCACCAGGGTGGTCTTGCCGACGCCCGAGTGGCCGACGAAGGCGGTGATCCGGCCGTTGAGCCGCTCGCGGACCCGGTCGGCCGCATCGCCCGTGGCGAGCTCCTCGCGGTTGGTCACCACGTAGTTCACGCCCAGCGTCGAGTAGATCTCCAGGATCTTGTCGGCGGAGGTCAGGTCCGACTTGGTGAGCACCAGCAGCGGCTCCAGCCCGGCGTCGTACGCCGCGACCAGGCAGCGGTCGATCATCCGGGGCCGGGGCTCCGGGTCGGCCAGTGCCGTGACGACGGCCAGCTGGTCGGCATTGGCGACGACCACCCGCTCGTAGGGGTCGTCGTCGTCCGCGGTGCGCCGCAGGACGGACTTGCGCGCCTCGATCCGCACGATCCGGGCGAGGGTGTCCTTCTTGCCGGACAGGTCGCCGACGATCCAGACCCGGTCGCCCACCACGGCGGCCTTGCGCCCCAGCTCCCGGGACTTCATCGCGTGGACCGTGCGGTCGCCCACCAGGCAGGTCAGCCGGCCGCGGTCGACGGTCAGGACGAAGCCCTCGGAGGCGTCCTCGTGCTTGGGGCGGATGTTGGTCCGAGGGCGGTTCCCCTTGGGATTGGGGCGCTGGCGGATGTCGTCCTCGTCGGTGTGCTTGCCGTACCGGCGCATGGCCCTACGCTCCCGCTCCGGCTTCCGCCCCCGCGAGCATGTCCGTCCACATCCTGGGGAAGTCCGGCAGGGTCTTCGCGGTCGTCGCCACGTCCTCGATCAGTACGCCCTCCACCGCCAGGCCGATCACGGCGCCCGCGGTGGCCATCCGGTGGTCCTCGTAGGTGTGGAAGGTACCGCCGTGCAGGGGGCGCGGGCGGATGCGCAGCCCGTCCGCGGTCTCGGTGACGTCGCCGCCGAGCGCGTTGATCTCCCTGGTCAGGGCGGCCAGACGGTCCGTCTCGTGCAGCCGCAGGTGCTGGACCCCGCGCAGGACGGACTCCGAGTCGGCCAGGGCCGCCACCGCGGCGATGCCCGGGGTGAGCTCGCCGACCTCGCCCAGGTCCACGTCGATGCCGTGGATCTTGCCGGTTCCGGTGAAGACCAGGCCGGCGTCGGTCAGCTCGCAGGAGCCGCCCATCTCCGTGAAGATGCGGCGCAGGGCGTCACCCGGCTGCGTGGTGCGGCGCGGCCAGTCCGGGACGGTGACCGTGCCGCCGGTGATCAGCGCGGCGGCCAGGAAGGGCTGGGCGTTGGACAGGTCCGGCTCCACCGTCATGTCGCGGCCGAGCAGGGCGCCGGGGGCGACCCGCCACACGTTCTTCTCGCCGCCCGCCTCGGGGGTGTCGACCTGGGCGCCCGCCGCGCGCAGCATCTCCACGGTCATCCGGATGTGCGGCATGGACGGCAGGTTGGTGCCCACGTGCCGGACCTCGACGCCCTGGTTGAAACGCGGGGCGGAGAGCAGCAGCGCGGAGACGAACTGCGAGGAGTTCGTCGCGTCGATCTCGACGACGCCGCCCTCCAGCGCTCCGCCGCCCTGCACGGTCAGCGGCAGCGCGCCCCGGCCGTCGTCGTCGATGCGGGCGCCCAGCGTGCGCAGCGCACTGATGACCTGGCCCAGCGGACGCTCGTAGGAGCGCGGGTCGCCGTCGAAGCGGATGTCTCCCGCGGCGAGGGTGGCGACGGGCGGCAGGAAGCGCATGACCGTGCCCGCGTTGCCGACGTCGACGGCCGCCGGGCCGTGCAGCGCGGCCGGGATGATCCGCCAGGCCTCGCCGCCCGCCGCGCCGCCGGCCGGGCCGGCGGAGCTGGAGGAGACGGTCTCCTCGATGCCGACGCCCATCGCGCGCAGGGCGTCCGACATCAGCTGCGAGTCGCGCGAGCGCAGCGGGCGGCGGACCCAGCCCGGCTCGGAGGCGAGCGCGGCGAGCACCAGGGCGCGGTTGGTGACCGACTTGGACCCCGGCACGGTGACGGTGGCGTGGACGGCCGAGTCGGCGATCGGGGCGGGCCAGAGGGCGGGCGGAGCGGGGGTCTCGGTCATGGCCACCACTTTAGTGGCTTCCCGGCGCCCGGATCTTGATCGCTGGGCGGTCTCAGAGGGCGAGCAGCCAGCGCCCGCCGCCGATCAGCGAGCACAGCGCGACCACGTGGAAGAGCAGGAGCCACACCACGGGGTGCACGTGGGTGAGCCGTCCGAGCTGGTCCGCATCGGAATCGGGGGCCCCGCCGTGCCGGCGTTTGGCCCCCAGCTCGAAGACGGGCCGGACGCCGCCGAGGAGCAGGAACCACACCACCCCGTACGCGAAGACGGCCTGCACCTCGGCGGGAGCGAGCCAGGACACGAGCAGGAAGGCGCCGCCCGTCAGGATGACGGTCAGGGCCCCGTAGGCGTTGCGGATCATCAGCAGCATGGCCACCAGCAGGGCGGTGGCCGCCCACAGCAGCAGCGTGATCCGGTGCGCGGACAGCAGCGCCGCCCCGCCGAGTCCGAGTAGGGAGGGGGCCGTGTAGCCGGCGGCGGCGGTCAGGACCATGCCGAGGCCGGTCGGCCTGCCCCGGCTGACGGTGACCCCGCTGGTGTCGGAGTGCAGCCGTATCCCGTCCAGGCGCCGCCCCGTCAGCAGGGCGATCAGACCGTGGCCGCCCTCGTGGGCGATGGTGATGGCGTTGCGCGACATCCGCCACAGCGGGCGGGGCCCCACGGCGGCCAGCGCGACCAGGCCCGTCGCGATCACCAGCCACCGCTCGGGGGCGCTCTGTATGCCCGTGAGCCGGTCCCACAGGCCGGCCGTCGTGCTGCTGTCCATGAAGTGACGGACTCCTCGCGGTGGTGGTGGCGGATACCTCCCGGCGGTCGCCGGGGGGAGCCATGGCAGTGTGGCAGCCATGTGCGGACGGTATGCGGCGAGTCGTGGACCCGAGGACCTGGCGAAGACCTTCGGCGTCGAGAGGTGGGAGCCGCGGGAGGCCCTGGCCCCCGACTGGAACGTGGCGCCGACCAAGCAGGTCCACGTCATCCTCGACCGCCCCCTGAAAGACGCCGCCGACCCGCGTCCGGTTCGCCAGCTGCGCGTCCTGAAGTGGGGGCTCGTCCCCTCCTGGGCCGAGAACCCCGACGGCGCCACCCGGATGATCAACGCGCGCTCCGAGACGCTCGCCGAGAAGCCGTCCTTCCGGCGGCCCTTCGCGCAGCGCCGCTGCATCATTCCCGCCGACGGCTACTACGAGTGGGTCACGGCCCACGACGAACGGCGGCTGGAGGTGGAGGGCAAGCGCAAGCGCGCCCGCAAGCAGCCCTACTTCGTGCTGCCCGCCGACGGCTCGGTCTTCGCGATGGCCGGGATATACGAGTTCTGGCGCGACCGGACCCTGCCCGACGAGCACCCGCTCGCCTGGTGGGCGACCTGCTCGGTGATCACCACGGAGGCCGAGACCGGTCCGCTGGCCGTGGCGCCGGCCGAGGGCCCGCGCTCGCTCTGCGACATCCACCCGCGGATGCCGCTCATGCTGACCCCCGACCGGTGGGACGCCTGGCTGGACCCGGCGGACACCGACACCGAGGGCTCCCTGCGGGAGCTGCTGGCGCCCCCGCCGGGCGGCCTGATGCGCGCCCACCCCGTGTCGACCGCCGTCAGCAACGTCCGGAACAACGGCCCGGAGCTGCTCGACGAGCTGGCCGCGCCGGAGGAGGGAACGCTCTTCTAGCCACCGGGCCACCGGGCCACCGGCTTCGGCTACTGACCGCGCGCGGGGGAGCACGCTCCTGCGGCGGTGCGGCGGTGCGGCGGTGCGGCGGTGCGGCGGTCCTGCCGGGCCGGGGGCCCGTGGCGTGACCGGCGGGGCACCGCGGGCCGGGCGCCCCCGGCCGGGCACCATGGCATCCATGACCACGCGCACCCAGAGCGTCCGGACCCCGGCGGGCGAGGCCCGCATCACCTGGCACACCGCCCCGGAGGCGGCGCTCGTCCTCGCCGTCGGCCACGGCGCGGGCGGCGGGATCGAGGCCCGTGACCTCCAGGCCCTGGCCGCCGCCCTGCCCGGCCGCGGTGTCACCGTGGCCCTCGTCGAACAGCCCTGGCGGGTCGCCGGGAAAAAGGTCGCCGCCGCGCCCAAGGTGCTCGACGAGGGCTGGCGCGCCCTGTGGCCTGCGCTCGCGGCGCCCGGACTGCCCGTGGTCGCGGGGGGACGCAGCGCCGGAGCCAGGGTGGCCTGCCGGACCGCGGCCGAGCTGGGCGCGGCCGCGGTGCTGGCGCTGGCCTTCCCGCTGCACCCGCCGGGCCGGCCCGAGAAGTCCCGGGCCGGGGAACTGCTCGGCGCCGGCCGTCCCACCCTCGTGGTCCAAGGAGCCCGGGACCCCTTCGGCGGGCCGGCGGAGTTCCCCGAGGGCCCGTACACGCTGGTGGAGGTCCCGTACGCCGACCACGGCATGGCGGTGCCGAAGAAGGCCGGCACCACCCCGCAGGAGGCCCTCGCGCTCATCTCGCGGTCCGTGGCCGACTGGCTCGCCCGCCTGGAGCTCTGACACCGCCCCTGAGCGTTCCGGGGTGCCCCGGGCGCTGCGGCCACCCCGGCCCGCAACGGGGCGAAACCCCCGCCGCCGCGCGGGAATGCGCCGCCCGGCCCTTCTGTTGTCCCGGATGTCGATACGCACGGGAACTTCGGAGGAGAGGGAGCGCATGACCCAGGTCATCAGCCACAACCGTCCGCAGGCCGCTGACCTGGACTGGACGGTGCTGCCCGGGCCCAAGCGCGGCCCGCTTCGAGCGGCGGAGGCCCGGGAAGGTCGACTATTCTCCGATTCGAGCGGATCCGCTTTCGGAGCCGCCACGCAGTCGGAGGAGGTGGGTCCTGTCGCTGGGACCGACGAAGGCCACGCGGAGGAGACGACCCCGGAGCGCAACGCGCGCTTCGAGAGGGACGCCCTCGGCTACCTCGACCAGATGTACTCGGCCGCGCTGCGCATGACGCGCAACCCGGCCGACGCCGAGGACCTGGTCCAGGAGACGTACGCGAAGGCGTACGCGTCCTTCCACCAGTTCCGCGAGGGCACCAACCTCAAGGCATGGCTCTACCGCATCCTGACCAACACCTTCATCAACTCCTACCGCAAGAAGCAGCGCGAGCCCCAGCGCAGTGCGGCGGAGGAGATCGAGGACTGGCAGCTGGCCCGTGCCGAGTCGCACATGTCGACGGGTCTGCGCTCCGCCGAGTCGCAGGCGCTCGACCACCTGCCCGATTCGGACGTGAAGGCGGCGCTGCAGGCCATTCCGGAGGAGTTCCGCATCGCGGTCTACCTTGCCGACGTAGAGGGCTTTGCGTACAAGGAGATCGCCGACATCATGGGTACACCCATCGGTACGGTCATGTCGCGACTGCACCGTGGCCGCCGTCAACTCCGCGGAATGCTGGAGGACTATGCCCGTGAGCGCGGGCTGGTCCCCGCCGGCGCGGCAGAGTCGAACGACCGGAAAGGCTCGGGCTCATGAGTTGCGGAGAGCCGCACGAGACGGAGTGCGCTGAGGTCCTGGACCATCTTTACGAGTTCCTCGACCACGAGATGCCCGACAGCGACTGCACGAAGTTCGAGACGCACTTCGGCGAATGCAGCCCCTGCCTGGAGAAGTACGGCCTCGAACAGGCCGTGAAGAAGCTGGTGAAGCGCTGCTGCGGGTCGGACGACGTGCCCAGCGACCTGCGCTCCAAGGTGATGGGCCGGATCGAGCTGATCCGGTCGGGGCAGGCGGTCCCGGATTGCGACATCACCGCGGAACCGGACGTCCCGGCGGGCTCGGTCACCGCGGATGCGGACGTCACTGCGGACGCGGACGTCACCGCGGATGCGGGCGCCACTGCCGACGCGGACGTCACCGCGGACCACTCGGCCACCGGCTGAGCACGTCGTCGAACGCGTGAACAGACGCCCCCGGAGAAGTACTTCGTTCACCCGAAGGTGCTAATCCGGGGGCGTCCGTATGCCCCGATGTGAAAATGTGGCCCGCTCCCCCCGGGGCCCCGCCTATTCTCCCCAGTCGGTGCCGGTTCGATTCCGCATCCGGCTCGCACGCCCCAGGGGAGGAGAGCGCCATGCGGGTACTTCCGCCGGTGGCGCGCGGATACGTCCTGGGCGTCGTCCTCGTGGCGCTCGCGTGCGTGGCGCCCGCCCTCACCGCTTCCGCCACGCCCTGGGCGGCGGTGGCCCTGCTCGCCGCGCTCTACCTCGGCTGCGAGCTGGTGAAGTCCTGCCCCCTGCCGGGCGGCCGGGTGCCCGAGGGCATCGGCCCCTTCTTCCCCGTGGTGCTGGCGGCCGTCTTCCTGCTGCCGCCCTCCGCCGCCGCGCTCGTGGCGCTGCCCGGCGCGTTCGCCGGGACGGTGCTCCAGCGGCCGGCGGCGGTGCGCCGGGTGTGGCACGCGGCGCAGCAGTCCACGGCCGCCTGGGCGGCGGGAGGGGTCTTCGGCCTGCTGCGCGGGCCGGCGGCACTGGACCCCGCCGCGGGGCCGGGCCCTGCCGGGGCGGCGGACCCGCCCGCCTGGGTCGCCGACTTCCCCTACGCGCTGCTTCCCGCGGCGGCCGCGGCCGCCGCCTTCTGCCTGGTGCTCATCGCCCTCGACGGGGGCATCCTGGCCGCCGCCGAGCGCCGGCCCGCGGCCACCGCCTGGCGCGGGCTGCTCGGCCGCTCCCTGGCCCCGCACTGCGTGTACGGCCTGGCGGGCCTGATGATGGCCGTCATGTGGCGCAGTCCTTACGGGGTCCCGGCCGCACTGCTCGTCCTGCTGCCGATGTACACCTCCTGCTGGGTCTTCGCCCAGTACCACCGTGAACGCGCCGCCCACCGGGCCACCATCCGCGCCCTGGTCCACGCCGTCGACATCAAGGACCGCTACACGCGGGGCCACGGCGAGCGGGTCGGGCAGGCCGCCGCGATGATCGCCCGCGAGCTGGGCATGGCCGAGGACCGGCTGGAGGTCGTCCGCATCGCCGGGATCCTGCACGACGTCGGCAAAATCGGCGTTCCGACCCGGCTGCTGCGCAAGGACGGCCCGCTCACGCCCGAGGAGCGCCGGATCATCGAACTGCACCCCGAATACGGGCACGAGATGGTGCGCGGCATCGGCTCCCTGGGGGAGGCGCGGGCAGCGATCCTGCACCACCACGAGCGGATGGACGGCTCCGGCTACCCGTACGGGCTCACCGGTGAGCAGATCCCGGTCCTGGCCCGGGTGGTGGCGGTGGCCGACGCCTTCGACGCGATGACCTCGACCCGCTCGTACAGCAGGGCCCGGCCGGTGGAGGCCGCCCTGGCCGAGCTGGAGCGCTGTGCGGGGGCGCACTTCGATCCGGCCATGGTGGGGGCCCTGGCGGGCGCCGTCGGGCGCCTCGGCTGGCGCCCGGCGGCCACCTGCGACGAGAACCGCCAGGTGACCGGCGGCGGATCAGGGGGCGCCGCCGGGACGGCCCTCGGTATGCCGGGGGCGCCGCCGCCGGCGCAGGGACCCCGCGCTCCCGCGGCCGGTCCCGTGCCGGCGGATCGCGGTCCGGGTGAGGGGCCGCGACAGCCCCGGCCCCGCCAGCCCCGTGCCGGGCTCTCGGCCGGGCCGCCGGGTCCGGACGCCGGAGCCGGGAGCGGGGCGTGAGGGGAACCGTCGTCCGGGCGGTCCGGGGGGCGGCGTGGCTGCTCGCCGCCGTGGCCCTGGGCCACACCCTGTGGCGCGGCCTCGTGGAGCCGGGCACGGCCCTGGCCTTCGGCATCCTGATCGCCCTCGGCGAACTGGCCCGCCCCGGCCGCCCCTGCCGCGGCAGCCACCGCGCCCACCCCGGGCGCGGCGATCCGTACGCCCCCGCCGACCGCCGGCCCGCGCCGCTCGGTTCCGCCGGGGCCCTCGCCTACGCCCTGCTCGGCCAGAACGCGGGGCAGCCCGCCCACCACGGCGTGTTCCAGATCGTCGCGGTCGTCGTCGCCGCGGCGCTCGCCGGGATCGTCCCGCACGTCGCCCGCGGCACCGCTCCCGCCATGGACCACATCGTCCGCCGGGTCCTCACCGTCACCTTCGCCGCCGTCTGTTTCCAGCCGCTGCACCACGCCGGTGTCATCGGGGAACGGCTCGGCCACGGCCCGTACCTCGTCCTCTTCCTGGTCTTCGTCCTGGGCCTGACCGCACTGTGCGACGCCGTCCTCGCCGCGCTCCTCGCCGGGGCCGGGAACGGCCACGGCGACGCGAGCCGCCACGGGACCCGGGCCGGCCGGCCCTACGGGCCCCTGCTGCGCGACGAGCTGCGCGCCCGGCTCGGCATCGGCTCGGCGGTCTGCGCCACCGGCGTCGTGATGGCTCTGGGCGTGGCCGTCGCCGGGCTGTGGGCGCTGCCCGTCTTCAGCGTGCCCCTGCTGCTGGCCCGGATGTCCTTCCACCGCATCGCCGCGATCCGCACCACCTACCGCCAGACCATCACCTCGCTGGCCCGCGCCACCGAGATCGCCGGCTGCACCCCGGCGGGTCACTCGCGCAGGGTCGCCGCCTTGAGCTGCGCCGTCGGCCGGGAGCTCGGGCTGTCGGAGCGGGAGCTCACGGTGCTGGAGTACGCCGCCCTCATGCACGACATCGGCCAGCTCTCCCTCGTCGACCCCGTCCCGGACGGGGCCACCGCGCAGCTGCCCGCCGCGGAGGCCCGCCGGATCGCCGTGCTGGGCGGGGAGGTGGCCCGCCGCACCGGGGTGCCCGCAGAGGTGGCCGTGGTGGTGGAGCGGCAGGCGGACCCGTACCGGGAGCAGCCCCTGGCCGCGCGGATCGTGCGGGCGGTGAACGCCTACGACGACCTGGCCGGCGGCGGCCGTCACCCGGGCGGCTCACTGGCCGCTCTGGAACAGCTCCGCCTGGGCACCGGGCACGCCTACCAGCCGGAGGTCGTGGACTGTCTGGCGAGGGTTCTGGCCAGGGGCGGACATGACAGAGTCGTTGCCGTCCCCCGTGGGTAACCCATGGGTAATGAGCGGCCGTCCGAGCGGGCATGGTTGGATGCCAGTAAGAGTGACGTGACAGTGTCCGCAAGGCTGCACCGTAGTCCCCCAGCCACCGCTGGGAGGTGCCCCCAGGCAGGCGGGAATCGTGAGGATCTTCGGGAAGGTACGGCATCGGCCGTCCGCCTCGTGGCGGCAGGCCACCGACCGCGCGTTCACGCTGATCGGTGACGGGCGGTACGAGGACGCGGGTGCGCTGCTGACCAGAGCGGCGGACCTGGAGCCCTGGCTGTCCGAGTCCTGGTTCAACCTGGCCCTGCTGCACAAGTTCCGGCACGACTGGGAGCAGGCGCGGGCGGCCGGGCTGCGCGCCGTGGCCCTGCTGGACCGCGAGACCGGCGCCCCGGACTGGTGGAACGTGGGCATCGCCGCGACCGCGCTCCAGGACTGGCCGCTCGCCCGGCGGGCCTGGCAGGCGTACGGGCTGAAGGTGCCCGGCGACCCCCACGGCGCCGGGGCGAACGGGAAGTCCGGCAGCGAACCGGTCGGCATGGAACTGGGCAGCGCCGCGGTACGGCTGTCGCCGGAGGGCGAAGCCGAGGTGGTCTGGGGCCGCCGGCTGGACCCGGCCCGCATGGAGGTCCTGTCGATCCCGCTGCCCTCCTCGGGGCGCCGCTGGGGCGAGGTCGTGCTCCACGACGGGGTCCCGCACGGCGAGCGGGTCACCGCTGCCGGGCCCTCCTACCCCGTCTTCGACGAGATCGAGCTGTGGGCGCCCTCGCCGGTGCCGACGTGGGTGGTGCTGCTGGAGGCGGCCACCGAGGCGGACCGCAACGCACTGGAGCAGCTCGCCTCGGACGCGGGCTTCGCCGCGGAGGACTGGTCCTCCTCGGTGCGGCTGCTGTGCCGGACCTGCTCGGAGAGCGAGATGCCGAGCGACGAGGGCAACGGCGAGCACCTGGACCCGCACGACCACAGCGAGCCGGGGCATCCCGGACCGCTGGGGCACCGCACGGCCGGCTCCGGCCCGCTGTGGGTGCCCGAGCGGGAGTGCGGCATCGCGGCGCCGGCCGGCCTGGTGCGCGGGCTGCTCGACGGCTGGGTCGCCGACAGTCCGGACAGTCGGGAGTGGCGCGATCTGGAGGAAGTCTGCTGAGCCGGGGCCGTAGGCTGTACGGGCACATCGCGGCCGCCGGCGACACGGTGGCTTGGTGACTTACGGAAGGCGTACGGCGGACATGGCGCAGCAGGAGAACGAGGTTGTCGAGGTCGTGAACGACGGGTACGTCGTGGACACCGAGGACTGTGCGGAGCGCGAGCTCGCCCACCGCGAGCGCGGCACCGCCCGTCCCATCACGGTGGTCGGCAACCCGGTCCTGCACCGGGAGTGCAAGGACGTCACCGAGTTCGGTGACGAGCTGGCCCGGCTGATCGACGACATGTTCGCCAGCCAGAAGGCCGCCGAGGGCGTGGGCCTGGCCGCCAACCAGATCGGCGTGGACGCCAAGGTCTTCGTCTACGACTGCCCGGACGACGACGGGGTGCGCCACACCGGCGTCGTCGTCAACCCCAAGCTCGTGGAGCTGCCGGCGGGCGCGCGGGTGCTGGACGACTCCAACGAGGGCTGCCTGTCGGTCCCGACGGCATACGCCTCGCTGGCCCGCCCCGACTACGCCGAGGTCGAGGGCCAGGACGCCCAGGGCAACCCGATCAAGGTCCGGGGGACCGGCTACTTCGCGCGCTGCCTCCAGCACGAGACCGACCACCTGTACGGCTACCTGTACATCGACCGGCTCTCGAAGCGCGACCGCAAGGACGCCCTCCGGCAGATGGAAGAGGGCACCCCGCGCTACGAGACGGTCGCCAACGGCTGACCTCGCGGGCGCCGCACGCCGCACGCGGCAGGGCCCCGCTTTGGAATCCGCGGATTCCGGAGCGGGGCCCTGCCGCGTGGTGTTCCGCGGGCTACTTGCCCGCCGAACCCCAGCCGCTGTCGGCGGGGGCGCTGCCCCAGCCGCTGTCGGCCGGCGCGGCGCCCCAGCCGGAATCGGCGGAGGCGGCGGCGGTGGCGCCGCCGACCAGCAGCACGGTGATGGCGGCAGTTGTGATCATGCGGGCGATACGGGACATACAGGCCCCCCTGGGCTGTGTGAGAGGTGCACGGCCGGGTGCTGTGCGGGCGCGGCCCACCGGGCGTCATCACCGTACGACAGCGTACGACTACGCACGGGACAGGTTTGGGTCAAGTGTTCTACGGTTCTCGGCCAGAGGGAGCGGGTCAGGCCACGGCCCGCGGCCCGTGAAGCGTGTGCCGGAAGGCGTTCGGCGGGGCGCCAGGGGCGCGCGGGACGTGGTGGCGCCCCTGCCGAGCGGGCTCTTCTCGGCCGCGCGCACCGCGAGATGCGGGATCCGCTCAGCCGAGGAGAGTGGAGAGATGGACAACTTCGACGTGCTCCTGGACTACCTGCTCGTCCTGGCCGTCGCGGCCCTGCTGCTGGCCCCGGCGCTCTACGGAATCCTCCGCGACCGCCGCATCGAGCGTGAGCTGCGCCTGGCCCTCGTGCGCGAGGTGCTCGTCCGGGCCGGCGGCCGGCGGGTGGTGCACCCGCGTACGGGCACCACGCTGCGCGGTACTTCCTGGAGGTGACCCGCCCCCGCTCCCCGGGGGCCACCGGACAGCAGTGCGTCCCCGCCCCGGGCCTCCCGGCGCGGGGACGCGCTCACCTGCCGCGGCCGGGCGGCCGACGGGACTAGAAGTCCTCGTCCAGGTCGACCGTGCCCTCGACCGCGACCTGGTAGGCCGACGGACGGCGCTCGAAGAAGTTGGTCAACTCCTGGACCCCCTGGAGCTCCATGAAGGAGAAAGGGTTCTGCGAGCCGTACACCGCCGGGAAGCCGAGGCGGACCAGGCGCTGGTCCGCGACGCACTCCAGGTACTCGCGCATCGACTCGGTGTTCATGCCCGGCAGGCCGTCACCGCACAGGTCGCGCCCGAACTGCAGCTCCGCCTCCACGGCCTCCTTCAGCATGTCCGTGACCTGCTGCTGAAGGGCGTCGTCGAACAGCTCCGGCTCCTCCTTGCGGACCGTGTCCACGACCTCGAAGGCGAAGTTCATGTGCATGGTCTCGTCGCGGAACACCCAGTTGGTGCCGGTGGCCAGGCCGTGCAGCAGACCGCGGGAGCGGAACCAGTACACGTAGGCGAAGGCGCCGTAGAAGAACAGGCCCTCGATGCACGCGGCGAAGCAGATCAGGTTCAGCAGGAAACGGCGGCGGTCGGCCTGCGTCTCAAGCCGGTCGATCTTCTCGACCGAGTCCATCCACTTGAAGCAGAACTGCGCCTTCTCGCGGATCGAGGGGATCTCCTCGACCGCGTCGAAGGCGGCCGAGCGGTCGTCCGGGTCGGGCAGGTAGGTGTCGAGCAGCGTCAGGTAGAACTGGACGTGCACGGCCTCCTCGAACAGCTGGCGCGACAGGTACAGGCGCGCCTCCGGGGAGTTGATGTGCTTGTACAGCGTCAGCACCAGGTTGTTCGAGACGATCGAGTCACCCGTCGCGAAGAACGCGACCAGACGGCCGATCATGTGCTGCTCCGCGGGCGTCAGCTTCGCCAGGTCGGCGACGTCCGAGTGGAGGTCGACCTCCTCCACCGTCCACGTGTTCTTGATCGCGTCCCGGTAGCGCTCGTAGAAGTCCGGGTAGCGCATGGGGCGCAGGGTCAGCTCGAAGCCCGGGTCGAGCAGGTTCTTGTTCTTCGCAGCCTTGTCGGTGGAGCTCATTACTGGCAGGCCTCGCAGGACTCGGGGTTCTCAAGGGAGCAGGCCAGGGCGTCGGCGTCGACGGCCTGCGGGAGGGGGGTGGCGGCGGCGGGCACCGCGCTGGCGGACGCGGCGCGGGCGATCCTCGTCGCCGGGCGCGAACGCAGGTAGTACGTGGTCTTCAGGCCCTGCTTCCAGGCGTACGCGTACATCGAGCTGAGCTTGCCGATGGTGGGCGTCTCCAGGAACAGGTTCAGCGACTGCGACTGGTCGAGGTACGGCGTACGGGCCGCCGCCATGTCGATCAGACCGCGCTGCGGGATCTCCCAGGCCGTCCGGTACAGCTCGCGGACCTCGGCCGGGATCCAGCCGAAGCCCTGCACCGAGCCGCTGGACTCGCGCAGCGCCTCACGGGTCTGCGCGTCCCACACGCCGAGCTTCTTCAGCTCGTCCACCAGGTACGCGTTGACCTGGAGGAACTCACCGCTCAGCGTCTCGCGCTTGAACAGGTTGGAGACCTGCGGCTCGATGCACTCGTACACGCCCGCGATCGAGGCGATCGTCGCCGTCGGGGCGATGGCCAGGAGCAGGGAGTTGCGCATACCGGTCTTGGCGATCCGGGCGCGCAGCGCCTCCCAGCGCTCCGGCCAGTGCTGTTCCACGCCCGCGTAGTGGTCCGGGTGCAGGACGCCGCGCGCGGTGCGGGTCTGCTCCCAGGCCGGCAGCGGGCCGCTGCGCTCGGCGAGGTCCGCGGAGGCCTCGTAGGCGGCGAGCATGATCCGCTCGGCGATCTTCGTCGACAGGGCCTTCGCCTCGGCGGAGTCGAAGGGCAGGCGCAGCCGGAAGAAGACGTCCTGCAGGCCCATCGCGCCCAGGCCCACCGGGCGCCAGCGGGAGTTCGAGCGGCCGGCCTGCTCGGTCGGGTAGAAGTTGATGTCGACCACACGGTCGAGGAAGGTCACGGCCGTACGGACGGTCTCGTCCAGGCGCTCCCAGTCCATCTGCCCCGTCTCCGCCAGCACGAAGGCGCCCAGGTTGACCGAGCCGAGGTTGCAGACGGCGGTCTCGCCGTCGTTCGTGACCTCCAGGATCTCGGTGCACAGGTTCGAGGAGTGCACGACCGAGCCCGGCTCGGCGGTCTGGTTCGCCGTGCGGTTCGAGGCGTCCTTGAAGGTCATCCAGCCCTGGCCGGTCTGCGCGAGGGTGCGCATCATCCGGCCGTACAGCTCGCGGGCGGGCATGGACTTGCGGGCCAGGCCCGCCGCCTCTGCCTTGCGGTACGCGGCGTCGAACTCGTCGCCCCACAGGTCGACGAGCTCGGGCACGTCGGCCGGGGAGAACAGCGACCAGTCGGCATCGGAGTTGACCCGGCGCATGAACTCGTCCGGCACCCAGTGGGCCAGGTTCAGGTTGTGCGTACGGCGCTGGTCCTCGCCGGTGTTGTCGCGCAGCTCCAGGAACTCCTCGATGTCCGCGTGCCAGGTCTCCAGGTAGACGGCGGCGGCGCCCTTGCGCCGGCCGCCCTGGTTCACGGCGGCGACGGAGGCGTCGAGGGTCTTCAGGAACGGCACGATGCCGTTGGAGTGGCCGTTGGTGCCCCGGATCAGCGAACCGCGGGCGCGGATGCGGGAGTACGACAGGCCGATGCCGCCGGCGTGCTTGGACAGGCGCGCGACCTGGTGGTAGCGGTCGTAGATCGAGTCGAGCTCGTCCATCGGCGAGTCCAGCAGGTAGCAGGAGGACATCTGCGGGTGCCGGGTGCCGGAGTTGAAGAGCGTGGGAGAGGACGGCAGGTAGTCCAGGCGGCTCATCAGCCGGTAGAGGGAGGCCACTTCCTCCACGGCCTGGACGCTGTCGTTCTCGGCGAGGCCGCAGGCCACGCGCAGCATGAAGTACTGCGGGGTCTCCACGACCTGGCGGGTGATCGGGTGGCGCAGCAGGTAGCGGCTGTGCAGGGTGCGCAGGCCGAAGAAGCCGAAGCGGTCGTCGGCGCCCTCGGCGAGGGTGTGCTCCACCAGCGCGTCCAGCCGGTTCGCGTGGGCCGCCACGAACGCGGCCGTGCGGTCGGCGATGAGCCCCTCGCGGTGCCCGACGGCCACCGAGGCGGAGAAGGAGGTGGCCCCCTGGCCGGCCGCCTCGTCACGGACGGCCAGCGTCAGCAGCCGCGCGGCGAGGCGGGAGTACGCCGGGTCCTCCGAGATCAGCCCCGCGGCCGCCTCGGTGGCCAGAGCGCGCAGTTCGGCCTCGTCGGCGGCCAAGCTGCGGCCCCGGAGCGCGGCGGCGGCGACCCGGCCAGGGTCGGTGTCGGGGAGGTCGGCCGTCAGCTCGGTGAGGGTGCGCAGCAGCGCGGCCCCCGGGCCCTCGGTGAACGACTCGGCGGACTCGGCGCGCGGTGCGGAAGGCGCGATGGTCACGGGGGGAGCTCTCCCTCGCTCGGCCCGGTCAACGGCGGGGCGGAGCACGGGGCAGCGCATGCGGGCGTGGCAGGTACGCGTACCCCGCATGGCGTCCACCGGCCCAACCGCGAGGCCCGGACGAATCGGCACCCGGTTCGGTCGAGCCGGGCGCACTGTCGGCAGGTCCTCGGACTTGCGGATGCACGATGGGGGTGCACTTCACACCGTTGCGGGACAGTTCCGGATTCGCACCGGATTCCCCTGCGACGACAGCAGCCCTGAGCATACATGTGGGGGCACCCTGTTGCCGCAACCCCCACATGTTGTGTCGACCGCGACTGGGCGTCCCGGAGTCGTACCTCTCCGCTGTCGTCGGCGGGGCGCGGCACGGGAGGGCCGGGCCCGGTGGGCCGGGAAGGGCGAAGGGCCCCTGGGAACCGTCCTGACAGGGGACGGCGGGGCCCTTCGCGCTCAGCAGCAGCGGAAACCCTCGCGGGGGTCCGCCTCGCGGGCGTCGGTGCGGGCGCGTTCGAAGGCGCGGCGGCTCACGACCTCCGCGTCCGGGTCGTGGGAGCGGGCATGGGCGACGTACCGGTCGTAGGCCGCCTCCCCGGAGAACTCCCGCACGAAGAACCGCGCCCTCGCCAGCGCGCCGCGCACACCCGTGCGGCGCGGCACGTTCACGACACGGGCTCCTGCTCCTTGATGCGGCCGCCGCCCGAGTCGAGGCCGGCCGCGGCGAGTTCCGCCTTCTCCTCGGCGGTGGCGATCAGCCCCGCCGGGGCGACGATCCGCGACCGGCTCCACGGGACCTCGGAGAGCCGCACCGACTCCGGGTGGCCGGCGGCCTTCAGGCAGGTGCGCGCCGCGTCCACCAGCACGATGACGATCAGGACGGCGAACAGGGCCGAGAGCACGCCGTCCACGGTGGCATTGGTGACCACGGTGTGCATCTCGCCCATGTTCTTGGCGGGCGGCAGCACCTTGCCCGCGTCGATGCCGCCCTGGTACTTGTCGCGCTGGGCGAAGAAGCCGACCTTCACGTCCGCCGAGAAGATCTTCTGATAGCTCGCCGTGAGCGTGACGGCCACGTCCCACGCCAGGGGGACGCCCGTCACCCAGGCCCACTTCAGCCGGCCGGACTTGACCAGCAGGGTGGTGCAGACCGCCAGGGCGACCGCCGCGAGCAGCTGGTTCGCGATGCCGAACAGCGGGAAGAGCTGGTTGATGCCGCCCAGCGGGTCCTTGACGCCGACCCACAGGAAGTAGCCCCAGCCGCCCACGACGACGGCGCTCGCCAGCCAGACGCCCGGCTTCCAGCTGACGTTCCTGAAGGAGGCGTGGACGTTGCCGAGGGTGTCCTGGAGCATGAACCGTCCGACGCGCGTGCCCGCGTCGACCGTGGTCAGGATGAACAGCGCCTCGAACATGATGGCGAAGTGGTACCAGAAGGCCTTGAGCCCGGCGCCGCCGATCACGGAGGAGAAGATCTGTGACATTCCGAGTGCGAAGGTCGGGGCGCCGCCCGTGCGCGAGAGCAGGCTCGTCTCCTCGACGTCCTTGGCCGCCTGCGCGAGGGCCTCGGGGCTGATGGCGAAGCCGAGGTTCGTCACCGCCGTCGAGGCGGTCTCGACCGTGGCGCCGATGACGCCGCCGGGCGAGTTGACCGCGAAGAACAGGCCGGGGTCGATGATCGAGGCGGCGATGATCGCCATCACGGCGACGAAGGACTCGGTGAGCATCGCGCCGTAGCCGATGACCCGGACCTGGGTCTCCTTCTGGATCATCTTCGGGGTGGTGCCGGAGGAGACCAGCGCGTGGAAGCCGGACAGGGCCCCGCAGGCGATCGTGATGAAGACGAACGGGAACATGGACCCGGCGAAGACCGGGCCGTCGCCGCGGGCGGCGAAATCGGTGACCGCGGGCATCTTCAGGGTCGGCATCGCGATGACCACGCCCACGGCGAGCAGGGCGATGGTGCCGACCTTCATGAAGGTCGACAGGTAGTCGCGGGGCGCGAGCAGCATCCACACCGGCAGCACCGAGGCGACGAAGCCGTACGCCACCATCCAGATGACCAGCGTCTCCTTCTCCAGGGTGAAGGTGCCGGCGAAGGAGGACTCGGCGACCCAGCCGCCCGCGACGATGGCGAGCAACAGCAGCGCGACCCCTATCACGGAGACCTCGGTGACCCGGCCCGGCCGCAGGACGCGGAGGTAGAAGCCCATGAAGAGGGCGATCGGGATGGTCATGCCGATGGAGAAGACGCCCCAGGGGGAGTGCGCCAACGCGTTCACGATGACCAGGGCCAGCACCGCCAGCAGGATGATCATGATGGAGAACACGGCGACCAGGGCGGCGGCTCCGCCCACGGGGCCGATCTCGTCCCGGGCCATCTGGCCGAGCGAACGCCCGTCGCGGCGGGTGGAGAAGAACAGCGTGACCATGTCCTGGACGGCGCCGGCGAAGATGACCCCCGCCACGATCCAGATGGTGCCCGGCAGATAGCCCATCTGCGCGGCGAGCACCGGCCCGACGAGGGGACCGGCGCCGGCGACGGCGGCGAAGTGGTGGCCGAAGAGCACGCGGCGGTCGGTGGGGTGGAAGTCGACACCGTTGTCGAGGCGTTCGGCGGGGGTGGCCCGCGTGGGGTCCACCTTCAGCACGCGGTGCGCGATGAACCGCGCGTAGAAGCGGTAGCCGATCGCGTAGGAGCCCAGGGCGGCGGCGAGCAGCCAGGCCGCCGAGATCTCCTCGCCGCGGGAGAGCGCCAGCACGCCCCAGCCGATGGCGCCGATGAGGCCGACGAGCACCCAGACGGCGATGGACTTGGGAGAAGGAGAAGGAGAAGGAGAAGGAGAAAGAGAAGAGGAAGGGGAAGGGGAAGGCGAGCCCGGCGTGGTGCCCGGACTCGCCGTGTCCCGTTCTGTACCCGTTGTTTCCGGTTCCGGCATGGCTAGCGTCCCCTCGTCGATCAACTGCGTAAGCGCAGGGAATCTACGGGGGATCGCCCGCTGAACGTAAGACCCCGTCCGTATACCGGTCCGCGGGGCCCGCGCTCAGACGGCCGGCCGCTTGAGCCTGGCGACGAACTTGTACCGGTCGCCGCGGTACACCGACCGCACCCACTCCACCGGTTCGCCGCCGGCGTCCAGGGAGTGCCGGGAGAGCATCAGCATCGGCAGGCCGACGTCGGTGCCGAGCAGTCCGGCCTCGCGCGGGGTGGCCAGCGAGGTCTCGATGGTCTCCTCGGCCTCGGCGAGGTGGACGTCGTACACCTCTGCGAGGGCGGTGTAGAGGGAGGTGTACTTGACCAGCGAACGGCGCAGGGCGGGGAAGCGCTTGGCCGACAGGTGGGTGGTCTCGATGGCCATCGGCTCGCCGCTGGCCAGGCGCAGCCGCTCGATGCGCAGGACCCGTCCACCGGTGGTGATCTTCAGGAGTCCGGCGAGGGTGTCGTCCGCCGTGACGTAGCCGATGTCGAGCAGCTGGGAGGTCGGCTCCAGCCCCTGGGCCCGCATGTCCTCGGTGTACGAGGTCAGTTGCAGGGCCTGGGAGACCTTCGGCTTGGCGACGAAGGTGCCCTTGCCCTGGATCCGTTCCAGCCGGCCCTCGACCACGAGCTCCTGGAGGGCCTGGCGGACGGTGGTCCGCGAGGTGTCGAATTCGGCCGCCAGCGTGCGCTCCGGCGGCACCGGGGTGCCGGGCGGGAGGGTCTCGGTCATGTCGAGCAAGTGCCGCTTGAGGCGGTAGTACTTGGGAACGCGCGCCGTGCGGGTGGCCGCCCCGCCCTCCGGCTCCGTGATCGCCCCTTCGGTGGCCATCGCCGCCCGCCTTCCCGACTCCAGTTTCGCTGCCGTCACCGGCTCCTCCGATATGTGCGGTACATCGTGACACGTGCGGGGGGACAGGCCTTCTCTCCTGCCAGGTGTCGGTCCGATAACGGACCGAGCACCCGCTCATTAGACCCTTGACACCCCTAAAGGTCTAGGCCAAGCTCCAGCTGCTGGTCTAAACCAATATGGATCAGATCCCGGCCCCACGGCAGTACTTGGTGCGTACGTCACCGCGGCGGGCGAGGGAAGTTGCAGGCAGCATCCCTGAGGAGGGTGGCGTGAAGCGCAAGCTCATCGCGGCGGTCAGTGTCGCGGGCATGATGGCCACAGTCGCGGCATGCGGCAACGGCGGCGACGACAAGGGCAAGACCGACGCGGGTGGCGCCAAGGAGATCACCGTCTGGGTGATGGACGGCTCCGCGCCGAAGGCCTGGATCGACGAAGTCAACAAGGAGTTCTCGGCCAAGCACCCCGGTGTCACGGTCAAGGTCGAGGAACAGAAGTGGACCGGCATCCAGGAGAAGGTCACCACGGCCCTCTCCGAGGACACCCCGCCCGACGTCCTCGAACTCGGCAACACCCAGACCGCCGGCTACGCGGTCACCGGCGGTCTCGCCGACCTGACGGGTGACAAGTCCAAGCTCGGCGCCGACGCCTGGCAGAAGAGCATGCTCGCCTCGGCCGAGGTCGATGGCAAGCTCTACTCCGCCCCGTGGTACGCCGCCAACCGCGTCGTCATCTACGACAAGAAGGCCTTCGAGAAGGCCGGCGTCACCCCGCCGAAGACCCGCGACGAGTGGGTGGCCGGCCTGGAGAAGCTGAAGGCGGCCGACCCGGCCTCGCAGCCCATCTACCTCCCCGGCCAGAGCTGGTACGTCCTCGCCGGCCTCATCTGGGACGAGGGCGGCGACCTCGCCGTCAAGGACGGCGGCAAGTGGAAGGGCGGTCTCGGCACCCCCCAGGCCGCCTCCGCCATGGACTTCTACAAGAAGCTCCAGTCCTTCTCCACCGCCCCCAAGGACAAGGACGAGGCCAACCCGCAGCAGTCCACCGACATCGTCCCCAAGGGCGGCGTCGCCTCCTGGATCGGTCTCGGCTGGGAAGCCGGCGGAGCCGAGAAGGCCCTGAAGGAAGCGGGCAAGGAAGCCGACTTCGGCTACTTCCCGATCCCGGGCAAGACCGCGGAGAAGACCAGCACCGTCTTCCTCGGCGGCTCGAACCTCGCCGTGGCCGAGCGCTCCAAGAACAAGGACCTCGCCAAGGAGTGGCTGGCCCTCGCCGCCGGCAAGGACCAGATGACCAAGTACGCCGCCGAGACCAAGGGCGCCCTGCTCCCGAACCAGGCCGCGGCCAACTTCACCCCCGCCGCCGGCTCCTTCGCCGAGGCCATGGGCAAGGCCGGCGTCAACGGCAAGATCACCCCGGTCACCGCGGGCTGGGCGAACGTCGAGACCGAGCCGAACCCCATCAAGGAGTTCATGACCAAGGTCCTGAAGGGTGAGGACGCCGCCAAGGCCGGCGCGGACGCGGACAAGGAAATCGCGAACCGCATCAACAAGTAGCCCCTCCCCGCAGCACCCGCACCACCCAGCAGTGTGAACGCACCGGGGAGTGCGGCGGACGCCCGGACGCCCGCCGCGCCCCCGGTCGCGCATTTGACTCCACAGTCAACCGCGAGGAAGCCAAGCCATGACCGTGCACTCCCAGGGAGCGACGACCAGCGCTCCACAGGACGCACCACAGAAGTCAGCCGGACTGCCCACGGTGCCCGTCACCGCGGTCGGCCCCCGTCGAACGGCTCCTCGCGGGGGCCGCAGGCCGCTCCCCTCGGGATGGCTGCCCTACCTGCTGGTCGGGCCGGCCGTGCTCAGCCTCGCGACCCTGCTGCTGTACCCGCTGATCAAGAACGTGATCCTGTCCTTCCAGGACATCAACAAGATCGAGTTCATCCAGCGGAAGTACCCCTTCGCGGGCTTCGGCAACTACACCGAACTGCTCGGTGACACGACCTTCTGGACCGTCGTCGTCCGCAGCTTCGCCTTCACCCTGGCCAACGTCGCACTGATCATGGTGCTGGGCAGCCTGATCGGCATCCTGCTCAGCCGGCTCGGCACGTGGATGCGCCTGGTCCTGTCGATGGCGCTGGTCATGGCCTGGGCCATGCCGATCGTCGCCTCCGTCCAGGTCTTCCAATGGCTCTTCGACGAGCAGTTCGGCGTCATGAACTGGGTCATGCGCACCGCCGGCTTCTCCGGTTACGAACAGCACAACTGGTTCGAGACCGGCCTCTCCACTCTCACGATCGTCACGATCCTGGTGGTGTGGGGCTCCATCCCCTTCGTGGCCCTCAACATGTACGCCGGCCTGACCACGGTCGGCGCCGAGCTGTACGAGGCCGCCCGGATGGACGGCGCCAACGGCTGGCAGACCTTCTGGAAGATCGTCTTCCCGAACCTGAAGCCCTTCTTCCTCGTGACCACCTTCCTCGAAGTGATCTGGGTCTTCAAAGCCTTCACCCAGGTCTACGCGATGAAGAAGGGCGGCCCCGACCGCGCCTCCGAGATCCTCCCGGTCTTCGCCTACGTCGAGGGCCAGAGCCAGGCCCACTACGGCCTCGCCGCCGCCATCTCCGTCCTGACGATCCTGATCCTCGTGATCGTCATGTCCTTCTACTTCCGCCTGATCCTGAAGCAGGAGGAGGAGCAGTGAGCACGAGCACCGCCCCGAAGCCCGCGCCGGCCGCGGCGCCGTCCGCGAAGGCCCCGCAGCAGCTGCGCACCCGCCGCCCCGTCCGCCCCGCGGCCGTCGCCAAGAACGCGGGCGCCCTGCTCCTGGCGCTCCTCTTCGTCTTCCCGGTGTACTGGATGTTCTCCTCGGCACTCAAGCCGTCGAGCCAGATCCTCACCAAGGAACCGGTCTTCTTCTTCACCCCGACCCTGGACAACTTCACCAAGGCCACCGGCGTCACCAACTTCTGGACGTACGTCACCAACAGCGTCCTGGTCACCGCCGGCGCCGTCGTACTCGCCCTGCTCGTCGCCCTCGCCGCGAGCTTCGCCATCGCCCGCATGAAGTTCAAGGGCCGCAAGGGCCTCGTCCTCACCGTGATGATGGCCCAGATGGCCCCCTGGGAGGTCATGGTCATCGCGATGTACATGATCGCCCGCGACGGCGAGATGCTGAACAGCCTCCCGCTGCTCACCGCGATCTACTTCGTGATGATCCTCCCCTTCACCATCTGGACCCTGCGCGGCTTCATCGCCGCCGTCCCGGTGACCCTGGAGGAGGCCGCCCAGATCGACGGCTGCACCCGCGGCCAGGCCTTCCGCAAGGTGATCTTCCCCCTGCTGGCCCCCGGCCTGATGTCCACCTCGCTCTTCGGCTTCATCACCGCCTGGAACGAGTTCGCGATGGTCCTGATCCTGAACAAGGACAAGACCGCGCAGACCCTGCCCCTGTGGCTGACCGAATTCATGACGGCCTTCGGCAATGACTGGGGCGCCACCATGGCCGCGTCCTCGCTCTTCGCCGTGCCCGTCCTGCTCATCTTCGTCTTCCTCCAGCGCAAGGCCGTCGGCGGCATGACCGCCGGCGCCGTGAAGGGATAACGGCCCCATGACTGTCCTCGCGCACCGCGTCGACACGCTCACCCGTGACGCCCTCGCGGTCCTCCAGCCCGGCTTCGAAGGCACCACCGCTCCCGCCTGGCTGCTGCGCCGGCTCTCCGAAGGCCTCACCGCCGTCGGCCTGTTCGGTCGCAACATCGCCTCGCCCGAACAGCTCGCCGCGCTGACCGCGCAGCTGCGCGCCGAGCGCGACGACGTCCTGGTCGCCATCGACGAGGAGGGCGGAGACGTCACCCGCCTGGAGGCCAGGGGCGGCTCGTCCTTCCCCGGCAACCTGGCCCTCGGCGCCGTCGACGACACCGCCCTGACCCGGGACGTCGCCCGCGAGCTCGGACACCGCCTCGCCGCGTGCGGGGTCAACCTCAACTGGGCCCCCTCCGCGGACGTCAACTCCAACCCGGCCAACCCGGTCATCGGCGTACGGTCCTTCGGCGCCGACACCCGCCTCGCGGCCCGGCACACCGCCGCCTACGTCGAAGGGCTCCAGGCCGCCGGCGTCGCCGCCTGCACCAAGCACTTCCCCGGCCACGGAGACACCAGCGTCGACTCGCACCACGCGCTGCCCCGCATCGACGCCGACCTGGAAACCCTCCAGGCCCGCGAACTCGTCCCGTTCGCGGCGGCCATCGAAGCCGGCACCAAGGCCGTCATGAGCGCGCACATCCTGGTGCCCGCGCTCGACCCCACCCGCCCGGCCACGCTCAGCCCGCAGATCCTGACCGGCCTGCTGCGCAAGGAACTGGGCTACGAGGGGCTGATCGTCACCGACGGCATGGAAATGAACGCCATCGCCGGGACGTACGGCATCGAGCGCGGCTCCGTCCTGGCCATCGCGGCCGGCGCCGACGCCATCTGCGTGGGCGGTGGACTGGCCGACGAGGCGACCGTGCTGCGGCTGCGCGACGCGCTCGTCGCCGCCGTACGCGAAGGCGTCCTGCCCGAGGAGCGGCTCGCCGACGCCGCCGCCCGGGTCCGGACCCTCGCCGAATGGACCCGCAGCCTCCGGCCGGACGCGCGGCCGGAGGGGAGCCGCGCATCCGGCATTGGCCTGACCGCCGCCCGTCTCGCGCTGGTCGTCTCGGGCACGGCCGCCCCGGTCGCCGCGCCCTACGTGGCCACGCTCGCCCCCGTCGTGAACATCGCGGTCGGCGACGAGACCCCGTGGGGGCCGGCGGCCGAGCTCGCGGAGCTGCTCCCGGGGACGGCCTCGGGCGTCTACCCGCAGGGCTGCGCCGCCGGTGACGTACTGGCGGCCGCGGGGGAGCGGACCGTCGTCGCGGTGGTCCGCGACGCCCACCGCCACCCGTGGATGGCCGAGGTACTGGACGCGCTCGTCGCGGCCCGCCCGGACACCGTGGTCGTGGAGATGGGCGTACCGACGGCCGAACCCAGGGGGGCCCTGTACGTGGCCACGCACGGCGCCTCCCGCGTCTGCGGCCGCGCAGCCGCCGAGGTCATCGCGGGCCGGCGCCCCCACTAGGCCGCTGCCGGGACGCAGGCGAGGGCCGGGCGCCGAGGAGGGAGGCCCGGCCCTCAGTCACGTCCCGGGGCCGGCCTGCCGTCGGGGCATCCGCAGGGGCGCCGCCCGACCGCGAGCCGCACGGGCTCCGGCTGCAGGACGACGGACCGCGGCGGGGGGACCCCACCCGGCTGAAGGCGGTCGTGGACGGGGCGTACGGGGCCCGCTACGCCCTCGGCGAGGGGGCGCGGGGCTCAGGCCCCGGGCCGCGCGGGGATCCGTCCCGGCGGCGGCGCACCCCACCCGCCGGGCCGGGCTCCCTGGAACGCGGAACGCGGACGGGCCGGGCGCCCCCGAGGGGGAGCCCGGCCGTCACGGCCGCACGGCCTAAAGGCCCTGCCAGGAAGGCTTGTCGGCGTAGGTGTGGCGGAAGTAGTCGGCCAGCTTGAGCTTCGAGGCGGCGGCCTCGTCCACCACGACCGTGGCGTGCCGGTGCAGCTGCAGCGCGGAGGCCGGGACCAGCGCGGACAGCGGGCCCTCGACGGTCTGCGCGACGGCCTCGGCCTTGCTCTCGCCGGTGGCCAGCAGGACCAGGTGTCGGGCGTCGAGGATGGTGCCGATGCCCTGGGTGATGACGTGGTGGGGCACCTGTTCGAGGTCGTCCCCGAAGAAGCGCGCGTTGTCCACGCGGGTCTGCTCGGTCAGCGTCTTGATGCGGGTGCGGGAGGCCAGTGAGGAGCAGGGCTCGTTGAAGCCGATGTGGCCGTCCGTGCCGATACCCAGCAGCTGGAGGTCGACGCCGCCGGCCTGCGCCAGGGCACGGTCGTAGGCGTCGCACGCGCCGACGATGTCCTCGGCCGAGCCGTCGGGGCCCATGAAGGCGGCCTCGGACAGGCCCAGCGGTTCGACGACCTCACGCAGCACGACCGCGCGGTAGGACTCGGGGTGGCCGGCGGGCAGGCCGACGTACTCGTCGAGCTGGCAGACGCGGGCCCTGGAGGCGTCCACCTCACCGGCCTTGACCTTCGCCGCGAGGGCCTCGTAGACGGGCAGCGGGGTCGAGCCGGTCGCCACGCCCAGCAGGGCGTCGGGCTTGCGGCGGACCAGGGCGGCCATGGCCTCCGCGATGAGTTCGCCGCCTGCCTTGGCGTCCGGGACGATGACAACTTCCACGCGGGGCCTGCCGATCTGAGAAGGGTATGGGCATGTTGTGGTATAGACCAATCTACCAGAGCCGGCCCTTCCCCGCCGGGGTCCGCGCCCCATTCCATGGTGGTCCGGATCCCCGTGCGCGCATCCCGGCGGGGGGCCTCTGCTGCCGGCGGGCAAGGGTGCGCGGGCAGCGGCTCCGGGCGGATGTCCCTCGCCCGCGCGCGGGCAGGCGGGGGGCGGGGAAGGGGGGTGGGGAAGAGGGGGCGGGGGGCTGCGGGCTGCGGCGCGGACTGCGCGCGCTCGCCGCCGGAAGGAAAAGGGCCCCTGAAATTCCTCTGGGCCACGGTGCAGGACGGGACCCTCGACCCGCCCGGCACCGTAGCCCGGAGTACTTACGGCCGAGGGTGTGCGGTTCCCGCGGCCGGTTGGGAGGAGCCTGCGCGGTCAGGGCAGAGCGCGCGGCTTACCTCGATCCGTCCTCCTGTGCGGGGAGGGCGGAAGCTGTGAGCAATTGTGGACTAGACCAATCTCTTCTGTCCATCCAAGCGCGACGCCGCAAGGCCGTCGCTTCCTCCAACAGTACGCGGCCTGCGGGCCTCCTGGATACTCCCCGGAATCGCACTGCGGAAAGTCATGGCCCCTACCCGGGGTACGCTCGCCACGTGCCCTCCATGAACGACCTCGTACGCCAGCACACAGCTCTCGGTGAAACCGACCTGGAGTGGCTCCACCTGCTGGTCTCGGAGTGGCAGCTGCTCTCCGACCTGTCCTTCGCCGACCTGGTGCTCTGGGTCCCGACGCTCGACGGCTCCCGGTACGTCTCGGTCGCCCAGATGCGCCCGAACACCGGCCCCACCTCGTACCAGGACGACATGGTCGGCCACCTGGTGCCCCGCGGCCGGCGCCCCCTGCTCGACGCCGCGCTGGACGAGGGCCGGATCGTGCGCGAGGGCGACCCGGAATGGCGCGAGGAGGTGCCGGTCCGCGTCGAGTCGATCCCGGTGCGCCGCGAGGGCCGGGTCCTGGGCGTGATCGCCCGCAACACCAACCTGCTCACCGTGCGCACACCGAGCCGGCTGGAGCTGACCTACCTCCAGTCCGCCTCCGACCTGGCCCAGATGATCGCGGCCGGCTCCTTCCCCTTCCCCGGCCAGCAGGTCGACATGGACGCCTCCCCGCGCGTCGGGGACGGGCTGATCCGGCTCGACGCGGACGGCGTGGTCACCTACGCCTCCCCGAACGCGCTCTCCGCCTACCACCGGCTCGGCCTCGCCTCCGACCTGGTCGGTCAGCACCTCGGCGACACCACCACCGAACTCGCCCCCTCCCGGGGCCCGGTGGACGAGGCCCTCGTCAAGCTGGCCAGCGGCTGGGCCCCGAGGGAGACCGAAGTCGAGGGCAACGGCGGCGTCATCCAGCTGCGCGCCATCCCGCTCAAGCCGAAGGGGGTCCGGATCGGCTCCCTGGTGCTCTGTCGCGACGTCACCGAACTGCGCCGTCGCGAGCGTGAGCTGATCACCAAGGACGCCACCATCCGGGAGATCCACCACCGGGTGAAGAACAACCTCCAGACCGTGGCCGCGCTGCTCAGGCTCCAGGCCCGCCGGATGGATTCGGAAAGCGGCCGCGAGGCCCTCAACGAGGCCGTGCGCCGCGTCGGTTCGATCGCGATCGTGCACGAGACGCTGTCTCAGAACCTGGACGAGCGGGTCGAGTTCGACGAGATCGCCGACCGCGTGATCGCGATGGTCTCCGAGATCTCGCCGGGGAAGGTCGACTGCCGGCGCACCGGCCGCTTCGGGATCCTGGACGCCGAGGTCGCCACGCCGCTGTCGATGGTGCTGACCGAGATCCTGCAGAACGCTCTGGAGCACGCTTTCACCCAGGGGGAGCGGGGCACCGTGGAAGTCTCCGCGACCCGCACCGGATCGGGCCGCACCGACGGCCGGCTGCTGATCACCGTCCTCGACGACGGCCGCGGCCTGCCCGAAGGCTTCGACCCCCAGCGGGCCGGCAACCTCGGGCTCCAGATCGTACGGACCCTCGTGGAAGGGGAGCTCGGCGGCACCTTCGACATGGTCCGGGCGCAGCCGCGCGGCACCAAGGTCGTCCTCGACGTACCGTCCAGCCCGCAGAAGTAGCCGCGCGCCCCCGTCGTCACCCAGCGTGACGGTTCTCGTTCCGGACAGCACTGAGCCCCGGAGCCGAGGCGCCCCCAGCTACTGCTGGAGGCCTTCCCGGTCCGGGGCTCAAGAGCACGTTGCCAAGCGCTTGTCAGGTACTACGCGCTGCGCGTCGAGGCTCGAAAGTCGTTGTCAGGCGCTTGCGTTGCGCGCCCGGTTGCGAGCGGCGCGGCGCTTCATCGCGCGGCGCTCGTCCTCGCTGAGGCCGCCCCAGACGCCGGAGTCCTGACCGGACTCGAGCGCCCACTGCAGGCACTGCTCCATCACGGGGCAGCGACGGCAGACGGCCTTGGCTTCCTCGATCTGCAGCAGCGCAGGACCGGTGTTGCCGATGGGGAAGAAGAGCTCGGGGTCTTCCTCGCGGCAAACGGCGTTGTGACGCCAGTCCATGGCTGCTCCATCTCCTTGTATTACGGGCAGGTTGCTTGTGAATGTGAACGCTTTCACGAATCCCCCCGTGAGGGAAGGGCGACCACCCAGAAGTGCAGGGGGGAGGTCCGAGATGCGTGGAGGGGTTCTGGCGGTCTTCGTGGGTGCCGGGTTCTGCGGGCTGTCCCGATCGCCATGTAGAGATTCGCAAACCTCGGACGGGGATACAACCCCTTCCGGAAAGTTTTTTTTGATTCGTCGGTGTCGACTAGGTCACAGCCCTACTTCGTGGGGGTGGACCGGCGTGTAAACGTTCGAGTGAAAGGACTTTGGGCCCTTCCACTCACACAATCACACGCAGTGCACGGCGTACGCCTGTGAACCGAACGCTGGTGCGCAGGCCGAGGTGGTCGCCGTCCATCTGGAAGGGAAGCGGAACCTTCGAATGCAAGGTGAAGTCGGTCAGATCGTGCAGAGACACCGCGTGCTTGCCGTGCGGCCCCCGCTCAGGAGTCGAGGTCAGGAGCTGTGTCGCGTAGCGGGCGACCGCCGGAGTTGACAAACGGTCGAGCGCCAGCACGTCAAGTGCCGTGTCGAAGGACGCGTCCGGAGAGGCGTAAAGCGGGCGATTGCCCAGATACGTCCACGGCGAGGTGTTGCACACTATCGACAGCACCAGATCCGTCACCGGATCCGCGCCGGGGCGCTCCAGGGTGACCGTACCGTGCCGGCGGTTGGGCTCGTCCCAGAACTGGCGCATCAACTGCCGTACGTACAGGGCGTGCGTCGAACGCTTGCCGCGCTCGCGCTGTTGTTCCACCCGCCCCACCACACCCGCGTCGAAGCCGAAGCCCGCGCAGAAGGTGAACCAGCGCGCCGGGACCGACTCGTCCTCCGTACCCGGGGTGCCGGCCGCCAGACCCAGGCCCACCGTCCGCTCGCGGCGCTCCCGCAACGCGTCCAGCAAGGCGCCGGTCGCCTCGACCGCGTCGTTCGGCAGGCCGAGGGCGCGGGCGAACACGTTCGTGGAGCCGCCCGGCACCACCGCCAGCCGCGGCAGCCGCTCCGGATCGGGCCCGTCGTGCAGCAGCCCGTTGACCACCTCGTTGACCGTGCCGTCCCCGCCCAGGGCCACGATCAGGTCGAGCCCCTCGTGCGCGGCCCTGCGCCCCAGGTCCCGGGCGTGCCCCCGGTACTCGGTGGTCACCGCTTCCAGCTTCATCTCGCTGGCCAGGGCGTGGGTCAGGACGTCACGCGTGCGCGCACTGGTGGTCGTCGCTGCTGGGTTGGCCACGAGAAGTGCACGCATGAGCGCCAGCCTACCCACCCCCTCGCATGCGGGCCCTACTGCCCGTCCCCTCCGGTCCACGGGGTCCGCGGCTACCCTGCACGGGTGAGTAAGAAGCAGCCTCCGCAGGCCACCACCCCCGCCGCAGCCGAGCCCGCAGCCGAGTCCGCGGCGCTGCCCGGGCGGCTGACCGCCGCCGCCGTGCTGACGGCCCTGGAGGGCCTGGCCCTGGCCGGCCTCGGCGTCTACATGCTCTTCGTCGGCATCGCCGGCGACCCCGACTCCCCGCAGCAGGCCGAGACCGGCGGGGTCACCCTGCTCGCGCTCGCCGCGCTGCCGCTGATCGCGGCCCGCGGGCTGCGTCTGGGCCGCCGCTGGAGCCGCGGACCGGCCCTGATCACCCAGCTGATGGCGCTGCCGGTGGCGTGGACGCTGTACAGCACCGGCGGCGCCGTGATCGCCGCCGCCGTGGCGCTCGCCGCGGCCGCGGTGGCCGTCGTGGCCCTGCTCGTGAACCCGACCGCGACCGTGGCGCTCGGCATCGGGCCCCGCGAAGGGACCCGATAGCCGCGGGCGCTACTCCTCGACGAGGAGCTTCTCGCGGAGCTGGGCCAGGGTCCGGGCCAGCAGGCGCGAGACGTGCATCTGGGAGATGCCGACCTCCTGCGCGATCTGCGACTGGGTCATGTTGCCGAAGAACCGCAGCAGCAGGATCCGCTTCTCCCGCGGCGGCAGGCCCTCCAGTAGCGGCTTGAGGGACTCGCGGTACTCGACGCCCTCCAGGGCCTCGTCCTCCGCGCCCAGGGTGTCCGCGACCGCCGGCGACTCGTCGTCGGTGTCCGGGACGTCCAGGGAGAGCGTGCTGTAGGCGTTGGCGGATTCCAGCCCCTCCAGCACCTCCTCCTCGGAGATCCCCAGCCGTTCGGCCAGTTCGTGCACCGTGGGGGAGCGGCCGTGCTGCTGCGACAGCTCCGCCGTGGCCGTCGTCAGCGAGAGCCGCAGCTCCTGCAGGCGGCGCGGCACCCGCACCGCCCAGCCCTTGTCGCGGAAGTGGCGCTTGATCTCACCGACCACCGTGGGCGTGGCGTACGTGGAGAATTCGACCCCGCGGTCCGGGTCGAACCGGTCCACGGACTTGATCAGGCCGATGGTCGCGACCTGCGTCAGGTCGTCGAGCGGCTCGCCCCGATTGCGAAAGCGCCGGGCCAGGTGCTCGACGAGCGGCAGGTGCATCCGCACGAGGCGGTTGCGCAGCTCGGCCTTCTCCGGCGAGCCGTCGGGCAGTGCCCGCAGCTCGATGAACAGCGCCCGCGCGCCGCTGCGGTCGCGCGGGTCCGGCAGCGGCGGGGTCACCGCGAACGCCGCCGCCGCGGCCGGCGGCACATCCGCGGGCGCCACTGGAACCGCCGGGGCCGCGGCAGCGGTCCCCGGTGGCTGTGCCGGCTGTGGTTCTTCGTGCTGGTTCTCGCTCACAGGGCCCGCCCGTCGCTCCGCCGAGTCCAAAAAGCCGTCTTCCGCATCCGCGTCAGCCGGGTGCGGCCGGGCGTGCTGCTGCTCCGGGATGCCGCCGTCGACCTCGTGCCGTACCCGGGGCCGATCCCCGCCCCGCACCGGGATCTCCCCGCCGCTCACGCCGGGCCTGGTCCCGCGCCGCGCTGTTTGTAGAGACTGATGCTCACCGTCCGGTCCTCCTCGACGGTCGACTCGACCTTGCCGGCCAGCGCCGACAGCACGGTCCAGGCGAACGTGTCGCGCTCGGGCGCACGGCCGTCCGTGGTCGGCGCCGAGACGGTCACCTCCAGCGAATCGTCCACCAGCCGGAAGACGCAGCTGAGGACGGAGCCGGGCACGGCCTGCTGGAGCAGGATCGCGCAGGCCTCGTCCACCGCGATGCGGAGGTCCTCGATCTCGTCGAGGGTGAAGTCCAAACGTGCCGCGAGGCCGGCCGTGGCCGTCCGCAGCACCGACAGGTAGGCACCCGCCGCGGGCAGCCGGACTTCCACGAAGTCCTGGGTCCCGGGCTCGCCTGCGATCTGGGACACCCTCACCTCCAAGGTGGTACGAGCTCTGTTCGCCGGTGACGCTATCGCGATCCGGGCGATCGTGTCGCGGCGCCCCTCGTGGAGCCCGCTGGGGGGCACCCCTTCCCGCATCCAGTGACTGATGGTAAGCCCATGGGTACGCTCAGTGGCTAGGGGTGTGCGGAGTCAAATCGGGGGAACCGGCGGAGGGTTGACCTACCCCGCCTCAGACGATCGAACCGTCGACGAAACACCAGCGCCAGATCTCGCCCGGTTCGAAGCTCCTCATCACCGGATGGCCGGTCTCCCGGTGGTGCGCCGTGGCGTGCCGGTGGGGCGAGGAGTCGCAGCAGGCGACGTGCCCGCACCCCAGGCACATCCGCAGCTGGACCGGATGACTGCCGATCGCCAGACATTCGGGACAGGTCTGGTCAGACGGTACCGGCTCGGGGCGCGGCAGTTCGGCAACGTGGATGCACTCGCTCATGATGGCCAGCGTACGTCCAGCGCCCGGCCGAACGCGGGTGCGCGGGGGCTCACGACGAACACGGATGGGATCTTCGATGGAGGTATTGCCGCTGGTGGCGCTGATCGCCGGCAGCGCGGCCGTCGCGGGGTCGGCCCGCCGCACGCGCGTGCCGGCGCCGCTGCTGCTGGTCGCCGCCGGGATCGCGGCGTCCTACGTGCCGGGGGTCCCCTCGTACGCGCTCGACCCGCACATCGTGCTGCCGCTGCTGCTCCCGCCCCTGCTGCACACGGCCGCCGTGGACAGCTCCTACCTCGACCTGAGGGCGAACCTGCGGCCCATCGCGATGCTGTCGGTGGGCTACGTCCTGTTCGCGACGCTCGCCGTGGGCTACGCCGCCTACCTCGTGGTCCCCGGCCTGTCGCTGCCGGTGGCGCTGGTCCTGGGCGCGGTCGTCGCCCCGCCCGACGCGGTGGCGGCCACCGCCATCGCCCGCAAGCTCCGGCTGCCCAACCGGATCACGACCATCCTCCAGGGTGAGTCGCTGGTCAACGACGCCACCGCCATCACCGCGTACAACGTGGCGCTCGCGGCGGCCGTGGGGGTGAGCGCCGGCTGGGCCGGTGGGATCGCGGAGTTCCTGCTGGCCTCGGTCGGCGGGGTCGGGGTGGGCCTGCTGCTGATGGTGCCCATCCACCAGCTGCGCAAGCGGCTGAGGGAGCCGCTGCTCCAGAACACCCTCTCGCTGCTGATCCCCTTCGTGGCGTACGCGGCGGCGGAGCGGGTGCACGCCTCGGGCGTGCTCGCGGTGGTCGTGGTGGCCCTGTACCTCGGGCACCGCAACTGGCAGGTCGACTTCGCCACCCGGCTCCAGGAGGAGGCGGTGTGGAAGGTGGTCGCCTTCGTGCTGGAGTCGGTGGTCTTCGCGCTGATCGGACTCCAGCTGCCGCTGGTCCTTCGGGGACTGCGGGAGTACGAGGGCGCGCAGGCGGCCTGGTACGCGATCGCGGTGTTCCTCGCCGTGGTGGTGTCCCGCTTCCTGTGGGTCTTCCCGGCGACCTTCGTGCCGCGCTGGGTGTCGGAGCGGATCCGCACGCGGGAGCCGGAGACGACCTGGAAAGCGCCGGTGGTCGTGGGGTGGGCCGGGATGCGCGGGGTGGTCTCGCTGGCCATCGCCTTCTCGGTGCCGATGACGGTGCCGCACCGGGACCTGATCCTGTTCCTGACCTTCACGACGGTCATCGGGACGCTGGTGGTGCAGGGGCTGACGCTGCCGCCGCTGATCAGGCTTCTCAGGCTGCCGGCGCGGGACCTCCAGGCCGAGACGCTGGCGGAGGCGCAGGCCCAGAGCGAGGCGTCCCGGGCAGCGGAGGAGCGGCTGGCGGAGCTGCTGGAGGAGCCGGAGAACAGCACGCTGCCGCCACCGCTGGCGGACCGGCTGCGGACGGTGATGGAGCGCCGGCGCAACGCGGTGTGGGAACGGCTGGGCGAGGTCAACGCGGTGACCGGCGAATCGGCGGACGACGTCTACCGGCGTCTCGCACGCGAGATGATCGGGGCCGAGCGGGAGGTCTTCGTCTCCCTGCGGGACGGGCGCCGGATCGACGACGAGATGCTGCGGGCGCTGCTGCGCCGCCTGGACCTCGAGGAGGCGGCGGCGTACCGCGAGGAAACGGCTTAACCGGGGGCGGCCGCGCGGCGGGGTCGGGTCCGCAGGGCGGCTACGGGCGCCGCTACGGGCGGCCCGTGATCACGGCGGTCAGGGCCGTGCCCCGGGGGAAGCGGCCCGCGGCGCTCAGCTCCACGAGCGCCCACAGGAGCTTCGCCACGTAGATGCGCTCGACCGGCAGTCCGTGCCGGTCCTCGAACTCGGCGGCGAAGCCCTCCAGGGCGTCCGGCACCCTCGCGTACCCCCCGTGGTGGAACCCCTCGGCCAGGGCCCAGTCCCCGGCCGGCCCGCCGAAGGCCCGCCGCTGGAGGGAACGTATCTCCGCCTCCAGGAAGCCGCCCGCCAGCACCGGCACGCCCAGCGCCCGCCCGTCGGGCCCGAGCCCGGCTGCCAGCCCGGCAAGGGTGCCGCCCGTACCGCAGGCCACCGCCGCGATGTCGGTGGATCCCCGCAGTTCCCGGCCCAGCTCCGCGCACCCCGTCAGGGCCAGGGCGTTGCTGCCGCCCTCCGGGATGACGTACGCGCCCTGCGCACCGGCCCCGGCCAGCAGCCCGGCCTGGATCCCGGGCTCGGCCTTGCGGCGGTACTCGCAGCGGGGGACGAAGTGCAGCCGCATGCCGTCCGCGGCGCACCGGGCCAGCGAGTCGTTGAGGGGCCGGCCCGCCAGTTCCTCGCCGCGCACGACTCCGACCGTCCGCAGGCCGAGCAGCCGGCCGGCCGCCGCGGTGGCCCGCAGGTGGTTGGAGTAGGCGCCCCCGAAGGTGACCAGTTCGCCGTGGCCCGCCGCGACCGCGGCCCGGAGGTTCGGCGCGAGCTTGCGCCACTTGTTCCCGGGCAGCTCCGGGTGCACCAGGTCGTCCCGCTTGAGCAGCAGGCGTACCCCGTGCCGGTCGAACCGCGTGTCGCGGACCTCCTGCAACGGGGACGGCGGGCGTGGCTGCAGGAGCACGTCAAGGTTCGAGGGGCGGTTCACCCGTCCATTGTGGAGCGCTCGTGCCCGGGCCGCGGCGGGGCGGGCGGGACGGGCTACTTGAGACGTTCCGTCACGCGGGCGCGCAGGGAGTTCATGGTGAAGCCCTTGGGGTCGATCTTGCCCGGCTGCCACTCCAGGTGGCCGATCACCGAGCGGGCCGTCCAGGCGTGGATCCGGCAGACGGCCGCCGCGGCGCGGGTGATGGCGTCGAGCTGGGCCTCGGGCCAGGGGTCCTTGCCGTCGCCGAGGTTCTCGCACTCGAAGCCGTAGAAGTGGCGGTTGCCGTCGGTGGTCGCCTCGTTGTCGGGTGGGAGCCGCTTCTCGGCGATCACGGCTGCCAGCACGTCCGGATCGCCGGCGCCGGCGTGGTTGGCGCGGCCGTAGCCAACGAGGTGGACGCGGCCGTCCTTGGTGATCACGCCGTGGCAGAGCGGGCCCGGCAGGGCGCTGTCACCGTCTCGGCAGAGCTGGACGGTGTAGGAGGTGCCGTGGGTGACGGTGTGGTGGATCATCACGCCGTGCACGGGGCCCCAGGGGCCCTTGTGGTTGCGGTTGTGGGTGCGCCAGGCGCCCACCTGGACGACGGTCAGGCCCTCGGCCCGCAGGGCCCCGATGAAACGGTCCGCGGACATGGGTGCGGACATGGCCGCCTCCTTCGTTGCGGTGCACGGCGGGCACCCGGTGTGTCCACCTCGTTACCCTCCGGTGTAGTGGAGGGCCCCCTTCCGCGGCTAGTGCCTTTGGTCGGTGAACCGTATGCGGACATCTGTTCGCAGCCCGAGCGAGGGCCGTTCCGGGTGGATGCGGGTCTGCCGTGAACCGGCCACGCGCGGGCGGGGAGCCGGGGCCGCGCCCCGGCCGCTCCCGGTCGGCCGAGCCCGGCTGTGGCCGCCCGGGCGGGGCTCACCGCCGGACGGGCCGCGGGTGCGCGAGGTGGCCGGAATGCACCCGTCCCGGCAGGGGGGCGAAGCGGAGGGAACCCGAGAGAGTGCCCCGTGCCCATACGGAGTAGTCCCACCCTTTTGTGTAATGGTCGGATCACGCTGTGTGCTGCAAAGCTGCGTCCCGCAGATCCATGGAGTGATCGAAAGGGAAATACATGTCGGTCCAGGCAGGTTCCGAATCCGAGACCCAGGCCCCGCAGCGCAGTCTCGGGACATCGGCCGCGCGGAACTTGGCAACCACGACCAAGTCCGCTCCGCAGATGCAGGAGATCACCTCGCGGTGGCTGCTGAAGATGCTGCCGTGGGTCTCGGTGCAGGGCGGCACGTACCGCGTCAACCGCCGGCTGAGCTACTCGGTCGGCGACGGGCGTGTGGAGTTCATCAAGACCGGGACCCAGGTCCAGGTGATCCCGGCCGAGCTGGGCGAACTGCCGCTGCTGCGCGACTACGAGGACCTCGAAGTCCTCGGCGAACTCGCCCAGCGGTGCCGCCAGATCGACTTCGAGGCCGGCCAGGAGCTCACCTCCTTCGGCAGCTCCTGCGACGAGGTGTTCCTCCTCGCCCACGGCCGCGTCGACCAGGTCGGCCCCGGCCCCTACGGTGACGACGCCGTCCTGCGGACCGTCGCCGACGGCGCGTACTTCGGTGAGGACTCCCTCGCCGACGAGGAGGCGATCTGGGAGTACACCGCCCGCGCCGCCACCTCCGGCACCGCGCTCGTCCTCTCCCGCCAGGACTTCCGGCTCCTCGCCGACCGGGTCGACTCGCTGCGCCGGCACATCGAGGACGTCCGCACGCAGCCCGCCCGCAGCACCAACAAGTACGGCGAGGCCGCGATCGACCTCTCCGCCGGCCACGAGGGCGAGGCCGTACTGCCGGGCACCTTCGTCGACTACGAGGCCCATCCGCGCGAGTACGAACTCTCCATCGCCCAGACGGTCCTGCGCGTGCACACCCGCGTCGCCGACCTGTACAACCAGCCGATGAACCAGACCGAGCAGCAGTTGCGGCTCACGGTCGAGGCGCTGCGCGAGCGCCAGGAGCACGAGATGCTCAACAACCGCGACTTCGGCCTCCTCCACAACGCCGACTACGACCAGCGCATCCAGCCGCACGACGGCGCCCCCGGCCCCGACGACATGGACCAGCTGCTCAGCATGCGGCGCGGTTCCAAGTTCTTCCTCGCCCACCCCAAGGCCATCGCCGCCTTCGGCCGCGAGTGCAACAGGCGCGGGCTGTACCCGGAGTCGGTGGACATCGGCGGCAACCGGGTGCCGGCCTGGCGCGGGGTGCCGATCTTCCCGAGCAACAAGATCCCGATCAGCGACGCCCGCACCACCTCCATCCTGTGCATGCGCACCGGCGAGGACGAGCAGGGCGTGGTCGGGCTGCACCAGCCCGGCATCCCGGACGAGATCGAGCCGAGCCTGTCGGTCCGCTTCATGGGGATCAGCGAGCAGGCGATCATCTCCTACCTGGTCACGGCCTACTTCTCCGCCGCCGTGCTGGTGCCCGATGCGCTCGGCGTGCTGGAGAACGTGGAGATCGGCCGCTGGCGCTGAGGGGGCCGGCGAGAGGGAGCGGGGGACAGGGGCACGTCATGGCGACCACCGAGGCGATCACGACCGGCGAGGGCCACGAAGCGGCTGACCTGCTGGAACGGGCAAGAGAAACGGTCAACCCGGAGCTGCGCCGAACGGTCGGGAGCCTGCCCGGTTCGATGAGGCGCGTCGCGATGTACCACTTCGGCTGGGAACACGCGGACGGGACCCCCGCCGCGGGCAACGCGGGGAAGGCCATCCGGCCGGCCCTGGTACTGGCCGCCGCCCAGGCCCTGCGGGGCCCGGGCGGCCGGGTCGAGGACGCCGTGCGGGCGGCGGCGGCCGTGGAGCTGGCGCACAACTTCACGCTCCTGCACGACGACGTCATCGACAAGGACGCCCGGCGGCGCGGCCGGGCCACGGCCTGGACCGTCTTCGGGACGCCGGACGCGATCATCACGGGTGACGCCATGATGGCGCTCGCGCTGCGGCTGCTCGCGGAGGATCCGCACCCGGCCTCGGCGGCGGCCTCGGCCCGGCTGGCGGCCTGTGTCATCGAGCTGTGCGCCGGCCAGCAGGCGGACTGCGCCTTCGAGCAGCGCGCCCACGTCTCGCTCGACGAGTGCCTGACCATGGCGACGGCCAAGACCGGCGCCCTGCTGGGCTGCGCCTGCGCGCTGGGCGCGCTGTACGCGGGGGCAGGGCCGGACGAGGTCGACGCGATGGACGCCTTCGGCCGCGAGGCCGGGCTGGCCTTCCAGCTGATCGACGACCTGATCGGCATCTGGGGGGACCCGGGGCACACCGGCAAACCCGCCGGGGCCGATCTGATCGCCCGCAAGAAGTCCCTCCCGGTCGTGGCGGCCCTCACCTCGGGCACCGCGGCGGGCCAGGAGCTGGCGGCCCTGTACGCGGGTCCCATGACCGGTGACGACGACGTGCACCGGGCCGCCGACGCGGTGGACCGCGCCGGCGGGCGGGACTGGGCCCAGGCGCACGCCGCCGACCGGATGGGCCGGGCGGTGCAGCAGCTCTCACGGGCCGTCCCCGACCTGGCGGCGGCCGGCGGGCTGCTGGCCCTCGCGGAATTCGTCACGCGCCGTACGAGGTGAACGGGTAGGCGGACACGGACAGCGAACGGACGGGCCTGTTCCGGCATCACGAGGTGCCGGAACAGGCCTTTTCGCGGCCGTTCCTCCTGCCCCCGCCGATCCCAACTCTAGGATCGTCACGCCTTGTTGACGTGAGAGTGAAGGGTGGGCCCCGTGGCGCTGGAGATACGTCAGGCGGATCAGTCGGACCGGGACGCGGTGGCGCGCCTGCTGGACGAGGCCTTCCGCACCGACCCGGTGAGCAGCTGGGTCTTCCCCGACCCGGAACACCGGGCAGCGGTGCACGGGAAGTTCCTCGGCGTCTTCGTGGACGTGGCGCTGGCCGAGGGGCGGATCGACTACGCGGCGGACGGCTCGGCGGCCGCGCTGTGGCTGCGGATCCCGGCGGGTGAACCGGAGGGGGAGGACGAGGTGCCGGCCAGGATGCGGGAGGTGGCCGACCCCGGCAACGAGCGGTGCGAACTGGTGGGCCGGCTCACGGGCGCCGTGCACCCGACGGCGGAGGAACACGAGTACCTGCTGATGATCGCGGTCGCACCGGTCCGGCAGGGCGAGGGGCTCGGCAGCGCGCTGATCCGGCCGGTGCTGGAGCGCTGCGACCGCGAGGGCGTCCCGGCGTACCTGGAGGCCAGCAGCGAGCGCAGCAAGACCCTGTACGAGCGGCTGGGCTGGGAGTTCACCGGCGAGGTGGTGCAGCTGCCGCAGGGGCCCCCGATGTGGCCGATGTGGCGCAAGCCGCGGGGCTGAGGGCGCTCCCGCAGTCCCCGGCGGGCGCACGACGCCGCTCGGCACCTCGCCGCCCGCCACCGGTTGGGAGGCACCCCGGGGGTCGTCGCAGCGCCCGGATGTGCGCGGGGAGCCCAAGGGCAGTTCCGAGGGCTATTCGGGGGCCACCCGGCAGGCGCTCACCGCGGTGCCGTTGGTGACGCCGCCGGCGGTCAGCCCGGACACGCACTTCGCGTGGTCGCCGGACACCCCGGCGCCGCACGCGGTCCGGACGGACTGCGGGGCCTCGCCGCCCTGGAGCTCCCGCTCGACCTGGTTGATGCAGGACGAGACGTCGGCGTGGGCGGCGGGAGCCGCGAAGGCCGCGCCGCCGAGTGCGAGGGTCAGGCCGGTGAGGGCACCGGCGATACGGGTCGACGTGCGCATGGGACGCACCTGCTCTCGGGGATCGGCGCGGTCCGGCGGCTGGACGCGCCGGGCCCGCGTGAGCGGCGCCGGGCCCGCGCGGCCGCACGGGCTCCACGGCCTGCCCCGACTCCGGTACCGGCGGCCTCGGCGGGATTCCCCTCCTCCTTCGACGCTAGATCAGCCCCCTGCCGCACGCACCCGCTGGGCCCGGGCGCGCGAGCGCTGACCCGCCCGGACGCGCGAAACCGGCCTACCGTGGAGGTATGGCCGGTGACGAGCAGGAACAGGCGCACGAGAGGGTCGCCCCGCGGGCCGGGCACGAGCAGCGGATGTGCCCGGCCTGCGGGAGCCCCGTCGACACGGTGGTCAGACGGCGCAAGTCCCTCGGGATCTTCATACCGGAGTGGACTCCGGGTTCCTGCCGGAACCCGGAGTGCCCGAGGTACGTCCCGGTGGCGAACTAGCCCTTCGTCCCCATCCCCGAGGCGACGAGCCCGTTGGCCCAGAGCTGGTTGACGCGCGAGCGCTCCGCCGAGTTCGGGTTGGCGTTCTGGCACGAGGTGCCCGGACCGCCGCCCGACATCAGCTCGCTGCACGGACCGGAGTAGTGGTCCGGGAGGCCCAGCACGTGACCGGTCTCGTGCGCCGTCACGCGGGTGGAGTTGTACTGCTGGTTCTGCTGGTAGTCGAGGAAGATGTACCCCCGGCCGTGGCCGTCGGTGCTCGCGTAGGAACCGCGCGAGTCGTTGCCCTCGTAGTAGGAGAAGTTCCCGCCGGAGGAGACCTCCTGCAGCTTGACGTTGGACACCGAGCTGTTCCAGATCTGGGTCGAGCGGGATATCTGGCTGCGGAAGCTCGGGGCGTTGCGGGTGTTGTAGGTGACGGTCACGGCGAGGATGCCCGGGCTCGCGGCGCGCTGCTCGGCGACCGAGCGCTGGACGGCCTCGAAGAAGGCCTTGTTCGCGGCCTCGTTCTCCTGCGAGCGCTCGTACGCCGCGTAGCTCGCGGGAGTGCCGGCCGGGGCGGAAGTGGCGGCGGTGGCGGTGGGGGAGACGCCGAGGGCGGTGGCCAGGCCGAGGCCGACCGTGGCGGCCAGCACGGCCTTACGGGAGTGGCGCATGTGGGGGAGCTCCTACTCGTCCGGTGCGGTGGGGGGTGGTGGTTCGCACCGGAGTCTGCGGGAGCGGAAGTGCCCGGCGGATGATGTCATTCCCCGATAGCGCCGGGCTATCGGGAAGATTTCGTCAGACCAACTGGTATGAGAATGGCGGGATTCGGGGGGCTATCGGTGGCTGGTGCGGTCCGGTGAGGGCGCCCTACTCTCGGGGCATGGAGCTCGAGGTCAGGCACCTGCGCGCGCTGTGCGCCATCGCCGACGCCGGCAGCCTGCACAAGGCGGCCCGGCAGCTCGGCGTGAGCCAGCCCTCCCTGACGACACAGCTGCGCCGGATCGAACGGGCCCTGGACGGCGAGCTGTTCCTGCGCGAGCGGACCGGCTGCCGGCCCACCCCCTTCGGCCGTACCGTACTGGGCCGGGCCCGTCCGCTCCTCGCCGAGATGGCCGCGCTGGTCGAGGAGGCGCGGGCCGTGGCCCGCGGGCCACGGCTGCGGATCGGCTCCACGGCCAGCCGCGCCCTGCCGGGATGGCTCCGGCGGATCCACCGCCGACTGCCCGACACCGAGACCTCGCTGGTGGTGGACGTCTCCGCCAACGCGCTGCTGCGGATGGCCGCTTCGGGGCAGCTGGACGTCGCCTTCGTGCACGAGGTGGAGGGCAGTCCGCTGCGGGTGCCGGCCGGGTTGGAACTGCACGTGCTGATGGAACGCGAGCCGCAGTTCGTCTCGATGTCCCGCGACCACCCGGCCGCCGCGCAGTCGGTGGTGTCCTTAAGGGACCTGGCCGACGACCGCTGGACGGTGGACCCGTCGGTCGACGGCGAGTGGGACGGCCTGCGCCGGGTCTTCGCCGGGGCGGGACTGGACCCGCCGGTGCTGCACGCCGACTACCACACCGCGACCTCGCTGATCGTCTCCGGCGAGGCGGTGGCGCCCTGCCAGCCCACCTCCGGGCCGCGCGAGGACATGGCGATCCGGCCCCTGTCGGGCGATCCGCTGGCCGTACGGCTGCTCCTGGCGACCCGGCCCGGCGCGCACGCGGAGGTCTTCGAGGACCTGCGCGCCGCCTACCGCGAGGCCGCTCTGCGTACGCCTCCCTACCGGGCCTGGCTCCGTCACCACGCGAGCCCCCTCCTGACGGCTGCGTAGCCCCGGCCCGGGCGGCCGCCCAGCCCGGCCCGGGCGTGCCTCTTGCCCGGCCGGGCGTCCCTCCTGCCTGCACGCGCACCCTTCCCTTCCGGGGAGGGTGCGCCTGTCGTGCTGCCCTCCAAGACGGGCCCGCTTGACTTCCCCTGACCGCGATATATCGTGTTCAGCAGAAGACGCGATATGTTGCGTGCGTCGAGACCCGTCCGTGAACGCACGAGGAGGATCAGCCCCATGGCAGAGCAGGCGTCGCAGTCGACCTGGCACATCGCCGAAGCGCAGAAGCTCACCTTCGAGGAGCCGGTGACCGAGCTCCACATCCGCCTCGTCAGCGGCACGGTCAACGTCGTCGCCGCCGAGGAGGGCCCCGCCCGCCTGGAGGTGACCGAGGTCGACGGACCCCCCGTGTACGTGGTGCAGGAGGGCGGCGCCCTCACCGTCGCCTACGAGGACCTACCCTGGAACGGGTCCCAGGGCTTCAAGCAGTGGCTCGAGGCCAAGCCCTGGAAGGCCTGGTCCGGTTCCTCCACCGGCCGCAAGGCGTGGGAGCGCAGCGCCGCGGTCACCCTCACGGTCCCCGCCGGCACGCACGTCCAGGTGGCCACGGTCGACGCCGTCTCCTTCGTCTCCGGCATCTCGGGCGGCACCGACGTCAACGGCGTCTCCGGCGACGCCACGCTCGTCGGCCTGTCGGGCCGGGTCAAGGCCCGCACGGTCTCCGGCAGCGTCGAGGCCCAGTCCGTCACCGGTGACCTCGGCTTCCACTCGGTGTCCGGCGGCCTGACGGTGGTCGACGGCGCGGGCGTCAGCGTACGGGCCGACTCGGTCAGCGGCGACATGCTCATCGACCTGGACCTCGACCCAAGCGCCCCGCGCCCGGTGGACATCGCCCTCAACTCCGTCTCCGGCCAGGTCGCCATCCGCCTGCCCCACCCCGCGGACGCCCGCGTGGAGGCCAACACCGCCACCGGCGGCGTCTCCAACGCCTTCGAGGACCTGCGGGTCTCCGGCCAGCTGGGAGCCAAGCGGATCACCGGGACCCTCGGCTCCGGCACCGGCACCCTGCGCGCCACCACGGTCTCCGGCGCGATCGCCCTGCTGCGCCGCCCGCAGGCCGAGGCCGACACCCCCCTCGCCCTCGACAAGAAGGTGCTCTGACATGCCGCCCGTCTTCGCCCACGGCCGCCTCCGCCTCTACCTCCTCAAGCTGCTGGACGAGGCCCCGCGCCACGGTTACGAGGTGATCCGCCTGCTGGAGGAGCGCTTCCATGGCCTGTACGCGCCCTCCGCGGGTACGGTCTACCCGCGCCTGGCCAAGCTGGAGGCCGAGGGCCTGGTCACCTACGCCACCGAGGGCGGGCGCAAGGTCTACTCGATCACCGAGGCGGGACGGGCCGAACTGGCCGACCGGCGCGGTGAACTGGCCGACCTGGAGCTGGAAATCCGCGACTCCGTCACCGAACTGGCCGCCGAGATCCGCGACGACGTCCGGGGCGCGGCCGGTGACCTGCGCCGCGAGATGCGGGCCGCGGCCTCCGCGTCCGCGACCCAGGTCGAGGACGAGTCCTGGAAGGCGGCCAAGGAAGAGCTGCGCAAGGCGCGCCAGGAGTGGAAGGAGCAGGCGCGGCGGGCGAAGGACGAGAGCCGCCGCGCCCGTGAAGAGGCCCAGCAGGCCCGCCGCCAGGCCAAGGAGGCCCAGGAGCGGGCGCGCGAGGAGGTCCAGCGCATCGCGGGCCAGCTCCAGGAGCAGTTCGCCAAGTCCGGCGGTGTCCTCGGCAGCCTGGCCGGAGCGTGGCTGGGCGGCGGCGGCGCCGGGGCCCCGGCCGCTTCCGACGCCTCCGGGCCCGCGGGCTCCGCCGCCACCGCCTACACGGCGGCGGGCGCGGACTGGGCCCCCGACCTGACGCCGACCGGTGACCCGGCCCGGGACCTGGACCGGCTGCTCGACCGCTTCCGGGACGACGTCCGCGACGCGGCCCGCGACCACGGCGTGACCCCGGCGCGGCTGGCCGAGGCCCGCGCCCACCTGGCGGCGGCCGCCGCCAGGATCGAAGCGGGCCTGCGCCCGGGCGCCTAGTGCCGCGACCCGGTGAACCTTTCCGGCCACGGCGCCGGCCGGGGGGCGACGCAGTACGCCGGGGCCCGGCGCGTCCGTCGACTCCGTCGCGAACCTGCGCCGCCCCTGGGGCGGCGCCTCAGGCCGCCAGGCCCGTCTCCGCCGTGGAGTAGGTGACCCCGTGGTCGGCCAGGACCTCCGAGGCCGCGCCCGGCCGGGAGAGCAGGGCCAGCAGCAGGTGCACGGCGCCGATGTGGCGGTCCCCGCGGCCCAGGGCGATCCGCAGCGACGTCTCCAGGACCTTCTTCGCGCCCTGCGTGAACGGCACGTGGCGGCGGTCGGCCGCCGGGCGGCCCAGCGCCGCGCGCAGTGAGTCGCCCAGGGTCCGCCTGCGGGGCCCGGAGGCCGACAGGGCGCCCTCGCCGTGGCTCTCCTCGACGCGGGAGACGATCTCGGTGAGGTCGATGCCCAGCCCGGCGAGGGCTTCCTCGTCGGCCCGGGACATCCCGCCCCGGCGGCGGGTCGCGGCGAGGTCCGCGGCCACCGCCGAGCGGTCCGTGCCGAGGGGGTCCAAAGCGCCCTGGGCGAGCAGGGCCAGCAGCAGGTGCTCCTCACCGACCGCGGCCGCCCCGGTCTGCCGGGCCTCGGCCACGGCGCCCGTCACCGTGTCCCGGGCCTCGGCCGTGAAGCGTTCGAACATCAGAGCCTCCCGTGTTTCTTGTGCGCGGCCTGCCGGCTTACGCCCAGCTCGGCCGCGATGTCCTGCCAGGACCATCCCTGCGCGCGGGCACTGCGTACCTGTACCGCCTCCAGCTGCTCCAGCAGCCTGCGGAGGGCGGCCACGGCACGCAGGCCCACGCGCGGGTCACGGTCACCGGCCCGCTCGGCGAGATCGGTGGCTTCCGTCATGGATGTCAATGTAGGTTGACGCGGGAGGGATCGTCAACCCCAGTTGACGCCGGTCCCGGGGTGCCGGGAGCGCCGGGGGGATTTCAGGGGGTGAGGACCACCTTGCCGAAGAGGTCGCCCGACTGGAGCTTCTCGAAGCCCTCGCGCGCCCGGTCCAGCGGCAGGACCTCGTCGATGACCGGCCGCAGCCCGGTCGCCGCGCAGAACGACAACAGGTCCTCCAGCTCGTCCTTCGAGCCCATCGTCGAGCCGACCACCTTCAGCTCCAGGAAGAAGATCCGGGTCAGCTCCGCGTGCGCCGGCCGGTCGCCGCTGGTGGCGCCGGAGATGACCAGGGTGCCGCCCGGGCGAAGGGACTTCACCGAGTGCGACCAGGTGGCCGCGCCCACCGTCTCGATCACCGCGTCCACCCGCTGCGGCAGCCGCGCGCCGGGCTCGAACGCCTCCACCGCGCCGAGCTCCACGGCCCGCCGGCGCTTGGCCTCGTCACGGCTGGTGGCGAAGACGCGCAGACCGGCGGCCCGGCCGAGGGCGATGGCGGCGGTGGCGACCCCGCCGCCGGCGCCTTGGACCAGGACGGAGTCGCCGGGGCGGACCCCCGCGTTGGTGAAGAGCATCCGGTAGGCCGTCAGCCAGGCGGTCGGCAGGCAGGCGGCCTCCTCGAAGGAGAGCTCCGCGGGCTTGCGCAGCACGTTCCAGGCGGGGACGCTCACCTGCTCGGCGAAGGTCCCCTGGTAGCGCTCGGTCAGGATCGAGCGGGGCTCGTCCGGGCCCACCCCGTGGCCGCTCTGGCCGATCACGGAGTGCAGGACGACCTCGTTGCCGTCCTGGTCGGTCCCGGCGGCGTCGCAGCCGAGGATCATCGGGAGTTTGTCCTCGCCGAGGCCGACCCCGCGCAGCGACCAGAGGTCGTGGTGGTTGAGGGAGGCGGCCTTGACGTTCACGGTCACCCACCCCGGCCGGGCCCCGGGCGCCGGGCGCTCGCCCAGCACAAGGCCGTTCAGGGGGTGGTCACGGTCGATTCGGGCGGCATAGGCAGCGAACATGCCGCGACGTTACCGCTGGGTAGGGGCGGGGTTCCAGCCCTTCGGGCAGCGCGGCGGTGAGGCGTTCGCCGCACCGCCCGCCCGGCGGGGCGACCGGGCGGCGTGCGGGGCGGCCGGTTCCCCGGTACGCGCGAGGGCCCGCCCGGAGTGATCCGGGCGGGCCCTCGCGTACGGCGGGGTGCGCGGCTAGGCCAGGCGGGCCACGCCGTCGGCCTTCGCCGCGGCCGCGACCGCGGAGGCGACGGCCTCGGCCACGCGCTCGTCGAAGGGCGAGGGGATGACGTAGTCGGCGGCGAGCTCGTCACCCACGACGCCCGCGATGGCGTCGGCAGCGGCGATCTTCATGCCCTCGGTGATCCGGCTGGCGCGGACCTTGAGGGCGCCCGCGAAGATGCCCGGAAAGGCCAGCACGTTGTTGATCTGGTTCGGGAAGTCCGAACGGCCCGTGGCCACGACCGCCGCGTACTTGTGCGCGACGTCCGGGTGGACCTCCGGGTTCGGGTTGGCCATGGCGAAGACGAAGGCGTCCTTCGCCATCGAGGCCACCGCCTCCTCGGGGACGGTGCCGCCGGAGACGCCGATGAAGACGTCCGCGCCGTCCAGAGCCTGCTCCAGGGAGCCGGTCCGGCCCGTCCTGTTGGTCAGGCTCGCGATCTCCGCCTTGACGTCCGTCAGGTCGGAGCGGTCCGCCGAGACGACGCCCTTGCGGTCGGTCACGCAGACGTCACCGATGCCCGCGTCCACCAGGATCTTGGCGATGGCGATGCCCGCGGCGCCGGCGCCCGAGATCACGGCGCGCAGGTCGCCGAGGGTGCGACCGGTCAGCCGCGCCGCGTTGCGCAGCGCGGCCAGCGTCACGATGGCCGTGCCGTGCTGGTCGTCGTGGAAGACCGGGATGTCCAGCGCTTCCTGGAGCCTGCGCTCGATCTCGAAGCAGCGGGGGGCGGAGATGTCCTCCAGGTTCACCCCGCCGAAGGACGGCGCGAGACGGATGACCGTCTCGATGATCTCGTCCGTGTCCTTGGTGGCGAGCGCGATCGGCACCGCGTCCACGCCGCCGAACTGCTTGAACAGGATGGCCTTGCCCTCCATCACCGGGAGGGAGGCCTCGGGACCGATGTCACCGAGTCCGAGCACGGCCGTGCCGTCGGTGACGACGGCGACCACGTTGGACTTCCAGGTGTATTCGTTCACCAGCTCCGGCTGCTCGGCGATGGCGCTGCACACCTTCGCCACGCCGGGCGTGTACGCGAGGGACAGGTCGTCCCTGTCGTTGACGGGCACCGTGGCCTGGATGGCCATCTTGCCGCCCCGGTGGAGGGCGAACACCGCGTCGGGGTTGTTGTCCGTCGCACTGTCACTGCGAGGGTTGACGATCTCCGCTGCCACTTCGTGTGACCCCTTAAGTCCTTTGAATCATTGAGGGTGACCACTCCTGGTTAAGGGGTGGGCGGGCACCGCGTCCGTACTCCGCATCGACGGTTGGCCCGTCCCCGCGGAGGGGAAGGTTCGTACGCGCGGGCGCGCCGCACGCGCGCCCTGAGCCCCGGATGAGGGGTGTAAGGATCTGTTCTACCCGAAGAACGGTCACCCAGACGAGTCGATTCCGGCTCGACCCTAGGCCGCTTGTCACGGTTTTGGCTAAAAGTCCAAACCTCTCTGTCCGATGGGCGAGACGCACCGCAAATAGTGAGCCCGAACTGCCTGGTCACGGCGGTTTGTGCGGCTCCGAGGCGCCTTGCCCGCAGTCCTGTTGGGTCGTCGGGGGTGTCCGTTATCTGATTTTGACCTGCTGGGCAGCCTGAATGCGCCAGTCCGAATGGCAAGATGCCGTAATCACACAAGGTCGCGACACTCGAAGGTGCGTGCACGACCGTTTTTCGGTGCTTTTCCACCAGCCGGAGGAACCAGCTCATGACCGCAAGCATCACCCGTCGTACGACCGCCGCCCGGTCCCGGATCGCCGCGGTCGGCGCGATCGCGGTCGCCGGCGCCCTGGTCCTCACCGGCTGTGGCGACCAGACGGACAGCGGCTCCGCGTCCAAGGAGAAGACCAGCGACGCCCCGCTCTTCTCCAAGCTGCCGAAGAAGATCCAGGACGCCGGTGTCGTCAAGGTCGGCACGGACGCGGCCTACGCTCCGATGGAGTTCACCGAGGGCGGCAAGATCGTCGGTGTCGACCCCGACATCGCCGAGGCCCTGGGCAAGCAGCTCGGTGTGAAGTTCCAGTTCACCTCCGGCACCTTCGACGGTCTGATCACCTCGCTGGACACCGGCCGCCAGGACCTGGCCATGTCGTCGATCACCGACAACAAGAAGCGCCAGGAGGGCCTGGACGACAAGGGCGCCAAGATCGGCAAGGGCGTCGACTTCGTCGACTACTTCTCCTCCGGCGTCTCGCTCCTCGTCAAGAAGGGCAACCCGGAGAACATCAAGTCCCTCGACGACCTGTGCGGCAGGACGGTCGCCGTCCAGCGCGGCACCACCTACGAGGACACCTTCAAGGCCCAGGCCGAGAAGTGCGGTGACAAGAAGCTCACCATCGAGGCCTTCGACACCGACGCCGAGGCGCAGACCCGCGTCAAGGCCGGCGGCGCCGTCGCCGACCTGAACGACTTCCCGGTCACCGCGTACACCGCCAAGACCTCGGGCGGCGGCAACGACTTCGAGGTCGGCGGCCAGCAGGCCGACGTCGGCCTCTTCGGCATGGCCGTCTCCAAGAACAACACCGAGCTGCGCGACGCCCTCAAGGAAGCGCTGGACGCCATCATCAAGGACGGCTCCTACGCCAAGGTCCTGGAGAAGTGGAACGTCAAGGACAGCGCCGTGCAGTCCGCCACCGTCAACGCGGGCCAGTGATCCGAACGCGCTCCACTGAAGGGCAGTCGTTGTGACTGACAAGATCGACCAGGGTCCGGCCGCGACTCCGCCGGCCGGGCCCGGCGCCTCGGGCACCCCCTACGAGGCCATCAAGGCAATCCCCGTACGCCACTACGGGCGCTGGATCAGTGCGGTGGTCGTCGCCGTGCTCCTCGCGTGGCTGGCGTACGCCTTCTCCCAGGGCAACATCATCTGGGGGACGGTCTGGAGCAAGCTGTTCGACCCCTCGGTCCTCACGGGTCTCGGCAACACCGTGATCATCAGCGTTTCGTCGATGGCGCTGGGCCTCGTGCTCGGCATCCTGTTCGCCGTCATGCGGCTCTCGCACAACCCGGTCACGAGCTTCGTGTCCTGGCTCTACATCTGGTTCTTCCGCGGCACCCCGGTCTACGTCCAGCTGCTGGTGTGGTTCAACCTGTCGCTGATCTTCCAGTACATCAACCTGGGGCCGATCTACAAGAACGAGACCGTCGACGTCATGACGCCGTTCATGGTCGCCCTGCTGGGCCTCGGCCTGAACGAGGGCGCCTACATGGCGGAGATCGTCCGGTCGGGCATCCAGTCCGTCGACGAGGGCCAGACCGAGGCCTCGCACGCCCTCGGCATGACCCAGGTGCAGACCATGCGCCGGGTCGTCCTGCCCCAGGCGATGCGGGTGATCATCCCGCCGACCGGCAACGAGTTCATCAACATGCTGAAGACCTCCTCGCTGGTCTCGGCGGTGCAGTACACCGAACTCCTGCGGGCCAGCTCCAACATCGGCACCACGGCCGGGGCCATCATGGAGATGCTCTTCGTGGCCTCCATCTGGTACCTGACCCTGACCAGCCTCTTCAGCGTCGGGCAGTACTACCTGGAGCGCCGCTTCGCCCGCGGTTCACTGCGCAGCCTGCCGCCCACGCCGTTCCAGCGGCTGAAGGCCAACCTGAACATGTTCCGCCGTACGGAGGTGGCGAAGTGACCGCCCAGCCGATGGTCAAGGCAGAAGGCGTCCACAAGTCGTACGGCGCCGCCCACATCCTCCGGGGCATCGACCTGGAGGTCGCCCCCCGGGAGGTCTTCTGCCTGGTGGGCCCCTCCGGCTCCGGCAAGTCGACCTTCCTGCGGTGCATCAACCACCTGGAGCGCATCAACGCCGGCCGGCTCTCGGTCGACGGCCGGCTGGTGGGGTACAAGCAGAAGGGCGACAAGCTCTACGAGCTGAAGGACAGCGAGGTGGCGGCCCAGCGCCGGGACATCGGCATGGTCTTCCAGCGCTTCAACCTCTTCCCGCACATGACGGCCGTCGAGAACGTCATGGAAGCCCCGGTCATGGTCAAGGGCGAGTCCAAGTCGGTGGCGCGTGAGCGCGCCGTCAAGCTCCTGGACCGCGTGGGCCTGGGCGACAAGGGCGCGAACTACCCCACCCAGCTCTCCGGCGGCCAGCAGCAGCGCGTGGCGATCGCCCGCGCGCTGGCCATGGAGCCCAAGCTGATGCTCTTCGACGAGCCCACCTCGGCGCTCGACCCGGAGCTGGTGGGCGACGTCCTGGACGTCATGCGGGACCTGGCCGAGTCGGGCATGACCATGATCGTGGTCACGCACGAGATGGGCTTCGCCCGCGAGGTCGGCGACAACCTCGTCTTCATGGACGGCGGTGTCGTCGTCGAGTCGGGCCACCCGCGCGAGGTGCTGGGCAACCCGCAGCACGAGCGCACCAAGGCGTTCCTGTCCAAGGTGCTCTAGCCGCAGCGGCAGGCGTACGACGGTGGGGCGGTACGGGATTCCCGTACCGCCCCTCACGCGTTCCCCGGGGCCGTGGGGCCTCCGCCCGGGCCCGGGCGGAGGCCCGCTACCGCAGGCCCAGCACCAGCGCGTCCGAAGGCGACCGCCAGACCGTGCGGGCCTCGGCGAAGCCCGCCGCGCGCAGCGTCCGCTGGTGCCACGCCTCCGAGGGGGTGTCGCCGTCCGCGTGTTCCCCGTAGATCTCGAAGCGCCGCCGTACCGGCTCGGCCAGGACCGGGTCCGCGGCCGCCAGGGCCCACCAGTCGCGCCAGTCGACGGCCCCGGCGGCCCGGGCCCGGTCCATCGCGGCGTGCCGGTGGGCGTGCTCGGCGGCGTCGATGCGCGGCGTGGCCGGGTCGGGCATGTGGTCGGCGTTCATGAAGACCCCGCCGGGGCGGACCAGCGGGGCGAGCTGCCCGTACAGCACCTCCAGGTCCTTACTCGGCAGCCAGTGCAGGGCGGTGGCCGTCAGGACCGCGTCGTAGGTGTCGTGGGGCAGGGCCGCCGGCCAGTGGGGGTCCTTGAGGTCGGCCGTGACGAGGGTGACGCGCCCGTCACCGGCGAAGTGGCCCGCGGCGATGGCCAGCAGCGCCGGGTCCAGATCGACGCCCGTGCTGACGGCGTCCGGGAACCGCTTGAGGACGCGGTCCGTGATACTTCCCGTACCGCATGCGAGGTCCAGGACCCGGGGGGCGGGGCCGACCAGGGCCCCGACCATGTCCAGCATCACCCGGAACCGCTCCTCGCGGTCGGGCATGTACCACTCCTGCTGCCGGTCCCAGCTGTCCTGCCAGGCCTGCCAGTAGGCAGCGGTTCCGGTCGTACCCGTCGTTCCCGTCATCCCGAACCCCTCCACACGTAATACCCTCGAATACGTCTCGGTCATTACCGGAGACACTAATCCGCAGCCGTAAGGACTACAAGTGGAACTGGCCTATTACTCGGACTATGCCGTGCGCCTGGTCAACACCGAGGAGCCGGCCCGCAACAAGGACTCGCTGACTTCGGTGGACGCCGTCCGCGCCTTGTTCGGCGGCAGCGTCCAGATGGCCCGCCGGGTCACCGACACCGACGTCACCCGCTTCCGCAACGTCCGCGGCCGGCTGCGCGCGGTCTTCGAGGCCGCCGACGGCGGCGACCACGTCCTCGCCGTCGACCTGCTGAATTCGCTGCTCATGGAGTTCCCCGTCAGCCCCCAGGTCTCCGGCCACGAGACCATCGGCGAGGACGGCGCCCCCGACTGGCACATCCACCTCGCCGAACACCCCTCGAACGCCTCCGCGGGCTACGCCGCCATGGCGGCCATGGGCCTCGCCTTCCACGTCACCGAACACGGCCCCGACCGCCTCGGCCTGTGCCGGGCGGCGCCCTGCCGCAACGCCTACCTCGACACCTCCACCAACCGCTCCCGGCGCTACTGCTCCGACCGGTGCGCCACCCGGGCGAACGTGGCGGCCTACCGGGCCCGCAAGCGGCTGGAGGCCGAAGGGTCGGCCCGCAGCGGGCGCAGCGCCGAGGCCGCCCAGGCCAGCCACGCCCTCAGCGAGCGCTGATCCGCCTCGCGCGGACGCAGGCGCAGGACCGCCGTCGCCAGCACCAGCTCGCCGGGAACCGGCCCGTAGTCGGTGCTGTCGCCGGTCGCGTTGTAGGGGTTGTCCCCGAGCACCCACCAGGAGCCGCCCCGGCGCCGCTCCACCGCCCGCTTGATCACCAGCAGGTCCTGCTGGAACGGGTGCCGCAGCACCACCACGGCACCCGGCCGGACGGCCGCCCCGTACCGCACGACGACCCGGTCCCCGTGGGCCAGGGTCGGAGCCATCGAAGGCCCCGTCACGTCCACCACCCCGAGGCTCCTCAGCGGGCTGCGGATCTCCACCATGCACGACCTCCTCGTCACCCCCGCATGCTGCCGCACGGCGCCGTAGATTCGCTCACCGGTCCGGCCGCCGCCCTGGACTTTTGTCCCAAGCCCCCGGGGGCGACCGCGAAATCCGGATTCCGAGCGAGTAACCTCGCCCTTGAGAAGACGATCACGAGGAGGACACACCCCATGCTTTCCCGCCTCTTCGCCCCCAAGGCGAAGGTCTCCGCCCACTGCGATCTGCCGTGCGGCGTGTACGACCCTGCCCAGGCCCGCATCGAGGCCGAGTCGGTCAAGGCCGTCCAGGAGAAGTACCAGGCCAACGACGACGCCGACTTCCGCGCGCGCGCCATCACCATCAAGGAGCAGCGCGCCGAGCTGGCCAAGCACCACGTCTCGGTGCTCTGGAGCGACTACTTCAAGCCGCCGCACTTCGAGAAGTACCCGCAGCTGCACGTCCTGGTCAACGACACCCTGAAGGCCCTCTCGGCCGCGAAGGCGTCGAACGACCCGGCGACCGGCCAGAAGGCCCTCGACCTCATCGCCGAGATCGACCGCATCTTCTGGGAGACCAAGGCCGCCTGATCCGGCGCCCCGGGTACCCCGGCCGCGCCGCCGCCCCTGTGGCCGGCGCGGGAACGAGAACGGCCCGACTGCTCCTCGCAGCCGGGCCGTTCCCGTTCCAGTTCCCGTTCGGGCTCCCGTTCCCGCTCCCGCTCCTGGTGCGCCGGTCCGCCGCCCGGCCGCCGGCTCACTCGTCGGCGTCGTCCTCGTCGTCGTCGTCCAGGCGGGCCAGCCAGGTGGCCAGGCGTTCCACCGGGACCTCGAAGTCCGGGTTCAGGTCGACGAAGGTGCGCAGCTGCTCGGCGAGCCACTCGAAGGTGACCTCCTCCTCGCCGCGCCGCTTCTCCAGCTCCTCGATGCCGCGATCGGTGAAGTACAAGTCGGGCTCCGTGCCGTGAGGGGGGTGTTTCCCGCCAGGATAATCCGCGGTGCGGCAAGACCTCCCGCCCGCGGTGTCCCCGGCGCTAGCCTGGATGCCTCACGAGCGGGGGGCGCGGATGGCGGAAGGGCGCACGGACGGCTCCGCGCGCGCCTTCGAGCTCCTGGAACCCCTCGTCCAGGCGGCGACCGTACGCGTCCACGCCCCGCCGGGCGGGTATGAGGGTTCCGGCAGCTACTGGTCCGGTCCCACCTGGGGGAGCGGGTTCTTCATCGCCCCCGGCTGGGTCCTGACGTGCGCGCACGTGATCGGCGAGGGGGGTGCTGCGGTGCGTCTGTCGGGGCGCGAGGTCGGCATCACCTTCTCCTCCGGCGCCAACGGCGCCACCGGGACCGTCACCGGGCGCGTGGAGTGCGTCCTGCCCGAGCGGCTGGAAGAGCGGCGCCCCGGCCGGCGGGCCCTGTGGGACCTGCCCGACCTGGCGCTGGTCCGGGTGCTGGCCCCCGTCTCGCACGCCTGCGTCTGGCTGACCGACCGCTCCCGGCCCCGCTTCGACGAGGTCGCCTACTTCGGCTGCACCGAGGACCTCGGCACCCCCGAGATCACCGGCCGCACCACCCGGCTGCGCGGCACCGCGGGCAACGGCGCGGCCATCCGGCTCGGCGACGACGACGAGATCGAGCCCGGCATGTCCGGCGGCCCGGTGGTGGACCTGGCCCGCGGCGAGGTCGTCGGAGTGGTCAAGGCCCGGCGGCACACCGGAGGAGGCGGCCTCGCCGTCTCGGTCGTGCAGCTGCGCACCCTGCCGATGCCCGTTCGCGGCCGGACCGGCCTCTACCGGCGGGTCATGCAGGCCCACGACCTGCACCACTACGACCAGCACGTCAGCGACCTCAACAGCCGCCGGACCTGGACCGACGTCCACGACGAGCTCCCGGCCGAGGACGGCGACCCCTACGCCGGCCGCGGGCGGCTCACCCCCGGCGAACGCACCACCCTGTGCGGGCTGCTCGCCGAACTGCCCCCGCCGGGCGCCTCGGAGGACGTGCGGGCCCTGGTGGAGGCGGCGCGCGGGGAGGAGCCCGACCCGCACCCCCTCGCCCCGCTGAGCTGGCGCGACGGGCTGGGGCTGCTGCACGACCCGCCCGGCGGCTCGGGGGAGGCCGCGGCCATGCTCCGGTACGCGACGGACGTGAGCGTGGCCGACTACCGCGAGCCGGCCACCCCGGGCGCCGACGAGGAACTGTGGGACTGGGTGCGCACCACCGCCGAACGGCTGTGGCGGCCCCTGCGCCGGGAACTGGGCGAGCGCCACGAACGGGGCCTGGCGGACCGGGAGCGCCGCCGGCGTGCCTCGGCCGGGCGGCCGGTGCGCCATCCGGCCCGGCCCGCCGACGGGCTGCCGCCCGGGGCTTCGGTCCTGCTGGAGGTGTGGGCGCACGGCTGGGAGGACGTCCACGACTGGCGGGTGTCGGTACTGGCGGGCCCGGCACACCCGGGGCGGGTGACGCCGGTGGACTCCGGCGTACGGGTCGCCCCCGCGGCCCTGCCGGAGGTGCTGCGGGCGCCGCTCGCGGAGGCGTTCCGGCGCTGCGACACCCACGAGACGGCCGCCCTGCTCGAAGTCGCCGTGGCACCCGATCTGTTCGGGCTGCCGGTGGACCGGTGGGAGCTGGTGGGCGGGGTGCCGCTGGGAGTGCAGCGGCCGGTGGTGCTGCGCCACCCCGCCGGGCCCGCCCGCCCGGACGCCGCCGCCCGGTGGGCGCGGGCGCTGGCCGGACCGCTGCTGGACGAACGGGCCGACTGCGTCCGCGGCCGGCCGCGCACCCCCTCGCCCGGATGGCTGGCCGCGCTCCCCGACAACACCGTGCCGGTGCACTGCCGGGCACCCGCCCTGGAACCCACCCTGGGGTCACTGCACGCGGTGCGGGACGCCGGGTACGGAGTGGTGGTGTGCCGGCGGCCCCCGGCGGACCCGGGGGTCTCGTGCGCCCCCTTCCACCGCGGGCTGCGGGAGGAACTGGCCGACGCGGGAAGGGCGGAGGTGCTGCCGCTGCGGCTGCAGGCCCTGCGGGGTCGGGCGCACGGCGCCGACCCGGACGCCTACTGGGCGGCGGGAGCCGCCCTCGTCTGGGACGATCCCGCGCGCACCCTGCCCGAGGACGAGCCGCTGCAGGGGGACCTGTGACCGGCAGGAGGGAGCAGCACCGATGAACGACGAATGGCTCATCTACCGCGGCGTGGGGGAGCCCCACGACGGGATCGACGCCCTGCCCGACCCGCCGCCGTGGCGGGACTTCGACGGCGGCCCCGTGGGCGAGGCGGGCGGCCAGGCCGCAGCGGCGGGCGCGGCCGACGGCAACATCGCCCGGCGGCTCGGAGCGCACCGGCAGGCCGCCGAGCTGCACCGGCCCGAGCCCGAGGAGCTGGAGGCCATCAACGCCGCCCTGTACCTGCGGCGGCCACTGCTGGTGACCGGCTTCCCCGGTACGGGCAAGTCCACCCTCGCGCACGCCGTCGCCCACGAGCTGAAACTGGGCCGGGTGCTGCGCTGGCCGGTGGTCTCGCGCACGGTCCTGCAGGACGGGCTCTACCGCTACGACGCCCTCGCCCGGCTCCAGGACGTGCAGATCGCGGCGAGCGGCGGCGCCCCGGGCGGGGCTCCCGGCATCGGCAAGTACATCCGGCTCGGACCGCTGGGCACCGCGCTGCTGCCGACCGCCCGGCCCCGGGTCCTGCTCATCGACGAGCTCGACAAGAGCGACATCGACCTGCCCAACGACCTGCTGAACGTGCTGGAGGAAGGCGAGTTCGCCCTCCCGGAACTGGAACGGGTGGCCGACACCGAGCCCGAGGTGCAGGTGCTCACCGACGACGGGACGAAGGTGAGCGTCCAGGGCGGCCGGGTGCGCTGCCGGGAGTTCCCCTTCATCATCCTGACCAGCAACGGCGAGCGGGACTTTCCCGCGGCCCTGCTGCGCCGCTGCATCCAGCTCAAGCTGGGCCAGCCCGGCGAGAAGCGGCTGGCCACCATGGTCCGGGCCCACCTCGGCGAGGAGGCCGCCCGGCTCGGGGCCGATCTGATACGCGAATTCCTCAGCCGCTCCCAGTCGGAACTCGTCGCGGCCGACCAGCTGCTCAACGCCGTCTACCTGACCCACTACGCCGCCCCGCCCACCCGGGAGGACCTCGCGGACCTGCTCATCCAGCGGCTCGACCGCCCGAGGTGACGGGCCGTGCCGCCCGCCGGACCGCCCGGCATCCGTGAATTCGCCGCGCTGCTGCGCGGCGTCGGGCTCGACCCGTCCGCCGAAGAGCTTGCCGACGCCCTGTGGCTGGCCGGGCGCATCCGCCGGCCCGGGCCGCCGGCCGCGGACGCGCAGGCGCCCGTACCGGAAGCGGAAGTCAAAGATCCGGTCAGGTCGCCGGTGGAGCCCGCGCGGGCGGCCGCGGTCCTGGAGGACCCGGTCCGGCTCTACCCGCCGGGAGGCCACCGCCCGGCCGATCAGGAGACGGACGCACCCGGCGAGGCACCCGGCGAGCGGGCCCTACCCGTCCGGGTGCCGGCCGCGGCGGCGCTCCCGCGCATCCTCGACATACAGCGGGCCCTGCGCGTCCTGCAACGCCACCGCGCACCCGCCCCGCCGGTACGGACGGCGCTCGACGAGGAGGCCACCGCCGAAGCCAGCGCCCGCGCCCTCGGGCTGGTCATCCCGGTGCTCCGGGCCGAGAGCCGGCGCGAGGCCACCGTGCGGCTGGTGATGGACGCCTCGCCCTCGATGGCCGTGTGGCAGGACATGTTCGAGGAACTGCGCTCCGTCTGCGAACGACTCGGCGCCTTCCGGGACGTCCAGGTGCACTACCTGCACCGGCTCCCCGACGGGACGGCGGCGCTCGGGCGGGGCCCGCTGCCCTCCACCGGCCTGCGCTCGGGGGACCAGCTGCGCGATCCCACCGGCCGCGCCCTGACCATGCTGGTCTCCGACTGCGCCGGACCCCTGTGGCGCGAGGGCACCGCCCAGCGGCTGCTGCACCGGTGGGCCGAGTGCACCCCCTGCGTGGTCGTCCAGCCGCTGCCGCAGCGCCTGTGGGGCCGCAGCTGGCTGCCGACCGAGCGCGGCACGCTCTGCCGCGTCGAGGACGGCGGCGGCGGGGTGCGGCTGCGGTTCCGGCCGGACCGCCCGGCGCCGCCCGGCGCCCGGCGGGGGCTGACCGTGCCCGTGCTGCCGCCGAGCGCCACCGCCCTCGGAGCGTGGGCCCGGCTCGTCGCCGGCCTCGGCACCGGCCCGGTTCCGGCCGAGGTCGGCCGGGTCCTGGCCGACCATCCGGCCGCGCCGCTGCCGCCGCCGCGTGCCGTGCGGCCGCCCCGCGACCTGGTGGCGCGCTTCCGCTCCTCGGCCGCGCCCCGCGCCGTCCAGCTGGCGGTCTACCTGTCGGCGGCCCCGCTGACCCTGCCCGTCATGCGGCTGGTGCAGCGCACGATGCTGCCGGACTCCGAGCCCTCCGACCTGGCGGAGGTACTGCTCAGCGGGCTGCTGCGGCGCAGCGCCGAGGCCCCCGGGCAGTGGTACGAGTTCGTCCCCGGTGTCCAGGACGTCCTGCTGGGGCCGCTCGGCCGGGACGAGGCCGCGCTGGTCCTCAAGCACTGCTCGGAGTACGTACTGGCCCACTTCGGCCGGGGCGTGCGCAACTTCCCCGCCCTCGCCGTCTCGCAGCTGACCGGAGCCCCCTCGGCAACTGCCGCCCCGGGGCCGCCGCCGGACGCCGAGCGGCCCCCCGCCGGGCGGCTCCCGCAGGCCTTCGCGCAGGTCTCGGCCAAGGTCGTACGGCGCTACCTGCCGGGGCTCCCCGAGGAGGACCCGGCGCCGAGCGAGCCCGCCGTGCCCGCGGGACCCTCCCGGGCCGCGGCGCTGCGCGCGGCCCGGGACCGGCTCGCCGACGGGGACGCGCGGGCGCTCCACGAGGCGGTGGCGGTCCTGCGGCGGGCCGTGGCAGCCCCGGCGGGGCCCGGCGACCCGCCGGAGGAGGCCGAGGGCGAACTGGCGGGGGCGCTGCTGCGGCTGTGGGACGTCCAGCGGGACCCGGAACTCCTCGCCGAGGCGGAGCGGGCCGTGACCGGGCTGGGGACGGCGCGGGCGCGGGCCCTCCTCGGCCGGGTGCTGTACGAACGGGCGCTCCTCGGGGAGCCCGACGGGGAGCTGCTGGCCGCGGCGGACCGGGAGTTCGCGGCGGCGGGCGCCGCGGCCGGCCCCGAGCTGCGGCGGGACTGCGCGGTGCGCCGGGCCGAGACCCTGATCAGGCTGAGCGCACTGCGCCGGGACCCGGGCGCGCTGCGCGAAGCGCGTGCGGCCCTGGAACCCCTCACCGGCCCGCCCCCGGCAGGCGGCCCCGGCCGCCCGGCGGGCCCCGGCCGTGGTCCGGAGGCCGTCGGTGGTCCGGAGCCCGCCGGTGGTCCGGAGCCCGCCGGTGGTCCCGGCCGTGGGCCGCAGCCCGTCGGCGACCCCGGCCGCGGGTCCGGGGGACGCCCCCACGCCGCCGAGCCGGGGCACCCCGTGCTCCAGCGGGCCCTGGGGCGGGTCCTGCTCGCCCTGCTGCCGTACACGGCCGATGCGGCCGAGCGCACGGCGCTGGCCGAACAGGCCGCCGCCCGCCTGGCCGTACCCGTCCCCCTGCCCGACACGGACACGGACACGGACACGGACACGGACACGCAGGCGGCCGCGGAGGCGGCGGCCGGCCGGGCCCGCGCGCGGGCCCGCGTGGACCTGGCCGACGCCCTGCGGTACCTGCCGGACCGGCTGGAGGAGGCGGCCCGGGAACTGGACGCGGTCCTGACCCCCTCCGACGGGGACCCCGAACTGCGCGTGGCCGCCCTCGTCTGCCTCGGCCGGGTGCACCGGGCCCGCCACGCCCGCGACGGCGACCCGGTGGCCCTGGAGGACGCCGCCGGGGCCTACGGCCGGGCCCGCCGGCTGATCCCCCGGGACGGGGACGCCCACGCCCAGCTGCTGCCCGAATGGGGCGACGCCCTGCTGGAGCGGGCACGGGCCGCCGACGGGCGGCGGTTCACCGGTACGGCCGTGCGCGTCCTGCGCGAGAGCCGGGCGGCGGTGCCGCAGTCCGACCCCGGGTCGGCGCACCGGCTGATGAGGCTCGCCACCGGGCTGCGGCTGCGGCACACCTACGAGGGCGATCCGGTCGACCTGCGGGAGGCGGAATACCTGCTGGAACTCGCCGTCCGGCACAGCCGCAGCCCGCTGGAGCGGGCCCGCGCCTGGCGAGACCACGGAGACGTCCAGCAGGAGATCCACGGCCACAACCGGGCACCCGACCGCCTGGACCGGGCCGCGGACTCCTACCGGCGGGCCTGGCGGGCCGCCCTGGAGGCCGACCACGAGGAGCGGGAGGCCGCCGGCACCGCCGTCCAGCTGGCCGCCCGCCTCCAGGAGCTGCGCGGCGAGGTACTGGAACGCCTGGCCAGGCCGCGGGCCGCCCTGGACGCCTACCGCTCCGCACTGGAGCTGTGGACGCGGCTCGGCCCGGACGCCGGGGGCAGGGCGGAGGCCGTACGCGCACGGGTACGGGCCCTGGACCCGGGGCCCTGACACCGGTACCGGGCTGTTTCCGCGCACCGGCCGGGGGGGAAAAGGCAGTGGACCATCCCGCACACGACTCAACAGGGGGACAGGCAGCCCATGGTGACCACACATCAGGAAGCGGCGGCGAGGGTCCCCGCCTGCCCGGGGCGGCTGCCGGACCTCTCCGGCCTGGACCTCGCGGCACTGCGCCGGATCGACCATCCCGTACTGGCCCAGGTGATCGAGGGCATGGTCGAGCGGGTGACCCACCCGGCCGAGATCCTCAACGCCTTCGACTCCGGAGTCACCTGAGGCACGGGCTCATTGACCGTTTTCCGCCGTTAGCCGGGACCGTCCGAAGGGCAGGGATGGACCGTCCGCAGCGGGAGGTAAGGCGATGAGGCACACGCACACGAGCGACCCCGTGCTGCCCGCGCACCCCGAGCAGTCCGTCCACGCGGCGCACGCCCGCCACGCGCCCTGGCCCCACACCCGCCTCGACGTGCCCGCACTGCGCGCCGCCGGACACCGGCCGCACCCCATACGGCAGTTCGTCCTCAAGACGCGCAGCCGCTGCAACCTCGCCTGCACCTACTGCTACGTCTACGAGATGGCCGACCAGGGCTGGCGCGGCCAGCCCGCCGCCATGACCGCGGCCACCGCCGCCCTCGCCGCCGAGCGGATCGCCGAGCACGCCGCCGCCCACGGCCTGTCCCGCGTGGACCTCGTGCTGCACGGCGGCGAACCGCTGCTCACCGCGCCCGCCCGCCTCGCCGCGCCCGTCGACGCCGTCCGGGCCGCACTGGCGCGCACCGCGCCCCGTACCCGGGTGACCGCCACCGTCCAGACCAACGGCACCCTCCTCACCCGCGGCCGGCTCGCCGCGCTGGCCGCCGCCCAGATCCGCGTCGGCGTCAGCCTCGACGGCGGGCTGCCCGCGCACAACGCCCGGCGCGTGGACCACGCCGGGCGGCCCGGCTTCGGCGCCGCCACCCGGGGGCTGCGGCTCCTGGCACGCCATCCGGACAGCTACGCCGGGGTGCTCTGCGTCGTCGACCTCGCCCAGGACCCGGTGGAGACCTACGAGTCGCTGCTGGCCTTCGGGCCGCCCAGCGTCGCACTGCTGCTGCCGCTCGCCAACTGGAGTTCCCCGCCGCCCGGCCACCACCCCGGCCGGACCCCGTACGCCGACTGGCTCCTGGCCGTCTTCGACCGCTGGTGGCACGCGGGGGAGCGGCGCACCAGGATCCGGACCTTCGAAGAGGTCATCGCCCTCCTGCTCGGCCTGCCCGCCGCCACCGAGACCCTCGGGCTGGCGCCCGCCGCCACCGCCGTCATCGAGACGGACGGCACCATCGAACAGGCCGACTCGCTCAAGTCCGCCTACGAGGGCGCCGCCGCCACCGGGATGGCCCTCGCCACCCACAGCTTCGACGAGCTCCTCGACCACCCCGGTCTCGCCGCCCGCCAGCTCGGGCGGGACGCGCTCGCCGCCGGCTGCCGCACCTGCGAGCTGGTGGAGGTGTGCGGCGGCGGGCACTACCCGCACCGCTACCGTGACGGCGCCGGCTTCCGGCACCCGTCCGTGTACTGCGCGGACATCCAGGTCCTGATCCGCCACATCGCCGCCGCCCTCCAGCGGGCGGCCGCCACCGGCCCGCCGGCCCCGGCCCGGGCCGCCCCCGCCGACGCAGCGCACCGCCCGGCGGTCGCCTCATGACCGTCACCCTCGCCGCCTTCAGCGTCTCCTCCCGCACCCTGCGCGCCCTCGCCTCCACCGAGCCCTCCACCGAAGGCACCCGCCTGGTGCGCGACGTACGCCGCTCCAAACGGCTGGTCCTGCTCCGCGCAGTCCTCGACGCCGCCCCCGCCACCCGGGCCGCGGAGGCCGCCGAACACTGGGCCCTGCTGGAGGCAGCCGAACGGCACGACCCGGCGGCCGTCCGCGACGTCCTGCACTATCCCGCCACCGGCGTCTGGGCCGAGGAGACCCTGCGCCGCCTGCACGCCCCGTACGGACCCCCGCCGGACCTCGGACACCTCGGGGCCCTCGCCGTCGCCGCCGCCCTGCGCGCCGGCATCGCCTTCACCCACATCCTGCGGCCCCAGCACGGCCGGCTCGTCCTGCCCACCCTCGGCCTGCTGCGCCCGGACCGCTCCGGACCCCTCACCCTCACCCAACGCTCCTGGGACCCCGACGACCCGGCCGCCCTGCCCCTGCACGCCCTGCCCGGCGGCCGCACCGCCCTCGACGACCTCGACCCCTACCGGGCCCCCGGCCCGGCCCAGCCCGCCCCCGTCCGGCCCGCCCGACGCCTCACCCCCAAGGGACACAAGCGCTGGGACACCCAGTGGTCCGGCGCCCTCACCCTGCTCCAGCGCTACGACACCGCCCGCGCCGGGGAGACCGTCCAACTGCTGCGCTCCGTCGTACCCCTGGCCGGAGGCTCCCGCTCCAGCGGCGCCACCCTGCCCGCGGCCGCCGGCTCCGTACTGGCCCGCGCCCAGGCCCCGCCCGCCCTGGCCGCCACCCTCGTCCACGAGGTCCAGCACGGCAAGCTGACCGCGCTCGCCGACGTCCTGACCCTCCACACCGCCGACCGCACCCCTCGCTACTGGGCCCCCTGGCGCAGCGACCCCCGCCCGCTGGAGGGACTGCTGCACGGCGCCTACGCCCACCTCGCGCTCGCCGGGTACTGGCAGCGCGCCGCCCTCTACGGGGCCCGGGGCGCCTGGGCCCAGCACGCACGGGTCCGGGCCCAGGTGGCCGCCGTCCTGCCGGTCCTGCGCGCCCACGAGCGACTGACCCCCGCGGGAAGGGAGTTCACCGACGCGATGGGAGCCGCCGAGCACGCCATGGACGAACTCCCGCCCCCCGCGGACCAGCACGCCACGGCCCGCCGGGCCGTCGACCGCGAACGCCGCGCCTGGTGCGAGGCACACCCCGAACTCGCACCGTTCACACACGGCTGACGGGGCGTTCGCTGCGGTACCTTTTCAACCCCGTCCACCGCCCGGATTCCAGGGAGACGGCCGCATGACCACCGTTAGCCGGCAGGACTCCAGCGGTGCGGCCCAGCCGCCGCACCAGCCGCAGCGCTTCGTCATCAGCTTCGCGGGATTCAACCGCCCCTGGGCCGTGTGGATCGCCCACCGCCTGGAGGAACACGGCCACCGCGTCGCCCTCCAGCGCTGGGACCCGCAGAACAGCCCCGGCCTCGCCCAGGCCCTCGACGACCTCGCCCGCTCCGGCAGCAGGGTCCTGCTCGTCCTCAGCGAGCGCTACTTCTCCGCCGGCACCCACACCGACGAGGAGTGGAACACCGCCCTGCGCGCCGTCACCGACGACCACCCCGACCGCTTCGCGGCGGTCTGCCTCACCGACGCCCCCCTGCCCAGCGCCGTCGCCGTCCTGGAGAAGACCGACCTGTGGGGCCTGGACGCCTACGAGGCGGAGTACCGGGTGCTGCGCCGACTGGAGCTGCCCACCGACCGGGTCGGCACCGAGACCGGCCGCCGCGGCCCCCGCTTCCCCAACGACCCGCCCGAGATCTGGGGCCGCGTCCCCCGCCGCAACCCGCGCTTCACCGGCCGCAACGACATCATCGGACGGCTGCGGGAAGCCCTGACCGAAGCCCCGGCCGGCGCCTCCACCGTCACCCTGCACGGCCTGTCCGGAGTCGGCAAGACACAGGTCGCCACCGAGTACGCCTACCGCTTCGCCTCCGAGTACGACATCGTCTGGTGGGTCCCCGCCGAGGACCGGCCCACGCTGCGCGAACGCCTCGCCGACCTCGCCCCCGCCCTCGGCCTGCCGCGCGGCGCCGGAAGCTACGGCGAGCAGATCCGGGCCGTCCTGGAAGCGCTGCGGCGCGGCTCCCCGTACGGGCGCTGGCTGCTGGTCTTCGACGGCTGCGACAACCCCGACGACCTCACCGACCTGCTCCCCTCGGGCGCGGGCGACGTCATCATCACCTCCCGCAACCGCGAATGGGCCTCCCGCCACACCAGCCTCGTGCAGGTCCCGCTCTACGCCCGGCCCGAGTCCATCACCTTCATCCGCCGCCGGGCACGCCGGCTCACGGGCGAGGAGGCCGACCAGCTCGCCGAGGCCCTGGAGGACTACCCGCTCGCCCTCGACCAGACCGCCGGCTGGCTCGCGGACTCCCCGCTGACCGTCGGCGACTACCTCGACCTGCTCCAGCGGCGACTGGACTCCCGCGAAGCCGTCACCGTCTCCGACGACTACCCGCTGCCCTTCCCCACGGCCCTGGCCATACTCCTCAACAACGTCCGCGAGAACTTCCCCGACGCCCTCGCCCTGCTGCGGCTCTTCGTCTTCTTCGCACCCGGCCCCGTCCCGCTGCGGCTGCTGCGCGAATTCCCCGTCGACGACGCCCCCGAACAGCTCGCCGGGCTCATCAACGACCAGATCCGCTGGAACGCGGCCCTCAACAAGCTCGTCCAGTTCTCCGTCGTCCGCCTGGAGTACTCCGACCTGCCCGTCGAGGAGGGCGGCGGCGGGCTGGAGACCGTACAGCTGCACCGCATGGTCCACGGCATCGTCCGCGACAACCTCGCCGAGGACGAGGCCGAACCGCTCGCCCGCGCCGTCCGCCAGGTCCTCGCCGCCGCCGACCCCGGCCGCCCCTCCGACTCCCGGCTGTGGCCCCGCTACGCCGAACTCATCCCGCACCTGTCCACCGCCGGCGTGCTGACCAGCAGCAACCCGCGCATCCAGAACTTCCTGCTGCACTGCCTGCGCTACCTGATCCTCGCCGGGGAGTACCGCACCTGCCTGAGGCTGTGTGAGGAGACCGACCAGTCCTGGCGCGCGATGCTCGGCGAGGACCACCCCAAGGTCCGCGAGCTCAGCTACCAGTACGGCGGAGCCCTGCGCAACCTCGGCCTCTTCCGCCGCGCCGAGACCCTCACCAAGGCGGTCGCCGACCGGCTCACGGGCGAGCGCGGCGAACGCGACCTGGAGACCTTGCGGGCCAGCAGCGCCTACGGGGGAGTCCTGCTGTGCATCGCCAAGTTCGAGCCCGCCCGCGAGATCTTCGAGCACTGCCTGGCCACCTACCGCGAGCTGCTCGGCGAGGACGACTCCACCACGCTGGGCGCCCAGAACAACCTCGCCGCCACCTACCGGTTGCTGGGCCGCTACCAGGACGCCTACGACCTCGACCTGGACACCCTGCGCCGGCGCGAGCGGGTCCTGAAGGCCCACCACATCTCCACCCTGTCCTCCGGCATCGCCTGCGCCATGGGGCTGCGGCTGATGGGCCGCTACCGCGAGGCGCAGACCCGGCAGGAACAGGGGGTCAAGCTCAACACCCAGGTGCTGGGCCTGGGCCACCCCCAGACCCTGCGCGCCGAGCACAACCTCGGGATGTGCCTGCGCCGTTCCGGGGACATCCCCGGCGCGGGGCTGCGGCTGCGGACCGTGTGGGAGCGGGCGACACGGGTCTTCGGCATCGACTACCCGTGGACGCTGATGGTCGCCTCCGACTACGCGACCTACCTCCGCGAGTACGGGGACATCGGCGAGGCCCGCCGGATCTCCGAGGACGTGGTCCGCGGCTACCAGTCGCAGCTGGGCCTCGCCCACCCGTACAGCATCGGCACGGTCGGCAACCTGGGCCTGGTCCTGCGGGCGCAGGGCGAACGGGCGGAGGCCCTGAGCCTGGCCGAGCAGGCGCTGGTCGGCATGAGGGGGGCGCTCGGCGACCGGCACCCCTGGACGCTGGGCTGCGCCCTCAACGCCACCGGGCACCGCAACATCACCGGCCGCCGCGAGGACGCGCTGGAACTGAGCCGGGAGACGCTGCGGACCGCCGAGCAGGTGCTGGGACCGGACCACCCGATGACGCTGAGCGCCCAGATCGCGCTGGCGTCCGACCTCCGGTCGGTACGGGAGGACGCGGAGGCCGGCAAGCACGAGGACGCCGGCATCAAGGCGCTGACGCGAGTCCTCGGCCCGCAGCACGTCCACACGGTCTCGGCCAAACAACGCACCCGGCCGTACTGGGACTTCGAACCCCAGCCGTGACGGCCCCCGGTCGTGACGGTCCCCGGCCCACTGCCGAGCCGGGTTCCTGCCGAGCCGCCTCCCCGGGCACGAACCGATCCCGCCCGGGGCCGACGCCGGCTCTGCCGACACGCGGGGGGCCCGGACGGCCGCAAGGCCCGGTCCCACTGGGGGAACGGGCCTTGCGGGTGCCGGGCGGCGCTGTGACTAGGCCTCGAAGACCTCGTTCAGCAGCTGCTGCTGCTCCGCCTGGTGCCGCTTCGCGGAGCCCACAGCCGGGGACGAGCCGTGCGGCCGCGAGATACGGCGCAGCCGCTCACCCGCGGGGACGTCCGCGCCGACCGCCAGGTCGAGGTGGTCGATCAGGTTCAGCGCGATGAACGGCCACGCACCCTGGTTCGCCGGCTCCTCCTGCGCCCAGATGTACTTCGCCGCGTTCGGGAACTTGGCGATCTCCGCCTGGAGTTCCGCACCCGGCAGCGGGTACAGCCGCTCGATGCGGATGATCGCGGTGTCCGTGATGCCGCGCTTCTCGCGCTCGGCCTCCAGGTCGTAGTAGACCTTGCCGGCGCAGAAGACGACCTTGCGGACCGCGTTCGCGTCACCCGAACCGGAGGACACGCGCGTGTCCCCGATGACCGGCCGGAACGAACCGTTCGTGAACTCCTCCGCCTTCGACGCCGCGGCCTTCAGACGCAGCATCGACTTCGGCGTGAAGACGATCAGCGGCTTGTGGTGCGGGTTGTGGACCTGCCAGCGCAGCAGGTGGAAGTAGTTCGACGGCAGGGTCGGCATCGCGACCGTCATGTTGTCCTGCGCGCACATCTGGAGGAAGCGCTCGGGACGCGCGGAGCTGTGGTCCGGGCCCTGGCCCTCGTAGCCGTGCGGCAGCAGCAGCGTGACGCCGGAGGTCTGGCCCCACTTCTGCTCGGCCGAGGAGATGAACTCGTCCAGGATCGTCTGCGCGCCGTTGACGAAGTCGCCGAACTGCGCCTCCCACAGCACCAGCGCGTCCGGGCGGGCCAGCGAGTAGCCGTACTCGAAGCCCATGGCCGCGTACTCCGAGAGCAGCGAGTCGTAGACGTTGAAGCGGGCCTGGTCCTCCGACAGGTACTGCAGCGGGGTGTGGTCCTCGCCGGTCTCCCGGTCGATGAGGACCGCGTGGCGCTGGCCGAAGGTGCCGCGGCGGGAGTCCTGGCCGGACAGCCGGACCGGGGTGCCCTCCATCAGCAGCGAGCCGAAGGCCAGGGTCTCGCCCATGCCCCAGTCGATGGTGCCCTCGTCGATCATCGCCGCGCGGCGCTGCAACTGCGGCAGCAGACGCGGGTGGACGGTCACGTGGTCCGGGATGTTGACCTGGGACTCGGCGATCCGCTTGACGACCTCCTGGGAGACGGCCGTGTCGACCTCGACCGGGAACACCTGGGCGGTCTGCGCGGCCGGCACGGGGGCGCCCACGGGCTGCGTGGCGGCCTCGCGGACCTCCGCGAAGACCTTCTCCAGCTGGCCCTGGAAGTCCTGCAGCGCCTGCTCGGCCTCTTCCAGCGTGATGTCGCCGCGACCGATGAGGGACTCGGTGTACAGCTTGCGCACCGAGCGCTTCTTGTCGATCAGGTCGTACATCAGCGGCTGGGTGAACGCCGGGTTGTCGGACTCGTTGTGGCCGCGGCGGCGGTAGCAGATGAGGTCGATGACCACGTCCTTGTTGAACGCCTGGCGGAACTCGAAGGCGAGCCGCGCGACGCGGACCACGGCCTCCGGGTCGTCGCCGTTCACGTGGAAGATCGGCGCCTCGATCATGCGGGCCACGTCGGTCGCGTACATCGACGAACGCGAGGACTCCGGGGCGGCGGTGAAGCCGACCTGGTTGTTGATGACCACGTGCACGGTGCCGCCGGTGCGGTAGCCGCGCAGCTGCGACATGTTGAGCGTCTCGGCGACCACGCCCTGGCCCGCGAAGGCCGCGTCGCCGTGCAGGGCCAGCGGCAGCACGGTGAAGTCCGTGCCGCCCTTGTTGATGACGTCCTGCTTGGCGCGGGCGACACCCTCCAGGACCGGGTCCACGGCCTCCAGGTGCGAGGGGTTCGCGACGAGCGAGACCTTGATCTGCTCGCCGTCCAGGCCCGTGAAGGTGCCCTCGGCGCCCAGGTGGTACTTGACGTCGCCGGAGCCGTGCATCGACTTCGGGTCGAGGTTGCCCTCGAACTCGCGGAAGATCTGCGCGTACGACTTGCCGACGATGTTCGCGAGCACGTTCAGGCGGCCGCGGTGGGCCATCCCGATGACGACCTCTTCGAGGCGGGCCTCGGCGGCCGAGTCGATGACGGCGTCGAGCAGCGGGATGACGGACTCGCCGCCCTCCAGGGAGAAGCGCTTCTGGCCGACGTACTTCGTCTGCAGGAACGTCTCGAAGGCCTCGGCCGCGTTCAGGCGGCGCAGGATCCGCAGCTGCTCCTCGCGCTCCGGCTTGGAGTGCGGGCGCTCGATGCGGTCCTGGATCCAGCGGCGCTGCTTCGGGTCCTGGATGTGCATGAACTCGACGCCGGTGGTGCGGCAGTAGGAGTCGCGCAGCACGCCGAGGATGTCGCGGAGCTTCATCATCGACTTGCCGGAGAAGCCGCCGACCGCGAACTCGCGCTCCAGGTCCCACAGGGTGAGGCCGTGCTCGGTGATGTCGAGGTCGGGGTGCTTGCGCTGCTTGTACTCCAGCGGGTCGGTGTCGGCCATGACGTGGCCGCGGACCCGGTAGGAGTGGATCAGCTCGAAGACGCGGGCGGCCTTCGTGACGTCGTCGTCGTGCGAGGCGTCGATGTCCCGGAGCCAGCGCACCGGCTCGTACGGGATGCGCAGCGCCTCGAAGACGTCGTCGTAGAAGCCGTTCTCGCCGAGCAGCAGGTTCGCGACGATGCGCAGGAACTCGCCGGAGGCCGCGCCCTGGATGACCCGGTGGTCGTAGGTCGAGGTCAGGGTCATGACCTTGGAGATGCCCAGCTTGTTCAGGGTGTCCTGCGAGGTGCCCTGGAACTCGGCGGGGTAGTCCATGGAGCCGACGCCCATGATGACCGACTGTCCGGGCATCAGGCGCGGCACGGAGTGCACGGTGCCCAGGCCGCCGGGGTTGGTCAGCGAGACGGTGACGCCGGTGAAGTCGTCCATCGTCAGCTTGCCGATGCGGGCCCGGCGGACGATGTCCTCGTAGGCCTGCCAGAACTCGAAGAAGTTGAGCGTCTCGGCCTTCTTGATGCCGGCGACGACGAGCTGGCGGTCGCCGTTGGGCTTCACCAGGTCGATCGCGAGACCGAAGTTGATGTGCTCCGGCTTGACCAGGGTCGGCTTGCCGTCCTTCTCCGCGAAGGAGTGGTTCATGGCCGGCATGGCCTTGATCGCCTGCACCATCGCGTAGCCGATGAGGTGGGTGAAGGAGATCTTCCCGCCCCGGGCGCGCTTCAGGTGGTTGTTGATGACGATGCGGTTGTCGAACAGGAGCTTCACCGGGACGGCGCGGACGGACGTGGCCGTCGGGACCTCGAGGGAAGCGTTCATGTTCTTGGCGACGGCAGCGGCCGGCCCGCGGAGCGTCACCAGCTCGGGGCCCGCGGGGGCCTCGGTGGCGGGCGCGGCCTTGGCAGCTGCGGAGGAGGGCGCGGCGGCCGGGGCCGGGGAGGCGGGCGCGGCCGGGGCCTGGGAGGTGACAGTCACAGCAGGGGCACCAGAGGGGGTGGCAGGAGCAGGGGCAGGAGCTGACACGGGCGGAGCGGTCGGGGCGGCGCCGGCAGCGGGCGCGGCTGCGGCGGCCGCGGGCGAGCCGGGGCTCGTGCCGGCACCCGCCGCCCCCGTGGCGGCGGCGCCGGCGGCCTGCGGGGCCCGGGCGACGGCGGTGGCGGCCTGTGCGGAGGCGCCGTCCGTCGAGGGGGACTTCTTCGGCTCGTCGGCCTTCACCGGAGCGACGGCGCCGCCCGGCTTGTAGTCGGCGAAGAAGTCCCACCAGGCCCGGTCGACCGAGTTCGGGTCCTGGAGGTACTGCTGATAGATCTCGTCGACGAGCCACTCGTTGGCGCCGAAGCCTGAGGCAGGGGTCTTCCCGCCCTCTGCTGCTTCGGTCGTGGTGCTCGGATTACTGGGGGACTGTGGCGACACGGCGGCAACCGCCCTCTTCCGCTTCACAAGGTATGGACAGCGGGAATAAAGGCTACGCCTCCTGGACCACCAGATGCAGACCGGGCGGGACATCCGTCACGCAGGTCACATCGAACGGCGGGTTTCACCACCCGGAATGGCGGGAAACACGTGTGGTTCGGGTAGGGGGCACCGAGGTTGCGGCCCCCTTGGCTTCGCACCCCTGACGGACCTCGGGTACGTGTGGCCGAGATCATGTCCTTCCCGCTCGAACCCTACGTCAACACGGCGCCCGGGAGCTGCCCGGAAGCGTGACGAGGATGCGGCAGCCGCGTGACGATTCGGCCACTCCGATCCGCCCTCCGTGCAGCTCCACCGCCCAGCGGGCGATCGCCAGGCCCAGCCCCGTGCCGCCGTCGCCGCCGCGCGCGCTGCCCCGGTTGAACCGCTCGAAGACCCGGTACCGCTCCGCCTCCGGGATGCCGGGACCCTCGTCCCGCACCTCCAGCGCCAAACTCCCGGGCGCGTCACCGGCCCGGGCGCGGACCGTGACCCGGCCGTGCGGCGGGCTGTGCTTGACCGCGTTGTCGATCAGGTTCGCCACCACCTGGTGCAGGCGCTCGGCGTCCGCGTAGGCCATCAGCTCGGACGGGAACACGTCCAGGTGGAGGTGGACGTCGTTGCGGGTGTGCCCGCCCGAACCGGTGGACAGCCCCGGACGGCCGGCGGCCGCCAGCCCGGACTCCTTCAGCACGCCCGACAGGTACGGCCACACCTCGAAGCGGCGGGCGCGCAGCGGGACCACGCCGTTGTCCACCCTCGACAGGTCCAGCAGGGTCTCCACCAGGCGGCCGAGGCGCTCGGTCTGCTTCAGCATCGTGCGCATGGTCTCCGGATCGGCGGCCGAAACCCCGTCCACCACGTTCTCCAGGACCGCCCGCAGCGCCGCGATGGGCGTGCGCAGCTCGTGCGAGACGTTGGCCACCAGCTCCTTGCGGTGGCGGTCCACCGCCTCCAGGTCGTCCGCCATCAGGTTGATCGTGGCGGCCAGGTCGCCCAGCTCGTCGCGGCGCCCCGAACCGCGCACCCGGTGCGTGTAGTCGCCGTGCGATATCGCCCGGGCCACCGTCGTCATCTCGTCCAGCGGCGCCGTCAGGCTGTGCGCCACGAACTGGGTGATCAGCATCGAGGCGATCACCGAGAAGACCGTGATGAACCGCAGCTCGGTGTCCGTGCGCAACGCCACCATCAGCAGGCCGGTGGTGATGAAGACCGAGACCACCACGAGAGTGCCCAGTTTGGTCTTGATCGAGAAGGGTGAGAACGGCCGCAGGGAGCCCGCGGACCGCTGCCCGTGCGGCTGCCCGGCCCGTACCGCCGGATCCGCCGGCCGTCCGCCGCTCACGGCTGCGCCGGGGTCTCCAGGGCGTACCCGACGCCGTGGACCGTACGGATCCGCTCGGCGCCGATCTTGCGGCGCAGCGCCTTGATGTGGCTGTCGACCGTACGGGTCCCGGACGCGTCCGCCCAGTCCCACACCTCGGCCAGCAGCTGCTCGCGCGAGAGCACCGCCCGGGGGGTCCCGGCCAGGCAGACCAGCAGGTCGAACTCGGTCGGCGTCAGGTGCACGTCCTCGGTCTGCACCCGGACCCGGCGCTGCGCGTGGTCGATCTCCAGGTCGCCCAGGCGCAGGGTGGCCCCGCGCGGGGCGGTCGCCGCCTGGGTGGCCCGCTCCACGCGGCGCAGCAGGACGTGGACCCGCGCGGCCAGCTCCCGCATCGAGAACGGCTTGGTCATGTAGTCGTCCGCGCCGACCCCCAGACCGACCAGCAGGTCGGTCTCGTCGTCCCGGGCGGTGAGCATCAGCACGGGGACCGGCCGCTGCGCCTGGACCCGGCGGCAGACCTCCAGGCCGTCGAAGCCCGGCAGCATGATGTCCAGGACCAGCAGCTCGGGCAGCCAGCTCTCGGCCGCCGCGACGGCCGCCGGGCCGTCCGCCGCGGTCTGGACCTGGAAGCCCTCGGCGCGCAGCCGGGCCGCGATGGCCTCCGCGATGGTCTGGTCGTCCTCGACGACGAGTACGCGCCGCTGGGCGCCGGGGGTCGCCGATGCGCCGTTGTGGGTGGTGTGTGTCTGTTCCATGTCCCGGTCCCGCCCCATGAAGATCTGCGTGGTGGGGTGCAGCGTAGAGGAGCCATCGGCGTGCGGCTATGTGGGGTTCGGTCAGGGCATTTGTGCTGATCATCCGGGTAGCGGGTGGGATGTACCGGGGGCGGGCCGGTGCGGCGCGCACACAAGCGGAGCCTTTCCCACCGCTGCGGGGGGCCCACGGACGGCGTCCACCCCGGTCTTCCGGCCGGGCGCCGCCGCGCCCCCTACGCGGCCGTGAACGACGGCAGCGCGTCCAGCACCGCGGTCAGGGCCGGCGGCAGGGCGCCCTCCTCGGCCGTCACCTCGAAGCCGCCGTGGACGAAGGCGTAGGTGAAGCCGTCGTAGACCGTGGGGTCGCTCGTCGAACGCCGGGGCAGCCGGGCGAAGTCCGCCTCCCGGAGCGCCGTGCGCAGCCTGGCCAGCTCGGCCGGCGACTGCTTCCCGGTGCCCTCGGGACGCGCCTCGCGGGCGAGGCGGGTCCACGAGCCGTCGCCCTTCACGACGACGGTGCGGGTCTGCCCGGCGAAACCGCCGCTGCGCGTGACCCGTACCAGGGTCTCGCCGGCAGCCGGGGTATCGCCCGCGGCCGGGGTATCGCCGGCCGTCGCACCGGGGGCGGGGCCCGTCGCCGGGGAGGAGCTCGCCGCGGGAGCCGTGGCCGGAGCCGTACGGGGGGCCGGCGCCCCTGACGGCGCCGCGTCGTCGGCCCTGGAACCGGCCGGCCCGCACCCCGCCAGCACCGCCGCACCGAGCACCACCGTGCCCAGTACCACCGCCACCGCCCGGAACGCTCGCACACCCACCTCCGCAGGTAATCCGCCCGAACCCCGAGTATGGAGTCCCCACACCCGCCGCGACAGTCCGGAGGTCGCCATCCGCCGCATCGCCCCCTGGCACGTGCTGCCCGCGCTGCTCGCCGCCCTCCTCGGTCTCTGGGGCCTGGAGCGCGGCGGCAGCATGTGGCGCGACGAATCCGTCACCTGGCAGGTGGCCCACCGGCCGCTCGACGGGCTCTGGGGGCTGCTGGCACGGGTGGACGCCGTGCACGGCCTGCACTACCTGCTCATGCACGGGGTGTTCGCGGCCTGGGACGGCGGCCTGTGGGCCCTGCGGCTGCCCTCCGTCGCCGCCACCGCCCTCGCCGCCGCCGGGGTCGCCGCGATCGGGCACCGGCTCGCGGGCGGGCGGGCCGCGCTGCTGTGCGGGCTGGTCTACGCCGCCCTGCCGCCCGTCCAGATGTACGCCCAGGAAGGCCGCTCGTACGCCCTCGTGGCCGCCGCCGTGGTGTGGGCCACGTACCTGATGCTGTGCGAGCGGTGGACGGCCTACGCGGCGGTACTGCTCCTCGGCTGCTGGCTGCACGAGTTCGCGGCCCTGGCCCTGCTCGCGCACGCCTGCACGGCCTGGCGCTCGCGCGGCTGGCGCATCGCGGCCGGAGCGGCCCTGACCCTGCTGCTGCCGCTCGCCCTGGTGAGCTCCCGGCAGGCGCAGCAGCAGCTCGGCTGGCTCGGGCGGCCGGCCTGGCAGGACTGGGCGGCGTACGCGGTGCTGGCGGGCGCCGCGCTGCTGCTCGCACGCGGCGCCGCCGAGCGGGACCTCGTACGGGTCGCCCTGCCGCTGGCGCTGCTGCCGCCCGGGCTGCTGATGGCGCTCTCACTGGTCCACCCCTGGTACGTGGACCGGTACGTGCTCTACGCGCTGGCCGGATTCGCCCTCCTCGCGGGGGCCCGGCTCGCGGCGGCCCGGGGATGGTGGCCGTGGCTGCTGGCCGCCGCCCTGCTGGTGCCCGCCGGGATCTGGTCGGCCTGGCTGCGGACGCCCGAGAGCCGCAAGGACGACGCCCTGGCGGTGGCTTCCGCCGTCCGGGAACGGGCCCGGCCGGGGGACGCGGTGGCCTTCCTGCCGGCGCGGCGGCGCGAGTGGCTGCTGTCCTCGCCGGAGGTCTACGGCGCACTGCGCGACGTCGCCCTGGACCGCTCCCCGGCGGCCTCGCACAGCCTCCAGGGCACCGAGCTGGGCCCGCGGGAGATCCGCGAGGCGCTCGTCGGCTCGCCCCGGGTCATCGCCCTCCTGGACCCGGCCGGGCAGCCGCTGGACCCGTACCCGAAGGAGGCGGTGAAGCGGCAGACGCTCGACGCCCGGTTCGACCTGTGCTCGGTCAGCGCGGTGCGCGGCGCTCGCGTGGCGGTCTACGCCCGCCCGGGCACCTGCCCCTGAACCGGAGCCCGGGGACCTGCCGCTGCCCTGCGCCTGCCCCTGCCGCTGGTGCTGCCCCGGGGCCGGGCGCACGGGCGGCAGGGGGAGGCCGCAGTATAGGACGACCCGCGACGCACGCCCGGCGGGCCGCCCCGCCGGGGCGCCTTGCCGGGCCCCAGGAGGTGCCGCCATGCCCGCTGCCGAGAATCCCGCCGCGCACCCGCCCGAGGCCCGGCAGCCCGGGACCCTTCGCCCCGGAGCCCGGGCGGCTTCATCCGGCGGCCCCGGGGCCCCGCAGCAGGAGGGCGCGGCCAGTGGGTCTTCCCGGGCGGTGGTGCGGTCCGAGGCTCCGGGGGGTTGGTCCGGCGAGTTCGCGGCCCCGCAGCCCGGGGGCGCGGCGGGTGCGCCCTTCCGGGCACTGGTGGACGCCGGGTGGCTCGCGGAGCGGATCGGGGCTCCGGGGGTGGTGGTCTTCGATGCTTCCGTGGGCGCCCACCGCGGATCCGACCGGCGGATCCCGGGGGCACGCCCCTTCGACCTCGACGGGGACCTGTCCGACCACGACGCCCCTGCGCCGCACACCATGCCGGCGCCCGAGCGGTTCGCCGAGTCGATGCGGGCCCTCGGCATCGACGACGACACCGCCGCCGTGGTCGTCTACGACGGCGCCGGCATCTACTCCAGCGCCCGCGCCTGGTGGATGCTGCGCGCCATGGGCTTCGACCGGGCCGCCGTCCTCGACGGCGGGCTGCCCGCCTGGACGGCCGCCGGCCTGCCCCTGGAGAGCGCGGCCCCCGCCTACCGGGGCCCGCGCGGATCCTTCACCGCCCGCCCCCGCCCCGGCCTGCTGGTCGACGCGGACGCCGTGGCCGCGGCCCTGGCCGACCCGGCCGCGGCCGTCCTCGACGCCCGCACCCGGGGACGCTTCGCCGGCACCGCTCCCGAACCCCGTCCGGGCCTGCGCGCCGGCCACATGCCGGGCGCGCTGAACCTGCCCTTCGGCGAACTCCAGCGGGACGGCGGCCTGATGCGCCCCGCCGAGGAGCTCCGCGCGGCGTTCCAGGACCTGGTGGGGCAGCGCGAGCGGCTCCGCTTCAGCTGCGGCTCCGGGGTCACCGCCTGCGTGCTCGCCCTCGGCGCCGAACTCGCCGGCTACCGGGACCTGGCGGTGTACGACGGCTCATGGAGCGAGTGGGGTGCCCCCTCGGCGCAGCGGCCGGTGATCACGGGCGAGGGCGGGGGATAACCCCACCCCCGTTCGGGTACCGGCCCCATCGGCCGTGCGGCGCGCGACCGCCACAATGGGTTCATGACTTCTCACGCCGCGTCACTTCGCCCCGCCCGCACCGCAGTCGCCGTGATCGCCGCACTCGGGGCCGGAGTCCTGCTGGCCGGCTGCTCCTCCGACGGGGGCTCCCTCGGGAGCGCCCTGGGGGACGGCCCGCAGAAGACGCTGACCGCCGACGCCACCGTCACCGAGGCCGTCAGCGCGGTGGAGGTGACGGGCGCCCGGGCCGGCTCGATCGAGATCAATCCCGGCTCCGGCCCCGGCGTCACGGTCCACCGCACCGTCCACTATCGCGAGGACGCCGCCCCGACCCCGGGTCAGAAGGTCACCGGGGGCGTACTGACCTTCTCCAACGGCTGCTCGGACACCTGCTACATCGACTACCGCCTGGAGGTCCCCGCCTCCGCCACGGTCAGGCTGGAGAGCGGCAGCGGCCGCATCAGCGTGACCGGCGTGGCCGCCGCCGAGGTGACGGCCGGCTCCGGAGCCGTCAAGGCCGACCGCATCGCGGGCCCGCTGACGGTGCGTACGTCCTCCGGCGCGATCACCGCCTCCGGCCTCGGCGGCCCGAGCGCCGACGTCCATTCCGATGCGGGCGACGCCCGTCTGGACTTCGCGAAGGTCCCCGCCTCGGTGCTCGTCGACACCACCTCCGGCAACGTCACCCTGAAGGTCCCCCAGGCCCCCTACCGCCTGGAGGTCTCCACCTCCTCCGGCGCCCGCGACGTCTCCCTCCCCTCCGACCCCGCCGCCGCCTCCCGGCTCACGGTGAAGACGACCTCCGGTGACGTCCGCGTCTCCGCGCTCGGCGGCTGATCCTTCCGTTCGCCCGGGGCGAACGCGGGTCGGGGAACAACGGGCGGCGCCCATGCATTGAGTCGGCATAGCTCAACTTCACTGCCGGAGGGAAGATCATGGCTTCGACGTCCGCAACGCTCACCCTGCCCGTGCTGCCGCTCGACGACGAGGTCGTGCTGCCCGCAATGGTCGTTCCACTGGACCTTTCCGACGCCGAGGTGCGCGCCGCCGTGGAGGCGGCCCAGGCCGCCGCCGGCAGCGGAAAACCCCGGGTGCTGCTCGTGCCGCGGATCGACGGCAAGTACGCCGACACCGGTGTGCTCGGAACCGTCGAACAGGTGGGCCGGCTCTCCGATGGGGACCCCGGCGCGCTCATCCGCGGCCGCGGGCGCGTCCGTATCGGCGCCGGAACCACCGGCCCCGGAGCGGCGCTCTGGGTCGAGGGCGAGAGCGTCGAGGAGAACGTGCCCGACCCGCTGCCCGGAGCGGTCGCCGAGCTCGTCAAGGAGTACAAGGCGCTCGCCACCAGCTGGCTGAAGAAGCGCGGGGCCTGGCAGGTCGTGGACCGGATCCAGCAGATCGAAGGGGTCTCCGCCCTCGCCGACAACTCCGGCTACTCACCGTTCCTGACGGTCGGGCAGAAGGTCGAACTGCTGGAGACCGCCGACCCGGTCGCCCGGCTCCGGCTCGCCGTCAAGGCCCTGCGTGACCACCTCGCCGAACAGGACGTCGCCGAATCCATCGCCAAGGACGTCCAGGACGGCGTCGACAAGCAGCAGCGCGAGTTCCTGCTGAAGCGGCAGCTGGAGGCGGTCCGCAAGGAACTGCGCGAGCTGGGCGGTGAGAAGGAGGGCGAGGAGTCCGACGACTACCGCGCCCGGGTCGAGGCCGCCGACCTGCCCGAGAAGGTACGGGAGGCGGCGCTCAAGGAAGTCGACAAGCTGGAGCGTGCCAGCGACCAGTCGCCCGAGGGCTCCTGGATCCGGACCTGGCTCGACACCGTGCTGGAGCTGCCCTGGAACGAGCGCACCGAGGACGAGTACGACATCCGCGGGGCCCGGGCGGTGCTCGACGCCGAGCACGCCGGACTGAGCGACGTGAAGGACCGCATCACCGAATACCTCGCCGTGCGCAAGCGGCGTTCCGAGCGGGGCATGGGCGTCATCGGCGGGCGGCGCGGCGGAGCCGTGCTGGCGCTCGTGGGGCCTCCCGGCGTCGGCAAGACCAGCCTCGGCGAGAGCGTCGCGCACGCCATGGGCCGCAAGTTCGTCCGCGTCGCGCTCGGCGGCGTACGGGACGAGGCCGAGATCCGCGGCCACCGGCGGACGTACGTCGGCGCGCTGCCGGGCCGGATCGTCCGCGCCATCAAGGAGGCCGGCTCGATGAACCCCGTCGTGCTGCTCGACGAGATCGACAAGGTGGGCTCCGACTTCCGCGGCGACCCCGCGGCAGCCCTGCTGGAGGTGCTGGACCCCGCGCAGAACCACACCTTCCGCGACCACTACCTGGAGGTCGAACTGGACCTCAGCGACGTGGTGTTCCTGGCCACCGCCAACGTGCTGGAAGCCATCCCGGAGGCCCTGGCCGACCGGATGGAGCTGGTGCGCCTCGACGGGTACACCGAGGACGAGAAGATCGTCATCGCCCGCGACCACCTGCTGCCGCGCCAGCTGGAGCGGGCCGGTCTCGGCGCCGACGAAGTGGTCCTGGAGGAGGACGCCCTGCGCAGGCTGGCGGGCGAGTACACCCGCGAGGCGGGCGTGCGCACCCTGGAGCGGTCCCTCGCCCGGCTCCTGCGCAAGGTCGCCTCGCAGCACGAACTGGGCGAGCGGGAGCTGCCGTTGCGCATCGGCGCCGGCGACCTGCGCGGCCTGATCGGGCGCCCCCACCACGTGCCCGAGTCCGCCCAGGACCCCGCCGAACGGCGCACGGCCGTCCCCGGAGTGGCCACCGGCCTCGCGGTGACCGGCGCGGGCGGCGACGTGCTCTTCGTGGAGGCGTCCCTGGCCGACCCGGAGACGGGCGCGGCCGGCCTGACCCTGACCGGCCAGCTCGGCGAGGTCATGAAGGAGTCGGCGCAGATCGCGCTCAGCTTCCTGCGCTCGCACGGTGCCGAACTGGAACTCCCGGTCGCCGACCTGAAGGACCGGGGCGTGCACATCCACTTCCCGGCGGGCGCGGTGCCGAAGGACGGCCCGAGCGCGGGCATCACCATGACCACGGCGCTCGCCTCGCTGCTCTCCGGCCGGCAGGTGCGCACGGACGTCGCCATGACAGGCGAGGTCTCGCTCACCGGGCGCGTCCTGCCGATCGGCGGGGTCAAGCAGAAGCTGCTCGCCGCGCACCGGGCGGGGCTGACCACCGTCATCATCCCCAAGCGCAACGAGGCCGATCTCGACGACGTCCCGGCCGAGGTGCTGGAGGGGCTGGAGGTACACCCGGTGACCGATGTGCGCCAGGTCCTGGAACTCGCCCTGGCCGCCGCGGAGGTGGCGCTCCCCGCCGCCGCCTGACGCCGCCCGAACGGCTCCGGCGCACCTCCCCGGGGCCCCGGGGGCCGCCGGGCAAGGGGCGCGACCGCCCGGGTCCCCGCTTCGGCGGGGCCCCGGGCCGCCGGCGTGCACGCTGCGAAATACTGGCCCCCACCCACCGCGGTGTCGGACATGAATGAAGGAGCAGGACGTGCACGGGAGTGAAGACCAGGAGTTCCTTGCCCTGGAGCGGGAACTGTCCGTCTTCCTCCGGCGCGCCCGCGCCTCCTCCGGGGAGATGGCGCGCGCCCTCCACCCCGAGCTGGAGCCGGCCGCCTACGGGCTCCTCGTACGCCTGGAAGCGGGCGGCCGGCAGCGGGCCACCGAACTCGCCGCGTACTTCGGCGTCGGCAAGGCCACCATGAGCCGCCAGCTGCGCGCCCTGGAGGAGCTGGGCCTGGTCGCCCGCGAGCCCGACCCGGCCGACGGCCGCGCCTTCCTCATCACCCTCACCGAGGAGGGCCGCGAGCGCTTCCTGCGCGTACGCGACGCCCGGCGCGAGCAGTACATGCGCAAGCTCGCCGACTGGGACCGCGGTGAGGTGGCGGAACTGGCCCGTCTGCTCAACCAGCTGAACGCTGGCGCCGAGTAGCCGTCGTCGGTCACCGGCGTGCCGGCCAGGGGCCGACCGCGCAGGCCCCGGCCCGACCGCGTCGCCCCCGGCCGCCGCTACAGCTCCGCGTAGACCGCCGACGCGTCGTCGTGCCGCTTGTACCGGGCCGAGCGGCGCTCCGGGTCGGACTCGATCGTGCGGACCCGCCCGATCAGCCCCTGCGCGCCCTCCTTGCGCAGCACCGCCAGGCACTGCGCCCAGTCGCCCTCCCCGAAGGTGTCCGTCCACCGGCTCGCCCCGTCCGTGAGCGCGGCGACCGCCCGGACCCGCTCGCGCGGGGTGCGCCCCGTCACCGCCCGGGCGGCCACCGCCGGATCCGCGGCCGCCGTGAAGAAGCCGCCCTCCGCGTTGCGCAGGGCGTCCGTCGCGGCCACCGAGCGCAGTACCTCGCGCGGGATCCGGTCCAGCCGGTCGTCGAGCACGGCCGTCACCTCGCCCGCCGGCGCCTGGAGGAGCAGGACGGAATCAGAGAGCACCAGGTGCTCCACGTACGCGTCGTCCCAGCGGACGACGGTCACCGTCGCCTGCGGCGTGCGGACGTGAGAAAGGTCACAGGTGTCCCGGTGGGCGTCCGCCGTGGCGCGGACGGCCTCCGCCAGGATCCGGTCCAGCGGCATGTCCCGCCGCGATCCGGACAGTTCGGTCAATCGGCCGCCGAGCCGCGCGGCGAACCACGGCACCCCGTGCACGCACCCGTCCTCGCCGCGCGGCGGTGTGACCCCGTCCAGCACCACCAGCACACCGCCGCCCGCGGCGGGGATCGCGGCCGACACCCAGTCCTCATTGGGGCGTTCCGGATCGCCGGGGGCCGAGGCGAGGTCGATGCGCATGCGGCCATTGTGCCGCGCACGGAGGCACCGCGCCCGGACAGGTCCGTACCAATGGGGAAGGGGTGGGAGCCCCCGCGCGCCGGGCCGCGGGGCGACCCGCAGGCCGGCTCCCCGCGATGTGGGCGGGCATCCTGCCAAAGGCCGCATCGATCTTTCAACCGCCCGTCCAAGGACGCGCTCTGACAGGGGGTGTCCGAGTTGGTCGCCAACTCATCCGTGATGTTCACTCGTTCGAGTGGCCGGGTGGGCGATGTGCGGCTCTCTTCCCATCACACTGCAAAGGTCTGTGGCGGTACGAGGGGGCAGGGAGCGTTTACTTGTTGACCGGCCGTTACCTCGGCCACACGAGTAGACGAGCAAGAGCACACGTACAGGATTGCGAGCACCGGTGCAGAAGAAGCGGTCTCGGAAGAACGGCACCGCCACCGACGGCCCGGCCCCCGCAGGACGCCGCGTCCGCGTGCGCCGCAGGCTGGTCGTAGGCGTGGCCGTCGCCGGCCTCACCGTCCTCGCGGCCGGCGCACCCGCCGTCCTCTCCGCCACGACGGACCTCAACGACTCCCAACGCCTGGTCACCCTCGCGGACCAGACCCGGCAGACCCTCACCCTCGCGCACCTGCTCGGCGACGAACGCGACGCCGTCGTCGAATACGCCGCCAAGGGCCGCCCCGGCGGCGCCAAGGGCCCCGTCCAGGAGCGCGCCGCCCGCACCGACCGGCAGCTCGCCGAGGTACGGGCCGACGCCGACGAGGAGACCGCCCGCGCCCTCGGCCGCATCGAGGCGGTCCGCACCGAAGCCGTCGACGGCAAGGACAGCGCCCTCGCCGCACACCAGGCCTACGCCGGAGTCATCGCCGAACTGCTCGCCCCCGGCGACCGGCTGGCCGAGCTGACCCCGCCCCGCGCCGGGGCGGCCCTCGCCACCACCCGCCCCATGGCCCCGCTGGGCCAGGCCGTGGAACAGGCCTCGGCCACCCGCGGACTGCTGCTCGCCGCACTGGCCGTCCCCCGCGGCGAGCAGCTCCCCAACTCGGCCGTCGCGGACGAGCTCAGCACCGCCGCCCAGCGCTCCCGGGTCCGGGAGCAGGGCGCCCTGGACGACTTCGCCCGGGCCGCGCGGCCTGACGTGCGCCAGACCCTCGCCGCCACCGTCACCGGCCCCGAGGTCAAGGCGGCCGACGACTACCTCAAGCGGCTCACCGAGCGCCCGACCCTGACGGCGGCCGACCGCAAGGCCACCGACGGCGCCGCCGTGGGCTCCGCGCTCACCGCGCGCATCGACCGGATGCGGTCCGTCGAATCCAGCCTGGCCGGCGAGCGCGCCTCCGCGCTCGCAGCCCTGCGCGACGACGACGTGACCCGACTCGAAACCCTGGTCGCCCTGCTGGGACTGCTCTTCCTGGTCGCCGTCGGCGCCTCCACCGCCGTGGCGCGCTCGCTGACCCGGCCGCTGTCCGTACTGCGCCGCGGCGCGGAGCGGCTGGCCACGCCGGAGGGATCGGTGGAGCCCGTCCGCTTCACCGGCCGCAACGACGAGTTCGCCGAGGTCGTGCGCCACCTGAACGCGGTGCGCGACCAGACCGTCTCCCTGCACACCCGCATCGCCGGGCTCGACGCCGACCGGCGCCGCATCATCGGCCGCAACGAAGCCCTGAGCTCCAGCCGCGAGGTGCTGGAGGAGGAGCTCACCAAGCTGCGGTCCGGGCTCGAAGAGCACCGCCGCGTCATGTCGACGACCTCCGTCTCGCTGTCGCTGCGGACCCTGGGCCTGGTGGAGCGCCAACTCGCCGTCATCGAGGAACTGGAGTCCAAGGAGCAGGACCCCGACCGGCTGGCGACCCTCTTCAAGCTGGACCACCTGGCGACGGTGATGCGCCGCCACAACGAGAACCTGCTGGTCCTGGCCGGACAGGAGCACGGACACGGGCACGGTCTGCCGGTGCCGATGGTCGACGTGATGCGGGCCGCCGTCAGCGAGATCGAGCGCTACGAGCGCGTCGACCTCGCGGCTCTGCCCTCGTACATGCAGGTCGCGGGGCACGCGGCAGACGACATCTCGCACGTCCTGGCCGAACTGCTGGAGAACGCGACGACCTTCTCCCCGCCCGAGGCCAGGGTCAAGGTGTCCGGGTGGCCCCTGGACACCGGGGACGTGGTGCTCTCCGTCGTCGACGAGGGCATCGGGATCACCGGGGACCGGCTCGAATCGCTCAACGCACGCCTGTCCACGCCCGAGGCCTACGACGAGGAACCCGAGTCGGAGCACGGCCTGGGCCTCGGTCTGTACGTGGCCGGGCGCCTCGCGGCACGGCACGGGGTCACCGCGGAGCTGCGCGCCCCGCAGCACGGCGGCACCGAAGCCCTGGTGGTCGTACCGGCCGCCCTGCTGCCCACCACTCCGTCCGCCTCGCCGGTGCACAGCCTGGCCACGCCGGGGGCGTCGGCGCTGCGGCTGCCGGGTGTGGTCGCGGAGGCGAACGAGAACAGCCTCCCGGAGCGGATGCGCGGCGCGGCTGCCGCGACGGCCCACGAGAGCGCCGCTCCGGCGGCCCCCGGCACTCCCGCGACCGCGCCGGAAACCGAAGCCGGCCCCGCCTCCCCGGCCGTCGGCCCCTCGGCCCCGGCGGATGCCGAGGCCGAGGCCCCGGCCTTCGACACGGCCCCGGCCTTCGATGAGGCCCCGGCCTTCGGGCAGGGCGCGGACGGCCTCGACCCGGCCCCGGCGGACCCGGACGGGCCCGGCGCCGCCGGCGGGCCGGAGGCCGCGGCCGAGCCCCACGCCGCCGAGCCCCACGCCGCCGAGCCCCACGCCGCCGAGCCCCACGCCGCCGAGCCCCACGCCGCCGAGGAACTCCTGGCCCGGGTCGTCCCCGACCCCGGCCCCGAGGTCTTCGCAGCGCCCGGGCCGCAGGCCCGCCCCGGCCCGGCGGAGGGCCCGCTGCCGCCCGCCGAGCAGGTCTTCACCGTCCCGGCACAGGCACCGGCCGCACAGGCCCCGGCCGGGGACGCCCCCGAGGAGCAGCTCCTCGCGCGGGTCGTCCCCGACGCGGCACCGGCCGGATCCGCGGTCCCCGACCCCGGCCCGGCGGACCCGCCCGCGGCGCCGGATGCCGCGCCCGGGGCCGACGTGCACGAAGACGTGCCCCGGCCGGATCCGCACGTACGTGCCACCCCCGGGGACGACCGGCTGCCACGCCGGCGCAGCCACCCCGTCGATTCCGCCGAAGCCCCCGCCGAGACCGTCACCGACAAGGGCCTGCCCAAGCGGACCCCGCGGTCCGTCGCGGCCGGCCGCGCGGACGAGGCGCGGCCCGAACCCCCGCGCCGGGTCGACGCCGACGAACTGCGCCGCCGGCTCGGCGGGTTCTACCAGGGCGCCCAGGACGGGCGGCGCGTCGTCGCCGCCGAGCTCGCGCAGGACCAGGACCGGGGGCAGGGCCAGACCGACCAGGGGGACACCGCACAGGAGGCACGCACATGACCGCGCCCAGTACGTACGGACTGAGCACCCAGGCCCGCAACCTGCAGTGGCTGCTGACCGACCTCGTCGAGGAGGTGCCCGGCGTCAACTCCGTCGCCGTCGTCTCCTCGGACGGGCTCCTGCTCCTGTCCTCCGACCCCGGCGGCCCCGGCACCGCGGCGGCGCAACCACGGCAGGACTCCCGGTCCAAGGGCCCCCGGGGTGCGTCGGCCGACCTGGCCACCATCGTCTCCGGCCTCGGCAGCCTCACCACCGGCGCCGCCGCCCTCATGGACGGCGGCTCCGTCAAACAGACCATGGTGGCGATGGAGCACGGCTCCGTCTTCGTCATGGCCATCAGCGACGGCTCCCTGCTGGGCGTGCACGCCACCCCCGACTGCGACATGAGCGTCGTCGCCTACCACATGGCCCTGTTCGTCGGCCGCGCCGGCCACGTCCTGACCCCCGAAGTCCGCAGTGAGCTGCGCCAGTCGATGGAGAACACCCCGTGAGGAGTCCGGCCTCCGAACGGCTGCCGATACGCGGCGCCGACCGCCGTCCCGCCCGCGTCCGCCCGTACTCCCTCACGGGCGGCCGCACCCGCTTCACGCAGGTCCTGCTCGTGGAGACCTTCGTCGCCGCCCTGGACACCAAGGCCTCGCAGCCGCAGAAGCCGGACCGCATGCCCGAGATGCCCGCCATCGTCGAGGTCTGCCGCCGCATGCGCACGATCGCCGAGATCGCCGCGCTGCTGAAGCTGCCCCTCGGAGTGGTCCGCGTCCTCGTCAGCGACCTCGCCGACCAGGGAAGGATCCGCGTCTACGGCACGGGCCACGGCGCCGGCCGGCCCGAACGCGCGCTGCTCGAAAGGGTGCTCAGTGGTCTCCGCCGTCTTTGACAGCCCCGTCACGCAGGACGAGGACGTCCAGCCCTGGCAGTACGACCGATCCCGCGCACCCGTCGCCGTCAAGGTGCTGGTCGCGGGCGGATTCGGCGTCGGCAAGACCACCTTCGTCTCCTCCGTCTCCGAGATCGCCCCGCTGCGCACCGAGGCGGTGATGACCGAGGCCGCCGCCGCGACCGACGACCTGAGCGGCACCCCGGACAAGCACACCACCACCGTCGCCATGGACTTCGGCCGCGTCACCCTCGACGACGACCTCGTCCTCTACGTGTACGGGACCCCGGGCCAGGAGCGGTTCTGGTTCATGTGGGACGACCTGGTGCGCGGCGCCATCGGCGGCATCGTCCTGGCCGACACCCGCCGGCTGCGCGACTGCTTCCCCGCCCTGGACTACTTCGAGAGCTGCGGGCTGCCGTACGCCGTCGCCGTCAACCACTTCGACGGATCGCAGTCGTACGAGCCCGAGGACGTGCGCGAGGCGCTCACCGTCCCGCCGGACGTCCCCGTCGTCATCATGGACGCGCGGCGCCGCGCCACCGTCGTCGAATCCCTGCTGACCCTGGTGGGCCACGCCCTCGACAACACCCCCGAACAGACCGAATCGAGAACGTGAGATGCGCAAGATACTCGTCGTAGGAGCCGGCCAGTCCGGTCTCCAGCTCGCCCTCGGACTCCAGGCGAAGGGGTACGAGGTCACGCTCATGTCCAACCGGACCGCGGACGAGATCCGCACCGGACGGGTGATGTCCACGCAGTGCATGTTCGACACGGCCCTCCAGCACGAGCGGGACCTCCAGATCAACTTCTGGGAGCCCCAGGCCCCCGCGATCGAGGGCGTCGGCGTCTCGGTGGCCGCTCCCGACGGGAGCCGGGCCGTGGACTGGCTCGGACGCCTCAAGGGCCACGCGCAGTCCGTCGACCAGCGCGTGAAGATGGCCGGCTGGCTCGACACCTTCGCGCAGCGCGGGGGACAGCTGGTCATCCACGGCGCCTCTGTCGCCGACCTCGACTACTTCTCCCGTACGTACGACCTGGTGCTGGTCGCCGCCGGCAAGGGCGAGCTGGTCTCGATGTTCGGCCGGAACGCGGCCCGCTCCCCGTACGACACCCCCCAGCGCGCGCTCGCCGTCAGCTACGTGCACGGGCTCGGCCCGCGACCGGAGCACCCCGAGACCGAGGCCGTCCGCTGCAACCTGGTCCCCGGCGTCGGCGAACTGTTCGTCATGCCGACCCTCACCACCACGGGACGGGCGGACATCCTGTTCTGGGAGGGCGTCCCGGGCGGGCCCGTCGACGTCTTCAACGGCGTCAAGGGCCCGGCGGAGCACCTGGCGCTGACACTGGGGCTCATGGAGCGGTTCACGCCGTGGGAGTACGCGCGCGCCACGAAGGTGGAGCTGACGGACGCCGGCGGCACGCTCGCCGGCCGCTACGCGCCGGTGGTCCGCAACCCGGTCGGCCGCCTCCCGGGCGGGGGCCTCGTCCTCGGCGTCGCCGACGTGGTCGTCGCGAACGACCCGATCACGGGGCAGGGCTCGAACTCGGCCGCCAAGTGCGCGGCCTCCTACCTCTCCTCGATCCTCATGCACGGCGACAAGCCGTTCGACGAGGCGTGGATGAACGCGACCTTCGAGAAGTACTGGTTCACCACCGGTAAGCCGGTGACCCAGTGGTCGAACGCGATGCTGGGCGTCCCGCCGGAGCACGTGCTCAACCTGATCGGCGCGGCCGGGCAGCTCCAGCCGGTGGCGAACCGGTTCGCCAACGGCTTCGACAACCCGGCTGACTTCGAGGCGTACTTCTACGACCCCGAGGACGCCGCGGACTACCTCGCGGACGTCACGGCGACGCTCGCGGGCGCCACGGCGGCACCGTCCGCCGGTTCTGCCGCCGACGCGGCTGCGGACGCGGCCGCGGGCTCCGGCGCCGCGGCACCGTCCGCCGGGGCGTCCTCGGAGGAGTAGCCCGCATCATCCGCCGCATCGTCCCCCGCCGCGGCCGCCTCGGGCAGCCGCGGCGGGGTGAACGCGGCGAGCGGGGCCGCGTCGGGATCCGGGCGCACCGCCCCGAGCAGCGGGTTCGCCGCGATCGGCGAGACCTTGACCTTCGCGCCGGGGCGCGGCGCCTGGATCACCTTCCCGCCGCCGATGTACAGGCCGACGTGCGTGGCCTTGGGGAAGTAGACCACCAGGTCCCCCGGCCGCAGCCGGTCCAGCGGCACCTTGGGCAGCCTCGCCCACTGCTCCTGGCTGGTCCGCGGAATGGCGCGCCCGGCGTGCGCCCAGGCCTGCGAAGTCAGCCCGGAGCAGTCGAAGGACCCCGGACCCTCCGCACCCCACACGTACGGCTTGCCGATCTGGGCCGCCGCGTAGGTGAGGGCCGCCCCGCCGGCCGCCGTGGGCGTACCGGTACGGGCGGGGAGCCGGCCGGAGTCGACCAGCCGGCGCTGCGCCACGGCCGTGTCCTCGGCCTCCCGGGCGCCGAGCTGCGTGAGCTGCCGGGGGGTCAGCGAGGCGAGCATCCGCTCGACCTCCTTGAGCTGGACCGCGACCTGCTCCCTGTACCGCTTCTGCTGCGCGGCAAGGGACCGCTGGGATTCCATCGCCTTGCGGGCACGGGCGGCGAGGGCCCCGGCCTCCCGCTCGCCCCGTGTGAGCCGCTCCACCACGCCGGCCCGCCGGGCACCCTCCCGGGCGGCCAGGTGGCGCTGGTCCAGGGCGGCCCGGGGGTCACCGGCGAGCAGCATCCGGGCGTACGGGAAGAGGCCCCGGGCGCCCTGGTACTGCTCCCGGGCCAGCCGCCCGAGGAGGGCCTTCTCGGAGCCCAGGGCGCTGCGGGTCTTGCCGAGCCGGGCGCCGAGCCGCTGCTCCTCGGCCCGGCGGGCCTTCAGGGCCGCCTCGGTGGCGTTGTAGGCCTCGGAGGCCTCCTCGGCCTTCTGGTAGAGGCCCTGCAACCGGGTGAGCAGGACCCCGACGGGCTCCCCGGCGGGCACCGGTTCGGCGCGCGCGGGCACCGGTCCGGCGACCAGGAGCACAGCGGCGAGGCAGACGGCACGAAGCGGCCGACGGGACATGGGATCACCTCCGAGCGGCCGATGCTCCCACGCCCGGTATGACAAATGCCCCACCGGTGTCGGCCAGCCCCGGCGAGCCACCCGATCGGGGGGTGGGGGCGGGGTGTGGGGGATGGGGTCGGGAGGTGACGCCGCCCGTCTGGCTTCCGCCTCCGCACCCCGCCCCACCTCCCGACGTCGCCCCCCATCGCCACCGTCCCCCGAAGCCCCCGCCCCACCTCCCGACGTCGCCCCCCATCGCCACCGTCCCCCGAAGCCCCCGCCCCACCTCCCGACCCCATCCCTCGCCCCCCACCCCCCTCAATCCCCGAGGAGCTTCGCCTTGGCCGTTGTGAATTCCTTCGGGGTGAGGAGCCCCTCCTTGGCCAGTGCCGCCAGTTGTGTCAGTTCCGCCGCCAGGCCGCCCGCCGGCGGCGTGCCGACCGGGTGGGTCCCGGCGGCGGGCGGTTCTCCTTGCGCTCCCCGCTCCCCGCGCTCCCCGCGCTCCCCGCGCTCCTCGCGCTCCCCCCGCCCGGCCCCCGCAGCGCCCTGCGGCCACGCCTCCTCCGGAGCCGCCGACTCCCCGCCCCCGCCCTCCCGGGCACCCCAACCCGGCGGTTCCTCCCGCGACTCCTGTCGCTGCTCCTCCCACCGCTCCTCCCACGGCTCATCCCCGCCCTCCGGGCCGCCCCCCTCCCGGGTGCCCGACGGCCCCGGGGTCGGCCTGCGGGGGCCCGGGCCGGGTCCGGCGTCGGGGGCTCCGGCCTCGGCCGCCCCCGCGGCCGCCGCGCGGGCCAGCAGGCCCCGCAGCAGGGGTTGTCCTGCCGCCCGCTGTGCCGGACGTACCGTCGTGCCCACCGGTCGGATGAACATCAGGCCGCCCCCACCCGGGGGTCGGCCGGGAAGCGGTCCGGCGGGATGCGGACGGAGCCGGCGATCCGGCCGCCCGCCGCCCGTACGGCGATCGCCGCGTCCTCGGCCCACACGTGTTCGACCACCAGCAGCAGTGCGCAGTTCCCGCGCTCCAGCAGCCCCGCCGCCTCGTGCACGTCCTCCGCCCCGATCACCCGCGCCACGTCCCGCCCCGTCAGCAGGCCCCGCAGCTCCACGAACTCGTCGAACTCCGCCGCCAGCACGTCCCCCGCCGCCGTCCGGGTCGCCACGAGTCCGTCGATCAGGCGGACCACCCCGGACTTGCGCAGCCCCATCACCGCCTCGACCGCCGGGACGCGCAGCTGCTCCTCCGGAAAGGCGAGGACGATGAATTCCACTGGTCCCATGAGGCTCGGCTCCTGACTCCGACCGTTTGTGACGACTCTTCGGCACTCTATGACATAAGCGGACATAGCGTCTGTCCGCTTGCTACGTTTCCCGCATGAGCGCTCTGACGGCCAAGGTGGCGGAGCCCGCCCCGCCCCCGCCCCCCGACGGGCGCGCCCCCAAGCGCCGGGGCGTCGAGCTGACGCTCCTCGCCGGCGCCGTCCTGATCTCGGTCCTCGGCCACCTCTACGTCGGCCTGGCCACCACCGGCCACCTCCCCCGGACCGCCCGTCACTACGCCGGGGGCCTGGCCACCGCCGCCCTGGTCGCGCACCTCGCCGTCCGGCTGCGGGCCCCCTACGCCGACCCCCTGCTGCTGCCGATCGCCGTGCTCCTCAACGGGCTCGGCCTGGTCCTCATCCAGCGCCTCGACGCGACCACGCCCGGCCACCTCACCTCGGGGGACCAACTCCTCTGGTCGGCGCTCGGCCTGCTGCTCTTCGTCCTCGTCGTCGCGATCCTGCGCGACCACCGGGTCCTGCAGCGCTACGCCTACCTCTCGGCCGCCGTCGCCCTCGTGCTGATGCTCGTCCCCGTCCTCTTCCCCGCGGTCAACGGAGCCCACATCTGGATCCGGTTCGCGGGCCTCTCCTTCCAGCCGGGGGAGTTCGCCAAGATCCTGCTCGCCGTCTTCTTCGCCGCCTACCTCGCCGCGAACCGCACCGCCCTCGCCCTGACCGGCCGCCGGCTCCTGTGGAAGCTGCGGCTCCTGCCCGGCCGGGTCCTCGGTCCGATCCTCGCGATCTGGCTGCTCAGCGTCGGCGTGCTGGTCCTGGAGCGCGACCTCGGGACCTCGCTGCTCTTCTTCGGCCTCTTCGTGATCATGCTGTTCACCGCCACCGGCCGGATCGGGTGGATCGCGATCGGCATGATCCTCGCCGGACTCGGCGCCTACGCCGTCACCACCTTCGAGCCGCACGTCCACGGCCGGGTCGAGGACTGGCTGCACCCTTTCGCCTCCATCGACCGCGGCGAGGGCCCCGGACAGCTGGCCCAGTCGCTCTTCGCCTTCGCCGCGGGCGGCCTGCTCGGGGCCGGCCTCGGCCACGGCCAGTCCTTCCTCATCGGCTTCGCCGCCAAGTCGGACTTCATCCTCGCCACAGCCGGCGAGGAGCTCGGCCTCGTCGGGCTCGCCGCGATCCTGCTCCTGTACGGACTCCTCGTCGCCCGCGGCTTCCGCGCCGGGCTCGCGCTGCGCGACCCCTTCGGCCGGCTGCTCGCCACCGGGCTCGCCTCGATCGTCGCGCTCCAGGTGTTCGTCATCGCGGGCGGCGTCAGCGGGCTCATTCCGCTCACCGGCATGGCCATGCCCTTCCTCGCCCAGGGCGGCTCCTCCGTGGTCACCAACTGGATCATCGTCGCCCTGCTGGTCCGGCTCAGCGACAGCGCCCGCAGACCGCGTCCCGCGCACGAGTCGCAGGAGGCCGCCGCGTGATCCGCCACATCCGCTGGTGCGCGTACTTCTGCGCCCTCCTGCTCGTCGCCCTGCTGGTCAACGTCGCCCGCGTGCAGGTCTGGGAGTCCGCCGCCTACGGCGCGAACCCGGCCAACAAACGCCCCGTGATCGAGCGCTACGCCGAGCCGCGCGGAGACGTCCTGGTCGACGGGAAGCCCGTCACCGGCTCCCGGGACAGCGGCCAGCTGCTGCGCTACGAGCGGACGTACCGGCACGGCCCGCTGTACGCCCCCGTCACCGGCTACTCCTCCCAGACGTACGGGACCAGCTTCGTCGAGCGCGCCGAGGACCGGATCCTGTCGGGCATCGACCCCGGCCTGACCGCCTTCCCGCTCTGGTACGACCTGGCGCGCGGCCGCCCGGCCGGCGGCAACGCCGCCACGACCGTCCGGGCCCGCGTGCAGCTGGCCGCCTACACCGGCCTCGCGGGCAAGCGGGGCGCGGTCGCCGCCGTCGAGCCGGCCACGGGGAAGATCCTCGCGCTGGTCAGCAGTCCCTCGTACGACCCCTCCGTACTCTCCGGTACGGGCGCGCGGGTCAAGGAGGCCTGGGCGCGGCTGAACGCGGACCCGGCCAAGCCGATGCTGAACCGGGCGCTGCGCGAGACCTACCCGCCCGGCTCCACCTTCAAGATCGTGACGGCGGCCGCGGCCCTGGACGCGGGCGTGGTCACGGACGTGGACGCGCCGACCGAGACCCCCGACCCCTACCCGCTGCCCGGCACCAGCACCCTGCTGCCGAACCACGCGACGGGCTGTCAGGACGCCTCGATGGCGGAGGCCGTGCAGTGGTCCTGCAACACGGTGATGGCGAAGATCGGGGTACGGGTCGGGCTGCGCCGGATGGTCGAGGCGGCGCGCCGGTTCGGCTTCAACGACGACGGGCTGCGGGTGCCCTCGTGGGTCTCGCGGTCGAACTTCGACACCGACATGAGCCAGGACCAACTGGCCCTGTCCTCGATCGGCCAGTTCAACACCCGCGCGACACCGCTGCAGATGGCGATGGTGGCGGCCGCCGTCGCCAACGGCGGCGAGCTGGAGTCCCCCTACCTGGTGGACCGCACCACCCAGGACGACGGATCCCCCGTGCGGCGCACCGGCCGGCGCAGCCTCGGCCGTGCCATGAGTCCGGCCACCGCGCTGCGGATGCAGGAGCTGATGGTGAAGGTGGTGGAGAACGGCACCGGCAAGAACGCGGCGATCCCGGGCGCCGTGGTCGGCGGCAAGACCGGCACGGCGCAGCACGGCGTCGGCAACGCCGGCACCCCGTACGCCTGGTTCATCGCCTGGGCGCAGGCCGAGGGCACGGCCCTGCCGGGGGTGGCGGTGGCGGTGGTGGTCGAGGACGCCGCCGCGGACCGCGGTGACATCAGCGGGAACCTCGCCGCCGCGCCGATCGCGCGGGCGGTGATGGAGGCCGCGCTGTCCGGCCGGTGAACCCCCCGGGGCGAGGAGGCCGCGCTGTCCGGCCGGTGAACCCCCCGGGGCGAGGGAGGCCGCGCTGTCCGGCCCGTGAAGTCCCCCCGGACGCTCCGGCGCAGGTGCCGCCGCGACCGGGTCCGGGCGGGCCGCCCCCCTCCAGGCCTACGCGTCCGATCCGGCGGCGATGGCCGCCCGCACCTCCGCCACCCGTTGCGACTCCTCGGCCGCGAACCGCTCCCGGTCGAGGGACTCGGCGATCTCCTCGTCCTGGCGCATGAGCAGGTCCAGGTTGGAATCGCCCATCTCGAAGACGCCCATCTCCAGGTACGCCTTCTGCAGGCGCTCCCCCCACAGCCCGATGTCCTTCACGCACGGCACGATCCGGCTGAACAGCAGCTTGCGGAACAGGTGCAGGAATTGCGACTGCTCGCTGAACTCCTCGGCCTCCTTCCTCGGGACGCCGAAGTTCTCCAGCACTTCCACCCCGCGCAGCCGGTCGCGCATCAGGTGGCAGCCTTCGATCACGAACTCCTCGCGCTCGCGCAGCTCGGCGTCCGTCAGCTGCTTGTAGTAGTCCCGCAGCGCCATCCGCCCGAAGGCCACGTGCCGGGCCTCGTCCTGCATCACGTAGGCCAGGATCTGCTTCGGCAGCGGCTTGTCGGTCGTGTCGCGGATCATCCCGAAGGCGGCCAGCGCCAGGCCTTCGATGAGCACCTGCATGCCCAGGTACGGCATGTCCCAGCGGGAGTCGCGCAGGGTGTCGCCGAGCAGGCCCTGGAGGCTGGCGTTGACCGGGTAGAGCATCCCGACCTTCTCGTGCAGGAAGCGCCCGAAGACCTCGGCGTGCCGGGCCTCGTCCATGGTCTGGGTGGCCGAGTAGAACTTGGCGTCCAGGTCCGGCACCGACTCCACGATGCGCGCCGCGCACACCATCGCGCCCTGTTCACCGTGCAGGAACTGGCTGAACTGCCAGGCGCAGTAGTGCTGCCGCAGCTCGCCCTTGTCCTTGTCGGTGAACTTGGCCCAGTGCCGCGTCCCGTACAGCGTGAGCGCCTCGTCCGGGGTGCCCAGCGGATCGCAGGGATCCACCTCGATGTCCCAGGCGATGCGCTTGGCGCCGTCCCACTGCTTGTCCTTGCCCTTCTGGTAGAGGGCGAGGAGCCGCTCGCGGCCGCCGTCGTACTCCCAGCTGAAACGGGCCGAACCGGAGGCGGGGATCTGCCAGACGCCCTCGCCCGGATCCGTGGTGTAGAGCTCGTGCGTCGACACTGACGCCCCCTCGTCTCACGTACTTGCGTACGGAACTGGACAGTTGGCAGCGTCACACGTTGGTAGACGCGCGGTCAACAAGTCGTGCGCAGGGGATTGACGACCTTGCTGACAGGCAGTCTCATAAGAAGTGACCGCCGGTAACCCAACGAGCGAGGTATCCGAAGCCATGACGACCGTGACCGATCGCACCGCGCTGAGGGACGCACTCGGCCTGCTCAAGGACCGCGAGCAGATAGCCGAAAGGCTGCTCGAATCCTCCGCCAAGCACTCCTTCGATCCCGACAAGGAACTCGACTGGGACGCCCCGGTCATCGAGGGGAAGTACTACTGGCCGCCGGAACTGCTCTCGCTCTACGACACCCCGCTCTGGAAGAAGATGGGGGAGGAGCAGCGCATCGACCTCTCCCGCCACGAAGCGGCGGCGCTCGGCTCGCTCGGGATCTGGTTCGAGATCATCCTCATGCAGCTGCTGGTGCGGCACATCTACGACAAGTCCCTGACCAGCAACCACGTGCGCTACGCGCTCACCGAGATCGCCGACGAGTGCCGCCACTCGATGATGTTCGCGCGCATGATCCAGAAGGGCGGCGCGCCCGCCTACCCGGTCTCGCGCACCCACCACAACCTGGCGCGCGTCCTGAAGACCGTCTCCACCACCCCCGGCTCCTTCGCCTGCACCCTCCTCGGCGAGGAGATCCTCGACTGGATGCAGCGCCTGACCTTCCCGGACGAGCGCATCCAGCCCCTCGTCCGCGGCGTGACCCGCATCCACGTCATCGAGGAGGCCCGGCACGTCCGCTACGCCCGCGAGGAACTGCGCCGCCAGATGCTGACGGCGCCGCGCTGGGAGCAGGAACTCACCCGGATCAGCTGCGGCGAGGCCGCCCGCGTCTTCTCGCTCGCCTTCGTGAACCCGGCCGTCTACGACAACGTCGGCCTGGACCGCCGTGAAGCGCTCGCCCAGGTCAAGGCGAGTGGCCACCGCCGCGAGGTCATGCAGAGCGGCGCCAAGCGGCTCACCGACTTCCTCGACGACATCGGCCTGCTGCGCGGGGTCGGCCGCAGGCTGTGGAAGAGCTCCGGACTCCTGGCGTAGCCGGTGCCCGGTGGCGCACAGGGGCTGCCCGATCCGGAAAGAGCAGGCCTGAGCCGGACGCCGTGCGGTTACCCTGCGGTCATGACCGTACGCGCCTACCGCAGACTGAGCGTCGAGGAGAGGCGGGCCCAACTCCTCGACGCGGCCCTGTCGCTGTTCGCGCACCGGGCGCCGGAGGAGATCTCGCTCGACGACGTCGCCGAGGCCGCCGGAGTGTCGCGCCCCCTGGTCTACCGCTACTTCCCCGGCGGCAAACAGCAGCTCTACGAGGCCGCCCTGCGCTCGGCGGCGGACGTCCTCGAACTGTGCTTCGCCGAACCGCAGCAGGGCCCCCTCACCCAGCGCCTCGCCCGCGCCCTGGACCGGTACCTCGCCTTCGTCGACGAGCACGACGCCGGCTTCGCGGCCCTCCTCCAGGGCGGCAGCGTCGTGGAGACCTCCCGTACGACGGCCACGGTGGACGGCATCCGCCGTGCGGCGGCCGATCAGATCCTCTACCACCTCGGCGTGCCCGCCCCCGGCCCCCGGCTGCGGATGATGGTCCGCACCTGGATCACGGCCGTCGAGGCGGCCTCCCTCATCTGGATCGACGAGGGCAAGCAGCCGGAGGTCGACTCGCTGCGGGACTGGCTGGTCGACCAGTTCATCGCCCTGCTCACGGCGACGGCGGCCACGGACCCGGAAACGGCGTCCGCGGCCCGCGCCGCCCTCGCCCTGGAGTCGGCGGACGGCCCGGTCGGGGTCCTGGCCCGCCGGGTGATCCCGGTGGTCTCCGAGGCCGCGCACCTGCTGTGACACTGGTGGGGTGAGAAGCCAACCCACCCCCTTCGAGGGCGGCCCCATGGACGGCCGGGTCCTCCCGATCCTCCTCGGCCCCACCGGCCACCCCCCGAAGTGGTACGAGATCCCGGTCCCGGCCCCCGGCGGCGGCCCGCCGACGGTGCTCCTCTACGAGCGCGTCCCGGCGGGCTACTCCAAGCGCCTGGGCCTCCAGAAGGGCTGGAAGTACGTCCACACCCCGTCGGGCCACAAACCGAAGCCCCGCTGGCCGTGGACCAAACCGCCGCGCCCCTGACCCCTCGGTCCGTGCCGGCGACGCGGCCAACCGCAGGCCGCCCGCCCGCCGCCGGACAGGGCCCCGCCCGACACCCCCCAGCCCCGGCCACACCCACCCTCCCAGCCCCGGCCGACACCCACCCCGTCCCCACCCCGGCCCCGGCCGACACCCCCTCCGCCCCCCGGCGCAGCTGCCGAGCCAAGGGAGCGGGGCCGGTCCGGGCGCGGTCGCGGTTGCCCGAGGGTCCGGCAGAGGCGCTGGCACGGACCCGCCCGGGCGTAGCCGACCTGGGAACCTTGCGGGCGCGTGGGTCGGATCCCGCCCGGCTCAGCCGGCCCCCCCGGGTCCCCGCCCCCGCGCCCCCCGCCCCCGCGCAGCCGTAGCCCGTCGCCCGGACTAGCGAACCCCCCCCGGAACCGGAAGCCCCGTACCCCGCCGACCACCCCCGGAGGGGTCACGGCAGGGTGAGTACCGCCAGCCCCCCGCCCCCCGCGGCCCGCCTGAAGTCCAGCCGCGCCCCGATGGCCTCCGCCTGCCCGACGGCGATCGTCAGCCCCAGCCCGTGCCCCTTCCCCCCGCTGCGGAACCGCTGTGGCCCGTGCGCCAGCAGGTAGTCGGGGAAGCCGTCCCCGTGGTCCCGTACCGTCACCACGGGCCCGTCCACGGTGAGCACCACCGGACCCCGCCCGTGCTGGTGCGCGTTGGCCACCAGGTTCCCCAGCACCCGCTCCAGCCTGCGCCGGTCCGTCTCCACGTGCGCGTCGCGCAGGACCACCACCTCCGTCGCCGTCCCCGACGCCCGCACCACCCGGCGCGCCAGCCGCCCCAGCTGGTGCAGATCGGTCTCCACCGCCTCGCTGCGCGAATCCAGCCGCGAGATCTCCAGCAGGTCCTCCGTCAGCTGCCGCATCGTGCGCACCCGCTCCCGCACCAGCTCCGTCGGCCGCCCCTCGGGCAGCAGCTCGGACGCCGCCTGCAAACCGGTCAGCGGCGTGCGCAGCTCGTGTGCCACGTCCGCCGTGAACCGCTGCTCGCCCTCCAGCTTCGCCTGAAGGCTCCCCGCCATCGTGTCCAGTGCCCCGGCCACGGTCGACACCTCGTCCTGCGCCCGCGAGGGGTTCTTCGTTCGCGGGTCGTCGACCCGCGCGTCCAAGTCGCCCTGCGTGATCCGCCGGGCCACGGTCGCCGTCTGGTGCAGCCGCCGCGTCACCCGTGTCACCGCGAAGGCGCCGAACAGCAGCGTGCCGCCGATCGCCAGGGCCGACGACCCGATGATCGCGGTGTCGAGCCCGCTGATCGTGCGCGCGCTCTGCCCGTAGTCGACGGCGGTGGCCAGCGCCCGGCCGTCGGCGGGCGCGGCCGCCCACATCGTGGGGTGGCCCTGGTGGTCGGCGAGCACCGTGCCGCGGTGCCCGCCGACCGCCAGCGCCCGCAGCTGCGGCGGCAGCCCGGCCGGATCCAGCCCCGTCTCCGGCGGCAGGGCCTCGCCCGCCTCGTACGCGAGGGAGGCGTCGTGCAGCTTCTCGAGCGCCTTGTCGCGCGCCGCGGCCACCGTCTGCCGGGTCACCTCCACGTGCACGAGCGCACCGAGGACGGCCGCCAGCGCACAGCACATGACCACGATGAAGCACGCCGACTTCCAGGTCAGCGTCGCCGTCCACGCGGGCAGCCGCATCCTCATGGCGTGCCCGGCGCAGAGCCAGGGCCCGGGCCTGGGCCCGTACCGGATCCCGCCCCGGATCCCGGCCGGGCTTCCGGCACGGATCCCGGCCCGGTGCCGCCGGGGCTCGTGCTCGTGCCCGGGACCGGGCTCGCCGCGGGCGGACGCGCTGGTACCCGTACGATCTGCTCGCGCGTCGGCAGCATGGTGCGCTGCTTCTCGTCCCAGGACCAGGCCGTGCTCAGCTCGTAGCCGTTGTTCCCGCTCGGCACCCGCAGGACCACGTCCTGCCCGGCCAGCTCCACCGCGACGACGGTCTGGGTGGTGGCCATGATCCGGTTGAGCCGGCCGTCCGCGTCCGCCGTGTAGACCCGCACCGACATCATCTTGTCGGGGAAGTCGATGCCGACGATCAGCTCGTCCCGGCCGTTGCCCGTGAGATCGCGGTAGTACGGCGTCCGCACCGGGCACGCTCCCGGCTCCACGCCCTCCTTGCCGCAGTCGCGGATCGCGGCCGCGGTCTCGGGCGGCATCCCGTCGGGGCCCACATCGGCGTTCGGGTGGGTCCGCAGTTCCGCCTGTACGAGGGCCACCGGATCGACGTCGTGCACGTTCTGGTCCCGCACGGGCGGGATCCCCTGCACGTACTGCGGCGGTGCGCCCCCCGGATCGGCCGGCGGTACGACGGCGCCCTCGCGGCCGGGCCACAGGTGTACGGGCCCGCTCGCGGTCGGCGTCGCACCGGCCCCGGCCAGGCCGCCGGTGTCGCCGCAGGCCGTCAGCACGGGCAGCAGCAGGGCACACAGTGCGAGCGCGGGCTTCGCGGACATCGCGGAGCAGGCGGCCGGTCGGAAGGGAAACATCCTCAAGGCCGGCCTCCTCCTGTTCTGCGGCGGTCTGAAATCCGGTCGATCGCACCAACCTTATGCGTAGATTCACCCTGTTTGTTCAGCGGCGGTGACCACGATGTCCAGGTCCAGGTCCAGGTCCACGTCCCGTGTCCACGCCGTGCGCCCTTGCCCTGCCCGGGCCCCGGCCCCGCCGCGGCACGCAGCCCGGCCGGCCCGCGCCCCGTCCCCGGCTCGCCCCGCACTTGGCGGACGGCCTGCCTCAGCCCTCGGTCCGCCCGCGCCGCAGCATCGCGAAGCCGAGCCCGGCGGCGCCGACCGCCGCGATGCCGCCGCCCGCGGCGAGCAGCAGCAGGCCCTCGCCCGGGCCGTCGGCCTGCGGGTTCAGGTGCAGTGCCCCGACCGGCCCGTCGGCAACGGCCCGGCCCGCGCTGTCCGCCGCCTTCGGCGCGGACGCGGGAACGACGTGGCCGCTGCGCGTACCCGTCTTGTAGCCGTCACCCGCGACGGCATGGGCGACGCCCGGAGCGGGCGCCCCGCCCACCCAGGACGTCAGCCGGCCGCCGGAGTCCAGCGCCGCGTGCAGCTCGCCGGAACCACCGAAGCCGGTGATGCCGTCGTGGCTGGTCAGGGTGGCTGCCCGCACGCCTTCGGACGTCAGGATGTCGGCCTGGTAGGCGCCCTCGGCCACACGGTAGACCCGCGCCGTGGAAGTGCCGTCCGCGAGGGAGAGGGTCTTGACCAGGATCCGCTGCGGACCCGCCGAGTGCGCGGCCGAGGCCGCCGGCACCCCCTCGGCCAGGGCCGTGACGGCCGGCAGCGCCAGCAGGCTCCCGGCACATGCGGTCACGGCGGCGGCGCGAACGAGAGTGCGGCGGCTGACGGTACTCACGGGAACCCCTCGGGGCTGGTCAGGACCTGGCGTCTCCAGGCGGGCACCAACCTAGGCTCCGGCCGTTGCGGCAGCGCCCCATTTCTGTAACAGCGATGTCGCAGGGTCCCGTCAGAGTCGTTACACCACCGGGGGATTGCCGTGCGCCGCCCCGGCTGCTCCCATGGACGGCGGGGGTGAGGGCCATGAGGGGTCTGAGAGTGCTGCCCGGCGGCCGGCCCGGCCGCGGAAGGCTGTACGTCAACCTGCCCGACGGGCAGGCGGTGGCCTGGTACGACCGGCAGGCGAACCGGATCAGCATCCTCGCGGACGACCACCGCGAGGCGGTCCTGCGGGCGCTGCGGCCCTACCTGAGCGGACCGGTCACCATCGGGCCCCCGCCCGTCCCCACAGCCGCCTGCCTGCTGGCCCTGGCCCTCCCGCCGGACGCGGACCTGGCCCCGAACCGCCCCGGCGAGAGTCTGCTGGGGGAGCTGGAACACGGCCCGGCGGGCACCCGCGCCCGGCACCGGCTGCGCCAGGAACTGGCGGCGCAGCAGCGCGCGGGAGACGCCTTTGACGCGCTGGAGGCCGACGGCTGGCGGGCCCTGCACTGCGTGCCGGTCCCGGGCCTGGGCCGCATCGACCACCTGCTCATCGGTCCGGCCGGCGTCTTCTGCGTCCGCGCGGTTCCCGGCCGCCGCCAGCGCGTCGTGGTGGGCGACCTGCTGGTCACCGTGGGCCGTACGGAGCCCCGCCCCGACCCGCGCCGGCTCCGCGGCGCGGCGGCCCACGCCACGCGCGCCCTGACGACACAGGTCACCCCGGCCCTGGCGGTGGCCGACGCCTCCCGGGTCGAGGTGGCTCCGAGCCTGCGTGACGTGCGCGTCCTCCAGCCCCCGACGGCCGCCGCGGACCTCGCCGCGCTCCCGCCCGCCCTCAAACCCCCGGACATAGAGGCCCTGTTCACCCAGGCCCGGGACGTCCGCACCTGGTTGCCATAGCCCTCGCACACGGCGCGGCGGGACCGGTCAAGCACGCGCGGCCAGGCGCCACGGTCGGCCGCGGGCGGGCGGCCGGACATGGGCTGCCCGGCGCGGTCGGTCAGGCGTGATCGTTCAGTCACGGCGACCGGCCGCGTTCGACCGGCCGCGTTCGACCGGCCGCGTTCGACCGGGCGCGGGCGGCAAGGCGCAGGGCGTCGGGGCGACCGGTCGGGGACGAGCCTTCCGGCGTCGGCCGCCCTCGGCCCGACCCCGGGACCGGTTCCCGCGCCGTTTCCGGGCCCGAGCGGCAGCGGTCCGGTCCCCGTCCCGCCCCGCGCCGCGTCCTCAGGCCGAGGCCCGTTTGCGGGCCGCGGTGGTCTTCTTCGCCGGTGCGGCGGCGGCCGTCTTCGCCGCCGCCGACGTCGAAGCCGACTTGGCCGACGTCGCCTTGGCCGACCTGCCGGACTTGGCGGACTTCGCCGGCTCGGCCGCTGTCTTCACCGTCTTCACCGGCTTGGCCGACTTGGCCGACTTGGCCGATTTGCTCCCGGTGGTCTTCCTGGCAGCCGATGCCGCCGCCGACGCCGTCTTCTTCGCGGTCGTCGCCGTCGACTTCTTCCCGCCCACCGCCTTCGGCGCGGCCGCCGCCGACTTGCGCCGGATCGGCGTCACCTCCGCCTCCGTCCCGCCGCCGCCTCCGCCCCCGCCGCCCCCGCCGGCGTCCGCCCCCGCCTCGCCCCGCGACGCCTTCGCCGCCTGCACGCTCTTCTCCAGCGCCGCCATCAGGTCGATCACCTGGCCCCCGGCCGGCTCGGCCACCGCCTCCGACGGCTCGAACGCCCCGCCCGCCTTCGCCGTGATCATCGCCTCCACCGCTTCCCGGTAGCCGTCGTGCAGCGAGGACATCTCGACCTCGCCCAGCGTCGCCATCAGCGCGTCCGCCAGGTCCAGTTCGGCATCCCGTACCGACACGTCCGCCTCCGGCGCCACCCCCTCCGGCACCCGGATCTCGTCCGGCCACAGCAGCCCGTGCATCGCGATCACGTCGTCGACGACCCGCAGCATGCCCAGCCGCTCCCGCCCCCGCAGCGCGTACTTCGCGATGGCCACCTTCCGGCTCCGCTTCAGCGCCTCCCGCAGCAGCGTGTACGGCTTCGCCGCCGTCGGTCCGTTCGCCGCCAGGTAGTACGCCGCGTCCATCTGGAGCGGATCGATCTCGTCCGCCGGTACGAACGACATGATCTCGATCGTCCTGGCCGTCGCGATCGGCAGCTGCGCCAGGTCCTCGTCCGTGATCGGGATGATCGAGCCGTCGGCCTCCTCATACCCCTTGCCGATCTCGCCGCCCGACAACTCCTCGCCGTCCAGCTCGCACACCTTGCGGTACCGGATGCGCCCGCCGTCGGCCAGGTGGATCTGGCGGAAGGAGATCGAGTGGCTCTCGGTGGCGTTCACGAGCTTGATCGGAATGCTGACCAGGCCGAAAGAAATCGCCCCGTTCCAAATGGATCGCACAGTTCCTCCCATTTCATGGCAATCTCATCCTATGACGCCGATCACATTGGTGGAGGGCCGTCGCATCGCGCTCAGCAACCTCGACAAGGTCCTCTATCCGGAGACCGGCTTCACCAAGGGCGAGGTGCTCCACTACTACGCGACCGTCGCGGGCCCGTTCCTGGCCCACGTCCACGACCGCCCGGCGTCCTTCCTGCGCTATCCGGACGGCCCGGACGGCCAGCTCTTCTTCACCAAGAACCCGCCCCCCGGCACACCCGACTGGGTGAAGACCACCCCCGTGCCCCGCTCCGAGGACCTCTCCGCCCACCAGCTCGTCGTCGCCGACATGGCCACCCTCATGTGGTGCGCCAACCTCGTCGTGGAGTTCCACACCCCCCAGTGGCCCGCCGGGGCCCCGGCCGCCGCCGACCGGATGGTCCTCGACCTCGACCCCGGCGCCCCCGCCACCGTCGTCGAGTGCTGCGCCGTCGCGCTCTGGCTCCGCGACCGCCTCGCCGCCGACGGCCTGCACGCCTACGCCAAGACCTCCGGCTCCAAGGGCATGCACCTGGCCGTCCCCCTGGAGCCGACCCCGTCCGAGCAGGTGTCCGCATACGCCAAGCAGCTCGCACAGGAAGCCGAGCGCGAACTCCCCGACCTGGTCGTCCACCGCATGGCCAAGGCCCTGCGCCCCGGCAAGGTCTTCGTCGACCACAGCCAGAACGCCGCCGCGAAGACCACCGCCGCGCCTTACACCCTGCGCGCGCGGGCCCGGCCCATGGTCTCCGCCCCGATCTCCTGGGAGGAGGTCGAAGGCTGCCGGACCCCCGACGACCTGGTCTTCCTCGCCGACGACATCGCACCCCGGCTCGCCCGTGACGGGGACCTGTTCGCACCCCTGACCGATCCCGGCCGGGCCGGCCCGCTCCCGCCGGCGCGGGGAGGCCGCCCGTGATCCGCGTCGCGCTGGCCGCCGCCGTACGCACCCTGCCGCGCGGCGCCGGGCTGGCGTACGAGCCGAAGTTCGACGGCCACCGCATGGTCGTCGTGCGCTCGGAGACGGATGTGGCCCTCCAGGCGCGCTCCGGCCGGATCGTGACCAGCGCCTTCCCCGACCTGGCGGCAGCCGCGCGCCTGCTGCCCGCCGGGACCGTGCTCGACGGGGAGGTCGTGGTCTGGCACGGGGGCCGCACGGACTTCGCGCTCGTCCAGCGCCGCGCCGCCGCCACGGCCGCCCGGGCCACCGTGCTGGCCCAGACCCTCCCGGCGTCATACGCCGCCTTCGACGTACTGGAGCTGGCCGGGCTCGACCTGCGCGGGCGTACCTACGAGCGCCGCCGCGCCGCCCTGGTCGACCTGCTGCTGCCACTGGGGCCGCCGCTCCAGCCGGTGCCGATGACGACCGACCCGGAGCTGGCCGCCACCTGGTACGAGACCCTGCCGGCCAGCGGCATCGAGGGCCTGGTCGTCAAGCGGCTGGACCAGACCTACCCTGCCGGGCGGCGCGGCTGGCAGAAGCTGCGCCACACGGACGTGCGCGACGCGGCGGTGGTCGGCTTCACCGGAACCCCGCGCCGCCCGCTCGCCCTGGTGCTCGTCCTGCCGGTCGGGGACGAGACCCCCCTGGTGTCCAGCCCGCTGACGGCGGCGCTGCGCGCCGAACTGGCCGCCGTCGTGAGCGCGCGCGGGGCGGCGGCCCCGGCGGGCGCGACCGTCACCGCGATCGGGCTGGGGGAAGTGCCCTACCGGCCGCTCGACCCGCCGCTGACGGCGGAGGTCCGGCACACCTCGGCACGCCACCCGCCGCCCGAAGTGCTGCGGCTGCGGACAGAACTCTGACCCGCGCGGACGGCGCGGGCCAGAGGGGGGTGAAGGTGACTGGAGGGGGAGCGTGCGTAGAGGGGAGGAGAGGGGAGGAGAGGGGAGGAGAGGGGACAGGCCGGGACCGGGGGAGTCAGCTGTGGGCGCCGCGTCCCGCGTCCGGGGGAGCGCCCGGCTGGGCGTGCGGGAACGGGCCATCCGACTGCTTGTGCCCGGCCTCCCGCTCCGCCCGGACCTCGTCGGGGTGGGCGGAGGTGGTCGAGCCGAAGTTCCCGTAGCCCTGCATCTCGTGCGGCCGCAGACCGCCTTCGGGGATCTCCACGTGGTCCCGTTCCTCCCGCACCTCGTAGACCGCGCCGCCCTCGGGCAGGTGCGGCTGGCTCTCGGCCGTGGGAGGCGCGGGTTCCTGCGCGCGAATCCTCTTGCCCAGCCAGAAGGCGCCGATCAGGAAGCCCGCAACGGCAATGCCCACGACCAGGAACCACGCGATGTCGGTCAGGGTCGAGTCCACGCTCAGGGTCGTGTCCATACCCTTAGTTTCCCGCACTTTGTGAGGGTATGCGCCTCTCAGGCCCGGATACGTTGCTGCAAGCGGGGTAACCGCCCCACGTGCCCGGCACATCCACCGGCCCACCCGAACGCAAGGAGGCGGCGGCCATGCCCCGCGGATCTTCCCCCAAGCGCGAACGCCAGTACGAGCACATCAAGGAGAGCGTGCAGCAGCGCGGCGAGTCCGAGGAGAAGGCCGAGGAGATCGCCGCCCGCACGGTCAACAAGGAGCGCGCCCGGGCCGGCGAGTCGAAGACCGCCAGCAAGGAGTCCCTGGAGGACATGTCCTCGTCCCGCCGCGGGGGCCTCCACTCCCACTCCGGCGCCCAGGGGCCCACGTACGACCAGCTCTACGCCGAGGCCCGGCGCCGCAACATCCACGGCCGCTCGGACATGAACAAGGCCGAGCTCAAGCGCGCCCTGGACGACTAGCCCATCGGGGGAGCGGCCACGACGGCGAAGGCGGCGCGGGCGACGAAGCTGTCCCGAGCCCCGAGCCCACCCGCTGCCGCGCGGCCCGGCACCCCGTCTCGCAACGCCGCCGCGGCCTGCCGTGCCTCGAAGGGGGCCGCCCGGGACCCGGGCAGACCTGGATGACGGCGCCGCGCCGGGGGCGAGGGCCTGCGCCGTCACCCGGCCGAGCCGGTGTCGGGAAGGGGCCCGATTCACCCGTGCGGGGTGATCGCCCGGCACTAGGCTGGCCGGGTGAACGCGCGCACCGCCCTGGCGAAATGGCTCGGCACCCTGGATTCCGAGCGCCTGACCGTCCTGTTGGAAGAGCGGGATCTGCCGCTCGCCTCCGGGTACCGGCGGGTCACCACCCTTCGCGAGCTTGCCGAACACCTGCTCACCGACGACTCGGTGGGCCAGGGCCTGATGTCGGGCACCGCCGGAGAATTGGAACTGCTCGCCTCCATCGCCGCTCTGGCCCTGGAGCGGCACGGTCCCGTGGCCGGTGGCGAGGTCGAGGACGGGCCCCGGTATCCCTGGCAGCAGCACCGGCCCGTGGCCCCGGTCGAGCCCGCAGACCGACTGGTGCCGGAGCGGGACGTACTGGCCTGGTTCGAGCCGGGGGAGAAACGCCGGCTCGCGGAGCGGGCCCTCGCCTCGCTACGGGAGCGAGCACTGTTGCTCCCCGCGCCCAAGGGGAAACTGGCGCTGCCGCCACTGCTTCACGTCCGGGCCGCCGGATTCGACGGCTACGGGCGCACCGCCGACCGGCTGCTGACCTCCGCCTACAACGCCCCGGAGGTCAAGCGGATCGCCGCAACCCTCTTCGGCGAGGGCGCGGCCCGTACCCGCGACCAGGCACAGGATCTGATCACCGCCCTGCTCGCCGACCCCGCCAGGGTACGGGCTCTCGTGGCTGACGCCCCCTCGCGGGCAAGGGAACTGCTGGACCACCTGGTTCCGGGCCCGCCACTGCTGCGCACGCACTGCTTCATCAGCCGGTCCGGGGCGCAGTACGCGGGCCCGGACTCCAAGTACGTCTTCCGAGAGGGCGGCAGCGGCGACGAGGGCACGGACTGGCTGGCCGCGCGCGGGCTGTTGGTCCCCGTCGGCCTCGACCTCGTGGAGCTTCCGTACGAGGTCGCCCGTGCGCTCCGCGATGAGGGCGCAGCACCCAGCCCCCGGCTGGAGGCGGAGCCACTGACCGCCACCGCGCCGCTGCCGCCCGGCTGGGAGGGCGAGGGCGCCGCGGCCGCTGCGGCGGCTGCCTGGCGGGCCGAGCTGGTCCTGCGGGCGCTGGCCGCCCAGCCCGTCGCGATCCGCAAGGCGGGCGGGATCGCCGTACGGGACACCCGGCGGCTGGCCAAGGCGGCTGGGGCGCACGAGGCCGACACCCGGCTGTGGCTCGACCTCGCCGTGAACGCCGGCCTCGCCGCACCCCGGGACGACGAGCCGGCCCCGGCTCCGGCGGCCCGGGGCCGCCGTCAGCACCCCAAGTCCCCCAAGCCCTCAGCCCGGCTGCTCCCCACCGACCGCTACGACGCCTGGGCCGCCGCCCCGGCCGCGGGCAAGCTGCTGCCGCTGCTGGCCGCCTGGGCCGTGGTCCCCGAAGTCCTCAGCCACTGGCCGGACCCCGACGAGACCCCGGTCGCGCTCATCAGCCCGAGCGACGAGGAAGCCGTGACCCTGCGCACGGGAGTACTGCGGGCTCTCGCCACCCTCCCCGACGGCCACGGTCTGACCGGGGACGCCCAGGGATACGCCGAACTCCTGGCCCTGGCCGCGTGGTTCCGGCCCGCCCTCCGCACTCACCTGGCCATGGACGACGCCGGAACCCTGACCGGTGGCGACGATTTGCTCGACCGGTTGGCCACCACCCTGGAAGAGGCGGCCCTGCTCGGCGTGGTCGCCCACGGTGCGCTCACCCCCGTCGGACGCGCCCTCGCCCGCCTGCTGGAGGCGGGCGCCGCCCACCACTACCCGGCCGTGCCCGGAGCGGGCGCCGACCCGGCCGCCCGCGGCTCCGAGGGCCTGGGCGAGGACCTCACCCCCCGCCCCGCGCTGGCCCGGGCGGTGACCACCCTTCGCGAAGCCCTCTACACGGCCCTGCCCGAGCCCAGCGTCACCGCCCGCTTCCAGAGCGACCTGACCGCCACCGTCACCGGCGCACCGGCGCCCGCCCTCGCCGACCTGCTGTCCACCGCCGGCGACATCGAGTCCGAGGGACACGCGGTGGTCTGGCGGATCACGGCCGCCTCCGTACGACGCGCCCTCGACGCGGGCTGGAGCGCCGACGAACTCCTCGACCGCCTCACCGCCGCGAGCGAGCGCGACACCCCGCTCCCGCAACCGCTGGCCTACACGATCAAGGACACCGCCCGCACCCACGGACAGCTCAAGGTCGTCCGCTCCGCCTGCTGCATCCGCTCCGACGACACCGCCCTGATCGCCGAGGTGGCCCAGGTCCGCGGCCTGGCCACACTCCGCCTGCGCCGGATCGCCCCCACCGTCCTGATCTCCACCGCCCCTCCCGAGGAGACCCTCACGGCCCTGCGCGCCGCCGGTTACGCCCCCACCCAGGAAGCCGAGACCGGCACCACCGTCCTCGACCGAGCCCCGTCCGAACGCGCCCGCAGCCTCCTCCCCACCCTGGACCAGGCCCACCCCCCGTACGGCGAACCGGTCCGCGGCATCCCGGCCAGCGCCCGCACCCTTGCGACCCGGCTCCTCGGCACTCCCGGCTGACGAACGCCCGTCAAGCGCGGGACAGATCGCCGGCGCCCCGACCCGGTCTCCCCGGCCCCGCGCGTAGCTGCATGTGCACCACACCGCCGCTGCGCGAAGTGCCCCGACGGTCGGCAGGAGGTCGGTAACCACCGCATCGAGGAGGTGCTCCGCAAGTACGCGTGAGAGCCGAGCAGTCGCGGGCAAGGCCCCTGGGTGAATCCTGTGCGCCTTCGCATCGCCGGGGCTGACCTGCGAGGTTCCGGCGAGGCCTGGGCCGAGGACGGGCGGCGGCAGAGGCTGTCGTGCGCCTGCACAGCACGGCAGTTGGCCGCGCATACGCAAAGACCCCGTTCTCAGCGTTTCCGCTGAGGGCGGGGTCTTGTGACACTTACACAGTAAGTGCCCCCGGCAGGATTCGAACCTGCGCACACGGCTCCGGAGGCCGTTGCTCTATCCCCTGAGCTACGGGGGCGCGTCGTTCGCTGTGCGGCGACGGGTTGAACACTACCAGCTTCGCCGGGGTGATCAGGAACCGGTTTGCGGGGGAGAGGGGGGTGGGTCGCCCGCACGGGGTGGAAGTGGGGAAAACCCGGACGCGGGGGCTCGGGTCGACCTACTCTCGAGTTGTGCCAGGCATCTCGGGCCGGGTGCTTGTTGTCGACGACAACAAGGTCATCCGGCAGCTGATCAAGGTCAATCTCGAGCTGGAGGGCTTCGAGGTCGTGACCGCGAACGATGGTGCCGAGTGTCTGGACGTCGTGCACGACGTGCGTCCCGATGCCATCACCCTCGATGTGGTCATGCCCCGGCTGGACGGGTTCGGGGCGGCGGCGCAGCTGCGTGCCGACCCGCGGACCAGAGACGTGCCCGTGGCGATCGTGAGTGCCTGTACCCACCACGAGGTGGACAGCGGCTTCGCGGCCGGGGTGGACGCGTTTGTCGCCAAGCCGTTCGAGCCCGCCGAGCTGGTGCGGGTCGTGCGACGGCTCGTCGAGGGTCGGGAACGGCGCGACGGGAGGAGAGGGACTCCCGCCGGCAGAGGCCGGGGATAGTCCTTCGTCCTTCGTCCTTCGTCCGTTCGCCATTCCTTTGTTCTCGTTTCCTTTTCCTGTCTTCTTTTTTTCTTCCTCGCGTCTTTCTCGATTGCCGTCTGCCGCCGCTCCCGGCGCCCGGTTCCGGGCGGGGTCTGTTCACATGGCGAAACCCTTCGTGGGATGGGGCGGGGTTTCCCCTAGGGTGGGTCTCGTGAATCCCGCCGACCTCCCCCGTGCCGTCGTGCGCGCCCTGCGGTGCGCCGTCGAGGGCGGAGAGCTCGGGGGAGACGTGGCCGTGCCCGGGCGGGTCGTCGTGGAGCGGACGCGGCCCGGTGGGGTCGGGGAGTACGCCAGTCCCGTCGCGTTCCAGATCGCGAAGGCGGCCGGCATGCGGCCCGCCGATGTGGCCCGGGTGCTCGCCCGGCGGCTCGCAGCGGTGCCCGGGATCGAGCGCGTCGAGGTCACCGGGGCCGGGTTCGTGAACTTCGTGCTCCCGCCCCTCTCCGCCCCCCTCGTCATCCGGGGTCTGCCCGGGAGCCACCCGCGCCTTCCCACCGAACCCCTCGCCGTCGCCGACGACGCCCGCGGGCTGCGTGAGCGCCTCCTGTACGGGGCCGTCGCACGGATTCTCCAGACCCAGCCGACCCCTGGGCGCGAGCAGACCCAGCCGCCCCCTGGGCGCGAGCAGCCTCAGCCGCCCCCTGGGCACGAGCAGGCCCCGCCCCTCCGCATCGCCCCCATCGCCCCCATCGCCCGGCGGGACGGGGACGTCGTCGCCCGGTTCGGGGCCGACGCCGTCCGCTGGGCCGTGCTCAGCGTGCCCGCCCGGGAGACGCCCGAGTTCTCCCCGCTGCTGCTCGTGCAGAGCGAGGACAGCGAGTTCTTCCGGGTGCGCTACGCCTTCGCCCGCAGCCGGGCCCTGCTGCGGGGCGCGGCCGACCTCGGATTCGCCCCCGCCCCCGCAGACGTCCCCGACGCCCCCCACCTGCTGCGCGTCCTCGCCGACCACCCCCTCGTCCTCGAAGCCGCCGCGCACCACCGGGCCCCCGAGCGGCTCACCCGCCACCTCGTCGAGCTCGCGGACGCGGCTCTCGACTTCCAGTACCGCGTCCTGCCCCGGGGCGACGAGAAACCCTCGGCCGCCCACCGGGCCCGGCTGGCTCTTGCCGAAGCCGCCGGGTCGGTGCTGGCCGGCGGCCTGGCCCTGCTCGGCATGGACGCACCCGAACGCCTGTGAAGAGTGAAGAGAGAGACCGATGAGCCGTTCCGCGCACCCCGCCGGACCCCGTCACGCCGACGTCCTTCCCGAGGGGCACTACTCCCCGCCGGCCGCCGACCTGAACGCACTCGACGAGAAGGTGTGGGCCCGTACCGTCCGCCGCGGCGACGACGGCGTCGTCCGCGTCGGCGGGATCGAAGTGACCGACCTCGCCGCCGAGTTCGGCACCCCCGCCTACTTCCTCGACGAAGAGGACTTCCGCGCGCGCTGCCGGGCCTGGGCCCACGCCTTCGGCAGCGACGCCGACGTCTTCTACGCCGGCAAGGCGTTCCTCTCCAAGGCCGTCGTGAAGTGGCTGGAGGAAGAGGGGCTCAACCTTGACGTGTGCTCCGGCGGGGAGCTGGCCACCGCCCTCGCCGCGGGCATGCCCGCCGCGCGGATCGCCTTCCACGGCAACAACAAGTCCGCGCACGAGATCCGGCGCGCCGTCGAGGCCGGCGTCGGGCGCATCGTCCTCGACTCCTTCCAGGAGATCGCCCGCGTCGCGCACACCGCCCGTGAACTGGGCGTACGCCAGCCCGTGCAGATCCGCGTCACCGTCGGCGTCGAGGCGCACACCCACGAATTCATCGCGACCGCCCACGAGGACCAGAAGTTCGGTATCGCGGTGGCCGACGGCTCCGCCGCCGAAGCCGTCCGGCGCGCCCTCGGGCACGACTCGCTGGAGCTGCTCGGCATCCACTCCCACATCGGCTCGCAGATCTTCGACATGGCCGGCTTCGAGGTCTCCGCCAAGCGCGTCGTGCGGCTGCTGGCCGCCGTCCGCGACGAGCACGGCGTCGAGCTGCCCGAGATCGACCTCGGCGGCGGCCTCGGCATCGCCTACACCTGCGACGACGACCCGCGCGAGCCCCACGAGATCGCCAAGGCGCTCACCGAGATCGTGGCGCGGGAATGCGAGAGCGCGGGCCTGCGCGCGCCCCGGATCTCCGTCGAACCGGGCCGCGCCATCGTCGGTCCCACCGCCTTCACCCTCTACGAGGTCGGCACCATCAAGCCGCTCGAAGGACTGCGGACGTACGTGAGCGTCGACGGCGGGATGTCCGACAACATCCGCACCGCCCTCTACGACGCCGAGTACTCCGTCACCCTCGTCTCCCGCACCTCCGACGCCGAGCCCATGCTCGTCCGCGTCGTCGGCAAGCACTGCGAGAGCGGCGACATCGTCGTGAAGGACGCCTTCCTGCCCGCCGACCTCGCCCCCGGCGACCTCCTCGCCGTCCCGGCCACCGGCGCGTACTGCCGCTCCATGGCCAGCAACTACAACCACGCGCTCCGCCCGCCCGTCGTCGCCGTGCGCGACGGACAGGCCCGGGTGATCGTGCGGCGCGAGACGGAGGAAGATCTCCTGCGTCTCGACCTCGGATGATTCCCATATTTCTGAGGGAAGGCCCAAGGCCCCCAAAATAGGCGTCTCACTCAATGGACCGAGGGTGGAAACTGATGTCCATTGAGTGAGACTGGTTCCACCCCGCGGGCAAACCGCGCGCGGGGTACTGATGGAAGACGAAAGGCGTAGGTCGAATGATGCGTACGCGTCCGCTGAAGGTGGCGCTGCTGGGCTGTGGAGTGGTCGGCTCAGAGGTGGCGCGCATCATGACGACGCACGCCGACGACCTCACGCAGAGGATCGGTGCGCCCGTCGAGCTCGCGGGCGTGGCCGTGCGCCGGCCCTCCAAGGTGCGCGAGGGCATCGACCCGGCGCTCATCACCACCGATGCGACCGCCCTCCTCAAACGCGGCGACATCGACGTGGTCATCGAGGTCATCGGCGGCATCGAGCCCGCCCGCACCCTCATCACCACCGCCTTCGAGAACGGCGCCTCCGTCGTCTCCGCCAACAAGGCGCTGCTGGCCCAGGACGGCGCCGCCCTGCACGCGGCCGCCGAGCAGCACGGGCTGGACCTGTACTACGAGGCCGCCGTCGCCGGTGCGATCCCGCTGGTCCGCCCGATGCGCGAGTCCCTCGCGGGCGACAAGATCAACCGCGTCATGGGCATCGTGAACGGCACCACGAACTTCATCCTCGACAAGATGGACTCCACCGGCGCCGGCTACCAGGAGGCGCTCGACGAGGCCACGGCCCTCGGGTACGCCGAGGCCGACCCCACCGCCGACGTCGAGGGCTACGACGCCGCCGCCAAGGCCGCGATCCTGGCCGGCATCGCCTTCCACACCCGGGTGCGCCTCGACGACGTCTACCGCGAGGGCATGACCGAGGTCAGCGCCGCCGACTTCGCCTCCGCCAAGCGCATGGGCTGCACCATCAAGCTCCTGGCGATCCTGGAGCGCGCCGCGGACGGCCGGTCGGTGACCGCCCGCGTGCACCCCGCCATGATCCCGCTGACGCACCCCCTCGCCTCCGTCCGCGAGGCGTACAACGCGGTGTTCGTCGAGGCGGACGCCGCCGGACAGCTGATGTTCTACGGACCGGGCGCGGGCGGTTCGCCCACCGCCTCCGCGGTCCTCGGCGACCTGGTCGCCGTCTGCCGCAACAAGCTCGCCGAGGCGACGGGGCCGGGCGAGTCGGCCTACACCCAGCTGCCGGTCAGCACCATGGGGGACGTCGTCACCCGCTACCACATCAGCCTCGACGTGGCGGACAAGCCGGGCGTCCTCGCCCAGGTGGCGACGACCTTCGCGGAGCACGGCGTCTCCATCGATACCGTACGACAGCAAGGACGACCGGACGGGGTCGGCAATGAGGCCTCCCTCGTCGTCGTCACCCACCGCGCGCCCGACGCCGCCCTCTCCGGGACCGTCGAGGCACTGCGGAAGCTGGACACCGTCCGCGGTGTCGCCAGCATCATGCGTGTTGAAGGGGAGTAAGGACCCATGAGCAGCAATCGCACCCACCAGTGGCGCGGCATCATCGAGGAGTACCGGGACCGCCTGCCGGTGACGGACCGGACTCCCGTGGTCACGCTCCGCGAGGGTGGCACTCCCCTCGTCCCCGCGCAGGTGCTCTCCGAGCGCACCGGCTGCGAGGTGCACCTCAAGGTCGAGGGGGCGAACCCCACCGGGTCCTTCAAGGACCGCGGCATGACCATGGCGATCACCCGGGCCAAGGAGGAAGGCGCCAAGGCCGTCATCTGCGCCTCCACCGGCAACACCTCGGCCTCGGCCGCCGCCTACGCGGTGCGCGCCGGCATGGTGTGCGCGGTGCTGGTGCCCCGCGGCAAGATCGCGCTCGGCAAGATGGGCCAGGCCCTCGTGCACGGCGCCAAGATCCTCCAGGTGGACGGCAATTTCGACGACTGCCTCGACCTGGCCCGCGCGCTCTCCGACAACTACCCGGTGGCACTGGTCAATTCGGTCAACCCGGTACGCATCGAGGGCCAGAAGACGGCCGCCTTCGAGATCGTCGACGCGCTCGGTGACGCCCCGGACGTCCACGTGCTGCCCGTCGGCAACGCCGGCAACATCACCGCGTACTGGAAGGGCTTCAAGGAGTACAAGGCCGACGGCCTGGCCTCCCGTACGCCCCGCGTGTGGGGTTTCCAGGCTTCCGGCTCCGCGCCCATCGTGCGCGGCGAGGTCGTCAAGGAGCCGCACACCATCGCCACGGCGATCCGGATCGGCAACCCGGCCTCCTGGGACTACGCGCTCGCCGCGCGGGACGAGTCGGGCGGCTTCATCGACGAAGTGACGGACCGTCAGATCCTGGCTGCCTACCGGCTGTTGGCCTCCCAGGAGGGCGTCTTCGTCGAACCGGCCTCGGCCGCCTCCGTGGCCGGCCTGCTCAAGGCCGCCGAGCAGGGCCTGGTCGACCCCGGCCAGACGATCGTGTGCACCGTCACCGGCAACGGCCTGAAGGACCCCGACTGGGCGATCGCCGGCGCCCCGCAGCCGGTCACCGTCCCGGTGGACGCCGAGGCCGCGGCCGTCCGCCTGGGCCTGGTCTGACGCACCACCCGAGGGCCGGGTTCCGGGGTCGCGAGACCCCGGAACCCGGCAACTCATCCCGTACGACGACAAAAGTGCGGCCCCGGCCGGTCCGGGCGGACGACACGCATCGTGCGCCTCTCGTGCGCCCTATGTCGCGAGGGAACCTTCCTTCGATACGCTGTACTTACATCCGCCACCGCGCACATGACCGCGGTGCTGCCTCCAGGGCCTTCGGGTGTCGTACGTTCTGAAGTACATTCGCAGCGAGGCAGCGTAGATCTCGCACAGTCACAAGGAGTGTCATCGGACGATGGCCGGTCCAGCGTTCCGCGCCGCCGCCGTACGGGTGCGCGTCCCCGCCAGCAGTGCCAACCTCGGCCCGGGCTTCGACGCCCTCGGCCTGGCCCTGGGGCTCTACGACGACGTCGTCGTCCGGGTGGCCGACTCCGGCCTGGACATCGACATCGCGGGCGAGGGCGCCGACACCCTCCCGCGGGACGAGAGCCACCTGCTCGTACGCTCCATGCGCACCGCCTTCGACCTGCTGGGCGGCCAGCCGCGCGGCCTGGAGGTCGTCTGCGCCAACCGCATCCCGCACGGCCGCGGCCTCGGCTCCTCCTCCGCCGCGATCTGCGCCGGCATCGTCGCCGCCCGCGCCGTGACGATAGGCGGGGAGAGCCGGCTCGACGACGCGGCGCTGCTGGAGCTCGCCACCGAGATCGAAGGCCACCCCGACAACGTCGCCGCCTGTCTGCTCGGCGGCTTCACCCTGGCCTGGATGGACGGCGGCAGCGCCCGGGCGATCCGGATGGAGCCCGCCGATTCCATCGTTCCGGTGGTCTTCGTCCCCTCCAGGCCCGTCCTGACGGAGACCGCGCGCGGCCTGCTGCCGCGCACCGTCCCCCACGTGGACGCGGCCGTCAACGCGGGTCGCGCGGGACTGCTCGTGGAGGCCCTGACCAGGCGTCCCGAGTTCCTGCTGCCGGCCACCGAAGACCGGCTCCACCAGGAGTACCGGTCCCCGGCGATGCCCGAGAGCGTGGCACTCGTCAACCGACTGCGGGCGGACGGCATCCCCGCGGTCATCTCCGGCGCGGGCCCCACGGTCCTCGCGCTGGTCGACAACGGCGCGGCCGACAAGGTCGCGCGGCTCGCGGGTGAGGGGTGGGCGGCGAACCGGCTCGCCCTCGACGCCGCGGGCGCGAGCGTACTTCCGCTGGGAACCCAGGGCGGCTGAGCCGGAGCCGACCGGGGCGGGCGGCCAGGGCAGGCCGCCCGCGCGGGAGAGCGCGATCACCGGTGACTGAGAGGGGGAATGTCTGTTGGATCCGGTAGTGTTATTCTCGAGTGCGCATCCGAAGCCGCCATGGCTCGGTGCTCAGTGTCCCCATTCGGGACCACCTTTCTTCCGGGAGCCTCCCCGACTGCTTTGATCACTTCCAGCAGTTTCGAGCACGCTCCGGAATCGGCGTGACATTCCCACGCTTCCAGCTCGGGGGCTTCTCGCCGGAACCACTCATGCACGTTTCTCTCCGCCGTATCTCTACCGGCGGACCACCGCCCCGGCACGGTCCATACACCTAGGACCGTCGTCGGACAGCACAACCGGTCGCCGAGCCAGACAGGCCGACGTCCGCTCCAGGGAAGGACCCTTCGTGAGCGACACCACCGATCTGATGGGCGCTGCCGACACCTCTGTCGACACCAGTGCCCCCGCCGCGGGCGCCGCGGCTGCCACCGGACGGCGACGCCGCACCGGCACCGGCCTCGACGGCATGGTCCTGGCAGAGCTTCAGCAGGTCGCGTCGGGCCTCGGCATCAGGGGCACCGCGCGCATGCGCAAGAGCCAGCTGATCGAGGTCATCAAGGAGACGCAGGCGGGCGGCAGCGCCCCCAAGGCGGCCTCCGCCGCCGGCGCCGAGAGCGCCGAGGCCAAGCCGAAGCGTCGCGCCACCAGCAAGGCCCGCACGGGCGAGGCCGCCGCGGAGGCGCCCGCCGAGAAGACCGCCACGCAGGCGCAGATCGACATCCCCGGGCAGCCGGCCAGTGACGACGCCCCGGTCGGCGAGCGCCGCCGCCGTCGGGCCACCGCCCCCTCCGGCAGCCCGGAGGCCTCGGCCCCCGCCGCCGTGCAGGTGGAGCAGAAGACCGAGACCGTCAAGGCCGAGGCCCCCACCGCCACCGCCCCGCAGACCGACGCCAAGGCCGAGGCCGCCACCGCGGTCTCCGCGCAGGGCCAGGACGCCGAGGGCCGTGGCCGTCGCGACCGGCGTGACCGCGGCGAGCGCACCGAGCGCGGCGAGCGTCAGCGCGAGCGCCGCGACCGCGGCGCCAAGGGCGACGACCAGGGCCAGGGCGGCCAGGGCCAGGGCGCGCAGGGCGGCCAGGGCGGCGGCCGTCAGGACCGCGCCGAGCGCGGCGACCGCCAGCAGCAGGGCGGCCGCGGCCAGGGCCAGGGTCAGCAGGGCCGTCAGGACCGCCAGGGTCCGCAGGACCACGGCCCGCAGGACGACTTCGACGACGAGGGCGGCCGCCGCGGCCGCCGGGGCCGCTACCGCGACCGTCGCGGCCGTCGCGGCCGCGACGAGTTCGCCCCGAACGAGCCGCAGGTCGCCGACGACGACGTCCTGATCCCCGTCGCGGGCATCCTCGACATCCTCGACAACTACGCGTTCATCCGGACCTCGGGCTACCTGCCCGGTCCCAACGACGTGTACGTCTCCCTCGCCCAGGTCCGCAAGGCGGGCCTGCGCAAGGGCGACCACACCACCGGTGCCGTGCGCCAGCCCAAGGACGGCGAGCGCCGCGAGAAGTTCAACGCGCTGGTGCGCCTGGACTCGGTGAACGGCATGGCGCCCGAATCCGGCCGCGGCCGACCGGAGTTCCAGAAGCTGACGCCGCTCTACCCGCAGGACCGGCTCCGCCTGGAGACCGACCCGGGGGTGCTGACCACCCGCATCATCGACCTCGTGTCGCCGATCGGAAAGGGCCAGCGCGGTCTGATCGTGGCCCCTCCGAAGACCGGCAAGACCATGATCATGCAGGCGATCGCCAACGCGATCACCGTCAACAACCCCGAGTGCCACCTGATGGTCGTCCTGGTCGACGAGCGTCCGGAAGAGGTCACCGACATGCAGCGGTCGGTCAAGGGCGAGGTCATCTCCTCGACCTTCGACCGCCCGGCCGAGGACCACACCACCGTCGCCGAGCTGGCCATCGAGCGCGCCAAGCGCCTCGTGGAGCTGGGTCACGACGTGGTCGTCCTGCTGGACTCCATCACCCGCCTGGGCCGCGCGTACAACCTCGCGGCGCCCGCCTCCGGCCGCATCCTGTCCGGTGGTGTCGACTCGACCGCGCTGTACCCGCCGAAGCGCTTCTTCGGTGCCGCGCGCAACATCGAGGACGGCGGCTCGCTGACCATCCTGGCCACCGCGCTGGTCGACACCGGCTCGCGCATGGACGAGGTGATCTTCGAGGAGTTCAAGGGCACCGGCAACATGGAGCTCAAGCTCGACCGCAAGCTCGCCGACAAGCGCATCTTCCCGGCCGTCGACGTCGACCCGTCGGGTACCCGCAAGGAGGAGATCCTCCTCAACGCGGAGGAGCTCGCCATCGTCTGGAAGCTGCGCCGGGTGCTGCACGCGCTCGACTCGCAGCAGGCCATCGAGCTGCTGCTCGACAAGATGAAGCAGACGAAGTCGAACGCCGAGTTCCTGATGCAGATCGCGAAGACGACGCCGTCGGGCAAGAACGACGACTGACGCCCCCGCGCCGTCCCCGCAGCCGCCCCCGCCGCACCCGCGGCGGGGGCGGCTGTGCTCGCGGCGCGTGCGGACGCAACCCCACGGCCGGCCGCGCCGGTCGCGGATGTGCGGGTAGCCGTGCGCGCCGCTGTGCCGTTGCGCACACGGTCCCGCTGCGTACGGCCGCGCCGGGTCCCGCGGGGCCCCCGTAAAACCGCAGGTGACGGGGGACCCCCGCGGCGGCGCCGCCGGAGGGCGGGCAGGTCCGCGGCGGGCCGGGTACGCACGCGGCCGTGGAACCCTGGAGGCCGTTGGGCCGTCTGTGTCAGTGGACCGCATGTCACAGGACCGCAGGTCGCAGGAGTGCGGGGCGGGACGGCCGGCCACAGGGACCGGGTACCGGACTCAGGACTGAGGAGAGCATGAGCGAGGACAGCACGGGCCGCGGCCACCGCGTCGCAGGCCGGCGCCGCAAAAGACCGCCCAGGCGCCGCAGGGCCGTCGTCATCGCCGCGTGGAGCGCCGCGGGCGTGGTCCTGCTCGGCGGGGCGGGTCTGGGCTACTTCTACGTGAAGTTCAACGGCAACCTGAAGACGGTCGACATCGACCAGGCGCTCGGCAGCGACCGCCCGCAGAACGTGGACAACGGCTCGATGGACATCCTGGTCCTCGGGTCGGACTCCCGCGGCGGCGCGAACGGGGAGTACGGCAAGGACGACGGCGGCTCGGCCCGCTCCGACACCGCGATGATCGTCCACCTCTACGAGGGCCACCAGAAGGCCGGCGTCATATCGATACCCCGCGACACCATGACCGCGCGCCCGGCCTGCACCACCTCCGACGGCAAGACCGACCCCGGCGGGTCGCGCAGGCAGTTCAACGAGGCGTACACGGTCGGCGGGGCCGCTTGCGCGGTCAAGACGGTCGAGAAGATGTCGGGGATCCGCATGGACCACTACATCGAGGTCGACTTCACGGGCTTCAAGAAGATCATCGACAACCTCGGCGGCGTCGAGGTGACCACCACCAAGCCGATCAAGGACCCCTTCAGCCACCTCGACCTCCCGGCGGGCACCAACCGGCTCGGCGGCGAACAGGCCCTCGGGCTCGTCCGCACCCGTCACGGTGTCGGCGACGGCGGGGACCTCGGCCGCATCCAGCTGCAGCAGGCCTTCATCAAGGCGCTGATCAAGCAGGTCAAGGGAGTCGGGGTGTTCGACAACCCCAAGAAGCTGCTCGGCCTCGCCGACTCCGCGACCAAGGCGATCACCACCGACAAGTCGCTCGGCGACGTGAAGTCCCTCATGGGCTTCGCCCAGGGGCTCCAGGGCATCGACGGCCAGAACATGCACATGATCACCCTGCCGGTGACCGCGGACGCCCTCGACACCGACCGCGTGGCGCCGATGGCCAAGCAGTGCAAGATGGTCTGGGACGCCCTGCTGGCCGACCAGCCCATCCCCGCGGAGGCCACCGAGAACTCGATGGGGGACAAGGGCTCGGCGGGCGGGGTCGTCCGGTAGAGCCCCCTGTCCGGCGGCGTACGGGCGGCTTCCCGTCGGCTTGCGGGCGGCTTGCGGGCGGCGTGCGGGCGGTCGGCGGACGGGCCGCACCGTGGCGCGGAATAGATGCCGGCCCCTCTCCGTTGAGGGAGGCGTCCTCAGAATTTTGACAGGCAGCCCGGTCCTGGCAGACTGGTCTGTCGGCCCCGGTTCACGCAGCGCGCAATTCCGCTCCTGCGACCCGGCGCCCTCCCGATCTAGGAGACACCTTGAAGAGCGAGATCCACCCCCAGTACGTCGAGACCCAGGTCAGCTGCACCTGTGGCGCGTCGTTCACCACCCGTAGCACCCTGACCGAAGGCAACATCCGTGCCGAGGTCTGCTCCGAGTGCCACCCGTTCTACACGGGCAAGCAGAAGATCCTCGACACCGGTGGCCGTGTGGCGCGCTTCGAGGCTCGCTTCGGCAAGGGTGCGGCCAAGAAGTAGCGCGACCCAGGCGCCGGTCTGCGGCCGCCCCCTGTCCACTCGGGGGCGGCCGGACCGGCGCCTTTGTCGTCGTCAAGCCCCGTCACCCCAGCAGTCCCTTCGCACTTTTACCCCAGGAGTACCCCGATGTTCGAGGCGGTCGAGGAACTGATCGGCGAGCACGCCGATCTTGAAAAGAAGCTCGCCGACCCTTCGGTCCACTCCGATCAGGCCAACGCCCGCAAGCTGAACAAGCGCTACGCGGAGCTCACCCCGATCGTCGCGACCTTCCGTGCCTGGAAGCAGTCGACCGAGGACATCGAGACGGCCAAGGAGTTCGCGGCCGACGACCCGGACTTCATCGCCGAGGTCAAGGAGCTGACCCAGCAGCGCGAGGAGCTCACCGAGAAGCTCCGCCTGCTGCTCGTCCCCCGCGACCCCAGCGACGACAAGGACGTGCTCCTGGAGGTCAAGGCGGGCGCGGGCGGCGACGAATCGGCGCTGTTCGCCGGCGACCTGCTGCGCATGTACCTGCGCTACGCCGAGCGCGTGGGCTGGAAGACCGAGATCATCGACGCCACCGAGTCCGAACTCGGCGGCTACAAGGACGTCCAGGTCTCCGTCCGCACCAAGGGCGGCAACGGCGCCACCGAGCCCGGCCAGGGCGTCTGGGCCCGCCTGAAGTACGAGGGCGGCGTGCACCGCGTCCAGCGGGTACCGGCCACCGAGTCCCAGGGCCGCATCCACACCTCCGCCGCCGGCGTGCTCGTCACCCCGGAGGCCGAAGAGGTCGAGGTCGAGATCAACATGAACGACCTCCGCATCGACGTGTACCGCTCCTCGGGCCCCGGCGGCCAGTCCGTCAACACCACCGACTCGGCCGTGCGCATCACCCACCTGCCGACCGGCGTGGTCGCCTCCTGCCAGAACGAGAAGAGCCAGCTCCAGAACAAGGAGCAGGCCATGCGCATCCTGCGCTCGCGCCTGCTGGCCGCCGCGCAGGAAGCCGCCGAGCAGGAGGCCTCCGACGTGCGCCGCAGCCAGGTGCGCTCGGTGGACCGCTCCGAGAAGATCCGCACGTACAACTACCCGGAAAACCGGATCTCGGACCACCGGACCGGATTCAAGGCGTACAACTTGGACCAGGTGCTCGACGGTGACCTCGACGCGGTCATCCAGGCCTGCGTCGACACGGACTCCGCGGCCAAGCTCGCCGCCGCGCACTGACCCGTCCCGCACCCCCCGTACGACAGCAGCCCGGAGGACCAGCGTGAACTTGCTGCTTGCCGAGGTGGCCCAGGCCACCCAGCGGCTGGCCGCCGCCGGCGTGCCCTCACCGCGCTTCGACGCGGAGGAGCTCGCGGCCTTCGTGCACGACGTCAAGCGGGGGGAACTGCACCACGTCAAGGACGCGGACTTCGACGCCCGCTACTGGGAGGCCGTCGCCCGCCGCGAGGCGCGCGAGCCGCTCCAGCACATCACCGGCCGCGCCTTCTTCCGCTACCTGGAGCTCCAGGTCGGGCCCGGGGTCTTCGTCCCGCGGCCCGAGACCGAGTCGGTCGTGGACTGGGCCATACAGGCCGTCCGGGCGATGGACGTGGTCGAGCCCCTGATCGTCGACCTGTGCAGCGGATCCGGCGCCATCGCGCTCGCCATGGCGCAGGAGGTGCCGCGCTCGCGCGTGCACGCCGTCGAGCTGTCCGAGGACGCCCTGCGGTGGACCCGCAAGAACGCCGAGGGCTCCCGGGTCACCGTGCACCAGGGGGACGCGCTGAGCGCCCTGCCGGAGCTCGACGGCCAGGTCGACCTGGTGATCTCCAACCCCCCGTACATCCCGCTCACCGAGTGGGAGTACGTGGCACCCGAGGCCCGCGACCACGACCCGGAGATGGCCCTGTTCTCGGGCGAGGACGGCCTCGACACCATCCGCGGCATCGAGCGCACCGCGCACCGGCTGCTGCGGCCCGGCGGCATCGTCGTCATCGAGCACGCCGACACCCAGGGCGGCCAGGTCCCCTGGATCTTCGCCGAGGAACGGGGCTGGGCCGACGCGGCCGACCACCCGGACCTCAACAACCGACCGCGCTTCGCGACCGCCCGCAAGGCACTGCCGTGATCCGCGCGATGTCACTCCTTGCCACTGCCACCACCCCGCTGCACGAGGAGGCCCGCTGATGGCCCGGCGATACGACTGCAACGACGCGACGGACCGCAAGACGGGCCTGCGCGAGGCCGCCTCAGCCGTGCGTCGCGGCGAGCTCGTCGTGCTGCCCACCGACACCCTGTACGGGATCGGCGCGGACGCCTTCAGCCCGGAGGCCGTGCACGACCTCCTCGCCGCCAAGGGCCGGGGCCGCGGCATGCCCACCCCGGTGCTCATCGGCTCCCCGAACACCCTCCACGGCCTGGTCACGGACTTCTCCGAGCAGGCGTGGGAGCTCGTCGACGCCTTCTGGCCCGGCGCGCTGACCCTGGTCGCCAAGCACCAGCCCTCGCTGGCGTGGGACCTCGGCGACACCCACGGCACCGTGGCCGTGCGCATGCCCCTGCACCCCGTCGCGATCGAGCTGCTGACCGAGGTCGGACCGATGGCGGTGTCCTCGGCCAACCTGTCGGGGCACCCGGCGCCCGAGGACTGCGACGCCGCGCGCGAGATGCTCGGGGACTCCGTGTCCGTGTACCTGGACGGCGGTCCGACCCCCGGCATCCAGCCGTCGTCGATCGTCGACGTCACGGGGAAGGTCCCCCTCCTGCTGCGCGAGGGGGCGCTCACCGCGGACCAGCTGCGGGAGGTCGTACCCGACCTCGAGGTCGCCCCGTGAGCCCTGAGGGGCGTGGCATAGCAAGGGGACACGGCCCGGCGGCAGCCGACGACGACACCTTCCGCATACTCCACGTCAGCACCGGCAACGTCTGCCGCTCGCCCATCACCGAGCGGCTGACGCGCCACGCCCTCTCGCACCGCCTCGGCGGCCTCGTCGCGGGCGACCTCGTCGTGGAGAGCGCCGGCACCTGGGGCCACGAGGGCGCCCCGATGGAGGCGAACGCGGCCGCCGTGCTGGCGGACTTCGGCGCCGACGCCTCCGGTTTCACCGGGCGTGAACTGCTGGACGAGCACGTCATACGCGCCGACCTGGTGCTGACCGCCACGCGCGACCACCGCGCGCAGGTCATCTCCATGGGGCACTCCGCGGGGCTGCGGACCTTCACGCTGAAGGAGTTCACCCGCCTCGTCCGTGCGATAGATCCGGCCACCCTGCCGCCGCTGGACGACGGCATGGCGGCGCGGGCGCGCGCGCTGGTACGGGCCGCTGCCGCACTGCGGGGCTGGCTGCTGGCCCCCTCGCCGGACGCCGACGAGGTGTACGACCCGTACGGCGCCCCCATCACCTTCTTCCGCTCCATCGGCGACGAGATCAACCAGGCGCTGGACCCCGTGGTCACGGCCCTGACGGGCGTGACGGCCGCACGCTGACCGCGCGCCGCCCCCGGGCACGCGGCCGCGGCCGGTGCGGCCGGAAGCCGCCGGACGGCCCCCGGAGCCACCGGTGCGAGGGCGCGTGAGGGACGGCCCCGCGCGCCGCACGCGGCTCGGGCGGCGCGAGCCCGATGGCGGGAATATGGTGGGCCTACCCGGTACCCCCACCGCGCGGGAGTCGTGCCATGACCGTCACCACCGACCTGCCGACCGACCTCCTGCGACGGCAGGACCCGCAGATGGCCGACGTCCTCGCGGGGGAGCGGCAGCGGCAGGCCACCACGCTCCAGCTGATCGCCGCCGAGAACTTCACCTCGCCCGCCGTCCTGGCCGCGCTCGGCTCGCCGCTCGCCAACAAGTACGCCGAGGGCTACCCCGGCGCCCGCCACCACGGCGGGTGCGAGTACGCCGACCTCGCAGAACGCGTGGCCGTGGAGCGGGCCAAGGCGCTCTTCGGCGCCGAGCACGCCAACGTGCAGGCCCATTCCGGATCCTCCGCGGTCCTGGCCGCCTACGCCGCGCTGCTGCGCCCCGGGGACACGGTGCTGGCCATGGGCCTGCCGTACGGGGGCCACCTCACCCACGGGTCGCCGGCCAACTTCTCCGGCCGCTGGTTCGACTTCGTCGGGTACGGAGTGGACGCGGAGAGCGGGCTCATCGACTACGAGCAGGTGCAGCAGCTCGCGCACGCGCACCGGCCCAAGGCCATCGTCTGCGGTTCGATCTCCTACTCCCGCCATCCCGAGTACTCGGCCTTCCGCGAGATCGCCGACGAGGTCGGCGCCTACCTGATCGCGGACGCCGCCCACCCCATCGGGCTGGTGGCCGGCGCGGCCGCGCCCAGCCCCGTCCCGTACGCGGACCTGGTCTGCGCGACCACGCACAAGGTGCTGCGCGGGCCGCGCGGCGGGATGATCCTGTGCGGGCGCGAGTTCGCCGAGCGCGTCGACCGGGCGGTGTTCCCCTTCACCCAGGGCGGCGCCCAGATGCACACCATCGCCGCCAAGGCCGTCGCCTTCGGGGAGGCCGCCGCTCCGGCCTTCACCACCTACGCCCACCGGGTCGTCTCCAACGCCCGAGAGCTGGCCGGCGCGCTGGAGGACCTGGGCTTCGCCGTCACCACCGGCGGGACGGACACGCACCTGATCACCGCGGACCCGGCGCCCCTCGGTCTCGACGGACCGGCCGCGCGGGGGCTGCTGGCGGCCGCCGGGATCGTGCTCGACACCTGCGCGCTGCCGTACGGGGACCAGCGCGGCATCAGGCTGGGTACGGCCGCCGTCACCACGCAGGGGATGGGGGAGGGAGAGATGCTGAGGATCGCCGCGCTGTTCGCCTCCGCGCTGCGCGGTGAAGCGGCGAAGACCCGCGCGGAGGTCGGCGAGCTCACGTTCGAATTCCCCCCGTACAGTGCGTAATCACGACAAGACGGTCGTACTGCAACCGGGATACCACCCCCTCGCGTCCTCGGTGAAGCAGACATCGCAGCTAATGTGTGGGGCTGAGATGGCCGGCGATACATCTGGGGCAGCCCGTGCGTGAATATCTGCTGACGCTTTGCGTCACGGTCGCGGTGACCTACCTGCTGACCGGGCCCGTGCGGAAGTTCGCGATCGCGGCCGGGGCCATGCCGGAGATCCGTGCCCGCGACGTGCACCGCGAACCCACGCCACGGCTGGGCGGCATCGCCATGTTCGGCGGCCTGTGCGCGGGACTGCTCGTCGCCGACCACCTGCAGAACCTCAACGGCGTCTTCGAGTTGTCCAATGAACCGCGCGCGCTGCTCTCCGGCGCGGCACTGATCTGGCTCGTCGGCGTGCTCGACGACAAGTTCGAGATCGACGCGCTGATCAAACTCGGCGCGCAGATGATCGCCGCCGGTGTGATGGTCATGCAGGGTCTGACCATCCTGTGGATCCCCGTCCCGTGGATCGGCACGGTCGCGCTCACCCAGTGGCAGGGAAACCTGCTCACCGTGGCCCTCGTCGTGATCACCATCAACGCCGTGAACTTCGTGGACGGCCTCGACGGCCTCGCCGCCGGCATGGTCTGCATCGCCACCACCGCGTTCTTCCTCTACGCCTACCGCATCTGGTTCGGCTATGGCATCGAGGCGGCCGCGCCCGCGACGCTCTTCGCGGCGATCCTGATGGGCATGTGCCTGGGCTTCCTGCCGCACAACATGCACCCCGCCCGGATCTTCATGGGCGACTCCGGCTCGATGCTCATCGGCCTGGTACTGGCCGCCGCCGCGATCTCCGTTACCGGGCAGGTCGACCCCGACGCGATGGCGCTGTTCGCGGGCGGCGAGCGCAACGCGACGCACGCGATGCTCCCCGTCTTCATCCCGCTGATCCTGCCCCTGACCATCATCGCGATCCCGATGGCGGACCTGGTCCTGGCCATCGTCCGGCGTACCTGGAAGGGGCAGTCGCCCTTCGCCGCCGACCGCGGGCACCTGCACCACCGGCTGCTGGAACTGGGGCATTCGCACAGCCGCGCGGTGCTCATCATGTACTTCTGGTCGGGGCTGATCGCCTTCGGCACGGTCGCGTACTCGGTGCACTCCGCCTCGATGTGGATCGTGCTGGCGATCGCGGCGCTGAGCGCCGTGGGTCTGATCCTGCTGCTCCTGCCGCGCTTCACCCCGCGGGCCCCGCGCTGGGCACAGGGGCTGGTGCCGCCGCGCTACCGGCACGCCTCACGGGCCGCCGAGGCCGCGGCGGAGGCGGCCGCGCTGGACGCCTCGGGTACGGAGCCGCAGCCGGCCAGGCCGATCACCGTGGGCGTCTCGGGCGTCAACGGCGCAACCGCCGTAGGCCCCCGTTCGCGCTTCCCCGACCGGCGTAAGGCTGAATCCACCCGCTGACCGCGCGGGTGCATGTCGGACATGAACTCCCATTACCAGACAAGGCGCCTGCCTGTCGTGCACACACGCGCATGGTCACTCTCATGTGTGACAGTCGGCACACCCGGCAGGTAAAGCTCTCATCAAATAGTTTGTGATACCGTTCACTAAACCCGGCGACAGAGTCGAAGGACCGTAGTGCGACGGTCCCTTGGCCCGAGGTTCGATCTCGGACCGGGCTTACGCTCGTCCCGTACGAGTCCCGTGCCCCCACCACCACGCGGAGCAAACCGCCATGCGGTCTAACGACGTCCGATCCCTCCTGCAAGCCGCCGTACCCACCGCTGTCGCCGGCGCACTCGCCGCCGTGATCAGCGCGTTGGTCGTCGGCGGCAAGGGTGCGCTCGGAGCCGTGATCGCGACGCTGTTGGCGATTGCCTTCATGGGCATCGGATTCGTCGTTCTGCAGCGCACGGCGAAATCGCTCCCGCACCTCTTCCAGGCCATGGGGCTCATGCTCTACGCGGCCCAGATCCTGTTGCTCTTCGTCTTTCTCGCCGCGTTCAAGAACACCACCCTGTTCCACCCCAAGGCGTTCGCGATCACGCTCGTCGTCACCACCCTCGTGTGGATCGGCGCACAGACGCGTGCTCATATGAAGGCCAAGATCCTCTACGTCGAACCGGATTCGATGAAGGGCGACAAGCCCGAAAATTCGGGGCCGAAGTCGTGAGGGGTAGGGGCGGCATAAGTAGGCGTTCGGGATCCTGCTATCGTCCGGTGCCAACTGCGGCACTGCGGGCGCGGGCATCTGAGCTGACGCCTGTTCCATCGCGAGGCTCCATGCCTGATCGCCGCCCCCACACCAGTAACACCAGTCCAGTGCCGAACAGCGGCTGTGCGCCGCGCCGACACAACGAGGTTGCCGTACCTATGCGCCACGCTGAAGGAGCCCGCGGTGAGTGCTGACCCGATGACGGTGCTCGCTTTCGAGACCGACTGTCACATCTTCGACGGATGTGGCTTCCCCGGTCCGGGCCTGCACTCGTTCCTCTTCGAGCCGCTGTGGGGCGAAGCCGGCCTGACCAGTGCGTACTTCAACAAGCCGATGCTGCTGGCCCTGCTGGGCTCGCTGGTCATCGTCGCTTTCTTCTGGGCCGCGTTCCGGAAGCCGAAGGTCGTCCCGGGCAAGCTCCAGATGGTCGCCGAGGCCGGATACGACTTCGTGCGCCGCGGCATCGTGTACGAGACGCTGGGCAAGAAGGAGGGCGAGAAGTACGTCCCCTTCATGGTGTCGCTGTTCTTCTTCGTCTGGATCCTGAACGTCTGGTCGATCGTCCCCGTGGCGCAGTTCCCGGTGACCGCGATCATCGCGTACCCGGCGATTCTCGCGGCGATCGTCTACTTCATCTGGATGTCGGTGACGTTCAAGCGTCACGGCTTCGTCGGCGGCTTCAAGAACCTGACGGGCTACGACAAGTCGCTCGGCGGCGTTCTGCCCCTCGTCATGGTCATCGAGTTCTTCTCGAACGTCCTGGTCCGCCCCTTCACCCACGCGGTCCGACTGTTCGCGAACATGTTCGCCGGTCACACCCTGCTGCTGCTGTTCACCATCGCCAGCTGGTACCTGCTGAACGGGATCGGCATCGCCTACGCGGGCGTCTCGTTCGTCATGGTGATCGTGATGACCGCCTTCGAGCTCTTCATCCAGGCTGTCCAGGCCTACGTCTTCGTCCTCCTGGCCTGCAGCTTCATCCAGGGCGCACTCGCTGAGCACCACTGAGCCAGGCCCACCCCAAACCCCCTGTCGTCCGGTGGCCAACCCCCACCGGTCCGTGAAAGAGAAGGAAGAACTGGCATGTCCCAGATCCTCGCTGCCGCCGATGGCGTCACCGGTTCCCTCAGCTCTGTCGGTTACGGTCTCGCGGCCATCGGCCCGGGCGTCGGCGTCGGCATCATCTTCGGTAACGGCACGCAGGCTCTCGCCCGTCAGCCCGAGGCTGCCGGTCTGATCCGCGCCAACCAGATCCTCGGCTTCGCCTTCTGTGAGGCGCTCGCCCTCATCGGTCTGGTCATGCCGTTCGTCTACAGCTGACGAACCGCGACCACTAGTCCGATTAGACGAAAGGCACTGATGTGAACCTCCTGGTTCTCGCGGCCGAGACGGAAAACCCGCTCGTTCCGCCGATCCCCGAGCTCGTCATCGGTCTGATCGCCTTCGTCATCGTCTTCGGCTTCCTCGCGAAGAAGCTCCTCCCGAACATCAACAAGGTTCTGGAAGAGCGCCGCGAGGCCATCGAAGGCGGTATCGAGAAGGCTGAGGCCGCTCAGACCGAGGCCCAGAGCGTGCTGGAGCAGTACAAGGCCCAGCTCGCCGAAGCCCGGCACGAGGCCGCGCGCCTGCGCCAGGAAGCGCTGGAGCAGGGCACTGCGCTCAAGGAAGAACTGCGCGCAGAGGGCCAGCGGCAGCGGGAGGAGATCATCGCTGCCGGCCACGCCCAGATCGAGGCCGACCGCAAGGCCGCGGCCCACTCGCTGCGTCAGGACGTGGGCAAGCTCGCCACCGACCTGGCCGGCAAGCTCGTCGGCGAGTCCCTTGAGGACCACGCCCGGCAGAGCCGCACGATCGACCGTTTCCTCAGCGATCTCGAGGAGAAGGCCGAGGCCGCCCGATGAACGGAGCGAGCCGCGAGGCGCTGGCCTCCGCGCGTGAGCGTCTCGACGCGCTGACGGACAACACGTCCGCCGACGCGTCGGCGCTCGGCGGTGAGCTGGCGGCCGTCACCGCGCTGCTCGACCGTGAGGTCTCGCTGCGTCGGGTCCTCACCGACCCGGCGCAGTCCGGCGAGGCCAAGGCCGAGCTGGTCGGCCGGCTGCTGCGCGGCCAGGTGGGCGGGGAGACCCTCGACCTGGTGTCCGGCATGGTCCGGTCCCGCTGGTCGCAGTCCCGCGACCTGGTGGACGCCCTGGAGCAGCTGGCGGACACCGCCGACCTCACGGCGGCCCAGCGCGCCGGCGCGCTCGACGACGTCGAGGACGAGATCTTCCGCTTCGGCCGGATCGTCGCCTCGAACACCGGGCTGCGTGCCGCGCTGACCGACAGTGCGGCCACCACCTCCGCCAAGAGCGCGCTGCTGCGCAGCCTGCTCGGCGGCAAGGCGAACGCCGTCACCGAGCGTCTGGTCATCCGTCTTGTCACGCACCCGCGTGGACGTAGCCTGGAAGCGGGACTCGAATCCCTTTCCAAGCTCGCCGCCGAGCGCCGTGACCGCATGGTCGCCACCGTGACCAGCGCGGTTCCGCTCAGCGACGCGCAGAAGCAGCGTCTCGGCGCGGTGCTGGCCAAGCTGTACGGCCGTCAGATGCACCTGAACCTCGACGTGGACCCCGAGGTCCTCGGCGGGATCACGGTGCGCGTCGGCGACGAGGTCATCGACGGCACCATCGCGGACCGCCTCGCCGAGGCGTCCCGCCGCATGGCCGGCTGACCGGCACCAACAGAACAAAGCATTCCTAGCGGCCCGGTTGGGCCGTGCAGAACTTGCAGAAGATTCCTGGGGGTCGCCCCCAGACCCCTAAGAAGCTTCAGGCCCAACAAGGAGAGCAGGGAACCCAGATGGCGGAGCTCACGATCCGGCCGGAGGAGATCCGGGACGCACTGGAGAACTTCGTCCAGTCGTACCAGCCGGACGCGGCCTCGCGCGAGGAGGTCGGAACGGTCAGCGTTGCCGGCGACGGCATCGCGAAGGTGGAGGGCCTGCCCTCCGCCATGGCGAACGAGCTGCTGAAGTTCGAGGACGGCACCCTCGGTCTCGCCCTCAACCTCGAGGAGCGCGAGATCGGTGCGATCGTCCTCGGCGAGTTCAGCGGTATCGAGGAGGGCCAGCCGGTGCAGCGCACCGGTGAGGTTCTCTCCGTAGGTGTCGGCGAGGGCTACCTCGGCCGTGTTGTCGACCCGCTCGGCAACCCGATCGACGGCCTCGGCGAGATCGCGACCGAGGGCCGCCGCGCCCTCGAGCTGCAGGCCCCGGGCGTCATGGTCCGCAAGTCGGTCCACGAGCCGATGCAGACCGGCTACAAGGCCGTCGACGCGATGGTGCCGATCGGCCGTGGCCAGCGTCAGCTGATCATCGGCGACCGCCAGACGGGCAAGACCGCCCTGGCCGTCGACACGATCATCAACCAGCGCGACAACTGGCGCTCCGGCGACGTGAACAAGCAGGTCCGCTGCATCTACGTCGCCATCGGCCAGAAGGGCTCGACCATCGCGTCCGTTCGCGGCGCCCTGGAAGAGGCCGGCGCGCTCGAGTACACGACGATCGTCGCCGCCCCGGCGTCCGACCCGGCCGGCTTCAAGTACCTGGCGCCGTACACCGGCTCCGCCATCGGCCAGCACTGGATGTACGCCGGCAAGCACGTCCTGATCATCTTCGACGACCTGTCGAAGCAGGCCGACGCCTACCGCGCCGTGTCGCTGCTGCTGCGCCGCCCGCCGGGCCGCGAGGCCTACCCGGGTGACGTCTTCTACCTGCACTCCCGTCTGCTGGAGCGCTGCGCGAAGCTGTCCGACGAGATGGGTGCCGGTTCGATGACCGGTCTGCCGATCGTCGAGACCAAGGCGAACGACGTGTCGGCGTTCATCCCGACCAACGTCATCTCCATCACCGACGGCCAGTGCTTCCTGGAGTCCGACCTGTTCAACGCGGGCCAGCGCCCGGCGCTGAACGTCGGTATCTCGGTCTCCCGCGTCGGTGGCTCCGCCCAGCACAAGGCGATGAAGCAGGTTTCCGGCCGTCTGCGCGTGGACCTCGCCCAGTACCGCGAGCTGGAGGCGTTCGCCGCCTTCGGTTCCGACCTGGACGCCGCGTCGAAGAACTCGCTGGAGCGCGGCAAGCGCATGGTCGAGCTGCTGAAGCAGGGCCAGTACCAGCCGATGCCCGTCGAGGAGCAGGTCGTCTCCGTCTGGGCCGGTACCACCGGCAAGATGGACGACGTCCCGGTGAACGACATCCGTCGCTTCGAGTCGGAGCTGCTGGAGCACCTGCGCCGCGAGCGCAAGGAGCTCCTCACCTCCATCGCCGAGGGCGGCAAGATGTCGGACGACACCCTGACGTCGATCGCGGACGCCATCGCCAACTTCAAGCGGCAGTTCGAGACCTCGGACGGCAAGCTCCTGGGCGAGGACGCGCCGGCCGTCAACGTCTCCAAGTGACGACGGAAGGGACCTGACTCATGGGAGCGCAGCTCCGGGTCTACAAGCGTCGCATCCGTGCCGTCACGGCGACCAAGAAGATCACCAAGGCGATGGAGATGATCGCCGCCTCGCGCATCGTCAAGGCGCAGCGCAAGGTGGCGGCATCGATGCCGTACGCGACCGAGCTCACCCGTGCGGTGACCGCGGTGGCGACCGGTTCGAACACCAAGCACGCCCTGACCACCGAGGTCGAGGCGCCGGCCCGCGCCGCGGTCCTGCTCATCACGAGCGACCGCGGTCTGGCCGGCGGCTACTCCTCGAACGCCATCAAGCAGGCGGAGCGGCTCACCGAGCGGCTGCGCGCTGAGGGCAAGGAGGTCGACGCCTACATCGTCGGCCGCAAGGGTGTCGCCTACTACGGCTTCCGCGAGCGCACGGTCGCGCAGTCGTGGACCGGCTTCACCGACAGCCCGGCCTACGCCGACGCCAAGCGCGTCGCGGCGCCGCTGATCGAGGCCATCCAGACGGAAACGGCCGAGGGTGGCGTCGACGAGCTGCACATCGTCTACACGGAATTCGTGTCGATGATGACGCAGAACGCGGTGGACGGACGGATGCTGCCGCTCAGCCTCGACCAGGCTGCGGAGGAGACCGGCACGAAGGGCGAGATCCTTCCGCTGTTCGACTTCGAGCCGTCGGCGGAGGACGTCCTCGACGCCCTTCTGCCGCGATACGTCGAGAGCCGCATCTACAACGCACTGCTGCAGTCGGCCGCTTCCGAGCACGCCGCCCGCCGCCGCGCGATGAAGTCGGCAACCGACAACGCCGGGGACCTCATCAAGAGCCTCTCCCGGCTCGCCAACGCGGCCCGCCAGGCCGAAATCACCCAGGAAATCAGCGAGATCGTCGGTGGCGCCAGCGCCATGGCCGACGCGACCGCGGGGAGTGACAAGTAATGACGACCTCTGTTGAGACGGCCGCCGCCACGGGCCGCGTCGCCCGGGTCATCGGCCCGGTCGTCGACGTGGAGTTCCCCGTCGACGCGATGCCCGAGATCTACAACGCCCTCAAGGTCCAGGTCGCCGACCCGGCCGAGAACGGCGCGCTCAAGACGCTGACCCTGGAAGTCGCCCAGCACCTGGGTGACGGCGTGGTCCGCACCATTTCGATGCAGCCGACCGACGGTCTGGTCCGCCAGGCCCCGGTGACCGACACGGGCGAGGGCATCACCGTCCCCGTCGGTGACTTCACCAAGGGCAAGGTGTTCAACACCCTGGGTGAGGTGCTCAACTACCCGGAGGCCAACTCCGAGGTCACCGAGCGCTGGCCGATCCACCGCAAGGCCCCCCGCTTCGACGAGCTCGAGTCGAAGACCGAGATGTTCGAGACCGGCGTCAAGGTCATCGACCTCCTCACCCCGTACGTCAAGGGTGGAAAGATCGGTCTGTTCGGTGGTGCCGGTGTCGGCAAGACCGTTCTGATCCAGGAAATGATCTACCGCGTCGCCAACAACCACGACGGTGTGTCGGTGTTCGCGGGCGTCGGTGAGCGTACCCGTGAGGGCAACGACCTCATCGAGGAGATGGGCGACTCGGGCGTCATCGACAAGACGGCGCTCGTCTTCGGCCAGATGGACGAGCCCCCGGGCACCCGTCTGCGCGTCGCCCTGGCCGGTCTGACCATGGCGGAGTACTTCCGCGATGTGCAGAAGCAGGACGTGCTCTTCTTCATCGACAACATCTTCCGGTACACCCAGGCGGGTTCCGAGGTGTCGACCCTGCTCGGCCGCATGCCCTCCGCGGTGGGTTACCAGCCGAACCTGGCCGACGAGATGGGTCTCCTCCAGGAGCGCATCACCTCGACCCGTGGTCACTCGATCACCTCGATGCAGGCGATCTACGTCCCCGCGGACGACCTGACCGACCCGGCGCCGGCGACCACCTTCGCCCACCTCGACGCGACGACGGTTCTCTCCCGTCCGATCTCCGAGAAGGGCATCTACCCGGCCGTGGACCCGCTGGACTCGACGTCCCGCATCCTCGACCCGCGGTACATCGCGGCGGACCACTACGCGGCCGCCATGCGTGTCAAGGGGATCCTGCAGAAGTACAAGGACCTCCAGGACATCATCGCGATCCTCGGCATCGACGAGCTGGGCGAGGAAGACAAGCTCGTCGTCCACCGTGCCCGTCGCGTCGAGCGCTTCCTGTCGCAGAACACCCACGTCGCCAAGCAGTTCACCGGCGTGGACGGTTCGGACGTCCCGCTCGACGAGTCGATCACCGCGTTCAACGCGATCTGCGACGGTGACTACGACCACTTCCCCGAGCAGGCGTTCTTCATGTGCGGTGGCATCGAGGACCTGAAGGCCAACGCCAAGGAGCTGGGCGTCTCCTGATCCGGCGCGCTCCGCGAGGAGCGCATCCGGTTCGACGCACGCACGGAGAGGGGCGGGGTGCGTCCCGTCCCTCTCCCCACGCCCATTAGAATTTGACCCAACACCCGGCCGACCCGCCGGGTGGTGACCCGAGGAGCCACCTTGGCTGCTGAGCTGCACGTCGAGCTGGTCGCGGCGGACCGCAATGTCTGGTCCGGCGAGGCCACCCTTGTTGTCGCCCGCACCACGTCCGGCGACATCGGCGTCATGCCCGGTCACCAGCCGCTTCTCGGTGTGCTGGAATCGGGCCCTGTGACCATCCGCACCAGCGACGGCAACACCGTCGTCGCAGCGGTGCACGGCGGTTTCATCTCGTTCGCCGACAACAAGCTGTCGCTGCTGGCCGAGATCGCCGAGCTCGCGGACGAGATCGATGTCCAGCGTGCGGAGCGGGCACTGGAACGCGCGAAGTCGGAGGCCGACGCGGCCGCCGAGCGTCGCGCGGACGTCCGGCTGCGCGCCGTGACGGGCTGAACACCCGTCGGAGTGTGAACCGCTGAGCCCCGGGGGTCGCCCTCCGGGACCCGGCAATCCTCAGCCGCGGTCCGTTCTGGAGTCTTCCAGACCGGGTCGCGGCTGAGGCGATGCAGGATGCAGGTCGTTTTTCGTGTGTGGTTCTCGATGAGCGAGGAGGTCGGTGAAGATGCTCCTCGCTCTGCTTGTGAGCGGCCTGGTCGTAGCCCTGGTGGTGATCGGGCTGTTTGTGTTCGGACTGCGCCGCAGACTCATCCAGCGGTCCGGCGGCACCTTCGACTGCAGCATGCGCTGGGGTGTGGCCGAGGAAGCGGACACCTCCGGCAAGGGCTGGGTGTACGGGGTCGCGCGCTACAGCGGTGACCGCATCGAGTGGTTCCGCGTGTTCAGCTACGCGCCCCGCCCCCGCCGGCTGCTGGAGCGCTCCTCCATCGAGGTCGTCTCCCGTCGGGCTCCGGAGGGCGAGGAGGAACTGGCCCTGCTCTCCGACGCCGTCGTGCTCGGCTGTCTCCACCGCGGGACCCGCCTGGAGCTGGCGATGAGCGAGGACGCGCTGACGGGATTCCTGGCCTGGCTGGAGGCGGCCCCGCCGGGGCAGCGGGTGAACGTGGCCTGAGGGCCGAAGGCGTGAAGAAGCCGGGGAGACGGGGGCGGACCCGTCTCCCCGGCTTCGTCGTGTCACCGGGGCAGTGCGTGGGGGTTACTGCAGTCCGGTGTGGATCGCGTTCGCCAGCTCACCGCCGGCGGTGTCACCGCTGAACTCCCAGAAGAAGGCTCCGCGCAGGCCCTGGTTCTTGGTCCAGGTCATCTTGCCGGCGATGGTGGCGGGGGTGTCGTAGCTCCACCAGTTGCTGCCGCACCTGGCGTAGGCGGTGCCGGCGACGGTGCCGGTGGCCGGGCAACTGGCCTTGAGCACCTTGTAGTCCTCGATGCCCTGCTCGTAGGTGCCCGGCGCGGGTCCGGTGGCGGCGCCACCGGGGGCGTCCTGGGTGACGCCGGTCCAGCCGCGGCCGTAGAAGCCGATGCCGAGGTTCAGCTTGGAGCCGGGGACCCCCTTGCCCTTGAGCTTGGTGATGGCGGCCTCGGAGGTGAAGCCGGCGATCGGGAGGCCTGCGTAGGAGGTGAGCGGGGAGTGCGGGGCGGTGGGGCCCTTGGCGTCCCACGCACCGAAGAAGTCGTAGGTCATCACGTTGTAGAAGTCGACGTACTGCGCGGCGCCCGCGTAGTCGGCGAGGTCGAGCTTGCCGCCGTTCGAGCCGTCCGCGGAGATGGCGGCGGTGACCAGGCCGGAGCCCCCGAACCTGGTGCGCAGGGCGGACAGCACGTTCTTCAGGGACGCGGCGCCGCTGGTGTCGCAGGACAGGCCGCAGGCGTTGGGGTACTCCCAGTCGATGTCGATGCCGTCGAAGACGTCGGCCCAGCGCGGGTCCTCGACCAGCTGGTGGCAGGAGTCGGCGAAGGCGGCGGGGTTGGCCGCGGCCTGGCCGAAGCCGCCGGACCAGGTCCAGCCGCCGAAGGACCACAGGATCTTGATGTGGGGGTACTTCGCCTTCAGCTTGCGCAGCTGGTTGAAGTTGCCGCGCAGCGGCTGGTCCCAGGTGTCGGCGACGCCGTCCACGCTCTGGTCGGCGGTGTAGGCCTTGTCGTAGTCGGCGTAGGCGTCACCGATGGTGCACTTGCCGCCCTGCACGTTGCCGAAGGCGTAGTTGATGTGCGTGATCTTGGCGGCGGAGCCGGAGGTCACCAGGTTCTTCACGTGGTAGTTGCGTCCGTAGACGCCCCACTCGGTGAAGTAGCCGAGCTTGACCTTGTCGCCCGGGCCCGGGGGCGGGGTCGTGCCGCCGCCGGTGGTGGTCACCGACAGGGCGCCGGAGGAGGGGCCCGTCTGGTCGGCGGTGTCGCGGGCGGTGACCGTGTAGCTGTAGGCCGTGCCCTTGGTCAGGCCGGAGTCCGCGTAGGTGGTTCCCGTGACGGTCGCGATCCTGGCGCCGCCGCGGTAGACGTCGTAGTTCTTGACGCCCTTGTCGTCGGTGGCGGCGCTCCAGCCCAGGGTCAGCCCGGTGTCGGTGACCCCGGAGGCGGTGGGGGTGCCGGGGGCCGAGGGCGGGTTGTCGCCGGGCTGGGAGGCGCCGTCGCAGGGGTTGCCGTTGACCTTGCAGCCGGCCGGGGCGCCGGGGCCGGCGCCGTTGAAGCCGAAGCTGATGCTGGCGCCGGGGGAGAGGGTGCCGTTCCAGCCGACGTTCTTGCCGGTCCAGTGGGTGCCCGAGCCGGTGACGGTGGCGTCCCAGGCCGAGGTGACCGTGGTGCCGGCGGGGTAGTCCCACTCCACGGTCCAGCCGTTGAGGGTGGTGGTGCCGGTGTTCTTCACCGTCCACTTGCCCTCGAAGCCGGAGCCCCAGTCGGAGACCTTCGTGTACGTCGCGGTCGCCGATGCGGCGGCCTGCGCGGGAGCGGCCAGCGCGACGAGTCCGGTGACGGGCACGGCGAGGGCGGCGACGATCGCCGCGACCCGGGTGAAGAAGCGGGTGCGCCTGGTGCGGGGTGGGGATGCTGTGCTCAAGGGTGATCCTCCGTAGGTCCGTCTGTGCCGGGGGGCCGGCATCGACATGGGGGTGGGACCTGCGCCGCCCGTGAGCACGCTTTGTCATGGCACGCTCACCACAGTGTTGCGGCGAGCGTAGAAAGGTCTGGACCAACCGTCAAGAGGTCCAGACCTCCCGTCGTGACTTCTCCGAGCGGAGCGGCTAGAAACCCAACTCCTGGGCCAGCACGGCGGCTTGGAGTCGGCTGCGCAGCTCCAGCTTCCCCAGGAGCCGGCTGACGTGCGTCTTCACCGTCGCCTCGGCCATCTCCAGGCGCACCGCGACCTCCGCGTTCGACAAACCCTCCCCGAGGCATCCGAGGACCTCGCGCTCACGGCGCGTCAGGGACGCCACGGCGGCCGCCGTCCGCGGGGGCGCGGCCCTGCGTACCGCCCGCGGAGCGGCGAACTCGGCGATCAGCCGCCGGGTCACCGCCGGGGAGATCAGGCCCTCCCCGCGCGCGACCGTCCGTACCGCCCCGATCAGCTCGGCGGCCTCCGCGTTCTTCAGGAGGAAGCCCGCGGCCCCGGCCCGCAGCGCCCCGAAGACGTACTCGTCCAGGTCGAAGGTGGTCAGCACCAGGACGTCCGCCAGGCCCTCCGCGACCACCTGGCGCGTGGCGGACACCCCGTCGAGCCGGGGCATCTGCACGTCCATGAGGACCACGTCCGGCCGCAGCTCCCGGGCCAGGCGCACGGCCTCCTCCCCGTCACCCGCCTCGCCCGCCACCTCGATGTCGCCCGCGCTGCGCAGGATGAGCACCAGCCCCGCCCGCACCGCGCCCTGGTCCTCCGCCACCACCACCCGGATGGTCATCGCGCCACCGCCCTCTCCTGCGCGGGCAGGACCGCCCGCACCCGCCACACCCGGCCGGCCGCACCGGCCGCGAACTCCCCGCCCAGCAGCTCCGCCCGCTCCCGCATGCCGATGAGCCCGGCCCCCGAGCCGGGGGCGCGGGGCCCGGGCCGCTCGCCGTACGGGGAGTCCACCGCCACGGTCAGCCTCCCCCCGGGGCCGAGGCCCCGGGCCACCCGGACCGTGACCGTGCCGGGCACGGCGTGCTTGAGGGCATTGGTCAGCGACTCCTGCACGATCCGGTACGCCGCCAGTTCGACGGGGGCGGCCGCCGGCTGCCCGGGCGGCCGGTCGTCGTGCAGGACGAAGTCCAGCCCGCTCGCCGAGCCGTTGGTCCGGGCCTGCCCCAGCAGGGCGTCGAGACCGTCCAGCGTGGGGACGGCCACCGGGTCCTGCCCGGTCTCCGCGTCGCGCAGCAGCCCGATCAGGCGCCGCATTTCGGCCAGGCCCTGGACGCTGTTCTCCCGGATCACCCCGAGCGCCTGCCGACTGGTCTGGGCCGTGTCGATGGACAGGGCCGCGGTCGAGTGGATGGCGATGGCGGAGAGGTGGTTGGCCACCATGTCGTGCAGTTCCCGCGCCATCCGGGCCCGTTCGGCCGCGACGGCCTGGCTGCGGTCCATCTCGGCCAGCAGCGCGGTCTGCTCGGCGCGCAGCCGGGCGGCCACGGCGGCCTCGCGGTGGTTGCGCAGGGTGGCACCGGTCAGTGCCGGGGCGAAGCTCACGATGCCGGTGACCACGCCGATCAGCAGGGCCTGGGGGGTGCGCATCCAGGCGAGCGAGGCGATGGTGACGGCCACGGTGATCAGCCCGGTGGTGACGGGGAGCCGGCGGGCCGTCGCGGGCCTGCCGTACACGACGGCGGCGTACATCAGGTCGGTGAAGACGACGACGGTGGCCAGGCTCCCCACCGTGAACTGGTCGGCGATCAGGCCCGCCGTCCCGACGGGCAGGGCCACGGCGGGCGCCGTGCGGCGCAGCAGCTCCAGCGCGCTCAGGACCGCGAGGGGAACAAGGGCCGCCCAGGCGGGCAGGAAGTGCCGGTCGGCGCTGCTGTAGACGCCGAGCGACCACAGGACCAGCCCGGCCAGGGCGCTGACCACGGCCAGGAGGACGTCGTCGCGGTGGGGGCGCAGGCTCTTCTCGGTCACGGTCCCATCCAACACGCTGCGCGGGGCGCCGGCCTCGGCACCCGGGTGGACCGGCGCTACATCGAAGGGTGCAGTGCTCTTTCGTCACCGCGGACGACGAACGGGGCCGCGGCGCGGGCGAGTCTGGAGGAGAACGGGGACCGGGGTCCGGGCAACGCGACGGGATGCGCGAGGGAAGCGCGACGCCACCGGGAGCCTGGGCGGCAGCCGCCGTCGCGAGCCCCGCCCGGAACCGGAAAGGGAGTGTGCCGTGCTCGTCGCCCTGATCGTCGCCTGTGAGATCGCCTTCTGGGTGCTGCTGGCCGCCGGCCTGGCCCTGCGCCACCTCGCCCGCAAGCCCGGGCTGGGCGCCGCGGTCCTGCTGTGCGAGCCGCTGCTGGAGGTGGCGCTGCTGGCCGTCACCACCCTGGACCTGAAGAACGGCGGGGAGCCGGGCTGGACGCACGGTCTGGCCGCGCTCTACATCGGCTACACCGTGGGCTACGGCCACTACACGGTGACGTGGCTCGACCGGCACGCCGCCCACCGGTTCGGCGGCGGTCCCAGGCCACCGGGTCCCGCGTACGGCAAGGCCCGGGCCGTCCACGAGTGGAAACTGTGGGTCCGCACCCTGGTGGCGGCCGCCGTCGCGGTCGGGCTGCTCCAGGCCGCGATCTGGTACGCCGGCGACGCGGCCGACACCGGCGGTCTGCGGAACTGGCAGTTCGCGGCCCTGCGCGTCCTCGCCATCCAGGCCGTCATCGCCGCCACCTACTCGATCTGGCCGCGCAAGGCGCCCGCGGCCCCAGCGCCGGCGGCCCCAGCGCCGGCGCACGAGCGGCCCTCGGGTGGGGCGCCGCCGCGCGAAGTGGCCGAAAACCGCTAGCGCTCGCCGCCCGGCACCCACAGCACGTCGCCGACCTCCTTGTTGGCCGTACGGGCCAGGATGAACAAGAGGTCCGAGAGACGGTTCAGGTAGGTGGCCGTCAGCGGGTTCATCACCTCGCCGTGGACCTCCAGCGCCGCCCAGGTGGAGCGCTCGGCGCGCCGTACCACCGTGCACGCCTGGTGCAGGAGGGCGGCGCCGGGGGTGCCCCCGGGCAGGATGAAGCTGCGCAGCTTCTCCAGCTCCTCGTTGAAGGAGTCGCAGTCCGCCTCCAGCCGGTCCACGTAGAACTGCTCCACGCGCAGGGGCGGGTACTGGGGGTCCTCGGCCACCGGGGTGCACAGGTCCGCGCCCACGTCGAACAGGTCGTTCTGCACCCGGACCAGGACCTTCACGACGTCCTGCGGCAGTCCGCCGAGGGCGATCGCCGTCCCGATGGCCGCGTTGGCCTCGTTGGCGTCGGCGTACGCGGAGATCCGCAGATCGGTCTTGGCCGTGCGGCTCATGTCGCCCAGGGCCGTCGTGCCCTTGTCGCCGGTACGGGTGTAGATGCGCGTGAGGTTCACCATGCCGCCAGCCTAGGCGGTCTCCCGCCGGGCGGCCCGGGCCGGCCGTACGCCCCGCGGTCCGGCCCCTGCCGGCCCGCGGGGCGGCCCTCCTCGGGCCCCTCCTCGGGCCCCGGTCGGGCCCTGGTCAGGCTCCGGTCGGGCCCGTTCGCGGCCTTCCTGCGGCCCCGGCGCGGGCCAACTGCGGGCGGCCCGGCCACTGCTGGGCCGCGCCGGTGTGATGTCCGTCAGTTGAGACGTGACGCGTGTTACTTCACGGTCACACCGCACCGCCCGGGCGCTAGTCTCCGCCGGAGAGGCCGTGAGACTGGGCCGTGGTCAAGAACGAGGGGTGTGCAGTGGCTGGGAAGCTCGCCGTCATCGGTGCCGGCTTGATGGGTTCGGGAATCGCGCAGGTCTCCGCTCAGGCGGGTTGGGACGTCGTGCTGCGCGATGTCACCGACGCCGCGCTGACCCGGGGCACGGACGGGATCAAGGCCTCGTACGACAAGTTCGTCTCCAAGGGCAAGCTGTCCGCCCAGGACGCCGAGGCGGCCCTCGCACGCATCACGACGACGACCGACCTCGACGCGGCCGCCGACGCCGACATCGTGGTCGAGGCGGTCTTCGAGAAGATCGAGATCAAGCACGAGATCTTCCGGGCCCTGGACAAGATCGTGCGCGAGGACGCCGTCCTCGCCTCCAACACCTCCGCCATCCCGATCACCAAGATCGCGGCCGCGACGGAGCGTCCGGAGCGGGTCGTCGGCGCGCACTTCTTCTCGCCCGTCCCGATGATGCAGCTCTGCGAACTCGTGCGCGGCTACAAGACGAGCGACGAGACCCTCGCCACCACCCGGGCCTTCGCCGAGTCCGTCGGCAAGACCTGCATCGTCGTCAACCGCGACGTCGCCGGTTTCGTGACGACCCGTCTGATCTCCGCGCTGGTCGTCGAAGCCGCCAAACTGTACGAATCGGGCGTGGCTTCCGCCGAGGACATCGACATCGCGTGCAAGCTGGGCTTCGGGCACGCGATGGGCCCGCTGGCCACCGCGGACCTCACGGGGGTCGACATCCTGCTGCACGCCACCAGCAACATCTACACCGAATCCCAGGACGAGAAGTTCGCGCCGCCGGAGCTGATGCGCCGCATGGTGGACGCGGGCGACATCGGCCGCAAGAGCGGGCAGGGCTTCTACAAGCACTGAGCCGGACCACTGAGCACCATCGTTCGAACGCCGTCACCCCTCGGGGTGAATTAGGTATCGGTTCGCTCACGGTCGGCAACTTCCCCGCCCGCGCGGCTGTCAGTTGCAGTGAGAGTTGCCGACCACGGACCAGACGTACGCAGTACCGCCGGGAGTACACATGCACATCAGGGGCGACCACGCCGAACTCGCTGTCGGGGGCCGCCTCGACGTGCGCAGCGCGGCGGACGCCCGTACGGCCCTGCACACCGCTCTCGACGACGGCCACGGCGACCTCGTGCTCGACCTCACCGGGCTCGACTCCTGGGACGCCACCGGCCTCGGCGTGATCATGGGTGCGCACCGCAGGGCCGGCCGGACCGGGCGCCGGCTCGTCCTGCGCGGCGTGCCCGCGCAGATGCAGCGGTTGCTCGTCGCCACCAGGCTCCACCGGATCCTCGCGATCGAGGGCGGCCTGGAGGCGGAGAGCCTGCCCCGGGTGTGAACGAGCTGTTCCGTTTCCCTGCGGAAACGTAACGGTCCGGTGGTGATGGCCCCCCTGCGGTTCCGTGCACGACGGGCCACCGTCTAGGGTTCGGGCGGAAACCGGACCAGTAGCGATAGCGGCACGTGCGAAGGCCGGGCGGTACGACGGCGAGGCGCACGGCGCGATCGGGGGACTGGGTCATGGACCGTACACAGGGGCAGGCCGATCCGGAGGAACGGCCCGGCGGCGCGTCCGCCGCGCCCGGGACGGGCTCCACCGCCGTACCCTCCGCCGAACGGGGTTCCCGCGCGACGCCTGCGCCGCGACCGGACCCCACCGCGATACCGGCGCCCGGGACCGTACCCGCGGCGATACCGGCGCCCGGGGCGCCCTCCGCGGCGCCGCCCGCGCCCTCCGGCCCCGCCCGGGTCGTCACCCTGACCGCGGGCGACTTCAGCCTCACCGTCAACCCGGTCGACGGCAGCGAGATCGAGCCCCTGCGTCCCGGCACGCGCCCGGGCCGCCCCGCCAAGCGCGACGCCGCCGCCCGCAGCGCCCGCGACGCCGCCGCACGGCCGCCCGCACTGCCCGGAGCCCCCACGGCGCCCAGCCGCCTGCTCGAACGCGAGGAGGAGCGCGAACGACTCGTGCGCCTGCTGGGCCGCGGCCGTTCCGTACGCCTGACCGGACCCGCCGGATCGGGCCGCACCGCCCTCCTCGACGCGGTCGCCGCCCAGTGCGCCGGCCTCGCCCCCGACGGCGTCGTACGGCTCTGCGGCCAGGGCCACCAGCAGCCCTCCGAACTGCTCCACGCGCTCTACGCCGCCGTGTACGAGGCTCCGGCGATCCGGCCCGACCGCATCGAACTGCTCGCCCGCGTACGCGACATCGGCGCCGTCGTCCTCCTCGACGACCTGGAGATGGGCGGATCGGCCCTCGACGAACTGCTGCGCGCCACCCCCGAATGCGCCTACCTGCTCGCGGCGACCCCCGAGACCCGGTCGCCTTCCGCCGACTCGCACCTCGAAGAGGTCACCCTCGGCGGCCTGGGCAAGGGGGACTGCCTGCACCTGCTGGAGGCGCGCCTTGGCCGTCCCCTGACGGACGCCGAGACCGCCTGGGCGGGCGATCTGCGCTTCGCCTCCGAAGGGCTGCCCCTGCGCTTCGTCCAGGCCGCCGCCCTCCTGCGGCAGCGCGACGAGCTCAACCACACCGACGAGGACGACGACGAGGAGGAGCCCGGCGTCTTCGAGGAACGCCCCCGCGACACCGCACAGGTGCCGCTGCCGACGTTGGCCGAGGCCGCCGCCCCGGCCGGGCTGCTCGCCTCGCGGGTCAGCGAGTCCGCGCGCGCGGCCCTGCGGATCGCCTGCGCCCTGGGCGGGGAACTGCCCCACCACGCGCACCTGCCGGCGCTGGTGGGCGACACCCACGCCGACTCGGCGGTGGCGGAACTGCTGGACTGCGGACTGCTGACACCGGTCGGCACCCGCTACCGGCTGGCGGACGGCGTCGCATGGCAGCTGGAAGAGGCCGGGTACGGCGACACCGCGGCCGAGGAGGCCCGTACGGCCGCCCGGCACTACGCCTGGTGGACCGGGCACGCCTCGGTGTCCCCGGAGCGGATCGCGGCGGAGGCGGACGCGGTGCTCGCCGCGCTGGCCGGCGCGGACGTGGTGGCGGCGGTGCTGCTCGCGCGGACGGCGGCTCCGGCCTTCGCGGCCTCCCTGCACTGGGAGGCGTGGGAGCGGGTGCTGCGCTCGGGCGCCGAGGCCGCGCGCAAGGCCGGGGAGGTCGCCGAGCAGGCGTACTTCCATCACGAACTCGGCGTCCTCGCGCTCTGTGAGGGACGCCTGGACCGGGCGCGGGCCGAACTGGAGACCTCGATCGGGCTGCGGGGCGCGCTGGCGGACAAGCGGGGCACCGTGGCGGGCCGACGGGCGCTGGCGCTCGTCGTGGACCGGGAGGCCGCGGAGGTGGCCGTGTCGCCGCCGCTGCGGCTGGAACCGCCGGTGGCAGCCGCCGGATCCACCGCCGCCACGCTCGCCCTGCCGGCGGGAGCGCCGCCCGCCCCCGCGGACCCGGGGACGGCCGCGACGGCAGTGACGCCGGTGACGCCGGTCACGCCGGTGACGCCGGTGACGCCGGGGACGCCGGGGACGGCGATGGCCTCTACGACGCCGATGCCCGCTACGACGCCTGTGTCCGGTGGCCGCGCCCCGGGGCTGCCGGCCGCCGGCGGCCGGGCCGCCTCGGAGGCGGTCACGCGGATCGCCCCGGTGACGCCCGTGAACCATGTCTCTCCCATGACCCCTGCGTCCCCCGTGAATCCGCTGGCACCCCTCACGGCCGTGACGCCCGTCGGTCCGGTGATCCGGCGCCAGGAAGAGTCCGGCAAGCTGGCCGCCGTGTTCGAGGACGCCTTCCCGCCGCCGCCGAAGCCGGCACCCGCCGCCCCCCGTACCGCCCCCGCCTCCGCGCCCGCCGCGGACCGCGGCCGTCGCCGCCGGGTGCTGCTGGCCGGGGCGGGAGTACTGGCCGTGGCCGCGCTGGGCACGGTGGTCAGCCTCACCATGGACTCCTCGGACACCCCGCCCCCGGCGCAGGGCCCGGCGGTGTCGTCCACCCCGACCCGGGTGGCCCCGCCGGCCGTTCCGGGAACCGGAGGGAACGATCCTGCAGCGGAGCCTTCCGATCCGCAGGCCCCGGCGGCGCCGCCGGCCACCACACCGGGCGGGGGCGCCGCTCCGACGCCGGGCCGCACCCCGTCCCGCACCCCGTCGCGCCGCCCTCCCTCGGCCACGCCGCCATCACCGCCGAGCAGCCCGGTCTCCCCGCCGCCCCCGAGCGCCGACCCCACACCGTCCGCCCCGTCGCCGAGCCCGCCGGACACCTCCCCGCCCGCGCCCACCGGCCCCACACCGGTCACGGCCACCGCCACGGGCACGGGCGGCGCCACTGGCACGGGCGCCGTCCGGAGCTGACGAACGACAGCGGCTCCGTCCCGGAGGACGGAGCCGCTGCGTCGTGTAAATGCCGGAGTGCGGGGGTGCCGGGTGGGCCCGCACCTCAGAAGAGGCGCAGCTTGTCGTCCTCGATGCCCCGCATGGCGTTGTAGTCCAGGACCACGCAGTCCATCCCGCGGTCCGACGCCAGGACCCTGGCCTGCGGCTTGATCTCCTGGGCGGCGAACACGCCCCGGACCGGCGCCAGATGGGGATCGCGGTTCAGCAGCTCCAGGTAGCGGGTCAGCTGCTCGACGCCGTCGATCTCGCCGCGCCGCTTGATCTCCACGGCGACCGTGGCGCCGGAGGCGTCCCGGCACAGGATGTCCACGGGCCCGATCGCCGTCATGTACTCGCGGCGGATCAGCGTGTAGCCGTCGCCCAGCGTTTCGATGCGGTCCGCGAGGAGTTCCTGGAGGTGTGCCTCCACGCCGTCCTTGATGAGCCCCGGGTCGACGCCGAGCTCGTGGGAGGAGTCGTGCAGGACTTCCTCCATGGTGATGATGAGCTTCTCGCCCGCTTTGTTGACGACCGTCCACACACCCGCGTCGTCCCCGCTCCCCTCCTTGAGGGTGCACGGAGGCGACATCCAGTTGAGCGGTTTGTACGCCCGGTCGTCCGCGTGGATCGAGACACTGCCGTCGGCCTTCACGAGGATCAGACGGGGTGCCGAGGGCAGATGGGCGGTGAGCCGGCCCGCGTAGTCGACGGAGCAGCGGGCGATGACGAGACGCATGGTCGGCAACGCTACTCGACGGGAAGGGCTCCACGCGATTCGCCCCTGAAAGCCCCCTTCGCCGATGGCGCGTTGTATGCGCATTCTCCTGGTGCGTCACCCTGGGGACGCCTACCGTGGTGAGCGGGAGGTTGCCGAGCGTGCACGCTGCGTCGCGGCCTCCATCCCTGCCCGTAAGACTCCGGCAACCCAATCAGCCGGGGTCGCGAGAGGAGAACCCATGTCGCTCGACGTCTCACCGGCCCTACTCGAACAGGCCGAGCGAGGCGAGGTCGACGAAGCCGCTTTCGTCGACTGCGTCCGGACCTCCCTGCCCTACGCATGGGAGATGATCAGCTCGCTGGTGGCCCAGCTGAAGGTCGACGGCGGACAGTTCGCCGACAACCAGACGCCGCCGCCCGACGAGCAGGCGCGCGGCCAGCTGCTGCGCGCTCTCGCGAGTGACGCGATACGCGGTGCGCTCCAGCGGCACTTCGGAGTGCGCCTGGCGTTCCAGAACTGTCACCGGGTGGCCGTCTTCCCGCTGGACGCCTCGGTGGACGACCGGCTGGCCAAGTTCACTTCGATCCGCGGCCAGCTGCTCAACCAGTCGCCCGAGATGCGGGACTGCTAGTTCCCGCCGTCCCACGGCGGGAAGGTCTCAGCCGAGGCGGGGCAGGACTTCGGCGCCGAGGCGCCGTACGTTCTCCTCCGTCGCGGCGAGATCCCCGGAGCCCTCCGTCATGAGGGCGAAACGCGTGATGCCGGTCCGTTCGGAGGTGGCCGCCAGCCGGTCGGCCGCCAGCTCCGGGGTGCCCACCGGGTGCAGGTCGCACAAGAGCTCCGTGTAGGCGACCGGGTCCCGCATCGCGCGCGCCCGGCCGTCCACCGTCACATGTGCGTCCAGACCCTGCCTGAGCCAGCCCGGCATCGCCTTCAGCAGCGTCTCGCGGGCGTCCGCCGTGCGGTCCGCCAGCTGGCACACCCCCGCCGAGACGTGGTCCGCACCGGCCACGTGGGCCGGCGAGTGGCCCGCCGCCAGCGCTTCACCACGCCACAGCGCGACCATGGCGGCCTTGTCCTCGTCCCCGCAGTGCATGCCGAGCAGCATCGGCAGCCCCCGCCGCGCGGCGAGCCGTACCGACGACGGCGAGGTGCACGCCACGATCACCTCCGGGCCCGTTCCGTCCCCCTCCAGAGCCTCCGACGGCCGCGGTACGACGTCCACCTCGCGAAAGGCGTACCGCTCGCCGGCCGCGCCGACCCGGGCTTGCGACAGCCAGCGCCGCAGCAGGTCCAAGGCCTCCGGGAAGCCGTTCTCGTAGGAGTCCAGGCCGCCGCCGAAGACCTCCAGGTCGACCCACGGGCCGCCGCGGCCCACCCCCAGGGCGAACCGTCCCCCCGAGGTCAGGTGCAGCAGCGCCGCCTGCTCGCCCAGGGCCACCGGGTGCGTGCTCGGCAGGACGCTGACCGCCGTGCCGACCCGCAGCCGCCGGGTCCGGCCCAGCAGCAGGGCCGCCAGGGTCACCGCCGAAGGGCAGACCCCGTACGGCACGAAGTGGTGCTCGGCGAGCCAGACCGAATCGAGCCCGGCCTGCTCCGCCACCTCGGCGGTCCGCACCGCACGGTGCAGCGCCTCTCCCTGTCCCTGACCCGGGAACTGGGCCGCCAGTACAAACGCTCCTACGCGCATCGCCTTTAGCCTCCTCGCGGCTGACGCGGCCTCCCCCAGGTGGACCGGTTCTTCCTATGGCAACAACGTCCGACACGTGCCAAAGGCACGGGCTGTCAGGGAAGTTATTGGGATTGTCGGGCCATCGCTCCGCGCGGACCGGCCCCTCGTCAACCACCCTGCGGGTACCCGGCCTCGCTGCGCGTAGTCTGGGAGAAAGTCACTGCCGCCCGCCCCTCCGTGAGGTATACGTGTCACCGCGCCACAACCGCCCCAGGGGCGGCGAGACTCCGGACGAACGCCCCCGCACCGGCCTCGACCGCTACGGGCTGGAGCGCACGGAGGAGTACCGGGGCGAGGAGTGGAAGGTCCGGCACGTCGCGGGCGCGAGCGCGGCGGGCAAGCGCTACCGCTGCCCGGGCTGCGACCAGGAGATCCCTTCCGGCACCCCGCACGTGGTGGCCTGGCCCGAGTACGGCGGCGTCGAGGACCGGCGCCATTGGCACAAGGCGTGCTGGAACGCGAAGGACCGCCGCACCTCCAAGGTGCAGCGGTCCCGCAACGCGCCGCGGTACTGAGAGCGCCGGGCGCCGGTTACACGTCCCGGCGCGCGACCGTCACGTAGGAGGCGGCCACCGCGGTTCCCGTGACCAGCAGGATGATCACCACGTGCGAGAGGTCGCTGGGCAGCCGGCCGGGATCGGTGCCGTTCGGCATGCCGAACAGCTGCATGAGGGCGACCGGCGCGTTGTGTTCCAGGAAGGCCCGGCCGACGGGGGCGGCCGCCTCCCAGATGCCGAGCATCGCACCGATCACCGGCGGCAGCGTGACCAAACCCAGCATCACGGCGATCGCCCCGGCCGAGTGCCGTACGAGCGCTCCGACGGCGAGCGCGAGGACGCCGAGCAGGGTGACGTAGAGACAGCCCGTCAACGCGCCGAGCCATTCGGCGGCGTCGTGCGTGCCCGCGGCGGAGCCGTTGTGCGCGAGCGCCGCGGCCAGCCCGACCAGGAAGACCGATCCCGCGGTGGTGAGGAAGGCCGTGACGCTGAAGACCAGGTACTTCGCGGTGAGCACCCGCAGCCGCTCGGGAGCGGCGGTGAAGGTGGTCCGCACCAGCCCGGTGGCGTGCTCGGAGGTGATCGTCAGGACGCCGAGGACCATCACCGCCAGCTGCCCCACGAGCAGTCCGAACAGCGCCGGCGTGGCGAAGGAGATCGTCACGTAGTCCGGGTCCGTGCTCTGCACGATGAAGAGCACGCCGATGCCGACGACGGTGGTGACGAGCGAGGTGAGCGTCCACAGGGTCGAGCGGACCGAGACCATCTTGGTCCACTCCGAGGCCAGGGCGTGCCCCAGGTGCGGTCGCGGCGTCGGCAGCGGGGAGCTGTAACCCGTCGCCTGGTGGGGCTGCGGCTGGGGGGAGCGGGACGGGGACGGCGACGGGGACCGGCGGTCCGGGGACCGCTGCCGCGCGGCGGCGCCGTCCGCCGCCTTCGTGCCGGTCGCGGCGGCGCCGTCCGCGGTCGCGCCGGGGGGCGTGGGGCCGGTCATCGGATGTCCTCGGGGTTGTTCGGGGCGGCCCCGGCGAGCTCGCCGGGGTTGCTCGGCATCAGGAAGGGCCGCGCGCCCGGTCCGGGTGGCGCGGGCGCGTAGAAGCCCGTCTGCGGGACCTCCGGGGCGGGCGGCTCCTCCCAGGCCGGGACGGACAGCGGCTCCGGCTCCCACAGCTCGGCGCGCGGATCCTCGGTGGAGGTGTACTCCAGCGAGGACTGGGTCATGCGCATGTACGCCTCCTCCAGCGAGGCCCGGTGCGGCGACAGCTCCCACAGCCGCACGCCCGCCTCGTGCGCGAGGTCGCTGATGCGGGGGAGCTCCAGCCCGGTCACGCGCAGTGCGCCGTCGGGCTCCATGAGGACCCGGCCGCCGGCCGCGGCGAGGGCGGCACCCAGCGTGTCCCGGCCATCGCGATCAGTGTCGGCCGCGCGTACCCGAGCGAATCCGGCCGAGTTGTGCGTGATGAACTCCTGGGTGCCCATGTCGGCCAGCAGCCGCCCCCGGCCGATCACGATCAGGTGGTCGGCGGTCAGCGCCATCTCGCTCATCAGGTGCGAGGAGACCAGCACCGTGCGGCCCTCGGCGGCGAGCCGGCGCATGAGGTTGCGGACCCAGAGGATGCCCTCCGGGTCCAGCCCGTTGACCGGCTCGTCGAACAGCAGCACCTGAGGGTCGCCCAGCAGGGCGGTCGCGATGCCGAGCCGCTGGCCCATGCCGAGCGAGAAGCCCTTCGTACGCTGCCGGGCGACGTCCTGCAGGCCGACCACGGCCAGCACCTCGTCCACCCGCTTCTCCGGAATCCCGGAGAGCTGGGCGACGGAGAGCAGGTGGGTACGGGCCCGGCGGCCGCCGTGCACGGCCTTGGCGTCGAGCAGCGCCCCGACGTGCCGCTGGGCGTTCGGCAGCTCCCGGTAGGGGAGGCCGTTGATCGTGACGTGGCCGGCGGTGGGCCGGTCCAGACCCACGATCATGCGCATGGTGGTGGACTTCCCGGAGCCGTTGGGCCCCAGGAATCCCGTCACGTGACCCGGCCTGACCTGGAAGGAGAGCTGGTCGACGGCGGTCTTGGCGCCGAAGCGCTTGGTCAGGCCGACTGCCTCGATCATCTTGCTGCCCCTTACCAGGCCGGGACGACTCTCGCCCGCGTAAGGGTTAAGAGGATATCGAGTCTCCTACGGTTCCCTTCCGCGGCGGATCCCTGAGCCGACCCTGAGTCCGACCCTGGGATCCCCCGTAGTACCTCAGGCGTCCCTCTTGCGCAGGACGAGGTAGCCCCCGAGGACGGCGGCCAGCGTCCACAGGGCCATGATCCCGAAACCGCCCCAGGGGCCGTACGGCGGCTGCTCGCTGCCCATCGCCCCCGGAACGACCTGCATGATCTTGGATCCGGCCTGGTCGGGGAAGTACTGGGCGACCTTCCGGGTCGCCTCGACCACGCCGAGGATGTTCGAGACCAGGAAGAAGAACGGCATCAGGATGCCGAGCGAGAGCATCGAGCTGCGCAGCATCGTCGCCACGCCCATGGAGAACAGTGCGATCAGCGCCATGTAGAGCCCGGCGCCGATCACCGCGCGCAGCACGTTCGGCTCGCCGATGCCGATGCTGCGCTCTCCCAGGATGGCCTGGCCGAGGAAGAACGACAGGAAGCTCGTGACCAGACCCACGACCAGCGCGAGGCCGGTGGCCACCAGGAGCTTGCCGAAGAGGAAGCTGCCGCGCCGGGGCACGGCGGCCAGCGAGGTGCGGATCATGCCCGAGCTGTACTCGCTGCCGACGACCAGGACACCGAAGACGATCATGGCGAGCTGGCCGAGGGTCATGCCGGCGAAGCTGGTCAGGGTCGGGTCGAAGGTCGCCCGCTCCTCCGGCTTCATGTCGTCGAAGGTGCTGTTCAGCAGTGCGCACAGGCCGGCGCTGATGCCGACCGTGACGACGAGTGCGGCGGCCAGGGTCCAGAGGGTCGAGGAGACCGTACGGATCTTGGTCCACTCGGACTTGAGGACGGCGGGGAAGGAGGACATGTCACTCGCCACCCTTGCGCGTCGCCTCGTACCCGGCGCCCCAGGCGGGGGCGGGGACGGGTCCGCCCGGGCCGCCGGGTGCCGCCCCCGGGGGGAAGCCCGGCGACGTGCCCGGGGCGCCCGGTGCGTGGGCGTGGTATTCGACGGAGTCCGCCGTCATGCGCATGAACGCTTCCTCCAGTGAAGCCCGTTGCGGGCTGAGTTCGTGCAGCACGATCTGGTGCTGGGCGGCCAGCTCGCCGAGCCGCTCCGGGCCCACGCCGTCGATCTCCAGCGCGCCGGTGGCCGGGACGCCGACCGCGTTGATCCCCGCTTCGTGCAGGACGTCTTTCAGCCGCTCCTGCTGCGGCGAGCGCAGCCGGACGTAACTGCGCGAGTTCTGCTGGATGAAATCAGCCATCGACAGGTCTGCCAGCAGCTTTCCCCGGCCGATGACGATCAAATGATCTGCCGTCACCGCCATTTCGCTCATCAGGTGCGAGGAGACGAAGATCGTCCGCCCCTCGGCGGCCAGCCCCTTCATGAGATTCCTGATCCACAGAATTCCCTCGGGGTCCAGACCATTGACGGGTTCGTCGAACATCAGGATCTGCGGATCACCGAGCAGCGCGGAGGCGATTCCCAGCCGCTGGCCCATGCCCAGCGAAAATCCTTTCGACTTCTTCTTCGCCACGGGCGTCAGCCCCACCAGGTCCAGGACCTCCGAGACCCGGCGCTCCGGGATCCGGTTCGACTGGGCCAGGCAGAGAAGGTTGTTGTAGGCGCTGCGTCCGCCGTTCATGGCTTTCGCGTCCAGCAGCGCTCCGATGTACTTCAGCGGTTCCGGCAGTTCCCGGTAGTGCTTGCCGTCGATCCGGACCGTGCCACTGGTCGGGTTGTCGAGGTCGAGCATCATGCGCATGGTCGTGGACTTCCCCGCCCCGTTGGGGCCGAGGAAGCCGGTCACCACCCCCGGTCTGACCTGGAAGCTGAGGTGGTCCACGGCGGTCTTCGCGCCGAATCGCTTGGTGAGTCCCTCGAGCTCGATCATGCGGCCACGCTAGAACGCCGAAGGGCCGTACGCCACCTCAAACAGGTGACATACGGCCCCTCGTCCGCCCGAACGGCCACCGCCCACTGGACAGCGGCCCTGCGAACGGCTCGTACTAGCGGCTCTGCTGCGCCGGAACGCCGCGCGTGACGGGCTCGTCGTCGATCGGGGAACCGGCGGCGGCGACGGCCGCACCGGTCAGCGTGGCCAGCATCTCGCGGACGTTGGTCAGCTGCGCGTTGATGGAGTCGCGGCGGTTGGTGAGCGCCGCCAGCTCGCGCTCGGACTCGCTGCGGATGCGGTCCGCCTTGGCGTTGGCGTCGGCCACGATGTCCTCGGCCTGGCGCTGCGCGGTCTCCACGGTCTGGCGCGCGCGGCGCTCGGCATCCGTACGCAGCTTCTCGGCCTCCAGGCGCAGCTGCTCCGCACGGTGCTCGATCTCCGCGAGGCGCTTCTCGGCCTTGGCCTGACGGGAGGCCAGGTCGCGCTCGGACTGCTCGCGGCGCTTGGCCAGATTGGTCTCGAAGTCGGCGGCGGCCTGAGCGGCCTTGGCGCGGGTCTCCTCGAAGAGGGCGTCGGCCTCCTCGCGCTTGGAGGCCGCGTCCTTCTGGGCCTCGGCGCGCAGGGTGGAGGCGTCGCCCTTGGCCTTCTCGACGATCCGGACGCCCTCGTCCTCCGCCTTCGACTTGCGGTCGGACGCGAACGACTCGGCGTCGTTGCGCACCTGCTGGGCGGCCGACTCGGCCAGCTCACGGTGCTGCTCCGCCGCGCGACGGGCCTCCTCGCGCAGGTCCTTCGCCTCCTCCTCGGCCAGCCGCAGGATCTTCTCGACCCGGGCGCCGAGGCCGGCGTACGACGGCTCGGCGTCGTTCACCTGGGCCTGGGCGTTCTGCGTTTCGAGATGCAACTCCTCGATGCGCTTTTCCAGAGAGTTGATACGTCCAAGGGCGCTGTCGCGGTCGGAGACCAGCTTGGTAATGCGGTCGTCCACCTGACCACGGTCGTAACCACGCCGCACGAGCTCGAAGCCGAAGGGGGAGGAAGTGTCGCTCATGGGGTTCCTGTCGAATGAGACCGATGAGGTGCTACGTGAGGTGTTAAGGGGAATCCTAGGCGCCCAGACGGCGTGTCATCGAGTCAATCCACGTTTGATCTGGACAATGACACCCCTTTTGAGTGGCAAGGCGACAGAATGCTTGTCACCCGTTCGCCTGAACCTTCATCAGGAGCACACATCCCCTTCGCCGGCTAGCTCTCTGACGCCTTGCCACCCGAACGAGTGGACCCCGCCGCCGCGCCGGCCTTGACACCCCCCGCGCCCTGGCCGCCGACCACGGGCTTCCCGCCGCCCGAAGGCGCCTCGAATGACTCCAACGCCTCAAGAACGTCCTGGACACGGGAGATCTCCGCCTGGATGTCCTCGCGCCTGCGCACCAGGACCTCCAGCTCACGGCGGCCCTCGTCGACGAGCCGCTCGGCTTCCGCCTTCGCCTCGGCGAGGGCCTTCTCGGCCTGACGGGCCAGGTCGGCCTTCTTCTGCTCGGCCTCCTTCAGCAACGCCTCGGCCTTGCGCACCGCGGCGATGCGCACCTTGCTCGCCTCGCTGCTCGCGTCCGACACCAGCTCCTTGGCCTTCGCCTCGGCCTCGACGCTCTGCTCGGTCGCGGCCCGCACCAGCTTGTCCACGCGCTCGCCGGCCGACTTCATCTGCTCGGCCGACTCCCGGCGGGCCCGCTCGTGCAGCTCCTCGACCTCGGCCTCGACGCGGGCGCGCAGCTCCTCCGCCCGCTCCCTTATGGCCGACGCGTCCGTACGCGCCCCGACCAGCAGCTCGTTGGCGTCCGTACGGGCCTTCTCCACCAGTGAGTTGCCCTCGACGGTCGCCTCGGAGGTGATCCGCGCGGCCTCCTTGCGGGCCGCGTCCACCATCGCGTCGGCCTGCTCCTCGGCCGCCGTGGTGGCGGCCAGAGCCTGCTTCTGTGCGTCGGCGGTCAGCTTGTCGGCCTCCGCCGCCGTCTCCGAGATGAGCCGGTCGACCTGTTCCGCGGCCTCGCTGCGGCGCTTGTTGGCCTCCTCGCGCGCCTCGTCCAGCAGCCGCTCGGACTCCGCACGGGCCTGCGCGCGCACCCGCTCGGCCTCGTTCGCCGCCTGCGACTTGACCCGCTCGGCCTCCGACCGGGTACGGGTCGCGTGCTCCTGCGCCGAGGACAGCGCCGCCGCCGCCTGTGCGCGCAGCCGCTCCGCCTCGTTCGCGGCCTCGCCGACCGTGCGCGCGTTGTCCTTGCGGGTCCGCTCGGTGAGCTTCGCCGCCTCCTGCGCGGCGCCGGCGACGAGCCGGTCCGCCTGCTCGGCGGCCTCGCTGCGCAGCCGGTTCGCCTCGGCGCGCGCCTCGTCCAGCGTCTGCCCGGACTCCCGCTCGGCGGCGGCCAGCGTCTCATCGGCGGCGACCGTGACACGGTCCGCCTCCGCGGTGGCCTCGCCGATGATCCGGCCGCCCTCCGCGCGGGCGTCGTCCAGGGTCCGGGCCGCCTCCGTGCGCAGCCGCTCGGCCTCGGCCGCGGCCTCGCCGACCGTGACCTCGTTCGCCACGCGGGTCTCGTCGACCAGCCGGTCGCCCTCGTTGCGGGCGTCGACCAGGATCCTCGCCGCGTCCCGCTCGGCCGCGGCCAGGGTGTCCGCCGCCTGCTTCGTGAGCCGCCCGGCCTTCGCCGTCGCCTCGCCGACCGTGGCCTCGTTCGCCGCGCGGGTCTGCGCGGTGAGCCGGTCCGCCTCGGACGCCGCCTCGGTGATGAGCCGGTCGGCCTGCTCGGCGGCGTCACTGCGCAGCCGGTTCGCCTCGGCGCGCGCCTCGTCCAGCGTGACGGCCGCCTCGGCGCGGGCCGCCTCCGCCGCGGCCGCGGCCTCGGCGGTGATCCGCTCGGCCTCGGCGGTCGCCTCGCCGACCAGGGCGGTGTTCGCCGCCAGGGTCTCGCGGGTGAGGCGCTCGGCCTCCGCCGCCGCCTCCTCGGTGATCCGCCCGGCCTCGGCGCGGGCCGCCTCCAGGGCCTCCGCCGCCTCGCCGCGGATCCGGTTCGCGTCCTCCCGGGCATCCGCCCGGGTACGGGCCGCGTCCCGCTCGGACGCCGCCAGCGCGTCCGTCGCCTCGGTACGCACCCGCTGGGCGTACTCGGCCGTGTCGCTGCGCAGCTGCTCGGCCTCGGCGATCGCCTCGCCGACCGTGCGCTCGGCCAGCGCCTTCGCCGCGTCCGTCTCGGCACGCGCCTCGCCGCGGATCCGCTCGGCGTCCTCGGCGGCCCGCTCACGCTCCGCGTGGGCGTCGCCGCGGACCCGCTGCGCCTCCTCCTCGGCCTCGGTGCGCGTGCGCTGCGCCGCGTGTTCGGCCGCGCTGCGCAGTCCGGCGACCTCCTCCTCGGCCTGCTCGTGCAGCCCGGCCACGGCGTCCCGCACCTGCTGCGCGGTGGCCTCGGCCGCCGACACCAGCTCGGACGCGCGCCGTTCGGCCTCCTCGGTGAGGCGGGCCGCCTCGGCCTGCGCCTCCTCCGAGCGCCTGCGGGCCGTGGCCAGCAGCTCCTCGCTCTGCTCGCGGGCCTGCGCCCGCTCCTGCTCCGCGTCCGTGCGGGCCGACGCCAGGGTCTCCTCGGACTCCCGGCGGCGCCGGGCGGCTTCCTCCTGCGCGGCGGCCAGCGCTTCCGCAGCCTCCTCGGCGACCCGCTCGGCGGCGGTCTTCGCCTCGGCGCGCAGCCGGTCCGCGGTCTCCTGGGCCTCGGTGCGCAGCCGTTCCGCCTCGACCTCGGCCTCACCGCGCAGCCGTACGGCGGCCTGCTCGGCCTCCGCGCGCACCCGCCCGGCGTCCTGCGCGGCCTCACCGCGCAGCTGGTCGGCCTCCGCCTGCGACTGGGCCAGGAGTCCCCGGATGCGCTCCGCGGACTCGGCGCGCAGCCGCTCGGTCTCCTCGCCGGTCTCCTTGCGGAGGGTCTCGGCCGTCGTGCGGGCGTCGCGCAGCGTCTGCTCGGCCGTGTTCAGCCGGCTCTCGGCCTCCGTGTGCAGCCGGACCAGTTCCCCGTCCGCCTCGGCCCGCTTCGCGGCAATGGCCTGCTCAGTCTCCTCGCGCCGGGCGAGTGCGGCCGCCTCCGCCTCGGCCCGTACGGCCTCCGCCCGCTCCTCGGCCTCGGCGCGCAGCCGGTCCGCCTCGGCGCGGGTGCGCTCCAGGGTCTCCTCGGCCTGCCTGCGCAGGGTGGTGGCCCGTTCGACGGCCTCGGCGCGCACCCGCTCGCTCTCGGCGCTCGCCCCGCCGCGCAGCTCGTCCGCGTCCGACTTGGCCTTGCCGAGGAGTTCCTCGGCGGTCCGGGCCGCCTCCTCGATCTGCTGCACCGCCTCGCGGCGGGCCTCGCCGCGGATCCGCTCGCCCTCGGCGACGGCCTCCGCGCGCAGCTGCTCGGCCTCGCCGCGCAGCCGGCGCGCCTCCTCCTGGAGTTCGACCGTACGGGCCCGGTACTCCTCGGTGTCGTCCTTCGCGGCGCCCTTGAGCTCATCTGCGGTGGCCGCCGCCTGGAGGCGCAGCCGCTCGGACTCGGCCTCCGCCTCGCGGCGGATCCGCTCGGCCTCCTCGGACGCGGCGCGGGTGGTGGCCCGGGCGTCTTCCGATGCCTTGTTCAGTACGTCTTCGGCCGTGCGGGCGGCCTTCGCCAGCTGCGCCGCCGTGTCCTCGGCGGCGGCCGTACGGGCCTGCTCGCCGGCCTCGGTGCGCAGCCGCTCCGCCTCCGCGCGGGCATCGGCCAGGGCCTGTTCGGCCTCCGCCTTGAGGGCCTCGGCCTCCTTGGTGGCCTCGCCGACCAGCCGGGCGACCTGCTCCTTGGCGGTGCGGGTGCGCTGCTCGTTGACGGATTCGGCCGAGGCGAGCTGCCGGGCGGCGCTCTCCTTGGCCTCCGCGAGGACCTTCTCGGACGCGGCGCGGGCCTCGCGCAGGGCGGCGTCGGCCTCCTGCACGCGGGATTCGGCGACCCGGCCGAGGTCGAGGGTCTGCTGGCGGGTCTGCTCCGCCTCGGCGGAGGTGGTGGAGCGCAGCCGCTCCGCGTGCTCGGTGGCCTCCTGGGCCTGCGCGGAGGCGGCGGTCAGCAGCCGCTCGGCCTCCTTGCGGGCGCGCAGCAGGGTCGCCTCGGCCTCGGCACGGGCGGTCTCCGCGTCGGCGGCCATCCGGCGCCGGATCTCCTCGGCGACGCGGGCGGCCTCGGCGCGGGCGGCGCCCAGGGCCTGCTCGGCCTCGGCGCGGGACTCCTCCAGGAGCCGGCGGGCCTGGGCCTCGGTACGGGCGCGCAACTGCTCGGCCCAGGCCACGTTCTCGTTGACGTGGGCCTCGACGGTCTGGCGGCGCTCGTTGAGCTCCTGGTCCAGGCGCTGGCGGCGGTTGACCGCCTCGGCGTGCAGCTCGGCCTGGAGGCGCGCCTGGTGCTCGGCGTGCTCCTGGAGGATGCGCTGGGTCTGCGCCCGGGCGTCGCGCAGCTCGCGCTCGGCGTCCGAGCGCATCTGGTCCGCCTGGATCTGGGCATTGCGGAGCAGCTGCTCGGCCTGGTAGCCCATGTCCGCGCCGTCGTAGGCGGGGCGGGACGCCAGAGCTCGGCGTACCTCGTGGAGCTTGGCGCGCAGCACCTCGACCTGGTATCCCAGGTCCTCAGCGTGCTGGACGGCCTTCCCGCGCTCCTTCTTCAGCCGCTCCATCTCGGCCTCGAAGCGCGAGAGGTGATCGGCCTCGGCCTGATGGCTCTCCTGGCTTTCGTAGCCCCGCACAGCGCGGTCCCATCCGTCCCCTGGTCGCAAGCTCACTCCCAAATGAGCATCGCTCGCCCGCTGAACGACGCCCCCGGGGGAATGGTGTCAGATACCGGGGCAGGGGTCACAAGGCCCCGACCCCCGTCTCCGCACCGAACCCCGGCCGAGCCATGGCCACTCTACCGGCCGGGGAATCGGGCCATCAGTGGTCAGGGTCGGCGGTGACCAGTTCGGTCAGGACTCCGTGGCAGTCCTTGGGGTGCAGGAAGGTGATCGAGGAGCCCATGGACCCGGTGCGGGGCTCGTCGTAGAGGACGCGGACGCCCTTGCTGCGGATGGCCTCCGAGTCGCCCCGGACGTCCTCGGTGCCGAAGGCGATGTGGTGGACGCCCTCCCCGTTCTTGGCGAGCCACTTGCCCACCGCCGAGTCCTCCCGGGTCGGCTCCAGCAGTTGGAGGTAGGAGGCGCCGCCGTCCGACGTCCCGTTGATCTTGAGCATGGCCTCGCGAACGCCCTGCTCCTCGTTGACCTCGGTGTGGAACACCTCGAAGCCGTACGTGGCACGGTAGAACTCGACGGTCTTGTCCAGGTCGAAGCAGGCGATCCCGATGTGGTCGATTCTTGTCAGCATGGGACCAGTGCACCGCCGAGGAGGGGGGTCACGCAACGTGCCAGCGATCACACCGACAGCCCGGTGACGGCGCGGGTACCGCTCAGTACATTCAGGTAAACCCTCGTTCACTCCTCATCCTCAAGGGGCTGTGCCTCATGTCCGGATCGAACAACACCACCTCAGTGATCGTCGCCGGGGCCCGCACGCCCATGGGGCGCCTGCTCGGCTCGCTCAAGTCCTTCTCCGGCGCCGACCTCGGCGGTTTCGCCATCAAGTCCGCGCTGGACCGGGCCGGGATCTCCGGCGACCAGGTGCAGTACGTGATCATGGGGCAGGTGCTTCAGGCCGGTGCGGGCCAGATCCCCGCCCGCCAGGCCGCGGTGAAGGCCGGCATTCCGATGAACGTGCCCGCCCTGACCGTCAACAAGGTGTGCCTTTCGGGTCTGGACGCGATCGCGCTGGCCGACCAGCTGATCCGCGCCGGGGAGTTCGACATCGTGGTCGCGGGCGGCCAGGAGTCCATGACGAACGCCCCGCACCTGCTGCCCAAGTCGCGCGAGGGCTACAAGTACGGCGCCGTCGAAATGCTCGACGCCATGGCCTACGACGGGCTCACCGACGCCTTCGAGAACATCGCGATGGGCGAGTCCACCGAGAAGCACAACACCCGCCTGGGCATCGAGCGCGCCCCGCAGGACGAGTTCGCCGCCGCCTCGCACCAGCGGGCCGCCGCAGCGCAGAAGAACGGCGTCTTCGAGGCCGAGATCACCCCGGTGGAGATCCCCCAGCGCAAGGGCGAACCGGTCGTCTTCTCGCAGGACGAGGGCATCCGCCCGGAGACCACCGCGGAGTCCCTGGGCAGGCTGCGCCCCGCCTTCGCCAAGGACGGCACCATCACCGCCGGCACCTCCTCGCAGATCAGCGACGGCGCCGCGGCCGTCGTCGTCATGAGCAAGGCGAAGGCCGAGGAGCTGGGCCTGGAGTGGCTCGCCGAGATCGGCGCCCACGGCAATGTGGCCGGTCCGGACAACTCCCTCCAGTCGCAGCCGTCGAACGCGATCCTGCACGCCCTGAAGAAGGACGGCCTTCAGGTCTCCGACCTGGACCTCATCGAGATCAACGAGGCCTTCGCGGCGGTCGCCGTGCAGTCAATGAAGGATCTCGGCGTGACGCCGGAAAAGGTGAACGTCAACGGCGGCGCCATCGCCCTGGGCCACCCGATCGGCATGTCCGGCGCCCGCGTGGTGCTGCACCTGGCGCTCGAACTCAAGCGCCGCGGCGGCGGCGTCGGCGCGGCCGCGCTGTGCGGCGGCGGCGGCCAGGGCGACGCCCTGATCGTCCGCGTGCCCAAGGCGTAGGCCCCGTCACCCGCCGTTACCCGCGGGGACACCCGTACCAGAACCGAGGAGCGCAGCACGTATGACGGCGGTGGACGTCCCCCAGCTGGTGGCCCAGGCACGTGAGGGCCGGCCCAGAGCGGTGGCCCGGCTGATCTCGCTGGTGGAGGGGGCGTCCCCGCAGCTGCGCGAGGTGATGGCGGCGCTGGCGCCGCTGACGGGCGGTGCGTACGTGGTGGGACTGACCGGGTCACCCGGTGTCGGCAAGTCGACATCCACCTCGGCGCTCGTCACGGCGTACCGCAAGGCGGGCAAGCGGGTCGGCGTCCTCGCCGTCGACCCGTCCTCGCCGTTCTCCGGCGGGGCGCTGCTCGGCGACCGGGTGCGGATGTCGGACCACGCCTCGGACCCGGGGGTCTACATCCGCTCCATGGCCACCCGCGGGCACCTGGGCGGCCTCGCCTGGGCCGCCCCGCAGGCCATCCGGGTACTGGACGCGGCCGGCTGCGAGGTGATCCTGGTCGAGACGGTCGGGGTCGGGCAGTCGGAAGTGGAGATCGCCGCGCAGGCGGACACCTCGGTGGTGCTGCTGGCCCCCGGGATGGGTGACGGGATCCAGGCCGCCAAGGCGGGGATCCTGGAGATCGGCGACGTGTACGTGGTCAACAAGGCGGACCGGGACGGGGCGGACGCGACCGCCCGGGAGCTGAACCACATGCTGGGCCTCGGCGAGTCCCGGGGGGCCGGGGACTGGCGTCCTCCGATCATCAAGACCGTCGCCGCGCGGGCCCAGGGCATCGACGAGCTGGTCGAGGCGCTGGAGAAGCACCGGGCGTGGATGGACGAGCGCGGGGTGCTGGCCGAGCGGCGCACGGTGCGCGCGGCGCGCGAGGTGGAGACGATCGCGGTGACGGCCCTGCGGGCCCGGATGGCCGATCTGCGCGGGGACGCCCGGCTGGACGCGCTGGCGGCCCGGGTCGCCCACGGCGAGCTGGACCCGTACGCGGCCGCGGACGTCCTGTTGGACACGCTGACGGAGGCCTGAGCCCACCGGGGGAGCGCAGGCGCCCGGGACCGTCGGCGCAGCCCCCGGGCACCCGGGTGGCCGGATGTCGTACGGTGCGCGTCCGCGGGGGCCCACATAGACTGGCGAACGCCCGGAATGCCCCGATAGAGGGAGAGGTTCATGGCGAAGCGCGGCAACAAGAAGCGAGCCCGCAAGAAGAAGAAGGCGAACCACGGCAAGCGTCCCAACGCCTGACCGGACCGCCCGAAGAATGCGCCGGAGCCGCACCCCCCGACCCGGGGGTGCGGCTCCGGCGCACGTCAGGCGCGGCGCCCGCTAGTTGTTGTCGTTGTCGTTGTCGTTGCCGTCATCCGAGTCCGCACCGGAAGCGGTGACCTTGCCGGTCGAGGCGTCCACGGTGACGTTCTGGGTCTTCCCGCCGGAGGTCTTGACCTCGACGTGCCAGTAGGGCGCCTTGCCGCTGTCGTCGTCACCGTCCCAGTCCAGCGACCAGACCTGGCCCGGGTGGGCCGCGACGGCCGCCTTGCCGGCCTTGTCCGCGGTCACCTTGGCGCTGAGCAGGGCCTTGTGCTCGCCGGGGTCCTCGCTGTCTGCCTGGTCGGGCTGGGTGACCGCGCCGCTCGCGCTGTCGACCTCCAGCTCGGCGTGGCTCTTGCCGTCCTTGCCGATCACGTCCACGTGCCAGACGGAGCCGTCCCGGTCGAGGGACTCGGCGACGCCGGGGTGCTTCTTCAGGGCCGCCGCCAGCGCCTCCTCGGCCGTGACGTCGGCGCGGGCCGCGGTGGCGGCCCGGGCGGCCCTCGCCGCGCCGGCCGGGACCGCGGCAGCGCCGGCCGCCGGGCCTCCCAGCATAAGGACCAGCGACGCGGCCGCGGAGATGTACGTGGTGCGCTTCATGGATGGACCTCCTCAGGCCGGCCGGGGCGCCTGAGGTTGCCCCACGGTGGCCGGCAGTGGGCGGATAACGCCCATTCTGCGGCCGCCCGCCGGGTGCAGCGCGCCGAGCCCGCCCCGCGGCCCGTCCGGGGCACAGGCGCGCCCGGCCGGTTGCGGGGGCGGCGCACCCGTGCCCGCGGGCGCGCCGGCCCTCAGGCCTTGCGGTTGCCCCGCAGGTGTTCCGCCACCGGGCCCAGCGACTCCCGCAGCGCCGCGAGGGCCTCGGGCGGCAGCATGTCGATGAAGTGCCGGCGCACGGACGCCACGTGGTGCGGGGCGACCTTGCGCATCGTCTCCATCCCCTCGTCGGTGAGCACCGCGTACAGGCCCCGGCGGTCCGACTCGCAGTTCACGCGGCGGACCAGGCCCGCCGCCTCCATGCGCGTGATCTGGTGGGACAGCCGGCTCTTGGACTGCAGGGTGGCGGTCGCGAGATCGCTCATCCGCATCCGCAGGTCCTGCGACTCCGAGAGGTTCACCAGGATCTCGTAGTCGTTGTTGGTGAGTCCGAAGGGCTGGAGGTCCTTTTCCAGCTGGTGCATCAGCAGCCTGCTGACATCCAGGTGGGTGCGCCAGGCGCACTGCTCCGCCTCGGTCAGCCAGGGGGTCTGCCCGGACGGAGTCCGGGGGGCGGCCGTCTCGGTCTCCATGGTCTCCATGAGTGAACTCTACCTAAGAAGTTGAATTGCGTACAAAGATGGTCGGGTGGGGGTCACAGTCCGAAACGGCGCTGGAGATCACCCAGCTGCCCCGGCATCCGCGGCACACCCAGCTGCCCCAGCGGACCCTGGCCGGCCCCCGGAACGCCCTGCGCGTCGCCCGTGGCGGCCCCGGCACCCACCGTGCCGACCGCCTGCTCCGCCATCAGCATCTCGGACGACTGCAACAGCACCGTCCCCGCCCCGACGAATTCGAACTGGTGCTCCTCGCCGGAGCTGCCGCCGAGGCCGGTGAGCGAGCGCAGGCCGCCGATCACGCCGGACATGTAGCCGTGGTCGTAGTGGTGGCACGGCGAGGGGCAGTCCGCCCAGCCCACCAGCGCCTGCGGATCCACCCGCAGCGGCGGCTCCATGAACACCACCGGCCCGTTGGACGCCGCCACGAACTTCCCGGTTCCGATCAGCGTGAGGAAACCCGGGACGATCGACTGCTTGAGGGCCAGCGAAGGCTGGTAGGCCAGCAGGTTGCCCGACCGGATCGTCAGGTTCCCGTTGTCCAGGTCGTACGAGTTCACATCGAAGGCCCGGTCGGCCAGCAGCATCTTGCCCTGACCCTCGGCCACCACCCAGTCGGCGGCGTGCAGCGGCGAGTGGAAGCTGGAGCGCAGCAGCCGGTCGAAGCGGCCGTGCCCGATGCCGTTGAACTCGATGCTCCCGTAGTACGAGATCATCTTGCCCTTCTGCAGGAACCACTGGCTCCCCTTGAGCTCCACGCAGAAGGTGTACGCGTTCACGTTGTCGTCGCTGGGCAGGGTGTACGGGTCGAACACCGTGGGGCCACCGGGCCCGCCCGGTACGGGGCCGAAATTCACAGCTTCTCCTCCGAGGCCTGTACGTACACCGCGCCCTGGCCGGACAGCTCCAGCTGGAACGCCTCGCCCGAGCCGCGCCCCACCATGTCCCGCCAACCGAGCGCCGTGGAGAGCTTGTTGCGCACCTCGCCGTGGTGGGCGACGTACGCCTGCGGGTCCACGTGGACCGGGCGCTGGGGGGTGATGGGCAGTTCGACGACCCCGCCGTGGGCCATCACCGCCACCGAGCCGTGCCCCTTGAGCGTCGTGGTGAACAGCCCCTGGCCGGTCACCTGGCCGCGGACCATGCCCATGACCCCGCCCTGGGAGCCCATGAACATGGTGCCCTGCTGGAGGGTGCCGTCGAAGGCGAGCAGCCGGTCGGCCTCGACGTGGAGCGTCTCGCCCGACAGGTTGATCACCTGGATGTGGTGGCCGCCGTGGCCGAACATCACGGTGCCGGTGCCCTCGACCGTCATCAGCGGGGTCTGCTCATTGGCCACCCGGCGCCCGATCATGCCCATCACCCCGCCCTGACCGCCCGTCAGGCTCGGGGTGAAGGAGACCTCGCCGCGGTAGGCGAGCATCGCGCCGCGCTGGCTGTACATCCGCTGCCCGGGAACCACCTGGGCCTCGACCATCTTGGAGTTGATCTCGCGGAACGGCATCAGATGTCACCCCCGACGGTGTTGCGTTCGCTGGGCTGCACGTAGACCAGGCCCTCGCCCTCGAAGCGGATCTGGAACGCCTCGCCGGAGCCCTCGCCGATCAGCGTGCGGAAGTTCACGCCGGACTGGAAGGACTGCTGGAGGTTCCCGGTGTGCGCGATGTACGCCCCGGGGTCGACGGAGAGCGGGTACTGGGCGCTGACGCGCAGCACCACCGCCGGGCCGTCGGACATGATCGCCGCCTGGCCGGAGCCCTCCACGGTCGTGGTGAACAGGCCGTTGCCCGACGTCGCGCCCCGCAGGCCGGTGAAGGTCGTGCCGGTGCGCAGGCCGGCGTCGGTGCACAGCAGGTTGCTGGACTCGACGTACAGCTTCTCGCCGCGCAGATTGACCAGATTGATCTCGCTCGCGCGGTCGGCGAAGAAGCAGGTGCCGTGCCCCTGCACCTCCATCACGGTCATCTGCTCGCCGGTCAGCCGCCGGGTCACCATCCCCCGGAGGCCTTCGCCGCCGCCTGTCATCTTCTTGAAGGCCATCTGGCCGTCGTACGCGACCATGGCGCCGTTTTTCGCTTTGACGGCGTCCCCGGTCAGGTCGACGGCGAGCACCTTGCTGCCTTGGAGTCGGAACTGAGCCACGGGATGACGTTATCCGCAGCGGGCGGACGCGAACAGGGCCCCGTGGCCGATATGCGCCACACCCGGGCGGTATCGGACGCGAACCGCGGCCCTGCGGACCCCGGTCAAGCTCCCGCAAAGCGGCTGAGACACTGGGACCGACCCTGGCCTCCACCCCGAAGGTTCCCCGTGGACATCAAGACCGCCTCCGCCCTCCACCGGCTGCGCCTCATCTCCGTCCCGGAGGCGCTGTCCTTCCCGGCCCTGCTGATCTTCGGCTCGCTGCTGAAGCGGACGACGGACATCGACTACCTGATGATGCCGCTCGGCGTCCTCCACGGGATCCTCTTCGTCATCTACTGCCTCTTCCTGCTGGACGTGTGGAACAAGGCCAAGTGGCCGGTCAAGAGGGTCGCCCTGTTCTTCCTGCTCGCCCTGGTGCCCTTCGGAGGGCTCTACGGCGACAAGCTGCTCAAGCGCGACGAGGCAGACAGCGTGATGGCGGCCCGCGCCCGCGAGGCGGCCCGCGCATGATCGTCGCTTTCTCGGTGACCCCGCTGGGGGTCGGCGAAGAGGTCGGGGCGTACGTCGCGGACGCGGTCCGCGTGGTGCGCGAGTCGGGCCTGCCCCACCGCACCGACGCCATGTTCACCACCGTCGAAGGCGAGTGGGACGAAGTGATGTCCGTCATCAAGCGTGCGGTGGCGGCCGTGGAAGCCCGCGCCCCGCGCGTCTCGGTCGTGATGAAGGCCGACATCCGCCCGGGTGTCACCGACGGCCTCACGTCGAAGGTCGAAACGGTCGAGCGGCACCTCGCCGCCGGCTGACGCACCCGCACGGCGAACGGCGTGTACCTGCGCGCCGGTCGGATTCGGCACCGCCAGATGTGCGGCCATGCCCTGCGGTCACTGCTGAAGATCACCGCACTGCCGTGCCGTGCGGCGGCCGAGGTCCGCCCCGGGGTCGACGACGGGACCGCCGCGAAGGCCGAAACGGTGGAACGCCACCTGGCGCAGGGTCTGCCCCCGGCCCGCCGCGCCCTACTCCCCGGAGCGGCGGGCCAGCCCCAGGGCGTACTGCGGCCACCACGCGCCGGCCCGCGGGCCGCCGCGACCGGCCCGGGCGGCCCCCGGGTGACCACGGCCCCTGGCGGCCCCCGGGCCGCCGTCCCCCGGAGGAGGGGCGGCCGAGGAGTGAGACGGGCCACCCCGTCAAATGACCGCCCGGTAGGGTCTGGAGCGTGCCCAAGCCGCTCAGCCTCCCCTTCGATCCCATCGCCCGCGCCGACGAACTGTGGCAGCAGCGCTGGGGGCCGGTGCCCTCGATGGCCGCCATCACCTCCATCATGCGGGCGCACCAGATCCTGCTCGGCGAGGTCGACGCGGTGGTCAAGCCCTACGGCCTGACCTTCGCGCGGTACGAGGCGCTGGTCCTGCTGACCTTCTCCAAGGCCGGCGAACTGCCGATGTCGAAGATCGGCGAGCGGCTGATGGTCCACCCGACCTCCGTGACGAACACCGTGGACCGGCTGGTGAGGTCCGGACTCGTCGACAAGCGGCCCAACCCGAACGACGGCCGCGGCACCCTCGCCTCCATCACGGACAAGGGCCGGGAGGTCGTGGAGGCCGCGACCCGGGACCTGATGGCCGTCGACTTCGGCCTCGGCGCCTACGACGCCGAGGAGTGCGCGGAGATCTTCGCGCTGCTGCGCCCCCTGCGGGTGGCGGCCGCCGACTTCGACGAGAAGTAGCCGGGCGGCGGCCGGGCCCGGGCCGCTCCCCGCGTCAAGATCGCGCAAAACGGACCGTTAGGCTCGTCGGCATGAAACGAAGCGTGCTGACCCGCTACCGCGTCATGGCTTACGTGACCGCGGTCATGCTCCTGATCCTCTGTGCCTGCATGGTGGCGAAGTACGGCTTCGACACCGGCGCCGACCTGACCTTCGCGGTCTCGCAGGCCCACGGTGTCCTCTTCATGATCTACCTGGTCTTCGCCTTCGACCTCGGCTCCAAGGCGAAGTGGCCGTTCGGCAAGCTGCTCTGGGTGCTGGCTTCCGGCACGATCCCGCTGGCCGCGTTCTTCGTCGAGCGCAAGGTCGTCGCCGAGGTCGAGCCGCTGGTCAGGGACGGTCTGGCGACCGCCAAGGCCTGACGGGCCCACCGGGCACCGCGAAACCCCCGGGCATCTCCCCGGGGGTTTGCCATCGACATTTACTAGGACGTCCTAGTAAATTCATGGGTATGGACGCTGACGCCATCGAGGAGGGCCGCCGTCGCTGGCAGGCCCGTTACGACAGGGCCCGCACGCGCGAGGCCGATTTCACCACGCTCTCCGGCGATGAGGTCGATCCGGTCTACGGGCCCCGGCCCGGCGACGCCTACGAGGGTTTCGAGCGCATCGGGTGGCCGGGGGAGTACCCCTACACCCGCGGCCTGCACGCCACCGGCTACCGCGGCCGGACCTGGACCATCCGGCAGTTCGCCGGGTTCGGGAACGCCGAGCAGACCAACGAGCGCTACAAGATGATCCTGGCCGCCGGCGGCGGCGGGCTCTCCGTCGCCTTCGACATGCCGACCCTCATGGGGCGGGACTCCGACGACCCCCGCGCCCTCGGCGAGGTGGGGCACTGCGGCGTCGCCATCGACTCCGCCGCCGACATGGAGGTCCTCTTCAAGGACATCCCGCTCGGCGACGTCACCACCTCGATGACCATCTCGGGCCCCGCCGTGCCCGCCTTCTGCATGTACCTGGTCGCCGCCGAGCGCCAGGGCGTGGACCCCGCCCTGCTCAACGGCACCCTCCAGACCGACATCTTCAAGGAGTACATCGCCCAGAAGGAGTGGCTCTTCGAGCCCGAGCCCCACCTGCGCCTCATCGGCGACCTGATGGAGTACTGCGCGAAGGGCATCCCCGCCTACAAGCCGCTGTCGGTCTCCGGCTACCACATCCGCGAGGCCGGGGCGACGGCCGCGCAGGAGCTCGCCTACACCCTCGCCGACGGGTTCGGGTACGTGGAGCTCGGACTCTCGCGCGGCATGGAGGTGGACCACTTCGCCCCCGGCCTCTCCTTCTTCTTCGACGCGCACCTCGACTTCTTCGAGGAGATCGCCAAATTCCGCGCCGCCCGCCGCATCTGGGCCCGCTGGATGAAGGAGGTCTACGGAGCGAAGAGCGAGAAGTCCATGTGGCTGCGCTTCCACACGCAGACCGCGGGTGTCTCACTCACCGCCCAGCAGCCCTACAACAACGTCGTGCGCACCGCCGTCGAAGCCCTCGCGGCCGTCCTCGGCGGCACCAACTCCCTCCACACCAACGCCCTGGACGAGACCCTCGCCCTCCCCAGCGAACAGGCCGCCGAGATCGCCCTGCGCACCCAGCAGGTGCTGATGGAGGAGACAGGCGTCGCCAACGTCGCGGACCCGCTGGGCGGTTCCTGGTACGTCGAGCAGCTCACCGACCGCATCGAGGCGGATGCCGAGAAGATCTTCGAGCAGATCAAGGAGCGGGGGCTGCGCGCCCATCCGGACGGCCGGCACCCCATCGGGCCGATCACCTCGGGCATCCTGCGCGGGATCGAGGACGGCTGGTTCACCGGGGAGATCGCCGAGTCCGCCTTCCAGTACCAGCGGGCACTGGAGAAGGGTGACAAGCGGGTCGTCGGCGTCAACGTCCACCACGGCTCGGTCACCGGGGACCTGGAGATCCTGCGGGTCAGCCACGAGGTGGAGCGCGTACAGGTGCGGGAGCTGGCCGAGCGCAAGGGCCGCCGCGACGACGCCCGGGTGTCGTCGGCGCTGGCGGCGATGCTGGAGGCCGCCCGGGACGGCTCGAACATGATTCCGGCCATGCTGGACGCGGTGCGGGCCGAGGCCACCCTGGGCGAGATCTGCAACGTCCTGCGCGAGGAGTGGGGCACCTACACGGAGCCGCCCGGCTTCTGACGGGCCTTCGGAAGGCGCGGTACCGGCCCCGCGGCCGGCCGCCATCCGGTCCCGGGGCCGGTCGCGACGCCCCTGAGGTGGCGCCGCGACCGGCCCCCGGCGCGTCCGCAGCGGGACGCGGGGGCGGCCCCCCTCAGGCCCGGGAGTCGCCCAGCAGACCGTGCATCAGCAGCGCCGTGAAGGTGGCCACCCAGACCTCGTCCACCGGCTCGGAGCTCACCAGGGCCCGGTGGACCACGGTGCCGGCGATGACGTCGAAGATGAGGTCGGTGGTGCGGGCCGCGAGGGACTCGTCCTCCTCGTAGGGGAGTTCCCCGCGCACCTGGGCCCGTTCGCGCCCCAGTACGACGAGACGTTTCTGCCGGTCCACGATGGCCGACCTGATGCGGTCGCGCAGGGCCTCGTCCCGGGTGGACTCGGCGACCACGGCCATCAGGGCCGTACGGGCCTCCGGGCGCCGCAGCAGCTGCGCGAACTGCAGGACCACGTACTCGATGTCGGCTTCGAGCGAGCCGCGGTCCGGCAGTTCCAGCGCGTCGAAGAGCTCCGCCACCGCGTCGACGACCAGTTCGTTCTTGCCCGCCCAGCGGCGGTAGAGGGTGGTCTTGGCGACACCGGCCCGGGCCGAGACGTCGCCCATCGTCAGCTTCGACCAGCCCAGCTCCACCAGCGCGTCCCGGGTCGCAGCCAGGATGGCGGTGTCCGCGGCGGCGCTGCGGGGCCGTCCGGGGCGGCTGTGCGTCGAGCCGGTGCCGGTAGGGGTGCCGGCGCCGGTGCCGGTACTCGTGCCGGGACTGGGATTGTGCATGGCCGAGACCATACCCGTCAGTAGCCAAGCGGCCGGGGCCCCGGCCGCTGTGGTTCAGATCACGGGCACCGGGGCTCCGCGAGCAGTTACGCTACGACTCGTAGCGTAAGAGCGACAACCACGCGAAGAGCTACTGGCGCCAGGTGGGGACCCGGCGCCGACCGGTACGCCGGTCGCGGACCGAGGCAATTCCCGCGATCTTTTTCGTCGGCGCGCGCACACGGGGGAGGATGTACGCATGCAGCCCAGAAACATGTCCATGAGCGGCGTCGTCGACCTCGCCGCGGTGAAGGCGGCCGGCGAGGCCAAGGCCAAAGCGGAGCAGGCCCGTGCCGAATCGGCGCGCCAGGCGGCCCAGGGCGGCGGGGCCGGTCCGGCCGCCGGCGCCGCGGCGCTGTCCGCGCTCGTCGTCGACGTAGACGAGGCCGGCTTCGAACGTGATGTGCTCCAGCTCTCCGCCGAGGTCCCGGTCGTCCTGGACTTCTGGGCGCAGTGGTGCGAGCCGTGCAAGCAGCTCAGCCCGCTCCTGGAGCGCCTGACCCTGGAAGCGGCCGGCCGTCTGGTCCTGGCCAAGGTCGATGTCGACGCCAACCAGATGCTGATGCAGCAGTTCGGCATCCAGGGCATCCCGGCCGTCTTCGCCGTGGTCGCCGGGCAGGTGCTCCCGCTGTTCCAGGGCGTGGCCCCCGAGCAGCAGATCCGCGAGACGCTGGCCCAGCTGGTCCAGGTCGCCGAGGAGCGCTTCGGCATCATCGGCATCGAGGTGGACCCGGACGCCGGGGGCGCGGCACCGGCCGCGGCCGAGGCCGAGATCCCGGCCGGACCGCACGACGCGCTGCTGGAAGCGGCCGTCGTGGCGCTGGACGCCGGTGACCTGGGCGGCGCCGTGCAGGCGTACAAGAACGTGCTGTCCGAGGACCCCGCCAACACGGAGGCGCGCCTGGGCCTGGCCCAGGCGGAACTGCTCGTCCGCGTACACGACATGGACCCGCAGGCCGTCCGTGCCGCGGCGGCCGAGAAGCCGGCCGATCCGGCGGCGCAGATCGCCGCGGCCGACCTGGATCTGGTCGGTGGCCACGTGGAGGACGCCTTCGGGCGCCTCGTCGACACCGTACGGGTGACGTTCGGCGAGGATCGCAACGCCGTCCGGCTGCGCCTGCTGGAGCTCTTCGAGGTCATCGGCGCGGACGACCCGCGGGTCTCCGCGGCGCGCACGGCGCTGGCCCGGGTGCTGTTCTAGGAGCCGCGCCGTCTGACGGCGCCGACGGCGCCCCGGTGGCCGGTGTTCACCGGCGATTTGTTGACACGCAGATAAACAGCGGCCGCACTTTGCCAAAACTTGGTAAATGCGGCCGCTGTTACTCGCAGTAAGCCGAACCCCGTGAACTGTCCGGTGTGTTCACTCTTCCACCGTTTGTCGTGGCCCTGGGTAACACCCTGTGTTGCTGCCCGACGACGGCGGGCAGCACCGTGGTTATCTGCCCGTTACCCGCCAGTAACGAACCCCCTTGTGCCCCGGCCGGGAATGGACCACGATCGGCGACGCTCGGTCCTTCCCGCAGAGCCGCTCATCCGGAGCCGCGGTGGAGGGTCCCCACCGAGCCGGCCGGTGGCAGTGGCACCGGCCGTGGGACAGGGGGGTCTCTGCCACACCGGCAGGGCCTGTCCCCCCAGGTTGCGCGAACGCGTGGCCCAGTGGTTGTCGCTCGGGGGTGATCGCCGGTGTACGGGACGTGGCACAGCCGCGGCCGGGCCGCCTGCGCTCCTTCCCGAGGACGTAGCACTTCTCCCATCCCAGGACGGGCACGGCCCGGACCGGAGATGTACGTCCGAGAAGGAGGAACAATATGAGTTCTCAGGTTCGTGGTGGGACCAGATGGAAGCGCTTCGCGCTCGTCATGGTGCCGAGCATCGCGGCCACGGCCGCGGTCGGTGTGGGTCTGGCGCAGGGTGCCCTCGCGGCGTCGTTCGCGGTCTCCGGCCAGGACTTCAAGGTCCGTGCCGACAAGCTCGACGGTGACAACCTGATCCAGTACGGCGGCATTGCCAAGGGTCACGACCTCGACCCCAACGGCAAGCCCCAGAACCACCCGGTCACCATCTCGGGGTTCAGCCACGCCGAGATCACCAACATGTGCCAGTCCCTGGTCACCCCGACCCCGCTGGGCAGCATCACGCTGCAGCTGCGGACGGGCAACAAGGGCAGGCCGGCCGTCGCCGAGAACATCTACCTGGATGTTGCCGAACTCGACACCGACGCCGAGTTCAGGAACCTCGACATCGGTGTCGCGGTCGGCGACGAGAGCCACAAGACCAAGGCGCAGGCCGGCACGGTCTCCAGTCCGTACGCCTTCTCGCAGCGCGCCGACAAGGCGATCTTGACCAACGTGCGCCAGAAGGCGTGGGCGACGACGGCGGCCACCTTCAAGCTGCCCGACCTCAAGCTGCGCCTCCTCGGGGGCGACCAGCCGTGCTACGAGGACATCAAGGACTGATCAGTCCCGGTATGTCACCGGACGGATGGGCGGCAGCCGCCGCCCACCGTCCGGGCTCCACAGAGTTCTCAAGTACCACCGTTTTCAGGGAGCTGTTGTCCATGAACCCCCAGGCCCCGGTTTATGTTCGCGCCGAAGACGACGCATGGCTCACCGTGGTGCACTACCGCTTCCGCGCCTGGCGCGGCCGCCGTCCCTTCTGGGCCGGGCTCTTCACGCTCCTGGGTGGCTTCCCGATCGCGTACTTCCCGTACGCGGACCTGCGGCTGGGCAACGTCACCCTCGCGATGGCCACGACGGGCGGCGCCGGTGCGCTGATCATCGGTGTCCTGCTCATCACGCTGGGGCTGGCCCTCTGGTTCCAGCAGACCATCCGCGTCTTCGCCGGCGTCGCCGCGATCCTGCTGGCCCTGGTGTCCCTGCCGGTCTCCAACCTCGGCGGTTTCGGCCTCGGACTCGGCTGCGCTCTCCTCGGCGGCGCCCTCGCGCTGTCGTGGGCCCCGGGCCAGGCGGCCGATGAGGCTGAGCCGGAGCATCGGCCGGGTGTGGTGGACATGGGCAACGCGGAGGCGATGGCGGGTTCCCAGAGCCTCCCGGTACCGCGCGGGACGGAAACGGCATACGCGAGCGAGACGACTGCCCACGCCGATGGCGGGAGGAACAGTGCGGGGTGACGAGACGCAGCGGGGCGTGGCCCCAGGCGCAGGGTCCCGTGAGATCGAGGGGCCGCGCCACGCGGCGCCCAGGAAGTCGCTGCTGAACAAGTTCCAGATACCCGTCGGCAAGACGATGGCGCTAGCGGCGATGCCGACGGCCGTCTTCGTCGGGATGGGCATGGCGCCCAAACTGGCCCTGGCGGACGACAAGGACATCCCCTTCGCGCCCGGGCCGTGTGTGACGCGGTCCGACGAGCCCGCCGCGTCGGCGTCCCCGACGCCTTCCACGTCGCCTTCGCCGAGTGCGTCGCCGAGCGCGACCCCCTCGCCCTCCGCGTCCGCCTCCGCGGCCGCGAAGCCCAAGCCGGGCGCGTCCCCGTCCGCGACGAAGCCCGCCACCAAGACCACCGGCGAGCAGCCCGGGACCCCGGCGCCGAAGCAGACCACCCCGTCCGCCACCCCGTCCGCCACGCCGTCCGCCACGCCGTCGGCCACCGGCAAGCCGAACCCGCTGGACCCCCTCGGCATCGGTGACGCGCTCAAGGGACTCGTCGACGAACTCGGCAGGCCCCTCAAGGGCGCGACGGCGACTCCGACGCCCACGCCCGCACCCGTGCCACCCAAGAGCGACCCCAAGCCCCCGGCCACCCCGGATCCGGCCGCGGACGCGATCCGCGCGGCGGCGAAGAAGTCGGGCGCCGAGGTCGAGGAGCTGCCGGACGAGGTCAAGGACACCGCCAAGGCCCCGAAGGACGAGACGGGCAAGGCCGACGAGGCCGACAAGACCCCGGGGGCCGAGGCCGAGCCGGAGGCGACGAAGGACCCGGACGGGAAGCAACCCTTCCCCTGCCCGACCTACGACGCCAAGGCACTGGCCGACGCGGAACTGGAGCCGGGCGTCCCGCTGCTGCCGGACGAGCCCTGGTACCTCGACAGCTCGCTGCTGACCCTCTACGGCCTGGACTACCACGGCATCGTCGAGGTGAAGACGGCCGGCGGAAAGATCAAGAAGGTCCTGAAGTTCACCGCGGACTCGCTGGACATCAAGGACCTGTACCAGACGGTCGGCAAGGAGGGGAACGTCGCCCACCTGAAGTCCCGGCCGGGCTCCACCTCCAAGATCCGCGGCGGCACGGTGACGATGTACACCGAGAGCCTCAAGGGCAACCTCTTCGGCCTGATCCCGATCGAGTTCACCCCCAACAGCCCGCCCCCGCTGAACGTCCCGTTCGCGTTCTTCACGGACGTGAAGGTCATCCAGGCCGGCCAGTTCGGCGGCACCCTGACGGTCCCGGGCCTGAAGAACTACATCGGGCCGCCGGAGAAGTAGTCCGGTCCGCCATCACCCGAGGGCCCCCGACCGGATACATCCGGTCGGGGGCCCTGGTGTCCCACTCAGTCGTCGTCAGGCGGGCAGTGCGGCAGGATGTCGCTGTCCAGTCCGTAGGTGTCGAAGAGATCCACCAAGGCCCTGGTCGCGGCCTCCAGTCCCCCTTCGCGCATGATCACCAGATCCGGTACCCGGATGTAGAGGCCTCCGGCGCTCTCCCCCGTGTCCATCCTGCGGCGCATCACTTCGCCCAGCCTGCGATGGGTCATCAGCGACGCCGTCCGCTGAGAGCCGTCGGGTGCGGTCACCACCGCGTCGACGTCCTCGACCGATTCGGGATCATCGTCCAGGCCGAGGGTGTACATGACGGAAAAACCCGGAGTCTCCTTCACCACGAAGGGGTCGTCAGCCATAGAGCGCCGCCAACTCCTTGATCACGTTGTTCTCCAGCTTTTTGTCGGACTTCCCGACGATCTCGTAGGCGTCGCCGACCCGGCGGAAGAAGAGCCGGGCACCGGCATCGCCACGCAGGTACCGGATCCCACCGGGCAGGCCCTTGGTCCCCTTACCGGGGTCGTCGTTGCCCTCGATGAGTTTGTTGATCAGAGAGTTCATCTCCCTCTGGACGCTCTCATTCTTGGTGGATTTCTCCGCGAGCTTCGCGAGGCGGGTGTTCTTGCCGAGCGCCGATGACACGCAGAACTTCGGCTTGTCGGCCGCCTGCGCAACGGCGGACGCGCCCTTGAACGTACCCTTGGCGGCCGCACCCTGCACCATGTCCGCGATCGGCAGGAGGCACTCGACCGCGCTCAGGCCCGTCTTGAGCCGCCCGACGACCGTGCGAAGCCGCTCCAGGGTCTCGCGTGCCCGCTCCAGGCTCTCCAGGAACGTACCGACGCCCTTGCCCACCTTGTAGATGATTTTGGCGACGGCGGGGATCTTCGCCACGGCCACGCCGACCATGACGACGTTGACGAGGGTCCAGAGACAGCTTTCGACGTCACGCTGGCCGAAGCACTTCTTGGCGTCCGTATAACCGAGTTCGTCGAGCAGGATCTGCCCGCCGATCTCGATCACCCAGTCGAGCACGTCCTTGCCCGCGAGCTTCTTTGCCTCGCGGAACTCATCCACACAGGACTGGCCGCAGTTCGCCAGCAGCAGAGCTTCCTCGTCCTTGGAGAGGTCTGCCCCGGTGTCGGGCTTGGGGGCCTCGACCAGCGCCTTGCGTGCTTCCTCCTGCTCCCTGCGGAATTCCTCTTCGGCGCGGCGGGCGGCCGCTTCGGCGTCCTTCGCGTCCTGGTTGGCGTTGGCGGCGGCCGTCTCCGCGGAGACGGCGTCCTTCTCCGACTGGGTCGCCGCGGTGTCGGCGGCGCTCGCGTCGCGGGTGGCGGCGTCGGCGGAGGCGTGGGCGTTGGCCGCGCTCTTCTCGGCCTCGGTGGCTTCGCTGTTGGCGCCGAACGCCTCGTTGGCGGCGTCCTTCGCCGCGCTGTCCGCGAAGACTGCGTCCGTGCCGGTCTGCGCGCTGTACTCCTTGGTTTTGTCGTCCGCCTTCTTGGCGGCTTCGGCGGCCCGAGCGGCTTCGGCCGCCGAGGCGCGGGCGGCTGCCATGGACTTGAACGCGGCGGCGGTGTCGGCCGCGGCCGCTGCCGCGGCCTGAGCGGCCAGCTTGGCGTCGCCGGAGGCCTTGTCGGCCAGCGCCTTGGCGTCCGCTGCCGCCTTGGTCGCTTCATTGGCCTTGGCAGTGGCGGCTGCCGCCTGCTGTTCGGCGTGGGTCTTGGCGGACTGGCCGACCAGGGCGGCGAAAGCGGCCGCCGAGTCGGTCTCACGGTAAGCCGTCCCTAGCGCGATGGCGGTGTTGGCGGGCGCGACGGCCTGGGCCGCGGAGTCACGTGCGGCGGAGGCGGCCATCGAGGTGGCGTAGGCCTGTCCGGCGGTGACGGCGGACCAGGCGGCCGTCTTGACTGCCTCGGTACGGGCGGCGGCCGCATTCTTGATCGCCTGGAGGGAGGCGGTCTGGGCCTTCTTCGCCTCGGTCTCGGCCTTGCTCGCGTTGACCGAGGCGGCGTTGGCCGCCGCGATGGCGTCGGCTGCAGCGGCGTGTGCGGTCAGGGAGGCGGCGAAGCTGGTCTGCCAGGCGGACCAGGCCTTGTCCGCGGACGCCCGCGACCGCTCGGCGGCCCCGTCCGCCCGGGTGGAAGCCGCGCGCGCGTTCTCCGCGGCCGTGGACGCGTCGCCGGCCGCCGTACGGGCGCGAGCGGCGGCGCCGGCCGCCTCGTTCGCGGCGGCGCGGGCGGCGGTCGCGGCCTCGCGGGTCTCCGTTGCGGCGGGAGTCCCGACGGCTGCCGCGGCGGCGGCTTCGAGTGCGGCGGCGCGGGACGCCATGGCGTTCTTCTCCACCTCGGCGGTCTCGGCCTTCTCACGCGCCTCGGCGGCCTTGCCCTCCGCGGCGAGTGCCAGTCCGAGCTGGTCGCTCGCGGTCGTCGCCTGGGACTCGGCTGCGGTCCTGGCCCGTCCCGCCGTTTCGCGTTCGGTCGCGGCGCGCTTTTCGGCGGCCTGGGCCTTCGCGCGTTCGGTCGCGGCGTTCTGCCGCTCCTTGGCGGCGGTGGCCTTCTCCTTCTCGGCCTTCGCGCGTTCCGTCTTTGCCGTGTCGGCCGCCTTGCGGGCGGTCTCTTGTGCGGCCTCGGCCGTGGCCTGGGCGGCCTTCGCCTTGGTGGCGTTGTCCGCGGCCTCCTTGGCCTGGGCCGCTGCCGAGGTGGCGGCGGCCTTGGCCTGGGCGGCTGCCTCCTGGGCTGCGATGCGGCGGAACTCGGTGTTCAGGGCGTGCGACTGGGTCTGAGCCAGGGCGTACAGGGTCTTGCTGTCGGCGACGGTCGCCTTCGCGGCGTTCGCGGCGGTCAGGGAGGCCTTGGACGCCGCCTCGGCGGCGGCGGCCGAGGCCTTCGCGACCTGGACGGACTGCTGGGCGAAGAGCAGGCCCCGGCCACGCGGGGTCTTGGCCGCGTCCGCGATGGCCCACGCCTTGCTCTGGGCAGCGCCGGCCTTGTCGGAGGCCGCCTTGGCGGCCGTGGAGGCGGTCGCGGCGATCTTCGCCTGGTCGGCCGCTCGGGTCCGGGCCGCCGCCAGGTCCTTGGCGGCCTGGGTGAACACCGTGGCCGCGGGTCGGTTCGACGCGTTGGCGGGCTGGCCCGCCCAGTACTTCTGCCAGGTCAGGATCTGGTCGGCGAGCCACGCCTGGCCGAGCGACTCGATCATGGCCTCGGTGGCCTTGCGGGCCTCAGAGGCCGCGCTGACCTCGGCGTTGACGATGTCGTTGCGCGGGGTGGTCTGGGCGCCGTACTCCTGCTCCCACTCCACGTGCGCGGTGACGACGATCGGGGACATGACCCGGTAGAAGTCGTCGGGATTGCGGCTGTCGCAGGCGCCCCAGGCAGCCTTCAGTGCCTCGACCTCCAGGCGGAACTCGACCGAGTCCTCGGCCGGCGCCTGCTTCATGAAGCCGCCGAGCCGGAGATAGCGAGCGACATCGCTGGCAGTGGTGGCGCCGTAGTTGTACTCGGTCTTGTCGGCGTCCCGGAGCATGGTGTCGGCGATGAAGTCCAGGTTCGGATCCTGGCCCTTGAGCGTGGCGGCGAGTGCGCGGGCCTTGTCCGCCGTGGCCTTGGACGCCGGCGCGTGGCCGTCGCCGCCCAGCTGGTAGTACAGGTCGCGCTGGGGGCCAAGGGTGAACGCGACGACGTCCGCATCGAACTTCGGTGCGTATTGGGGGATTCCCGCGGCCGTGCCGGACGCCCAGTACGGGTAGTTCGACGCCTCCCAGCGTTCGCGGCGCTCGGCGGACGCGACGGGGGAGCCCTCGCGGGAGTCCCGGTCGGTGAACATCGCCTCGCGCAGCGGGTTCATGCCGGTGGCCAGGTCGGTGGCCGTGGCGAGCTCCGCCGGGGTGCCGGTCAGGGCCTTGGCCGCGACACCCTTCATGGTGGGCCCGCCGATGTGCAGGGCGAACCCGCCCGCACAGCGGTGGAGGCGGTCCGAAACGCCCAGGCTGATGGGTCGGTACGACGGCTCGTCGTCCGGCGGGATCTCGATGGCCGAGGCGGGGGCGGCGCTGATGAGGCCGGCCAGCAGGGCGGCGCTGGTGGCCAGGGCGGTGCCGGCGAGGCCGCGCCGCACGGCGGCCCGGACAGCCGGGCTTCGGCCCCGCAGGAGGGTGGATCTCTGCACGTACTTGCCTGTTCTTCGGAACGAAAATGGGCAGCCCGAAGGAAGGTGTGCATACGTGTGTGTGCGCTGGTCAGGCGCGAGTGATGAGTTCCATGCCTTCCCCCAAGGCTTGAACCGACAGTTTCATGACGCACTTACTGCCGGTAGCGCGTTTTCGGCCATGTCTACCAGTGAGTAGTAGACGCAGAGGAAATCCATAGGCTCCGTTCCGCCGGGGGCGCACCGAGGGCGGCGTCCCGGATCCCTTGCGGGATCCCGGGGCGCCGCCCTCGGTCTTCGTGCGCAGCGGTCAGGCGCGGGTGTCGCCGCCCAGGTGGTGGACGCGGACCATGTTCGTGGTGCCCGGGACGCCGGGGGGCGAGCCGGCGGTGATGACCATGGTGTCGCCCTGGTTGTGGCGGCCCAGCTTGAGCAGTTCGCCGTCCACCAGGTCGACCATCGCGTCGGTGGTGTCCACGTGCGGGACGACGTAGGACTCGACGCCCCAGCTCAGCGTGAGCTGGTTGCGGGTGCCCTCGTCGGTGGTGAAGGCCAGGATCGGCTGGCTCACGCGGTAGCGCGACAGCCGGCGGGCCGTGTCACCGGACTGGGTGAAGGCGATGAGCGCCTTGCCGTCGAGGAAATCCGCGATCTCGCAGGCCGCGCGGGCGACGGAGCCGCCCTGGGTGCGGGGCTTCTTGCCGGGGACCAGCGGCTGGAGGCCCTTGGAGAGGAGCTCCTCCTCGGCCGCCGTGACGATCTTCGACATCGTCTTGACGGTCTCGATCGGGTAAGCGCCCACCGAGGACTCGGCCGACAGCATGACGGCGTCGGCGCCGTCGAGGATGGCGTTGGCGACGTCGGACGCCTCCGCGCGCGTCGGGCGGGAGTTGGTGATCATCGACTCCATCATCTGGGTCGCGACGATCACCGGCTTGGCGTTGCGGCGGCACATCTCGATGAGCCGCTTCTGGACCATGGGGACCTTTTCGAGGGGGTACTCGACGGCCAGGTCGCCACGGGCCACCATCACGGCGTCGAAGGCGTCCACGACGGCCGCCATGTTCTCGACGGCCTGCGGCTTCTCCACCTTGGCGATGACGGGGACCCGGCGGCCCTCCTCGTCCATGACCTTGTGGACGTCCTTGACGTCGCTCGCGTCGCGGACGAAGGACAGGGCGACCATGTCGCAGCCCATCCGCAGGGCGAAGCGGAGGTCGTCGACGTCCTTCTCCGACAGCGCGGGGACGTTGACGGCAGCGCCCGGCAGGTTGATGCCCTTGTGGTCCGAGATGACACCGCCCTCGATGACGATGGTCCTGACCTGGGGGCCGTCGACCCCGGTCACCCGGAGCTCGACGTTGCCGTCGTTGATCAGGATCTGGTCGCCCTTGGAGACGTCGCCCGGCAGGCCCTTGTAAGTGGTGCCGCAGATGGACTTGTCACCCGGGACGTCCTCGGTGGTGATCGTGAACTCGTCACCGCGCACCAGCTCGACGGGGCCCTCGGCGAAGGTCTCCAGACGGATCTTCGGGCCCTGGAGGTCGGCGAGGACGCCGACGGCGCGCCCGGTGTCCTCGGAGACCTTCCGGACGCGGTCGTACCGCTCCTGGTGTTCTGCCTGGGATCCGTGGCTGAAGTTGAATCGGGCCACGTTCATACCTGCCTCGATGAGCGCTTTCAGCTGCTCATACGAGTCGACGGCGGGGCCCAGCGTGCAGACGATTTTGGAACGGCGCATGGAGCGGATCCTATCGGTTTGTTTCGTAGCGGAATATTCCGTCTGGCGGAAAGTCCAAGTGACTACTGGGTAACCAGCGCGTACGCCTGGGTGGCGATCTCCAGTTCCTCATCCGTCGGGACCACGGCGACCGCCACCCGGGCGTACTGCGGCGAGATCAGCCGCGGCTGCGCGGAGCGCACCGCGTTCGCCTCCGGGTCGAGCGTCAGGCCCAGCCCGGCCAGGCCGTCCACGGCAGCTTCCCGGACCTGGGCCGCGTTCTCGCCCACCCCGGCCGTGAAGGCCACCGCGTCCACCCGGCCGAGGACGGCCGAGTAGGCGCCGATGTACTTCTTCAGACGGTGGATGTACGACGCGAAGGCGAGGCGGGCGCTCTCGTCGCCCTCGCCCGCCCGCCGCAGTACCTCGCGCATGTCGTTGTCGCCGCACATGCCCAGCAGACCGCTCTTCTTGTTCAGGAGCGAATCGATCTCATCCACCGAGAGGCCGCCCACCCGCGCCAGGTGGAAGACGACCGCCGGGTCCAGGTCGCCGGACCGGGTCCCCATCACCAGACCCTCCAGCGGGGTCAGCCCCATGGACGTCTCCTCGCACACGCCGCCGCGGACCGCCGACGCCGAGGCGCCGTTGCCCAGGTGCAGCACGATCACGTTCACGTCCTCGACCGGCTTGCCCAGCAGCGCGGCCGTCGCCCGTGAGACGTAGGCGTGCGAGGTCCCGTGGAAGCCGTACCGCCGCACGGAGTACTTCTCGGCCGTCGCGGCGTCGATCGCGTACCGGGCCACGTGCTCCGGCATCGTGGAGTGGAAGGCCGTGTCGAAGACGGCGACCTGCGGCAGGTCCGGGCGCAGCGCGCGCGCCACCTCGATGCCCGTCACGTTCGCCGGGTTGTGCAGCGGCGCGAGCGGGACGAGGCCGCGGATCTCCTCCAGCACCGCGTCGTCGATCACGGTGGGCCGGGTGAACTTCGTCCCGCCGTGCACCACCCGGTGGCCCACGGCGACCAGTTCGGGGGAGTCGATCCCGAGCCCGTCGGCGGCCATCTCCTCGCTCACCGCCCGCAGTGCCGCCCGGTGGTCGGGGATCGCGCCGGTCCGCTCGCGCCGGCCGCCCGCGGCGCCCTGCCCGGTCAGCGGCTCGTGCACGAGGCGGGAGGACTCCTCGCCGATCCGCTCCACCAGGCCGGCGGCGAGCCGGGAGCCGTCCGCCATGTCGAGGAGCTGGTACTTGAGCGACGAGGAGCCGGAGTTGAGGACGAGTACGCGCGATGCGGTCACGGTGGAGGTCTTTCCTTGGTCGCGGACGAGGGGGAGGGACGGTCAGGCGGTCGGCGCCGGCGCGCCCTGGGCCTGGATCGCGGTGATGGCCACGGTGGTGACGATGTCCTGGACGAGCGCGCCGCGCGAGAGGTCGTTGACCGGCTTGCGCAGACCCTGGAGCACCGGGCCGACCGCCACCGCGCCCGCCGAGCGCTGCACGGCCTTGTAGGTGTTGTTGCCCGTGTTGAGGTCGGGGAAGATCAGCACGGTCGCGCGGCCGGCCACCTCGGAACCGGGCAGCTTGGTCGCGGCGACGGTGGGCTCCACGGCCGCGTCGTACTGGATCGGCCCCTCGATCAGCAGGTCGGGCCGCTGCGCGCGCACGATCTCGGTGGCCTTGCGGACCTTCTCCACGTCCGCGCCGCTGCCCGAGGTGCCGGTGGAGTACGAGAGCATCGCGATCCGCGGCTCGACGCCGAAGGCGGCCGCGGTGACGGCCGACTGGACGGCGATGTCGGCGAGCTGCTCGGCATCGGGGTCCGGGTTGACGGCGCAGTCGCCGTAGACGAGGACCTTGTCGGCCAGGCACATGAAGAAGACCGACGAGACGATCGACGCGCCCGGCTTGGTCTTGATGATCTCGAAGGCCGGCCGGATGGTCGCCGCGGTGGAGTGCACCGATCCGGAGACCATGCCGTCGGCCAGGCCCTCCTGGACCATCAGGGTGCCGAAGTAGTTCACGTCGGTGACCACGTCGCCGGCCAGCTCGACGGTCATGCCCTTGTGGGCGCGGGCCGCGGCGTAGTACTCGGCGAACCGTTCCCTCAGGGGGGAGAGCGCCGGGTCGATCAGCTGGGCGGCCGAGATGTCGATGCCCAGGTCGCCGGCCTTCTTCAGGATCGCCTGCTCCTCGCCCAGCAGGGTCAGGTCGCAGACCCCCCGGCGCAGCACCACGTCCGCGGCGCGCAGCACGCGCTCCTCGGTGCCCTCGGGAAGCACCACGCGGCGGCGCTCGGAGCGGGCCCGCTCCAGCAGCTCGTGCTCGAACATCATCGGGGTGACGCGTTCGGACCGGGCCACCGACAGCAGGTCGCGCAGCTCGCCGGTGTCCACGTGCCGCTCGAAGAGGCCGAGCGCGGTCTCCAGCTTGCGCGGCGTCGCGGAGTTCAGCCGGCTCTGCAGCGAGAAGAGTTCGGCGGCGGTCGGGAAGCTGTTGCCGGCCACCGAGACCACCGGGGTGCCCGGCGCCAGCTTCGAGGCCATCTCCAGGATGTGCGGAGCCGGGCGCTCGTTGAGGGTGAGCAGCACACCGGCGATCGGCGGGGTGCCCGAGGTGTGTGCGGCCAGCGCGCCGACGACCAGGTCCGAGCGGTCCCCGGGGGTGACGACCAGGCAGCCGGGCGTCAGGGCGTTCAGGAAGTTCGGCAGCATCGCGCCGCCGAAGACGAAGTCCAGGGCGTCGCGGGCCAGGCCGGCCTCGTCGCCGAGCAGCACCTCGCCGCCGAGGGCCCCGGTGATCTGGGCGACGGTCGGGGCGGAGAGCGACTTGTCGTCCGGCAGCACGTAACAGGGCACCGGCAGGCGGGCGGCCAGCCGCTCGGCTATGACGTCGCGGTCCTCGGCGGCCACCCTGTTGACGACCATCGCCACGACGTGGCAGCCGTGCGTCTCGTAGGCGCGGTAGGCGTTGCGGGTCTCGGCCCGGATCGCTTCGGCCGGGTGCTTGGTGCCGCCCACCACGGGAACGACGAGGGCGCCCAGCTCGTTGGCGATGCGGGCGTTGAGCGCCAGCTCGTCGGGCAGGTTGGTGTCGGCGTAGTCGGTGCCGAGGACCAGCATGACCTCGTAGTCGCGCGCCACCCGGTGGTAGCGGTCGACCAGCTGGGAGACCAGCTCGTCGGTGCCCTTCTCCGCGAGGATCGCCGAGGCCTCGTGGTACTCCATGCCGTAGGCGGTCGCCGCGTCCTGCTCGATCCGGTAGCGGGCCTTGAGCAGGTCGAAGAGCCGGTCGGGTGCGTCGTGGAGCAGCGGGCGGTAGACGCCGACCCGCCCTGTCTGCCGGGTGAGGAGCTCCATGATCCCCAGCTCGACGACCTGCCGGCCGTCGCCCCGCTCGATGCCGGTCACGTACACGCTGCGCGTCACGCGTGCTCTCCGTCCCATGGTCTGGTGATCTGATCAGTGTGTCGGGTTCACGACACCGAGTCGATTGACCCGGTTGGTCTGGGCTTGCCCTCTTGACAATACCTCCGCCGATGGATAGGGCACCGGTCAGTGACCGGCCCCGCGCAGACGGGTCCCGCGGCCCGGTGCGCACGGCGCCGCGCAGCGCGCCCCACCCGCGGCCCGTGGAACAATCGGACAGGCTTCACCAATACGCCCTTCATATGGACGGCTGTCCGCCCCACGCGTACGGCCGGGTACGACCAGGAGCAGGAGACACAGCACGATGCGTATCGGAGTTCTCACCGCAGGCGGCGACTGTCCCGGCCTCAATGCTGTCATCCGGTCGGTCGTACACCGGGCCGTCGTCGGACACGGCGACGAGGTCATCGGTTTCGAGGACGGTTTCAAGGGCCTCCTCGACGGAAACTACCGCCCGCTCGACATCAACGCCGTCAGCGGCATCCTGGCCCGCGGCGGCACGATCCTCGGATCCGCCCGCATGGAGCGCGCGCGTCTGCACGAGGCCGCGGAGAACGCGGCGGAGCTGGCGACGCGCTACGGCATCGACGCGCTCATCCCGATCGGCGGCGAGGGCACCCTGACCGCCTCCCGGATGCTGTCGGACGCGGGGATGCCCGTCGTCGGCGTGCCCAAGACCATCGACAACGACATCTCCTCCACCGACCGCACCTTCGGATTCGACACCGCCGTCATGGTGGCCACCGAGGCCATCGACCGCCTGAAGACCACCGCCGAGTCCCACCAGCGCGTGATGGTCGTCGAGGTCATGGGCCGCCACGCGGGCTGGATCGCCCTCGAATCCGGCATGGCCGGCGGCGCCCACGGCATCTGCCTCCCCGAGCGGCCCTTCGAGGTGGACGCCCTGGTGAAGATGGTGGAGGAGCGCTTCGCCCGCGGCAAGAAGTTCGCCGTCGTCTGCGTCGCCGAAGGTGCGCACCCGGCCGAGGGCTCCATGCCGTACGAGAAGGGCGCCATCGACCAGTACGGCCACGAGCGCTTCGCCGGCATCGGCAACCGCCTCGCCGTCGAGCTGGAGCACCGCCTGGGCAAGGAGGCCCGTCCGGTCATCCTCGGCCACGTCCAGCGCGGCGGCACCCCCACCGCCTACGACCGCGTCCTCGCGACCCGTTTCGGCTGGCACGCCGTGGAGGCCGTGCACCGCGGCGAGTTCGGCAACATGACCGCCCTGCGCGGCACCGACATCGTGATGGCCCCGCTGGCCTCGGCCGTCACCGCGCTGAAGACCGTCCCCGAGGAGCGGATGTACGAGGCCGAATCCGTGTTCTGAGCCCCGGCCCCGGGCCGGCGCCCGGTCTGCCCGGCACCGGCCCGGCACCGGCAGGGCCCCGCCCTGCGCCGCCCGGCCTCACGGGGCGATACCCCTAGGCCCGGTCGTGGCCGCCGCCCGCCAGGTGCCAGAAGCGGTCCACGATCTCGCTGAGGAACTCCCGCCCGGCGTCCCCGCTCCCCGCCCCGCCCGCGGCGCCGCCCCAGCCGAGGGTCGCCACCATCCGCGACTGGTAGTCCCCGTGCAGCTGGTCCAGGACCCGCTCCAGGTGGGCCTTGGGGATCGGCAGCAGCTTGCCCAGCGGCTTGACGTAGGCCTGCCAGCGCGTGGTCACCGCGCCGCGCAGCACCTCCGCCAGCTCCTCCTGCTTGCCGGTCGCCGTCACGAACTGGGCCAGCGTCAGTCCCAGTACCGAGGCCAGGGCCGCGGACTGGCGCTCGTTGCCCTTCCAGCGCCCGGTGTCCTCCATCTTCTGGTAGGCGTTCGACTCCAGGCCGATCCGCCGGGCCAGCTCCTCCGCGGCCAGCCCCCTGGCGATCCGGTGTTCCCGCAGGGTGACCGGCTCCGCGAGCAGTTCGCCGGGGGAACACCACAGGACGCCGGCGAGGGCCGTGAGTTCGGCCGCGGTGGGCGATGTCTCGCCACGCTCCCAGGCCAGCACGGTCTCGGGCGTGACGATCAGTCCGTACTGGGCGCGCAGGCCATAGGCGACATGACCGGGGGCCATGCCCAGGGCCGCGCGCAGACGACGCGCGGCGGGGGCATTGAAGGGGGGGCTGGAGTGCACAGGGCACACCGTAGAAGTGGCCGGGCCGTGGCGACTACAGACCGAACAAACAAGGCCATAACTCGTAGGAACATCCTAGGACGTTCAGGTGATTCGTCCGGTTTCCGGGCGACTGTCCGGTAACCCGTTCGGGCGAAGATCCACCGCCGGCATACGGTTCCAGCCAACGGGCCGGGGCGCAAGACCTCCCTCGGCGGCCCCACCTCCCCTAACCGGCCGCCATCCCCGGCGCTTGCCTTGACGTCGGCGTCAAGGACTACGGTCGCCCCATGCGCATCGGCGAACTCGCGGAACGGGCCGGAACCAGCACCCGCACGCTCAGGTACTACGAGTCGCGCGGGCTGCTGCCCGCACGGCGTGCGGACAACGGCTACCGGACCTACGGCGAGGACGACCTTCGCCTGCTGCGCCAGATCCGCATGCTCCAGGACTTCGGCTTCGAGCTGGAGGAGACCCGGCCCTTCGTGGACTGCCTGCGGGCGGGACACCCCGCCGGGGACTCCTGTCCGGCCTCGCTGGCCGTGTACCGGCGCAAGCTCGCCGAGCTCGACGGACTCATAGGCCAGCTGGCCGACGTACGGGAGCAGGTCGCGCGGCAGCTGGCCGTCGCGGAGCAGGCCGCCGGCGAGGCGGCCGTCCCGCACTGCGAGATGACGGGCTGAACGGCCCCCACGGACACGACCGGCGCCACCGGCACCACCGACAAGACCCGCACCACCGACAAGACCCGCACGACCGGCAAGACCCGCACGACCGACACGAGAGGAACACGACATGGTGCACGCACAGGGTGTGGCCGAGGTGACCGACGCCGACTTCGGGACGGAGGTGCTCGCCGAGCGGGGGCGGCCCGTCCTCGTGGAATTCACCGCGGACTGGTGCGGCCCCTGCCGCCAGCTCGCGCCCGTACTGTCCGCGATAGCCGCCGAGGAGGCCGACCGCCTCAAGGTCGTGCAGATCGACGCGGACCGCAACCCCGGCACCGTCACGCGCTACGGGGTGCTGTCCATGCCGACCCTGCTGGTCTTCCGCGACGGCGAACCCGTACGGCAGATGGTCGGCGCCCGGGCCAAGCGCACGCTGCTGCGGGAACTGGAGGAGCAGCTCACGCCCGCCCCGCGGCCTACGGCCTGAACCAGATCGTCGCCAGCGGCGGCAGCGTCATCCGCAGGCTCGCCGCACGGCCCTGCGCCGCCACCGGCTCCGGGCGCAGCGGCTGCGCGTGGTGGATGCCGCTGCCGCCGTAGGTCTCCATGTCGGTGTTGAGGACCTCCTGCCACTGCGGGACCTCCTGCGGCACCCCGATCCGGTACCCGTGCCGTACCACCGGCGAGAAGTTCGAGACCGCCAGCAGCGGCGAGCCGTCCTGCGCGTACCGCAGGAAGGCGAAGACGTTGTCGTCCGCCGCGTCCGCCTCCACCCAGGCGAAGCCCTCCGGCACGGCGTCCTGCTCCCACAGGGCGGGCGTCGCCGCGTAGGTACGGTTCAGGTCGCCCACGAGACTGCGCACGCCCCGGTGGTCGCCCGCAGCCGGGTAGGAGGAGTCCAGCAGCCACCAGTCCGGCCCGTGCGCCTCGGACCACTCCGAGCCCTGGGCGAACTCCTGTCCCATGAAGAGCAGTTGCTTGCCCGGATGGGCCCACATGAAGCCCAGGTACGCACGGTGTGCGGCCCGCTTCTGCCACCAGTCGTCCCCCGGCATCTTGGACACCAGCGCGCTCTTGCCGTGCACCACCTCGTCGTGCGAGATCGGCAGCACGTAGTTCTCGCTGAAGGCGTAGATCATCCCGAAGGTCATGTCGTGGTGGTGGTACTTGCGGTGCACCGACTCCTTCGACATGTAACGCAGCGTGTCGTGCATCCAGCCCATGTTCCACTTCAGGCCGAAACCCAGCCCGCCCGCGTCGGTCGGACGGGTCACGCCCTCCCAGGCCGTGGACTCCTCCGCGATCGTCACCACGCCCGGACACCGCCGGTACACGGTCGCGTTCATCTCCTGCAGGAAGGACACCGCGTCCAGGTTCTCCCGGCCACCGTGCTCGTTGGGCGACCACTCGCCCTCCTTGCGCGAGTAGTCCAGGTAGAGCATCGAGGCCACGGCGTCCACGCGCAGCCCGTCCACGTGGAACTCCTCGCACCAGTACACGGCGTTGGCGACGAGGAAGTTGCGGACCTCCTTGCGGCCGTAGTCGAACTCCAGCGTCCCCCAGTCCGGGTGCGCGGCCCGCCGGGGGTCCTCGTGCTCGTACAGGGGCCGCCCGTCGAACTCGGCGAGCGCCCAGTCGTCGCGCGGGAAGTGCGCCGGCACCCAGTCGACGATCACCCCGATCCCCGCCCGGTGCAGCGCGTCCACCAGGAAGCGGAAGTCGTCCGGGGCGCCCATCCGCGACGTCGGCGCGTAGAAACCGGTGACCTGGTAGCCCCAGGAGCCGCCGAAGGGATGCTCGGCGACGGGCATCAGCTCCACGTGGGTGAAGCCCAGCTCCTTCACGTACGCCGGCAGCTGTTCGGCGAGCTGCCGGTAGGAGAGCCCCGGCCGCCAGGACGCCAGGTGCACCTCGTACACCGAGAAGGCGGACTCGTGCAGCGGCCGGGCGCCCCGGCCCGCCATCCAGTCCGCGTCCCCCCACGTGTACGCGGAGGCGGTGACCACCGAGGCGTTCGCCGGGGGCACCTCCGCGGAGCGGGCCATCGGGTCGGCGCGCAGCGTGTGGCTGCCGTCGGGGCGCGTGATGTCGTACTTGTACAAGGTCCCCGCGCCCACGCCGGGAAGGAACAGCTCCCACACGCCGGACGAGCCGAGCGAACGCATCGGGTAGGCGCCGGAGTCCCAGTAGGAGAAGTCCCCGCTGACGCGGACCCCCTGGGCGTTCGGCGCCCACACGGTGAACCGGGTCCCCTCCACCCCCTGGTGCTCCATGGGCTCGGCGCCCAGCGCCTTCCACAGCTGCTCGTGGCGCCCCTCGCCGATCAGGTGCAGGTCCAGCTCGCCGAGGGAGGGCAGGAAGCGGTAGGGGTCCTCGATCTCCAGCTCGGCGCCGTCGTAGGCGACCAGCAGCTTGTATTCCGGCACCTCGGTCAGCGGAAGCAGCCCGGAGAACAGGCCGTCGCCGTCTTCGCAGAGCTCGGCCCGCAGGCCCTTGGCGATGACGGTGACCGCCTTGGCGTACGGGCGCAGCACGCGGAAGGCGACCCCGCCCCGCCGGGTGCGGGCGCCCAGCACGGCGTGCGGGTCGTGGTGGCGGCCCTGGAGCAACCTGGCCCGCTCCTGCTCGTCGAGGGCGGGCGCCGGCCGGACCCCGTGCGCGGGGTCGGCCCGCCGGGCCCGGGGCGGGCGCGTCTTCTCGGCGGCCGCCGGGGCGGCTGCGGCTTCGTCGCGGACGGTAGGTGACGGCTGTCGTGCGGCGCTCACGCGAGCGGCCTCCTCGGGGGCTTCTGATGGGAGTGCGGGGAGATGGGGCCGGTGGCCGGCGGGGCCGGCGGGAGCCGGTGGGCGGACCGCACCGGCTCCGAGAGCCGGCGGATCGCGGCCATCGGGACGTGCAGCCAGTCCGGCCGGTGCCGGAACTCGTACCGGGCCTCGTACACCGCCTTGTCGGTCTCGTACGCCCGCAGCAGTACCGGTTCCTCACGCGGGTCGCGGCCCGTGGTGCGGGCGTAGCCCTCGCAGAAGGCGGCCTTACAGGCGTCCGCCCAGGCGGGGGCGAACGGCCGGTGCGAGCGTGCGGCGTAGTCGAAGGAGCGCAGCATCCCGGCGATGTCGCGCACGGCCGGTTCGGGACGGCGCCGGTCGGCCAGCGGCCGGGCCGGCTCGCCCTCGAAGTCGATCAACGACCAGGAGCCGTCGAGGGTGCGCAGCGTCTGCCCCAGATGGAGGTCGCCGTGGATCCGCTGGGCGGACACCCCGGTGCCCCGCGAGGCGGCCAGCGCGTCGAACGCCCCCCGCAGTCCCGCCTCGTAGGGCCGCAGCGCGGGCACCTCGCGGGCGGTGGCGGCCAGCCGGGCCGTCATCCCGGCGGCGAGCCGGGCGGTCTGCTCCGGGCCGAGCGCCACGGTGGGCAGGGCGCGGGCGAGCGCGCTGTGGACCTCGGCGGTGGCCCGGCCCAGGGCGTGCGCCTCGGCGGTGAAGTCCGTCCCGGCGCCGAGCCGGCGCAGCGCCAGCTGCCATCCGTCGTCGGATCCGCGCAGGTAGGGCTGGAGCACACCCAGGGTCAGCGGCTCGATGCCGGGCAGCGCGGCCTCGTACCAGGCGACGGGCGCGGGGACGCGGGCGCACCCGGCGGCGGCCAGGGCTCTGGGCAGCTCCAGGTCCGGATTGACACCGGGGCCAACCCGGCGGAAGACCTTCAGGATGTACGAATCCCCGTAGATGAGCGAGGAGTTGGTCTGCTCGCCGGACAGTGGCCGGGGTGCGAGGCCGGCCGGGACCGGCGCCTGCGGGTCCCGGTCGAAGCGCAGTGGGCCGAGGGATCCGGGGGAGCGCAGCCGCTCCAGCAGCATGGCCGCGAGCCGCGGGTCGCCCAGCGCCTCGTAGACCGCACGGCCGGCGTAGGGGCCGGTTTCGGCGTGGCCGATCAGCGTGGCCGCCAGGGCGGGCGGCAGCGACGGGCGGATGCCCAGGAGCAGTTGGTAGCAGTCCCCGTCGACATCGAGGAGCAGGTGGAGCAGTCCGGGCGTGGAGCCCGGCGGCAGCAGTTCGGCGGCCGAGACGGCCCTGAGCCTGGTGATGGTGCGGCCCTTGCCCGCGAACCAGCGCTGGGCGGGCAGCCAGGCCCGCAGCATCGGTTCCAGCGGGCCGATCCCGGCAGCCCGGTCGGCAGTCAGCCGGCTCCGGGCGGATGCAGCCTCCGACATGGCGTCGCGTCCTTTCCCCGGGCCGTCACAGAATGCGCAGAGTGTCCCGGATGTGCGGCAGTTGCTTCTCCGGTGGTGCGAGTGTCGGGTCAGGATGGTCCGTACAGGGGCGGGCGATTGACCCATTCGCGCTGCCCGCCCCGTACCCGGCCGCTACGTGGCGCGCGGTTCGGACCGTGCTTCGGTCCTCAGGCGGAACCAGTAGAAGCCGTGACCTGCCAGGGTCAGCAGGTAGGGCCACTCGCCGATCGGGGGGAAGCGCACATCACCCGTGAGCTCCACCGGGACCCGTCCGTTGAACGACCGCAGATCCAGCTCGGTGGGCTGCGCGAAGCGCGAGAAGTTGTGCACGCACAGCACCAGGTCGTCCCCGTACTCGCGCAGGAACGCGAGCACCGCCGGGTTCGACGACGGCAGTTCGGTGTACGAGCCGAGTCCGAAGGCGGGGTTCGCCTTGCGGACTTCGATCATCCGCCGGGTCCAGTGCAGCAGCGACGAGGGAGAGGCCATGGCCGCCTCGACATTGGTGACCTGGTACCCGTGGACCGGGTCCATGATGACCGGCAGGTTCAGCCTGCCCGGATCGCAGGAGGAGAAACCGGCGTTGCGGTCCGGGGTCCACTGCATGGGCGTGCGCACGCCGTCGCGGTCGCCGAGCCAGATGTTGTCGCCCATCCCGATCTCGTCGCCGTAGTAGAGGACCGGCGACCCGGGCAGCGACAGCAGCAGGGCGGTGAACAGCTCCATCTGGTTGCGGTCGTTGTCCAGCAGTGGGGCGAGGCGGCGGCGGATGCCGATGTTGGCCCGCATCCGCGGGTCCTTGGCGTATTCGGCGTACATGTAGTCGCGCTCTTCGTCGGTGACCATTTCGAGCGTGAGCTCGTCGTGGTTGCGCAGGAAGATGCCCCACTGGCAGCGCTCCGGGATCGCCGGTGTCTTGGCGAGGATCTCCGAGACCGGGTAGCGCGACTCTCTTCGTACGGCCATGAAGATGCGCGGCATGACGGGGAAGTGGAAGGCCATGTGGCATTCGTCCCCGCCCTTGGCGAAGTCGCCGAAGTAGTCGACGACGTCCTCGGGCCACTGGTTGGCCTCGGCCAGCAGGACGGTGTCGGGGTAGTGGGCGTCGATCTCGGCCCGGACCCGCTTGAGGAGCCCGTGGGTGCGCGGCAGGTTCTCGCAGTTGGTGCCCTCCTCGGCGTACAGGTAGGGCACGGCGTCGAGGCGGAAGCCGTCGATGCCGAGGTCGAGCCAGAATCTGAGGGCGGAGACGATCTCCTCCACCACGGCCGGGTTCTCGTAGTTGAGGTCCGGCTGGTGCGAGAAGAAGCGGTGCCAGTAGTACTGCTTGCGCAGCGGGTCGTACGTCCAGTTCGACGTCTCGGTGTCGACGAAGATGATGCGGGCGTCCTGGTACTGCTTGTCGTTGTCGGCCCACATGTAGTAGTCGCCGTACGGGCCGTCGGGGTCCTTGCGCGACTGCTGGAACCACTCGTGCTGGTCGCTCGTGTGGTTCATGACGAAGTCGATGATCACGCGCATGCCGCGCTGGTGCGCGGCGTCCACGAACTCCACGAAGTCGGCGAGGTCGCCGAACTCGGGGAGCACGGAGGTGTAGTCGGAGACGTCGTAGCCCCCGTCGCGCAGGGGTGAGGCGAAGAAGGGAGGCAGCCAGAGGCAGTCGACGCCGAGCCACTGGAGGTAGTCCAGCTTGGCGGTGAGTCCCTGGAGGTCCCCCACGCCGTCGCCGTTGCTGTCGTGGAAGGAGCGGACGAGGACCTCGTAGAAGACGGCCCGCTTGAACCAGTCGGGATCGCGGTCCTTGGCGGGGGTGTCCTCGAAGGTGTCGTGGACGGGATCGTTGATCATCATGTGGTGGGTGACCCTCCGGTGGGCGGGGACGGTCGCAGAGCGGCCAGCACGTGCGCGGGCGTACGGCCCGGCTCTAGGCGCACGTAGTTCGCCCTGCCCCAGTGATAGGTCTCGCCGGTGAGCTCGTCGCGCACCGCGAGGGACCCGTGCCAGTCGAGGCCGAGTACCGGCATGTCCAACGACACCGTCGCCTCCTGGGTGTGGTGCGGATCGAGGTTGACGACCACCAGTACGGAATTGGCTCCGGCGTGCTTCGAATAGGCGATCACCTGTTCGTTGTCGGTCGGGTGGAAGTGGATGTCGCGCAACTGCTGGAGCGCCGGGTTCTCGCGGCGCAGCCGGTTCAGCCGGGTGATCAGCGGGGCGATGGTGCGGCCCTCGCGTTCGGCGGCGGCCCAGTCGCGTGGCCGGAACTCGTACTTCTCGGAGTTCAGGTACTCCTCGCTGCCGGGCCGCACCGGGGTGTTCTCGCAGAGCTCGTATCCGGCGTAGACGCCCCAGGCGGGGGAGAGGGTGGCGGCGAGCACCGCCCGCACCTCGAAGGCCGGACGGCCGCCGTGCTGAAGGTACTCGTGGAGGATGTCGGGCGTGTTGACGAAGAAATTCGGCCGCATGACGGAGGCCGAGCGGGTGCTGGAGAGCTCGGTCAGGTACTCCGTGATCTCCGCCTTGGTGTTGCGCCAGGTGAAGTAGGTGTACGACTGCTGGAAGCCGACGGCGGCGAGCGCGCGCATCATCGCGGGACGGGTGAAGGCCTCGGCCAGGAAGATCACGTCGGGGTCGGTCTTGTTGATGTCCGCGATCACCTTCTGCCAGAAGACGACGGGCTTGGTGTGCGGGTTGTCCACCCGGAAGATGCGGACGCCGTGGTCCATCCAGTACCGCAGGATCCGGCAGGTCTCCTCGACCAGGCCGGCCATGTCGGTGTCGAAGTGGATCGGGTAGATGTCCTGGTACTTCTTCGGCGGGTTCTCCGCGTACGCGATCGTCCCGTCGGCGCGGTGGCGGAACCACTGGGGGTTCTTCTCCACCCACGGGTGGTCGGGGGAACACTGGAGGGCGAAGTCCAGGGCGATCTCCATGCGCAGCTCGCGGGCGCGCGCGACGAAGGCGTCGAAGTCCTCGATCGTGCCCAGTTCGGGGTGGACGGCGTCGTGCCCGCCCTCCGGCGAGCCGATGGCCCACGGCACCCCCGGGTCCCAACTCCCCGCCGAGAGGGTGTTGTTGGGGCCTTTGCGATAGGTGGTGCCGATCGGGTGGATGGGCGGCAGGTAGACCACGTCGAAGCCCATCGCGGCGATCGCGGGCAGCCGCTCGGCGGCGGTCCGCAGCGTCCCGCTGACGGGGGCCGAGCCGGGTTCCACCACCGCCCCTTCGGAGCGGGGGAACATCTCGTACCAGGACCCGAAGAGGGCCCGCTTGCGCTCGACCAGCAGCGGCAGGGACCGGGCTGCCGTGACCAGCTCGCGGTACGGGCGCCGGGCGAACGCGGCGTCGACGGCAGGGTCGAGGGCGGCCGCGTACCGCGCCGCGACCGGGCCGTCCTCGTCCCGCATGGCCCCGGCAGCGGCGAGGACGGCCTCGCGGCCGTCACGCTTGGGGATCCGGGCGGCGGCGCGCTGATAGAGCTCGGCGCCTTCGAGGAGGGTGAGGTCGGTGTCGATGCCGGCGGGGATCTTGATCGCCGCATGGGCCCGCCAGGTGGCCACCGGATCGCTCCACGCCTCCACGGTGTACGTCCACCTCCCCTCGACCTCCGCGGAGACCCGGGCGCCCCACCGGTCGGTGCCGGGGGCGAGCTCGCGCAGCGGGACGGGGGGCCGCAACCGTCCGCTCGGATCCCGGAGCAGGACGTGGGCGGCCACCGCGTCGTGTCCCTCGCGGAACACGGTGGCGGAGATCTCGAAGACTTCGTCCACGACCGCCTTGGCGGGTCTGGCGCCGCAGTCGACGGCGGGGCGGACGTCCAGCACGGGAATGCGACCGATCATGATGGGCTCACCTGGGGGCGTTTCGCAGGGCTCGGTGACGACAGGCCAGCCGGTATCACGGCTGGTAGTGCACGCTCTGTTCGCTCTGTTTCTAGCCGCTCGGTGGACGGCTGGGCTGCGGGCATGGCCGCTCCTGTCCGCGTTCACTCGGGTGGCGGGGAGAGGTTGGGGGCGGTGCGCCGTGCGTGTACCACGTGTACCCGGTGAGCCCTTCCCACTCTCTACCCGCCCAATCCGTGCGCTGGGTTAACTACTCGTACGTAGTGGCGCGCACCGGGCCACGCTCCGGGTCGACATCCGGTGGGGCTCCGTCAAGTCGGCGAGGACCAGCTGATGGAGGGACGGGCAACGCCTGCCCCACCCGTCACCACTCTCCCTCGCGAACCAACCGGCCGGAGGAATGAAACGGGAGTATAGGTGCGAATCACTACTGACGGGCCGTGGGCGCACCGGTATGCGGTGCCGCGCGAAATCGGCCGGTCCGCTGCGGTGGCAGCGCCGGAAGGCGCCGGCGCACGGCCCGGGGAATCCCGACGGGTGGGACAGCCGTCCCAAAGTGCCCGGCACGGGAGGGACGGCCGGGGCGCAGGAGACCGCCACCGGCGCGAGCCGCCGGGGGGCCTGGCCCGATCGGCAGGAGACCCCCTAGCCTTCCGGGGGTGATGCGCGGATGCACAGCGTGGTGCGACCGCTCCGATCCGCAATCCCCTGCGAAGGTGGAACGTGTGAAGGCTATCCGTCGATTCACCGTGCGCCCCGTCCTCCCGGAGACCCTGCTGCCGCTCACCGGCCTCGCGCGCAACCTGCGCTGGTCGTGGCATGCCGAGACCCGCGAACTCTTCCAATCCGTCGACCCCGAGGGCTGGCAGGCCGCCGGCGGCGACCCCGTCCGGCTGCTCGGCGCCGTCCCGGCCGCCCGCCTGGAGGAACTGGCGTCAGACCGCCGGTTCCTGCGGCGGCTGGCCGCCGTCGCCGCCGACCTCGATGACTACGTCAACGGCGGGAGGTGGTACCAGAGCCGGCAGGCCGAAGGCGGCCTGCCCGCCGCGATCGCCTACTTCTCGCCCGAGTTCGGGATCACCGCCGCCCTGCCCCAGTACTCCGGCGGCCTCGGCATCCTCGCCGGGGACCACCTGAAGTCCGCCAGCGACCTCGGCGTCCCGCTCATCGGCGTGGGACTCCTCTACCGGCACGGCTACTTCCGGCAGTCGCTGTCCCGGGACGGCTGGCAGCAGGAGCACTATCCCGTACTCGACCCCGACGAACTCCCCCTCGCCCTCATCCGCGACGACGGCGGGACCCCGGCCCGGGTCTCGCTGACCCTCCCCGGCGGGCGCGCCCTGCACGCGCACGTCTGGCAGGCGCGCGTCGGGCGGGTCCCGCTGCTCCTGCTGGATTCCGACGTCGAGGACAACGACGCGGCCGCCCGCGAGGTGACCGACCGGCTCTACGGCGGCGGCAGCGACCACCGGCTGCTCCAGGAGATGCTGCTGGGCATCGGCGGCGTCCGCGCCGTCCGCCTGTACTGCGCCCTCACCGGCCACCCCGAGCCCGAGGTCTTCCACACCAACGAGGGCCACGCCGGCTTCCTCGGACTCGAACGCATAAGGGAACTGGAGCGTGAGCAGGGACTCGGCTTCGACGCCGCCGTCGAGGCGGTGCGCGCGGGAACCGTCTTCACCACGCACACCCCCGTCCCGGCCGGCATCGACCGCTTCGAGCGGGCCCTGGTCGCCCGGCACTTCGGGGACGGCGGGGAGCTGGCCGGCGTGCCCGTCGACCGGATCCTGGAGCTGGGCGCGGAGTCCTACCCGGGGGGCGACCCCGGGGTGTTCAACATGGCGGTGATGGGGCTGCGCCTGGCCCAGCGGGCCAACGGGGTGTCCACCCTGCACGGAGCGGTGAGCCGCGAGATGTTCGCCGGACTGTGGCCCGGCTTCGACCCGGCCGACGTGCCCATCACCTCGGTGACCAACGGGGTGCACGCCCCGACCTGGGTGGCGCCCGAGGTCATGCGGCTCGGAGCCCGCCAGATCGGCGCCGGCCGCACCGAGGACGCCCTGTCCGTCGGCGGCTCCACGCGCTGGGACGCGGTCGCCGACATCCCCGACCAGGACGTCTGGGACCTGCGGCGGGTGCTGCGCGAACAGCTGGTCCAGGAGGTGCGGGAACGGCTGCGGGCCTCCTGGCGCCAGCGCGGGGCCGCCGAGGCCGAACTGGGCTGGGTGGACTCGGTGCTCGATCCGGACGTGCTCACCATCGGCTTCGCCCGGCGCGTGCCCTCGTACAAGCGCCTCACCCTGATGCTCCGCGATCCGGACCGGCTGCGCAGGCTGCTGCTGGACCCGGACCGGCCCGTCCAGATCGTCGTCGCGGGCAAGGCGCACCCGGCCGACGACGGCGGGAAACGGCTCGTGCAGGAGCTGGTGCGCTTCGCGGACGACCCCCGGGTGCGCCACCGCATCGTCTTCCTGCCCGACTACGGCATGGCCATGGCGCAGAAGCTCTACCCGGGCTGCGACGTGTGGCTGAACAATCCGCTGCGGCCGCTGGAGGCGTGCGGGACCAGCGGCATGAAGGCGGCGCTGAACGGCTGCCTCAACCTGTCCGTGCTGGACGGGTGGTGGGACGAGTGGTTCGAGCCCGACTTCGGCTGGGCCATCCCCACCGCGGACGGACTCGGCGCGGACGAGGACCGCCGGGACCGGCTGGAGGCGAACGCCCTCTACGAGCTGATCGAGGGACGGGTCGCACCCCGCTTCTACGACCGGGCAGGGCACAACGGGCTTCCGGTGCGGTGGATCGAGATGGTCCGGCGCACGCTGGTCTCGCTGGGGCCGAAGGTGCTGGCGGGCCGGATGGTGCGGGAGTACGTGGAGCGGCTGTACGCGCCGGCCGCGCTCGCCCACCGCGCCCTCACCCCCGACGCGGCCCGGGACCTGGCCTGGTGGAAGGGGCGGGTGCGGGCCTCCTGGCCACGGGTCACCGTCGAGCACGTCGAGGCCCTCGCGGCGGCGCCGGTCAACGGGACCGCCGAGCTGGGCGCCACCCTCACCCTGCGCGTACAGGTGTCGCTGGACGCGCTCACCCCCGAGGACGTGGAGGTGCAGGCCGTCGCCGGGCGGGTGGACCCGCAGGACGTGATCCGGGACGGGCGGACCTTCCCGCTCAAACCGGCCTCCGGGCCCGACCTGGAGGGCCGCTGGGTGTACGAGGGACCGCTCGCGCTCGACCGCACGGGACCCTACGGCTACACCGTGCGGATCCTGCCGGCGCACCCGCTGCTGGCCAACCCCGCCGAACTGGGGCTGGTCGCGGCCCCGGTGGAGACGGACGCGGGGGGCGGCGTACTGCTGCGGTAGCTCCGTGACGCGCGTGGCTGCGTGATGCGCGTGGCGTGCATGACGGGCGTGACGGGCGTGACGTGTATGAGCGGCGCACTGTGCGACCTGCGCCCTCAGGGGGCGGGCGGCGGATCCACCAGCCGCCCGTCCTCCACGAGCATCCCGGCCCGCTTGACGTTCCGCAGCGTCGGGATCACCTCCACCTGCCCGATGCCGGGCACCGCACCGATCCGCTCGGTCAGGTACGTGTAGAGCGCGTCCGTGTCCCGGCACACCACCACCGCCATCAGGGAGGCCGCGCCGGTCACGGCCGCCGCGAACGGCACCTCGGGATGACCGCCGATCGCCGCCCCGACCTCCGCCAGCCGGGCGGGCGGGACGGACAGCACCAGCGTCGCCTCCGCCTCGTAACCCAGGTGCGCGGGGATGATCTCCACGTCGAAGAAGACCACCCCGAGGTCCCGCATCCGCTCCAGCCGCCGGCGGGCGGTGGACTCCGACAGGCCGCAGATGCGCGCCAGTTCCGGATACCCGGCCCGGCCGTCCTGGCCGAGCACCGCGAGCATGGCGAGCTCCGCCTCGTCCAGGGCGTACCGCTCCGGCCGCGCCGCCGCCGGCGGTCGCGCCAGCGCCTGCGCCTGGTCGGGGCGCAGCACGCCCAGGCCCGCCCAGGCGTCGGGGCCGCCGAAGAACTTCCGCAGCACGGTGTGGGCGCTGATGCCCGTCACCCGGCGGGTGCGCGGCAGCTTGTCCAGCAGCAGGACGTCGCGGTCCTTGCGGGTGCGCGCCCGGGTCATGCAGTGGATCTCCGTGCCGCCCGAGTTGAGCGTCACCCACGCGATGTCCGGGCGGCGGGCCAGGGCCTCGGCCACCGGGAGCGCCGCATCGGGGGCGCACTGCACGCGCAGCCAGGACTCGAACAGTCCGACGCGGCTGCCCACCGGCAGTGCGACGACCCGGACCAGGCCCGTGCTCCGCAACCGCCGGTAGCGGCGCACGACGGTCTGGTCGGAGACCTCCAGCACCTCGGCGAGTCGGCTGAAGGAGGCCCGGCCGTCGATGGTGAGGGCCTGGACCAGGGCCCGGTCGAGTTCGTCCAGCTCGGTTTCGGGGTGCGTGCTCTGCTGCATGGTTTCCATCATGACAGTGGCCTTGGCAGGGGAAATCCGTCAGGCAGCCGCTGCTGGTGGGAGAACGGATGCGGGAAGCTGCCACCTTGGGGACGTCGGCCCCACGGCCGGCCCACCCCCGTCCGAGGAATCCTGAGGAGATCCCATGCGTAAATGGCTGCCGTTGACGGCCGTCTGCCTCGGGGCGTTCATGCTCCTGGTCGACGTCACGATCGTGACCGTCGCCCTGCCCGACATGGCCGCCGACATGCACACCGGCTTCGCCGGACTGCAGTGGGTGATGGACGTCTACGCACTGGCGCTGGCCGCCCTGCTGCTCGGCGCGGGTTCGCTCGCCGACCGGATCGGCCGCCGCCGCGTCTACCTGGCGGGGCTCGGTCTCTTCGCCGCCGCCTCCCTCGCCTGCGGCCTCGCCACCGGCCCCGCCGGGCTGATCGCCTTCCGGGCGGTGCAGGGCATCGGCGGAGCCGCCATGTTCGCCACCACCATGGCCCTGCTCAGCGGGTCCTACCAGGGCCGCGACCGCGCCGTCGCCTTCGGCGCCTGGGGCGCGGTCAACGGCGCCGCCGCCGCGGCCGGTCCCATCATCGGAGGCCTGCTCACCGAGCACTTCGGCTGGCGCTGGATCTTCTTCATCAACCTGCCCGTCTGCGCGCTGGCCGTCCACGTGACCCGCAAGTCCGTCACCGAATCCCGCGACCCGCATGCCAAGGGCCTCGACCTGCCCGGCATGGCCACCTTCACCGCGGGCGCCGCGGCCGTCACCTGGGCCATGATCCGCGTCGGCGAGAACGGCTGGGGCTCGCCCACCACGCTGGGACTGTTCGGGCTGGGCGCGGCCGCCTTCGCCGGTTTCGTCCTCGTGGAAGTGCGCAGCCCGCGCCCGATGCTGGACCTCTCGCTCTTCCGCAGCGGCACCTTCGTCGCCGTCATGGCCGCCGGTCTGCTGCTGTCGGGAGCCGCCTTCTCGTACCTGATGTACGTCTCGCTCTGGCTCCAGAGCGCCGAGGGACTGAGCCCCGTCGGCGCGGGTCTGGTCCTGGTGCCGCTGAGCGTGGCCGCCTTCCTCGTCTCGGCGGCGGCCGGCCGGCTGCTGCACGGGGCGCCGCCGCGGCTCACCATCGGCGGCGGCCTGGTGCTGATCGGCGCGGGCGCGCTGCTCCAGGCCTGGATGCTGGACGCCGGCGACGGCTGGCAGGCGCTGCTCCCGGGGCTGCTGGTGACCGGAGCGGGCGTGGGCGCCGCGACCCCGGCGCTGGCCGCGACCGCGATGGGGGCCGTCTCCCCCACGCGGGCCGGAATGGCCGGCGGCGCCCTGAACACCGCCCGGCAGCTGGGCACCGCGCTCGGGATCGCCGTGCTCGGCGCGGTCTTCCACGACGGGCTGCGCGGCGGCCTGGGCGAGGCCGGCCGGACGCTGGCGGAGCCGCTGGCCGGCGGCGGCGCCCGGCAGCTGCTCGACGCGGCCCCGGCGGGAGCGGCGCGCGAGGCCCTGACCGGCCTGGTGGACGCGGCCTTCGCGAGCGGGCTGCGCGACACCTTCCTGGCCTCGGCCGCGATGGGTCTGGCCGGCGCCCTGGCGGTCTTCCTGCTGGTGCGCGGCGCGCCGCGGCCCGCTCCGCCCGCTCCGGGCGCCCCGGCGGGGGCCGTCACAGGCCGGGTGGCCGGCCCCTCCGTGCGCGAACCGGTCTCCGGGACGCCCGCCGGAGGCGGTGACCGACCCGTCCACACGGACGGTGACCGGGTGGCGCACGGGTGAACCTTCGAACGCGCTGAGCATGCCGAATCGTTTCGGCGTGCTCGTCCGCTCCTACGCTGCCCGCGGATGCCACCGGACCCGGTATCCGAGGAACCCGAGGAACGGACCCCCCATGCGTCTTCGCACCACCGCCGCCGTGTTCGCCGGCGCTCTCGCCCTCGTGCTGCCCACCGCCGGCCCGTCGCTGGCCGACGACCACGGCGGCCGCAACCTCGGCACGCTGCACTACCGGTACGCCGACGGGGACGGCGACGAGCACGAGGGGCAGATCAGGCCCGCGGAGAACGACACCTGCTACGTGCTGACCCGTACCTCCGAGGGCGACCCGGCCTTCGAGGTGCGCAACGACACGGAGTCGCTGGCGGTCCTCTTCGACAACCGCAACTGCGACGGCAAGGCGGAGCGGGTGCTGGAGCCCGGCCAGCGGGGCCGGAACCTGGAGGCCGTCTCGGTCTTCTTCAAGCCGGCGGAGGAGGACGAGGGCCGGCACGAGGGTCGGCACGAGGGCCGCGATGACGAGGGCCGCGGCGACCAGGGCCGCGATGACGAGGGCCGCGGTGAGCAGGGCCGCGAGGACGAAGGGCGCGGTGAGCAGGGCCGTGAGGACGAGGGCCGCGGCGACTGGAACGGCCGTGAGGACGAGGGCCGCGGCGACTGGAACGGCCGTGAGGACCAGGCCCGCCCCGCCAACGGCGCGCGGCAGGACGACGACGGCTTCGGCCGCGAGGAGGAGGAAGACCTCTTCACCACCGTCTTCCGCTCCATCGGCTGACCGCCTGACCGCCTGACCGCCTGACCGGCTGACCGGCTGACCGGCTGACCGGCTGAGCATGGAACAGGGCCGCCCGGGGAGGTCTTCTCCCGGGCGGCCCCGTGGTCTAGCGGTTCAGCGGTCGCTCACACGGCCCCGGTGGGGTCAGAACGTGAGCTTCCAGCTGTTGATGTAGCCGGTGTCGGCGCTCGCGAGGTCCGCGACGCGGAGCTTCCAGACGCCGTTCGCGACCTCCGAGGAGGCGTTCACGGTGAAGGTCTGGACGATGTTGTCCGCGCTGCCGCCGGTGCGGTTGCGCAGGTTGTAGACGGTGCCGTCGGGGGCGACCAGGTCGACCCGGAGGTCACCGACGTAGGTGTGGACGATGTTGACGTCCACCTTGAGGGTGCTCGGGGCGTTGCCCGTGCGGTTCACCGTGATCGGGGACTCCACCGTGGCGTTGTCCGCGATCTGGTAGTCGGCGGTGTTCTCGAAGACGCTCGGCTGGCTGGTGCCGACGGTCCAGGTGAAGGCCGCCGTACCCGTCTTGCTCTGCGAGTCGGTCACCGTGACGGTCACGTTGGACGTGCCGGCGGTGGTGGCGGTGCCGGAGATCAGACCCGTGGAGGAGTTGATCGACAGCCCGGCCGGGAGACCGGTCGCCGCGTAGCTCAGCGCACCGGAGTTGCTGCTGCTGGCCTGGATCTGCAGGCTGACGGCGCTGCCCGTGGCGGTGGTCTGGTTACCCGGGTTGGTAACCGTGACACCGCTCACGACGCGGGCGCCGACGGCGATGCCCGCCCAGGCGTTGGCCACGTTGTTGTAGGTGGTCGAACCCGCACCGTAGAGGTCCGCGGCGGCCTGCAGGGTGGCCGTGCGGGCCGCGGCGTAGTTGGTGTTCGACTTGAAGTAGCCCACCGTCAGCGCGCGGAACCAGATCTTCGCGGCGGCGTCGCGGCCGATGGCGGTGACCGGCAGGTTGTCGGCGGTCGGCGAGTTGTAGCTCACGCCGTTGATGACCTTGGCGCCGGAGCCCTCGGAGGCCAGGTAGAACCAGTGGTTCGCCGGACCCGAGGAGTAGTGGACGTCGACCGAGCCGATGCCCGAGTACCAGGAGTCCTTGGACGCGCCGTCCCGGCTCGGCTTGTCCTGGTAGCGCAGCGGCGAGCCGTCGCCGTTGATGTCGATCTTCTCGCCGATGAGGTAGTCGCCGACGTCCTGCGCGCTGTTGGCGTAGAACTCGACCGTCGAGGCCATGATGTCGGAGGTCGCCTCGTTCAGACCGCCGGGCTCACCGCTGTAGGTCATGTTGCCGGTGACCGAGGTCAGACCGTGGGTCATCTCGTGCGCGGCCACGTCGATGGAGGTCAGGGGCTTCGCATTGCCGTCGCCGTCGCCGTACGTCATGCAGAAGCAGGAGTCGTCCCAGAAGGCGTTGACGTAGGCGTTGCCGTAGTGGACCCGGCTGTACGGGGCCACGCCGTCGTTGCGCAGGCCGTTGCGGCCGTGCACGTTCTTGTAGTAGTCCCACGTCAGCTGGGCGCCGTAGTGGGCGTCCGCGCCTGCGGTCTCCGCGTTGGAGGCCGCGCCGTTGCCCCAGATGTCGTCCGGGCCGGAGAACAGCGTGCCCGTGCCCGACGAACCGTGGTTCAGGTTGTAGGTCTTGTGGCCGCCGCGCCCCGCGTCGGTCAGCGTGTAGTTGCTGCCCGACTGCGAGGTGCCGAGGGTCACCTGGCCGCTGTACTGCGTGTTGCCGGTGCCCGTCTCGATGGCCTGCCACTCGGTGATCTTGGCGCCGGTCTTGGCGTTGGTCACCACGTGCAGCTCGTTCGGCGTGCCGTCGTGCTGGAGACCGCCCACGACGGTCTCGAACGCGAGGACCGGAACACCGTCGGCCGCCCAGATCACCTTGCGGGCGCCCTTGGATGCCTTGGCCTCCTTGGAGCCCTCGGCACTGGCGGCGGAGACCGCCTGGCTCTCCGCGGCCGACGGCGTGACCGAGGGGCTGGTGTCAGCGACCTTGATCTCGTGGTTGGTGGCCTTGGTGACGCTCTTGGTGACGCCGTCCTTTGCGTGGACCGTCAGGTCGCCGCCGAGGACGGGCAGACCGTCGTAGGTCCGCTCGTAGGTGGTGTGCGTGGTGCCGTCCGCGTCCTTGACGACGTCGCGCACGACGAGCTTCTCGGCGCCGCCGAGGCCGAGGGCCTTGGCCGCCTGGGCGGTGGTGGAGTTGGCTTCGGCCAGGAGCGTCGCACGCTCCGAAGCGCTGAGTGCGCGGTTGGCCGCGCCCGGGTTGGGCTGGGCGGCCGTGCGGGCCTGCGACGCGGTGGCGTCGGCGGTTGCGGTGCCGGTCTGTATGCCGACGGCGAGCAGGGCTGCCGCGGCAACGAGCGCGCCGGCCGCGGTGGCACGCCTCTGGGGGGTGGGACTCAACGCAGACTCCTTCTGCAAGGGGGGTTCCGGATGGCTGGGTGGGCCTCCGGGCAGATCAGGGCTGGTGCGATGAACGGTCGAAGAGTGACACCTGGCGGTCAGGATGTCAGGACCGCGTCAAAAGGTTGGCCGGAAACGGTCCGTTGTCCGAAGAGACGGGTCCGGTATCCGGACCATTCACCTCCGTGTGGGAGGGAACGGTGCAGGATCCGGAGGGTCCGATACCGGTTTCTAACACTTGGGCAACAAGAAGCGGTGTTCACGCGAACGGCATTTACCGTACGGGCGTTTGTCGTACTGTTTGCCGGTGCGGGTGATGTCCGTTGCCTGGGGAAGCCATGGACGCTCGCCACTGCCATAGACCACGTGCCAGGGGGGCCCATGAGGCATGTCCATTTTCCTGCGCAAAGAGTGGCCGGCACGGCCCACGGGTCAGCTGTGCCCGTACGGCGCCACGGTGACAAGGCCCGTTGGTACCTGCCCGCCGCCCTCACGGCCGACTTCCTCGGCGCCGCCCTTCCCGTAGGGCTCGTCTTCGAGGCGGCGCAGCAGGTCCGGCCCGCCTACTGCGCCCTCGGCGCCGCCCTGGCGTGGACCGGGGTGCAGGCACTGCGCCGGCGGTACACCTCCCGGGCGCTCGGCGAATCGCGCGGAGTGCTGCCCGTCGTGCACGACTGGCTGATTCTCATCGGTGTCCTGGCCGTGGCCCGCGTGGTCACCGAGGAGGACACGCCCCGGCTGTCCGCCCTCGGGGCGCTCCTGCCCGCCCTGCTGGTCACCGTCGCCTGCCACAAACTGACCTACCGCCACCTCACCGCGGCCCGCCGCGAGGCCCAGGCCGTCAGCCGGGTCCTGGTGATAGGCGAGCCCGACACCGCCGAGGGCGTCATCGCACACCTCGCCGCGCGCACCGACCACCCGTACGTGGTCGTCGGGGTGGTCCCGGTCGGCGCCGGCTCCCTCGCCAGCGGGGTGCCCGTCGCGGCCCGGCTCGACGCCGTGACGCCCGACGCGCCGAGCTGCGACCCCACGGCCGTGCTCGGCGCCGTCCGCAGCCACCACGCCGACCTGGTGCTGATCGCCCCCGGCGCGCGGATCACGGGGGAGCGGCTGCGCCGGATCGCCTGGGCCCTGCACGATGCCGGGCTGGAACTCGCCGTCTTCCCCGGGCTCGTGGAGGTCTCCGTCAAGCGGCTGGAGACCCTGTCCGCGGGCGGCCTCGCCGTGCTGCGGGTCGTGCCGCCGGTCAGCCGGGGCGTGCAGACCCTGCTCAAGTCGGCCCTGGACCGGGCGGGAGCCGCCGCCGGGCTGCTGCTGCTCTCCCCGCTCTTCCTCGGGATCGTGCTGGCGATACGTTTCGGCTCGCGCGGGCCGGCCTTCTACCGGCAGCAGCGCATCGGCCGCGACGGGATCCCCTTCGTCATGTGGAAGTTCCGCACGATGGTCGTGGACGCCGATGCGCGCAAGGCCGAGCTGGCCGGGGCCAACGAGAACGACGGCCTGATGTTCAAGATGCGGCGTGACCCGCGGGTGACCCGGGTGGGCCGCCTCCTGCGCCGGACCTCGATGGACGAACTGCCCCAGCTCATCAATGTCCTGACCGGCCACATGTCACTGGTCGGCCCGCGCCCGCCGCTGCCGGAGGAGGTGGCGAAGTACGACGAGGTCGAGCTGCGCCGGCTCACCGTGCGGCCGGGGATGACGGGCTTGTGGCAGATCAGCGGAAGGTCCGACCTGTCCTGGGACGAAACGATTCAGCTCGATCTGCAGTACGTCGACAACTGGTCCTTCACCAGTGACGTCGACGTCATGGGCCGCACGCTCCGCGCCGTCGTCGACGGCCGCGGGGCGTACTGAGAGGCCCGTGTGGGGTCAGCCGTTCTGCTGGCGCAGCCACCACCGGTAGGTGGCCGCGATGCCGTCCCGCAGCGGGATGCCGGGCTTCCAGCCGAGGGAGGTCAGGCGGCTCACGTCCAGCAGCTTGCGGGGGGTGCCGTCCGGCTTGGAGGTGTCCCAGGCGAGACGGCCCCCGAAGCCGGTCACCTCGGCGACGGTCTCGGCCAGTTCCCGGATGGTCAGGTCCTCGCCGCAGCCGATGTTCACGGGCTCGTCGCCGTCGTAGGTGTTCAGCAGCACCGCGCAGGCGGCGGCCAGGTCGTCCACGTGCAGGAATTCGCGGCGGGGCGTGCCGGAACCCCACAGGGTGACCTCGTCGCGGCCCTCGGCGGCGGCCTCGTGGAAGCGCCGGACCAGGGCGGGCAGCACGTGCGAGGACTCCAGGTCGAAGTTGTCGCCCGGACCGTAGAGGTTCGTCGGCATCGCCGAGATGTACGAGGCCCCGTACTGCTTGCGGTACGACTGGACCTGGACGATGCCGGCGATCTTCGCAAGGGCGTAGGCCTCGTTGGTCGGCTCCAGCGGGCCGGTCAGCAGGGCGTCCTCGCTGATCGGCTGCGGCGCCAGCTTCGGGTAGATGCAGGACGAGCCGAGGAACAGCAGCCGGCCCACCCCTGCGGCGTGCGCGCCGGCGATGACGCTCAGCTGGATCCGGAGGTTGTCCTCCAGGAACTGCACCGGGTAAGTGCTGTTGGCCATGATCCCGCCGACCTTGGCGGCGGCCAGGACGACGGCGTCCGGCCGGACGTCCCGGAGGTGGGCCGCGGTCGCGTCGCCGTCGCGCAGGTCGAGGTCGGCGCGGTCCCGGGTGAGCACCTCGTGGCCGTCGGCGGTCAGCCGGCGGGCGACCGCCGACCCCACGAGGCCGCGGTGGCCCGCGACGAAGACGCGGGCGTGCGGGGGCAGGAGCGGCAGCGAACTAGTCATACGGCCGATGATGCCAGTCGCCTCCCGCGGGGCACGTGGCAGCCCGGCCTCCCGCCGGACGCCCGGCCCGGCCTCCCGCCGGGCATCCGGTCCGGGCTCGCGCCGGGTGTCCGGCCGCGGCTCGCGTCCGGCGTCGGGCCTGGCGTCGCGCCGGGCGGCAAGTCCGGTCTCCTGTGCGGCGTCCGGCCCGGGCTCGCGCCCGGCGTTCGACCCCACCGCCCGTGCGGTGTCCGGCCCGGCCTCCCGCCGGGCATCCGGTCCCGGCTCGCGTCCGGTGTCCGGCCCGGGCTTCCGCCGGGCAGCGAGTTCGGGGGCGCGTACGGCGGGCGTTCCCGGGCCTTTCCCGGCAGCCCGGTTGGCCTCCGCCGGGCGGGCGGCGGGTTCGCGGTTCTTCTCCGTCTCCCGCCGCCACGCGGACCGCGGCGGCGGGACGCCCCCGCGGGGCCCGGCCGCGCGGCGCGCCGCGCCGCGGAATCCGCCGCAAAGGCGGCCGGACCGGGCGTGTACGGTACCCATCCGGCCCCAGGGCCGCGGCCCGTACCCGCGGCGCGCCCCCTGCCGGGGCCGGCCCGGAACGCACCCCGAGGCGCAGCCTCACCACGACGAACAGCAACCACCACCAAGGGGACCCCATGGGCAAGACCGCACTGATCACCGGCGTCACCGGGCAGGACGGCTCGTACCTCGCCGAGCTCCTGCTCTCCAAGGGCTACACGGTGCACGGGCTGGTCCGGCGGTCCTCCAGCTTCAACACGGAGCGGATCGACCACGTCTACCAGGACCCGCAGACCGCGAACCGCTCCTTCGTCCTGCACCACGCCGACCTTTCCGACGGTGTGGCCCTGGTGAACCTGCTCCGCGAGATACGCCCCGACGAGGTCTACAACCTCGGCGCCCAGTCCCACGTCCGCGTCTCCTTCGACGCCCCGCTCTACACCGGCGACGTGACCGGCCTCGGCGCACTGCGGCTGCTGGAGGCCATCCGGGCCAGCGGCGTCGACACCCGCATCTACCAGGCCTCGTCCTCCGAGATGTTCGGCGCCACCCCGCCCCCGCAGAACGAGGGCACCCCCTTCCACCCGCGCAGCCCGTACGGCGCCGCCAAGGTCTTCGCGTACTGGACGACGGTGAACTACCGCGAGGCGTACGGCATGTTCGCCGTCAACGGGATCCTCTTCAACCACGAGTCCCCGCGCCGCGGCGAGACCTTCGTGACCCGCAAGATCACCCGCGCGGTCGCCCGCATCAAGGCCGGCCTCCAGGAGAAGCTCTACCTCGGCAACCTCGACGCCGTCCGCGACTGGGGCTACGCCCCCGAGTACGTGGACGCCATGTGGCGGATGCTCCAGCAGGACGAGCCCACCGACTACGTGGTGGCCACCGGTGTGGCCGCGACCGTCCGCGAGTTCGTCGAGGCGTCCTTCACGCACGCCGGCCTCGACTGGAACGAACACGTGCGCTACGACCCCAAGTACGAGCGCCCCAGCGAGGTCGACGCCCTCATCGGCGACGCCTCCAAGGCGCACGACCTGCTCGGCTGGAAGCCGACGGTCCTCGTCGCCGAACTGGCCAAAATCATGGTGGACGCCGACATCCGCCAGGTCGAGGACCAACTGGCGGGCGCGACGGTCCGCATCGACCGCTGAGGCCTTATATTTCCCCTACGGTTTGCCGTGTGCCGGTCATACCTACACGTCAGTGCGCGTGTGGCCGGGGCAAACCTGCCGTATGTCCGTAGTGCACCCTCCATGCTGAACCCTGTTGATTCCAATTTGGTATGCAAGGGGTCAAGTGAGGTGACCGGGCCCTCGCGCGAGCCCTAGTCTGCGCCAGTACATATGGCTGTTCGCTTAGTTCCAGCCATCAAACCGGGCGATTGCCCTGGGGGGCTCATGCGTAGATCCAGAGGGCTGACTGCTGCCCTCGTCCTGTCACTGGCCGGTGCCGGCACCGGTATAGGCCTGGTGCTGATGCCGCAGGCGTCCGCCATCACGGCGCCGGTGGCATTCACCGCCGACAACCTGCCGACCTGGCAGCCGAACGGCATCGTGTGGTCGATGGCCCAGGCGAACGGCACCGTCTTCGCCGGCGGTACCTTCTCCGCCGTCCGTCCGCCCGACGGGGCCGCCGGCACCGAGCAGGAGGCCGTGAACTTCGTGGCCCTCGACGCCGCGACGGGCAACCCCACCTCGTGCAAGCTCGCCTTCACCATCGGCGACGGCAGCGCCACCGTGCGCACGCTCGTCGTCTCGAAGGACAAGAAGACCCTTTACGCGGGCGGCTACTTCGGTGCGGTCAACGGCACCCCCGTCTCCAGCCTCGCCGCGATCGACATCGCGACCTGCACCCCCAGGGCCGCTTTCCACCCGAGCGTCCCGGCCACCGTGCGCGCGCTCGCCGTCACCGACGACACGCTGTACGTGGGCGGCGACTTCGGTACCGTCGAGGGCCAGACCCGCGAGCGCTTCGCCGCGGTCGACGCCGCCTCCGGTGCCCTGAGGCCGTTCGTCGCCAACGCCGATGAGCCCGGCCGGGCCATCGAGGTGAGCAACGACGGCAAGAACGTCCTGCTCGGCGGTGACTTCTTCTCGGTCAACGGCGCCAACACGCACGCGCTCGCCGTCGTGAACGCCACCACCGGCGCCGTCGCCAAGACCTACACCACGATCCCGTCGAACTCCGTGGTCAAGGACATCTCGGCCGACGCGACGGGCTACTACACCGGCAGCGAAGGCTCCGGCGGCGGTGTCTTCGACGGCCGCATCGGCCTGAACACCGACTTCAGCGAGAAGTGGCGCGACCGCTGCCTCGGCGCCACCCAGTACGTCCTGCCGTACGACGGGGTGCTCTACAGCTCCTCGCACGCGCACGACTGCTCCACCGAGCTGGAGTACCCCGACGGCAAGCGCCACTTCCTGCTGGCCCAGCCGACCGACCACACCGGCGCCGCCCCCGCCCCCGTGGGCGGCTTCGTGCGCGGCCCGCACAAGCTCGGCTGGTTCCCCACCGCCAACGACGGCCTCGGCGAGGGCATCGGCCCGCGCGTCATGTCGGTCGCGGAGAAGAACGACGTCAAGTACATGTGGGTCGGCGGTGAGTTCACCCTCATCAACGGCAAGCCGCAGCAGGCCCTGACCCGCTTCGCCTCCACCGGCGACGTCGGCGCCCCGACCACCCCGGTGGTCAGCGCCGCGAGCGTCAAGCCGGGCGAGGCGCAGGTCCGCTGGCGCACCAGCTACGACGCGGACGACAGCAAGCTGACCTACCGGATCTACCGCAACGGCTCGGCCACGCCCGCCGCCACGGTGAAGGCCGACTCCCTGGAGTTCGAGCGTCCCCAGGCATCCTGGGTCGACACCACGGTCAAGGCCGGCCAGTCCTACAGCTACCGCGTGACCGCCACCGACGCGGCCGGAAACACCAGCGCCCTGTCGGCCAGCGTCTCGGTGACGGTCCCGTCCTCGGTCCAGTCCTACCCGAACCAGGTCCGCGCGGACGGCGCCGAGCTCTACTGGCGCTACGACGACACCGTCAGCCCGTACGTCGCCGACTCCTCGGCCGGCGGCAACACCGGCGGCGTCCAGCTGAACGCCCCGGCCCTGCGCCAGACGCCCGGCGCGGTCAGCGGCACCAGCACCGCGATGGGCTTCAACGGCACCAGCCAGCAGGTCTACAGCGACCACCGCCAGACGGTCGGCAACGCGTTCACCATGGAGACCTGGTTCAAGACGGGCACCACCCGCGGCGGCAAGCTGATCGGATTCGGCAGCAACACCGACCGCAGCAGCGGCTCGTACGACCGGCACCTCTACATGACCAACACCGGCCGCCTGGTCTTCGGCGTCTCCAACGGCTCGGCCCGGACCGTCGCCACCGGCCTGTTCGACACGTACAACGACAACAAGTGGCACCACGTGGTCGCCACCCAGGGCGCCGGCGGCATCACGCTCTACGTCGACGGCCAGAAGAAGGACGCGCTGAACGCGGCCAGCACGCAGACCTACGCGGGCTACTGGCACATCGGCGGTGACAACCTCACCGGCTGGCCGAGCCGCCCGACGAGCAGCTTCTTCGCCGGACAGCTCGACGAGACGGCCGTCTACCCGACGGCGCTCACCGAGGCCCAGGTCAAGAACCACTACACCCTGGCCAAGGCTCCCACCGACACGGTCTCCAAGGTCAGTGCGACCGAGGACACCTACATCAACCAGGGTGCCCCGAGCACCGCCTACGGCACCTCCGGCTCGCTCGCGGTGCGCGGCACCTCGGCGTACGAGACGTACCTGCGCTTCAACCTCCCGGCCGCCCCGGCCGGGCAGGTCCTGAAGTCGGCCGCCCTCCAGGTCAAGACCACCACGCAGACGGGCGCCGGAACCGCTGACACCGTCTCCGTGGTGCCGGTCACCGGCACCTGGAGCGGCGCGGGCACGACCTTCAACACCAAGCCCACCCTCGGCACCACCCCGCTCGGCACCCTCGCGGGCGTGGCGGACGGCTCGGCCGTCCACAACGTGGAGCTGGACACCGCCGCGGTCTCCGCGGTGCTGGGCAGCAGCTACAGCCTGGGCCTGACGAGCACGGGCACCGACCCGCTGTGGATCTGGTCCTCGGAGGCCACCGCCGCGGACGGCATCCCGCAGCTGGTCCTCACCTTCGGCGCGAAGTAGCGGCGAGACAAGCGCAGTAACCGCCTGAGGGCGTGCGGGGCCCGGCTCATACGTGGCCGGGCCCCGCACCCCTGTCCCACCCAGTAAGCACGGGAGCCATCCGATGTACCGACGCTCCGCAGCGGCCGCCGTTGTGCTGGCCGCCGCCCTCACGCTGACCGCCTGCAGTTCGGGCGGGGGCAAGGCCGACTCCGGCGCGGAGGCGAAGGCGAAGCCCCCGGCCTCCTCGCCCGCCCCCGACCCGGCGGACGCCCCGGCGGCCTCGGCGCCCGCCCCCGACGCGAAGCCCGCCGGGCCCGTCCTGCCCGATGCCAGGATCACCCCGAAGACGGGCAGTTTCACGGCGCAGGAGAAGAAGTACCTGAGCGGCCGGGTCCCCGAGAAGACGGACCCCGCCGCCGTCCTGCAGAGCGGCCAGGAAGCCTGCCAGCGCGTGGAGCGCACCGCGAAGCGCGACAAGGACGCGGCGACCGGAGCGGTCATCGCCGGGGAGATCCCCGGTGCGAAGGACGCCATCACGCTCCTGTGCCCGGAGCAGAAGCCGGTCCTCGCCGCGGCCGAGAAGGGCTTCGCCGAAGGCCCCCGGACCTCGCCCGCCCCGGGCACCTACCGGGCGCTGACGCAGGCCACCACCTGCACGTGGGAGGCGAAGGGCAAGGACGGGTCGATCCTGGCCTCGGGCCCGGAGACCCCGCCCAAGGCCGGGGACAAGATCACGGCGGCCATCCCGGCGGGCACCTCGGAGTTCAACTCCACCGGCTGCTACGCCTGGATCCCGGCCTGACCGGCCTGACCGGCCTGACCGGCCGACCGACTGACCGGCCGACCGACTGACCGGCCTGACCGGCCTGACCGGCTGACCGGTCTGACCCGCCCCACCCGTCCCACCCGCCTGTTCCCGCTCCGGTCCGGCCCGACTGCCGCCCGGTCCGGGCCCGTTGGCGCCCGACACCGTCACAGGAAAACGCCCCCGGGGCCGGACTCCCGTCCCCCGGGGGCGTTTTCACGTCCCGTAGCCGGGTACCCGCGCGGTCACAGCCACGACAGCGGAGGTCAGTCTCATGGGTATCGGCGGATGCATCATCCTGATCGTGGTGGGTGCCATCCTCACCTTCGCCAGCGACTGGGAGATGGAGGGCGTCAACCTCGACCTGGTCGGCCTGATCATGATGGCGGTGGGCGCGATAGGCCTCGCCGTCTACACGAGCATCTTCAAGCGCCGCCGGGCGGCCGGCGCGATCTCCGTGGTGGAGGAGCCCCGCCGCGACATCATCTAGGGGTCCCGCAGGCACCCGGCCGCCGGCACACACCCCGGCAGTCGGCACATACCCCGGCAGCCGTCAGCGGCGGGCGGCCGCCTCGTAGACCGTGAGCAGGGTGTCGAGGACGGAGTCCATCGAGAAGGACCGCCCGGCCAGCTCGCGCGCCGCCGCGGAGGCGGCGCCGTTCGCCGCGGGGTCCAGCAGCGCCAGCACGGCCGCCGCCACGCCCTGCGGTCCCGGATCGACCGCGCGCCCCGCGCCGGCCGCCGCGACGTCGCGTGCCAGGCCGTTGGAACGGGTCACCACCGAGGGCACGCCCACCGCGAGGGCCTCCAGCACCGACATCGGGAACGGCTCGTCCACCGACGGCAGTACGTATACGTGCGCCCGGCGCAGCTCCTCCAGCACCTCCGCGCTGGACAGCGCGCCCGGCACCGTGAACCGGCCGCTCAGGCCCAGCTCCCCGATCCGGGCGAGGACGGCCGCCCGCTCGCCCTCGTCGGGGCCCGCGACCACGAACCGCGCCTGCGGGTGCACGGCCAGGACCGCCGGGGCCGCGTCGACGAAGTCCACCGGCCGCTTGCGGGCCTGCAGGCGCGCCGAGTACAGGATCCGCGGCGGGCCGCTCGGAGCGGGCCGCTCCTCCTGCGCCGGTGTGCCGTTGACCAGGCGGACCGCACGGTCCAGCGGAGCGCCGGCTACCGCGTCCAGGCCCTCCCGCTCGTGCGGGGTCAGGTACAGCACCGCGTCGGCGCCGCGCAGCAGCCGGCGTACCGCCACCGCGTCGAGCACCTTGGCCAGCAGCCTGCCGCTCGGGTCCACCATCCCGTGGGTCTGGAGCACCAGCGGCCTGCCGGCCCGCAGTGCGGCCAGGGCCACCGGCAGGGTCACCAGGTCCCGCGCCAGGTGCACGTGCACCACATCGGCGTCGCGCACCAGACGGCCGGCCGAGGCCAGCAGCGCCGGCGAGGTCATCCCGCTGAAGCCCAGCGGCAGCAGCCGCCGGGCCGGGAACAGCTTCGCCGGGACGCCCTCCACCTGCGTGGGCCACGGATCGAAGCCCTCGCCCAGCGCGAGCAGCCGCGCCTCGTGGCCCCGCTCCCGCAGCCCCTTCGCCAGGTTCAGCGCGACCCGCACGGGCCCGCCGAAGGCGTGCGTGGGGGAGTGCAGGGTGACGGCGTGCAGGACTCTCACTTGGGTTCCTCCACCGGGCGCCGCCGCCCGTCCTGGGTCTGCAGGGTCAGCTCCGGCAGGTCCGCGTGCACGATGGCGCCCGCGCCCGCGACCGCGCACCGCCCCACGGTGACCCCGGCCAGCACGGTGGCCCGTGCCGCCACCCAGGCGCCGTCCTCGACGGTGATCGGGGCGTTGCGGTAGCGGAAGTCGGCGGCCCGGTGGTCGTGCGAGCCGGTGCACAGCAGGGCTTCCTGGGAGAGGCAGACGTGCGAACCGATCGTCACCGGCTCCAGGTTCAGCAGCCAGGCGCCCTCGCCGATCCAGGTGTGGTCCCCGACCGTGAGCTTCCAGGGCCACAGCACCCGGACCCGGTGCCGGATCAGCACGCCCTCGCCGATGCGCGCCCCGAAGGCCCGCAGCAGGGCGACGCGCAGCCGGGCCGGGCAGAACCAGCTCATGAACAGCGTGTTCATCACGGCGAACCAGAGCGCCTGCGTCAGCAGACCGCGCCCCTTGTCGTATCCGGTCAGCGTGAAGGCAGGAAGGTCACGCAACGGTCGTCCCCCATCGTCCACCCCGCCGGCGCCTCCCCGGGCGCCGCCCGCTCAGACTAGACTGCGCGCGGACCAGGCACATCGGGTGGGGGCGGCAGTGGCAACGGACGTACGCAAGCCCCCGGTCGCGCCCGTGCAGTCCCCCTTCGCGGACGAGTCCCAGTGGGGCAGGGTCACCACCCCGCGCACCCTGCTCTCGCGCGCGCTGTCCGTCCCGCTCGCCCTCGGCTTCACCGTCTTCCTGCCGCTCGTCGTCGCCGTGCAGTCCGGCGCCGGCCAGCACGACGCGGCCTTCTGGCTCCAGCTGCTGCTCACCATGTACGCGGGCGCCCGCCTCTCCGCAATGGTGCTCACCAGCCGCCGCAAGCTGCTCCAGGGCTCCTTCTGGCTCTTCGTCTACATGGCCATGGGCGTGGCCCCGCTCGCGCAGGCCGTCCTCGGCCAGGTCCCCACCCCGGTCGTCGGCCCCCGCTCCGACCTCACCGTCGCCATCGGCCTGGTGCTGCTCGGCTGCACCGCCTTCGATGTGGGCGTCCTGCTCGCCCGGCACCGCCCGGCCGGCCGCGCGGGCGGCTCCCAGAAGGAGTCGCGCCCGGTCATGGCGCACCGGCGGCGGCTGCAACTGCTCACGGTGCTCTCGTTCCTGTGCAGCGCGGCCTTCGTGATGAAGCTCGGCGGGCCGGCGGTGTTCTTCTCCAGCCGCCAGGAGATCATCGCGGGCATCGAGGAGGCGGGCGTCTCCAACGGCGACGGCCAGGCCGGACAGGCCCTGCTGCGGGGCTTCGGGACCGTGCCGGCCCTGCTCTCGCTGCTGCTCTACACGCGCTGGCTGATCACCTCGAAGTTCGCCCGCCGCAAGGTCTCGATCATCGTCACGTGGGGGGCGCTGGCCGCGCTGAACCTGGTGGTCAACAACCCGATCTCGAACCCGCGCTACTGGTTCCTGACGGTCATGTTCGCGATGCTCTTCACGGTCTTCCCGGTCAGCGCGGCGATGTACCGGGTGGCGCTGTCCATGGCCGTGGTGATCGCGCTCCTCGTCTTCCCCTTCGCGGACCGCTTCCGGTACGACGAGAAGAACTACAAGCCGGTCGAGACCACGTCCTTCCTGGAGCCGATGGCCCTCAAGGACTACGACCAGATCGGCATGTTCGCCAACACCATCACCTACTCGAACTCCGGGCCGGGGCACTTCTACGGCCGCCAGCTCGCCGGCTCGGTCTTCTTCGCGGTGCCCCGCGCGGTGTGGCCCGGCAAGCCGCGCGACACCGGCGTGATGGTCGGCCAGTGGATGGGCACGGTCAACACCAACCTCTCCTCCCCGATCTGGGCGGAGCTGTGGATCGACTTCGGACCGCTGGGCATGGGCGCCGGGCTGCTGGCCATGGGATACGCCGCCGCCCGCGTCGACCGGCGCTACGCGAAGCGGGCCACCCGCCGGGCCCCGCCCGGGAGTCTGATCTCGGTGGTGGTCCCGCTGGTCGCGGGGTACTCCTTCATCCTGCTGCGCGGCCCGCTGCTCCAGGCGTCGGGCCGGGTGGCGATCGCCGCCCTGTGCCTGGCGCTGGTGGCGACGTACCGCACCGAGCGGTCCACCACCCTGCGCTGACCGCGGTGCCGCGTGCCACGGGGCTGCGGCGCCGGGCGGCGGACGGCCGGGCGGGGCTCCCCGTGAGGAGCCGTCACGCTCCGGGCAGTGCCGGGGCCGTCGCCCCGGCGGCCGGCCGCGGAGCGGGTGCGCCGAGCCGGGCGACCCGCCACCAGGCGGCCACCGCCTTCAGGGCGGAGCCCGCGGCCAGGCCCCAGGCAGCCCCGAGGGCGCCCCACAGGACGTAGCCGGCCAGCAGGAACACCACCGACAGCAGCGAGAAGACGATCTGCACGGACAGCGTGGCCTTCGGGTCGAGCACGCGCAGCGTCAGCAGCGCGCAGGTCCCCAGCCCCATCACGGCGTACTGGGCCCCGGTCGCCGGCAGCAGCGCGGACGCGGCCGCCCAGGTGTCGCCCAACAGCCCGCGGCCCAGCCGGTCCGGGAGCAGGTACAGGGCCGTCGCCCAGGCAGCGCCCACCGCGGCCAGGCACAGGCCCAGCAGCGCCGTCGCCCGTACCGTGGCCCGCTTGCCGCCGAGCCGGCCGAGCACCGGGGGGCCGAAGGCGTTCGCGGAGTTGAACAGCACGTTCAGCGGCCCGAAGAGGGTGGTCGCACCGCGCAGGGCGCCCACCGCGAGCGGGGTCGCGAAAACGCCCAGGCCGAGGACGGCGAGCTGGCTGGAACCGTTGCCCACCGCGAACTCGACCACGAACCGCTGCCCGAGGTGCCCGCGCCGCAGGTAGGGCCGCAGGTCCGCCCGGGCGCCGCGCACGGCGGGCCGCAGCAGCACGAGCCCGCACAGCAGCGCCGGGAGCGCGGAGATCCCCCACACCACCACCAGCCGCGCGGCCGCAACCCCTTCGGGCTGCGCGGCCAGCGCCCCGACCACGCACACCAGCCGCAGCGCGTCGGCGGCCAGTGCCCGCCCGGGGGCGCGCAGGGCGGAGAAGCAGTACCGCAGCCCGTCCTGGAGGAGCACCAGGGGCAGTACGAGTCCCAGCGCGAGGAAGGCCCGGCCGGTGGCGCCGGGCAGCAGCAGGCCCGCCACCGCGAGCAGGAGGCCCGCCACCGCGGAGGCGGCGCCGGTGAAGCCGACGGCCGAACGGCACCGCGCGCCCAGCCCGTCGCCCTTCTCCAGCACGAGGCTCTGGCCGGTGTAGGCCATGTTCAGCCCGAGGAGCACGGTGAAGGTCACGTAGACCATCGAGAAGTCGGCGAAGGCGGGCGCCGAGGAGAGCCGGGCGGCCAGGACCAGCACCAGGATGTTCGTGGCGCTGGAGGCCGCCTGGTCCAGGACCGACGCGACCGCTGCGAGGCCCCGCCGGCTCACCGCCGGCCCATGCGGACCGTCCGCAGGGCGACCGTGTCCGTGCCGTCGCCCGGGATGTGCTGCTCGGCCCCGGCCACCTCGTAGGGGATCGGCTGGGGCTGCGGCGCGGAGGGCGCGGAGGGCGCCGACGGCGCCGTGGACGCGACCGTGGACCCGTCGCCGCCCCTGCCCAGGGTGCGCTTCTCACCGGGCAGCGGGGCGTGCAGCACCGCGCCCAGCACGGTGCCGCCCGCGCCGCTGATCAGTTCGCGGATGCGGGTCAGGTCGCTGCGGTGGACTGCGCGCGGGTTGCAGACCACCAGGACGCCGTCGACGCGGTCGACCAGGGCCAGGGCGTCGGCGTAGGAGAGCACGGGCGGCGCGAGCACGATGACGGTGGAGTTGGGGGAGTCGGCCTCGGAGATCAGCCGGGTGGCGCGCGGGGAGGTCAGCGCACGCGGGACGTTGCGCACGCGCTCGCCCGGGATCAGGTCGAAGGCGCCGGACTCGCCCGCGTCCACCACGAGCTGGCGGCCGTCGGGCCAGTCGGTCTCACCCTGCGGGGCGGAGCGCTTGCCGGAGCCCTGGCCGCCGGGCGTCTGGCTCCAGCGCGGGCGGCCGCCCGCGTCGGTCGGCAGCTGGCTGGCGAGCACCGGCGTGCGCAGGTCCGCCTCGATGAGCAGGACGTCCTTGCCGGTCTCCGCGAAGGAGGCACCGAGGTTCACGGCCACGGCGGCGGCGGTCTCGCTGCTGCCGCGCGGAGCGACGACGAGGAGGCGGCGCCGGTCGGCGAACCGGGCATCGTAGGCGAGGCGGAAGGCCACCGAGCGGTACTCCTCGGCGAGCCGCGGATCGGCCTCCCCGGCGGCGAGGATCGGGCCGCCGCCCGTCTTGTCCCGCGGGAGGTAGCCGAGGACGGGCGCGCGCAGGGCGCGGGCCACATCGCCCTCGGAGCGCGGCGCCGGGTCGAAGACGAGCCGGACCCAGGCGGCGAGCAGGCCGAGCGCGAGGCCCACGGCCGCGCCGAGCGCCAGCGACATGGGGATGCCGGGCCCGTCGGGTGAGGTGGGCGCGGTCGCGGCGCTGGTCACCCGGCCCGGGGTCATGTCCAGGGCCTGGAGCTTGGCGATGTTGCCGTTGAGGGTGTTGACCTTGCTCTGCAGGTCGGTCTTGGAGGAGTACGCCGCGTCGCGCCCCGGACCGGCCGGCATCGCGTTGATCTGCCGGACGAGGTCGTCGAGCGACTTGGCGACGGGGTCGCGCTGGTCCTGGTAGCCCTTGACCATCTTGTCGCGGGTGACGTCGAGGGCATCCTGCCGCTTGAGCAGGTACGCCTCCGTCATCGCGTTGGCGCGCTTTGCGGCCTCCTTGGGCGAGGAGGCGGTGTAGGTGAAGCGGAGCACCATCGTCTGGGGCGGGTTGGTCACCTGCAGGCCGCTGCGCAGGGCGGCGAAGCCGGAGGAGGTGACGCCGAGCTTCTTCGCGGCCTCGTTGGCTATGGAGGAGCTGAGCGCGACCTGGCGCTCCGAGCCGATGTTGATCGCCTTGTCGGGGGCCAGGCTCGGGTTGAAGGGGTCGTCGGTGGGCGCCCGCAGGACGACGTCGGCGGTGGCGACGTAGGTGTCCGCCGTGGAGATGCCGAGATAGACGCCGCCCAGCAGACCGATCCCGATGCCGGCGCCGATGAGCCGGCGGTAGCGCAGGAGCTGCCGGAACTGGTCCCGCAGGAGATCGGGTTCGTCCTCGGCCGGTGCCGCTGCAGGGCGGTTCGTCTCGATCACGTCCGGGGACCCCCAAGTGCTTCGTCTATCAGTGCGTCGATGCGGGCCAGGCCCGCTTCGCGGCTCAGATGGGCCGCCACGTGGCGGGGCCCGGCCGCTCCCAGTGCGTTGGCGCCTTCGGGGTCCTCGGCCAGGGCCCGTACGGCCTTCAGCAGCGCCTGGGGGTCCTCCGGCTGCACGAGCACCCCTGCGCCCGAGCGCTCCACCTCCTGGGCGGTTCCGCCCTGCGCCGCCACCGAGGCGACGACGGGCCGGCCCGCCTGGAAATAGGAAGTGAGCTTCGACGGAACGCTCATGTCCATCACGGCGGCGTGCTGCGTGACCGCGAGCACGTCCGCCGCGGCGAGGATATCGGGGAACTCGCCCTCGGCGGCAGGGGGGATGATGTCCAGATTCGGCACGTCGCGGGAGAGGGCGGCCAGGGCCGCGCGCTGACTGCCGTCACCCATCAGGACGAAGCGGACGCCCGGGTCCAGGCGGGCGGCGCCGACGAGGACCTCCAGCCCCTGCTTGAGGCCCATGTTCCCGGAGTGCAGCACGACGGTCTGACCGGGGGACCAGCCGAGGTGACGGCGGGTCTCGCCGCGCGGCTTGGTGGGCACCGCCACGTGCGACCAGTTGGGGACGAGCCGGATCCGGCCCGGGTCCACGCCCATGCCGACGACCCGGTCCACGAAGGTCTCGTGGATGACGCCGACGAGGGCGGCCCGCTTGAGGGCGTACGCCTCGGCCCGCCCGGCGATCGCGGCGGCCTTGTCGCCGCCGCTGATCCCGCTCTGCGCGGCCGCGGCGCCCATCAGGTCCTGGACGACCGGGACGTAAGGGACCTTCCACCGGGCCGCGAGCCGGGCGGCCAGCACCCCGCCGGCCAGGCTCGGCATCTGGGCGAGGACCGCGTCCGGCTTCGGCATCCGGGGCGGGGCCACGGCGCCGTGCAGCAGGATCGATCCTTCGAACAGGGCCCGCCGCACGGCGGTCTGGCGCGGCGGCACGGTGTGCGCACGCCGGTGCACGGTCACCCCCGCGCGCTGCTCGGTGCGCCGCAGCGCGCCCTTGTACTGCGGCTCCAGCGACCAGGCCGGGTAGTGCGGCATGCCCGCGAGGACATGGGTCTCGTGGCCGAGATCCGCCCAGTGCTCCGCGATCTGGGTCGCGTAGGGCCCGATCCCGGCGTGCTCGGGGGCGTAATTGGTGGAAACCAGCAGCAGGCGCCGGTGACCGGATCTGGACACTGAGCGTCCCCTTCTCCCCTGGATGATGCGCACGTCACCCTATTCGTTCACCGGCGTGGTGCGGAACGTGCACGCTATTGTCTGCTAATCCACCACACCGGGGGGTGTGGTCTTTGGGGGGTATACAGATGACGGAGCGGGACATGTCCGACCTTGGCGCGCCCGCGCGGCGCGGGATTCCGGGGACGTACCGAGTGGGCTACGCGCCAGGTGCGTACGATCTATTCCACATCGGACATCTCAACATCCTCCGGCACGCCCGCAGCCAGTGCGACTACCTCGTGGCCGGCGTGGTCTCCGACGAGATGGCCGAACTCGCCAAGGGCCGCCGCCCGATGATCCCGCTCGTCGAACGGCTGGAAATCGTCCGCAGCGTGAAGTACGTCGACGCGGCCTTCGTCGAGACCGTCCCGGACAAGGTGGAGACCTGGCGGCAGGTCCGCTTCGACGTCATCTTCAAGGGCGACGACTGGCGGGGCACGCCCAAGGGCGACCGGCTGGAACGCGACTTCGCCGCGCACGGCGTCGACGTCGTCTACTTCCCCTACACCGTCCACACCTCCAGCACCCAGCTGCGCCGGGCACTGGACGCGCTCGCCGGACCGGCCGCCCCGCCGGAGCCGCTCATCGCGGAACGGCGCTGAGCTCCCGGAACCACTTCGCGAGGAACGCCAGCAGGAACACCGCGGCGGCGACCCCGAAGCCCGCGTACACCCAGCGGAACAGCTCCCCGCCGCCGAGCAGCAGGAACACCAGGCAGAACACCCCGTAGTCCACGGGCAGCAACGCCACCGCGCGCACGGTCGACGGCGCGGCGGCGGGGCTGCCCGGTGCGGGCCGGTGCCCCAGCTTCTCGGTCAGCAGCCCCCCGAAGAAGGTGACGACCGAGGCGAACTGGAAGCCCAGCGGCACCAGCAGCCAGCCGTCCGAGCCCGTGCCGTACTCGCCGGGGAAGCGGTGGAAGGCGATGAGCACGCAGGAGTGCAGCGCGGTGAGCTTGGCGCAGTCCACGACGTGGTCCAGCCACTCGCCCGCGGCGCTGCCGCCCCCGCGCAGACGCGCCAGCTGCCCGTCGGCGGAGTCGAAGGCGAACCCGGCGGCCAGCGCGGCCCACACCGCGATCCCCAGCCCCCAGGAGGGCGCGGCCAGCGCGACCGCGGCGACGCCGGCGAAGCTGAGGGCGGCGCTGACCAGGGTCACCTGGTTCGGGGTGAGCCCGAGCGCGTACGACCCGGCGGCCAGGTACCGCCCGGCCGGCCGGTTGACGTACCGCGAATAGAGCGATACCCCCTTCGCCGGCTTCTGCGCCCCGCGCAGCTCCCGCAGCGCCGTCCCGACACTCGCCATGCGCACCCCTGACCACCTCGATGGCACGCGCGTGCACGTGCACGCGTGTTCGTGTGAAGGCCACATCATCGCAGCCCCCACCCGCGGTCAGTCCGTCACCCGCAACAGCAGCACCGACCTGGCCGGAACCGTCAGGGTCCCGCCGCCGGGCAGCCGGCCCCCCGGCGCCGCGGCCTGGTCCTCCAGCGAGGTGTCCAGCACGAGTTCGTAACTGTCCGCCCACGGCGCACCGGGCAGGACCCACGGCACCGGCCGGTCGCCGGTGTGCAGCAGGGCCAGGAAGCTGTCGTCCGTCACCTGCCGCCCCCGCTCGTCGCGGCCCGGGATGTCCCGGCCCGACAGGTACATCCCCAGCGCCGCCGCCGGGGCGTACCAGTCCCGCTCCGTCATCTCCAAGCCCCCCGGCGTGAACCACGCCAGGTCCCGCAGCCCGTCCGCGGCCTGCGGGCGCCCCGAGAAGAACGCGCGGCGACGCAGCACCGGGTGGGCGTGGCGCAGCGAGATCAGCCGCGCCACCAGCGCGGCCAGCTCCCGCCAGGCCGGGTCCTCCAGCAGCGACCAGTCCACCCAGCCCAGCTCGTTGTCCTGGCAGTACGCGTTGTTGTTGCCGCCCTGGGTACGCCCGAACTCGTCCCCCGCGACGAGCATCGGGACCCCCGTCGACAGCAGCAGCGTGGTGAGCAGGTTGCGCAGCTGCCGGCGGCGCAGGGCCGTGACGCGCGCGTCGTCGCTCTCGCCCTCGGCCCCGCAGTTCCACGACCGGTTGTCATTGGTCCCGTCCCGGCCGTCCTCCCCGTTCGCGTCGTTGTGCTTGCGCTCGTAGCTGACCAGGTCCCGCAGGGTGAAACCGTCGTGGGCCGTCACGAAGTTCACCGAGGCGTACGGCCGCCGCCCGCCCCAGGCGTAGAGGTCGCTCGATCCGGAGAGCCGGTAGCCGAGGTCCCGCACGTCCGGCAGCGCGCCCCGCCAGAAATCCCGCACGGCGTCCCGGTACCTGTCGTTCCACTCCGTCCACATCGGCGGGAAGGCCCCCACCTGGTAGCCGCCCGAGCCCACGTCCCACGGCTCGGCGATCAGTTTGACCCGCCGCAGCACCGGGTCCTGGGCGATCACCGCCAGGAACGGCGACAGCATGTCCACGTCGTGCATGGAACGGGCCAGCGCCGCCGCCAGGTCGAAGCGGAAGCCGTCCACGCCCATCTCCGTGACCCAGTAGCGCAGGGAGTCCGTGATCAGGCGCAGCACGTGCGGCCGCCCGGCGTGCAGGGTGTTGCCGCACCCCGTGTAGTCGGCGTAGCGGCGCTGGTCGCACTGGAGGCGGTAGTAGCCGCGGTTGTCGATCCCGCGCAGGGACAGCGTCGGACCGAGCTCGCCCGCCTCCGCCGTGTGGTTGTAGACCACGTCGAGGATCACCTCGATCCCCGCCGCGTGCAGCGCCCGCACCATCCGCTTGAACTCACCGACTTGCTGGCCCGTCGTACCGCTCGACGAGTAGCCCGCGTGCGGGGCGAAGTAGCCCACCGAGTTGTAGCCCCAGTAGTTGCGCAGCCCCCGCCGCAGCAGGTGGTCCTCGTGCGCGAACTGGTGCACCGGCAGCAGCTCGACCGCCGTCACGCCCAGCTTCACCAGGTGCTCGACGGCCGCCGGATGGGCCAGGCCCGCGTACGTCCCGCGCAGCTCCCCGGGAACCCCCGGATGGCGCATGGTGAAGCCGCGCACGTGCAGCTCGTAGATCACCGAATCGGCCCAGGGGGTCTTGGGCCGGACGTCGTCCGCCCAGTCGTCGTCGTCGTGGACCACGACCCCCTTGGGGACGAAGGGCGCCGAATCCCGGTCGTCGCGCACGGTGTCGGCGATGTACTGCTGCGGCCAGTCCCGGACGTGCCCGTACACCTCGGGAGGCAGGGTGAAGTCGCCGTCCACGGCGCGGGCGTACGGGTCCAGCAGCAGCTTCGCCGGATTGTGGCGCACGCCCGTCCAGGGGTCCCACCGCCCGTGCACCCGGAAGCCGTACCGCTGCCCGGGGCGCACGCCCGGCACGAAGCCGTGCCAGATCTCGTGCGTGAGCTCCGTCAGGGCGCAGCGCGTCTCGGTCCCGCCCTCGTCGAACAGGCACACCTCCACCGCCTCCGCGCCCTGTGCCCACAGGGCGAAATTGGTGCCCGCCGTCCCGTGGGTCCCGTCGGCGCCCTGGCGGTAGCGGGCCCCCAGGGGATGCGAGGACCCGGGCCACACCGGTGGTCCCGGGCGCGCGGACGCCCGTAACACCTGGGCCCTGCCCTGGCCGTTCGGCTGCCCGTCCGGTGGCCCCCCGGGCAGCAGGTCCGCCTGCGGCAGCGGCGCGGCGGGGGCGCCGGGCACCGCGTCCGCGACGGTGGGTCCGGCGGATCCGGCGTTCCCGACGGCTTCCACCGCCTCTTCTTGCTCGGCTGCGCTCGACACTGCCCGCCTCCACGGCTCCTGGGTACCTGCGGGGGAGGGGAAGCGCGGCCCGGGCGTCCCGGCCCGGGCCCGCCCCCGTCTGGTCCTTCACACTGTTCTTCCCGTACTGATCCGCCCGGAACGTGCGGCCCGCCCACGTTTCCCCCGGAGGGCCCCGGTCGTTGGAGGGGACGTGACACTTCTGACGAGGCGGGCAGGGGCGGGCTTGGCCGCCGTGGCGGCTTGGGCGGGCCTGCTCGGCGGCCTGGCCGGATGCACCCAGGACGGCCGGTCCCCGGTCGAGATCGAGTTGCCGGGCAAGCCGCGCTCCCCGGACGAGGCCATCCGGATCACCCCCGGCGACAACGCCAAGGGGGTGCCGGCCGACGGACGGCTGGGCGTGACGGTGCCGGAGGGCCGCCTGGAGCGGGTCGTGGTCACCAAGGTGGAGGACGCCCAGGAGGAGCGGGTCCCCGGCACCATCGCGCAGGACGGGCTCAGCTGGAGCCCCGACCCCGCCGCGGGCCGGCTCTCGCTCGCGGCCAAGTACACCGTGGACGCCGTCGCCCGCGACGGGCACGACCGGCGCCAGGCCCGGCACACCACCTTCACCACCTACGTTCCCGAGGAGCGGTTCATCGGCTACTTCAAGCCCGAGAACCGCTCGACCGTCGGCACCGGCATGATCGTCTCCTTCAACTTCAGCCGGGCCGTGGAGCGCCGCGCCGAGGTGGAGCGGGGCATCACCGTCACCGCCGACCCGCCGGTGGAGGTCGTCGGCCACTGGTTCGGCAAGGAGCGGCTCGACTTCCGGCCCAAGGAGTACTGGAAACCGGGCACCGTGGTCACCGTGAAGGTGAACCTGCGCGACGTCGAGGGCGCGCCCGGCTCCTACGGCATCCAGGACAAGACGATCACCTTCACCGTCGGCCGTTCCCAGATCTCCACCGTGGACGCCGCCGCGCACACCATGGAGATCCGCCGGGACGGGCAGCTGCTGCAGACCCTGCCGATCACCGCCGGAGCGCCCAAGACCACGACCTACAACGGCAAGATGGTGGTGATGGAGCTCTTCGACGTCACCCGCATGAACGGCCAGACCGTCGGTTTCGGCGGGGAGTACGACATCCCCGACGTCCCGCACGCCATGCGGCTCACCGCCTCCGGGACGTTCCTGCACGGGAACTACTGGGTCAGCCCCGACACCTTCGGCTCCGCCAACATGAGCCACGGCTGCGTGGGCCTGCGTGACGACAAGGGCGGCGGCTCGGACACCCCGGCCGGCTGGTTCTTCGAACGGACGCTGGTGGGGGACGTCGTCGAGGTGGTCAACTCGCAGGACAAGACGGTGGCGCCGAGCAACGGCCTGGGCGGCTGGAACATGTCCTGGGCCGACTGGGTCGCCGGCTCGGCCGGCGCCTGAGGACGGCGGCACCCCGCCGCACCCCGCCCGCGCCCCCGTCCGCACGGCACTTGGGACGGAACGGTGACATGACCGTGCCTTTTCGTGTTCTGCACGTGTGATTACCTGTCGGCAAGCGCGCGACTGTCCGCGCGCGGGGGACATGGGGAGAACACGAGTGAACCTGCAGCCGATACGCGGCCGCGCCCGCACCGGCCTGCCGGCCCTGCTGCTGGGGGCGGCCCTGCTGCTGACCACCGCGTGCGGCGGCGGCGGAGGAAAGAGCGGCAGCGGCAGCGGAGGCGACGACGCCGGGGGCGGTGGCGGCAAGACCGGCACCGAGGCGTCCAAGGCCGTCGTCAGCGTCAAGCCCGACGACGGCGCCAAGGAGGTCGCCACCAGCGGCGTCCTGAAGATCACCAGCACCGGCGGCAAGCTCACCACGGTGACGGTCGCCGACACCAAGGGCAATGCGGTCGACGGCAAGCTCGCGGGCGACGGCGCGAGCTGGGAACCCGCCCGCCACCTGGCCTCCGCCACCGAGTACAAGGTGCACGCGGTCGCCAAGGACGAGGGCGGCCGGGAGTCCGCCAAGGACACCACCTTCACCACCCTGACCCCCACGAACACCTTCGTCGGCCACTACACGCCCGAGGACGGCTCGACCGTCGGCGTCGGCATGCCGGTCTCCATCAACTTCACCCGCGGCATCACCAACCCCGAAGCCGTCGAGAAGGCCATCACGGTGACGGCGGAGCCGGCCGTGCCGGTCGAGGGCCACTGGTTCGGCAACGACCGCCTGGACTTCCGCCCCGAGAAGTACTGGGCGGCCGGCACCAAGGTCACCGTCAAGCTCGCCCTCGACGGGGTCGAGGGCCGCCCCGGCGTGTACGGCAAGCAGACCCGCACGGTCACCTTCACCGTGGGCCGCTCGCAGGTCACCACCGTCGACGCGAGTGAGCACCAGATGCAGGTCGTCCGCGACGGCCAGGTGCTGAAGAACATCCCGATCACCGCCGGCGCCCCGTCGACGACCACCTACAACGGACAGATGGTCATCAGCGAGAAGTACAAGGTCACGCGGATGAACGGCGCGACCGTCGGTTTCGGCGGCGAGTACGACATCTCGGACGTCCCGCACGCCATGCGCCTGTCCAACTCAGGCACCTTCGTGCACGGCAACTACTGGGCCTCCTCCGGCACCTTCGGCTCGGAGAACGTCAGCCACGGCTGCGTGGGCCTGCGCGACGCGCGCGGCGCGGGTGACGACAGCACCCCCGCCGCCTGGTTCTTCAACGAGTCGCTGATCGGCGACGTGGTGGTCGTGAAGAACTCCAAGGACAAGCAGATCGCCCCGGACAACGGCCTCAACGGCTGGAACATGGACTGGGCGGAGTGGATCAAGTAACCCGCTGAACGGATGGTCCGGGGGCCCGGTGCTGTGACCCACAGCACCGGGCCAGTTTGCGTTAACCGCCGCTAACCTGGCCGGTATGACCCTCTCTCTCGAAGTCTCCGAAGGCGTCGGCACCATCCGACTGGACCGGCCGCCCATGAACGCCCTGGACATCGCCTCCCAGGACCGGCTGCGCGAGCTCGCGGTGGAGGCGGCCGACCGGGCCGATGTCCGCGCGGTCGTCCTCTACGGCGGCGAGAAGGTGTTCGCGGCGGGCGCGGACATCAAGGAGATGCAGGCGATGGACCACGCGGCGATGGTCGTCCGCTCCCGCGCCCTGCAGGACAGCTTCACCGCGGTGGCCCGCATCCCCAAGCCCGTCGTCGCGGCCGTCACCGGCTATGCGCTGGGCGGTGGCTGCGAGCTCGCGCTCTGCGCCGACTACCGGATCGCTGCCGACAACGCCAAGCTCGGGCAGCCCGAGATCCTGCTCGGCCTCATCCCGGGCGCCGGCGGCACCCAGCGGCTGTCGCGGCTGATCGGTCCGTCCAGGGCCAAGGACCTGATCTTCACCGGGCGCATGGTCAAGGCAGAGGAGGCGCTGGCCCTCGGTCTGGTCGACCGGGTGGTGCCCGCCGCTGAGGTGTACGAGCAGGCGTTCGCCTGGGCCGCCGGCCTGGCCCAGGGCCCGGCGATCGCGCTGCGCGGCGCCAAGGAGTGCGTGGACGCGGGCCTGGAGAGCGACATCGACACCGGCCTCACCATCGAACGCAACTGGTTCGCGGGCCTGTTCGCCACCGAGGACCGCGAGAGCGGCATGCGCAGCTTCATCGAAGAGGGCCCGGGCAAGGCGAAGTTCGCCTGAGCCCTGCGGTCCTCCCTGGGGGTGGATTAGCCAGGCCTTAAGGCAGCCTTAAGGGGACCTGGTGATCCACTACCGGTGATCGATTCCTTGCGGTGCGTCACCGCAGTTCAGTAGGGGTGCGGGCGTCTTCCGGTTGCCTCCCGCATATGACGGGACACCTCCTTGGATCCACCGGCCCGAGGGGGTGTTTTCCGGCGGAACGGCCCGGCGGGGCCGACCGGCCGTCCATGATGGGGGGCATGGCGGGCCTGGAGGGTGTGGAACAGCCGCGGCAGCGCAGCAGCGCTTCGGCCGTACGGCTCACGGCGGCCGTTGAGGACGAGCAGGGCCTCAAGGCGATGGAGTTGTACGGGAACCCGGCCGAGGCGGAGGTGACGCTGCCGTCCATGCCGCAGTCCGCCGGCTCGGCCCGCAGGCTCACCCAGTGCGTGGTGGTCCGGCTGTGGGGCCTGTCGCCGCAGATCGCCGAGCACGCCGTCCTGCTGGTCTCGGAGCTCGTCGGGAACGCCGTCCGGCACACCGGGGCGCGCTCCTTCGGGTTACGGATGCTGCGGCGCCGCGGCTGGATCCGGGTGGAGGTGCGCGACCCCTCGCGCGGCCTGCCCTGCCTGATGCCGGTGCACGAGCTGGACACCACCGGGCGGGGACTGTTCCTCGTCGACAAGCTCTCCGACCGCTGGGGCGCGGACCTGCTGCCCCGCGGCAAGATCACCTGGTTCGAGATGCGCGTCGCCGACCGCTAGGTGCAGGTCCCACGAGGCCGTCCGGAACGCCTGAAGCCCCCTGGGCGCCCTGGTGGGGCGATGCGGGGGCTTCATGGGTGCGCCGAGGATCGGTGGGGGTGTGATCCTCGGCGTGGCGACTTCGCTCGGGTCAATGGGGAAGCCGTGATTCCGACTATGGCAGACGAGCGCGCGAACGCCAAAAGCCCCTACTCGGACATAAGTGTGCAAATAGTAAGAGTTTCTAGCTAAATCCTAGGTGAGGTGGGCCACTCACCTCGTAATCTATGAATAAATATCGACCGCTCTGTGTAAATCCTTGATCACATCGCGGACTCAGCCCTTCGGGACCCGCTTCGACGAATGTCCCTAATTGGGTCAATCATTACCTTACGAGCGTTCCACCCCTTAAATGGGCAGGTGCTCTCACAACCAGGCCGCCGTGCGGTCCTGCGCGCGGCCAGTCTCGGGGCCACCGGTGCTCTCGCGGCGGGACTCACCGCCGCCTGCGGGCCGGGCCGCCCCGCCACCGCGCCCGCCACCGCGCCCACCACCCCGCCACCCGGACCCGCCCGGCCGGACCGGGCCGCCCCGGCGGCCCCCGCCGGACCGCGCCGCTTCGCCGGACAGCCCGTCGAGATCGGCCACGGTCCGCGTGACCGGCCCCGGGTCGCCCTCACCTTCCACGGCAACGGGGACCCCGCCACCGGCCGGGCGGTGCTGGCCGAAGCCGAGAGGGCGGGCGCGCGGGTCACCGTACTGGCGATCGGCACCTGGCTCGACGCCCACCCGGACATGGCCCGCCGGATCCTCGACGGCGGTCACGAGCTCGGCAACCACACCCAGCGCCACCTGGGGATCAACGACATGCCGGAGGCCGAGGCGTACGCCGAGATCACCGGCTGCGCCCAGCGGCTCAAGCGGCTCACCGGATCCATCGGCACCTTCTTCCGGCCCTCCCAGACCCAGTACGCCACCCCGCTCGTCCAGGAACTCGCCCAGCGGGTCGGCTACCCGCACGTCCTGTCCTACGACGTGGACTCCCTCGACTTCACCTCCCCCGGCGCCGCGGCCGTCATCCGCAACGTCACCGGGACGATCCAGCGCGGATCGGTGGTGAGCCTGCACTTCGGCTACGCGGACACGGTCGACGCGATGCCGCCCCTCCTCGAAGAACTCGCGCGCCGCAAGCTGCGCGCGGTGACCACCACGGAGCTGCTGACGCCATGAAGACCACCCGCCTTCCCCGGAAGGCCACCGTGCTGCTGGCCGGTCTGGTCCTCGCCGCCCTGGCCGGCTGCGGATCGGCCGACAAGGGATCCGCCGAGGCGCTCGGCACCAGGGGCCCGGCCAAGCCCGCCAAGGCCGTGCCGGCCGTTCCGCCGGGACTGCCCGGCATGCCCCCGGTCCTCGACCCCAAGGACGTCTACGCGGCCGACCGGCCGGGCAAACTCTCCCCGGCGGTCAAGGACTTCCCCTCGCGCGTCTACGTGCCGAACACCACCTCCAACACGGTGTCCGTCATCGACCCGGCCACCTACCAGGTCATCGACACCATCCCGGTCGGCGCCCAGCCGCAGCACGTCGTGCCCTCCTGGGACATGAAGACCCTGTGGGTCAACAACAACCGGGGCCACACGCTCACCCCCATCAACCCGGCCACCGGCGAGGCGGGGCAGCCCGTCGAGGTCCACGACCCCTACAACCTGTACTTCACGCCGAACGGCAAGTACGCGATCGTCATGGCCTCCTTGGACAAGGAACTGGTCTTCCGCGATCCGCACACGATGGACCGCGTGAAGACCGTCCCGGTGACCTGTTACGGCGTCAATCACGCGGACTTCTCCGCCGACGGCCGCTACTTCATCGTGAGCTGCGAGTTCTCCGGCGAACTGCTCAAGGTCGACACCGAGAAGATGGAGGTCGTCGGACAGCAGAAACTCCCGTTCGAGGGCGCGATGCCGCAGGACGTCAAGGTCTCCCCGGACGGAAAGACCTTCTACGTCGCGGACATGATGGCGCACGGCATGTGGGTGCTCGGCGGGGACACCTTCGAGACCCCGAAACTGCTGCCCACGGGAAAGGGCTGTCACGGACTGTACGTGAGTCGTGACTCCAAGGAGATGTACATCTCCAACCGGGGCGAGGGCACCATCTCGGTCTTCGACTTCCCGAAGAACAAGCTCACCAAGAAGTGGGAGCTGCCCGACGGCGGCAGCCCGGACATGGGCGGCGTCTCCGCCGACGGCAAGGTGCTGTGGCTCTCGGGCCGCTACGACTCCGAGGTCTACGCGATCGACACCAAGACCGGCAAGGAGCTCGCCCGGATCCCGGTGGGCGGCGGACCGCACGGCCTCGCCGTGTACCCGCAGCCCGGCCGCTACTCGCTCGGCCACACCGGCATCTTCCGGTAGCCGCCCCCTCGCCGCGCGGCGGGACGCGGCGGTGCCCCGGGAGCTCGCACAGCCCCCGGGACGCCGCTCCGCCCGGCCGCCTGCGACTACCAGGCGACCGGAAGCCGCTCGGGCAGGCGCTTGATGAACCCCGTGCGCCAGACCAGGTTCTCCGCCGGGACCGCGAGCCGCATCCCGGACAGCCGCTCGACCAGGACCTCCAGGGCGATCTCGGCGTGCGCCCGGCCCAGCGCGGAAGCCGGGCAGAAGTGCCGGCCCGCGCCGAAGGCGAGGTGCGGCGGCGCGCCCTCCCGCTCCAGGTCGAGCCGGTGCGGGTCCTCGAAGGCGGCCGGATCGAAATTGGCCCCCTCCAGCAGGACGAGGACGAGTTCGCCCGCCTCCACCAGGACGTCACCGACCTGGACGTCGGCCAGCGCGATGCGCGGCAGGCCGTCGCCGACCGACAGGTTCCAGCGCAGCAGTTCCTCCACCGCCCCGCCCATGCGCTCGGGGTGGCGGCGCAGGTACCCGACGAGCTCCGGCCGCTGGAGCAGCGCGAGCACGGCGAGGACCAGGAACGCGGAGGTGGAGACCGCGCCCGCTCCGAAGAGCGAGACGGCGACCGTCGCGAACATCTCGTCGGTCAGGTGCGCCGACTGTGGGTCGGCCTCCTTCAGCCCGGCGAACCGGCCGAGCAGCCCCGTACGCTGCTCGGCGGGCAGGGCCAGCTGGACGTTCAGCTGCCGCGTGAAGTAGGCGACGTCCTTGTACCAGTTGAGGGCGGAGTCGGCGAACGGTTCGCGCGCGGTCATGAACGCGACGTCCAGTCCCGACATCAGCCGGCGCCAGTCCTCGAAGGGGACCCCGAGCACCCGGCAGTGCAGCGCGGCCGAGAAGGGGTCGGCGAACCCCGCCCGGAGGTCGGCCGGCGCGCCCTCGGCCACCAGCTGGTCCACCAACTCGGCCGCCTTGGCGCGCAGCCAGTCCTGGAGCCCCTCCTGGCGGGGACTGAGCGCCTTCATCACGGCGTTGCGCAGGCCCGCCCCGTTGATGGCGCCCATGTTGTCGACGACCTCGGGCGGGATCGTCAGCGCGTACTGCCGCGGAACCCCGGCCTTCGCCGTGTCCTTGAGGCTGAACCGCTCGTCCTCCAGCACCTGCCGGGCCAGCGCGTAACTGCTCACCAGCCAGGCCGGGTCCCCGGTGAGGGTGCGGACCCTGGCCACCGGGGCCTTCTCGCGGAGCCAGGCGCACTCCTGCGGGAGCACGTCACCGCGCCGCGAGAGCGGGAAGTCGAGCAGCGGCTGCTCCCGGGTCTCCCGCCCCTCAAGCCGCTCGACGCCCATCGGTGCTCCCTTCGGTCGGTGCGTGGTCGCTGTGCCCGGGGTCCACCGGAGCCCCAGCGTCGTGGGGCCGGCGGACGGCCTCGGGGCGTACGACGGCGCAGGCCTGGTTGCGGGCGGCGCGCAGGCCTCCGCCGCGCGCGAACAGGACGTCGGTCAGCGGCATCCTGACGTGGTATGCAGCCACCGAGGACGGCTCGTCAAGAATGCTCGGGGTGTCCACGAAGAACGGCAGCTCGGCCGCCATGTAATCGAAACAGACCCGCAGCTGGTCGTCCGTGATGGATTCCCCTTCCGGCACCTTGGACCCGACGAAGTGAAGGGCCATCTGCTCACAGCCCTTGCGGAATTCGGCATCGGTCTCCAGAAAATGGAGAACGCGCCGGTGCAGCAGTTGGTACACGGGGTTCGACTGGAATTTCGAAAGCGCCCGCACGCGAATGTCCGCCCGTGGAGGCCCTGATTCCTCCAGGCCTTTGAGGATGCGTCGCCGGACCGCCTTCGTCTCCTTCGCGGCACGCTTGTGCGCATGCTCCCGGGTGTAGCCGAAAGCGGCGAACATCCGGTCGACGTGGAGGTCCGCGTAGACGAAGTCGACCTGCGCGAAGTGGGTCGTGGCCCACTGGGCGAGACGGGTGATGCGCTCGGAAGTGAAGTAGCTGTTGCCCGGACTCACTCCGATGAGCACATGGTCGCCGTCTTCCCAGATATGGCGGCAGGCGCGGGTGAAGGGCAGAACTTCGAATGATGCGTCAGCTGTGATCGTCACCTGTTTGATCGCCCTTGTTGCCGCTTGTCCCTGGGCGCCCTGCGCTCCTGGTGTGGCGGCAATGTCAGTACGTTATGCCGTGGCGCCGGAGCGTGACAAGTCCGGGCGGGATTTATTGGCCGGAATTCTGGCTTCCGCCCTACGGAAGAGCAATTGAATTTCTTTCTGCCGCCCGAACGGGACCCGCGGCGGGACCGCGTTGCGCAGGCCGCTACCCTGGGCCGGTCAACAAGCACCAAGAAGGGGTGGACCCAGTGGCGGACATCGAGAGCGCACGGGCGACGTTCAACCGGTTCGACGTGAACGGCGACGGCTTCGTCACGGCCGACGAGTACAGCGCGGCCATGAAGGCCATGGGCGACGCCTACGTCACCGGCGCGGTCGCGGACGCCGTGGTCGCCGCCAAGGACGTCAACGGCGACGGCCTGCTGAGCTTCGACGAGTTCTGGGCCGCGCTGAACAAGTAGCCGCCGCGCCGCCCCCGCCCTCCTGCCCGGGGCGGGGGCGCGGTCAGCCCGCCCCCGCCGTGTCCCCGGCGTCCCGAGCGCCAGCGCCGTCCTCGACGCCCTCGACCTCGCTCAGGGCTTCCTCCAGCCAGCGCAGCCAGAACGTCTCCAGGGCGATGCCGCCGTGCAGCACGAGCCGGCGCAGCCGGTCCTCCACGGCGTCGCGCCCCGGCGGGAAGTCCTTCTCCTCGATGGCCTCGTACTGGGCCAGCTGCCTGTGGTGCAGCTCCAGGTGCCGCCTCAGCTCCGGCCCGAGACCCCGGGGCCCGACCACGGCCGCCGCCCGGATCCGCAGCAGCAGGGGATCGCGCATCGGCTTCGGGTCCTGGCTCTCGCCGACCCACCGCTCGAGTTCCGCGTCTCCCGCGGGCAGCACCTCGTACTCCTTCTTCTGCCCCCGCACGGGCACGTCACTGGGCAGCGCGCGGATCAGCCCGCCCTCTTCCAGACGGCCGAGCTCCCGGTAGATCTGCTGGTGCGTCGCGGACCAGAAGAACCCGATCGACTTGTCGAACCGCCGGGTCAGCTCCAGCCCGGACGAGGGCTTCTCGAGCAGGGCGGTGAGGATGGCGTGCGGCAGCGACATGACGCCATCCTAGGTTTGCTCCGGTCCCGGCCCGCCGCGGGCGGCGCCCCAGGCGGACAGGGCCTGCGGTGTACGGGGCCCCGGCAGGCCCGGAGACAGGTGGCCGTGGGCCCGCAGGAAGGCCGTCACCGCCGGGGACCAGGCCTGGCGCAGGCCCGCCTCGGCGAGCAGCGCCGGATCGCGGAGCAGGTCGCCGGCCGGGCCGGTGCGGATGCCCGAGGGGGTCAGGACCGCGGCGTCGTCGGCCCACCGGACCGCGAGGTCCACATCGTGGGTGGCCATCACCACCGTCGTGTCCGTCAGGCCGGCCAGCACATCCAACAGCCGCTCCTGGCCCTCGGGGTCCAGACCGGCCGTCGGCTCGTCCAGGATCAGCACCCGCGGGGCCATCGCCACCGCCCCCGCGATCGCCGCCCGCTTGCGCTGCCCGTAGGACAGCAGGTGGGTGGGGCGGTCGCGCAGCGCGGTGATGCCGAGCGCGGCCAGCGCGGCCTCGACCCGCTCGCGGACCTGCGCTTGCGCCAGACCCATGTTCATCGGCCCGAAGGAGACGTCCTGTTCCACCGAGGCCGCGAACAGCTGGTCGTCCGGGTCCTGCACGACCAGCTGGACCGCCCTCCGCAGCTGGGTCAGGCCCGCCCGGTCGTGCCTCACCGCCGAGCCGTCCAGGTGCAGTTCTCCGCGGCCCGGCCGCAGGCCCCCGCTCAGCAGTCGCATCAGCGTGGTCTTGCCGCTGCCGTTGCGGCCCAGCAGGACCAGCGCGCGGCCCTCGGTGATCCCGAAGTCCACTCCGGACAGCACGGCGGGCCCGTCCTCGTACGCGTAGCCCGCGCCCACCAGTTCCACCAACGGCCTCACAGGTAGAGCTCCTTCAGTACGAGAGTGGTGGCGACCAGAGCGGCCAGCAGGGCGGCGGAGGCGGCCACGAACCGCCAGGACAGCGTCGCCTCGGGGACGAGCACCCGCAGCGCGCCGTCGTAACCGCGCCCGGCCAGACCCGTCTGGAGCCGGGCGGCGCGGTCGAAGGCCCGGACGAAGGAGGTCGCCGCGAGCCCGGCCAGTGAACGCCAGGCCGCCGCCCGGCCGGTGGCGCCGAGCCGGGCCGCCTGCGCCTGGCGGATCCGGGCGAGGGAGTCGAGCAGCAGGAACCCGATCCGGTACATCACCAGCGCGACGTCCACGACCGGGGCCGGCACCCCTGCCCGGACCAGCCGCGGGAGCACGTCCGACACCGGGGTGGTGAAGGCGAACAGCAGCACGCCGAGGGATGCCGCCGAGGTGCGCAGCAGCAGCTCGGCGGCGTGCCGGGGCCCGTCCGGGGCCGCCGAGAGGAACCCGGCGGGCCCGCCCACGGAGACCAGCAGGGGCAGCGCCCCCGTGAAGCAGAAGCCGAGCGGGATCCGGAAGGCCCGCCACAGCTGCCGCCCCGGCACGCCGGCGGGGCCCAGGAGCAGCGCGAGAGTGGCCGCGGCGACCAGCGGGCCGCCGGGCCATGGCGGCAGGGACACGGCGGTGACCGTCAGGCCGATGCCGAGGAGGGCCTTCTCCAGGGGGTGGCGCGGGCGCCAGCGGCTGCTGTGCGCCGCGGCGTCGATCGGCAGCACCGCGCTACGCCTCCGGGCCGGCGGCGGACTCCCCGCCGCCCCCCGCCGCGGTACCGGCCCTGTTGGCGGCGGCCACCGCGTCGCGGCGGCCCTTGCGGACACCGAAGTAGTACGCGAGCACCCCCGCCCCGAGCGCGGCCTGGAGCGCGAACAGCGCCGACTCGACCTCACCGGAGGGGGGTTCGTACAGCGGCGAGAACCACGGCTCGTAATCCGGCTTCAGCTCGGTGATGGCCGACTCCGCCTGCGCGTCGGCGCCGGCGAACGGCTCCTCCTTGCCCTCGCCCAGTCCCAGCGCGACCGGCAGCACCGCCAGCGCCGCCACCAGGAGCAGTAGCAGGATGTTGATCTTCGCGTTCCTGGTCATCAGAGCGCCGTCTCCTGCTTCGCCGTGCCGGGGGTGAGCTTCGCGACGCCGAGCCGGACCAGGTCCGACCTGCTGGACTGCATCAGCAGCCGCATCACCAGCACCGTCAGCAGCCCCTCGCTCACCGCGAGCGGGATCTGGGTGAGCGCGAAGATCTCCCCGAACTTCACCAGCGAGCCGGTGAAGCCCGTGGCCGCGTCGGGGAAGGCCAGCGCCAGCTGGACGGAGGTCACGCAGTAGGTGACCAGGTCGGCGAAGAAGGCCCCGCAGAACACGGTCACCAGCAGCGGCGCCCCCGCCGTACGCAGCAGCCGGTAGGCGCCGTAGCCCGCCCAGGGCCCGGCGATCGCCATGGAGAAGACGTTGGCGCCGAGGGTGGTGAGCCCCCCGTGCGCCAGCAGCAGCGCCTGGAAGAGGAGGGTGATCGTGCCGAGCACCGCCATGATCGGCGGCCGGAAGAGGATGGCGCCGAGCCCCGTACCGGTGGGATGGGAACAACTGCCCGTAACGGAAGGGATCTTCAGGGCGGACAGGACGAAGGTGAACGCGCCGGACGCTCCGAGCAGGAGCGTGCTCTCCGGATGGGCCTTCACCTCACGGGTGAGGGCGCGTACGCCGTGGACGACGAAGGGAGCGGACGCGGCGCCCCAGGCGACCGCGTGCAAAGGGGGCAGGAACCCCTCGGCTATATGCATGAGTGGGGAGACCTCTCCAGCACCTCGTGGATGGACAACGCGCCCCGGCCGGTCTCCTGGCTCACGGGTACTGATGCCCGGGCTCCGCCTTCCCGGGGCCGTACGGTCTCCCGCGCGGGCCCAGTGGCTTCCCGCAGGAGTGGAGCCGGACTTCCCGATCACAGTGGCGAGGGCCGCACCGGTTTCCCACCGGTTTCCCGAACACCAAGGCCCGCTGACCCTAGTCGGCCGCACGGACCGGTAACAACCCGCCCCAAACACGGCGAACGCGACCGCGTTCCGCTTGCGTGTCCCCGTGCGCGGTCGCCGCGCCACCCCGCGCGCCAACGACCCCGGCTGACCCGGGAGTTCCCCGAGACTCGGCCGCGCGCCGGCCGGCCCTGCCGCACCACCGCGCGGTTCCGCGGCCCGGCCCGGCGCCGGTTCCGCTGCCCGCCCGGTACCGGTCCCCGTACGGACGCGCCCCGGTGGCGGCGCCGGGCCGCCCCGTGCAGGCTGGGGGCGTGGCTGCCGACTCCGACCCCGCGGACCGTCCGGACTACTCGGACCTGACCGCCCTCTACGTGAACTGCACGCTCAAGCGCTCGCCCGAGACCAGCAACACCGAGGGCCTGATCGCCAGGAGCCGCGCCGTCATGGAGTCGGCCGGCGCCCGGACCTCACTCGTCCGCGCCGTCGACCACGACATCGCGACCGGCGTCTGGCCCGACATGACCGAGCACGGCTGGGACGGCGACCAGTGGCCGGTCCTCTACAGCCAGGTCATGGACGCCGACATCCTCGTGCTCTGCGGTCCGATCTGGCTCGGCGACAACAGTTCCGTGATGAAGCGGGTCATCGAGCGGCTCTACGCCTGCTCCTCCCTCCTCAACGAGAAGGGGCAGTACGCCTACTACGGGCGCGTCGGCGGCGCGCTGATCACCGGCAACGAGGACGGCGTCAAACACTGCGCCATGAACATCCTCTACAGCCTCCAGCACCTCGGCTACGCCGTGCCCCCGCAGGCCGACGCCGGCTGGATCGGCGAGGCCGGTCCCGGGCCCTCCTACCTCGACCCGGGCTCGGGAGGCCCCGCGAACGACTTCACCAACCGGAACACGGCCTTCATGTCCTGGAACCTGATGCACCTCGCCGCCCTGCTCAAGCGGGCGGGCGGCATCCCGGCGCACGGGAACCAGCGCTCGCTCTGGGACGCGCGGTGCCGCTTCGACTTCCCCAATCCCGAGCACCGCTAGTGCTGTGGACCTCCTGCCGGTCAGGCCGGGCCGGGCCGGCAGGAGACATCCTTCGGCTCCCGCCGGCGCGGCCCGGGTTCAGCACACGTTCGGGTGCGCCACGTCCAGGACCAGCCGCTCGGGCGAGTGCAGGACGGTGGTGGAGTAGGACGGGGCGGTGTCGAAGGCGGCGCCGAAGGTCACGTACCCCTCGTAGTCGCCGGTCAGGGCGATGCCCTTGAGCTTGCTGAGGTAGATCTTCTGGAGCTTGGGCCCGGCGTAGACGTTGTTGCCGGCGTCGTCGTGCCCGGCGGCGGGGTGCAGGCGGATCTCCAGGAAGTACTTCCCGGCGAGCGGGACGGGCTTGCCGGACCCGTCGTAGACCAGCCGGGGGACGGGGGAGACGGTGACCCCGGGGACGTACCCCCGCAGGTCGATGACGAGCCGGTCGTAGGTGCAGTGACCGCCCCAGCGGGCGTCGACGACGAGCGGGGTCGCCGAGCGGGCGGTGGTGGCGGCGGCCGAAGCCGGGACGGCGAGCGCGGTCCCGGTGGTGAGGAGGGCCCCGGTGGCCAGGGCCACGAGCCGGCGCCGGCGAAGGCCCGGACGCGAACCCGGACGTGAACCCCGGCGTGAACGCGGAAGGATCATGACGTCCCCTCGATTCTCCAGAGGTGGGGACAGAGGTGTCACCCCAGGAGACGAACGCCGGCCGCCCGCGGTTGCACGACGGGTACGCCGCCGGGGAGGCGGGGCGCCGTACCCTGCTCGCTCCGGCGGACGGGCAGGGGCCCGGCGCACGCGCCGACCACCTGCCGCCGACCTGCCGCAGCCCCCTGCTGTCCACCGCCCGCCGTCCACCGCCGACCGCCCACCGTCTACCGAGCGCCGTCGGAGGTCAGCACGCGCAAGGGGTGGGTCGAGGCGAGGCCTCGAGGTCAGACCTTGATGATGCGGACGCTGGGACCGCAGAGCATCAGGAGGTCTTCGGGGTCCGATGTCAGGACGGTCACTGGAGCCGGGGAGGTGAGCGCGGTGGCGGCCACGATGGCGTCGAGGGCGTACTTGTGGCCGTGCAGTCCGGCCGCGGCCAGGAGCTTGCTCCCGTGGCGGGCGATGGCTTCGTTGGGCGGGATGATGTTCACGCGGGAGACGGCGTAGTCGAAGCGTGCCTGGCTGGCCTTGGGGTCACGTGCTTCGACGAGGGTGACGGAGCTGGTGACGACGCGGATGTCTTCGGCTTCGGCTGCCGTCAGCCACTCAGTGATCTCAGGTGTGCGTCGTACGAGCTTTGACAGGCCTTCGCAGTCCAGGACGAGCGTGCCGCTCACGCGGCGTCCGCCGAGCCGGCCGTCTCGCCGCGCAGGATCGCGCGTTTGGCGTCGACGGCCGACTGGTCGACCGGGCCGTGCTCGGCTTCCGCATCCTCGATGAGTTCGCGCAGTCGGTCCCGTTCCAGTTGGCGCTGGATGAGGGACTCGACATAGGCGGACATACCTCGTTTGCCCGTACGTGCCTTGAGGGCAGCGATGGTGCCTTCGTGGAGCGAGACCGATACGGGCCGGACGGGTCCTTCGCCGGGCAACGGGGAGGTAGGCATGGGGCCAAGTTTAACAAGATTCTTATTATTGGGGTGGGGGGATTCTTTGATCTGTGGCGCCCGAGGGGATTCCAGGGACTTTCCGCCGTGCAAGCAGGGAAGGCCCTGACAGCGCCGAAAGACAGAAACGCGCTGGTCAGGGCCTACGGCCTCAGCACTCGATGACGTTGACCGCGAGGCCGCCGCGCGCGGTCTCCTTGTACTTGACCTTCATGTCCGCGCCCGTCTCCTTCATGGTCTTGATGACCTTGTCGAGGGAGACCTTGTGGGACCCGTCGCCGCGCATCGCCATCTTCGCCGCGGTGACGGCCTTGACCGCCGCCATGCCGTTGCGTTCGATGCAGGGGATCTGGACCAGCCCGCCGACCGGGTCGCAGGTCAGGCCCAGGTTGTGCTCCATGCCGATCTCGGCCGCGTTCTCGACCTGCTCCGGGGTGCCGCCCAGGACCTCGGCGAGGGCGCCGGCCGCCATGGAGCAGGCGGAGCCCACCTCGCCCTGGCAGCCGACCTCGGCGCCGGAGATGGAGGCGTTCTCCTTGAAGAGCATGCCGATCGCGCCAGCCGCGAGGAGGAAGCGGACCACGCCGTCCTCGTCCGCGCCCGGCACGAAGTTCATGTAGTAGTGCAGGACGGCCGGGATGATGCCCGCGGCGCCGTTGGTGGGGGCGGTGACGACCCGGCCGCCCGCCGCGTTCTCCTCGTTGACGGCCATCGCGTACAGCGTCGCCCACTCCATGGCGTGCGCCTGCGGGTCGCCCTCGGCGCGCAGCTGGCGGGCGGTGCCGGCGGCGCGGCGCTTGACCCGCAGACCGCCCGGGAGGATGCCCTCGCGGGACATGCCGCGCGAGACGCAGGACTGCATGACCCGCCAGATCTCCAGGAGGCCCTCGCGGATCTCGTCCTCCGTGCGCCAGGCCTTCTCGTTCTCCAGCATCATCGAGGAGATCGACAGGCCGTTCTCCTTCGCCAGGCGGAGCATCTCGTCACCGGAGCGGAAGGGGTACTTCAGCACCGTGTCGTCGAGCTTGATCCGGTCCTCGCCGACCGCGTCCTCGTCCACGACGAAACCGCCGCCCACCGAGTAGTAGGTCTTCTCCAGCAGCGGGGTGCCGGCGGTGTCGTACGCGAAGAGGGTCATGCCGTTCGCGTGGTACGGCAGGGAGCGGCGGCGGTGCAGGATCAGCTGGTTCGGCTCGTCGAAGGCGATCTCATGGACATCGCCTATCTCGGCGCCGAGCAGGCGCAGGCGGCCGCTCTGGCGGATGCGCTCCACCTCGGCGTCGGCGCTCTCCACGTTCACCGTGCGGGGGGAGTGGCCCTCCAGGCCCAGCAGCACCGCCTTGGGAGTGCCGTGCCCGTGACCCGTCGCGCCGAGGGATCCGAACAGTTCCGCGCGTACGGACGCCGTCTGCGCGAGCACGCCGTCCTTCTTCAGCCGCATCACGAACATGCGCGCCGCGCGCATCGGACCGACCGTGTGGGAGGAGGACGGACCGATGCCGATGGAGAAGAGGTCGAAGACGGAGATGGCCACTGGCGGACTCCCTTGTCTGCTCGTGGGGTGGGAGGGGGCGGGAGAGGCGGATTGTTCGGATTTTGTCCGACAGACGAGCTTAACGCGGTGGAGTGAACGGCTCGTCTCCGGACGCGTGCGGGAGACGTATCCCCAGAGTCGGCTGGGTCCGGTCGGGCCGGGCCGGTCGGGCCGGGCCGGTCGGGCCGGTCGGGGCGGGCCGGGGCGAGCGGGGTCTGGGCCGGCCCGGGAGCGGGCCGCATCCGCCCGGGGCGCGCGGTCATGAGAAGGGCCCGGCCTGTGCGCGAGCAAGGCCGGGCCCTTCGGCGCCGTCTAGAGCGAGGGGTACAGCGGGAACTTCGCGGCGAGCGCGCAGACGCGCGCCTTGAGGGACTCGCTGTCGTACTCCGGCTTCAGCGCGGCCGCGATGATCTCGGCGACCTCGGTGAAGTCCTCGGCCCCGAAACCGCGCGTGGCGAGCGCCGGCGTGCCGATCCGCAGACCCGAGGTGACCATCGGCGGCCGCGGGTCGTTCGGGACGGCGTTGCGGTTGACCGTGATGCCGATCTCGTGGAGCCGGTCCTCGGCCTGCTGGCCGTCCAGCTCGGAGTCGCGCAGGTCGACCAGGACCAGGTGGACGTCCGTGCCGCCCGACAGGACGGAGACGCCGACCTCGGTGACGTCCGGCTGCACCAGGCGCTCGGCGATGATCTTCGCGCCCTCCAGGGTGCGCACCTGGCGCTCCTTGAAGTCCTCCGAGGCCGCGATCTTGAAGGAGACGGCCTTGGCCGCGATCACGTGCTCCAGCGGACCGCCCTGCTGGCCCGGGAAGACCGCGGAGTTGATCTTCTTGGCCAGTTCCTGCGTCGACAGGATGACACCGCCGCGCGGACCGCCGAGGGTCTTGTGCGTCGTGGTGGTGACCACGTGGGCGTGCGGCACCGGGTTCGGGTGCAGACCCGCGGCGACCAGGCCGGCGAAGTGCGCCATGTCGACCATCAGGTACGCGCCGACCTCGTCCGCGATCCGGCGGAAGGCGGCGAAGTCCAGCTGGCGCGGGTAGGCGGACCAGCCCGCGACGATCAGCTGCGGCTTGGACTCCTTCGCGAGGCGCTCGACCTCGGCCATGTCCACCTGACCGGTCTCGTCGACGTGGTACGGGACCACGTTGTAGAGCTTGCCGGAGAAGTTGATCTTCATGCCGTGGGTGAGGTGACCGCCGTGGGCCAGGTTCAGGCCCATGATCGTGTCGCCCGGCTTCAGCAGCGCGAACATCGCGGCCGCGTTCGCCTGGGCACCGGAGTGCGGCTGCACGTTCGCGGCCTCGGCGCCGAACAGCGCCTTGATGCGGTCGATCGCGATCTGCTCGACCACGTCGACGTGCTCGCAGCCGCCGTAGTAGCGGCGGCCCGGGTAGCCCTCGGCGTACTTGTTGGTGAGGACGGAGCCCTGGGCCTCCATGACGGCGACCGGAGCGAAGTTCTCCGACGCGATCATTTCCAGGGTGGACTGCTGGCGTACGAGCTCGGCGTCGACGGCGGCGGCGACGTCGGGGTCGAGCTCATGGAGAGGGGTGTTCAGCACAGACATCAGGAGTCCCTGGGGTCAGTTGTCGGAGTGGGTGAGCGCGGCGTACTCCTCGGCGGAGAGCAGGTCGTCCGGCTCCCCGGAGACGCGCACCTTGAACAGCCAGCCACCCTCGAACGGAGCGGTGTTCACGAGCGCCGGGTCGTCCACGACGTCCTGGTTGGACTCGACGACCTCGCCGGTGACGGGGGAGTACAGGTCGCTGACCGACTTGGTGGACTCCAGCTCACCGCAGGTCTCGCCCGCGGTCACCGTGTCGCCCACTTCGGGGAGCTGGGCGTAGACGACGTCACCGAGCGCGTTGGCCGCGAACTCCGTGATGCCGACCGTCGCCACGCCGTCCTCGGCGGCCGACAGCCACTCGTGCTCCTTGCTGTAACGCAGCTGCTGGGGGTTGCTCATGGCCTGATTCTCCTGGATGCGGGGGAGTGGAAGGGACAGCGGTCTTGGGTACTGAGACGGAGCCGTACGGCGATCCGTACGGCCGCGCGTGCGACAGGCCGTGGGCAGCGTTACTTCTGCCGCTTGTAGAACGGCAGAGCCACGACCTCGTACGGCTCATGCGTACCGCGAATGTCGACTCCGACGCCGGAGGTGCCGGGCGCGGCGTGCGCCGCGTCCACGTACGCCATCGCGATCGGCTTGCCCAGGGTCGGGGACGGCGCGCCCGACGTCACCTCGCCGATCACCTCGCCGCCGGCGACGACCGGGAAGCCGGCGCGCGGGACGCGGCGGCCCTCGGCGACCAGACCGACCAGCTTGCGCGGCGGGTTCGTGGCGGCGCGCTCGGCCGCGGCCTCCAGCGCGGCGCGGCCCACGAAGTCCCCCTCCTTCTCGAACTTCACGACCCGGCCCAGCCCCGCGTCGAAGGGGGTCAGCGAGGTGGTCAGCTCGTGCCCGTACAGCGGCATGCCCGCCTCCAGGCGCAGGGTGTCGCGGCAGGACAGGCCGGCCGGGACCAGGCCGACGCCCTCGCCGGCCTTGGTCAGCGCCTGCCACAGCTCCACGGCGTGCTCCGGGGCGACGAACAGCTCGAAGCCGTCCTCGCCGGTGTAGCCCGTGCGCGCGATCAGCGCGGGCACCCCGGCCACCGTGCCCGGCAGCCCGGCGTAGTACTTGAGCCCGTCCAGGTCGGCGTCGGTCAGCGAGGCCAGGATGCCGGGGGACTGCGGGCCCTGGACGGCGATGAGCGCGTAGGCGTCGCGGTCGTCGCGGACCTCGGCGTCGAAGCCGGCGGCGCGCTCGGTCAGGGCGTCGAGGACGACCTGGGCGTTGGAGGCGTTGGCGACGACCATGTAGTCGTTCTCGCCGAGGCGGTAGACGATCAGGTCGTCCAGGATCCCGCCGTCTTCCCGGCAGATGTGCGTGTAGCGGGCGCGGCCGACGCCGACGGTGGAGATGTTGCCGACCAGCGCGTAGTCGAGGACCTTGACGGCCTCCGGCCCGGTCAGGGTGATCTCGCCCATGTGGGAGAGGTCGAAGAGGCCGGCCTTGGTGCGCACGGCGTTGTGCTCGTCGCGCTCACTGCCGTACCGCAGCGGCATGTCCCAGCCCGCGAAGTCGGTCATGGTCGCACCGAGCGAGCGGTGCAGCGCGTCGAGGGCGGTCAGGCGGGGGGCAGTGCTCATGGGTGTGGCTCCCGAGTCCCAGGGCATGACATGACGAGGAGGGTCCTCCCCATCTGTCATCGGAACCTGAGAGGTTCGCCGAGAGTTCCTCGGCTTGCACCTTGGGTGGAGCTGGCGGGCAGCTCGCTTTTCAGATCTGCCTCATCCACGCGGTACGGGGCCTGAGAGATTCAAGGGAGGTTCTTGCTCCTTCGGCGCCCGCGCACGGCCTTGCGGCGTGCCGGGACTCTCCCGCGCGGATTCAAGCGGCCGGTATGCAGTTGGTCCAGATGGCGCACATCATTGCACGCCACCGCGGTGATCGGGCGGGCGGGCCCGAAAGACCGTGCGGTGCTCGCGGGACCGGACCGGAACCGGGGGCGCCGCATTACCGTCTCTTTACACTCAGTGGGCAAGGGCCCTGCGGCCCGATTCGGGGGAGGCGATCACTGTGCGGAGATTCGGAGTAGCGGCGGCGGCGACCGGGACCGTGGAGGCGGTTCCGGCGCAGCGGCGGGTGCGGGTGCCGGTGCGCGGGGGCGCGGCGGGGGCGGTGGGGGCGGCAGCCGGGGCCGGGGCCGTACGGGACCTGCGCGGGGGCCCAGCGCAGGGGCCGCGGCGGCTCGGCTTCGCGGTAGGGGACATCGTGGTGGTGTCCGGCCTGCCGGGCGGGGGCAAGACCACGCTGATCAAGCGGGCCGTCGCCGAGGGCGGGGCGATCGACTCCCAGGACGCGCGCGAGCGCTGGGAGCGCCGGATGCCGGCGGCGCTGCCGTACGGGGTGTACCGGCCGCTGGTGCGGGCCGCGCACTACTGGGGGCTGTGGCGGGCGCTGCGCTCCGGGGCCTCGGTGGTCGTCCACGACTGCGGCACGCAGAGCTGGGTCCGGGGCCTGCTCGCGGCCGCCGCGCGCCGGCGGGGGCGGGCGCTGCACCTGCTCCTCCTGGACAGCAGCGCCGAGGAGGCCCTGGCCGGGCAGGAGGCGCGGGGGCGCAGGGTGTCGGCCTACGCCTTCGCCCGCCACCGGGGGGCGGTGGGCCGCCTCCTGCGGGACGCGGAATCCGGCCACCCGCCGGCCGGCTGCGCCTCCGCCACCCTCCTGGACCGCCGCGCGGCCTCCGAGGTCACCACCATCACCTTCCACCCCTGACCCACCCGGCCGGCCACCCCTCCCGGGCGCGGCCCTGGGCGGAGTTGCGTGGCGGGGCGTGCCGGGGTCCGGGGGCGCCCTCAGCCCCGCCGGCGTTCGAGGCGCGGCCCTGGAGCGGAGCCACCGGCATGGGCTCGCCCCCGTGAAGCCCCGCCGGCGTTCGAGGCGCGCGGTGTCCGGCCCGGGGGCGGGGCGGCGGGCGGCTGCGGATAGCCTCGGCACGACATTCGGCGGGATCCATACAAAGGCAGGGGCACATGCAGGGCAGCGGCTGGCCGGAGAATGAGCTGGAGCAGGTGCTCGGGGCGGCGCTCGGGCAGCCGGACGCCGGCGGGCGGATCCTGGAGGTCCTCGGCCGCAGCCACGTCTGGGTGCCCCTGCCCGGCGGCGGTGGCCCCGAACAGGGCGCCGCCGGCCTGACCCTGCCCACGATGGAGATCGGCGGGGCGGCCTACGTCCCGGTCTACAGCTCCGAGAGCCAGTTCCGCGCCTGCGCCGGCCCCGGCATGGACCACGCCGTGGCCCCCGCCGTCGAGTTCGCCCGCGGCCTGCCCCCCCAGCTCGGCATCGCGCTCAACCCCGAGGGCGCCGTCGGCGTCCCGCTGCCCCCGCCCGCCGTCGCGGAGCTGTGCCGCACCGGCCGCGGCCCCCTCGACGGCCCGGCCTCCGGTGGCCGCGTGCGGCTCTACGAGCCCGACTGGCAGGAGGACCCGGTGGACTTCCTGGCCGCCGCCGCCGAGGAGTTCCGCGCCACCGGCGTGGTCGCCGCAGCCCACCGCTGCCTCGCCAGCGTCGAGGGCGGGGAACCGGAACTGTTCGTCGGCGTCCGCCTGGTGGGATGGGATCCCGGGACGCAGAACGCCCCCATGGAGGCCCTCGGCCGGGCCCTGGCCCGGGTCCCGGCTCCCTGGCCCGTGCAGCTGATCCTCCTGGACGCCGCCCAGGACCCGGTCACGGACTGGATTCGTGAGCGCGTACGCCCCTTCTACCTCCCGTAGCGCCGCTTAAGCTGGTTACATCTCCTGGCCGCACGCGTGAGCGCAGGTCCGGGAAAGCACGCGTGGACGACGGGCGGACGAAGAGGGGTACCGGGTGAGTGCGTCAGGCACGGCCGCGGCCGGGCAGGTCGAGCACATGCTGCGCCAGGTGACTCCCGGGCGCTACGAGAGCTACGAGTCGCTTCTGCACGCCCTCGCCGAGGGGCGGCTGTGGATGCTGCTCTGGCAGGGCCGGCCGGGCTCCCCGGACGCCCAGTACGGCGGCATGGAGATCGAGAGCCTCGGCTACGCGCCCTGCGTCACCTCGCCGCAGGAGCTGGCCGCCAGCGGCTGGAACCGCGGCTACGAGGTGGTCACCGGGCGGGACATCGCCCGCGCGCTCTACCCGGACCGCTGGGGGCTGTGGCTCAACCCGCACGCCCAGGGCGGAGGGCTCGGCGTGCCCTGGGCCGACCTGCGCCGGATCGCGACCGGCCTCGACCGGATGCCGGCCGGGCCGCTGCGGCTGTCCGAGCCGGCCATCGAGCTCCCGCAGTTCTACGGGCTGCTGACCCAGCACGCCCACCGCACCCCGGCCGTCCGGTCGCTGCGCCGCGCCTGGGTGCAGCCCGCGCTCGGGTCCCCGTACCTCGCCGTCGGCCTCGACCTGTACGACGCCTCCGCGCCCGCGCTGGAGTCCGTACGGGAGATGATGCGCCAGTCGGTCGGCGTGGTCCCCGAAGGCGTCCCGGTGTGCACGGTGGCGCTGGCGGACGAACACGACCCCGTCGCGATGTGGCTGCGCGCCCAGACCCGCCCCTTCTACGACCGCGAGGGCCAGGCGCCGGCGTACTGACCCGTGCCGGTCCCGGCGGGCCGTCACGGCACCCGCCCGAAGCGGCCCTTACCCGCCCGGACCGCCCGTACCGCCCGTTCCCCATGACATCCGCATAGGGAGACATCCGTCCCGAAGGCCGCACCGGTCCCCCCTCGGTGCGGCCTTCGGCATATCAGCCGAATACACCCAAGAACCATGTGCTCCGTGGCAGTTGGGGCAGATGTCCGTTCCGCGCCGAAGGGGCGGTGTTTCACCGCTCACCAGCGCGCGCGGTTCGGATAACGGAAGGTGTCGGCGCAGATCACGGTTGCGCATCACATCACCGGCAGGTCTGGCGGGCGATTGAGAGGGCGTTGAAGACTCCCCCCACCGAAGGCCGGTCAATCCCGAAACCACCAGCTCTTCGCGTGCACTTCATGCGCATTTCGCGCACTTTCGCACCATCAGCGACGCCGATAGAACCAAGCCGCCACAGCGGCGGGCATGGGCCGGCCACCGTCGGCCGAGAGGGGTCCCCACCACGATGACGGCACCACTGCACGACACCACCGCGGCCGAGCCCGCAGCCGTGGACGCCCCCGGAGTCCCGCAGAAGGCGATCGAAGGGCGCTCGCCCTGGCAGATCGCCTGGCTGCGCCTCAAGCGGGACAAGGTCGCCCTGGCCGGCGGCGTCATCGTGCTCCTGCTGATCCTCGTCGCGGTCTTCGCGCCGTTGATCGTCACGGCGTTCGGCCACCCGCCGGAGGAACTGCACGAGGACCTGCTGGACCCGCTGCTCGGCCTGCCCGCCGGCGACTGGGGCGGCATGAACGGCGACTTCCTGCTCGGCATCGAACCGGTCAACGGCCGTGACGTCTTCAGCCGGGTCGTCTACGGCGCCCGGATCTCGCTGCTGGTGGCCTTCCTGTCCGCCTTCGTCGCGGTCTCGCTGGGGACGGTCTTCGGCGTCGTCGCCGGCTACTTCGGCGGCTGGGTCGACGCCGCCATCAGCCGCGTCATGGACCTCCTGCTGGCCTTCCCGCAGCTGCTGTTCATCATCGCGCTGATCTCGGTGATCCCCGGCAAGCTCTGGGGGTTCGAGGGATCGGGCCTGCGCATCGCCGTACTGGTGCTGGTCATCGGCTTCTTCGGCTGGCCGTACATCGGCCGCATCGTCCGCGGGCAGACCCTGTCACTGCGCGAGCGCGAGTACGTCGACGCCGCGCGCAGCCTGGGCGCGGGCCGCGTGTACATCCTCTTCCGCGAGCTGCTCCCGAACCTGGTGGCGCCCATCACGGTCTACTCGACGCTGATGATCCCCACCAACGTGCTGACCGAGGCCGCCCTCAGCTTCCTCGGAGTCGGCGTCAAACCGCCCACGCCGTCCTGGGGAGAGACGCTCTCCACGGCCGTGCGGACCTACGAGGACGATCCGCTCTTCATGATCTTCCCCGGCGTAGCGATCTTCATCACCGTGCTGGCCTTCAACCTCTTCGGCGACGGCGTCCGTGACGCCCTCGACCCGAAGGGCTCCCGCTAGCCATCGCAGGGCAAACCAGGAACCGGCTCCGAGCCGTAAGTACACCGGAACTACAACGGAGGGTTGCGAGCATCGTGACTACCCATCGCACGTCGAAGCGCAGGCTTGCCGCTGGCACGGCCGTCGTGCTCGCGGTCATGCTGACCGCGACCGCCTGTGGCGGAGACGACAAGAAGGACGACAAGTCCGCCGCGTCCGGCGGTGGCTTCAACGCCGGCATCGGCAAGATCGCCAACGCGTCGGACAAGAAGGGCGGCGAACTCAAGTTCGTCGGCACCCAGGAAGCCGACTCGTGGGACCCGCAGCGCGGCTACTACGGCTTCATGTGGGACTTCTCCCGCTACTACGCCCGCCAGCTGGTCAGCTTCAAGGCGGCTCCCGGCCCGGAGAGCACCGAGCTCGTCCCCGACCTCGCGACCGCCAAGGCCGAGATCACCGACGGCGGCAAGACCTACAAGTACACCCTCAAGGACAACGTGACCTGGGAGGACGGCACTCCCGTCACCGCCCAGGACGTGAAGTACGGCATCGAGCGCACCTGGGCCCAGGACGTCATCTCCGGCGGCCCGGTCTACCTGATGCAGGTGCTCGACCCGAAGACCGAGTACCCGGGCCCGTACAAGGACACCGCCCCGGACAAGCTCGGCCTCAAGGCGATCGAGACCCCGGACGCGAAGACCATCATCTTCAAGCTCCCGGCGCCCAACGGCGACTTCGAGCAGATGCTGGCCATGCCCGCCGCGAGCCCGGTCAAGCAGGACAAGGACACCGCGGCCAAGTACGGCCTGAAGCCCTTCTCCAACGGCCCGTACAAGATCGACTCGTACGAGCCCAACAAGAGCATGAAGCTCTCGCGCAACGAGAACTACAAGCCCGAGTCGGACACCATCCGCAAGGCGCTCCCGGACTCCATCTCCGTCACGTTCATGGCGAACGCGGACGACATGGACAAGCGCCTGATGAACGGTGAGTTCGACGTCGACATCAACGCGACCGGCATCGGCCAGGCGGCCCGTTCCACCGCGCTGAAGGACCACAAGGACAACCTGGACAACGGCCAGACCGGCTTCATCCGGTACGCCGTCTTCCCGCAGACCGTGGCTCCCTTCGACAACATCGACTGCCGCAAGGCCGTCATCTACGCGGCGGACAAGAAGTCCCTGCAGACCGCCCGCGGCGGCCCGCAGGCCGGCGGCGACATCGCCCCCAACATGCTCCCGCTGGGCATCAAGGGCTCCGACGGCAAGTACGACCCGTACGAGGTCCTGAAGAACGACGGCAAGCCGAACGTCGAGAAGGCCAAGGAGGCCCTCAAGGCCTGCGGCAAGCCCGAGGGCTTCAAGACCACCATCGCGGTCCGCAACAACAAGCCGGTCGAGATCGCCACGGCCGTCTCCCTGCAGAACGCCCTGAAGCAGGTCGGCATCCAGGCCGACGTCGACCAGATCGACGGCGCCCAGACCTCCGGCATCATCGGTTCGCCGAAGGTCGTCAAGGAGAAGGGCTACGGCATCATCATCATGGGCTGGGGCGCCGACTTCCCGACCGGGCAGGGCTTCTCCCAGCCGCTGGTCGACGGCCGCTTCATCCTGCAGAGCGGCAACAACAACTTCTCCGAGCTGAACGACCCGGCCATCAACGCCCTGTTCGACCAGGCCATCGCGGAGACGGACCCGGCCAAGGCCGGCGAGATCTACAAGCAGATGAACCAGAAGGTCTCCGAGGCCGCGGTCTACCTGCCCTTCGTCTACGACAAGACGATCACCTGGCGCAGCAGCCGCCTGACGAACGCGTACACCACCGACGCCTACAACGGCCGGTACGACTACGCGTCCCTCGGCGTCACGAAGTAACGGTCCGGCAGTCCCAGTTCAAAAAGTTCCAGTGCCACACCCGCTAGGCACGAAGGGCAGGTGATGGCCGCGGTTACGGCTTGGGGGCGTCCTCCGGAAGGGGGCGCCCCCGGGCCGCAGCCAGGCCAAGCGCAGTGCTTGCATACCTCACCCGACGGTTGTTCGCCGTCATCGTCATGCTGTTGGTCATCTCGCTGGTGACCTTCGGAATCTTCTTCCTCTTCCCGAAGCTGATCGGGACGGATCCGGCGCTGTACTTCGTCGGGAAGCAGTCCGACCCCGCCGCCATCGAGGGCATCCGGCAGAAGATGGGTCTCGACGACCCGATCCTCGTCCAGTTCGGCAAGTTCATCGTCGGGCTGGTGGCGGGTCGCACGTACGCCAACGGCTCCGACGTCACGCAATGCGCCGCGCCCTGCTTCGGCTACTCCTTCAAGACCGAGCAGGAGGTGTGGCCGCTGCTGCTGGACTGGCTGCCGGTCACCCTCTCGCTCGCCGCCGGCGCCGTCGTCCTGTGGGTCATCGGCGGTGTCGCCACCGGCGTCATCTCCGCCCTCAAGCGGGGCACCGTCCTGGACCGCTCGGCCATGGGCGTCGCCCTCGCCGGCGTCTCCCTCCCCATCTACTTCACGGGCATGCTCTTCATCGCCTTCTTCTCCGACCAGCTCGGCTGGTTCGGACGTCCCGAGGCGACCTTCGCGGACGACCCGGGCAAGTGGTTCAACGGCATGGTCCTGCCGTGGGTATCGCTCGCCTTCCTCTACGCGGCGATGTACGCGCGGCTCACCCGCGCGACCATGCTCGAAGTCCTCAACGAGGACTACATCCGCACCGCCCGCGCCAAGGGCCTGTCGGAACCCGTCGTCATCGGCAAGCACGCCATGCGCTCGACGATGACCCCGATCCTGACCGTCCTCGGCCTGGACCTCGGCGCCCTGATGGGCGGCGCGGTGCTGACGGAGTCCACCTTCTCCCTGCACGGCCTCGGTTACAGCGCGGTCCGCGCGATCAGCGACCACGACCTGCCGGTCATCCTGGGCATCACCCTGATCTCCGCCTTCTTCGTCGTCGCGGCGAACCTCATCGTTGACCTCCTGTACGCGGTGATCGACCCCCGAGTGAGGCTGTCATGACCGATCTCACCACGACCGGAGCGCTGAACGAACCGGTCGGCGCGACCCGGCCCTCCACCGCCTTCCTGGAGGTCCGCGACCTCAAGGTGCACTTCCCGACCGAGGACGGACTGGTCAAGTCGGTCGACGGGCTCTCCTTCACCCTGGAGAAGGGCAAGACCCTCGGCATCGTGGGCGAGTCCGGCTCCGGCAAGTCCGTCACCTCGCTCGGCATCATGGGCCTGCACCGCGTCGGCCAGTACGGCCGCCAGCGGGCCCGGATCTCCGGCGAGATCTGGCTGGACGGCAAGGAACTGCTCTCCGCCGACGAGGACGAGGTGCGCCGGCTCCGCGGCCGGGAGATCGCGATGATCTTCCAGGACCCGCTGTCCGCGATGCACCCCTACTTCACCATCGGCAAGCAGATCGCCGAGGCGTACCGGGTCCACAACAAGGCCGACAAGAAGGCGGCGCGCAAGCGGGCCGTCGAGCTCCTCGACCGCGTCGGGATCCCCGAGCCGCACAAGCGGGTCGACAGCTACCCGCACGAGTTCTCGGGCGGCATGCGCCAGCGCGCCATGATCGCGATGGCGCTGGTCAACAACCCCGAGCTGCTCATCGCGGACGAGCCGACCACCGCGCTGGACGTCACCGTCCAGGCGCAGATCCTCGACCTCATCCGCGACCTCCAGAAGGAGTTCGGCTCCGCGGTCATCATGATCACGCACGACCTGGGCGTGGTCGCCGAGATGGCCGACGAACTCCTCGTCATGTACGGCGGCCGGTGCGTGGAGCGGGGAACCGCGGAGAAGGTCTTCTACGAGCCCCGCCACCCCTACACCTGGGGCCTGCTGGGCTCGATGCCCCGCATCGACCGGGAGCAGACCGAACGGCTCATCCCGGTCAAGGGGTCGCCGCCCAGCCTCATCAACATCCCCGACGGCTGCGCCTTCAACCCGCGCTGCCCGTACGCCGACGTACCCAAGGGCAACGTGACCCGTACGGTGCGGCCGGAACTCACGGAGGACGGCACCCGCCACTGGTCCGCCTGCCACATGTCGCAGGAGGAGCGGACCCGGATCTGGACCGAAGAGATTGCGCCGAAGCTGTGAGCGAGATCAAGAAGACGGACACGGCCGCCGTTCCGGCGCAGGCCACGGACTCTCCGGGCCCACTGCTCAAGGTCACCGGCCTGACCAAGCACTTCCCCATCACCAAGGGGCTGCTGCGGCGGCAGGCGGGCGCGGTCAAGGCCGTCGACGGCATCGACTTCGACGTCCGGCGCGGTGAGACCCTCGGTGTCGTCGGCGAGTCCGGCTGCGGCAAGTCGACCATGGGCCGGCTGATCACGCGGCTGCTCGAACCGACCGGCGGCACCGTCGAGTTCGAGGGCAAGGACATCACGCACCTCGGCGTCGCCGGGATGCGGCCGATGCGCCGGGACATCCAGATGATCTTCCAGGACCCGTACGGTTCGCTGAACCCGCGCCACACGGTGGGCACCATCGTCAGCGCGCCGTTCAAGCTCCAGGGCGTGGAGCCCGAGGGCGGCCTCAAGGCGGAGGTGCAGCGGCTGCTGTCCCTCGTCGGCCTCAACCCGGAGCACTACAACCGCTACCCGCACGAGTTCTCGGGCGGCCAGCGCCAGCGCATCGGCATCGCCCGCGCCCTGGCCCTGAAGCCGAAGCTCGTGGTCGCGGACGAGCCGGTATCGGCGCTGGACGTGTCGATCCAGGCCCAGGTGGTCAACCTGCTGGACGACCTCCAGCAGGAGCTCGGCCTCACCTACGTGATCATCGCGCACGACCTGTCGGTGATCCGGCACGTCTCGGACCGCATCGCGGTCATGTACCTCGGCAAGATCGTGGAGCTGGCCGACAACAAGTCGCTGTACGGGGCGCCGATGCACCCCTACACCACGGCCCTGATGTCGGCCGTGCCGGTGCCGGACCCGCGGCGGCGCGGGGCCAAGAGCGGGCGCATCCTGCTCAAGGGCGACGTGCCGTCCCCGATCTCACCGCCGAGCGGGTGCCGCTTCCACACGCGGTGCTGGAAGGCGACGCAGATCTGCACCACGCAGGAACCGCCGCTGCTGGCGCTGAAGACGGGCCACGAGGTGGCCTGCCACCACCCGGAGAACGCCCCCGACCAGGCGCCGGGCGACCAGCCCCTGCCGGGCGCGGCGGACGCGGTGGTCACGGTTTCGGAGTAGCGGCCGAAATCCCGGCGGGAGCCGGGGTGCCCCACCCACAGGCACCCCGGCCCCACCGGGGACCTCCGGCCCGCTCGCCGTTCCCGCGCCACGGTCCCACTCGCCGGTCCCCCGTGCCTGTTCCCCCGCGCCCGTTCCCCGTGCCCGCTCCCGCGCGACGGTCCCACGTGCCGCGACCCCGCGAGCCGGGCGGGGCCGCCCGGCGGGTGACAATGGCCCGGTGCTCCACGATCTCTTCCCGCCCGGGGTCCAGCATGCGCTGGACCTCGCGGGCATCTTCGTCTTCGCCACCGCCGGCGCCCTGCTCGCGGTCCGCAAGAACTTCGACGTCTTCGGCATCGTCGTGCTCGCCCTGGTCACCGCGCTGGGCGGCGGCCTCTTCCGCGACCTCGCCATCGGGGCGGTCCCGCCCGCCGCCTTCGGAGAGCTCAGCTTCTTCCTCACCCCGCTGATCGCCGCCGCGTTCGTCTTCTTCCTGCACCCCGAGGTCCAGCGGATCAACCGCGCCATCGCCGTCTTCGACGCCGCCGGCCTCGGACTGTTCTGCGTGACGGGCACCACCAAGGCCTACGAGTACGGCCTCGGCCTGACCGCCTCCGCCTCGCTCGGGCTGGCCACCGCCGTCGGCGGGGGCGTCCTGCGCGACGTCCTCGTCAACGAGGTGCCCTCGCTGCTGCGCGACCGCGAGATGTACGCCGTCCCCGCCGTCGTCGGCGCCTCGATGGTCGCCCTCTTCATCGAATTCGACGCCCTCAACGGCGTCACCACCGGCCTCGCCATCGTCACCACGTTCGTGCTGCGCCTGCTCGCCATGCGCTACCACTGGCGGGCGCCACTGGCCTGGAACCGACGCTCGGCCGTGGCCGAAGAGCCGTAACAATAGAAAGCTACCGCTTAGTAGCATCGCGGTGTACCGTCGTTTCATGTCACACGCAGCTGCCAAGGCATCCATCGGCGACAGCGAGTTCGACCGCGACACCACCGTCACCGCACGCGCGGACGAGCCCGGGGTGTACGACGCGGAGCTCTCCGCCGGCTGGACGATCATCACCGCCGTCAACGGCGGATACCTGCTGGCCCTGGTCGGCCGGGCCCTGTCGGCGGCCCTGCCGCACCCGGACCCCTTCACGGTCTCCGCGCACTACCTGACCTCCTCCGTGCCCGGCCCCGCCGTGATCCGCACGCAGGTCGCCCGGGTCGGCCGCACCCTCTCCACCGGTCAGGCCTCGCTCTTCCAGTACGACGAGAGCGGCGCCGAGGTCGAACGCATCCGCGTCCTCGCCTCCTACGGCGACCTCTCCAGCCTGTCGGACGACGTGCGCACCGTCGCGCTGCCGCCCGCCATGCCGGCCTACGAGGACTGCCTCGGGGCCGAGTCCGGACCGGCCCCGATCCCCGGCAGCTCCGCGATCGTCGACCGGCTCCGGCTCCGGCTGGACCCCGCGACCGCGGGCTGGGCCGTCGGCGCGCCCTCCGGCAAGGGCGAGATGCGGGCCTGGTTCGAGCTGGCCGACGGCCGTGACGCCGACCCGCTGTCCCTGCTCCTCGCGGTGGACGCGCTCCCGCCGACCGCCTTCGACCTCGGGCTGATCGGCTGGACCCCGACCGTGGAACTCACCACCCACATCCGGCGCCGCCCGGCCGCGGGGCCGCTCCGCGTCGCCATCACGACGCGGAACCTGGCCGGCGGATTCCTGGAGGAGGACGCCGAGGTCTGGGACTCGGCGGACCGCCTGGTCGCCCAGTCCCGCCAGCTGGCCCGCGCGCCGCGGCAGGCCTGAAAGCCGCGGATCCCCGGCGGGGCCGCGGTCCCGCCGGACCCCGCCGGGGATCCGGGGCCCTGCGGGCTCGTAGAATCGGGGGATCATGGCCTACCTCGACCACGCCGCCACGACCCCGATGCTGCCGGAGGCCGCCGCGGCGATGACCGCGCAGTTCGCCGCCACGGGGAACGCCTCCTCCCTGCACGCCGCCGGCCGCCGGGCCCGCCGAACCGTCGAGGAGGCCCGAGAGGCCTTCGCCGAGGCGATCGGCGCCCGCCCGAGCGAGGTGGTCTTCACCGCCGGGGGCACGGAAGCCGACAACCTCGCCGTCAAGGGCCTCTACTGGGCCCGGCGCGACGCCGACCCCGCCCGGACCCGGATCCTGTCCAGCCCCGTCGAGCACCACGCGGTGCTCGACGCCGTCCACTGGCTCGCCGAACACGAAGGCGCCCGGGTCGAGTACCTCCCCGTGGACCGCTACGGGCGGGTGCACGCGGACGCCTTCCGCGAGGCCGTCGAGCGCAACCCCGGCGACGTGGCCCTGGCCACCGTCATGTGGGCCAACAACGAGATCGGCACCGTCATGCCGGTCCGCGAACTGGCCGACATCGCCGGGGAGTACGGCATCGCGCTGCACTCGGACGCCGTCCAGGCCTTCGGGCAGCTCGACGTCGCCTTCGGCGACAGCGGCCTCGCGGCCATGACCGTCAGCGGCCACAAGATCGGCGGCCCGTACGGCATCGGCGCCCTGCTCCTGGGCCGCGACCAGAGCCCCGTCCCGGTGCTGCACGGCGGCGGTCAGGAGCGGCACGTGCGCTCCGGCACCCTCGACGTGCCGGCCATCGCCGCCTTCGCGGTGGCCGCCGTCCTCGCCGCCGAGCGCCGCGAGCGCTTCGCCGCCGAGATCGGCGCCCTGCGGGACGAGCTGATCGCGGTCGTCCGCTCGGCCGTGCCGGACGCCGTCCTCGGCGGGGACCCCGACGACCGGCTCCCGGCCAACGCCCACTTCAGCTTCCCCGGCTGCGAGGGCGACTCCCTGCTGCTGCTGCTCGACGCGCAGGGCATCGAGTGCTCCACCGGCTCCGCCTGCACCGCCGGCGTCGCCCAGCCGAGCCACGTCCTGCTGGCCGCCGGTACCGATCCCCAGCTCGCGCGCGGCACCCTGCGCTTCTCGCTCGGCCACACCTCCTCGAAGGAGGACGTGGCCGCCCTGGCCGCGGCCATCGGCCCGGCCGTGGAGCGCGCCCGGTCGGCCGGCCTCAGCTGAGGGCGCCGCGCCGGCCGCCCGACCGTACGGGTGGCCGGGCCGGGTCCCGGGACGGCCCCTGAACCGGTGCGGGCCGCCCTCAGCCGGTCTTCGCGGACGCCGTGGGCATCGGCGTCGGCGCGGGTGCGCGCAGGGCCTCGCGGACCAGGCCCAGGTAGCGGTCCCAGTCCCAGTGCCGGCCGGGGTCCGTGTGGTCGGCGCCCGGGACCTCCGAGTGGCCCAGGATGTGGGCGCGGTCCGCCGGTATGCCGTACCGGCGGCAGACGTCCGCTGCGAGCCGGGCCGAGGCCGCGTACATCGTCTCGGTGAAATCCTGCGGACGGTCCACGAAGCCCACGTGCTCGATGCCGACACTGCGCTCGTTCATCGAGCGGCTGCCCGCGTGGAAGGCGACGTCCAGCTCGCGCACCATCTGCTCTATGTGGCCGTCCTGGCGCACGATGTAGTGCGCCGACGCCTTGTGCCACGGATTTCTGAAAGCGTCCACCGAGGATTCGAAGCCGCCCTGTGTGACATGGACGACGATCCGGTCCACCCGGTAGTCGTCCGGCCGGTCCGCCCTGCGCCAGTTCGCCGGGGAGGCCGCCGTCCAGCTCGCGCCCGCGTGGTCGAGCTCGCCCTCCTTGCGCGGCTTCGCGACCCCCGGGACCAGCCGCCAGACCCGGCCGATCTCCTCCCGCCCGGCGATCGCCGCCGCCGCGACGAGCCCGAGACCGCCGAAGAGCACGGCCCGGCGGGTCCGCCCCGCGGACTTCCCGCCCCCCGGAGCCTTTCCCGGCGGCTTCTTCGCCGCATTCCCCTTGTTCGCCATGTGATCCACCCCCCACAGCCGACAACGCGCCGTGACCCCGCCCGGTTCCCCCGTACTCTGGACGGTGCTATGACTGAGAACCTGCCGCGCACCGCCCGCCCCCTCCGCGTCCTGGCCGCCATGTCCGGCGGAGTGGACTCCGCCGTCGCCGCCGCCCGTGCGGTGGAAGCCGGGCACGACGTCACCGGCGTCCACCTCGCGCTCTCCGCGAACCCGCAGTCCTTCCGGACCGGCGCCCGCGGCTGCTGCACCATCGAGGACTCCCGCGACGCCCGCCGCGCCGCCGACGTCATCGGCATCCCCTTCTACGTCTGGGACCTCGCCGAGCGCTTCCGCGAGGACGTCGTGGAGGACTTCGTCTCCGAGTACCAGGCCGGGCGCACCCCGAACCCCTGTCTGCGCTGCAACGAGAAGATCAAGTTCGCGGCGCTGCTGGACAAGGCCCTCGCCCTCGGCTTCGACGCCGTCTGCACCGGCCACTACGCCACCGTCGTCCTGAACGAGGACGGCACCCGCGAGCTGCACCGGGCCTCCGACATGGCCAAGGACCAGTCCTACGTCCTCGGCGTGCTCGACGAGAAGCAGCTCGCCCACGCCCTCTTCCCGCTCGGCGACACCCTCACCACCAAGGAAGAGATCCGCGCCGAGGCCGAGCGGCGGGGGCTCGCGGTGGCCAAGAAGCCCGACAGCCACGACATCTGCTTCATCGCCGACGGCGACACCCAGGGCTTCCTCGCGAACCGCCTGGGCAAGGCCGAAGGCGACATCGTCGACGAGACCGGACGGACGGTCGGCACCCACGAGGGCGCCTTCGGCTTCACCATCGGGCAGCGCAAGGGCCTGCGCATCGGCCACCCCGCCGCCGACGGCAAGCCGCGCTACGTCCTCGACATCTCCCCGGTGAACAACACCGTCACCGTCGGCCCCGCCGAGGCCCTCGACGTCACGGCCCTCACCGCGATCCGCCCCCGTTGGTGCGGCGCTTCGGCCGCCGCCCCCGGCACCTACACCGCGCAGCTGCGCGCCCACGGAGGCGAGAGCGAGGTCTTCGCCGAGCTCGTGGACGGCGAGCTGCGCGTCTCCTTCGCCGAACCGGTCCGCGGCGTGGCCCCCGGCCAGGCGATCGTGCTCTACGACGGCACCCGCGTGGTCGGCTCGGCCACCATCGCCACCACCACCCGGGCTGCCGCCGGCGTCTAGCCGGCGGGGCGCCCGGTCATGCCGGGCGCCCGGTCACCGCGGGCGCCCGGTTCATCGCGGGCGCCGGGCGTGCCGCCGGGGCGCCCGCCGCGCGGTGAGGCCGGCGTCAGACCACCGTCAGGACGATCTTGCCGGTGGTGCGGCCCCGCTCGCCGATCTCGTGGGCCTTCGCCGCCTGCTCCAGCGGCAGCACCGTGTCGACCAGCGGCTTCAGCAGGCCCTGCTCGACCAGGGCCGCGATCTCCTTCAGGCCCCCGAGGTCCGGCTCCACCAGCACCCAGGAGGCGTGGACGCCCCGCGTGTCGGCCGGGATGCCGTCCGGGCCCGGAAGGGTCACCAGGTGCCCGCCCGGCCGCAGGACCTTCAGCGAGCGCCGCGCGTACTCCCCGCCGACCGCGTCGATCACGACGTCCACGTCGCGGACGGCGTCCTCGAAGTCCGTCGTGCGGTAGTCGATCACCTCGTCGGCGCCGAGCCCCCGCACCAGCGCGTGCTTGCCCGCGCTCGCGGTGCCGATCACGTACGCACCGCGCGCCTTGGCGATCTGCACGGCCAGGTGGCCGACCCCGCCGGCCGCCGCGTGCACCAGCACCCGCTGCCCGGCCGTGACCCCGGCGGTGTCCACCAGCGCCTGCCACGCGGTCAGCGCGGCCAGGGGCAGCGCCGCGGCCCGGACGTGGTCCAGCGAGGCCGGCTTGCGGGCGAAGTGCCGCGCGGGGGCCGTCACGTACTCGGCGTATGCGCCGGCCTGCTGCGGGAAGCGGGGCATCCCGTACACCTCGTCGCCCGCCCGGTAAAGCGTGACGCCCGGTCCGACGGCCTCGACGGTGCCCGAGACGTCCCAGCCGACCGCCGGCACCGGCCCCCAGGGGATCAGGCCGCCGCTCTCGCGGGTCTTCCAGTCCACCGGGTTCACGCCGGCCGCGTGCACCCGTACCAGGACCTCGCCCATGCCGGGCTCCGGACGCTCGGCTTCCGTCTCGACGAGTACCTCGGGTCCGCCCCACTTGCTGACGACGACGGCGCGCATGAATGTCTCCTCGATGCTGATCCGTGCCGGTATCCCGGCCTACCGCACCAGCCTGGCGGCTCCGGGCCCCGCGTGGTGATGGCCGGACGGCCACCCTGTGACAGAATCTGGCCATGCACCGTGTCGCCGTACTCGCCGTCGAAGGCGTCGCCCCGTTCGAGCTCGGAATGCCCTCCCGGGTCTTCGGCAACGCCCGCGCCGAGGACGGCACCCCCCTGTACCAGGTCACCGTCTGCACCGCGGACGGCATGCCCGTGATGAGCGACGCGGGCTTCACCATCGGGGTCGCGGCCGGCCCCGAGGCGCTCGCCGCGGCCGACACCGTGATCGTCCCGCCCACCCACGCCATGCCCGGGCTGCTGCGCGGCGAGCCGCTGCCGCCCGCCCTGGCCGCCGCCCTGGCCGGCATCCGCCCCGGCGCCCGGACCGTGTCCATCTGCACCGGTTCCGAGGTGCTCGCCGCCGCCGGCCTGCTCGACGGCCGGGCCGCCACCACCCACTGGGTGCACGCGCCGGACTTCCGCAGGGCCTTCCCGCGCGTCCGGCTCGACGAGGAGGTCCTGTTCGTCGACGACGGCGACGTCCTCACCTCCGCCGGGGTGGCCGCCGGCATCGACCTGTGCCTCTACCTGATCCGCCGGGACCACGGCACGGCCGCCGCCAACCGCGCCGCCCGGCTGTGCGTCGTACCGCCGTGGCGCGACGGCGGGCAGGCCCAGTACATCGACCGTCCCGTCCCCGAACCGACCGCCGCCACCACCACCGCCACCCGCGCCTGGGCCCTGGAGCGCCTCGCCGAGCCCGTCACGCTCGCCGAGCTGGCCGCCCACGCCCGGATGAGCCTGCGCACCTTCACCCGGCGCTTTCGCGACGAGGTCGGCATGACCCCGGTCCAGTGGCTCACCGGCCAGCGCCTGGAGGTCGCCCGGCACCTGCTGGAATCCAGCGACCTCCCCGTCGACCTGGTCGCCCACCGGGCCGGCTTCGGCTCGGCCAACTCCCTGCGCCAGCACATGCGCACCGCCCTCGGCGTCTCCCCGATCGCCTACCGCCGCACCTTCCAGCCCGACAGCCCGGCCCTGGCATGACCTCGGGGGTAATCGCCCCGGGCCCGGTCCGCTGACAGAGTCGGAGCAACGGCCCGCACCCGCGGGCCCCTTGCCCGGGGAGACCGCCATGACCGCTTACGCCATCGCCCACCTGCGCCCGGAGTCCGTGCACGGGGACGTCCTGCGCTACATGGAGCGGATCCAGGCGACCATGGATCCCTTCGAGGGCCGCTTCCTCGTCCACGGCGCGCAGGTCGAGGTCCTGGAGGGCCCCTTCCCCGGGACGGTCGTCGTGATCGGCTTCCCGGACATCGAGCGGGCCCGCGCCTGGTACGCCTCGCCGGCCTACCAGGCCATCCTCCCGCTGCGCACCGACCACATCCCGGGTGAGGCCGTCCTGGTCGAGGGAGTCCCGGCCGACTACGACGCCGGCCGGACGGCCGCGCGCCTGCGCGACGAGGCCGGCCGCTGACCCGGGCGGGACGGCCCGCCCCGCGCCCGCCCCGCGCCCGCCCCGGGCCCGGCCCGCGCGCCCGGCCGCACCCGGGCCGGACCGGGCCGCCGCCGCCCGGCCCGGGCCGGGCCGCCCCGCCGGGGGTGCGAGCATGGGGCCCATGGCTACTCACCTGATCACCGGTGCCGGTTCCGGCATCGGCGCCGCCGTCGCGGCCCGGCTGCACGCCCGCGGCGACGACCTCGTCCTCCTCGCCCGCGACGCCGGCCGCGGCAAGCAGCTCGTCGAGCGCTACCCCGGGGCGCGGGCCCTCGTCGGCGACCTCGCCGACCCCGACCGGCTGTCGTGGGCCTTCTCCAAGCAGGCCGTCCCCGAGCGGATCGACTCCCTCCTGCACATCGCCGGCATCGTCGACCTCGGCCCCGTCGGCGACCTGCGCCCCAAGACCTGGCACCAGCAGCTCAACGTGAACCTGATCGCCCCCGCCGAGGTCACCCGGCTGCTGCTGCCCACCCTGCGGGCCTCGCGCGCGAGCATCGTCTTCGTGAACTCCGGCGCCGGCCTCACCGCTCACGCCGACTGGAGCGCCTACGCCGCCTCCAAACACGGTCTCAAGGCGCTCGCCGACTCGCTGCGCGCCGAGGAGCGGGCCAACGGCATCCGCGTCACCTCCGTCTACCCCGGCCGCACCGCCAGCCCCATGCAGGCCAAGGTCCACTCCCAGGAGGGCAAGGAGTACGACCCCGCCGCCTGGATCGACCCCGAGTCCGTGGCCACCACGATCGTCATGGCGCTCGACCTGCCGCGCGACGCCGAGGTCAACGACCTGACCGTCAGGCCGGGCCGATGACCGCGGGCGCCACCGGTATCGGATCCCTGCCGGGCGGCGACGCCCGTGAAGCCGCCAGGACCGCCACCGGCTCCTTCGAGGACTTCCCGTACCTGCCCGAGCTGCCCGCCCGGGGGCCGGGCGCCGACATGATCGGCCGCTCCCTCGGGCTGCTCGTCGAGATGTACGCCCACGTGGAGCCCAGCGGGTGGCGCGTCAGCGACCGCCCCGGCCGGGACACCCGCCGGGCCCGGTCCTGGCTCCGCGAGGACCTCGACGCCCTGGAGGAGTTCACCCAGGGGTACACCGGGAAGCTCAAGGTCCAGGCGGTGGGGCCGTGGACGCTCGCCGCCGCCCTGGAGCTGCACGGCGGCGAGCGCATGCTCCAGGACGCGGGCGCCTGCCGGGACCTGGCCGGATCCCTCGCGGAGGGCCTGCGCGAGCACCTGGCCGATGTGCGCAGGCGCATCCCCGGCGCGGAGGTCGTGCTGCAGTTCGACGAGCCCTCGCTCACCTCCGTCCTGCTCGGCCGGGTGCGCTCCGCGAGCGGCTACCGCACCTACCGGGCGGTGGACCGGCAGGTCGTCGAGGGCACCCTGCGGGATCTGTTCGCCGTGCACGACGGCGAGGTCGTCGTCCACTCCTGCGCACCCGAGGTCCCCTTCGCGCTGCTGCGGCGCGCCGGCGCCACGGGCGTGTCGTTCGATTTCTCCCTGCTCACCGAGCGCGAGGACGACGCCGTCGGAGAGGCCGTCGAAGGCGGCACGAAACTCTTCGCCGGAGTGGTGCCCGGCACGGACGGCCCGTTGTCGGACCCGGGCGGTAGCGTCATGGGTGTCAGGAAGCTCTGGCGCAGGTTGGGGCTGGCCCCGGGGGCTCTGGCGGAGTCCGTGGTGGTCACTCCGTCGTGCGGTCTGGCGGGCGCTTCACCCGCCTACGCCCGCGCGGTGCAGGCGCATTGCGTCAGGGCGGCGAGGTCGCTCGCCGACAACCCTGAGTGACGGTCGAGACGGGCCACGGGAGGACACGGCATGGCAGCCGAACAGCAGGACACGGCAGTACCGGCGGCGGTGCGCGAGCAGCACATGCTCCTCGCCGAGCAGATCGAGGAGCACCGCTTCCGGTACTACGTGAACGACCAGCCGGTCGTCAGCGACGCCGAGTTCGACCAGCTGCTGCGTTCGCTGGAGGCCCTGGAGGAGGAGTACCCGCAACTGCGCACGCCCGACTCGCCCACCCAGAAGGTGGCCGGGGCGTACGAGACGGACTTCGCGTCCGTGCAGCACCGGGAGCGGATGCTCTCCCTCGACAACGCCTTCGACGACGAGGAGCTCGCCGCCTGGGCCGAGCGCGTCGCCCGGGACGTGAACACCTCGGACTACCACTACCTGTGCGAGCTGAAGGTGGACGGCCTCGCCGTCAACCTCACCTACGAGAACGGCCGGCTGACCCGCGCCGCCACCCGCGGCGACGGCCGCACCGGTGAGGACATCACGCCCAACGTCCGCACCATCGCCGAGATCCCCGACCGGCTCAAGGGCGACCGGATCCCGGCCCTCGTCGAGATCCGCGGCGAGGTCTTCTTCCCGATGGAGAAGTTCGAGGAGCTCAACGCCCGGCTCGTCGAGGCGCAGGGCAAGCCGTTCGCCAATCCGCGCAACGCGGCCGCCGGTTCGCTCCGCCAGAAGGACCCGAAGGTCACCGCGAGCCGTCCCCTGCACATGGTGGTGCACGGCATCGGAGCGCGCGAGGGGTTCGAGATCGAGCGCCAGTCCCAGGCGTACGAGCTGCTGCACGAGTGGGGCCTGCCCACGGCCCGGCACAACAAAGTGGTCGCCTCCCTCGCCGAAGTCCGGGAGTTCATCGCCCACTTCGGCGAGAACCGGCACTCCGTGGAGCATGAGATCGACGGCGTCGTCGTCAAACTGGACGAGGTCGCCCTCCAGGGGCGACTCGGCTCCACCGCGCGCGCCCCGCGCTGGGCGATCGCCTGGAAGTACGCCCCCGAAGAGGTCAACACCAAGCTGATCGACATCAAGGTCGGCGTCGGCCGCACGGGGCGGATCACCCCGTTCGCACAGGTGGAGCCGGTGACGGTGGCCGGTTCCGAGGTGGAGTTCGCCACCCTGCACAACCAGGAGGTCGTCAAGGCCAAGGGCGTGCTCATCGGGGACACCGTCGTCCTGCGCAAGGCGGGCGACGTCATCCCCGAGATCCTCGGTCCGGTGGTGGACCTGCGTGACGGCAGCGAACGGGAGTTCGTGATGCCGGCCGAGTGCCCCGCGTGCGGTACGCAGCTGCGGCCGATGAAGGAGGGGGACATCGACGTCCGGTGCCCCAACGGGCAGACCTGCCCGGCCCAGCTGCGTGAGCGGCTCTTCTACCTCGGCGGCCGGCAGAGCCTGGACATCGAGAACTTCGGCATGGTGGCGGCCGCGGCGCTGACCGGCCCGCTGGAGCCCGCCGAACCGCCGCTGCTCGACGAGGGCGACCTGTTCGGCCTCACCATCGAGCAGCTGCTGCCCATCAAGGCGTATGTCCTCGACCCGGACAGCGGTCTGCCCAAGCGGGACCCGAAGACCGGGGAGGAGAAGGTCGTCAGGGTCTTCGCCAACCAGAAGGGCGAGCCGAAGAAGAACGCCCTGGCCATGCTGGAGAACATCGCGGCAGCCAAGGAGCGCCCGCTCGCCCGCGTCATCAACGGCCTGTCGATCCGCCACGTCGGGCCGGTCGCGGCGGAGGCCCTCGCCCGCGAGTTCCGGTCGATCGACCGCATCGAACAGGCCACCGAGGAGGAGCTGACGGCCACCGACGGGGTCGGCGCGATCATCGCGGCCTCCCTCAAGGAGTGGTTCGCCGTCGACTGGCACCGGGAGATCCTGCGCAAGTGGCGGGAGGCCGGGGTCCGGATGGAGGAGGAAGGTTCCGCCGAGGAGCAGGGGCCGCGACCGCTGGAGGGCCTCACCGTCGTCGTCACGGGCACCCTGCAGAGCCACACCAGGGACGGCGCGAAGGAGGCGCTGCAGAGCCGCGGCGCCAAGGTGACCGGATCCGTGTCGAAGAAGACCTCCTTCGTCGTGGTCGGCGACAACCCTGGTTCGAAGTACGACAAGGCCGTCACGCTGAAGCTGGCCATCCTCGACGACGCCGGTTTCGAGGTGCTGCTGGCGCAGGGGCCCGACGCGGCCCGCGAGGCGGCGCTCCCGCTGGACGGCCCGGCCGCGGCGCAGTGACGCCCGGGAGGGGAATCGTCGCCCCGGGGGAGTAACGCGGGCGGACCGATGCGTGGCGTGCGGCCGGACGGGCGGGCGCACGCCGGGCGCGGCAGGCGGTGGGAAACGGCCGGTACAAGCCTGGCCGCAGGGCGGTGACCTGTCGGATCATCGGACGGGAGACCGGGGGGTCCTGGTCCGAACTCACCCGTTCGGCGGATACCGTACTGATGAGGATGGCTGGGTCGCATTCGGGCAACCACTGCCGACCGCTGCCCCTGGGCCCCTCTCGCGTCCTACTGTTGAGGGTGCGCCCCCGTCGTGCGCGGCTGCCGGACGCCAATGCAGCCGCCAGGGCATGACAACAGGGGCCATCGCGTGACATCGGCATCGCCGGCTGTGAGAGGGACGGGCATGAAACCCACCGAGAGCGCCGACCCGTCACCTGAATCCGGCGGGGACGTCCCGTCCATGCGGGCGGGCCGGCTGGGCGTCCTGCGAACCAGGGCCCCGGGAACCCGACCGCTGGACACCGGAGCGGGCGTGGCGGGGCGGCGCGGAGTCCTGCCCCTCGCCGTCGTGGGCCTGTCCGCCGTGGTACTCGCCGCCGGGGTGGTCTCCGCACTGACCGACCGTCAGGCGCTGTTCCCCGGCGGGGCGGTGGGCTGGGCGCTGGCCCTGCTCACCGGCATCATCGTCGGCCACCTCGTCGCCCTGGGGCGCGACCGCTGGTGGGGCGGCACCGGCTCGGGCGCCGCCCTCACCCTCGGCGTGCTCGTGCTCTACGGCTGGGTGCCCGCCGGACTCGTCTCGCTGGCGGTGGTCTCCCTGGTCGGAGCCGCGCGCCGGCACCGCTGGCGCCAGGGGCTGTTGCACGGATCCGTCGACATCCTCGGCATCGGCGCCGGGGCGCTCGTCCTCGCCGCCTTCGGCGATTCACCGTCCGTCGAGCACCCCTGGAAGCCCGCCACGTGGGGGCTGGACGCGGCGCCCGTGGTCGTCCTCGTCGCCGTCGCCTACCTCCTCGCCACCCGCGTGCTGCTGTGGATCGCGCTGGCCCCCCGCGGCGGCGGCCTGCCCACCGTCGCCCGGACGGCCCTGATCCGACAGGCCCTGGTGGCCGTCGCCCTGCTCGGCATCGCCCCGCTGATCTGCGTGGTCGCGGTCGCCCAGCCGCTCCTGCTGCCCCTGTTCGCCGTGCCGCTGATCGCGCTGGACTCCACCCTGTGGATCGCCCGGGCCCGCGCCGAGGAACAGCTGCGGGACCCCCTGACCGGCCTGCCGAACCGGCAGTGGCTGCTGGAGCGGGCCTGGAGCGCCCTGGGCGACGCCGAGAGGTCGGGCACCCGCGCGGCCCTCGTCCTGATCGACCTGGACCGCTTCCGGGCGGTCAACGACACGCTCGGCCACCTGGCGGGCGACCGGCTCCTGCTCCAGATCGCCGACCGGCTGCGCCAGGCGCTGCCCGAGGACGCCGAGGCCGCCCGGCTCGGCGGCGACGAGTTCGCCGTCCTGCTGCCCGTCGCCGACTCCACCACCAGCGCCCAGCGCATCGCCCGGCACCTGGTCGCCGAGCTGAGCTCCCCGCTGGACCTGGACGGCCTCACCCTGGTGCTGGAGGCCAGCGCCGGACTCGCCGTCTTCCCCGACCACGCGCTGGACGCGGAGGGGCTGCTGCGCCGCGCGGACGTCGCGATGTACCAGGCCAAGCGCGACCGGACGGGCGTGGAGGTGTACGAGTCCAAGCGGGACAGCAACACGCCCGACCGGCTGGGCCTCCTCGGGGACCTGCGCCGGGCCCTGGACGCCGGCGAGGTGGAACTCCACTACCAGCCGAAGGTCCGCTTCGACGGCCAGGTCGCCGGACTCGAAGCCCTGGTGCGCTGGGTGCACCCGGAACGGGGCCGGGTGCCCCCGGACGAGTTCATCGCGATCGCCGAGACCTCCGGGCTGATGCCGCACCTGACCGAGTACGTCCTGGAGACGGCCCTCGCCCAGGTCGCGCGCTGGCGGGCCCAGGGCCTGAAGGTCCCGGTCGCCGTCAACGTCTCGCCGCGCGACGTGCACACCCCCGGCTTCGCGGGGGCGGTCGCCGCGCGGCTGGCCCGGCACGGGGTCCCGGCGAGCGGGCTCCAGCTGGAGATAACGGAACACGTGCTGCTGGAGGACCCCCAGCGGGCCGCGGACACCATGGCGGGGCTGACCGGCCACGGCGTGAAGATGTCACTGGACGACTTCGGCACCGGCTACTCCTCGCTGGTGCACCTGCGGCGGCTGCCGGTCAGCGAACTGAAGATCGACCGGTCCTTCGTGGGCCGGCTGGCCGTCGACACGCAGGACGCGGAGATCGTCCGCTGCACGGTGGACCTGGCCCACTCGCTCGGCCTGCTGGTCGTCGCCGAGGGCGTCGAGGACGACGAGACGTGGGAGCGGCTGCGGGACCTGGGCTGCGACGCGGTGCAGGGCTGGCTGGTGGCCGCCGCGATGCCGCCGCAGGAGGCGACGGCGTGGCTGCTGGCGCGCGGGGAGCGGGGCTGGCGGCGGCCGGCCGACATCTCGGCGGAACTCGCCGCCGCGGAGGCCGACGTCGTCTGACCCTCCCGGCCCACCGCCGCCGGGGCTCCGCCCCACACCCGCGCCCCGCACGACGGCGGGGCGGGGATCCGGCCGACGCCGTCCGCCCGGCGCGGCTCCGGACGGCGCCCGGAAGGCCCCGCCCCGACGGGCTGGTGGGGCCCGTCCTCGAAGACCCGGGCAAACCGTTTCGTGGTGAGCGGGCCCCGCCCCATAGGATTGGGCCCGAAACCTACACGCTCACCACCCCCAGAGGATCGCTGCATGCCTGGCATCACGCGCGAGGAGGTCGCCCACCTCGCTCGGCTGGCACGTCTGGAGCTCAAGGCCGAAGAGCTGGACCACTTCGCCGGACAGCTCGACGACATCATCGGCGCGGTCGCCCGCGTCTCCGAGGTCGCCGACCAAGACGTCCCGCCGACCTCCCACCCGCTGCCCCTGACGAACGTCATGCGCGCGGACGAGGTCCGTCCCTCGCTCACCCCCGAGCAGGCGCTCTCCGGCGCTCCCGCCCAGGAGCAGCAGCGATTCAAGGTGCCGCAGATCCTGGGGGAGGACTAACAGCCATGACCGACATCATCAAGCTCACGGCAGCGCAGACCGCCGAGAAGATCGCCTCCGGCGAGCTCACGGCCGTCGAGGTGACCGAGGCCCACCTGGCCCGCATCGACGCGACCGACGAGAAGGTCCACGCCTTCCTGCACGTCGACCGCGAAGGCGCGCTCGCCCAGGCCCGCGCCGTCGACGCCAAGCGCGCGGCGGGCGAGGAGCTCGGTCCGCTGGCCGGCGTACCCCTCGCCCTCAAGGACATCTTCACCACCACGGGGATCCCGACCACCGTGGGTTCGAAGATCCTCGAAGGCTGGATCCCGCCCTACGACGCCACCCTGACGCGCAAGCTCAAGGAAGCGGGCGTCGTCATCCTCGGCAAGACCAACATGGACGAGTTCGCCATGGGGTCCTCCACGGAGAACAGCGCCTACGGCCCCACCGGCAACCCCTGGGACCTCACCCGGATCCCCGGCGGCTCCGGCGGCGGTTCCGCCGCCGCGCTGGCCGCCTTCCAGGCCCCGCTCGCCATCGGCACGGACACCGGCGGCTCCATCCGCCAGCCCGCCGCCGTCACCGGCACCGTCGGCGTGAAGCCCACCTACGGCGGCGTCTCCCGCTACGGCATGGTCGCCTTCTCCTCCAGCCTCGACCAGGGCGGGCCCTGCGCCCGCACGGTCCTGGACGCGGCGCTCCTCCACGAGGTCATCGCCGGCCACGACCCGCTCGACTCCACCTCCATCGACGCCCCGGTCCCGCCGGTCGTCGAGGCGGCCCGCAACGGCTCCGTCGCCGGCATGCGCGTCGGAGTCGTCAAGCAGTTCGCCGGCGAGGGCTACCAGGCCGGCGTCGTCCAGCGCTTCAACGAGTCCGTCGAGCTCCTGGGCGAGCTGGGCGCCGAGATCGTCGAGCTGGACTGCCCCTCCTTCGACCTCGCGATGGCCGCGTACTACCTGATCGCGCCGTCCGAGTGCTCCTCGAACCTGGCCCGTTTCGACGCCATGCGCTACGGCCTGCGCGTCGGCGACGACGGCACCAAGTCCGCCGAGGACGTCACCGCCCTGACCCGCGAAGCCGGTTTCGGCGACGAGGTCAAGCGCCGCGTCATCCTCGGCACGTACGCGCTCAGCTCCGGCTACTACGACGCGTACTACGGTTCCGCCCAGAAGGTCCGCACGCTCATCACCAGGGACTTCGAGAAGTCCTTCGAGCAGGTCGACGTCATCGTCTCCCCGACGACGCCGACCACCGCCTTCGCGATCGGTGAGCGTACCGACGACCCGCTGGCGATGTACCTCGCGGACCTGTGCACCATCCCGACCAACCTGGCCGGCAACGCCGCCATGTCGCTGCCCTGCGGCCTGGCGCCGGAGGACGGTCTCCCGGTCGGACTGCAGATCATCGCCCCCGCGATGAAGGACGACCGGCTCTACAAGGTCGGCGCGGCCGTCGAGGCCGCCTTCGTCGCCCGCTGGGGTCACCCGCTGCTTGAGGAGGCACCGTCGCTGTGAGCACCAGTGCACTGTCCAAGGCCAAGGGCTTCAAGAAGTCCAAGTCCGGGACCTACCTGTCGATCGGCACCACCGCCTTCGGCGCCATCAGCGTGATCAAGCAGGCCCGCAGGGCCCGCACCGAGAACGACACACTGAAGCTGATCGACGCCGTCGTGTCCGCCGCCGCCATCGTGACCGGCCTCGCGATCCTGTACCGCGAGCTGAAGCGCCTGGGCGACGACGACGTCCTGCTGGGCTGAGAGGGAAAGTTTCACCGTGACCACCTTCACCGAACTGCTGTCGTACGAAGACGCCCTCGCGTCGTACGACCCCGTCATGGGCCTTGAGGTCCATGTCGAGCTCGGCACCAGGACCAAGATGTTCTGCGGCTGTTCCACCGAGCTGGGCGCCGAGCCCAACTCGCAGACCTGCCCGGTCTGCCTGGGCCTGCCCGGCGCGCTCCCGGTCGTCAACGCGATCGGCATCGAGTCCGCCGTCAAGATCGGTCTCGCGCTGAACTGCGAGATCGCCGAGTGGTGCCGCTTCGCCCGGAAGAACTACTTCTATCCGGACATGCCGAAGAACTTCCAGACCTCCCAGTACGACGAGCCCATCGCCTTCAACGGCTTCCTGGACGTCCAGCTGGAGGACGGCGAGATCTTCCGCGTGGAGATCGAGCGCGCCCACATGGAGGAGGACACCGGCAAGTCGCTGCACGTCGGCGGCGCCACCGGCCGTATCCACGGCGCGTCCCACTCGCTGCTGGACTACAACCGCGCCGGCATCCCGCTCATCGAGATCGTCACCAAGCCCATCGAGGGCGCGGGCGAGCGGGCCCCCGAGGTCGCCAAGGCGTACGTCGCCGAGCTGCGCGAGGTCATCAAGGCGCTCGGCGTCTCCGAGGCCCGCATGGACAAGGGCCAGATGCGCTGCGACGTGAACCTGTCGCTGCGCCCGACCCCCGGGGCGCCCTTCGGCACCCGCAGCGAGACCAAGAACGTCAACTCGCTGCGCTCCGTCGAGCGCGCGGCCCGCTACGAGATCCAGCGCCACGCGGCGGTGCTCTCCTCGGGCGGCACGATCGTGCAGGAGACCCGGCACTTCCACGAGGAGGACGGCTCCACCACGGCCGGCCGCATCAAGGACAACGCCGAGGACTACCGGTACTTCCCGGAGCCCGACCTGGTCCCCGTGGCCCCGGCCCGCGACTGGGTCGAGGAGCTGCGCGGCGCCCTGCCCGAGATGCCGCGCGTGCGCCGCAACCGCCTCCGCGAGGAGTGGGGCGTCACCGAGCACGACATGCAGTCGATCCTCAACGCGGGCGCGGTGGACTCCATCGTCGCCACGATCGAGGAGGGTGCCGACCCGGCCGCCGCGCGCAAGTGGTGGATGGGCGAACTGGCCCGCAACGCCAACGAGCAGGGCGTCGTCGTCGACGAGCTGCCGATCACCCCGGCCCAGGTGGCCCGGGTCGCGGCGCTGGTCGCCGCCGGCGAGCTCAACGACAAGCTGGCCCGCCAGGTCCTCGAAGGCGTCCTCGCGGGCGAGGGCGGCCCGGACGAGGTCGTGGAGAAGCGCGGCCTGAAGGTCGTCTCCGACGAGGGTGCGCTGGGCGCGGCCGTGGACGAGGCCATCGCGGGCAACGCGGCCATCGCGGACAAGATCCGCGGCGGCAAGGTCGCGGCCGTCGGCGCCCTGGTCGGCGCGGTCATGAAGACCACCCGCGGCCAGGCCGACGCGGCCCGCGTGAAGGAGCTCATCCTGGAACGCCTGGGCGTCGAAGGCTGACCGGGCGGTTCGACCAAGGGCGGTGGCCCGCACCGGTTCTCACGCCGGCGCGGGCCACCGCTGCGCCAGCGCTCGTCCGCGCGCTCCTCCCCGTTGAGCGGCCCTGCTCGCCGGACGGATTTCGTGACGGGGCGGTGTTTCGTCACGGGCCGGCCGCGGGTCCGGTGCCCCCGGCTCCCGGCTTGCGGCGGGCCCGGTAGGCCCGCGCCCGGCAGGTGGCCGAGCAGTGCCGGGCGGGCCGGCCCGGCGCCAGGCGGCGACTCGCGGTCGCCGGGAGTTCCTTGCCGCAGCCGGGGCACCGGGAGGCACCGTCCGGCCCGTCCGCGTCCGCAGCGCGTGCCGGCGTCTGCTCCGGGGCGCAGGCCCTGTCCGGGGCCGCGGCCGTCCGCGCCGGAAAGAGCCCGTGGGTCCCCGTGAGGCCCGCACCGTCCACGCCGCCGAGCGCCCGGGGCACCACGTCCCCGGCCTGCTGCCCACCGACGGCCTGCCCGGCCGCCCCGACAGCCGGCGGCGGCTGCTCGATCCCGAACACGACGGCGCGCTCACCGTCGCCGCGCAGATCCTCGACGCCGTGCCGTCGGCCGTCGCCGTGGCCGCCGACCTCGCCCTCGCCGTCGAACCGCTCCTGGAGGACTCCCACCTGTGGGCCCGGTCCCTCGACCCGGTCCGCACGATCCTGCGGACCGCCCAGGACCAGGGACACCTGCGCGCGGCGGGCCGCGCCGGCTACGTGCTCGCCAGCGCTCTGGCCCAGCTGGGACGGCTGGACGAGGCGGGCCGGATGCTGGACACGGCCGAACACGCGGCGGGGGCGGTGGGCGACGACGCGGTGCACACCGCGATCCTCAACCGCCGCGCCCACCTGTGCCAGTACCGGGCGCGCTGGCACCAGGCCGACGCCCTGCACCGGGAGGCCGTCGCCGCCGGCGAGGCCTACGGCAGCGACTGGGCCAGCCGCAACGCCCGGGCGAGCAGCGTCAGCACACTGCTGCGCCTCAGCCGGCGCGACGAGGCCGCCGAGATCAGCCGCACCACCCTCGCGTCCGCCGTCGACGCGGGAGACCGGGGCGGCGAGGCGTACGCCCTCTACAACCTGGGACTCACCGCCCGCCACCTGGGCCGCACCGACGAGGCGGTGGCCCGGCACCGGCAGAGCGCCGAACTGGGGGCGCGGTACGGCTCCCCGGCCATGGAGGCGATGAACCTGGTGTCCGAGACGGCCGCCCAGCTGGCCGGGAACCGGGTGCCGGACGCCGTGGACTGTGGCGAGCGGGCGGTCGCGGCGACCCGCCGGCTCGGCTGGCACGCCGCCGAGACCCGAGCCCGGCGGCTCCTGGACACGGCCCTGGCGGTGGCCGGCGGCAGCAAGCCGGTCGAGCCCCGGCCGGAACGGCCCGCGCAGGCGCCCCCCTCTCCCACCCGACCCCCGCACCCGCACGACCCGCCGCCACCGCACGGTGCGCCCTGACGGGCCGGCGTGCGACGGCGGGCCGGCGCTGGAGAAGGGTCAGCGCTTGAGGACGGGGGCGGCGATGACCGCGCTGCCCGTGTCCCGGCAGGTCTCCTCCACCTTCACCCGCAGGCGCAGGGCACCCTTGATGTCCAGGGATTTGGTGACCGGCTTGCCGAGGTGGACCTGCTCGGAGAAGAGCGCGGGCTTGTCGTCCACGGAAATGGTCACGCGGGCCTGTTCCATGGTCGAGCCGTCGTCGATGCCGGCCGTGAACTCCAGCGTGGACCAGGCCCGGTTCACGTCGTACTCGATGGTCGCGCCGTAGTAGCAGCTGCCGACGAGGGCCGCCCCGTACTCCTTGGTGTTCAGCTTGGCGGAGCCGACCTCGAAGTGCCGGACCTCCCCGACCGACGACAGCACCGTCAGGTCGGCCACGTTGCTGTCCTTGACCGAGCCGGGGGCCGAGGGGCTGCCGGAGGCATCGGGACTGCCGGAGGCCGAAGGGGCGGGATCGGACTGCGTGGGGTCGGCGGAGGGGGTCGCGGAGTCCGTCGCGGCCGGGGCGCTGCTCCCGCCCGGCTTCCCGCTCCCGGCGCTGTCGCCCTTGTCCCGGTCGCCCAGCAGCTGTACGCCGAGCACCGCGAGGGCCGCCAGGACCACCACGGCGGCCACCGACCCCACGACGAGGCCGGTGCGGCGCGGCTTCTTCGTGCGGGGCGGTTCGGTGGCCGGGCCGGACGGCGGGCTCAGGTGGTAGGTGGGGCCGTACGCGGCAGGCACCGCCGCCGAACCGGCCGTGTGCTGGGCCCGGTCCGTGGCGGGCACCGGTCCCGCACCCGGACCTGTACCCGTACGGGGAGCGGGCGGCGCGGTCCCCGGTTCCGTCGGGACGTAGGCGGCCGCGGCGGGCGGGGTCGCCGGCGCGGCGGCGGGCGGGGTGAAGGGCAGCGGCGGGACCACGGGCGGGGGCGGCGCGGCCGGCCTCGGCGGGGCGCTCACGACGGAGCGCTGCGAGGTGGAGGTGGTGGTCGACACCACCGCGTGGCGGACGTCCTTCATCCAGCCGGCCAGGTTCACCGGCCGCTTCCCCGGGTCGGCCGAACAGATGGAGGAGATCCGGGCCCGCTGCTCGGCGTCCAGCACGGCGATCTGCGGCAGCGCCGTCAGCGCCTGGGCCAGCTGCTCGGGAGTGGCCGGCGGCGACTGCCCGCTGAGCAGGAAGTAGGCGATGGCGCCGAAGGCGTACCGGTCCGTGCCCGGTGTCCGCTTGCCGTCGAAGACCTCGGGCGCCGCGTAGCCCGGGGTGAACCAGACCTCCGCGGTCTGGTGGTCGGCGGTCAGCTTGCTGAGGCCGAAGTCCACCAGCGTGGCCTGCCCGTGCGCGTCCACCATCACGTTGCCGGGCGACAGGTCGCCGTGGATCACCTGCCGCCCGGAGGGCGTGGCCTTCCCCGAGTGCAGCCAGTCCAGGACGTCGGCCAGCTGCTCCAGGGTGCGCATGACCTCGCGCCGCTCGGCGGCGGTGGCGAAGGTGCGCTCGGCCCGCCAGTCGCGCAGGTCGAGCCCGTCGACGTGGTTCATGACGAGGACGAGGGCCCGCCCGGTCAGGGTCGAGGACTCCCCGGGCCGGTGGATGGGCGGGCCCTCGAAGTGCTCCCGTACGCCCACCACGCCGGGCCGGTGGACGAAGCGCAGGAGCTCCGCCTGCTCGTTCCACTTCTGGCTGATCCGGTCGAAGATGTCGGGCGTGATGGTCGTCTTGGAGTCGAGCACCTTGACGACCACCGGCTCGCTGCCGCCCGCGAGCTCGATCTCCGCGAGGTAGAGCACGGCCTCCCCGCCGCGCCCGATGGACCGGAGCAAGCGGTAGCGGTCTGCGGCCGCGTCCGGTCCGATGTGCAGATTCTGGCTGGTCAATTTCCCCCCAGCGCCAGTGGTGTGATGAGGGATCAGCTTCCAGTGGCCGGGCGCGCGCGGTCAATGGCAATCGGCATCCCGTTAGGGTGACGATCCCCCCGCGCGGGCCCCTCACCGGTCTTGCGGCAGGGGTACCGGGGCTCCGAGGAAGGCCAGACGGGCCCGCTTGGCCGGGAGGTGGACCTCGGGCAGGTCGATCTCCGGGAGTTCGATCTCCGGGCCGAGCACGAAACCGCTGCGTTCCAGGCGGGCGACGGCCTTGTGGTTGCGGGCGTCGGGCTCGGCGACCACGCGGCGCACGGAGCCGTCGGAGAAGACGAAGGCCATGAAGGCCGTCATCAGCCCCGCACTGAAGCCGCGCTCGGCGCGGCCCCCGCTCGGGCCGATCAGCAGGTGCACGCCGACGTCCCCGGGCTGGACCTCGTAGCACTCGCAGATCCGGTCCTCGGCGCAGTCGTACGTCTGCAAGAGGGCGACCCGCTCGCCGTCCCGGGCCACCATGTAGGCGTGGTGGGTCGTGCGGCGGTCGACGTCCTCGTAGATCTCCCGGACGAGTTCGCGGTCGGCGCCGGCCATGCCCCAGAAGCGGGCCCGCTCCTCGCTGACCCAGCTGTGGATCAGGGCCGCGTCGGCCGCGGGGTCGACCGGGGTGATGGTGACCGTGCCGAAGCCCTCCACGAGGCGGGTGTACACGGGCTGCCTGGCGGGGGCTGTCATATCGATTCCTTGGTGAGCCGGGCCCAGTCGGTGACGACCGGGACGAGTTCGCAGCGCGCCCACAGGGGCAGCTGGTCGCGGTGGTGCGGGGTGCCCGTGACGCCGTCCGCGCCGAGCGGGACCGCCCAGAGGCTGTCCTCGCGGCGGGCGAGGTCCCAGACGTAACGGGCCGCCGAGGCGCGGGAGGTGAGGTCCGTGACGCCGGGGACGGAGGAGGACGCGTTCACGCAGTCGTGGTCGCCGCCGAGGCCGGGCCACTGTGCCTGTGCATCCGGCAGCGCCGACCAGGGGGCGAGCCGGTGCACCTGCCCCCAGGGGACGTCGGGGGCGCAGGCGGCGGCCGTCTCCTCCAGGGCGGCGCGGACGTGCGCGGCGCGGTCGAGCTGTGGCAGGAGGGAGGTGGTCAGCAGCCCTTCGAGGGCGTAGCCGACCCGCGGGACGAGGTGCAGCCAGGGGTGGAACACCTCCGGGCCGGTGGGGGCGCCGGCCAGGTCGGCGAAGACGGGGTCGGCGGCGAGGCGGCGTACGGTCGCGCTCCGGAAGGCGGAGAAGACGGTGGCGTCGGCGCTGTCCGCCGCCATGTGCCGGTCCCAGGCCAGCAGCCGGGCACGCAGGGACGCCGCCGCGGGGGAGAGCTCACCGAGCGGGGGCAGCAGCGCCAGCAGCGGCTCGGCGGAGGCCAGACGGGTGTCCCCGTGCACGTCGGCCATCGCCCTCGGGGACCAGTTCGCGCCGGCGCCGAGCAGCTCGCGGATGCGGTCGGCGCGGTGCGGGGGCGCGAACTCCACGCCGAGCGGTGCGGCGATGCCGCGGGCGTTGGCCATGACGGCAAAACCCCGCACGGGTTCGGCGGGGGTCTGGGCCCAGCCCTGCCAGGCGTAGCGCGGGTCCCGGGCGGGGACCGGGCGCAGCCCGTTGGCGCGGTCGCGCAGGGGGACCGCGCCCGCGACGCGGTGCAGCAGGCCGCCTTCGGAGTCGGCGGCGTGGACGACGTTGACGGGCTCGGCCCAGCCGTCGAGGGCGCGGTCGATGTCGGCGACGGTCCGGGCGCGCAGGAGGGCGGGCAGGGCGGCGAAGCCGAGATCGCGGCGGACGCGGGGCGGGTAGCGCAGGGAGAGGGTCTGCGACCGTGGGGCGATCCCGGCCGCGGGGGCGGCGCCGGCCGGATCGGCGCGGTGGGCGCCGCCGGACGGGCCGGTCCCGCCGTGGACCACCACGGGGCCGCGGGCCGTCTCCAGGACCTCCACCTCGACGTCCGCGCCGCCGGCCACCGTGATGGTCTCGGTGTGGCGGTGCACCGGCTCCCAGGTGCCGCAGGGGCCGAGCGCCTCCACGGCGGAGCCGGAGCCGCGCAGTTGTTCCGCGTACAGGTCCTGGTAGTCGGCCATGGCGTTGGTGATGGCCCAGGCGGCGGCGCCGGTGTGCCCGAAGTGGGGCAGGCCCGGGACGCCGGGGACGGCCAGGCCCAGGACGTCGTACTCCGGGCAGGAGAGACGGATCTGCTGGTAGACGCCCGGATCCTCGATGAAGCGGTGCGGGTCGCCCGCGATGATCGCCGCGCCGCTCGCGGTGCGGTCGCCGGGCACCAGCCAGCCGTTGCTGCCGGCGGTGCCGGGCCCGTCGGTGGCGAAGAGCGTGACGGCCTCCTCGCCCAGGGCGCCGGCCACGCGCTCGCGCCACAGTTTCGTGGCGAAGCCGGCGAACAGGATGTGCGTGGCGGTCCAGACGGCGAGGGGGACCCACGGCTCCCAGGGTGCGGGCGCCAGTGCGGTGCGGGCGAAGCGTTCGTCGCGCGCGGCGCCGGCGGCGAGCCCGTCGTTGACGCCGTCGACGTAGGCGCCGACCCAGGCGGCGGTCCCGGGGTCGAGGGCCTCGTGGCAGCGGCGGGCGGTGTCGGCGATGCGGGCCTGGCGGGCGAACCTGTCCCAGGGCACGCAGTCGGCGCCGAGGAAGGAGGCACTGGAGCCCTGGGCGCGGTGCCGCTCGACCTCCAGCTGCCAGGCGCGGTCGAAGGCGGTGACGCGGCCCTGCGCGTAGGCGAGGCCGAGGGCGTCGCAGGCCCGCAGGTGCGGGATGCCGAAGGGGTCGCGGAAGACCTCGTAGGTGCCGTAGGTCCGGGCGCGGGCTGCGCCGGAGGTCCCCGCGCCGCTGTCGCCGCTCACACTGCTCACGCTGCTCACACTCTTCCCACGGGGCGGCATTAGGTAAGGCTGGCCTAACTATAGGCCCCGTGTGTGGTCGGTGATCGCCCACCCGGTGCGCCGCCCGGCCGGACTCAGTCTCCGGTGACGCCGTCCACCGCCTCGCGGAGCAGGTCGGCGTGGCCGTTGTGGCGCGCGTACTCGTGGACGAGGTGGAGCATGATCAGCCGCAGCGAGGCGTCCTTCCCCCAGCTCGGCACGTACGCCGTCACGTCCAGGGACGGCGCGGCGGCCTCGATCCGGCGGGCGTGGGCCACCTCGGCCTCCCAGGCGGAGAACGCCTCGGCGCGGGTCGAGCCGCAGGCGTCGTAGGCGGCCTGGAAGTCGTGGCAGTCCGACCACAGGTGCGGGAGGTCCTCGCCGGCCAGGACGCGCCGGAACCAGTGCCGTTCGACCTCGGCCATGTGCCGGACCAGGCCCAGCAGGGACAGGGTGGACGGCGCCACTGCCGCGCGGCGCAGCTCTTCGTCCCCGAGCCCCTCGCACTTCAGGGCGAGGGTCGCGCGGTGGTAGTCGAGGTAGGCGCGGAGGGTCTCGCGCTCGTGGCCGGTGAGGGGCGGGTCGATGCGTTCCATGCCGGTGATCATGCCCGCCCGCCCGGGGCCGCGGAAGTGTCCCGGGGCGGCGCCGGCGCCGTCCAGAGGTAGGGGACCGTCACCCCCAGCACCCCGAAGCCCAGCCGCTCCAGGATCGGGCGGCTTTCCGCCGACGCGTCCACCTGGAGGTAGGGGATGCCGCGCGCCGCCGCCAGGCGGGCCCGGTGCGCGACCAGGCAGCGGTAGACGCCGCGGCCGCGCCACCGCGGGACCGTCCCGCCGCCCCAGAGGCCCGCGAACGAGGTGCCCGGCGGCATCTCCATCCGGGCCGCGCTCACCGGGGTCTCACCCTCCATCGCCACCACCGCCGCGATGGCGTCCGGCTCGTCCCTCAGCAGGCTCAGCACCTGCTCCCGGATCTGCGGCCGCTCCGTCCCGAAGGCCCGTGCGTGGACGTCCATCATCAGATCCACCCCCGCCTCGTCCGTCACCACCCGCAGGGTGATCCCCTGCGGCGGCTCCACGGGCAGTCCGGCGAGGTCCGCCACCCGCCCCACCATCAGCGTCTCCGGCGGCTCCGGGACCAGACCCGCGGCCCGCAGCCGCTCCCCGAGGTCCGCCGGGCGGTCGTGGTCGTAGAGCTTCCACTCGAACTGCGCCGCCCCGCGCCCCGCGAAGAACGCCACCTGCGCCGCGATCTCCGCATCCGCCGACATCTCGTCGAGGTCCGACCAGAGCACGCCGTTCCAGCCGAGCCCGGGCACCGACTGCCGTACGACCGCACCCGCCCGCTCCACGCGGGCCAGGGCCGCGTCCGGCTGCGCGCCCCGGCGCAGCTGGGCGTCGTAGCGGTCGCGGACCTCGCGCAGTTCACCGGCATCCATCGTCATCCGGCCAGCTGACCAGGGAGCGGACCTGCCGCACAACTGCATTAACCTCGCCCCGTGAACGACGACTCCACCATCTACACCGGCAAGGCCACCCCCGATGCCGCCGCGGACCGCGGCTGGCTCCTCGGCCACTTCAAGGACCCCTCCGACCCGCGCCACAGCGAGGACGTCGAGATCAAATGGGGTGTCCACCCCAAGGGCGACGCCCGGGAGCGGTGGGCGACCGCGGAGAAGCGCACGGCGCTGCTGGTGCTGATCAGCGGGCGCTTCCGGCTGGAGTTCCCCGGCCGGACCGTCGTTCTGGCCGAGCAGGGCGACTACGTGCTCTGGGGGCGCGGCGTCGACCACTCCTGGTACGCGGAGGAGGACGCGGTGGTCCTCACCGTCCGCTGGCCCTCGATCCCCGGCTACCGCGTCGACGGGCCGGGCGATGCGGCCGGCGCCGACTCCTGCAACCCGCTCGCGGGCTGACCGGCCCGGCCGGGTGCCCCGGATCGGCATCGAGCCCCCGCATGCCGGGACCATGGAAAGATCCCGGTACAGCGGCCCGGAGCCGGACCCGTCACGAGCGGCGACGGCGCCGAGCCCGTCACGGCGCCACGGTGATCCGGCGACCCGCCGCACGAGACCAGTGAAAAGGACCGCATGTTCTCCATAGACCTCACCGACGACGCCCGGCTGTTCCCGCTGGAGCCCTGGCACGCCGGGGAATTCCTCGCGCACATGGACCGCGGGCGTGACTACATCGGCGAGCACATCGCGCTGGCCGACCTCGTCACCGACCTCGATTCGGCGCGCGCCTTCCTCACCGGCTACGCGCGCAAGACGGCCGAGGACGCCGGGCGCATCTACGGCATCCGGGTCGGCGGGACCCTCGTCGGCGGCGTCCTCTTCCGCGTCTTCGAGCCCGCGACCGGTACCTGCGAGGCGGGCTGCTGGCTGGAGCCCGCCGCGGCCGGCCGCGGCCTGGTGAGCAGGGCCTGCCGGGTCCTGATCGACTGGGCCTTCGGCGAGCGCGGCATGCACCGCGTGGAATGGCGGGCCTCCCCGGCCAACGGGAAGAGCATCGCCGTCGCCGAACGGCTCGGGATGACCCGCGAGGGCGTCCTGCGGCAGAACCACCTCCACCGGGGCGTCCGCCAGGACACCGAGATCTGGTCGCTCCTCGCCCCCGAATGGGCCGCGGCCCGCCCGGCCTGACACCGCCCGGTCCCCGCCCCGGCCCCGCCACCGCGGGGTCCGGCGGATTTCTCATGAACCTCTCAGACAGTCCGCCTACCGTGCCCCGCATGGACACCACGAAGACCCCCGCCCCGAAGGCCGCCGAGGCGGACACCACCAAGGCCGGCCCCGACACTGCCGAAACCCCCGAGCCCGCCAAGGCCGGGATCGCCTCCGCGCCCACGGACGCGGACACGGACGCGCTCACGGACACGGACGCGCTCACGGACGGGGACGCGCTCACGGACGCGGACCTGGGCGACGACGCCTACGACGAGGACCGCGCCGGGACCGGGGAGCCGGGCCACGTCGGATCCGCGGCCGCCGCGATCGTCTCCGCCGGTCTCGCGCTGGTCGCCCTCAGCGGCAGCTGGGTCGCCGGCATCGTGTCCGAGCGTTCGAGCATCACCGGCCGGCTGGAGCTGACGCAGAGCGCCGACGCCAACGCCCAGATCGCCGCCCAGTTCGCCGGCCCCTGGCACAGCACCGCGCTCGTGAACGGCGTCTTCTCCACGGTCGCCCTGCTCGTCGCCGTCTTCGTGCTGGCCCTCCCCGCCTTCAGCACCCCCCAGCGCACCCTTCCCGCCTGGGTGCGGTCCGTCTCCTGGGCCGGCGTCGCCCTCGGCGCCCTCGGCGTCGTGCTCTTCGTCCTCATGTACTTCGACCTCCTCCTCACCATCCCCAAGGCGGCCGGCTAGTGCTGTGACCGGGAAGGTTCACCGCGCTGGTGCTGTCACAGCACCAGGCACTGCCTTAGGGCCGCCGCGCCCGCCCGGGAAACCCCCGGCCCCGGACTAAGGCCCCCTGCCCCCGGCAGATGCGGCATGCGACCGATGTGGCGGTACCCCCTGGGACGCGAAGCTGGGACCACACCGAACGAGGTGCCCGAGCAACGCAACCAGGGAGTACGAGATGTTCGAGTACGAGATCGCCACCGCCCGCAGCGCCGACCTGATCCGCGAGGCCGACGCCTACCGGCTCGCCCGCGAGGCCGAGAAGGCGCGCCGCGTCCCCTCCTCGCGCAGCCGCGAACGCGAAGGGTCGGTGAGGGGGCACCGCGGCCGCTTCGCCCGCGCCGCGTAGCCGGCCACGCCGACCGCGTGGACGGGCACGTGATGAGCAGCGCACCGATAACGAGTGCCGGGGAGCAGGACGTCTGTGCGATGCTCGGCGACGTGGAGACCAGATCTGTCAGCCCGGTGTTCGTCGGCCGAGCCGACGAACTGGCCGTACTCACCGACGCGTTGACCCGCGCCGCCGGCGGGGAGCCGCAGGCGATGCTCATCGGGGGAGAGGCAGGGGTCGGCAAGACCCGCCTCACCGAGGAGTTCCTCTGCGAGGCGGCCCGGCGGGGCGCCGTGGTCGCCGTCGGCGGCTGTGTGGAGATCGGGGCGGAGGGCCTTCCCTTCGCCCCGTTCTCGACGGCGCTGCGCTTCCTGCTCCGCCGGCTCCCCGGGGAACTCGCCGCCGCGGCCGCCGGCCAGGAGGACGAACTCGCCCGCATCCTGCCCGAACTGGGCGAGACCCCGCGCGGCCCGCACGACGAGGAGAGCACCGCCCGGCTCTTCGAACTCACCGCCCGGATGCTGGAGCGGCTCGCCGCCGAACACACCGTCGTCCTCGTCCTGGAGGACCTGCACTGGGCGGACACCTCCACCCGGCACCTGCTCTCCTACCTCTTCCGGACCCTGGACAGCGGCCGGCTCGTCATCGTCGCCACCTACCGCGCCGACGACGTCCACCGCCGCCACCCGCTGCGCCCGCTCCTCGCCGAACTGGAGCGGCTGCGCACCGTCCAGCGCATCGAACTGCCCCGCTTCAACCGGGCCGAGGTGCGCCGCCAGCTCGCCGGCATCCTCGCCTCGCAGCCCGCCGAGGACTTCGTGGACTCCGTCTTCGACCGCTCCGACGGCAACGCCTTCTTCGTCGAGGAACTCGTCGCCTCACGGGCCAGCGGCTGCCGCACCGGGCTCACCGAATCCCTGCGCGACCTCCTCCTCGTCCGCGTCGAAGTCCTCCCGGACCAGGCCCAGCGCGTGGTGCGCCTCGTCGCCGAAGGCGGCTCCACCGTCGAGTACCCGCTGCTGCGTGCCGTCGCCGCACTCACCGAGGACGAGCTCATCGAGGCCCTGCGGGCCGCGGTCGGCGCCAACATCCTCCTCGCGACCAGCGACGGCGACGGCTACCGCTTCCGCCACTCGCTGGTCCGCGAGGCCGTGAGCGACGACCTGCTGCCCGGCGAGCGCTCCCGCGTCAACCGCCGCTACGCCGAGGCGCTGGAGTCCGACGGGTCCCTCATCCGCGCCGAGGAACGGGTCATCCGCCTGGCCAGCCACTGGTACCACGCGAACGACCCCGCCCGGGCGCTGCCCGCGGTCCTGGCCGCCTCCGTGGCCGCCCGCCGCCGGCACGCCTACTCCGAGCAACTGCGCCTGCTGGAGAGGGCCATGGACCTGTGGGAAAGTGCTCCCGCGGAGGTCCGTGAGTCACTGCGCCCGGCGGACTACACCGACGTGTACCCGCCCTGCGGCTGCGACCCGGCCACCACCCCGCTCCGGCGGCTCGACCTGCTGGCCGAGGCCACCGTCGCCGCCCGCTACGGCGGGGAGCGCGAACGCGCCCTGAAGATCACCAAGACGGCGCTGCGCCTGCTCCAGGAGGACTCCGACCCGCTGCGGGCCGCGTGGTTCTGGACCGAACGCTCCCGGCTGGTCGCCGGCCTCGGCCGCAGCGACGGCTGGGAGGAGATCGCCAAGGCGCAGGAACTGGTCCGCGGGCAGCCTCCGTCCCACGTCCACGCCGAGGTACTCGTGCGGGCCGCGGGCTGGGGCATGCTCCACGACCCCGGCCCCGGCAACCTCGTCGCCGCCGAACGCGCCGTCGCCTACGCGCGGATGGTCGGCGCCGAGGAGATCGAACTCAACGCCCGGATCACCGTCGGCTGCCTGCTCACCGACTCCGGCGCCGACGAAGCCGGGTTCGCCGAGCTGCGCGCGGTCAAGGACCGTGCCACCGAACTCGGCCTCACCATGCTCGCGGGCCGCGCGCACATCAACCTCACCTCCCAGCTGGAAGCCGTGGGACGGTCCCGGGAAGCGGTCGAACTGGCCGAAGAGGGCCTCGAACTCGTCGGCAGATCGCGCCTTTTGGACACCGAGGCCTGGGTGCGCGGCAACATGGCGGAGAGCCTCTACAACCTCGGCCGCTGGGACGAGGCCGCCCAGGCCGCCCGCCGCACCCTGCTCGTCGGCCAGAGCGCCGCCCCGCGGGGCTCCGCCTCAGCGCGGCTGGCCTACCTCGCCCTGGCCCGCGGCGAGCAGACCGAGGCGGCCCATCAACTCGCCGCCGCACACGCCCACTTCGGCACACACGACACCCAGCCCCAGCACCGGATACCGCTCTACCGCCTCGCCGTCGGGGTCGCCGCGGGCGAGGGCCGCATCGCCGACGTCCGCGCCGAGGTCGGCGCCGCCATCGCCTACGGATTCCCGCTCGGGCAGCACCGCTACGCTTGGCCGCTCCTCCTCGCCGCCGCCACCGCCGAGGCCGACGCCCGGGGCCTGCCCGCCGCCGAAGCGGGCCGGGAGGAAGCCCTGGAGGCGCTGCGCGCCGCCGCCCGTCAGCTCGCCGTTCCGGTGCCCCTCTGGGCGGCCCACGCCGAGTACCTGCGGGCCGAGCTGCTGCGGGCCGAGGCCCGGGACACCGTCGCCGACTGGACCGCCGTGGAAGCGGCCATCGGCCCGCTGGAGCGCCCGTACCTCCTGGCCCGGGCCCGCCACCGGCTCGCCGAGGCGCTGCTGGCCGCCGGCGGCGACCGGGAGCCGGCGACCGCCCTGCTCCGCGACGCCCACGCCACCGCCGACCGGCTCGGCTCGCGCCGGCTTCGGGAGGACCTGGCCCTGCTCGCGCAGCGCGCCCGGATCCCGCTGACCCCCGCCGACACCCACCCGGCCCCGCCCGTACCCCCGGCCGACCCGGTCGAGGCGCTCGGCCTGACCAGCCGCGAACGCGACGTACTGCGCCTGGTGGCGGCCGGCAGCACCAACCGCAAGATCGCCGAGGAACTCTTCATCTCCCCGAAGACGGCGAGTGTGCACGTCTCGAACATCCTGGCCAAGCTGGGTGTCACGGGCCGCGGCGAGGCGGCCGCCCTAGCCCACCGGCTGAGGCTCTTCGCCCCGTCCGGACCGCTCAGCCCTCCGCCGGCGTCCGCTCGTCGAGGCGTATGACCACCCGGCCGGATTCGAGGTCCATCGGCCCCCGCCCCGGGTCGCCGTCATCGACGTCGACCCGGGACAGCTCCAGGCGCTTCCTCTCCTCCTCCGTGTTCCTGCGTCCCGGGACGAACAGTTCCTCGATCTTGTTGGACACCGCGCCCACCACTCCTTGCCGTCCCCCGGGGGGCCGTGCCGGTCACCGCACCGTCAGCGTCAGGATCCTGTCGTCGCCCGCCTGCGGCGACCCGCGCCCGTCCGTCTCGCTCGTGACCAGCAGCAGCCTGTCCCCGCCGAGGGCCACCACCGAGCGCAGCCGGCCGTACTGCCCCTCCAGGAAGGGCTCCGGCGGCGCCACCGGCTCCGCGCCTGCCAGCGGTATCCGCCACAGCCGCTCGCCCTTGAGCCCGGCCATCCACACGGACCCCTGCGCCCAGGCGATCCCGCTGGGCGAGGCTTCGTCGGGTCTCCAGACGGCCACCGGATCGCGCATGCCCGGTCTGCCGGCCTTCCCCTCGGCCTCGGGCCACCCGTAGTTCGCGCCGGGCTCGATCAGATTCAGCTCGTCCCAGGTGTTCTGTCCGAACTCGGCCGCCCACAGCCGCTTGTCCGCATCCCACGCCAGGCCCTGCACATTGCGGTGCCCGTAGGAGTACACGACCGAATCCGGCTCCGGATTGCCGTGCACGGGATCCCCGTCCGGGGTCATCCGCAGGATCTTGCCGCCCAGCGACGCGCGGTCCTGCGCCAGCGCCGTGTCACCGGTCTCACCCGTCCCCGCGTACAGCATCTTGTCCGGGCCGAAGGCGATCCGGCCGCCGTTGTGCACGAGGCCCTTGGGAATGCCCCGGAACACCGTGTCCGGCGCGCCCAGCTGCTGCCCGGCGGGCCGCTGCTCGTCATAGCGCATCCGCGCGATGCGGTTGTCCGACTCCGTGGTGAAGTACGCGTACACCAGCCGGTCCGAGGCGAAGGACGGCGACAGCGCGAGGCCCAGCAGCCCGCCCTCCCCGCCCGGCGACACCCCGGGCACCTCGCCGATCTCCGTCACCGCGCCCGAGCCCGCCGCGACCCTGCTGATCGTCCCCTTGTTCCGGGAGGCGACCAGCAGGTCCCCGCCGGGCAGCGGACCCACGCCCCACGGCGACTCCAGTCCCCTGGCCACCTCGCCGGTCACCGTCACCGCGCCCTTGGCCGGCGGGCCGGCCGCCCGCGGCGAGGCGGACGCGCTCCCCGACGGGCCCGGTGGTACCGAACCGGACACGGCCGCGCCCGGTGGTGATCCCCCCGGCCCGGCGCCCGGAGCGCCCGCCGGTGAGCACGCCGCCGCCAACAGGGCGCCGCACCCGGCCAGCGCGACCGCCGCCAGCACGCCCCGGCGCCGCCCGGCCGGGAATCCGTACCCCGCCTGCCCCGTCTGCTCTGCCCGCTCTGCTCGCCCTGCCCGCAGACGCCCGTCCGGAGAACTCCCGTACCGCATCGCCCTGCTCCCTTCCGCTCCCGCGATCCTGCCCTTCCACCTGTCCCAACAGCCGCGGAGGTGACCGAAGTTCCGCCGGTCGTACACCCGATCGAGTGGGTTTGGCCGGCCCGGCCCGGCCAAACCGTCCCGAGACCGTACGACCGACCGGCCCGGCACCGGCCGGCGTCCCGCACCCGGGCACGGCCGTCGCCACCCGCTCGGCACCACCCGCCGGGCGCCGCCCGCTCGGCACCACCCGCCGGGCGCCGCCCGCTCGGCACCGCCCGCCGGGCGCCACCCGCGCGCCACCGCCCGCTCCGGCCGTGTCAGTCCCAGGCTCCCACCACGCCGGGCAGGCCCGCGATCTCGTCCAGGTCGCCCGCCGTCAGCCGCACCTCCGCGGCCCGCGCGTTCTCCGCCGCCCACAGCGCCCGGTCGGCCCCCGGCACCGGAACCACCTGCGGTCCCTGCGCCAGCACCCACGCCAGCGCCACCTGCGCGACCGTGACCCCGGGCCCGTGCCGCCCGGCGACCCGGCGCAGCCCCGCCACCAGGGTCTGGTTCGAGGCCATCGCGTGCGCCGTGAACCGCGGGTGCCGGGCCCGGACGTCCTGTGACTCGAAACCCTCGCCCGGCGTGAGCGTTCCGGTCAGGAAGCCGCTGCCCAGCGGCATCGCCGCCAGCAGGCCCACCCCGCGCGCCGCGCACCAGGGCAGGAGCTGCCACGCCGCCTCCGGAGACCACACCGACAGCTCCGCCTGCACCGCGCTCACCGGAAAGACCTGCTGCATGCGGTCCAGGTGCCGCAGGGTCGTCCGGTACGCCCGGTCCCCGCGCCGCCCGGCCCCCGGCCCGGCCCCCGCCCCCAGCGCGCAGAAGCCGAGCGAGCGCACCTTGCCCGCGCCCACCAGCTCCGCCATCGCCCCCCACGTCTCCTCCACCGGCACGTCCGGATCCACCCGGTGCAGCTGGTAGAGGTCGATCACATCGGTCCGCAACCGCCGCAGTGACGCGTCGCACGCCCTGCGCAGGTAGCCGGGCCGCCCGTCCGCCACCACGTGCTGGTCGCCCACCCGCAGCCCCACCTTGGCCGAAACGAACGCTTCGGACCGCCGTTCGCGCAGCACCCGCCCCAGCAGCAACTCGTTCGTGTAAGGCCCGTACACGTCGGCGGTGTCCAGCAGGTTCGAACCGAGGTCCAGCGCCGTGTGCACGGAGGCCAGCGACTGCGCTCCGTCCCGCCGCGAGGGCGCGTACGCCCAGGTCATCGGCATGCACCCGAGCCCGATGGCGCCCACCGTCAGCGCTCCCGCCCCGATCGACCTGCGCTCCACCCGTGCGTCCCCCTCCCGTTCCGGCAATCAAACTAACGGCTTGATCCGGATGCCTTGGCATAGCCTCGTGATCATGACTGCACAGACCGGGGACGTCTGGCTCCCCTACCCCGCCGACGAGGTCGAGGGCCTCCCCGACTCCTTCCGGTACCGCCGCTGGGACGGAGAGGAGACCTTCCCGGCCGATCCGGCCGACTGCGTCTTCTACGTCACCCCGTACATGAAGCCCCCGGAGGTCGCCGTGCGCCCGCTGGCGGCCATGCCCGCCCTCCGGGTCGTCCAGACCCTCACCGCGGGCATGGACCACATCCTCGGCGGCGTGGGCGCGCTGCGGCCGGGCGTGCGGCTGTGCAACGCGGCCGGGGTCCACACGGCGAGCACCGCCGAACTCGCCCTCACCCTGACCCTCGCCTCCCTGCGCGGCATCCCCGGCATGGTCCGCGGCCAGGACCGCGAGGAGTGGCGTTTCGGCGTCTACGAGGCGCTGGCCGACAAGTCCGTACTGATCATCGGCTACGGGTCCATCGGCGCGGCCGTCGAGGACCGGCTCGCGCCCTTCGAGTGCGCGCGCGTCACCCGCGTCGCGCGCTCGGCGCGCGCCACCGCACGGGGGCCCGTCCACGCCCTGGCCGATCTGCCCGAACTCCTCCCGCAGGCGGACGTGGTGATCCTCACGACCCCCCTGACCGACGCCACCCGAGGGCTGGCCGGTGCCGGGTTCCTGGCCCGGATGAAGGACGGCGCCCTGCTGGTGAACGTCGCCCGCGGCCCCGTCGTCGACACCGGGTCCCTGCTGGCGGAAGTGGAGTCGGGCCGGCTGCGCGCCGCGCTCGACGTCACCGACCCGGAGCCGCTGCCCGCCGGACACCCGCTCTGGCGCGCCCCCAACGTCCTGATCACCCCTCATGTCGGGGGCAGCAGCACCGCGTTCGAGCCGCGGGCCAAGCGGATGCTGGCCCGCCAGCTCACCCGGTTCGCCGCCGGGGACCCGGTGGAACACACGGTACTGATCACCGGCGCCGAGTGACCCGTAATGTGTACGCTCCGCAGTCGTTCGGATGCGTTCTGTGGGCGCAACTCCCTTGGTGGTAACGGAGCGTAGAGAAAGTATGTCCCTGAGTGACGAAAGTGGTGTATCGTCCGGACCAAGGGGCTGCGCCACGAACGTCTGGCGCGGGGAGTGATCGGACACTTTGGGGGCGACGGGCGATGCACGGCCAATGGACAAAGGATCCGACGCGGCAGAGCCGCCGGAGGCGACGACGATGGGGTGCGCCGGAACCAGCCGACGAGGGGGACCGGTGAGCGCGCCGGGGGCGGCGCTCCTGAACCGCCCGTCCCTCTCGGGCGGCGGCAAGGCCCTGGCCATGCAGGTGCTCCTCGCGGTGGTCAGCGGCGGGTACGCAGTCGGCGCCGCCCTCAACTGGGGGTCCGAGGAAGTAGCCGAGATCATGGGCGACTTCGGACTGAGCGCCGCCGGTTTGCTCGCCGCGGTCTCCTGCTACTCCTACGCCCGCTCGATCGACAGCCGCGAACGCCCGGCCTGGCTCCTGTTCGCGTTCTCCTCCCTCATGGGCGCCTGCGGCAACGCGGTCTGGGGCTGGTACGAGGTGATCCTCGGCGAAGCCGTGCCGAAACCCTCGCTCGCCGACTTCGCCTTCCTCTGCTTCGCCCCGCCCGCCATCGTGGGCCTGCTCGTCCTCGCCAAGCGCCCGGTCACCCGCGCCGGGTGGGTCTGCCTCGGGCTCGACTCCTGGCTCATCGGCGGCTCCCTGCTCACCCTCTCCTGGAGCCTGGCCCTGGCCCACGCCGCACGGACCGCCCAGTCCGGCGCCCCCGGCAGCGTCCCGCGCGCCGCGCTCTCCCTCGCCTACCCCCTGCTCGACATCGCGCTGGTCTCGATGGTCCTGGTCCTGCACTTCCGGCGGTCGGAGACCAACCGCTCCGCCGTCAACACCGCCATCGCCGCGCTCGCCCTGACCGTGCTCAGCGACGCGCTGTTCACCTCGCCGCTGCTGAGCGCGGAGTACCAGTCCGGACAGCTGCTCGACGCCGGCTGGTTCGCGGGCTCCCTGCTCCTCGCCTACGCGCCCTGGGGCGCCGGGCGCCTGCAGCCGCCGGCGCCCGTCGCGCCCCCGCGCGGGGAACGGCCGCACAGCCGTCCCCTGACCGGCTCACTGCCCGCCCTGACCCCGTACCTCGCGGCCGCCGTGTGCACGCTCGGGATCCTCTACAACGTCGTCGACGGCCGGAAGGTCGACCGGATGGTCGTCTTCACCGGCTGCACCGTGGTGCTCGCCCTCGTCATCCGCCAGGGCATCATGCTCCTCGACAACATCGCGCTGACCCAGGAGCTGGCCCAGAAGGAGAACCACTTCCGCTCCCTGGTCCAGGGCTCCAGCGACGTCATCATGATCGCCGCACCCACCGGGACCCTGCACTACGTCAGCCCCGCCGCCGCCGGGGTCTACGGCCGCGAGGCCGAGGAGCTCGTCGGCACCGAGCTCGCCGCCCTCATCCACCCGGACGACCTCGGCCGGGTGGTCCACGAGGTCCGCCGCTTCCTCGCCGCACCCCAGACCGAGGAGCCCACCACCCGCATCGAATGCCGCTTCAGGTCAGGCGGCGGCGAGTGGCTCAACGTGGAGTCCACCGTCAACCGCCACCAGGGCGGCCTCATCCTCAACAGCCGGGACGTCACCGAGCGGGTCCGGCTCCAGGCCCAGCTCCAGCACAGCGCCGAACACGACGCGCTGACCGACCTGCCCAACCGGGCCCTGTTCACCCGCCGCGTCCGCCAGGCCCTGACCGGCCGGCGCGCGGGCGACCACAGCACCGCCGTGCTCTTCATCGACCTCGACGGCTTCAAAGCGGTCAACGACACCATCGGCCACCAGGCGGGCGACGAGCTGCTCGTCGAGGCCGCGCGCCGCCTCCAGGAGTCGGTCCGGGCCGGGGACACCGCGGCCCGCCTCGGCGGCGACGAGTTCGCCGCGCTGATCCTCGGCGACGGCAGCCGCGACCGCGGCGCCCGCGAGTACCAGGTGCACGAGATCGCCGACCGGCTGCGCACCACCCTCTCCCAGCCCTACCGGATCGCCGGCAGCGAGGTCCGGGTCGCCGCCAGCATCGGGGTCGCCTTCGCAGACCCCGGCCTCACCCCTTCGGACCTGATGCGCAACGCGGACCTCGCGATGTACCGGGCCAAGGCGGGGGGCAAGGACCGCGTCGAGATGTACGCCCCCCAGATGCAGGCCGAGGTCGTGCGCAAGGCCGAGCTGGCCGGGCGGCTGCGCACCGCGCTGCACGAGGGGCAGTTCGCCCTCCTCCACCAGCCCGTCGTCTCGCTGGCCACCGGCGAGGTCACGGCCGTGGCGGCGCAGGCCCGCTGGCGTTCGGCCCAGGGGATCCTCTTCACCCCAGCGGAGTTCCTCCGCGTGGCCGAACACAGCGAGGGCGCGGCCGGTCCCGCCGCCCCGGCGGCACCCGACACCCCGCGCACCGCCGAGCTCGGGCGCTGGCTGCTGGAGGAGGCCGTGCAGCAGGCCGCCGACCGGTACCGGGCCGGGCACGACGTGCCCGTCGCCGTCCGGATGACCGCCCAGCGGCTCCTGGACCGCGCCGTCCCCCTGCAGTCCGTCGAGTCGCTGCTGAACCGGCACGGGCTTCCTTCGGGGGCGCTCGTCCTGGAGCTGGCCGTCTCCGATCCCCGGGTGCCCTTCGACGACCTGGAGCGGCGCCTGGCGGCCCTGCACCGCCTCGGGGTGGGAATCGCCCTGGACGGTTTCGGAAGCGGTTACGCGGCCATCAGCGCGCTGCGCCGCCTGCCCGTGGACGTGCTGAAGCTGGACCGCGGCCTGGTCGAAGGCGTCGTCGAGTCCGGCCGCCTCCACAAGATCACCGCCGGTTTGTTGCGCATCGCAAACGACCTCGGCATGGAGTCCGTGGCAGACGGCGTGGACCTCCCCGAACAGGTGACGGCCCTGCGCGCCATGGGGTGCACCCACGGCCAGGGGATGGCCTTCTCCGGCCCGCTCGACGAATACAGGCTGCGCCGCGCGCTCGTGCGCGGTACGTTCCCGGTACCGGGCGGGGCGGTACAACCCGCCCTGGCCGGTGGTTCGCCCGGGGGTTCGATGGTCACCCGCAGAGGCTCACATAATGAGACGCCCGTCCCACCTACTTGACATCACCCTCCCGCCAGAGGGAGGGTCAATGCCATGCGCACCCGAATTCTCGTACTTGGAAAGCGCGTCGGCTGAAGCCGGGACCAGCATGTCCCCGCTCAACGCACCCGACGCGCTCCCCTCGCTTGCCTTCTGGCACGAGGGGTTTTTTGTTGCACTGGCACAGAGTCGAATCCTCGTGAAACCCTCAGCTTCGAGAAGAGAATGCCGATGACCGAGCAGGCCACCGGGGCCCACCATCCGCAGCCGCGGCCCCGTTCCGGCGGACAGCAGTCCGCCGCAGTTGAGCACGTCACGGGCGCGCAGTCCCTCATCCGCTCTCTCGAAGAGGTGGGGTGCGACACCGTCTTCGGCATTCCGGGCGGCGCCATCCTCCCCGCGTACGACCCGATGATGGACTCCAAGAAGGTCCGTCACATCCTGGTCCGCCACGAGCAGGGGGCCGGTCACGCCGCCACCGGCTACGCGCAGGCCACGGGCAAGGTCGGCGTCTGTATGGCGACCTCCGGCCCGGGCGCCACGAACCTGGTCACCCCGATCGCCGACGCGCACATGGACTCCGTCCCGCTCGTCGCGATCACCGGCCAGGTGTCCTCCAAGGCGATCGGCACCGACGCCTTCCAGGAGGCGGACATCGTCGGCATCACGATGCCCATCACCAAGCACAACTTCCTGGTCACCAAGGCCGAGGACATCCCGCGGACCATCGCCGAGGCGTTCCACATCGCCTCCACCGGCCGCCCGGGCCCGGTCCTGGTCGACATCGCCAAGGACGCCCTGCAGGCGCAGACCACCTTCACGTGGCCGCCCGCGCTGGACCTGCCCGGTTACCGGCCGGTCACCAAGCCGCACGCCAAGCAGATCCGCGAAGCCGCCAAGCTCATCTGCCAGGCCAAGCGCCCGGTCCTGTACGTCGGCGGCGGTGTCATGAAGTCCGGCGCGACCGCCGAGCTGAAGGTCCTCGCCGAGCTGACCGGCGTCCCCGTCTGCACCACCCTGATGGCGCTCGGCTCCTTCCCCGACAGCCACCCGCTGCACGTCGGCATGCCCGGCATGCACGGCTCGGTCACCGGCGTCACCGCGCTGCAGAAGTCGGACCTGCTGATCGCGCTCGGCACCCGCTTCGACGACCGCGTCACCGGCAAGCTGGACAGCTTCGCCCCCTTCGCCAAGGTCATCCACGCGGACATCGATCCCGCCGAGATCGGCAAGAACCGCGAGGTCGACGTCCCGATCGTCGGTGACGCCCGCGAGGTCATCGCCGACCTGATCCAGGCCGTCCAGGCCGAGCACACCGAGGGCAACGCCGGCGACTACAGCGCCTGGTGGAAGGACCTCACCCGCTGGCGCGAGACCTACCCGCTGGGCTACGACCTGCCCGAGGACGGCATGCTCTCGCCGCAGCAGGTCATCGAGCGGATCGGCGCGCTCGCCCCCCAGGGCACCGTCTTCGCGGCCGGCGTCGGCCAGCACCAGATGTGGGCCTCGCACTTCGTCGCCTACGAAGAGCCCCGCACCTGGCTGAACTCCGGCGGCGCCGGAACCATGGGCTACGCGGTCCCGGCCGCGATGGGCGCCAAGGTCGGCATGCCCGAGCGCACGGTCTGGGCGATCGACGGCGACGGCTGCTTCCAGATGACCAACCAGGAACTGGCCACCTGCGCGCTGAACAACATCCCGATCAAGGTCGCGATCATCAACAACGGCGCGCTGGGCATGGTCCGCCAGTGGCAGACGCTGTTCTACAACCAGCGCTACTCCAACACCGTCCTGCACGCGGACGAGACCGGTCACGAGACCGTCGGCTCCCAGCTCGGCGAGTCCACCGCCCCCCGCAAGGGCACCCGCGTCCCGGACTTCGTCAAGCTGTCCGAGGCCATGGGCTGTGTCGCCCTGCGCTGCGAGGACCCGGCCGACCTCGACAGGGTCATCGCCGAGGCCAACGCGATCAACGACCGCACGGTGGTCGTCGACTTCATCGTCCACGAGGACGCCATGGTCTGGCCGATGGTCGCCGCCGGCACCTCCAACGACGAGGTCATGGCAGCCCGGGGCGTCCGTCCCGACTTCGGCGACAACGAAGACGACTGAGCCGAGAGAGCCGAGAGAGAGAACGCCTCACATGTCCAAGCACACGCTCTCCGTCCTGGTCGAGAACACGCCCGGCATCCTCGCCCGGATCGCCGCACTGTTCTCCCGCCGCGGGTTCAACATCGACTCCCTCGCGGTCGGCGTCACCGAGCACCCCGACATCTCCCGCATCACCATCGTCGTGAACGTCGAGGACCTCCCGCTGGAGCAGGTGACCAAGCAGCTGAACAAGCTGGTCAACGTGCTCAAGATCGTCGAGCTGGAGTCGCACAACGCCATCGAGCGCGAACTCGTCCTGGTGAAGGTGCGGGCCGACAACGAGACCCGGTCGCAGATCGTCGAGATCGTCCAGCTGTTCCGCGCCAAGACGGTCGACGTCTCACCGGAGGCCGTCACCATCGAGGCCACCGGCGGCGCCGACAAGCTCGGCGCGATGCTCAAGATGCTGGAGCCCTTCGGTATCAAGGAGCTCGTGCAGTCCGGCACGATCGCCATAGGACGTGGCGGACGGTCCATCACGGACCGCAGCCTGCGCGCCCTCGACCGCAGCGCCTGACCTGCCGGATCCAGCTCCGGCTCGCATGGCGAGACCCAGACACTCACATTCCGTTCCCCGCCGTACGGTGGGTGCAACACCAGCGCACCAAGGAGATATCCCAGTGGCCGAGCTGTTCTACGAGAACGACGCCGACCTGTCCATCATCCAGGGCCGCAAGGTCGCGGTCATCGGTTACGGCAGCCAGGGCCACGCCCACGCGCTGTCGCTCCGTGACTCCGGCGTCGACGTCGTCGTCGGCCTGAAGGAGGGCTCGAAGTCCAAGGCCAAGGCCGAGGAGCAGGGCCTGAAGGTCGTTTCCGTGCCGGAGGCCGCCGAGTGGGCCGACGTCATCATGATCCTGACCCCGGACCCGCTGCAGGCCGAGATCTACGAGGAGTCCATCAAGGACCACCTCAAGGACGGCGACGCGCTGTTCTTCGGCCACGGCTTCAACATCCGCTACGGCTTCATCAAGCCCCCGGCCAACGTGGACGTCGCCCTCGTCGCGCCCAAGGGCCCGGGCCACCTGGTCCGCCGCCAGTACGAAGAGGGCCGCGGCGTCCCGTGCATCGCGGCCGTCGAGCAGGACCACTCGGGCAACGCCTTCGCCCTCGCGCTCTCCTACGCGGCCGGCATCGGCGGCACCCGCGCCGGCGTCATCAAGACCACCTTCACCGAGGAGACCGAGACCGACCTGTTCGGTGAGCAGGCCGTCCTCTGCGGTGGCGCCTCCGCCCTGGTCAAGGCCGGTTTCGAGACCCTGACCGAGGCCGGCTACCAGCCGGAGATCGCGTACTTCGAGTGCCTGCACGAGCTGAAGCTCATCGTGGACCTCATGTACGAGGGCGGCCTGGAGAAGATGCGCTGGTCCGTCTCCGAGACCGCCGAATGGGGCGACTACATCACCGGCCCCCGCGTCATCACCGACGCCACCAAGGCCGAGATGAAGAAGGTCCTCGCCGAGATCCAGAGCGGCGAGTTCGCCAACACCTGGATGGCCGAGTACAAGGCCGGCCTGCCGAAGTACAACGAGTACAAGAAGGCCGACGAGGAGCACCTGCTGGAGACCACCGGCAAGAAGCTGCGCAAGCTCATGAGCTGGGTCGACAGCAGCGAGAGCTGATCCGGTGACCGGCGAGGCCGGGGCCCTCGCGCCCCGGCCGCGCCGCGCACCGCCGGACGGCCGCCAGGGCCCGCGACGCGCCGTAGGGCGCGCCCGCTTGTCCAAGGCGGCCAACCACGGAAGGGTGATCCTTCCGTACAGGCGGAAATCCGGCCCGTCAGCGCTTATAGACTGCTCAGCACAACGCGTCAGGCCCACAGTGTCGTGCGTCTTCCACGCGGCTAGCCCCCTCCACCGCCTGCGGCCGTCGGGACGGCCGTCCGCACTGGACTTGTGAGGACCCACGTGAGCTCGAAACCTGTCGTACTCATCGCCGAAGAGCTGTCGCCCGCCACTGTGGAGGCGCTCGGTCCGGACTTCGAGATCCGGCACTGCAACGGCGCGGACCGCGCCGAGCTGCTGCCCGCGATCGTCGACGCCGACGCGATCCTCGTCCGCTCCGCCACCAAGGTCGACGCCGAGGCCATCGCCGCCGCCCGGAAGCTGCGGGTCGTCGCCCGCGCGGGCGTCGGCCTGGACAACGTCGACGTCTCCGCCGCCACCAAGGCCGGCGTGATGGTCGTCAACGCGCCGACCTCGAACATCGTGACCGCCGCCGAGCTCGCCTGCGGCCTGCTCGTCGCCACCGCCCGTCACATCCCGCAGGCCAACACCGCCCTGAAGAACGGTGAGTGGAAGCGGAACAAGTACACGGGTGTCGAGCTCAGCGAGAAGACCCTCGGCGTCGTCGGCCTCGGCCGCATCGGCGTCCTGGTCGCACAGCGCATGTCCGCCTTCGGCATGAAGATCGTCGCCTACGACCCCTACGTGCAGCCCGCACGCGCCGCCCAGATGGGCGTCAAGATGCTGACGCTGGACGAGCTCCTCGAAGTCGCCGACTTCATCACCGTGCACCTGCCCAAGACCCCCGAGACCCTCGGTCTCATCGGGGACGAGGCCCTGCACAAGGTGAAGCCGTCCGTCCGCATCGTCAACGCCGCCCGCGGCGGGATCGTGGACGAGGCCGCGCTGTACTCGGCCATCAAGGAGGGCCGCGTCGCCGGCGCCGGTCTCGACGTGTACGCGAAGGAGCCCTGCACGGACTCCCCGCTCTTCGAGCTCGACCAGGTCGTCTGCACCCCGCACCTCGGCGCCTCCACGGACGAGGCCCAGGAGAAGGCCGGTGTCTCGGTCGCCAAGTCGGTGCGTCTGGCGCTCGCCGGGGAGCTCGTGCCCGATGCGGTCAACGTCCAGGGCGGCGTCATCGCCGAGGACGTCCGTCCCGGCCTGCCGCTCGCGGAGAAGCTCGGCCGCATCTTCACCGCGCTCGCGGGCGAGGTCGCGGTCCGCCTCGATGTCGAGGTCTGCGGCGAGATCACCCAGCACGACGTCAAGGTGCTCGAACTGTCCGCGCTCAAGGGGGTCTTCGAGGACGTCGTCGACGAGACGGTCTCCTACGTCAACGCCCCGCTGTTCGCGCAGGAGCGCGGCGTCGAGGTGCGCCTGACGACCAGTTCGGAGTCCCCGGACCACCGCAACGTGGTGACCGTCCGCGGCACCCTGTCGGACGGTCAGGAGGTGTCGGTCTCCGGCACGCTCGCGGGCCCGAAGCACCTTCAGAAGATCGTCGGCATCGGCGAGTACGACGTGGACCTGGCGCTGGCCGACCAGATGGTCGTGCTGCGCTACGCCGACCGCCCCGGTGTGGTCGGTACCGTCGGCCGCATCCTCGGCGAGGCCGGCCTGAACATCGCGGGCATGCAGGTCGCCCGCGCCGAGGAGGGCGGCGAGGCGCTCGGCGTGCTCACCGTCGACGCCGAAGTCCCGGGCGGTGTCCTCGCGGACATCTCGGCCGAGATCGGCGCCGTCTCGGCGCGCACGGTCAGCCTGACCTGATCCGTCCGGCGCGGCGAAGGGCCCGGGGGCAGATCCCCGGGCCCTTCCGCGTTCCGCCGGACGTCCGCACGGGCGGGGGTCAGTTGTACACCGGCTCCTGCGCGCCCGCGCCGGGGAGCGGGGTCGGCCCTGCCGCGGGCGGGGCAGGGGCTTCGATCCCCCGCATGGTGGCCGCGGCGAGCACGGCCGCCGCGAGCAGCAGCGCCGTACCGCCCCAGGCCGCGTACTGCATTCCGTGGACGAAGGCTCCGCGGGCCAGGACCAGCACCGGCTCCCCGGCGGCTGTGCCGAGCTGCCGGGCCGTGGCCACCGCGCCGCCCAGGGTCTCCCGTACGACGGGCTCGGAGCCGGCCAGATCGGCGCGGTAGACGGCGGTACCCAGGCTGCCGAGCACGGCCATGCCGAGCGCGCCGCCGAACTCCTGGCCCGTCTCCAGGAGGGAGGCGGCCGAACCGGCCTTCTCGGCGGGGGCGCAGGCCAGGGCCAGGTCGGAGACCAGCGACATCACGGTGACGATGCCCGAGGCCAGCACCCCGGCGCCGGTCAGCAGCAGCCACAGGGAGTCGGTGTCCACCAGGCCGAGCAGGGCGAAGCCGGCGGCCGCGAGGACGAACCCGCCGGCGATGACGTAGGCCCGCTCCACCTTCTGGGCCAGGGCGGCGGAGACCGGGGCCGCCGCGCCGATGACGACCGAGGGGGCGAGGCTCCACAGGGCCGCTTCCAGGGTGCCCATGCCGAGGACGGACTGCAGGTACTGGGTGGTGAAGTAGGCCGATCCCAGCATGGCGAAGGCGGCGATGGTGTTCAGGCCGATGCCGGCCGCGAAGCCGCGCCCCCGGAACAGCGCCCGGCTCACCATGGCGTCCTCCCTGGTGCGCTGGCGGCGGACGAAGACGTACCCGAAGGCCAGACCGGCGAGGACGCAGCCCAGGTACAGGGGCGTGAAGCCTTCTGCGGCGATCTCCTTCAGCCCGTAGACGACGGGGAGCACGGCGGCCGTGGACAGCGGCACGCTCAGCAGGTCGAAGCGGCCGGGGGCGGGGTCCTTGAACTCCGGCACCAGCACCGGGACCAGGACCAGCAGGAGCACCATGGCGGGCACGTTGATCAGGAAGACGGAGCCCCAGTAGAAGTGGTTCAGCATCAGCCCGCTGAGCACCGAGCCGAGGGCGATGCCACCGGTCATGGCCCCGGACCAGATGGCGATGGCCTTGCCGCGCTGCCTGGCGTCCTGGAAGAGGTTGCGCACCAGGGCCAGCGTGGAGGGCATCAGGGTCGCCCCGCCGATGCCGAGCAGGACGCGGGCCGCGATGAGCATCCCGGCGCTGGGCGCGTAGGCGGCGCCCACCGAGGCCAGACCGAAGGCGCCCGCACCGATCAGCAGCAGCCTGCGGCGGCCGATCCGGTCGCCGAGCGAACCCATCGTGATCAGCAGGCCGGAGAGGGCGAAGGCATAGCTGTCGAAGATCCAGAGCTGCTGGGTGGAACTGGGTTCGAGCTGCTCGGTGATGGCGGGGATCGCGAAGTAGAGGACGGAGACGTCCATCGAGACCAGGAGCAGGGGCAGTACGAGGACGGCGAAAGCGGTCCATTCGCGGCGGCCGGCGAGGCGCGCCGTGGCGGCGGGGTTCGTCATGCCGAGGAATATACATACGTATAAAACAGTTGTCTATGACGTTTGTATGGAACGGCTGTCTTGCTACGGTGGAGCCATGGGACATCGCGAAGATCTGCTCGAAGGCGCCAAGAAGTGCCTGGTCGAGAAGGGGTTCGTGCGCACCACCGCGCGCGACGTCGTCAGCGCCTCGGGAACGAACCTGGCGTCCATCGGCTACCACTACGGCTCGAAGGACGCCCTGCTGACGCAGGCCTTCATCGCGCTGATGGAGGAGTGGGGGCAGGTCTTCCAGGACGGCCTGGCGGGGGAGGGCGGTTCGCTGGAGCGCTTCCGCGCGCTGTGGGAGGGCGTCCTGGCGCAGCACGAGAAGTCGGGTCCCGTCTGGGCGGCGAGCCTGGAGGTGGCGCTGGGCCGGGAGCAGCGGCCGGAGCTGCGGGCGATGCTCGCGGGCTCGCAGGCGGAGGGGCGCCGCGGACTGATCTCGATGCTGACCGACGTCCCGGAGGACCAGCTCGACGACCGCGACGTGCGCACCCTCGGTGCCTTCTACCAGGCGCTGCTGAACGGGCTGATGATCCAGTGGCTGTTCGACCCGGCCACGGCGGCCACGGCCGAGGAGTTCACCGAGGGCATGCGGCGGGCGGCGCAGGCGCTGACGGGCCCCCGGCAGGACGCGCAGCCCGGCCGGGAGGCGGATCCGGACGGGGGCGCAGATCAGGATCAGGACCGGGACCCGGACGCGGTCAGCTGAGGCGGGCGGCCTTCAGGGCCATGTGGAGCAGCAGGCGGTCCTCGCCCGCGTCCAGGTCGAGGCCGGTCAGCTGCTCCACCCGGCCGAGGCGGTAATACAGCGTCTGGCGGTGGATGCCCAGGGCGGCCGCCGCGCGGCCCGCCTGGCCCGCACAGTCGAGGAACACCTCGGCGGTACGGGCGAGTTCGCGGTGGGCCGGGCCCAGCAGGGCGCGCGCCGCCGGATCGTCGACGGGGTCGGCCGCGAGGGTGGCCAGCAGCCGGTAGGGGCCGATCTGCGACCACCGGGCGACCGGGCCCAGCCCGGGCTGCGCGTGCGCCGCGCGGGCGGCGGCCACGGCCTGCTCCCAGGCGGCGGGAAGCTCCACAAGGGCCCGGACCGGGTCCGCGACCCCGGCCGTCGCGGACCGGCCGGCGGATCCCGGCTCGCTCGTGCGCGGCAGCAGCCGGGCCACTGCCGCGAGGGCCGGAGCCAGCGCGTCCGTCGAGCGCAGCCGCAGCAGGACCGCCAGTGCGCGGGCGCCTGCGCCGCCCGCGCCGACGCCGCCCGCGCCGTCCGCTGCGCCGCCCCCGCGCCGCGGTACCACGCACACCGCCGCCGCACCCGGCACCGACGCCGGAGCCTCCCCGGCCCACGGCGTCACGCACACCACCGCGTGCAGCCCGTCCCCGTCCGGGCCCAGGGCGGCCCGCAGCGCGGCCACCGCCATGTCCTGCTGCCACCCCCGGCCCGACGTGAGCACCGCCAGGAACTCCCGCGAGAGGTCCGCCCCCGCCCGGGCCTCCTCCGCCAGCAGGACACCGATCCGCTCGGCCACCTCCATGGCCGCGGCCAGCTCCGCGGGCCCCGGGCCGGGCTCCCGGTCCAGGAGCCACACGTAGCCATGCACGATGCCCCGGTTGCGCACCGGCAGGCAGATCCGCCCCCGGAAGACGCCCGCCTCGGGCGCGGCCGGGATGTGCACCGGCCCGTCGGCGCGCGCGATGCCGAAGCCCTCGAACCAGGAGCGCACCGCCGCCGTCGACTGCCGCGTCAGGATCGAGCGGGTCCGTACCGGGTCCATCGCCTGGTCGTCGTCGCTGTCGTGCGCGCCGAAGGCGATCAGGCGGAAATCCCGGTTCTCGAGCGTCGCCGGGGCGCCGAGCAGCGCGGAAATCTCGTCGACCAGGTCCTGGTAATCGCCCTTCACCCGGCCATTCTCCCACCGCCGGGCCCGCCCTTCAGACAGATGTATGAGATCGGGGACACGGATGCGTGACAGCTGTCGATGGCCGAGGATCACAGCGATCCTTAGGTTTCACGGTGGTTTCACTTGCGCTTTTCTTCTGCCACCCGCTGGAGGTGCCCCGTGCTGGGTCCCGTGATCCTCGCCGCTTCGCGCAGCGACAAGATGCGCCGAATCGTCTCCGCCGCCCCGGTGACCAAGCCCGTGGTGAACCGGTTCATCCCCGGTGAGACGGTCGACCAGGTCATCCCGATCGTGGAGGACCTCACGCGCGACGGCCTGGAGGTCACCCTCGACGTCGTCGGCGAGGACATCACCACGGTGGAGCAGTCGCACGCCGCCCGCGACGCCTACCTCCGGCTCATCGAGCGCCTCGCGGAGCTCGGCCTCGGCGAGAGCGCCGAGATGTCGGTCAAGCTGTCGATGTTCGGCCAGTCCCTGGAGGGCGGCCACGAGCTGGCGCTCGCCAACGTCCGCCCGGTCGTCGAGGCCGCCGCGGCCATCGGCACCACCGTGACGCTCGACGCCGAGGACCACACCACCCTCGACTCGATGTTCGCCATCCACGAGGAGCTGCGCCGGGAACACCCGCAGACCGGCTGCGTGATCCAGGCCTACCTCTTCCGCACGGAGGCCGACGCGCGCCGCCTGGCCGCCGCCGGCAGCCGCGTACGGATCGTCAAGGGCGCCTACAAGGAGCCCGCCGAGGTCGCCTACCAGGACAAGGGCGAGATCGACCGGGCCTACGTCCGCATCATGAAGATCCTGATGGAGGGCGAGGGCTACCCGATGATCGGGTCCCACGACCCGCGCCTGATCGCCATCGGCCAGGAGCTCGCCCGCCAGGCGGGGCGCAAACTGGACGAGTACGAGTTCCAGATGCTGTACGGCATCCGCAGCGAGGAGCACCTGCGGCTCGCCGCCGAGGGTCACCGGATGCGCGTCTACACCGCGTACGGGACCGACTGGTACGGCTACTTCATGCGCCGCCTCGCGGAGAAGCCGGCGAACCTGCTGTTCTTCCTCCGCTCGATGATCACCAAGAACTAGCCAAGAACTAGGTCAAGGAGTTACCAGCCCCATGGATGCTGTGACCCAGGTCCCCGCGCCGGTCAACGAGCCGGTCCACTCGTACGCCCCCGGTACCCCGGAGCGCGCGCGGCTCGAAACGCAGCTGAAGCTGCTGTCCGAGAACCCGATCGACCTCCCGATGACGATCAACGGCGTCAAGCGGATGGGCGGCGGCGAGCGCTTCGACGTGGTCCAGCCGCACGACCACAAGTCGGTGCTCGGCACCTACGCCAACGCCACCCGGGCCGACGCCCAGGAGGCCGTCGACGCCGCCCTCGCCGCCGCCCCGGCCTGGCGTTCGATGTCCTTCGACGACCGCGCCGCGATCATCCTGCGCGCCGCCGAGCTGCTGTCCGGCCCGTGGCGCGAGAAGCTCGCCGCCTCCACCATGCTGGGCCAGTCCAAGACCGCCCAGCAGGCCGAGATCGACACCCCGTGCGAGCTCGTCGACTTCTGGCGCTTCAACGTCCACTTCGCCCGTCAGATCCTGGCCGAGCAGCCGGTGGCGAACTCCGCCGGCGTGTGGAACCGCAGCGACCACCGCCCCCTCGAAGGGTTCGTCTACGCGATCACGCCGTTCAACTTCACGGCCATCGCCGGCAACCTGCCGACCGCCCCCGCCCTGATGGGCAACGTGGTCCTGTGGAAGCCGTCCCCGACGCAGACCCACTCCGCGGTCCTGCTGATGGAGCTCCTGGAAGAGGCCGGCCTGCCCAAGGGCGTCATCAACCTGGTGACGGGCGACGGCATCGAGGTGTCGGAGGTGGCCCTGACCCACCCCGATCTGGCCGGCATCCACTTCACCGGCTCGACCAAGACCTTCCAGTACCTGTGGAAGACGGTCGGCAACAACATCGAGAAGTACAAGTCCTACCCCCGCCTGGTCGGCGAGACCGGCGGCAAGGACTTCGTCGTCGCGCACCCCTCCGCGGACCGCGCCATCCTCAAGACCGCGCTGACCCGCGGCTCCTTCGAGTTCCAGGGCCAGAAGTGCTCGGCGTCCTCGCGCGCCTACATCCCGGCCTCCCTCTGGAACGACGGCTTCAAGGAAGCCTTCGCGGCCGAGGTCGACGGCATCGCCATGGGCGACGTGCGCGACCTGACCAACTTCATCGGCGCCGTCATCGACGAGCGTTCCTTCGCGAAGAACAAGGCCGCGATCGACCGCGCGAAGGCCGACCCGACCTGCGAGATCGTCGCGGGCGGCACCTACGACGACTCGGAGGGCTACTTCGTCCGCCCGACCGTCATCGCGTGCACCGACCCGTCGAACGAGGTCTTCACGACCGAGTACTTCGGCCCGATCCTGGCCGTGCACGTCTACGAGGACGAGTCCGCCGAGGGCTTCGACGCGATGCTGGCGCAGATGGAGTCCGTCTCGGCCTACGCGCTGACCGGCTCGATCATCGCCGCGGACCGCTACGCGGCGGCGCACGCGATGGACAAGCTCCGCTTCGCGGCGGGCAACTTCTACATCAACGACAAGTCCACCGGCGCCGTCGTCGGCCAGCAGCCCTTCGGCGGCGGCCGCGCCTCGGGCACGAACGACAAGGCGGGCGCCGCGACCAACCTGCAGCGCTGGACCTCGACCCGCTCCATCAAGGAGACCCTGGTCCCGCCGACCGAGTACGGCTACCCGCACATGGGCTGACCGCCCCCCGGCACCCACCCCCCGGCACCCGCACCCCGCCCCCGCTCCGGTACCCCCCCCAGGTCCGGAGCGGGGGCGGTGCCCGTTCGCGGCCCGGCCTGCCCGGCCCGGCCCGGCATGGACAGGGACGCCTAGACCTCCACCAGCACCTGGTCCAGGGACTTGCGGACCAGGTCCGGGACCTCGCAGTCGTCGGCCGGGTAGCCGACCGGTACGACCGCGAAGGCCCTCTCGTTCTCCGGGCGGTCCAGGACCCGGGCGAGGAAGCGCATCGGGCTCGGCGTGTGGACCAGCGCCGCCAGCCCCGACAGGTGCAGGGCGGACAGCAGCATGCCGACCGCGATGCCGACCGACTCGTCGACGTAGTAGTGCTTGTGCTTCGTGCCGTCCGCGCCGAGCCAGTAGCGCTGCTGGAAGACCACGATCAGGGCCGGGGCGTCCGTGAGGTGGGACTTCACGGCGTCCGTGCCCAGCGGACGCAGGGCGGCGAGCCATTCCTCGCCGAGCCGGCCGTCGTAGGAGAGCTCCTCCTCCTGCTCGGCGGCCGCGCGGATCCGGCGGCGCACCTGCGGGTCCTTGACCAGGACGAAGGTCCAGGGCTGCTGGTGCGCGCCGGAGGGGGCGGTCGCCGCACAGGCGACGGCGTCCCGCACGACCTGCTCGGGCACCGGGTCGGGGGAGAAGTGCCGTACGGTGCGCCGTTCGTCCATGCGGGCGCGCAGGCCGGCCGCGCGCGCGAGGGACCGCGCGGCCGGCATCCGCTCCGGGCGGTAGGGGGCGGGACGGTAGGGCTGTCCGTGGACCGGGGTCCACTGCGGGGTATCGGGCGACATGCAGCGAGTGTGCGGAGCCGGACGGGCGCGGGGCCAGGACCGCGCCGGCCGATCGGTGGCCGGGAGGCACCGGTTGCGCGACCGGTGGGCGGACGCCCCTCTCACGAGCCGGAGACGCTGGGCGCGCCCGACTCGATGTGGCCGGTGTAGCGGCGCGACCAGGTGCCGTCGGAGTCGGCGAGGACCGTGAAGTCGTACCAGCCGCCGCTGTAGGCGACCGCGTTGAAGTGGTCCTCGCGCGAGGAGTTCGCAGGGACGGTGTAGGTCCACGGGCCGTCGGTGCGGTAGGCGTTCGAACGGATGGTGAAGGTGACCGACGAGGCCGAGGTGTTCGCCATCCTGAAGTAGAGCGCCGTCTTGCCGGTGCCGGGCTCCACGGCGAAGCGGGCCGCCACCTCGACCGCCTTGCCCGCCCTGGACGCGTCGCCGGTGAAGCGCCGCAGGAAGCGGTTGGGGCCGTACATCGAGATGTCGTACTTGCCGGAGCCGCTGCCCGTGCCGATGTTGAAGTAGTCCGTCGAGGTGGTGCCCGGGTCCACCGTGTACTGCCAGGCCGCCGTGTCCCGGTGCTGGTGCGGGTGGATCGAGAAGTGCGCCGCCCGCTTCGCCTCCGCCCCCTGGTTGGTCATCGAGAACCAGGCCAGGATCTTGCCGGCCGCGCCGAACTCGAAACGGTCCAGATTGCCGTTGACCTGGTACGGAAGGGCTCGCGCCGGGCGGGTGCCGGGCTCCTGCGCCGGGAGGGCGTTGTCCTGGGGCGCGGGGTTGGGCAGCGGGCCGCAGGTCGACTGGCCGATCACCTTGGCGGTGGACGGCAGGCCCGCCGGGACCCCGCGGACCGGGTGCGCGAAGTCGAAGACGCCGGTCAGGTCACCGCTCACCCTGCGGCGCCAGGCGCTGATGTTCGGGCAGGCGGCAGGGGTGCCGAGGGCGGCCGTCCACGTCTCCATGAACCGCAGGACCGACGTGTGGTCGAAGACCTCGGAGCTGACCCAGCCGCCCCGCGTCCACGGGGACACCACGATCATCGGGACGCGGAAGCCGAGACCGATCGGGACGCCGTCCAGGTACTCGCCGGGCGTCCCGGGCGGAGCGACGGGCGGCGGCACGTGGTCGAAGAAGCCGTCGTTCTCGTCGTAGTTGAGGAACAGCACGGTCGAGTCGAAGACCTCGGGGTCGGCGGCCAGCGCCCGGTAGACCAGGTCCACGAAGTGCGCGCCGTCGCCCGGCGGGGCGTACGGGTGCTCCGAGAAGGCCTCGCTCGCCACGACCCAGGAGACCTGGGGCAGGGTCCCGGCGACGACGTCGGCGCGGATGGCCGCCGCGATGTCGTCCGGGGTGGAGCCGGTGACCTTGGGGACCGAGCCCATGCCGCGGTCCCACAGGGGGTCGCCCGGGGCGGCGTCGGTGAACTTCTTGAAGTAGGCCAGCCCGTTGTCCCCGTAGTTGTCCTGGGCGTTCTGGTAGACCTTCCAGCTCATCCCCGCCCGCTGGAGGGCCTCCGCGTACGTCTCCCACGTCAGCCCGGACTCGTCGCCGCCGTCCTTGCTGGCGGCGTCGACCCTGCCGCTCCACAGGAAGGTGCGGTTGGGGCCGGTCGCGCTGAGCGTGGAGCAGAAGTAGGCGTCGCAGACGGTGTAGTTGTCGGCGAGCCCGTAGTGGAAGGGGATGTCCCCGCGGTCCAGGTAGCCGAGGGTGCGGGTGTTGCCGACACCGAGGACCCAGTTGTCCATCCGGCCCTTGTTCCAGGCGGCGTGCTGCGAGGACCAGCTGTGCGGCAGGTCCCCGTTGCACTGCGCCAGCGTCTCGCCGTCGGCCCCGCCCGCCGGCGGGGTCGCGCTCAGCTTCCACGGGTACTGGCGGCCACCCCAGTTGGGCTGGTTGAAGGTGCCCCAGCCGCCCGGGATGTTGCCGGCCGCGCGGTCACCGAAGCCGCGGACACCCTTCAGCCGCCCGAAGTAGTGGTCGAAGCTGCGGTTCTCCTGCATGAGGACCACCACGTGCTTCACGTCGGCGATCGTGCCGCTCGCGGCGGCCGCCGCCGAACCGGCCGTCGCCCCCGGCAGGGTCGCCCCCGTCACCAGCCCGGCGCCGATTCCCACGAACCCTCTGCGGCTGATCGGTGTCACTGGCCACTCGCCTCCAACCCGCGTGCCCCACCGGCACAATGACGGCAAGAGTGGCGGCGCCCGGCCCAGAGGTCCACAGCCGCGCGGTAAGAGTTCGGTGAACTTCCGGGTGGCCGGAATCAACCGCCGATCCGGACGAGCATCTTGCCCACGTTGTCCCCGCCGAGCATGCCCAGGAAGGCCTCCACCGTGCGATCGAACCCCTGCACCACGGTGGTGTCGGTGCTGATCCGGCCACTGCGCAGATGCGGGACGAGGAAGTCCTCCAACTCGTCCTGGAGACCGGTGTGATTGCTGACCAGCACCCCTTCCAGGCGGAGCGACTTGTGCACGACCTCGAAGAGGTTGCGGGGCGCGGCGGGGGAGCGGTCCCCGTTGTACATCGAAAGGCCGCCGACCCAGGCGATCCGGCCGTACTCGCGCAGGACATCGATGGCGCCCTCCAGATGATCCCCGCCGACGTTGTCCACGTAGACGTCGATGCCGCCACCGGACACCGCCGCGGCCTCGGCGAGCTGCTCCCCGACCGGGCCGTCGTGGTAGTCGAAGGCGGCGTCGAAACCGAGGGTCCCGGTGAGGTGGCGGACCTTGGCGGCGGAACCCGCGCTGCCGATGATCCGGCGGGCGCCGAGCAGCCGGGCGATGTGGCCGGTGGCGGTGCCGACCCCGCCCGCGGCGGCGGAGACGAAGAGGTCCTCGCCCGCCCGCAGCGCCGCGGTCCGGGTCAGCGCGGCGTACGCGGTGAGGCCGGTGCCGCCCAGGATGGAGAGGTACGCCTCCAGCGGGACGCCCTCGTGACCCCGCAGCCTGCGCGTGCCGCCCCGGCCGAGGGTGACCAGGGAGTGGGTGCGCCAGCCCTCGCGGTGGAAGACGAGGTCACCCTCCGCCAGGCCCGGGTCGCGGGAGGCCGTCACCCGCCCCACCGTGCGCCCCTCCAGCGGAGAGTTCAGCTCGAATCCGCCCTCGCGGCCGTCCATCAGCCCCCGGTGGTAGGGGTCCACCGAGAGCAGGATGTTCTCCACCAGGGCGGTTCCCGGCGCCGGCTGCGGGACGGGGAAGGAGGTGCGGGCGAAGTCGGTGGCGGCGGGGAAGCCGGCGGGGCGGGCGATCTGGTGGACGGCGTGCGCGGTCTTCGTGGTCATGGCCCAGACGCTAGGAAGGAATCCGCAGCCCGGGCAGGGGGTTGCGTTCATGGAAGACGCACGTCCATGAACGACGCTCATAGAACGAGGTGGGGGCCCCGGTGTCCGAACTCCTCCCGCAGGAACTGCGGATCCTCATCGCCGTCGCGGAGTCCCGCGGGTTCTCCGCGGCGGCCGCTGCGCTCGGTCTCAGCCAGTCGGCCGTCTCGCACTCCGTGCGCGGCAGCGAGGCCAAGCTCGGCGCCGTGCTCTTCGAGCGCGGGCGGACGGGTGCCACGCCCACCCCGGCGGGGGAGCGGGCCGTCGGTCACGCCCGCCGGATCCTGCGGCTGTACGAGGTGATGGGCGCGGAGGCACGCGGCGCGGGCCCGGCCGCACCGGGCCGGGGTGCCCCGGCGGGGGTGGTGCGGATCGCGGCCTTCCGCAGCGCGGTCCTGCACCTGCTGCCGCCCGTCCTGGAGCGGCTCACCGCCCGCCACCCCGGTATCCGCCCCGAGGTGCGGGTGGTGCGCGAGCTCGGCGCCGGCGCCGCCGGTGAGGTCGCCGCCGGCCGCGCCGATCTCGGGATCGCGACGCTGGACGGGCCCGGGGAGCCGGGGCCCGGCCTGCTGAGCGGGATGCTCGTGCGGGAGGCGTACGCGCTGGTCCACCCGGCCGGGCACCCGGACCCGAAGGCGCTGCCGCTGCTCGACTGGGACGAGAACTGCGGCTCCCGCACCCGCGCGTGGTGGCGGGCCCAGGACTGGCTCCCGCCGGCCACCGTGAAGGCCGAGGACGACGGCATGGTGCTGACCATGGTCGGCCGCGGGCTCGGCATGGCGATCCTGCCGGAGCTGTCGCTGCGCGAGGCCGGGGAGTCGGTCGAGATCACCGGCCTCGGCCCGGACGGACCGGTGCGGCACGTGGGTTACATCACCACCCCGCAATTGGCTGCCACCCTCACCGTGAGGGCCCTGATCAGGGAACTTCGGTCCGAGAAGGGGGAAAACGACACGGCGCGGAGGCGACTTCCGTGGGGTTGACCGTCTCAGATAGTAGGAAGTCCGAGTAATTGCGGAGACATACAGCGGGACCTGGCCTAGCTTTGTAGGAGCCGAACGTCTCGCCGATCCGGCGAATGGCGGTCGAGAGCGCGCGCCCCTGGCAGGCAACCCCTGCGGCGCACCGCTCCCCGCCTCTTCCGGCGCCTTGAAGGAACCCCTCATCCGTGGCCCCGCCACGCCGTGATCTCAAGGAGTCGATCCACATGACCCCCACCACCGCTGCCGTCCGACGCGTCCGCCACTCCTCCACCGCCGACGCCGACCGCAAGAACGCCGCCGCGGCCCTCCAGCGGGCCCTCGACCGCCGTGACAACGGCGGAGCGACCGGCCACTGACCACGCTGCGGCCCGGACGTATTGCGTCCGTGCGACGCCCGGACGGCTCCACTCGGGTCCATACGGGTCCATACGGGTCCACATGATGGACGCAATATGTCTGAGGGCTGGGACAGGGAGTACGGTTTCGCCATGTCGACCAGCATCAATCTCGCAGTGATCCCCGGTGATGGCATCGGCCAGGAAGTCGTGGCTCAGGGCCTCAAGGTCCTTACCGCGGCCCTGCCCCAGGATGTGAAGCTGGAGACCAAGGAGTACGACCTCGGCGCCCAGCGCTGGCACCGCACCGGGGAGACCCTCCCGGACGCGGAGCTCGAAGCCCTGGGGCACCACGACGCGATCCTGCTGGGCGCCATCGGCGACCCCTCGGTCCCGTCCGGCGTGCTGGAGCGGGGGCTGCTGCTGAAGCTGCGCTTCGCCTTCGACCACTTCATCAACCTGCGCCCCTCGAAGCTGTTCCCGAACACGGTCACCCCGCTGGCCGGCCGTCCGGAGATCGACTTCGTCGTGGTCCGCGAGGGCACCGAGGGCCCGTACACCGGCAACGGCGGCTCGCTGCGCACCGGCACCCCCGCCGAGGTGGCCACCGAGGTCAGCATCAACACCGCCTACGGCGTGGAGCGCGTCGTCCGTGACGCCTACGAGCGGGCCAACGGGCGTCCGCGCAAGAAGCTGACGCTGGTCCACAAGAACAACGTCCTCGTCTACGCGGGCCACCTGTGGAAGAACACCTTCGACAGGGTCGGCCGGGAGTACCCCGAGGTCACCACCGACTACCTGCACGTCGACGCCGCGACGATCTTCTTCGTCACCCAGCCCGAGCGCTTCGACGTCATCGTCACGGACAACCTCTTCGGCGACATCCTCACCGACCTGGCCGCCGCCGTGACCGGCGGGATCGGCCTGGCCGCCTCCGGCAACATCAACCCCACCGGCGCCTTCCCGTCCATGTTCGAGCCCGTCCACGGCTCGGCCCCGGACATCGCGGGCACCGGCAAGGCCGACCCGACCGCGACGGTCCTCTCCGTCGCCCTCCTGCTGCGCCACCTGGGCCACGAGGCCCAGGCCGCCCGCATCGAGGACGCGGTCAGCGCCGACCTCGCGGAGCGTGACGGCACCTTCCGCTCCACGGACGCGATCGGCGATGCCCTCGCCGCCCGAGTAGCCGGCTGACCCGGCAGCTCCACCTCCCAAGAGCCGCCGGGTCGCCACCAACGGACCCGGCGGCTTCTCCTGTGCGGCCCCGGGTGCCACCATCTCCCCTGGGCCGCAACATCCCCGTTTCTCCGGACCCCCCTCGCGCGCGATAATCGAACGCGAGGCCGCGGAATACGGGTAGCTCGGACGTCCTGGTACGCATGAGCGCGGTCCGCCATACACAACGGTGAAGGACAAGCACTCATGACGACGCCCACGATCGAGCTCAAGCCCTCCTCGAACCCGCTGTCCGACGCGGAGCGCGAGGCGATCCTGGCCAGCCCCGGCTTCGGCCGCCATTTCACCGACCACATGGTGACGATCAAGTGGACCGAGGGCCGCGGCTGGCACGACGCCGAGCTGGTCCCCTATGCGCCGCTGGCCATCGACCCGGCCAACATGACGCTGCACTACGCGCAGACGATCTTCGAGGGACTCAAGGCGTACCGCCAGCCCGACGGCACCGTCGCCACCTTCCGCCCCGAGGCCAACGCCGAGCGCTTCCAGTCCTCCGCGCGCCGCATGGCGATGCCGGAGCTGCCGGTGGACCTGTTCATCGCCGCCTGCGACGCGCTCATCACGCAGGACCGCGCCTGGGTCCCGGACTCCGGTGAGGCCTCCCTGTATCTGCGGCCCTTCATGTTCGCCTCCGAGGTCGGCCTCGGCGTCCGCCCGGCCAACGAGTTCCTCTTCATCGTCATCGCCTCCCCCGCCGGCGCGTACTTCCCCGGTGGCGTCAAGCCCGTCTCGGTCTGGCTCTCCGAGGAGTACGTCCGCGCCGTCAAGGGCGGCACCGGCGCCGCCAAGACCGGCGGCAACTACGCGGCCTCCCTCGTGGCCCAGGCCGAGGCCGCCTCGCACGGCTGCGACCAGGTGGTCTGGCTGGACGCCGTCGAGCACCGCTGGATCGAGGAGATGGGCGGGATGAACCTGTACTTCGTGTACGGCGACCGCATCGTCACCCCCGAGCTGACGGGCTCCCTCCTTCCCGGCATCACCCGCGATTCCCTCCTCACCATCGCCCGCGACCTCGGCTACACCGCCGAGGAGGGCAGGCTCACCACCGAGGACTGGCAGCGCGACAACGAGAACGGCACCCTCACCGAGGTGTTCGCCTGCGGCACCGCCGCCGTCATCACCCCGGTCGGCTCGGTCAAGTCCGGGCGGGCGAGCTGGACCCAGGGCGACGGCGAGCCCGGCCCGGTCACCATGCGCCTGCGCAAGGCCCTCCTGGAACTCCAGACCGGCCACTGCGCGGACCCGCACGGCTGGATGCACCCGCTGGGCTAGCCGCGCCCGCCCCCGTACGCAGGAAGGCTCGCACCCCGGAACCGGGGCGCGAGCCTTCCTGCGTACGCGCGTCGCGTACAGGCGTGGTGCGTACGGCCGGTCAGGCGGCCACCGGCTCCTCGGCGGGAGCGGCCGCCGGGGAGGTGCGTGCGGTCAGGGCCGTGTAGAGGAGCCCGCCGGCCAGGCCGGACAGGACGAAGGAGCAGTCCACGCCGCCGGTCAGGGCGAGCAGCGGACCCTCGTAGAAGGGGGTGGCCACGGCGAGCAGGCCCACTGCCGCGCCGACGGCCCAGGAGAGGGTGGCAGGGGCGTTCCAGCCGCCGCGGTACCAGTAGACCCCGCCCACCGAGCGGCGGTTGAAGACCTGGAGCGCGTCGGCGTCGTACCGCCCGCGGCAGCGCGCGTGGCCGATCAGGGTGATCACGGCCCACGGGGTGCCGATCGCGGTGAGCAGCAGGACGAAGGAGGTCATCGCGGACTGCACGTCCCACTCGAAGGACCCGAAGAAGACGAAGGCGGTCGCGACGAGCGCGGCCATCACGGTGGCCCTCGTACGGGTGGCCCCCGGCACGATGGCGTCGAGGTCGAGGCCCATCGAGTAGAGCATCAGCCCGGCGTTGCCCACCGAGCCGGCCGCCGCGGCGACGAGCAGCGGGACCAGGTACCAAAGCGGCGCGGCGGCCACGAGCGGCCCGGCGTACTCGGCGCCGGCCCGGGCGGCGAGCGCGGTGTAGGTGCCGAAGAGCTGCGGTACCAGCAGTCCGGCGAGCAGGCCCAGGGCCGTCGCCAGGAGCACGGTGCGGGAGTTGTGCCGGCGGGGGGAGATGTAGCGGGTGTAGTCGCCGAGCAGGGTGATGAAGGCGACGGGGCCGCTGAGGCCGGCCGCGACGGCGGCGAGCAGCCAGGTCGGCCAGAAGGAACCCAGCAGGTAGGCGGTGTCGGGCGGAGCGGCCGTGGTGAAGTCCCCGGCGTAGGCGAGGACGCCGGCGCCGAGCAGGACCACCATGCCGATGGACAGGACTTTGGCCATGCGCAGCAGCAGCCGGTAGCCGAAGACGGCCCCGACGACGGTGCACGCCGCCAGGGCGCCGTACATCACGGCCCGCAGGGCGCCGGTGTCCGCCGGCCCGGTGAGCCGGGACAGCACGCCGGCCATCACGTCGCCGCCGATCCACAGGGTCAGCGCGGTGTAGCCCAGCGACAGCAGCAGGCCCACCACCGAGCCGACGAGGCGGCCGCGCACACCGAACTGGGCGCCGCTGGAGGTGGAGAGGTTCGTGGCGGTCCGCAAGGAGACCAGCGCCAGCGGCGCGGTGAAGGCGATGCCGGCGAGCGTGCCGGTCACGATGGCGGTGACCGAGGGCCACAGGCCCAGTCCGAAGGACGGGGGGAGCCAGCCGAACACGATCACGCCGAGGCAGAGGTTCGAACCGAGCAGGATCGAGATCAGGTCGCGTGGACCGCTCGTCCGCTCCTCCTCGGGGATGGTGTCGACTCCGCGCTGTTCGATGGGCATAGGGGGACTCCCTTGGCAGGGCGGGGGGTGGTCGCGCAATGTTTGAGCGACATTCAATGTGACGCACGCCCTGGTCGCAGGTCAATGATTCCGTGCCCATGAATCAACAGTTAGAGTGATGCTCTAACCCATCGACTCGTAAGGTGGTGGATCGGCGTGCGGCTGACCCCTACGGAGCGCGACCGCCTGCTGCTGCGCAGCGCGGCGGAACTGGCCAGGGCCCGGCGGGCCCGGGGCCTGAGGCTCAATGTGCCGGAGGCCACCGCGCTGATCGCGGACACGGTCTGCGAGGCCGCGCGGGACGGCAAGCGGCTGGCACAGGCCATCGAGGAGGCCCGCGGCGTACTGGGCCCGCACGACGTCCTGCCGGGCGTGGCCGACGTGGTCACCGAGGTGCACGTGGAGGCCGTCTTCGACGACGGATCCCGCCTCGCGGTGGTCTCGGCCCCCATCCGGGGCGCGACGCCGCTCGGCGACGACGCCCCGGGCGCGGTCCTCCCCGGCCCGGGCGCCCCCCAACCCGAGCCGGTGCTCCGCCTGCGGGTGCGCAACACCGCCCCCGTGCCGGTCAGTGTCACCTCCCACTTCCACTTCTTCGAGGCCAATCCGCGCCTCGACTTCGACCGCGCCGCGGCCTACGGGATGCGCCTCTGCGTGCCCGCGGGCTCCTCCGTACGGTTCGATCCGCACGGCGAGGGCGAGGTGGGGCTGGTCCCGATCGGCGGAGACCGCATCGCGATCGGCTTCGCGGGCCTGGTCGACGGGCCGCTGGACACGCCCGGCGCCAAGGCGCTGGCGCTGACCCGGGCGGCGGCCTGCGGATACCTCGGCGCGAACCCCGGGACCCCCGCGCAGGCGCCGGACCCGGCGCACGCACCGCACCCGGACGCCCCCGCAGACCCGCCCGCCCCGCAGACCCACGGCCCGGCCGGCCACGGCGACGCCACCGGCCCGGAAGGAGCGCGGACGTGAGCCGCCAGACCCCGCACAGCGACCACAGCGCGCACTGCGCACCCGGCAGCCGGCACATCGACCCCCACGAGTACGCCGCCGTCTTCGGCCCTCGCGCCGGGGACCGGGTCCGCCTCGGCGACTCGGGGCTCACCGTGCGCGTCGAGCACGACGCGCAGAAGCCGGGCGACGAGTTCCTGGCGGGCTTCGGCAAGACCGCCCGGGACGGCCTGCACTTGAAGGCCGCGGCCGTCCGCGAGACCTGTGACGTCGTGATCAGCAACGTCCTGGTCATCGACGCCGTCCTCGGCATCCGCAAGGTGTCCATCGGCATCCGCGAGGGCCGTATCCACGCGGTCGGCCGGGCGGGGAACCCCGACACCCTCGACGGCGTGGACGTCGTCGTCGGCACCGGCACCTCGATCGTCTCCGGCGAGGGTCTGATCGCCACCGCCGGCGCCGTCGACACCCACGTCCACCTGCTCTCCCCGCGGATCATGGAGGCTTCCCTCGCCGCCGGTGTCACCACGGTCATCGGCCAGGAGTTCGGCCCCGTCTGGGGCGTGGGCGTCAACTCCCCGTGGGCGCTGCGGCACGCCTTCAACGCCTTCGACGCCTGGCCCGTCAACATCGGCTTCCTCGCCCGCGGTTCCTCCTCGGACGCGGCCCCGCTGGTGGAGGCCCTGGCCGAGGGCGGAGCGAGCGGTTTCAAGGTCCACGAGGACATGGGCGCGCACACCCGCGCGCTGGACACCGCGCTGCGGGTGGCCGAGGAACACGACGTCCAGGTCGCCCTGCACAGCGACGGCCTCAACGAGTGCCTCTCCGTCGAGGACACCCTGCGGGTCCTGGACGGCCGCACCATCCACGCCTTCCACATCGAGGGCTGCGGCGGCGGACACGTTCCCAACGTGCTGAAGATGGCGGGCGTGGCGAACGTCATCGGCTCCTCCACCAACCCGACGCTGCCCTTCGGCCGCGACGCGGTCGCCGAGCACTACGGCATGATCGTCTCCGTCCACGACCTCAAGCCCGACCTGCCCGGTGACGCCGCCATGGCCCGCGACCGGATCCGCGCGGGCACGATGGGGGCCGAGGACGTCCTGCACGACCTCGGCGCCATCGGCATCACCTCCTCCGATGCCCAGGGCATGGGCCGCGCCGGCGAGACCATCCGCCGGACCTTCGCCATGGCCGCCAAGATGAAGGGCGAGCTGGGCCCGCTGGCGGGCGACGGCGAGGGCGACGACAACGCCCGCGTCCTGCGCTACATGGCCAAACTGACCATCAATCCGGCCCTCGCCCACGGCCTGGCCCACGAGATCGGCTCCATCGAGGTCGGCAAGCTCGCCGACATCGTGCTGTGGCGCCCCCAGTTCTTCGGTGCCAAGCCCCAGCTGGTCCTCAAATCGGGTTTCCCCGCGTACGGAGTCACCGGCGACCCCAACGCCGCCACCGACACCTGCGAACCCCTCGTCCTCGGACCGCAGTTCGGCTCCTACGGGGCCACCGCCGCCGACATCTCCGTCGCCTTCGTCTCGGCCGCCGCCGCGGCCCTCGGCAGCGACGAGATGCCCACCCGCAGGCGCCGGGTCGCCGTCCGCGGCACCCGAGGCATCGGCCCCGGCGACCTCCTCCTCAACTCCCGCCTGGGCGCGGTCGACGTGGACGCGCGCAGCGGCCTGGTCCTCCTCGACGGGGAACCGCTGCGCTCCGAGGCCGCCGAGGCGGTCTGCCTGAACCGCCTCTACTTCCTGTAAGTCCGCCCCTAAGGACCCCGTCATGACTGCACAGCCCGAGAGCCGCACCACGCCCGCGGCCGCCGGTTTCCGCATGCCCGCCGAGTGGACCCCCCACGAGCGCACCTGGATGGCCTGGCCCAGCCCGAACCCCACCTTCACCGACGAGCGGGAGCTCGCCGAGGCCCGCGAGGCATGGGGCGCCGTGGCCCGCGCCGTCCGTGCCCACGAGCCCGTGACCCTCGTGGTCTCGCCCGGTGACGCCGACGGCGCGCGCGAGATCGTGGGCGAGGACGTCACCCTGGTCGAGCGCGAGCTGGACGACGCCTGGATGCGCGACATCGGCCCGACCTTCGTCACCAACGACGCCGGCGAGCTGGCCGCCGTCGACTGGACCTTCAACGGCTGGGGCGGCCAGGAGTGGGCCCGCTGGGACCACGACGCCAAGATCGCCCGCGCCGTCTCCGACCTGGCCGGCGCCCGTACGTACAGCACCGCCCTGGTCAACGAGGGCGGCGCCGTCCACGTCGACGGCGAGGGCACCGTGCTCCTCACCGACACCGTCCAGCTGGGGGAGGGCCGCAACCCCGGCTGGACCCGACGGCAGGTCGAGGAGGAGGTCCACGCCCACCTCGGCACCACCAGGGCGATCTGGCTCCCGTACGGCCTGACCGGTGACTACGGCACCTACGGCACCCAGGGCCACGTCGACATCGTCGCCGCCTTCGCCCGCCCCGGCGTGGTCATGGTCCACACCCAGCCCGACCCGGCGCACCCCGACCACGAACGCTGCAAGGCCATCGCAGCCCTCCTGCGGGCGTCCACCGACGCCCGCGGCCGCCGGCTGGAGGTCGTGGAGGTCCCCGCGCCGACCGTGCTGAAGGAGGACGGCGAGTGGGTCGACTACTCCTACATCAACCACTACCTGTGCAACGGCGGCGTCGTGCTGTGTTCCTTCGACGACCCCCGCGACGAGGAGGCCGCAGAGATCTTTCGCGGACTGTTCCCCGAGCGGACCGTGACCCTCGTCGACGCACGTACGATTTTCGCCGGGGGTGGCGGTATCCACTGCATCACCCAGCAGCAGCCGAAGGTCTGACCGGCGGCGACCGGCGGCGGCCGGCGGCGGAGCGACGAGGAGTGGGTCCATGGCGGCGGGCGCAGTACCGGTACGGGCGGCGCGCAAGAACGCGCCCCCGCGCGAGGACGTACTCGCCGCCGCCATGGCCACGATCGCCGAGCGCGGCCTGGACGGCCTGACCATGGCCGGCCTGGGCCGGGAGGTCGGCATGAGCAGCGGCCACCTCCTCTACTACTTCCGCAGCAAGGACGAGCTCCTGCTGCAGACCCTGGAGTGGAGCGAGGCGGCACTGGGCAGCGAGCGCCGGGCCCTGCTGTCCGGGCGCGGACCGGTGGCCGAGCGCCTGCGCGCGTACGTCGACCTGTACGTGCCCACGCGGGCCCGCGACCCGCACTGGACGCTGTGGCTGGAGGTCTGGAACCGCTCCCAGAACGCGGGCCCGCAGGAACGCGACCGCCAGGCGGCCATCGAGGGCGCCTGGCACCGCGACCTGGTCGCGCTGCTCGCGGAGGGCATCTCGCGCGGCGAGTTCCGCCCCCTGGACGCCGACCGCGTCGCCGCACGCATCCGCGCCCTGCTCGACGGATTCAGCATCCAGCTGGCCGTCGGCCTGCCCACGCTGGACCGGGAGGCCATCCTGGCCCACGTGGGCGAGTTCCTCGCGGACACCCTCTCCCCGCGGACGGAACACGCCCCGCCCGGGACCTGAACCGCGGCCGGCCGGCGCGCTCCGGAGCCCCGCGAGGGCTCCCGCGCGCCCCCTGCCCGCATGCTGAGATCCGTGTCCGCGCGCCACAGGCGGTGTGGCACACTGCGAGCGTGCCTGCTCAGCTCATGATTACGGACAGCAGCGCGCCGGTCCTCAGTGGCCGCTGAACCGTGGAAGACCTTCGCGGAAGCGGCCATCGTGCCCCAGACCCGCGCGCAGACCTCTCGCACCCGCGAGGGGTCTTTTCGTTTCCCGGCCCATTCCAGCCGGGACCGGGCAGCGCGCGATGATGGGGGCAGTGGATCCCGGGCATCCGGAAACCACTCATCCGACAGGAGTCAGATCAGCATGACGACGACAGAGGCGACCGAGCCGACGGCGGGCCTTGACGACGGCTTCCATGTCTTCGACACCACCCTGCGCGACGGCGCCCAGCGTGAGGGCATCAACCTCACCGTCGCGGACAAGCTGACGATCGCCCGTCACCTCGACGACTTCGGAGTGGGCTTCATCGAGGGCGGCTGGCCCGGCGCCAACCCCCGGGACACCGAATTCTTCGCCCGCGCCCGCGCCGAGATCGACTTCAAGAACGCCCGGCTGGTGGCCTTCGGCGCCACCCGGCGGGCGGGCGGCTCGGCCGCCGCGGACCCGCAGGTACGGGCCCTGCTGGAATCCGGCGCCCCGGTGATCACGCTCGTCGCCAAGTCCCACGACCGGCACGTCGAACTCGCCCTGCGCACCACCCTGGAGGAGAACCTGGAGATGGTCCGCGACACCGTCTCCCACCTCGTCGCCCAGGGCCGCCGCGTCTTCGTCGACTGCGAGCACTTCTTCGACGGCTACCGCGCCAACCCCGAGTACGCCAAGTCCGTCGTGCGCGCCGCCCACGAGGCGGGCGCCGACGTCGTCATCCTCTGCGACACCAACGGGGGCATGCTGCCCGCGCAGGTCGCCGCGACCGTCGCGACCGTCCTCGCCGACACCGGAGCCCGCCTGGGCATCCACGCGCAGGACGACACCGGCTGCGCCGTCGCCAACACCCTCGCCGCCGTCGATGCGGGCGCCACCCACGTGCAGTGCACCGCCAACGGCTACGGCGAGCGCGTCGGCAACGCCAACCTCTTCCCCGTCGTCGCCGCGCTGGAGATCAAGTACGGCCGCACGGTGCTCCCCGAAGGCGCGCTGGCCGAGATGACCCGCATCTCGCACGCCATCGCCGAGGTCGTCAACCTCACCCCCTCCACCCACCAGCCGTACGTCGGTGTCTCCGCCTTCGCGCACAAGGCGGGCCTGCACGCCTCGGCCATCAAGGTCGACCCGGACCTCTACCAGCACATCGACCCCGAGCGCGTCGGCAACACCATGCGCATGCTCGTCTCCGACATGGCCGGCCGCGCCTCCATCGAGCTCAAGGGCAGGGAGCTCGGCGTCGATCTCGGCGGGGACCGCGCGCTGATCTCCCGGGTCGTCGAACGGGTCAAGGAGCGCGAGCTCCAGGGCTACACCTACGAGGCGGCGGACGCCTCCTTCGAGCTGCTGCTGCGCGCCGAGGCCGAGGGCCGGGCGCGCAAGTACTTCCGCGTCGAGTCCTGGCGCGCGATCGCCGAGGACCGCCCCGACGGCACCCACGCCAACGAGGCCACGGTCAAGCTGTGGGCCAAGGGGGAGCGGATCGTCGCCACCGCCGAGGGCAACGGCCCCGTCAACGCCCTGGACCGGGCCCTGCGCGTCGCCCTGGAGCGGTTCTACCCGCAGCTCGCCCAGTTCGACCTCGTCGACTACAAGGTCCGCATCCTGGAAGGCAGGCACGGCACGGACTCCACCACCCGCGTGCTGATCGCCACGACGGACGGCGTCCGGGAGTGGTCCACGGTCGGGGTGGCCCCCAACGTGATCGCGGCGTCCTGGCAGGCCCTGGAAGACGCCTTCACCTACGGTCTGCTGCACGCGGGAGTCGAGCCGGCCGAGTAGCCGCCCCGGCCGGGACCTGCTCCCCCTTATGTCCCGCTCACACGGGAAAGTGCCGGTTCCGGTAGCGTCGTGGATATGAGGACCAGGCTGATATCCGCATTCTCCGGTCTGTTGCTTGCCCTGTCGGCGAGCGCCCTCGTGGGCGCACCGCAGGCATCGGCCGCCACCGGGACCGCCGCCGTCGCGCAGGCCCTGAAGGAGGGCCCGGTCTACGTCGATCCCCGCGCCGCGGTCCAGCTGTCCCAGGCGCAGGCGGACGCGCTCGCGCATAAGATCAAGGACGCGGGGAAGCCGGTCTTCGTCGCCGTCCTGCCGGCCACCCCCGAGTTCCCGGCGGACAAGGTGCTCGGCGCCGTCCGCGCCGAGACCGGCATCACCGGCCTGTACGCGATCCGGCTCGGCGACGGCTTCAACGCCGGCGCCGACCGCGCCGTGATGCCGCCCAACGCGGTGCGCAACCTCACCGACGCCGTGAAGACCGGCGCCCCGGTGGACGCGGCCACCCAGCTCGACACCTTCGTGGACCAGGCGCTCACCCAGGCCAAGGGCCACGCCCCGGCCTCCTGGGGAAGCACCGGCGCCGATCAGGGAACACCGGCCGGCGGCCTGATCGCCCTGGGCGCGGTGGCCGTGGTCGGCGGCGGCGGTGCCTACGCGCTGGTGCGGCGGAACCGGAAGAAGAATGAGGAGGAGCGCCACGAGGCCGTGGCGCGCCTGAGCGTGGTCGTCGACGAGGACATCACGGCCTTCGGCGAGGAGCTCGACCGCCTGGACTTCCACCCGGGTGAGCCCGGAGCCGACGACGCCATGCGCAAGGACTACGAGCAGGGGCTCGACTCGTACGAGAGGGCCAAGCAGATCATGGCCTCGGTGGAGCGTCCCGACGAGGTCCGGGGCGTGACCCAGGCGCTGGAGGACGGCCGCTACGCCCTGGCGTGCCTCGACGCGCGCCGCCAGGGCAGGCCCGTGCCCGAGCGCCGCTCGCCGTGCTTCTTCGACCCGCGGCACGGCCCCAGCACCGAGGACGCCACCTGGGCTCCGGCCGGCGGGGCGGCCCGTACCGTGCCCGTCTGCACGGCGGACGCCGTCCGGCTGCGTGACGGACTGGATCCGGCGGTGCGACAGGTCGGCACCGAGAGCGGGCCGCGGCCGTACTACGACGCGGGTCCGGCGTACGGGCCCTGGGCCGGAGGCTACTTCGGCGGCGGGATGCTGCCCGGCCTGCTGGTGGGCACGATGCTCGGCTCGATGATGTCCAGCCCGGCCTACGCCTCGGACTTCGGCGGGGGCGACATGGGCGGCTTCGGGGGCGGGGACGTCTCGGGGGCCGACTTCAACCCGTCCGACTTCGGCGGCGGGGACTTCGGCGGGGGAGGCGGTTTCGACGGGGGCGGCGGCTTCGACGGCGGGGGCGGCTTCTAGGGGCCGGCTTCTGGGGGCCGGCTTCCAGGGGGCGCCGCCCCCGGCGGCCGCGGCCGTCAGGCCTGCTTGATGGCCGAGATGTCGAAGGTCAGCTTCACCTTGTCGCTGACCATGACCCCGCCGGCCTCCAGGGCGGCGTTCCACGTCAGGCCCCAGTCGGAGCGCAGGATCTGCGCCGAGCCCTCGAAGCCGACGCGCTCGTTGCCGTAGACGTCGGTGGCGGAGCCGGTGAACTCCAGGTCGATGGAGAGCGGCCGCGTGACGTCCTTGATCGTCAGATCGCCGCTGATGCGGTAGGTGTCGCCGCCGAGCGCGGCCGCCCCGGTGGAGCGGAAGGTCATCAGCGGGTAGGTCTCGGCCTCGAAGAAGTCGGGGCCCAGCAGGTGGGCGTCGCGGTCGGCCATGCCGGTGCCGACGGAGGCGATGGCGACCTTGATGTCGGCGGTGGAACGGGAGGGATCGCCGCCGTCCAGGCGCAGGGCGCCCTCGTGTTCGGCGAAGCTGCCGCGGACGTTGGTCACCATGGCGTGGCGGACGGTGAAGCCGATGCTGCTGTGGGCGGGGTCGATGACGTAGTCGCCGGTGAGGGCGGCGAGGGCCGGGTCCACCATGAGCGTGGCGGCGGGGGCGGTGCCCGCCTGGGCGGAGGCGGTCTGGTTGCGGCGGGTGAAGAGACCCATGGCTTGCTCCTCGGTCATGTTCGGCATTCTGTTGAATCTTCAACAACTTCAACGGGATGACCGTAGCCCGATTCTGTTCAAATTTCAACATCTGCTGGGGGGGTCTCACCCATTTGTAGGAGTGCCACAAAGGACGGGGGTCCCGACTGGCGTAGTCCCCACATCCCCGGGCCGTTCTGTGCGGGCCGGACAGCTGATGACACCGGAACCTGTGCGGTATCAACGGAGGTTTTTCGCCTCGCGCTTCGTAAGGTCGGTACATGACCGTTGTGGACCAGATCCCGAGCGAGCCGACGGACGCCCGCGGGCGCGTGGCCGAGCTGCACTCCCTGCGCGAGCAGGCGCGGCGCGGACCCAGTGACCGCGCGACCGAAACCCAGCACGCCAAGGGCAAGCTGACCGCCCGTGAGCGCATCGCGCTGCTCCTCGACGAAGGTTCCTTCAAGGAGGTCGAGCAGCTGCGCCGCCACCGGGCGACCGGCTTCGGCCTGGAGGGCAAGAAGCCCTACACCGACGGCGTCATCACCGGCTGGGGCACGGTCGAGGGCCGCACGGTCTTCGTCTACGCGCACGACTTCCGCATCTTCGGCGGCGCCCTGGGCGAGGCCCACGCCACGAAGATCCACAAGATCATGGACATGGCCATCGCGGCCGGTGCCCCGCTGGTCTCCCTGAACGACGGCGCCGGCGCCCGCATCCAGGAGGGCGTCTCCGCCCTCGCCGGCTACGGCGGCATCTTCCAGCGCAACACCCGGGCCTCGGGCGTCATCCCGCAGATCTCGGTCATGCTGGGCCCCTGCGCCGGTGGCGCCGCCTACTCCCCGGCCCTGACGGACTTCGTCTTCATGGTCCGCGACACCTCGCAGATGTTCATCACCGGCCCGGACGTCGTCCGCGCGGTGACCGGCGAGGAGATCACCCAGAACGGCCTCGGCGGCGCCGACGTGCACGCCGAGACCTCCGGTGTCGCGCACTTCGCCTACGACGACGAGGAGACCTGCATCTCCGAGGTCCGCTACCTCATCTCGATGCTGCCCTCGAACAACCGCGAGAACCCGCCCGTCCACGAGACGAGCGACCCGGCGAACCGCCGCTCCGAGGTCCTGCTGGACCTGGTGCCCGCCGACGGCAACCGCCCCTACGACATGCTCAAGGTCATCGAGGAGCTCGTCGACGAGGGCGACGTCCTGGAGATCCACGAGCGCTGGGCCCGCAACATCATCTGCGCCCTGGCCCGGATGGACGGCCAGGTGGTCGGCATCGTCGCCAACCAGCCCGGCCACCTCGCCGGAGTCCTGGACATCCACGCCTCCGAGAAGGCGGCGCGCTTCGTCCAGCTCTGCGACGCCTTCAACATCCCGATCGTCACGCTGCTGGACGTCCCCGGCTTCCTGCCGGGCGTCGACCAGGAGCACGGCGGCATCATCCGCCACGGCGCCAAGCTGCTGTACGCGTACTGCAACGCCACCGTCCCGCGGATCTCGCTGATCCTGCGCAAGGCCTACGGCGGCGCGTACATCGTCATGGACTCCCAGTCCATCGGCGCCGACCTCACCTACGCCTGGCCCACCAACGAGATCGCCGTGATGGGCGCCGAGGGTGCCGCCAACGTCATCTTCCGCAAGCAGATCGCGGACGCCGAGGACCCCGAGGCCATGCGCGTGCGCATGGTCAAGGAGTACAAGGCCGAGCTGATGCACCCGTACTACGCGGCCGAGCGCGGCCTCGTCGACGACGTCATCGACCCGGCCGAGACCCGCGAAGTCCTCGTCAGCGCCCTCGCGATGCTCCGCAACAAGCACGCCGATCTGCCGTCCCGCAAGCACGGCAACCCGCCGCAGTGATCGCGAAGGAGACCTGCCCACCCATGAACACCGACACCCTGCTGCGCGTCGAGAAGGGCAACGCCGAGCCCGAGGAGCTGGCCGCGATCACCGCGATCCTGCTCGCCCGCGCCGCCGCCACCCCCGGCGACGCCCCGGCCCGCGGCACCCGCTCCCAGGCCGGCTGGCGCCGTCTGGAGCGCACCCCCGGCTTCCGCGCCCCGCACAGCTGGCAGGGCTGAAGCCCGAGCCCTCACGAGGCCCCGCGCCTTCTCCCGGACTGCCTCCGGGAGAAGGCGCGGGGCCTCGCGCGTATCCGGCCCGGCCCGAGCGCGCACGGCGAAGGCCCCCGCGTCAGGGACACGGGGGCCTTTCGAAGCCGCAACCGCCTTACCGCAGGCGGGCCATGAGGGCGTGCTCGACGAGCGTGATGAGTGCGCTCTTGGCGTCCGCGCGGTGGCGGGCGTCGGTGGTGATGATGGGGGCGTCCGGGCCGATCTGCAGGGCCTCGCGGACCTCCTCCGGCGTGTACGGCTGGTGCCCGTCGAAGCCGTTGAGGGCGATGACGAACGGCAGGCCGCTGTTCTCGAAGTAGTCGACGGCCGGGAAGCAGTCGGCGAGGCGGCGCGTGTCCACCAGCACGACGGCGCCGATCGCGCCGCGGACCAGGTCGTCCCACATGAACCAGAAGCGGTCCTGGCCCGGGGTGCCGAACAGGTACAGGATCAGGTCCTGGTCCAGCGTGATGCGGCCGAAGTCCATGGCGACCGTGGTGGTCGTCTTGTCACCGGTGTGGGTGAGGTCGTCGATGCCGGCGGAGGCGCTCGTCATGACGGCTTCGGTGCGCAGCGGGTTGATCTCGGAGACCGCGCCGACGAACGTGGTCTTGCCCACGCCGAAGCCGCCCGCCACCACGATCTTCGCGGAGGTGGTGGAGCGGGCGGGAGCCGCTCCGCCGTTAGAGCTTGCGAAGTCCACTGAGCACCCTTTCGAGCAGTGTCACATCTGGCTGGCCGCCGGCAGACTCGTCGCCGCCGGGCTGGTGAATGGCGACAAGGCCCGCCTCCGCCAGGTCGGCGACGAGGATGCGGGCGACACCAAGAGGAATGGAGAGGAGTGCCGAGATCTCCGCGACGGATTTGATCTCCTGGCACAGGCGGCAGATGCGCTGGTGCTCGGGCAACTGCCCTTGCAGCCGCGCGGGATCCGCCGTGGTACTGACCAGCGCCTCGATGGCGAGCTGGTAGCGCGGCCGAGTACGGCCGCCGGTCATCGCGTACGGACGCACCAGCGGGTTGTGGGCCTTCGGAGCCGGCTGCCGCGTGGCGCGCGGAGGCGCCTGCGGAGGCATGTGCGGCTGCTGGGGCTGCTGGGGCTGGCCGTACGGCTGCTGCTGGTAGGGATTGTGCTCCGGCACGGGCCGGCTGGGAGCAGAGGGGAAATTGAAGCGGTTCTGGTCGTGCCCACCCTGCGGCTGCTGCGCGCCGCCATAAGGATGTCCTCCGGGTGTTGTCACGTTTCCTCCTCCGACTCCAAGTGCGCAGTACTCCCTGTGGAACCGCGCCACCGCACCTTATGGTGCGGTGACGCGAAACGCACTGCCTGTTTGCTAGTTGAGAAGACTTCCCTGCAGCTCCGCACGCAAGTCCGGGGTGAGGACACTGCCCGCGCGGTCCACCAGAAGAGCCATCTCGTAACCGACGAGGCCGATGTCGCACTCGGGGTGCGCGAGCACCGCGAGCGAGGATCCGTCCGAGACGGACATGAGGAAAAGGAATCCCCGGTCCATCTCGACCACGGTCTGGTTGACGGCGCCACCCTCGAAGATGCGGGAGGCCCCGGCGGTCAGCGAGGTCAGGCCGGAGGCCACGGCCGCCAGCTGATCGGCGCGGTCGCGCGGGAACCCGTCGGACATCGCCAGAAGCAGTCCGTCGGCGGAGACCACCACGGTGTGGGACACCCCTGGGGTGTTGTCCACGAAGTTGGTGATCAACCAGTTCAGGTTCTGTGCCGCCTGGCTCATCGGGCTCACACTAACGCTCCTGGTCATAGCTGTTACTTGACTGCTCAGATCCCGCGGTGCGTCCCTGCTGGACACCGCGCCGCAGGTTGCTCAACCTGCCGCGGACGTCCTCCGGGGCGCGGGAGACCTGGGGGCCGCCCTGCGGGGTCGTCTCCGCCGCGCCCTCGACCAGGTTGGCCTTGGGCACCCGCCGAGGGAGACCGGACGGGGTGACCCCGCCCGCCTTCGGCTCACGGAGTTTGCCGGCCTGCTGCCAGCGCTCGTCGTTGCGCGAGCGCCAGGACGGGCTGCCTTCCGCTTCCTCCGGGGCCCGCTCCGTCTCAGCGGGCTGCTGCTGACGCTGCGGCCGCTGTTCGAAGAGGGATCCGGTGGACTCCGCTTCCTGCTGTGCCGGCTGCCACTGCTGCTGGCTGCCGCGGCGCGGCAGGCCCGCTCCGGTCATCTTGTGACCGGTGTCGGCAGCGGCGCCCGGACGGTCGAAGCCTACGCGTTCCGGAGCCGCTTCGGGGACGGCCCGGGATTCCGATTCGGTCCCGTAATCCTGCTGGTAGGGAGCCGCATAGGTGTTCTGCTCGGGCCACTCGGCCTGCTGCGACCGGGCATCGTAGCCGTCGTCGTAGTTCTGGGCCGGCTGCTGGGTGTCCTCGTAGGAGGCTTCCGGATAGGCATAGCCCTGCTGCGCGTACCCGTCGAACTGTGCCTCGGACTGCTGCGGCTGCCGGGGGGCCTCGTACGGGGTGTCATAGCCCTGCCCGGGCTGCTGCTCGTAGCCCTGGTACGGCTGGTAGCCGTGTTCGGGCTGGGGTTCCGGATACGCGTGGGCGCGGCTCTGCTGGTCCTGCGGCTCCTGCTGGTCCTGCTGGTCCTGCGGGTAGCCGACCTGGGCCTCCAGTGCGGCACGCCGCTCCTCGCGGCCCAGGGACCGGCCGACCGGGTCGAGTTCCCGCTCGCCGCCCTGCTCGTCGTAGCGGGAGTCGTCGAAGCCGAGTTCGGCGGCCGTGCGCAGCGGCGCCGGCTGCTGGGCCTTCTGCTCCGGGATGATCGAGGAGACCGTGAAGTCGTCGTCGGGGATGCCCTCGCCACCACCACCGTGGGTGATGGCGTCGGGGAGCATGACCAGCGAGGTGGTGCCCGCCGCCTCGCCCGAGGGGCGCAGCTGCACGCGGATGCTGTGGCGGTCCGCCAGCCGGCCGACCACGAACAGACCCATGCGCTGCGAGATCGCGGCGTCCACGGTCGGCGGGTTGGCGAGCTTGTGGTTGATGTCCGCGAAGTCCTCGGCGGTCAGGCCGATGCCCTTGTCGTGGATCTCGACCATCACGCGGCCGTCGGGCAGACGCGTGGCGTTGACGCGGACCTTGGTCTGGGGGGAGGAGAAGGTGGTGGCGTTCTCCAGCAGCTCGGCGAGCAGGTGCACGAGGTCGGTCACGGCCTGGCCGTGGATCTCGGCCTCGGAGACGCCGGAGAGCTCGATGCGCTCGTACTGCTCCACCTCGGAGGAGGCGGCGCGCAGGACGTCGACGAGGGGCACCGGCTGGTCCCAGCGGCGGCCCGGCTCCTCGCCCGCGAGGATGAGGAGGTTCTCGCCGTTGCGGCGCATGCGGGTGGCCAGGTGGTCCAGGCGGAAGAGGTTCTCCAGCTGGTCCGGGTCCGCCTCGTTGTTCTCCAGGCTGGTGATGAGGGTCAGCTGGCCCTCGATCAGCGACTGGTTGCGCATCGAGAGGTTGGTGAAGATCGCGTTGACGTTCCCTCGCAGGAGCGCCTGCTCGGCGGCGAGCCGGACCGCTTCCCGGTGGACCTGGTCGAAGGCGCGGGCCACCTCGCCGATCTCGTCCTGCGAGTCGATCGGGATCGGGTGGACGCGGGTGTCGACCTTGCCCGGGTCCGTGCGCGAGAGCTGGTCGACGAGCATCGGCAGGCGCTGCTCGGCGATGTCGAAGGCGGCGGAGCGCAGACGGCGCATCGCGCGGCCCATCTGGCGGGCCATGAGACCCGCCAGGATGAAGGCGGCGAGCAGGGCCACGACCACGATGGCGCCGTTGGTGATGGCGTCGTTGCGGGCCTCGTCGGAAATCGCGACGGCGTCCTTGACGGCCTTGTCGAGGAGTTCCTTCTCGATCTGGTCGTAGCCGTCGAACTTCGCGGTGGCGGCGGCCTGCCAGAAGGCGGGCGTGGTGCCGGTCTCGGCGAGCTTCTTCTTGTTCTCGCCGCTGGCTATCGCCTCGGTCATGCCGGTCAGCGCCGACTTGTTGACCACGGGCGGGGGCACGAAGCGGGCGCCGGCCAGCTCCGCCTGCTTCTTCGCCTCGGCGATCTTGGCGGCGCCCTCGTCGGACTTCTGGGCCATGACCTCCCGGAGGCGGTTCACGTCCTCCTCGGTGCCGGCCGCGACGTACTCGCCCTGGGCGATCTCCTCCAGGTAGGCGTACGAGGAGAAGGCGACGAGCTGGGCCTTGCGGGTCTCCTCATTCGTGCTCGGGCGGACCAGCAGGTGGGTGCCGACGGAGCGCTGCAGCGAGTTCGCCGCCTTGGCCAGCTGCACGGCGTAGACCATGCGGCCGTACGAGGTCACGTTGCCGGTGCCGAGGCCGAGCTCGTTGGCGAACTGCATGAGGTAGTGCTGGACGAGGACGTAGCCCTCTTCGGTCGGGATGGGACCCGGCGCGCTGGGGAGGTTCTTCTTGGGGGTCTCGGCCGCGGCGAGGTAGGCCTTGTCGCGGACGTCCTTCAGCTTGGGCTCCTCCGCGCGGAAGAGCTCCAGACGCCGCTCCATGCCCTGGTCCTTCGGCATGTCCCGGACGGCGTCGTCGAACTTCGCCTTGGCCGCGTCGGTGGCGCCGCGCACCTTGGTGACGGTCTCGCTGTTGGGGTTGCCGCTCAGCAGCGGCTCGGCCGTGAGGTCACGCTCGTTGAGCAGTGCCTGGCTGTACTCGGAGGAGGCCTGGACGACCCTGGCTATCTTCTCGGCGTCCTGGGCCTCGTTCCAGGTGTCGATGGAGCCCTTCACCTGGAAGCCGCCCATGACCAGCCCGACGAGGGCGGGTACGAGCAGGATGGCGTTCAGCTTGGTCGGCACGCGCCAGTTGCGGGGAGCGAACCTGCTGGCGCTCCCCCCGCTCGCGGGTGGTTCCACGGGCATGTCGACGGGCGACGCGGCCGCTCGCGGCGGCGGGGTGAAGTTGCCGCGCGCGGGTTCATCCGCGGGGCTTGCGATGCTTCGCCTCACTCGACCAACAACCTCTCGGCGGTGCTACTAGCTAGTTCGATGAATTCCAGCACGGTTCACGGCCGTGTTCCAAACAGTTGAAACCGGCCATTCCCAGAACCTTATGCCCCACATAAATCGGACATAAAGAGCGTCCTGCGGCAAAAATGGGGGGAGTTGTGCGCGTAGCGGTACCAACCGAACGCACCCTGTGGCGAACTGGCGGCAATTCTCTGTCGAAACGTTATGAACGGAAGGGGCGGGCCGTGTCGCATGACACAGCCCGCCCCTCACGCGCGGCAGTTGGATCCGTGCTACTTGAGCCGTGCCATGAGGGCGTGCTCGACGAGCGTGATGAGCGCGCTCTTGGCGTCCGCGCGGTGGCGGGCGTCGGTGGTGATGATGGGGGCGTCCGGGCCGATCTGCAGGGCCTCGCGGACCTCCTCCGGCGTGTACGGCTGGTGGCCTTCGAAACCGTTGAGCGCCACGACGAACGGCAGGCCGCTGTTCTCGAAGTAGTCGACGGCCGGGAAGCAGTCGGCGAGGCGGCGCGTGTCCACCAGGACGATCGCCCCGATCGCGCCGCGGACCAGGTCGTCCCACATGAACCAGAAGCGGTCCTGGCCCGGGGTGCCGAACAGGTACAGGATCAGGTCCTGGTCCAGCGTGATGCGGCCGAAGTCCATGGCGACCGTGGTGGTCGTCTTGTCACCGGTGTGGGTGAGGTCGTCGATACCGGCGGAGGCGCTCGTCATGACGGCTTCGGTGCGCAGCGGGTCGATCTCGGACACGGCTCCGACGAACGTGGTCTTGCCCACGCCGAAGCCGCCCGCCACCACGATCTTCGCGGAGGTGGTGGAGCGGGCGGGAGCCGCCCCACCGCTAGAGCTTGCGAAGTCCACTGAGCACCCTTTCGAGCAGCGTGACGTCCGGCGTGCCGCCGGCCTCTCCATTGCCCGGCTGGTGGATGGCCACCATGCCGGCCTCCGCCAGGTCGGCGACGAGGATCCGGGCGACGCCCAGCGGCATCGAAAGCAGCGCGGAGACCTCCGCGACCGACTTGACCTCGCGGCACAGGGTGCAGATGCGCTGGTGCTCGGGGAGCAGGCCGGACATGTGCATCGGATCGGCGGTGGTGCTGACCAGGGCCTCTATGGCGAGCTGGTAGCGGGGCCGGGTCCGGCCGCCGGTCATCGCGTACGGACGCACGAGCGGCTGGTCGCCTTCCGAGTACGAATCTCCGTACGCATCGGGATAGGCGGGGGGCGGGGTCATTGATCCTCCGGGCTGGACAGCAGTGGTCAGCGTGCCGTCTGACAGGGCGGCCGGTGGGGGGACGTGATGACGGCCTGTCGGGGGGTACTGGGTTCCGGGGCGGGGGCCCCGGTCCCCCGGCCGGAAGTACCGTCCGGCCGGGCGGGTGGGCGTCAGATGAGCAGGCTTCCCTGCAACTCCGCGCGCAGGTCCGGGGTCAGGACACTGCCGGCGCGGTCCACGAGGAGGGCCATTTCGTAGCCGACGAGGCCGATGTCGCACTCGGGGTGTGCGAGCACGGCCAGCGAGGATCCGTCCGAGACGGACATGAGGAAGAGGAATCCCCGGTCCATCTCGACCACGGTCTGGTTGACGGCGCCACCCTCGAAGATACGGGAGGCCCCGGCGGTCAGCGACGTCAGGCCGGAGGCCACGGCCGCCAGCTGATCGGCGCGGTCCCTGGGGAATCCTTCGGACATCGCCAGAAGGAGTCCGTCGGCGGAGACCACCACGGTGTGGGACACCCCTGGGGTGTTGTCCACGAAGTTGGTGATCAACCAGTTCAGGTTCTGTGCCGCCTGGCTCATCGAACTCAACTAACGCTCCTGCTGGTAAGTGGGGTCGATGTGGTAACTGCCGGTCGCCGGACCACTGTTGCCGGCCTGACGGCCCTGCTGGATACCGCGTCGGAGGTTGGTCAGACGGCCGCGGACGTCGTCCGGGGCACGCGAGACCTGGGGGCCGGCCTGTGCTTCGGCCTGCTGCTGCGCGGTGCCGGCCACGAGGTTCGCCCGCGGGACCCGGCGGGGCAGCCCCGAGGTGGTGATGCCGCCGGCGGCGGGCTGGCGCACGCGCTCGGCCTGGCGCATCAGTTCGTCGTTCGGCGAGGACCGCCAGCTGACGGTCGGCATGGCGCCGGTCGCCGCGGCGGCCGGCTCGGACGCCTGCTCCTGGCCGCGCTGCGGCAGCGGCTGCTGCTGAGCGGGGGCCGCCGGGGCGGGCTGCTGCGGCTGCCGGGGTACGTCCGGATCCTGCGCGGCGGGCTGCTGCCCCTCCTCGCGGAACCAGTTCGACTCCAGCGTGTCGAAGATCGGGCTGCGGGCGTCGCCGGAGCTGGGCGCCGGGGGCAACGCCTCGGGCCGGCTGCCCTGTGGCAGGCCGGGAGCCTGCGGGCGCTGCGGCGGTACGGGGGCGTAGTCGCCGCCGGGCTGCGCGGGCTGAGGCTGCTGGTACTGCTGCGGGGCCTGGGAGGGGACCTGGGGCTGGGCGGGACCGGCGAAGCCGCCGACACCGGGGCCACCGGGCCGCTGGGGCTGGAAGCCCGGGCGGGGGAACTGTCCCGTGGAGGACGCATCCCCCGGACCGCGCAGCTGCGGACGCTCGAACTGGCCGGTGGCGGACGGGTCCAGGGGACCGCGCACGTCCGGACGCTCGAACTGGCCCGTCGTGCTGTTCGCGCCGTCCGCCTGGGGCATCGGGGCGTTGAAGTCCGGACGGGCGAACTCCGCCGTCGAACCGGGGCCCGAGAGCTCGTCGTGGCCACGCGCCTGATCGGCGCCCCAGCTGGTGGTCTGCGGACCGGGGAGCTCGGGGCGCGGGGCGCCGCCGCGCGGCGGCAGCTGCGGCCGGGGCCCGCGCGAGCCCGGACCCGACGGCTGCTGCGGGGACTGCTGGGGGCGTTCGAAGCCGTTGCCCTGCGCGAAGCCGGGCTGGCCGGCGGCCGTGGGAGCGGCCGCGGGACGGGCCTGCGGACCGCGGCCCGCGAGCGGCGCACCGGAGCCGAAGGCGCCCTGCCCCTGCCCGGCCGTCGTCGGACCCTGCTGGGGACGGCCGCCGGGAGCACCGGGACCGCCCTGCTGCGGCGCCCAGCCGCCCGGGGAACCCTGCTGGCCCTGCTGCCCGGCCTGCGGACGCTGTCCGGGCGCCGTGTCGCGCCCCGGCAGGGCGGCGCGCTGACCGCCCGCGCCGACCTGGCCGCGCTGACCGCCCGCGCCGACCTGGCCGCGCTGCGCGCCCGCGCCCACGGGCGGCCGGGCGCCGCCCGGCACGGAAGCCTGCGCGCCGGAGCCGCCCTGACCGCCGCCGGGGCCGCCCTGACCACCCTGGCCGGCCATCGGAGCCGGCTTCTTGCCGCCCTGGGCGACATCCACCGGCAGCATGACGAGGGCCGTCGTACCGCCCGAGTCGGAGGGGCGCAGCTGGATGCGGATGCCGTGTCGCAGGGACAGGCGGCCGACCACGAACAGGCCCATGCGGCGGGAGACGGAGACGTCCACGGTCGGCGGCGACGCGAGCCGCTCGTTGATCGCGGCGAGGTCCTCGGGAGAGAGGCCGATGCCGGTGTCGTGGATCTCGACGAGCACCCGGCCGTCGGGCAGCGCGTGCCCGGTGACCTTGACCTTCGTCTGCGGGGAGGAGAACGAGGTGGCGTTCTCCAGCAGCTCGGCGAGCAGGTGCACGAGGTCGTTGACGACGCGGCCGGCCACATCGGTGCCGGGCACCGAGGACAGTTCGATGCGCTCGTACTGCTCCACCTCGGACGCGGCGGCGCGGAGCACGTCGACGAGCGGGACGGGGCGGGTCCACCGGCGTCCCGGCTCCTCGCCCGCGAGGACGAGGAGGTTCTCGCCGTTACGGCGCATGCGGGTCGCGAGGTGGTCGAGCTTGAAGAGGGAGGACAGCTGGTCCGGGTCGGCCTCGCGCGACTCCAGCTCGGAGATGAGCGAGAGCTGGCGCTGGATGAGACCCTGCGAACGGCGCGAGAGGTTGGTGAACATCGCGTTGACGTTGCCCCGCAGGAGGGCCTGCTCGGCGGCGAGGCGGACGGCCTCGCGGTGCACGTCGTCGAAGGCCGCGGCCACCTGGCCGATCTCGTCGCGGGTGTGCAGGCCGACCGACTCCACGGACGTGTCCACGTCCTGCGGGTCGGTCTCCGAGAGCTGCTTGACGAGCTCGGGGAGGCGGTCCTGGGCGACGCGCGTCGCGGTGTCCTGCAGGCGGCGCAGCGAGCGGATCATCGAGCGGGCCATCACGAAGGCGCCGACGAGCGAGACGCCGAGGACGAGCAGGATCAGGGCACCGTTGATGATGGCGTCCTGCTGCGACTCGTTCTTGAGCTCGCGGGCCTTCTGCTCCATGTCCTGGAGCAGGGTCAGCTCGATCTGCTGCATCGCGTGGATCTTGGTGTCGTCCGCGTCGTACCAGTCCATCCAGGACTTGTACTGCGTCTCCTTGGCGAACTGCCCGTCGGTGGCCAGCACGCGGCGCGCGTAGTGGTCGGCGCGGCCGATCTCCGGGTTGCCGTCGCCGAGGGAGGTCAGGAGCTCCTCGGAGCGGCCCTGGTAGACGAGTTCGAACGTCTTCTTCGACTGCTGCTCGCCCTTGAGGGCCGAGAGGGCGTAGAGACGGTCGTTCTCCTTCAGGCTGCCCGGCTTCTCGGCGCCGTCGGGGAGGGAGGCGGCGATGATCGCGCGCTGGACGGAGGCGTACTCCTTGGCGGCGGAGAAGGCCGCCAGGGCGCGCGTACGCTTGATCATCTCAGGGCTGGAGGTGGCCTGCGCCATGTCCTGGGAGAGTGAGAGCAGCGAGACGATCAGGTTGTTGTACTCGGTGACGGTCTGCTGGGCGCCGTTCGCGTACGCCTTGCTGCGGATGTCCTCGATGAGGGTGAGCTGGCGGCCGATCTGCAGGATGTTGTTGCGGATCGACTTGAGCGTCTCGTCCTTGTCCTCCGTGTTGTCGACCTGGTCGGTCGCGGCGGCGAAGGCCTTGGCTGCGTTGTCGGTCGTCTCGCGGACACCTGCGACGGTGCTGTTCGCCTTGCCCGACTTGTCGACCGACAGCGGACCGGCGGACTTGTCGCGTTCCTCCTGGAGCGCGGCGGCCAGGTTGGTGGCCTGCCGGGTCATCGTCGTCAGCAGCTGCATGTGCTCCAGCTGCGCGATGTCGTTGAGCGAGTCGTTGATGCGGACGCCGCCGAGCGTGGTGGCGGCGACGACGGGCAGGGTCAGCAGCGACACCAGTCGCGTGCTGATGCGCCAGTTCTGCATGGCGAGGCGCGAACCGGGCCCGCTGGGGGCCTTCGGTATCGCCACGTCCTGCTCGACCGCGCCGGCCTTGGCCTTGACGGCCTTGCCGCGGCCCTTGGCCTTCACGGTGGCGGAGGAGTCGGGGCGGGCGCCCTCGACGGCCTGCCCGCGGTTGTGGGCGTGCTGGGGCGAGGAGCCACGGTCGGTCCCGCCGCGCGGCTCCTGCTCCGCCGCAGCGTCCCCGCGGCCCTGGCGGGCCTGGGGAGACCCCGTGCCGCGGCCCTGGCGCTCCTGGGGGGAACCCGCGCCTCGGCCCTGGCGGTCTGGGGGAGACCCCGCGCCATCCCTCTTGAATCGTCCCTGCACTGGCGTCGCAACCTCTGGACCAGGCGTCCCGCCGGGCGACCGGTGGGACGGTGTCGAGTCTTGGGGCACTAACGGCCCCATGGTGGTCGTCGGTGACCGGCGCGTCTCCCTCTCCGTGCCGCCGCGCTCGGCGCTGTCTCGCGCCACCTGCGCGCCGGCTGATTCCCGCGGCGGTCCCGCGAATTCCAGCACAGTGGAGGATCTCCAACAAGGTGCGAGCACCGCGCCGGAGAGTCGGTGACCGCTTGTGACAGGCGGACTACGCGATGTGCGGATGCTTTCGGGATAAACCGGACTTACGTCATCCAAACCCTGCGACTGCCAAGGTGTCCCAGTCCTGATGATCAGCAGCGGAATGACGTATTCAGTGACGCAATGTCCGTTTGGTCGCGGCGATATGACTGCCCGTTATGCCGGAAATGCCGGGTCACGGGTGAGCAAACTCACACACCCATGGCCATTACTTCCCGGTTCGACGGGGGATTCAGATGTTTAGCCTTGCCCCTTGAAGGGTTGGGCGCCCGGGTCGGCGCCGAGCCGACCGACACCCCCGAACACAGCTGAGGGCCACACACTCCGATGAAGACGACGACGATGTTCCGCAACATAGCCAACCCCCGCCGCACCACCCTCGCGCACCTCAAGGACGCCGAGGAGCTGCAGGCGGCACCGGCCACCCCGGAGCACGCCGCCGAGCTGCCGGCGCAGACCGCCAACCCGCGGCGCACGATCCTCATGGACGCGCCCGTGGCCGTCGCCGCGCCGTAGCCCCCGGAGGCAAAGGCGCAGGGCGCCCCTGCCCGCCGCGTTAGCCTGGAGCTCCAGACTCCAGCCAGCGGCAATACAGAGGGGCAGACGCAACACGTGCGCATCGCCAGGTTCTCGATCGACGGCAACGTCGCCTTCGGCGCGGTCGAGGGCGACGCCGCCCCCGGCGCCGAAGGGGAGCTCGTCCTCGACATCATCAAGGGGATCCCCTTCGCGGACTTCGAGCTCTCCGGCACGAAGGTCCCGCTCGGCAAGGTCCGGCTGCTGCCGCCCGTGCTCCCCAGCAAGATCGTGGCCATCGGCCGCAACTACGCGGAGCACGCGGCGGAGCTCGGCCACGAGGTCCCGGACGCGCCGATCACCTTCTTCAAGCCCTCCACCTCGGTCGTCGGCCCGGGTGACCCGATCACCTACCCCTCCTTCTCCCAGGACCTCCACCACGAGGCGGAGCTCGCCGTGGTCATCGGCCGCATGTGCCGGGAGGTCCCCAGGGAGCGCGTCAAGGACGTGATCCTCGGCTACACCTGCGCCAACGACGTCACCGCGCGCGACGTCCAGCAGCGCGAGAACCAGTGGGCCCGGGCCAAGGGCTTCGACAGCTCCTGCCCCCTCGGCCCCTGGATCGAGACCGACCTCGACCCCGGCGACCTGACCGTCCAGTGCACCGTGAACGGCGAACAGCGCCAGCTCGGCCGCACCAGCGACATGGTCCGTTCCGTCGAGGACCTGATCGTCCACATCACCGAGGCCATGACGCTGCTCCCGGGTGACGTCATCCTCACGGGGACCCCGGCCGGAGTCGGCCCCCTCAACGTCGGCGACGAGGTCGCCGTCACCATCGAAGGCATCGGCACTCTCACCAACAAGGTGATCAAGCGTGGCTAACGCGAACTCCCCCCAGCTCTCGACTCCGCCCGGGCAGGGGGTACCCCCCCGCGTACGTTTCTGTCCCTCCCCGACCGGCAACCCCCATGTGGGCCTGGTCCGGACCGCCCTCTTCAACTGGGCGTTCGCCCGCCACCACGGCGGTACGTTCGTCTTCCGGATCGAGGACACCGACGCGGCCCGCGACTCCGAGGAGTCCTACGGACAGCTGCTCGACTCGCTGCGCTGGCTCGGCTTCACCTGGGACGAAGGTCCCGAGGTGGGCGGCCCGCACGCCCCCTACCGCCAGTCCGAGCGGATGGACATCTACGCGGACGTCGCGAAGAAGCTGCTCGACGGCGGCTACGCGTACCACTGCTACTGCACCACCGAGGAGCTCGACGCGCGCCGCGCCGCCGCCCGCGCGGCCGGCAGGCCCTCCGGCTACGACGGCCACTGCCGCGACCTGACCCCCGTGCAGATCGAGGCGTACCAGGGCGAGCACCGCAGCTCCATCGTCCGCTTCCGGATGCCCGACGAGACCATCACCTTCACGGACCTGGTCCGCGGAGAGCTGTCCTTCACCCCGGAGAACGTGTCGGACTTCGGCATCCTGCGGGCCAACGGCGCCCCCCTCTACACGCTCGTCAACCCGGTCGACGACGCGCTGATGGAGATCACGCACGTACTGCGCGGCGAGGACCTGCTCTCCTCCACCCCGCGCCAGATCGCCCTGTACAAGGCGCTGACCGAGATCGGGGTCGCCAAGGCAACCCCCGCCTTCGGCCACCTGCCGTACGTCATGGGCGAGGGCAACAAGAAGCTCTCCAAGCGCGACCCGGAGTCCTCGCTCAACCTCTACCGCGAGCGCGGCTTCCTCCCCGAGGGCCTGCTGAACTACCTCTCGCTGCTCGGCTGGTCCTTCTCCAAGGACCAGGACATCTTCTCGATCGAGGAGATGGTCGCGAAGTTCGACATCGACGGCGTGAACGCCAACCCGGCGCGCTTCGACCTCAAGAAGGCCGAGGCGATCAACGCCGACCACATCCGCCTGCTGGACCCCAAGGCCTTCGCGGACGCCTGCACCCCCTGGCTGCGGGCGCCGCACGCCAACTGGGAGCCCGAGGACTTCGACGCCGCGGCCTGGGAGCGCATCGCGCCGTACGCCCAGACCCGGGTGACCGTCCTGTCGGACATCACCGCCAACGTCGACTTCCTGTTCCGCAAGGAGCCGGTCGAGGACCAGGCGTCCTGGGACAAGGCGATGAAGGGCGAGCCGGCGGCCCTGCTGACCACCGCCCGCGCCAACCTGGAGACGGCCGACTGGAGCGACCCGGAGTCCCTCAAGCAGGCCGTCCTCACCGCCGGCGAGGCCCACGGCCTCAAGCTCGGCAAGGCCCAGGCGCCGGTCCGCGTGGCCGTCACCGGCCGCACGGTCGGTCTGCCGCTCTTCGAGTCCCTGGAGATCCTGGGCAAGGAGAAGTCCCTGTCCCGCATCGACGCCGCGCTGGCCAGGCTCGCCGCGTAGCGCCCGCGCACGTCCCCGCCCGGGGGGCGGCCACCGGATCCCCGGTGGCCGCCCCCCCGGGGCGTTTTCGGCATCCGGACCTTCCGCAAGCGATCTTCCCGGAAGTCGCCCCCGCGGCAAGGGCCCACGGCGTAGGGTCGGCCGTATGCCGATCCGCGCCGTGCTGTGGGACATCGACGACACCCTGTTCGACTACACCGGGGCCGACGCCGCGGGGCTCGCGCGACAGCTGGAAGCCGACCGCATCGCCGAGCGGTACGGGACCGCCGCGCAGGCGCTCGCGCTGTGGCGGCGGATCACCGAACGGCACTGGGCGCGCTACGCCGCCGGCGAGGGCACCTTCCAGGGCCAGCGCCAGGAGCGGGTGCGGGAGTTCCTCGGGGCGCCCGCGATGACGGACGCCGAGGCCGATGCCTGGTTCGACCGCTACGTCGCGCACTACAAGACCGCCTGGACCGTCTTCCCCGACGTGGTGCCCGCCCTGGACGCCCTGGCCGCCGACTACCGGCACGGGGTGCTCACCAACTCCTCCGCCGCCAACCAGGAGCCCAAACTCCGCGACCTCGGGCTGCGGGAGCGTTTCGAAGTGCTGGTCTGCGCCGTGGAGCTCGGGATCAGCAAGCCCGAGGCGGGGGCCTTCCTCGCCGCCTGCCAGGCGATGGGGCTGGAGCCGGGCGAGGTGGCGTACGTGGGGGACCAGCCGGAGATCGACGCGCGCGGCGCGCGTGACGCCGGGCTGCTCGCGGTGTGGCTCGACCGGGACGGGGGCCGCGGCGAGGGGCCCGAGGGCGTCCACCGGATCACCTGCCTGGCGGGGCTCCCGCAGCTGCTGGCCGCGGATACCCGTTTTGGAGCACGGTCAGGCATCCGGTAATGTTCTTTCTGCGCCGCCGGAGCGGGCCGAAAGGCCGGACGGAGGCGACACCCAAAGAAAAACCCCACAGGGGTTGACTTTCGGTGGGGTATAGTGTAATTGGCAACACGAGGGTTTCTGGTTCCCTTATTCTAGGTTCGAGTCCTGGTACCCCAGCGCAGTGCAGTAGTGACGCAGTGCTTGCCCCCGTTGTGTAGCGGCCTAGCACGCCGCCCTCTCAAGGCGGTAGCGCCGGTTCGAATCCGGTCGGGGGTACAGATCCTTCCCGCGAGATCTCCAGGGTCGCACCCGGACGTCTTGATGCAGGATCGCTAGGGCCCCCGTTGTGTAGCGGCCTAGCACGCCGCCCTCTCAAGGCGGTAGCGCCGGTTCGAATCCGGTCGGGGGTACTGTTGGTCTGGTCTAGACCACTTTGGGCTATAGTGTAATTGGCAACACGAGGGTTTCTGGTTCCCTTATTCTAGGTTCGAGTCCTGGTAGCCCAGCGCAGTAACAGCAGCACCAGCTAGCCCCCGTTGTGTAGCGGCCTAGCACGCCGCCCTCTCAAGGCGGTAGCGCCGGTTCGAATCCGGTCGGGGGTACAGAAGAGGAGAGGCCCTCCGCGACCATCGCGGAGGGCCTCTTCCGTGTCTCCGGACGCAGTGCAAGGGCGGGCCCGGAGGCGCGTGTTCGGACGTGTGCGGCGTCGTACGCGCCCCCGGGCCCGGGGGAGGGAAGAGAGGCGGAAGGGCGGCAGGCCGGCCGGCCCCGGGTCAGCCGGAGCGGCGCAGGGCCTCCGAGAGGCGGGCGGCCGCGTCGATGACGGCCTGCGCGTGCATCCGGCCCGGGTGACGGGTCAGGCGCTCGATGGGGCCGGAGACCGATACCGAGGCCACCACACGGTTGGATGGCCCGCGCACCGGCGCCGAGACGGAGGCCACGCCGGGCTCCCGCTCGCCGATCGACTGCGCCCAGCCGCGGCGCCGCACACCCGAGAGCGCCGTCGCCGTGAAGCGCGCACCCTGCAGACCCCGGTGGAGCCGCTCGGGCTCCTCCCAGGCCATCAGGATCTGCGCGGCCGAGCCCGCCTTCATCGGGAGGGTGGAGCCCACCGGGACGGTGTCCCGCAGGCCCGACAGCCGCTCCGCGGCCGCCACGCAGATGCGCATGTCTCCCTGGCGGCGGTAGAGCTGTGCGCTCTCGCCCGTCACGTCGCGCAGGTGGGTGAGTACCGGTCCCGCCGTGGCCAGCAGGCGGTCCTCGCCCGCCGCGGCGGCGAGCTCCGCCAGCCGCGGTCCGAGGATGAACCGGCCCTGCATGTCCCTCGCCACCATCCGGTGGTGTTCCAGTGCCACGGCGAGGCGATGCGCCGTGGGTCGTGCGAGCCCTGTCGCCGCGACCAGCCCGGCGAGGGTGGCCGGACCGGACTCCAGTGCGCTCAGTACCAGAGCTGCCTTGTCGAGAACGCCGACGCCGCTAGAGTTGTCCATGAAACGATATTCGCGTCTCACACTGTGAAACGCAAGTTCAATTTTTCCAAGAACGAGCGAGTCTGTATGTGCGGGTCCACGAACCACTGGGTCCGAGCCGCCGTCCGGTGCGTGGGGTACGGGCGGTCAGGCGCACCACATCTCTATGAAGCGCCGGCGCAACCTGCCGGCCGGAGGGAAAGCGATGGGTAGGACACTCGCGGAGAAGGTCTGGGACGACCATGTCGTCCGGCGCGCCGAGGGCGAGCCCGACCTCCTCTTCATCGATCTGCACCTGCTGCACGAGGTGACCAGCCCGCAGGCCTTCGAGGGTCTGCGCCAGGCCGGCCGCCCGGTCCGGCGCCTCGACCTCACCATCGCGACCGAGGACCACAACACCCCCACCATCGACATCGACAAGCCCATCGCCGACCCGGTCTCCCGGGCCCAGCTGGAGACGCTGCGGGGGAACTGCTCCGAGTTCGGCGTGCGGCTGCACTCGCTGGGCGATGTCGAGCAGGGCGTCGTCCACGTCGTGGGACCGCAGCTGGGCCTGACCCAGCCGGGCACCACCGTGGTCTGCGGCGACTCGCACACCTCCACCCACGGCGCCTTCGGCGCGCTGGCCTTCGGCATCGGCACCAGCCAGGTCGAGCACGTGCTGGCCACCCAGACGCTGCCGTTGGCCCGCCCCAAGACGATGGCCATCACCGTCACCGGCGCGCTGGCCGAGGGCGTCACCGCCAAGGACCTGATCCTGGCGATCATCGCCCGGATCGGCACCGGCGGCGGCCAGGGCTACATCCTGGAATACCGCGGCGAGGCCATCGAGAAGCTGTCGATGGAAGCCCGCATGACCATCTGCAACATGTCGATCGAGGCCGGCGCCCGCGCGGGCATGATCGCCCCCGACGAGACCACCTTCGACTACCTGCGGGGCCGCGACCACGCCCCGGAGGGCGAGGACTGGGACGCGGCCGTCGCGTACTGGAAGACGCTGCGCACCGACGACGACGCGGTCTTCGACGCCGAGGTCGTCATCGACGCCTCCGCCCTCTCCCCGTTCGTCACCTGGGGCACCAACCCGGGCCAGGGCGCGCCGCTGTCCGCGAACGTCCCCGACCCGGCTTCGTACGAGGACGCTTCGGAGCGCCACGCCGCCGAAAAGGCCCTGGAATACATGGGGTTGACGGCCGGGCAGCCGCTGCGGGACATCAGGGTCGACACCGTCTTCGTAGGCTCCTGCACCAATGGCCGCATCGAGGACCTGCGCGCCGTCGCCGGGATCATCGAGGGCCGCAAAGTCGCCGACGGCGTACGGATGCTGGTCGTCCCCGGCTCGGTGCGGGTCGCACTGCAGGCCGTGGAAGAGGGCCTGGACAAGGTCTTCAAGGAGGCCGGCGCCGAATGGCGGCACGCGGGCTGCTCGATGTGCCTGGGCATGAACCCCGACCAACTGGCCCCCGGTGAGCGCTCCGCGTCCACCTCCAACCGCAACTTCGAGGGCCGCCAGGGCAAGGGCGGGCGCACCCACCTGGTCTCCCCGCAGGTGGCGGCCGCCACCGCGGTACTGGGCCACCTGGCCTCTCCCGCCGACCTGTCCGACGCCCACGCGACCGCCGGAGTCCGATAACCATGGAAGCCTTCACCACCCACACCGGCCGGGCCGTCCCGCTGCGCCGCAGCAACGTCGACACCGACCAGATCATCCCGGCCCACTGGCTGAAGAAGATCACCCGCGACGGGTTCGAGGACGGGCTCTTCGAGGCCTGGCGCAAGGACCCGGAGTTCATCACCAACCGCCCCGAGCGCGCCGGGGCGAGCGTCCTGATCGCGGGCCCGGACTTCGGGACCGGTTCCTCGCGCGAGCACGCCGTCTGGGCCCTGCAGAACTTCGGCTTCAAGACGGTCATCTCCTCCCGCTTCGCCGACATCTTCCGCGGGAACTCGCTGAAGAACGGCCTGCTGACCGTCGTCCTGCCGCAGGAGACCGTCGAGCGGCTGTGGGAGCTGACCGAGGCCGACCCCGCCGCCGAGGTCACCGTCGACCTGGTCGACCGCAAGGTGCGGGCGCAGGGCGTCGAGGCGGAGTTCGAACTCGACGACAACGCCCGCTGGCGGCTGCTGGAGGGGCTGGACGACATCTCGCTCACCCTTCAGAACGAAGCGGACATCGCCGCGTACGAAAGCACCCGCCCGGCCTTCAAACCGCGCACGATTCGCGTCTGATTCCAGCCTGATCAGCGCTTATTCGCCTTTGGCCGATACCGTCGCCCACACTGTGCCCTCCACCATCCGGTGGGGGGCACAGCTGTGTGTTGAGGCCCCGTGAGGCGACAACTCGCCCCAGATGGCACAATCTGTGCATGGAACGCGACAGTCAACTTGAGCTCTACGGACTGCTCGCGGACCGGCTGAAAGAAGCGCACGCAAGGGTGCGCTCACTGCAAGTCCCGGAGGGCGTAAGGATGGCGCTGTCCCGGAAGCTGTTGGTCGTCACGGCTGCGGCGAAGCACGATCTCGCCGATGCGGCAAGGCGCCTGGACAGGTTGATGAAGGACCTCGACGAGGGTCGATTCCCTGAAGGCGACTGATGCGAAGGAACTCCGTAACGGCCTACAGCGTTGCGGCACTAGGGTGATTAGCCCGTTTCGTGTTTGATTTGCGGTATATATCCGCCTAACGTGCGAAATAAGCTTGAACACATTCGTTCTGGCGAAGTCTCCGAAGGGGAAGACGTTGAACAAGGCGCAGCTCGTAGAAGCGATTGCCGACAAGCTGGGCGGCCGCCAGCAGGCCGCGGACGCCGTCGACGCGGTACTGGACGCGATCGTCCGGGCCACCGTCGGAGGCGACCGGGTCTCGGTCACGGGCTTCGGCTCGTTCGAGAAAGTCGACCGCCCGGCCCGTTACGCCCGCAACCCCCAGACGGGAGAGCGCGTCCGGGTCAAGAAGACCTCGGTGCCCCGCTTCCGTGCGGGCCAGGGCTTCAAGGACCTGGTCAGCGGCACCAAGAAGCTCCCCAAGGGGGGCGAGGTCTCGGTGAAGAAGGCGCCCAAGGGCAGCCTGACCGGTGGCGCTTCCGCGACGGTGAAGAAGGCCGCCGCGAAGAAGGCCACCACCGCCAAGAAGACGGCGGCGAAGACCACGGCCGCGAAGAAGACCACCGCCAAGAAGACCACGGCGACGGCGAAGAAGACCGCGGTCAAGAGCACGCCCACCGCGAAGAAGGCGACCTCCACGGCGAAGAAGGCCACGGCCGCCTCCACCGCCAAGAAGGCTTCCCCGGCGGCGAAGAAGACCACCGCCACCGCGAAGAAGACCGCCCCGGCCGCCAAGAAGGCCACCGCGGCGACGAAGGCGCCCGCCAAGAAGACGGCGACGCGCAAGGCCACCGCGAAGAAGACCGCCGCCCGCAGCAAGTAGGGGCGACGTCACACACGCCGGGCCGGTTTCCCCTCCGTGGGGGAAGCCGGCCCGCGGTGCGTCCCCGCGCAGGTCAGAAGGTCTGCAGCGTGACCAGGGTGATCCGCAGCGCCGGACCTTCGCCGTCCGTCTCGATGCGCACCCGCTGACCGGGCCGCAGCAGGCGCAGGCCGCCCGCGTCGAAGGCCGGCGCCTCGAAGGGCACCGGCGTGCCGTCGTCCAGCAGCACGCTGCCGCTGCGGGTCTGGGAGTCGTACGTGTACGCGGTCGCCTGCATACCGGCACTGTATCGGGCGGTGTGGGGCCCCACACCGAGGGCGAGGGCCGCCCGCAGGTCCTCCACCGTGTCCACGTCCCTGCGCACGCTGTCCACCCCCGGCGCGGTGATTTCCACCGCCCCCGAAGCCGAATGCCGGGCTCGCGAGAGGCCGCCGAACGAGGGCGACAATTCCACGTCCGGAGCAGCGGAAAGCAACGTCGTCCCGATTCCGGCCGCATCCGCCAGAAATGCCCGGGGAAATACCGAGGCGTTTTCGAGCACGCGTAGCAATTCGGTTGGCCGCAGTGCCGGCAGGTCCGCGTTCATCGCCGCCACCGCGGCCCGCGGCCGCCCCGCCCGTACCGCACGCGCCCCGTGGGCCAGCGCCGCGTTGAGCCCCGCTCCCGGCGAGTCCGGCACGATCCGCGCACCCAGCCGCGCCAGCTCCCCGCCGGCCAGGACGTCGTCCGTGACGACCACCACATCGGCGACCGGACCGCAGGCCAGCGCCGCCGCCACCGTGTCCTGGGCGAAGGCGAGCGCCAGCCCCGGACGGGAGGCGCCCACCGCCGCCGCGAGACGGCTCTTGGCCGATGCCAGGGGCTTCAGCGGGACCACCAGGCTCCAGACGGCGTTCGTGGCCGACCCCTTCCCTCCGGCGCGCTGCGGCACCTCCCCGGACCACGGGCAGGTCACGGCCCGGTCATGTGTCGGCCCATTGTCCCCTCCGCCGGGCCACCCGGGGGTCCGGCGGCCTGAGCGGGGCGTACGGTGTTCTCGACAGAGACCGGGCCCGGAGCGAGACTTGCCCGGCCCATGGGGTGCCCACGCCGCGCACACCGGTCCGGTCCTAGAGGAAGGTGTCCGAGTGTCCCGCCGCAGAATCGGCTTCTGGTACCGCCTGGCGGCGGTCATCGCGAAACCGCCGCTGGTAGTGCTGTTCAAGCGGGACTGGCGGGGAATGGAGCACATTCCGGCCGAAGGCGGATTCATCACCGCCGTCAATCACAACTCGTATCTGGACCCGCTGTCCTACGCGCACTTCCAGTACAACACCGGCCGTGTGCCCCGATTGCTCGCCAAGGCGGCCCTCTTCAAGGTGCCCATTGTCGGCGCGATCCTGCGCGGCTCCGGTCAGATTCCGGTCTACCGGGAGACCACCAACGCCCTGGACGCATTCCGGGCCGCGGTGGACGCGATCGAGCGCGGCGAATGCGTGGCCTTTTACCCGGAGGGCACCCTCACCCGGGATCCCGACATGTGGCCCATGGCCGGCAAGACCGGCGCCGCCCGTGTCGCGCTGATCACCAGGGCGCCCGTCATTCCGGTGGCGCAGTGGGGCGCGAACCTCGCGATGCCGCCCTACGCCCGCAAGGACAAGGTGCGCCTCTTCCCGCGCAAGACCCTCCAGGTGCTCGCCGGACCCCCCGTGGACCTCTCGGCCTACTACGACCGGGAACCCACCCCGGAGCTGCTCAAGGAGGTCACCGCCGTCATCATGGCGGCCGTCACCGGGCTGCTGGAGGAAGTGCGCGGAGAGCCCGCTCCCGAGCAGCCGTACGACCATCGCAACGCCAGGGCGCAGCAGCGGCGCAAGGCCGCGGGGGAGGGCAAGAAGTGACACGTCCAGTGAAGGCAGCCGTCTACGGAACCGGTTCCTGGGGCACGGCCTTCGGCATGGTGCTCGCCGACGCCGGCTGCGAGGTGACCCTCTGGGGCCGCCGGCAGGAGCTGGCCGACGCCGTCAACACCGGCCGGACCAACCCCGACTACCTGCCGGGCGTCGAACTGCCCGGGAACCTGCGCGCCACCACCGACCCGGCCGAGGCCGCCGACGGCGCCGACTTCACCGTTCTCGCCGTCCCCTCCCAGACGCTGCGCGGCAACCTCGCCGCGTGGGCGCCGCTGCTGGCCCCCGACACCGTGCTCGTCTCCCTCATGAAGGGCATCGAACTCGGCACCGCCAAGCGGATGAGCGAGGTCATCGAAGAGGTGGCCAAGGTCCCCGCCGAGCGCATCGCGGTCGTCACCGGGCCCAACCTGGCCCGCGAGATCGCCGCCCGCCAGCCCGCCGCCTGCGTCGTCGCCTGCGGGGACGAGACCGTCGCCCAGCGCCTGCAGGCCGCCTGCCACACCCCGTACTTCCGGCCGTACACCAACACCGACGTCATCGGGTGCGAGCTCGGCGGCGCCGTCAAGAACGTCATCGGCCTCGCCGTCGGCATCGCGGACGGCATGGGCCTGGGCGACAACACCAAGGGCTCGCTCATCACCCGCGGCCTCGCCGAAACGACCCGTCTGGGCCTGGCGATGGGCGCCGACCCGCTGACCTTCGCCGGCCTCGCCGGACTCGGCGACCTGGTCGCCACCTGCTCCTCGCCGCTCTCCCGGAACCACACCTTCGGCACCAACCTCGGCCGCGGGATGACCCTGGAGGAGACCATCGCGGTCACCCGGCAGACCGCCGAGGGAGTCAAGTCCTGCCAGTCCGTGGCCGATCTGGCCCACCGGCACGGAGTGGACATGCCCATCACCGAGACCGTGGTCGACATCGTCCACCACGGCAAGCCGACGCTGGTCGCCCTGAAGGAACTCATGGGACGCAGCGCCAAGCCGGAACGTCGCTGACACCGATCCGGACGTGTGAGCGGGTACCCTCGTGGCGATATGAGCAGCGAGAACCTCCCCCAGAGCCCTGAGCAGCAGGGCCGCAAGCCCCGCGTGGCCGTCGTGTTCGGCGGCCGCAGCTCGGAACACGCCATCTCGGTCGTCACGGCGGGCGCGGTGCTGCGCTCCATCGACCGCTCCAAGTACGAGGTGCTGCCCATCGGCATCACCACGGACGGCCGGTGGGCACTGACCGCCGACGAGCCGTCACGGATGGCCATCGCCGACCGCAAGCTCCCCAGCGTCGAGGAGCTCGCCGACTCCGAGGACGGCGCCGTCGTGCTCTCGGTCGACCCCGCCAGCCGCGAGGTCGTCTACACCGAGCCGGGCGCCGTCCCCAAGGCCCTCGGCGAGGTCGACGTCGTCTTCCCCGTGCTGCACGGCCCCTACGGTGAGGACGGCACCCTCCAGGGCCTCCTGGAGCTCTCCGGCGTCCCGTACGTCGGCTCGGGCGTCCTCGCCTCGGCCGTCGGCCAGGACAAGGACTACATGAAGCGGGTGTTCACCTCCTTCGGGCTGCGGGTCGGCCCGTACGTGACCATCCGCCCCCGCGAGTGGGAGCGCGGACGGGACGCCGCCCGCGCGAGGATCCTCGACTTCGCCGCCGAACACGGCTGGCCGCTGTTCGTCAAGCCCGCCCGCGCCGGCTCCTCCATCGGCATCACCAAGGTCGACGACGTCGGCGGCCTGGACGCCGCCGTCGAGGAGGCCCGCCGCCACGACCCGAAGATCATCGTGGAGGCGCTGCTGCGCGGTCGCGAGATCGAGTGCGGCGTCCTGGAATTCGAGGACGGCCCGCGCGCCAGCGCACCCGCCGAGATCCCGCCGGTCTCCAGCCACGACTTCTACGACTTCGAGGCGAAGTACATCGACTCCGCCTCCGGGATCGTGCCCGCCCCGCTCACCCCGGAGCAGACCGCCGAAGTGCAGCGGCTCGCGATCGAGGCCTTCGAGGCCGCCTCCTGCGAGGGTCTGGTGCGCGCCGACTTCTTCCTCACCGAGGACGGCACCTTCGTCATCAACGAGATCAACACCATGCCGGGCTTCACCCCCATCTCCATGTACCCGCGGATGTGGCAGGAGTCGGGCATCGAGTACCCGGAGCTGGTCGACCTGCTGATCCAGGCCGCCCTGCGCCGCTCCACGGGACTGCGCTAGCCGGCTGACCGCCGCCCGCAGCCGACCGCCCGCCGGCCCGCCCGCAAGGGCACGGGCCGGCGGGCGGCGGTGTGCTCAGTAGGAGGAGATGCCCTCGGGCACGGTCGCGGCGATCGCCGCGGACAGCCCGACCAGCATCCCCGCATCGGTGGCGTGCTCCTTGTCGACGCGGACCTCCGTGTAGGCCAGGCGCATGCCGGTGACGAACCGGAAGCCCCCGCCGGCACCGTCGGGAACCTTCTCCAGCAGCCAGGCGACCCCGTTCACGTGGACGCCCTCCTGGTTCGGATCGGCCATCTCGGGGGGTTTGGGGACACCGCACCGCAGTACGATCGCCGAGCCGCCCCACGCGGCGGTCAGAGCGGACTCCGGCTCGGTCGGGGTCCGCGCCAGACCGGCCACCTTCTCCGGGAGCTCCTTGTGCAGTGCCGCACAGAGCCCCGCGACGTCGGCGGGCGGACTGGGGGGCGGAGCCACCCCGGCCGCGGAACCGCCGGGGGAACACGCCGCGAGGGCCAGTACGGCCGCCGCGGCGGGCACGGCGGACAAGGCCGGCAAGGCCGACAAGAGACGGACGGGCCGGCGGTGGAGGGACATCACCGGCCAAGAGTAGACGGGGGCTACAGATGGACCACCGGGCAGGTCAAGGTGCGGGTGATCCCCTCCACCTGCTGGACCTTGGCCACGACCATGCGACCGAGTTCGTCGACGGTGTCGGCCTGGGCGCGCACGATCACGTCGTACGGGCCCGTCACGTCCTCGGCCTGGATCACCCCCGCGATCTGGCCGATGGACTCGGCGACGAACGACGCCTTGCCCACCTCGGTCTGGATGAGGATGTACGCCTGTACCACGGAACCTCCAGGGCGGCCACGAGGATCATTTCCCCTAACCTTCGGGTGGACCCCGCACGACGGAGAGGGCCGGGGGAAGAAGGGACGCCACGGTACCGCGTCGCCGCGTGCCGCGGGGAGACCCGCGGGCCCCGCGCCACGCACGGCGGGGCGTACGGAGAGCAGAAGTTGACGTATCTGTTGACGGTACCCGGAGCTGTGACGGCTCGCGACCGCAAGCGGACTGGGCAAGAAGGGGCACAGCGATGAAGGGCACTGTGGGCGAGCTGGGGGAGTTCGGGCTCATTCGGGAGCTCACCTCACGGCTCACCACCACCCCGGCGGTCCGGCTCGGTCCGGGCGACGATGCCGCGGTGGTGTCGGCCCCCGACCGGCGGGTCGTGGCGAGCACCGACATCCTGCTGGAGGGCAGGCACTTCCGGCGGGACTGGTCCACGGCCTACGACGTCGGCCGCAAGGCCGCCGCGCAGAACCTCGCCGACATCGCCGCCATGGGCGCGGTGCCCACCGCGCTCCTCCTCGGCCTCGTCGTCCCGGCCGAACTCCCGGTCACCTGGCCCACCGAGCTGATGGACGGCATCCGCGACGAGTGCCAGGTGGCGGGCGCGGCCGTGGTCGGCGGCGACGTCGTACGCGGCGACACCATCACCGTCGCCATCACCGCCCTCGGCGACCTGCGCAACCACGAACCCGTCCTGCGCTCCGGCGCCCAGCCCGGCGACGTCGTCGCCGTCACCGGCTGGCTGGGCTGGTCCGCCGCCGGCTTCGCCGTGCTCTCGCGCGGCTTCCGCTCCCCGCGGGCCTTCGTCGAGGCCCACCGCCGCCCCGAACCGCCGTACCACGCGGGCCCCGCGGCGGCCGGGCTCGGCGCCACCGCCATGACCGACGTCAGCGACGGCCTGATCGCCGACCTCGGGCACATCGCCGAGGCCAGCAAGGTGCGGATCGACCTGCGCTCGGGGGCCGTGGACATCCCGACGCAGATGCACGACATCGGGCAGGCCGTCGGCGTGGACCCGCTCCAGTGGGTCCTCACCGGGGGAGAGGACCACGCGATCGTGGCCACCTTCCCGCCCGACGTGAAGCTCCCGGCCCGCTGGAAGGTCATCGGCAGCGTCCTGAACCGCTCCGCCCTGCCCCAGGTCACCGTCGACGGCGCCCCGTGGACCAGCACCGGCGGCTGGGACCACTTCGGCGCCGACCCGGCTCCGGAGGACAGCCCGCTGTGAGCGGTCCGAAGTCCGGGAGCGCCGGGGCCACCGGGAGCGCCGTGCAGGACACCGCGGGGAGCGCCGGGCGGGACACCGCGGGGAACGCCGTGCAGGACACCGCCACAAGCGCCGCGAGCGCCCGCTACGGCGCCCCGCCGCTGTGCCTGACCGTCGCCGGATCCGACTCCGGCGGCGGCGCGGGCATCCAGGCCGACCTCAAGACCATGCTGGCCCTCGGCGTCCACGGCATGAGCGTGGTGACCGCCGTGACCGCGCAGAACTCCCTGGGGGTACGGGGAGCCTGGGAGTTGCCCGCCGAGGCCGTCACCGCCCAGTACCGGGCCGTCGTCGAAGACATCGGCGTCCAGGCCGTGAAGACCGGGATGCTCTCCTCGGCCGTGCTGGTGGAGACGGTGGCCGCCCTGCTGGCGAGCACCCCCGCCCCCGTCGTCGTGGACCCCGTCGGCGTCTCCAAGCACGGGGACGCGCTGCTCGCCGCCTCGGCGCTGGACGCCGTACGCCAGGAGCTCCTCCCGCGGGCCACCGTGGCCACGCCCAACCTGGACGAGGTGGCGCAGCTCACGGGCGTGGCCGTACGGACCGAGGACGACATGCGCCGGGCCGCCGACGCGATCCTCGGGTACGGGCCCCGGTGGGCGCTGATCAAGGGCGGGCACCTGGCGGAGCACGGCGGCACGGCCGTGGACCTGCTGAGCGACGGCACCACCGAGCGGTGGCTGCGGGCCCCCCGGCACGACAACCGCCACACCCACGGCACGGGCTGCACCCTCGCGAGCGCCGTCGCCGCGGGCCTGGCGAAGGGGCTGGCCGTCGCGGAGGCGGTGACCGCCGCCAAGGAGTACGTCACGGGCGCCCTCGCCGCCGGCTTCGCGCTCGGCGGGGGCATCGGCCCGGTTGATCACGCCTGGCGGTGGCGGTGAGAGCCGCTGGGCCGAACCGTCGCGGGAAAGGCAAAAGGCCGGTTCACCAGAGGTGAACCGGCCTTCTTGCAACCGGAAAGGGCTGCGCTACGACGGGAGGCGTCAGCGCGAGACCTTGCCGGCCTTGATGCACGAGGTGCAGGCGTTGAGGCGCTTCGGCGTCCCATTGACCACGGCACGGACGCGCTGGATGTTCGGGTTCCAGCGACGCGAGGTGCGGCGGTGCGAGTGGGAGATGCTGTTGCCGAAGCTCGGCCCCTTGGCGCAAACGTCGCAGTTGGCAGCCACAGGTCACTCCAAAGACTTCAGGTGCACTTACAGTGAAACCGGCGCACCGGATTCAGGGGTCTGAAGTGGTTTGCCGGGGGAATGTCCCGACTCTCATCGGGCAACCGGAGCAGCATACAACGACTGCGTCGGTCCAAGAAAACTACCACGGCCCCCACGGCCGCCGCCCCGCGGTCCGGACGCCCGCACGGTCCTTCGTTACCCTGCGGTGAACGCTGGCCCGCACAAGGAGGAACGCCCGGTGCCACACGAGCCCCAGCCGCACGCCCTCGACGCCGAAGCGGTGCGCGCCTGGAGCTCGCTGGCCCTGGCCGCACTGGGCCGGGCCCGCGAGGACATCGACGCGATCAACGTCTACCCGGTGGCCGATGCCGACACCGGCACCAACCTCTACCTCACCGCCGAGGCGGCCGACCGCGCGCTGACCCAGACCCTCCGCGACGAGCCCCGGGCGACCCCGGAGGCCGACGGCGTGAGCGATGCCACAGCGCAGGCCCCCCTGTCCCGGGCCGTACGGGCCTACGCGCACGGGGCGCTCCTCGGCGCCCGCGGGAACTCCGGGACGATCCTGGCGCAGCTGCTGCGCGGGGTCGCCGACGTCCTCGGCGAGGAACCCGCGGGGCGGGGCCCCGGCAGGCTGCTGGCCCAGGCCCTGACCCGGGCCGCGCAGGAGGCGTACACGGCCGTCGCGCACCCGGTGGAAGGCACCATGCTCACCGTCGCCGCCGCGGCAGCCCGGGCCGGCGAGGCCGCCGGGGGAGCCGCGGGGACCGCCGCCGAGGTGGCGCGGGCCGCCTACGACGCGGCCCGCGCCGCCCTGGCCGAGACCCCGGGGCAGCTGGCCGCACTGGGCCGGGCCGGGGTGGTCGACGCCGGGGGCTGCGGGCTGGTCGCCGTACTCGGCGCCCTCTGGCAGGCCCTGTCCGGCCGGGAGCCGGCCCCCGAACCGGTGCCCGGACGGACCGTGGACGTCCCGCTGACCCCCGATCCGTGCGAGCGGGAGCACGACGGGCCCGCATACGAGGTGATCTACCTGCTGGAGGCGTCCGAGGCCGCGGTCGGGGAGCTGCGCGCGCGCCTGGACGCACTGGGCGACTCCCTGGTCGTGGTCGGCGGCGAGGGGCTGTGGAACGTCCACGTGCACGTGGACGACCCGGGCGCCGCCGTGGAGGCCGCGGTCGTGGCCGGCCGCCCCTACCGCATACGCATCACGCACTTCGGCGACGAACGCCGCCGGGCCCGGGGCGAGCGCGCCCAGCGGGCCGTGGTCGCCGTCGCCCCCGGCGAAGGACTGGCCGGGCTGTGCGGGGAGGCGGGCGCGACCACCGTGCTCGCGCCCCACGGGCAGGTCCCGGCCGTCGCGGAGCTCGTCGACGCCGTCCGGCGCGCGCACGCCCGCGAGGTGGTCCTGCTGCAGGGCGGCACCGCACTGCGCGAGGCCGCGGCCGCCGCCGCCGAACAGGCCCGCGCCGACGGCGTGCGGGTGGCCGTGATCCCCACCCGCTCCGCCGTCCAGGACCTGGCCGCCCTCGCCGTGCACGACCCGGACGGCAGCTTCGACGAGGACGTGGTCACCATGACCGCGGCCGCCGGGGCCACCCGCTACGGGGAACTGGCCGTCGCCGAACGGCAGTCCTTCACCTCGGCCGGGATCTGCCAGGCCGGCGACGTCCTCGGCCTCATCGACGGCGACGTCGCCGTCATCGGTCCGGGCCTGGCCGAGACGGCGCAGGCGGTGCTGGAGCGGATGCTGGGCTCCGGCGGCGAACTCGTCACCCTGGTCCTGGGACCCGAGGTGCCCGACTCCCTCGCCGAGCGCCTGGAGGCATACGTCCAGCAGGGGCATCTGGCCGTCGACACCGTCACCTACCGGGGCGGGCGGTATTCGGCGCCGCTCCTCATCGGCGTCGAATAGAGGAACAGGGGTCGAAGGCGGGCCTTGTCAGCGCCATGGTGTGCAATGGGACACGTGCCCGCGCTCGACGAAGACCTCAAGAAGACGCTCGGCCCCGCCACCGCCAAGGTGCTGGCCGAGCAGCTCGGCCTGCACACGGCCCTGGACCTGCTGCACCACTACCCCCGGCGCTACGCCGAGCGCGGGGAGCTGACCTCCCTGACCGAGCTCGCCGACCAGATCGACGAGCACGTGACCGTCGTCGCCCAGGTCGCCGACGCCCGGATCCTCACCTTCAACGGCGGCCGGGGCAAACGGCTGGAGGTGACCATCACCGACGGCAGCGGCCGGCTCCAGCTGGTCTTCTTCGGCGCCGGCGTGCACAAGCCCCACAAGGAGCTGCTGCCCGGCAGCCGGGCGATGTTCGCCGGCAAGGTCTCGAAGTTCAACCACAAGCTCCAGCTGGCGCACCCCGCCTACGAACCCCTCGGTGCGGAGGCGGGCGAGAGCGACGCGGCGGCCGCCTTCGCGAGCCGGCTCATCCCGATCTACCCGGCGTGCGCCAAGCTGGAGTCCTGGAAGATCTCCAAGGCGGTCGACGCGGTCCTGCCCCGCGTCCAGGACACCGTGGACCCGCTCCCGCCCGCCCTGCGCGAGGGCCGCGGACTGATCCCGCTGCCGGAGGCCCTGCTCAAGATCCACCGCCCGGCGGCCAAGGCCGACGTCGAGGACGCCCGGCAGCGGCTGAAGTGGGACGAGGCCTTCGTCCTCCAGGTGGCCCTGGCCCGGCGCCGGCACGCCGACTCCCAGCTCCCGGCCGTCCCCCGCCGCCCCACCCCCGGCGGCCTGCTGGACTCCTTCGACGCCAAGCTGCCCTTCACCCTTACCGCCGGCCAGGAGAACGTCTCGAAGGAGATCTTCGACGACCTGGCCACCAGCCATCCCATGCACCGCCTCCTCCAGGGCGAGGTCGGCTCGGGGAAGACCATGGTCGCCCTGCGCGCCATGCTCGCCGTCGTCGACTCCGGCGGGCAGGCCGCGATGCTCGCGCCCACCGAGGTCCTCGCACAGCAGCACCACCGGTCCGTCACCGAGATGATGGGCGAGCTGGCCGAGGGCGGCATGCTCGGCGGATCCGACCGGGGCACCAAGGTGGTGCTGCTCACCGGCTCCATGGGGACGGCGGCCCGACGGCAGGCCCTGCTCGACCTGGTCACCGGTGAGGCCGGCATCGTGATCGGCACCCACGCGCTGATCGAGGACAAGGTCCGCTTCCACGACCTCGGCCTCGTCGTCGTGGACGAACAGCACCGCTTCGGCGTCGAGCAGCGCGACGCCCTGCGCTCGAAGGGCAAGCAGCCCCCGCACCTGCTCGTCATGACGGCGACGCCCATCCCGCGCACCGTCGCCATGACGGTCTTCGGCGACCTGGAGACCTCGGTCCTCGACCAGCTGCCCGCCGGGCGCTCGCCGATCGCCACCCACGTGGTCCCGGCCAAGGACAAGCCGCACTTCCTCGCCCGGGCCTGGGAGCGCGTGCGTGAGGAAGTGGAGAAGGGCCACCAGGCGTACGTGGTCTGCCCGCGCATCGGCGACGGCGAGGACGAGCCCAGGAAGAAGAAGGAGGCCGGGGAGGACGGCGACAAACGGCCACCGCTGGCCGTCCTGGAGATCGCCGAAGAGCTCGCCAAGGGGCCGCTGGCCGGGCTCGCCGTCGAAGTCCTGCACGGGCGGATGGACCCGGCCGACAAGGACGACGTGATGCGCCGCTTCGCCGCCGGCGAGGTCAAGGTGCTGGTCGCGACCACCGTCATCGAGGTCGGGGTGAACGTCCCCAACTCCACCGTGATGGTGATCATGGATGCGGACCGGTTCGGCGTCTCCCAGCTCCACCAGCTCCGCGGCCGCGTCGGCCGCGGCTCCGCGCCCGGTCTGTGCCTGCTGGTCAGCGAGATGCACGAGGCGAGCCCCGCCCGGGCCCGGCTGGCCGCCGTCGCCGCCACCCTCGACGGCTTCGAGCTCTCCCGGATCGACCTGGAGCAGCGCCGCGAGGGCGACGTGCTGGGCCAGGCCCAGTCCGGAGTGCGCTCCTCGCTGCGGATGCTCGCCGTCATCGAGGACGAGGAGGTCATCGCCCAGGCCCGCGAGGAGGCCGGCCGCGTCGTCGCCGAGGACCCCGGACTGCAGCGGCTGCCCGGCCTGCGGACCGCCCTGGACGCCCTGCTGGACACCGAACGCGAGCAGTACCTGGAGAAGGGCTGAGCGGCACGACCTATCGTGGGAGCTGCCACCTCCCCGAGCGCCGTACGAAGGACCCCAGATGACCCGCGTGATCGCCGGCAGCGCCGGCGGGCGACGGCTCGCCGTGCCCCCCGGCACCGGCACCCGCCCGACCTCCGACCGGATGCGCGAAGGCCTCTTCTCCACCTGGGAATCGCTCCACGGCGTGGAGGGGGCCCGGGTGCTCGACCTGTTCGCGGGCTCCGGCGCCGTGGGCCTGGAAGCCCTCTCCCGCGGGGCGGACCACGCCCTGCTGGTCGAACCCGACGCCAAGGCCGCCAAGGCCATCCGGGACAACATCGCGGCGGTGGGCCTGCCCGGCGCCGAATTCCGCGCCGGCAAGGCCGAGCAGGTCGTCGCGGCCGCGGCGCAGGCCGCGCCGTACGACATCGTCTTCCTGGACCCGCCGTACGCCGTCGGGCACGACGATCTCCGGGAGATCCTCCTCACACTCCGCTCCAATGGCTGGCTCACCGACGATGCGCTCGTCACCGTGGAGCGCAGCACCAGGAGCGGTGCCTTCCCGTGGCCCGAGGGCTTCGAGCCGCTCCGGTCGCGGAAGTACGGCGAAGGCACCCTTTGGTACGGTCGCGCCGCCTTCACCAGCGAAGATTCATGATGTCCACACCGGAGAGCGAGGGACTTCACTTGCGCCGCGCCGTCTGTCCGGGGTCGTTCGACCCCATCACCAACGGACACCTCGACATCATCGGCAGGGCCTCGCGGCTCTACGACGTGGTCCACGTCGCCGTGATGATCAACCAGTCCAAGCAGGGGCTGTTCACCGTCGAGGAGCGGATCGAGCTGATCCGCGAGGCCACGGCCGACTACGGGAACATCCAGGTCGAAGCCTTTCACGGCCTGCTCGTCGACTTCTGCAAGCAGCGGGACATCCCCGCCATCGTCAAGGGCCTGCGCGCCGTCAGCGACTTCGACTACGAGCTGCAGATGGCCCAGATGAACATCGGGCTGTCGGGCGTCGAGACGCTCTTCGTGCCGACCAACCCCACCTACAGCTTCCTGTCCTCCTCGCTGGTCAAGGAGGTCGCCGCCTGGGGCGGCGACGTCGCCCACCTGCTGCCCGCGCACGTGCACACCGCGCTGATGGCGCGCCTGCGGGACCGCTGAGTTCCTGACGGCACGTCAGTCAGTGTCGGGGGTCCGCCCGGTGGCCTTACAGTCGTTGCGTCCGTCTCAGGAACCGCCCGAGGCCGAGAGAGTGCGAGCCCCCATGGACGTGCAGAAGAAGCTCGACGAGATCGTCGCGGCCGTCGGCGGCGCCCGGTCCATGCCCATGTCGGCTTCCTGCGTGATCAACCGTGCCGAGCTGCTCGCCCGGCTCGAAGAGGTCCGCAAGGCGCTTCCCGGCTCGCTCGCCCAGGCGCAAGAGCTCCTCGGCGGACGCGAGCAGATGGTCGAGGAGGCCCGCCGGGAGGCGGAGCGGATCATCGAGTCGGCCCACAGCCGGCGCGGTTCGCTCGTCTCCGACACCGAGGTCGCGCGGCGCTCCCGGGCGGAGGCGGACCGCATCCTGGAGGAGGCCCGCCGGGAGGCCGAGGAGATCCGGGCCGAGGCCGACGACTACGTCGACAGCAAGCTCGCCAACTTCGAGGTCGTCCTCACCAAGACCATCGGTTCGGTGGACCGCGGCCGGGAGAAGCTCCTCGGCCGCGGCCCGGGCCAAGGCGGCCAGGGCTACCAGGACCCGGACTACCTGGAAGCGCCCGAGCGCAGCGATGACCCCGAGACGCAGCGCCTGCAGGCGGACGCCTACGTGGACACCAAGCTGGCGACCTTCGAGGCGGTCCTGTCCAAGACCCTGGAGGCCGTGGGGCGCGGCCGGCAGAAACTGCTGGGCCGGGTGCCGACGGACGACCTCGGCGCCCACATCGCCGCCCAGGACGCGGCAGGGGACCAGCAGTCCCGCACCGCGAGCGACGCGGACTTCCTGGCGGGCCTGGCCGAACCGCAGCCGCAGGCGCCGCCGCCCACCCCGGGCCGGCCGGAACCCGCCTACGACGCCTACGCCTACCAGCAGCAGCCGCAGTACCAGCAGCCGCAGGACGGTTACGCCTACCAGGGCCATCAGGAGCCCTACGCGAACGAGGGCGCCGCCTCGGCGGAAGCGGGATACGCCGATCACTACCCGGTACAGCCCGATCCGTACGCGGGCTACCAGCAGCAGCACCCGGATCCGTACGCGGCGTACCAGGAGCACCAGGAGCACCAAGTGCACCCGTCGCAGCAGCCCTCGCTCGACGAGACCAGCCTCTTCGACACGAGCGTGATCAACCTGGACCAGCTGCGCCAGTACGAACAGGGACGCTAGCCCCGGATTGGGCGCTGGGCGCGGCGGCGGGTATCCTGGCTGTTCGGTCGCGCGTATGCACCGCGATCCATGCTGCCCTAGAGCGGCGGAAACTTTGATCTTCAGCGATCTGTGAAAGCAGGAACGGCCCTGAATACCCGCCTCGACCACCGCAACCCCCTCGTGTTCGACACGCACGAGCTGGGTCGGCGTCCTGGTGCCATGCAGCGGCTGTCCCGTGAGATCGCGGCGCCGGCGGACCTCGGTCTGGCCGGGGTCATCGGAGTGCCGGAAGGCGCCCCGCTGAAGCTCAGGCTCCGCCTGGAGTCGGTCATGGAAGGGGTGCTCGTCACAGGCACCGCCCGTGCATCGGCGACCGGGGAGTGCGTAAGGTGTCTGGAGTCCGTGGAGCGCGAGCTCAAGGCGGACTTCCAGGAGATGTTCTCGTACCCTGACGCCGACGACCGGAGCCGCTCCAAGGCGGAACCGGCCGACGACGCCGAGGACGACGAGGACACGCTCTTTCTCGAGGACGGCTTGTTCGACCTCGAACCCGTGCTGCGCGACGTGGTGGTGCTCGCACTGCCGCTGCAGCCGGTGTGCCGGGAGGACTGTCTCGGACTGTGTCCCGATTGCGGGCTCAGCCTGAACGACGACCCGGACCACCACCATGACGCCGTCGACATCCGTTGGGCGGCATTGCAGGAACTCGTCGTGACCGATCAGGACGACGAGAAGGACAACATGAGCGGCACTGCATCTGACGACGTTCAGAGCGCCGCCGAGAAGCAGGAGAAGTAGCCGTGGCTGTTCCGAAGCGGAAGATGTCGCGCAGCAACACGCGCCACCGCCGGTCGCAGTGGAAGGCTGCGGTCCCCACCCTGGTTTCGTGCGAGCGTTGCCAGGAGCCGAAGCTCCAGCACATTGCGTGCCCGAGCTGCGGCACCTACAACAAGCGCCAGGTCCTCGAGGTCTGAGCGGCTGGTGAGAGGCGCAATGTCTGAGCTGTCCAACGCTGAGAAGCAGGCAGACAGTAACAACGCGGCCTCGTCCCACACGCTTCTGGAAGGGCGGCTCGGGTATCGACTCGAGTCCGCCCTTCTGGTGCGCGCGCTGACCCACCGCTCGTACGCGTACGAGAACGGCGGTCTGCCCACCAACGAACGGCTGGAGTTCCTCGGGGACTCCGTGCTGGGCCTGGTGGTCACGGACACGCTGTACACGACACACCCGGATCTCCCCGAAGGCCAGCTGGCCAAGCTTCGGGCCGCGGTGGTCAACTCGCGCGCACTGGCGGAGGTCGGGCGCGGCCTCGAACTCGGCTCCTTCATCCGGCTCGGCCGGGGCGAAGAGGGCACGGGCGGCCGGGACAAGGCCTCCATCCTCGCCGACACCCTTGAAGCGGTGATCGGCGCGGTCTACCTCGACCAGGGCCTCGACGCGGCCTCGGAGCTGGTCCACCGGCTCTTCGACCCGCTCATCGAGAAGTCCTCCAACCTCGGGGCCGGCCTGGACTGGAAGACCAGTCTCCAGGAGCTCACGGCGGCCGAAGGTCTTGGCGTACCGGAATACCTGGTCACCGAGACCGGTCCGGACCACGAGAAGACCTTCACCGCTGCCGCTCGCGTCGGTGGTGTCTCGTACGGCACCGGCACCGGCCGCAGCAAGAAGGAAGCGGAACAGCAGGCGGCGGAGTCCGCCTGGCGCGGTATCCGTACCGCGGCGGACGAGCGGATCGCGGCGGCGGCAGCGGCCGACGCCGCGGCTTCGGTCGCTGCTCCGGCCGAGGCTGCGGCTCCGGCCGAGGACGGCGGAGCGACGGCTCCCGCCGGTCCGACGCCGGCCGCCTGACCGGCCTTCCTTCGGTACGTGTCCCCGCCCCGCCACCTGCCCTAAGCAGGTGGCGGGGCGGGGCCGTTTCCAGGGCTCCCGCGGGGCGCCGGTAGGCTCGGCGGCAGCGCACCGAACCGCATCGCCACCCGAGGAGAACCGTGCCCGAGCTTCCCGAGGTCGAAGTCGTGCGGCGGGGGCTGGAGCGCTGGGTGGCGGGGCGGACCGTGGAGTCCGTCGAGGTCCTGCACCCCCGCGCCGTACGGCGCCATCCGGGCGGCGGGGCCGATTTCGCGGCGCGGCTGGGCGGGCGGACCATCGGGGTGCCGCGGCGGCGCGGCAAGTACCTGTGGCTGCCCCTGGAGGGCCGGGACCTGTCCGTCCTCGGGCACCTGGGGATGAGCGGGCAGCTGCTCGTGCAGCCCGCGGACGCCCCGGACGAGAAGCACCTGCGGATCCGGGTGCGCTTCGCCGACGACGCGGGGACGGAGCTGCGCTTCGTGGACCAGCGGACCTTCGGCGGCCTCTCGCTGCACGAGGTGGCCGCCGACAGCGCCGACGGCCTGCCCGACGTCATCGCGCACATCGCGCGCGATCCCCTGGACCCGTTGTTCGACGAGACCGCCTACCACCTCGCGCTGCGCGCCAAGCGGACCACCGTCAAGCGGGCGCTGCTGGACCAGTCGCTGATCAGCGGGGTCGGCAACATCTACGCGGACGAGGCGCTGTGGCGGGCCCGGCTGCACTACGAGCGCCCGACCGCCACCCTCACCCGCCCGCGGAGCGCGGAACTCCTCGGCCACGTCCGGGACGTCATGAACGCGGCGCTGGCCGTCGGCGGTACCAGCTTCGACAGCCTCTACGTCAACGTGAACGGCGAATCGGGCTACTTCGACCGTTCGCTCGACGCCTACGGCCGCGAGGACGAGCCCTGCCGCCGCTGCGGCGCGCCCATGCGCCGCCGCGCCTGGATGAACAGGTCCAGCTACTTCTGCCCGCGCTGTCAGCGCGCCCCGCGCGTCTCGTCGTAGGACTGCCGCGAGCTCAGGACCTGCGGCATGCTCCCCTCCAGGAAATGGATGAGCGAGAGCAGCCGGTTCGCCACCTCGACGCCGAGCGGGGTCAGTTCGTAGTCCACGCGGGGCGGGTTCGTCGGCTGGGCGTCGCGGTGGACCATGCCGTCGCGCTCCAGCGCGTGCAGGGTCTGGGAGAGCATCTTCTCGCTCACGCCCTCCACCCGGCGGCGCAGTTCGTTGAAGCGGCACGGGCCTTCGCGCAGCGCGCCCACGGTGAGACTGCCCCAGCGGCCGGTGACGTGCTCCAGGGTCTCCCGGGAGGGGCACGCGCGCGCGAAGGCGTCGTAGGCAAGGTCGCAGCCGGCGGCTTCGATACAGGCGGCGTCGGTGGGGGCGGCTGGTGTCTCCATGGGAAGAGCGTACCTCCATGCAGCGCTAACCTATGGGTTGCGCTTTCTGAAAGTTAGTGCTTCTCTTCTTCTCGTCGCAGTCTTCCCTCGCCGCACCACGGACCGTGGGGGCGAGGACGTCACGAGGAGAACCACCGTGTCCGCCACCCCGCACACCCCCGTCGTCTCGATCGCCTACCACTCCGGCTACGGCCACACCGCCGTGATCGCCGAGGCCGTCCGCAGCGGCGCCGCCGACGCGGGCGCCATCGTCCACCTGATCAAGGTCGACGAGATCGACGACGCGCAGTGGGAGCTGCTCGACGCCTCCGACGCGATCGTCTTCGGCTCCCCGACCTACATGGGCACCGCCTCCGGCGCCTTCCACGTCTTCGCCGAGGCGACCTCCAAGCGCTGGTTCGCCGACGCCTGGCAGGACAAGGTGGCCGCCGGCTTCACCAACTCCGCCTCCAAGAGCGGCGACAAGCTGCACACGCTGCAGTTCTTCCAGATCCTGGCGGCGCAGCACGGCATGAGCTGGGTCAACCTGGGCCTGAAGCCGGGCTGGAACGCCAGCACCGCCTCGGAGAACGACCTCAACCGCCTCGGCGTCTTCGCGGGCGCCGCGGCCCAGTCCAACTCGGACGAGGGCGTGGAAGGGGTGCACAAGGCGGACATCGCGACCGCCGAGCACCTGGGCCGGCGCGTCGCCGAGCACACCCGGGTCGTCGTCGCGGGCCGCGCGGCCCTGGCGGCCGGGGTCTGACCGCCGCGAGGCGCACGGGGCGCCCGGCCGCGCGGGCAGGCGTGCGCGCCTCGGGTGCGTGAGGCGCCGGGCCGCGATCTAGAAGCCGAAGTCCTGGGTCCACCAGGGGCCGCCGGCGGCGAAGTGGGCGCCGACTCCCAGGGTGCGGAACTCGCAGTTGAGGATGTTGGCCTTGTGGCCGGGGCTGTTCATCCAGGAGTTCATGACGGACACCGCGTCACCCTGGCCGCGGGCTATGTTCTCGCCGCCGAGGCCGGAGAGGCCGGCCTGGGCGGCACGGTCCCAGGGGGTGTTCCCGTCCGGGTCGGTGTGGTCGAAGAAGCCGCGGGTGGCCATGTCCTTGCTGAAGGCGCCCGCCAGCGCCGCGAGGGGCGGGTTCGCCCGGACCGGACCGCAGCCGGCCTGCGCGCGCGCCTGGTTCACCAAGGTCACCACGGCGGCCTCCTCGGCCGAATGGCCGTCCCCGGCCGGCGGCGGGGCGACCGGCGGCGGGGCGACCGGAGGCTTGGGAGCGGGCTTGGGCGGGGCCGGCTTCACGGGCGCCGGTTTCATGGGGGCCGGCTTTACGGGCGCCGGTTTCACGGGCGCCGGTTTCACGGGCGCTGGCGCCGCGATCTTCGGCGGCGCCTTCGTGGTCGGCGCGGCCGCGGGGGGCGCGCTCGGTGAGGCCGGAGCGGAGGGCGGCGCGGACGAGGAGGGCGGGGCCGACGGGGTCGGTGAGGCGGAGGCCGAGGGGGAGGGGGAGGCCGAGAGGGAGGCCGACGGGGAAGGGGAGGCCGACGGGCTGCCGGAGGGCGAGCCCGTACCGGCGCCGGCGGGGGCGCGTCCGGACAGGTTGGCGAGGCCGCCCTGCCGCTCCGCCGCCCCGCCCGGGTCCGACGGGGCCTTCGCGAGGGCCTCGGACTCGTCCGCCGTGTCCGGAGCGCTGATTCCCACATAGGGGAAGGAGTCGCCGACCGGCACCATGCCGGTGGTGACGGCCGCCGTCCCGAGGGCCACGGCCACGGACACGCCGAGCAGGCCGGCGCGCAGGGCGGTGGAGCGCTTGCCGCCGCGGCGCGGTGCGGCGTGGAGTCCGTGGCGTCCCATCGGCGTCGTGCCTTCCTTACCAGGTGAAGATCATCCCTAACTCACCCAAATGGGTGAGTTCATTGCTGCGCGACTGTACGCCATGGGGCCAGGGGGGCGATGTGCCGCGAAATCGTTTGCCCGGTTAGCGTTCACGCATGAACGAAGACGTCCGTCTGACCGCCTGGGTGCGCGGTCGGGTACAGGGAGTGGGCTTCCGCTGGTTCACCAGGGCCAATGCTCTGGAGATCGGGGAGCTGGCCGGCTTCGCACTCAACCTCGACGACGGGCGGGTGCAGGTGGTGGCAGAAGGTCAACGTGAGAATTGCCACCGGCTGCTCGACTGGCTGCGCTCGGCCGACACGCCCGGGCGGGTGGACGGCGTGACAGAGATCTGGGGCACACCGCGCGGTGGCTACGACGGGTTCGCCATCCGCTGAGCGATTGTGCTGATCATGTACTGATCACACCCCGGCACCGTCCGCACACGGTCGGAACTGCGCGTTCTGGCGCCGGCGCGTTGCCGACGCCGCCGAATCGTGGAAGGCTCGGAGATGAGGATGATCTCCACTCCCCTTGCGGGGGCCGGGCTGCCCGCCGATACAGGGCGTGATCGTGTTGACCGTCAAACTTTTTGGTGAGACGCTGGAAGCCCCGCGCACCTGAGCTGTTTGGCAGTGTTGGCAGTAGTAAGCGCAGTGACTGTCAGTTGCTGCCGGACACCGCGGGTGCGATTCCCTCACGACCCCGCTTCGGTCGGTCACTCAGTGTGGAGGACCATCCATCATGGCAAAGGCGCTTCTCGGTTACGTCGGCGGTTCCGATCCGCGACTCCTCGCCGAGATGCGACGGCTTCAGCAGCGCGTCCAGGACCTCGAGTCCGAGCTCGTACGGATTCAGTCCGAAAACGACGCACTGAACGCGGCCGCCGCTCAGCACGACGGAGACTCGCTGCTCGACAGCATCGGGATCGACGTACCCCAGGCGGAGCCTGCGCTCACCTGACCCGCGTCACTCGTCGCTCGACAACCAGCCCCGAATGATCTGCAAGGGACGCTTCGGCGTCCCTTCTTTCTTTCGCGCCCGCGCCCCCTCGACCCCGGGGCGGCCGGGGAGCCGCCCCTGGACGCCGGGCGTGCCCGGCACGTTCATGGGTGAAACCGGACGCGAAAGGTAGAGTCCGGCGGCGTGCACCTCAAGTCCCTGACCCTGCGCGGCTTCAAATCCTTTGCTTCCGCGACCACCCTGCGCTTCGAACCCGGCATCACCTGCGTCGTGGGTCCGAACGGCTCCGGCAAGTCCAACGTGGTGGACGCGCTGTCCTGGGTGATGGGCGAACAAGGGGCCAAATCCCTGCGCGGCGGGAAGATGGAGGACGTCATCTTCGCCGGGACCACCGGCCGCCCGCCGCTCGGGCGGGCCGAGGTCTCGCTCACGATCGACAACTCCGACGGCGCGCTGCCCATCGACTACGCCGAAGTCACCATCACCCGGATCATGTTCCGCGGCGGCAGCAGCGAGTACCAGATCAACGGTGACACCTGCCGCCTCCTCGACATCCAGGAACTGCTCTCCGACTCCGGCATCGGACGCGAGATGCACGTCATCGTCGGGCAGGGCCAGCTGGACTCCGTCCTGCACGCCGATCCGATGGGCCGCCGCGCCTTCATCGAGGAGGCGGCCGGGGTGCTGAAGCACCGCAAGCGCAAGGAGAAGGCGCTGCGGAAGCTGGACGCGATGCAGGCCAACCTGGCGCGCGTGCAGGACCTCAACAACGAGCTGCGGCGCCAGCTCAAACCCCTGGGCCGGCAGGCGGCGGTGGCCCGGCGGGCCGCGGTCATCCAGGCCGACCTGCGGGACGCGCGGCTGCGGCTGCTCGCCGACGACCTGGTCACCCTGCGGCGCGCGCTGGACGCGGAGATCGCCGACGAGGCCGCGCTGAAGGAGCGCAAGGAGGCCGCGGAGGCCCGCCTCGCGCAGGCGCTGCGCCGGGAGGCGGAGCTGGAGGAGGCGGTACGGGACCTCGCGCCGCGCCTCCAGCGGGCACAGCAGTGCTGGTACGAGCTCTCGCAGCTGGCCGAGCGGGTGCGGGGAACCGCGTCCCTGGCGGACGCGCGGGTCAAGAGCGCCTCGGCGCCGGTCGAGGAGGAGCGGCGCGGCCGCGATCCCGAGGACATGGAGCGGGAGGCGGCGCGGATCCGGGAGCAGGAGGCGGAGCTGACGGCGGCCCTGGAGGCGGCCTCCCACGCGCTGGAGGACACCGCCGGGCACCGCGCGGAGCTGGAGCGGGACCTCGCGCAGGAGGAGCGGCGGCTGCGGGACGCGGCGCGGGCCGTCGCCGACCGGCGCGAGGCACTGGCCCGGCTGACCGGCCGGCTCGGTGCGGCGCGTTCGCGGGCCGGCGCCGCGCAGGCCGAGATCGACCGGCTCGTCGCGGCGCGGGACGAGGCGCGGGTCCGGGCGGTGGCCGCGCGGGAGGAGTACGAGGCCCTGGCCGAGGAGGTCGGCGGGCTGGACGACGCGGCGGCGGTGGAGGAGGAGTACGCGGCCGCACGGTCCGCGCTCGCGGCGGCGGAGGCCGGGCTCGCCGAGGCGCGGGACGCGGTGACCGCGGCGGAGCGCTCGCGCGCGGCCGTGTCGGCGCGGCGGGACGCGCTGGCGCTGGGCCTGCGCCGCAAGGACGGTACGGGGGCCCTGCTCGCGGCGCGGGAACGGCTGGCCGGCCTGCTGGGGCCGGCGGCGGAGCGGCTGTCGGTGACTCCGGGGTACGAGGCCGCGGTGGCGGCGGCACTGGGCTCGGCGGCGGACGCGGTCGCGGTGGCGTCCCCCGAGGCGGCGGCCGGGGCGCTGCGGCACCTGCGCGAGAGCGACGCGGGCCGCGCCACGCTCCTGATCACCCCACCGGCCCGCCCGAACCCGGCGCTCCCGCTCCAGCCCCACGGCGCGCCGGACCAGGCCGGTGGACCCCCGCAGCCCCCCGCCGCCGCGCCCGACCCCCGGACCCCCGGGCCCACGGCCCCGCCCCTGCCCCCGCCCCCGCCCCTGCTCACCGTCGGTCCCGACTCCGCGCCCCGGGCGCCGGGCGCGCCGGAGGTGCCCGGGCAGGGCCATGGCCCCGGGGAGGCAGCCCGTCCCGGGCCGCCGGATGCCGAGACTCCGGCCCCGTTCGCCGCCGGTGCGGGCTCCGCGCCCCGGGCGCCGGGCGCGCCGGAGGTGCCCGGGCAGGACCAGGGCTCCGGGGAGGCAGTCCGTCCCGGGCCGTCCGATGCCGAGACTCCGGCCCCGTCCGCCGCCGGTGCGGGCTCCGCGGCCGCGGAACCGGCGCCGGGCGGGCCGGGAGTGGGGTCGCCTACCGGTGGCGGGGCGCAGGTGGTCGTGGCGCGGGCGGGGGTGGCGGCGGCCTCGCTGGTGCAGGGCGACGCCGCCGCACTGGCGGCCGTGGCCTGGGTGCTGCGGGACCACCTCGTGGTCGGGACGCTCCAGGAGGCCGCGGCCCTCGTGGCGCGGCAGCCCGGCGCGGTGGCCGTCACCGTCGAGGGAGACGTGCTCGGCGCGCACCTCGCACACGGCGGCTCCGCCGGGGCGCCCAGCCTGATTGAGGTGCAGGCGGCGGTCGACGAGGCGGCGGCGGAACTGGCCCGCCTGGACGGGCAGTGCCGCGAACTGGCCGCGGCCCAGGAGGCCGCCCGGGCCGCCCGGCAGGACGCGGCGGCCCGGGCCGAGGAGGCCGGCAAGCGCCGGCGCGCCGGTGAGCAGGCGCGCGCCGGGGTCGCGCAGCAGCTCGGACGGCTCTCCGGGGAGGCGAAGGGGGCCGCCGGCGAGGCCGAGCGCAGCGAAGCCGCGGCGGCCAAGGCCCAGGACGCGCTGGAGCAGGCGCTCATGGACGTGGAGGAGTGCGCCGAGCAGCTGGAGAGCGCGCAGGAGGTGCCCGTGGAGGAGGAGCCGGACACCTCCCGCCGGGACCGGCTCGCCGCCGACGGGGCCAATGCCCGGCAGACCGAGATGGAGGCCCGCCTCCAGCTCAGGACCCACGAGGAGCGCGTCAAGGGGCTGGCCGGACGAGCCGATTCACTCGATCGGGCGGCTCGCGCCGAACGGGAGGCCCGCGCCCGCGCCGAGCGGCGCCGGGCCAGGCTGCGCCGCGAGGCGGAGGTGGCCGCGGCGGTCGCCGACGGCGCCCGGCAGCTGCTCGCGCACGTGGAGGTCTCGCTGGGCAGGGCCGAGGCGGAGCGCGCCGCCGCCGAGCACGCCAAGGGCCTCGCCGAGCGGGAACTCGGACAGGCCAGGAACGGCGGACGGGAGCTGAAGGACGAGCTCGACAAGCTCACCGACTCCGTGCACCGCGGGGAGGTCCTGGGCGCCGAGAAGCGGCTGCGCATCGAGGCGGTCGAGACCAAGGCGCTGGAGGAGTTCGGCATGGAGGCCACCGCCCTGGTGGCCGAATACGGTCCCGACCAGCCCGTTCCGCCTTCCCCGCCCGCCGAGGGCGAGGACCTGCCCGACGATCCGGAGCACCCCCGCAACCGCCCCGGATCCTTCGTCCGCGCCGTGCAGGAAAAGCGGCTCAAGGCGGCCGAACGCGCATACCAGCAGCTCGGCAAGGTCAACCCGCTCGCCCTGGAGGAGTTCGCGGCGCTGGAGGAGCGCCACCAGTTCCTCAGCGAGCAGCTGGAGGACCTGCGCAAGACCCGCGCCGATCTCCTTCAAGTCGTGAAGGAGGTCGACGAGCGGGTGGAGCAGGTCTTCACGGAGGCCTACCGGGATACGGCCCGGCAGTTCGAGGGCGTCTTCTCGCGGCTGTTCCCCGGCGGCGAGGGCCGGCTGGTCCTGACCGATCCCGCCAACATGCTGACCACCGGGGTCGACGTGGAGGCCCGTCCGCCGGGCAAGAAGGTCAAGCGGCTCTCACTGCTCTCGGGCGGCGAACGCTCACTGACGGCCGTGGCGCTGCTGGTCTCCATCTTCAAGGCGCGGCCCAGCCCGTTCTACGTCATGGACGAGGTCGAGGCCGCCCTCGACGACACGAACCTGCAGCGGCTGATCCGGATCATGGAAGAGCTCCAGGAGAGCTCGCAGCTGATCGTCATCACGCACCAGAAACGGACGATGGAGGTCGCCGACGCGCTCTACGGCGTCTCCATGCAGGGCGACGGCGTCTCCAAGGTCATCAGCCAGCGGCTGCGCTGAGCAAGATCACTTCAAAAGGTGAACGGATGAAGTGGATTGCACCCCCGTAACGCGTTCTTCACGAGCTATTGACTTCATAAAGTGAAGCCATAAGCTCTGCTGTGCCGGTTCGACGTTCAGGTGGTGGCGAACAGTTTGCTGTGCGCCACTGGAGGAACACGAGCACGGAAGCACCCGAGCACGAGTACCCGAGCACAGAAGCACCGCACACCCCCTCACCGCCCGCCGTCGGCGCCGGGCCCAGGAGCGCACCTTGACCAGCACAGCGAACGCACCCGCGTCAGGCGGTGGCCGGGCGGCACATCCCGACCACCTCGGGCACGTCATCTTCATCACCGCGGCCGCGGCCATGGGCGGCTTCCTCTTCGGCTACGACAGCTCCGTCATCAACGGCGCCGTCGTCGCGATCCGGGACCGCTTCGACGTGGGCTCGGGGACCCTCGCGCAGGTGATCGCGGCAGCCCTGATCGGCTGCGCGATCGGCGCGGCCACCGCCGGCCGCATCGCCGACCGGATCGGCCGTATCCGGTGCATGCAGATCGCCGCCACCCTGTTCACCGTGAGCGCCATCGGCTCCGCCCTGCCCTTCGCCCTCTGGGACCTCGCCATGTGGCGCGTCATCGGCGGCTTCGGCATCGGCATGGCCTCGGTCATCGGCCCCGCCTACATCGCCGAGGTCTCCCCGGCCGCCTACCGCGGACGGCTCGCCTCGTTCCAGCAGGCGGCCATCGTCACCGGCATCGCCGTCTCGCAGCTGGTCAACTGGGGCATCCTGAACCTCGCCGACGGCGACCAGCGCGGCGAGATCGGCGGCCTGGAAGCCTGGCAGTGGATGCTCGGCGTGATGGTCATCCCCGCCGTCCTCTACGGCCTCATGTCCTTCGTGATCCCCGAGTCCCCGCGGTACCTGATCTCCGTCGGCCGCACCGAGAAGGCCAAGGACGTCCTGCGCGAGGTCGAGGGCGAGCGCATCGACACCGACGCCCGCGTGGCCGAGATCGAGCGCGCCATGCACCGCGAGCACAAGTCGACCTTCAAGGACCTGCTCGGCGGGCGCTTCGCCTTCCTGCCCATCGTCTGGATCGGCATCGGCCTCTCGGTCTTCCAGCAGCTCGTCGGCATCAACGTGATCTTCTACTACAGCTCCGCGCTGTGGCAGTCCGTCGGTATCGACCCGAGCAGCTCGTTCCTCTACTCCTTCACCACCTCGATCATCAACATCATCGGCACGGTGATCGCGATGATCTTCGTGGACCGGCTCGGCCGCAAGCCGCTCGCCCTCATCGGCTCCGTAGGCATGGCGATCTCCCTCGGCGTCGCCGCGTGGGCGTTCTCCTTCAAGGAGGGCACCGGGGACAACATCACCATGCCCGACACCCAGGGCACGGTCGCCCTGGTCGCCGCGCACTCCTTCGTCCTCTTCTTCGCCCTGTCCTGGGGTGTGGTGGTCTGGGTGCTGCTCGGCGAGATGTTCCCCAACCGCATCCGCGCCGCCGCCCTCGGCGTCGCCGCCTCCGCCCAGTGGATCGCCAACTGGGTCATCACCGTCACGTTCCCGTCGCTGGCCGACTGGAGCCTGTCCGGGGCATACGTCATCTACGCGGTCTTCGCCGCGCTCTCGATCCCCTTCATCCTCATGTGGGTGCCGGAGACCAAGGGCAAGGCGCTGGAGGAGATGGGGTAACCATCCCCGCCACCACCCCTCTCCTCGATACTGCCCCGGCTCAGTCCCTGAGCCGGGGCAGTACCTGTTCGCACAGCAGGTGCAGGCTGCGCCAGCCCTCGTCCAGCGGCATCCCGCCGCACAGCGGGTGCAGGACCAGGTTGCCCGCCTCGCCGGCGCCCCGCGCGTACACCAGCGCCTCGTCCGGCGTGAGGATCCGGTACACGCCCTCCGCCCGCAGCTGCGCCACCGAGCGCGCGCCCGACCGCACGGCGCTGCGGATGTCCTTCGACTGCCAGGAGGCATAGGCGGCCGCCTCGTGCAGGAACCGCTCGCCGTGCTCGGCCCAGACCCGGTCGGGATCCTCCGCGATGTGCAACAGCGGGGTCTGGGCGGCCGGCATCATGCAGAAGCCCTCCGTGCCGTGTTCCGCGAGCTGCTCCCGGTAGTACGCCTCCAGCTCCGGCAGGTGCGCGCTGGGGAAGAAGGGCAGCCCGAGCCGCGCCGCGCGCCGCGCCGCCGCCCGGGAACTCCCGCCGACCAGGAGCAGCGGGTGCGGCCGGGTGAAGGGGCGGGGGGTGACCCGCACGGTGCGGCCGCGGAACGCGAAGGGTTCACCGGTCCACGCCTTCAGCAGGGTCTCCAGCAGCTCGTCCTGGAGCCGGCCGCGCCGGCCCCACTCCACGCCGTGCTGCTCGTACTCCTCGGGCCGGTAGCCGATGCCCGCGACGGTGACGAGACGTCCCGCGCTCAGCAGGTCCAGTACGGCGATGTCCTCGGCGGCCTTCAGCGGGTCGTACAGCGGGCCGATGATCGCCGAGACGGTGACCGCGATCCGGCGGGTGGCGCCGAGGACGGCGCCCGCGAAGGCGAAGGGGGAGGGCAGCCAGTTGTTGTCCGTGCCGTGGTGCTCCTCGGTCTGGACGGTGTCCACCCCGCGGTCGTCGGCGTAGCGGGCCATCTCCAGCGCCGCCCTGTAGCGGGCGGAGAGGGACTCGGGGGTGCCGTTCGGGTCGACGAGGTTGAACCGGGCCACGGTGATGGGCATGGAGAGTCCCCCTTCGCCGAATGCGGGTGGCGGGCGAAGGGGGACGTTAGCTGACGTGGCGTCAGTTGGACAGGGATCCGGCGGGCTCGCGCACTGCGGCGTCCGCGCCGGCCGGGGGCCGGGCGGCCGTGCGCGGCAGTACGGCGTACAGCACGCCCGAGGTCACGATCCCGGCCACCCAGCCGAGGCCGTTGCGCCCGGTCCAGGTCGAGGCGAGCGGACCGGCGAACCAGTCGACGCGGGTGAACAGCAGGCCGACGACCAGGGCCACGGCCCAGGCGGTCATCGCCTGCCAGGCGTAGCCGCCCCGGTACCAGTAGGCGCTGCCGGGCGTGGTGTCCAGCAGCGCGGGACCGTCGTAGGACGTGCGGCGCAGCATGTCCACGCCGAAGACGCCGATCCAGGCGGAGAAGGCCACGGCCAGCAGGGTCAGGAAGGAAATGAAGGAGCCGAAGAAGCTGGTCGCGACCACCATGAGCAGGAAGCCGAAGACCAGGCTGATGACGGCGTTGACGCTGACCGCGGCGGCGCGCGGGACCTTGATGCCGAGGGTCTGCGCGGTGAAGCCGGCCGAGTACATGGACATCGAGTTGATCAGCAGCATGCCGACGACCGCGATGAGCAGGTACGGCACCGCGATCCAGGTCGGCAGCAGCTCGCCGATGAAGGAGACCGGGTCCTGCGCCGTGGCCAGGTCCGGGGTGGCGACGGCCATGACCGCACCCATCAGGACCATGGGGAGCACGACCACCCCGGCGCCGCCGATCGTCGCACCGACCATGCCCTTGGACGAGGCGGTGCGGGGCAGGTAGCGGGTGAAGTCCGGACCGGAGGGCACCCAGCTGATGCCGCCCGCAGCGATGGTGCCGATGCCCGCGACCATCATCGCGGTGGAACCGACCGGCTTGTCGAAGACGGCGGCCCAGTCGGTGGTGAAGAGCAGGTAGCCGAGGACGAGCACGCTGAAGCCGCCGAAGAGGTACGTCGACCACGTGGAGCAGACGCGCAGCGCCTTGATGCCGAGACCCGAGACCACGAAGGTGCAGCCCACGAAGAACAGCAGGGTGACGACGATGAGCGGGGTGCTGCTCTCGACGCCGAAGAGCAGGTCGAGCACGGTCAGGACGGCGTAGGCGCCGCTGACGGCGTTGATGGTCTCCCAGCCCCACCTCGCCACCCAGATCAGCGCGCCGGGGAAGAGGTTGCCGCGCTGCCCGAAGACCGCCCGCGACAGGGCCATGCCCGGGGCGCCGCCCCGCTTGCCGGCGATGGATATCAGACCGACGATCCCGTACGAGACCACCGGCGCGGCGACCGCGACGACCAGCACCTGCCAGATGTTGAGCTTGTTGAAGATCACCAGCCCGGCGCCCATGGTGAGCAGCAGCACGCTGATGTTGGCGGCCACCCAGGTGGGCACGAGCTCCCGGACCCTGCCGGTGCGCTCGCCGTCCGGGACGGGCTCCAGACCGCGGGTCTCGGCCCCGGTCCCGGTCTCGGTTGCGGTCTCCGTCGCGCCGTCGGCGGGCTCGGCAGGCATGCGGTACTCCGTGGTGGCAGGGGAGGGGAGTCGCCCATCATCGTAGGTTCGCCATTAAAAGTACAAACAGCGGCTTAATGCCCTGTAAGTGCCCACCCGCGCTCCGTGTGCGCGGGCCCCGCCCCGCGAGCCGCCCGGTGGCTGATACTGGGGTGGTTATGGAAATCCTCATCCTTGCCGTAGTCATCGCCCTGGTCGCGGTCGGCGCGATCAGCGGGCTCGTGGTCAGCAGCCGCAAGAAGAAGCAGCTGCCGCCCCCGGCGCCGTCGAGCACGCCGACCATCACTGCCCCGCCCGCCGAACCCCAGGTGGGGGAGGACGCCGCACCGACGGCACAAGAGCCGCGCCGCACCATCGAGGAGGTGGGCCTCCCCGACGCGGAGGCCGCCCTCGCCACCCCGACCGCCGTCGAGGACCCGGTCGTCGAGGCGCCGCCCGCGCCCTCGATCGAGGTGCCCGAGCCCACCGCCGGCCGCCTGGTCCGGCTGCGCGCCCGCCTCGCGCGCTCGCAGAACTCCCTCGGCAAGGGGCTGCTCACGCTGCTCTCCCGTGAGCACCTCGACGAGGACACCTGGGAGGAGATCGAGGAGACCCTCCTCATCGCCGACGTCGGCGTCGTGCCGACCCAGGAACTGGTCGAGCGGCTCCGCGAGCGGGTCCGGGTGCTCGGCACCCGCACCCCGGCGGACCTGCGCACCCTGCTCAAGGAGGAGCTGCTGACCCTGGTCGGCACCGACTTCGACCGCGCCGTGAAGACCGAGAGCGGCGTCGACACCCCGGCCGTCGTCATGGTCGTCGGCGTCAACGGCACCGGCAAGACCACCACCACCGGCAAGCTGGCCCGCGTGCTCGTCGCCGACGGGCGCAGCGTGGTCCTGGGAGCGGCTGACACCTTCCGCGCCGCCGCCGCCGACCAGCTCCAAACCTGGGGCGAGCGCGTCGGCGCCCGCACCGTGCGCGGCCCCGAGGGCGGCGACCCGGCCTCGATCGCCTACGACGCGGTCAAGGAGGGCATCGCCGAGGGCGCCGACGTGGTGCTCATCGACACCGCCGGCCGCCTGCACACCAAGACCGGGCTCATGGACGAGCTCGGCAAGGTCAAGCGCGTCGTGGAGAAGCACGGCCCGCTGGACGAGATCCTGCTGGTGCTGGACGCCACCACCGGCCAGAACGGCCTGACTCAGGCCCGCGTCTTCGCCGAGGTCGTGGACATCACCGGCATCGTGCTGACGAAGCTCGACGGCACCGCCAAGGGCGGCATCGTCGTCGCCGTCCAGCGCGAGCTGGGTGTCCCGGTCAAGCTGATCGGGCTGGGCGAGGGCCCGGACGACCTTGCGCCCTTCGAGCCGGAGGCGTTCGTGGACGCCCTCATCGGCGACTGAGCCCGACTGGTCGCATACCGGGCCGGGTGCCCCCGCGTTCCGCCAGGAACCCGGGGGCACCCGGCTGTGTGCGTGGCGAGCGGCGGCGGAGCGGGGAACGCTCGTGATCAATACATCTAGCGGCGCAGGCGGTGGCAGATGTAGGCGAGCGTGCCCAGCAGCAGCCGCGCCTGCGGGGGACCGCCGGCCGTGTCGAGGGCCGGCGGCCGCAGCCATCCGGCCCTGCCCAGTCCGGCCCGGTCCGAGGGCGGAGCCGTCACGAAGGAGCCCCGGCCCAGCGCCCGCAGGTCGAGGTCGGCGTCGTCCCAGCCCATCCGGTAGAGCAGCCGCGGCAGCTCTACCGCCGCTCCCGGAGCCACGAAGAACTGCGCCCGCCCGTCCGGCGTCACGATGACCGGCCCGAGCGGCAGGCCCATCCGCTCCAGGCGCACCAGCGCGCGCCGGCCGGCCTCCTCGGACACCTCGATGACGTCGAAGGAGCCGCCCACCGGCAGCAGCGCCGCGGCGCCCGGATAATCGCCCCAGGCGCCTGCGACCTCGTCGAGGGTGGCCCCGGCCTTGACGGTGGGGGCGAAGGGCAGTGGGTGCGCCCCGGGGGCGGCGCACCGCGCGTCCCCGCAGGAGCAGTCCCGGGACGGGCCCGCGGCCCGGGCGCCGGGGACCACGTCCCAGCCCCACAGCCCGGTGTACTCCGCCACCGCCGTGCACTCCGAGGTCCGGCCCCGGCGCCGGGAGCCGGAACGGAACTCCCTGGTGCCGCGGCTGCCGCCGATCGTGAAGCCCATGCCCATGCCCCCTCCAACGGGTCGGACGCGCCGGTGGTTACGACGTCGGCGCGCCCGGCTGCGCCCGTCGCCGCCGGGGGACCTCCACTGCCGCCCGGCGCACTCCTCGCCGCGCGCGCCCCGTGCGCACTCCTGTGCACCCGATCCTTTTCGCCGTGGTGTCAAGTGAATCGCGCCTGGCCGGTGGCGACTTCATTCGAAGGGGTGGCGAATGGTGGCGTTTGCGGGATCGACCTCGCTGGAGGGGTGATCGTAGGATTACTTTCAGTGCACGAACCCCAATGGCGTATCGAGCGTGGGTATGCCGGAGGCAATGCGTGGAGGACTTGTGAAGGTCCCCGGCGGGGCTCGCCGCCCGCGCCAAGGTTTCGTGTGGAAGATGCTGAGCGGATGGGGGCGTTCCAGTGAGCGGCAACGGCGCAAGCGGAACGGACGACGGTTCCGCCGACCGCAATGACCGGCTGACCTCGTGGTTCGTCCGCAGCGGCTGGTCGAAGGGCGAACTCGCCCGCCAGGTCAACCGCCGGGCCCGCCAGATGGGCGCCCACCACATCAGCACGGACACCTCCCGGGTGCGCCGCTGGCTCGACGGCGAGCAGCCCCGCGAGCCCGTCCCGCGGATCCTCTCCGAGCTGTTCTCGGAGCGCTTCGGCTCCGTCGTCGCCATCGAGCACCTGGGCCTGCGCACCGCCCACCAGACCCCCTCGGTCTCCGGCGTGGACCTGCCGTGGGCCGGCCCGCAGACCGTCGAGCTGCTCGGCGAGTTCTCCCGCAGCGACCTGATGCTGGCCCGCCGCGGATTCCTCGGGACCTCGCTCGCGCTCTCCGCAGGCCCCGCCCTCATCGAGCCCATGCAGCGCTGGCTCGTCCCGGTCCCGGCGGCCGACCCGGGGCAGCGCACGGCGGGGCCGGCAGGCGCCGGCCGCAGGCCGCGGCTCTCCGAACCAGAGCTCGACCTGCTGGACGCCACCACCGTGATGTTCCGCCAGTGGGACGCCCAGTGCGGCGGCGGACTGCGCCGCAAGGCCGTCGTGGGCCAGCTCCACGAGGTGACCGACCTGCTCCAGGAGAACCACGCCGGCCCCGTCATGAAGCGGCTCTTCAAGGTCGCCGCGGAGCTCGCCGAGCTGGCCGGCTGGATGAGCTACGACATCGGCCTGCACCCCACCGCGCAGAAGTACTTCGTCCTCGCGCTGCACGCCGCCAAGGAGGCCGGCGACAAGCCGCTCGGCTCGTACATCCTGTCCGGCATGAGCCGTCAGATGATCCACCTGGGACGCCCCGAGGACGCCCTGGAACTCATCCACCTCGCCCAGTACGGCAGCCGCGACTGCGCCGGCCCGCGCACCCAGGCCATGCTGTATGCGATGGAGGGCCGCGCCTACGCCAACATGGGGCAGCCCAGCCGGTGCAAGCGGGCCGTGCGGATGGCCGAGGACACCTTCGGCGACGTGGCCTTGGGGGGCGAGCCCGAACCCGACTGGATCCGCTTCTTCTCCGAGGCCGAGCTGAACGGCGAGAACTCCCACTCCTACCGCGACCTGGCCTACGTCGCCGGCCGCAGCCCCACCTACGCCTCCCTCGCCGAACCGGTCATGGCGCGGGCCGTCGAACTCTTCGAGAAGGACGAGGAGCACCAGCGCTCCTACGCCCTCAACCTCATCGGCATGGCCACCGTCCACCTGCTGCGCCGCGAGCCCGAGCAGGCCACCGTCCTCGTCGGCCAGGCCCTGGACGTGGCGCGAAAGGTGCGGTCCGAAAGGGTGAACACCCGGCTGCGCAAGACCGTCGACACCGCCGCCCGTGAGTACGGCGACGTCGCCGACGTGGTCCGCCTCACCGATGTCCTCGCCGCCCGCCTCCCCGAGGCCGCGGAGGCCGTCTGACGGCCCGCGCGGCCGCCCCCAAGGCCCCGGCCGCGGCGCTCACCCCGTGAAGCCCGATCAGGCTCCCCCAGCCAGGACATCCGGGTCATCGCCGCGGTCGGCCACATGAACGGTCCGTTCATGGACGCGTAACACGCACGACCTCTTCGTCATCGGCGTGAAACACCCAGCGGCGCCGCCGGAAACCGGCCTGCGCGAATCTCAGGGTCAATAACCGGCCAGCCCCACCCCAGGCCCAGACCCTGAACGCCGCCCACGTTTCACGATCGCCCGCACGCGAACGTACCGACGACGAGGAGACGCCGATGGCATCAGCCATCACGACCCTCGCGGCAGACGCCCCGACGCTGTCTGCCGCGAACACCGGGTTCATGCTCATCTGCTCCGCCCTGGTCATGCTGATGACCCCGGGACTCGCCTTCTTCTACGGAGGCATGGTCCGCGTCAAGAGCAGCCTCAACATGCTGATGATGAGCTTCATCAGCCTCGGGATCGTCACGATCCTGTGGGTCCTCTACGGCTTCAGCCTCGCCTTCGGCACCGACTCCGGCTCGCTCATCGGCTGGAACTCCGACTACGTCGGCCTCAGCGGCATCGGCATCACCGAGCTGTGGGACGGCTACACCATCCCGGTCTACGTCTTCGCCGTCTTCCAGCTCATGTTCGCCGTCATCACCCCGGCCCTGATCAGCGGCGCCCTCGCCGACCGCGTGAAGTTCAGCGCCTGGGCCCTCTTCAGCGCCCTGTGGGTCACGATCGTCTACTTCCCCGTCGCCCACTGGGTCTGGGGCGCAGGCGGCTGGCTCTTCGAACTCGGCGTCATCGACTTCGCCGGCGGCACCGCCGTCCACATCAACGCGGGCGCCGCCGCCCTCGGCGTGATCCTGGTCATCGGCAAGCGCGTCGGCTTCAAGCGCGACCCCATGCGCCCGCACAGCCTCCCCCTGGTCATGCTGGGCGCCGGTCTGCTCTGGTTCGGCTGGTTCGGCTTCAACGCCGGCTCCTGGCTCGGCAACGACGACGGCGTCGGCGCCGTGATGTTCGTCAACACCCAGGTCGCCACCGCCGCCGCCATGCTGGCCTGGCTCGCCTACGAGAAGCTGCGCCACGGCTCCTTCACCACCCTCGGCGCCGCCTCCGGCGCGGTCGCGGGCCTCGTCGCCATCACCCCCTCCGGCGGTGCGGTCAGCCCGCTCGGCGCGATCGCCGTCGGCGCCATCGCCGGCGTGCTGTGCGCCATGGCGGTGGGCCTGAAGTACAAGTTCGGCTACGACGACTCCCTCGACGTGGTCGGCGTCCACCTCGTCGGCGGTGTGGCCGGTTCCCTGCTCGTGGGCCTCTTCGCCACCGGCGGGGTCCAGTCCGACGTCGCCGGCCTCTTCTACGGCGGCGGCCTGGAACAGCTCGGCAAGCAGGCCATCGGAGTCTTCTCCGTCCTCGCCTACTCTCTCGTGGCGTCCGCGGTGCTCGCCTTCCTCCTCGACAAGACGATCGGGATGCGGGTCACCGAAGACGTCGAGGTCTCCGGCATCGACCAGGTCGAGCACGCCGAGACGGCCTACGACTTCAGCGGAGCCGGCGGTGGAACCTCCTCGCGGAGCACCGCCGCCCCCGCCCCCGCTTCCGCCGCGAGCAAGAAGGTTGACGCATGAAGCTGATCACCGCGATCGTCAAGCCCCACAAGCTGGACGAGATCAAGGACGCCCTCCAGACGTTCGGGGTCCAGGGGCTCACGGTCACCGAGGCCAGCGGCTACGGCCGCCAGCGCGGCCACACCGAGGTCTACCGCGGCGCCGAGTACACCGTGGACCTCGTGCCCAAGATCCGCATCGAGGTACTCACCGACGACGCCGACGCCGAAGAGGTGATCCGGGTCATCGTGAGCGCCGCCGCCACCGGGAAGATCGGCGACGGCAAGGTGTGGAGCGTCCCCGTGGACTCGGTGGTCCGGGTCCGCACCGGCGAGCGCGGCGCTGACGCGCTCTAGGTGACGGGAGCTCCCGGGTGACGAGCGTCGAAGAGACCACGGACGGCACGGCCGACTCGGGACCCGGCGGATACGCCGCGGCCCGGCTGCGGCTCCTCCAGGAGGAGTCGCGGTCCGGGCCCGCCCGGCGTTCCGCCCTGGCCGCTCTGACCGACACATGGCTGAACGGCCTGTTCACGACCGCCGTACGGGAGACGGGCGTGCGCGGCGCGGCCCTCGTGGCCGTCGGCGGCTACGGGCGGGCCGAGCTCTCCCCGCGCAGCGACCTCGACCTCGTGCTGCTGCACGACGGGAAGGCCGCCCCGCAGGATCTGAGCGCACTGGCCGACCGCATCTGGTACCCGGTCTGGGACCTGGGCCTGGCCCTGGACCACTCGGTGCGCACCCCGGGCGAGGCCCGCAGGACCGCCGCCGAGGACCTCAAGGTGCACCTCGGCCTGCTCGACGCCCGGCCCGTCGCCGGCGACATCGGCCTCCTCGCCGGCCTGCGCACCTCCGTCCTCGCCGACTGGCGCAACCAGTCGGCCAGACGGCTCCCGCAGCTGCACTCCCTGTGCCGGGAGCGGGCCGAGCGGGCCGGAGAACTGCGCTTCCTGCTCGAACCCGACCTCAAGGAGGCCCGCGGCGGACTCCGGGACGTCACCGCGCTGCGGGCCGTCGCCGCCTCCTGGCTGGCCGACGCCCCGCGCGAGGGCCTGGCCGAGGCCCGGCGGCGGCTCCTGGACGTGCGCGACGCCCTGCACCTGGTGACGGGCCGGGCCACCGACCGGCTCTCCCTCCAGGAGCAGGACCAGGTCGCCGAGCAGCTCGGGCTGCTCGACGCGGACGCGCTGCTGCGCGAGGTCTACGAGGCCGCCCGGGTCATCTCGTACGCCGGCGACGTCACCTGGCGCGAGGTCGGGCGGGTGCTGCGCTCCCGCGCCGCCCGGCCGAGGCTGCGCGGCCTGCTGGGCACCCGGGGCGCCGCGGCCGTCGAGCGGGCCCCCCTGGCCGAGGGCGTCGTGGAATCCGACGGCGAGGCCGTGCTGGCCCTGGCCGCGCGGCCCGACCGCGATCCGGTGCTGGCGCTGAGGCTGGCCGCCGCCGCCGCGCAGGCGGGGCTTCCCGCATCGCTCCACGCCCTGCGCAGGCTCGCCGCCCAGGCCAAACCCCTGCCGGTGCCCTGGCCCGCGGAGGCGCGCGAGCAGCTCCTGACCCTGCTGGGGGCGGGAGAGCCCACGGTGGCCGTGTGGGAGGCCCTGGAGGCCGAGGGCCTGATCACCCGGCTGCTTCCCGACTGGGAGCGGGTGCGGTGCCGCCCGCAGCGCAATCCCGTCCACACCTGGACGGTGGACCGGCACCTGATCGAGACGGCCGTGCGGGCCTCGGCCCTCACCCGCCGCGTCGGCCGTCCCGACCTGCTGCTGATGGCCGCCCTGCTGCACGACATCGGCAAGGGCTGGCCCGGGGACCACTCGGTGGCCGGCGAGACGATCGCCCGGGACATGGCGGCACGGGTCGGCTTCGACGCGCAGGACGTCACCGTGCTCGGCACGCTCGTACGCCACCACCTGCTGCTGGTCGACACCGCGACGCGGCGCGACCTGGACGATCCGGCGACCGTACGGGCCGTCGCCGAGGCCGTCGGATCGGTGGGCACGCTGGAGATACTGCACGCCCTGACGGAGGCCGACGCCCTGGCCACCGGGCCGGCCGCGTGGAGCACCTGGCGGGGGTCGCTGGTCGCCGACCTCGTCGCCCGCGTCGCCGCCGTCCTGCGCGGCACCACCCCCGCGGCCCGCGAGCCGCAGATCCCCACGACCGAACAGGAACGCCTCGCGGTGGAGGCGCTGCGCACCGGCGAGCCGGTGCTCGCCCTCCACACCCGCCACGAGGAGGACGCGGTCGGTGTGGAACTGGTCATCGCCGTCCCCGACCAGCCCGGGGTCCTGCCGGCCGTGGCCGGGGTGCTGGCCCTGCACCGGCTCACCGTCCGGGCCGCCGACCTGCGTTCCATGGAGCTCCCGGACCCGCCGGGGGAAGTCCTGGTGCTCGGCTGGCGGGTGGCCGCCGCATACGGATCGCTGCCGGAGGCCGCGCGGCTGCGCACCGACCTGATCCGCGCGCTGGACGGCTCGCTCGACGTCCCGGCCAAGCTGGCGGACCGCGAGGCGGCCTATCCGCGCCGCCGGGGAGTTCTCCCGCCGCCGCCCCGGGTCGCGGTGGTCGCGGACGTCTCCTCGCTGGCCACCGTCCTGGAGGTCCGGGCCCCGGACGCGGTGGGACTGCTGCACCGCATCGGCCGCGCCCTGGAGGACGGGGGAGTGCGCGTGCGCAGCGCGCACGTCTCGACGCTGGGCGCGAACGCCGTCGACACCGTGTATGTGGTCGACGCGGACGGCAAACCCCTGTCCGGCCGGTCGGCGGCCACCCTGGCCACGGCGGTGACCGCGGCCCTGTCGTAGCCGCCGCCCGCGGGGAAGGGGGCCCGGGCGCGGCCCCGGGCCCCCGGGCCGCCGCAGCCGGGGCGGGCCGGGGAAATGCGACCGCAGGGCCGCGCCGGTGGCGCGGCCCGATACTCTGGGGGACGACCACAACGCCCCCGACCCGAGGAATCGCGACCACCGTGTTCGATACGCTCTCCGACCGCTTGGCGAATACCTTCAAGGGCCTGCGCGGCAAAGGCCGGCTGTCCGAGGCTGACATCGACGCAGCGGCCCGGGAAATCCGTATCGCCCTCCTCGAGGCCGACGTCGCCCTCCCGGTCGTCCGCTCCTTCATCGCGAACGTCAAGGAGAGGGCCCGCGGCGAGGAGGTCAGCAAGGCGCTGAACCCCGGCCAGCAGGTCCTCAAGATCGTCAACGACGAGCTGGTGACGATCCTCGGCGGCGAGACCCGGCGGCTGCGCTTCGCCAAGACCGCGCCCACCGTGATCATGCTGGCCGGCCTCCAGGGTGCCGGTAAGACCACCCTCGCCGGAAAGCTCGGCCTCTGGCTCAAGGGGCAGGGCCACGCACCGCTCCTGGTCGCCTGCGACCTCCAGCGTCCCAACGCCGTCAACCAGCTCTCCGTCGTCGCCGAGCGCGCGGGCGTCGCGGTCTACGCGCCCCAGCCCGGCAACGGAGTCGGCGACCCGGTCCAGGTCGCCAAGGACTCCATCGAGTACGCGCGCACCAAGCAGTACGACATCGTCATCGTCGACACGGCCGGACGCCTCGGCATCGACGCCGAACTGATGCGGCAGGCCGCGGACATCCGCGACGCCGTCAGCCCGGACGAGATCCTCTTCGTCGTCGACGCCATGATCGGCCAGGACGCGGTCAACACCGCCGAGGCCTTCCGCGACGGCGTCGGCTTCGACGGCGTCGTGCTCTCCAAGCTCGACGGCGACGCGCGGGGCGGTGCGGCGCTGTCCATCGCGCACGTCACCGGCAAGCAGATCATGTTCGCCTCGAACGGCGAGAAGCTCGACGAGTTCGACGCCTTCCACCCGGACCGCATGGCGGGCCGGATCCTCGACATGGGTGACATGCTCACCCTCATCGAGCAGGCCGAGAAGACCTTCTCGCAGGCCGAGGCCGAGAAGATGGCGGCCAAGCTCGCGAAGGGGCCCAAGGAGTTCACGCTCGACGACTTCCTGGCCCAGATGGAGCAGGTCCGCAAGATGGGCTCCATCTCCAAGCTGCTCGGCATGCTGCCCGGCATGGGGCAGATCAAGGACCAGATCAACAACATCGACGAGCGCGACGTGGACCGCACCGCCGCGATCATCAAGTCGATGACCCCGGCCGAGCGCCAGGACCCCACGATCATCAACGGCTCGCGCCGTGCCCGTATCGCCAAGGGCTCCGGCACCGAGGTCAGCGCCGTCAAGTCCCTCGTCGAACGCTTCTTCGACGCCCGCAAGATGATGTCGCGCATGGCGCAGGGCGGCGGCATGCCGGGGATGCCCGGCATCCCCGGGATGGGCGGCGGCCCGGGCCGGCAGAAGAAGCAGGTCAAGCAGGCCAAGGGCAAGCGCAAGAGCGGCAACCCGATGAAGCGCAGGGAAGAGGAGGCGGCGGCGGCCGCCCGGCGCGAGGCGGGTCCGCAGACCGCAGAGCCGGCGGCCGGCGGCAACCCCTTCGGCCTCCCGGCCGGCGCCGGGCAGCCCGGGCAGGACTTCGACCTTCCGGACGAGTTCAAGAAGTTCATGAAGTAGGACGCAGGCAGGTACGCCGGGGAGGGCCCCGGCCGCGGGTGGACCCCTTCAGGTCACGCGGCCGGGGCCCTCCCGTATGGCGGGAGTGGCGGGAGCACCGACCGCGTTCGTCGCCCGTGGCCGGAGGGGTGGCGCCGTGTGCGGTCAGCCTCCCGGCCGCCGCCCCCGGCATTGCGCGGGCGGCCAGGGGCCACGACACGGACTGACGGACTGACCGACCGGAGGGCGCGGCACGGACCGGCTCACCGCCCCGGCGGGGACCGGCTCACCGTCCCGGCGGGGACCGGCTTGCCGCCGCGGCGCGGACCGGCCGGGCCGGTTACGCCATCCGGGCGATCACGTACCGGAAGACGTTCGGCAGCCACACCGCCCCGTCGGGCCGCTCGTACGGGTGGAGGGCCTCCGACAACTCCTTCTCCGCCAGCGCCGGATCGGCCGTCCCGCTCCGCCCCGCCCCGGCCGCGCCGGCGCAGCCGGTCCCCGCCACGGGGTACAGCCCCGTCGACAGCAGCCCGCGCACCGCGCTGTCCACGTCCGCGTACCCGAACGGGCAGAAGACGCGCCCCGACCCTTCGGGCCGCAGCCCCGCCCCCTCCACGAGCGCGTCCAGGTCCCTGGGCTCCGGCCCGCCGCCCAGGACCGCCGGCACCGTGCACCGCTCCGCCGGGCCCCAGTCCGCCAGCACCACCGCCCCGCCCCGGCGGACCACGGGCAGAGCGCGGTCCAGCGCCGCCGCATCCGGCGAGAAGGCCACCAATGCGTCATACGGCCCGGGCGCGGACGGCGGAGCCGCCAGCACCTCCAGCAGCCGCTCCCGGGCCAGGGCCCGCCGGGCCGGATCCGCCTCCACACCCGTGGCCACGGCTCCCCGCCCGGCCGCCAGCAGCAGGGGGAGCCCCGCCCCACAGTCCAGGCCCAGCAGCCGGTCCCCCGGCCCTACCTCCAGCCGGTCGTAGACCGCCTCGTACAGCGGTACCAGCATCCGTTCCTGGATCTCCGCCCAGTCCCGGGCGACGAGCGTCGCCGTCGGCGTCGGTGTCATCGAAAGAGCGCTCCTGATTCCGTGTCGCCCCCCTGCCCCCGTTGCCAGGGAACTCCCCATTCGCCCCCGCGTCCAGAGGAGCGAGCCACCCGATTCACGCATCGAAGGCCGGGCGCCGTACCATTCGCGCCATGGCAAAGGCACCCGTTCTCACCCCGCAGGCGGAGGATTTCCCCCGCTGGTACCAGGATCTGATCAACAAGGCCGAGCTGGCCGACAACGGTCCGGTCCGCGGCACCATGGTCATCCGGCCGTACGGCTACGGCCTGTGGGAGCGGATGCAGCAGGAGATGGACGCGCGCATCAAGGACGCGGGCGCCCAGAACGCGTACTTCCCGCTGTTCATCCCGCAGTCGTACCTGACGAAGGAGGCGGAGCACGTGGAGGGCTTCGCCCCCGAGCTCGCGGTCGTCACGCACGGCGGCGGCAAGGAGCTGGAAGAGCCGGTCGTCGTCCGGCCCACCTCCGAGACGATCATCAACGACTACTTCTCCAAGTGGGTCCAGAGCTACCGCGACCTGCCCCTGCTGATCAACCAGTGGGCCAACGTGGTCCGCTGGGAGATGCGCCCGCGCATCTTCCTCCGCACGAGCGAGTTCCTCTGGCAGGAAGGCCACACGGCCCACGCCACCTACGAGGACGCCCGCGACTACGCCGCCCGGATCCACCGCGACGTCTACGGCGACTTCATGACGAACGTGCTCGGCATCGACGTCGTGCTCGGCCGCAAGACCGCCAAGGAGCGCTTCGCCGGCGCCATCAACACCCTCACCCTCGAAGGGATGATGGGCGACGGCAAGGCCCTGCAGCTCGGCACCAGCCACGAGCTCGGCACCAACTTCGCCAAGGCCTTCAACACGCAGTACCTGTCGAAGGAAGGCAAGCAGGAGCTCGTCTGGCAGACCTCGTGGGGCGTCTCGACCCGCATGGTCGGCGGCCTGATCATGTCGCACGGCGACGACAACGGCCTGCGCGTCCCGCCGCGCCTCGCGCACGTCCAGGTCGTCGTCATGGCGATCAAGGGCGACGAGGCCGTGGCGAAGGTCCGCGAGCTCGGCGCGCAGCTGAAGGCGGCGGGCATCCGCGTCCACGTCGACGACCGCGTGGACACCCCCTTCGGCCGCCGCGCCGTGGACTGGGAGCTCAAGGGCGTACCGGTCCGCATCGAGATCGGCCCCCGCGACCTGGAGGCCGGCACCGCGATGCTGGCCCGCCGCATCCCGGGCGGCAAGACCCCGGTGCAGATCGGCGCCCTCGCCGACCTGCTGCCCAAGGTGCTCGACGAGGACCAGGCCCAGCTGCTGCGCGAATCCCGCGAGCGCCGCGAGGCCCGCACCTGCGACGTCGCCACCATCGAGGAGGCCGCCGAGGCCGCCATCGCCGGCGGCTGGGCGCGGATCCCGTGGGCCGACCTCGGCCCGGAGGGCGAGGCCAAGCTGGCCGAGCAGGCCGTCTCGGTGCGCTGCCTGATCGCCGCCGACGGTTCGGTCCCGGAGGCGGACGACGCCCCCGGCACCCTCGCCATCGTCGCGCGCTCGTACTAGACGCTCCCCACGCGCCCCGGCAGTGCGGCCCCGTGCCGCGCCGCCGGGGCGTGAGCGTCCTCAGTACGCGTTACGTACCGACTCCTCCTGAGATCGGCGCACCCGTCCTCGTCAGGACGCATGAGACTGAACTGACTGGTACGTGCAAAAAATTTGGAATGGCCCGGAATCGGAACACCGGGGCACCTCGGCTCGTTGTCACGACGTGAGCACGACACCACCTGTTCTCGCCGCAGAGCTGGCGCAGGCGTGGGCCGACATTCAGCGGTACCACCCCGAGCTGCCTGACCTTGCCGCGCCCGAGTCCCTGATCGGAGAGTCCTCGTCCGCCTGCGGCGCCGAGCTCTCCTTCGAGCGACTGCTGCACGAGGCAGTCCACGGCATCGCCGCCGCCCGCGGAGTCCGCGACACCTCGCGCGCCGGCCGCTACCACAACCGCAGATTCCTGGCGATCGCCGAGGAGATGGGGCTGGACCACTCCGAGGAACCGCACGCGAGCAGCGGCTTCTCACTCGTCACGCTCAACCCCGAGGCCAAGCGCCGCTACCGCCCCACGAGCGAGCGGCTCCAGCGCGCGCTGAAGGCGCACACGGCCGCCACGGCCGCCGACACCAAGCGGAGCTTCCGCGGACCGGCCGCCCGGCACGGTTCCTCCGGCGGCGGCGTGCGCGTCAAGGCGGTCTGCGACTGCGGGCGCAACGTACGGGTGGTCCCCTCCGTGCTGGCACAGGCGCCGATCGTGTGCGGCGGCTGCATGAAGCCCTTCCGCATCCCCGAGGTCACCATCGCGGCGGCGTCCTGAGCCGCGGATCCGACCGGCCGCGCCGCCCCCCGGGACCGTCGCCGGCGGGCCGGGCGCACCGCGGCGTACGAGCGGGCCCCGGGAGGGCGCGGCGCCCGGAACACCGACGCGGGCCGGCCGCCGGCCCGGACCGCCCTCCCCGGGCGGCGCCGCCGCAGGCGTATGGCACAATGGCTAGCTGTACTCGACAGTCGCATAGGACCCCTCTCTCCTCCGGCTGACGCGTCCATCGGGCACCCGAGTACCGCAACCCCACGTGGCATCTCATGTGCCCAACCACGTCAAGTTCAGGAGACACCACTCCAGTGGCAGTCAAGATCAAGCTCAAGCGCCTCGGCAAGATTCGCCAGCCGCACTACCGCATCGTCGTCGCCGACGCCCGCACCCGCCGGGATGGTCGCGCGATCGAGGAGATCGGTATCTACCACCCGACCTACAACCCGTCGCGCATCGAGGTCAACGCCGAGCGTGCGCAGTACTGGCTGTCCGTCGGCGCCCAGCCCACCGAGGCTGTGCTCGCCATCCTGAAGCTGACCGGTGACTGGCAGGCCCACAAGGGCCTCCCCGCCCCCGCGCCGCTCCTGCAGCCGGTGACGAAGGAGAGCAAGCGTCGCTCCTTCGACGAGTTCGCCAAGGCTCTGGAAGGTGGCGACGCCAAGGGCGAGGCCATCACCCAGAAGGCGAAGAAGGCCGACAAGAAGGCGGACGAGGCCGAGGCCTCCGCTGAGTCGACCGAGGCCTGATCATGCTCGAGGAGGCTCTTGAGCACCTCGTGAAGGGCATTGTGGACAACCCCGACGAAGTGCAGGTCGCCTCGCGCGACCTGCGCCGCGGACAGGTGCTGGAGGTCAGGGTCCACCCCGACGACCTCGGCAAGGTGATCGGCCGCAACGGCCGCACCGCGCGTGCTCTGCGTACCGTCGTGGGTGCCATCGGCGGCCGCGGGATCCGTGTCGACCTCGTCGACGTGGACCAGGTCCGCTGAGAAGTAGAACCACCGGCACGGGCCGGGGAGGGCGCTGGTCGCCCGCCCCGGCCCGTCGTCGTCTGAACAGGAGAGATGCACAGTGCAGCTGGTAGTCGCGCGGATCGGCCGCGCCCACGGCATCAAGGGTGAGGTCACCGTCGAGGTACGGACCGACGAGCCCGAGCAGCGGCTCGGCCCCGGCGCCGTGCTCCGGACCGAGCCGGCCTCGGCGGGACCGCTGACCATCGAGACCGGCCGCGTGCACAGCGGCAGGCTGCTGCTGCGCTTCAAGGGCGTCAAGGACCGCACCGGCGCCGAGGCCCTGCGCAACATCCTGCTGATCGCCGAGGTCGACCCGGCCGAGATGCCGCAGGAGCCCGACGAGTACTACGACCACCAGCTGATGGACCTGGACGTCGTGCTCGCCGACGGTACCGAGGTCGGCCGGATCACCGAGATCTCCCACCTGCCCTCGCAGGACCTCTTCATCGTCGAGCGGCCGGACGGCTCCGAGGTGATGATCCCCTTCGTGGAGGAGATCGTCGCCGAGATCGACCTGGAGGAGCAGCGCTGCGTCATCACGCCGCCCCCCGGCCTGATCGACGACCGCGCGGAGGTCGCGTCGGCGCGCGACGCCGGGGAAGAAGCCTGATGCGTCTCGACGTCGTCACGATCTTCCCCGAGTACCTGGAGCCGCTGAACGTCTCCCTCGTCGGCAAGGCCCGCGCCCGCGGGCAGCTCGGCGTGCACGTGCACGACCTGCGGGACTGGACGTACGACCGGCACAACACCGTCGACGACACCCCCTACGGCGGCGGCCCCGGCATGGTCATGAAGACCGAGCCGTGGGGCGAGGCCCTGGACGCCGCGCTGGCGGACGGCTACGAGGCGGGTGCGCACGGGCCGGTCATGGTCGTCCCCACCCCCAGTGGCCGCCCCTTCACGCAGGAACTGGCCGTCGAGCTCTCCGAGCGCCCCTGGCTGATCTTCACGCCGGCCCGGTACGAGGGCATCGACCGCCGCGTCATGGACGAGTACGCGACGCGGATGCCGGTGTACGAGGTGTCCATCGGCGACTACGTCCTGGCGGGCGGCGAGGCCGCCGTCCTGGTCGTCACCGAGGCCGTGGCCCGGCTGCTGCCCGGGGTCCTCGGCAACGCCGAATCCCACCGCGACGACTCCTTCGCCCCCGGCGAGATGGCCAACCTGCTGGAGGGGCCCGTCTACACCAAGCCCCCCGAGTGGCGCGGCCGGGGCATCCCGGAGGTGCTGCTCAGCGGCCACCACGGGAAGATCGCCCGCTGGCGCCGGGACGAGGCCTTCCGCCGGACGGCGCTGCACCGCCCGGACCTGATCGAGCGCTGCGAGGCCGCCGCCTTCGACAAGAAGGACCGGGAGATCCTGTCCGTCCTGGGCTGGGCGCCCGCCGCCGACGGCCGATTTTGGCGCAGGCCGCGGGCCGTGGAAGAATAGGCCGCTGCTGTCTGCTCGCGGGCGCCCCTGCCACAGGGGGACCGTCGTCCGAGGGTCGCACAGCACCCGAATTCTCTCCGGAAACCCGCACCGGCGACCTGTGGCGTCGTGCGAAGAAAGCAGACGAAGAACATGTCTCACCTGCTCGATGGCGTCAACGCCGCCGCGCTCCGCTCGGACGTCCCGGCCTTCCGCCCGGGTGACACGATCAACGTGCACGTCCGCGTGATCGAGGGCAACCGCTCCCGTATCCAGCAGTTCAAGGGTGTCGTCATCCGCCGTCAGGGCGCCGGCGTCTCCGAGACCTTCACCGTGCGCAAGGTCTCCTTCAGCGTCGGTGTGGAGCGTACCTTCCCGGTCCACTCCCCGATCTTCGAGAAGATCGAGCTCGTCACCCGCGGTGACGTGCGCCGCGCCAAGCTGTACTACCTCCGTGAGCTCCGCGGCAAGGCCGCGAAGATCAAGGAGAAGCGCGACAACTGAGGTCGTCTCCGGGGTCCGGGGGCGGCCGGATAGGCTCGCCCCCGATGGACACCGAAGCACCTCACACACAACGCGGCCACTCTTCCCCCGGCGAGGGGGAGGAGGGGTCGCGTTTCGCGTTCCCGCGCGGACAGCGGTCGCCGCGCGCACGGTCGGGGCGGCCGCTGCTGACCTGGCGGCGGGCCGGGCTGCTCGGCATCGTCTGCACCGTCTTCCTGCTGCTGGTCGCCAACTTCGTGGTGCAGCCCTTCCTGATCCCCAGCCGCTCGATGGAACCGACGCTCGAAGTCGGGGACCGGGTGCTGGTCGACAAGCTGGCGTACCGTTTCGGCGACCAGCCGCGCCGCGGGGACGTGGTGGTCTTCGACGGCACAGGCTCCTTCGTGCGGGAGCGTCCCGAGGGCAATCCGGTGGGCGAGCTCCTGCACGGGGCGGCTTCGGCCCTCGGGCTCGCGGAGCCGTCCGACACCGACTTCGTCAAGCGGGTCGTGGGCGTCGGCGGTGACGAGGTGGTGTGCTGCGACGCCGCCGGCCGCATCGAGGTCAACGGCGCCCCGGCGCAGGAGCCCTACCTCTACCCGGGGGACGAACCCTCCAAGGTGCCCTTCCGTATCGTCGTGCCCCTTGGGACCCTGTGGGTGATGGGTGATCACCGGTCCCAGTCCCGGGACTCCCGGGACCATCTGGGGGAGCCGGGCGGGGGGATGGTGCCGGTGGAGAAGGTGATCGGGCGGGCCGACTGGATCGGCTGGCCCGCCTCGCGCTGGGGCGCTACCGGCGGTGGCCATGGGTAGCCACGGACGCCCGCGCGGCGGGCGCGAGCCCGAGTGGGAGCCGGAGCCGGAGCCGGAACCGGTCGCGCCGGTGGTGGAGGGCGGCCGCGCCGACCGGCGCCGACTGGCGCGCCGGGTGCGGCGGCGGCGGCGCACGCGCAGGGCGGGCGAGCTGCCGGCGCTGGTCGTCGTGGCGCTGTGCATCGCCCTGCTCCTGAAGACCTTCCTGGTGCAGGCCTTCTTCATCCCGTCGGGCTCGATGGAGCAGACCATCCGCATCGGCGACCGGGTCCTCGTGGACAAGCTGACCCCGTGGTTCGGCTCGAAGGTCGAGCGCGGCGACGTCGTCGTCTTCAGGGATCCCGGCGGCTGGCTCAAGGGCGAGGCGGCCCGGCCCGCCCCGGACCCGGTCGGCGTCAAGCAGGTCAAGCAGACCCTGACCTTCATCGGGCTGCTGCCCTCGGCCGACGAGCAGGACCTGATCAAGCGCGTCATCGGCGTCGGCGGGGACACCGTCGCGTGCTGCGACGCCAAGGGGCGGATCACCGTCAACGGCGCGCCGCTGGACGAGCCGTACGTGAACCCGGGCAACGCGCCCTCGGAGATCCGCTTCGAGGTGCGGGTACCGGCAGGCCGGCTCTTCGTGATGGGCGACCACCGCGCCAACTCGGCGGACTCCCGTTACCACCTCGACGAGGCGTTCGACGGCACCATCGACGAGAACGGCGTCGTGGGAGAAGCCGTGGTGATCGCCTGGCCGTACGGACACTGGCGCAGGCTGGAGCAGCCCGCCACCTTCCGGTTGGTTCCCGATCAGGCGAGGCGCGGGGGGCGCGGGCGGCGTCGGCGCCGCCGCGGCCCGGCGTTCGCATAGTGTGTCCTCGGTCTCCCGCGCCTTAGGGAACTCCCGCTCGTTAGGGGAGGGGAGGGCCCGTGTCCGGTTCCGGAACGGGCGGCGATTCGCGAGTGAGGAGTGGATGTGGGGGACGTGGCGGTAGGCGCGCGATCCGGACGCGACGAGGGCGAGGAACGGCCGGACGACGCCGTCGAGCGCGAGACCGAGGCCGAGGACAGCGGCGCCGCGGCGCGCCCGCACCGCTCGTTCTGGAAGGAGCTCCCGCTCCTGATCGGTATCGCCCTGCTGCTGGCCCTGCTGATCAAGACCTTCCTGGTGCAGGCGTTCTCGATCCCCTCCGACTCGATGCAGAACACGCTGCAGCGCGGGGACCGGGTCCTGGTCGACAAGCTGACCCCCTGGTTCGGCTCCGAGCCCGAGCGCGGTGAGGTCGTGGTCTTCCACGACCCCGCGAACTGGCTGTCCGGAGAGCCCACTCCGGAGCCCAACGTCGCTCAGAAGGCCCTCAGCTGGATCGGCCTGATGCCGTCCGCGGAGGAGAAGGACCTGATCAAGCGGACCATCGCCGTCGGCGGGGACACGGTCGAGTGCAAGAAGGGCGGTCCGGTCGTCGTCAACGGCAAGCCCCTGGACGAGCCGTACATCTACCCCGGCAACACCGCCTGTGACGACGCCCCCTTCGGCCCGATCACCGTCCCCAAGGGGAAGATCTGGGTGATGGGCGACCACCGGCAGAACTCCCAGGACTCCCGCTACCACATGCAGGACTCCACCCAGGGCTTCGTGCCCGTCACCGATGTCGTCGGGCGCGCCGTGGTGATCGCCTGGCCGGTCAACCGCTGGGCCACGCTGCCGGTCCCCGACACCTTCGACCAGCCGGGCATCGGCACCCAGGCCGCGGCCGCCGCGCTCGGCCTCGGCGCCTCCGGGCTGGCCCCGGTGGGGCTGGGTCCGGCCGCGCTGGGCCTCACGGGAGCCGTTCCGCTCGTCATGTGGCGGCGGCGGAGGCTGACCAGCGGCCCTACCGCCGGGTAGGGTGCCGCCCAGGTCGAGATCTCCGAAGTGTGGGGGCGCCGTCATGGGCGGAACAGTGACAAGCGGTACGCATCACATACGCAGTGGCGGGAATGGCCACGGTGGTCTCGGCAACGTGCTGTCGGGCATCGCCGTGGCCATCGGTTTCGCCCTCTTCCTCGGCGGCTTCGTGTGGGGGGCGCTCGTGTACCAGCCCTACACGGTGCCCACCGACTCGATGATGCCGACGGTGATGCCCGGGGACCGGGTGCTGGCGCAGCGCATCGAGGGCGCCGAGGTGCGCCGCGGCGACGTGGTCATCTTCACCGACACCGCCTGGAGCGATTCGCCCATGGTCAAGCGGGTCGTCGCCATCGGCGGTGACACCGTGAAGTGCTGCGGCGCCGGCGGCGAGCTGACCGTGAACGGCAAGGCCCTGGCCGAGCCCTACATCGACGCCACCCCGCCCGATTCGGGGCTGGCCATGCCGCCCGGACAGGCTCCCGCCCCCGGGACCCCCTTCGAGGTGACGGTTCCCGAAGGCAACCTCTTCCTGATGGGCGACCGCCGGGCGGCTTCGCTCGACTCCCGGGCGCACCTCCAGGAGGCCGGGCAGGGCACCGTGCCCCGGTCCACCGTCAGCGCCCGTGTCGACGCCCTGGCCTGGCCCTCGATGACCATGCTGGAGCGCCCCGGGACCTACGAGGCGCTGCCCGGTGGAACCTCCCGCCCGGGCCCGCTGAAACTGCAGCTGGTGGCGGTGGCCGCCGGCGCCGCCCTGGTCGTGCTGGGGGCCGCCTACGGCCCCCTGGCGCGGGTCCTGGGGCGCGGGCGGCGGCGGGAGCGGGCCGGTGCCCGCTGAAGCGGCCCCGGCGCCGGGCCCCAGGAAGGTGTCGCGGCTGGTCCTGCTGGACCCCGCGGACCGGATCCTGCTGCTGCACGGCTTCGAACCGGCCGATCCCGGGGACAGCTGGTGGTTCACCCCCGGCGGCGGACTGGAGGGCGACGAGAGCCGGGAGCAGGCCGCGCTGCGGGAACTGGCGGAGGAGACCGGGATCACACAGGTGGAGCTGGGGCCGGTGCTGTGGCGCCGGTACTGCTCCTTCCCCTTCGACGGACGCCGCTGGGAGCAGGACGAGTGGTACTTCCTGGCGCGTACCGCCCAGACCGCGACCCGGATGGGCGGCCTGACCGAGCTGGAACGGCGCAGCGTCAGCGGAGCGAGGTGGTGGACCTCCGAGGAACTTCTCTCGGCCCGTGAGACGGTGTACCCGACCAGACTCGCCGAGCTGCTGCGTACGCTGCTCGACGACGGCCCCCCGGGTGCGCCGGTGGTCCTGGCGCCGGAAATCGTTTAGGGGCGCAAGGGCCTGGCGCACAATAGGGGGACGCACGGCTGAAGGGGAACATGCCATGAGTGCCGAGGACCTCGAAAAGTACGAGACCGAGATGGAGCTGAAGCTCTATCGGGAGTACCGCGACGTCGTCGGGCTGTTCAAGTACGTGATCGAGACCGAACGCCGTTTCTACCTCACCAACGACTACGAGATGCAGGTGCACTCCGTCCAGGGCGAGGTCTTCTTCGAGGTCTCGATGGCCGACGCCTGGGTGTGGGACATGTACCGGCCGGCCCGGTTCGTGAAGCAGGTGCGCGTGCTGACCTTCAAGGACGTGAACATCGAGGAGCTCAACAAGAGCGACCTCGAACTGCCGGGCAGCTAGCCGCCCGGCTCGTCCGCCGTGTGGGTGACCGGGTTGTCCACAACGGCGGAGTTGTCCACCAAGATCCACAGGGTGGGCGGGGGCGCGGGACCGTCGGTACCGGAGGTGGTGCCGAATGAACGCGAAGAGCGTGGCACGACAGGCGTTGGGGCGGTACGGCGAGGAGCTCGCCGCGCGGGCCCTGGCCGAGGCCGGGATGAGCGTGATCGCACGCAACTGGCGGTGCCGCGGCGGGGAGATCGACATCGTCGCCCGGGACGGTGACGCCCTCGTCGTGTGCGAGGTGAAGACCCGCCGGGCGGGCGATTTCGAGCATCCCATGGCCGCGGTGCGCCCCGGCAAGGCCGAGCGGCTGCGCGGCCTGGCCGGGCGCTGGCTCGCCGACCACGGCGGGCCGCCGCCGGGCGGGGTGCGCATCGACCTCGTCGGGGTCCTCCTGCCGCGGCGCGGTGCGCCCGTGGTGGAGCACGTCAGGGGGGCGGCCTGATGGGGTTCGCGCGGGCCTGCTCCGTCGCCCTGGTGGGCGTCGAGGGCGTGGTGGTGGAGGTCCAGGCCGATCTGGAGCCGGGTGTCGCCGCCTTCACCCTGGTAGGACTGCCCGACAAGACGCTGGTCGAGAGCCGGGACCGGGTGCGGGCCGCCGTGGTCAACTCCGGCGCGGCATGGCCGCAGAAGAAGCTCACGGTCGGGCTCAGCCCGGCCTCCGTACCGAAATCCGGCGCCGGCTTCGACCTCGCCGTGGCCGCGGCGGTGCTCGGCGCCGCCGAGGTCCTCGACCCCGGGGTGATCGCCGACCTCGTCCTCATCGGCGAGCTGGGACTCGACGGCCGGGTGCGCCCGGTCCGGGGGATCCTCCCGGCGGTCCTCGCCGCCTCGGAAGCCGGCTACCGGCACGTCGTGGTGCCCGAGCAGTGCGCCGCCGAGGCGGCGCTCGTGCCGGAGGTGTCCGTGCTCGGCGTGCGCAGCCTGCGCCAGCTGATCGCGGTCCTGACCGACGGCGAGGTCCCCGAGGAGCCGCCACCGGACCCGCCGGGCCGCCCGGACCCGATGCTGGCGGGCCTCCTCGTCCCGGGGGCGGGGCTGGGCGCCGGCCTGTCCCAGGGCCGGTCCGGGCCCCCGGACCGCGCGGACCACCCCGACCTGGCCGACGTGGCCGGGCAGCACGGCGCCCGCCGGGCACTGGAAGTGGCGGCCGGGGGCGGCCACCACCTCTTCCTCAACGGACCCCCCGGGGCGGGCAAGACGATGCTCGCCGAGCGGCTGCCCTGGATCCTGCCGCCGCTCACCCGGCGCGACTCCGTGGAGGTCACGGCCGTCCACTCGGTCGCGGGAATCCTGCCGCCCGGGGAGCCGCTCGTCTCCCGGCCCCCCTACTGCGCACCCCACCACTCGGCGACCATGCAGTCCCTGGTGGGCGGCGGCAACGGCATCCCCCGGCCCGGGGCGGTCTCCCTGGCCCACCGGGGCGTCCTGTTCCTGGACGAGGCCGCCGAGTTCCACAGCCGGGCGTTGGACGCGCTGCGCCAGCCGCTCGAATCGGGGCACGTCGTCATCGCCCGCGCCGCCGGGGTGGTGCGGCTGCCCGCGCGCTTCCTGATGGTCCTCGCCGCGAACCCGTGCCCGTGCGGGCGGCACACCCTGCACGGGGCCGGCTGCGAGTGCCCGCCCTCGGTGATCCGGCGCTACCAGGCGCGACTGTCCGGGCCGCTGCTCGACCGGGTCGACCTGCGGGTGGAGGTGCTGCCCGTCACCCGCTCCGACCTGCTGGGGCGCGGCGGGCGCGGAGAGGCCACCGCGGCGGTGGCCGACCGGGTGCGCGAAGCGCGGGACCGGGCCGCCGCCCGGTTCGCCGACACCCCGTGGCGGCTCAACTCCGAGGTCCCCGGGCACGAGCTGCGCACGCGGTGGCAGCCGGGCCCCGGCGCGCTGGCACCGGCCGAGCGGGACCTGGAGCGCGGACTGCTCACCGCCCGGGGGCTGGACCGGGTGCTGAGGGTCGCCTGGACCGTCGCCGACCTGCGGGGTGCGGGGCGCCCGGAAGCGGCGGACGTGGCCGTCGCCCTGGAACTGCGCACCGGGATCGCCCGCGGGGCGGCGCTGGCCACGGGGGCCGGACCGTGACGGCGGCGGGGCCCGAGCCGCCGGCGCGGGACACGGACACCGGGCGGGGCCGGGAGCGGGGCGCCGCGCCGCCGGCGGCCGGGGAAGGCGACCCGGAGGTCGTGGCGCGGGCGGCGCTCACGCGGGTGCTGGAGCCGGGGGACGAGCACGGCGGGCGCTGGCTGCGGGAGTACGGCGCCGTCGGGCTGATACGACTGCTGACCGGGCGCGAGGGGCGGAGCCGGGCTCCGGGCGGGGTGGGGGCGGAGCGGCTCGCCGGCTACCGCAGACGGGCCGCGCTCGCCGACCCCCGGCGGGACCTGGAGCTGGCCGCCGCGTCGGGGAGCCGGTTCGTGTGCCCGGGAGCGGCCGAGTGGCCGACCCAGCTCGACGACCTCGGGGACGCCCGGCCCGTGGGGCTGTGGCTGCGGGGCGGCACGAACCTGCGGACCTGGGCGCTGCGTTCGGTCGCCGTCGTGGGGGCCCGGGCCTGTACCCCGTACGGGGCGCACATGGCCCAGACCCTTGCCGCCGGGCTCGCCGAGCTGGGCTGGGTCGTCGTCTCCGGGGCCGCGTACGGCATCGACGCCGCCGCCCACCGCGGGGCCCTCGCCTCGGGCGGGGCCACCGCGGCGGTGCTGGCCTGCGGGGTGGATGTCGCCTACCCCCGCGGGCACGCCGGGCTGCTCGACCGGATCGCCGGCCAGGGCCTGGTGCTGGGGGAGCTGGCGCCCGGGAGCCACCCGACCCCCAGCCGGTTCGTCCTGCGCAACCGGGTCATCGCCGCCCTCACCCGGGGCACGGTCGTGGTGGAGGCCGCCCACCGCAGCGGTTCCCTGGTCACCGCCCGGCGGGCGCAACAGCTCGGCCGGTTGACGATGGGCGTTCCCGGCCCAGCCACCAGCGGGCTCTCGGCCGGGGTGCACGAGCTGCTGCGGGGCGAGGCCGCCCTCGTCACCGACGCCGCGGAGGTGGTCGAACTCGTCGGCGCCATCGGCGAACTGGCCCCCGAGCGGCGCGGACCGGTACTTCCCAGGGACCTGCTGGATCCGGAGAGCGCCCGGGTGCTCGAAGCACTCCCGGCCGGACGCGCCGTGCACGCCGGGGACGTGGCACGTGCCAGCGGCAATGCCACCGATGACGTCATCGGCAGGCTGTACGAACTTCACTCTCTGGGGTTCGTCGAACGGCAGGGCGACGGCTGGCAGTTGAGCAGACGGACACCGCAAGGAGGCACAGAAACCGGCTCCTGACGGCGAGGCGGTCGTTGACCTGGGGCGCTGCGGTGAAAGAGTGAAACCGATGAGAGACGCGGTCCTCCCGGTGGCAGTCGCCGGGACCGTGCGCGAGGCGCCGGTCCCGGGTCGCCCGCGCGAGCCTGGTCGCCCCTGGGCCCCCGCGCGATCCCGTACTCTTCGCGCACCGCGACACTCCCGTCACGCTACGCTCCCAAGGAATCCGGCTCCGGCAAAGGCGAAGCATGCCCCAGCACACCTCAGGGTCCGACCGCGCTGCGGTGCCCCCCGCTGCCCGAGGCAGCGTGCGGTCCACCGCGCCCTCGTCCCTGGAGGTCCTCTGGCGCTCATACAAGGAGTCCGGTGACGAGCGCCTGCGGGAGCAGCTGATCCTGCACTACTCGCCGCTCGTGAAGTACGTCGCCGGACGGGTCAGCGTGGGCCTGCCGCCCAATGTGGAGCAGGCCGACTTCGTCTCCTCCGGGGTCTTCGGCCTGATCGACGCCATCGAGAAGTTCGACATCGACCGCTCGATCAAGTTCGAGACGTACGCGATCACCCGGATCCGCGGCGCGATGATCGACGAACTGCGGGCCCTGGACTGGATCCCGCGCTCGGTGCGGCAGAAGGCGCGGGCCGTGGAACGGGCCTACGCCACCCTGGAGGCGCAGCTGCGGCGCACCCCCACCGAGAACGAGGTCGCCGGCGAGATGGGGATCGGCGTGGAAGACCTCCACGCGGTCTTCAGCCAGCTGTCCCTGGCCAACGTCGTCGCCCTGGAGGAGCTCCTGCACGCCGGCGGGGAGGGCGGTGGCCGCCTGTCGCTGATGGACACCCTGGAGGACACCGCCGCCGACAACCCGGTGGAGGTGGCGGAGAACCGGGAGCTGCGGCGCCTGCTGGCACGGGCCATCAACACCCTTCCCGAGCGCGAGAAGACGGTCGTCACGCTCTACTACTACGAGGGCCTCACCCTGGCCGAGATCGGCAACGTGCTGGGCGTCACCGAGAGCCGGGTCAGCCAGATCCACACCAAGTCCGTGCTCCAACTGCGGGCAAAGCTCGCCGATGTGGGGCGGTGAGCCCGCGGCACCTCCGTAAAGTGGGGACGTGCCCAGGATTCGAGCGGCCTCCGTGGCCGAGCACCGGTCGATGCAGCGCGACGCCCTGCTGGACGCCGCGCGCTCCCTGTTGTCCGAAGGCGGTACGGAAGCGCTGACCTTCCCCGCCCTCGCGGAGCGCACCGGGCTCGCCCGGTCCTCCGTGTACGAGTACTTCCGCTCCCGCGCCGCCGTGGTCGAAGAGCTGTGCGCGGTCGATTTCCCCGTCTGGGCCGCCGAGATCGAGGCGGCCATGCAGGAGGCCCCGGATCCGGCGGCCAAGATCGAGGCCTACGTCCGGAGCCAGCTGGCCCTGGTGGGCGACCGCCGCCACCGTGCGGTGGTGGCCATCTCGGCGAGCGAGCTGGACGCCGGGGCCCGGGAGAAGATCCGGGCGGCGCACGGCGGGCTGGTGGCGATGATCGTCGAGGCGCTGGACTCGCTGGGGCAGCGCGAGCCCCGGCTCGCGGCGATGCTGCTCCAGGGCGTGGTGGACGCCGCCGTCCGGCGCATCGAGCTGGGCGCCGCCGAGGACCCCGCCGTGGTCACCGAGGCCGCCGTCGCCATGGCCCTGCGGGGCGTACGGGGCTGACCCGCGCGCCCTCGGGGCCGTGGGGGCCGGCCCGCGCCGGTCCCGGCCCCCGGCCCCCGTGCGGCGGGCCGGTGCGCCGGTACGCCGGTGCGGCTCACGGAGTGCGGCCCGGTGCTTCGGGCGGGACGGGGAGGAGCCGCGGCGTCGCGCGGGGCACCAGGACGAGCGGGTTGAGGTAGGCCTCGCCCGCCAGCAGGCCCCAGTGCAGGCACGGGCCCGGACAGTGCGAGCCCTCCGTGAGGACCGCCACCACCTGGCCCGCCGTGACCTCCTCGCCCTCCGAGACCAGCGGCCGCACCGGCTCGTACGTCGTGCGCAGGCCGTTCGCCAGCGCGACCGACAGGACCCCGCGGCCGGCGACCGGACCGGCGTAGTGCACCCGCCCGGAGGCGACCGCGCGCAGCTCCGCGCCCACCGGCGCGGACAGGTCCACCCCGCGGTGCCCGGCCGCGTACGGCGTGGGCGGCGGGTCCCACCAGCGGGCCACCGAAAGCGGCGCGGGCAGTGGCCGGACCCCGGGCAGGGCGGCCTGGGCCAAGGACAGCAGCAGGCTGATCAGCAGTGTCGTCATGGCCGACAGCGTCCCGCGTCCGCCCGGGGGCCGCGCCGCGCTGTGGACGGGCGGCGCGATGTGGACAACGACGTCACCCGGCACACCACCGGGTCCCGTACACTTCTTGTGGCGATCCGGGTCACCGGGTCGACTTCGCACGCCCCAGCACCAGCCCGGAAGGGCCAGGTGAAAGCGTCTCTCGGTCCCTCCAAGGGGCAGGACGCGGCGGGGCGTCAGGAACCAAACCGAGAAACCAAGGAGATGGCCATGGCCGTCGTCACGATGCGGGAGCTGCTGGAAAGCGGCGTCCACTTCGGTCACCAGACCCGCCGTTGGAACCCGAAGATGAAGCGCTTCATCTTCACGGAGCGCAACGGCATCTACATCATCGACCTCCTGCAGTCGCTGTCGTACATCGACCGCGCCTACGAGTTCGTGAAGGAGACCGTCGCGCACGGTGGCTCCATCATGTTCGTCGGTACGAAGAAGCAGGCCCAGGAGGCCATCGCCGAGCAGGCGACCCGTGTCGGCATGCCGTACGTCAACCAGCGGTGGCTGGGTGGCATGCTCACCAACTTCTCCACCGTCTACAAGCGCCTCCAGCGTCTGAAGGAGCTTGAGGCGATCGACTTCGAGGACGTCGCCGCCTCGGGTCTCACCAAGAAGGAGCTCCTGGTCCTCTCCCGCGAGAAGACCAAGCTGGAGAAGACCCTCGGTGGTATCCGCGAGATGTCGAAGGTCCCCAGCGCCGTCTGGATCGTCGACACCAAGAAGGAGCACATCGCCGTCGGTGAGGCGCGCAAGCTCCACATCCCGGTCGTCGCGATCCTCGACACCAACTGCGACCCCGACGAGGTCGACTACAAGATCCCGGGCAACGACGACGCGATCCGCTCCGTCACCCTGCTCACCCGCGTGATCGCCGACGCCGTCGCCGAGGGCCTCATCGCCCGCTCCGGCGCTGCGACCGGCGACTCGAAGCCGGGCGAGAAGGCCGCCGCCGAGCCGCTCGCCGAGTGGGAGCGCGACCTGCTCGAGGGCGACAAGAAGGCTGACGAGGCCCCGGCCGCCGATGTCGACGCCGCCAAGGTCGACGCCGACGCCGCCGCCGAGGTCGCTGCCGAGGTCACCCCGGCCGCCGACGCCGAGGCCCCCGCCGCCGAGGCCCCGGCCGCCGACGCCGACGCCGAGCAGGCCTGACCCACGGGGAGCGTCCGGCGTTCACCCGCCGGGCACTCGCAGCACGGACGATGACGGCGGGGGAGCCGCGCCACGAGCGCGGCGCCTCCGCCGTTCACCCGTAGATCCACGACTTCGAGAGAGAATCACAGACTCATGGCGAACTACACCGCCGCTGACGTCAAGAAGCTCCGCGAGCTCACCGGCGCCGGCATGATGGACTGCAAGAACGCGCTGGTGGACTCCGACGGTGACGTCGACAAGGCCATGGAAGCGCTCCGTATCAAGGGCCAGAAGGGCGTCGCCAAGCGCGAGGGCCGTTCTGCCGAGAACGGCGCCGTCGTCGACCTCATCGCCGACGACAACACCTCCGGTGTCCTCGTCGAGCTGAAGTGCGAGACGGACTTCGTCGCCAAGGGCGACAAGTTCCTGGCCGTCGCCAACCAGCTGGCCGCCCACGTCGCCGCCACCTCCCCGGCCGACATCGAGGCGCTCCTCGCGTCCGAGATCGAGCCCGGCAAGACGGTCCAGGCGTTCGTGGACGAGGCCAACGCCAACCTCGGCGAGAAGATCGTCCTGGACCGCTTCGCGCAGTTCACCGGCGGCTACGTCGCGTCGTACATGCACCGTACGATGCCCGACCTGCCGTACCAGATCGGTGTCCTCGTCGAGCTCGACAAGGAGAACGCCGAGGTCGCCCGCGGCGTCGCGCAGCACATCGCCGCGTTCGCCCCGCAGTGGCTCTCCAAGGAAGACGTCCCGGCCGAGAAGGTCGAGTCCGAGCGTCGCATCGCCGAAGAGGTCACCCGCGCGGAGGGCAAGCCCGAGGCCGCCCTCCCGAAGATCGTCGAGGGTCGCATCAACGGCTTCTTCAAGGACGCCACGCTGCTCGGCCAGCCGTACGCCCTGGACAACAAGAAGTCCGTCCAGAAGGTCCTGGACGAGGCCGGTGTCACCCTGAAGCGCTTCAGCCGCATCAAGGTCGGCATCTGAGTCCGTCCGTACGCGACGGACACCGGACCCCGGTAGGGTCTGAAGCAGTCGCCCGCGCTCGCGCGAGACGACCGCAGATCTGACGAGGAGGCCATTGCCGCAGAGGGAACCGCGAGGACCCACCGGCAATGGCCTTCTTCGTATGTGCACGAGGAGATCTCCATGAATCAGGGCGTGGACCCCCACACCGCATCCGACGACAAGAGCGACCAGGACAAGAAGGGCCGCCGCTTCATGCTGAAGCTGTCGGGCGAGGCCTTCTCGGGTGGCAGAGGACTGGGCGTCGACCCCGACGTCGTCCACGCCATCGCGCGCGAGATCGCCGCGGTGGTCCGTGACGGCGCGGAGATCGCCGTCGTGATCGGCGGCGGAAACTTCTTCCGCGGCGCCGAACTCCAGCAGCGCGGCATGGACCGGGCCCGGTCCGACTACATGGGCATGCTCGGCACGGTCATGAACTGCCTCGCCCTCCAGGACTTCCTGGAGAAGGAGGGCATCGACTCCCGCGTGCAGACGGCCATCACCATGGGCCAGGTCGCCGAGCCGTACATCCCGCTGCGCGCCGTGCGGCACCTGGAGAAGGGCCGCGTCGTCATCTTCGGCGCCGGCATGGGCATGCCCTACTTCTCCACCGACACCACGGCCGCCCAGCGCGCGCTGGAGATCGACGCAGAAGCCCTGCTCATGGGCAAGAACGGCGTCGACGGGGTCTACGACTCCGACCCCAAGAAGAACCCGGACGCGGTGAAGTTCGACGCGCTGGAGTACGGCGAGGTCCTCTCCCGCGACCTCAAGGTCGCGGACGCCACCGCCATCACGCTGTGCCGTGACAACAAGCTCCCCATCCTCGTCTTCGAACTGCTCGCCGAGGGCAATATCGCCCGCGCCGTCAAGGGTGAGAAGATCGGGACGCTCGTCAGCGACCAGGGGACCCGGGCCTGAGCAGTCCGCTGCCGGACCGCGCCCGGGCATGCCCCGCCCGCCCCGCCCGCCCCGCCCGCCTGAACCATCCATTCAAGACATGCAGGAGCACGTGGTGACCGAAGAGATCCTCCTCGAGGCCGAGGAGAAGATGGAAAAGGCCGTCGTCGTCGCCAAGGAAGACTTCGCCGCGATTCGCACCGGCCGTGCGCACCCGGCGATGTTCAACAAGATCGTGGCGGAGTACTACGGCGCCATCACGCCCATCAACCAGCTCGCGTCCTTCTCGGTGCCCGAGCCGCGCATGGCGATCGTGACGCCGTTCGACAAGAGCGCCCTGCGCAACATCGAGCAGGCCATCCGCGACTCCGACCTCGGCGTCAACCCGAGCAACGACGGCAGCATCATCCGGGTGACCTTCCCCGAGCTGACGCAGGACCGCCGCAAGGAGTACATCAAGGTCGCCCGCACCAAGGCCGAGGACTCCAAGATCTCGCTGCGCGCCGTTCGCCGCAAGGCCAAGGACGCCCTCGACAAGCTCGTCAAGGACAAGGAGGCCGGCGAGGACGAGGTGCGCCGCGCCGAGAAGGAGCTCGACGACACCACCGCGAAGTACGTCGCGCAGGTGGACGAGCTGCTCAAGCACAAGGAAGCCGAGCTCCTCGAAGTCTGATGAACGACTCTTCCTGGCAGCCGGAGCCGGTTCCGGCGGGTCCCGCATACGATGCGCAGGTGGGCCCGCACACTCGGCCCATGCCCATCGTGCCCGATGCCGCCGGCCGTGACTTCGACGACCGGGAAGCACGCGATCGGGGGGCCGCCGCCGACGGCGGCCCCTTCTTCCGCGCCGAGACGCCGCCGCAGGAGCCCATGCCCAGCCCCCCGCCTCCGCATGCCCCGCAGCCGCAGGACCCCCCACCCCCGGCGCCGAAGAAGCGCGCCGGGCGGGACCTGCGTGCCGCCATAGGGGTCGGCGTCGGCCTGGGCGCGGTCATCGTCGCCTCGCTCTTCATCGTCAAGGCGGTCTTCGTCGGCGTCATCGCCGTCGCGGTCGTCGTGGGCCTGTGGGAGCTTACCTCCCGGCTCCGGGAGCAGAAGGGCATCAAGGCCCCGCTGGTCCCGCTCGCGGTCGGCGGCGCCGCCATGGTCATCGCCGGATACGTCCGGGGAGCCGAGGGCGCCTGGGTCGCCATGGCCCTGACCGCGCTGGCGGTCCTGGTCTGGCGGATGACGGAACCGCCCGAGGACTACCTCAAGGACGTCACCGCCGGCGTCTTCGCGGCGTTCTACGTGCCGTTCCTGGCGACCTTCGTCGCGATGCTGCTCACCGCCGAAGACGGCCCCCAGCGTGTGGTCACCTTCCTGGTCCTGACCGTGGTCAGCGACACCGGGGCCTATGCGGTGGGCTGGCGGTTCGGCAAGACCAAGCTCGCCCCGCGCATCAGCCCCGGGAAGACCCGCGAGGGACTCCTCGGCGCCGTGGCCTTCGCGATGGCCGCCGGTGCGCTCTGTATGGAGTTCATGATCGACGGCGGCTCCTGGTGGCAGGGCCTGCTGCTGGGCCTGGCCGTCGCGGTCAGTGCCACCCTCGGCGACCTCGGCGAGTCGATGATCAAGCGGGACTTGGGCATCAAGGACATGGGCACCCTGCTGCCGGGCCACGGGGGCATCATGGACCGGCTCGACTCGCTGCTGCCGACGGCGCCCGTGGTGTGGCTGCTGCTCGCGGCCTTCGTCGGTACCGGCTGACCTGCGAAAAGGCGCCACGACACGCCGGGCGGTTACTCTTGGAGGGCGCGCTGCTTCTGCGGCGCGCCTTTCGTCTTACAAGGAGTACCTGCCATGGCCCGCCCCGTTCCGGGAGAGCTCACCTTCGTCGCCCCCCGCGGAGCCAAGAAGCCGCCCCGGCACCTCGCCGACATGACCCCGGCCGAGCGCCGGGAGGCGGTCGCCGCGATCGGCGAGAAGCCGTTCCGGGCCAAGCAGCTCTCGCAGCACTACTTCGCGCGGTACGCGCACGACCCGGCCGAGTGGACCGACATCCCGGCCGGCTCGCGGGAGAAGCTCCAGCAGGAGCTGCTGCCGGACCTGATGAACGTCATCCGGCACATCTCGTGCGACGACGACACCACCCGCAAGACCCTGTGGAAGCTGCACGACGGCACGCTCGTCGAGTCCGTGCTGATGCGTTACCCCGACCGCGTCACCATGTGCATCTCCTCGCAGGCCGGCTGCGGCATGAACTGCCCGTTCTGCGCGACCGGCCAGGCCGGCCTCGACCGCAACCTGTCCACCGCCGAGATCGTGCACCAGATCGTCGACGGCATGCGCGCCCTGCGCGACGGCGAGGTCCCCGGCGGCCCGGCCCGGCTGTCGAACATCGTGTTCATGGGCATGGGCGAGCCGCTGGCCAACTACAACCGCGTGGTCGGCGCCATCCGCCGGCTGACCGACCCGGAGCCCGACGGCCTCGGACTGTCGCAGCGCGGCATCACCGTCTCCACCGTCGGCCTGGTCCCGGCCATGCTGCGCTTCGCGGACGAGGGCTTCAAGTGCCGCCTCGCCGTGTCCCTGCACGCGCCCGACGACGAGCTGCGCGACACCCTGGTCCCCGTGAACACCCGCTGGAACGTCCGCGAGGTGCTCGGCGCGGCCTGGGAGTACGCGGAGAAGTCCGGCCGCCGGATCTCCATCGAGTACGCCCTGATCCGCGACATCAACGACCAGGCCTGGCGCGGCGACCTGCTGGGCAAGCTGCTCAAGGGCAAGCGCGTCCACGTCAACCTGATCCCGCTGAACCCGACCCCGGGCTCCAAGTGGACCGCCTCGCGCCCCGAGGACGAGAAGGCCTTCGTCGAGGCGATCGCGCGGCACGGCGTGCCCGTGACCGTACGGGACACCCGCGGCCAGGAGATCGACGGCGCCTGCGGCCAGCTGGCGGCTTCGGAGCGCTAGATTCCGGCTCCGGTCGGTCATATTCGGCCACGGGGTACCCTGTGGCCGAACCAATTTCATATTCCGACAGGGGAGCGCCACAGCGCTGAGAGTGCGGTAACCGTCACCGCAGACCCTCTGAACCTCGCCCCGGTCATTCGGGGTAGGAAGTTCGGTCACCACTCAAGCTGTTGCGCCCTGCCCGGCGTCCGCTCCGCAGAGCGCCGGGCGGGGCCGCGTCTTCTCCTGGTCATCCCAGGAGGAATACACCAGTGAGCACCACCAAGAAGGTGGCGGGCGCAGCGCTCGCCGCCGCACTGGGCGTGAGCACGCTCGCCGCCTGCGGCGGCGGCGACGCCAAGGACGAGAGCGCGGGCACCAGCGGCGCCCCGAAGTCCAAGACCGTCACGCTCGTCTCCCACGACTCCTTCAACGTGACCGAAGCGGTCCTCAAGGACTTCGAGCGGGAGAGCGGCTACACCGTCAAGGTCCTGAAGTCCGGGGACGCGGGCGCGGCGCTGAACCAGGAGATCCTCACCAAGGGCTCCCCGCGCGGCGACGTCTTCTTCGGCGTGGACAACACGCTGCTCTCGCGCGCCCTCGACAACGGCATCTTCACGCCGTACGAGGCCAAGGGCCTCGGCGAGGTGAAGCCGGAGTTCCAGCTCGACAAGGAGCACCGGGTCACCCCGGTCGACTCCGGCGACATCTGCGTCAACTACGACAAGCAGTACTTCGCCGACAAGAAGATCGCCCCGCCGCAGACGCTGGACGACCTGGTCAAGCCGGAGTACAAGGACCTGTTGGTCACCGAGAACGCGGCCACCTCCTCGCCCGGCCTCGGCTTCCTGCTCGCCTCCGTCGGCAAGTACGGCGAAGAGGGCTGGAAGGACTACTGGAGCAAGCTCAAGGCCAACGGCGTCGAGGTCGTCGACGGCTGGGAGCAGGCCTACAACGAGCGCTTCTCCGGCTCCGCGGGTGGCAAGAAGGCCAAGGGAGACCGCCCGCTGGTGGTCTCCTACGCCTCCAGCCCGCCGGTCGAGGTGCTGTACGCCGAGCCGCAGCCGGCCGAGGCCCCCACGGGCGTGGCCACGGGCACCTGCTTCCGCCAGACCGAGTTCGCCGGCCTGCTCAAGGGCGCGAAGAACGAGGAGGGCGGCAAGGCCCTCGTGGACTTCCTGATCAGCAAGAAGTTCCAGGAGGACATGCCCCTGCAGATGTTCGTCAACCCGGTGACGAAGGACGCGGCGCTGCCGGAGCTGTTCACCAAGCACGGCGTGGTCGTCGAGAAGCCGGAGAACGTCGCTCCGCAGACCATCGCCAAGAACCGTGAGCAGTGGGTCAAGGCATGGACCTCGCTCGTCGTGAAGTAAGCGGTACCACGGAACCGGGCGCGGCGCCGGGGGGCGCCGCGCCGGGCTCCGGCCCGCACGGGGGACGGCGGGCGACCGCGGTGCGGCTCGCCCTGATGGCCGTGCCCCTCCTCTTCTTCGGGGTGTTCTTCGCCTATCCCGTCGCGGCGATCGTCGGCCGCGGGCTGCGGACGGGCGGTGGCTGGCAGTTCGGCCGGATCGGCGAGGTGCTCGCCCGCCCCGACATCGCCGGCGTTCTGTGGTTCACCACCTGGCAGGCGTTCGCCTCCACGGCCCTCACGCTGCTGATCGCGCTGCCCGGCGCGTACGTCTTCGCACGCCTGGAGTTCCCCGGCAAGCAGGTGCTGCGGGCAGTGGTGACCGTCCCGTTCGTGCTGCCGACCGTGGTCGTCGGAACCGCCTTCCTGGCGCTGGTCGGGCGGGGCGGGCTGCTGGACGAGCTGTGGGGCGTGCGGCTGGACACCACCGTGTGGGCGATCCTGCTCGCGCACGTCTTCTTCAACTACGCCGTCGTCGTCCGCACGGTCGGCGGGCTGTGGGCGCAGCTCGACCCGCGCCAGGAGGAGGCCGCCCGGGTGCTGGGAGCCGGGCGGTTCGCCGCCTGGCGGCGGGTGACGCTGCCGGCGCTGGCCCCGGCCGTGGCGGCCGCCTCGCTGATGGTGTTCCTCTTCACCTTCACCTCCTTCGGCGTCGTGCAGATCCTCGGCGGGCCCTCCTACTCCACCCTGGAGGTGGAGGTCTACCGGCAGACCGCCCAGCTCCTGGACCTGCCCACGGCCGCCGTGCTGACGATGGTGCAGTTCGCGGCGGTCGGCGCGGTCCTCGCGGTGCACGCCCGCACGGTGCGCCGCCGGGAGACCGCGCTGCGGCTGGTGGATCCCGGCGGCACGGCGCACCGGCCGCGCGGGCGGGTGCAGCGCGCCCTGCTGGGCGCGGTGCTGGCGACGGTGGCGCTGCTGATCGTGCTGCCCCTGGGCGTGCTGGTGGAGCGGTCCTTCGACGCCCCCGGCGGGTACGGCCTCGGCTTCTACCGGGCCCTGCAGGACGCGGGCGCGGGCGGCGGCACCTTCCTGGTACCTCCGCTGGAGGCCATCGGGAACTCCCTGCAGTACGCGCTGGCGGCCACCGCGATCGCCCTGCTCATCGGGGGTCTCGCGGCCGCCGCGCTGACCCGGCGCGCGGGCCGCTTCGTCCGCGGTTTCGACGCGCTGCTGATGCTTCCGCTGGGAGTGTCGGCCGTGACGGTGGGCTTCGGCTTCCTGATCACCCTGGACGAGCCGCCGCTGGACCTGCGGACCTCGTGGATCCTGGTTCCCCTCGCGCAGGCGCTGGTGGGGGTGCCGTTCGTCGTACGGACGATGCTGCCGGTGCTGAGGGCCGTCGACGGCCGGCTGCGGGAGGCCGCCGCCGTGCTCGGTGCGTCCCCGCTGCGGGCGTGGCGCGAAGTGGACCTGCCGCTGGTGCGCCGGGCCCTGCTGATCGCGGCCGGGTTCGCCTTCGCCGTCTCCCTGGGGGAGTTCGGCGCGACGGTCTTCATCGCCCGCCCGGACCGGCCCACGCTCCCGGTGGCCGTGGCCCGGCTGCTGGGGCGGGCCGGGGAGATGAACTACGGCCAGGCGATGGCCCTGAGCACGATATTGATGCTCGTGTGCGCGGTGTCCCTGCTGGCGCTGGAGCGACTGCGACCCGACAAGACCTCCGGAGAGTTCTGATGACGCTGCTCCAGCTGGAAGGGGTGTCCGTCCGCTTCGGCGAACGCGCCGCGGCGGACGCCCTGGACCGTGTGGACCTCGCGGTCGCCGAGCACGAGACCGTGTGCGTGCTGGGGCCCAGCGGCAGCGGGAAGTCGACCCTGCTGCGGGCCGTCGCCGGGCTCCAGCCGGTGTCCGCGGGCCGGGTGCTGCTGGGCGGGGCGGACCAGGCAGGTGTGCCCGTGCACCGGCGGGGCGTCGGCCTGATGTTCCAGGACCACCAGCTCTTCCCGCACCGGGACGTCGGCGGGAACGTCGCCTTCGGCCTGCGGATGCGGGGCGCCGGCCGCACGTCGTACGAGGCCCGGGTAGCCGAACTGCTGGACCTGGTCGGGCTCCCCGGAGCGCAGGGCCGGCCCGTGGCCTCCCTGTCGGGCGGCGAGCAGCAACGGGTGGCGCTGGCCCGGGCGCTGGCTCCCTCACCGCGGCTGCTGATGCTGGACGAACCGCTCGGACAGCTGGACCGGGGGCTGCGCGAGCGCCTCGTGGTGGAGCTGCGGGACCTGTTTTCCCGGCTGGGCACGACCGTGCTCGCGGTCACGCACGACCAGGGCGAGGCCTTCGCGCTGGCCGACCGGGTGGTGGTGATGCGGGACGGGCGCATCGCCCAGACCGGGACCCCGCTGGAGGTGTGGCAGCGGCCCGCCTGCGAGTTCGTCGCACGGTTCCTGGGCTTCGAGAACGTGGTCCCGGCCGTGGTGTCGGCCGGGACGGCGGGGACCCCGTGGGGCAAGGTGCCGGTTCCACCGGAGACCGCGCAGGGGGAGCGGCGGCTGCTGATCCGCCCGGCGGGGGTCCTCCTGGGGCCGGACGGACTGCGGTGCGAGGTGGTCTCCCGCACCTTCCGGGGCACGCACGTCGCCCTGCTGCTGCGCCCGGAGGCCGGTCCGCAGCTGGAGGCGGAGTGCACCCTTGCGGGGGCGCCGGCCGTCGGCGAACGGGTCGCGGTGACCTTCGCTCCGGCCGAGGTGGTCGTCCTCCCGGCTGACCGGCGCCCCTGACCCCTGTCGCCGCCGTCCCGCCGGGCCCGGGGCGGATCCGGCTTGGCACCGGCTGGTGCTGTGACCGGAAGGGTTTGCCGGGTCGCGGCACTAGGCCAGGATGCCGTCGCAGGCGATCGGCAGGTGGCGGGGGCCGCGCAGCACCGCGTTCTGGCGGTAGGGGGGCGGGTCCTCCAGCAGGCGCGGGTTCTCCAGCCGGCGGGCCAGCTCGCTCAGCGCCAGCTGCGCCTCCTGCCGGGCCAGCGGCGCTCCGAAGCAGCTGTGGATCCCGCTGCCGAGGCCCAGGTGCTGGATGTCCCTGCGGTCCGGATCGAAGCGGTCGGGATCCTGGAAGCGCCGGGGGTCGCGGTTGCCGGACGCCAGGATCAGCCACAGGGACGCACCCTTGGGGATCGTGACCCCGTCGACCTCGATGTCGGTGAGCGTGCTGCGCTGGGGCAGCAGCTGCACCGGCGGTTCGAAGCGCAGCAGTTCCTCCACGACGGGCACGGACAGCTCCGGGTCCTCGCGGAGCCGCCGCAGGACGTCCGGGTTGCGCAGCAGGGTGAGCATCCCGTTGGTGATGAGGTTGACGGTGGTCTCGTGGCCCGCGATCAGCAGGAGGGCCGCGGTGCTGAGGACCTCCATCGTCGTCATGGCGCCGTCCGGCCCGTCCGCGGTGGCCAGTTGGGACAGCATGTCGTCGCGGGGATCCTTGCGGCGCTCCTCGATCAGCCCGGCCAGGTACATGCCGAGCTCCATCCGGGCGTCGGTAGTGCCCTGGTGACGCCGTGCCGGGTCCGCGTCCGGGTCGGGATCGAGGCCGGCGGCGAGGGTCTCGGCCCACACGTGGAAGCGCGGCTCGTCCTGGGGCGGCACACCGAGCAGCCGGCAGATCACCGTGACCGGGAACGGGTAGGCGAACTGGTCGACCAAATCGATCCGGTCCAGGGAGCCGTCCGCGACGATGCCGTCGACCAGGCCGGAGACGATGCCGCTCAACTCGCCGCGCATGTCGTGGACCCGGCGCGGGGAATCCGGCGGCCCGAACGGCCGGTTCGTCATCCGCCGCAGCCGGTCGTGGTCCGGCGGGTCGAGCTTGAGGAAGGACGGCGGCAGGGTCGTCTGCTCCTCCTCGCCCTGGCCCAGCGGATCGTCCGCCGTGGACTTCAGGTTGCGCGCGTCGGAGCTGATCCGGGGGTCGTGCAGCAGGCTCTGGATCTCGTAGTACGTGCTGACCACGTACGGGCCGTCGCCGTCGTGGGACACCGGGGTCTTGCGCAGCTCCTCGTACAGCGGATACGGATCCGCCCGGTTCGAGTAGTCGATGATCTCCCGCAGGATGGCTTGTGTCATGACAGGTCCTCGTGGTCCTCGGGGGAGGGCGCGCAGGGGTCAGTGATGCGCCGGGATGAAGGTCATCTTCTTGTCGGCGGGCGAGTATCCGCTGAGGGTGATGGTCGGACCGTGCGTCGGCACCGACGGGTCCGGGAAGTCCGCCGGCATCGGCTTGCGCCCGTCCGGCCTGCGGTCCACCGTGGGGAAAGGCACCGGGAACGGCGCTCCCGACTCGATCTGCTGCTGGTAGAAGGGCAGCCAGCGGCAGTTGTCGAAGGTCACCGCCGCGATGACGCGGCCCTGGTAGCCGTACACGGCGGCGAAGCGCCGCTCGTCCCGCGACCCTTGCGTGAACATGATCTCGGTGCCCATCGGGGGCACCCCGACGGACTTGATGTTCACGCCGAACTGGGAGGACCAGAAGGCCGGCACCCACAGGTGGGGGCGGCGGTCCGCGCTCTCGCTGAGCATGTTGTGCGCCGCCGTCTCGGCCTGTGCGACGGCGTTGCCCCAGTGCTCCAGCGACAGGAACTGGTAGCCGAAGAGCGCGTGCGGGGAGCGCGCCACGTCACCCGCCACGTAGATGTCGTCGGTGACGATGCCCCGGATGTCGAAGGCCCGGCAGCCCGCGTCGCAGGCGATGCCCCGGGGGCCCGCGCCCAGCCCGGACCCGGCCAGCCACTCGGTGTTGCGCTGCGCGCCGAGCGAGACGACCACCACCTCGGCCTCCACGGTTTCACCGTCGGAGAGGTGGGCCGCGCGGACCCGCCCGGAGGGATCGCCCTCCAGCGCGGTCACCATGACGCCGGTGCGCAGGTCGACGCCGTTCTCGCGGTGCATCTCGGCCGCGACCTCCCCGACGACCCCGCCGAGCGCGCCGACCAGGGGCGCGGCGCCCCGCTCGGCGACGGTGACGGCCAGGCCGCGCTCCCGGCAGGCGGAGGCGATCTCGGAACCGGTGAAGCCCGCTCCGATCACTAGGACCCGGCGCGGACCGGCCGCCAACGCCCGCTCCAGCGCGGCCCCGTCGTCGCGGGTGCGCAGGACGAACACCCCGTCGAGCGCGCCCTCCTCCTCGTTGGGCCAGGGCCGCGCCCGGACCCCGGTCGCGATCAGCAGCCGGTCGTACTCCACTTCCCCGCCGTCGGCGAGGAGCACCCGCCGGGCCGCCATGTCCAGGCCCACCGCGGGCACTCCGAGCCGCCACTGCGCGTCGAGCGGGCGCCGGCGGGGCAGCGCGGTACGGTCCGCCGTCGCCTTGCCCAGCAGCACCTGCTTGGACAGCGGGGGCCGGTCGTACGGTTCGTACGGCTCGTCCCCGATCATGGTGAGCGAACCGGCGAAGCCCCGCTCCCGCATGGTCTCCGCGGCCCGCAGACCGGCCAGCGAGGCACCGACGACCACGATGCGGCCGTGACGCTTGAGTCGCTCCAGCGCTCCGTCGTGCGCTCCGTCAACGCTCACTGCGCGCCTCCGCTGCCGGCACGGGCTGGTCCGCGGCTTCCAGAAGGATCGCTCCCACGGGACAGGCGGCGACGGCGCGCGCCACTTCCGCGCGGCGCGCTTCGTCCGCCTCGGGGTCGTAGAGCAGCGACTCGTCGCCGTGCATGGCGAAGACGTCGGGAGCGAGGAAGGCACACTGCGCGTACCCCTGACAGCGGTTGAGGTCGACGACAAGCCTCATGTCGGATCAGCCCTTCCGTTCCCCGATCACCCCCGTCTTTCCCGCCCACCCCGCCGCCGGCTCCTTTCCAGGATGCACGCGGGAGCCCGCTGTCGCCTGCCGGGCCGCAAGGCGGCAGGCCAGGCACGCTACGGGGGACCGGCCGACTGCCGCATGCCGGTGCGCAGGATGTGCAGGCTAATGGTGAAGGCCCAGACCGGAACGACCAGTTCTGACCACGGGACGCTCGATCCCACGACGAGCAGGATCAGGCCCGCTGCGTAGCCCAGCAGGGTCAGGGGCCGCGGGAAGACGCCGAGCCTGCGCCCGATGGTGGAGGTCGTGAAGACGAACACGGCGGCCATCCGCATGCCGTATGTCGCAAGGACGGTGTAGGCGTAATGGCGCCCGAAGCCGGAGGGCGTCGTCTCGTCCAGCACGGTGCCCGCCGCCGCGGCGGCGACGAACAGGGTGGCGACGAAGACGAACCCGCTGCCGAGGAAGACGGTGGAGACGAAACGGTCCTCGCGCTCGCCCGCATGGGCGCGCAGCGCGCCCATGAACCACAGGAAGAAGATCCCCGCGAAGGGCACGATCTCCAGCGCGGTCCGCACAGCCCAGCGCAGATCCGGATCGACGGGCGCGTCGGCGGCGTCCGCGGCCGGGACGGCCAGGCGCATCAGCACGATCGCCGCCGCCAGCAGCACCGCGAAGGCGAGCCCGGCCGCGCCGGCCGCCCGCGGCGTCTCCATCCGCTCGCTCGTGGACTCCATGGACCCTCGCTCTCTCCCCTGGTCCAGCAAGCGGCAGCCGCCGCGCCGCCGCCACCGGGAGAAGCCGGGAGGGTGAGTACCTGGTGGCACCCCCCAGGCGCGGGTACCGCGGGCACCCACCGGTCGCGGGGACCGGTGGGTGCGACCCGCGACCGCTCACCTCAGGCGACGGGCGCCGGGAGCGGAGCCGCGGCGTCCTCCTCGGCTCCCTCGTGCTTGCCGTACCAGGCGACCGCCACGGCGCCGGTGACCGCCAGGACGAAGCCCAGGACCGCCAGCCAGGCCAGGCCCGGACGGGAGGCGTCGCCGAGCCACAGGACGCCGATCGCGCCCGGCAGCACCGTCTCGCCGACCACCAGGGCCGCCGTCGCCCCGTTCACCGAACCGATCTGCAGGGCGACCGTGTGCAGGTACATGCCGCCGATGCCCGCCACGAGGATGGCGTACAGGGCCGGGTCGGTGAGCAGCGTGCCCGGGTCGAAGGGGTCGATCCCGTCCAGGATCCGCACGCCGACGCCCAGCGCGCCGAAGCCCAGGCCCGACAGCAGGCCCGCCAGGATCGCCGCCCCTGCGCCGAGGAGGCGCACGGCCACCGTGCCGCCCGCCATCAGCAGCACGGTGATCCCCAGCAGCCACCAGTGCGTGGACAGCGGCGCGTGGTGGCCGCCCTCGTGGCCCGCCGCGGTGGCCAGCAGCACCAGCGCCGTGCAGACCACGCCGATCGAGGTCCACTCCTTGCGGGACAGGCGGATGCCCAGCAGCCGCACGCTCAGCACCGCCGTGATCACCAGATTGGCGCTGATCACCGTCTGGGACAGGAAGAGGGGCAGCAGCCGCGCGGCCAGCGCGCCCAGGCCGAAGCCCACGAAGTCCAGGATCGTCCCGACGATGAACTCCCAGGTCATCGCCGCCTTCGCGGTGGACGACAGGTTGGGGCCGCCGTGCGCCGTCACCCCGGCGGCCGGCGGGGACATCCGGGCGGCGCGGCGCGATCCGACGGCTTGCAGGACGGATCCCGTGCCGTAGCAGATGGACGCCGCGACAGCGGTCAGCAGGCCTATGAGCACCGAGGGCTCCGTTCACGTCTGGCAGGTTTTGCGGTACCTCTGCCAGACGTCGGAAAGGGGCGGAAAGTTGCCTCCGGACGTCAGGCCATTGCCGCGAGCGCGCCGGGAACCTCGTCCACCGAGTCCACCAGGGCGATACGGGACTCCATCGCCCGGCCGCGCGCCAGCGCCCGCAGCAGCGGCCACGCCGGGAGGTGCTCGGTCCAGTGGGTCCGGTCGACCAGGACCATCGGGGCCGGCTCGCCCCGGGAGGAGTAGTAGTTCGGCGTCGCGCTGTCGAAGACCTCCTGGACCGTGCCCGCGGCGCCCGGCAGGAAGACCACCCCGGCCGTGGACCGGGCCAGCAGTCCGTCCTCCCGGGTGGCGTTCGCGAAGTACTTGCCGATGTGCTGAGCGAAGGCGTTCGGCGGCTCGTGGCCGTAGAACCACGTCGGGATGCCCACCGAGTCGCCGCCGGCCGGCCACCGCTCGCGTACGGCGAAGGCCGCGCGCGCCCAGTCGGACACCGAGGGGACGAAGGACGGGGCCTTGGCGAGCATCTCCAGCGCCTCCGGCAGGGCGCCGTCCGGCGCCGGCGCCAGGTAGGCGCCCAGGTTCGCGGCCTCCATCGCACCGGGACCGCCGCCGGTGGCCACGGTCAGCCCGGAGCGGGCGAGCGTACGGCCCAGCTCGGCCGCGCCGCGGTAGTCCGCACCGCCGCGGGACATGGCGTGGCCACCCATCACGCCCACGACGCGGGCACCTGTCAGGTGCTCGTCGAGGGCGTCGGAGACGGCGTCGTCGTGGAGGGAGCGGAGCATCGAGGAGAAGACGTCCCCGTCGGCCCGGGTCTCCTGGAACCAGGCGTAGGCCTGCGCGTCCGGGGTCGCCTCGTAGTCGCCGGGCAGCCCGGCGTACAGCTCCTCGGGCGTGTACAGCAGGCCCCGGTACGGGTTGAACGGCAGGTCCGGCACCGGCGGGAAGACCAGGGCGCCGTCGGCGCGGACCTTCGCCGACGCGTCGGGCTCCATCGCACAGCCCAGGAACACGGCGGCGGAGGTGTCCGCGGACAGCAGCGCGAAGGTCCGCTCCAGCAGGTTGACCGACTGGATCCGGTAGCCGCTGAGCGAGCCGCGGGCCACGACCTGGTCGAATTCGGCGAGCGTCTCGATCTCGATGTCTGCGTTGACCATTCGGCCCACCCTAAGGGCTGCCCGTATCAGCGGGTCAACGCCAGTGACGTCAGCTGCGCCACACCCCAGCTGATCGGTACGCACACGGCGAGCAGGGCGGCGGCGCGCAAACCGGCGGCCGTACGAAGGACCTTGGCGGGTGCGCCGAGGTCGAGCAGAGCCTGCCGGCCGGCGCTGCGGTTCTGGCGGGATTCCACCGCGGATGTGAGAAGGGTCGCGGCGGCGCACAGCGCGACCAGGGCCGCGGCGGGTCCGGTCAGCGGACCCAGGGGGACGTGCAGGCCGCCCCGGTCGCGCAGGGCCAGCGCGGTGAGGGCGCCCGCGCAGACCGCGCACAGCAGGCCGAGGGGCGGACCGACCCGGGGCGCCTCCTCCTGGAGGGCCCGCCCGGCCAGCAGCCGCAGTCCGCCGGGGCGGACGGCCTGGACCAGCGTGCCGAGGGCGTACGCGAGCCCGGGCCCGGCGAGGGCGAGGCCGGCCGCGGTCAGCGACCAGCCGGCCGGCATGCCGGGCCCGCCCCGTCCCGCGTACGCCTCCACCGCGAGTCCGCAGGCGGTCAGGGTGATGCCCCAGGGCAGCCCGGTCTGCGGGGCGGGCGCCGGGGCGCGGCGCATCGCGAGGACGGCGCCCGACGCGGTCAGCGGCAGCACGGCCAGGAGCGTGAGGGCGGCGGCGGGGGGCAGCGGCTGGTCGGCGTGGAGCAGGCCGGCTCCCGCCCCGTCGAACGGCAGCCCGGCGAGGTTCCCGCGCAGGTGGAGGAAGACGGCCAGGGCCAGGGCGCTGCCCAGGGTGCAGGCGACGGCCGTGGAGACGGCTGCGATCAGGCCGAGCCGCACGGGCCCGAGCCCGGCGGCGTCCAGTCCTTCGCGGGGCCGCGTCGCCGGGTCGGTCCGGGCCACCGCGACGGCGAGCTGGACGGTGGCGGCCAGCGGGACCAGCGCCCACAGCAGGCGCGGGAACGATCCGGCAGGCCGGTCCACCGCGTCGGCCAGGACGTACAGGAACAGGAACCCGGTGCCGGCGGATGCGGCGGCGACGAGGAGCCGGCGCAGCTGGACCAGTGGGCGGGAGCCTCGGACTAGGCGGAGAGCGAGCACGCTGCCTGGTCCTCCGTCGTCTCGGCGGCGGGGGGCTCCGGCGAGCCGGCCTCGGCCTCGTTCCCGGTCTCGTTCCCGGTCTCGTTCTCGGCGGCGGCGTGCCGGCCGTCGAGCAGGGCCAGGCGGCGGTCGGCGGCGGCCGCGGTCTCCTCGTCGTGGGTGGCCACCAGCACGGTGATCTCGTGCGAGCGCGCCGCGGTGGTCAGGGTGCGCAGCAGCAGGGCCCGCTCGGCCCGGTGCAGGGGTGCCGTGGGCTCGTCGGCGAAGATCACCGCGGGCTCGTTGACCAGGGCCCGGGCCAGCGCCACGCGCTGGCACTCGCCGCGGGTGAGGGCGCCGGGGCGCTTGCCGGCGAAGGCGCCGATGTCGAGGCGCTCCAGCCATTCGCAGGCGGCGTGCTTGGCGGCGCGGTGGGAGGCTCCGGCGATCAGCAGCGGCAGGGCCGCGTTCTCCCACACCTTCAGTTCGGGCAGCAGCTGCGGCTCGGGGCCGATCCAGCCGAACCGGTCGCGGCGCAGCCGCTCGCGGGCCAGGGCGCCCATGGTGTGCACGGGGACGCTGTTGAACCAGATCTCGCCCTGCCCGGGCGACAGCTGTCCGGACAGACAGCGCAGCAGGGTCGTCTTGCCGCTGCCCCGGGGGCCGGTCAGGGCCAGGATCTCGCCCTGGCGCACTCCCACCGAGACCCCGACGAGGCCCGGGGAACCACCGTGCGCGTAGTGAAGGGACCGTGCCCAAAGGACGTCATTGTCAGGTGGGGCAGCAGTGTCCGGTGGAACCGCCATGGCGTACACCTCCGTCCGGGGGAACGAAGCGGAGCCCCATCGGTCACTGGCGCCGCAATGAGATGTAAAGAGATGAACGTCTTGGATGGTGACAGCACACGGCCCGGACCCTCCGTTGTCACTCGAACGGAGGATCCGGGCCGTGTGGTCGGACGAGGTGCAGCCCGGGCCGGCGGCTCTTTACAGCTTGGTCCACGCCTCGGTGAGCACCGAGCGCAGGATCCCCTCGATCTCGTCGAAGGTGCCCTGGTCCGCGATCAGCGGCGGGGCCAGCTGGATGACCGGGTCGCCACGGTCGTCGGCACGGCAGTACAGGCCGTTCTCGAAGAGGGCCTTGGAGAGGAAGCCGTAGAGCACGCGCTCCGTCTCCTCGTCGGTGAAGGACTCCTTGGTGGCCTTGTCCTTGACGAGCTCGATGCCGTAGAAGAAGCCGTTGCCGCGGACGTCGCCGACGATGGGCAGGTCGTGCAGCTTCTTCAGCGTCGAGAAGAAGGCGTCCTCGTGGTCCAGCACGTGCTGGTTGAGGCCCTCCTTGTCGAAGATGTCGAGGTTGGCCAGGGCGACGGCCGAGGAGACCGGGTGGCCGCCGAAGGTGTAGCCGTGCAGGAAGGTGTTGTCGCCCTTGTAGAACGGCTCCGCGAGGCGGTCGGAGATGATGCATGCACCGATCGGGGAGTAGCCCGAGGTCATGCCCTTGGCACAGGTGATCATGTCCGGGACGTAGCCGAACTTGTCACAGGCGAACATCGTGCCGAGGCGGCCGAAGGCGCAGATCGTCTCGTCGGAGACGAGGAGCACGTCGTACTCGTCGCAGATCTCGCGGACCCGCTGGAAGTACCCGGGCGGCGGCGGGAAGCAGCCGCCGGCGTTCTGCACCGGCTCCAGGAAGACGGCGGCGACGGTGTCGGCGCCCTCGAAGAGGATCTCCTGCTCGATCTGGTCGGCGCACCAGCGGCCGAAGGCCTCGGGGTCGTCGCCGTAGATCGGGGCGCGGTAGATGTTGGTGTTCGGCACCTTGTGCGCGCCGGGGACCAGCGGCTCGAAGGGGGCCTTCAGGGCCGGGAGACCGGTGATCGACAGGGCGCCCTGCGGGGTGCCGTGGTAGGCGACCGCACGCGAGATGACCTTGTACTTGGTGTGCTTGCCCTGGAGCTTGAAGTACTGCTTGGCGAGCTTCCAGGCGGTCTCGACGGCCTCGCCGCCACCGGTGGTGAAGAAGACCTTGTTCAGGTCGCCCGGGGCGTAGTCGGCGAGGCGCTCGGCGAGCTCCACGGCCTTGGGGTGGGCGTACGACCAGATGGGGAAGAACGCGAGTTCCTGCGCCTGCTTGTAGGCGACCTCGGCCAGTTCCTTGCGGCCGTGACCGGCGTTGACCACGAACAGCCCGGCGAGACCGTCGAGGTAGCGCTTGCCCTTGTCGTCGAAGATGTAGGTGCCCTCACCGCGCACGATGGTGGGGACGGGTGCGTTCTCGTAGGACGACATGCGGGTGAAGTGCATCCACAGGTGGTCGTACGCGGTCTTGGAGAGGTCCTGGCTCACGGGTTATCGAGTTCCCCACATGTAGGTCTGCTTCTTCAGCTTCAGGTAGACGAAGCTCTCTGTTGATCGCACGCCGGGGAGCGCGCGGATCTTCTTGTTGATCGTTTCGAGCAGGTGGTCGTCGTCCTCGCAGACGATTTCCACCATCAGGTCGAACGACCCCGCGGTCATCACCACGTACTCGCACTCGGCCATGGCGGTCAGGGCGTCCGCCACCGGGTCGAGGTCTCCCTCGACGTTGATGCCGACCATGGCCTGGCGTCGCAGGCCCACGGTGAGCGGGTCGGTGACGGCGACGATCTGCATGACGCCCTGGTCGAGCAGCTTCTGCACGCGCTGGCGCACGGCCGCTTCCGACAGGCCGACGGCCTTGCCGATCGCTGCGTAGGGACGGCGCCCGTCCTCCTGCAGTTGCTCGATGATCGCCAGGGACACAGCATCGACCGACGGGGACGGTTGTCTGTTCCTGGAATCTGCGCTTCGACTGACCACGACCTCACTGTGCACGAGGAGTCGTCTGTTCCGCAAGACGGAACCGATGAAATTCGTTGTTTGGCAGCTCCGATCTCACTGATTTCGTAGGTCGTCGTGTCTGGCTCTGTCGAAAGCGTCCGCCGAGAGGCTAGGCTTGGGAATCGTCTCAACCATTGGACATGTGATCAGGAGAGTGGCTGTAGTGACCACCGAACTGCGTCGTCTGCGCAACTACATCGGCGGAGAGTTCAAGGACGCCGCCGACGGGCGGACCACCGAGGTGGTCAACCCTGCCACCGGCGAGGCCTTCGCCACCGCCCCGCTCTCGGGCCAGGCGGATGTCGACGCCGCCATGGCCGCCGCCGCGGCCGCCTTCCCGGGCTGGCGCGACACCACCCCCTCGGAGCGCCAGAAGGCGCTGCTGAAGATCGCGGACGCCTTCGAGGCGCGTGCGGAGGAGCTCGTCGCCGCGGAGTCGGAGAACACCGGCAAGCCGCTGGGCCTCACGGCCAGCGAGGAGCTGCCGCCGATGGTGGACCAGATCCGCTTCTTCGCGGGCGCCGCCCGGCTGCTGGAGGGCCGCTCGGCCGGCGAGTACATGGAGGGGATGACCTCCATCGTCCGCCGTGAGCCGGTGGGCGTCTGTGCCCAGGTCGCGCCGTGGAACTACCCGATGATGATGGCCGTGTGGAAGTTCGCCCCGGCCATCGCCGCGGGCAACACCGTGGTCCTCAAGCCCTCGGACACCACCCCGGCCTCCACCGTCCTGATGGCCGAGATCATCGACTCGATCCTCCCCAAGGGCGTCTTCAACGTCGTCTGCGGCGACCGCGAGACCGGCAGGGCCATGGTCGAGCACCCCGTCCCGGCGATGGCCTCCATCACCGGCTCGGTGCGCGCGGGCATGCAGGTCGCGGAGAGCGCCTCGAAGGACGTCAAGCGCGTCCACCTGGAGCTCGGCGGCAAGGCGCCGGTCGTGGTCTTCGAGGACGCCGACATCGCCAAGGCCGTCGAGGACATCGCGGTCGCGGGCTACTTCAACGCCGGCCAGGACTGTACGGCCGCCACCCGCGTGATCGTCCACGAATCGGTCCACGACGAGTTCGTGACGGCGCTCGCCAAGGCCGCCGCCGACACCAAGACCGGCCTGCCGGACGACGAGGACGTGCTGTACGGCCCGCTGAACAACCCGAACCAGCTCAAGCAGGTCGCGGGCTTCATCGAGCGCCTCCCCGCCCACGCCAAGGTCGAGGCCGGCGGCCACCAGGTCGGCGACAAGGGCTACTTCTACGCCCCGACCGTGGTCTCCGGCCTGAACCAGGACGACGAGATCATCCAGAACGAGGTCTTCGGCCCCGTCATCACCGTGCAGTCCTTCACGGACGAGGCCCAGGCCCTGGAGTACGCCAACGGCGTCGAGTTCGCCCTCGCCTCCTCGGTGTGGACCAAGGACCACGGCCGCGCGATGCGGATGTCCAAGAACCTCGACTTCGGCTGCGTGTGGATCAACACCCACATCCCGCTCGTCGCCGAGATGCCGCACGGCGGCTTCAAGAAGTCCGGCTACGGCAAGGACCTCTCCGCCTACGGCTTCGAGGACTACACGCGCATCAAGCACGTGATGACCTCGCTCGACGGCTGATCGGCCGCACCGGTCACAGCACAGCGTTGAAGGGGCGGGCGGTAGACATCATGTCTATTGCCCGCCCTTCGGCGTTCGCCCAGGCTGTGCCCATGCCTGAACTCGCCTTCTCCCGCCGCGCCGCGCTGCGCGGCCTCGGTTCCACGGGCCTGCTGGCCGCCCTCGCCGGCTGCGGGGTGCCGGCCGCCTACGTCCCGCAGGACCGGCGCGAAGGCCCCGACCGCTCGGGGCGGGACCGGAGCGTCTCCTTCTCCAACTGGCCCCTCTACATCGACACCGATGACGAGGACGAGGCGCGCCGCCCGACGCTGGACGCCTTCACGGAGCAGACCGGCATCGAGGTCCGGTACACCGAGGAGATCAACGACAACGACGAGTTCTTCGGCAAGGTCAGCCCGGCCCTGATGAACCACCAGGAGACCGGCCACGACCTGGTCGTGGTCAGTGACTGGATGGCAGCCCGCTTCGTCCACCTGGGCTGGGCCCAGAAGATGGACCGCTCGGCGCAGACCAACGTGGCCCGCCACCTCGACCCGCAGCTGCGTTCCCCCGCCTTCGACGACGGCCGGCTGCACACCGTCCCCTGGCAGTCGGGCATCACCGGCATCGCCTACAACCGCAAGGCCCTGGGGCGCGAGATCAGGTCGGTCAAGGACCTGTGGCAGCCGGACCTCGCGGGCAGGGTCACCCTCTTCTCCGGCCTCGACGAATCCTTCGCCCTCCTGATGCAGGGCGACGGAGTGGACGTCACCCGCTGGACCGAATCCGACTTCCACCGGATGTGCGACCAGGTCGAGGCCATGGTGAAGAAGAAGCACATCCGCCGCTTCACCGGCAACGACTACACCTCCGATCTGAGCAAGGGCGACGTCCTGGCCTGCCAGGCCTACTCCGGCGACGCCATCCAGCTCCGGGCCGACAACCCCGACATCGAATTCGTGGTCCCCGAAGAGGGGGCCGAGCTGTGGGCGGAGAGCCTGCTCGTGCCCAACCTGGCCCGGCACAAGGCCAATGCCGAAGCCCTGATCGACCACTACTACGCGCCGGAGGTGGCCGCGGCGCTCGCCGCCTCCGTCAACTACGTCTGCCCGGTGCCCGCCGCCCGCGAGGTCCTGGCCCGCTCCGAGGAGAGGGAGACCGCCGAACTCGCCGAGAACCCGCTGATCTTTCCCGACGACGACATGCGCAAGCGGCTGGTCGTCGCCCGCGACATCTCCTCGGCGCAGCGCCGCTCCCTCGCCCGCCGGTGGAACGCCATCGTCGGGCTCTGACCCCTTCGCGAACCATGAGTTGAACATGTTCAGGGAATTGGCTGAACATGTTCAAAAGGGCGGGTAGGCTTCCTTGCATGAACGAGAGAAGCGCCCTTCAGCGGCGGGTCCGTGCCTGGTTGACCTTGTTCCTCGTCTGCCTCGTGCTCAGCGGCCTGACCGCCTTCCCCCTCGTCAGCGAGCTCCGCTGGGCCAACGCCCTGATCGACAACGAGTGGCTGCGGCGGGTGGGGGACGGACTTGACCAGGCCGACGCCGCGTACCCCTTCCTCCTCTACGGCACCGACTGGCTCGCCTTCGCCCACCTCGTCATCGCCGTCTTCTTCTACGGCGTCCACCGCGACCCCGTCCGCAACATCTGGATCGTCGAGGCGGGCATGATCGCCTGCGCCGGCATCGTCCCGCTGGCCCTGATCTGCGGCCCGATCCGCGGCATCCCCTTCTGGTGGAGCGTCATCGACATGTCCTTCGGCGTCTTCGGGGTGGTCCCCCTCTTGATCCTGCGCCGCATGATCAAGCGACTGGAAGCCCTGCCCGAAGCCCTGCCCGAAACCCTTCCCGAAGCCGGGGGCGGTGGTGGGGCCGACGCCGGGGGCGGTGGTGGGGCCGGTGGCGGGGCGGCCACCCCGGTCCATGCCTGAGCGCTGCTACTTGGCGAAGGCCGCCAGGACGATGCCGAAGGCGACCGGATTCGTCTCCTCGCCCTTCGCGTCCGTGGAGTTCACCGAGTAGACCAAGGTCCGCGATCCGTCGATCGTCCCGCCTGTCGCGGTGTTGTAGCCGTGCCGGCCGCCGGTCTTGCCCCAGGCCTCCGTGCCGTGGGGCAGGACGATCCGGGAGAAGCCGGCGGTGAGCGTGGCGGATTTGCCGCTCGTGAAGTCCGCCACCGCCGGCACCGCGAACATGGTCTCCTTCAACAGCGGCTTCAGCACGACCCGCCCGGCGAACAGGGCGAGGGTGAACCGCTCCAGATCGGCCGTCGTCGAGATCATGTCGCCCGCCGCCTGATGTTCAGGTAGTGCTGGGCGTCACCGGCCGCGAACTCCGGCCCCTTGCACAGGGCGTTGGCGATCTGCCGGCGCGGATCGGTCACATCGAAGCGGTGCTCCCACTGCGCCTCGAAGGAGTCACCCGGCCCGTCCGCCGGCACCGTGTGCTCGCTCTCCACCATCGCCGCCGCCATCTCCGCATTCGACAGCCCCGCCCCAGGTGCAGCAGCGTCTCCCGCTCCCGGACCGTCAGCACCTCCAGCCGGACCGGGCCCAGGTCCACGGCCGGGCCCGGCGTACCCGGGCGACGACCGCGCGCCCGGGTCTCACCGGCCGGACTCGGCCCGCACCGCGGCCAGCGCGTCCACCCGGTTCGTGGTGATCGAGTCGACGCCGGCCGCGACGAGCCCCCGCATCGCCCACTTGGTGTCCGCGGTCCAGGCCGACACCAGCAGGCCGTCCCGGTGGAGCGCCTCCACCAGCTCCGGACCGACCAGGCCGAAACGGTAGTTGAGCCACCGCGGCTCCACCGCGTCGATCAGGACCCGGCGCGGCGGCGACAGCGTCGTCCAGGTCAGGGCGATCTCCGCGGCCGGATCGGCGGCGCGGACCGCCAGCATGGTCCTGGGGCCCGCGCAGTAGTACGCGCGCTCGCGCGCCCCGCACTCGCGGACCAGGTCCACGACGGTGCGCACCGCCTCGTAGGAGGCACCGGGCAGGTCGAGCATGACCCGCCCCGCCCCGGCCGCCGTCAGGGCCTCGCGCAGGGTGGGGATGCCACCCCCCGTCAGTTCCCGCAGCTGTGGGGCCGTGACGGCGTCGAGGCGCACGTCATGGCCCCACAGCCGCTGGAGCGTCTCGTCGTGGAGCAGGACCGGGACCCCGTCGCGGGTGAGCCGTACGTCGATCTCGACCGCGTCCGCCCCCCGTGCGAAGGCGGAGCGGATCGAGGCCAGGGTGTTCTCGCGGACTCGGTAGGGATCGCCGCGGTGGCCGACGGCAGTCAGGGTGCGCATGACCCCCATTCTCGGCGGGATCTCAGCGCGCGAGCCATTGCGAGGTGTACGTGTCGATCTCCGTGTTGAGCTTCGCCTTGCCCGCCTCGTCGAGGAAGGAGGCCTCCACGGCGTTCTTGGCGAGCCGGGCGAGACCGCGCTCGTCGAGACCGAGCAGGCGCGCCGCGACCGCGTACTCGTTGTTGAGGTCGGATCCGAACATCGGCGGGTCGTCGCTGTTGATGGTCACGAGCACGCCGGCGGCGACCATCTCCTTGACCGGGTGGAGGTCGAGGTCGGAGACCGCGCGGGTGGCGATGTTGGACGTCGGGCAGACCTCCAGGGCGATGCGGTGCTCGGCGAGGTAGGCGAGGAGCTCCGGGTCCTGGGTGGCGCTCGTGCCGTGGCCGATGCGCTCGGCGCCCAGCTCGCGGATGGAGTCCCAGATGGTCTGCGGGCCGGTCGTCTCGCCGGCGTGCGGCACGCTGTGCAGGCCGGCGGCGCGGGCCTGGTCGAAGTACGGCTTGAACTGCGGGCGCGGGACGCCGATCTCGGGGCCGCCGAGGCCGAAGGAGACCAGTCCCTCGGGGCGCAGGTCCACGGCGAGACGGGCGGTCTCCGCGGCCGCCTCCAGACCGGCCTCGCCGGGGATGTCGAAGCACCAGCGCAGGATGACGCCGAGTTGCGACTCGGCGGCCCTGCGGGCGTCCTCGATGGCCTCCATGAAGGCCTTCTCGTCGATGCCGCGGCGGGTGGACGAGTACGGGGTGATGGTCAGTTCGGCGTAGCGGATGTTCTGCCGCGCCATGTCGCGGGCGACCTCGAAGGTCAGGGTCCGCACGTCCTCGGGGGTGCGGACCAGGTCCACCACCGACAGGTAGACCTCGACGAAGTGCGCGAAGTCGGTGAAGGTGAAGTAGTCGGCGAGGGCCTCGGGATCGGTCGGGACCTTCGAGTCGGGGTGCCGGGAGGCGAGCTCGGCCACGATGCGCGGTGAGGCCGAGCCGACGTGGTGGACGTGGAGTTCGGCCTTGGGCAGCCCGGCGATGAAGGGGTGCAGGTCGGTCATGGAGGTGCCTTCCGGGAGCGTGCGGGTGCGGTCGGGTCGGGCTTCATCGTAGGCACGCCCGTGACTGTCGGTGGCAGCGCTTAGCATGGCTGTACGAGAGGGGGGCGCCGCATGACCGACCAGAGCCCTGAGCCGAGGGATCCGTGGGCGCCGCCGGAGCGGCCGGCGGTGGACCTGGGCAAGCGCGGGGGCACACCGGCTGCGCCGGGTGCGTCGGGGCCGCCGCCGGTGCACGACCAGCCGACGGTCGCCGGGATGCCGGGGGCCGGGATACCCCAGGCCCAGCCCCACGCCCAGCCGCAGCCCCACACCGAGCCCCAGCCCCACGCCCAGCCGCAGCCGTCGCCCGGGTCGGCGCCCGCGTACGGGTACCCGGCCCAGCCCGACGCGAGCGCCTACGGGTACCCCGCGCCGCCGCAGCCCGCGCCGGGCTACGGCTACCCCGGCGACGCCGGGTACCCGGGCGGGCCGGGGTATCCCGGATACCCGGGCAACGCCGGACACCCGGGCCACGGCGGATATCCCGGTCCTGGCGGATACCCGCTCTACGCGGCCCCCAGGAGCAACGGCTTCGGCATCACCGCCCTCGTCCTCGGCATCCTGTCCGTCGTCGGCTGTATCACCAGCTTCTTCGCGATAGCCCTCGGCATAGGCGCGGTCGTCTTCGGCGCCCTCGGCAAGGGCAAGGCGACCAGGGGCGAGGCCGACAACGGCGGGATGGCACTGGCCGGGATCATCCTCGGTGCGATCGGCATCGTGCTGGGCGGCCTCGTGCTCGCCGCCATATTCGGCCCGCTCGCGAACGGCTGGGACGACAGCTCCGATTACGAGAGCCCGTACTCCAACTCCCGCATGCACGAGAAGATCTGACGGCAGCGCAGACGGCCCGGCCGCGCCCGGCCGGCGACGCCCCCGGAAGGGGCGGAGGCGGGGCCCGGCAGCGGGCAGTCGGCCGGGGTGCCGTGGCCGGGCCCCGCGCCCTCTGCGGCTGAGCCGGCGGACCAGCGTGGCGCAACACCTCGCCCCGCCGCTGCCGGGAGCCCCGCCGGGTCGGGGAAGGCCGACGCGACGTCGGAGCCCCGGCAGGGTCCCCCCACCCGCACCCGCCTCGCACGCACCCGCGCGCCCAGCCCGGACGGGCCCCGCATCGGCCTCGCCTGGACCCGACCTGCGCGGGCCCTGCCGGACCTGCCGCGCTGGCTCTGCCCGTGTGGGCCCTGCGGCGGCTTTGCGCGGACCCGGCCTCCGCCGGCTTTGCCCCGGCGGGCCTGCGCGGGACCTTGTGCGGATCCGCTGCGGGGGTCTTGCCCGTACGGGCCCTGCGTCTCCTCGCCCGGACCCGGCATCTGCCGGCTTCGCCCGTGCGGGTGCCGCGCCCGGCTCGCCCGCGCCCGGCCCTGCGCCCGCCTTGCCCGTGCGGGCCCTGCGGCGGCCTCGCCCGGGCCCGGCCTGCGCCGGCCCCGCCCGTGCGGGCCCTGCGGCGGCCTTGCCGGCACCCCCGGCCTGCGTCGGCCTTGCCGGCACCCCCGGCCTGCGCCCGCCCCGCCCGGGCGGGCCCTGGGGCCGCCTTGTCCGTGGCCGATTCGCGTCGGTCCCTCAGGCCTGCGCCGGCATCAGGAGCGTCGGTACCATCACGTCGTCGCCGGCGAGGCCGCGCGTGAGCGGGACCCAGACGAGGCCGACCATGCGCGGGCAGTCGCACTCCAGGTCGGTGTCCACCCCCAGCCGCGGCTCTCCGTCTTCGACGTCGACGCGGTAGCAGGCGGTCCAGCCGGAGGGGTAGGGCGACTCGCACGCGAACCGCACCTCCAGCGCGCGCAGGCCGACCTCCTCGGCACCTCGCGCCGGACCGCCTCCTGCGGGTCCTCCCCGGCTTCGATTCCGCCGCCCGGCAAGGTCCAGTACTCCGCCGCGTCGTGCCGGCCGGTGGGCCCCCTGCCGCGCTCGCGCACCATCAGCACGTCGCCCTCCCGGATGATCACCGCCGCCACCCGGCGGCGTTCCGTCACGCGCCGGCCGTCCGTATGCGGTCGCGGGCCTCCATCAGGGCGAAGCCCAGGAGGTTCAGGCCGCACCAGCGGGCGGGGTCCAGGGCGCGGGCGTCGTCGGCCGGCAGCCCGATGCCCCAGATCCGGTCCAGCGGGCTGGCCTCGACCAGGACCCGGTCGCCGGTGGACAGCAGGTACGAGCGCAGCGCCGGGTCGGAGGCGAACTTGTGCATGCTGCCCTCGACCACGATCCCGTAGCGCTCGCGCTTCCACACGGCCTCGTCGAAGCCGCGCACCAGCCGGCCGGCCTTCTTCGCGGCTGCCGGGCTCGCCGCCGCCAGCACCGCGGCCTCGGCCTCCGCGTCCCCGAACAGCCGGGCCTTGGCGGCCATCATCCAGTGCTCGGCCGTGGCGTACCGGGTGTCACCCACAGTGAATTCGGACGGCCACCACTGGCTGAGGCAGCTCGGGCCGAGGCTCCCGTCCGGCCTCGGGCGGTGGCCCCAGAACGGCAGGTACTTCACCCGTTCACCGCGGCTGACCTGCTTGATCAGGTCATCGATCATCTCCATGCACGCGAGTCTGGCAGCCGCCACTGACACTTCGTACGGGTTTTAGGGTGTGCCTCGACACATGGTCGACCGATTCCGTCGCGTAATCAAAAGGCAACAACGGAATCCCTTGGCCGAGGGCACCACCTCTGTCAGGATCGGCACTCAATTCGAGCTGTACTCGAACTGTAGCTACGGAAAGCGTGAGAGCGTGATGGGCAACCGCTTCCAGGTCAAGGACCGCTTCGCGGACGGCGCGCAGTACATCGACGGCCGGCTCCGGCGCGGCACCTCCGGGCAGTCACACACGGTGGTCGATCCGGCCACCGGCGACGAGGTCCTCACCTACGAGCTCGCGAGCACCGCGGACGTCGACGAGGCCGTCGCCGCCGCCCGGCGGGCCTTCCCCGGCTGGTCCGGCGCCACCCCCGGGGAACGCTCGGACGCCCTGCACCGGCTGGCCGCCGTACTGGCCGAGCAGGCCGAGGACTTCGCATACGCCGAGTCCCTCCAGTGCGGCAAGCCGATCAAGCTGTCCACGGAGTTCGACGTGCCGGGGACCATCGACAACACCGCCTTCTTCGCAGGGGCCGCGCGCCACCTCCAGGGGCAGGCGGCCGCCGAGTACTCCGGCGACCACACCTCCTACGTGCGCCGCGAGGCCATCGGCGTCGTCGGCTCCATCGCTCCCTGGAACTATCCGCTCCAGATGGCCGCGTGGAAGATCCTCCCGGCGATCGCCGCGGGCAACACCATCGTCCTCAAGCCCGCCGAGCTCACCCCGCTGACCTCGCTGATGTTCGCCCAGGCGGCCAAGGAGGCGGGCCTCCCGGACGGGGTGGTCAACATCGTCACCGGCGCCGGCCGCGAAGCGGGCGAGCACCTGGTCGGCCACCCCGACGTGGTCATGACCTCCTTCACCGGCTCCACCGCCGTCGGCCGGCGCGTCGCCGAGATCGCCACCGCCACCGTCAAGCGGCTGCACCTGGAGCTCGGCGGCAAGGCCCCCTTCCTCGTCTTCGACGACGCCGACCTGGAGGCCGCCGCGCACGGCGCCGTCGCCGCCTCCCTCATCAACACCGGCCAGGACTGCACCGCCGCCACCCGGGCCTACGTCCAGCGCCCCCTGCACGACGCCTTCGTCGCCCGCGTCGCGCAGCTGATGGAGTCCGTCCGCCTCGGCGACCCCTTCGCGCCGACCACCGACCTCGGCCCGCTGGTCTCCCACGCCCAGCGCGACCGCGTCGCCGGCTTCGTCGAGCGCGCCCGTGCCTACGCCACCGTCGTCACCGGCGGTGAGATCCCCGCCGGCGAACTGGCCGCAGGCGCGTACTACCGGCCCACCCTCATCGCCGGCGCCGCCCAGGACAGCGAGGTCGTCCAGTCCGAGATCTTCGGCCCGGTCCTCGTCGTGCTGCCCTTCGACACCGACGACGAAGGCATCGCCCTGGCCAACGACACCCCCTACGGCCTCGCCGCCTCGGCCTGGAGCCGCGACGTCTACCGGGCGAACCGCGCCACCCGCGAGATCAAGGCGGGCTGCGTGTGGGTCAACGACCACATCCCGATCATCAGCGAGATGCCCCACGGCGGCTACAAGGCCAGCGGCTTCGGAAAGGACATGAGCGCTTACTCCTTCGAGGAGTACACGCAGGTCAAGCACGTGATGTACGACAACACCGCGGTGGCCGCGAAGGACTGGCACCGCACGATCTTCGGGGACCGCAGCCCAGTGCTGTGACCGGAAGGGTTCACCGGCACCAGACACATGCGGCGGCCGCCGCGTGGCATCCCTGCCGCCGACCCGGCGGCCACGCACCCATCCCGAAAGGGCAACGCGCATGGAGCAGTTCGAGCCCGACCGCCTCTCGGCGGCGCAACTCGCCGCGATGCGGCGCAGCCTTGACAGCGGGCGCGGCGCCCTCACCCGCCGCTCGCTGCTGCGCGCCTGCGGAGTCGGAGCGCTCACCCTCGGCGGCCTGTCCACCCTCGCCGCGTGCGGCATCCCGCCCGCCAAGCGGGCGGGGGACACGGCGGTGGCCTCCGACGACCACTCGGACCGGGAGAAGGAGATCGCCTTCTCCAACTGGACCGAGTACATGGACACCGGCGATGACGAGAAGTCCCGTCCGAGCTTGGAGGAATTCACCAGGCGGACCGGCATCGACGTCAAGTACAGCGAGGACATCAACGACAACGTCGAGTTCTTCGGGAAGATCCGCCCGCAGCTCGCAGCCGGCCAGGACACCGGCCGCGACCTGATCGTCGTCACCGACTGGCTCGCCGCCCGCATCATCCGCCTGGGCTGGGCGCAGAGACTGGACCCCTCCCACCTGCCGCACGCCTACGCCAACCTGTCCGCGCAGTTCCGCACCCCCGACTGGGACCCGGGACGCGCCTACAGCTACCCCTGGACCGGCATCTCCACCGTCATCGCCTACAACTCCAAGGCCACCGGCGGCAAGAAGGTCGACTCGGTCACCCAGCTGCTCGACGACCCCACCCTCAAGGGCCGCGTCGGCTTCCTCACCGAGATGCGCGACAGCGTGGGGATGACCCTGATCGACCAGGGCAAGGACCCGGCGAACTTCACCACCGCCGATTTCGACGGCGCCGTGGGCCGGCTCCAGAAGGGCGTCGACACCGGGCAGATCCGCCGCTTCACCGGCAACGACTACACCTCGGACCTCGACAAGGGCGACCTCGCCGCCTGTCTCGCCTGGGCGGGCGACGTCGTCCAGCTCCAGGCCGGCAACCCGGACATCAAGTACGCGATCCCGGCCGCCGGATACCTCATCTCCAGCGACAACCTGCTGGTCCCCGCGAAGGCCCGGCACAAGGCCAACGCGGAGAAGCTGATCGACTACTACTACGAGCTGCCGGTCGCCGCCCAGCTCGCCGCCTTCATCAGCTACGTCTGCCCCGTCGAGGGCGTCAAGGAGGAGCTCGGCAAGATCGACTCCGAGCTCGCCGACAACCCCCTGATCGTCCCGGACAAGGAGATGACCGCCAAGTCCCACGCCTTCCGCTCGCTCAGCAGCGAGGAAGAGACGGCGTACGAAGAGAAGTTCGCCAAGCTCATCGGCGCGTAGCGCACCGCGGCGAGCCCTGGAGGACCGACGCGCCCCCCGGGCCATCCCCGGACGGCGCATCCCGGCCGGCTCCGCCGAGCCCCCGACATCTTCCCCACCCAACCCCGGGACCCACCCATGACTGACAAGACCGCGGGCGGCGACGTCCGCCTCGCCGGGATCAGCAAGCACTACGGCACCTTCACCGCCGTGCACCCGCTGGACCTCACCATCCCCCAGGGCTCCTTCTTCGCCCTGCTCGGCGCCTCGGGCTGCGGGAAGACCACCACCCTGCGCATGATCGCCGGCCTGGAGGAGCCCTCCACCGGCACGGTCAGCCTCGGTGACCGGGAGGTCACCGACCTGCCGCCGTACAAGCGCCCGGTCAACACGGTCTTCCAGAGCTACGCCCTCTTCCCGCACCTGAACATCTTCGAGAACATCGCCTTCGGCCTGCGCCGCCGCGGCATCAAGTCGGTCAAGAAGCAGGTCGACGACATGCTGGAGCTGGTCCAGCTCGGCCAGTTCGCCCAGCGCAAGCCGCACCAGCTCTCCGGCGGCCAGCAGCAGCGCGTCGCCGTCGCCCGCGCCCTGATCAACCACCCCCAGGTACTGCTCCTCGACGAGCCGCTCGGCGCCCTCGACCTGAAGCTGCGCCGCCAGATGCAGCTGGAGCTCAAGCGGATCCAGACCGAGGTCGGCATCACCTTCGTGCACGTCACGCACGACCAGGAGGAGGCCATGACCATGGCCGACACCGTCGCCGTGATGAACGGCGGGCGCGTCGAGCAGCTCGGCGCCCCCGCCGAGCTGTACGAGAACCCGGGCACCACCTTCGTCGCCAACTTCCTCGGCACCTCGAACCTCATCGAGGCCACCGTCGAGGCCGCGGGCGCGCAGGTCGTCGTCTCCGCCTCCGGCACCAGGCTCCAACTGCCCGCGGCCCGATGTTCGACCACACCCGTCACCGGCGGAAAGCTGCTGGTCGGAGTGCGCCCCGAGAAGATATCGCTGGTCCACGCCGATGAGGAGCACACCATCGGCCCCGGCCGCAACAAGGTCTCCGGCCGGATAGCGGCCTCCTCCTTCATCGGTGTCTCGACCCAGTACGTCGTCGACAGCCGGGTCTGCCCCGGGCTGGAGGTGTACGCGCAGAACATCGAGCGGGACACCCGCCTGGTCCCGGGCGCCGAGGTGGTCCTGCACTGGAACCCGGAGCACAGCTTCGGACTCGACGCCGCCCAGGCCATCGACGCCGGCATCGAGACGGTGGAGGAGGGCGCATGAGCGCCACCGCGGCGCCGCCCCGGACGCCCGCCGCCACCGAGCCGCCGGTGCACACGGCGTCCCTGCGCAAGCGGATGGTCCCGTACTGGCTGCTGCTCCCCGGCATCCTGTGGCTGCTGGTCTTCTTCGTGCTGCCGATGGTCTACCAGGCGTCCACCTCGGTGCAGACCGGCTCCCTCGAAGAGGGCTTCAAGGTTACCTGGCACTTCCAGACCTACTGGGACGCCCTCACCGAGTACGTGCCGCAGTTCCTGCGCTCGCTGCTCTACGCGGGCACCGCGACCGTGCTGTGCCTGCTGCTCGGCTACCCGCTGGCCTACCTGATCGCCTTCAAGGCGGGCCGCTGGCGCAACCTGCTGCTGGTCCTGGTCATCGCCCCCTTCTTCACGAGCTTCCTGATCCGCACGCTCGCCTGGAAGACGATCCTGGCGGACGGCGGCCCGGTGGTCGGCGCCCTGAACTCCCTGCACGTCCTGGACGTCACCAGCTGGCTCGGCATGACCCAGGGCGACCGGGTGCTCGCCACCCCGCTCGCGGTCGTCTGCGGTCTGACGTACAACTTCCTGCCCTTCATGATCCTGCCGCTGTACTCCTCGCTGGAGCGCATCGACACCCGCCTCCACGAGGCGGCCGGAGACCTGTACGCCCGCCCCGCCACCGTCTTCCGCAAGGTGACCTTCCCGCTCTCCATGCCGGGCGTGGTCTCCGGGACCCTGCTCACCTTCATCCCGGCGAGCGGCGACTACGTGAACGCCGAGCTGCTCGGCTCCACGGACACCCGGATGATCGGAAACGTCATCCAGTCGCAGTACCTGCGGATCCTGGACTACCCGACCGCGGCCGCGCTGTCCTTCATCCTCATGGCCATCGTGCTGATCATGGTCACCGTCTACATCCGCCGAGCGGGCACGGAGGACCTGGTCTGATGCGTACTTCCCTGACCTGGCTGCGGCGCAACCTCGTCGTCATCGCCGGCCTCGGCACGCTCGCGTACATGATCCTGCCGAACGTGGTCGTGACCGTCTTCTCCTTCAACAACCCCACCGGACGGTTCAACTACGCCTGGCAGCAGTTCTCGCTCGACGCGTGGAAGGACCCCTGCGGGGTCGCCGACCTGTGCGGCTCGCTCTCGCTCTCGCTCCAGATCGCCCTGTGGGCCACCATCGCCGCCACCGCCCTGGGCACCGCCATCGCCTTCGCGATGGTCCGCTACCGCTTCCGCGGCCGCGGCGCCGTCAACTCGCTGATCTTCCTGCCGATGGCCATGCCCGAGATCGTGATGGCGGCCTCGCTGCTCGCGCTCTTCCTCAACATGGGCGTCCAGCTCGGCTTCTGGACGATCCTGATCGCCCACATCATGTTCTGCCTCAGCTTCGTGGTGGCGGCCGTCAAGGCGCGGGTCCTGTCCATGGACCCCCGGCTGGAGGAGGCCGCCCGCGACCTCTACGCGGGCCCGGTGCAGACCTTCCTGCGGGTCACCCTGCCGATCGCGGCGCCCGGCATCGCCGCGGGAGCGCTGCTGTCCTTCGCGCTCTCCTTCGACGACTTCATCATCACGAACTTCAACTCGGGCAACACCGTGACCTTCCCCATGTTCGTGTGGGGATCGGCCCAGCGCGGCACGCCCGTGCAGATCAACGTCATCGGCACGGCGATGTTCGTCATCGCGGTGCTGGTGGTCCTCGCCGCCCAGACGGTCGGCAACCGCCGCAAGAAGGCACAACCGAAGTAGACCCCTGTAGGGAGTTGGAAGCCATGGCCCCAGTCGCCATGCGTAGTGTTGCGAAATCCCTTTCCGAAGCGAAGCCGGTGTCGTACTGGCTGGACGACCCCGGCAAGCCCGCCGCGCAGCCGGCCCTCACCACCGACGAGCGCTGCGACCTGCTGGTCGTCGGCGGCGGCTACAGCGGGCTGTGGACGGCGCTCCTGGCCAAAGAGCGCGACCCCGGCCGGGACGTGGTGCTGATCGAGAGCAAGGAGGCGGGCTGGGCCGCCTCCGGCCGCAACGGCGGCTTCTGCGCCGCCTCCCTCACCCACGGCCTCTCCAACGGGATCGCCCGCTGGCCGCGGGAGCTCGCCGTACTGGAGGAGATGGGCGCCCGCAACCTCGACGCCATCGAGGAGGCCGTCGCCCGCTACGGCATCGACTGCGACTTCGAGCGCACCGGCGAGATCGACGTCGCCACCGAACCCCATCAGGTCGAGGAGCTGCGCGAACTCCACGAGCAGGCGCGTCGGCTCGGTCTCGCGGACGGCTCCCAATGGCTGGAGCGCGACGCGCTGCGCGCCGAGGTCGACTCCCCGACCTTCCTCGCGGGCCTCTGGGACCGCGAGGGCGTCGCCATGCTCAACCCGGCGAAGCTGGCCTGGGGCCTGAAGCGGGCCTGCCTGGACCTCGGGGTGCGGATCTACGAGAACACCCGGGGGCTGAAGCTCGCCCCGGCCGGGGCCGGGATGACCGTACAGACCCCCTACGGCACGATCCTCGCGCGCCGGGTCGCCCTCGGCACGAACATCTTCCCGTCGCTGGTCCGCCGCATCCGCCCCTTCACCGTGCCGGTCTACGACTACGCCCTGATGACCGAACCGCTGAACGGGGAGCAGCTCGCCGCCGTCGGCTGGAAGAACCGGCAGGGCCTCGGCGACAGCGCCAACCAGTTCCACTACTTCCGGATCACCCCCGACCACCGGATCCTGTGGGGCGGCTACGACGCGATCTACCCCTACCGGGGGAAGCTCGACTCCGAGTACGACCACCGTCCTGAGACCTACCTCAAGCTCGCGGAGCACTTCTTCACCGCCTTCCCGCAGCTGGAGGGCGTGAAGTTCAGCCATGCCTGGGGCGGGGCGATCGACACCTGCTCGCGCTTCTCGGCCTTCTTCGGCACCGCGCACGCGGGGAAGGCGGCCTACGCGGCCGGCTACACCGGGCTCGGGGTGGGCGCCACCCGCTTCGGCGCGGAGGTGATGCTGGACCTGCTCGACGGCCTCGACACCGAACGCACCCGGCTGGAGATGGTGCGGTCCAAGCCGATGCCCTTCCCGCCCGAGCCGTTCGCCTGGACCGGGATCACCCTCACCAAGTGGTCGCTGGCCCGGGCCGACCGCCGCGGCGGGCAGCGCAACCTGTGGCTCAGGACGCTGGACCGCCTCGGCCTCGGCTTCGACAGCTGAGCGGTCCGTCCGCAGCCGTCCGCAGCCGTCCGCCCGGCCGGTCCGTCCGCAGCCGGCCGGTCCCTCCCCGGCCGGCCCGTCCGCTGATCGTGGCGCGGCCGCCCCGGCGCACCCCGTGGCGGCCGCGACCCGCCTCACCGCAACGGGGTGGCGAAACCCGCGTCATCACCGGGCCCGGCCCCGCTCTCTCCAGGTGAGAACCCCTCACCTACAGGGAAGCGAGGCCGGGTCATGACGATCCCGGGAGCCAAGACGGCGGTGGACTGGCTGGTGTCGGCGGCGCCGGACCCCGACACCTGCCGGCGGGAGTGGGAGCGCAACCCCCTCGGAGTCGCGCTGCTGCCCGCCGGGCGGCGCTGGGACGTGCTGATCCTGCCCGGGGCACTGGGGCAGGTCACCTTCGACGTCCTGGACCTGCTCCTCGACCGGCCCGGCCCCGTGCTCGCCGACTCCGGCGGCGGCCGGCGAAGCCGCACCCCCTCGCCGCGCCTCGGGTTCTTCGTGCCGCCGGGCACGGCCTCCCGCTGGATCGGCACGGGCGTCCGGGGGGCCGGACGCGGGACCTGGATGGTGCTCCCGTACCCGGGCCGGCCGGCCGGGCCGGTGAGCTGGCTGGTGCTGCCCGACGGGCGGGGCACCCTCACCGATCCGGCCGTACTGGAACTGGCCATGCACGAGGCGGCGGCCCGCGTGGCGGCGCCGGAGAGACGGAAGCCTTGACAAGGGCATTGGTCTGGACCATCTTGGGCGCCGCTCCTCCTTCGCCAGCGGTCCGGCTCCATCCCCCCACCCCCCGGAGGCAGTTGTGCGCCCCGCCGGAAACAGAGCCACCTCCGTCCTCACGGCCGTCGCCCTCGCGGTAGCCGCCTTCCTCGCCGCGGGCCCGCCGGCCGCGGCGGCCGACGCCGACCTCGCCCGCAACGGCGGCTTCGAAGCCGGCCTCGACGGCTGGAGCTGCTCAGGCGGCAGCGGAGCCGTCGTCACCTCGCCCGTGCACGGCGGCGGCCACGCCCTCAAGGCCACGCCGGCCGGCCAGGACAACGCCCGCTGCGCCCAGAGCGTCACCGTCAAGCCCGACTCCACCTACACGCTCGGCGCCTGGGTGCAGGGGGCCTACGTCTACCTGGGCGCGAGCGGCACCGGAACCACCGACGTGTCGGTCTGGACGCAGTCCCCGGGCGCGTGGAAGCAGCTGGCCACCACCTTCCGGACCGGCCCCGCCACCACGGAGGTGACGCTCTACACCCACGGCTGGTACGGCCAGCCGGCCCACCACACCGACGACCTCACCCTGGTCGGCCCCGATCCCGGCGGCACCGGGCCCGGCGGGCCCAGGCCCCCGGCCGCCCCCACCGGCCTGACGGCGAATGCGACCTCCGCCGATTCCGTCGCCCTGTCCTGGTCGGCGGCCGCCGGCGCCACTTCGTACAAGGTCTACCGCGACGGCGCGGCGCCCCTGACCGTCACCGCCGCCTCCGCGACCGTCACGGGACTGGCCGCCTCCACCACCTACACCTTCCAGGTCGGCGCGGTGAACGCGGTGGGCGAGTCCGCGAAGAGCGCCCCCGTCTCCGCCACCACCCGCAGCGCGGGCGGCAGCCCGGGCAGCCCCGGCCTGCCCGCGCACGCGCTGGTCGGCTACCTGCACACCAGCTTCGCCAACGGCGCCGGCCACCTGCGCATGGCCGACGTGCCCGCCTCCTGGGACGTCATCAACCTGGCCTTCGGCGAACCGACCTCCGTGACCTCGGGCGACATCCGCTTCCAGCTCTGCCCCGTCGCCCAGTGCCCGGGTGTCGAGACCCCGGCCGAGTTCAAGGCGGCCGTCAAGGCCAAGCAGGCCGCCGGCAAAAAGGTGCTCCTCTCCGTCGGCGGCCAGAACGGCCAGGTCCAGCTCGCCACCACCGCCGCCCGCGACACCTTCGTCTCCTCGGTCGGCAGGATCATCGACGAGTACGGACTCGACGGACTCGACATCGACTTCGAGGGCCATTCCCTGTCCCTGGCCACCGGGGACACCGACTTCCGCGCGCCCACCACCCCGGTGATCGTCAACCTGATCTCGGCCGTCAAGACGCTGAAGGCCTGGTACGGCCCGGACTTCGTCCTGACCATGGCGCCCGAGACCTTCTTCGTCCAACTGGGCTACCAGTACTACGGATCGGGCCCCTGGGGCGGCCAGGACCCCCGCGCCGGCGCGTACCTCCCCGTCATCCACGCCCTGCGCGACGACCTCACCCTGCTCCACGTCCAGGACTACAACTCGGGCTCGATCATGGGCCTCGACAACCAGTACCACTCCATGGGCGGCGCGGACTTCCCCATCGCCATGACCGACATGCTGCTCACCGGCTTCCCGGTGGCGGGCGACACCGCCCGCCCCTTCCCGCCGCTGCGCCCCGAACAAGTCGCCATCGGGCTGCCCGCCACCACGAACGCGGGCAACGGCCACATCCCGCCCGCCGAGGTGGACGAGGCACTGAACTGCCTGACGAAGAAGACCGACTGCGGCTCCTACCAGACCCACGGCACCTGGCCCGCCCTGCGCGGCCTGATGACCTGGTCGGTCAACTGGGACCGCTTCGCAGGCTGGGAGTTCAGCCGGAACTTCGACGCGTACTTCGCGGGTCAGGGCGGCTGAACCACCGCACCCCCAGCAGCAGCGGGGCGCACACCAGCAGGCTGGCCACCACGTCCAGCGGCCAGTGGAAGCCCCGCAGCACCAGACCGGCGGCCGTGGCCCCCGTGAGGACGAGGGCCGCGGCCGTCGGCCACGGCCGGCGGGTGTAGGGGGAGAGGAGCAGGGCCGCGCCGAGGTAGGCGACCGCCGCGGTGGCGGTGTGGCCCGAGGGGAAGTAGCCGGCGGCCCAGGGCTCCAGCGGGCCGGGCCGGGCGGTCCACTCCTTCAGCGGGACGACCAGGGCCGGCACCAGCGCCATGGCCAGTGCGGCGGCCGCGGCGCCGAGCCGGTCGCCGCGGCGGACGGCGTACGCCACGGCGAGGAGCAGCACGGGCACGGCGACCGGGACGTTCCCGAGGTCCGAGAGGCGTTCGGTGACGGCGTCGGGGACGGTGCGCACGAGGGCGCGGCTCAGGCGGGCGTCGGGGGCCAGCAGCGGGCCGCGGACCAGGACCTGCCAGGTGATCAGGGCGACGGCGCTCAGGCTGAACACGGCCTGGAGGGCGGCCCTGTGCAGGGCGGCGCGGCGGGGACCGGCGCCCGGGAGAGTGGCCGGCCGTCCCGGGACAGGGGGGATGGTTCCGGGACGGCCGCCCGGACCGGGTCGCCGTACGCCCCGGGGGGTTTGGGGCGGACGGCTGTCCGATCGGTGAGGAGTGTGCGCGAACGCATGCCCGGCGCGGCGCTGGGGAAGCCCGGTACCGGTGTCGCCCACGGTTTCCCGGGAGCGGGGTGTCTCACTCATCTGCAGAAACCGTACGGCAGCGGAAAGGGGACCGACAGCGGGAACGCGCTCCCGCCATCGGCCCCCCACACCTTCTTCACAGCGCCCGCCCGTTACCGCCGGTAGCGGAGCCGTGCGCTGCGTTCGGACGTTCTAGTCGTTCGATCAGATGGCCGCGAACGCGGCCTCGATGACGTCCAGGCCCTCGTTCAGCAGGTCCTCGCCGATGACGATCGGCGGCAGGAAGCGGAGCACGTTGCCGTAGGTGCCGCAGGTGAGGACGAGCACGCCCTCGGCGTGGCAGGCCTTGGCGAGCGCGCCGGCCGCCTCCGGGAAGGGGGTCTTGGAGACCGGGTCCTTGACCAGCTCGATCGCGATCATGGCGCCGCGGCCGCGGATGTCGCCGATGATCTCGTACTTCTCCTGCATGGCCGTCAGGCGGGCCTTCATGACGGACTCGATCTTCTTCGCCGCGGCGTTGAGGTCGAGCTCCTTCATGGTCTCGATGGAACCGAGCGCGCCGGCGCACGCCACCGGGTTGCCGCCGTAGGTGCCGCCCAGGCCGCCGCCGTGGACGGAGTCCATGATCTCGGCGCGGCCCGTCACGGCGGCGAGCGGCAGACCGCCCGCGATGCCCTTGGCGGTGGTGATCAGGTCGGGGACGATGCCCTCGTCCTCGCACGCGAACCACTGGCCGGTGCGGCAGAAGCCGGACTGGATCTCGTCGGCGACGAAGACGATGCCGTTGTCGTTGGCGAACTTCACGAGCGCCGGCAGGAAGCCCTTGGCCGGCTCGATGAAGCCGCCCTCGCCGAGGACCGGCTCGATGATGATCGCGGCGACGTTGTCGGCGCCGATCTGCTTGGTGATCTGGTCGATCGCCTGGGCGGCGGCCTCGGGGCCGCAGTTCTCGGCGCCGGTGGGCCAGCGGTAGCCGTAGGCGACCGGGACGCGGTAGACCTCGGGGGCGAACGGGCCGAAGCCCTGCTTGTAGGGCATGTTCTTCGAGGTCAGCGCCATGGTGAGGTTCGTGCGGCCGTGGTAGCCGTGGTCGAAGACGACGACGGCCTGGCGCTTGGTGTACGAACGGGCGATCTTGACGGCGTTCTCGACGGCCTCGGCGCCGGAGTTGAACAGCGCGGACTTCTTGGCGTGGTCGCCCGGGGTCAGCTCGGCGAGCGCCTCGCACACCTCGACGTAGCCCTCGTACGGGGTGACCATGAAGCAGGTGTGGGTGAAGTCGGCGAGCTGCGCGGAGGCGCGGCGCACGACGGCCTCGGCGGAGGCGCCGACGGAGGTCACGGCGATGCCGGAACCGAAGTCGATCAGGCGGTTGCCGTCGACGTCCTCGACGATGCCGCCGCCCGCGCGGGCCGTGAAGACGGGGAGCACGGAGCCCACGCCGCCGGCCACCACGCCGAGGCGGCGGGCCTGCAGCTCCTGCGACTTGGGGCCGGGGATCGCGGTGACGATGCGGCGCTCCTGCGGGACAGCGGTCATAGGGGGCTCCTGGGGGGTGTTTTCGGACGCACTCGTGTCTTTGTCCGCAGGCTAGGCCCGGGGGAGCGGGTAGGTCATGCTCCGTTCGGGAGTGGTCCCCGCGTGTCCTTGTCCGCGACGGCCATAGGAGCGGCGCGGCACGCATCTCGCCGATCATGCCGGGTACGGGGCCCGAGCCAGGACCGGGCACTAGATTGAACGCCGCATCGCACGGCACGGTCAGGGGGCAGGGGTTCATGGACACCGAGGGCACGCACGACGGGCAGGAGACCCGCGCTGATCGCGTACCGCGCCCTGCCGGGCCTCCCGCGCATCCTCCGAAACCCCGGCACGCTCCCGGATCGGGGCCGACCCTCGTCGACTGGCTGCACGTGGAGCGTCCAGGGGCCGAGCCGGGCGTCTGGCGCTACGGACACATCCCGCGCAAGTCGGCGGAGCCCGCCCAGACCCCGGATCGGGCGCTCGCCAGCGGCGCAGCCATCTCCTTCCTCGCCTGTGTCCTGGTGTGGTCGCTCATGCGCAACACATACATCCCGTTCTGGGACGCCCCGCTGAACCTCTTCACCCCCGACAGTTGGTACTCCGCCAACGGGGAGCCCGTGATGGGGACGGGCGGGATGAAGGCGAAGCCGATCTACGAGCTGCTCTTCGTGGCGGCGCTCCTTTACGGGTTCGGTCGACTGGGAAGCTGGAGGGCCGCTTGGGGCCGCCTGGTCGTGGCGCGTGGCCCCTTGGTGCGGGCCATCGCTGTCGTTCCCTTCGCCTATGTCACCCTCCTGCTGGTCGACAACCACCAGCTGCCCGTCCGCCAATTGGTCTTCGCGTTCCTGCCGTACACGAACGACCAGGTGGCCAACCTGCAACTCGACAACACCGCGAAGACCGTCATCGACGCCGCTGTAGTCCTGGCCTTCGCCTGGCTCGGCGGCGCGTTCCGGCTGCTACGCCGCCTGCTGCCGACCACTACCCCTGTCGCCCCCGCATCGGATCCCGCGCGGAACGCCGCGTCAGAGGACCCGGCCGACGACCCCGTGCGGTGGCCGCAGGTGCGGCAGGCCGGGCTCGGGGAGGTGGCCGACCGGCTGGAGGGGGAGGCCGGGGCCGGGCGGATGAACGACGTGGACTACGCGCGGATCCGGCGCGCCTGGGATTCGGTGCGGGTCGACCCCTCCCGGCTGCGCGCCTTCGCCGAGGCCGTGCGGGACAAGGGCGCCGGGGCCTGCGCGCACCCGTCGGGCGCGCGCGACCTGCCCGTGCGCGCCGCCCGCCACGACCTGCTCGCCCGCCAGGTGCTGCTCGGCACCGTCGAGGACGGTCCGCGCAACCCCTACGCCCGCCGCGGCACCTCCCTCGCGCTCGACCCCGACGTGCTGGGCACCTCCCTGCTCGCCGTCGGCCCCTCCGGCACCGGCAAGACCCGCCGCCTGGTCCGGCCCGTCGTCGAATCCCTCGCGCTCCAGGCGCTCGCCGGCCAGGCCGCCGTCGTCGCCGTCGGCGCGGCCGGGACCGGGGCCCAGCTCGGGCCGGACGGCGCCTTCGACGTCGTGGTCCGCGTCGGCGACCCCGAGTCCGTCTACGACCTCGACCTCTACGGCGGCACCACCGACCCCGACGAAGCGGCCGGCCTCCTCGCCGAGGCCTTCGTCGGGGACGTACCCGGGATCGAGGTGCGCCGGGCCGCCACCGCCCTCGCCCAGCTCCTCGGTCCGTTCCGGGCCGCCCACGGCCGCTTCCCCGCCGTGCCCGAGCTGCGCGAGCTGCTCGACGGGGTGCCCGACGCCCTCGACACGCTGCGCCGGGAGCTCACCGCCGCCGGCCTGCACGCGATGCTGCGCGAACTCGACGCCCGCCGGCGCCAGCAGGGGGCGCCCGCCGATCCCGGGCCCGTCCTCGCCGACCGGGTCGCCCTGCTCGACCGGCCCGCCTTCGCCGGGTTCTTCGACACCACCGGGCAGGGCCGGCCGTTCTCGCTGCGCGCCCTGGAACACCCGGTCCGCGTCCGCGTCGACCTGCCCGAGCGCGGCCACGCCGACGCCTCCCGGATGCTGGCCCGGCTGCTGCTCGCCCAGTTCACCGCGGCCGCCGCCGCCCGCACCGACCGCTCCCTGTTCGCCTTCCTCGCCTTCGACGACGCCTCGCACACCCTGACACCGCAGACCGTGCGGGGCGTGCAGCGGCTGCGCTCGGCGAACGCCGGAGTCCTGCTCACGCTGCGCTCGCTGGACGACGTACCGCAAGAGCTGCGGACCCCGCTGCTCGGCGCGGTCGGCTGCCGCATGGCCTTCTCGGGAGTCACCACCTGGGACGGCAAGCGCTTCGCCGAGACCTGGGGCACCGAGTGGGTGGAGGCCCGCGACGTCACCCACCGGACCGTCTTCGCCGACCAGCCGCTGACCCGCGCGATCCACGCCTTCCGCAAGCTGGTCACCGGCAAGGCCGTCACCACCGACGCGGTCACCGTGCGGCAGGTGGAGCGCGAGCGCTGGTCCGCCTCGGACCTGGCGCACGCCGTACCCCCCGGCCACGCGGTCCTCTCGCTGACCTCGGTGCGGGGGGAACGCGCGGCGCCCCTGCTGGTCCGCCTGGACGGCACGGCCGCACCGGGCTGAGCGGACCCGTACGGGGTGGCAGAATCGAGGGGAGCCGTTCGTACGACACGGCGAAAAGCGCGGGCGGCCGGTCTGCTGCTCCCTGCCGGTCTGCTGCTGCCCGCCGGCCGGCCCCTACCGATCGCGCCCCTGCCGGTCGCGCCCCCGCCGAGACCGCCGCTCCTCCCGCCGCCCCCTCCCGCGAAGGCCCCTGGTAACCGATGCCGCTCACCCTCGCCTCGCTCGTCCAGCACTCGGCGCTCAAGCTCAGCGTCCGGGCGGGGGAGAGCCGCCTCGACACCCCCGTGCGCTGGGCCCACGTCAGTGAGCTCGCCGACCCCGTCCCCTACATGGAGGGCGGGGAGCTGCTCCTGGTCACCGCGATGAAGCTGGACGCGGAGGACCCCCAGGAGATGGGCCGCTACGTACGGCGCCTCGCCGCGGCCGGGGTCGTCGGCATCGGGTTCGCGGTCGGCGTGAACTACGAGGAGGTTCCCGAAGCCCTGGTGGAGGCCGCCCGGACCGAGGACATGCCGCTGCTGGAGGTCCCCCGGCGGACCCCCTTCCTGGCGATCAGCAAGGCCGTCTCCGCCGCCCTGGCCGCCGACCAGTACCGCGCCGTGACCGCCGGCTTCGAGGCGCAGCGGGAGCTGACGCGGGCGGCCCTGTCGGCCGACGGACCCGCCGAGCTGCTGGCGAAGCTCGCCGCGCACGTGCACGGCTGGGCCGCGCTGTACGACACCTCCGGCGCGGTCGTCGCCGCCGCCCCCGACTGGGCCGCCCGGCGCGCCGCCCGCCTCACCCCCGACGTAGGGCGGCTGCGGGAGCGGCCCGCGCCCGCGAGCGCCGTGGTCGGCGGCTCCGAGGACCGGGTCGAGCTGCAGTCCCTGGGCACGGGGCGGCGGGCGCGCGGCGCGCTCGCCGTCGGCACCGCGGCCCCGCTGGGCACGGCCGAGCGGTACGCCGTCCACTCCGCGGTCGCGCTGCTCACCCTCACCACCGAGCGCTCGCGCTCGCTGCACGACGCCGAGTCGCGCCTGGGCGCGGCAGTGCTGCGGATGCTGCTGGCGGGCGAGGCGGACCACGCGCGGGCCGTGGCCGGCGACCTCTACGGAGCCCTGCTGGAGACGCCGTTCCGACTGATCACCGCCGAGCCGGCGCTCGCCGGCACGGCCCGGCCGGAGGCACTGGCGCGGCTGGCCGACGCCGTGGAATCGGCGGCGGCCCGCACCGGCGAGACGCTGCTGGTGGTCCCGGAGCCCGGCCGCCTGGTCGTCCTGGTGGCCGACGGCGGCGCGGCCGTACGGGCCTGCGCCGACCACGCGGAGGCCCTGGAGGCGCGGCGCGCCCGGGACGCCACCGGTGCCGGGCCGGACGAACTGGTGGTCGGCCTGTCCGCACCCGCCGGTCCGGCCGGCGTGGCGGCGGCCCTCAAACAGGCCGACCAGGCCCTGGCCGTGGCCCGCCGCCGGGGACGGGCGATGGTGGAGCACGAGGACATGGCGGCCGGATCGGTCCTGCCGCTGCTGGCCGACGACGCCGTACGGGCCTTCGCGGAGGGCACCCTGCGCGCGCTGCGGGAGCACGACGCGACCGGGCGCGGCGACCTCGTCGACTCGCTGCACGCCTGGCTCTCGCGCCACGGCCAGTGGGACGCGGCCGCTGCCGACCTCGGCGTGCACCGCCACACCCTGCGCTACCGGATGAAGCGGGTCGAGGAGATCCTCGGCCGCTCCCTGGACGATCCGGACGTCCGCATGGAGCTGTGGCTCGCCCTGAAGGCCTCCTCCGCCGCCTCCTAGCCAGGTCCTGTCGTCACAGCAGCGAGGGTCGGGCGTGTTGCGAGACAGGCGTGGCCCGGGGGCGGCGTGCCGGTCGCAGGAGGCCGCCTCGCGCACACCGCCGCGCGGCCTGACAGTGACAAACCGGCGCGGCCCGGCCCGGAGGTACTACACCCCGGACAAACAACGGATCCACGCCCGAGCCCTACGGTGGTGGGGACAACGACCCACCGCACACATCGAAGGGCCGGGATTCGCATGACTTCCACCCACGCGTTCTGGCTCGCCGGCCGCCAGGCCACCGGCGAGGACAGCTTCGACGTCCACTCCCCGTGGGACGGACGCCTGGTCGGCACCGTGAGCGTGCCCACCGACGCCCAGGTCGAAGAGGCCGTGGCAGCGGCGCACGCCGTGACGGCGGAATTCTCCGCGACCCCCGCCCACGTGCGTGCCACCGCCCTGGACCACGTGTCCAAGCGGCTCGCCGAGCGCACCGAGGAGATCGCCCAGCTGATCTCCGCCGAGAACGGCAAGCCCATCAAGTGGGCCCGCGGTGAGGTCGGCCGTGCGGTGTCCGTGTTCCGCTTCGCCGCCGAGGAAGCCCGCCGCTTCAACGGCGGCGAGGCCCAGCGCCTCGACACCGACGCCGGCGGCGTCGGCCGCCTCGCGCTGACCCGCCGCTTCGTCAAGGGCCCGGTCCTCGGCATCGCGCCGTTCAACTTCCCGCTGAACCTGTGCGCCCACAAGGTCGCCCCGGCCATCGCGGTCGGTGCGCCGATCATCCTCAAGCCCGCGCCGGCCACGCCCCTGTCCGCGCTGATCCTGGGTGAGCTGCTCGCCGAGACCGACCTCCCGGCCGGCTCCTGGTCGGTGCTGCCGGTCGCGAACGAGAAGATGCCCGCCCTGGTCAAGGACGAGCGCCTCCCCGTCATCTCCTTCACCGGCTCGGACAAGGTCGGCTACGCCATCCAGCGGTCGGTGCCCCACAAGCACTGCACCCTGGAGCTCGGCGGCAACGCCGCGGCCGTGGTCCTCGCCGACTGGGCCTCCGAGGCCGACCTCGACTGGGCCGCGACCCGTATCGCGACCTTCTCGAACTACCAGGCCGGCCAGTCCTGCATCTCGGTGCAGCGCGTCATCGCCGACGCGTCGGTCTACGACCGCCTCGTCGAGAAGGTCGTCGCCAAGGTCCGTGAGCAGGTCACCGGCGACCCCGGCGACGTGGCCACCGACGTCGGCCCCCTCGTCTCCGAGGACGCCGCCAAGCGGGTCGAGTCCTGGGTCGAGGAGGCCGTGTCCGCCGGAGCCGAGCTGCTCACCGGCGGCAAGCGCGACGGCGCCTCCTACGAACCCACCGTCATCGCGGACCTGCCCGCCGACACCACCCTCGCCCGCGAGGAGGTCTTCGGTCCGGTGCTGACGCTGACCAAGGTCGACGGGACCGACGCCGCCTTCGCCGCGGTGAACGACTCGAAGTTCGGCCTGCAGACCGGCGTCTTCACCCGCGACATCCAGACCGCTTTCCGCGCCCACCGCGAGCTGGAGGTCGGCGGCGTGATCGTCGGCGACGCGCCGTCCTACCGCGCCGACCAGATGCCGTACGGCGGCGTCAAGCAGTCCGGTGTGGGCCGCGAGGGTGTCCGCTACGCGATGGACGACTACACGTACGAGCGAGTCCTGGTCCTGACCGGCCTCGACATCTGATCTCGTACGGCCAATGAGCCGACGGCCGGAGCCCACTGTGCGGGGGCTCCGGCCGTCCCCCTTTTTACCCCTCTGACCTGCAGAAACGTCGAATCCTGACTGACTCTTCGTGAGCTGATGGGAACACGCCCGAGTCGTCGAACGGCAGCGGGTGCGAGCTGGGTGCGTTGCTTGACGGGCGTCGACCAGCGGGCCCACACTGGCTGTATGACATTTGTACGACAGAGTGGAGGAGGCGTGGACGCCGCCGCGGATCCCAAAAAGCGGCAGGCCAAGAAGGCCGCCGCGAAGACAGCGAAGCGGAACGCGGCCACGGCCGTGCTCGGGCCCAGCAGGTTGGCACAGGTCCGGCTCCGCAGCGACGAGATGCAGGCCCTCCAGGACGTCATGCGGACGCTGCATCTCGGCTCGACCTCCGATGCCCTTCGCGAAGGCCTGAGGCTCCTTGCGCGGGAAGCGGCCGAGGTGGGGGCGGCCGAGGACATCCGCGCCTTCTACCAGGAGCAATCCGCGCCTCTGCCTGAGGGCGTGGTCGAGCCGAGCGACGCCGAGCTTGCGGCAGCGGACGAGATGCAGTGGTGAGCCCCGGTACGGCTCTGCGCGGCGAAGTGTGGGTCTGCGCATTGCCCCAGCCGGTGGGCCCGCATCCCGTGGTTGTCCTCACGGTCAACCGGATCGCGGAACCGCTCGCCTCCGTCACGGTCGCGCTGATCACCGGCGCTTCCGGTCCGGAGGTCACCCATACCCCCATCGGGCCTGACGCGGGCCTGACGAAGTACGACGAGTCGTACGTGAACTGCGCGGACCTTCACACCGTGGCGATATCACGCCTGCGGAGGAAACTCGGGCTGCTGGCACCCGGTGAGCTGCGCCGCGTGGAAGATTCCGTCCGCTTGATCCTCGGTCTACGGCACTGACGTCGCAGGGCGCAAGCCCGGGCGTCGTGCTCCGCATGGGCGGGCTGCGTCGGCATCACGCTGAGGAGGCAAGCCAGGCCCGGAGGTTCACGCCGGGCCTACCACTGTGTCACGCCGCAGAGCCTGTTCCAGGCCGTGTTCCCGGCCCTGTTCCCACGGGAACACCGGTGGCCGAGCGGGCGGGAGGATGCGGACGGGTGAGGGAGGATTGGGCCGGATGCGCCGACCATTCGCGCACGTCAGACCAACGTCGCAGGTCAGAGGCGGTCCGAGGAACGCGCTGTGCGGGGGCTTTGGCCGTCCCCCTTTTCCATCCCGCCCACATTGGGTACGACTCACGGGTAGCAGCGACCGGAAATCCGGTGCCCCAACCCACTCCGGCGGCGAGGTGAGTCCCCGCATGTCCGCAACACAACCCGTACAGCCCAAGGTGACCGAGCGCGAGGCGCGGCAGGTCGCGGAGGCGGCCCGGGAACACGACTGGCGCAAACCCAGCTTCGCCAAGGAGCTCTTCCTCGGCCGGCTGCGCCTCGACCTGATCCATCCCCACCCGCTCCCCGCCGACGAGGACGTCCGGCGCGGCGAGGCCTTCCTGGCGCGGCTGCGGGCCTTCTGCGACAGCGCGCTCGCCGACGGCCTCCCCGGCCGCATCGAACGCGAGGCGAAGATCCCCGACGAGACCGTGCGCGCGCTGAAGGACCTCGGCGCCCTCGGGATGAAGATCGACCCCAAGTACGGCGGCCTCGGCCTCACCCAGGTCTACTACAACAAGGCGCTCGCCCTCGTCGGCTCCGTCAGCCCGGCCATCGGCGCCCTGCTCTCCGCGCACCAGTCCATCGGAGTGCCCCAGCCGCTGAAGATCTTCGGGACGCAGGAGCAGAAGGACACCTACCTCCCGCGCTGCGCCACCACCGCCATCAGCGCCTTCCTGCTGACCGAGCCCGACGTGGGCTCCGATCCGGCGCGCCTGGCCACCACCGCGGTCCCCGACGGCGAGGACGCCTACCTGCTGGACGGCGTCAAGCTGTGGACCACCAACGGGGTCGTGGCCGACCTCCTCGTCGTCATGGCCCGCGTCCCCAAGAGCGAGAACCACCGCGGAGGGATCACCGCCTTCGTCGTGGAAGCCGACTCGCCGGGGATCACCGTCGAGCACCGCAACGCCTTCATGGGCCTGCGCGGCCTGGAGAACGGCGTCACCCGCTTCCACCAGGTCCGGGTCCCCGCGGCCCAGCGCATCGGCGCCGAGGGCTCCGGCCTCAAGATCGCCCTGACCACGCTGAACACCGGCCGGCTCTCCCTGCCCGCCATGTGCGTCGGCGCCGGGAAGTGGTGCCTGAAGATCGCCCGCGAGTGGTCCGGCGTCCGCGAGCAGTGGGGCCGGCCGGTCGCCCGGCACGAGGCCGTGGGCGCGAAGATCTCCTTCATCGCGGCCACCACCTTCGCCCTCGAAGCCGTGGTCGACCTCGCCTCCCAGATGGCCGACGAGGACCGCAACGACATCCGCATCGAGGCCGCCCTCGCCAAGCTCTACGGCTCGGAGATGGCCTGGCTGATGGCCGACGAGCTGGTCCAGATCCGCGGCGGCCGCGGCTTCGAGACCGCCGAGTCCCTCGCGGCGCGCGGCGAGCGCGCCGTACCCGCCGAGCAGATGCTGCGGGACCTGCGCATCAACCGGATCTTCGAGGGCTCGACCGAGATCATGCACCTGCTGATCGCCCGCGAGGCCGTCGACGCCCACCTGTCGGTCGCGGGCGACCTCATCGACCCGCAGAAGGCCCTCGGGGACAAGGCGAAGGCGGGCGCCCGCGCCGCCGCCTTCTACGCCCGCTGGCTGCCCCAGCTCGCCACCGGCGCCGGACAGCTCCCGGGCACCTTCCGGGCCTTCCACCCCGACGGCCACCCCGACCTCTCCACCCACCTGCGCCATGTCGAGCGCAGTGCCCGCAAACTGGCCCGGTCCACGTTCTACGCCATGTCCCGCTGGCAGGGCCGCATGGAGACCAAGCAGGGCTTCCTCGGCCGGATCGTCGACATCGGGGCCGCGCTGTTCGCCATGAGCGCGGCCTGCGTGCGCGCCGAGCACCTGCGCGCCACCGGCGAGCACGGGCGCGAGGCGTACCAGCTGGCCGACGCCTTCTGCCGGCAGTCCCGGATCCGCGTCGAGGAGCTCTTCGGCCGGCTCTGGAACAACACCGACGAGCTCGACCGCAAGGTCGTCGAGGGCGTCCTGGGCGGTACCTACGCCTGGCTGGAGGAGGGCGTCCTCGACGCCTCCGGCGACGGCCCCTGGATCGCGGACGCCACCCCCGGCCCCGCAGCCCGGGAAAACGTGCACCGTCCCATCCGCTGACCTGCGATCATCGAAGCAGTAGGACGGACGTACGAGCACGAGCACGAGCGCGAGGCGGGCAGCGATGTCGACGGCCGTGGAAGACCGCAACAGCCGGCGCCTGGCCTGGTGCGTGGCGCACGTCCTGCGCCACGCACCGGACCACATCGCCCGCGACCTCCTCGGCCGGCTCGACGGGCCCACCCGCAAGTACCTCTGCCGCGACGAGTGGCTGCCCGCCTCGGCCGTGACGCTCCTGCTGCGCCACGGCAGCGAGGAGGACCGGCGCTACATCGCCCGCAACCCCCGCGTCGTCGGACGGCCGCTGCCGGGCCTGCCCGGGCCCGCCCGGTACGCCCGCCGCCGCCCGCCGCCCGGACTCCTCCCGGTGCTGCGCGCCGAACTGGGCCGCGACCCTGCCGACGGGGCCCTGACCACCGCGGAACTCACCGCCCTGCTGCGCCGGCACGGCAGGCACCGCCCGCGGGTCCCCCTCCACATCCTGCGGCTCCCCTACGACCTGGACCCCGGCCTGCTGCACTCCGAGCACGCCCGGCAACCGCTGCCGCCCGGATCAGCCGAGGCCCTGCTGCTCGTCGCGGACCTCCCGGACGAAACGGTCCGCGCCCTGCTCGCCGAGCCCGCCCACCGCACCGACGGCCCCTCCTGGCACCGCCCCGCCGTCCGCGCCGTCCGCATGGGACTGCTCACCCACGAGGAACTCGTCGACTGCGTCGCCCCCGCCCGCCGCACGCTGCTGCTGGGCCACCTCCCCGAGCACCGGTCGCTGCGCTGGACCCTGCCCGAACAGGCCGGGATGCAGACGGCCGTGGACCGGGCCCTGCGTCCCCTCGGGGACGACCCCCGGCTCTGGTCCGAACTGCTGCGCCACGCCCCCGGCTTCCCCGGCCCGCTGCCGGAGCTGGTCGCCGCCGTGGCCGGGGGGAGCCCGCCGGAGCCCGGGGGCTCCCCCCGGGAGGCGTCGCCGGGCGGCGCCCTGGCCCGGGCCGTGGCCCGGCTGGCCCCGGCGTCCGTCGATCCGTCCGGGGGAGTGGAGCGCGAACTCGCCCTGGCGAGCCTGGCCGTCCCCATGGACACCGTCGAGGAGGACGTCCGCTGGGTGCGCGACTGCCTGGACCGGTCCCTGCTGACCGGCGCCGACGTGGTCCGGCACAAGCTGCCCGCCTGCTGGGCCCTGGACGAGGACCACTGGCTCGGCGACATCGACCACCCCGACCGGCACGACCGGCCCCGGGCCGTCCTCGACGCGCGGGCGGAGGCCGACCGGCTGTTCGCCGTGGCCGTCAAGGAGGACCCCGAGGCATGGTGGCGTGTGGCCCGTACGCTCCCCGACTTCGCCGGAACCCTTCCCCACCTGCTCCTGCGGGTCACCGACGGGGGCTCCGTGTCGGAGCGCGCCTGACTTGCGGCAACAATGGGGGCATGAGCGACCGCCCAGCCCCCCTCGCCGACCCGCACGTCGTCTTCGATCCTGCGGCCGGCCCCCGGGACATCGTCATCCTCGGTTCCACCGGCTCCATCGGGACCCAGGCCATCGACCTCGCCCTGCGCAACCCCGACCGGTTCCGGGTGACCGCGCTGTCCGCCGCCGGCGGGCGGGTCGGGCTGCTGGCCGAGCAGGCCCGGCTGCTGCGCGTGGAGAAGGTGGCCATCGCCCGCGAGGACGCCGCCCCGGCCCTGAAAGAGGCGCTGAGCGCCCAGTACGGCACGGAGCCGGCGCCCGAGGTGCTGGCCGGGCCGGACGCCGCGTCCGAGCTCGCCGCCTCCGCCTGCCACACCGTCCTCAACGGCATCACCGGGTCCATCGGCCTCGCGCCCACCCTCGCCGCGCTGCGGGCGGGCCGCACCCTGGCCCTCGCCAACAAGGAGTCGCTGATCGTCGGCGGCCCGCTGGTGAAGGCCCTCGCGCGGCCCGGACAGATCATCCCCGTGGACTCCGAGCACGCCGCGCTCTTCCAGGCGCTCGCCGCCGGCACCCGCGCGGACGTGCGCAAGCTCGTGGTGACCGCCTCCGGCGGCCCCTTCCGCGGCCGCACCCGCGCCGAGCTCGCCGGCGTCACCGTCAAGGACGCCCTGGCGCACCCCACCTGGGCCATGGGCCCGGTGATCACCGTGAACTCCGCGACCCTGGTCAACAAGGGGCTGGAGGTCATCGAGGCGCACCTGCTCTACGACATCCCCTTCGACCGCATCGAGGTCGTGGTCCACCCGCAGTCCTACGTCCACTCGATGGTCGAGTTCACCGACGGCTCCACCCTCGCCCAGGCCACCCCGCCGGACATGCGCGGCCCCATCGCGATCGGTCTCGGCTGGCCCCAGCGGATCCCGGACGCCGCCCCCGCCTTCGACTGGACCAAGGCTTCCACCTGGGAGTTCTTCCCGCTGGACACCGAGGCTTTCCCGGCGGTCGGCCTGGCCCGGCACGTGGGCACCCTCGGCGGCACCGCCCCGGCCGTCTTCAACGCGGCCAACGAGGAGTGCGTCGAGGCGTTCCTGGCAGGTCGGCTGCCGTTCACGGCAATCATGGATACCGTCTCTGCCGTGGTCGACGAGCACGGGACGCCGGAGCCGGGAACTTCCCTGACGGTCCAGGACGTCCTCGAAGCGGAAGCCTGGGCCAGGGCCCGGGCGCGGGAGATGGCGGCGCGGGCCGCCGTGGAGGCGCGCGCATGACACTTCTGATGACGGTGCTCGGAGTCGTGATCTTCGCGGTGGGCCTGCTGGTCTCCATCGCGTGGCACGAGCTGGGACACCTCTCCACCGCCAAGGTCTTCGGCATCCGGGTGCCGCAGTACATGGTCGGCTTCGGCCCGACCATCTGGTCGCGGAGGAAGGGCGACACCGAGTACGGGATCAAGGCGATCCCGATGGGCGGCTACATCCGCATGATCGGGATGTTCCCGCCCGGCGAGGACGGCAAGGTCACCGCCCGCTCCACCTCGCCCTTCCGGTCGATGATCGAGGACGCGCGCTCGGCGGCGTACGAGGAGCTCCAGCCCGGCGACGAGGACCGGCTCTTCTACACGCGCAAGCCGTGGAAGCGCGTGATCGTGATGTTCGCCGGCCCCTTCATGAACCTGGTCCTGGCCGTCGCGATCTTCCTCACCACCCTGATGGCCTTCGGACTGAACACCCAGACGACCGTGGTCGGCTCGGTGTCCGACTGCGTCATCCAGCAGAGCGAGAAGCGCGACAAGTGCGCCGCGGGCGACCCGGCGGCCCCCGCCAAGGCGGCGGGCCTCGCCCAGGGCGACAAGATCGTCGCCTTCAACGGCCGCCCGGTCGCCGACTGGTCCGCCCTGCAGAAGGACATCCGCGCCACCGTCGGCCCCGCCACCCTCACCGTCCAGCGGGCCGGCCACCGGGTCGACCTGCACGCGAACCTGATCGAGAACAAGGTCGCCAAGACGGACGGCAGCGGCCGGTACGTCAAGGACGAGTACGTCACCGCGGGCTTCCTCGGCTTCGCCCCCGCCTCCGGCTACGTCCCGCAGTCCTTCGGCCAGTCCGTGGACCGCATGGGCGAGATGATGAAGGCCGGCGTGCAGTCGCTGGTCGACCTGCCCACGAAGGTCCCCGACCTGTGGAACGCGGCCTTCAACGGCGCCGAGCGCAAGCAGGACAGCCCGATGGGCGTCGTCGGCGCCGCGCGCGTCAGCGGTGAGATCTTCACCCTCGACATCCCCGCCCAGCACCAGCTGGTGTTCTTCCTCAACCTGCTGGCCGGCTTCAACCTCTCGCTGTTCCTGTTCAACATGCTGCCGCTGCTCCCGCTCGACGGCGGGCACATCGCCGGAGCCCTGTGGGAGTCGGTGCGGCGCAACCTCGCCCGGGTCTTCCGCCGCCCCGACCCCGGCCCCTTCGACGTGGCGAAGCTGATGCCCGTCGCCTACGTGGTGGCCGGACTGTTCATCTGCTTCACCCTGCTGGTGATGGTGGCCGACGTGGTGAACCCCATCAAGATCACCTGACGCTGCGGGCGTCCGCACCACGGACCCGGGGCCGGGCACGCATCGTGCCCGGCCCTCCCGCGTTCGGGTGGCGCGCACCCCGGGATGCGCGCGGCGCTCGCCGATTGGCGTAATCTCGAAGGCTGGAGCCCGCCGATCTCGGGACCTTGATCCACACCTTGGGGTTGCACAGCAGATGACTGCCATCTCTCTCGGAATGCCGTCCGTGCCGACGAAGCTTGCCGACCGCCGGGTCAGCCGCAAGATCCAGGTCGGTTCCGTGGCCGTCGGCGGTGACGCGCCCATCTCGGTGCAGTCCATGACCACGACCCGCACCTCCGACGTCGGCGCCACGCTCCAGCAGATCGCCGAGCTGACCGCCTCCGGCTGCAACATCGTCCGCGTGGCCTGCCCCACCCAGGACGACGCCGACGCGCTCGCCGTCATCGCGAAGAAGTCGCAGATCCCGGTCATCGCCGACATCCACTTCCAGCCCAAGTACGTCTTCGCCGCGATCGACGCCGGCTGCGCCGCCGTCCGCGTCAACCCGGGCAACATCAAGCAGTTCGACGACAAGGTCAAGGAGATCGCGCGCGCCGCCAAGGACGCCGGCACCCCGATCCGCATCGGCGTCAACGCCGGCTCGCTCGATGCCCGCCTGCTGAAGAAGTACGGCAAGGCCACCCCCGAGGCGCTGGTGGAGTCCGCGCTGTGGGAAGCCTCCCTCTTCGAGGAGCACGGCTTCGGCGACATCAAGATCTCGGTCAAGCACAACGACCCGGTCGTCATGGTCAACGCCTACCGCCAGCTGGCCGAAGCCTGCGACTACCCGCTGCACCTGGGCGTCACCGAGGCCGGCCCCGCCTTCCAGGGCACCATCAAGTCCGCCGTCGCCTTCGGCGCGCTCCTCTCCGAGGGCATCGGCGACACCATCCGCGTCTCCCTCTCGGCCCCGCCCGTCGAGGAGGTCAAGGTCGGCAACCAGATCCTGGAGTCGCTGAACCTCAAGCCGCGCCGCCTGGAGATCGTCTCCTGCCCGTCCTGCGGCCGGGCCCAGGTGGACGTCTACAAGCTCGCCGAAGAGGTCACGGCCGGCCTTGAGGGCATGGAGGTCCCGCTGCGCGTCGCGGTCATGGGCTGCGTCGTCAACGGCCCCGGCGAGGCCCGCGAGGCCGACCTCGGCGTGGCCTCCGGCAACGGCAAGGGCCAGATCTTCGTCAAGGGCGAGGTCATCAAGACCGTCCCCGAGTCGAAGATCGTGGAGACCCTCATCGAAGAGGCGCTGAAGATCGCCGCGCAGATGGAGAAGGACGGCGTCGTGTCCGGCGAGCCCACCGTGGCCATCGGCGTCTGAACGAACGCTCCGCACCGGCCCCGTTCCCGCAGCTCGGGGGCGGGGCCGGGCCTTCACGGCGACCTCGGGGACGCGGCATCCCCCAGCGACGCCGGGTACAGTGCGGAGATCAGCAGACTTGCACGGTGAGGCCCCCAGTGTTGACGCAGACCACCACCCGGGTCCTTGACCCCAGTGATCTCGACGCCGCGCTCGCCATCCTCGGACGCGAGCCGGTGGCGAACGCCTTCGTCACCTCGCGGGTCCAGGTCGCCGGACTCGACCCCTGGCGCCTGGGCGGCGAGATGTGGGGCTGGTACGCGGACGGCGAGCTGCGCGCGCTGTGCTACGCCGGCGCCAACCTGGTCCCCGTCTGCGCCGGGCCCGATGCCGTACGCGCCTTCGCCGACCGGGCCCGCCGCACGGGCCGCCGCTGCTCCTCGATCGTCGGCCCCGCCGAGGCCACGCGGCTGCTGTGGCAGCTCCTCGAACCGAGCTGGGGACCGGCCCGTGACGTCCGCTCCCGCCAGCCGCTCATGGTGATGGAGAGCCCCTCCACCACGGTCCGGGCCGACCCCCTGGTCCGCCGGATCCGCAAGGACGAGATGGACCTGATCATGCCCGCCTGCGTGGCCATGTTCACCGAGGAGGTCGGCATCTCGCCGATGGCCGGCGACGGCGGGCTGCTCTACCAGGCCAGGGTCGCCGAACTCGTCGGCAGCGGCCGTTCCTTCGCCCGCGTCGAGGACGGCCGGATCGTCTTCAAGGCGGAGATCGGCGCCGCCACCGCCCGCGCCTGCCAGATCCAGGGCGTCTGGGTCGATCCCGAGTTCCGCGGGCGCGGGCACTCGGAGACCGGCATGGCCGCCGTCGTCGCCCACGCGCTGCGGGACGTGGCTCCCGTGGTCAGCCTCTACGTGAACGATTTCAACACCGCCGCCCGGGCCGCGTACCGGCGGGTGGGTTTCCGCGAGGTCGGCGCCTTCATGAGCGTGCTGTTCTGAACCGGCCGCACCAGGACGGCCGTCCCCTGGACCGGCGCCCCGCGTACCGCAGGCCCCTGGACGGGCGGCGCCCCGCGCATCGCGGGCCCGGGGACGCTTCGCGGCCCGCGCACCCGCCGGGCCCGACCCGGTAGGCGCCCCGGCACCGTACCGGCCCGCCCCTGCCGCGAAGTAAGGTCGCCGCATGCTGCCTACCGGACTCCGCATCGGCCCCCTCGACCTCGCCGCGCGCGTGGACGAGGCCCTGCGCGTACAGGCCGTCGCCTTCGGCCTCAGCGAGGAAGAGGTCGGCATCCGGCGCCACATCGTCCAGCGCCACATGGCCTGCCGCGGAGCCCGCGCCCTCGGGGCCTTCACCGAGGACGGCGCCCTCACCGGCTTCGTCTACGGCCTGCCGAACGACCGCACGTACTGGTGGTCCGCCGTCGTCGAGCCCTACCTGCGGGCCGGCGGCCACGACGGATGGCTCGACGGCTCCTTCGTCATCACCGAGCTGCACGTCCACCCCGGATTCCAGGGCCACGGCGTCGGCCGCGCCCTGATCACCCGCATCACCGACCAGGCCGCCGAACCCCGCTCGATCCTCTCGGCCATCGACACCGACAGCCCCGCCCGCGGCCTCTACCGGTCCCTCGGCTACACCGACCTCGCCCGCCAGGTCCACTTCCCGAGCGCGAGCCTGCCGTACGCCGTCATGGGCGCCCCGCTGCCCCTGCTGCGGCCCTGAAACCGTTTCCGCGCCGGCCGCACGCCCCGGTAACCTCCCGGCATGTCTACGCAATACGTGCAGCGCATGTCCCGCCTCATGGCCAAGACCCTCCGCGAGGACCCGGCGGACGCCGAAACCCTCAGCCACCGGCTCCTGGTCCGCGCCGGCTACGTCCGGCGCAGCTCCGCCGGCGTGTGGACGTGGCTGCCCCTCGGCAAGCGGGTCCTGGACAACGTCTCGCGCATCGTCCGCGAGGAGATGGACGCGATCGGCGCCCAGGAGGTGCTGCTCCCGGCGCTGCTGCCCAAGGAGCCGTACGAGGTCAGCGGGCGCTGGTCGCAGTACGGGGACCTGCTCTTCCGGCTCAAGGACCGCAAGGGCGCCGACTACCTCCTCGGACCCACCCACGAGGAGATCTTCACCCTGGTGGTGAAGGACCAGTGCACCTCGTACAAGGACCTGCCGGTCATGCTGTACCAGATCCAGACCAAGTACCGCGACGAGGCACGGCCCCGGTCCGGGGTGCTGCGCGGCCGCGAGTTCCAGATGAAGGACTCGTACTCCTTCGACGTGTCCGACGAGGGGCTGGAGGAGTCCTACCGCCTGCACCGCGAGGCGTACGTCCGCATCTTCGAGCGGCTCGGGCTGGACCACCGGATCGTCTCCGCCGTGTCGGGCGCGATGGGCGGCTCGGCGTCCGAGGAGTTCCTCGCCCCCGCCGAGGCGGGCGAGGACACCTTCGTGGACTGCCCCTCCTGCTCCTACGCGGCCAACACCGAAGCCGTGACCTTCGCGCTCGCGCCGGTGTCCGCCGAGCACCCGGCACTGGAGGAGGTGGACACCCCGGACACCCCGACCATCGAGACCCTGGCCGCGCACCTGGGGGTCCCGGCCTCGGCGACCCTGAAGAACCTGCTGGTCAAGGTGGACGGCGAGATCGTGGCGGTGGGCGTGCCGGGCGACCGCGAGGTGGACCTCGGCAAGCTGGGGGAGCACCTGGCGCCGGCGGTGGTGGAACTGGTGGGCGCCGAGGACTTCGAGGGCCGCCCCGACCTCGTCCGCGGCTACGTGGGCCCGCAGGGCCTGGAGAAGGTCCGCTACCTCGCCGACCCGCGGGTGGCGCCCGGCACGTCATGGGTGACGGGCGCCAACAAGCCCGACACGCATGCGCGCCACGTGGTGTGCGGGCGGGACTTCGAAGTGGACCGCTACCTGGACGTGGTGGTCGTGCAGCCGGGCGACCCCTGCCCGTCCTGCGGCGCGGGACTGCGGCTGGACCGGGCCATCGAGATCGGGCACATCTTCCAGCTGGGCCGCAAGTACGCGGACGCCTTCGGGCTGGACGTGCTCGGCCGCGAAGGCAAGCCGGTCCGGGTGACGATGGGCTCGTACGGCATCGGCGTCTCCCGCGCGGTGGCCGCGCTGGCCGAGCAGACGGCCGACGAGCGCGGGCTGAGCTGGCCGGCCGCGGTGGCCCCGGCCGACGTCCACGTGGTGGCGGCGGGCAAGGCCGTGCCGCTGGCTCTGGCCGAGCGGGCGGCGGACGCGCTGGCCTGCGCGGGGCTGCGCGTTCTGCTCGACGACCGGGCGGGCCTGTCGCCGGGCGTGAAGCTCACCGACGCTGAGCTCATCGGGGTCCCGTGGATCCTGGTGGCCGGGCGGCGGTCCGCCGACGAGGTGGTCGAGCTCCAGCACCGCGCCACGGGCACCCGCGAGGAACTCCCCCTCACCGAAGCCCTGAGCCGCCTCACCGCCGACGCGTAGCCCCCGCCGGCCAGAGCACCCCTGCGCCGGCCAGGAGCCCACCCCTAGTCTTCCTCGCGCGGCAGATCTCCCCCGGGCTCTGCACCCGGCAGGTCGGCCGCCGGGAGTTGCGGGGCCTTCGGGCCGGTGAGGGACGGGGGCGCAGGGTCCGGGTCCGGCGTCGCGGGCGGGGCTGCCGGGGTGGCGGGGGGCGGCTCCGGGGGCGGGGCCGGGGGCGGGGCCGCGCGTTCCAGGAAGCGCAGCAGTTCCACCGGAAACGGCAGGACCAGCGTCGAGTTCTTCTCCGCCGCCACCGCCACCACCGTCTGCAGCAGACGCAGCTGCAGCGCCGCCGGCTGCTCCGACATGACCTCCGCCGCCTGCGCCAGCTTCTTCGACGCCTGGAGCTCCGCGTCCGCGTTGATCACCCGCGCCCGCCGCTCCCGGTCCGCCTCCGCCTGCCGTGCCATCGACCGCTTCATCGTCTCCGGCAGCGACACGTCCTTGATCTCGACCCGGTCGATCTGCACGCCCCACCCCACCGCCGGGCTGTCGATCATCAGCTCCAGCCCCTGGTTGAGCTGCTCCCGGTTGGACAGCAGGTCGTCCAGGTCCGATTTGCCGATGATCGAGCGCAGCGAGGTCTGGGCCATCTGCGAGACCGCGAAGCGGTAGTCCTCCACCTCGATGACGGCGCTCGCGGCATCCACCACCTTGAAGTACACGACCGCGTCCACCCGCACCGTGACGTTGTCGCGGGTGATGCCCTCCTGGGCCGGCACCGGCATCGTCACGATCTGCATGTTCACCTTGCGCAGCCGGTCCACGAACGGCACGACCATCGTGAAGCCGGGCCCGCGGACGCCCTCCCGCAGCCGGCCGAAGCGGAACACCACGCCCCGCTCGTACTGCTTCACGACCCGCGCCGCGGCGCCCGCGTAGGCGGCGATTCCCACGGCCGCGGCGATACCCGCTGTCAGCAGTTCTTCGACCATGACGGCCCCCTGCCGGACGTACCTTCCTCCCTAAACGGTATGCCCGCGGCACACGCCATGCCCTACAGCCAGGCCGCGAACTCCAGCAGCAGCTCCGCGTCCCGGCGCCGCCCGGCGGCCAGGGCCCTGCACCCCGACTCCACCGCCCGGAACACCGTCCAGCCCCGCAGCCGGTCCCGGTCCACCTCCAGGGCGTCGGCCAGCCTGTTCACCCGGCGCCGGGCACCGGCCGCCCCCGCCGAGGTCGCCATCTGGTCCTCCAGCCGGTCCCGGACCAGCCGCGCCAGGTCGTACGCCCGCTCGCCGACCAGCGGGTCCGGACCCACCGTCAGCCACGGCGCCCGCTCGCCCGCCAGCACCTTGCCCTGCCGGAAGGCCCCGTGCAGCAGGAGCTCCTCCGGCGGCGCCGCGACCAGCTCGTCGCGCATCGCCAGCGCCGTGCCGGCCAGCGGACGGACCTCCGCAGGAGCCGCCGCGATCACCGCCGACTGCCGCAGCGTCCGCTCCGCGACCGTCTCCCAGACGTGCCCGGCCGGCGGCGCCACCCACAGCCTGCGCAGCGTGCCGCTGGCCTCCAGCAGCGACTTCGTCTCGGGCAGGGAGCGCAGGGACACCTCCGGGTGCAGCCGCTCCAGCAGCAGCGCCCCGTCGTCCTCGTGGTACCGCGAATCGAGGACCCGTACCGCCCCGAAACCGCCCCAGTGCGCCAGCGCCGCCAGCTCCCGGTCGGGCCGGGCGTGCGGCGGCGCCAGCTTCAGCGCGGCCGGGGTCCCGTCGGCGTACCGGACGAGGACGACCAGGCTGCTGCGCCCGCCCGGAGCCTGCACCCGCTGGGCCTGCACCTCGCGCCGCGCCAGCGCGGCCTCGGCCAGACGGGGCAACTGCCCCAGCCAGGCCGCGTCCTGCGCCGGTTGCGGCATCTCGCCGAGCGCCCGTACGAGCCGCTGCGGCGGTTCGAAAGCCATGCGTGCGTGGTCCCTTTCAGCTGTGCGGGGCCCCTTTCGCCACTTCAGCGCTTTTCGGTGAGCCCAGGGAAGGCTACGCCGACACCGCGCCAGCGTGCCGCGCGCACGGCCGCGGCGCTCAGCGCGTCGGCCGCCTCGCGGCGCAGCGGACCCTCCGCGGCCCGCACCAGATCGGAGTAGGCGCCCGCCACCCGGTCCTCGATCCCGGCGGCCAGCCGTTCCGCGTCGCCGGGCGTGCGCACCTGGAACGGCAGGGCGTACGCCGCCTCCGAGGGGCGGGGCGCACCGCCCAGCTCCCGCACGGTCCGGGTGAGGGAGTCGCGCCGTGCGAGGTGGACGCCGTACGCCTCGCGGGCCTCCGCCGCACGGGGGCCCGCGACGCGGGCGCCGATCACCCCGTAGCCGTAGGCGGCCGCGTGCTCGGCCGCCAGGGCGGCCTGCGCCGCCTCCAGGGCCCGGCCGGCGGAGGTGGGCTCGGGGTTCACGACGCGGCTCCGGGGGTCGAGGTCAGCAGGAAGGCGTGCACGGCGCCGCAGGCGGCCACCGAGGCCAGCAGCCGGGCCAGCTCCCCCGGCGCCCCGGCCAGGTCGATGGTGCGGGCCTGCGACAGGCTCCGCTCGGCGTCCGCGAGCGCGGTCAGCGCCTCGGCGGGTACCGCGGGCACCGGCCCCCCGGCCGGCGCGGCCGCCCCGGTGCCGCCGGACGGTGAGGCCGAGGCGGACGGGGCCGCGGAGCCGGGAGGAGCGGGCGTGGGCGTACCGGGCGGGGTGGGCGACAGGGCCGCCGCATGGGCGGCGACGGCTGCCCGCAGCGGAGCGAGCCGCTCCGCCAGAGCCGGATGGGCGGCGGCGGTGGTGTCGTAACGTTCCAGCAAGCGCGTACTGTCACGAACGGCCGCCTCCCGCAGCCGCCGTTCGAGTGGAATCCCGGCATGCCTGCCGGGCGCGCTCCCGTCGGAGCACCCGGTGAGGAGCGCGGCGCCGGCCACACCGGCGGCGCCGCAGAACAGGCTCCTGCGCGAGGGGCTCAAGGGCGGAGTCCAGGGCACGGTGACGTCCTCGGGGCTGAAGGGCGGAGCAGGCTGTGATCACGGTACCCGGGGCCCTGTCCACAGGGCGGACGGCAACACCCTCCGCGACCGGATACCCTTTGACCTGACGCACGACGGAACCACAACAGCACACGCGGCCGAGGAGTCACCCGGATGAGCACCACCCAGAGCGACAGGCTGCGCGTATTGCTGGAGCCGCTCGCCGCCGCCAGGGGCCTGGACCTCGAGGAGATCGAGACGTCCCGGGCGGGCAAGCGCCGGATGCTGCGCATCATCGTGGATTCCGACGAGGGCGTGGAGCTGGACGCGTGCGCCGAGCTGAGTCGTGAGGTCTCCGACCTGCTCGACGCGAGCGACGTGATGGGTGAGGACGAGTACGTCCTCGAAGTGAGCTCGCCGGGCGCGGACCGCCCGCTGACCGAGCACCGCCACTACGTACGGGCGACCGGCCGCCTCGTGAAGTTCCAGCTGGCCGAGGGCGGGGAACTGATCGCCCGCATCCTCGGCGTCGGCGACGAGGGGATGGACCTCGAGATCCCGGGCGTGAAGGGCCGCAAGGCGACCGTCCGCCACATTGCTTTCACCGACATCGCCAAGGCGCGTGTCGAGATCGAGTTCAGCCGCAAGGACAAGAAGGAAGAGGAGGCGTAGTCGTGGACATCGACATGAGTGCCCTGCGGGGTCTGGTCCGGGAGAAGGAGATCTCCTTCGACCTGCTCGTCGAGGCGATCGAGTCGGCCCTCCTCATCGCGTACCACCGGACCGAGGGGAGCTTCCGCCGCGCACGCGTCGTGCTGGACCGCACCAACGGCCACGTGATCGTGTGGGCGACCGAGGACCCGAGGGACCTCGAAGAGGGCCAGGAGCCGAAGGAGTTCGACGACACCCCGTCGGACTTCGGCCGGATCGCCGCGACGACCGCCAAGCAGGTGATCCTCCAGCGTCTGCGCGACGCCGAGGACGACCTGACCTTCGGCGAGTTCGCCGGCCGCGAGGGCGATGTCATCACCGGCGTCGTCCAGCAGGGCAAGGACCCCAAGAACGTCCTCGTCGACATCGGCAAGCTGGAGGCCATCCTGCCCGTGCAGGAGCAGGTTCCCGGCGAGGAGTACACGCACGGGCTGCGCCTGAAGGCGTACGTCGTGCGCGTGGCGAAGGGTGTCCGCGGCCCGTCCGTGACCCTGTCGCGCACGCACCCCAACCTGGTGAAGAAGCTCTTCTCGCTGGAGGTCCCGGAGATCGCGGACGGCAGCGTCGAGATCTCGGCGATCGCCCGTGAGGCCGGTCACCGCACGAAGATCGCCGTCCGGTCCACCCGCTCGGGCCTGAACCCGAAGGGCGCCTGCATCGGCCCGATGGGCAGCCGTGTGCGCAACGTCATGGCCGAACTGCACGGCGAGAAGATCGACATCGTCGACTGGTCGGACGACCCGGCGGAAATGGTCGCGAACGCGCTGTCACCCGCCCGGGTGAGCCGCGTCGAGGTCGTGGACTGGGACTCCCGCTCCGCGCGGGTGACCGTGCCCGACTACCAGCTGTCGCTGGCCATCGGCAAGGAGGGCCAGAACGCCCGCCTCGCCGCGCGGCTCACCGGCTGGCGCATCGACATCCGCCCCGACACCGAGACGTCCCCGGACGCCGGCTCGGACCGGGACGGGGAATAAATCCGCTACCGCCCGGGGCTTACCGGACGGTAGACAGGATCTCGCGCGTCCGACGCCGATGTTTGGGCGGCGGATCGCGAGGCAATGGACACAACAACGCCGTTCGATTCATCACTCGTAGGGGTGAGGTCGGTACGGGGAGGTAGACTTAGGCGTGTCTGGCCGGACGCAAGCCCGCGCATGCCCCGAACGCACCTGTGTGGGGTGTCGGGAGCGAGCGGCCAAGAACGATCTGCTGCGCATCGTGGCGGTAGGGGACGCATGCGTCCCCGATCCACGCGGTACGCTGCCCGGCCGGGGTGCCTACGTGCACCCCGCCGTGGTCTGCCTCGACCAGGCGGTCCGCCGCCGGGCGTTCCCCCGGGCCCTCAGGTCCGCCGGAGCGCTCGACACGGCGGAAGTGCGCCGAGCCGTGGCCGTTGAGGCCGAGGCGACACCGTAAGACGTAGAACGGCACGGATACCCCGTGCGGTCAGGTACCTCGCGAGTTGGAAGTAGGTCGAGATTGCGATGAGCACTCGATGAGTACGCGATGAGTACGCCCATGAAGTAGCAACGGTCCGGCGTAACCCGGACCTAAAAGGAGCGAAGTGGCTAAGGTCCGGGTATACGAACTCGCCAAGGAGTTCGGAGTTGAGAGCAAGGTCGTCATGGCCAAGCTCCAGGAACTCGGTGAGTTCGTCCGTTCGGCGTCCTCGACGATCGAGGCGCCGGTAGTACGCAAGTTGACCGACGCACTGCAGGGGCCCGGCGGCAACGCCGGCAAGTCCGCTGCGAAGCCGGGTGCGCCCCGCAAGGCCGCCCCCGCCAAGCCCGGGGCACCGACCCCGGGTGCGGCTGCACGTCCCGCTGCCCCGAAGCCCGGTGCACCGGCTCCGGCCCCCAAGCCGGCCGCCGCCGAGGCTCCGTCCGCCGGCACCCCGGTGACTCCGGCCGCCTCCGGCCCGCGTCCCGGCCCGAAGGCTCCGGCCGCCCCCAAGCCCGCTCCGGCGGCGCCCGTGGCGACCGAGTTCACCGCGCCTCCGGCGGCCCCGGCCGCCCCGGCGCGCACCGAGCGTCCCGCCGCGGCCGCCCCCGGCCCCCGCCCGGCGCAGCAGCGTCCGGCGGCCCAGGGCGGCCAGAGCGGTGCCCGTCCCGGCGCCCCGCGTCCGGCCGGCTCCGCCCCCGGCGGCCAGGCCGCGCGCCCCGGTGGCGCTCAGGCCCCGCGTCCGCAGGGCGCCCGTCCGGCCGGTCCCCGTCCGGGCAACAACCCCTTCACCTCTGGTGGCTCCACCGGCATGGCGCGCCCGCAGGCGCCCCGTCCGGCCGGCGCTCCCCGTCCCGGCGCCCCCGGCGCCGGCGGCGGCCAGGGTGCTCCCCGCCCGCAGGGCGGCCCCGGCGGCGCCCCGCGTCCGCAGGGCGCCGGCGCAGGCCGTCCGACCCCGGGCGGCATGCCGCGCCCGCAGGGCGGCGCCCCGCGTCCGGGTGGTGCTCCCGGTGGCAACCGTCCGAACCCGGGCATGATGCCGCAGCGTCCCGCTGCCGGTGGTCCCGGTCCCCGTCCCGGTGGCGGCCCCGGTGGCCGTGGTCCCGGTACGGGCGGCGCAGGTCGTCCCGGTGGCGGCGCTGCTCGTCCCGGTGGCGGCGGCTTCGCCGGCCGTCCGGCTGGTCCGGGCTCGCGTCCCGGCGGCGGTGGCGGCTTCGGCGGCCCGCGTCCCGGTGGCGGCGGCTTCGGCGGCGGTCCGGCCGGTGCCGGTGGCGGCGGTCGTCCCGGCTTCGGCGGGCGTCCCGGCGGTCCCGGTGCCCGTGGTGGCACGCAGGGTGCCTTCGGCCGTCCCGGCGGTCCGGCCCGTCGTGGTCGCAAGTCCAAGCGTCAGAGGCGCCAGGAGTACGAGGCCATGCAGGCCCCGTCGGTCGGCGGCGTGATGCTGCCGCGCGGCCAGGGCGAGACCGTTCGCCTGTCGCGCGGTGCCTCCCTCACCGACTTCGCGGAGAAGATCAACGCCAACCCGGCGTCGCTCGTCGCCGTGATGATGAACCTCGGCGAGATGGTCACTGCCACGCAGTCCGTCTCCGACGAGACGCTCGAAATGCTGGCCGGCGAGATGAACTACGTCGTCCAGATCGTCAGCCCGGAGGAAGAGGACCGCGAGCTCCTCGAGGGCTTCGACATCGAGTTCGGCGAGGACGAGGGCGGCGAGGAATACCTCATGCCGCGTCCGCCGGTCGTGACCGTCATGGGTCACGTCGACCACGGTAAGACCCGACTGCTCGACGCCATCCGCAAGACGAACGTCGTTGCGGGCGAGGCCGGCGGCATCACCCAGCACATCGGTGCCTACCAGGTCGGTACCGAGGTCAACGGTGAAGAGCGCAAGATCACCTTCATCGACACCCCGGGTCACGAGGCGTTCACCGCCATGCGTGCCCGTGGTGCCAAGTCGACCGACATCGCGATCCTCGTGGTCGCGGCCAACGACGGCGTCATGCCGCAGACGATCGAGGCGCTCAACCACGCCAAGGCCGCCGGCGTCCCGATCGTCGTCGCGGTCAACAAGATCGACGTCGAGGGTGCCGACCCGGTCAAGGTGCGCGGTCAGCTCACCGAGTTCGGTCTGGTCGCCGAGGAGTACGGCGGCGACACGATGTTCGTCGACATCTCCGCCAAGCAGGGTCTGCACATCGACTCCCTGCTGGAGGCCGTCGTCCTCACCGCCGACGCCTCGCTCGACCTGCGTGCCAACCCGGAGCAGGACGCTCAGGGTATTGCGATCGAGTCCCACCTCGACCGCGGCCGCGGTGCCGTCGCCACCGTCCTCGTCCAGCGCGGTACCCTCCGCGTCGGCGACACGATGGTCGTGGGCGACGCCTACGGCCGAGTGCGCGCCATGCTCGACGACAAGGGCAACAACGTCGAGGAAGCGGGTCCGTCGACCCCCGTCCTGGTCCTGGGTCTCACCAACGTCCCCGGCGCCGGCGACAACTTCCTCGTCGTCGACGAGGACCGCACGGCCCGTCAGATCGCCGAGAAGCGTGCTGCGCGTGAGCGCAACGCCAACTTCGCCAAGCGCGTCCGTCGCGTGTCCCTCGAGGACCTCGACTCCGTGCTCAAGGCCGGTCTGGTCCAGGAACTCAACCTCATCATCAAGGGCGACGCGTCCGGTGCGGTCGAGGCTCTCGAGTCCTCGCTGCTCCAGCTCGACGTCGGTGAAGAGGTCGACATCCGGGTCCTGCACCGCGGTGTGGGTGCGGTCACCGAGTCCGACATCTCGCTGGCGATGGGCTCCGACGCCATCGTCATCGGTTACAACGTCCGTGCGGCCGGCCGTGCCGCGCAGATGGCGGACCGCGAGGGCGTCGACGTGCGCTACTACTCGGTGATCTACCAGGCCATCGAGGAGATCGAGGCGGCTCTGAAGGGCCTCCTCAAGCCGGAGTACGAAGAGGTCGAGCTCGGTACGGCGGAGGTCCGCGAGATCTTCCGCTCGTCCAAGCTGGGCAACATCGCCGGTGTCCTCATCCGGTCGGGCGAGGTCAAGCGCAACACCAAGGCGCGGCTCATCCGCGATGGCAAGGTCATCGCGGAGAACCTCAACATCTCCGGTCTGCGCCGCTTCAAGGACGACGTCACCGAGATTCGCGAAGGCTTCGAGGGCGGTATCAACCTCGGCAGCTACAACGACATCAAGATCGACGACGTCATCGCGACGTACGAGATGCGCGAGAAGCCCCGCGCGTAAGCGCGAGGCGGTTCGCACCGTGTCGTAACTCGTAACACCGGGGCCGGTCGGCGGAATATCCGTCGATCGGCCCCGGCCGTTGCGTGTACGGTTCTGGTGACCCTGCCGAGCGAAGGCCGGCAGGCCACCGAACCCGCACCGGCGGGATATCCGGCAATTGCATGTACGTGGGGACTCTGTCCTTCGATCTGCTCCTCGGCGACGTCCACTCGCTGAAGGAGAAACGCTCCGTCGTCCGGCCCATCGTGGCCGAGCTCCAACGCAAGTTCGCCGTGAGCGCGGCTGAAGTGGGCGACCAGGACCTGCACCGCAGGGCCCGCTTGGGGGTCGCCCTGGTGAGCGGGGACGCGGGGTTCCTCTCGGACGTACTGGACCGCTGCGAGCGGCTGGTCGCGGCGCGTCCGGAAGTGGAGCTGCTGTCCGTACGGCGGCGCCTCCACGGTGATGAAGACTGATTGCTTGTCTGCAAGAAAGAAGGAGACGGACCAGTGGCCGACAATGCGCGGGCGAAGAAGCTGGCGGACCTCATCCGGGAGGTGGTGGCCGAGAAGCTGCAGCGCGGCGTCAAGGACCCCCGCCTCGGGACGCACGTGACCATCACGGACACCCGGGTCACCGGCGACCTGCGGGAGGCCACGGTCTTCTACACGGTGTACGGGGACGACGAGGACCGGGCCAGCGCGGCAGCGGGCCTGGAGAGCGCCAAGGGCGTCCTGCGCTCCGCGGTCGGCCGGGCGGCGGGCACCAAGTTCACGCCCACCCTGACCTTCGTCGCGGACGCCCTCCCGGAGAACGCCAAGACCATCGAGGACCTCCTCGAGAAGGCGCGGACCTCCGACGCCCAGGTGCGCGAGGTCTCCTCCGGCGCCAAGTACGCCGGCGAGGCCGACCCGTACAAGAAGCCGGACGAGGACGACGACGAGGACGCAGCCGCGGAATGAGCAACGACGCAGGGAAGACTCCCGGGGGCCCCTCCCGGCCGGAGGCCGGGGGAGGCCTTGTCATCGTCGACAAGCCGTCCGGTTTCACGTCGCACGACGTGGTCGCGAAGATGCGCGGGATCGCGAAGACCCGCCGCGTGGGCCACGCCGGCACCCTCGACCCGATGGCGACGGGCGTGCTGGTCCTGGGCGTCGAGAAGGCCACCAAGCTCCTCGGCCACCTCGCGCTCACGGAGAAGGAGTACCTCGGCACGATCCGCCTGGGCCAGGACACCCTGACGGACGACGCCGAGGGCGAGATCACCTCGTCCACGGACGCCGGCGGGGTCACCCGCGAGGCCGTGGACGCGGGGATCGCCGCGCTGACGGGCGAGATCATGCAGGTCCCGTCCAAGGTCAGTGCGATCAAGATCAAGGGCGTGCGCTCCTACAAGCGCGCGCGGGACGGCGAGGACTTCGAGATCCCGGCCCGGCCGGTGACCGTCTCCTCCTTCCAGGTGTACGACATGCGGGAGGCGGAGGCCGAGGACGGCACCAAGGTCGTCGACCTCGTCGTCTCCGTCGTCTGCTCCAGCGGTACGTACATCCGCGCGCTCGCCCGTGACCTGGGCGCCGGCCTCGGCGTCGGCGGGCACCTGACCGCGCTGCGGCGCACGCGGGTCGGCCCGTACAAGATCGACCGGGCGCGCACGCTGGACCAGCTCCAGGAGGAGCTGACCGTCATGCCGATCGGCGAGGCCGCGTCCGCCGCCTTCCCCCGCTGGGACCTGGACGCCCGGCGGGCCTCGCTGCTCGCCAACGGCGTGCGGATCGACATGCCGCAGGAGTACGAGGCAGGCCGGACCGTGGCGGTCTACGGGCCGCAGGGCGATCTGCTCGGGCTCGTGGAGAACAAGGGCGGCAAGGCCAAGTCTCTCGCCGTCTTCGTCTGACCCCCGGCGCCCCTCGTCGTCCCTTGACGTGGAGCGGTGAGCGCACACCGTCTGCTGCTCACCGCTCCACGACCCCCCTCGGGTAGGTCTCTATCCACCCCGGCCCCGTTATTCACCCGTCCGAGCAGGCGCTCGGAGTGAATCGAGGGAGCGTAGGGGGGCGCGTTCGTCCCGCGTGCTTTCGTGCTTATCTTCGCCTGCCTACCGTCGTGCCGAGGGGGCGTCGCGGGGGAGCGGTACGGGGAGTGGTGCGGCCATGGCGGACGGGATCACCGGAGGTGGCGCGGAGGGTACGGCGGGGAGCGGGGCGCAGCTCGTCACGATCCGCGATCCCGAAGGACGGCCGCGCGGCAGCGGCTTCGTCGCCGACGACCGCGGGACGGTGGTGACCTCGCACGACGTCGTGGCGGGACAGGACCGGCTGCTGCTGTGCGCGCCGGGCCCGGCCGGGCGGACCTGGCGGGCCGGGGCGGGGGACGTGACGGCGCTGCCCGGGCTCGCGCTGGCGCTCGTGCGCTCCGACGGGCTCGGGGTGCGGCCGCTGCCGGTGTCGGTGCGCGGCGCGATCGCACCGGGGACGTACGTGACGCTGCCCGCGCGGGGGTGGCGGCAGGCGCGGGTGCTGAGGGGCACGGAGGTCACCCGCCCGCACACCGGCCGGCTGCACGCCGTGCCCGCGAGCGCGGTGGTGGAGCTGGCGATCGGGACGGACGGGCGGGACGCGCTGCTGCTGGGTGGGGAGACCTGCGGCGGCCCCGTCCTCGACGCCCGCACCGGAGCGGTGCTCGCGGTGCTGGGCACCGCTCTGCGGGCGGAACACCGCTCCGGCGGCCTCGCGGTGGCCCTGCGGGCGGCGGCGGGGGCCGACCCGGCCGGTCCGCTGGCCGCGCTGCTGGAACGCAACGCCGTGACGGTGCCGGCGTACGGGGGCGATCTGAATCTCGCCGGGGTCATGGAACTGACCGGCGCGACCATGGGCGCGGCCTTCGCAACGACCGGTTGGCAGCCGCCGTCCGAACCCGTGGAGCGACCGGTTGTCGCGGCCGAGCTGGACGCCTTCACGACGGGGGACCGACTGGTCCTCGGCCTGGTGGGGGCCCCGGGTACGGGCCGCACCACGGCTCTCGCGGCCCTGGCCGGACGCCGGGCACGGGGAGCCCGTCCCGCGCCGACGCTGTGGCTGCGCGGGGCCGACCTGCGGGCGGGCGACGCCTCCCTGTTCGACGCGGTGACGCGTGCGCTGACGTCGGCGGCCCGGATCGTGACGGGCCCCGCCCGGCCCGCCGGCCACGGTTCCGGCCCCGGTGCCGCTCCCCGTCCCGGAACAGGCGCGGATGCGGTTGCGGCTGTGGCGGCCGCCGTCGGGAGCGGCTTGCTCGTCGTGCTCGACGCCCCGCAGGAGATGCCGCCGGAGCTCGCGCACCGGCTGGGACCCTGGGCCGCGGCCACCGTGCGCCGGCTGCGCGCGAGCGGAGCCCGGCTGGCCGTCGCCGCCCGGCCCGAGCACTGGGAGCGGGCCGGCGCCCTGTGCCCGCCCGAGGTCCTGCACACCCCCGCCCGCCCGGACCGCCGGATGCCGCCCGCCCTCCCGCTCGGCGACTTCACCCCGGCCGGGGCCGAGACCGCCCGGGCCCGGCTCGGCATCCCGGCCGACGCGCTCCGGGAGCCCGACGCCCGCCACCCGCTCACCCTGCACCTGCTCGCCGGGATCCGCGCCGCCGGGGTCACGGCCGGCCGGCCCGGCCGCGACGAGGTCTTCGCCGCCCACCTGGACCTGCTGTGCCTGCGCACCGCGGTCCGCATCGCCGCCTCACACGCCGGACCCGGCCAGGTGCACGGGCCCGGGGTCCGGCGCCTGGCCGCGCGGGTGGCCGGGCGGGTCCACGAGGCCGCCCGGCACTGCCTGGGCCCCGGACAGGGCGCGCTCGACCGGACCTCCTTCGAGACGCTGTTCCCGCGGCGCACCGGCTGGGCCGCCGCGGTGCTCACCGAGGGGCTGCTGGTGCCCGCCGGACCCGGCTACCGCTTCGCCCACGAGGAGCTGTCCGACTGGATCCAGGCCGGGCACCTGGACGTCCCGACCGCCCTCGCCGCCCTCGTCCACCGCCCCGCCGCGGCACAGCTCCCCGCACCCCGGCCCCGGACCGGCCCCCTTCTGGAAGCCCTGAGCGCCCTGCCCCCCGACAGGCTGCGCAAAGAGCTCATGCACCTCCTCCACCGCCTCAACCGCCTCTTCGAGGACGGCGGGACCGCGGCCCCCGGCCCGTACGGATCCGCCGACCCGGCCTGGTGGGCCACCCGCCTGCTGCGCGAGACCCTGCTCCGGTCCCCCGACGCCCGGACCCACCTGCCGGTACTGCACGCCCTCGCCGAGCACGTGGCCCGCTGCGGCCCGGGCGAGTTCGGCGGCTGGTTCTGGAACCGGCTCAAGCTGCCCGAATCCGACCGCCTCGACCTGCTGCGCCGGCTGCTGCCCGCCGACCCCGCCGAAGCGGTCCCGGGCGAGCGCTACCTCGACGCCGCCGCCCGCCGCCTCACCCGCGACCCCCGGCTCGTACAGCCCCTGCTGTGCGCCTGGTTCACCGACGGGCGGCGGCTGCGCGGCCGGCCCGGAGCCACCGTCGCCACCGCCGCCCAGGCCCTGCTCCACACCCACCGCCGGCTCGCCCCGGACGACCTCACCGAGGCGCTCGTCACCACCGCCCACCCCCGCGCCGGCGAGCTGCTCGCCGCGCTCGCCGAGGAGGAGCCCACCGCCCTGTGCCGGGCCGTGCACCGCTGGGCCCACGACGAACGGCCCGCACGCCACCTCGCGGCCGCCGCCCACGCGCTCGCCACCGCCCCGCACGTGCGCACCCCCGCCGACCGCGAGCTGCTGCGCCACGCCGCCCGGGCGCTGCTCGCCCGCCCCGCCGACCCCGGCGTGCACGGCAGCGCCCTGGCCGTACTGCTCCGCGACCCCATGACGCGGGGCCGCTACCTGCCCGACGCCCTCGCCTGCTTCCTCGACCCGGCGTGCGGCTCCCGGCTCCCCGCCTCGGCGCTGGTCGCGGCGCTGCCCGTACTGCCCGATCCCAACCCGGTCTTCGCCGCCCTGCGGGCCCGGGCCGACGCGGAGGTGCTGCGCGCCCTGGCCGCGCTGACCACCCCCGGGCCGGACCGGTGCGCGGCCGACCTCGTGCGCGAGCACCTCACCCGCCACCCCGAGGACGCACCGCACGCCGCCGCCTTCGTGGCCCTGCGCCTGGAGCAGGGCCCCGCCGCCGAGCCCGTGCTGCGCCCGCTGGTCCTCGGCCTGATGCGGTCCGCTCCGGCGGGCGTGCGGGCCGAGCTGGCCGCCGTACTGGCCGCGCCGGGCGGGCCGCCCTCGTACCCGCTGCGGACCGAGCTGGCCGAGGTACTGCTGCGCGAGGAGACCGATCCGCGGGTGCTCGACGCCTTCCTCGGGGCCGCCGGGGCCGGGGCCGCCGCGCGGCCGGAAGGCACGACGCGGGAGCTGCTGCGGCGCACCGGGCGCCAGGTGCGCGGGGTCCCGGGCGGACCGGCGGCCTTCGGACGGCGGACGGTGGAGCCGGCCGGCTGCGAGCCGGCCTTCGGTGCGCTCGTGGCGCGCCCGCCCGCGCGGGCGGGCGCCGGAGAGGCGCCCCTGCCGGGCCCGGGCGCGTGGCGGACGGCGGAGAGCGTCGGCGGGGCCGGCCCGGAGGTGATGTGACGATACGGCGCTGCGGTCGTCCCGCGCGGACGCCGATGCGGGCCCGCGGGCACCGGCATGGCAGTCTTAGACCTGTAATCGGCAATCAGTACAAGGCCTACACGGGTTCGGGCGAGGAGCGGTCACAGTGCAGCGCTGGCGTGGCTTGGAGGACATCCCCCAGGACTGGGGACGCAGCGTCGTCACCATCGGCTCCTACGACGGCGTGCACCGCGGTCATCAGCTGATCATCGGACGGGCGGTGGCCACGGCGCGCGCGCTCGGCGTCCCGTCCGTCGTCGTCACCTTCGACCCGCACCCCAGCGAGGTCGTGCGCCCCGGCAGCCACCCGCCGATCCTGGCCCGCTACGACCGGCGCGCCGAGCTGATGGCCGGTCTGGGTGTCGACGCCCTGCTGATCCTGCCCTTCACGGCGGAGTTCTCGCAGCTGTCCCCGGCGGACTTCATCGTCAAGGTGCTGGTCGACAAGCTGCACGCGCGGGCCGTCATCGAAGGCCCGAACTTCCGCTTCGGCCACCGGGCCGCCGGCAATGTCGCCTTCCTGACCGAGCTGGGCGCCACCTACGACTACGAGGTCGAGGTCGTGGACCTGGTGGAGCGCGGCGAGGCGGGCGGCGGTGTGCCGTTCTCCTCGACGCTCGCCCGCAAGCTGGTCGCCGAGGGCGACATGGAGGGCGCCGCCGAGATCCTCGGCCGCCCGCACCGGGTCGAGGGCGTCGTGGTGCGCGGTGCGCAGCGCGGGCGCGAGCTCGGCTACCCGACGGCGAACGTCGAGACGCAGCCGCACACCGCGATCCCGGCGGACGGGGTGTACGCGGGCTGGCTGACGGCTGACGGCGAGCGGATGCCGGCGGCGATCTCGGTCGGGACGAACGTGCAGTTCGACGCCACCGAGCGGACCGTGGAGGCGTACGCGATCGACCGGATCGGGCTGGACCTGTACGGGAAGCACGTGGCCGTCGACTTCCTCGCGTACGTGCGGGGGATGGCCAAGTTCGAGTCGCTGGACGGGCTGCTGGAGGCGATCGCGGACGACGTGAAGCGGGCGCGGGTGCTGACGGACGCCTACGACATGCGCTGACGCCGGACGGGCGAGGGCCCGTTCCGCCCCGGACCGCGAACGCGGTCCGGGGCGGAACGGGCCCTTTCTGCTGGGCCTGGGCGGTCAGCCGAGCCGGGGGTCGCGCGGGGGCTGTTGGGGCTGCTGGGGATGCGGCTGCTGTGGCTGCTGCGGCTGTTGTGGGGCGGGCGGCTGCGGGGCCGGGGGCTGCTGCCACGGCTGGCCGGGCTGCGGGTAGGGCTGGCCGTAGGGCGGCTGCGGCTGCTGGTAGGGGGACGGACCCTGCGGCTGGCCGTACGGCTGCTGCGGGGGCGGGGGTTGCTGCGGGTGGTGGGGCTGCTGAGGGGCTCCCCAGTGGCCCTGCGGGGCCTGCTGCTGCGCCCGGACGAAGTCCTCGGCCACCAGGGCGGAGAGGTTGAAGTACGCCTCGCGGGTCTTGGGCCGCATCATGTCGAGGTCGACCTCGGCGCCGGCCGCGAGGTGCTCGTCGAAGGGCACCACGACGACACCGCGGCAGCGGGTCTCGAAGTGCTGCACGATGTCCTCGATCTTGATCATCTTGCTGGTCTCGCGGACCCCCGAGATGACGGTGAGCGAGCGGGAGACGAGATCGGCGTAGCCGTGGGCGGAGAGCCAGTCCAGGGTGGTGCTGGCGCTGCTGGCGCCGTCCACGGACGGGGTCGAGATGATGATCAGCTGGTCGGCCAGGTCCAGGACGCCGCGCATCGCGGAGTAGAGGAGGCCGGTGCCCGAGTCGGTGAGGATGATCGGGTACTGGCGGCCCAGCGTCTCTATGACGCGGCGGTAGTCCTCGTCGTTGAAGGTCGTGGAGACGGCCGGGTCCACGTCGTTGGCGATGATCTCCAGGCCGGAGGGGGCCTGGGAGGTGAACCGGCGGATGTCCATGTAGGAGTGCAGGTACGGGATGGCCTGGACCAGGTCCCGGATGGTCGCGCCGGTCTCACGGCGGACGCGGCGGCCGAGGGTGCCGGCGTCCGGGTTCGCGTCGATGGCCAGGATCTTGTCCTGGCGCTCGGTGGCGAGGGTGGCGCCGAGCGCGGTGGTGGTCGTGGTCTTGCCGACGCCGCCCTTGAGGCTGATGACGGCGATGCGGTAGCAGGACATGACCGGGGTGCGGATCAGCTCGAGCTTGCGCTGGCGCTCGGCTTCGGCCGCCTTGCCGCCGAAGCGGAAGAGGCCGCCGCCACCGTTGTTGTTCTTGGGCTTCTGCTTGTTGCGCAGGAGGCGGTCGGAGGAGAGCTCCACGGCGGCGGTGTAACCGAGCGGGGCCCCGCCGGAGCCCTGGCCGGCCGCCGCGTAGCGGGGGTCGTGCGGCTGCGGCGGCTGCTGGTGCGGGCCGGCGGGCCACTGGGCCGCGGAACGGGGGTCGTACGGGGGAGTGTGGGGCTGGGGGTGGGCCTGGTGCGGCGGCTGGGGCGGGGCCGGAGCCGGCGCCGGGAAGGAGTAGGGGTCCTGGGGCGCGAACGCGGGCGGCAGCGGCGGCAGTTCCCCACCAGGCCCCCCGAACGGTGCCTCCGCGGCGGCGGGCGGTACCTCCGCAGGGATGACCGGCGGCGCTACCGGGTGTCCGGTGGGCGCCGGCAGGGGCGTGCCCTCGGCGGGGGTATCGTGCGGGCCGCCCCGGTCGGGGGCGGGGAAGGACGGCGCCGCCGGGGTGGGCCGACCCGAGTCGGCCACGGGGGCCGGATCCCCGAAGACGGCCGCGTCGGCCGGCGCGGACGCCGGGACCTCGCCCTGCGACGGCGCTTCGTGCGGCGCCGGAGACCCCTCGGAGGGGGCCGGGGGCGTGTACGGCGGGGCCGCGTCGGCCGGCGCCGGGGCGCCGAACTGCTCGGACGCGGAAGCCTCGTCCGCCCACGGGGCCGATGCGGCCGATGCGGCCGCGGCGGGGGCTTCCGCCGGGCGCGGCGTGCCGAAGGGCTCGGGCGACCGGGCCCCTCCGGCCGCCGGGGCCGGCGCGTCAGCCGGCGCGTCAGCCGGCGCGGTGGCGCCGAACGGCGCGGGCGCGGGGGTCCCGTCCGGCGTCGCTGCGAGCCGGGCCGCCGGGGTGTCGTACGGCGCGGGCGCGGGGGTCTCACCCGGCGTCGAGGGCGGGTAGCCCGGTGCGGCGGCGTCGAACGCTGCGGGCTCCGTGGTCCCGTCCGTCGTCGGGCCGGGCCGGGCCGCCGGGGCGGCGTCGGCGGGTGCCGGGGCGTCGAACGGCTTGGGCGCGTGGGTCTCGCCCGGCCTCGCAGCCGGGTAGGCCGGCGCGTCAGCCGGTGCGGTGGCGGCGAACGGCGCGGGCGCGGGAGTCTCGCCCGGCGTCGAGGGCGGGTAGCCCGGTGCGGCGGTGCCGAACGGCGCGGGCTCCGGGGTCCCGTCCGGCGCCGGGGCCGGGACCTGCCAGGCCGGGGCCGGGGCCGGGGTGCCGAACGGTGCGGGCTCCGGGGTGGCAGCCGACGCCGGGGCGGCATCGGCCGCAACCGGCTTCCGGGGAGGCGAAGCCGCTCCGTCCGGGGCCGGGGACCCGTGCGACGGGACCGGGGCGGCCGGGCCCGGCGCCGGCAGGGGAGCGGGCAGACCCGCGCCGTCCGAGGCCGTCCGCGGCGCCGGCGGCGCGATCCGCATCGTCGAGGGCGAGTCCGCGTCCGACGGGCGGTGGGGTTCGAAACCGCTGCCCTCAGGCAGCCCCGGCACCTGCGCGGCCGGAGCCGCACCCTGCGTGTACCAGGCCGGCGGGGTGTAGTCGATGGTGAACTCGCCCGTCAGTTCGGACTCCGCGTCGGACTGATCGTCCGTCGGGACGTCCCACGTCCCGCCGCGCCTCTCGTTCCGATCGCCGCTCACTGGTCCTCCTGGTCTGTCGAACGCCGGTCCGGCGTCCACCTCGACGCCGCGCCCGCGCCCAGCCTAATCGCGCCCCGCCGCCGGTGTCCGCCCGCGCCGGGTCCAGCGACCCCGGCCCCGCCCCGGCGGTCAGTCGATCCGCCGTGCCGCGCCCAGCAGGCCCGTCTCCGCTTCCGTCCCCTGCGTCATCACGAACTGCCGGTCCCGCGGCGTGCACCACAGTGTCACGCCGTCGCCCAGCGTCGGCAGTGAGTCCACCGCAGGCCGCGGCAAGCCCATCAGCTGCCCGATCTGTTCCGCTTCGTCCGGGGAGACCCGCTGCACACCCACCAGCGACGACTGCCGCAGCAGCCGCGGCGCCGTCGGGCTCAGGTACGGCAGCAGGGTCAGCACCGACTGCCAGGGCCCGGCCACCACGCGCCCGCGCGGCGGACGCATCCCGCAGTCCCGGATCACCAGGACCGGGCTGCCCGCCGACGCGCCCTGCGGGGGCACCCGGCCCACCTCGTGCAGGGTCACGCACTGCTGCCCGCCGCCCGCCGCCTGGGCCAGCCCGGACCACGCGTGCCCGCGCCCGGTCTCCACCGCCACCCGGGCCCCCGTGGCCGCCGCGCGCAGCGCCAGCACCTGCGCCGTCCACAGGCCGCCGATCAGCGTGACCTCGTAGGGCGTCGGCCGGTTGACGCCGAGCACCGCAGGGCGCCCCTCCGCGTCCACCCCGATGACCACCCCGTCGTCCCCGACGGGCAGCGCGAGGACGTCCAGGTCCGCGGCCGCCACCACGTGCCGCTCCCGCCGCGGGCCGACCAGCCCGAAACCGCCCCTCATCATCGCGCCCCTCCCAGCGGCAGCGAGGCCAGCAGCCCCGGTACCTGCTCCCGGTCCAGGCGGACCAGGCCGGCCTTCACGCCCCGCGCCGTCCGCTCCAATTCCCTGCGGGCGGCGACCAGTTCCTCGTCACTGCGCCCGGTCACCCGTACGTGCCCGGTCAGCGTCACGCCCTGGCGCTCCGCCGGGGCCATCGTCAGGCTGAAGTTCGTCGCCAGCGCGGGCAGCGAGGTCAGCAGCGCCACGAACTGCGGCAGCCCCGCCGCACCCGTACCGCCGAGCTGCGGCCAGCGCGCTATCCAGTAGGTGGTGTGCCGCCGGTCGTCGCAGCGCCAGATCCGCGGGGTCTCCTCCGTACGCCGCCCCGTGCTCGCCGAGCGCCCCGCCTGGGTGATCGCCATCGGGTTCGCGCACGAGGAGGTCGCAAGGGCGGCCGTGAGTTCCTGCTCGGTCAGCACGGTGGCCTTGAACCCGGCCCCGGTCAGCCGGCTCGCCAACTGGTCCGCCGCCCGCACCACGCACCGCTGCGCCCCCGCCAGACCGCCGCCGCGCGCGGTCACCGCCTCGGGGCACAGCTCCGGATCGAGTTTCAGCGCGATCCAGGTGAGCCGCACCGCCGGGGTGCCCGTCCGGGCTTGCAGCGGCGCGTAGTTGCGCGTGGCCATCGACTGGGCGGGCAGGTGCGGGGCCGGCGCCGGCTGGGTGTGCTGCACCAGCTGCGCGGACTCCAGCCGGATGCCGTCGACTTCGAGGATGTCCCGGACGGCGGCCAGCGGCAGCGGCCGCGCCCCCCGCTCGGGCCGCAGCGCGGTGGCGTCGGTGTCGACCTGCACGACCGCGGTCAGGAAGGTCCCGTCGCCGATCATCCCGACCGGCCTGCGGTCGCGGTCGCTGAAGGTGAGGGTGCGCAGAGCCGGATCGGCCTCGACGAGCGGGGCCAGCCCCGGCTCCGTGCCCGCCGGCACGGCCAGGGAGGCGGACCGGCGCCGGCGCGCGCGCAGGGCGACGGCGCCGGCGATCCACTCGGGCAGGGAGCGCTGGTGCCTGCGTACGACCGCGAGGACCACCAGGAGCAGGGCCAGCACACCGGCGGGAACCAGCAGCAGCGGCTCGACCACCCAGGCCACCAGCAGGGCGGCCGCGGCCACTTCGAGCAGCACGAGCTGTTGCAATCGGAACGGACCGAAGCGGCCGGGGCTCGACTTCGGATGCGGCGTCACCCCGCCGCGTGCGGGTGCGTCCGCGCCAGTCTGCGGCTGCGTCGCGGTGGCCATCACTCGCGCACCTCCCCTTTCCGGGGCGAGACCCCATGAGTCCCGGCGCTGCGCGACAGCTGCCGCATGGCCCCGGAATCTCCCCAATCCACCCCAACAAGCCCTGATTGACCCGGTCCGGAAGGCGCTGAGCGGCAGCCTCACCCTACCCGGCCCGTGCGTGCCGTCGGTCAAGAGGCATAGTAGGTGCCCGGTCCGACAATCGAGGCCCGGGGACCGTACTCACCGACCGGGCCGTGCGGGGAGAAGCAGGCGGTCATGGCATCACGACGTGATGAGCTCAACGCGTACACCTTTGCGAAGCGGCGCACGGTGGCCGCGTTCCTCCAGCCCACCGCCACGGGGACCGAGGAGGGTGCGCCGCGCCCGCTGCACGCGGTCGTCCCGGGCGTGATCGTCGCGGCGGTCGTGCTCGCCGCCTTCGGCGCCTGGGGCATGTTCAAGCCGACGGCTCCCAAGGGCTGGGCGGACCCGGGGACCCAGGTCCTGGTGGGCAAGCAGTCGACGACCCGGTACGTGGTGCTGACGACCAAGGTGAACGGCAAGGACCAGACCCGGCTCCACCCGGTGTTGAACCTGGCCTCGGCCCGACTGCTGCTGGATCCGCAGAAGTTCAAGGTCGTCCAGGTCGAGGACAAGGTCCTGGACGCGGGCAAGCCGCCGCGCGGCCCCATCATCGGCATCCCGTACGCGCCCGACCGGCTCCCCGCCAAGGAGGACGCGGCCAAGGCCAAGCGCTGGGCCGTCTGCCAGCAGCCGGGCGGCAACGGCCGTGGGGTGCAGACCGCCACCTTCGTCCTCGCGGACCGCGAGACCCACCTGACGGACGACGCGCGCCGGCTCACCGACGGCCAGTCGCTGTACGTGCAGAGCACCGGACCGGGCAAGCAGCGCTACCTGGTCGACGCGACGGGCACGAAGTACAAGTTCCCGGAGGGCACCCCGGCCGCCGGCACGATGACCAACGCCCTGGTCGGCAGCAGCGCGACCCCCCAGCAGGTCGGCGACGCGTGGCTGGCGACCCTCAACTCCGGTGAGGACCTGGCCTTCCCGCCGCTGCCCGGCAAGGCGGGCGCGGACGCCGGCGTGAAGGGCCTGGGCACCGCCGACAACAAGGTCGGCATGGTGCTCATGGCCCAGACCGGCTCCGGCACCCAGCACTACGTCGTCCTGCCGGGGAAGGTCGCGCCGGTCTCCGACTTCGTGGCCTGGCTGCTGATCTCGGCCCCGGCCACCGACGGCCTCAACATGCACGGCAAGCCCCGCGAGGTCGACCTGCAGTCCCTCAGCCCCGACGCCGTCCCCTTCGCCGGGGACGTCAAGTGGCCGCAGAAGAAGACCGAACGGGTCAACCAGAGCGCACCGGCGGGCGCGGCCGCGGCGGGTGGCGCCGGCGCCCGCGACACCGTCTGCAACGTCCTGCGCGCGGTCGACGGCCAGGGCAACCAGACCCTGAGCACCTGGGCCGGCACCGGCTTCCCCGTCGACATCACCGCCAGCGGCACCAGCGCCTACGTCACCCCCGGCTCGGGCCTGCTCTACACCCAGGTCCAGGGCAAGCAGACCACGGCCGGCGGGTCCCTCTTCCTGGTCACCGACACCGGTCTGCGGTACGCCGTCCAGGCCAACGGCGACAGCGACAGCGAGCAGTCGAAGATCGGGGCCTCCGACCAGCAGGCCAAGGGCGCCACGGGCGGCGCCCCCGAAGCCAGCCAGGCACAGATCCGGCTCGGCTACGCGGGCGTGACCCCGGCCATGGTGCCCATCGCGTGGTCGGAGTTCCTCTCCAAGGGGCCGCGCCTGGACACCAACTCCGCCCGCCAGCCGCAGGGTTCGTGAGGAAACCGCCGATGACCCAGTCCCCGGGGCGGCGCCGCGCGCTGCCCGCCGCCCTCGCCCTCGTCGCGCTCTGTGCCACCCCGGCCGCCGCCTCGGCCGCGGTACCGGACACGGACACCGCACCGACCGCGTCCGGGCATGCCACCCCACCGCAGCGCCCGTACGCCCTGCGACCCGACGGCGCCGGCGAGTGCACCTTCCCCATGAAGAAGCAGATAGCGGACCGCCCCTGGGCCCTCCAGCGGCTCCTGCTCGACGAGCTGTGGGCGCACACCAAGGGCAAGGACGCCAAGGGCGCCGCCGTCCGCGTCGCGGTCATCGACACCGGCGTCGACCGCGCCAACCCGCAGCTCAGCGGCGCCCTCGACACCGGCGCCGGCAAGGACTTCACGGACCCCAAGGGCGGCGACGGCACGGCGGACAACGTCGGCCACGGCACCAAGGTGGCCGGCCTGATCGCGGCGCGCCCCCAGGAGGGCACCGGCTTCGTCGGCCTGGCCCCGGAGGCCACGATCATCCCCATCCGGCAGAACGACGGGCAGGGCAAGGGCGACGCCCAGTCGCTGAGCCTGGCGATCGACCACGCGGTGTCCAAGGGTGCCCAGGTGATCAACATCTCACAGGACACGGACGCCCAGCTGTCCTCCGACTCCGCCCTCGCCAAGTCCGTCCAGAAGGCCATCGAGGCCAATGTCGTCGTGGTCGCCTCGGCGGGCAACGACGGCATGAGCGGCGAGAAGCGCAAGACCTACCCGGCGGCCTTCCCCGGCGTGCTCGCGGTGGCGTCCTCGGACCGCAACAACGAGCGTGCGGCGTTCTCCCAGCCCGGCGACTTCATCGGGGTCGCCGCGCCCGGGGTCGACATGGTCTCCACCGTCCCCGGCTTCGGCCAGTGCATCGACAACGGCACCAGTTTCTCCGCCCCCTACGTGGCCGGCGTCGCCGCCCTGCTGCGCGCCAAGCACGGGGACTGGTCCGTCCAGCAGATCGTCTGGCAGATCCAGAACACGGCCGAGCGCTCGGTCAAGGGCCGTGACGACTACGTGGGTTGGGGCGTCGTCGACCCGGTGCGCGCGCTCAGCCAGGACCGAGAGGCCCCGAGGGCCCCCGTACCGGATCCCGGCCCGCCCCCCGCGGCCGCCCCGGAGGCCGCGGCGCTGCCGCTGGGCGAGACGGCCCAGCAGCGCGAGGAGCGCGTCGGCACGTACGCTCTGGGCATGTGCGCCGTCCTCATCGCCGTGATCGCGGGGACCGCGACCGTCGTCCGCGATGCCCACCGCCGCAGGCGCCGTTTGCAGTGAACGGTCACCGTTCATCGACGGAAGCGGACCACCGGTGTTGGGCCGTGCGGATGAACTGGCTAGAGTGACAGCAGGCTTCACGACTGTGATCGGGGGATCGCGTGAAGCGGAGGGGGATACCCGGGGCGCGTGGCTCATATCCGCGCCGGGCATGTCCGCTCCGCCACGCAATCCGCCGGTTTTGCCGGCGAATTGAGAAGTGAGGAGCTTCGGATGAGCAACAATTTCGGACTTGCAGACGATCCGATCGTCCAGGCCAAGAACAAGATCTCCGAAACGGCCGAGGCCGTCACCACCCAGTCCCGCGAGCTGGCCGACATCCTGGCCACGGTGAGCGCCGGCTGGACCGGTGTGGGTGCCTCGGGATTCGTCTCCGCCCAGACGGTGGTCAACGAGGACCACGACGAGATCCGTCGCCTGCTCGGGGTCCTGCACAACGCGGTGGCCCAGACCAAGAACCTGAGCAACGCCCAGGACGACGACGTGCGCGCGGCGTTCAAGGCGGTCGCGGCCAATGCGGGCGGCAACAGCTCCGGCCTCAACGCCATCTGACCCACGCCGTTTTCCCGGCAGCAACCCCGCTCAGCGCGAAGGAGAAGAACATGGCTGGTACTGACGGGCACACCAAGGTCCAGTACGAGAGCGTCCAGCAGATGGCCAACCGCATCCGCACGGTCTCCAAGAAGATCGTCGACGACCTGGCCGCCATGGACCAGGCGCTGAAGGTCGTCACGGACACCTGGGACGGCGAGGCGCACGCCTCGTACATCCAGCTCCAGGCCAAGTACAAGGGCAAGGCCGAGCACATGAAGTCCCAGCTGGAGCACGTCGCGCAGCTGATCGAGCGCGGCAAGGACGACTACCGCTCCACCGACCAGAAGGCGTCCCGCCTGTTCACCGAGGGCTTCTGAGTCCGGTAGCCGCACAGGCAGTACGCGCCGAAGGGGCGCGCCCGCACCGGGCGCGCCCCTTCGGCGTTCGCCGTGCCGTGCCGGGGCCCGGCCTCAGGGCCGGTGGCGGTCGAGGTCGAACTCCCCGTCCCGGGCGCCGAGTACGAACGCCTCCCACTCGGCCGCGGTGTACCGCAGCACGGTGTCGCGGTCCAGCGAGGACCGCATGGCCACCGCGCCCTCGGGCAGCCGGGCGATCTCCACCCGCTCCTCGTCCGGGCTGGTACCGGGCGGCCCCTCCCACTCCACGCCGCTGATGTCGAGCGCGTACAGCTCGTCCTTCTCCTGCTGGGTGCCCATGGGCGGCCTTTCCCCTCGGTGGCGCGGTCTTCACCGCCGATTATCGGGGCTGCGGCGACCGCGGGAAGAGCTTTCCGCGCGATCGCCGCAGACAGCAGCGGCCGGCCGCCGCCGGGCCGGCTACATCCCGGGCATCCGCCCCAGCTGCACCAGCGAGGTGCCCCGGCGGCGCGAGGCGAAGTAGGCCCGCCCCGGCGGCATCGGGCGCGGCCGCACATTGCCGACGAGATCGCCCTCGGACGGGTCGCCGGACAGCACCACGCCCTGCGCGCCCAGCTCCTTGATCCGCTGCATGAACGGCTCGTACATCGACCTGGAGGCACCCGCCGAGTTGCGCGCGATGATGAAGCGCACGCCGGTGTCCCGGGCGAAGGGCAGGAACTCCACGAGCGGCGCCAGCGGATTGCCCTGGCTCGTGGCCACCAGGTCGAAGTCGTCGATGACGATGAACACGTCCGGGCCCGTCCACCAGCTGCGGTCGCGCAACTGCTGCGGCGTGACGTCGGTCGGCGGCTGCCGGCGCGAGAACACCCCGCCCAGCGCTTCCATGTGCATCTGCAGGGAGCTCGCCATCGGCGCGTACTCCAGCAGGTGTTCCTCCGGCAGTGCCCCGAGCAGGCTGCGCCGGTAGTCGCCGACCACCAGGCGCGCCTGGTCCGGCGTGTAGCGCTCCGAAATCTGCCGGGCGATCAGCCGCAGCAGGTTCGTCTTGCCCGACTCGCTCTCGCCGAAGACGAGCAGGAACGGGTCGGACTCGAAGTCGACGAACACCGGCTCCAGGTCCGTCTCGTCGATGCCGATCGCGATCCCGCGGTGCGGGTGCTCCCCGCCCTTGGGCAGCTGGTCGGCGTGGAGCAGGCGCGGCAGCAGCCGCACGCCGGGAGCCGCGGGCCCCGGCCAGTTCTGCTTGACCGCGTCCACGAAGGCCGCCGTGGCCTCCGAGAGGTCCGCCGCCTCGTGCGAGCCGTCGATCCGCGGCAGCGCGCCGAGGAAGTGCAGCTTCTCCGGCACCTGACCCCGGCCCGGCATCCCGGGGGGCACGTTCGCCGCGACCTTGCGGTCGAACTCGGAGTCCATGACGTCGCCGAGCCGCAGCTCCAGCCGGCTGAGCATCTGGTCCTTGAGCGCCGCCCGCACCTCCATGTACCGCGCCGCGGTGATCACCACGTGGATGCCGTAGCCCAGGCCCCGGGCCGCGATGTCCGTGACGACCTGCTCCAGGCCCTCGTACTCGCCGCGGAAGCCGCCCCAGCCGTCGACGACCAGGAACACGTCCCCCCACGGCTCGCCCGGCAGATCACCCGCCGCCCGCCGGCGCCGGTAGGTGCCGATCGAGTCGATGTTGTTCGACCGGAAGAACTCCTCGCGCCGGTTCAGGATGCCCCCCACCTCGGCGACGGTACGCCGCACCCGCTCCGGGTCCAGGCGCGAGGCGATCCCGCCCACGTGCGGCAGCTCGGCGATCGCCGACAGGCTGCCGCCGCCGAAGTCCAGCCCGTAGAACTGCACCTCGCGCGGCGTGTGGGTGAGCGCGAACGAGGAGATCAGCGTCCGCATCAGCGTCGACTTGCCCGACTGCGGACCGCCGACCACCATCATGTGGCCCGCCGCGCCGGAGAAGTCCCGGTACAGCACCTCGCGCCGCTGCTCGAAGGGCTTGTCGATGAGTCCCAGCGGCACGACGAGCCCGCCGGGCCGCGTGTAGCCGTCGGCGTGCAGCCCGCGCTCCGCGCTCGGCGCCAGCGCCGGCAGCAGCTGGTCCAGCGGGGGCGCCTGGTCCAGCGGCGGCAGCCACACCTGGTGGGCCGGCACCCCCTGCCCCTCCAGCCGGCTCACGATCACGTCCAGCACCGTGTCGGACAGGGCGTCGTCCGTCCGCTCCGTCTGTGCCGCCAGGTACGCCGGGTCCGGCGCCGCGTACACCACCGGCACCGGCGCCGCCGTGAACAGCGCGGGCCGCCGCTCCACCGGGAACAGCCCGACCGACAGGTCAGGGCCGCCCGAGCGGTAGGTGCCCGAGACGTACGCCGCCTTGAAGCGGGTCATCTCGTCCGTACCGAACTTCAGGTAGCCCGAACCGGGCACCGACGGCAGGTGGTAGGCGTCCGGGACGCCGATCGCGGTCCGCGACTCCGCCGCCGAGAAGGTCCGCAGACCGATCCGGTACGACAGGTAGGTGTCCAGGCCGCGCAGCTTGCCCTCCTCCAGCCGCTGCGAGGCCAGCAGCAGGTGCACGCCCAGCGACCGGCCGATGCGGCCGATCTGGATGAACATGTCGATGAAGTCGGGCTTGGCCGTGAGCAGTTCCGAGAACTCGTCGATGACCAGCACCAGAGACGCCAGCGGCTCCAGCGGCGCACCGGCCGCGCGGGCCTTCTCGTAGTCGTGGATGTTCGCGTAGTTGCCCGCCGAGCGCAGCAGCTCCTGGCGCCGCTGGAGCTCGCCGCGGATCGAGTCGCCCATGCGGTCCACGAGCGTCAGGTCGTCCGCCAGGTTGGTGATGACCGCCGCCACGTGCGGCATCTGCCCCATGCCGGTGAAGGTCGCACCGCCCTTGAAGTCGGCCAGCACGAAGTTCAGCGTCTCCGAGGTGTGCGTCACCGCGAGACCCAGCACCAGCGTGCGCAACAGCTCCGACTTGCCGGAACCGGTCGCGCCCACGCACAGGCCGTGCGGCCCCATGCCCTCCTGCGCCGCCTCCTTCAGGTCCAGCATCACCGGAGCGCCGTCCTCGCCGACCCCGATCGGCACGCGCAGCCGCTCACCGGCCGACCGCGGCCGCCAGGTCCGCGACACGTCCACCGCGGCCGCGTCCCCCAGGTTCAGCAGGTCCGTGAAGTCCAGATTGGCCAGCAGCGGCTCGTCGTCGTCCCCGCCGCCCGTGCGCAGCGGGGCCAGCTGGCGGGCCAGCGCCTCCGCGGCGGGCAGCGACAGCGTGTCCGGCGTGCCCTCGTACGCGACGCCCGCGCCCGACTCCAGGCGCAGCCGGCCCGGACGCACCACGACCGACAGCCCGCCGCGCGGCTCGTCCAGCTCGCCCGCCACCACCTCGACGATGGTCACGCCCTGCAGCCCCTCGGCCGCCGCGAACACCGAGTCCGGCGGAACCAGCGCGCCGCCGGGGGAGTCGCAGTCCAGGACCAGCACCAGGTGCGGCTGGTCGAGCACCGGCGACACGTCACGGCTGAAGCGCGGACGCCCTTCCAGCCGCGGCGCCAGCAGACCCTCCAGCTCGCCCAGGTCGTCGCCGAACAGCCGCTTGGTACCGGCCCCGTCCACCTGGCCCGCCACCTGCGTGTGCGGCAGCCACTTCGTCCAGTCCCACGCCTCCACCGCACCCCGCGAGGCCACCACGGCCACCGTCAGGTCCTCGGGGGAGTGCAGCGTCGCCAGCTGCGCCACCAGCGCCCGCGCCGTACTGCGCGCCGACTCCGGCTCACCCGAGACCGCCACGTGGTAGAAGGCCCGGATCGAGACCGCCATCGGCAGGCCGTCCAGCGAGGAGTGCACCTTGAGGAAGCGCTGCATCGCGCCCGCCGTCAGCGGCTCCAGCTCGTCCACCGGCGCCGTGTCCGGCGCCACCAGCGCCGTCGACAGCCGCTGCGCGCCCAGGCCCAGCCGCGCCTGCCCGAAGTCCGGATCCCCGACCCGCCGCTCCCACAGCCGCGAGCCCTCGGCCACCACCGACCACAACTGCTCGGGAGCCGGGTGCAGGTACAGCTGCGCGTCGCGCTGCGCCCGCGCGGTCCGGCGCACCTGACGACGCGTCTGGGCAAGGTATTTGAGGTAGTCCCGGCGCACATCGGCCATTTGCCCCTGCGCACCCCGGCGGAAGCGCATCAACTGCGCGACGACCATCGCCAGCGTCGACGCCAGCATCAGGCCGCCCATGATCTTCATCATGGGCGCACCGTTCGGCATGAAGAAGAACACCGCGGACGAGCCCATGCCGAGCATCGGCAGGAGCTGCATCAGCATGCCCTCCTGCTGCCCCCGCGGAAGCTCCGGCGGCGCCTCCAGCCTCAGCTCCTCCGAAGGCACTTCGGGCGGCAGGGACCGCGGCGGGCGTTTGACGACGATCTGGCTCACCGGAGCATCAATCCCTCGAATACGGACGGGACGTCGCGACCGGCGCCCCCAAGTCCCGGGCGTTTACGGGGCTCCTCCGCCCGGGGGTAGCTCCCAGCGATGGCTGGGTAGGTGATCCTACTTGCCGACTGTCGGCCACCGGCCCGGTAGGGTGGCGCGCGCAGCATGCGCATCCGCGAACCGTCCGCCGGTGCGGGCACCAACCAGGGGGGTCACACAGGTGAGTACGGCCGCAACGACGGGCTTCTGCAGGGTCACCGTCGTGGCTCCCGACAGCCGCATCGACGTCGCCCTCCCCGAGGACATCGCCGTCGCCGACGTCTACCCCGAGCTGCTGCGCCTCACCGGCCAGACCCAGCCCGTCGGAGCCCCCACCGGCTTCCACCTCGTACGCCGCTCCGGCACCGTCCTCGACGGAGCCCGCACCCTCGCCGCCCAGCAGGTGCTCGACGGCGAGGTGCTCAGCCTGCGCCCCTTCGCCGAGTCCCTGCCGCCCGCCGTCTTCGACGACGTCTCCGACGCCGTCGCCTCCGCCGTCGTGCGCGACCGCCACCGCTGGAGCGACGACATGCTCCGCGGCGCGGGCCTGGCCGGAGCCGCCCTGCTCCTCGTCATGCTCGGCTTCGTCCTCTGGTACGCCGACCCGCTGCGCCACGACATGCACGGCCTGCCCGGGATCATCGCCGGCGCTGTCGGCATCCTGCTCACCGCCGTGGCCGGGGTGCGCGCCCGGGTCTACCGGGACCGCGGCTCCGCCGTCGCCCTCGGCCTGGGCGCGCTCCCGCACCTGCTGATCGCCGGCTCCGGGATCATCGCCCCGGCCGCCGGGCACGGCCCCGGCCGGCTCCAGTTCCTGCTCGGCTGCGTCTGCGTCCTCGTCGCCTCCGTGGCCCTGGTCGCACTCACCCCCAGCGGTGACGCCCCCTTCGTCGCCGCCACCTTCGTCGCCGCGACCGGCACCCTGGCGACCTTCACCGCCATCGCCACCGAAGCCTCCGCGACCGCCACCGCCGCCGTCTGCGCGCCCGTCGCCATCGGCCTCGTCGCCTTCCTGCCCGGCCTTTCCGCCCGCTTCGCCCGCCTGCCCATCGGGTACGCCGCCCCGCAGAGCGCCAGGGACGAGTACGTCGAATACACGGCGACCCCCGACCGCTACGAGGAGCCGTACGGCGACCCCTCCGGCTCCGACCAGATCGACCAGGCGACCCCCCTCGACGCCGAGCAGATCGCCGCCCAGGCCCGCCGCGGCCACGAGATGCTGCTCGGCCTGGTCGCCGGCTGCGCCGCCGTCGCCGTGGGCTCCGCCGCCGTCCTCGGCTTCTCCGACAACACCTGGGGCCGCCTGCTGGCCCTCGCCACCGGCCTCGCGATGCTGCTGCGCGCCCGCCTCTTCCGCTACACCTCCCAGGTCGTCTGCGCCCTGGCCGCCGGTCTGGCCGCCGTCGCCCTGCTGATCCTGGGCCTGGCCCTGCACCCGCCGGCCGCCCTGCTCGAAGCCCTCGTCCTCAAGCAGGACCACAGCGGCATGGAGCTGCGGACCATCTGGCTGACCGCGGCCGTCGCGGCCGGTGCGGCCCTGCTCACCGCGATCGCGCTGGTCATCCCCCGCAAGGGTCTGTCACCCTTCTGGGGACGCATGCTCGACCTCACCGAGGCCGCCGTGCTGCTCAGCCTGGTGCCCCTGGCCCTCGCCGTGCTCGACGTGTACTCCCGGGTCCGGGCGCTCACCAGCTGAGACGGGACGCGGCGGCAGCCTGGTACGCTGTGTGACGGCCGTTTGTGTACGCGCCCCCGGATCCCTCGACAAGGGTTCTGTGGACTGCGCTCAGCGGACCCCGCCTCCCGAGTCATGGAAGATCCCCAGAGAATTCGACCTGGGGCACTCGGTGGCAACGAAGACCCAAACGAGGAGTACGCGTGCCGCTCGACGCCGCTACGAAGAAGCAGATCATCAGCGAGTTCGGTGCCAAGGAGGGCGACACCGGCTCTCCCGAGGTCCAGGTCGCGATGCTCTCCCGCCGCATCTCGGACCTGACCGAGCACCTGAAGACGCACAAGCACGACCACCACTCCCGTCGTGGTCTGCTGATCCTGGTCGGCCAGCGTCGCCGCCTGCTGCAGTACCTGGCCAAGAAGGACATCCAGCGCTTCCGTACGCTGGTCGAGCGCCTCGGCATCCGCCGCGGTGCGGCCGGCGCCAAGTAACACGCCGTGGAGGGAGCGGTTCCCGCATCAGGGGGCCGCTCCCTTTGCCGTACGTGCGCCTCGGACCGGACCCTTTGTAGTCTGGTAGGGACGCAACGGCACGTCCGCACGATGTGCCGGTCGCAAGAGACCGGCCAGGACGTGCACAACTGAAGAGGGGAAGCGTGCCCGCCCGACGCCGCCGGTCCTCGGTAGTGGCACCCGGAACGCCCACAGGGGCGACGAACCGGGTGCTTCGATCGAAGACCGGCCCGGGACAGGAGCGCTTCTCCGCACCGTCCACCGCCACACGGGCGGCGGACGGAGACGACGAAAATGGAGAAGACACTAGTGGAGAACGAGACCCACTACGCCGAGGCCGTCATTGACAACGGTTCCTTCGGCACCCGCACCATCCGCTTCGAGACGGGCCGTCTGGCCCGCCAGGCCGCCGGCTCCGCCGTTGCCTACCTGGACGACGACACGATGGTGCTGTCCGCCACCACCGCGTCGAAGAAGCCCAAGGACCAGCTCGACTTCTTCCCCCTGACGGTGGACGTCGAGGAGCGGCAGTACGCGGCCGGCAAGATCCCCGGCTCCTTCTTCCGCCGCGAAGGCCGGCCCTCCGAGGACGCGATCCTCACCTGCCGCCTGATCGACCGCCCGCTGCGCCCGTCCTTCAAGAAGGGCCTGCGCAACGAGATCCAGGTCGTCGCCACGATCATGGCGCTCAACCCCGACCACCTGTACGACGTCGTCGCGATCAACGCCGCGTCCGCGTCCACCCAGCTGGCCGGCCTGCCCTTCTCCGGCCCGATCGGCGGCGTCCGCGTCGCGCTGATCCGCGGCCAGTGGGTGGCCTTCCCGACGCACACCGAGCTCGAGGACGCCGTCTTCGACATGGTCGTCGCGGGCCGCGCCCTGGAGGACGGCGACGTCGCGATCATGATGGTCGAGGCCGAGGCCACCGAGAAGACCATCGCCCTCGTCAAGGGCGGCGCCGAGGCGCCGACCGAGGAGATCGTCGCCGCGGGCCTCGATGCCGCGAAGCCGTTCATCAAGGTCCTCTGCAAGGCCCAGGCCGACCTGGCCGCCAAGGCTGCCAAGCCGGAGGGTGAGTTCCCGGTCTTCCTGGACTACCAGGACGACGTGTACGAGGCCCTCGCGGCCGCCGTCAAGGGCGAGCTCTCCCAGGCGCTGACCATCCCCGGCAAGCAGGACCGCGAAGCCGAGCTGGACCGCGTCAAGGAGCTGGCCGCCGAGAAGCTCCTGCCGGCCTTCGAAGGCCGCGAGAAGGAGATCTCCGCCGCCTACCGCAGCCTGACCAAGGCCCTGGTGCGCGAGCGCGTCATCAAGGACAAGGTCCGCATCGACGGCCGCGGGATCACGGACATCCGTACCCTCGCCGCCGAGGTCGAGGCCATCCCGCGCGTGCACGGCTCGGCGCTGTTCGAGCGTGGCGAGACCCAGATCCTGGGCGTCACCACCCTGAACATGCTCCGCATGGAGCAGCAGCTGGACACCCTCTCCCCGGTGACCCGCAAGCGCTACATGCACAACTACAACTTCCCGCCGTACTCCGTCGGCGAGACCGGCCGCGTGGGCTCGCCCAAGCGCCGCGAGATCGGCCACGGCGCGCTCGCCGAGCGCGCCATCGTGCCGGTCCTGCCGACGCGCGAGGAGTTCCCCTACGCGATCCGCCAGGTGTCCGAGGCCCTCGGCTCCAACGGTTCGACGTCCATGGGCTCGGTCTGCGCCTCCACCATGTCGCTGCTGAACGCCGGTGTGCCCCTCAAGGCCCCCGTCGCCGGCATCGCCATGGGTCTGATCTCCCAGGAGATCGACGGCAAGACCCACTACGTCGCCCTCACCGACATCCTCGGTGCGGAGGACGCCTTCGGCGACATGGACTTCAAGGTCGCCGGCACCAAGGAGTTCGTCACCGCGCTCCAGCTGGACACCAAGCTGGACGGCATCCCGGCCTCCGTCCTGGCCGCGGCCCTCAAGCAGGCCCGCGACGCCCGCCTCCACATCCTCGACGTGATGATGGAAGCGATCGACACGCCGGACGAGATGTCCCCCAACGCCCCGCGGATCATCACCGTCAAGATCCCCGTGGACAAGATCGGCGAGGTCATCGGCCCCAAGGGCAAGATGATCAACCAGATCCAGGAGGACACCGGCGCCGAGATCACGATCGAGGACGACGGCACCATCTACATCGGTGCCGCCGACGGCCCGGCCGCCGAGGCCGCCCGCGCCACGATCAACGCCATCGCCAACCCGACCATGCCGGAGGTCGGCGAGCGCTACCTGGGTACGGTCGTCAAGACCACCACCTTCGGTGCCTTCGTCTCCCTGCTCCCGGGCAAGGACGGCCTGCTGCACATCTCGCAGATCCGCAAGCTCGCCGGTGGCAAGCGCGTGGAGAACGTCGAGGACGTGCTCGCGATCGGCTCCAAGGTCCAGGTGGAGATCGCCGAGATCGACCAGCGCGGCAAGCTCTCCCTGATCCCCGTGATCGACGGCGAGGCCGCCGGCGACGACGCTGACAAGGACGACTCCGACAAGTGATGTCGCGTAGTTCCCGTGTGACGGCCCGCCCCTCTTCGGAGGGGCGGGCCGTCGCCCGTACCCAAACCCTCCTCAAGGGGAGCAACGGCATCGGCACCGTCCGGCGCACCGTCCTCCCCGGCGGACTGCGCGTCGTCACCGAGACGCTGCCTTCCGTCCGCTCTGCCACCTTCGGCATCTGGGCGCACGTCGGCTCCCGCGACGAGACGCCCACGCTGAACGGCGCCACGCACTACCTGGAGCACCTCCTCTTCAAGGGCACGCACAAGCGCAGCGCCCTCGACATCTCCTCCGCGATCGACGCGGTCGGCGGCGAGATGAACGCCTTCACGGCGAAGGAGTACACCTGCTACTACGCGCGCGTGCTCGACACCGACCTGCCGCTGGCCATCGACGTGGTCTGCGACATGCTGACCGGCTCGCTGATCCGCGAAGAGGACGTCGACGCAGAGCGCGGCGTCATCCTCGAAGAGATCGCGATGACGGAGGACGACCCGGGCGACGTGGTCCACGACCTGTTCGCGCAGACCATGTACGGCGACTCCCCCCTGGGCCGGCCCGTCCTCGGCACCGTCGACACCATCAACGCGCTCGGCGCCGACCGGATCCGCCGCTTCTACAAGAAGCACTACGACCCGACCCACCTCGTCGTCGCCGCCGCCGGCAACGTCGACCACGACAAGGTCGTACGCCAGGTCCGCGCCGCCTTCGACAAGGCCGGCGCGCTCACCCGCACCGACGCCGAGCCGATCGGCCCGCGCACCGGCACCAGGCGCCTGCGCACCGCCGGCCGTGTCGAGCTGGTGAACCGCAAGACCGAACAGGCCCACGTCGTCCTCGGCATGCCCGGCCTCGCCCGCACCGACGAGCGCCGCTGGGCCCTGGGCGTGCTCAACACCGCCCTGGGCGGCGGCATGTCCTCCCGCCTCTTCCAGGAGGTCCGGGAGAAGCGCGGCCTCGCCTACAGCGTGTACTCCTACACCTCCGGCTTCGCCGACACCGGCCTCTTCGGCGTGTACGCGGGCTGCCGCCCGGGCCAGGTCCACGACGTGCTGCGGATCTGCCGTGCCGAGCTCGACAAGGTCGCCGCCGACGGGCTGAGCGACGACGAGATCAAGCGGGCCGTCGGCCAGTTGTCCGGCTCCACCGTCCTCGGCCTGGAGGACACCGGCGCGATCATGAACCGCATCGGCAAGAGCGAGCTGTGCTGGGGCGACCAGATGTCCGTGGACGACATGCTGGCCCGCATCGCCGCCGTGACCCCGGACGACGTCCGCTCGGTCGCGCAGGACGTACTCGCCCGCCGCCCCTCGCTCGCGGTGATCGGCCCGCTGAAGGAGAAGCAGGCCGCCCGCCTCGACGAGGCCGTCGCGTAGACCCGAACCACGCACGCACGCATCGCACGCATCGCACGCAGGTAAGGAAGAGAAGATGAGCAAGCTGCGCGTGGCGGTCCTCGGCGCCCGGGGCCGCATCGGCTCCGAGGCGGTCAAGGCCGTCGAGGCCGCCGACGACCTGGAGCTGGTGGCGGCCCTCGGCCGCGGCGACGACCTTCAGGCCCTGGCGGAAGCCGGCGCCCAGGTCGCGGTCGAGCTGACCACCCCCGACTCGGTCATGGAGAACCTGGACTTCCTCGTCCGCCACGGTATCCACGCGGTGGTCGGCACCACCGGCTGGACCGAGGACCGCCTCACCCGGCTGGACACCTGGCTCGCCGCCTCCCCCGAGACCGGGGTGCTCATCGCCCCGAACTTCTCCATCGGCGCCGTCCTGACGATGAAGTTCGCAGCCCAGGCCGCCCGCTACTTCGAATCGGTCGAGGTCGTCGAGCTGCACCACCCCAACAAGGTCGACGCCCCCTCGGGCACCGCGACCCGCACGGCGCAGCTCATCGCGGCAGCCCGCGCCGAGGCCGGCCTCGCCCCGCAGCCCGACGCCACCGCCACCGCCCTCGACGGCGCGCGCGGCGCGGACGTCGACGGCGTACCGGTGCACGCCGTCCGCCTGCGCGGCCTGCTGGCCCACCAAGAGGTGCTCCTCGGCGCCGAGGGCGAGACCCTGACGATCCGTCACGACTCCCTGCACCACAGCAGCTTCATGCCGGGCATCCTGCTCGGCGTGCGCCGCGTGCCGCGGACCCCGGGCCTCACCTTCGGTCTGGAACACTTTCTCGACCTGGGCTGACTGGGCTGATTCACGATGCGCGCGAAGATCACCTACTTCCTCACGGCCGCCGTCCTGGTCGTCTACTTCGTCCTGGCCGGCAGTCGGGGCCTCCTGCTGATCCGGCACGGCACCTGGCTCACCGTCACCTTCGGGCTGGCCGTGCTGGTCCTGCCGGTCATCGGCGTGTGGTTCCTCTGGAAGAACACCCGGTTCGTCACCAAGGCCAACCAGCTCGCCACCGAGCTGGAGGGCGAGGGCGGCCTGCCCGTCGACGAGCTGGAGCGGGACCAGTACGGCCGGATCCTGCGGGACTCCGCCGACGAGGTCTTCGCACGCCGGAAGGCCGAGACCGAGGAGGCGCCGACGGACTGGCGCACCTGGTTCCGCCTCGCCGTCGCCTACCACGACGCCCGGGACACCCCGCGGGCGCGCAAGGCCATGCAGCGGGCGATCGCCCTGCACGACGGGAAGCCCGTACAGGCCTGACACCTGTACGGGCTTCCCGTGCGCGCAGGGGGCGGCTCAGACCGCCACGGGCCGGTACTCCTCGGCCCACGCCCCGACCGCGTCGGCGGCCCGGTCGAAGGCCTCGGCCCGCGAGAGGAAGTCGGCGTTGTGGTCGGTCAGCAGCACCGGGAGCCGAGCGCCGTCGCGCCCGGCCACGGTCAGCGCCTGCCCCTGGACGGTCCTGGGCAGGCCGAGCCAGCGCACCGGCTGCTGGACCGTACGGACCTCGCCGACTTCGCTCCACTTGATCGAGCGGGTCCCGAAGAACCCCACCCGGCGCAGGCCCGCGGGGCTCACCCAGACGCCGGCCCGCAGCAGCTGCACCGCCGAGCCGACGACCGCGAGCGCGGCGAGGAGGCAGAACGCGGCCCCGCCCCAGGCGCCCACGAAGGCGACGATCATCGTGGCCAGCAGCATGAAGGCGGACAGCAGGAGCAGCACGGCGGCGATGGCCACCCGCCACGGGCCCGGCCGGTAGGGCCGCCGCCAGCGGTTGTGGTCGGCAGGGGCCGGCACCTCGTCGTGGTCGTCGTCCACGCTGGACACACCGTCGGCCGTCAGGAAGGACAGGGGCACGACTGGACCTCACTCACATGCACGTTCGGTTGGGCAGTGACCGTGAGGCTACCGCCCCTCGGAGGCCTGCGACTGCTGCGACTTCACCGGCGCCCTGCCCGGCTCCAGTGCGGGCATGCCGAACAGCAGCGAGCCGGCCAGCCCCGCGACGACGGTCAGGCCGACCAGACTACGGGCGGCGAGCTGGGTCCTGCTCATACTCTCGCGCGGCGGCGGAGTGACGTTGCTGCGGAAACGGTCGGCCTCGGCGACGAAGGCGAACGGGACGGGTTCGCGCCGGCTGAACATGGGAGCGGCTCTCCTCGCGATCGGGCCCCGGGACGGGGCGGCGGTTGTGCACGGCTTCTACCCCGTAGGACGTCCGGGCCGCCCGATCGGTGCCTGAAATCGGCATACCGGCCGCACTGCGTGGCGCCGCGTCAGCCGCGCGGACCGGCCCCGCCCCCCGGCCCGCCTGCACGGAGGCCCGCAGGGGGCGACGTAGAGTGGGCGCGCCCCAGGACGCACGTTTGGAAGGACCCCGGTGAGCGAGACCGCCGCTTCAGATCTGAAACCCAGCTTCCGCAGTGACGTGACGGTGGAGCTGGTGAAGCACTCCGCCGCCGATTCCGACGTGCTGTGGGCCGCCCGGGTCTCCACGGCCGGCGAGCAGTCCCTGGAGGAGCTCCAGAAGGACCCGGAGCGCTCCAAGGGGCTCATCAACTACCTGATGCGCGACCGCCACGGCAGCCCCTTCGAACACAATTCGATGACTTTCTTCATCAGCGCCCCGATCTTCGTCTTCCGCGAGTTCATGCGCCACCGCGTCGGCTGGTCCTACAACGAGGAGTCCGGCCGCTACAGGGAGCTCGAACCGGTCTTCTACGTCCCGGACGCCGAGCGCAAGCTCGTCCAGGAGGGCCGCCCCGGCAAGTACGTCTTCGTCGAGGGGACCGAGGCGCAGCAGGAGCTGACCGGCCGCGTCATGGAGGACTCCTACCGGCAGGCATACGAGGCCTACCAGGAGATGCTCGCCGCGGGCGTGGCCCGCGAGGTTGCCCGTTCGGTCCTGCCGGTCGGTCTTTTCTCCTCGATGTACGCCACCTGCAACGCCCGCTCGCTGATGCACTTCCTTGGCCTGCGCACGCAGCACGAGCTCGCGGCCGTGCCGTCCTTCCCGCAGCGGGAGATCGAGATGGTCGGCGAGAAGATGGAGCAGCACTGGGCGACGCTCATGCCGCTGACGTACGCCGCCTTCAACGGCAACGGCCGCGTTGCCCCGTAAGGCCCGGCACGCGTACGACGTACAGATGTGCGGAGTCAAGTCCTAAGTGTCCGTATTGCGGCGTTTCGTAAAGTTCATCTAGGCTGATCAAACGGACCCGGCACTGCTTGAACCCCCGAGCAGGCAGTGCCGGCGTCCAACACCCCGGTTGACGTCCCCCGAGGGGACACGTCGAGCATGGCAGCGAGTAGCGTGTTACCCATGGCTCCGATCTCGACTCCGCAGACCCCCTTCGGGCGGGTCCTCACCGCCATGATCACGCCGTTCACGGCGGATGGCGCACTCGACCTCGACGGCGCGCAGCAGCTCGCCGTCCACCTGGTGGACGCAGGCAACGACGGCCTGATCGTCAACGGCACCACCGGTGAGTCGCCGACCACCACCGACGCGGAGAAAAACGACCTCGTACGAGCCGTCCTCGAAGCCGTCGGGGACCGCGCCCACGTGGTCGCCGGCATCGGCACCAACGACACGGGCCACACGCTGGAGCTCGCCCGCCAGGCCGAACGCACGGGCGCCCACGGCCTCCTCGCGGTGACCCCGTACTACAGCAAGCCGCCGCAGGAGGGCCTCTACCGGCACTTCACGGCCGTCGCCGACGCGACCGGGCTGCCGGTCATGCTCTACGACATTCCCGGGCGCAGCGGTGTCCCTATCGACACGGAAACTCTGGTACGACTGGGCGAGCACCCCCGTATCGTTGCCAACAAGGACGCCAAGGGCGACCTAGGCCGTGCAAGCTGGGCCATCGCACAGAGCGGTCTGGCCTGGTACTCGGGCGACGACATGCTGAACCTGCCGCTCCTGTCGATCGGCGCGGTCGGCTTCGTCTCCGTGGTCGGCCACGTGGTCACACCCGAACTGCGCGCCATGCTGGAGGCCCACCTGGGCGGAGACGCCCAGAAGGCCACCGAGATCCACCAGAAGCTGCTCCCGGTCTTCACCGGCATGTTCCGCACGCAGGGCGTCATGACCAGCAAGGCCGCGCTGAACCTGCAGGGACTGCCCGCGGGCCCGCTGCGGCTCCCGATGATCGAGCTGACCGCCGAAGAGACGGCTCAGCTCACGCTCGATCTCGCCGCCGGCGGGGTACAGCTCTGACAACAGACTTCACAACTGAACAAGCACGACCAAAACAGACAACAGCAAGTGCACGAATGTCATGCGCGCCACGTGCCTTCCGAGGTACGTGGCGTGTGTGGTGAGGAGAGACTTTTGAGCCATCCGCATCCTGAACTCGGTCCCCCGCCGAAGCTGCCCAAGGGCGGCCTGCGCGTCACCCCCCTGGGTGGTCTGGGCGAAATCGGGCGCAACATGACCGTCTTCGAGTTCGACGGCCGCCTGCTGATCGTCGACTGCGGCGTCCTCTTCCCGGAGGAGGAGCAGCCGGGCATCGACCTGATCCTGCCGGACTTCACGTCCATCAGGGACCGCCTCGACGACATCGACGGCATCGTGCTCACGCACGGCCACGAGGACCACATCGGCGCCGTCCCCTACCTCCTGCGGGAGAAGCCGGACATCCCGCTGATCGGCTCCAAGCTGACGCTGGCCCTGATCGAGGCGAAGCTCCAGGAGCACCGCATCCGCCCCTACACCCTTGAGGTGAAGGAAGGCGAGCGCGAGAACCTGGGCCCCTTCGACTGCGAGTTCATCGCCGTCAACCACTCCATCCCCGACGCCCTGGCCGTCGCGATCCGGACCCCCGCGGGCCTGGTCGTCGCCACCGGCGACTTCAAGATGGACCAGCTCCCGCTGGACAAGCGCCTCACGGACCTGCACGCGTTCGCCCGGCTGAGCGAAGAGGGCATCGACCTCCTTCTCTCGGACTCGACGAACGCCGAGGTCCCGGGCTTCGTCCCGCCCGAGCGCGAGATCTCGGGCGTCCTGCGCACGGTCTTCGCGAACGCCCACAGCCGGATCATCGTGGCCAGCTTCGCCAGCCACGTGCACCGCATCCAGCAGATCCTGGACGCCGCCCACGAGTACGGCCGCCGGGTCGCCTTCGTCGGCCGTTCCATGGTCCGCAACATGGGCATCGCCCGCGACCTGGGATACCTCAAGGTCCCGGCCGGCCTCGTCGTGGACGTCAAGACCCTCGACGACCTGCCGGCCCACGAGGTCGTCCTCGTCTGCACCGGGTCCCAGGGCGAGCCCATGGCGGCCCTGTCCCGCATGGCGAACCGCGACCACCAGATCCGGATCGTCCCCGGCGACACCGTGATCCTCGCGTCGTCGCTGATCCCCGGCAACGAGAACGCGGTCTACCGCGTGATCAACGGCCTCACCCGCTGGGGTGCCAACGTCGTCCACAAGGGCAACGCCAAGGTGCACGTCTCCGGGCACGCCTCCGCGGGCGAGCTGTTGTACTTCTACAACATCTGCAAGCCGCGGAACCTGATGCCGGTCCACGGCGAATGGCGCCACCTGCGCGCCAACGCCGAGCTCGGGGCCCTGACGGGCGTCCCGAAGGACCGGATCGTCATCGCCGAGGACGGCGTGGTCGTCGACCTGATCGACGGCAAGGCCCGCATCTCCGGCAAGGTGCAGGCCGGCTACGTGTACGTGGACGGCCTCTCGGTCGGCGACGTGACGGAAGTCCACCTCAAGGACCGCAAGATCCTCGGCGACGAGGGCATCGTCTCGGTCTACGTCGTGGTGGACAGCACCACGGGCAAGGTGGTCAGCGGCCCGAACATCCAGGCCCGCGGCTCCGGCATCGAGGACGGAGCCTTCGGCCCGGTCATCGCGAAGATCGAGGAAGCCATCGCCCGCGCCGCCTCCGACGGCGTGGCCGAGCCGCACCAGATCCAGCAGCTCATCCGCCGCACGATGGGCAAGTGGGTGTCGGACAGCTACCGCCGCCGCCCGATGATCCTCCCGGTCGTCGTCGAGGTCTGATCCCCGCCGTAGCGACCACACCGGAGCGGGGCAACCGGATTTGCATCCGGGGGCCCCGCTCCAGTACGTTTACGTCTCCACCCCGCACGGCACCCCGGCACACACGTGTGCGCCGGGCCTGTCATGCGGGCGGGTGGGAATCAGCACTCAGGGAAGCCTGATAAAGTCTGGTCCACCCGAAAGGGAAAGGCCCCCCGAAGGCCATCGGAATTCGAATCCGGTCGGAAACGACAAGGGAAGAGATTCTGATAGAGTCGGACTCGCCGGAAAGGGAAAGCGCGAAAGCGAAGAACTGGAAAGCGAAACCCGCTTCGACCGGGAATCGGACACGAAAGAGTCTGATAGAGTCGGAAACGCAAGACAGCAGAACAGAACGAAGCCCGGAGGAAAGCCTCAGTAGTGATACTGCGGTGAGTACAAAGGAAGCGTCCGTTCCTTGAGAACTCAACAGCGTGCCAAAAATCAACGCCAAAAGTTGATACCCCGTCCATTTCGGTGGATGAGGTTCCTTTGAAAAAGACCTGTAGGGCTCCGGTTTCGGGGTGCT
>NZ_LIVQ01000019.1 GCF_001905445.1 Streptomyces sp. CB00455 | reverse complement strand
GATGAAAACGACCTCTTAGAGGTCGTTTTCGTCGACGAAGCCCGCCTGCTCCCGATTTGGGCCTGCTTCCAGACATCAATGGAGGGCATCGAGGTGTGTATGTGTCGAACGATGCGCCTGGGAGAACCGTATTGCCCGTCTCATCCCGCAGGGTCTGTCTCATTCCGAGAGGCGCCGACTCCATCCCTTTCGCCCCAGGTGGGCGCCCTTGAAAGCAAGACGTACGAGGCGCCAGTAAGAAGATGGGGCACCAGAGGCGGCGCAAACTATCTGAAAAATCGGTGCAGTGAACCGATCACCTTGCCCGTCGCGACTTCGAGGGCTGCGAAGAGGGTGGTGGTGCCGGCGCGGATGTAGTCGTGGCTGCGGCGCTCTGGAACACCGGGCATCATCGGCAGCACCGGCTGGGACCGGTCCAAGGCCTGGATCTGCGACTTCTCGTCCACGCAAAGAACCAGGGCCTTCTCAGGCGGGTCGAGGTAGAGACCGACGACATCGCGGACCTTGTCAATGAAGAACGGGTCCGTCGACAGTTTGAAAGTCTGCGAACGGTGCGGGGCGAGCGCGAACGCCCGCCAGATCCTGGAGACCGTCGACTGCGACATCCCCGTCGCCGCGGCCATCGACCTCGTCGACCAGTGGGTCGCGTTCTTCGGTTTCTCCTCGAGTGTCCTGACGATCACCCGCTCCACATCGGCATCGGTGATCTTGCGCGGTACACCAGGCCAGGGCTCGTCACACAGACCGTCCAAGCCGTGTTCCAGGAAGCGCCGCCGCCAGGTGCGGACCGTGTCTGGAGCAATCCGCAGCCGACGGGACACCTCCATGATCGAGCGGCCGTCTGCGCACTCCAGCACGATCCGTGATCGCTGAGCCAGAGCCTGAGCCGTCGAACGACGACGTAACCAGCCCTCCAGCACAGCACGCTGGGCACCGGTCACCAACAACGGCGGAATCTCCGGACCAGGACGACTCATACCCGAACTAACGACAAACCTCAGACTCAGGTCACTAGGGCGTGTCCGGCGGATCAGGCCAAGCGCAGGTCGATCCAGGGCACAGTGTCGCCCTCGCGCAGCAGATAGCGTTCGAACTCGGCGAAGCCGTGCTGTTCCGCGAAGTGCAGCCCATCCGCATTGGATGCGAGTACCACGGTCTCGATCACCTTGGCATCCAGCGCACGGGCCTGCCCCAGGGCGCGCTCGTAGAGTCGGGTACCGAGGCCGCGGCGACGGTACTCGGGCAAGACGCGGGTGATGACCGTGGCGGTGGCGCCGTTGTCCTTGGTGGGCGGGCGCACGGTGGTGCAGCCGATCAGGGCGTCGCCGAGGTAGGCGACCTCCATGCGGTTGCGGCCTGTGCGCTCGCGCACGGCGTCGAGCGACAGCACATCGCCGGGGACGATCAGGTTGTGGGCGTACTGCCAATCGTGAATCGAGGCGTCGTTGTCCACCGGGTGGATGCGAAGGTCGGTCATCGGCCCAGCAAACCGGAGCGTGCCGTGATGCGTCAACTGCGACTGCCGTGCAGGGAAGCGCAGGTCAGGGCCGCGCGTGGCGGGTCCAGGTCAGGACTGGGGCTTGTCCGGCGAGTCATGGGCGAAGCCAAAGTCGGATGGCGGCAAGGGTGGCCGTGCCGTGGAAGACGTAGGCCCTCTTGTCGTACCTGGTGGCCACTGCGCAAGAGTTCTTGAGCGCCCAGATGGTCCGCTCAACTTCGTTCCTGCGCTTGTAGATTGTCTTGTCGAAGCCGGTAGGCCGTCCGCCCTTGCTGCCCCGGCGCCGACGGTCAGCTCGCTGGTTCCTCGGTTCAGGGATGGTGTGCTTGATCTGGCGTCGTCGCAGGTAGCGGCGGTTACGGCGGGAGGAGTACGCCTTATCGCCGCCGAGATGGTCTGGTCGGGTACGCGGGCGCCCACCGCCCTGGCGCCCGACACGAATTCGTTCCATGACGGGAATGAGCTGCGGGGCGTCGCCCCGCTGGCCCGGGGCGATCAGCAGAGCCAGAGGGCGGCGTCTGCCTTCACCGGCGAGGTGAACCTTGCAGGGTGAGGCCGCCCCGGGAGCATCCGAGGGACCACCCATTGATCACAACCAGATAGGCGCCCTAGTCGTCGTCGAACCCACCTCGCGGTTCCTGATCGCCGTCTAGGTTGAGCTCACTCTGAAGCCCCGGCCGCGATCCGGACGATCCTGCGGGCCTACCGGCAGTCACAGCGCCGGGTCCTCTACATGGCTACCGAGCCGGTCGCCACCTGCAGGGCAGCCCGGGCCCACATGGGCGGTGGGCCGACGGGGTGTCCTGAGAGCTCGGTCTGCGCCCGCAGGGCGAACCCCGCTCGGGTGCCGGCAGGCACCTCAGCGTCCAGCCGTTCACCTCCGTAGACCCGGCCGTGGCCAGCCGAGCGGCTGCCGCCCCCACCCATTCGGGGTTTTAACCGCGGTTAAAGGTCTTTCGGCGACAGGTGGAAACTGACCCATGAACGGCGGGCCAACAGTGATCCGTTTTGGGATCGTTTGATCACTTGATCTTTGACGGCGGTCATCAGGACTTTTCCTCGGGGCACGCGATGTCCGCCAAGTTCGGCCACTACCGGCGAAGGGGAGCCGGGCGGCGAAAGCAGAACGCGAAACCGAGGGCGTCGGGATTGCTCAGGAGCTGCCCTTCCCCTCGGCCGAGAGGAGCTCAGAGGCGGTGCAGCCGGTGGTGATCTTGGCCCGGACGGTGGGCGAGGTGACACCGTCTGCGAGACCGCTGGTGTTTTGAGGAGCTGTCGGAGCGTGATCCGGTCCCCGTTGGGCACGCCCGCCATCTATTTGGAGATGTGGTCCTTGAGGGCGGCCTTCCCCTCCCCCGCAAGCTGCAGGACTAGGTTGGCGGTGAAGGTCTTGGTCTGGCTCGCGATTTTGAACGGCATGTCCGTCCGCAGGGGTGCCCCGGTCGCGAGGTCGGCGGGTCAGTGGCCCTGACGAAGGTTTCCTCCGGGCTCCAGATGCCGACTAGGACTCCCGAGGTGCGGTTCGTGTCCTGGGCTCGGCAGACGGTTTCTCGGATGTGGCTTCAGTCGGCGCGTCGAAAGAAGCACTGTCGCTGCTACCCGGCACTGCGGTGCCGTCGTACGACTCACATGTTGCACTGCTAGGACACCGACCATGGCCAAGGCGCCGAGCAAACGTCCTTTGGATCGGCCCGTTGGTTCACGGCACCCGTGTATCGATGTCTCCAACCCCGATGAGCGAGAACGCTGGTCTTCAGCCAGCGTCGCGTGTGGGGCGGCCGGCCGCACCCCGGTCATGCCTATAGGAAAGGAGAACTGTTCGACGGAGCCAGAAACGGTCCGACATCCCGCGTTGTGAAACAGCACGTCAGTCTTCGCTGGCACGCGCTCGGTACCGGAACTCCGTCACGTCCAATCCAGTCCACGCGCCCAGCGTGACTGGGTCGACTAACGTCGCTGGGGCCGATCATGCGGGCGGGGAGACACCAGAGGGCCCCACCAACTCTGGCTGGTGGGGCCCCTCCTCTTTGCACATCCAACTCCACTGCCTGCTCGACTCTTAACCACGGTTAAAGGTCAATCCTGGGCGAGGAGGTCTCAGTGATCGGTGTGCGCTTCGAGAAGTTTCTCTAGGAGGACTGCCCACTGAGCCCTGTCCATCTTCTCGAAGACGAGCTCTGCGACAGCCTCGCCGTCGTGCCACGGCACCCGGGGAAGCGAGCGAAGGTCGACCAGGAATTCAGTGTCTGGCGATTCCCCTTCCTCGTCCACCACAGTGGGCGTAAGGGTAAGTGTCGCTTCGGCCATGCCTGAGGATCCTTCGGTGCCCCGAGTAACGCCTTCGGCTTCTGGGGGCTGCACCCTGGCAGGTGCGGCAGGTGCGGCAGGTGCGGCAGGTGCGGCAGGTGCGGCAGGTGCGGAGGGTGCGGAGGGTGCGGAGGGTGAGCCTTCCACCGCCGAAGCCTGCCGGGCGGGATCGGCTTGGAGAGGAGTGGGGGCAGGGGCCGGAGTGGCTGATCCTTTAAACGCGGTCAAAGGTTCAGTTGCAACTACCGTCGGCTGATCTCTGTTAGGGGAGGGAGAAGGGAGTGAAACAGGCCCCTGAGGGCTGGGAGGCGCTGGCGTTGCCTCGGTCGCAGCGCGCAGGATCGCTTGCTGCTGCTCCTTGACTCGGGCTTCCTTCTCCTTGGAGGTCTTCAGCATGGCGAGGAGATCCGCAGCACCCAATGAGGGATCGTCCTTGAGGACGCGGGCGAGCACGCGTCCGTCGCGTTCTGCGACGTCTCCCGAGCTGAGCATGGCCTGAATCTCGTCGGGCAGTGCCAGCAGCGAGAGTTGATAGGTCACCCAGGCTGGCGACTTGCCCAGCCGTGCGGCCGCGCGTGACTTCGAACCGAACTCCTTCTCCTCGGCGCAAATCTCCACCAGCTGGGCCACGCCGCGGGCGCGCTCGATCACGTCGAAGTCCTCCCGGTCGAGGTTCTCCGACAGGAGGTGGTCGATGAAGTCCTCTCGCGTCCGAGCGAGTTCGTCGCGTACGACGAAGTCGAGACTCTCGAGTCCGACGTGAACGGCGCTGCGGTATCGGCGTTCGCCGTTGATCAGGACGTACTCGGCCGACCCGATGAGGGCTTCGTGGTCGGGCCACAGTGCCAGGTAGGCAGAGCGGGAGACCGCAACGCATGCGGCCAACTGGGCCTGGCGTAGCTCCTCGCCGAATCGGGTGAGGTCTTCGGGTGAGCCGAAGTTCCTGCGGGGGTTTAGGGGGGTGGGGGCGACCTGGTCGAGGCGGAACTTGGCGAGCTCGTAGGTGGGGATTTCTCCCTGAGCCATGGCCTTGGCACGGCCGCGTTCGCTGCGTTCGCTCGGGCGGCGTGCACTGGAGAAGGAGGCTCCGCTGCCCAGGAGGTCTTTCTTGCTCACTTCGTCAGTGCTTTCTTCAGATCGCGCATGGCGATGGCCTGCTCGCAGTCCGGGGCGTACTCGAGGAGGGGGCGCTTCAGGCGGACGGCCTCGCGCTGCTCCTTCACATCGGGAATGACGACGAGTACAGGTGGGTGGGTGAACCCTCGCCACTGTTCCAGCGACGAGGTGGCGATGAATCCCTTCCGAGAGTCATACAGGTTCACGACGAAGCCGAGCTGGGTGACCACCACGTCGAGGTCGTCCTCCATGTCCTCGATTTGCTCCAGGAGCATGTCGTAGGCGTCGGCCGAGGTGTCCTCGGCCTGCACCACGACGGCCAGCCCCGAGGCCCGAGGGTCTTCACCATCGCGGGTGCGCGCGTAGTACAGCGCGGTGTCCATGGTGTAGCCCAGGCTTGGCGGGCAGTCGATCACGATGTAGTCGAACTGCTTCTCGAGCTCTTCGAGGGCTTTCTCCAGCGCGGTCTCCTTGACCCGGACGTTGCGCGTGGTGGCCAGCTTCGCGTCCAGGAGGAAGGCGTCCTTGCACGCCGGCAGCAGGAAGAGGCGGCCCAGGAATGGGTCGTACTCGATTGGGATGAGCAGGTCGGAGATGTCACCGTCGGCCTCGCCCAGCATGTACTTGGCCAGGCTCGGTTCTTTGATACCGAGGGGAGTGTGGCCCAGGTGCCGGGTCAGGTGACCCTGGGGGTCGAAGTCGATGACGCAAACGCGGGCGCCGGCCTCGGCCAATGCCTGGGAGAGGCCGTTGCTGACAGCACTCTTGCCTACGCCGCCCTTCTGGTTGCAGACGACGAATCTGCGTACCTGCGCGGGTCGGACGAGCTTCGGCATTTGATGCGTATCGAGCCAAAGCCGGATCGACTGGGCCAGACCCTGGTTGTACGCGACCGAGCGGGACTTGCAGTCCTTCTTGAAGTCGTCGTACAGGCCGGCGGGGAGGTAGGTGGCGAAGGACTGGCCGCCCGAGGTGTCGACGGGCGCGGCGGCGTCAGGGTTGCTTCGCCATGCGTGGATGCCTTCGGTGACAGCGTCTTGAATGCCCACGCTGAGTTGGGCTGCACGGACTTTGAGTTCCTGACGCAGGGCGAGAGGGAGCTTCGCGACTACCTTTTCCCTGTCGGCCGGGTCGTAAGGGGCGGTCATGCCGGTTACCTTACTCGCTTCGCGGGAGGCGACAAGCAGCACACGCAGGTGTTCTGACCGATCTGCGCTGAAATCACCCACGGGAGGAGAAACTGACCTTCACCCTCGTGTGAGCGTCTGCCCCGTCAGCCGCTGCGCTCAATGCCAGGCTCCTGGCGTTCCTTTGTCCCGCGCCTCCCACCTCAGCGACCCGAATACTTCAGGCCGTGGGAGTGGCAGCTGCACACCCACCGCGACCCCAACGCCAGGCTTGCCAAGTTGAGCAGGCGAACCCTCCAAGCTGCCCACCCATACCTCGTCCCGGCCGTTCGGAGACGGCAGCGCTCTCGCTCTCGGCTCGTCTTGGTTCCTTGCCAGAGTTGCGCCCCTCCCCCGAGAGTGCGGACGTGCATCACCAAGTGCTTGTAGTCCTGGCTGGAGGTTCGTCGTTGGCACGCGCTCTGCTCCAGTTGGTCTTCACCAGTGAGATCACCCGCAAGGGCGTGCCCGTCCCGATTCAGGCCGGCAAGCGGTGGGTCGTGGACCGAACGCACTCGTGGATGAACAGCTACGGCGGGCGACGGCGCTGCACCGAGAAGAGCAGCACCATTTTGCTCGCGACAGCGGCACCGAGATGGGCTCGGGCTGAGTTGAAGGCCGTACCGCCACGGCCTCAAGCGCTGCGCGTCAGCTTCCTTGTAGAGGTCGCCTTCTTGGCTGCGCTCTCGGGCGCCTCTAGGCTTTTTCCTGGGATCACCGGTCTTGGGCGGTGCGCGTACTGCGTGCCGTGGTGGCAGTTATCGCCGCGTCGGGGCCTCCTTGGGAGCGGGGGGTCTTCTCCCCCACTCGGCGGGGTTCGATGGTGCGCGGGTCGACGGCTTCGCCGGGTGCGCCTTCTTGGTAGAGGCCGTCGGGTTCGGTGTCCCGGTCGTGCGGCAGAAGGAAGAAGACGCGGCGGAGCTGGAGGCCGCTGTCGGGGTCGGCCTCGGCGTTTTCGTCGAGTTCGCTGTAGCCGACCATACGGCCGTCTCTGGCGTAGCGAGGCTTGCCTCGGCGTCGCGCCGTCTTGTCGAGTGCTTGGCGGACATAGTCGAGGTCGTCGGGGTTCTCCAGCCACACCACGGAGCTTTCGTGGAGGAGGTCGCTCTCGTTCAGCAGCGAGCTCATGGCCGCAGCCCCTTTTCGTTGTCGGTGGCCTGGTGGTGGCCGGGGTCGGTTGGACGGGGTCGATTTCCGGCGGGGGTGCCGGCTTCATCGTAGGTTTGTGCAGTGCGCGTGCGTAGGGCGCCTGGGTTACACATGTGCGGGCTCGGATCCGTCTTCGGTCAGCAGGGCGAGTCCGGGGTAGTACTTTTTGCCGCTGGATTTCATCATGTCGGCTGGTGAGGCGAGGGAGAGTTCTTGTCGGACCCGGGTGGCGAAGGCGCGTGCGGTGGCGGGGCGGATGCCTTCGCCTGTGCTGCACCAGTTGCTGTAGGCGGCGTAGAGGAGGCCTTGCTCTACTTTGAGGTCGCCGCCCCGGTCATTTCCGCGGCCGGCTGCGGCGTCGGTGGCGCAGCACTCGGTGAGGAAGCGGCCGATGTGGTCTTCGGTGGTGGCGTATGCCTGGGTTGCCGTGCGGACGGAAGCGGGTCCGGTGAGCGGGTCTCGTGTGGCGAGGTAGTGCTGGGCGCCTTCGATGAGCCAGTGCAGGATGCCAGGGCCTTCGCTTTGGACGAGTTCCTTGGCGAGGTTGTCGATCTTGCGTGAGGCGGGGACAACGCGTTCGAAGGGGATGAGGCGGATCCGGCGCCAAAAGGCGTGGCCGCCGGTGCCGACTTCGGGGCGGTGGTTGCCCAATAGCCAGAGCTTGTGGGTGGGGTTGAAGCTGAAGAAGTCCTGCCTCATGCGGCGGGCCATGATGCGGTCTCCGCCGGTCAGGAGCTTGACGCGGGACTCGTCGAACTTGTCGTTGGGCTTGAGTTCGCTGCACACCACGATGCGCCGGCCGTGGAGTTCAGTGAGTTCGGTGGAATGCTCGGAGAACTTGCCCTTCTCCATCAGGAAGCCGGGCGGGGCAGCCTGGGCATAGTCGCCGAGGATCTGCGTCATGACGTCCAGGAGCACGGATTTCCCGTTGGCGCCGGTGCCGTAGAGGAAAGGCAGGACCTGGGCGCCGACGTCACCGGTGATGGAGTAGCCCAGGAGCAGGTGGAGGAACTGGATCGTCTCCAGTCCCTTGTCGTCCTCGCCGAAGGTGTCGTGCATGAAGCGGTGCCAGCGCGGGGTGGGCATGGCCTCGGGCGCGACACTCGTGGCGCGGGAGTGCATGTCGCGTTCGGGGTCGGGCTTTCGCAGCTGCCCGGTGTGGAGGTCGACGACCCCGCCCGGGGTGCACAGTGCGTATGGGTCGCCGTCCAGGACATCGGGGTCCAGCGCGAGCGCGGGTGAGGCTTTCGCCTGCGTCAGCATGGCCTTGATGCCTGGTGTCGACATGGACCTGCGACGGTGAGCGGCCAGGTCGCGGTCGCTGAACAGGCCGGTGGGATCGGTGGCGGGCATCTGCTCGGCCATATCGCCAGCTGCCCACACGGCGGACTTCTCTCCTCCTGTGCGCTTCCAGCGGTATTGGGTCCAGTGGTACCAGCCCAGCCCTTCGACGTGGCGGAACTGGTCGCCGTACATCACAGCGAAGAGCTTGGCGTTGCCTCGGTCGGACAGCAGACCGGGCAACTGGCCGACTGGGGGGCTCGGCTCATGCACGGTAGTCGTGCGCTGCTGTGCAGGCAGGTTCGCCGGCCCCGGCAATGGGTGGAAGTCGAGCATCTGCTGGGCGGCGGCTGTGGCGTCAAAACGCGGGCCGTCGGCGCTGCTCATGGGTGTCCTTTGAGGTGAAACGGCCGGCTCATTCCGGCGGACAGGGCGGAGGTGATGATGGCAAGGCTGCGGTGAGTCTGGTGAGGGCGTGCGTGGTCAGCAGCGGCCGTCAGGAGTTCGCGTGCCTGTGAGTCCGTCAGATGGCGGGCGGCGACCAAGCCCCCGGCTGTGTAGGCGGCGCGGTTGAGCTTCTCGGTGAAACTAGCCCCGTGCGGGACCGTGGCGCAGTCGTGGACCTCGGTGAGCAAGGGCGCCAGTAGGCGGGAGGCTCCTGCAGGGCCTGCGACCGGAGAGAGGCGAGGTACGGGACTGGAAATCTGCTGGGGGTGGTCTTCGACTGCGTGACCCGTACGTTCCAACTCGGCGGCGAGCCATTGGGGTAGGGGGGCGGGCAGGCGAGCTTCACCTAGGGGGCGGTAGGTGCCCGCAGCAGTCCGGGTTGCGGGGGCGACGATGTAGCCGCCGTTGGCCCGGACGTCGACCTGCCAGGCAAGGGCCACCTTGGGGCTTGAGCCCGTCGAGGAGCGGTAGCGCGCCTGGGTCTGGTACCAGATGTGCAGTCCCCCTGAGGGGGTTTTGACTCGCAGTGTGGTGTCGTCTTCTGCGGGATTAGGCTGCCTGCGGTAGGCCGCGAGAAGGGCAAGGGTGTCGAACCCGGATGCCAGTCCGGTCAGGTTGACTCGCTGGTGGATCACGATGCCCGGCAGTAGCCGGCTGCGGTCTGGTACTTCAGCGCCGTGAGCGTCAACGTCCAAGACGACCAGGCCTGACGGGCCACAAGACACCCCGACACCGAGAGCTGGCTGCGCACTCCACCAGGCGGCAAGGCGGGTGCTATCGGTGGTAGCAGCGTGAAAGCCGTGACACCACTTTCCCTGGGCTGTGCAGGGGCATTCCTTGGCAGGGTGGGGGTGCTCCCGGCAATCGGGACAGTTGGCAGCTGGTGTCTTGCGGCCCGGCGCGAGCGGATGTACAGGCCATCCCTTCGAGGCGCACCACATGGCCACATCGAAGGGACTGGCGCCCTCGGATGTTGATGAGCCTGTGGTCTCGCTATGGCGCGGCACGTTGATCGTCCTCGTCGAGGGACCCAACAGCGTTTTTTAGTCCCTGAGGTAAATGCGCTGGTCAAGGCATCGAAGAGCCTCGGGGAGGGACTGAAGGGACCGAGTTTTCAAATGAGTTTCAGAGCCTACCGTAGTGGGCGGTCATGGCGGCGCTGTTGTATCGGATCCTCAGTCCCTTCGGTCCCTGACCCCAAGGATCGCGGGGATCGCTGCCCCAACGGCGGGGTTCGACCTCCCGGGCGTGTCGGCTCGGTCGTTGCCCCCGTCCGTAGGGACTGGCATGAAGTCCCAAGGGACTGGACATGCCTCAGTCCTCTTCGGTCCCCTTGTAAAAGACCAGCTCAGAGGCATGTTTTCTGGACTGGAGGGACTGAAGGGACTGAAGAAGCCTAGTTATGAGCGATCCAGCGCTGGGGACACGCCATACGCGCGGGCACATACACACGCACCCGTGATCGCAGGAACTGGAGATTTCAGTCCCTTGAGTCCCTCCAGTCCCCTTCGGGTTTTCCAAGAAGCTTCTGACCTGCATGTTTACTGGACAGTGCGAGAGGGACCGAGCGCTCGTAGGGACTGCCGCCGCCTGCGGGATCATGACGGGAACTGGCATCGTCCAACTAAGCCACGCCCCCACTCAGCCCGCTTGGGCCAGCGTCCCCCGAACCTCTTCCGCTGCGGAGCCTGGAAAAGCGCATCGATCAATCCGGTTCCTGCCGCCGGGGACCAGGCGGTCGTCGCGGTTCCCGGTCCAGATGCGCGACAGTTGGAGATACGGGCCAGGAGGTAGCGGCCAGACGGGGAAATGCGTGGGGGGGCAGCGGCGTGGGTCGGCGTGGACGCCGCCCAGGCGTCCACGGAGTGCAGCAGTTCGGTGGCGGCGAGGGGTGCCGCGGTGTCGAACGGCTATCTCGATGAAGCGGAGTCCGCGGATGTGGGCCAGCAGGCCGGGGCACTCGGTGCCGCTGATGGCCCTTCTGCATCCACTGGTTACCCACCGAGTCTTCCGTGGAGGCCAGTGCGTTGGGGTCGATGCTGGGAGAGAGGCCGGTGCAGCGAGCACCAGCCGTGTGCCGCCCGGCCGTGCGAATGCTGCGTGTTGCCCATGACCCCACGTTGCTGTTCTGTTCGCCGGGCGGGACGTGGCTACCGGAGCGGCCGGCGGAGCTGGGTACTTTCGGAAATGGTCATGGACGGAGCCTCAGGCGCGCCTGTGGACAGACTTTCGGCCTACGGTGCCGGAACAGGCGCCTTGGTGAACGTGACCGGCACTGTGTCCTCGGCGGGGAAGGCCGTGTTGGCCGGAGCGGGGTAGAGCTTCGCGAGCTTGTCCAGGAGTCGGGCGTAGACGTCGCGCTCCGGCAGGCGGGGCACGGTCTTCCCGGACTCCCACCCGCTGATTGTGGCTCGGCGCACCTGCAGCGCGGTGGCCACCTCATCGATCGGCAGGCCGTGCGCGGCTCGCAGGCGCTTGCGCTCCGCCGGGGGCGGCCGTGCCGGGAACGCTGCTGGGAGACCCGGGCGAAGACACGGCCTCGGCACTCCGGGCACGCCAGTTCCATCCGCGGAACGCAATGAACGTCCCGCCAGGCACGGCCACAGCCGAAACGTCCAGTGACGCGTTGCTGTTGCTGGCGGTGACGGCGCAGAGCAGCAGGGCGGCGGCGAGGCCGGTGGTGCGGGCTTGCAAAGTCCACGGCATCAACCTGTTGGCGGGGTGCCGGTCCTTTGTCGCGGAGGTGGGCAACGGGCTTGCTTCCTCGAACGTCCTGATCTCCGCCTCCGGCAGAGCTGGCGCCAGCTCGTACCGGTGTGTGGCCGCCCCGAAAACGCGACTGCTCCGGGTCCCGTGCCGCCATGTCCCGTATCTGAGCGCGTACACCGCCCCTGTCCCAGCTCGCCATTCACCGACTGTAGCAATGACGTCTGATGCCCGGGCCGCCCCACCTTCGCGCTACGCGGCTGCTGATGGTGCTCGCGCCGTGTCTCGTCCTGCTCAGCTCTCGGACCAGCGCGCTCAAGTTCCGGTGGCACGGACCAGATCATCTGAGACGGCAAGCGAACCGGACCAGTTCGCCTGAGACAGGACAACCCAGGTCGGTTTCGACATGGGGTTTCACCTGCTCGAAGCACGGTAGTTGTCATCAACTCGGCGCACTACTTGTCACCTCGCCCGGCACAGCACGCTTGGTGTCACCCGGGGTTCGGCTGAGTATGAGGATTCCGCTACCTCGTCGTGAGGTCCTGGACGACAACCGGCTGTCGAGCTATCCGGCGGGCGGCTGAACCACGCCTTCCCCACGAGAGCCCGTGCCCGCCCGTCGGCCGCGCACGGGCTCTCGTCCTACCCGGCCCATCGTCCGCGATCCGAGTGAGAGGCGACCGGGAGCGGGTGCGCGGCCGGACCGCAGGGATCACCGCTGGCAGCGGCCGCTAAAGGGTCAACCGCGACGGCGTTTGACGGTCACCATGAACCCGAGGCCGAGGCCTACGGCGACGACGGTGCCGAGTGCCAGCCACTGCCAGGGCAGGCCCGCTTCCGCAGCTTCCGCCGGGGCCGCAGCGGTCTGCCCGGTGCTGGGGGTGGGGGTGGGGGTCTTCGCGGGGGCCGGAGCGGCCAGGGGGTCGACGTCAGGCGCCCCCGGGTTTCCCGCCTTCTCCAACAGCACCATGCGCGGGCGGGCCGCCCCGTAGCCGATCCAGTCGTTGCGCTTGGCGCCATCGACGGGGCCGCCGGCGGTCTCGATGAGGACGCGAGCGACCTGATTTGCGGTCCAGTCGGGGTGAGCCGACCAGACGAGCGCGGCGGAGGCGGAGGCCAGGGCAGTGGCGTACGAGGTGCCTGCGTCCTTCACACACCAGGCGGTGTTGTCCTGGCAGCGGATCGGGGCCTTGCTGCCGTATGCGGACAGGTCCGTGTCCGGCCCGTGGGAGCTGAGTTGCAGCGGCTCGCCGGTCTCGTCGATGGCTCCTACACCGATGACTCCCGGCACCATGGCGAGCAGGTTGTTCGCGTTGTTGCCCTCCCCCTCATTTCCCATGGCAGCGAAGACGAGTGCCCCCTTGCTCTGGGCGTACTGGACAGCCGGCTTGAGCTTGTCGAAAGCGTAGTGGTCTCCCCAGCTCAAATTGATGATCTTGGCTCCGTGGTCGGCTGCGTACCGAATCCCCGTGGCACCCTCAAAGCCTGCGGCAAAGGCCATGGTCGTGCCGAGGCTGGTGCGGACGGGCATGACCTTGGCGCCGGGAGCCAGGCCCTGCGGGCCGCCTCCTGAGCCGTCACCGACGATCGCTGCGGTCATGGTGGTTCCGTGCCCGTCGACATCGTCGTGCGGCGGGTACTTCTTGTCCGGCTGCTCGGTCGGCGGTGACATGACCGACACGCCCGGCAGGACGGACTCGCTATGCACGCCCGGGACTTCCTTGAAGCCGCTGTCGACTACGGCCACCGTGATGCCACTACCGTCTGCGACTTTCTACATCTCCTGAGCCTTCATGACCGTGAGGTAGTCCGGCGGGTCCGTGTCGGCTGCCGCAGGCATCACCGATCCTGCGCTAACCGTCAGCGCTGCGACGGTGACGCCCGCCGCCCTCCGCCACGACCCTCGTCGTACGGTGCCCTGCATTCCTGCCCCCTTGTCTACGCGCGCTGCAATCTCGCGCGGACCTACCTCATCACACGCGACGCAGACCGCCTGTAGGCGGCCGTGTTGTTCCGGATCGGCCGCGGGCACCTCATCCGACCCCGGAAACCACACAAGCCCCGCAGAGCGCCGGAATGGGAGCGTCGCTTCACTCGTATGGGTCGCCCCGTTTCCCGTTCTGAGGGCGAACGTCCGGCCACGACGATGCGTGCACGAGCGGAGCGAGAGGGACGGCAGCGGCCCCACCACGGCAGCAGCTGCTCCCCGCCAACCACGGCACCAGCGTCCGTGCGCCTCACGCACCGCATCCGCGACGGCGCGGGCACGGTCCCAGCCACACCCAACCCAAAATCCGGCAAACCGGACAGCCGCCGGGGCACCCCTCCCCCACAGCCAGCCGCCCTTCTCACCCCGAAATACCCGCAGCCGCCCAAACACCCGGCTACGGAGACTCACGGACCCTAGATGATCGATTCCAACGGGTCAGTGGTCGGCAATCAGGGATCGGGTGATGGGCTGGCCGGTGGCGAAGCAGCCCCATCATGTGCTGGAGGATTGTGGACGTAGTTGCTTCGCTCGCCGGGTAGCGTGACCGGATCATCTTGACCTGAAGTGTGGTCGAGGTTTCACGATGGTGCGGTGACTGATAACGGAATCACCCTGATCGACGCGTGGGAACTGCCCGAGGACCGGATCGACGAGTCCATCGCACGCTGGCGGGAGCGCGTGGGACTCATCCACGCCGCCCCCGGTTTCCGGGATGCGCGGCTGCACCGCAGGCTGTTCCCGGAGTCCCGGCTCGGCCTGGTCAATGTGGCGCACTGGGACAGCATCGAAGCCCGGAACGAGGCGCTGGCGAATCCCGGCTTCACCGCGTCGGCGGCCACCACGGCCAGCTATGCCACCGTGCACGGCGGATGGTATGAGGTGGCGGCCGAATTCCGCGCAGTGGGAAACGATTCAGGCGAAGGGCCGAGAATCACCCTCGTCAATGCCTTCGAACTGCCCGCCGAGCGGATCGATGAGTTCCTGCCGCACTTGCTCGGCCGCGCAGAGCTGATGAGCAAGGCGTCCGGCTTCCGGGACAGCCGGCTGCACCGTGCGGTGGACCCGGACACTCGCTTCCAGCTGGTCAGCATCGCGCACTGGGACAGTCCCGAAGCATCGCGCACAGCAGACAACGACCCCCGCTTCCAACAGAGCCTGTCCGCCTCCCCTGACTTCGCCATCGCCGATCCCGCACTCTTCCAAGTTGTCGTCGAGTTCTGAGCGCGGGTCGTACGCTCCCGAGCCGTTCGCCCCGGCGGTCGGATCCGCTATGTAGGCAAGGGGCCTCTAAGAGGTCGTTTTC
>NZ_LIVQ01000018.1 GCF_001905445.1 Streptomyces sp. CB00455 | reverse complement strand
CGCCGCTGAGGGCCAATGCATGGCGCAGAACGAACACGTTGCCTCCGCGGACCCAGATCAGAGGGAATCGGGCAAGAGCAGCGGTGATGTATGTCGGGGGCCGGCCGAAAAATGCGCGTAGATCCAACTCGACCGGCCGCAGGCCGAGCTCAGCAAGTGCACTGAGTTCGCGCTCGACTGCGGCTTGGCGCTCGATGCACGACAGGGCGTCGATCGCGTTGGCAATCACCGCTACCTCACCTGCATCGGCGGGATTGTCCAGTAATGCCAGCATCCGCTCCGGGTGGTCACCGGTGCGGAAGGAGGAGAGATACATGCGCATCTGTGCACCGTAGCGCCGCCTGATCCGCGCTTCGGCGGGAAGGCGCTTTTCCCTGCCTGCCGAGCCAAGGTCGAGGCGGCCAGCGGAAGCAGCCCCGTTCCTGAATCCTTTCGATGTCGCCAGGCGCGGGCGGCAGGAAACCGGCTTCCGCGCCGGCTCAGACACCAGCCGCAAAGCAGCGGAGCGACTCCTCGGGACCGGGCCGCACCAAGGACACCGACGAGCTCGGAGAGCAACGGCATACGTGCCCTGATAGCCCTCGCCCCTGAAGTAGTCGCCGAGATCTTCGACGACCTTGGTCGCTTCTCCTGCCTGGATGGGCGCCCGGTATGCACCGATGATGATTGCCTGGCCCGTTTTGACGGCGACAACCCCGTCCGTGCTCAGCTTCAGGTAGATGCTGCTGCCGGTGGCTCGGACGGTGAAGTACTTGCTGCCGCCGAGGTAGAGGCCGTTGGAGCTGGTGGCGGACGGGTCGTCGAAGGCCTTCACGAGATCCGTGACCTCGGCGGCCGAGACGTCAAACCCCGAGCTGGCTGCCTATACGGCGCCGTCATGGCCGACGATGGCGGCCTCGCTGATCTTGCCTGAGCCCACAAGGTGGGTGTCCACATAACTCTGCCACGACATGCTGTCGCCCTTTCGTTGACGGTGTGCTTCCTGCACGGTGCAGGGCTACCCGATGGTGTCGGTCACAGAGCCGCCGCGACGTCCCCCAAGGGCCGCTTTAGCCTCGACCACTCGATCAGGCCAACGACGGTCGAGGCCCTCGCCGCGTCCAGACGGCCGCCGAAGGACCGCCCGCGTGGCTGATCGAGCGCGGCATCGGAAACGGCCGGCTTCCGGCCCGCGTGCACGCCGGGGACTGCTGGGACACCGGCAACCGCTGCGCCCCCGCCGACCCGGAGCAGATACGGTGCCTGCTGGCCGAGGGCGTGCCCGCCTGCATTCCACTGCCGAATCCGGTCAGCCGGCCGCGGCGGCCGAGCCTTCCCCAAACCGGGGAACGTCCCCCACGCCCACATCCAGGCGCAGCCGTTTGAAGCGGAGCGGGTGGCGCCATACTCCGCCCCGGTCCACGGCCCGATCGGCGCTGATCTCCGCCACCAGGTCGGGACGGACCAAGCGCACGTCCAGGACGTCACGGCTCCCCCACGTCGCGGCGAACGTGACGCCCTCCCACGGGTGCCTGCGTACGGCCGCCGTCAGGTGCTCCGCGACCAGGCGGGCCGCCTCCGTGCGCAACGGCACCGTGCGGCCGACCGCCCGCAGCCGGCCGTCCTGGTCGTGGCGGCCGAGGACGAGGAGCTGCGGGCGGGTGAGGGTGCCGGTGATGGCGCCGATGATCGCCTCGGTGGTGTCCCGTCGGCGGACCTTGGTCCACGCCCCCCTGTGGCCCGGCAGGTAGCGGCTGGTCAGGGGCTTGACCACGATGCCTTCGACGCCGGACACCTCCGTCCACGACTCCAGCCACGCCCGGGCCTTGGCCGCATCCGTGGTCATCGGACACAGGGTCCACGGGGATGTCAGGCCGTGGTTGGCGAACAGGGATTCCAGGCGGGCGCGGCGCTCGACGTAGGGCAGGTCGAGCAGCTCACGGCCGTCGAGCTGCAAGACGTCGAACACCACGAAAAAGGCCGGCAGCCTCGCGGCCAGCGCGGAGGCGCCGCCGGCGCGGGCGGCAGCCCGACGCTGCAACCCCTCAAACGACAGGACACCGGCCTCCACGTCCCACGCGAGGAGTTCGCCATCGAGGACCAGGCCGTCCGGGAGCTGCTCGGCAGCCGCGACGAGATCCGGGAACGCACCCTGGACCAAAGACCCGCGGCGGGTCTGGAGCAGCACCCGCCCACCCGACCCGGCCGGGGTGAACACCAGCGCCCGGTACCCGTCGAACTTCTGCTCATACGCCACCCCAGACGTGAGCGGACGAACGGGTGGCATCACCTCGGCGGCCTGCGCCAGCATCGGCTCCACCGGCGGTCTGAGCACCATCCCCGGGGCCTCCCTCGCCATCACCCCCATTCCAGAGTCGGCCAGTCCGGCGCGAAACGGTCCGGCCCGGCGGCCGCCGGGTCATCCATCCGAGGGGCGCAACGGGGCCGTCTGGGCCGCCTGGGGGCCCGTGTGCGGCACGGTGGCGGCATGCGCCGCTGGTCCCTGCCCCTGCTCCTCGCCGCACTGCTCGCGGCCTCCGGATGCGTCACCGTCCACCCCACCCCCACCCCGGCCCGCGGGAGCCTCCGCCGAGGTGCCAACGGACCCCAAGCAACCCGCCGAACCGCGCCCCGCACGGCCGGACACCGGGCTGGCACTGCCTCTCTCCCCTGCCCGAGCCCACGCCCACCGCCCCGGCCGACAGCGCTCCCGAGGCAGACCGTGCAGCCGGCGCCGACCAACCCGCCCCCGCGACCCGCGAGGCATTCAGGGAGGGCCAGCACACCGTGCCCCGCCGGACGGCCCCAGGAACGAAACGTCCCCGCCAGGCCGCCACCCCGAAGCGGGCCACGCAGCCCGCAGCAAAACCCAGAGCGAAGGCACGGCCGAAGACCCCGGCGCCGCACCGCCCGGCCCGGCCGGCGCCCGGGGCGGGGGCGGGGGCCGAAGACATGAGGGAGCTGTGCCGTGCAGCCCACGGCATCACCAGCCCTGCCATTGCCTCGCTGTGCCACCAGACATACCGCTGACCTGTGAGGACTCGCACAGGAAATCGAACACATGATGGAATAGAGGGACCCCCGCACCGAGGAGCAGTGCCATGACCTTCCCCGCCCTCGCCCCGGCTCCCGCATCGAGACCGCAGGTCGCCAGCTGGTCCCCCTCGCAGACCGGTCCATGCGCGCGGTGCGGTTCACCCTGTGCAAGGTACGGGGCCCCTGCCAACTCCTTGTGCGAGGCGTGTAAGGCCGCGCGGCGGGCGCAGTACGGGGGCTGAACCGTGTCCGTCCTGCCGCCCGACCTGCCTCGGCTGCGGACGCTGGTCATTCTGTGGAATCAGAAATGTCAAGCTTGAGATGCTTTGCCCTGCCGGACCTCAGCGATCGGCAGGAGCGTCGCGGTGGGCGGTACGTCGAGCTGCCGAGGGATCTGGCCTGACGGCGTTGGGGTGTCTGCAAGGCGGTCGAGGAGGCGGTTCAGTGCGGCCTGCCCGTCGTGGACGGCGGCCTCTTCCTCCTCTGTGAGAGGGATGGCCGCGAGCATCCTCTGAAGATTCTCCTTCGCTTCCAGGAGCTGACCCTTGCTCGATGTCTTCGGCGCGTAGAAATCGCAGCGAGCGCAAGCCATCCGGTGCGGGCACTGCTCGAAGAAGGAGTACGTGCAAAAGCCGTGTCCGAGGTCGTAGTACTGCCACGGTTCGCCATCAGCCGCCGCCCCGGACGTCACCGCATCACGGTCGACCAGGACCTCAATCGTGCGGACGTTGCGATCGAAGTATCCGGCGTCCCGATAAGCGCTGGTGAGGGTATTCGCGCTGATCTTCGCGTAATGCTGGGTGGACGACGGAGACCGATGGCCCAGCCACGCCTGGAGCTCGAAGAGCGTCATCGGTTCCTTGGCGTTGTAAAGCTGGCTCGCGATGGTCGAGCGGGCGCGATGGCTGGTGATCTTTCCACGCACGTCGGCGGCGGGAACTCCGGCCTTGCGGCACAGCATCGGAATGACGGTGTTGTTGATGTAGACGCCGGAGACCGCGCGGGCCCGGAAGGAGAACAGCAGGGTGACCGTCTCACCTGTACGCCGGTCGGTGGTCTTCGGCTGCTCCGGTCGGATGGCCTGCCAGGCGGCGATTGCGTGGCCGAGGAGGGGATCGACCGGCTTGGAGAACGCGGTTCCGGTCTTGTGTACGGGCACGTCTAGGAGGCAGACGGCGTCGCGTGCGAGGACCTGCTGCGAGTCGCTGGCGATGGCCGACCCGTCGTGCTGCCACCGAGTACAACCCACCCGCAGCCGGGCGATCTCATCGCTCCTCAGCCCGGAAAACAGCCAGGTCACAGCGACCGCTCGGACCAGCTCGACCGGATAGAAGCCGGTTTCGTTCCGGGGGACGTCCTCGGAAGTCAGGTTGAGGCCGGCCCAGATGAGCTTCGCCCAAATGTCGTCCGCGATGATGCGGGGATTGGGCCCGATCATTGCTTTGATGCTGCGGGGTGCGACGAGGGCCGTCTGCGGATCGAAGCGCCGGGGCAGCCACTCCCACTCCTGACAGTCCCGGAAGAAAGTCCTCAAAGCGCTGAGCAGGTGGGCTTTCGAGGCGGCAGCCAGGGGCTTCCCGATCCGCTCCGTCTGGTTGACGTTCCGCTCGACATAGTCGCCCACGTTCATCCGGTCAACGGCCGCGACCCAGGCAGCGCAGGTCTGCCGGGTCCATTGACCGGGGTCAGCGGCCCCTGGGCTCTCGATGGCGAGCCATCGCCCAGTCTTGAAGAGGATGGAGCGCGTGGCTCGGCGAACCTTGAGCGTGAGCGTGGAAGTCTGGTACCAGCGTTCGACCCAACGCCTCCACCCCTCGGGAACCCCGAGAGCGACGATCTGATTGTTGGCGAGGCCCACCTGCGGTGGATCGCAGTAGCCGAGCTGGGCAACGGCCCGTTGCAGCGGGTGTAGTCCCCGTAGGCCCTCCTCGGTGAGATAGGACCCGGCCCGGACACGATCAAAGAGCGCAGTGTCGAGGTGTTCAAGGTGCGGACTGCGGTTGATCAGGAACATCTGACTGGCCACGGCGGGGATGGTCGGGTCATCGCGCCTGCCGCACTTGTAGCCCCAGCCGACGAGAACACGGCGAATCCTGTCGACCTCCGCGTCCACTTGGGCCTCCCCGAAGAGACGGGCTGCCAGCGTGCGCCGGCCAAAGTACCCCAGGCGGTGGAATGCGTCGAAGTCACCAAGGAGGAAGGCGTGCGCGCACAGGAACGGGCGAACCGCCCCTTCGGCCCACGCAGGGACGCTGCGGCGGAAGGCATCGTGACTGTCACCGAGCAGGTCCAGCCACTCCTGGGACGTCCAGCTCCAGTAAGACCGGCCTGTCTGGGCGCATCGCAGCAACAGCACGGCGACGGCGTCGTTCAACCCTCGGTAGAGGTGATGCTGGGTGCGAGGCGCGATGCTGAAACTGGAGCTGACCGTATCCAGCGGTGCCAGGAGCCGCTGGATGGCGCTCCACTGTGGCGCGTGACGGTCGTAGCCGCGGCGACGTCGCAGGTTGCCCAGCCCCAGCTCATGGATCGCTCGTTGCTCCGAGGCCAGCACGAGAGGCGTCCGGTCGTACTGTTTGTCGGCAAGCGGCGAGACCCAGCGACCGTGATCACCCCCTTCGCCGCCGACGACACGTACGGGGTCACCCATGGACAACTCCGTCCGTCGTCGGCATCTGCTCACTGGTGAGCGTCTGGATGCGCCAGGCATGGATGTGCTGCATGCCCCGGTTGAGCTTGTCCGCGAGGTCACGGCCGGAGAGATGGATGTAGCGGAGTGTGGAATCGGTGTGACGATGGCCGGCGAAGGTGGCAATCGCATGCACCTCCCAGCCCATCCGCGCCAGATCCGTCAGGCAGAGATGCCGGGTTGTGTGCGTGGAGAACCGCTCGACTTCAGCTTCCAGCGCGATGCGGCGGACAACCTTTGACCAGGTCCACAAGCTCAGCGGCTGTGCGTGGTTACGGCGGGACTCCGAAAGGAACAATGGTCCGCGGGCCCGGCTGACCGTCGCCCGGTGGGCGAGGTAACTGGACAACAGCACGCCGGTCGGTGCCGAGTACGGGACCACGCGCTCCAGCCGGTTCTTGGTCGTCTCCGCCCGCACCCGGAGCGTCCGGTGCGCCGGGTCGATGTCGTCCGTCCGAAGCGAGCACAGCTCCTCCCGCCGAAGCGCAGCGTCGTAGGCCAACGCCAGCATCACGCGGTTGCGGACCGGCTCGCGCCGAGCGACGTCCAACACCCTGAGCCACTGGTCATCGCTCGGAATCCACGGCAACTTGGTCAGGCGAGGAAACAGTCCCTGCTGGAGGCCGCCGCTCCGACGCCGGCCAGGGACATAGCGACCACGCCCGACCGGATTGGACTGGCGCAGCCCCTCTTCCACAAGGAAGTCGTAGAAGAGACGGACCGCCACCAGACGCTGCTGGATCGTCGCATTCGCCAGCCCGGACCCCGAGTCGAGTGAGATGACGTTCGCCCCACGGTGGTGCGGTCGGGCAGAAAGTTCCCGCACATACACAGCCACATGGGAGCGTTTCGCGGTCACCGGGTCAATCTGCTCCCGCTCGCAGAGCAGGAGGTACTCCGCTAACCCGCGCGCATATGCGTCGATCGTTCGGGGCGCCCGTCCAAGGTCGCTCCAGGCCTGGAGCCAACTCGTTGCGTGATCATGACGGGCTAACACAGGCCACTTCCGTCCGATACTTGTGCTCTGCAAGGCGCCTCCCAGGTCCGTGGCTGCTTGGCAGACAGGATCATCCAAGCTGATTCCACGTAACTTCTACCTACCTACGCGGCGAACTCGGCCGAGCCGAGCAGGCCCTTGCCACGGCCGAAGAGCGCGAGGCCCTCGCCGCATCCCGGCGGCCGCCGAAGGAACCGCCCGCGTGGCTGATCGAGCGCGGAATCGGAGGCGGCCGGCTTCCGGCCCGCGTGCACACCGGGGAGTGCTGGGACACCGGCAACCGCTGCGCCCCCGCCACCTCCGAGCAGATACGGCGGCTGCTAACCGAGGGCGTGCCCGCGTGCATCCACTGCCGGCCCGACACCGCTCTCGGAGTGCTGGAGTGAGCGGGCACCGGCAGGGTGAAGGAATGAGCCCTGCCCCGCGTGTGGTCGTCTATCCGCCGGACGCCCAGGGCGGCCGCCGGGTGCGCTGCGACGGGGAGATCCTCGGCCGCGCCCTCGGCCCCGCCGACCTGCTGGAGTTCCTGCGGCGGGCCGGCCTGGACCCCGACGTCGTCCGCCTGGACGACCCGCTGCTCATCGAGTGGCGCGGCGGCGGGCCGGCTGTCTGGGCCCCGGACACCGGCGAGGAGTGAGCGCAGCAGCGCGGGCCACGTGGCACGGACGGGTGATCTCGTCCGGTGTCCCGTGACGCTGGGGAGCGTCTCGCGCTTGTGCGGACATGCGACGAACTGTGATCTCCACGGCCCTGCTGGCACTGGCCACGCTCCCCGCCATCGGTACCCCTGCAACGGCCGCCCCCGCGGCTGTGTCCGCCCCGGCCGAATGGAACAGCTGCGGGTACTACCAACCTCAAGCTACGCACCAAGCCGACCGCAGGGGCCCTGGCAGTCGGCATCCTGACTCCGAAGGACACGGTGCGGATCCTCAAAGAGTCCGGCCGCTTCTACCAGGTCTCTTTGGATGGCACGTCTGAGACCGGGCTCAAGGCGGGGGCTACCGGGTGGGTGACCAAGCACCTCCAGCCGCACGCCTGCATGCGGCTGGACGGTAGCTGACGGGCCCGTCATCCAGTGGGTACCGGATGCTTGGCCTTCCACTCCCGCACGACTTGGGACCGGTTCCCCCACCCGAGCAGAGTCATCACATCCAGCACTGGGCCGGCCCACCGGGGCGCTGAACCGGGGTCGGCGTCCGCCAGCTGGTGCCACAGGACGAAGGCGTTGGCGGCGGTCCGGTAGGTGACCTCCACTGGCTTCGCACCCGCCCGCCACCTGCGGTGAGCAGTGAGGACAAGGAGGCTGAGGGTCTCCGCCGGGTCTGTCCGGCGGCAGACCGTCAGCCAGGAACGCACCGTGAGCAGGTTGACGGTGTGCGGGTGCGACGCGCCGAACTCATCGGTCAGCCGCTGCTCCAGCCGGTAGGCAATCCCGATCGCCTCCGCGAGGTCCCCGGCCCCCGCGGCATCCCGTAGCCGGTCGTAGTCCACATGGAAGGGGTCGGGGAGCGGGTCCCCCCAATCCTCCCCAAGCGGCGGCACATCCGGGTAAGGCGAGTGAAGCGGAGGAACCTCGGTGCGGGCCGGCCCCGGGATCGTGGCGGCGGGCGGGTCGGGGTGGGTGGCGACGTCGAGCACGGTCCCGTCCGGGCACACGATCATGAGCCACGGGCTCGGGAAGGCCGGCTCGACTGCGCGGGCGCCAGCGGGGGCTGGCGGCGCTCACGCAGTGGGTCGAACGGGAAGGCGCCCACCGGCCCGTCCCGAGAGCCACGGCGAGGAGATCACCTTCGAGGGCGAGACGGAGACGGTGACCGTGAAACTCGGCGTATGGATCTCCCACGCCAAAAGCCGACGCGACAAACTCACCCCCGACCAGCACGCCGCCCTGCGGGAGCTGGGCGTGGACTGGGTGTGACACCTGCCGCGGCCGGTCGTTGATCCGGACGGTCAAGCAAAGTCCAACCGTGAGGCCCCGGGCGTCGTCGCCCGGGGGCTTCGTGCTGTCAGTCTCTGCCCGGACAGGGGCTCGGGCCTGCAACGCGAGGTGCAACACAGATGCCAGAGGACCTCCGTCGGGGCATCATCGCAGGTCAGGAGCGAAACGCGCGCCGTGTTGCTGGTCCGGTCAGGTGCCGTTCGCTATGAGGTAGTCGGCCAGCTTCTCGACGGTCAGTTGCGCCTCCCCGGGATTCTGCGACTCGTCGTACCGGCCGATGACGACGGCCTGCTTCGTCTTGGCGTGGATGACGCCGGTGGCACTCTTCCTGGCGACGACGCTGCGGATGTCGCCCTTGGCGCCCAGGTACCTCACTCCGACGACGACGCCGGCCGGGTAGTTCTCGGGCGTACTGCAGAGCTTGACGATCGCGGCCCTCACCGGCCAGGAAACGGAAGTTGGGGCTGGCCGCCCACATGTTGCCGTCGAACCCGATGATCGCCCCCTGCCGCACCTTTCCGGTCCCCACCAGATCGTTGTTCACAAAGTCCTGCCACGACATATGCGAGTCCTCTCGGTTGCCCTCCGCCGGTTCGGGTCCGGCGGAGGGAGGCAGCTATCAGGGCACAGCACATGATCACCTGCTGGTGCTGGTCAGGGGCAGGTGACGAGCACGATGGAGATGGCGGTGCAGGTGACGGACGCGCTGTCGTCGGCCGGGTTGGGGTCGCTAGGCGCTGAGGTGGTGCGCAGCCCGGTGGCCTTGACCGGACCCAGGGTCAGCAGGTGCAGCGGTACGCGGAAGGTTTTGTTCACGCTCGCGCCGTTGGCGATGGTCCCGTAGGTGCAGGTGACCGTGGTGGCGGCGGCGGTGCAGCCGGTGGACAAGTTCGTCGCGGAGGCGCCTGTGGGAAGTTTCGCGGTGAGGGTCGCGGAGGTGACGGCGGCGGGCCCGGTGTTGTGGGCGGTGAGGGTATAGGTCAGGTAGGGCACCAGGATGCCCAGGTGGGGTTGCGCGGCCAGGTTGACGTCGATGTCCGCGGCTGCCAGGTAGATGTACTGGCCGGCCGTGGTGACCGGGCTAGTCCCGGCGGGGGTTCGGATCCCACCGAGGGCCCGGCTCCGGGGAGAGCCTGGTGTTCTCCCATCGGTCGTTGTCGAACTTCGTCCCGCAGCCGGCGCAGACCGGCCGGGCGGCTTCGTGCTCGGCTCGCTTCTGCGCGGCCGCTCGGCGCAGCTGCTCCGGGTACTCCTCCTGCTGGGCCCGCGCCCGCTCCGCCCGGCGGGCGAGGACGGCGTCGCGGCGGCGGCGGAGCGGCTTGCTGTCGCTGCACAGCGTCACCTTCGGAAGCGGGAGTACCAGGTTCCACCGGCCTTCCTCCTCGACGACCACGCGCAGCGGGACGTGGCGCTGAAGCTCGGAGTGTGGGTCGATAACCAGTGTCGCCGGGCCGGGACGCTGGCCCCGGAGCGGGTCGAGCAGCTCTCCAAGGTCGGCATGCGATATGCCTGATGGGCGGATCGTCCCTCGGTGGCGGTGCTTGCCGACGGCGGTGGCCTTGCGGAGCCGACTCTCCCACTTGATCGGCGTTGAGCATTTTTGATGTTCATCTTGATGCTTTAGTGACTCGTTCTGCCGCGTCTGAGGTTCTCTTGTCGACCGCAGCTTCGGGTGCTTCCCGACCGATTACTGTCTCGAATTCGGAGGCCCCTGCCCGGCCGTCAACCTATGACAGGGGCTCTCCTCTCACCGTCTCGAACAAGGGAGCGCTATGTCCGTTATCCGAGAGCCTGCCGAGCGCTACATGGCTCTGAGCAGCGGTTTCGACCGTAGCATGCCCACTCTGAGGGTGGCCCAGTCCTCCAAGGTCATCGACAAATGTGTCAACGTGCAGTTGATGCCGTTTATCGCCATCGTTTTCGCGGGCGTGATCCTGATTTTCACCCCTTCGCAGGCCCCTTCGCTGCTGATGATTCTTCCCGCGCTGCTGGGATACGGCCGACGTTCCGCCTGGTCCGTGCGGCGCTCACAGTCCTGGACGGTGCCGAGTCCGGCTACGGGAGCAACGGCCTGAGGCTGGCCCACTCGCCCTACTCGTCGCGGCCTGCTGCGACGAGTAGGGCGTTTCTTCCTCCCCGTAAGGCCCAACGCCTTGGGGGCCACCGCAAAAAAAACTGGGTGGCGCGCAACCAGTTCGCCACCCCAATATGCCCACTAGGGAGCCTTATGTCACATAAAGTGATGCCGAAGATCCTTTGTCTGAACTGCAAGAGCAGGTTCTACCGCCCGAAGACGAGCGGCCGGCCCCCGAAGTACTGCGGCACTGACTGCCGTAGGGCCGCCTACCGTGCGCGGCAGAAGACCGTGCTCAGCTATTCGCAGAAGCACGATGAGGACGTCGCCAGGATCGCAAAGTCGGTCTCAGCGCGAGCGGCAGCGGCCCTGCAGCGCAGCCAGCTACCGCTTCCGGCCCGTCCGTTGGAGCTGCTCAAGGAGACCCTTCGCCTCGAACGCGACGTGGCTGACCTCAAGGCGGTCGCCGTCCGGCAGGCATCCGAGTACGGGGCCTCGTGGACGGACATCAGCCACGCGCTGTCGATGTCCGTCTCGGCCACCCGGGCCCGGTACAGCGACGAGCAGGTCGCCAAGATCCTTCACTGGCGGGCCGAGCGCGGCTCGGGACCGGGGCACCGCCCCCCGCGGCCGCGCCCCGCCCGGCCCACGTCCGGCCCCAACTCTGTAAAAGGGGAGAGCACCCTGCCCAGTCCTGCCCTGCCCGGTGACCCTGCCTACCAGCTCACCACGGCCCTCTCACACCTGCACCGCGCCTCCGGGCGCACCCAGCGGTGGCTGGCCGCAGAAATCGGCATCTCGGCGTCTCTGCTCTCGCTGATCCTGCTCGGCAAGCGGCGCCCGAAGTGGAAGGACGTCAAGGCGATGGCCGAGCTGTGCGGCGCCGACCCCGCCGACCTACGGCCCCTGTGGGAGAAGGCCCTGGGCATCCCCCCGGTCGCGCTGCCCGGCCCCGAGGACTTCCTCCAGGCTGCCTCCTCGCTCAAGTCCGCCCTGCGCGGCATGTGCATCGCGGCCGGCTCCCCCACCCCGGACGACATCTGCTTCCAGCACCTGACACTCAACCCACGCCGTGTCGCGCGTGCCCTGGTGAGCGAGCGGCCCGAGCGGGATCTGTCCGACTGGCCATTCGTCGCCGCCCTGGCCACAGCACTACGCGGACATCCAGACGACGTGCGCCCCCTGTGGCAGCGGATGATGGTCGCCTCCGCCCTCATGGCCCCACCCGACACCGAGCCGCACCCGGCCAACGACGTGGCGCAGCCAACTCGCGATACGGCCAGTACCCGCACACCCCACGAACCGAGTGCCTCCGGCACCGACCGCCCCCGTCTGCCAGACATCCTGTGGGCATCGCGCACCCGTCGCGGCGACCAGGACACCGATGCGGTCATGCGGCGCCTGGGAATCCTCGAAGCCATCAGGAGCGCCAACACGCCCGTCGGCCTGGCCGCCCTGTGCCGCTCCTGCGGCCTCCCGCCCCGCCAGACCTCCGAGGTCCTCGCCTGGCTCCGCCGCCACCACTTCATCACCACCGGCAAAGACGGCGGCCACTCCCCCGGCCCCACCCTGAACGCCGCCGCCGAAGGCCGCGACACGGTCCAGGAGTTCCTCGAGCACCTCAGCCTCAAGACCCACGGCGCGATTTACATCGGCTCCTACACCGACGGCGACATTCACGTCTCCCACGAAGCCGCCCAGCCCGGCATCCCCACCGTCCACCAGTACGTCGACTTCCGCGAGTCGGCCCACGCCAGCGCTCTCGGCAAAGCCAACCTCGCCCAGCTGGGCCGCGAGGCCCGCCTCGATCACCTCTCCCGCTACCGGCCCAAGAAGCTGACAGGTCACACGATCACCGACCCCGACAGCCTCTTCCGCGCATTCGACCTCCGGCCCCTCCAATACGACTTCAAGGAGTACTCCGACCAGGATGTCTGCGCCGCCAGCCCGCTGATACTGCCCGGCCGCACCGCCTGCATCGCCGTCGCCGTGCCGGCCACCGACCAGCGGCACCGCCTCATCCGGGCTGCCGCCACCATCAAGGGCCACGACACCACCATGGCCCTGTCCCTCACCGTCGCCCTCGCCCTCAACACCACTTCCCCCCGGGGATAGGCGGCCAGCGGTGTGCTGCCCTGGATGTCGGCGAGGGTGCCATGCAGCATGACCTGGGCCTTCGTTGCCCGAACCTCGACCAGCTGACGAGCACGGACTCGCCGGGCCGGCACGAAGTAGAGGTTCCCGTGGAAGGCGACCAGGCAGTCCTTGCCGACGTGCCGCAGCTGCCGTTCGGCCTCCAGATACGGGACCGGCGGCAGCGGCTTGAGGGCCGCGTGGTCCCTCGCGGCCCGCTCCGCGATGACCTCCCGGTGCGTCTTGTGGATCTGGGCCCGCTGCAGGGGCACCCAGGCGGTGAACGCGGCGTCCTGTCGCCCAGCACCGCAACTCACTCGTCGCCCATCACCCTGTACGCTTCTCCGCGCGCCTCCCAACAGCACAGGCGGCTGACCGCCCGTCAGGGACAGCACGACCCTCAACCGGCCGGACACAACAGAAGGCGTCCGGCCGACCGCGGGCGGCCTGCCGGGTCGTGGCGACCGAGGACGAGGAGCTGCGGGCGGCGAGGGTGCTAACAACGAACTCACCGCGCGGACCAGGCAGCTCGCCGCCCGGGCTGGCATCCCTTACACCGCGGCGCTGGCCTCCCCTGCGCACTCCGCGTACCGCGCGCCGGACGGTGGCTGGGCCCGTGGTCACGGCAGGACACGGCCTGGCACAGCCCCCGCCCCAAGTTGGACTAGACCGCCATGAGGCGGAAGGCGTGTTCCATCACGTCGTCCGCGGTGCCCGCGATCACTCGCTCCGCGCGAGCGGCGCTCTTCAGGTCCGGGGTGGCCCCACGGGCCGGACAGCGGTGCGTCGTACTCGGTGATGACGTTGCAGCCCGCCCACGTCGTGCTTCCGGACGCTGTCGCCGTTGGCGACAGACCACAACTGTTCCACGACCGACCGGAGCATCGGGGTGGTCATCTCCGCCGCCAGCATGCGCTGTGCCGTGACCAGCGCGCGGGTCAATCCACGGCCTGGTTACAGGTGACCGCCGTGACGTTTCGGCAGCCGGGGCCGTTGGGCGATGCACCGAGCCGTACCCCGGCTCCCGGGGCCCGACTTCCTTCCCCGGGAACCCGGCACCCGCTTCCAGGGAGGCGCCATGCCCCACTCCAGCCGCGTACACCAGCTCCGCCGCGCAGCGCGCTCCAGGGCCTCTGCCCGCACCGAAGCGCCAGCGTCGGCCGCCGACGTACCGTCTCCGGCCCCGGCCTCGGCCCCGACGGGGATCCCTGAGCAACAGCCGCGGTGGGCGACCCTGGAACGCAAGGAAGCACGTCTGCGCCGGGACCAACTGCGCGCCCTGGCCGCCTTGCGCCGGCAGGTCGCCCGTGACCGCCAGACGCGGGACGAGATCATTACCGACAACACGCTGATTCGGGTCGCGGTCGACTTCCTCCTGCATCACGCGGACACCCTGACGGGCGACACCGAGGAACAGCTGCTCACATCAGCTGTCACCAGCACCACCCAGCACTACAGCGCCGCCCAGCTCGCAGCCTTCACCGCACTCACTGCCCTGCAGGAATCGGAAGACCACAAGCAAGTCTTCGCCCTCTGTAACTTCATGATCAAAGCTCTCTTGCAGATCAAGAACGAGGCCTCGGCCCGCGCCACCACCGCGTAGCGGCCCAGACCTACACGATGCCCCCCTCGTCGGCTCCCCGGCAGCCCGTTCACGCACGACCACCGGAAGTAACAGGCCCCCTACTCCAGCCAGCCCGTCGGGGCCTTCGGAGCCCCGACGGGCTGAAATTGGGGGGGAGGAAGCGTCAGCGGTCGTCGCGGTGTTTCGCAGACGGGGGGAGCGTCATATCGAGCAGGGTGTCGATGGTCTTGCCGTCCAGTTCACTGTCCAGATGGAACGATCGTCGGAGCAGGCGGCCGACGTGTTCGGGTGCAAGGTCCAGGCGGGTACGGGCGATCAGCAGGATCTCGCCGAAGAGCCCCGCCGTGGCCCCCGGATTCCGCTGGATGTACCAGTCGAGTAGTTTCACCACATCGGTCCGGATGTCCCCGAGAGAGGGCTCCTTCTTGTTCCACTTCCGGGCCCTTTCCACGTCGTCGGCGAGACCTCCGACGACGGCCTCAATCAGCGTTGTGCGCAGGGCCGAGAAGAGGTTCCCGGGGCCTTCAGTGAGGGCGACTGCCGGCCACCAGGCGAGGGTCGCGGCGGTCTCCTGACTGCGCTTCTCGTCGGTTTTGGCGAACCGTCGTTTGCTGCTCTTGGTGTCCTCGTCTTCAAGACTGTCCTTGATGATCTTGGTCAGGAGGTTGTGATCGGTCACGAGGCCGCGGGGCTGGGAGCTGCCGAAGGTCGTGGTGGCGGCGAGGAGGGCTGCGGGGCCCTCGGTGCTGCGGCGTCGCTCGGCCCAGTCACGGGCAACGGGTTCCGACCAGCGCGGACCGTCGGCTGTGTGGGCCTGCGGCGGGGGCAGATCGCGCCGTCCGTGTTTCGGATCCGGAAGATCGTTCAGAGCGATATCCGCGATCCTCGCCAGCCCCGCCCGGTCCACGAGGCGGTTCGGCTCCAGCTCCGGGGCCCGCAGGTCGACGACGCACCGGTCGGGCGGCAGGGCGTCGGGCACGAGGTGGCGATGGCCGGCCCACAGGGCGAGATGGTCGCGCCAGTTGGGCAGCGGCGTCTCCGAGGCCGTGAAGTCGGCGATCTTTGTGACCTTGGCGGAAGCTGGAGTGGCGGGCTGCGCCAGGAGGTCGGCGGCGGTGATCGTGATGGCATCTCGGACCGGGCGGGGGTCGTAGTGCTCGAAGGCGCGGTCGAGGACTTGGCCTGGCCTGTGCCAGGCACTGCCGTCCCACCAGTAGCCGCCGTGGCGGTAGAGGAATCCGCTGCTCCCGTACATCCAGTGGTAGTGGAGGTCGCTCCAATCCCGATCGTGAACCAGCAGGACGGTGCGACCGTACTCAGGATGGAAGTGGACGGCCCAGGCAAACGTACGGTTCTTCGGTTCGGTGGTGAACGCCACCCAGCCGCCGTCCCGTAAGGAGTCTGTGCGGCCCCACAAACCTTCGCCCTGGTTACGTCCAGTGCGTTCGATCGCATCCGGGTTGTCCAAGGGCAGCCGCTCGTCGTTGATGAACGGCAGGCCCGGCACAGGATGATCGGTACGCAGGCCATTGGCGACCGGAAGTATCACGACGCTTCTCCCTCGCAGGATTGGGGGCCCCTTCTGGCTGATGCCGGGGGCTCCACCCATCCCTGCACACAGCAGGACCCGCCAAACCCGATCTCAAAGGGGCGACTGCGGTGACGGCCGCTCGAAGTCCCGCGGCAGTCGCCGCAGGCGTGGCTTGCACGGTCGCCCGGTTGCGGCAAGACATCGACAGCGGTCGGAGTACATGATCAAACGGAGGCCGCCCCCACGTCCGGCGAATGCCCAGGTGAGCGGCCCAGTTCGAAGGACATTCGAGTGGAGAATGAGGCGCGGTATCCCTACGCTTCGGGCTCTTGCTCGGCCCGTAGGTACCGACTCCGGATCTGGGCCTTGCGATAGGGACCGGCCCCGTCGCAGTCGTACTGCGACTCGTCGAAGGTCACCCAATACAGCAGCTCGCCCCTGAGCGCCTGGGTATGTGTGGTGGGTTCGGGTGCACCCATGGCATCGATCGTTCCAGCAAACTCGGCCTGCCAAGGGCCGTCCCAGTCCTGGTCGCGAACGACCGTGACCCGGCTGCCCGGTGCCAGTGCACCCGTCGGCCATGCCTGGCTCAAGGGACGACCGAGGATGTGCTCCATTGCCTCGCGGTCGCCTACATCCTCAGGAACAGGGTCGGAACTGTCTGTCATAGGCCCCGCTGCCCGGTGCCGGTTGCGGCGGATCTCCGGGCTGACCGTGGAAGGGCTGCGGCCAGACTCCGCCAGGATCGCCCGAACCGTCGCATTCTCGCGCAACCGGTCGGCGATGTGGATCCGGTCGGCCTCGGACAGGTACCGCGACGGCACGGAAGGCGGCTCCACCGCGGTGATCGGTGGAGCCGCCTCGTTGCTGCCGGACGCGCCGCATCCCTAGCGCCAGCGTTTCCCGGTCCGCCGGTTGATCCCGACGATCCGGCACGCTTCCGTGTGCTTACGCCCTGCTGCATGAGCCGGAAGTATGCCGCTCGCTCAGCGGTGAGCTTCTTCCGTCCCTGCGGCTGCCGGTCCTCACGGATCTCGAAGTCCATGCCACCCCTTGAGCTGGAGTGTGTTGCAACGACTCCCAGAATCTAAGGAAATCTCCGGGGCCTTCCGCTGTCGCCCTGGGCCGGCAGGGCCGCACGGCGGACGTGCGTGGGCGCTCAGTGCAGCCCGAGCACACCTACTTCAGGGATGTGAATTCGTGCTTCTCCGGGCTCGTCTCCCGCCACAGTACGGTCACACCGTCGATCGTTCCGACCCAGAGCGAGCCGAAGCATCCGGTTCCGAACTTCAGCTGAATCCTCGTCGCCCCCTGACCCGTGTCAATTGACGACCAGGTGCCGGCCCCTGGATCCGGAACCCCTTCACGACAGTCCCGTTTGCCGAAGTCGACACCCTTGGATTCGAATGAACCGTCCGCCTTAAGAGCGACTTCGGCTCCATCCTTGCCCCAGGAGCGGACCAGTGAGTCTCGATCCGCCGAGACCCCCTTCGGATACCCCGCCCCGGCGTCCTCAAGGGCCGCACAGGAAGACACGACAGGAGCGGAAAGAGCCAGGAACAGTGCGACCACTCGAATCGATTTGAGGGTTCTCACTTATTCGGACCCCCGTAGTTGTAATTTCGCGGAATTACCACTCGGAAGACGATCGTCATGGCCTGCCCCTTCCCGTGCCCCAAGACGCCGACATGGTCGACATTCTTCTGCAGGAACTTATCCGCCGGAGTGCCATAGCCCGTCTTGGCGTGAGCGAAGGACGAGACCGTCATTCCATTGGTGATGCTGATACGCGCCTGAACGCCATTTACTCCTTCGCGGAGTATCTCATAGTTCGCTGTGTACGAACCCAGAACAGCCGTGGCCAGCTTGGCGTCATCGTGCGTGGCGATTGCGGTCAGGTCCTCCCTGAGCTGACTGGACTGGCCGGCGGCATCCTTGTCGCCGATGGAGTTGGAGGTCAACTCACCAGACCTCTGACCCTGACCGTAGAAGAGGTGCCCGATTTCATTTCGGTGCGCTGCGGTGAGATCGCTCTTCATCACGTCTCGCGCGACCTGACTGTTCTCCCCATAGGTCATTTCGGGCGACAAGGCCCCCATTGCCCAAAGGAATCCCACCATGGTCACCGACCCGTTGTTCTGCCCCCCGTAGACGGCGTCTTCGGGGTTGCAGGACAGGACCGGATCGAACTGGCACGCCCGCTCCTTCGCGTACTCGGGGGCCGCGATGGTGGGAGGGATGTAGGGGAGCGGCGTGATGATGCTGACGAAGGAGCCGGGCTTGTTGCCGGAACCGCCGTTGCCCCCCTGCTTGCCGCCGCCGCCACCGCCGCCGCTACTGCCGCCGCCGCCACCGCCGCCCCTACCGCCGCCACCACCACCGCCGCCCCCACCGTCGTCGTCATCGTCCACGTCCTCGATGTAATCGCCGTTGGTCCAGCCGCCGCCACCGCAGTAGCCGTAGCTGCCGCAGCTCTCGAGGCCCGTCGGGTCGCTGAAGGTGAGCGGGCTGTTGTTCGCGTAGCTGTAGCCGTTGAAGGACTGGTGCTGGTCGAGGCTCAATGCGGGGTCGACGCTGATGAACTGGCCGAGGGCCGCGTCGTACTCGCGTGCGCCGACGTGGGTCAAGTTCGTGCCAGTGTCCTCCGGCTTGTCGAGGAAGCGTTTGTCGTCCGGCCAGTTGGCGGCCGCCGGTCCGCGCGCCGAGCCGAACGGGGTGGTGTAGCGCTTGGACACCGCCTGGGTGTCGTCGGCGGAGATGGTCAGGGACGAGGTGCCGTGGGCGTCGGCCGCGACGAAGGACAGCTTGGCGGTGCCGGATTCGTTGGTCAGTACCCCGACCTTGACGGCCGCGATGCTGTAGGAGCGGACTGCCCACTTCTTGGCACCCTTGAGGTGCACCTCGTTGGATCCTGCGTAGAGGACGGTCTCGCCCACCGGGTCGCGGCGGATGAGGAGCTCGCCGTCGGCGTCGTAGACGTAGTCGGTGGCGGTGGCGCCCTCCGTGGTCTTGGTGAGCTTGCCCTCCGGACCCCAGTTCAGGGTCTGGGAGGTGGCGCTGCCCGGCGTCTCGGCGCGCTTGGTGGTGTTGCCGGTGGCGTCGTAGGTGTACTGGGGGGTGATGCCGATGCAGGTGGCGCCGGTGGTGGTGGCCGCCACGGCGTGTGAGCGGGCCGGGTCGTAGCAGTAGGTACGGGTCTGCGGGGTGCCGGTGTTGGTCTTCTCCGTGGCCCGCTGGCCCGACGCCGTGTAGGTGTAACTGTTCCAGTACGGGGCGGCGCCGTCGAGGTTGGCGGCGGTACGGCCCGAGACGGCGCAGTTCGCGGTCTTCGGGGTCCAGGCCTCGGTCAGACGGCGCTGGGCATCATAGGTGAAGCACTGGTTGTCGGCCTTGGTGAAGCCGCTGAGCGGGGCCGAATCGAAGATCGACAGGACGTTGCCAGCCTGGTCGTATTTGTAGGTCAGCTCCTGCAGCATGCCGTTGTGGGTCTGGTCGTTGACCGTGGACTTCAGCAGACGGCGGGTGCCGTCCTCGTAGGTGTTGCCGATGAACGTCTTGCGGACACCGGCGGCCGCGGAACGGGCCAGCGTCAGCTGCTCGATCTCACCGATCGGGGAGTACGCCACGTCCTGCACGTAGTCCGTGGTGCCGGAAAGCCCCTTCGGCAGACCGAAGTTGTTGTAGTTGACCTGGAGGGTCTCGGCGGGCAGACCTGCGACCGCCGGTGCTGCCACCGTGTTCGCAGTCCCGTCGAGCCGGTAGGTCATCGTGTGGTCGGTGGTGGCCGCGATGGCGCCCGAGGTGACGAGCGGGTCGTCGGAGGGCAGGGTCAGCCGGGTCATCGTCGGACGGCCCAGGGTGTCGTAGGCGGTGACGGACTTGGTGTACGCCTTGCCCGTCAGGCCGCCCTCGTAACGGGTGGAGGCTGTGGGAGCCCCCTTACGGACGCTGTCGTAGGTCCACGCCGCGAGCTGGTTGGCGTCGGACTTCGGCGACTTCCACAGAGCGGTCTTGCGACCGACCTCGTCGTAGGCGTACTCCAGGACCGTGTTGCGCGAGTCCTTCGTGGTCGCGATCTGGTCGAGCGCGGTGTAGGTGGTGGTACCGGTGCCCTTGTCGGGGTCCGTAGCGGTGGTGGTCCTACCGAAGAGGTCGTAGCCGTATGTCCACTTGGCGTTGTCTGGGCCGGTGGTCGTGGCCTGCTTGCCGTCGACCGTGTACGTCTGCTTCACGCTGGTGTACGGGGTACCGGGCGCGGTGCCGCGATAGGCGAGGTCGTTCGGCGTCGTCCCCGAGTAGGTCCGGGTCTCGACGGTCCGGCCCAGTGCGTCGGTGATCGTACGGGTCGCGGTGCCGCCCTGGACGGCCGTGGTGGCGGTCGAGTCACCGGTGTAGCTGGTGGTGGTGGACTGCTTCTGCACTCCGTAGACGAGGAGCGAGGAAGTGACCGGTCGGCCGAGGCCGTCGAACACCGTCGCCGTCTGCGACGGCGTGCTGCCGTACTCGGCGCGGGCGTAGGCGCCCTCCGGCCCCTTGTCCTTGTCCCAGATGTCGGCGTACGACTCGTAGGCCAGGCCGCGGGAGTCGTAGCGGGTGTCCGTCAGGATCCGGCCGCCGTTCGGAGACGGGGTCTGCGTCTGCAGCGGGCGGAGCAGTGCGTCGGCGATCGTGTAGACCGTCTTGTAGGTCGTACCGTCGGCCGTCAGCGTGCTGACCGAGGTCCACGGCTGCTTGCCGCGTTCCAGGAGGTAGTCGTACTTGGCGTTCGGGGACTGCGACTGGCCGCGGTTGGGCAGCCAGGTGGCGGTCACGCGGCCGAGGCCGTCGTAGGTGTTGAAGGTCGAGGCCATGTTGGCGTCGATGGATCGCACGGTCGAGCCGCGCAGGTCCGTGTAGCTGTAGCTCTTGTGCTGCTGCCCGTTCGAGGCGAGCTTCGGCTCCGTGACTACCGTGATTTCCAGCGGGCCCGCGGCTGCGGGTGTGTAGCTGGTCGTGGTCGTATTCCCGGCCGCGTCACTGACGCTCAGCGGACGGCCGAGCTTGGCGGCGGCCGTGTCGTAGGTGGTCTTGGTGACGGTCTGCCAGCCGGCGCCGCCAGCCGGGTTGCGGTCGGCGGCGCCGGCTGCCGCCGGGTAGGCCTGGGCGCGGCCGGTCCAGGTGGGCAGGCCCAGGGTCGGGGTCTGGTTCGCCGTCCAGCCGGTTGCGGCGTTGTCGTCGTACACGGTGGCCAGGTCCGACAGGACGTCGCCACGGGTCGCCGAGTTGGCGGGCAGGCTCAGCTTGTCGTCCGTGACCGAGCACTCCGCGCCTACAGTGCGGTTGCGGGAAGGCAGGCCGGAGATGCCCTTGGCATCGTTGCGGGCGTACCAGGTACGGGTGCAGGTCTCGTCGCCGGTCTTGGCGGTGTCACCGGCCGACGATATCGACGTCGGCAGGCCGTAGGCGTCATAGGCGGTATCGGTACGGGTGGTTCGCCAGGTGTTGGAGCCCGTCAGGAAAGTGTGCTTGTACGCGGTCTGCGAGCGGACGAAGAAGGCCTTGATGTTGGCGTACGACTTCTGCTGGCTCGCGGTCTCCTTGCTCCACGGGTCCGTGACGGACACCGAGAGCGGCGTGTTCCCGTCATACGTGATCTGCTGGCGCTGGAAGCCCGCGTACTGGTCGTCGTCGTTGACGTCGGGGATGGTCAGGCCCGGCACGGGTACGGCCGCGACCGTGGTGGTGCGGGTGGCCGTCGTGCCCTTGCGGGTATCGCCGCGCATGCCCTGCATGAAGACCTTGACGGTCTTCGAGCGGGTCTTGCCGACGGCTCCGGTGTAGGTGGTGACCTTGCCGTAGCCCCGCCAGTCGGACCAGGTGCGCTCGTCCTCGGGTGTCAGCGGGTCGTCGTTGTGGTGCCAGCCCGGGTTCGCGTACTCATAGGCGTTCTCGACGAGGTCGTTCTGGCCGGCCGGGTCCGCGATGGTGACTGCCGTGACGTTGTACTTGTGGAACCAGTCGAGCTTGGGGTCACCGCCGTTGATCGGCCAGTAGACCGGGTAGCAGGACAGCGAGTTGTCGTCCTCCGCCACCGGCATCTTGGAGCCGCGCACGCACTCCGGGTTGGAGAGGGTGACCGTGGTGATGGCGCCCGTCTCGGACGTGATCGTATTGATGCGGGGGCGGTTGAGCGGGACGATGTTGTCCCCGTCGATGTCCACCCGGTTCGGCTTCATGTGGTAGGTGAAGTCCACCGGCGGGACCTCGACCGTACCGCCGTTCTTGCCCGTGCGCTTGATGGACTTCAGGACCAGGGACTGGTCGCTGGTGTCACCGAGGTCGCCCGGGTCCAGGTACTCCTGTGCCAGGTCGAAGGTGTCCACCGGGGCGTAGTTGTCCGGCTCCAGGGCCGTGGACCACGCCAAGGTGTTGATCGCCGTCATCCGCTTGCGGGTGAAGAAGGCGGGCCCGGACGCCCGGCAGTCGGTTTCGCTTGCCGAGCAGATCGAGTCGAAGGGGACGTCGGGCCAGTTGTCCGAAGTGTCCTTCGTCAGGTTGGTGCAGCTCGCCGCGAAGCACCGCTCCTTGTAGTCGAAAGTGACCTTGTGGGAGGGCGTGCCGGTGAAGAGCGAGTCCGAGCGCTGGCCGTAGCGGATCTCGGAGAGAGTGCCGCCGCGCGTGTAGGGCAGTAGCTTGGTCTTGTCGCCGTTCTTCGCGTAGTTGTTCGTCTCCGCGGCGTACCAGTAGGTGGCGGCGTTGCCGTGAACGTCCTGCACCATGTCCACGTTCCAGCGCCAGGCCTGGGTCTCGTAGCGGCTGGCGAAGGTCGAGCCCTTGCTGTAGCCGGGCTCGCCGGAATCGTCACCGAAGACTGGGACGCTCCAAGTGGAGTTGGTGCGCTCGGCGCCCGCACCTGGGAGCTTGTTCAGGCCGAAGGTGTAGGTCGTACCGTCACCGGTGACCACCTTCCAGTACTCGCCGTCGTTGTCGCCGTTGTCCGCGCCCGTCCCCCAGGTCACCTGGGAGGCGTCGTCGTCCTTCAGACGCCACCTGCCCGTCGCATCGTCCTTGACCAGCTCGCTGGACTTGCCGTTCAGGACGAGCGAGGCATTCTCGTACTTCCAGCACAGGTCGAACTTGTCATCCTGTCCGTCATCGTCGCACGAGCCGTACTTGCGCTCGATATACGACGAGGTCAGGTCGAAGCCCTCGCCGACCTGCGAGCCCTGGTTGTTGGAGTTCGCGGTCCGGCCGTCGACGTTTCCCGAACTGTACGAGAGCGACAGCGAAGGTGTAGGACCCGCCACGGCGCCCGGAACCGTCAACGGATAGGACCAGGCGAACGCCCCGGACGCGGCTCCCGACTCCCAGCTGGAGGAGGCCGCGAGCGGGGTCGCCGCGAAGTCGCCCCCGCCCTGTGGCGAGGCCGTTTCCGTCGCCATCACGGCGAAAACCGCCGGGGCCTTGGTCTTGGTGGTGGTTGTGGTTCCGGCGGGGAGCGAGGTGACGTCGGCCGTCACCGTGCGGTTCTTGATGTCGTTGGCCGAGGGCAGCGGGGTGGTCTTTCGGCACTCCGCCTTCTCGGGCGTCGTCAGCGCACAGGCAGGCAGGCTGACCAGCCCCAAGCGGGTGGACCAGCTGCCACCGACCGCCGAGGCGAAGGAGCCGTAATCGACGGTCAGCTGCGCTGGCCCGTTGGTGGGACCGGTGGCTGAGAAGATCACGCCGGTGATCCCGGCCTTCTCGGCCGCCTTCTGGTCGAGGACCTTGACGGTCGACTTCCCGACGTCTCCCTCCGGAGCCGCGGCGGGCGCCGCCGGCCCCTTGGGCACGGACGGATTGAGCAGCGGGCTCTTGACCCGAGCCGTGGACCGTACGTCTACCAACAGGCGCGAGCCCGACCGTACGGCCGAACCCTCCAGCGTGGCCGCCTTCGGCCAGTCGGCCTTGGCCTCGGCGCGGGCCCGGTCCGCCTGGACCTTGTTCTCGGCCTGGTTCCTGGCCACCAACTCCCGGGCTTCCTTGGCGCCTTGCGCGTTGACGGCCCGGACCTTGGCGTCCTTGTGCTTCGCGATCTTCGGGGCACCCGGAAGGTCCGCGGCCTCCGCTATCGGGGTGATGACCCCCGGCACCGCGAGGGCCACGGCCAGTGCGGCCGCCAGCGGCAGCCGGTGGCGGATTGTTCCGCCTGGTGGTCGGATGGACACGAATGCTCCATGTGGATAGGGGGTTTTGGGTACGGGTGAGGCCGTGGCCGCCCAGTGCGGGGCGGCCACGGCAAATCGGTGGTGGAGTCGGAGGGTCAGCTACCGGAGCCGAAGACGGTGTCCGTGACCTGCTGGGCGTCCTTCATCGCGCCGGACCACAGGCGCATGTCCTTGATCTGGCCGGGCAGGAAGTTGCCCCAGGCGCTGTTGGTGAAGCCCTTGCCCACGGCGAGCTCGCCGCTGCCGACGCTGGCCGTGTAGGCCTTGGGCTGGGCCTGGCCAGCCGCGCCCACGTAGAGGGTGATGGTGCCGTCCTGAGCGTTGTGGACACCGGTCACCTGGACGCCCGCGTTGAGTGCGGCCGGGCTGTCGCTGGCCACCGAGGTCCCGGTGCCATCGGCCGTCAGGCGGCCGAAGTGCCAGCTGCCCTCGACGAAGTCCAGCATCTTGGTCGGGTCCTGCTCGTCCGGCTCCTGGCGGATGCCGGTCTTCTCGAACCACAGGCTCCAGGAGGAACCGGTGGCCGTGCGCTGGCCGATGACCTGGGCTTTGTAGCCGTTCGGCTTGGCGAGGAGGGCGGTGTTGTCAAGCTTCGCCTCGGCCGTCACCGTGAACGAACCCGTGTCGTCGACGACCGGACCCGCGACGGTGGCCGCCTGGGTGGAGCCGTTCAGGACCAGGGCGCCGCCCGTGACGGGCGTACCGGTGGTCGCGGTCAGGGCGCGGCCATTCCCGGATGTGTCGGCGTAGGCGGGGCCGGCCGTGGTGAGGTTCCAGGATCCGGCCAGGTCGACGTGGGGCTTGCCGGTCGCCGGGTCGATGAGACTGGAGTCCTGCTTGATCTCTTCGGCGCTCTTCTCGTCCTGCCAGGCCTTGACCTCGTCAATCCGGCCTGGAAGCTGCTCTGACCAGGCGGCGGACTGCTTGGCGGCGCCGATTCCCATGACTCCGGTGGAGGCGATGGGGTTGGTGACGGTCATCTGGCCCTGGGGCTGCCCGTTGACGTAGAGCCTCGCGAGGTCGGTGGACTCGTTGTATGTGGCGGCGACGTGGGTCCATACCCCGGGCTGTGCGGGGTTGAGGCCGTTGAGCCGTTTGATGGCGCCGGTTCCGCCTGCCGTGTCGTCCGTGGCCATCTGCATCGACCAGGGCTGGCCGGCGGCGGCGGTGATGGCGACACCGCTGAAGTTCTTGCCGCTCTGGCTCAGCATCGAGTAGGTGCCGTCCGTGCGGTCCAGGCGGACCCAGCCGGCCACGGTGAAGGAACTACGCGTGTCGAAGGCCGGCTTGGCGCTGTTCGCGTACTGGCCGTTCGTCAGCTGGAGCGAGCGGTCCTCGTGCGGGGCGGGCGTCTGCACCCAGCCCCTTCGGCCACTCGCGGGGCGCTGGGCTCCGGCGGCGAGATACATGTTGTTCCTGAGCGCCGGGTCGGTGGTCGAGGTGTCGATGGCCTGGCCGGAGGCTTCGTCGAAGGTCCAGTAGCCGATCGGGTTGGGGCCCTCCTTGACCACGAAGTCGACGATCTTCGTCGCGCCCCAGCGGCCTGCGGAGTCCTTGGCCTTCACGCTCAGCTTCATCGTCCCCGACAGCGGCGGAGTGATCGAGACGGTCGGGTTCGAGCCGGTGATCTCAGTCCAGGTGGTGTCCGTGGACAGTTTGTATTGGAATGCTGTGACGGTGTCGCCGCTCGCTGGAGCGAAGGTGAACTGACCCGCCTGGCCGGGCTTGCCGGCCGCTGTGCACGCGGTGCTGGTGCACTGGCTGTAGGGAGCTCCGAAGGTGACCGCTGGGGCCTTGGGGGCACTGGAGTCGACCTTGAAGTAGCAGTCCGCACTGGGAGCGCTGGTTCGTTCGTTGCCGTCCGCGTACGACCGGGTCCAGGTCCGGAAGCGGTACTGGGCGCTGTCCGTCAGCGTGGCGGGCGGGTCACTGGTGACCTTGACGTTGTCCCCCACGAATCCCGAGGATGGCCGACTGATGTAGTCGGCGTCGGCCGCGTTGGCCTTGACCGGGGTCCAGGTGCCGTTGGTTTCCTTCTTCTCGGTCTGCATGAGAATCCGCAGCTGGGCGCCGGACTCACCACCCCATATGGTCTCGGTGATCGCGGTCATGGCCGGAGTCGGGTCCGAGACGATCGACGGTTTGGCCGGGTCGTTCGCGCAGATCTCCCCCGCACCCGTGACCAGGCCGACGTAGATCGGCGTGTTGGGCTTGCCGATGTAGTCGACGGACAGGACGGCGTCATTCCGGAAGCGCTTCCATGCGGCCGTGTCCGACTCGTCCTCCGCGCGCAGCTCCAGGTTCAGACGGTTGTACCGGCCGTTGGCGAAGTCGCGGACGGTGGGGGTGAGGTTCTCGTCCGGCTCGTCAGGAAGGTTGTCGGAGAATTCGACCGGCGCTGCGGGCGAATTGGGGTCGCAGGCCGATCCACGGCCGGCCGACAGCCAGCGGTCTCCCATGAGGTCGGCGTAGTTGGGTTTGTTGCCCCAGTTCGTCGAGGGGCCGATCTCTCCGTCCATGCGGACCAGCCACACGTTGCGCAGGTCGCACTGGAAGGCCCACGGCTCGGTGACGCGGAAGCGGGCGTTCAGGACTTCCTTGCCGACGAGCTTGCTCGGCGAGAACTCGAAGTAGAGGCGCTGTACGTAGCCCGGGCCGCAGTAGTAACCACTCCAGGAGCCGCACTTGCCCATGCCCTTGCCCAGGCCGTCGTCGCCGTTGTCCCAGTTCCAGAAGGACACTCCGTCGTTGCGGAGCGCGGTGTGCTCGGTCCCGTCGTCGAGGGCGACGGAGGGGTCGATGTAGAGCGGGAAGGCCGCGGGATCGCTCTGCTTGAGGATGGCCGTGTCCGGTACGACGGCCAGCGAGTCGGCATCGACGTGGATGGCCATTTTCGCGACCTGCGAGCCAAGAGCCGGCCCGTCCGCGGGGTCTCCTGACGGCTCGGCGCCCGCAGGCGCCTTCGGCAGGGTGCCGCCTTCAGCCTTGGCAGCGGCGACCTTCTCCTTCGGGGACAGCGCGAGTGGGGCGGGCACGCCCTTGGAGTCCCACATCAGGGCAGGGGGCGCTTTGAAGACTCGGTTTCCGTTGGCGTCGGTGGCGGCAAGGCCGCCGTCGTTGCCAGTGTTGAGCTGGACGTCCTTCGTCTGGAGGTCGAACTCGACGCGCTGGAGCTTCGGGTTTTTCGCAGCCTCGGGGGTCTTCACCACGAGCACCTCGCGGAAGCCCTTGAGCGTGGCCGTCATCCTCAGGTCCACACCGGGCAGGACTTCCGGGTACACGGCGCTGTCGCCGTCCAGAACCGGCTTGGGCAGGACACCGCCCTGCCAGCCCCAGGACATCGAGCGCTCCCCGCGGTCGATGGTGACCAGACTGCTCTGCCCACCCCCGCCGGAAAAGCTGATGCCGGCGACAGCGGCCTTCGGTCCCACCGATCCATCGGCGCGGACCTCGAGCGTCGCGTCCGGGGTGACCCAGCCCGACCCGCCCTTTGCCTTGACGCGGACCGGAACGGCTGACGTATCCAGGCGGAAGGACTTCCCGTTCGGGTTCGCGAAGGTGGTCGACGAATCGGTTCGCTCGCCCACCACCTCAACCGGCTTACCGGACTTCTTCGCCGCAGCGAGCGCCTGCTCGCTCTCCGTCGTGGGTGCTGCATCGGCCGCAGCGGCCGACGGCGCATACGCCGACGCGACACCCATGACCATTGCCATGCCGAGCGAGGTCGCCACGGCATGACGAAGCCGCCGACCCTTGATCACAAACATAATCCCCCATATTCATTCGGCGCGGATAACTCCCCAGTCCCCACGCCAAGCCAAGCCGTCTACTCGCCCTCACAATTGAATGCCATTCACATATCAACGGCCATACCGGGCAACAAGCTGCCAAATACATTCAGGGCGAAGACATACTCTTCTAAATGTCACACATGATCAGCTAGGCGCATGACGCCGAGTACAGACCGCAACGGTCGACACCCCCAGGCACAACCGCCTCCCGATCGAGGTACGCCTGCCTACCAGTTGCTCACAGGGCGAGATTAGAGCACATGTTCAAGCGGGGCGAGGCATGAGTGGCGCATCTCCCACTCAAGGACCCTGCGCGAGCGATATCCACCTCAGAACCCCAAATGTGGCGTCACACAATTTTCGTGACATTCTCGCTAGTAGCGACTCGTAAAGGGTGTTCCTTAGGGTGTGTCTTCCGGATTTTGCCGGGCCCCGCTGCACCGCACCTCGCTGCGTTGCCGGGCCCGCCCCCGTCCTTCGCTCTTCCCGTGGGGCCGCTCCCACGGCGCGCCGCTGATGCGGAAGGTACCCACCAGTAGGTTTGCAAAAAGCCCTGGATACAGCGTTTTGACTGTCCGCCAGCGGCGTTCGAGGTTGGCGGGACAACGTGCGTGCGGCGCTGTGCCGTCGTGCGCGGGAACGAAGGAAATCATGGGTTCGATATACAAGCGCATCGGCGCGGTCGGTTCGGCCGCCCGGCTTCGTGGTCGGGGGCGGGTTGCCGGTCAGGCCGGCTGCTTCGCGCAGCAGGACGGCGGCTTCGGCAGCGGCTTTCGCCTGCGCCCGGTATTCCTGCGCGCGGTGCCAGGAGGCTGCGGCCTCCACCGCCTCCACGAGCGCGATCAGCAGGGTGAGGACGACCGCGGCGCCGCCGCCGCATGCGGCGCGGGGGCCCGCTCCAAGGCCCTCGTCGAGGCGCGCCATCCGGCACGGGCGCGGCCCTCCAGGGAGCGGGCACCCGGGGGGGGCGGGCGGCTTGCTCGAAGGCGTCGGCCGCGACCTGGACGCGGTCGCGGACCAGGGCCGGGGAGTGCGCGGCGGCCACCGCCAGGAGGTCGCCCAGGGCTGCGACGTCGCCCGCGCCTTCGACCTGCCCGGCGCGGCCCAACAGGGCGGACGCATCACGGATCCGGTGCTCGGCCAGCACCCAGTCGGCCGAGGTGACGAAGGGCTCGAAGCGTTCGCGGACGCGGGGCAGGAACAGGTCGTAGGCGAGCGTGGAACCGGCGAACCAGACCGGGCGGGTTCCGCCGTCGGCGCGGTCTCCCGGCAGCGCGACCGCGTACCCGACCAGGGCGCCGTCATCGTCCAGGCGTTCGCGCATGCGCAAGCCCGCGTCGCGGAGACGGTCGAGGAAGTCGGTGTCGTCGTGGGCGAGCGCGGCCGCGGTGCGGACGGTGCGCTGCAGGGACTCCCGGGCGGTCTCGGCGAGGCCGCGGCGGGCGGCTTTTTCGGCCTCGCCGGTGACGGGGCGTCGGCGCGCGGTCCGGTCGAGCGGGGACATCGGGGTCAGGTCCCAGCGGGCTTCGAAGGCGCGGGCGGCGGTGTGCATCGCGGGGATGTCGCCGCGGACGCGGGGGTGCCGGCCGTCCTGGCGGGCGAGGGTGGCCGCGAGGTGGATGTGGTCGTCCGCGTGCCGCACCGCGATCCACCGGCGGGCCTGCTCGTCGCCGTGCTCGGCGATGCCCGCGGCGTGCACCATGGCGGCGGCGACCTTGCTCCATTCCGCGTCCGACAGCAGCCGGTCGCCGGGCGCGTTGCGGACCGAGACGTGCCACACGTGCTCTTCCGGCTTCGGGCCGCGCAGCGCTTCCACGGGGGCATCCAGGAGCAGCGCCAGATCGGCCAGCGACATGCGCGAGGGGGTACGGGCCGGGCACGGCAGATCCGGGTCCCAGCCGGCGACGAGGTGAGGGTCGACGTGCTCGTCGCGTACGCCCGGACCGAAGAGGTAGTCCAGGAGGTCGATCGTCGTCGAACCCGTGGCCGCCTTCTTCGGCATCACGACCGCGGGCGCCTCTCCCGCATCACCTGGACCGTCCCCTCATCCACCCGGGCCACCGCGCCCAGGGCCTGCGCCACGACGGTGGCGGCCGTCTCCGCAAGGCCGGCCACAGGCGGCCCGTCGGCGGTCAGGGCGCGGAGCGCGGTGACCGTCTCCCGCAGATGCACGCGGGCCTGGACCAGCTCCCGCAGCACATCCCCGGCATCCCGCGAGACCGGCACCAGCACGTGCTGCGCGACCGCCATCACCTGCCGGCCCGCCCACGACACGGGCGACATCCCCTCCCGCCCCGCCGCCAGCCTCACGACCTCCAGCTCCGCGTCGTTGAACGACAGATTCACCCGCCGCCCACGCGGCGCGGACGTCAACCGCTCACGCCGCCGGCCCCCGCCGGAAGAACCCTCAATACCCATCGATAACCACTCCCGGATAACGCCCGCCGGGCCTGCCGAATACGCCGGGCCCTTCGGGTCCAGTCAGTCCGTACTGTTCCAGTACGCACTAACTGGCTGCCAATTTCTAATGCCTGAAAAGGTTGCAGGACCGTGCGCCCGCGAGCCGGGAAAAGCAGGCGCGCCGACACCCGACACCACCGCCCGCCAGCAACCCCCGAACACCCACACCCGCACACCCACACCCGAACACCCCCAACACCACGCGCACCACACCACGCCCCACCCCGACGACGGCTGCCGCGGCGAAGAGAGCACAGGTCAGAACAAGCAGTCCGCAGGCGAGGCGGTGACCGGCGCTGTGGCCGGAGTCATGGTCCTGACACTCGCGGAGAATCTGCTCGTCGCGCGAGCTGGGAGCTGTCCTACG
>NZ_LIVQ01000017.1 GCF_001905445.1 Streptomyces sp. CB00455 | reverse complement strand
GCTCCGCCAGCGTTGAGGTCGATAGCCCAGGTCACTGGCTCGCCCTCACTCAACGCGAGAACATCTGCGATCAGCTGGAGCAGTGTGTTCTCGTCGTTGGCGACCCGCCTCGACAGCCTCCGCTTGCCCTCGGTGTCGATCACAGTGCAGTGATGCTCGGCTTTGCCCGCGTCCGTTCCGGCCCAGAGTTCGGGCACGCTCACCTCCGAAGTTCCGGTACTGGTCCCAGCAGACGACCTCGCCAGCGTGTCCTTACCAAGCGATCTCCGCGCGCATCCCAATCAGTGGCCGAGTCGTCGCGGGGCACCGGGCGGCCAATCAGTAGAAGCCACACGTGCGGCATGAGCTTGACAGCCACACCCAGTGCCCCAGGGCCTTCCGATCCTACGAGTGAGCGGAATCGACCCACCAACAACGTAAGGACCTTGAAGTCGTCTTGTCGTAGGGGCTGACGGTTGGTGATCGTGGCGGTATGCCGGAGGTATGAGGTATCCGCAGGGTGGGGGTCTGACCGCGGAGAGGCAAGCGTTCCGTTAGCGGGTCCGGATGGAAGCGATCGGTATGTTCGCCGTCGGGCGGGGCAGTACGGAGATCGCGAAGGAGTTACGGGTCAGCGTCCGGTCGGTTCAGCGGTGGCGGCGGGCCTGGCGGGAGGCTGGTCAGGACGGGGTTCGTTCCCGTGGCCCGGTGTCCCGGCCGAAGCTGAGCGATGGGCTGTTCGCGGTGCTCGAGGAGGAGTTGGCCAAGGGCCCGGTCGCTCACGGCTGGCCGGATCAGCGGTGGACGCTTGCCCGGATCAAGACGCTGATCGGGCGGCGGTTCCACAAGTCCATGACGTTGTCGGGGATCTCGCAGATGCTGCGGCGCCGTGGCTGGAGTCACCAGGTTCCGGCCCGTCGGGCGGTCGAGCGGGAGGAGGCGGCGGTGGCCGGCTGGGTGAAGGAGGTGTGGCCTCGCTTGGAACCACCGCGGCGGCGCTCGGGGCCTGGATCGTCTTCGAGGACGAGGCAGGATTCTCGATGACGCCGCCGACCTCCCGCACGTGGGGCAGGCGCGGATCCACCCCGGTCATCCGGGTGAGAGGCCGTTCTCAGCGTCGCTTCTCCATCGCGGCCCTGTGCTGCTACAAGCCCGGCGAACGCTCCCGCCTGATCTACCGGCCCAAACGCCATACCGATCACAAGAGCGGCGGACGCAAGAGCTTCGCCTGGACCGAGTACCGCGACCTCCTCATCGCCGCCCACCAGCAGCTCGACGGACCCATCGTCCTCATATGGGACAACCTGAACGTCCACAAAGACCGTCGGATGCGGGCCTTCATCGACGCACAGGACTGGATCACCGCCTACCACCTGCCGCCCTACGCACCCGACCTCAACCCGGTGGAAGGCATCTGGTCGGTACTCCGCCGGACCACCCAGGCCAACACCGCCTTCACCGGCCCCGACCACCTCATCCGTCGGCTACGACGTGGCCTCCGCCAGATCCAATACCGCAGCGACATCATCGACGGCTGCCTCACCGGGACCGGTCTCACACTGACGACACCACGCCTACAACCTCAGTAACGACAAACCTCAGACTCAGGTCACTAGGTTCTGTCCCGCCGATCATGGGTGTGGGAGGATGCCGCCCATGACTTACATCCGAAGGGGCCGTGCCTCGTAGAACACCAGCTTCACTTCGGCCGCGGGAACGCGGCTGGGGTAGACCCTGGGTGCGGTACCGCGATGTCCCAGGTCTGTCGGGAGCGGCGAATGCCGCTGTCCGTGTGCTCGAACGAGAGCGATTGTCTCCGGGGATCGTGACGGTGGCACTGAGCGTGTGGTCCGTGCGCGTTCACGGCACGAGGCGCCGGTGGAGACAATGGGAGGCAGAGTTCACCTGCCCCTGCTGCGGCGAAGGTTGGGCCCGGGACAAGCTGCAAGATGCTCTGTCCATGCTTCCGCCAAGGGCCGCCGGCGAACTTCGGGTGCAGGTCGAACGCCTGGACGCGGTGCTCCTCGGGCGAACGCATCACGAGCCGACAGAAGACCCGGAGTTGGCGTGGTGGCATTGCAGGTGCTGACCGTACCGATGTCGCCCACGGGATCGTTGGCTCTTGCGTGACTGGTCGGGGGGATCTGACAGAGGCGGAGTGGCGACGTCTGGAGCCGCTCCTGCCCACGGGCAATAACCGCTGCGGGCGGTGGCGTGACCACCGCCAGGTGGTCAACGGCATCCTGCACCGAGTGCGAACCGGGGTGCAGTGGCGTGACCTGCCTGAACGCTACGGGCCATGGAAGACTGTCTACGAGCGTCACCGGCGCTGGTCGGCCGACGGAACCTGGGAACGGCTACTCCAGCAGGTGCAGGCCCAGGCCGATGCCGCCGGTGGGATCGACTGGGACGTCTCGGTTGACTCCACCTCGATCCGTGCCCACCAGCATGCGGCCGGCGCGCGGAAAGCTCCGCCGCCCGCCGCATCAAAAGGGGCGGCCGCGATGGCACACCAGAGCGGAAGGCCATGGGTGAGACTGTGCGCCCGCCTGGCGGAGGTGGTGCAGGAGGTGAGGCGCTCGGTCGCTCCCGAGGAGGCTTCACCACCAAGATCCACTTGAGTGCCGACGGGCGTTGCCGCGTGCTTTCACTGTTGCTGACGGCAGGCCAGCGGGCGGACTGCACGCAGTTCGAGCCAGTCATAGAACGCATTCGGGTGCCTCGACTCGGGCCGGGCCGCCCGCGCACTACACCAGACAGCGTGAGCGCCGATAAGGCATACAGCAATCGCCGGACCCGCCGCTACCTGCGGCGACGCCGCATCCGCCACGTCATTCCCGAGAAGAGCGATCAGGCCGTGCACCGCATACGCCGGGGCCGGGCAGGAGGTCGCCCACCCGGCTTCGATAAGGAGCGGTACAAGAAGCGCAACACCGTGGAACGGGCGATCAACAAGCTCAAGAACTACCGAGCGGTGTCCACGAGGTACGACAAGCGCGCGTACGTCTACCTGGGCACCGTTGCCGTCGCAGCAACCATCATCTGGCTCCGGACATGATCGGCGGGACAGAACCTAGTGACCTGAGTCAGAGATTCGGTGGCAGTAGGCGGCGACTTTGTCGAGGATCTCGTCAGCGGTCTTCGTCCAGACGAAGGGCCTGGGCTGCTCGTTCCAGTCGGTCAGCCAGGCCCGGATGTCGCGTTCGAGTGCCTGGACGGAGCGGTGGACTCCACGCTTGAGTTTCTTCTGTGTGAGCTCGGCGAACCACCGCTCGACCAGGTTCAGCCAGGACGCGCTCGTGGGCGTGAAGTGCAGGTGAAAGCGCGGGTGCGCCAGCAGCCACTTCTTCACGTCCGGCGTCTTGTGGGTGGCGTAGTTGTCCAGGATCAGATGGACCTGGAGACTGGCCGGGACTTCCTTGTCGACGGCCCGGTGCCGTCGGTGCAGTGATCCGATCACCTTGCCCGTCGCGACTTCGAGGGCTGCGAAGAGGGTGGTGGTGCCGGCGCGGATGTAGTCGTGGCTGCGGCGCTCTGGAACACCGGGCATCATCGGCAGCACCGGCTGGGACCGGTCCAAGGCCTGGATCTGCGACTTCTCGTCCACGCAAAGAACCAGGGCCTTCTCAGGCGGGTCGAGGTAGAGACCGACGACATCGCGGACCTTGTCAATGAAGAACGGGTCCGTCGACAGTTTGAAAGTCTGCGAACGGTGCGGGGCGAGCGCGAACGCCCGCCAGATCCTGGAGACCGTCGACTGCGACATCCCCGTCGCCGCGGCCATCGACCTCGTCGACCAGTGGGTCGCGTTCTTCGGTTTCTCCTCGAGTGTCCTGACGATCACCCGCTCCACATCGGCATCGGTGATCTTGCGCGGTACACCAGGCCAGGGCTCGTCACACAGACCGTCCAAGCCGTGTTCCAGGAAGCGCCGCCGCCAGGTGCGGACCGTGTCTGGAGCAATCCGCAGCCGACGGGACACCTCCATGATCGAGCGGCCGTCTGCGCACTCCAGCACGATCCGTGATCGCTGAGCCAGAGCCTGAGCCGTCGAACGACGACGTAACCAGCCCTCCAGCACAGCACGCTGGGCATCGGTCACCGACAACGGCGGAATCTCCGGACCAGGACGACTCATACCCGAACTAACGACAAACCTCAGACTCAGGTCACTAGGGCAGCGTCGTGCGGACACAGTTTTGGGCATCAAAGCCATGACCCAGGCCGCGGGGAAGTACCCCGCGCATGGTCGAGCCTTCGTGTTGGCGATCGAGAACTCTATGGCGCACGCTGTTACCGCCGGGTACGGTGATCACCGCGTGAAACGGCGACCGTGACCTGGTCGTTGTTGCACACGTTCACGGCGGCCGGGGGGACCAGCGCCGCTACGGGGGATGACATGATGCCGCGGGCCGGTACACGGGACCGCATCAACGGGCGCTGCCGGCTGCACATCTGTGCTGCCGGCTCGACCCCGCGCACCACCTCGAAGCGAAACATCCCCGTCTGCCTTCGCCTGCCACGAGGGAAGACACCACTTTGTACACAAGACCAGGCCGAAGCCTCCGCAGATCGCGCAGACCCGCCTTCCTCACCCCCGCGATCTCGGCCGCGGTCGCCGTCGCCGTGATCGCCGTCGGCGGCCCGCAGTCCCCGCCCGGCCCCCAGGACCGTACGGAACTCGCGGGCAACTCGTACGACTGGTTCGACGACACCACCGCGGAGCAGCTGCGGCAGGACCAGTGCCTGATGGCCGATGTGCTGCGGCTGGGTGGTCCGGCCATGGCCGGCACCGCTCAGGACGGGCTCAACCACCGACGTACGACCTCGGCAGGGACGCGCTGCTCGCCACGTGCACCGGCGGAGGCCCGCAGCAGGTCAACATCAAGCCGTCCGGCCACACTGGCGAGGTCCAGCCCAAGGCGCACTTCGACCTGGCGACGAAGGGCATCGCGAACGCCCAGGCCGGCGCGAAGCAGCAGCTCGCTCTGCTCAAACAGCAGGCCACCGCCGCGAAGACGGCCGCCACCGCCTCGGACGCCGCCGTGCAGGCGGCCTACGCCATCGCGGACAAGAACGGCGCGCCGCGTGGCCGCGGCATGCTGGTGGGTCTGCAGAAGGCCCAGGTCACCAAGGGTGCGGTGGCGGCACTGGACGCGATGGTGAAGGCGGGTGAGACCGCCGAGGCGGCCACCCGTGCCTCCGGCGCAGACAGCGACACCATCGCGCAGCGCGCTCTGGCCCAGGCCGCGCAGTCGAAGGCGGAGTTCCGGCGAGAGGCCGCGCACACGGCCGAGCTCCAGGCAAAGGCCGCCGCGGATGCCGCCCAGACGCACCGGGACAACGCCAAGAAGGAAGCGGACACCGCGAAGGCGAAGCTCGGTGAGGCGCTGAAGGCGGAGGCCGACGCGAAGGCGGCGGCCGCCAACGCCCACGCCAAGCGGCTCGCCGCCGAGGCCCAGGAGGCCACGGCGAAGAAGGAGAAGGAAACCGCGGCCGTCAAGCAGGGCGAAGCCGCCCAGCACAAGAAGAACGCGGAAGCGGAGGGGACCAAGGCAAGCAACGCCAGGACCAAGGCCGAAGCCGCCGAGGCGGCCGCGGTCGAGCACAGGAACGGCGCCTTCAAGGCCCGCGATACCGCCAAGGCCAAGCGCGACGACGCCTGGGAAGCGGAACAGAAGGCCGACGCCGCGCGCGCCAAGGCGGACGCCAAGGCCGCCTACGCCGCCTCCCTCGATGCCGCCCCGGAGGCCGTCGCCGCACGTGCGGCCGCCGATCAGGCGGACAAGTACGCGACAGACGCGGAGACGGCGGCCGGCAGGGCGCGGGGCGAGGCCGACGCGGCGACGAAGGCCGCCTCCGAGGCCGATGCGGCCGCGACCCGCGCCGAGGCGGCAGCCAAACGCTCGCGCTCGGACGCCGACGCCGCCCAGGCAGAGAAGCTGAAGGCGGACGCCGCCGTGCGCACCGCGACGAGCGCGGCCGCCGAGGCGATCGGCGCTTCCGAGCGCGCCGCGTTCTCCGCGCGGGCGGCCGTCTCCCAGGCCACCGCGGCGGACACGCAAGCCAAGGCCGCCAAGACCCTGGCGGACATGGCGAGCGCGGAGGCCGGGAAGGCCCGGGCCGCTGCGGCGAAGGCGGGGGGTTACGCACACGTGACCGCCCAGGCCGCAGTGGACGCTGGGAAGGCGGCCGCACAGGTCGCAAAGCCCGCGAACGACGCGATCCAGCTCGGCTCGCCCTACGTCACCACCGACTCGGCCGCCGAACTGGTTGTGTTGACCGGGCAGGCGTCGAAGAGCATCGCGGAACAGCAGAAAGCCATCGCCGACGCGCACGCCAAGAACGCGCAGGAGGAAGCCGCCTCGGCCAAGGTCATCGCCGACCAGGCGCAGGGTGACGCGAAGGCCGCGTACGAGCACGCGGCGACCGCCGCCAAGCATGCCTCGGACGCCCGTACCTACGCCAAGGAGGCTCTTGGCTACTCGGCTGACGCCGCGAAGTCGGCAGCCATGGCCTCCGCGTCGCTGGCCCGCAGCACCGAGTTCGCCGGCCAGGCCGCGGCGGACGCAGTGGCCGCGGACCAGGCAGCCGGACGCTCCGAGGGCTACGCCAAGGCGGCCCGGGACTCCGCCGACCAGGCGGCCCTCGACGCCGCCGCGGCCCGCGCGGCGGCGACTCGAGCTGAAGAGGAGGCGAAGAGCGCCCGGGCGGCCGCCGACCGCGCCGCCATTGCCGCGACCGAGGCCGAACAGGCCGCGAAGGACGCGGACAAGTACGCCAAGGAGGCCCAGGAAGCGGCCGACAGGGCGGAGAAGGCCGCCAAGGCGAAGCAGATCGACGCCGGAACCGTCCCCGACGGTGTCGGCGCGTCCATCGGACGCATGTTCTACCTGGTCAACCGCACCGAGCAGATCGGTGCTCCGCAGACCCTGAAGAAGACGGCCGGCTGCGAAGGGTGGATCGACGCGCTCTTCTACAAGGGCGATTGCACGATGACCATCAAGATCCGGTACAAGGCCTTCCTCGATCTGTACCTGTGCTCGGCCGACGCCCCGGACCCGTCGACCGGCAGATGCCCCGCCAACGAGACCAAGTATCTGGGCGAGTACCCGACGGACGAACTGTCCCAGGAGATCACGCACACCATCTCGATCGGCGAGTATCAGTCGGGCATCAACCCGGTGGACATCCTCTTCGGGCACTGGATCAAGTGCGCACAGTTGTGGCCCGGTGGTGAGGGCGGCAGCTGGGGCGGATGCGCCTGGGCGGCCCTGGACGTCGCCCTGCTGTTCTCGGGGAAGATCCTCAAGCCCATCGCCGAGGGCATCATGGCTGCCGACGCCGCCATGCGCACCGGAATCGGCATCGCCGACGCCCTGCGGGCCCTGCGTTCGCTGAGGCTCAACCCGGAGGCCCTGGCGGCCATCGAGTACGAGGCCAACCTGGCTGAATCGATCTTCACCAAGTGCGAGAGGAACAGCTTCCCGGCCACCACACCCGTGCTCATGGCGGACGGATCACACCGCCCGATCAGCTCCCTCCGGGTGGGCGACGCGGTACTGGCCGGCGACCCGGTCACCGGGACGGTCCGCTCGGAGCCGGTCACCGACACCTACCAGCACGCGGCCGACGGCCTGGTCACCATCGGCCTCACCGACGGCACCAGCCTGGACACCACCCCCGGCCACAAGATCTACGCCGAGAAGCGCGGCTGGATCCTGGCCTCGGACCTGCGCCCGGGAGACCGGCTGCTGCGCCCGGACGGGGAGCGGATCGCGGTGGCAGGGATACGCGGCGACACCGACGCGGCATCCCGGCAGGTCCACGACCTCACGGTCGGCGGCACGCACACCTTCTACGTCGGCGCCGAGGGCGCACGGGCGTCGGACGTGCTCGTGCACAACTGCCTCAACCTCAACGACGAACTCCTGCCGGCCCTTTCGAAGTACAAGGACTCGGGCGAGATGCACGCCCTCAGGGAGCACGTGCTTCCGACTCCGACCGAAGCGTTCGCCCTGGCCCAACACAAGGGCGTGCCGAAGACGGTGTGGACCAGCCAGGAGACCGCCCAGAAGGCCATCGAATATGTCTTCGAGGACTACTTCACCGTCGTGAAGGACGGCCAGAGGGTGCGGGACATGGAGAAGCTGAAGAAGTTCCAGCAGAAGGTCGCCAAAGCGAGGGACGGAGAAGTGGTCCTGGATATCTCACGGCCCTATCCCGCCCTTCAGTCCTTGGGGAAGACGTACCACACGGACGGTGTAACGGTAACCAATGCCGGTAACCAGGTCACGCTGAAACTGATGAAGGTTACGGGTCACAGCGGCCAGGGACGTGGCGGATACGCCATCATGACCGCATTTCCCACAGGGGTGGCTCCATGACCGGGGAACGTCCTGCGTACTACGAACTCGGCTATGGCGAGGACTTCGGTCTGACCGCCCTGACCGAACGCCTCAGCCGTCCCGGCTCCGCCACCGGCCCGGCCGCCGCGCTCGGGTTCGCGGAGGAGCTGGCCGACCGGTCAGAGGGCGAGGAGGCCATCGAGCTGGGGGAGGACGCCCGCCGCCTGCTGGCGTCCGAGCTCCCGGAGCGAGTCCTGCGCACGGTGTGGCTGGCCTCCACCGGCAGCGCCTTCGACCCGACCGGCCACGGCATGACCTGCCGTGAATGGCTGGAGCGGATCTCGGAGGTGTCCACGGTACGGCTCCGGCAGAGCAAGGGGTCCTTCACCCCGCCGCCTGTGCGGCCGGTACGGGACTCGCGGCTGTGCCAGGCGGTCGTGGCGGAACTCCGCGTCACGGCCCCGGCCCTGGCGGGCGCTTCTCCGCTGCCGAAGCTTGTCGACTGCCTGGAGCAAGTGGTGACCGGCGCCGACGCCGATCTCGGCATGCGCCTGTTGCTCCGCGCGCTCAAGGCGCACTCCGTGCCCGTCCCATACGGGCAGTACCGCCGCCTGGTGGCCCTCGGCTGGCAGTTCGGCTTCCCACCGGGCGCCGTCCACGACGGCCTCGCGATCACCTGGCCGCCGGTCAGCGCTGCCTTCCGGCAGGGCATCAACGGGGACTTCGGGCTCTCCCAACTCACCAGGCAGTTCACGGCGGGCTGGGACTACCGCACGCCCCGCGGGGCAGTCGCGGCCGCCGTCAAGGCGGACGGCTACGAGCGCCCTCCGGGCTCGGAGGCGGCGGTACTCCTGGAGGACACCCGCCGGGTGCTCGCCCCCGGCCTGTCCGATGATGCGATCACCGTGTTGTGGCTGGCGGCAACGGACCGTGGCTACAGCATCGACCGGTTCGGCGTCGGCGGCCGGGAGTGGCTGGAGCAGGTCGCCGAAGTGTGCGAGGAGCACCTGACCGAGGTCGCACCCGCCTACGTCCCGGCGGCCCCGCCGCCGGCCACCGGTGCCGGCGACGAGGTCCTGCGCGAGATCCGGGGCATGTCATCCCTCGCCGCGAGCAGGGCGGTCAGCCCCGGCTTCCACCCCATTGAAGGCACCACGGTCATGGAAGCCCTGGAACAGGTCGCCACCCAGGTCGACCCCGACCTCGCGTTCCGTTTGCTCCTGCGCACAGTGGAGGTCCTCCAGCTTCCGCTCACCGAGGAGCAGTACACCCGCTACGAGGCCCTCGCCGGCCGTTTCCACTACGGCGAGGACCACCTCCTCTTCTCGGTCGACCACCTGGTGCAGCGCATCTGACCCACCTGCCCTAACCGGTACGCACAACCAGAGCGCCCCTCCCTCCGGAGGGGCGCTCTGCGTCTATGGGCCCACGTCAAACGCAGCCTCGCCAACCTCGCCGTCATGGCCCTCGACCGACTCGAAACCCACCTCCCTGGACCGTCAAGATCCATTGTCAGGGTGTCCACTCCAAAGGATCAGCCTCAGGAAAGCCCAGGCCCGGTATCCGCTACACGCCGCCGAATGATCGAGAGGTCTGGACGGCTGTGGACCAGCCGAAAGCAGGTGTGGCCCGGATCGCCGAGCGGTCCGGGCCACAACGGTCCTGCTACGCACCGAACTCAGTTCACGCAGAGTCCCGCTTGGGAATGGCATCGAGGAACGGGCGCCCATGCTCCTGCATTTGCTGCAGTACCTGAGCCCGCTCGTCCTCGTCCTCGATCAGGAGTGCCATTTGGGACTGGCAGTTGTAGACGGTGCCGCCGGATCGGGTCCTGATGACGACCCATCCTTCTTCGGATCCGTCCCACAAGTGGTCGTAATCCTGCATGCCCGTCACCAAGGCCTCCATTCCGAGAATTCCGAAGTGCCATCCTTCGTGAAGGTTGTCACGACTCCTCCAGAGCCTACTGGAACAATCTTTGAGGAGCGCATGGGCGACCCCGCCATTTCGAACAACTCCAGCAGGTCCATGTCGGCCGTGCTGGGTGACCGGGTACCCCTCGGATGTGTATGGTAGATCAGAATGCTGTCGGCGGTGACCGGTACCCTTACGCGCGCGACCTGCCCCGAATACAGGGTGTACTGGCCGCCTCTCCCCCCAGGGCCAGGCCCCAGCTTGTAGACCACAGCAAATTCAACGTCATGCTTGACCGTCATGTTCTCCAGCTCGGTGACGGTCGGACGCCGATCGATCTTGACCCCGGCAAAGCCGGGAAGTCCTTCCCCTCTGCGCGCGCCGTACAAGAGTCTCGTGACCGGGCCCGCCTCGGCAGCCACCCCGCTCGGATTGACTGCTGCCCGCCTCCACCCGGTCAGCCCGGCAATTCCCGTGACGGCAATCTGCTGTGCGAGTTCGTCTGCCGTATGGCTGTAGAGGTCTGCAAGCTCCTCGCAGCCCTGGTCACGGAACATCTCGGCGGCTCGGTAGAGGCGGTAGGCCGGCCGCACGGGAAGGTATTTGTCGACGAACCCGCCGGTGCCACCGTTCTGGCCCCTGAGGGCGTGGTAGATGTCCCCGATGAACTGGAAGGGCAGCTTGGCCCCTTCAACCAGACCCTCGCCGATGATGCTGGCGGCCTGGCCGAAGGAATGGATTTTGCCGTCGTCGGGGTCGTCGGGTGTGCGGCCGGTCGGGTCGGTGAAACGGGTGGGTGAGTTGTCCGCGTACGCGTACGCCGAGATGTACGGCTTGCCAGCGGGAAGGCCTCACCGTCGGCGGATCGGGACGCCGGCGGCCGCGGCTGCCGCAGGCGGCGGGGGGCTGCTCATCCTCATCCTGACCCTGGCGGCACTCGGCGGCGGAGGCGGCGGCACGCCGCAGACCTCGAACCCGTCGGCCCCCGCCACCACCGTCAGCTCGCCGTCCGGGTTACCCCGGTAAGCCGGCTCCCAGCAGGGCCCGGCTGATGGCCGGGCCCTCCTCATGTCCTACGGCTGCGGACCAGCCGCTCCGCAGAGGGCCCGCGCTCCCACGGTTTTGGACGCGCGCTCGCCAGTTTCGGAACCTTGCGCGTCTGGGGCAGTCCGTGAACCGGAGCGCGAGACGCAGGCACGTGCCCCTTGTGGGCCTGTGACTCCTTCTGCGCGGTCGGCACCCTTGCGGCGGTCGACCGCGTACATGAGACATGGAAGACCCTTTGCAGTCGCTCGATTCCGCACGGGCCAGGATGATCTCGGCACGGACCGGGATGGGTCGGCAGACCCGCGGTGCGCCGGTGTAGCCCTCGGGGCGGAGTGCCGCGTCTGCGGTACCGGAGACGGACGGGACACGGGATAATCGGGTCCATGGTCACGCTCTCCTCCAGCAGCGCGGCGCCGTCGGCCGCCGAGGTACTGCACGCACGGTACGCGGGCCGGCTGCCCGCCTCGCTGGAGAAACTCGCAGGTCCGCGGCACGGCGTCGTCGAGCTGCCCCTGCACGTGGCCTGGTCCGGACTGCGCGCCTACGACCTGGACCGTCCCCGCCTGCGCATGGGCCTGTACCGCACCGTCCTGGCCGAAGGACAGCACGAAGACCTTGTCACCCTGCTGAACCGCGACCTCCTCCTGGCCCAGTGGCCCGTCCTGCGCACCTTGATCAGCAGGCATCTGCGGCAGGTGTGGGAGGAAGCCTTCCCCGAGCTGGCGACCACCGAATCCGCCGCAGCGTGAACCTGAGCGACCTGCACCGGCGGCTCCTGGCCGCCGTCATCGACATCGGCGCCCCCTACCCCCTCGTGATCACCGGGGGGTACGCCGTTCAGGCCCACGGCCTCGTCGAGCGGCTCAGCCAGGACCTGGACGTGGCCACCGAGAACCCGGCCCCCATGGCCGAGATCGTCGCGGACCTCGAGCGGGGCTTGACCGCACGGGGCTGGCAGGTGCGCGTGATCGACGTGGACGCCCTGACTGCCCGCCTGATGGCAGCCGACCCCGACACCGGCGAGGAGTGCGAGGTGGACGTCCTCAAGGAACACTTCTGGACCCCGCCGGCTCAGACCGAGTACGGGCCGGTCCTCGCCTTCGACTCCGTCATCGGCACCAAGGTCCGCGCCCTGGCCGACCGCGGCGCCGTCCGCGACCTCATCGACGTGCACGCGGCCTCCCGGCACCGCACCACCAACGAGCTGGAGCGCCTCGGCAGACGGCACGGGCGCGACGAGTTCCGCCTCCACGACCTGCGCGACCGCCTCGCCGGCGCGGACTGGGCCGACGACGAGGAGTTCGCCGCCTACGGCCTCACCGAAGACGAGACGGCCGAGCTCCGCGCCTGGGCCCAGCGCTGGGTGAGCGATCTGGAGCAGCGCCTGCACGAAGACGACGGCCAGGACGACGACAGCTGACGCCATGTGCAGGCCAGTGAGCTGCGGGGATCCCGCCACACGTAGGCATTGAGCACGGGCCGGCGGCGCTCCTGAGGCTGATCGGTCACGCCCGCACCGAAGAGCCAGCGGTGCCTCCGTAGCGGGCGCATGCGGCGCGGTCTCTCGGGTTCCTCCCCGCATGCGAGGGAGCCGGCCGCGGGAACCTGGACGGACGACGGTACGCGAGGTTCAACCCCGCGTGCGAGGGGCAGGTCGAGCCGGCGCCGAGGCCGACGGAGCAGCTGGTTATCGCAGAAAGCCCCCCGGGGATCGCTTCTCCCGTTCTGAGGCGAACCGACCCGGTCGGGAACCCCTGGACAGCGGGTGTCAGGGGGTGCATCTACGCTCCCGTTCATGCACATGGAGCGGCGGCCTCGCCCGAGTCGGCGAGTGACGCCGTGAAGTCGTCGGTGGTTGGCAGGGCATGACCACGCACAAGACACACACCGGATTCATCTTTACGGCGGTCGCGGCGGGGGCCGTGGTCGCCACGGCCTCGCCCGCGTCGGCGGGTGGGGCGGGTGACTTCCTGTCGCCGGCCTCCGGGACCAGCTGCGCCAAGGATAACGGCCACGAGTGGATCATGCACCTTGACGTTGGCTCCCCCTTCGATGAGAGTGCGGATGAGATGGGTGGCCGGAGTGTTGCGTGCGTCGTAGACCAGGTTCAGGACGTAGCCGATCACGATCAGGACCAGCCCGGCGCGCAGCGGGCCGTGGACCACCCGCGCCAGCAGCCGTCCGGGCCGAGAGCCACCACATGGACGCAGACCAGGCGCGCGCCGAAACCGAAGCCCGCCTTAGGCACGCGACACTCTTGGACCTTGCCGAACAGCAGGCCCGCCACCGGCATTTACCGAAACCCACACCCCCGCGGCGCATGCAGAGAGTGCTCCGGTCGCATCCTGCTCGCCGGCGAGGCCCTGGCCACCGGCCTGTGCAGGCCCTGCCGGGCAGAGCACCCCACCTACGGTCTTTTGACATCCCGGGCCCGGGTCAGCTTGGCGCTGACCTCCCGACCCGGCGACGGGCCGCAGGAGGGGCGCGGCCCGTCGCCGGATCTGGGGGCGTCAGAGGCGTCACTTCTTGACGTAGAGCTCCTGGACGGGTGTGAAGGGAAGCTTCTGGTAGCAGATGTACGCGCTCCATCGGCCCTCCGTGACGCCTTCCTTACCTGCGGCCTGGCACGCGGCGGCTCCGAAGAACGAGGCCTCGTGAATGTAGTCGGCGGGAGGGGTCCAGGCGCTCGCCGTAGACACGACGGGCTGCTGCTTCGGAGCGGCGGCGAAGACCGGTGAGGCTCCCAGAACAAGAGCGGCGGTGGCGGCCAGGACGGCGACGGGAAGTGCCTTACGCATGTCGGATTCCTTCTGTACGGTCGCGCCAGTGCAACGACCATGGGGTGGGTGGGAGGTGGTTACGAGTACTGCTGCTTCTTGACGTGGAGGTGGTTGGTAGATGTCGGTCGGTCCGCGTGTCTCCTGGTGGCAGACGTGCGCACTCTGGTTGCCGTCCGCGATGCCTCGCCTTGGACGCGACAGGCTGTTGCGCCGGAGTGGCGGCGCAGAGGGTGGAAACTAAGTCTTGGCAGCCGCAGCCCCGCTTGCTGTGCGGCGACGGACAGGTGATCGACTGACAGCTCGACGATGCGGCTCACGGCCCGCGCGCCGTGAGCGACCCCGACTTCACGACGCAGCGGTGTGAGCCCTCGACCCGCCTGTACTTTCTGCAGGCCAGCGGCGTGCTGGAGCGCCGCGCACATCTCTCCGATTCCGCCGTGAAACGGTGGTACGGCGAGTAGCCCAGCAGCCAGCCAAGCTCCTCATCCTCCGATGCGGAACCGTATTCGGCAGTCCAGGAAGGTCCCAGGCCGGAGCGCTCGTAGCGGACCATGTCCAGGAGGGGGGGCTGCGTAGAGCACCACCCGGTACATGTGCGGTTGCTGGTTGAGCGCGGCGCCTGCAAGCAGCCCGCCGTTCGACTCACCGCTGATCACCAGTTGTGAGTGGGTGGTCCAGCCACCGCTGCGGAGGGTCTGAGCCGCAGCGGGGAAATCGTCGATGGACCTCTGCTTGTTCGCTCTCGTTCCCGCCGCATGCCACTGCGTCCATTTCGCAGGTCACAAGCGAAGCACTGCAGCGGACCCTCCGTTGGGTCTATGTGCGACTCCGGTCGTCCCATGTTCTTCCAACCCCCGTTGAACCTTTCAGCTGCACGCCGGCGTCGGGACACGATGCATAAGGCGCGCGGTGGTGGAGTCTCCCAATGGTGATCGTCTATTAGTTCCTGGGATCCGGCAACCCGCTAAATCCAGCCACGGTCGTACGCGACTCTTGTCGCTGTGTGTCGATTCTCCGGCCACCTATCCCTAAGCCAGCCGGAGGCCTGCACATGTGTCTCGTCCGCAGCCCTCGGAAGGTAAACCGTAAGGGAGAACAGGCCATTGTTTTCGATACCGTTTCCGGCGTGCCGCCGGGCGCGTCCAGGCGTTCGCGCAGGCCGACGAGGCCGCTCCCGCCGATCTCTGGCATCGCAGCCCTGTACACGCCGTCATTCTCCACAGTGAGCGTGACCGTGTCCGCAAGCTGCCGCAGCGCGCGGCGGCCAGGGCCGTCCTGTGGTCGGCGACGTCGTTGGCCGTCGCGTTGCCGGGCCGCAGCAGCATCGCCACACACACTCACGGGTGCTGGCCACCCAGGCCCCCGGCGGATGATGGCCCCAGGTGCCCTTGAACGTGCCCGCCGCTCCTCCTTTCCGGCTGGTACAGGTCACGACGGTCACGTCGAGGTTGAGGACGTACCAGCGGGACAGTTCCCAGCCGCACACAGAGATCCAGGAAAAGCCACCGGGCCGCAGGGCCAGCCAGGTCCACACCACGCGCCGGACCGTGACGCGGACCCGCTTGATACGCGCGCGACCGGGGCGTCGACCGCCTCCAGGGTGCGTCGCAGCGTGCTGTCCGACACCGGTTTCGGTAACATCGCCTGCCACTGGTAATGCAGTTGCTCAGCCGCCAGGACGTTCATCGCGCAAGGGGCGCTTGCGCAGGCCAGCTGAACCAGCGCCACGCACCTGTCCCGCAACCCCGGCCCGGCACCCCGCAGAAGCGCGGCGGCCAGAGCGTGAGTGAGCCCGACACGAGCGGCGACCCTCCACAGCAGCACGACCCCCGCATGCCGCTTGCCGTCGGGCGCACGTCGAGCCGGTGATCCCCTTCAGTAGCCCTGCACCTATGGGGTGTCTCTTCCTCGCGACGTTCTTGATCTGAGCAATCCAGATCACCGCAAGTGGGAGCTTCTTCTATCGGGACATCAGATCGTCTTCGTAGCTAAATACATGGGGCTGATGACTCGCATCTGATCGCGTACGGCGGCCTGGCTGCTGGGGTGCGGCTGGCCGAGCGGTGTGGTCTGCCCGGTCTGGCCCGCGACCATACCAGTTCATATGCGGCATTGGGATGATGATATGAATCACAAAGCGGGCGCATGCTCCTTGTTCCTTTACTGGATCAATACCTCCTAGGCTGCCTGTCCACCGGCCAGGGCTGACCACCACAAGCCGGCGCAGATCTTGACGTAGGGGGAACACACCGTGAACAACCTGTCGGCATTGGGGATCTCGGCGCTCGAGGAGCGGGTATACCGGCACTTCCTTCGCAACCCCCACTCCACGGCCAACGACCTCCTCCTGCGCACCCCGCCAGCGGACACCGAGCGGGCCCTTCGGCGGCTGTGCGAGCTGGGGATGGTGCGGGTGGACGAGGAGTGCTTCGGGACGGTCGTCGCGACGGCGCCCGCCGTCGCGATACAGCGGCTGATCGAGCAGCAGGTGTCGGACATCCATCAGAAGCTGCAGGATGTAACGCAGACGTCCCGTCTGATCCCCGCTCTTGAGGAGGAGGCCGCCGCGACCGACGAGGAACAGCCGGGTGTCGAGCGGCTGGAGACGCTGGACCACGTCCGGGGTCGCCTGGACGACCTGGCCTTCTTCACCCGCTACCACATCGACTCGGTTGAGCCGTACGCCCGGCTCACCCAGGAGGACATCGACTACGCCCGCCCATTGGACCTCCGGTGCCTGCGGCGCGGGGTGCAGGTGCGCAATGTGGTCCTCAAAGAGGCCACCAGAGATCCGCTCACCCTTATCTACCTTCAGGAGCTCACGCAGCACGGGGCCCGGATCAGGGTCGCGGACAGCATCGTGGAGCGGATCCTGATCTTCGACCGGCAGACGGCGATCATCCCGCAGGACCCGTCCGACACCTCCCGCGGTGCCCTGCTCACCCGCGAGACCGGCCTGGTCGACAACATCCAGCGGCTGTTCGAGAAGATCTGGGACTCCTCGCTCGAACTGTCCCAGGTGGTGGCGCCGGACGACAACGAGCTGTCTGAGATGGAGCGGCAGGTCCTCGAATCCATGTGCACGGTCGGCAAGGACGAGATCGGCGCCCGTGACCTCGGCGTGTCGGTACGCACCTATCGGCGCCACGTGGCAGATCTGCTGCGCACCCTCGGCGCGGTCAGCCGCGCGCACGCCGCGCTCCTTGCGCGCGAGCGCCACTGGATCTGACCGAGTCGGCTCCGTACCCGCGGCTTCTGGGGACTCGCGCCGTCTCAGTAGCGCCATCGCCAACCCCGTAGCGCCGGCTCGGCGAGAACCTCCCCGAGCTGGGAGCGCGCCTCCGCGGGGGCGCTCCCAGCCGCCCGGATGCGTATCGACACACGATGCTCCTCGGCCACCGGCCGGCACTGCCACCGCGCGGGCAGGGCCGCGAGCAGGCGGACCACCGCCGTCTGCCAGGGCGGCGCCGCGGCGTCGGTGCGCTCGCCCACCACCTCGAGCTCGGTGCAGGGCTCCGGCGTCCCGGCGGCGCTCATGCGAGGAGTCCGCGGAGCGTGTCGCGGGCGCGGGCCGGGCCGAACAGCAGGGTCAGCCGGGGGAGCGCGGCTTGGACAAGGCGTTCGCCCAGAGCGGCGTCCCTGATCAACTGAACGATCCGGTCGGCCAGTTCCGACGCGCTGTCGCCGACAAGGACCTCCGTGCCGTGGCGTAGTCCCATGCCCTCGAAGGCGAGCGTGGTGCCGACGACCGGGCGGCCATGCTCAAGCGCCTCGCCGACCTTGCCCTTGACGCCGGCCCCGAAACGCAGGGGCGCGGCCACCACCCGCGCGGCCGCGTACAGCGATGCAAGATCCGCCACCCAGCCGTGCACCGTCACCGCGTCCCCCGCCAACGAGAGCACCGCTTCCGGCGCCGAGCTGCCGACCAGGTCGAGCCCCGCCTCCGGAACCTCCCGGCTGACCAGCGGCATCACCTCACGCGCCAGCCACCGTGCGGCGTCCACGTTCGGCTGGTGCAGGTAGTGACCGACGAAGAGCACCCGAGCGCCGTCCGCCGCGCCCGGCGCGGGGCCGGTGGGGGGGAGGTGGATGTTGGACAGGACGCGGACGTCGGCGCCGGGGACGAGCGAGCGGAGCGTGGTCCGTTCCTCCTCCGAGACGACGAGCGTGATGTCGCAGGTGCGGGCGAGGAGCAGTTCGAGGGCCCGGGTCGTCTCGGCCTGGGCACGCAGCGTGAACCGGTCGGTGCGGCCCTCCCGTTCGGCCAGGTCGGCGGCGCGGCCGAGACGGCGGAAGTGGAGGTCCACGGTGTCGTAGACCACGGTGCACCGTGGTGCGTGATCCCTGATCTCCCCGAGGAGCCGGATCGCGGGCTGGGGGCGGCAGAGCAGCGCGAGTCTGATGCGGTGCCCCTGCTCCCGCAGGAACCGCAGTTGCGCGGCCGGGTCACCGAGGACCGCGACTCCCAGTTCCTTCAGGCGCGTCGCGTACGACATGTCGGTACGGCCGTCCAGCGGGAAGAAGAGCACCTGGCGGCCGAGCCGTACCAGCTCCTCGATCATCCGGGACAGCCGCACCGATCCGGAGTCCTCGTCCGGGGCGGGCAGCCGCTGGTCGACGACGAGTACGATGCCCGCCGTCCGCGGGCATGTGTCGGGCATGATCGTTGTTTCCCAGTCCCTCAGTTTCTCAGCCCGCGAATAGCACGGTGATCAGGGCGCTGTCCAGGCCCTTGAACGCCTCGGCCCAGGGGCCGCGGTCGTGTTGGGCCGCGACTAGCCGGCCGGCCCGCTCGGCGATGGCCTGCGGGTCCTCGCCGGGTAGCACGGCGGGCAGCGCGCCGATGCCGTTGAGGATCATGACGAGGAGGACGGTCGACTCGTCCGGCCCGCCGTCGCCTGCCCTGTCCCCCTCCCCGGTGACGGCGGTGCGGACGCGGTCTACGACGGACGCCTCATACGAGGTGTCCTCGGCCGGCCAGGAGTTCGTACGGATGAGGCCCAGGAACCGTCCTTCCTGGTGGCGCACCAGGCCGCGGCCGGTCAGCGCCTCCATCAGCGGCTCCCAGCAGGCGTGGCCGATGTTCTCCGCGGCCCAGGCCAGCTTCCGGTCCTTGGCGGTGAGCATGGACAGGGCACGGTCGAGCGCCGCGTCGCCGGTGGGGGCGGCGTCCAGGACCACCGGCCGGGCGTCCTTCGGGTCTCCGCCCGGGCGGTCGACGGCCACCCGGCCGACGCGGACCAGGTCGAGCAGGATCGCGCTGCCCACCGCCCGGTGTCTGCGACCGATGTCGACGGTGCTCCGTCCCGAGTTGTCGTCGAGGAGCAGCAGGGCGAGGTCCTGAGCAAGAGCGGACATGATGTCCATACCTTTCTTCGTGGGTTGCTTCGGGTCATTCGTAAAATCGGGACGGAGGTCGAGTTCGGGGTCCGCGACGCGCTGGGGCTTCGCCAACTGTCCCTACGGCTCAGAGCGGGCGCTGCAGCGCCCGCTCGCGGCGGGTCGCCATGACGGAGCCGGATTCGCGGCGGGCCATGCGGCGCAGCACCACCGGTGCGATCAGCAGGCCGGCCACCGCCCAGACGCCGAGCACGCCGACTGTCTCGGCATGGCGCCAGGAGTCGCCGATCTCCGCGGCGACTGCGGAGTCGGGGAGGAGGGCGGAGCGGGCGGCCAGGCCGATCCAGTACAACGGAAAGATCTCGGCCAGATGCTGGACCCAGATGGGCAGTTGGGAGGCCGGATAGAAGATGCCGGAGACGGAGGCGAGCCCGAACAGCGGCAGCATCACCAGGCCGAGGTTGCGCGGGCTGTCGATCAGCGAGCCGAGGATCGCGCCGACTGGGAGCATGGCGAGCAGCCCGAGCGGCAGCGCCCAGGCGAGAGCCGCCCAGAGTCCGGGGTCGGCGGCGGAGACGTCCGGCAGCATGACGATGCCGGTCAACGCGACCACGGCGCAGGCGGACAGAACGGTCCCCGAGACGGAGACCAGCTTGCCGACGAGGTAGGCCGGCATGCCGTGGGGGAGCGCCTTGAGCCGCAGCAGGGTGCCGTCCTGGCGCTCGACGATCAGCTGTTGGGTCAGGCCGAGCATGCCGTTGAAGGCGACGCACATGCTCATCAGGCTGGGCAGGAGAAAACCGGCGACGGTCATGCCGGTGTCGGCCAGTTGCTCGTCGCGCAGCATGTACAGGGGGGCGAGCAGGCCGACCAGCCAGACGAGGTTGGCGGCCAGATCCTGCTTCGTCGTGGCGATCTGGTGCAGTTCGCGCCCGCCGCGGCGTACCCCTTCGCGCAGTACGTATCGGAGGCGGTTCACGCGGCGGACGGCGGCGGGCCGGGCCGCGTCGGGCGTGGCGGTCGGCGCGGAGGCGGGGGCCGGGGCACTCGGGCGGGAGGCCGTTCTGTCGGCGGCGCCGGTCGCGCGGATCGTCGTGTCGCTCATCGCGCCGCTCCTTCGAAGAGACGGGCCGCCTGGTCGGAGCGCCCGGCCTCGGCCTCCCTGACGGTGGTCAGATAGACCTCCTCCAGGCCACCCCGCCGGATGTCCAGATCGTGCACGTCCTCTCCGTTCTCCTGGAACAGCCTGCGGACGAACCCGGTGACGTCCTGGGTCCGATGGCGGTGGACGGTGCCGTCGGCCGTCCAGCCGACCTCGGCGTCGGTGCCGATACGCCGGGCGAGCTCGTCGACCGTCCCCTGCGCGACGATCCGGCCGCCGACGAGGATGAGGACGCGGTCCGCGAGCTTCTGGGCCTCCTGAAGGTCGTGCGTGGTCAGCAGAATCGTGTTCCCCGCCCCGGCCAGGGTCCGCACCAGCTCGTGGAACTCCTGCCGGGCCTCCGGGTCGAAGCCGACGGTCGGCTCGTCGAGGAAGAGTACCTCCGGCCGGCCGAGCACACCGACCGCGATGTCGAGGCGGCGGCGCTGGCCGCCGGAGAGGCTGGAGATCCGCTGTTGTTCCAGGCCGTCGAGCCCGACGAGGGTCAGCAACTCGTCGACGTCCCACGGCTTCGGGTGCGCGGGGGTGGAGTAGGGGGTGTAGAACGCGGCGAAGTGGCGCAGCAGTTCCGCCACCCTCCACTTGCCGTGGTCCCGCCAGGACTGGAGCACGATCCCGAGGCGGGAGCGCCAGAGTTCGTCGCCCTCGACCGGGTCGGTGTCCAGGACCCGTACCGTGCCAGAGGACCGTGCGCGGAAGCCCTCGAGGATCTCGACAGTAGTGCTCTTGCCCGCGCCGTTGGGGCCGAGCAGGGCGACGACCTCGCCCTGGTGCACCTGGAAGTCCACTCCGCGCAGCACCTCGTGGCTGTCGTACCGCATATGCAGGTCGCGCACGTCGACGACCGGCTGTGCGACGGCCGGCTGTGTGGGGGAGCATGTCGCCTGCGCCCTCGTCACCGCTGTTCCTCCCGAATGTCGTCCCGATGTTGCCTGGGTTCCTGGTGGCCCTGTCGGCTCTGTCGGCCCTTGAGTTCCGTCCGGCGTGCGAGTGCCGCCTCCACGACGTCGGCGGCCGCGCGGGCGCCGCCCGCCGCCGCGGCCTCAGCCCGGATCGCGGACAGCCGGGCGGGTACCGAGCTGTCGGAGAACAGGTCCTGTACGGCTTCGGCGAGCGCCTGCTCGTCGGCGGAGTCCGGCCCGGTCGACGAGACGGCTCGTAGCACCCGTCCCACGCCCAGTGCCGCGACTCGTTCGGCCGTCACGAACTGCTCCACGGCCTGGGGCAGTACCACGAGCGGGACTCCGTGCGCGAGCCCTTCGAGCACGCTGCCGGTGCCGCCCGCCGTAAGGAACAGGTCGGTGTGGCGGAGCACGTGCTGCTGGGGCACCCAGGTGTGGATCTCGACACCCTCCTCGCGGGCCAGATCGCGCAGTTCGTCGGTGGTGGCCGGGTGGCCGGTGGCGACGACCACGTGCCGGTCGTCGCCTAGGCGGCGCAGGGCACGGACGCACATGCGGAAGACGTCGGTGCGCCGGTTGTACGTCGTGCCGAGCGAGACCAGGGCGCAGGTACGGCCGGGGTGCGGCGGGGCCCAGTCGCCGTCGGTGCGGCGCGGGCCGCCGACCGGGCCGACGAAGACGTGGCGCCCGCTGATTTCCTCCGCCCGGAACTGCAGCGACCGCGGCATGGCCACCACACAGGGCACGGTGCCGTCCAGTGCCGCCCGGCCCGCGCCGACGGCGGGGCCGGTCACCGCGTCGGGGAAGGCGTGGGTGGGCGAGAACTGCACCTCTGCCGCGCCCCAACGGCGGGCGAGCAGCGGGGCGCAGCCGGTCACCGTGTCGTACACGACGAGCTCGGGCACATCCCGCGCGTACGCCTCGGCGAGCTGAGGCAGCGCCGTGCGGCACTCCCGGTCGAAGGCGGCCACGGCGAGGCTGCCGTCGTCCTCGGCGGGGATCCAGTCGCCGGGGCCGCCGCGGGCCGAGGGGAAGCCGGAGCGGTAGCCGACCGCCGTGGCGCCGGACTCCTCGACGAGCGGGGCGAAGTCCTCGCCGGTGGCGAAGGTGACGCGGTGGCCGCGGGCCGTCAGCTCGGCGGCCAAGCCGAGCATCGGGTTCACGTGTCCGTGCAGGGGCACGGACATCAGGGCGATGTGCGCACCTGTGGCGACCTGCATGAACGGCTCCTCTCACGGGTGGGATGGGGATGGTCTGCGGGGAGGGGGGTTAGCGTGGCCCGGGCTCCGGCGGGTTCGCGGCCTTCGCGATGGCCCGCAGATGGGCGAGGTGGGCGGTGAGCGCGGCGCGGCCCTCGGGCGTGAGGGCGATCCAGGCTCGGATGCGGGAGCCGAGCGGCTCCTTGTTCAGCTTCACGTACCCGGCCGCCTGCAGGATCTTGAGCTGTTTGCTGAGCACCGAGTCGCTCAGGCCGAGCTCGTCCCGTACGACGGAGAAGGCGAGCGAGTCCACCGGCGCGAGCATCGAGCAGATCCGCAGCCGGTTGATCGGGTGGATCACCTCGTCGAACTCCGGCTCGCTCACGCCCTCAGCTCCTCTGCGACGGCGCGGTCCACCCGACGGCCCGCGACGACCGTGCCGGCCAGGGCGAGCACCCCGCACACCGCCATCGACCAGCGCAGGTCCGCACCCCATTCCAGGGCCAGGCCGATGCCGATCAGCGCGATGACGAACGGACCGTAAAAGGTCGTGATCCGCCGGGCGCCCGGGGTGGCGTGGAAGCGGTCGAGCGAGACGCCCGTGGCCCGGGCCGCGGCCATCGTCACGAGGAGGGGGCCGAGGCCGATGCCGACGATGACGCCGTACGGGATGAGGTCCCAGTCGATGCTCACCGAGGCGAAGGCGAACAGCAGGCAGCCGCCCAGGGCCGGGTAATACCAGCGCGGGGCCGCGGCCCGTGCCACCGTGCTCGCACGGTCCGCGCCGGCCTGTTCGAGAGCGCGGCGCGCCTCTTCGGAATCCATGACTCTCCTTCCCGTCGGGCGGTGCGCCCAAGGGCTTTCCCTGCCGCGATCCGCCCCTTTCCATAGTGGAAAGATAGCCTTCTGTTTCCATGGTGGCAAGAGGGTGGAGGTTCACCAGCGTGTTCACTGGCGGATCGCCAATTCCGTGGTCAGCCAATCCAGTTCAATGGCGCCCAGGGCGACGACGGTCTCCGTGGTGGGCACGAAAAGGTGCGCGGCGGCAGCAGCCACCTCGTCCCCCGTCACCGCGTCGAGCAGTTGTGGCCGGCTGATCACCCAGTCCAGGCCGCGCCCGGACCCCGTGGTGTGCCGCAGCGCGTCCGCGAGGAGGCCCGGCGAGTCGAAGGCCGACAGTAACTGGGCCGCGCAGTATCGCCGTACGGTGTCCAGCTCGTCCCGGCCCGGCGGAGCGGCGGCCAGGGCGACGGCCTCCTCGGCCACGTCGCACACCGCCCGCGCCGCCTCCGCCCGCGGCGCGGTGACCCGGACCAGCGCCCGTGCCCGGCCGGCGACCACGTCCCGGCCCGCGAGCATCACGTGCCCGGCGCGGCCGAGCCGTCGGCAGCGTTCGGCGAGCCGGGCGCCGTAGTGACCGCCGAACAGCGCGGTGGTCAGGTAGCGGGCCGGGAGGTCCGGGGCGCCACCGACCCCTCCCGCGCCGTCCGGCTCCGGTGCGCACAGCGTCAGCGCGACGGTGTCGCCGGCCGAGGGCTCGCGCAGCACCAGTACGGCGGGGGAGGCCATGCCGGTGCCGGTGCCGGTGCCGGTGCCGGTGCCGCTGGGCGGTTCTGGCGCGGCGGCCGACGCCTGCCAGGGGCGCAGGGCGCTGGCGGCCTGGTCGACGGACCGCTCCGGATCCACGTCTCCGACGACGACGAACACCGCACCGCGGGGCGCCAGCATCCGTGAGTGGAGGCCGGCAGGCGCGAGCGGCTCCGCCGCCGCCCCGCCCAGCCACTGCAGGCGCAGCGCCTGGTCCATCCGCTGCTCCGGGGAGAGTCGCGGCGCGGCGGCGATGGCGGACGCGGGGAAGGCGTCCGGGAACCGTGGTGGAGTGAGCAGGCCGGCCACGACGCCGAGGAGTTCCTGGTACGCCTCGCGCGGCGCCCACGCGGCGATGTCGGCCCACTGGCCCCCGGTCGCGACCCCGAGCCGCCCGCCCAGCCGGCGGACCCGCGCCGACGCCCCCGTTGCGGCGTCCGCGTGGCGCAGCAGCCAGGCGGCCTCCGCGGGCCTGCGCCAGCCGTCCGGCCCGAGCGGAACCCGCAGCCGCACCTCCACCTGCCCGGCCCGCCGGTCCAGTACGGCGAGGATCCGCGGCCCGCCGTCCGCCGCGATCTCCACGGCACCGTCGAGGCGCGGCCCGGCCGCGCGGCCCAGCGACGGCAGCGGACGTGGTCCGCGCGGCGTTCGGGCGAGCGCCTCGGCCCCCCGCCAGATCTGCGGCCCGGGTCCGGCGGGCGCTTTGCCCTCGCCCCCGGCGGGTGTCTCGCCCTCGGTTGCGGCGGACGCCTCCGCCACGGTCCCGGAGCCGGCCCGTGCGGTCGCACCTCCCGGAGTGCCGGCGCCTTCGCCGAGGACGAGGATCGCGCGGGGCGCGGATGCCAGTTCGGCGGCGGCGTCGGCGAGGTCGGCGGGGGTGACGGATGCGACCAGGTCCGGCAGTTCGTCGACGAGTTCCGGGCGGCCGAAGAGGAGTTCCGCACGGCCCAGGGCCCGGCAGCGCTGCTCGAGGTCCGCGTGCTCGCGGCGGAGGCGTGCGGCCAGAGAGCGGGCCGCGTCCGCGGCGCTTTCGCTCACCGCCTGCGCATCGCCGAGGCGCTCCCAGAACGCGGTGAGCCGGCCGAGGAATTCGTCCGCGGTCAGGTCCGGCGGCAGCACCGAGGTGACCACCAGGGCGTCCGTGCCCCGAACGTCGAGCGGCCCGAAGAACCCGCAGGAGGCGCTCACCGGTGCCCCGGCCTCGACGGCCGCCGCCTGCTGCGCCAGCTCCGCCAGCACCATGCGGGCCACGTACGCCTCCGGCCCTACCGCCGGGTCCGGCAGCCGATGGCCCACCGCGACCGCGGTGCGCGGCACCCGAGGGTCCGTGCGATGCAGCACCCGGTCCTCGGTGAGCGGCGGCTCGTCCAGCGGCGGCGCGGCGGCGGGGGCCCGGCCCGGGATGTCTCCGAAGTGCCGCTCCACCAGCGGCCAGACGTCCTCGGCCCGGTGTGGGCCGACGACCGTGAGGACGGCGTTCGACGGGGCGTAGTAAGCCTCGAAGAAGCGTGCGCAGTCCTCGACGGTGACCAGGGCGAGCCGCCGCGCGTCACCGTAGCCGTCGTGCGCGCTGGCGAAGCCGCGGAACATGACCTGGGGCAGCAGCGGCCACGGCAGTCCGCCATACGGCCTGCCGTCCCTCATCTGCTCGATCTCCCGTGCTACCTCGGCAAGTTGGGAGGCGAGCTGGTCCGGTACGAACCGGGGCGCTCGCATCCGGTCCGCCTCGCGGAACAGTGCCTGCTCCAGGGCCTGGGCGGGCACGGTCTGGAAGTAGTCGGTGTAGTCCTGGTGCGTAGTGCCGTTGGCGGCGCCCGCGACCGGGTGCAGCGCGTCGTAGAATGCGCCGTCCGGCAGGCTCTCGCTGCCGCGGAACATCAGGTGCTCGAAGAGGTGGGCCATGCCCTCCTGGCCGGGCCGCTCCGCACGGAAACCCACCCCGTAGTGCACGGCGACCGCCGTGCGCGGGGTGGGCCAGTGTGGAACGACGACAACCCGCAGCCCGTTGGGCAGCGTACGCCGGTGCAGACCGCCGGCCCGCGCCGGACGAGGGATGGTCATGTACGTGCTCCTGGCAGGCGATCGGGTCGGGGAAAGCCAAAAGAACAGGGCCCGGGGCCGGGGGCCGGAGGCCGGGTCAGCGGTCGGCGGTCGGGCCTCCGAGGTCCAGCAGGAACGTGGCGAAGCCCGTGTACTTCTCGAAGTTCCGCTCGTCCCAGCCGACATAGGCGGTGTAGTCGTGCAAATGGAGCAGGACGCGCAGGGCCGCCAGGGACGACCAGTCGTCGCCGAGGCTCCGCCCGTAACCCTCGAACAGCGCGTCGAGCAGCTTCGGCCAGGCGGGTCCGCTGTCGCCGCGGTACCACTTGAGCTCGACGAGCTCGCCGAGCGTCCAGCCCAGGTCCCAGTACCACGGGGCGAGGCACAGGTCCTCGCCCACCAGCATGTCCGCTTCGCCCAGCGCGCCCGCCACGGGGACGAGCGAGCCGAGTGCCGCAGCCCCGTGGCACGGCACCCGGTCGCCGTCCGCGGCGATCCGCTCGCACAGTCCGTGCAGCCGCGCCATCCGCGACTCCCCGAGCCGGGGCCGCAGCAAGGACTCCGCGTACGCCGCGCGCGGCTCGGGGGAGCGGCCCGCCAGCCAGTAGGTGAACCGCACCAGGCCCCGCGGCAGCGGCCCCGGGGTCACGGCCCCGGTCGGCACGGGCGTGTCGTGGAGCGTCCGCAGCGCACGACCGAGGCCGCGCAGCGTGTCCGCCAGTTCGTCGTCCGGGCCGTGGTACAGCAGTCGGCCGGCGGCCGACTCGGGGCCGCGGACCTGGTAGACGCGCCCTTCGCCGTCGGCCGTCGGCGTCCCCGGGGCCCACCGTACGGAGGCCTTACCGCTGTCCAGGAGGCGGAAGACCGCATCCGCGACAGGGGCCGCGAACGGCGCGGGCGCCTGCGCGCCCGGTCGCCGCTCCCAGACGTAGCGGCCCGCGCCGGTGCCCGACGCGTCGCCCGTCACCCGGGTGCGCAGCAGCCCGGTGCCGAACTCCCTGCGATACGCGCCGCCGCCGCGGCCCGCCGACGCGTGCTCGGCCGTGCCCGTACCCGTACCGTTCATCGCCCTGCCTCCTGCTCCGTCTGCGCCGGTACGCCGGGCAACGCGCCCGCGCCATCGGCCGTCATGGCCTCGTACGAGGCCGGCGCCGTCCGCAGGTGCTCGCGCTCCGTCCTGCGGTCCTCGATCCGCCGCACCACGTCGCTCACCGGCGGTGGCACCCAGCCGTCCTCGCGCCCGGTGGTCAGGCTGTAGCCCGGGACCGGGGGCACCAGGACGATGTTCTGGCGGGCCGCGAGCGCGGCCCAGTGCCGGCGGAAGGCCGGGCTGTCGAATCCGCCCGGCGGCAGCGACGGCGCCACCGCCACCAGTGCGTCGGTGCACTGGAGGGCGAGCAGTGCCGGGGTGTCGGCGAGGCCGAGGGCGAGGCGCGCGGTGAAGTGGAAGGTCGCCGGGTAGACGAGGATGGCCTCGGCCCACTGCGCGTACGCCACGTGCCGGGCCTCGTCGCACTCCTCCCAGGCGTCGGTGTCCACCGGACCGTCGGCGCGCAGGCCGAGCGACAGCGGTGTCACGAAGCGCCGCGCGCTGCGGCTCATCACCACCCGCACGATCAGTTCGGGGTATCCCTGGCGCAGCCAGGTCAGCCACTGGGGCAGTCCGGCCGCCGTCGTCGAGCCGGTGACCACGAGGAGCAGCCGGCGGATCCCGAAGGGCGGCACGACCAGCGCGTCTGGGGTGGCTTCCGGGGCGCTTCCTGGCGCTTCCAGGGCCTGTTCCGGCCGTGTCATGGCGTGGCCACCAGCGGAATCAGCCGCTCTAGCTCCCGGAGGGCGGCGGTACCCCCGTGCGTCATCGCGACGCCGGTGACATTGAGCACGATCTCGTCGACGCCCGCCTCTGTGAACTCACGCAGCCGATCGCGTACCTCGCTCTCGTCCCCGAAGAGGAACGCACCGCCTCCGGCTAGGGCCTTGGCGCTCTCCTCCGGGGAGTTGCGCATGTCGACGTCGATGCCGGACCGGCGGAGCATGTCGGCGTAGTGCGGCAAACTCATGTGGCCGGCGTTGCTGGCGAGCGCCAGCTTGGCCGCGTCGCGCTCCGGCCCGTCCAGGGCCACCGGCACGATCGCCACGACCCGCGGCATCGGGCGATCTGCCGTGTCCGCCCCGGCGCGCAGCGCGGGGACGACACTGTCGCGCAGATAACCGGCCGGGGTCAGCCAGGTGATGGCCGCGTCGGCCAGCTCGCCGGCGAGCTCCGCCATGCGCGGCCGCAGTACCCCAAGGCCGATACGGACCTCGGGCAGCGGCTGCCGCGGCAGGGCGGCGTTGCAGGTGTAGAACTCGCCCTCGTGGGCGGCCTTTCCCTCGGTGAGCAGTCCTCGCAGGATCGTCACGTAGTCCCGCACCGCGCCGAGCTGGCTGCGGTAGGGCGCGCCGAGGATGCTGCGCTGCAGGACCGCGGCGCCCGGCCCGTACCCGGCGATCACCGAGTGCCCGGTGGCCGCCGCCAGGCTCTGCGCCCGCAGCGCCGCGTCGTACGGGTGGCAGAAGGGCATCAGCGACACCGACGTGCCCACCGGCACCCGGAAGCCGCTGGCGGCCGCGTGCACGAACGCCTGGTGGGTGTCGCTGACCGTGCCCTGTCCCTGCCAGAGCCGGACCGCGCTGCTCCACTGCGCGAGCGCGGCGAACGGCAGCAGCTGCTCGGGCCGGGTCGGAACGAACGGGACGAGGAAGGAGACGTCCGTCATGCTGCGGCCTCCGTCTCGACGACCAGCATCTGGCCGTGCACGAGCCGTGCGTACGCGGGGCAGTCGGCCATCAGCGTCGTGTGGTCGCCCTCACCCACCGTGCGGCCGTCCTCGAGAACGATGACATGGTCGGCGTGCTGCACGGTGGAGATCCGGTGGGCGACGACGAGCATGGCGCACTCCCGCGAGAGTTCGTCCACGAGATCGCGCAGCTTCTGCTCGTTGATGCTGTCCAGGTGCGACGACGGCTCGTCGAGCAGCACCAGGTCGGCGCCGGAGAGCATGGCTCGCGCGAGGGCGAGACGCTGGCGCTGTCCGCCGGAGAGGTCGACGGCACCGGCCAGTACGGTGTCCAGGCCGCGCGGTCCGACGCGGAACTCCTCGGCGAGACCCACCCGGTCGAGGACCCGCCACAGTTCCTCGTCGGAGACCGACGACGGGTCGCGGCCGAGGGTGAGGTTGGCCCGGATGGAGTCCTGGATCAGGGTCGAGGACTGGTCGACGTACGCCATGCGGCCGCGAAGGCCGGCCAGCGACCAGTCCGCGACATCGCGCCCGAAGACCTCGACGCTGCCGCTGTCGGCGGCGGCGAACCGCTGCATCAGCTCCAGGCTCGTGGTCTTCCCGGAACCCGAGATGCCGACCAGCGCGGTCAGGCCTCGCGCCGGGACACGGAAATCCGCGCCCCGCAGCACGGGCCCTTCGCCGTAGCCGAAGTGGACCTGCTCGAAGCGGACGGCGGGCACGGCCTGCCCGTCGGAGGAGGCGGCGGCCTCCGTGAGCGCCTGCTCGCGGTCCCCGTCCTGCTCCTGCTCCCGGGCGAAGAGCGAGGTGAACCGGTCGCGCGCGACGTTGCCCATGCGCAGCGCGGTCACGGCGGACGCGATCATCATCAGCGGCCCGGTCAGCTGGAGCAGATAGAGCAGGAACGCCACGAAGTCGGCGAGCGACAGCTTGCCGTCGAGCATCCGGGCACCGCCGCCGGTGATCACCGCGACCAGCGCGATCTGTTGACCCAGCGTCATCGCCGGCATCATCAGAGCTTCCATCCGCGCGGCGGCGATCTCCCGTCGCGCCACCTCGCCGGCCTTCTCGGCCAGGTCGTCGCCGACCTGCCGCTCCGCTCGGTACGCCTTGATGACCTTCACGGCGTCGGCGGCGGCGACATATCGCTGCGCCAGGCCGCTGGTGGCCTCCTGCACCGCGGTGTAGCTGTGCCGGAGCCCCTTGACCACGGCGAAGATCAGCACCGCAGCAGCCAGGAACGCGCCGAGGGTCACCAGGAGCAGCATGCCGTCGATGAATCCCATGATCACGAGCGTGCCCACGGTGGTCAGCGCGGCCATGGGCAACTGGACCGGGCCCGCGTCGACGAGCCTCTTCACCCGCGCGGTGTCCGCGGTGATACGGGAGACCAGGTTGCCGCTGCCCTCCTGCCGGATGTCGGCGACCCGCATCCCCAGGGTGTGCCGCATGGTCCGCACGCGGAGTCGGCAGATCATCCGCTGGCCGAGCCGGGCCAGGAGGTACGTGGCGCCGGCGCCGGCCAGCGCGGAGCCCAGGCCGAGCCCGACGAGCAGCCAGGTGTAGCCGTTCAGGCCGTCGCCGCCGAGCGAGGCGATGAGCTTGCCGACCGCCCAGGGCAGCAGCAACGTGGAGGCCGTGGAGAGCAGGGCTAGGAGGGCGATGGCAGCAAGCCGGCTGTAGCGGCCCGCGGCCAGCTCCCGCATGATCCGGAAGTCGCGGTCGGCGGCCGGTGTCGTGGCGGGTGCCGTCGCCGGTGCCGCCGCACGAGTCGCCGTCCGTGCCGTCGTGCTGTCAGCCACGGTCGCCGCCCCTCTCGCGGTACGCGTCCGCCGATTCGGGCGTGACCGGGCCTGGACGGGGCGTCAGCTCCACCAGGGAGCGCGGCCCCTGGACCGGTCCCCGCCACGTGATGTCGAACCCGGCCCGGTCGCAGAGCCGCTCCAGGTCCGTGACCGAGCGCGACGGCGCGGGCATCATCGAGCGGTACTGCAGCTCGACCGCGGGCCCGCCCGTCGGCATGGCCACGTCCGCGAGGAGGACCTTGCCGTCGCGGCCCGCCGCCTCGCGGCAGCGCTCCAGGATGCGTACGGCGTCGTCGTCCGACCAGTCGGCGAGGATCGCGGAGAGCAGATAGACGTCGAAGCCCTTGGGCAGCGGATCGAAGAAGCTGCCGACGACCGCAGTGGCGCGGTCGGCGACGTCACTGCGCGCGAAGCGGGCGCCAGCCTGCTCGGCGACGTGTCGCAGGTCGACCAGGGTCCCGCGCAGATCAGGGTGCGCACGGAGCAGGCCGATCAGGATCGCGCCGAGGTGGCCGCCCACGTCCGCCACGGTGCCGACGCCGCTCCAGTCGTAGTCCTCCACGATGTGCTGTGCGCCCCAGGCGAGTGGCTGGTCCTGGGCGGCGTCCGCAGTGAGCGCCTGCTCGGCCCATTCCGCGGTGAAGGACGGGTCGTTGTTGACGGTCTCCCAGTAGCCGCCGCCGGGGACCGCGGCGTGCGCGGGCTCGCCGGTCCTGACGGTGTGGTCGAGGCGGAGCAGGGACTGCGCGCCCCACCCGATCATGCTGTCGTTACGGAGGACCCGGCGCAGACCGGTGGGGTGATCGGTCAACAGTGGCTCGCCGAGCGGGGTCAGCGCGAAGTGCCGCTCACCGCCGTCGCCTCCGCCCTCGCGGTCGTCGCCGCCCGTCGCGCTCAGGAGGCCGATGTCGGTGAGGTGCCGCAGCAGCGCGTCCATGACGTCCGGCTGGGCATCCGCGGCGCGGGCGATCCCGGCGGATGTGGTCGCGCCGGCCTGGATGTGGTCCGCGACGCCGAGCGTGGCGGCGGCACGGATGGCGGACGGGGTCAGCAGGTCCGCCAGGGACAACAGTTTCTCGTAAGGCCGGGGGTCCGCCATCTTTCGCCGCCTCCAGGTAGGTAGTCAGGGGGTCGGGCGTGTGCGGGCCGGAGACCAGCCCGCACACGCCTGGTTCATGCCAGTCGGCTGATCAGCAGCCGTCGTCGACCGTCTTGGAGACGACCTGGCCGCTCATCCAGCTGATGCTGGCCGACACCGCGGCACAGCCCCAGGTGGTGGCCGGGGCGTCCGAGGCCGCCGAGAGGTTGATGTCCTCGGCGGAGGCGTACGCCTCGTAACCGGACAACAGTTCGATGACAGAGGTTGCCTTCTCCATGGCTATGGCCTTTCGTTGCGTGAAGGAGGTGGAGCGAGGTCAGCAGGTGGCCTCGTACGTGACGGCGCTGAGGAAGCTGGCCGCGGCGGAGGCGCAGTACCAGGTGGTCGCCGGGGCGTCGGCTACAGCGCTGACGTCGAGGTCACCCGCGTCCATGTAGGTCTGGTAGCCGGCGACGAGGTCCATGACACTGTCGGTGTTGTTCATGGATTCCCTTTCATGTCCGAATGTCTGAACTCAAGGCTGAGAGCGTCGACGACGCCCTCAGCGATGGGCTCAGCTGTCGGCTCCGGACCGTGCCGCCCTCAAGCGGCGCTCGGCGTCAGATTGCGCGCCGGGGCGGCCGGGTCGATGCCCGCCTGCCTGAACTGTTCGACGACCGTGCGCTCGGCCGTTCCCGGGCCGGCGTCGGGAGCACCGGCGCTGTCGATCAGCGCGGTCGCGAGCACGCTGGCGCGGTGCTGCCCGAAGCTGAGCCCCTGCCGGCCCGAGTGGGGATCGGCTGGTTCCCAGGCGGTCGCCACGCCGGGGCGGAGCTCCTCCGTGAACGCGGAGACATCGGCGCGTACCCCCGGCAGACCGCCGACGTGCGTGGCCAGGTCCGGTGCGGCCTGGGCGTGTTCGGCGTCCAGGTAGACCACGACCGCGTCCCGCCGCGGGTACAGCTCGGGCGCGGAGAGAACCTTCGCCCGGTAGGGAAGCCCACGGTCCTCCAGGAAGGTCAGCGCGGCACCCCAGACTCCCACCACGTCGTCCACGTTCCAGACATTTACGTACACCCGCAGCACACCCTGGCCGCCCCGGCGCTGCCGGGAGCCGTCGACGAGGAAGAAGCCCGGCGACAGACCGGCCCGCGCGGACGGCAGGGTCACCTCGGCGACCGCTCCCTCCACTGGCTCCGCGGTGCCCAGTGCTGCCAGGGGGATCCAGAACCTGACCCCCTCGCGCTCCACCAGAATCCGGGACTCCCCCTTGTCGTCCGACTCCACCGCGGACCGGACCCGTGCCGGGGCGATGATCTCCCGGTGAGGCACGACGGCCGCGAGGCGGGCCTCAAGGCCCTCGTCCCTCAGCCGGGTCGGCACCCTGCCCGGCTCCTGCCCCGAATGGAACACGTCGTAGATCGCCTCGGAGAGCAGACGACGCAGTTCCCGGGGCGTCTCCGCTTCGATCTCCCGCTGTCCCACGACGGCCTTGGAGCGATCGGCCGCGACGCTGATCTTGTCCATCACTTCGCGTACGCTCGACGCCAGCACGTGAATTCCCCCTTTTTCTCGTGATTTCTCGTGTTCCGGGTTCAGGAAACGAATCCGAGCGTCGCCGTGAACCTCTCCGGATTCACCACGGCGGCCCGCCCCACACCCGCCGCGGCCCGCTGAATTCCGGTGAGCCGGGAAGTGGAGAGCGCACCCGCGACGAGCCGGTCGAGAAGGTGCCATCCGGCGAACGCGGTCGCCCGCACGGCGAGGGTCTCGTCGACATCGGGAAGGACGTCCCGGTAGCCCCGCCAGAATTCCCCCACCAGGGGCAGCAGGCGCTGCATCTTCTCGGCCCCCCGCCGCAGCACCATGTCGTGCGTGAACTCCATGTCGACGAACACGTCGTCGCCCCGGTTCGTCACGAGGTCGAGCACGGACCGGTAGATCCATTCGCCCGCGAAGGCACCGACGTCACGCGCCGGATCCGCGAGCCGGAACTCCTCCCAGTCGGCGACGTAGACGGCCTCGGGCCGTACTAGCAGCTGGTCCACGCGGAAGTCGCAGTGCGACGGGACGCGCGGCGCGTCCGCCTCCCACGCCCGGAGCCGCTCCAGGGCCCGGATGAGGGCCTCGTCGTTCTGCAGCAGCCGCCATGCCTCCAGCTCTCCCGCGCTGGAGCGGATGTACACGGACATCGGCAGTCCGCGCAGGAAGGAGACCGGCGGGAACGGCGGCGCCACCTGCTCGACCTCGACCGTCCCGACGGGCGGAGTGCCGTGCAGCCGGCCGATGACGCGACCTATCCGGTATGCCTGCTCCCCGGTGAACACCTCGTCCACCATCAGCTGGGCGCCGTTCTCCGCGTCCACGACGCGCTCGAAGGCCACGATGTGCCGGTCGGAATCGGCTCCCAGGAACTCGGGCCGGAAGAGCTCCGGAGGACGTGCCGCCTTCGCGTACTCCTCGAAGGCGAGCATGCGCCGCAGCCGGGCCTCCACATCGGCCCTGGCCCCCGTGAGGCGCTTGACGAAGACTTCCATGCCGCTGGTGGTCGTTCCGGCCCAGGCGTCGTTCCGGCCGATCGGCGCGGTGACGGAGTCCCGCACCAGCGTGCCGACTCCGAGACCGGTGAGCAGTTCGTCCACCTCGGGAGCGGCATCGAGGTCGATGGCCGCCACGTCTCTCTTCATGCCAGTCATGCGAGCAGTCCCCCTGAATCCGGTCGGCCCCGTGTCACTTCCACTCGAGGACGAGCGGGGGGATCCGCGGGGTGACCTCGATGCCCGTCGGCCCGCTCTTCCACTCGATCACGAACGCGGAATCGGGCACCACGCCGTTCTGCGAGTCCGAGACCGAGTTCGCCTCAGCGTGAGCGGGCACCGCGCCGGCGAAAGCCACTCCGGCGACGGCCAGGGAAGAAAACGCGATGCGAACGGTGCGACGCTTGTTCATGACTCTCCAGCCCAAGACGAGTGTCCTCTCCCATCCCCCGGGAGCGGATCTTCTGTCCGAAAGATTGCCATCGAACGAAGTACGTCCGGCCTGAAGCGGATGTCAGCTTGATGCAAGGCTCTTGCAGCTTGATGCGAGGCGGGCCACGAGCTTCACGGGGACCGGCCGGGATACCTGCGACAGCTCGGTCTCTACGGCTTCACGGAACGGCGCTCAGCCTGTTCCGGCACCTCCCGCAGGGGCACGCTGGAGCGAACCGAGAGCGGGGGCAGGCTGACGTCTCACCGCGGTGCGGCTGCCGAGCGACGACGCCGGCGGCCTGCACGGCCACAAGTACGCCATCCACGTTCTCGTCGCCGCTACAACACGTGCCTCCAGCGCGCCGTCGATGAGCAATCGGACGCGGAACAGATCGGAGTAGCTCTTCCACCCAGGAGACGTCGAAGTGGGACCAGAACATGCCGAGCTTCTCCAGCTGGGCGACGCGCTCGTCGTCCATGTCGCCGCGGGCCTAGAAGCGGAGGGTGCCGGCGGTGGTCAATCTTGCGCGCGGATCCACTGCCCGAGCGGGAACCCGGCGAGTGAGGCCGCCACCCGGCCGCTTCGGCCTCATCGTCGTCGAGAGGCCGGCTCGCCGCAGCCGGTCCCGTCGACGAAGACGACCCTTCTTCGTCTGCCGCTTCGGACGGCACTGCGGTTCGGAACGGGGGGAGGACGCGGCTGGGCCCCGACCCTGGGGGAATGGGTCGGGGCCCAGTTGGTTCAACCTTCGCGGAGTTCGCTGCCCGCACCGTGTGTGCGTTGCGGGAAGGAGATCCCCGGCCGGGGGAGGACCCGGTGTTGAACAATTGCGGCAGTGGTCTCACCTGGTACCGCTGACGGCAGCCCGGGCACCCGACACCCCGTGCGGTGCGGTCCGACTGTTTCGGGGTTGCACCCGACCGCCACGAGACGAAGGAGCGCCATGGGCAACCGCAGCAACGTCCCCACGGCCCGAGCACCCGGGGGGCGCCTACCGGCTCCCGGGGACGGCGCCAGCACCCTCGCACGGGCCGAGCACGGCCTCGTCGCGTTCATCGCCCGGCGGGACGACCTCGACGAGACCACCGTCGCCGACGGCGAGGACGCGCCCTTGGGAGAGCGGTGAGCAACATGAGCCCGCCACACACGCGCCGCGCCCCGTATGCCGTCGGCGACCTGGTCACAGGCACCTCCTATGTGAAGTCCGAGGACCGGCCTCGTGAGCAGCCGGAGGAGATCACCGGCCGCATCGTCCAGGTGGGCTCCGGGTGGGACGGCATCGATTCCGCTCAGGCGTACGTATGGGTCCGCCTGCCGTCCGGCCGCGAACGCCATGCGCTCATATGCGACATCCGCACAGTGACCACCTGACCCACCGCCATCACACCCCAAGGGATCGCCCCACCCAAACACGAGGAGACGCCCATGCCCGGACCACCCCTCCCGCACCGCACCCCTCCCGCACCGGTTCCGGTCGAGAGGTTCGTCCGCCGCACCTACCTGGAGCGGGCCGCCCGCTACCAGGTAGCCGCCGACCGCATGAGCACAGGCGGCCTATGCGACCGCCACAGTGTCGCCGACGTCGGCGCCGGCCACACCGAACTCGACCTGTACCTGCGCACCGAATACCGCTGGCGGGGCCGGTACCTGCCCGTGGACCGGTGGACCGGAGACATCGACCTGGAGACCTGGCAGCCACCGATGCGGTTCGACTGGCTGGCCTGCCTGGAGGTCATCGAACACCTCACCGATCCCGAGCGGCTCGTGCGCGCACTCCAGGACAGCGCCGAACTCGGGGTGGTCATCACCACCCCCAACCCGGACACCGTCGACGTCCTCGCCCTGGACCCCACCCACAAGACCCCGGTCAGCCGCCAGCGCTTGGCCGCTCTCGGCTTCTACACAAGCACCCACAACCTTTACGGCACCCCGGACGACGGCATCTGCGCCGTCTGGTACCGCGCCGGGAATACCCTCATCGAGCGCGACATCACCCCCGTCCCATTCCAGGGGGGTCAGCGGTGATCAAGGAAGGCCAGTTCACGTTCATCGCCGGCCGCGACCAGGTCCGCCCCTTCCTGGGGGAAGTACGCGGCCAAACGCCCGGACGTCTTCGAGGTGATCGAGCGCCGCTTCCAGGCCGCCGGGCTCGCCGACATGCGCTACCGGCCGCTGCGTCTGGAACTGGAGATCACCACCAAGTGCAACGACTCCTGCCCTTCTTGCGGCATGGGCGCATTACCCCTGGCGCAGGGCATCACCATGACCACCGAGCAGCGGGCCCGCCTCGTCGACGAGTTCGATGCGATCGGCCTGCCCTCGGCTGCGGTGACTGGAGGGGAGCCCTTCGTTGCCGTCCACGCGCTGCTGCCGCTGATCCGGGCGCTGAGCGGGCGGGGCATCGACATCTCGAAGCTGACCACGAACGGGGTGTGGGGTGCGGACGGACGCTGCCAGCGCACGTTCGACAAGCTGGAGAAAGCCGGCCTGTTCGGCAACCAGCTGTTCGTGCCGCTGATCATGCTCTCGGTCGGTGAGCAGACCATGCCCCTGCAATGGGTAGCCCGCATTCTCCACCACGCGATCACCCACTACAGCGACCGCGAGCTGAACGTCGCAGTCTCCTCCCTCGCCGACCCCGCCAGCCGCGACCACAAGGTCTACGAGCTGATGGCCGTATACGAAAGGGCCTACGGTGACTTCCCGCACGACCGTGTCCACTCCACCATGCGCGTCTACCTGGACAACGACCGCCTCCCGGAGCAACAAAAAGTCCACAGGCCCGGGCACACTAGCGTCAAGCGCTGGATGGACCGCTGCTTCGACTGCTTCGCACCCACCGTCGGCCCATACATCCTGCCCTCCGGACTGATCAAGCAGGACGGCCGCGTCTACGCCTGCGCCAGCTTCGACGTCCCCGAATCCCTCGGCTTCGGCAACATCTTCACCGACGGCCTGCGCACCATCATTCAACGCGCAAACGACGACACCTACCTGCGGCTCATCGCCGACGGAGGCGGCCTTAAGGGCCTCCACGGTGCCGTGCCGGACGATTTCACCGAGACCACGGCCTGCGGCGGGTTCTGCGCATCCTGCGGACTGCTCAGCGACAAGTTCAGGGAAGTCAACGGCCTGCCAGCCCCGAAAGCGCTGCCGATCATCACCGGGCAACAGCTGGTCGCGCCCCTCCCACCGCGCACGGTCGCCAGCCCATGAGCAAGGAGAGGCTGTCAATGCCGGACACCACAAGGACCGATCCCATTCTGCGTGACGCCTTGTCACGAGCCGCAGAAGGGCCCGTCGATACGATTCCCGACGACGGACGGCTGGAGCAGGACTTCGGCGTCGACAGCCTGGCCCTGGCCGAGCTGGTCACCGACCTCGAAAAGCGGCTGTCCGTCGTCATCCCGGACGAGGAAACCGGCCGCCTCCACACCGTCGCGGACCTGCGCGCCCTCCTCGCCCGCCTCGCCCCGAATGGAACGGACGCATCATGAGCCTGCGCGAGATCGAGCCCAAACAGCGAGGATTCCTCATCGTCAACTCCCACCCAGAAGGGGCCGCGCGCACCGTCAACCGCATGTGGGAGAACATCGAGGCCCGCACCGACGGCCGCAAGCCGACCGCGCTCATCCTCGGCCACTCCGCCGGCTACGGACTTTCAACCCTCGTGGCAGGACTGCGGCAGCACGGCATCCGCGGCATCGGCGTCGCCTTCGAGGCCGCCGACAACGGGCGCCGCACCGCGACAGCAGGCTGGTACCGCACAGCGGCCACCGCCCAGCTCGCCGCCGACAACGGACACGACATCCGGTTCGTGAACACCGACGCCTTCTCCACGGACGCCAAGACCCACGTCCTTGACCTGCTGGAGCAGCACTACGGACCGATCGACTACCTCATCTACAGCCTTGCCGCACCCCGCCGCACCGACCCCGCCACAGGCACCGTTCACCACTCAGTGATCAAGCCTCTCGGCGCCGCCTACGAAGCACCCGCGCTCGACTTCTCCGGCAACGCTCCACATGTCACGTGGGCCCGGATCGAACCCGGCACCGAAGACGAGACACGGGACACGGTCGCGGTGATGGGCGGCGACGACTGGACTATGTGGGTCCGTGCCCTCGCAGCCCGCCAGCTCCTTGCCGAGGGGTTCACCACCGCAGCTCTCACCTATGTCGGCTCCGAGGTGACCGCTCCCGTCTACCGCCAGGGCACCATCGGAGCAGCCAAGGAACACCTGGAACAGACCGCCCACGACCTGAACACCTCGCCCACACTCAAGGAGAAAGACGGCCGCGCGTTCACAGTCGTGGCTGGCGCCGCCGTCACCCAGGCATCCAGCGCGATCCCGTCCATCGCCCTCTACACCGCCTTCCTCCGCACGGTTCTCGGCGAGAACGGATTCCGGTCCACGGCCGAACAGGCCATGGACCTGTGGAACCAACTGGAAGGCCGCACCCCACTGGTCCTCGATGAGAAAGGGCGCATTCGACTCGACGGCTGGGAACTCGACTACCACGCTGCCTACCAAGACGCGGGCCTCCGAACGCCGCATCGCCCTCCCCGCCCGCTGCCTCCAGCCGCTGAAACTCCACCACGAACTGCCGTCAAACGGCAAATCAGCCCCGCCGAGCGCAGCTCGACGGGGCCTATATTTGCGATAGCTAGCTTCACTCAGCGTGGCAGCTGAGACAACATCTGCGCGAGACTGTCCGAGAACTCAGGCATGTGCGATTCGGCGCTATATCTCACGGTGCAGGCGGCAGAGACCAGCTCCAGCGCCGAATAATCACCACTCGAAAGCATCCTCGCGCACATCCCTAGGGGGACTACGAAATCTGCTTGCGTACCATCCGATAGCGAATCGAGCATGTCGTCTTCCCCTGCGAGAACTAGCTCCACGATCGAACTCAACACTCCCACCAACCTTGGAGCATCTACTCCATGGGCGAGCTCGATCATGTCTTCGTATTCGGCAAACCCGAATCGATTAACCTGGATGTGCTCTCTGGCCACATCAACCACCTTCGAAACTGATTCCCTAATGCTGCAGCCTGGGCTGACAGACCAACGCACATGGACTGGCAGGCGTGCCGTGCGCGCCACCGGGCGGCGAATTCAATCCCCGCACCTTTACCACTTCGAACGATCCCCCTCGGATCCCGGCCGCACCCTCGGCCGCCTCCGCCTGGATGAGGCACATCGTTTCAGCACATCCCGCATGGTAGCGACCCCCCTCAGGCGTGAACTGCCGCACGAGGGAATCCACTTCTCCACCGGGAGCTGGTGTCAGGCCATGACCCGAGTGACCAAAATAGGTTCGCCCTGACGGTGATGTGTATTTCGCCGCAAAGAAGGGGCCATCAGTTTTATTGAAGCCAGCACGCAGGCTATCGGCATAGTCACCCAGGTTGCAGTTGTGAACGAGGACCGGCGTAGCCCCCGCCAGCACGTAGTACGTGTGGAAGTTGTTGACGGTGAGGTTGTGCGTGGTGACTGCGTAGGGGTAGTTGCGCTTCGTTTTGACGGTGAGGGTGGTGCCGTCGGGGCGGCGGAGGTGGTCACCCGGGTTGAAGTCGCCCGCGTCGACCCACTGGTGGCGGGTGTCGTTCCAGTGGGGGTGGTGGAGGGTGGAGGTGAGCTGGACGGGCGGGGCGCGGGGGTTGGATTCGTCGGTGAGGGTGAGGTCGGTGAAGTTTTTGTCGTCGGGGGTGGTGATGGTGTCGGTCACCCGCTGGGGACGGGTTTCGCCGGTCTGTGGGTCGGTTGCGAGGACGGTGTCGCCGACGCGGATGTCCTGGATTTCCTTGGTGGTGCCGTCGGCCATCTGGACGCGGGTGCCGGTCGGGAAGCTGTTGAGCTCGCAGGAGACGGTGGTCTCGGTGTCTGCGCCGCCGTTGCTGTGGGACTCGACAGAGTCGGCGGCCCCCGCTTCGGCGTCGGATGCCTCTCGGGTGGATTTGGCTTCCGTGCCTGCGCTGTCGCCCGCGGTCTCCTTGCCGGCTTTCTGGGAGGCTGATTCGGCTGCCTTGGCCTCGGCTGCGCGGGCTTCCTTGGCTGCTGTCTTGGCCCGGGTCATCGCTTCTGCCGCGCGGGCCACTCCGCGTTCCGCCTCGTGGACGGCGTCGTAGGCCTTGTTCAGCGTCGGTCAGGTGAAGGCGGCCGCGCATGATCACCCGGTCGTCTTCCTGTCGGAGTTCCGCCTCGGCGGAGGAGGCCGGCTGGGTGTTCTGGCCCCAGTGGATGTCCTCGTCGACGGTCCATTCGACAAGGTGCCGGCCGTCTGTCTCTTGCGGGTCACCGTGCCAGAGCGCCATGGCGGACCCGACGGGCGTATGACCCCGAACTTTCATGGGCCGCTGCGGGGTCTGCGGCAGGCTCTGTGTGCGGACGAACATCGCCTCATCATCCATGAGGTGGCGTCTCAGGGACGAGGAGTTGCTGGGTGGCCGAGGTCAAGCGGCGCTGAGCCAGTCCCGGTAGGCGCCTGCGAGGTCGTCGTCGCGGCGTGTGCGGCGTTCGATGCAGGAGATCACGGCAGGTCAGACGCTGAAGTGCTCGGCGACGGTGGTCAGGGCGGTCGCGGGTCCGAGGTCACCAGCATGCTTGGCCATACTGACCGGCACGTCCCCGGCCGCCCCAGGTGGTCGACGCATCTCCTCCACACATAAGCACAAGATCTATTGTAGGATCGCTGTTGTGCAAAATGCCTTGTACGCTTTTCGTATGGCAGGCAATCTTGTGCGCCAGGTCTCCGATGCGCGCGTCCTGGCCGCGCTCACCCATCCACTCCGTCGCCGGCTCCTGGACATGCTCAAGGTGAACGGCCCGTCGACCGTAGGGTTGCTCGCAGAACGCAGCGGTGAAGCCGTCGGCAACGTCAGTCACCACGTGGGGGTTCTGGCCAAGGCCCTCCTTGTCGAACAGGTTCCTGAGCTCGCACGGGACCGCCGCGAACGCTGGTGGCGCCTCACTTCCACCGAAGTGCGCTGGGCGCGGGCCGACTTCGAGGCCAGTCCAGCCGCAGAAGCGGTTGCTGACGCGGCCGGGTCGCTCATGCTCGATCGTCAGATGGAGTGCGTCCGTACGTGGCTTGGCCGCCGCACGAACTACCCGCAGGAGTGGCGGGACGGCTGCTCGGTGTCCACTGAGGCATGGCTGCGACTCACGCCATCCGAGGCACGCGAGTTCGGCGCGCAACTCGTCGCTCTATTCGAGACGTGGTCGGCTCGACCGGATCCAGACGACGGCCAAGTGCGCGAACCAGTGCTGGTCTTCGGGCACTCTGTGCCGGCCACGCCGTGACCGCGCGCGTCAACGAGCCGGACCACGCGTCCGGCAACGCCTCGCGCATGGACCATCCTGCCGATGCCTCTGCCGGATCCCGCTGGGGCCTGCTCGCGGACCGAGACTTCCGATTACTGTGGGCCGGCCAGACGATCAGCAAGGCTGGCAGTAGCATCACAACCGTCGCTCTACCCTTGGTCGCTGTCGTCGAACTGAATGCGAGCCCACTGGCCGTCGGTCTGCTGACAGCTGCGATTTGGGTGCCATGGCTGGTCCTGGGACTGCCGGCCGGGGTGTGGGTGGGAAGGCTGCCGCGACGTCGCCTGATGATCACGTGTGACGTGGTGATGGGGCTGTCATTTACCACCGTTCCGGTGGCTGCGTGGCTGCACGCGCTGACTATGGTGCATCTGATGGTGGTTGCCATGCTGTCCGGCATCGCCTCTGTCTTCTTCAGTGCCGCCTATCAGGTCTACCTGCCTGAACTTGTCTCTTCCCGTGACCTGATCGAGGCCAACGCCAAGCTGCAAGGGAGCGCCTCCGTCGCCCAAGTCGCGGGCCCCGGCGTGGGGGGACTGGCAGCCCAGGCATTCGGGGCTGTCTCCGGACTCCTGGCTGACGCCGCGACATTCATCATCTCCGCGACCACTCTGGTTCTCATGCGTAGAAACCGGGCGGCGGAGCCCGAATCGAGCAAGCGGGCTTCCGAGGCCGTGTCGGGCAAGCCCGCCCCCGGGACAGGCAAGCTCCGTACCGACATCGCGGACGGCTTCCGGTTCATCGTGCGCGATCCGTACCTTCGCACGATCACAGCCTTCGGTGCCGCGGCGAACCTTGCTCTGACCGCCTACCAGTCGATTGTGATCCTCTACCTGGTCCGTGAACTGCACGTCGGAGCCGGCTTGGCGGGCCCGTTAGCCGCCGTCGGCGCGCTGGGCGGTGTCGTGGGCGCGGCTGTTGCCCGCCCGCTGTGCCGCTGCCTCGGTACGGCGCGCGGTGTGGTGATCGTACAACTGGCCGCGACCCCCTTCGCCTTCCTGATCCCGCTCGCCTCCCCAGGTCCTGGCATCGCCCTTTTTGTCTTGGGATCCACCGTCCTGGTCGCGGGCGTCGTCGCGGGGAATGTGGTCTTCGCAAGCTTCCGTCAGGCCTACGCACCGCCCGAGATGCTGAGCCGCCTGATCACCTTCGCGATGACGATCAACCACAGCAGCATTCCCCTCGGTGGCCTGCTGGGCGGCGGTCTAGGCACTCTGATCGGACTGCGCGCCACTCTATGGACGACAGCTGCCATGCTGGTGGCGGCATGTGGCATTCTGCTCGCCGGGCCCATCGTCCTCCATCGGGACTTGCCCACCGCCCCCAAAGCGTCGGCCGCTGAGTCTGCCTAAGAGAGCATCTGATCAGTGTTCACGCGGATGTGAATGGGATGTCCGTTTCGATTCGCCAGGTTGGTACGGATTCTCCGGTCAGTTCGCGGGACATTTTGTTACTGAACTTGATTGGGTGATGTCGGAGCCGATCGCCTGACGGCGACCGCTCTGCTCCGGTAGCTCTGGACCGTGAGATACGCGCAGGGCGGCGGGTTGACCGACGCAGGGAGGGCCGCGAGGGAGCGGGTCCGGCTGCAGGCCGTGGAACGCTTCGAGGACGGGCAGAAGAGCAGGGAGATCGCTGTCGCATTGCGGGTCAGCGAGCGGTCGGTGGAGCGGTGGCGCCGCCAGTGGCGCGAGCGCGGTGAGGGGGGGGTCCTGTCGAAGGGATCGCCGGGTCGGCCGAGGCTCAGCGACTCGCAGATCGCGAGGCTGGAACGGGAGTTGGAGCGTGGGCCGCTGGTGCACGGCTGGGCCGATCAGCGGTGGACACTGGCACGGATCAAGACGTTGATCGGTCGGCTGTTCCACGTGAGCTACACGGTGGAGGGAACGTGGCTGCTGCTGAAGCGGCACGGCTGGTCCTGGCAGCAGCCCGCCCGGCGTGCGGTCGAGCGCGACGACGCGGCGGTCGGGGTGTGGAAGAAGGAGACCTGGCCGCGGGTAAGAGCATCGCGGCGGCGTGTGACGGCTGGATCGTCTTCGAGGACGAAGCCGGTCAGTCGATGACGCCGCCGCGAGCGAGAAGCTGGGGACGCAAGGGCTTGACCCCGGTGGTCCGGGTCCGCGGCCGGGGCTCGGGCCGGGTGTCCATGGCCGGGCTGACCTGCTACAAACCGGGAAAGCGGTCCCGGATGTTCTACTCGGTCCGCGAGTACCGGGGCCGCAAGGACGAGCCGAAGGGCATTCGCTGGCGCGACCTGCGTGACCTGCTGGTCAGAGCGCACATCCAGCTCGGCGGCCCGATCGTGCTCGTATGGGTCAACCTGCGCATGCACCTGGTCGAGCCGATACGTCAGTTCATCGCCGACCACGCGGACTGGCTCACCGTCTTCCAGCTTCCGAGCTACTCACCGGACTTGAACCCGCAAGAGGGCATCTGGTCGCTGGTCAAGCGTGACATCGGCAACCTCGCCGCAGCCGACCTCGGCCAGATCACCCGGGCCGTCAAGCGCAGACTCAAGCAGATCCAGTACCGCCCGGACCTGGTCGACGGCTGCCTGGCCGGCACCGGCCTGATCACGGACGACTGACCGACATCACGAATTCAAGTTCAGTACGGTGCACAGATGCGCATGTATCTCTCCTCCTTCCGCACCGGTGACCACCCGGAGCGGATGCTGGCACTACTGGACAATCCCGCCGATGCAGGTGAGGTAGCGGTGATTGCCAACGCGATCGACGCCCTGTCGTGCATCGAGCGCCGAGCCGCAGTCGAGCGCGAACTCAGTGCACTCGCTGAGCTCGGCCTGCGGCCGGTCGAGTTGGATCTACGCGCATTTTTCGGCCGGCCCCCGACACACATCACCGCTGCTCTTGCCCGATTCCCTCTGATCTGGGTCCGCGGAGGCAACGTGTTCGTTCTGCGTCATGCATTGGCCCTCAGCGGCG
>NZ_LIVQ01000016.1 GCF_001905445.1 Streptomyces sp. CB00455 | reverse complement strand
GGTGACCCCGTTTCACGGGGTCCGGGCTTGCAGCCTGTTGGGGTGTCCGCTTCGCTCCCACCCCTTGGGTCCTTCCGGCTCCGCCTCTAGGACCTGGGCCCGCTGACGCGGGCCCGGCCAGCAGCGAGGAGGGGTTAGAGGGGGTGGATCTGCTGGGCCTGGGGGCCCTTCTGGCCCTGGCCGACCTCAAACTCGACCCGCTGACCCTCCTGCAGCTCCTTGAACCCGTTGCTCTGGATCTCCGAGTAGTGCGCGAACACGTCCGGACCGCCACCATCCTGCTCGATGAACCCGAACCCCTTCTCCGCGTTGAACCACTTCACAGTGCCCTGAGCCATGTCTGTTCCTTCGCCTTTCACGCCCGCGATCCCATCGCCGCGGTACGCTCCCCTCCTGCCCAAGCCCCAAGAACGAAAACGTGAGTACTCGATCACAACCGACCGCTGAGCCAAGGTGCCGGAACCTTCACGGGCCATCCCCGTGCAGCGAGAGCAGACCTAACGTGTTTCAAAATGGGCTCCAGATTAGCTCTGGAACGAAGGGCCTGCCCCGGAGAGCAGACATCCCCGGCGGCTATGACACGTATCGAGCTTCGGCACACCGGGGCGTCGTACGCGACCTCATCGACGCATCACCCGGCCGGCTCGACGGAGGCCTGCTCTCCCTCCTACGGGGTGATGGTCGTCTGAAGGCCGCCGACCGTGGCCGCCCGGCGGTGGGCCGGGAGGCACTTCACTGCATGGTCCACCCCGCAGAACAGGTCGGACACCGGGATGCCGTAGTGCGCGGACAGCCGGTCGAGGTCGGCCAGCGTCCACGACGACCCGCCGGACTCCCCCGACTGTTTGCGGGAAACCTGCCCCTGACTCAGCCTCAGGCCCTGGCCGAGATCGGTTTGCGACTCCCCCGTCGCGTACATCAGTGCCGCAACCGTCAACCGCAACAGAGCCTCTGAACTCGACATATGGGCAACTCCCATCAAAGATGCACTGGTTGCATACAGGGTAGCCGGTCCGGGCCCCCGAGAGCCGCAGGCGACCGGCTCCCGGATACCGCCCGGGACACTGGGGGGTGACCGAACGTCGCCGCGCCCTGGGTACTGTTCCGGGTACCCCACCTGCTCTGCTTCAGCCATCGGGCGCGGCCGGCCGTGCCGGTGAACGCGCCCGAAGGCCGCCCGGCGATTCGCCCGTAGGGGGCGGCGGCGGTGCGTGGTGTGGCACCCTGCGGCAAGCACCCAAAGCAAAGACTGGGACGGGGCCTTGGGGCGTCTACTGCGCCCCGCTGCGCGTCGACCGAGCAGGGTTGCGCGCGTAACCCCGCGCCCCGCTGCCCGTTGGAGACTGCGGCACCGTCCGTGCCCCCACGGCTGACGGCCGCCCGCTCCCGGCGGTGGGCTCCCCGCCCGGACACCCGCCGCCGGACCCGCCCCGACCGCGCCAAAAGTGCCCCGCTCACCGCAGGCGGGAAGCTCAGGTGACGGTGACGCGCAGAACGTACGGCTCCCCGCCGCTGATCGCCCGCGCCTGCTCCCGCAGGCCCGCACGCGAGAACCCGAGCAACGCACGGTCCGCGGCGCGTGCCAGCAAGGGCAGGATCTCGGGCGCGGGACGGCCGCGGTGCATACGGGCAAGCTCCGCGAAGGCCTGCTGATAGGGGGCGCCGTAGGTGCCAGAGCTGTCCGTGAGCAGCCGGTCCAGGTGCTCCCCGCTCACGCTGATTTCACCCATGTCTGCTCCCTTCCCGCCGGGTCGGCCGGTCCGGGCCCTCGTCTTCGACGGTACGGAGGGGCACTGACAGGCAGACCCCGGCGGGGGTACCGCGCCCGTCGCCGCTGGTCGCGCGGGGGTGGTGACCGGTGGCGGCGGCACGAGTTGTCCCGGTATGGACATGGACGACGAAGAATTTCCTCGGCGTACTCCTGGACGCCCTCACCGAGACCCGCCTGAAGCTGCTGACCGGCGACGAAGCCAGAACGGTCATGATGCTGCTCGGCGCCCACGAGGAAGAGACGCGCTCCGAAGAGGTCCGCGCCGCCGCAGGCGAGATGCGCTTCCGCCTCGGCTCACGCCTCGCCCTGCCCGCCGACACCGCCGGGGCCGCAGCCGTGTGACCGCAGACCGCGCCTTCACCCGGACGCCGCGGAACGCCCCTCCCCGAACCCGACCACGTCCCCGGCGGTCACATCCAGGCGCAGCCGCCGGAATCGCATCGGGTGCCGGAAGACGCCGCCCAGGTCCACGCTGGTGTCGGCGCTGAACTCCGCCCCCAGCTCGGGGCGGACCAGGGTGACGTCCAGGACGTCACGGGCCCCCCACGCCGAGGCGAACCGCACCCCCTCCCACGCATGCCCGGGTCGGCCAGGACCAGGTGCTCACCGACGGACCGGGAGGCGTCCGGGCGCAGGGGGATGGTGCGGCCGATCGCGTGCAGGCGGCCCGCTTGGTCGCGGCGGCCGAGGACGAGAAGCTGCGGGCGGGCCAGGCTGCCGGTGACGGAGCCGATGATCCCTTCGGTGGTGTCACGGCGGCGCACCTTCGTCCAGCCGCGGACCGAAGGCCGGTAGGGCTGGGACATGCCCTTGACCACGACCCCTTCGAGACCAGGCACATCCGTCCACGACTCCAGCCACTCCCGGGCCTCGGCGACGTCGGTGGTCATCGGACAAACGGCGCCGCGGTACAAGGTGGCCACGCCTGCCGCGCCGGCCAGGGCCGACAGTACGAAACCGCCTGCGCCAGACCGGGTGGCCCACCCGCCAGGCGGCCGCGAGCAGCACGCCGGTCAGCAGCAGGCCGTCGACAGCGATCCGGTCCCGGGCCGACAGCGCCCACCAGGCCGCCCGTACCCGGTCCGCGTATGCCCGGAAGCCGCGCCGTCCGGGTGCGGGCGACAGCCGCCACCGACCGCGAAGTGTGTGGGCGGTAGGCGCATTACATGACGTTCTCCGCCCCCGGTGGGGTGCCTGAGAGCGAGCACTTCTTTCCGGGGGAGCTGACGAGCGAGATGGTCAAGGCGTACAACGCCGACCATGAGAATGTGGACCTCGTCAGGATGCGGTATGCCTTTGAGATAGAAGGGGGCGAGCTGCCGGTCCTGCGACTGGCTGATGGAAAGACCCTGGTGACATGCTCATTCGTACGCACTGACCAGTGGGCGGGCATGAACGCGAAATTTCGGTACGGGACCAAGGGGCATGGGGATGTACGCGCGCGCCTGGGCGAGAACGTGTGATGGGAGCGCACGACAGTGAAGCGGAGCGTGACGGTGACGTTCGAGGTGTCACCGAACGCTTCGGCCGATGTGGCGGGTGCAATTGCCCCACCGCACCGCTGCTGTCTGCGGAGGGAGACCCGGCGTAGGCTGGCGGGCTGTGCCGAGCGTGGTCGACGGCGCCCTCGAAGGCGGTGTGAGCGGCGGCAGCGAGACGGTGGCCGCTCCCTGGGACTCAAGGGAGCGGCCACCGTGCGTGTGGACAGTGGATCTGACTACGGGGTGGGCACGGGGAGTGGGGCCGTGCTCAGAGTGGGGATGGTCCAGCGTTGGGCCGGGCTGGTGTTGCAGTCGAACAGCCAGAGCTGGTGTCCGGGGGTGGTGTCGAAGTTGCCGAGGTCGAGGCAGCGGCCGGAGGCCGGGTTGTGGATGCCGTTGTCGGCTCGTGGCTGGAACTGCTGGCTCGGAGCCGCGTTGTCGCAGGTGCGGAGCTCGATGAGGGTGGTGTTGGCGGTGCCGGCGTTCGCCGCGTTGAGGCATTTGCCTGCGGTGCGGATGGTTCCGTCGGCCCGTATCTGGAACTTCTGGGCGTCGGTGCCGTTGCAGGCGGCGATCTGGATCTTGTTGCCGTCGTCGGCCCGGTTGTAGTCGTTGTCGGCGCAGTTGGCGGCCGAGTCCGTCAGCGCGATGGGGCTTGCCGCGTCGGGGGCAGTGGGGGCGGCTGCGTAAGGGTAGACGGCGAGGTTGCTGATGCCGCCCTTCTGGAGGAAGGCGCTCCCGGCCCCGTTTGCCTTGTAACGGCCGAGGACGAGCGGTCCGCTGGGCGCCGGGCTCGTGGACGCCCGGTGCTGGCCGCTTCCGGCGAGGGTGTCGTTGACGTACAGGCTCATGCGGCCGGTCTCGGCGCTGTAGACGGCCGTCAGGCGGGTCCACGTGTCAGGTGTGACGCGGGCGGCGTCGCTGACCGTGCTGGTGAAGTCGAACGGCCAGCTGTTGTCATCGGCGTAACCGAGGGCGAAGTACCACCGCTTGTTCCCGGAATCGGCGTAGAGGATGAAGGAGCTGGTGCGGTTTCCGTCCTGGCTGGCGATGACGCCGCCGTTGGAGTCGGTCTTGGCCCACGTGCTGAGGGTGAAGCTCCTGCGCGTGTCCACGGCCAGGCGGGAGGCAGTGACGGTTGACGGGGCCTTGCCGTCGAACGCCGCGTACTTCGTCGGGCGTCCGCCGACGGTGGCGTCCGTGAACGTGACGCCGGAGGCAGTCGCGTGGTTGGTGCCGACCGCGTCAGGAGTGGTGGTGCCGGTCTGGCCCGTCAGCTTCCACTGGGCTGTCGGCATGTTGAGGTTGCCCAGCGCGACTGTGGCCGGAACGATGCCGGTGACGGTCGGGTGGGGGACGGTGGTTCCGTTCGGCGCGGTGCCTGCGCCGGTGAAGGCGGTCAGCTGCTGGTTGGCGTCGACGGCCCACAGGTCGGGCAGCCCGTCTCCGTTCAGGTCGCCGTCGGAGCCGATCCGCGAGTACGTCTTCGGGTCGATCGTGCCGGAGATGAGGCCCGCTGCCGGATTGGTGAAACCGGTGAGGTCGGGGGTTTGGGGCGTGCCCTTGACGGAGAAGGCGTGCAGGGTGCCGTCGGTCTTGGACCGGGCCCACAGGGTCGGGAAGTCGGTCCCCTGCGCGCGACCGGGAGTGACCACCTCGTATTCGTCCCACCGCGTGTCGTTGGCGGACAGCAGGATGGATCGCGAGGCGAGCTTGTTGGCGGTTCCGGCCGTTGCGAGCCAGAGGCGTCCGTTTTCGACGAACACCAGGGAGGTTCGTTCCAGTGCCCCGTCCTTCGCGGTGTCACCGGAGATAGAGCCAAAAGCCGCGATTTGGCTGGTCTTTGACCAGTCGGCGCCGTAGCCGTGGGTGGTGCAGTCGAGTGCCGTTCCGGCGGGGGTGACGCAGCTGCCGGGCTTGGCCACGGAGACCGGTGCTGAGCCGTCGAGGCCACCGGTCGCGTTGTTGAGGTAGAGGTAGAGGTTGGACTGCCCGGGCTGGTGGGCGAAGAGGTCGTCGACGTTCTTGTCGCCCAGGCTGCCGCGGTGGGTGGTGTGGATGCCGGTCCAGCCGTTCCATCCGGGGGCGAGCTGCGGACGGGCGCTGGGCGCCGCAGCCGGGTCCGTGCCTCCGCCGATCACGCGCAGCGCGCCGGAGCTGTCGGGCAGGAGGATGTCGGTCTTCCGGTCGCCGGTGAGGTCACCGAAGATCGGCGCCGGGCTGTTGGGGTTGGCGGGTACGTAGAAGCTGTAGGCGACGGGCTGGGAGAGATTGCCGGCGTTGTCCTGGGTCTGCAGGTAGAGCTGGTTCGTGCCCCATCGCTGCGGGGTGAGCCTGACGGTGGCTTTGCCGTCGGTGAGCTTGGCGATGTTGGTGTCGGTGTCGGTGCACTTCCAGTTGACCGCGGCGGCCTTGACCGGGTCGGTGGTCCAGCGCGCGCAGGCCAGACCGGAGGAGCGGCCGCCGGCGGCCGGCGCGGGGTCGGTGCCGGAGAGGGTGAAGGTGCCCTCCTCGTTCACCCGCTTGGGGTGGGCGTCGATGCTGCCGGAGGCGGGGAAGTCGGTGGATGCGACGGCTGCGGTGGGCGGGGTCCGGTCGACGCGCAGGAAGCACCACTCCGTTGCCGCGCTGGTCAGCGTTCCGTCCGTGGTGTGCGCCATCCAGCCGTACTGGTGTCCGTCGGTCAGCGGACCGGCGTCGACGGTAGCGTCCCCGTAGTCGCCGTTCCAGCCCGTCTGCAGGTACGTGCTCTTGCCCGAGTCGTCGTCGTCCCAGTACTGGAACGTCGTCTGCAGCGGCCGATTCGTGGGCGACCAGGTGGCGGTGGTGAGGGTGACGTTGTTGTTGGCGCCGACCCAGCCGGGGTTGTCCCACGGGTTCGCGGTGCCGGGGGTGCGGCAGTCTGCGTACGCGGCGGTGCCGGCGAAGCCGGGGGTGGGCCGGGTGCGGGGCCACCACACGGTGGGCGTGATGTCGTACTCGACGACGATGTGCGGGGTGTTGTTGTAGCGCTGGCGGTAGTACTTGTTGTACTCGTCGTCCGGTGCCAGGCCGAGGGTGATGGTGGGCCAGTTGGAGCGGACCGCGTTCTTGACCAGGTCCGTGACGTTGAAGTCGATCTGGCCGGTTCCGGACATGGTGGTGTGCCCGGCCTGGCCGCAGCCCTGCATGGTGGAGCCGGTGCCGCAGGGCTGCCGGTTCCAGCTGGTCGGGTTGCCGATGGCGCTGGTGGAGTACAGGCCCATCGGGGTGGGCGTGCTGGGGCTGGAGGAGGAGATCACCGTGGCGGAGAACGTCGCGTTGATGACCTCGGCGTTCTGGAGCCTGGAGTCGACGCCGATCTGGAAGTAGGCGCGGGTGCGGCCGATACCGGTGCACGGCGGGTTCCCGATGTTGTAGCCGCAGTAGCCGGTAGCCGGCTTGTCCTGCCCGTACTCGGTGCCGTTGAACTCGTTGGTGTCCGGATATGCCTCCTGGACCTGGGCCCAGGCCTGGTTGGTGTTGTCGAGGACCGGGTTGATGCCCGGATCGATGTACCAGGGGCCGGTGCCCTTGCCCAGCAGCTCCGCATCCGGGACGAGCTCGATGCCCTTGGCGTCGGCGGTCGTCCGGACGGGCTTCACCAAGGCACCTGCGCCCGGGCCGTCGGCGCTGGACGTCGCAGGCGGCTGCTCCGCGGTCGGCGCGGACTGCGGTGCGTCGGCCCCGGCCGACTTGCTCAGGCGCGGAGCCGCAGCGGCGGCCGGGGCCGGCGCGGTCGCCGCCGAGTCCCACATGAAGGAGGTCGGGCCGCTGAAGCGCGTCCGGCCGTCGGCGTCCTTGATGGCGAGGTTGCCCGCGAAGTCACTGGTGACGGTCAGCCCGTCGGCTTCCACGTCCAGCCGGAGCTTCTTGACCGCGGGGTTCGCCGCGGCCTGGGCGGTGCGGACGGTGAGGACCTGGCTCCAGCCGCCCTGCCGGTTGGCCGTCAGCCGCAAGTCCACGTCCGGGAGCACGTTGGCGTACAGCGCGCTGTCCCCGAGCAGGGTGGGCCTGGGCAGTGCGAACGGTGCCTTGAAGGCCAGGCGCTTGCCGTCGGCCGTGGACATGGTGGCCATGGGGCCCGTGCCGCCGCCGGAGAAGCTGAGCTTGGAGGGCACGGCAGCCGGGACCACGGTGCCGTCCGCAGCGGCGCCGAGGGTGGCGTCGAGCGGGCGCCACTTCCCGTCCGCGCCCTTGAGGCGCTCGGGAACGGGCGCGGCGTCCCTGGTCAGCGTGCCGCCGGGGGTGGCGAAGGTTTGGGAGTCCGCGGTGGTCAGGTCGGCGACGGGCACCCGCTTCCCGCTGCTCCTGGCCTCGTCGAGCGCCTTGGTGATGGCCGTGTCCTGCGCGCTCGGCGCCGGGGTGGATGCAGGCGCGGGCCAGGCCGTCTGACCGGGTCCGTGACCGCGGGCACCGGTGTCGGCCGCGGCGGCCGGAGCCGCGATGAGCCCGGCGGCGAGGGAGAGCACGGCGGCTCCGGCAGCGGGTAGGACACCTACGCGCTGCGCCCTTCGTCTGAGGCCCCCCGGCCGCAGTGTCCATGGTGCAAGAAATGACGGCCTCACGTGTATGGCCCCCCTGAGCTGTGAGACGGACAGAAGTCAACGGCACTTTTTCTTCACGACTGCAATCCTGTCAACGCATTTCGGGCGACGTGTGTCCGTTTTGGGGGGCGAACATCCGCGATACCCGATGAGTGACATGAGTCACGCCAGGGGAATCTGAGACTCCGCTGATAAATCGAACGGACAGTACGTAAGGTGCGTGTGCTCCGGATCCCGTCGGCCCGGACTTTGCGCTTTCTGTGTCCTGTGGGGGGATTCGGTTGTCTCGTAGACGTGGTTTCTTCGTGCGCTTGCGCCCGGGGCGGTCGCGGGTAGCGGTCGTTGCGGCGCTGGCCGTTCTGGTTTCCGGATTCGGGCTGCCCGTGGTCGAGGCGGCGGATAAACCGCCCGCGGTGTGGGTGCCGCCCAATACGCCGCTGCCGGAGGCGAAACCGGTCAAGGGGGCGAACGCCAAGCTTCCGGCCAAGCAGACTCAGGCTGGCCGGAAATGGATCCCAGATTCGAACAGCAAGCTTCCTTCCGGGACTGTGACCCTCGCCCTCGGTGGGAAAAGTGCTGCCCGCGGAACGCCCGGGGCCGGAGCGATTCGGGCGGGAGAGCTTCCTGTCTGGATCGCACCTGTAAATGGCGTGAATCGATCGGCAAGTCTATCCTCTCTGGCCATCGGCGGAACGGGAGCCGACTCAGGCCAGGGCGACACCCTGCACATCGACGTGAAGGACCCCGTCAAGACCCGCGCCGCCGGGGTCCACGGCGCCCTCGTCTCACTGAGCGGCGCTGCCGGCTCCGCCCTCCCGGGCAAGGTGGAGGTCGGCCTCGACGTCTCGGCATGGGCCAGGGCCGCCGGCGCCAACTGGGCCGACCGCGCCCGTTTGGTGCAGCTGCCCCCCTGTGCCTTGACCACCCCGGGCGCCCCGGGGTGCACCACTCGTACGCCCCTGGCCTCGCACCGGGACGCTTCCGGACGCCTGGTCGCGCAGGTCGACGTACCCGAGAACCGCGCGCCCTCCGCCCTGACGCGCACAGCGCAGCCCGGCGAGACCGGCAGCGCCGCGGCTGCCCCGCAGGTGCTCGCCACCCAGGACGTGGCGCTCGCGGTCGAGGCGGCCCCGAACGGCCCCAGCGGCGACTTCTCGGCCACGCCGCTGCAGCCCTCCGCCTCCTGGCAGGCCGGGGCCAACGCCGCAAACTTCACGTACGGCTACACCGTCGAGGTCCCCAACGGCATCGCCGGCGCCGGGCCGGGCATCTCCCTCGGCTACGACTCCTCCTCCGTGGACGGGCGCACCGCATCGACCAACGCGCAGGCCGGCCCGTTCGGCGAGGGCTGGGAGTGGAGCCCCGGCTCGGTCTCCCGCTCGTACAAGGGCTGCAAGGACGCGGGGATCAAGGACTCGGGCGACGAGTGCTGGGCCGGCGACATCCTCTCGCTGAACCTCGCCGGGCACTCCGGGCAGATCGTCCGCGACGACACCACGTGCGTGTACCGCCTCGAGGGCGACGACGGCACGAAGATCGAGCGGCTGACCGGCCAGCGCAACCCCGCCTGGAAGGGCGAGGCGTTCAAGGTCACCACCACCGACGGCACGCAGTACTACTTCGGCTCCAACCGCCTCCCCGGCGGTGACGGCACCGACCCCGAGGCCAAGTCGGTCTCGACCGTGCCGGTGTACTTCAACAGCGGCCAGGACAAGTGCCTCGGCGCCGCCACCCCGGCCAACGGCTCCTGGCAGCAGCTCGGCTGGCAGTGGAACCTCGACTACGTCGTCGACCCGCACCAGAACCTCATCACCTACCGCTACGAGCAGGAGGACAACTACTACGGCCGTGGCGGCGGCCAGAACAACGGCACCGGCACCTCCACCAAGTACCAGCGGGGCAGCTATCCCACCCGGGTCGGCTACGGCCAGCGCCTGCCCGACCAGATCGCCGCCAAAGGCGCCGCCAAACCCGCGGCGCAAGTGTGGCTGGACACCGCCGAGCGCTGCTTCGCAGCCGGCCCCATCACCTGCGCTCCGGCGCAGCGCACCAAGGCCAACGCCAAGTCCTGGCCCGACACCCCCGTCGACCAGGAATGCGCGGCCACGGGCCAGTGTCTGAACCTCTCCCCCACCTACTTCACGACCAAGCGCACCACGAAGATCAACACCGAGGTGCTGGCCGGCAGCAGCTACCGACCGGTCGACACCTACGTCCTCAGCCAGTCCTTCCAGGACCCCGGTGACGGCACCTCCCCCACGCTGTGGCTCGACTCGATCGTCCGCAAGGCCTCCAACGGCATGCCGGAGCAGGCGCTGCCCGCGGTCTCCTTCCAGCCGCTCCAGATCCCCAACCGCGTCGACGGCGTGGTCAAACGCCCCGACGGCACGGAAGCCTCGGCGCCGCGCTACTACCGGCCCCGCATCCAGAAGATCACCACCGAGACCGGCGGCCTGATCAACGTCGTCTACAAGGCGCCGGAGTGCTCCCGCAACAAGGGCACGATGCCGTCCGCCGAGGACGCCAACACCATGGCCTGCATGCCGGTCAAGTGGTACCTGCCCGGCCAGTCCTACGCGGACCCCGTGAGCGACTGGTTCAACAAGGTCGTGGTCCAGTCGGTCACCCAGCAGGACATGGTCGCCGGCCAGGTCACCACCGTCACGGACTACGAGTACGGCGGCGGCATCGCCTGGCACCGCAACGACTCCGAGTTCACCGACCCCAAGACCCGCACCTGGGACCAGTTCCGCGGCTTCGCCACCGTCACCACCCGCACCGGCAACGGCAACGCCGCAGAGGCCCCGCGCACCAAGAGCGTGGCCCTGTACCTGCGCGGCATGGACGGCGACGTCCTCGCCAACGGCAGCAAGCGCAGCGTCACCGTCGCCGACGCGCAGGGCGGCACCATCAAGGACGAGAACGTCCTGTCCGGACGGGTCCGCCAGACCGTAACCTACGACCGCGATGGCGGGAGCGTGGTGTCTGACGAGGTCACCACCCCCTGGCTGGGCAAGAACGCCACCGCGACGCGCACCCAGTCGGGCGGCCTGCCGGCCATCACGGCCCGCGCGCAGAACACCGCCAAGGTCACCACCCGCGCCAAGCTCGCGGACGGCACCTGGCGTACCAGCGAGCGCACCTCCGAGTACGACGACACCCTCTTCTCCCGGCCCACCGTCGTCGACGACAAGAGCGACCTGTCCCGGCCCGACCAGCGCCTGTGCACCACCTTCGAGTACGCGGCCGGCCCCGGCGGCGCCCTCAGCGAGCTGGTCTCCCGCACCCTGGTCCTCAAGGGCGCCTGCGGCCAGACCCCGACGACCGCCAACATCGTCGGCGACACCCTGACCGCCTTCGACAATCAGCCCGCCGGGCAGGCCGGAGCCACGGCGGACCAGACCGGCACCTCGGTCCTGGAGGCGTACGACGCCGCGGGCAAGCCGGTCTACCGCCTCAACTCGACCTCCACGTACGACGCCTACGGGCGCGTCATCGGCAACACCAACAAGACCCGTAAGGACGCCGCCCACCCCGACGGTGCGCTGACCACCACGCAGTACACGCCGGCCATCGGCGCCCTGCCCACCGAAGTCACCCACACCAACCCGCTCGGCTGGAAGACCACCACCACCCTCGACGCTGGCCGCTCGCTCCCGCTCAAGACCACCGACGAGAACAAGCACGTCGCCGAACGCGAGTACGACGCCTTCGGCCGGATCACCGCCGTCTGGCAACCGGGCCAGGAGAAGGCGAACGCCGCCCTGCCCGTGCGCAAGTACGCCTACGCGATGAACGGGACGAACGCGCCGTCCAGCGTCCTGAGCCAGGCTCTGATGAACGACAACTCGTACACGTCCAGCTACACCGTCTACGACGGGCTCGGACGCATCCGCCAGACCCAGGCGAACCCCGCCTCCGGGACCACGGGCCGCCTGATTACGGACGCGTTCTTCGACTCCCACGGCTGGCAGGCCAAGACCAGCGCCGCCTACTACAACGACGAGGCCCGGCCCTCCGGCACCCTCTTCTTGCCCAACGGCGGCGTCAACCCCGACAGCAAGCTGCCCGCGCAGACAGTCTCAGTCTTCGACGGCCTGGGCCGGACCACCGCCTCGATCTTCCAGTCCTACGGCGTCGAGCAGTGGCGCTCGAAGACGGAGTACCCGGGCGCCGACGAGACCCGCACCATCCCGCCGAACGGCGGCTACGCGACGGCAACCATCAGCAACGGCACCACCTCGCTGCTGCGCCAGTACAAGGCCAACACCCCCACCGGCCCGTACGACGAGACGACGTACGAGTCCAACACGCAGGGCCAGGAGCTGCGCCGCAAGGACGCCGCAGGAAACGAGTGGACCTTCGCCTACGATCTCCTCGGCCGCGTGGTGAAGACCACCGACCCGGACGCCGGCACCAGCACCACGGTCTACGACGACGGCAAGAACCTCACCACCGTCACCGACGGCCGGAACAAGAGCGCCACCACGGTCACGGACCTGCTCGGCCGCCCCGTCGCGACGTACGAGGGCACGACGGTCGACCCGGCCAAGCAGGTGGGTGCCTTCTCCTACGACACCAAGGCCCTCGGTAAGCCGTCCACGAGCACCCGCTACGTCGGCGGAGCCGCCGGCAGCGCCTACGTCTCCGAAGTCACCGGCTATGACGCCGGTTACCGCCCCCTCGGTACCAAGACCACCATCCCGGCCGTCGAGAAGGCGCTGGCAGGCACCTACGAGACCAAGAACACCTACGACGCATACGGCCAGCTGGCGACCACCGAGCTTCCCGGCGTTCCGAAGGCCGGACTCGGCGTCGAGAGCATGGCGTTCTCCATGGACGCCGCGGGCAACCTCACAGCGTTCGACGGCACGATCGGCACGAGCCGCTCCCCGTACGTGGTGGACCTGCGGCGTGACCCGTACGGCAACGTCATCCGCACCACGGTCGGCAAGAGCGCCAAGCAGATCGTCTCCACGGTCGCCTACGACATCGCGACCGGCCGGCAGATCCGCTCGACCCTCGACAAGCAGACCGACGCGACATCCAGCGTCGACGTCGTCGACTACACCTACAACCAGGTCGGCCAGCTGACCTCGATCGGCAACACCCAGGACGGCGCCAAGCGCGACCTGCAGTGCTTCACGCACGACTACCTCGGCCGGCTGACCCAGGCCTGGACCGACACCGGCACCCAGACCACGGTCCCTCAGCCCAGCGTCCCCAGCATCGGCGGCTGTGCGAATGCCGGCGGCCCGGCGGTCGACGGTGCCGGCAAGCCCAGCGTGGGCGGCCCGACGCCGTACTGGCAGCAGTACGAGTACGACCTTCTCGGCAACCGCACCAAGCTGGTCAAGAAGGACGTCACCGGCAACGCGGCCAAGGACACCACGGTCACCCAGACCTTCGGCGGCCGCCAGAACACGGGCAGCGGCACGGGCGGCCCGCACGCCCTGATGAACTCCACGGAGACCAGCCCCTCCGGCACGAAGGTGACCTCGTACACCTACGACGCCGGCGGCAACACCGCCTCCATCACCAGCACCCCGGGTACCAAGACCCTGACCTGGAACGACCAGGGCAAGCTCGACAAGATCACCGGCACCGGCCAGAGTGCCGGCACCAGCTACCTCTACGACACGGGCGGCAACCAGCTCATCCGCCGCGACCCGGGCAGCACCACGCTCAGCCTCGGCACCGACCAGATCACGCTCGACACCGTCACGGGCAAGGTCACCGACATCCGTACGTACGCGGCCCCCGGCGGTCTGTCCGTCACCCGCACCACCACCGGCGGCACGTCCACCCTCGCCTACCAGTGCTCCGACCACCACGGCACCGGGGGCGTCCAGTTCAACGCCGCCGACCTGGCCCAAGTCCGGCGCTCCTCCGACCCCTTCGGCAACGACCGCGGCACCCCGCCCGCTCCGGGCGCGTGGGCCGGCGACAAGGGCTTCATCGGCGGCACGAAGGAGACATCGACCGGCTTCACCCTTCTGGGCGCCCGCGAGTACGACCCGACGACGGGCCGCTTCATCAGCCCGGACCCGATCATCGACGCGGGCGATCCGCAGCAGTGGAACGCGTACGCGTACTCCAACAACAACCCCGTCAACTCATCCGACCCGACCGGCCTCAAGAACGCCTGTGACTTCCCTGAGGAGTGCGCAAACAACCACGCCGATGGCCTCGACAAGCCGTACATCTACAACCCTCCCAGCAGCGGGGATGACGGACAGACCGCGCTGAACAACGCCCACGGACAGCTCAACAACGCCAAGAAGCGCCGGGACCACCTGCTCCACGAGGTCATCAACATCGTCGGTGACCTGATCGGTTACAACGACGCCCGCGACTGCTTCACCAAGGGCGACGCGATGGCCTGCATCAACACGGCGCTGAACTTCGTCCCCTGGGGCAAGATCGCCAAGGCCATCAGGGTCGGCATCAAGGCCTTCAAGGTCTACAAGGAGCTGAACAAGGCCTACGACGCCGTCCACGAGGCGGAACGCGGAGTGGCCCGCGCGGCAGAAGCGATGACCCGGGCCAAGACAGCAGCCAAGGAAGCCCGCGCAGCCGAGGCCAAGGCAGCCGAATCAGCCTCCCAGAAAGCCGGCAAGGAGACCGCGGGCGACAGCGCAGGCACGGAAGCCAAATCCACCCGAGAGGCATCCGACGCCGAAGCGGGGGCCGCCGACTCTGTCGAGTCCCACAGCAACGGCGGCGCAGACACCGAGACCACCGTCTCCTGCGAGCTCAACAGCTTCCCGACCGGCACCCGCGTCCAGATGGCCGACGGCACCACCAAGGAAATCCAGGACGTCCGCGTCGGCGACACCGTCCTCGCGACCGACCCACAGACCGGCGAAACCCGTCCCCAGCGGGTGACCGACACCATCACCACCCCCGACGACAAAGACTTCACCGACCTCACCCTCACCGACGAATCCAACCCCCGCGCCCCGCCCGTCCAGCTCACCTCCACCCTCCACCACCCGCACTGGAACGACACCCGCCACCAGTGGGTCGACGCGGGCGACTTCAACCCGGGTGACCACCTCCACCGCCCCGACGGCACCACCCTCACCGTCAAAACGAAGCGCAACTACCCCTACGCAGTCACCACGCACAACCTCACCGTCAACAACTTCCACACGTACTATGTGCTGGCCGGGGCTACGCCGGTCCTCGTTCACAACTGCGGAACAGCAGATCCTCACAGTCTCAAGCGAACCGAGGCGCTTTCCGGTAACGCATCCAAGCGGAACGTGGACAATCTGACGGCGTCCATGAAGGAAGGCGGCTGGCAGGGTGGTCCGATCAAGGTTGCGCAGCATAATGATGAGCTGTACATCCTGGACGGTCACCACCGTGTCGCAGCGGCCAAGCGTGCTGGGATTGATGTCCCCTATCAGGTCGTGCCGGAAGAGGAGCTGATCGCCCGCTACTCGGGCGGCATCGACGATGTGATTACCGCATGGGCTGAAGTGGGGCCCGATAAACTCGTGAACCGTCACAAGAGGCCGGGGTACAGATGATGAGCAACGCTTCCGCCGAGGTGACGGAGTATGTTGAGACCCTCGCTCGTGTTCAAGCGGAAGTCTTGCGAAGTCTCCCTGACCTGGGTTCGAGCCTGGCAGCGATCGTGAGGCGTGTGCGTACAGGCCAGCTGTCAAAGTCTGGATCAATCTCGGGTGGGATCGAGTACGCGGTACACGGCGACGGTTGCCTGTTTGTTTCGAGCGATGGTCGGGAAATCGATATCGATTTCCTTATCGACGGAACCCCTGTATTCGATTCGTGGCGGATTGAGAGATTCTCCGCGAGTCGGGGGATTGCATCGAAGGTCACGGCAGATGAGTTGACCCGGGAGTGCCGTCTAATGGCTTCATCCGGGACTCTCGAAGAGGTCAGTGAAGGATGGTTCTCGGTGAAACCCGAGCAATCTACTGATGGTCGGCTGATAGGCGATAGTCAAGACTAACGCGGCGACCAAGTTGCAATAGAGCAGGTAATGCATGAGGCCCCACCGGTCGATCTTCCGGTGGGGCCTCTGGCGCGTGCTGGAGTGTCTGACGGCAGTAGTTGACGGCAACGTCAGCGGATGGGTGCTGCGCAGGGCGGCGGTTCGTCACGGTCGTCGGGTTGGCTGGTGGTCTCGTCGGAGCGCCGGAGGGTGCGGCCGAGGAGGTCGATGGCGTCGCGTTGGAGGCGGAGTCTGACGTGGGCGTAGACGGTGGCGGTGACGCCGATGTGGGCGTGGCCGAGGAGTTCTTTGATCACGATGAGTTCGACGCCTTGCTCCAGGAGGAGGGTGGCGGTGGAGTGGCGTAGGTCGTGGAAGCGGATGCGGCGGAGCCCTGCCCGATCGAGGAGGGCGCGGAAGTGGCGATTGAGGTTCGCGGGATCGATCGGCCCTCCTGCCCGAGTGCTGAAGACGAGGCCGTTGTCCCTCCAGTCGTCCGCTGCCGCCTCTCGTTCTCCTTCCTGTACCTCACGGTGTTCCTTGAATGACTGGATGCACTCGCTGGGGAGGGCGATGCGTCGTTCGGAGGCTCGGGTCTTGGTGGGCAGGACGGTGAGCCCGCCGGTCTGGGTGCGCTGGAGGGTACGGCGAATGCTGGCAGTGCCCTTCTGGAGGTCGAGGTCTTCCCACTGAAGGCCGAGGAGTTCGCCCTTGCGGAGTCCCGTTCGGAGGGCGAGTTCGTACAGCGCGAACAGGCGGTGATTGCGAACAGCAGCGAGGAACTGGCGGGCTTCGTCTGCCGTGAGCGGTTCGAACCGACGGGGGCGCGGCGTACCCGTGCGGACGTTGCGGGCGACATTGCGTGTGATCTCCTCCTCGCGGACGGCGTGCTCCAGGGCGGACTTGAGGACGGAGTGGATGTACGCCAGCGTCAGCGGGGAGAGCCGCTTGGAGCAGCACGCTCCGGCGGCGCAGCAACGGGGCTGATCACGGCCGGCATCGATGCTGCGGGCGCAGCACTGGCAGGTGGTGCGGACCTGGTTGAGCCAGGTACGGACGTCCTTGGCGGCGAGCTTGGCGAGCTTCTTCTTGCCCAGGCCGGGGATGAGGTGCTGGTGGACGCAGGCGGTGTAGCGGGTGTGGGTGTTCTCGCGGAGCTGGTGCCGGGAACGCGGTCGCGTGGCCGCAGACCCTTCTGCCGACGCCCTGCGGTATGCAGGTTCCGGCGGGCTCGTTCTTCCGGGCACACGCGAACGTCTCCGGCTGCATGAGCGCCGCACCACCACGGGGACCGGTCAGTCTCCAGCGGAACACAGCCGAATGTCCCGGACCTGTTCTCGTACTGGCCGCAGCGAACGACATGCAGGGCTGCGCAGCGGAACGGGGGCGGTGAGGCGCGGCGGGTTTAGCTGTTGACGAAGGTGAGGCTGGTGGCGTCGTAGCGGGTGCCTGCGACCTGCTCGGGCGGGGCGGCCGCCTCGATGGCGGCGAGCTCCTCCGGGGACAGCTCGACGGCCAGGGCGGCGAGGTTCTCCTCCAGGTAGCGCTGGCGCCGGGTGCCGGGGATCGGCACCACGTCGTCGCCCCGGTGCTGCACCCATGCCAGGGCGAGCTGGCCGGTGGTGACCCCCTTCGCCGCAGCCAGCTCGTTCAGCTTCGCAACGATCGTCAGGTTCCGTTCGAGGTTGCCGTCGGCGAAGCGCGGCTGGCTGCGCCGCACGTCGGTCTCCGCCAGCCCTTCGACCGAACTGTACTGGCCGGTCAGGAAGCCGCGTCCGAGCCGGCGAGTGAGACCACCGAGGCCCACCAGCATGCGCCGAAGTGGGCCGCGTTCAGTCCTCGACTTCGGAGTCTGCATCGACGGTGCGCCGGTATTCCCAATGGTTCTTGTCCATCTGAATGCCAAGGTGGATGGGGGCTGGGTAGCGGGTGCGGTGGTTCCAGTGCAAGGCGTGGTCGCACAGGCGGGCCGCCGCCAGGCCGTAGGTGAGTGGTGCGTGGTCGTCGGGAGCGTGGAGCACGCTGATTTCCGTTGCGGTGTGGCTGTACCAGGTTTCGGCTTGTTCCGCAGCGGAGGTGCTGGCCCACCGTGAGTACTTCTCGCCTGCGCGGGCGTAGCGGGAGCTACCGATGTATTGCTGGGGCAAGTTGCACAGGATGAACGTGTTGGTGGTGCTCTCCATTTGGAACAGGCCGGTGGCGAGCTTGCCCTCGTGGGTCTCGACGGAGGTCTCGTCGGTGTAGTCAAGTCGTTCGACGAGGGCGGGCGAGGCTACGTGGTCGCTGCCGGCGGTGACGCGCAGGACGGCCCGGGGGCGATGGTCGGCGGGGAGGGCGAAGCCGGGCAGTGCGGGACGCCCGTCAAGGGTGCCGTCGGGGCCGGGGGCGCGGCCCAGGTGGCGGTTGGCCAGCAGCGGCCAGATGCTGCGAGCCTGGTCGCCGGAGACGTAGACGATGTAGCCCGTGGCGGTGCCGGCGTAGGCGCCGAGGTCCCACAGGGCCCGGTCGATGGAGCGGGGCAGCTGTGCGTCCCTGCGGCGACCGTCGGGCAGGCGCCGGCTGCGGTGGAGGGTGTTGGCTGTAGCGTAGTCGAGCCAGGAGCCGCCGGGAGACTGCTCGTCGGGCAGGTAGGCCAGGGTTCGCCACAGTCCTTCAGGCCGGGGAGCGAGTGCGACGAGGGTCCAGATGAGGCGGGGATGCTCGGTGGCCGGGCCGCGGCGGCGGCCTCGCTGCTCGCGCAGGTGCAGGCCGACGTGGACGAGGGGTTCTTTGAGGCCGTGGGGGCCGTAGGCCAGGGCGTCCGTAAGGCGAGGGTGGACCAGGCCTGCGGTGCGGTGGAGGTCGGCGACTGCCATGTGGCCGCGGTGGTCGCCTGCGAGTTCGCTGCCCAACTGGTCGAGGGCGGTGGTGATCTTGCGGGCCTTCTTGCGCGGGTTGCGGCGTCCGGGCTTGTGGGGGGTGAGGAATTCGGTGAGCACGCCGAGGCGGGCGAGTTCGCGGCTGGCGTGAGGCTTGGCGTCGAGCTCGTACGGGTCGGTGACGGTGGCGTCGGGCTTGCGGGAGGCTCGGCGCTGGCGGGCCCAGGCCTTCGCGTCGTACTCGGTCTCGCACAGGGCAAGTAGTCGGGTGCCTTCGGGGGCGTCCAGACCTTCGAGCTGGCGGGCGAGGGCGGGGCGCTGCGCGTGGTGGTCACCGTGTCTGAGCAGTTCGTCGGCGGGCTGGAGGTATGCCTCGACGTGGTCGGTGAGCGGGACGACCTTGTTCTCCGGCATGCCGGCAGCGGCCAGGTCGGGGCGGTTGAAGTGGTAGGCGAGCAGGCGCTGCATGCGGGTGCGCTCGCTCTGGCGGCGGTACAGGACGAGGAAGCGCAGGTGTTCGCGGCCGGCGGCTGCGATGATCTTGCTCAGGCGGGGGTCGTCGAGCAGGACGCTGTCGCGGCCCTCGGTGGTGGTGCGGCGGCTGCCGAATGGGCGTCCGGCGACGTGGTGGGTGCGCAGGAGCGGCTGTCCGAGGGCGGTGCTGGTGTGGCGGGCGAGTTCGCGGCGGGTGTGCATGCCGACGCCTTTGCCCAGGGAGAAGGTGCCGGAGAAGGAGATGAGGGCGCGCAGGGCGCCCGGTTGTCCGGCGAGGTCGCAGGCGTGGGGGGCGAGGAACTCGGTCTCATCATCGGCGCGGGGGAAGACGCTTTCGCCGTGCAGGCGAGTCCAGGCGTCCAGTGCCAGGCGGGTGGTGTGGTCCAGGTGGGTGTGCTCGCCTCTGCCGCCCAGCTGCAGTTTGAGCAGGGGGCCGTCGGCGGCACGGGGGGCGAACCAGGCGGTGCGGGCGCTTTTGAGGGTGTTGCTGAGGCGCGAGACGCGGGGCTGGATTGTGGCGACGGGGGCGTTGAGCCCGGGGTGGGATTTGACGGCTACTTCGAGGCGCAGGGTGGCGTAGTGGATCCGGGTCTTCCACGCTGGGTCCTCTTCGCCGATGGTCTCGGTGGTGTCGCCATCGCCGTAGGCGGCGCCCCAGGTGTTCGTCCACAGCAGGTCGGTGTCCCATACCTGCAGGCAGTTGGCCAGGTCGGGCCGGAAGCGGACGGTCTTACCGTCGATCTGCCAGGGCTGGGAGGCCAGCTGGTTCGCGATGGCCCAGCTGGCGGCCCTCCAGGCCCAGCCGGGGGCGTCGATGCAGGCACCGGTGCGGGTGAAGTGTTCCCACAGTGAGGTCTCCTCGGGAGTGGTGCTGGCGATGAGGTCGGCGATCTCGCTCTGGTAGGCGAAGGAGAACTGGTCGCCGTCGGTCTGCAGCAGGGCCTGCTCCCACAGGACGATCGCGGCGTGCAGGTCGTCGGGGTTCAGGGGGCGGCTGGTGGCCAGGAATTTCGGCGGGTCGGTCTTGCTTGCGGGGTACAGGTCTGCACAGGTGTAGCCGGTGGCGCGCAGGACTGTGAGCAGGCCCGTGTAGGGCAGGTTGGCCGTGGATCCGGTGATGCCGCGGTACTCCTGCCGCAGTGCCGGCCATGCGCGGCCGATCTTGTCGGGCAGGGGGTAGAGGAAGGTGGTGCCGAGGAGATTCTCATTTGGTATGCGCATCCCGGACGAGACCCGTGACCAACTCTCCGCGAAGTTTGCGGTGTTGTTCCGGTGGCCGGGCCAGTGCCTCGAAGGGGAGTGCGGCACCGGCCCGGCAGGTTCGCAGCAACCAGGTGCGGCCGGTGGCTGCTGCGGTGGATCAGGCCGCGCTCGGGCCGAGGCTCACGGGGCAGACCGCTCGGCTGGTGGGACCAGGGCGCGCAGCGCCTTATGGCGAGTCGGCGTTCGGTGCGGTCCAACTGGCATATGCGCCCCGACGTCAGGACACGAGCTCCATCCCGCGCACCAGCCCCGACAAGGACGCGGCCTGCGACGGGACGCCCCGGCGAACCATGTCGCCAACGAGCTCCCGGGCCATCGGGTGGGCGTGCACGTAGTGCGGTGCGCGTTGCGCGGCCGACCGCAGGGTGACCACGGCGTCGCCGGAGCGGCCCATGCGGTGCATGGCCCGTGCCTCGTCGATCCGGTAGTGGGTGATGCGCTCCCGGCTCGGCATCGCCGCCACGGCGACGTCGTCGACGAACGACAGCCCGGTGTCGGGCGCGTCGACTTCGACGCCCGCCTCGGTCGTGTGCACCAGGACGTTCGCTCGGGAGAACACGGTCTGCCACCTCAGATCGTGATGCCCGTCCGGAAGCCGACCGGAGACCTCCAGTGCGCGGGTGGCCTGGCTCCAGGCCCCGTCCGCGTCGCCGGCGCGTGCGCAGGCTACGACCTGACGCAGCACCAGGGCGCCCTCCAGTACGAGGGCGTCGGTGTCCCCCGTCGCCGAGATCGGCTCCAGAGCGCGCAGGGCGGCGTCCGCGACCGCCTGCGTCTCGCGGGCCGAACCCTGGTGGAGCAGGGCGCCGCACCGGTCCCACGCGACGGCGGCCTTCACGATCGGGTCGTCCAGCTGAGTCGCCGCCCCGGCCGCGACTTCCGCCGCGACCCACGCCAGGTCGGGCAGACCGGTCTGGTTGAGGGTCTGGCCGGCGTTGCGGGCCGCGTCGACCAGGAGCCGCAGGGCCTCGTCCCACTCGGCGGTGCCGCGCTCGTGTATCAGGATCGTGGTGTTCAGGTCCTCCAGCAGGGCGGGCAGGAGGCCTGCGACCGCGGGAAGTTCGCGCCCTGGCGGTGCCGGTTGGTGGCGGCGGCCTGGTCCCGGACACGCTGGACGTCGGCGGCCGGCCCGGACGGTACGAGACCCGGGTGTCCGGAGAGGATGAGGGAGGAGCGGCGCAGCGCCGCGCGGAGCGCGGGCACGTGCGGGACGGCGGAGCCCTGTTCGCGGCGCAGCCGGTAGGGCTGTCCGAGCAGCCACACGACGTCGACCTCGCAGACCGTGGCCACGGCCGTGATCAGGGAGTAGCGGTCCAGGGAGAGGCGGCCGGCCTCGACGTCCTCGGCCCAACGCTCCGAGCGGCCCACCAGCCCGGCCATCTCCGCCTGCGTCAGGCCTGCCGCGATCCGGGCCACACGCACGCGCGCCCCGATACCGGTGTCAGGGGGATGGGTCATGAGCGGCACCTCTCCGGTCTGCACTCCTCACGCGGACGGTACTCCCCACAGTCGACCCGCGGACACGCCAACTACCCAACATAGGCGCCCAACTTCTACGCCTCGGTCCTCTGGGGAGGCGTGGTCGGCGGACAGGCACACGCTGGTGAACAGCGCCGGTCAGTCCGGTCCCCAGGGCGGTCGCGGCGGATGAGCGGATCCGACGACAGAACGGCTCTCCCGGGCGGGCAGAGCTCCGGGTGTCTGGTTTCTCGGCCATTCTCAGCCGTTCCGCGCCCTCGGGCTAGAGACGGATTTGGAGGATTTAGTGACCGGAAAGAACGCTCTTCCGAGGGACGGCGGCCGAGCCCGGAAGGCGGATAGGCTCGTCGCTGCCCGCCGGCTGGTGAAACTTTCACGGCGATGCCAGGGAACACCGTCAGTTCCTGCCCAGCAGGCTGGGCAATGGGAAGTCTCTGCTGGTCAACAGCGATCTGGAGGTTTCATGACCAACCACTACGACAACGGGATCAACGCCATGGATTTTGAGGGGGTCGTCTGGAGGAAAGCGCGCGCGAGCGACGCGTACAACAACTGCGTTGAAATTGCACGAGTGGCAGAAGATGCCGTTGCGTTACGAAACTCCCGGTTCCCTGAAGGGCCCGCACTTGTGTTCACACGGGCGGAGATCGACGCGTTCCTCGCGGGTGCACGGGGCGGGGAGTTCGATGGCATGACCGTCTGAAAATGCTTGGCCCCGGGTTGCGTCTGTACGCGCCGGACTCCAGGATCACGGCTGGCACGGGTTCGCAATGTGACCGGGGAGAGAATGTGGCCGCTCGGCCGAGGCCGTTTGAAGTCGTGGGCGGAAGCGAGCCGATCCGGGCGCCGGAGCCGGCCTCTTCTGTCCCGCCCATCGTGCGGCGCCTGCTGGGCGCCGCACTGGTGCGGCACCGGACCGCCTACGGGCTGACCGGCGACGATGTGGTGCGCGCTGGGGCCGTCTCGTCGCCAGCGAAGCTGAGTCGCATCGAGAACGGTGCCTCGAACGTCAGGTTCAGCGAAGACGACATCAGGCGCATGCTGGACCTCTACGAGGTGCCCCGTGAGGGTGAGGAGTACCGCAGCGTGATGATGCGGGCCCAGCTCGTCCTGGACACCGAGCGGCCGTGGTGGTGGCGTCACAAGGGCGTGGTGGCCGCTGCCTTCAGCGATCTCCTGCACGTTGAGGGCCGCGCCAGCGAGATCCAGACCTACGAGGGCAACTACGTTCCCGGCCTGCTCCAGACCACCGCCTACATGAACGCCGTGTTCGAGGTTCCCAAGCTGGACGAAGCCGGCAACCGCACCGAGCTGGAACAGCGCAGGGACGTGAGGAAGCAGCGCCAGCAGCTGCTTGAGCGCACCGATCCGCCGGAGTTCACGGCCCTGATTGATGAGGCCCTGCTGCGTCGGCCGTTCGGCGGTCCGGCCGTCATGCGCGAACAGCTGCGGTATCTGTTCAGCCTCTGCGAGAACCGGGACCGGGTGCACATTCGGGTGTTCCCGACGTCGGCGTGGGGCATTTGCCCGCCCCTGACCACCGCGATGACGCTGCTCAAGCTCCCGGAGGCGGAGGGGCCCTCCGAAATGCTGTACGTGGAAGCGGCGAACGTCACCGCGGTGTGGGTGGAGGAACGTCTGCGCCTGGAGGAGCACCGGGCGTCCCTGCACGGGGTGCGCCAGCACGCGCTCGGCAAGGCTGACACGCTCCGTTTCCTCCAGGCCCGGATCGACGACCTCGTGGACCAGAGCTAGCGGACCCGCGCGACGCCGCCGAATTCGATCCATTCCCGGGTCTGCTGCCGGGGGAAGATGTCTGTATCCGGCCGCCACGTGGACACTTCCACCGGCCGTGGGTGCTCGACGAGTTCGAGGCCGTCGAACAGCGAGCGGACCTCTTCCGTGCTGCGCACCCGCCCCCAAGTGCCACCGGTGATCTCCCGCATGAACGAGGTGACCTCCTCGCGCAGGGCGGCGTCGTCGCTGGCGAGCTGGGAGATGACCATGTAGCTCCCGGCCGGAAGGCGGCGCGCGACGTTCTTGACCAGGCCCCAAGGGTCGTCTTCGTCCGGGATGCAGTGCAGGACGGACACGAACAGCGCCGCGACCGGCTGGTCGTCCTCCACCAGCCGGCGGACCTCCGGGACGGCGAAGATGCCGTCGGTGTCGCGGAAGTCGGCCCCTATGACCCAGGTATTCCGCAGGTCTTCTTCGAGCATCACCCGCCCGTGGGCGATGACAAGGGGATCGTTGTCGATGTAGACGACCCGCGCCTGCGGATGCGTCTGCCGGGCGACCTCGTGGACGTTGGGCCGGGTGGGCAGCCCGGACCCGTGGTCCAGGAAGCGGAAGACTCCCGCTTCACGGGCGAGGTAGCGCACAGCCCTCACCAGAAAGGCGCGGTTGATCCGCGCGAGTTCCCGTGTCGAGGGAGCCATCTTCAGCAGCTCGGCACAGGCGGCACGGTCGGAGGGATAATTGTCCGTGCCATCGATTAAATAGTCGTACATGCGTGCGACGCTGGGTTTGCTGACATCGATCATGGAATAGGTCGGCCCCCAGGATGGTGCCGGACCACGCAGGCGGCGGCTCCGGCCTCGACGGTAGGCACGCCATGTTAAGAGCCCGGCAGGGAAGGTGACCAGGCCCCCTCCCCTGCCGGGGTGACGCACGGGGGCGCAAACCAGCCGGGTCTTCCGCGTCCCGCATCCCGGGCGCGCGCTCCTTCAAGCCGGTCGCCTGTCGGGTTATCCGAATGCGCCGCACGCATGCGCCGGGCAATTCCCTTCAGGTTCCGGGAGCGTGCCGTGCGGCGCGGAACAGTACGTCGAACTCGCGCACCGGCAGGCCCATCGCTTCGGCGGCCTGTCGCCCGGACAGGCCCAGGTGCTCGCCGAGGATCACCGCGTCCGCCCGCCGGGCCGACTCTCCCCGGACCGGCCGGCGTCCGCCGGCCCGGGCGTTGACCAGTTCGGTGAGCAGCTGCCAGGAGATCGCGGCGGGGGCGGCGCAGGTCAGCGCCGACGCCCACAGCGGCGCGAGCTCGTCCAGCGCCGCGGCAGCCGTCTCCGCACCGGCACGGGCACTGCCGAGCCGCAGGGCCGCGTAGCGGGCATAGACGGCGTGGTGGGTGACGCAGAACGCTTCGTAGGCGAGGGCGATCACGCCACCACGTGTGGGGTGCGGCCCCTCCGAGGGTGGCAGCCCGGCGGAGGTGTGCGGGCGGGAGGCGTGAGCGGGAAAGGTGTCGGGCATCAGAACCTCGGCCGGTCGTGATCGGCGGGATGCGGACATGACGGTGCGCGGGAGTTGTCCGGTTCTCGACGCACTGCCGCACGTCCGTGGTCGAGGACGAGGGGCGTTGTCGATGGGTCGCCTGCAGCGGCGGCGGACGGCGATCCGTCGGGCACGCTGAGTCCGGAGCTCGCCTGACGGCGGCGCCGTCCCCTCATCAGGGCGACGCCGCCGCCGAGTTCAGAAGCGCCGCAGGCGCTGAAACATCACGACGCTGCGGTCGCCGAACGCAGCGGGCGCGACCATGAGCAGTACTTCCTCGGAGGCCGCTCCCTGCAGCACGGCCCAGATCGCGGCGCCCGTCAGCACGGACCCGAAACGGAGCATCACCGAAAGGGTGCTGAGGGTTTCCGTTTGCGCAGCCCAAAACAACGGAATGGTACCTTCGGGCAACGCCGGAAAAAGGGCAACAAATTTCCGGTACGCGCGTTCAATCACGGCTGTCTCTCCTTAGGTCGGATGGGCGCCCGGTCGAACGCGCAGGGTCCCGGGGGTTGCCGCCCTCGGGACCCTTTCTCGTTTCGCAGTGCGTGTCCGAGTCCAGGTCCCGAACGGTAACCACGCCGATGCCCGCACCACCACGCCGGCCGCCGGCGTGAAACTGGGGTGCGCAGAAACGGCTCCCGCGCACCCGCAGTGCCCCCACCCCCTGTAGAGCACGTTTTCGAAAACGCTGCGACAAATCCGCCAATCAAGCGATCAGATAATGCAATCGACGCATCTCCCGGTGTCGGAGCCGGGCGACCGACACGCCTTCCACGTTCACCCGAACGGAGCACATCTTCAGTTCGACGGCCGCCTCACCATGCAATTTCACAGCATCACGAGGCCGCCGGAATCCGCCTACGAGCCGCCTGCCGCCTGCACGGTCGCCCCGCCCCTCCCACATGCCCTCCGAGCAGGGCAAGCGGACAGGCGCCCCACACGACACCTCCGGCGACCGGGCAGGCGGCGTCGCACTGGCATGAAGGCCCTGCCGCCGGAGAAGCACAGCCTGACCCTGCGCATGCTCGTCAACAACCAGTCTGATCAAGAACCTGACGTTGCGCGGTCTGCCCGCGCTCGCCCCGTGCGCCCCTACCCCGTTCTCGCGGCTCCGGCCGCCCATTCCGCTCCCGCCGCCACGGTGGCACCGGTGGCCGCTGGTGTGGCGGGCCCGGCCGGGTGCGTGCTCCGTTGCCGTTGTTCGAGGCGATCGACCGGCCGCCGATGGCTGTCGAGCACCGCGAGGGCTACAGCCGGAACCTGTACAAGCACTGGAACAAGGGCCTGAACGCCAGGGATGGCTGGGACACCCGCAGGGAGGTCATCCTCGCTGAAGCCATCAAGGCGCCGCAGGTGGCGGCCGGCTGCAAGCTGACCGGCGGATCCTGGCGCTCCGCCTACGACAACATCGTGGTGACGGACGCCGCCCGCCTGGACGTCGACCACTTTGTGCCGCTCGCCGAGGTGTACGACTTTGAACAGGTGCCGTAGTCGGCGGCGCGGCGGGAGGCGTACGCGAACGACCAGAACAGCCCATACACCTTGATCGCGGTCTCCGCCGCCTCCAAACAGGAGCAAGGCCGGCAAGGACCCGGCGGAGTGGCTGTTCTCGGACGGCTCCTACCACTGCACGTACGCCGCAACCTGGGTCGGTAAGAAGCTGCGCTGGGACCTGACCGTCGACGAGAACGAGCGCCAGGCCCTCCTCGGGTTCGCCGAGGACTGCCGCAACACCGCCGTCGTCTGCGAACCCGCCCCCTGACCGACCCGAGGCAGGCCGCTGCCGGGCACGAAGAGCACGCCCCGCGCACGCCCTCCGTGTCCGGCCATCAAGACGAACTTGTGCTGCCGCCCGAAATGCCCGGGTCGGGACTTGCGTCCGGCCGGGCATCCCCGGGTCGGGCGGCTCTTGTGGTGGTGTCTACTCGCAGGCGACCCCGTCGCCGTCACGGTCGAGGTGACGCCCGTATCCGGGGTCCCCGCGGCGGATCGGGTCAGCATCAGCGGCTCGGACGTCAGTGCAGTTGCGGTAGCTGACCGCCTTGCTGGGACCGTCAGCGTTGCCGTCGTCGGGGGTGGCTCGGCCGCCGCTGCCGGAACCGGATTGTGGGCCGCCGGGGGCGGGGGGCGCCTGCCGGGGTCCTGTGGTCTTTGCCACGTCTTGGGACGGGGACAGCACGGTGGGTGCCGGCGTGGGCACGGCGACGGAAGAGGCCGACGCCGTGGCCGGAATGGGGGCGGGGGTGAGCGTCACCATCACCGTGGCCGTCGCAGTCGCGGTGGCCGTGACGGTCGGCTGCGGGGCGCCCTTGGCGTCGTCCCGCGGCTTTTGCCCACCTGGATCCGCGGCCACCAGCACGATGAACCAGACACAGGCCAGCGTGACCGTGACGGCCCTGGCCGACTTGCCCCAGCGAGCCCAGAACGCCAGCACCGCACCCAGCGGCGGAAGCACGGCCGTAGCGGCGATCACGACGGGAACAGCAAGGGCCGGATGCCAGCGGCGGCCCTCGCCCCGCGGCGGCACATCGGAAACATGAGGCTGGGACACGACTCTCCCCTGGTCGACATTCACACGGGCCCGGCCCGCCCTTCCCAGCGTGATCAAAACCGCCCGGAAGCCGGAGCCGCACCCGCCTCCTGCACTCCCAACGACGACACCCCCGCCAGAACACGCAACCCGCCGGCGCCGTTCGAGCCGCACGCCCGCCCAGGGCCAGGCGCGGCCGTCTGGGCCACGCCCCCGTCACCGAGGCCTCGGATGCACGGGCGACACGGTGGACGGAGTGGGTGAAATCCCCCTCGGCGTGGGTGAGGGCGGCGGCAATCAGCGCCGTGTTGGGGACGGCGTGGACCCAGCACGCTCATGACGGCCATCGCCCTGCTCGGCAGTACGAACATGGACGTCGTCGCCTACGTCCCCAAGGCCCCCGGCTCGGGGAGACCGTCACCGGCCACGCCTTCCGCACGGTCCCCGGCGGAAAGGGAGCCAACCGAGCCGTCACCCCCGCCCGCTGCGGCGGGAGGTGCTGATGATCGGCGCAGTCGGGGCCGCCGAGTTCGGGCGGATCTGCTGCGCCGCATGAGCATCCCCACCACCTCGGCCAACAGCGGGTGTGTACACGCCCCTGCCATGCCGCAGTCGCTGCAACAGACCAGCTGACGAACACCGGCGCCCACTCATGGTCAGTCCGGGCGGAGCTCCCTTGCTGCGGTGCCTGCGGCTTGGTGGATTTAGGCTGGAACCGGCGGCCGGCGCGGTGAGCGGCCCCCGGTCGTCACCCGTGGGCACCTGCCCCTCCCCCACTGTGCAGGTGCCCACCCCAGCATCGGCGGGCGGCACTATCCCGTGGCTGCGGCCGGACCCCCGACCAACCGGGGCACGTCCTCCACGGCCGCATCCAGACGCAGGCGCACGTACCGGATCGGATGTCGGTAGACACCACCGCGGTCGACGGAGGTGTCGGCGCTGATCTCCGCGACGAGGCCGGGCTGGACAAGGGTGGTGTCGAGGACGTCGCGGGCCCCCACACCGACGAGAACGTCACACCGGTCCAGGGATGGGCGGAGTCGGCGGGGTCAGGTGCTCGGCGAGCTCGCGGGCCGCGTCAGGACGCAGCGGGACCGTGCGGCCGACGGAACGGAGGCGTCCAGTCGGGTCGTGACGGCCGAGGGTGAGCGGGCGATCAGCCCGGCGTCCGCCATCTCCGGGGGCGGGCGGTCCGCTGTCTGTGCCATCCCGTTTGGTCCAGGTTTCTTGACGCCCGGTGGGCCGGTCTAGGCTGCGACAGTCGTCGGCCACCGAGGCCGGCGCGGCAAGGAAAGGCAAACGATGCCGCAAGCGGGACACGCGACCGGCCCGGCGGGCACGCCGGGCCGGCGAACGCTCAGTGCGGCAGACGAAGCGGCCCGGATGGACGCGGTGCGCCGCTATGACATCCTCGACACCCCGCCGGACGGTGCGTTCGACCGTGTCGCGGCGTTGGCGGCCCGGCTGTTCAAGGTGCCGGTGGCGAGCGTGACGATCGTGGATGAGGACCGGATCTGGTTCAAGGCCGCCCACGGTCTGGAAGGCGTCAGCGAGATCGTCCGGGAGCCGGGCCTGTGCGGTTCGGCGATCCTGTCCGACGAGGCACTGGTGATCCCGGACACGCTCGCCGATCCCGTCGCCTTCGACAATGGCTTGGTCGCCGGGCCGATGGGCGTCCGTTTCTATGCCGCGGCTCCGATCATCACCGGCGACGGGCACCGGCTGGGCACCGTCAACATCCTCGACACCAGGCCGCGCCTGATCACCGAGGACGACACCGCCACCCTCGCGGACCTGGCCGCGATCGTGCTGGACGAGATGGAAATGCGCCTGGCCGCCTTGAACGCCCTGCGCGCCGAGCAGGAGCGGCGCCGGGAGCAGGAGGAGGCCCGCGAGCGCGCGGAGCGCGACATGGCTGCCATTCAGGCGTTCGCCTCCACCCTTCAGCGCACTCTGCTGCCGCCGGCGCTTCCGGTGGTGCCGGGGCTGGAGCTGGCCTGCCACTACGCCACCGCCTCCCCGCAGGACGTGGGCGGCGACTTCTACGACGTCTTCCCCCTCGACGGCGTGAGGTGGGCGTTCTTCCTCGGAGACGTGTGCGGCAAGGGCCCCGAAGCCGCCGCCCTGACCTCCCTGACCCGCTACACCCTGCGCGCCGCAGCCCTGATCGACCCCGACCCCGACAAAGTCCTCACCTCGCTGAACACGGCGCTGCTGCTGGACCCGGCTGTCGGCACACGGTTCTGTACCGCCGTCTTCGGCGTCCTTGAACCGCACGAGGAGGAAGGGTTCACCGTCACGGTGGCCACCGGCGGGCACCCGCCGGCCTATCACCTGCGCGGCCAGGGGACAGTCGAAGCGGTGCAGCCCAAGGGCGGCATGCTCATCGGCGCCGTCGATGGCGCATGCTTCGCCTCCCACAGCATCCACCTCGCCCCGGGTGAAGGACTGCTCCTCTACACCGACGGGCTGACCGAGGCCCGCACCCTGGGCGGAGACATGATCGGAGAGGAGGGCTTGACCCGTTTCCTCGCCGCGCGCACCGGGCCCATCAGTGCGGCGGAGGTCATAGGGGACACCGTCGGCCTCATCGACGCCATGCCCCATGGGGCCGGTGACGATGTCGCCCTGCTGGCGTTGTCCGTCCCCCTCGCCGACGCCGCGGACGCCCTCACCACGACCGTCACCGCCCACACCATCGCCCCCGCCGGCGAGATGCCGGAGAGCCGCCCGTGACCGACTTCCGCCTCACCGCACAGCACACCGACGGCGACCTCGCCCTGGCCCACGTCGCCGGATACCTCGACATAGACACCGCCCCCCACCTGCGCACCCAGGCACTCGCCCTGATTGAACAAGGCCACCGCCACCTGATCCTGGACCTCGCAGCCGTCACCTTCTGCGACTCCTCCGGCCTCAACGCCCTGATCGGCATCTTCCGCTGCGCCAAGACCGCCGACGGCACTCTGGCCCTCGCCGCCGTCCCCGACCGCCTTCAGCGGATGCTGGACCTCACCGGCGTCAGCGCCCTGCTGCCCGCCCACCCCACCGCCGCCCACGCCCTCGTCGCGCACACCCCCAGCCAAGACAGGGCCACCGCGTAACCTCTCCCACGGTGGCCGCCAGACAAAGTGGGGGGCCGCTGCATCTGGTATTCGAGAGGGGCCCGCAGTTCGCCGCGCGTTGCCTCGAATGGCGGGTCCCTTCCCCGTGGGACCCGACAGTGACCTCGGGCGTCCTACGCACCTCGACGCCGTGTGACGCAAAAGAGCTCCGGACCGCACGGTCCGGAGCTCTTGTGTGCACGTATCCGCCTCGCTCATTTACGGCCGCTCGTTGAGAGCGCGGGCCGCGTACCGTCTTTGGAGCCGACCGGGGGCTGCGGCTGCAGCAGTTTCAGTTTCGAGCTGCGGAGGGCGTCCGGCTGGGCGGAAGAGCGATATGGCCGGTCCTTCCGTTTGCTAGCGATTGGTATCAGGGGCTAGCTATGGTGGTGGGTATGGGAAAGCAGACGAACATCCGACTGGACGAGGGCGTCAAGGCGGCCGCCGAGGAAAGGGCCAAGCGCCGCGGTTTGAGCCTGCAGGGGTACGTGGCCGATCTGATCGAGCAGGACGTGAAGGAGTCACGCGCCGCCTTCATGGCCGGCGCCGCGGCGTTCCTGGCCGCGTACACCGACCGGTTCGAGGCGGAATGCGGTGAGGACCGGTACCCCGGCCTCGCCGCAGGCCTGTCAGAGCCGGCACCGAGGGACGCCGCGTGAACCTCCGGATCGACCTCGCCTGGATCTTGGCAGTAGCCCAGCAGATCCCGGGAGACCCCCAGGTCGTCGACTACGGGGTGCCAGTCGCAGCGGAAGCACGTCATCGTGCGGAGGTCCTCGACCACGAGGTCTACCCCGAGCCGCACCACAAGGCGGCGGCTCTGCTGTGCGAGCTCGCCAGAAACCCCAGCCTGGAGGTGAGGAACCTGCTGTTCGCAGCCACGGTGACCGCGGCCTACCTGTCGGCGTGCGGACTCCCCGTGAGCCCAGGCCTGGACACCGTTCTCCCCCTGGCCCGCGCGGCACGGGACGGGCTTCCAGTGCGGGACGTCGCCGCTCAGATCAAGACCTGGACGAGCTGATCCACCCACCCGGGCAGCTCGTAGCCTGTGCCGGCACGCTCCACCATGTGCGTGGAGAAACCCAGCCCGTCAGCGACCAAACCGTACGTGCGTGGCGCTCAAGTCGCCGTCGGCCCGCAACTGCTCCAGCGAGTCACGGCCGCGACCCACTCCTCCTTCGCCACCTCCACATGGCCCGAAGTCCTCAACCGCCACTGCCACTTCCTGTGTCCAACGCCGCTCACGTTCTCGTGTCCAACGACAATCGACACACCACCCCGCCCAACCGGCCCCCGCCACCCCCGAACCGGACACGGCTGGCAGGTCGCACCGGATCCCCGACACCCTCGTCCTCGTCACGCAGCTCGCCACCTGCGCCGCACCTACCTCACCGTCGGCGACGCCGGATTCGCCGACGTCATCAGCGCCGTCGGCGCGCTCTACGACACCTGGCGCACACGACGATGAACCCGCCGAGCGCCCTCCGGGCAACGCCCCTTGTGGATGGCCCGTGGCCGCGGCGCTGCGCAGGCCTGCGGCGCCAGCTTCCGAAGTTCGGACAGGAGCCGCCGGTGCGCGCAGCAGTGCGGGCCGTCGCCCGGTGGGGCGACGGCCCGTGCTCGTGTGCCGGTCAGCTACTGGTTGCCGTGCGGTTCGGCCGCGGAGTCATGTCACGCAAGTTCCGCGGATAGGGTGCCGGGCCTGCGGCTGGTTGGAGGTTAGCGGCGGCGTCCCCAGGTCTCGGTGTCGATGGTGCGGCCGCGGTCGTCGCGCAGGGTGGCGGTGTCGCCGTGGTTGTCCCAGACGTAGTCGCGGCGGTCCTGGAAGAGGTCGGTGCGGGTGTCGCGGCCGTTGCCGGTGTGGATACGGATGGTGGCGCGGCCGCCGATGCGGACGTTGTCGAAGCGGTAGCGGTTGCCGTCGTCATCGCGCAGGGTCCAGCCGCGGAGGTTGATGGTGTCGCGGGTGGTGTTGGTGATCTCCAGCCACTCGTTGTTCAGGGACCGGTTGGAGCGGTCGTCGCGTCCGGGGCTGTCGGCCTGGACCCGGCTGATCTCCACCCGCGGGTGCCGCTGGTGGTGGCGGTCGCCGTCGTGAGCGGCCGCTGGCAGCGCGGCGGCGGAGACGAGGGCGCCGGCCGTCAGGAGGGTGGCGGCGATACGGCGTACGGAGGAAGAAGCAGAGGACATGGGTGGCGCTCCCTCAAGAACAGCGCTCCACCAGCCGAAACAGGGCGGTGAAGGCACTTTCGGATTCGGCCCGAAGTGAGCCGAGGGCCACACTCTCGACCCGACACGACCCCCGGCGCAGCCCCGCCGACGGCGGTTACCAGACGTGGACATATCCGTCACTGTCGCCTGCGCGATGCACGTATTCCGCCCGAACGTGCCCCTGACATTCACTGACCGCTACACGCATCCGTCCCCCGAACCGGACAGGAGGGTCGGCATGCTCCGGCGCACCACCGGGCGCACTCCCGCGCCGCCTCACCCGCCCGGACCAGTGGATCAAGTAACAGCCGTTCTTGCCGAATTCTTCGCACGTAAATCCGTAATCGGAACATGTTTCCTGTCCTGCGGCAGACCTTCGCCCGCCCGGAACCGCGGAAGCCCGACGCCAGCAGGGTGGTCTCAGCTGTCCTGTGCGGTCAGAAGGAGCACCGGGGCCTTGGAGCGGGTGGTCCCGAGCCGGTGGCCACCGCCTCGGCGGACACGCCGCCGTCACACAGCGCGCTGGCCGCCTCCCGCCCGACCCCGGAGGCGATCCGCTCCAACACACCGACGGCGCGGAGCGCGGCCAGCGGCGCGTCCGCGGCTGTGGCGGTCAGCTGCTCGGTGATCTCGACCAGGAGGGCGGCCAGCCGGGCAGCGGTACCGCCTTGTCGCGGACGAGGGACAGGTGGGCGTTCCAGTCCGCGAGCGGTCCAGTCGGGTCGAGGTCCGCCTCGTACAGCGGCCGGTCGCCGATCGCATCCCAGTCCAGCGGATATTCGGTCCGGGCTCCACGTCGTCACCGATCTCGCCGAAGCACAGCAGCGGGTCGACGCGATCGCCGCCATGCGTGCTGAACTGCCCGTCGGGATCGACGGCGTAGTGATCAAGATGAACGACACGGCAGAGCAGGCGACGGCCGGGTTCGGCTTTCGCTTCCCTCACTGGGCCATCGCGGTCAAGCTCGCGGCGGTCGAGCGACAGACCGTGCTGGAGGACGTCGTGTGGGAGGTCGGCCGCACCGGGGTCCTCGCCCCTACCGCGATTCTCGCCCCGGTCGAGATCGACGGCTCCACCGTCACCCGGGCCACGCTGCACAACCCCGCCGACATCCGGCGCCGGGACCTCCACCTTGGCGACACCGTGACGGCCTACAAGGCCGGCGACATCATCCCCCGCGTGCAGGGGGCCGTGGTGCAGCTGCGCCCGGCGGGGGCGCTGGAGGTGCCGCTGCCCGAGGTCTGCCCCAACTGTGGCGGGGAATCAACAAGACGCAGGAACGCTGGCGATGCGCGCAAGGAACCGCGTGCGCGCTCCCGGCGCTGATCGGGTACGCCGCCGGACGCGAGATGCTCGACATCGACGGCCTCGGCAAGACGTACGTGGCGACCCTGGCCGAGTCCGGTGACGTCACCGACGTCGCCGATCTATTCACCCTGACTGCCGAGCAGCTCACCACGGCGTCCGGCAGCGCCAAGCGGGCCGCCAAACTCGCCGACCAGATCGAGGCCGCCAAGAAGCTCCACCTCAGCCGGATCTTCTGTTCCCTGGGCGTCCTGGGCACCGGGCGCAGCATGTCCCGCCGCATCGCCCGGCACTTCCGAGACATGAAGGACATCCGCCAGGCCGCCACCGGTGTCCGGGAAAAATCGCTCATCCGTCCAAGCTGCGCGGCTCTTCGTAGCCGTTCGCGAGGAACAGGGCCTTGGACATGAGGCCGAGAGTCTCCTTGGAAAGGTTCTCGCAGTTGTAGCGGAGCGAGATGGGGTAGTCCCCGCACAGGCTGAGGATGAAGCACAGGACGGCGATGTCCTCACCCCACTCGCCGAGCGCACCCGCGTCAATGGCCGCGTCGACGCGCTTGACGTCGAATCCGGCCCACACCGTGCCGTCTTCCTGGACCCCGCCGTCGACGTACGGCCGCAGTCGCGGATCCTGGAGCCAGACACCGTGGTGTTCCAGCAGCCAGACGCCCGCTTCCAGGGCCCACAGGCCGCTCGTGCCCGCCTGCAGGGCCTGGAGGAATTCGGCAGAAGAACTCTGAGAAAAATCGATCATTCGACCATGATATACGGCCGGGGCAGAGGGAATTTCCCCCTGCCCCGGCCGATATGTCGATGCATCAGCGCGGTCTGTACGACTTCTTGACGAAGTCAGCAATCCGCTGGGCCGTGGTGGCGGGCACCGTGCCCCCGAGCGCGGGGTACGGGTTTCCGGCCATCGGCGTCCGGAAGGCGCCGGCCTTCCCGAGGCCCCTTACCTGGGTCTTCAGATAGGGGCCCTTGTGGACCAGATCCTTGTGGTTGTAATTCTTGTCTCCCACTTCGTAGAAGACCATGACCTCCGGGTCGTTCGGGAAGAAGAACCGCACTCCCCTTCCGCCCATCGCGGCCGTGCTCGGCATCGGCGCGGACGACATCCCCGCCTTCTCCGCAAGTGCGGCGATGTAGGGGAACCGCTGCCCGCGCATGTGCTCGGGATCCAGGAGCATGGCGAGTGCGGCGGCCGCCGAGAGTCCCGCTGCGGCGCTGGCCGGCTCCTGTATTGCCAACTCGTTGTCGATGGTGACACGGAGCTCGAAGTCCTCGACGGACGTGGCGGCCGGCCGTTCCTTCGGGCATTCCTCCGGCGCTCCGGCACAGAACTCGTTCCAGAACACCTCGCTCATGTTCTGAAGGGCAAGGTCCGGGTGATTACCTGGGGCAAAAAGATTCGTCTTCGACTGAATCTTCTTGATCGCCGCCTTCCAGGCCTTCTTGCCCTTTTCAGAAAGCAGCTCCGGCGGCTGAGCCCGGATGGTCAGCTTGGTGGTCGCGCCGTGGGAGGACGAGTCGCCGTGGTAGTAGTACTCGATCTTCCCGTCTTCGTCGTAGCAGCCCTCGGTGGTGCAGCCGGGCCCGTGGTCCGGAGTCCAGGCGCTGTTGTCGTTGTTGGCGCTGCAGCCGTCGCAGAAGAGGCCCGACGGGTCGGAACCGGTGATCGGGTTGCCGTTGGCGTAGGTGTACCCGTTCATCTGGAGCGGGTCGGCCATGTCGATCACGGGATCGACGGAGATGAAGCGGCCGGTGGCCGGTTCGTATTCGCGTGCGCCGATGTGGGTCAGGCCCGTGGCGGTGTCGTCGTTGCCGGTGCCGAGGAAGGTGCGGCTGCCGGGCCAGTTGTCGGTGACGGCGCCGCGCTGGTTGCCGTACGGGTCGAGCTTGCGGCGGGTGACGCGCTGCCCGGTCGTGGCCTCGACCGCGATGGTAGCGGTGTTGTGGTGGTCGGCCAGCAGGACCGTCAGCTTGTGGCCGGTGTTCTTGCCGTTGGTTTGACGGGTGGTGGTGACGCCGCCGGGGCCGCTGTAGTAGCGGATGGCGTCGATGGCCTGGCCGGCCTTGTTGACGGTGATCTCGGCTTCGCCGAGGTGCAGGGTGCGAGAGCTGCCGGTTTCCTCGATGAGGCGGTTGCCCTCGGCGTCGTAGATGTAGGTGGTGGTGTTGTCGGCCGGTGTCCACTGCTGGTTGGTGCCATTGTTGCAGGCGTAGACCAGGAGGTCCGTGCCGTCCGCGTCGTTGCCGTTCGGGACGTCGACGCAGGCGTCGGCGGCCGCGTTGTAGAGGGTCTTGTCGGCAGGACGGCGGACGAACTTCTGCTCGGGCCCGCCGTTGCACGTGGCCAGGACTGCCTTGCCGCCCTGGGCGGCCAGGCACTTGTCCAGCGCACGCACGGTGTCGCCGCTCAGCTTCCACTGCTGTGCCCTGGACTCGTTGCACGGCCACAGCTGGATGGCCGTGCCGTCCGCGGTCGCACCCCCGGCCACGTCGAGGCACTTGCCCGAGAGGCCCGTGATCGTCACGGCGCCGATGCCGGGGCTGCTCGCCGAGGTGAGCTTGTTGCGGCGGTCCCAGGTCAGGGACTGGGTGTCGGCGTCGATCTTTCGGCTCGTGGTGTTGCCGGAGGAGTCGTACGCGTAGGTGGACAGGGAGTTGGCCGTGGACGTGGCCGTCCGGACGGTCTTCTCCGCCTTGGACAGGGCGTGGGGCTTCGTCTTGACCGGGGGCTGGCCGCCGGCCGAGACGTCGACGCCGTAGGTGTAGTTCGTCTCGTCGTCGAGCGCGCCGTTGGCCAGGTCGCGGTTGATCAGCTTGGTGCGGTTGCCGATCTTGTCGAACTGGTACTCCTGCCAGTAGCCGTCCCCGTCCGGGCCGGCGGTGACATCGGCCGGCGACGGCCCGGTGCACGCGGCGGTCGTGCCCGTCCACGCCTTTCTAAGCTGGCCCACCGCGTCGTACGCGTAGCACTGCCGGTCGACCTTGCCGCCGACCTGCGTGTCCGTGACGGAGGTCGGGTTGCCGATCGCGTCGTAGGTGTAGGAGATCGCCGAGATGCGGTTCGGACTGGCCGTCTCGCGGTCGCTGATCGCCTGGGACAGCAGACCGGTCGACGGGTCGTAGAGGTTCGTCGACCACACCCGGTTCGGGGCCTTGCCCGACGTGGTTCGCAGCACCTCGCCGAACGGGCTGTACACGGCCTCGGCGGTGTACCAGGAAAGACCCGACACGGTCTGGGTCATGCCGTCGGCGTTGTAACGCGTGATCAGCTTTTCGGCTGCCAGGCCACCCGGGAGGGCCGGCAGGGAGGTCGACTGGATCTGGCCCGTGGGCGTATAGGCCGTGCTGTAGGCGTAGGTGCCGGCGAGGCCCTTCGCGGCGGGCACGTCCGGGATCGTGATCTTCGTACCGGTCGCCCGGTACTCGGCGTCGTAGCCGGTCACCTCACTCTTGAACGCGGCGCCGCCCTCGTACCGGGTGGCCGCGACGGGCTGGCCCCTCCCGCTGGCCAGCGTGTCATAGGTCCAGGACGCCACCAGGGGGCCGTCCGCAGCGTCGTCGCGCAACTCGGTCCTGCGGCCGAGCACGTCGTACGTGGTGTGCTGCGCCCGTCCCGACGAGTCCTTGGACCACACCGTGCGGCCGAGGACGTCGTAGCCGAAGGAGGCCTTGCCCATGTCGGGGTCGTCGGACGAGACCATGTGGCCGCGAGCGTCGTAGGCATACGACCACTTGTTGCCGGCCGGGTCGGAGACCTGGGCGAGCTTGCCCTTCGCGTCGAACGCGTAGGAGGTGTCGTTCCAGGTGGTGAGGTCCGTCGCGGTGTACTGCTGCACCAGCGTGGTGCGGCCCAGTGCGTCCGTCCACGTCTTGGAAGCGCGGCTGCCCGCCAGCGGAGCGGAACCGTCTGCGGACATTCCCGTCCGCGTTAGGGTCCAGTCGCCCTCGTAGCGCGTGACGGTCGAGCTCTTCGCCACGTCGGCGTGGAGCTCCGTGGTGCGGACGGGGCGGCCGGTGCCGTCGTAGGCCGTCTTCGTGGAGTTCGGAACGTGGAAGACGGTCTCCGGGACGAAGATGTCCTGGCCCGGGGCGCCCTCGGCGTAGTAGCCGTTGTTGGTCCGGCTGACCGTGCCGCTCGCACTGTGGAAGGTGTCGGTGACCAGGCGTCCGCCGCCCAGGGCGTCGGTCTGGGTTTGGCGCGGGCGCAGCAGTCCGTCGGAGATCTCGATCGTGGTGGCGTAGGTGCCGTTGTCGCGCAGGGTGCGCGACACCACGGTGGGAGGCTCGTGCTCGGAGATCTGGTAGTCGAAGGTGAGCGCCGCCTTGTCGGTGGCCGGCTTCTGCGAGGCCGTCCAGACCGCGGTGCTGCGGCCCAGTTCGTCGTAGGCCAGCGTGGTCTTGCGGTTGTTGGCGTCGGCGACCTCCAGGGGGAGGCCGCGGGCGGGGTCGACCTTGGTGGTCTGTGTGTGCCCGGCCTCGTTGGTGACCGTGGTGCTGAACACCGGGCCGGTGGCGGGGGTGTAGGCCGTCGTCTTGGCCTGGCCCGCTGCGTTGATGAGCTTGGTGGGGCGGCCCAGCGCGTCGTACTCGGTGCGCCGGTCGTTGATCCAGCCCGTGCCCGCCTCGTCGTTGGTGTCGACCTGGAAGGTGAGTCCCTTGACGGGGGCGGTGCCGAAGGCGTTCAGGGCGTCGTAGGAGGTACGGGTGTCCGAGATCAGGGCGCCTGTCGCGGCCTGCGCGCAGTCACCGACGGTCGCCCGCATCCGCTGGGGCAGACCCACCAGGTTCTTCGCCGCGTTCTCGACGTAGGTGGTGGTGGCGCACGTTGCCGCCACGGTGGTCCAGCCCGTGCCGTTCGAGGTGAACGCCTCGTTCTGCATGGTGAGCGGGAGGCCGTTGGCGGGATCGAAGGTGCCCTTGGTCCGGATCAGGTTCGTCCGGCCTCCGCTGATCGACTGGTAGGCGTCGGATCGGATGGTGCCCGTACGGAAGGCCTCCAGCGGCGTGGTGTCGACGCGGGGACGGGTCGCGGTCTTCTGGTTCCAAGGCCAGGTGACCGTGCGCTCGACGACGCTGCCGCCGGTCTTGGAGTACGTGATGGTCTCAGCCGTCTGCCCCTGGTAGACGGGCAGGTCCTCGCCCAGCTCCTCCGTGCCGGTGGAGTCCTTGATCGTGATCTTGGGCCGCCCGGCGTCGCCGGACATGCCCCGGAAGTACCAGGTCCGGCTCTGGGACTGTTCGGTCGCGTCGGCCTGGCCCGCGTTGGCGGTCACGCCGCGCTGCGTCACTACGGAGGCGTAGCCGCGCCACTGGCTGTAGGTGCGCAGCTCGGGCTTGAGGAACTCGTCGTCGTCCTTGGCCCAGGCCGCGTTGCCTTCGTAGGTGTAGCTGGTGGTGACGTCGGGCTGGCGCGCGACGCGGTCCTTCTCGACGACCTTGTCGACGACGTACTTGTTGAACCACTCGATCGGAGGCGTCTCCAGCTCACCGTCCGGGGACCAGTGGACCGGGTAGCAGCGGGTCGTGTTCTCCTCAGGCTTCGGGTGAGTGGTGCCGACCGCGCACGGAGCGGAGTAGTCGACGTACGTCTCACCACCGGTCTCGTTGCGGATGGTCTCCACGCGGAGGCGGTCGAAGTCGGGGGTCGCGTCGGTGGCGCTCTTCGCGACGCGGTTCGGCATGTCCTGGACGTTGGCCACGAAGGACACCGGCGGCAGCGGAACGCTGAGCTGGTTACCGTTGGCGTCCTTCGCAGTCCCGTAGCCGGTGCGGGTGATCGACTCGAGCCACAGCGGCGGGTGGGTGTCCGTGCGCTGTTTGGGGAAGGACTGGGTGAGAGTCCACCGGTCCACGAGGGACAGGCCAGTGGAGCCCTCGGTGCGCTGGCCGTAGGTGGTGACCGCGGTCAGCCGCTTGCGGGTCCAGAAGGTGGGCGAGGTGACGTAGCAGTCTTTGTCGGCCTTGCAGTGAAGGGTGGACGGGGTGTCCCACCACGGCTGCTTGTCCGCGAAGTTCTTCGACTCGAACTCGGTGTCCGAGCAGTCCGTCGAGCCTTCCTTGACACAGCGCTCGCTGACGGTGAACTCGATCTTGCCGGCCGGCGCGCCGGTCAGGTTGGTGGCACGCAGGCCGTACACGATCTGAGTGGGATAGCCGCCCCGTGTGTAGGAGACCTTCTCCTTGAACTTCTCGTTCTTGGCGTAGTGGTTGGTCTCCTTCGCCCAGTCGACGACGACCGCGTTGCCGTGGACGTCCTCGACGTAGTCGAGGTTCCAGCGCCAGCCCTGGGTGCAGGACGATGCCGCGTACGAGGTCTGGTAGCACGGCTCGCCGGGGTGGTTGCCGAACACGGGAACGGAGAAGACGGAATTCGTCACTGCGCGGGTGCCGGCGCCGTCGACGTCGTGGCGGCCGAAGAAGTAGCGCGTTCCGTCGCGGGTGGTGACCACCCAGTACTCGCCGTCCTTGGCGCCGTTGGCAACGGCGGCATCCGTCTTCTGCTCGACCTTGGCGCCGTCGTCGTTCGCGGGGATCCACTTGCCGGTGGTGGCGTCGCGGACGAGCTCAGTGGTGGCGCCGCCGAGCGACATGACGACGTTGTCGCCGGACCAGCAGAGGTCGCTCTTCTTCTTGTCCGTGATGTTGTCGTTGTTCGGCGCGCTCGGGGCGGCCTTGCGGTCGTCGGAACAGGTGCGGTACCTGCGCTCGATGAAGCCGGGCTCGTACGACCACCCGTCACCGATCCATGACGCCTGACCGTTCGCGACGGAGGTCTTGCCGTCCACCGTCTGCGAGGAGTAGCTGAAGGCGACCTTGGGGGCCGGACCCGCCGGGGGGGCCGGAACCGTGAGCGGGTAGCTCCAGGAGAACCCGCCGCCGCTGCCGCCCGCTGTCCAGGAACCGGACGGCTGCAGGGGCGTGGCCTTGTAGGTACCACCCGCGCCGGAGGCGCCGTCGGAGGCTGCCAGCACCATCGGCCCGCCTCCGCCGACCGCCATCGTGCGCAGGCCCTGCCCGGGCGCATTTGCGGGGTCGACGGTGGCGCGGACCGTGCCGGTGGCCGGGTCGTTCGTGCTCGGGACCTCCTTGGAGACCGAGCACTCGGGGAGTTCCGGGGTGGTCAGGAAGCACTCGGGGAGCTGCTTGAGCACCAGGCGGGTGGCCCATTCCGTGCCGTAGAGGTCCTCGAACTTCTGGTAGTCCAGCTGGATGTCGACGGGCGTGACCCCGTCGACCGGCGGGGTCACCTTGATGAGCGCGCCGTCGACGTTGGCCGCCTCGGTCGCGATACGTGTCTCGACCGCCACCGACCAGGTGCCCGACGGTGCGGGCGGTGTCGGGTTCGCCTCCGTGGGCGAGGCCTTGCCGATGCTGACCGGCAGAGTGCCCGCCTGGACGAGTTGGTCACCGGAGAGCGCGACACTGGCCGACCCACCGGCCGGCGGGGTGATCTTCGACGGTTCGTACTCGGCCGGAGGCTGGACGGGAACCCCGGACCAGCCTTGGAGCTTGGCCGCCTCGGCCTCGTCGAGTTTGGCCTTGGCATCCTGCTGGAGGCCCGGCAGCTGGACGCCACTGCGGTCACCCGGTGGTGCTGCCCAGGCCTGGATGGGCAAGAGAGTTGCGACCAGCACCACCGACAAGGTGATGCCGGTGCGCCCGGCGAGGCGCGCGCTATCGGCGCGCGTCCTCCTGTTTCCGGGCAGGCGGAAATTGCGCGCCGACAACGGCGACATGCGGACCCCCCACGATCTGCCTCCGCGGACTAGCGGGCGGAGCCAGGAAACTGACAAATAGCCAGCTGATTGTGCGGCCGGGGTGGCTGAAAATCTACAAACCAGTAACTGATGTGGCCTTTGTCACTTACAGGCTTCAGAGCTCGGTGCAATCGGCGCAAACCACGACCAAATGGCCACTCAGGTTATGTTCCCAAGGGGTGGCGATTCGCCCGGATGGTTCATGCTCTGCTCGCGCCTTCCGTGTGAATGGCCAGCCGGGAGCGACCTTCCGGGTTCGGGGCCGATGGCCGAAAGACATTTGTGAGCGCCGAGGGCTGTGGAAGCACGGGCCCGAGGGGGGAGAAGTACAACCATGGCTGTCAGTGAGTCGGTGGAACCGAGACCGCCAACACCCACTACAGAAGCAGCAGTTGCCGTGCCCAATCGCCCTTGGTTCAGGCGCCGGAAGGCCATGGGCGGTCTCGCCGCTCTGCTTGCGGTGGCTGTGGCGGTGCCGGTGGGTGGGCGGCTGGGTGGGTACGGGGAGCCCCAGAAGAAGGCTTCCGATGAAGCCCATGGCCGAATGACTGCCGCGCAGGCGCGGAAGTTGGCCGCTGAGCGGGGCAAGGACGTCGAGGTCTCCGCGGAGCGGAACGCAAACACCACGACGTGGGCGCAGCCCGATGGTCTGTTCAAGAAGCAGATCTCCAGCTCTGCCGTCCGGGCCAAGGTCGGTGACGAGTGGAAGCCGGTCGATACCGATCTGCAGCAGGTGGAGGGCGGGTTCGCCGCGAAGGCGGTGAACGGTGCCGTCGTGTTCAGCGCGGGTACTCCCGGTGCTGGGCGGTCTTCGCGTGGTGGGGTGCGTTCGGCGTTGACGGCGGATGTGCCTGGTCAGGTGTGGACCGAGCTGGTGCGGCTGAACGTTGACGGGCATGACATGTCGGTGAGCTGGCCCGGCGTGCTGCCGGCGCCGGTGATCGATGGTCCGCGTGCGCTGTATGAGAATGTCCGGCCGGGTGTCGATCTGATGATGACGGCGCAGGACGGTGGCTATTCGCACCTGCTCGTCGTGAAGGACAAGCAGGCCGCCGCTGATCCGCTGCTCGCGGAGCTGAACTACCGCCTGGCCTCGCCCGATCTGCAGTTCCAGCTCGACGCCGAATCCGGTGCGCTTTCCGCCCGGGACGCAAAGGGCGAGGAGGTGGCGGGTTCTCCGTCGCCTCTGATGTGGGATTCCTCCGGCAAGGTCGCCACCACCGATGATGTGCCGGCGTGGAAGCCTTCGGCGGCAGCGAAGAAGCACCCCACCCTGGGCCTGGCCGGCCTGGCCGGCGCCGAGCGCGCGCACCTGTCGGTGGCCGCCGCGTCGTTCAAGGACGGCACCCTGTCCCTGAAGCCCGACGCCGGGCTCTTGAACGCCGCGGAAACGGTCTATCCGGTGTTCGTCGACCCTTCGTTCAAGGGTCACAAGCATTCGTGGTCGCTGCTCTACAAGACGGCCGGTAATTCCAGCTTCTACAACGGCCAGAATTACAACGCGTCGGGCACGAACGAGGCCCGTGTCGGTTACGAATCGGATTCCGGCGGCACCTCCCGCTCGGTGTTCAATTTCTACTTCGGCTCCGAGCTGCACGGGGCGGGTATCCAGTCGGCTTCCGTGCGCGCCCTGCAGACCTATTCGTGGTCGTGCAGCCAGAAGGCCATGGACATCTACTCCACGCCGTGGGTTTCCTCGTCGTCGACGTGGAACAACACGACCGGCTGGTGGGGCAACAAGGTCTCCACCGAGATGGCCGGCTACGGCTACAACTCCACCTGCCCCGACAACTGGGTCGCCCCCGACATCAAGGGTCTGGTCACCCAGGCCGCCGGCGCCAACTGGGGCGCATTGTCCCTCGGTTTCAAGGCGCCCAATGAGTCGGACTCGTACTATTGGAAGAAGCTCCTCGCCAACGGTGAGAGCGCCCCGTACATCGAGGTCGTCTACAACACCCGCCCCGACATCCCCGTCGCCGCGAACATGAACACCTCCCCCGGCGGCCCCTGCCTGACCAGCAGCCCAGGTACCAGCATCGGCAAGACCGACGTGTCCTTCCAGGTCAAGGGCACCGACCGGGACGGCAACCTCAAGCAGGTCCAGATCGAGGTCTGGGACGCAGCCTCCGGGGCGGACATTGCCAACGAATGGCTGTGGCCCAACAGCGACGGCGTGGTCACCAAGTCTGTTCCCTGGGCGTCCTTCACCTCCGGCCGCAAATACTTCTGGCTATCGCGCACCACGGACTGGGACGGCTTTGGATCCGCCGGCTCCGGTCCGGCCGACTCCGGTGGCGGCGGATGGTGCACCTTCACCATCGACCACACCGCCCCAGCCAACCCGACCGTCCGCTCCACGCACTTCCCCGCCCCGGGCCCGGACGGCGCCCAGTGGTCGCTGGCGCCGGCTTCCACCCCGGACCAGGTCCTCGAGTTCCTCGGCAACGGCACCCCCGCCACCAGCGTCCGCGAGTACCAGTGGTCCCTGAACCGGACCACCTACGACCAGAAGGCCACCCCCACCGCCGGTGACCTGGCCTCCATCAAGATCCAGGTCGACACCGCAGGCCCCAACGTCCTGTACGTACGCACCGTCAACACGGCCGGGAACATCTCCGTCCCCACCGAATACCTCTTCTACGTCTCCCCACGCGCAGGCACCGACAAGCCCGGTGACGTCACCGGCGACGGATTCCCCGACCTCCTCGCCGTCGACAAGGACGGCAACCTGCGCACCTACGCAGGTGACCGCAACGGTGACACCGACGCGTTCATCCCCGGCGCCGTCGACAACGGCAAGCCCGTCGCCCCCGGTCACTTCAAGGACGCGGCCTCCACGATCCCGGCCTTGGTCGGACACGCCACCGACTGGCACCCCGGCGACGGCATCACCGACATGATCGCCCGGATGCCCGACGGGAAGCTGTACATCTACCCCGGCACCGGCACCGGCCAGTTCGACGCCGGCCGCCGCATCGAAATGCAGCTCCCCGCCTCCGCACCCGACCCGGCGACGTTCCGGCAGATCGTGGTCACCGAGGACGTCGACGGCGACGGCCTGCCCGACTTGTTCGCACTCGACGCCGACGGCTTCTGGGCGTTCTCCGGCTACACCGGCTCCAGCTTCGCCTCCTACCGCAAGATGGCTACCGGCTGGGCCGCCCGCGACATCGTCGGCGTCCGGGACATCTCCGGGGACAACATCCCCGACCTCCTCTTCCGCGACAACGCCAACGCCAACCGCACCATGGCCCTGCGCAAGGGCAAGGCAGGCGTCAACGGCGGAGCCGACCTCACCTCCCTCCAGTTCGCGGCCAACGCGGAGGGCGGCGTCGACTACACCTACGCCACCACCGCCTGGACCCGCGCCGCCTGGCCCAAGGTCCTGGGCACCGAGGACACCACCGGCGACGGCATCCCCGACATCTGGGGCGTCCAGGCCTCCGACGGAAACCAGTACTACTTCCGAGGCGGCACCACCACCTACGGAGAAGCCAGCGGACGCGACGAAGACGGCTGGAACACTTTCCTCACCATCGGATAGCTACTTGGTGCACGAAGCCCGGCCAGGAGACCATTCCTCGGCCGGGCTTCGGCGTACCCGGGGATCAACGACGAAGGAGCGGGATCAGGTCTCGGGTCCAGGCGTCGCGGGCGGCGGTCCAGGTGGCGGCGCAGTGGGTTCGGGGCGGGGTGGCGAGTTCCGGGTGGCGGTGGGGGCCTCGCCGTGGACCGCGCAGCGGTGGGATTCGGCGCGGGTGGCCGGTGGGGCGTGTTCATACGCAGGGTCCGGGGTGGGGTCGGCGGCGGCCGCGAAGTCGTAGGCGCGGGCGGCCGTGAGGAGGGTGTCCTCGCCCTCCGGGTGGCCACGTCAGCAGCATCAGCTGGGACGGTCGGCGGCGTCCTCTTCGGCGCGGTCGCCTGCCTCGGGGAGGTCCAGCGCATCGCGGAGGGCGTGGCCAGCCTCGTGGTAGAGGGTTTCGCGGACGCTGTCGGCGAGGTCCTCGTCCGGGTTGGTCCGGGACTCCGCGTGCTCGAACAGTTCGCGTTCCTCGGCGAGGTCCTCGTAGCAGAGGTCGATGCGGCGCGCCTCCGGGTCGTAGGCGGTGCCTTCCCCGGAGCAGGAGCGGGCGACGACGGTGACGCGGTGCGGGAGGTCGACGTACGCGTTGAGGTCGGCGAGCACGAAATCGGCGATCTGCCAGTTCCGCAGGAAGCGGTGGCCGGTCCGGTCTGCGGCCGTCGCGGGTTCTTCGTAGCGCAGCGGCTCGACGGTGCGGTGGTATACCAGGACCGCGCTGATGAGCAGCCCGGCCGCTTGGGCGTGTATCAAAACGTACGCAACGTCTGGCTGATCAACCGGCGGCCCGGTCCCGGCCGGGAGGACGGGTGGCAGCAGCGCATCGAATCGCTGCCCACCTTCGTCGCCCTGACCACGAAGGTCGTCCCCGGGCAGACGGTGCCGCTCACCGTGGACCTGCCGTCGGCACCGGGTTTCGTGTCCCTGGCGGGCGGGCTCGCCGAGGTCGAACGCGACCACCGGCTCCTTCGCGAGATGGAAGGAGGGGGACTGTATGTCGGCTGAGCCACTACGAGTGGAAATCCTGGACCGGCTTGACGAGAACGACCGTCGGGCGTGGGATCAACTGGCAGCCCCGAAGTCGTTCTACGCGGGGACACGCTGGCTGGAGTTCCAGCGCGAGCAGGAGCAGGGCGGACGCGTTCACCACGTGTGCGTCCGCTCCGGCGACCGCTTGGTCGGTGCCGTCGCGGTGTTCGTCGTGGACCGGCCCAGCAGCGGCAACTACCATCCCGGCAAGCTCTTCCCCGACGCGGCGGACCAGGGCGATCGGCCGGTCACCCTGGTCGGCAGCTCCCGCGGTTTCTACAGCGGCCCGCTGCTCTCCGACGACCGGGCGCTGGAGCCACTGCTGGACGCGGTGCAGGACATCGCCGACACGCACAGCGACGGGCTCGCCTGGTGGCTCTACGCCACCTCGGCGGACGCGGCCCTGCTCGCCCGCCGCAGCGGTGTCACCCCGCGCCTGCTCAACGGCGAGTGCGTCATCCCCCTGCCCGGCAGCGGTTTCGAGGACTACCTCGAAGGCCTGATCAGCAGCAGAAGGAAGCGGATCCGTCGCGACCTGCGCGAGTTCGAGTCAGCCGGTCTGCGTCTGAGCCGAGCGCGACTGTCCGACGAATACCAGCGGTGCGGTGCGCTCCTGGCGGCGACCCAGCAGAAGTACGGCGTGCAGGCATCGGCCGATGCCATGACGCTTTGGCTGGAACAGCTCAGCCGTGCCGCGCGGGATACCGGTCGGCTGCACCTGTGCATGAACGCGGAAGAGCAGCCGATCGGTTTCTCCCTGATCTTCATCGAGGGACAGACGACTTACACGCGCGCCATCGGATTCGACTACGAGCGGGCGCCGCACGTGGGCGAGTACTTCCAGCTGAGCTGCTATCAGCCGATCCGCGACGCATACGCCGACGGTGCGACGGCCTTGCACCTGGGCGCCGGCGCCTACCAGGCCAAGGCGCGGCGTGGCGCCGTCGTCCACCCAATGTGGGCCGTCCCGACCCGGCCCGGCGCCTGGGATGCCACGGCTACCAAGGCGTACAACACCGGGCAGGCCGAGGCGCTGCGTGCCGAGCTGCCCGGTGAGGACCTGGAGTGGACCCACGACAGCGAAGGCTGGCTGTGAAGGGCCTCCGTTCGATGATCCCGCCGTCGCGCAACGGACGTATCCTCGCGATCGGCGGCACCGTCGACTCCCTGGGATCCGGCTTGTTCCTCGCGGCCTCCACGCTGTACTTCGTGCAGGTCGTCGGGCTGCCGATGGTCGCGGTGGGCGCGGCGCTCGGCATCGGCAGCGTCTGCGGTCTGCTCAGTCCGGTACCGATGGGCCGGCTCGCCGACCGGATCGGTGCCAACCGGGTGTTCATCGGGCTACTGGTGATTCGCGGGTTCGGATACGCGGGCTACGCACTGGTCGACGGCTATCCGGCCTACCTCGGGCTGACCTGCCTGCTCGCTGCCGCGGACGCGGCCAGCGGCCCGCTGTTCCAAGCGGTGATCGGCGACGTGGTGCCAGCCGAGGAACGCAGCGTGACCATGACGTCGATCCGGGCCATTCGCAACATCGGACTCAGCGTCGGATTCCTCCTGGCCGGAGGCGTCCAAGCACTGCACTGGACACCGGCGTTCCAGATCCTGTTCGCCGTCAACGGCGTGTCGTTCATCGCCACAGGCCTGGCGATCCGGCGCGTGCGCGTTACGGCGACGGCCCGTAAGGCCGATGCCGATGGGGTGGGCGATTCCGCCGCGGAAATTCCCGCGCCCTACCGTGACAAGAGGTTCGTCGGGCTCGTCGTGGCGAATGCGTTCGCGATGCTGCACGACTCCGTCATGTTCGTACTGCTGCCGCTGTGGGTGGTCAAGGTACTGGACCTGCCGCCCTCGCTCTCTTCGGTGCTACTGGCCGTCAACACCGTCCAGACCGCGCTCTTCCAAGGCTACCTCGGCCGGGCCGTACAGGGACTCGACCGCTCCGTTCGCACCACTCGCCTCGCCTGCGGACTGCTTGTTCTGACCTGTGCTCTCTTCGCCGCGGCAGCCGTCGTCGGGGGAACGCTGGCAGTGACCGGCGCTGTGGCCGGAGTCATGGTCCTGACACTCGCGGAGAATCTGCTCGTCGCGGCGAGCTGGGAGCTGTCCTACG
>NZ_LIVQ01000015.1 GCF_001905445.1 Streptomyces sp. CB00455 | reverse complement strand
ACCTTCCCGGTCACAGCACTAGTCGAGGCCTACGACCAAGAGCCAACGCAACTCGATACGGCCTCCGATCCCAAGGTGCGCGCAACGGTCGCCGCCACCTGGCGGACCCGGCCGGTCACCGTGCAGCTGGCGCTACTCACCGGCCCGGACATGGTGACCTACCTGCAGGGCAGCTGCGGTGCTCCGACGAGAAGCAGCGGCCACCAGGGACCTACCGGATCATGCAGGGCGGCAGCTGGACGAGGACCCGGACGTGTCCGTCTGCCGCGCGGCCGCCCACCGGCCTGACACACCGCCGCAGGTCCCACTGCGGTTGATCCGTGCTCGATGTCATCGCCTCGGCCGGCCAGCCCGTGGACAGCAAGCACATCCGAACCCGCACCAGCCTCACGCCGCGCGGCCGTCCAAGCGCCGGCCCCGGAATGGGACGTAGGAGCCGTCGATGAGGCGCTCGGCCAGGCCTTGGCCGCACAGCCAGAACAGCAGCTGTTCCAGTACCAGGTGGGGCAAATGCGCCGCGGTGCGACAGGTCCAGTCCTACACGTCAATGGGCCTCGCACTGTGAACAGTGCGAGGCCCATCAGTAACCCTTCCCTGCGTCCGCTACTGGTCGGTCCAGGGGTCATCCACTCCGAGCAACCTCAGTTGCTCACGCCAATGCACGAACTTCTGCGGGGCCCTGTTCCAGAGCGTCGAATCATCGAAAGGACACTCTTCCAATGCCCCGGTGAAAGTCAAGCGCAGAAATTCTGTCATTCCGTAAGCGTACTCGCGCCAAGGCCGCAAACCGCTCGCCCTGAAGACCGCGACGGTCCAGTTGTCAGGATTCTCCGCAGTGGTGCGCCAGCAGGCAATATCGCCTGCCACGGTTACTCCCCAGGCGATGACAGGCCATTTTGCGTCCCGAGTCAATTCTGCGGATCCGGCGTCGGGCCACCCGTCGCGGGCGTTGGCGGTTTCCTCTTCAACGTCGCTTTCGTGGCCTGCGAACGCCGGCTTGGGACGAAGCACCGCACAGGATTCGCTGATGCTGCCAGCGCCGTACACGGCCATGAACGCGACGTAGTCAGCAGGGAAGGTGGTGCCCCACAGCCTCGCCATCGCATCCCAGTCCACCTCCTCGTCCTGCCCGTCAGTTGAGGGCATGAGCTTGAGCAACCCTGCGAGGCCGCCAGTTTCGGGATCCCCTGTCAACGTATACCTCCAGTGGGTATGGGGTTGGTGGTTCCGGTGTCGTTGAAGAGCCCCAGGTTACGCCAGTGGTCATATTTCGGGCTGTAAATAGAATTCGGCACAATTGCGTTGATATTTATGCCCGGGGCTCCATTTTGGTTCCATCCGCGTGCCGTGATGCTGAACCCCGTCGGAACCGTGCGACTTCCGGCGTATTGGGGTTCGACGGTATAGCGCACGATCTGGCCGCTGTCAACAGCCTGGCGGACCCTCTCTTCATAGCTGCGCATGTGGTCAGTTATTTCTCCAGCGCCCCGGACCTTTACGTTTGCCTGACGCGAGCAGGTGGCAAGGTTCCTCAGATCGGTTCCCGAGCCGCCCAGGTCATTTCCGATGAGGTGGCAGTTGTTGATCGCTCGTTCGGGACTCAGGCCGAGCCAGCCTGCTGTACGACGAGCCCATTCGTACCCCGGGGGCCGGACCTGGTTGTTCGTTGCCGACCCACCTTTGACGATCGTCGGGTCCAGGCAGCCATCCATTTTGACAGCCCGGTTGCCGTTCGATGCATCGACGTTCGTGGGATCGATCCAGCCCTTGCCGCCTCTACGGCAGTCACGCGAGTCATCCTGACCGTTGCCCGTACCCGGGGCCGCGCCGGGTGCATTGTGCGTACTCGGAGTCTGGTCCGGCGTGTAGTCCGGATTTGTCCCCAGCAGCATGTTGAGGAGGTCCAAGGCGCTGGTGAGCATGCCGACGCCGTCTCCAGGCTGCCAGTTGCCCTTGCTCGGGTCCCAGTTGGGCTTGGGGGTGTGATCGGGGGCTGGACGAGCGTCCTTACCGTTGTTCGGGTTCTGATCGATTACGGGGCGGACAAGCTTGACGACCTTGCGAAGGGCGTCAAAACCGCCACGGCCGCCACCGCCACCGCCACCGCCACCGCCACCGCCACCGCCACAAGTGGTGCACCGGCGAGGAGCACGGTAGCGGTCGTTCTAAGGACCGAGGACGGGACCGTGCAGTTCGGGCATCTCGGCGACGAACGCGCCCGCGCTCGGCCAGGCCGGCGGGACGTGGACTTCGCGGATGGTGTCGATCAGGACGGGGAAGCGGCCCTCCCGCCGGCCCTGGGTCAGCCGCGAGACAGCCGCCGGTACATCGGCGGCGTGTGCGGCAGCACGCCCTCGGCTGCGACGCGGTACATGACCTGCCTCAAGGTCACCTTGAGCGGCGCGTACCCGTCCACGATCTGCCGGGCCCTTCCACGACGAGGCGCCACCGGATCCGTTCACGAGCCCTACAGGTACATATGTACCCCTCCGCCCGGCCGCTGGCCCCCGGGATACGGATAGACCTCTCCCCTCGGCTATCGCGAGGAAAGACACCTCATGCGGCTAAGAGGTCAAGACAGCGGGTGAAATGAGGGCCTCCGGAGGCGGCTCTGGCCGCCATTGTGAAGGCGAGCCGAGGTGTCCAAGCTGTCGTGCCAGGATGGAGGCCATGACCCGCTCCGAAATCGACAACGAGTTGAGTTCAGCCCTTCAGGACGCTCGCTCGGCATCATGGTCCGTCAGAGCGGCAGCAGGTCGGCGTCTGGCAGGCTCGGCAGAGGAAGCCGGAGTGGCTGACGTACTGCATCGGCTGCTGCTGGACGGCCAAGACACCGCTGTCACTCGCGAGACGGCGGAGGCTCTGCTCGAGCGGGGGGACATCTGCGGTTTGCGCATGGTCCTGGTGGCGCTCAGCAGCGCGGACGACGGCACCAGTGACTACCTCGATGGTGCAATCAATGACGTCTGCTGTCAGTCCGAGGAAGGTCTCGCACAGCTCGAGGAACTGTCCTCGGTGTTGGTATCGGATGCCGACGACTCGATCAGCAACGAAGCAAGCAGGATCCTGCGCGTATGGGCCCGCCGCTGACCTGAGGATTCACGCCACCGTGATCAGAGTTCCAACGTGCCCCATCAGGTCCCAGCGGGCTGTGGGAACGCGATGGATTCGTTGAAGGGGACGCGGGTCTGGAGGCAGTGGTGGAGCTGTCCGAGCATGCGGTTGAACAGGTGCCGCAGGGCCTGGGCATGCCAGTCTCCTGTCTCGCGTCGTCGCCGGTAGTGCGCGTTGGCGCCCTTCGAGTGGGTGAGGGTGGAGAAGGCCCATAGGTAGCCGGCGTGGTTGAGCCGGTTGTTCTTCACGAAGCGCCGTCCGACGTACTTGCGTTTGCCCGAGGCCCGGGTGATCGGGGCCGCTCCCGCGTATGCCTTGAGTCCGCCGGCGGTGGTGAAGCGCGTGCGGTCGTCGCCGATCTCGGCCAGGAGACGTGCTCCGACCCCGGGGCCGATGCCGGGGAAGCTGAGCATGATCGGCGCGTCGGGGTGGCTCCGGAAGGTCCGCTCTACCGCCTTGGCGAGCTCGTCGACGGCCTTGCAGACTGCGTTCAGCTGGACCAGTAGGGCCTTGGCCTGGATGCCCATGGCTTCCTCCACCGCGGGCAGCTGGCGGGCGGTCGGTTGCCGGAACAGCGTGTGGATCCGCTCGGCGTCCTCGTTGATGCCGCGTTGGCGGCCCGCGTTGTGCATCATCACCCGGAGCTTCCAGAGCGGCAGCTCAGCGGCCATGGCCGGGGTGGGTGCGGCGGCGAGGATCTTCCGCGCGTCCGGCCGGGTCAGTCCGCCTGCTTTGTGGCGCCATGCCTCCAGAGCAGCGGGGTAGTACTCGCGCAGGAGAGAGCGGAGCTGGTTGGCGATCTGCTGCCGGTTCCAGACGGCGTCCTGGTGGGCGCGGGCGAGAACGGCAATGGCCTGGGCCAGGTCGCTGTCGGCGGGGCCGGTGCATAGGCATGTCCGTGCGGATGATGTTCGCCAGGACCAGGGCGTCGCCGGGATCGGACTTCTTGCGGGAGACGCCGTGCCGGTCACGGTAGCGGGAGGCCGCCATCGGGTTGATCGCGAAGACCTGCCGGGCCCCAGTCCGCAGGGTGGCGACCAGCAGGCCGCGGCTGGTCTCGATAGCCACCGGGATCGGCGTCTCGGCGCTGTCGCCATGGTCGGCCATCAGGTCCAGCAGCAGCTGGTAGCCGTCCAGGTCATCGTCGATTCGAGACTTGGCCAGCAGCTTGCCAGTGTTGTCGATGATCGCGACGTCGTGGTGCCCTTCCGCCCAGTCGATCCCGCAGAACACGTCCATGGATCCCGCCCCTTCTCCCGTGCTGTTCTCGAAGGCGAGCACGCGGGGCCGCACGGCGCACTAATTCCAGGGCTCCAAGGCCCGCCACCTCATCAGCCGTGCGCGGCACCGCTGGACCGCACGGGCGCACGCCGTGTCCAGAGCTCGAAGCTCGTGAGGAAAAACGCGTCACCGTACGGCAGCTCATCCGTCGAGGATCCCGAACCCGACGGGCCCGTGGGGGCAGAACGTGAGAGGACCGGCCGGCACCACGGCGCCACCGGTCTTTCCACAGACCTGATCGGTCGGAGGTGTCGTAGGGGTCACCACGGCACCGACCGGACCACACACGTCCTGCCCAGGCAGACAGCGTCCGCCAGGCCCGTCAGAGATCCAGAACCTCTAATTGCTATCGAATTAGAGGTGTCGATTCCCGAAGGGGGCTTGCCCATGGCATCTGACCTGCACGAATGCAAGATCACCAGATTCGGGGGGTCCCACTCACGGTCACACCTGCGGTCCCCCGCCTAGTGCACCCGTGCAAACACCTCTCCAGCCCCCTTCCGGTGCAACCCTTCTGCGAGTCGGGATGAGTCCGGCGGCCCTCCCGGATGGGGAGGCTTGCCCAGGTGCGCTGAATGGGTGGAGGCCGGGCCTGTGGCGTGCCTGGGTCGCCGGGCAGCGGTTGTGGGTTCAGCGGGCCGATCGGCCCGTGCACGGATCACGTCTGCGAGGCAGGGCATGGGACGACACAAGCTGCACAAGCCGCGCGCGCCGCGTGGTGAGGGCGGGCGGCCGACGGAGTGGTTCGGCACCGCGTTCCACTCCGTCCGCGGGATGCAGCACCTGGACGTCCGCCGGTCCGGCAACGGCATCCTGATCACCTCCTCTCCCGCCGAGATCGACGGGGCCCCGGCCTCGTGGCAGCTGCGCCTGCGCAACGACGACGGCGGCCAGGGCCTGAACGGGATGGGCGCGGCCATGAAGGCCGGGCGCGGGCACGTCTACAGCGTGAGCGAGGAGCCCGGCGCCAAGACCGTCCTGGCGTTCCTCCCGAACCACCCCGCCGAAGGCGTCGGCACGCTGGCCCGGGTCCGTTCCGGCGAAGGCCCGGACGGTGACGTGGTCTTCGAGCGGTCCGCGGAGCGGCCGATGGGGCTGTGGGCCGAGGCCGGGGAGAACCTCCTGCTGATCGTGCCGCAGCTCGGCCCGGACGCGCCGGCCGGAGACGGAGTCGATGACTGCCTGCCGTGCCCCGGCTGCTACCGGCCCGTCTACGACAGCTCCTCCTCGCACACCCTCATCGGCGCCACCCCGTTCCCCCTGGCCGGGTTGTGCAGGCTGTGCGCCGACGGCAGCACTCTCCGCTCGCTGCGTCAGGCCGACGGCGTCCCCGTCGACCCGGAGCAGCTCGTCGTCCTGGAGACCGTGGCCGCCGCGATGGCGTAATCCGGCCCCTGGGCAAGCCCGCGTGGAGGGCTTGCCCAGGGTCGCCTTGGGCTTGCCCAGGGTGCTCAGGCTTGCCGGGTACCAGCTCCCACAGCGGGTGGGCAGGGCCGGTGCCGTCGCAGTGGAAGCACCGGCCGCCCCCGGGCGTGCTGCGGGCTCCGACGGTGTCGACGGCCTGGCGCAGGAGCCGAGTGAGGCCGTCGACGTGGGCCGGGTGCAGGGCGAGTTCGTGGCGCTGCACCAGGACGTGCTCCGGGAGCTGTCCTCCTCCCCCTACGAGGCCACCGCTCTGCTGTGGCTGGCCCTGAAACAGGCGGAGCTGCACCGGCCGGAGGAGCCGCCGGAGATCAGGAACTACCAGCTGGGGTTCCTGCTCGCGCCGTCGTTCTTCCTGACGCCCAGCGAGTTCACAGAAGCGGTGGACCGGCTCGAGGCCCGCGGCTTCGTTGACCGGGGTCGGCGCGTGAGGTGTGTGGATCAACCCCGTGGCGGTCCGCGTCGTGGAGCGCCGGGACCTGCCCGCCCGCCTGCTGATGCAGTGGAACGCGGACAGAGCCACCTGGGCAGGCGCGCCGATGACCACCTTTCCTTCCGCCTGACCCCGATGAGGGGGCCCGGCCCGGCGCGGCCTCGACGTGGCTCGACAATCATACGTCCTGTATGTTTAACTACAGATCGTCTTATTTTGTTTCTCTGGGAGGTTCTCATGCCGTCAGCCATCACGTACACGCGCTTCGGCGGCCCGGAGGTGCTCACCTTCTCCGAGGTCGACATGCCGCAGCCTGCCGCGCACGAGGTCCGGGTCCGGGTCCGGGCGGCGGCGGTGAACCCGCTGGACAACAAGATCCGCCGCGGCGAGCTGGCCGGGGTGTTCCCGGCCGAGTTCCCGATCACCCCGGGAATGGATGTGGCCGGTGTCGTGGACGCCGTCGGGGACGCGGTGAGCGGCATTGCCCTGGGTGATGAGGTCTTCGGTGTGGCCACGGGCGGGGCGTATGCGCAGTACGCACTGCTGGGCGGGCCGGTCGTCAAGCCGCAGGGGCTGTCGTGGGAGGTGGCGGCCGCGCTTGCGACCGTCGGGGAGACTGCCTTCCGCGCCCTGAAGCACCTCGACGTGCGCGGCGGTCAGACGCTGTTGATCCATGGCGCCGCGGGCAGTGTGGGCGCGATTGCCGTCCAGCTCGCCGTCGCCCGCGGCGTCACCGTGATCGGCACGGCTGGGGCGGCCGACCTGGAGCGGGTCACCGGGCTCGGCGCCACCGCCGTGCTCTATGGCGACGGCATGGTCGAGCGGGTGCGCGCCGCGGCGCCGCAGGGGATTGACGCGGTGCTCGACACCTCCGGTGCGGGCGTGCTGCCCCAGTCCATCGAACTGGCCGGTGGTCCGGAGCGCGTTATCACCCTCGCCGACATGAGCGCCGCCCAATACGGCGTGCGCTTCACCGGGATGGACCCCTCCGACCGTGCTCCCGAAGCGCTGCCGGAACTGGCCGAGCTGGCCGCCGCCGGCAAGCTCACTGTCCCGATCTGGCGTACCTACCCGCTTGCCGAAGCGGCCCGGGCGCACGCCGACATCGACACCCGCCGAAACCGCGGGAAGATCGTTCTTCTCCCCTGAGGCGGGATCCGGCCGGCGGCGGGGCCGCACAGAGACTGCTCTGTGCGGCCCATCGTTGTACCGCGTATCCCGTGAGGGGCGGCAGCCTCCCGCGGCTCGTCCCGGGAGGGCTGCCGGCAAACGGCCGCGCCGTCTCAGGGAGCGAGGCGCTCTGACTGGAAGGCGATCCGGTAGGTGTGGCTCTCCTGGTCGAAGCGCATGATGTCACCGCGCCGGTTCATGGCGTCGGGGTTTGCCCGGAAGGCTTCGAGGGCGTCTCGGTTCTCCCACTGGGCGTAGTTGATGATGCGTGTGCCGTCATCGCTGACGTGCACGGTGGAGGAGACGAAGCCCGGCTGGTGGCGCACCACGTCCTGGACGAACGTGCGGATGGCTTCCAGCAGGGCCGGCTGATCGGAGGCCTCGAGAGTGAACACGATCATGACCGTGAGCGTGTCGGCGTCTTTGTCGATCGTGATCATTGGGTTTCCCTCGGTTCGCGGGAGCGCGCATGGCGCATCGGCGGGGGTGATGCACCGGAGGGACCCAGCTCGAGATACCGGAGGCGGGAGACCCGGAGCGAACACCCGTAGTTATGGAACGAGTCGTATGATAGCGATGGGCTTGTATGATTCACTCATGACTGACGAAGTCGGCGCTGCCGCCAGAACCGACCCCCGCATCGAGCGGACCCGGGCCCACGTGCTCGGCCACGCCCGCGAACTGCTCACCACCCGAGGCCCCGACGCGGTCACTTACACCGAACTGGCCGCCCGGGCGCGCGTCACGCGCCAGACCCTCTACCGGCACTGGCCCAGCCGCGAGCGCCTGTTCATGGACCTGCTCCTTGAGGGCCCGCCCACCGAGTACCCCGACGGTTCCGGCACCCCGCAGCAGATCGCCGCCGCCTTCCTGCGCAGCCTGCGCGCCGGCATGGAGGCCCAGGCGAACGCGAGCGCACTGATGATGCTCGCCGCCCAGGCCGACCACGACCCCCAAAGCGACCAGGCATTGAACCGCCTGGTCACCAACCGCCGCGACGCCCTCAACCAACTCCTGGCACCGTTCGGGGTGAGCGTGGACGCCGACGAGTACGCCCGCCTGTGCGGACCCGTACTCTTCCGGCGCTTCATCTCCCGCGAACCCGTAACCGACCAGTTCATCGAAGATCTCGCCGCCACGTTCACCTCCAGCAGCGCACCCGTCGGCCCGCAACGCAAGGAGCACCGGACCTGACCAGGCGCTTTATACCCTGCGGCCTACTGCGCCGGAGGGATGAAGAGCTCCCACGTTTCAATCCGGGCACTGTCAGGGTCCATGGCGCCCAGGTACGCCTCGGTGATTTCCCCCGCGTCAGCGAACGCGGCCTGGGAGTTCTCCGAATCCTGCACCGTCTCCCAGTCCACCGAGATCATCCACGTGCCGTCAGGCGAGCGGAGCGTACGACGACTGCCCGGCAGATAGCCGGGCTGAGTCGGCTGGAACTCCCGGTCCATCCGAAATGCCGCAGCCAGGAAATCTTCAGTCCGCACCCCTTCCCTCAGCCGGAAGGTGACAACCTCGGTAAACGGCATAGGTGGATCCTTCCCTGACACACAGCACGAAACGGGTGACCCCACCACACTCGCCCACCCCACCGGCCAACGCCCGACAGGCAATACCAAACGGGCTACACCCCTATTCCTCGTCTGAGTGCAGAAGACCGCCCCGACCGCGATGTCCACGTCCTTCCCCGCACTCACCCAGGCTGTCCCGCCCGAGGTGCACGCCCCGGAGGACGACCCGGTCCGCGTCGCCTGGGCAGACGAGCAGTTCGCGCTCTACGGGGCGTCGGTCTCTCTCTGGCAGAAGAACCTGGTGCGGGTCGTCCACCGGGCGAACGGCGAGCGGCCGGACCTGGTCGAGGCCACGGACGAAGGATGCACACACACAGCAACGGTGGCCTCGACCGGCCTCCCCACGACGTCCCTTGTCCACAGGGGCGCCGTGGCGTCCTTGGGGACATGAGCGATCACGAGCAGCAGCAGCCGGCCCCGCGGCGCGGCAAGGTCTTGGAGGCCCTCGCGCGGGCGGAGCGGAGGCCACCCGGTGGACTCCACTCGATGCTCTGCATCGGATGCAGAGCACCGGAAGACCGCCCAGCTCCCCCGCCATCACGCACCCATCCGCCGGACCCTGACCGCTACCAGGGCCAAGCCTCACGGCCGAGACCCGGGCATGGAAGCTCGACCAGGCGCAGCTCCGCGCGCTCGCCGAACTCGGCGTCGACTGGGCCCGGTAACCGGATCTGGGGGCCGTTCCAGAATTCTGGAACAGTCACCCCGACCTGCGGAGAGTCAGTCGCGGCGGGGTATTGGCGACCGCCCCAGCGATTCCCAGCCCCCACGGCGCGGGCTACTCGGGGCGGACCTGCGCGGCCTGCATGCCCTTCTGGCCCTGCTCAGCCACGAAACTGACGATTTGGCCTTCCTTGAGGCTCTTGAAGCCGTCGGACTCGATCGCCCTGAAGTGGACGAACAGGTCATCGCCCCCGCCCTGCGGAGTGCCGGCGGCAAGGCGCCATCGCCGTCCGGGCCAGCACCCGCCGAAATTCCGGGACAGGCTCCCGTCGGCGCCAACGCCTGATTCCGGCCGACGTTCAGACCGGCATCCGTCACATGGCATGCGTGGCCGCCAGCGCTGCCGACTGCGGGCGATCGGGACGGCGAAAAGACGGCCGGCGGCGGAGGAGGGCCGGTACGTACTGGGCGACGGATGCAGGTCCGCGCGCTTGCCGTGGGCGCGGACCGTACCCCCGCCGTCGATCCGGACTCTGCGCGAGGCGAGCGCACCGCCCGGACCGGGCTGATGGGGGGCGGGCTGCTGCCGCGCTGTGGCTTGGGCCGGATCCGCTGAGCAGCGCTGCGGCTCTCGCCGTGGCAAGCATCTGGACAACGCGTGTGGGCCGAATGACAGGTTCCGGCCCCTACGGGACCGCCCGCACCCCCGCCCATGAAGCACGGCCGCCACGCCTGGCACGTGACTCCGAGCGCCTGGTGAATTTACGCTGGAGACGGCGGCCGGCGCGCTGAGCGGCCCCCCGGCCGTCGTCCGTGGGCACCTGCCTCACCTCCCCCTCCGTGCAGGTGCTCACCCAGACTCTTCAGCCAGTTGCGGCGCTCGGACCGGCACTGAACAGCGGTACCTCCTCCACGGTCACGTCGAGGCGCAACCGTTTGAAGCGGACCGCGTGCCGGAAGACTCCTCCTCGGTCGACGGCGGTATCGGCGCTGATCTCGGCCACGAGGTCGGGGCGGACGAGGGTGACATCCAGGATGTCCCGGCTCCCCCACGCCGATGCGAACCGCCAGCCCTCCCAGGGGTGTCCGGCATCGGCCGCGATCAGGTTGCCTCCGACCAGGCGCGCCATCTCGGCACGCAGCGGGGCCGTGCGGCCGATCGAGCGGAGGCGGCCGTGCGCGTCGCGGCGGCCCAGGAGGAGGAGCTGTGGTCGGATCAGGGTGCCGGTGATGGCTCCGATGATCGCCTCCGTCGTGTTCCGGCGACGCAGTTTGTACCAGCCTCTGTGTCCTGGTCGGTAGGGCTGGTTCATTGCTTTGACCACGATGCCTTCGAGGCCGGAGATCTCGGTCCAGGCTTCCAGCCACTGCTGTGCCTTGATCAGGTCCGTTGTCATCGGGCACAGCGTCCAGGGGGATGTGAGCCGGTGCCCGGCGAACAGTGCTTCCAGGCGGAGGCGGCGTTGGCGGTAGGGGTAGCTGATCAGTTCGCTTCCGTCCTGCTGCAGGACGTCGAACGCGATGAAGAAGGCGGGCAGGGACGCGGCGAGCCCGCGTGCGCTGCGGCCGCGGGCAGCGGTGCGGCGCTGCAACCCCTCAAAGGACAGTTGACCCGCCTTCGTGTCCCAGACGACAAGCTCCCCGTCCAGGACCAGGCCGTCGGGCAGCTTGTCCGCCGCGGCAACGAGGTCGGGGAACCGGTCCTGGATCAGCGACCCTCGCCGGGTCTGCAGCTGAAGGCCACTGTCCGGCCCGGTGGGGGTGAACAGCAGGGTCCGGCAGCCGTCGAATTTCTGCTCGAACGCCAGCTCTCCCAACACGCCGGGGCCCGGCACCGACTCCACGGCCTGCGCCAGCATCGGCTCCACCGGCGGTCGCAACGCCACCCTGTATGCCTCCCTTTCGCGCTTACGTCCGGGATGAGGACAGTGCTTTCACGAGGTCATCGCGGGTCATGTGCGAGCGGCCGGGAATGTCGGCGGCGGCGGCCTTCTTGTAGAGGTCGGCCTTCGACAGTCCGCTCAAGTCTTCCTTCGGCGCGGAGCGGATCCGCTTCTTCGCCCCAGGCCTCTTCTCGGCGGCCTTACCGAAAGTGGTCGCCTTGCCGCCGGTGGCCTTCGGGCTCCCGGCCCGCTCGACGCTGGCGCGCAGCGCCTCCATGAGGTCGACCACACCGGTCGGCTCCACCGGGACCTCGGCCTTCTCGACGGTCTCGCCGGCCTGCTTGGCCTCGATCATGGCGGCGACCTTCCCCTGGAAGGTGTCGTGGAACTGCTCCGGGTCCCACTTCATCGTCAGGGCTTCGATGAGCTGCTCGGCCATGGTCAGCTCTTTGTCGGAGGCCCTCGCCTTTCCCGGCAGGTTGTCGATCTCCTTCTGCGGGTCTCTGATCTCGTCGGCCCAGTGCAGGGTGTCCAAGGTCAGGAGGCCGTTCTCGGCCTTGAGGGCGACCAGGTATTCGTGCTGGCGCATCACCGAGTGACAGCCGAACCCGGCCCGAGGCATTGTGGTGGCGCAGTTCACTCGCCGATGGCCGCCTTGTAGCCGGCAGCGTCGAGGAGCCTCCCGAGCTCGGAACTGTCCGACGGCCTGATCTTGAAGATCCACGCCTCGTGGGGCCAGTACCCCGTGTTGATGAGATGCGGTTTGGAGAACAGCTCCTCGTTCACGGCGATCACCTCGCCGCCGACCGGCGCGTGGATGTCCGACTGGGCCGTGACCGCCTCGACGGCACCGACGACATCGCCAGCCGCGACGGGTTTGCCGACCTCCGGCAGCTCCACGAACACCACCGGGCCAAGCGCCTGCTGAGCGTGATCGGTGAGCCCGACCGCCAACGTGCCGTCCGACTCCGACCGCACCCACTCATGCGACTCGGTATACCGCAGATCAGCCGGAATATTCGACATGCTCACTCCACAGTTGTCCTAGTTGATCAGCAGACTCAGCATGCTCGATATCACGAAAGATCGACCGGATTTCAGTAATGTAACTGACGAGGCGTCAACAACCCTTGAAGACGCGCAGCCGGCCGACTTGGAGCGGCCAGACCGCGATCATCTTGAACGCACAGAGTGATCAGCGCGTGGGCGTTCGCAGGCTATGGCGTCCATTCGCAAACTGTGCCGTTGTGACTTAGCGCTGTACCTGGCTCGGATGGACAACTCTGATGCACAGATTCGGCCCGACGGTGACGCCGAGCGCAAGCTGGCCCGCCTGCTCGTGTCGGGATTGGAAGGATGCCTCGACCGCGGGCCCGCTGCGGCGTTAAGGACTCAGCGCAGCAGAGGAGATTCGATCAACCGGTCGAAGACCCTCTGACCCTCGCTGGTGCGCCCCTCCAGCGCCGGGTATCAGCTGCTGAGGTCGAACACACCCCACGCTGTGAACGGCTTGGCCTGGACGTAGATCCTGCTTCCTCGGCCGACAACCCGTCGGTGGCCCGGGGCGCTGCCATCGGGCAGGGTGAGCAGGCCGACGTCCGTTGGCTTGACCGATGATTCAGTGAGCTTGCCGTGAGCGAGCCGGTCCTGCTCCTCGCCATAGCCGCCGTAGAAGGCCACCTGATCTCCGTGAACGGCCACTGCCTTGGCGCCCCGAACCTGGTTTGCCCAGACCCTCACTGACCGGTCGGGTCGGTTGGGGCGTATCTCGACGAGCGGGAAGTCCGTGTAGGTGCAGGCCCAGGCGGTGTTGCCCGACACGTTGAGGGCGTAGCAGTCGAAGAGACCGGGGATGTCGGCACCGTCCGACGTCCACAGGGGGTGGCCTGTGGTGCTCCAGCGACGGATGCCGGACGGGTTCTCGTCGAAGTGCCCGACCCAGATGTGGCCGGCCTCGTCCACTAGCAGGTGCTCGATGGCGTCTCCGACGGAGAAGGACGACGTCTCGCGGCCGAGCGGGTCGAAGACCTGAACCTGGTTCCCGTCCTCGTACCGACGGGCGCGAGACGCGGCGACGACGAACCCGCCGTCGGGCAGGCGGTCCAGGTGCGGCCAGCGGGCCCGCACGGCGCTCAGCTCGGTGAGTTCGACGGTTCCGCCCGGATGGACAGACACCACGAGGGTGTCGAAGGGCAGGACATCGCCGCCGGGCTGCGGAGCGCGATCGGCAAGCAGCCAGTGGGCGACGCCAAAGACGTCGACGGTACTGGTCAGGACGTGGCGATCGTGGTGCGCTCGGGGGAGGTGGGCGTAGGGAACGAGGGCGGTCTTCTGCACGGGCGGGCTCTCCTGGGTGGGCGGTCACGGCCATCGGGCGCTGCGGTGAGCGGCGGGCGGCGGCGCGCGAGCGGTGGAGAGGGGAGCGGGGCGCCTAGACGGCATGGCCCTTTCTGGTCGTCATGCGGTGATCATCGTCGACGTCCGACGTCGTGACAAACCCTTTCGCCGCGCTGCCCCCATGGTGACTGCGGATCGACCTGGCTGGCCTCATGGCTGGCGCACCAGTGTGCACAGCACGACAAGTCCAGCGCTCATTGGACAGATGTAGTGCTCAGTCACAGCTGTGACTTAGCGCCCTACTTGGCCTGGATGGACAACTAGCGCGCTAAATCTTGGACGCCTCTCACCTGCGGAAACGCGCGCACATGATGCGTTCCTCCCGTTTGGCGACATCGATCGCCTCACCTGCGTGTTCTTTCAGGACGTTCCGACTCGGCGGCCCTTCTGTCACGGGTTAGGGGGGTTGTAAGGCCAGCTGGGACAGCTCATTGGATCAGGTCGGTGTGCGGATGCTCCGGTGAGGCCGGACAGACGTAGATCTGCATGTTGTCCGTACTGCCTACTTCTACCCTCGTCGGCTGCGAGGGGTCCTGGCCCGCGTAGTGGGAGGCAAGGGCTGCGGCCTGGTCTTCCTGCGGCGCCCAGCTGTGCCCTTCACCGCCGTCCCACTCCCAGGAAGCGATCGTCAGTAGCAGGACCATCTGTACCTCGCACACAGCGCAGTACCGGGGGTTCGGGTCGGTGCGGCCCCACGGGGGCCAACCGCCGACCTTCCAGCCGGGTCCGTTGCCCAGATGAATGGAACCCGGGTGCCCTCCGGGACCGACTCGAACCGGTACTCCCAGGTGGCGATGGGGCCGGGCACCCGCGGACGCCGGATGCCGATGGCGTGCACGCGGAACCGGAACAGCCGGTCCTGCTCGACCGCCGTCACCGTGCACCGCGTGGTCCAGCGGAAGGCTCCGCGCTTGTTCCGCCCGTCGAAGACCGTCCCGACGCGGGTCTCCCCGCCGTCTCAGTGGACGGTGGCGCCGAGGTTCTCCGGGCTCCAGTCGCCCATCCGGGCGGGATCGGAAACGTGCCGGTAGACGTCGGCGGGACTGACGTGGACGACGATGCTGTCGGACACGGTGAACGTACGAGGCATGGCTCTCCCCTCTCGGCGGCCGACGCTACCGTCCCACCGCACCCCGCGGCTACCCCTCGGTAACTTCGCATGCGGGGCACTCAGCCCGAGGGCACGCTCGGCGCGTACGGACGGTCGTTGTCCGCGGTGGCCTCGATGCGGTAGCGCACGCTGGGATGCACCCGGTCTCCGGGGCGGATGGGGCGCTCGCGCCAGCCCCCCAGGAGCCGCCAGGCCTTTTCGTTGGTGTGGAGCGTGCCGAGCGCACGTTCATCCGGGAGCTTCTCGCCGTGTCCGACGTCGAGCAGCCGCCGGTAGGCCTGCGGGTCGACCCGCAGGCCGAACGACTCGGCTTCCTCCGTCATCCAGGCGAAGGCGGTGTCGGAGAGGCCGTGGTCGTCGCGGTACTGGCCCCCGACGTCGCTGTGCACGCCGGCGAACCACATCTCCTGGTAATGGCCGCGGGACTGGGCCACGGCGTCCGCGTTGAAGCGGTACTCCTCGTACGGGCGCCGGCGCTCGTCGATCGCGAGGGCGTGCCTGGCGGTTCCCACATTGGTGATCTTCGCGGTGAAGGGCCACCGGGCCTGCTCGATGCGCGCCTTCCAGTTCAGCCAGCCCACGGACTTCACGGTGTCCCAGACGCCGAGGAAGTGCACTTGGCGGCGGCCCGTGTCGAACGGGTTGGGGAAATCGGGATTGCCGAACTGGCGCGCGAACTCCCGTCGGAGCCGGAAGTATTCGCTCCGCTGCTCTTTCGTCGGGCTCTCTTCGCCGGCCTGGGCGTAGAGCTTCACCGCGTAGGGCACGAGGTTCTCGGTGCCCGGGCGCAGCAGCCCGACCGTGCGCAGCATTCCGGTGAGCGCCCGGGCCGTGTAGGCGCCCCGGGAGAACCCGAAGACGAAGATCCGGTCGCCCTTCCGGTAGTTCCGCATGAGGAAGGTGTAGGCCTCCTCGAGGTTGTCCTTGACGCCGAACCCCGCGACGAGTCCGGCCCACCGGGTGACCTTCCTGCCCCATGGTGTGACCGCGCCCCTCGCGCCCATCGTGCCGACGCCGGGGTCGTAGTAGACCAGTTGCCGATCGTCCTTGACCGCGAGGTCGTACATCCGGCCCACGTTGGTGGTGCCGGTCTCCGGTTCGTTGTTGGTCCCGTCCAGGCACAGCACGAGGTTGCGCCCGGAGTCCTGCGGAGCATCGGTCATGACGGCCTCCCGTGATCTCACTCGACGATGACGAACGGCGCCCAATAGCGCTCCGCGTCGCCGCCCATCGGTTCGGGTACTCGGTGTTCGTCCAGGAGCTCGGGGTCGATCTCCCGGCCGCGTCGCCGGTGGACGTCCGTGTCGGGATCACCCCCGAGGGCGGTGTACGCGGCGCTCAGTTGTCCGGCGCTCATCGCGTGCACGGCGCGCTGTGCTCGTGCCAGGGCGTCCGCCGGCGCCACACGGTCGGCCAGGGCGGCGTAGAAGCGCGCCATGACGACGGGCGCCACCCCGTCGTCCACCGGCCACAGCGAGACCACGGTGCGCCGGACACCGCTGCGCAGCAGGGACCGGGTCAGGCCGATCAGGTCGCCGCCCAGTGTGGCCTTGCCGCGGCCGGTGTCACATCCGGTGAGCACGGCCAGGTCGGTGGCGAAGCGCAGCCCGGTGATGTCGGCCACGGTGAGCTCGTCGCGCCCGGCCAGAACGAGCGACGAGGCGAACGGCGACCACTCGTCGAGGTGGCCGTGGCTGGACACGTGCAGCAGGTCGCAGTCGTCGAGGCGGGCGCCCACAGCCGCCTCGGTGGCGGCGGGGCCGACGAGTACGCCGTCGGCCGGCACGCCCAGCGCCTCCGCGACGGCCGCGGCCTCGGTTCGAGAGCCGGGCAGTCGCTCGAGGTGCGGGTGTGCGGCGGGATCGAACGCCGGGTCGGCGACCAGCAGGGGGCGGGTCGCGCGGACGGGCCGGTCGAGTCCGCCCTCGTGCTCGCCGATACCGGCCGCCCGCTGGGCGTACGAGACCACGTGGCTGAGGACGAGAGGGGTTCCGTCGAGGGGCAGCGCGTGGAACGGCACCAGGCTCAGCGGCCCGAACGGGACGACGACGACGCGGGGGAAGGCGCGCAGCAGGTCGGTGAACGGTCCCAGGAGCAGCTGCGTGAGCTCGGTGGCGAGGGCGCGGCCCTCCGCGCAGCCGGTGTGGAAGTCGCGCACGAGGCGGGCGAGGTGGGGCGGGCGGACCGGAACGTGCGCGGGCCGGACGGTGTCCCGGGTCATCGCCCACGACAGGAGGCCGTTCCCGACCGTGAGGTATTCCAGCAGCAGGGTGTTCTCGGGCATGCGTCGTCTGAGCTGTGCGGCGGGCGGCTGCGGCGGGCGGGCCGTACGGCGCAGCAGGATCCCGGAGTCCTGCGTGTCCACCGTGTGCTCGGCGGCCGCCAGGGCGGCGTCCAGCGCGTCGAGTTCGGCGAAGCCGGCCGCCAGTCGTTCGCCGGTGGCCGAGGGATTGCCCGCCAGGAGGCGGTTGGCGGCCGCGGCGTACTGGGCCGCGGCGCGCTGCCAGGTCCGCCTGCTCGCGGGATCGGCCCGGCCCGATCCGGAATCGGAGGTGAGCGACCGGAGCAGCTCGGCCGCCTCGAAGGACGCCTCCGCGTCGGCGGTGGCGGGCGGGCCCTCGCCGGGGAGGTGGGTCAGCGCGAGGGCGCCGTACAGGTCGGCCACCTCGGGCTGGTCGCAGGCCTCGAGTCTTTCCGGGTCCCGCAGCAGCAGCCGTACGGAGTCCTCGAACGCCGCGACGGCCTCCAGGGCGATCCGCCGGGCCTCGGTGTGCTCGCCGCGGGCCAGGCGGAGCTGGGCCACGGACAGCAGGTCCGTCCAGTTCTCCGCGGCGTATCCGGCCTCCTCCATCCGTGCGAGCGTGGCGAGGGCGTTGTCGAAGTCCCCGACGCGCAGCCACAGAAGCAGCTGGGTCTTGTCCCGTATCTGCCGGCCGCGGGCGAGCAGCGCGGCGCGGGCTTCGTCGAACCGCTGGGCGGAGACGAGCGCCTGGGGCAGCAGGTGCGGTTCGGCACCGGGTCTGCTCGCGGCCTCGATCGCGCGGTCGAACCAGCGCTCCGCCTCGGCGAGCCATCCGATGTGCTGGCTGACCTCCGCCCGGTTCAGCGACGCGTAAACCTCGGTCCTGTCGATGTTGAGCCGCGCCGCCGCCACGAACGAGTGCTGTGAGAGGAGGGCGCCCGCCTGGAGCTGGTCGCTCCGGGCTGTGAGGGAGCCGTCACCCCGAAGGGCGTCCAGCGCGGCCTGCTGCTCGCGCATCTCCGTGGGGACCGGCCCTTCGACGGGCGGGAGGGAGACGTGAAAACGGTCGGCCGCTTCCGCCAGTTGTCGGCCGAGCAGGGCCAGCCGGTCCGCTGCCCGCGCCGCCGCGGGGCCGTGCGACGGGTGACGCAGCGCCGAGATCAGCGTGATGGACGCGTCGAGCTTCTGGGAGAACGCGTACGGGTTCTCGGTCGACGTGTCGGCGAACAGCGGCTCCAGGGAGCGCTCGAGGCGCAGCAGCGCATTGGTGGAGAGGTTGTTCTCGTTGTCGGCGTCGGCCACCGCGGTCACGAGTGTCTGCGACGGGAAGGCGGGGTCCACCGAGACCAGGTGCAGTGCGGCCAGGTAGGCGATGCGCGACCGCGCGACACTGCGGTGGTGCGTCCAGTGGTCCCCGCACCGCTCCAGGAGCCGGCCGAGGCCCACGCACCAGCTGCGGCTGCCGACCGTCTCCGCCCACGCCAGTGCGTCCGCCACGGGACCCCGGGCGGGGCGGTGCCATCCGCCTCCGAGGTCGAGCGCATGGCCGGCCAGCCGCCCGTCGTCGATGTCGCCGACGAGAGCGTGCATCGCCGCGAGGTGGTGTCCGGCCGAGTCGCCGGCGGCGTCGAAGCCGGCCACGGCCGTCTTGATATGGCAGCGTCGGGACGCCGCGTCTCCGGCCGCACGCGCGAGGAAGGCCCGGCGCAGGGCGAGGGCTGCGCGGAGCCGCGGGACGTCCGCTGCGCCGAGCAGCCCCTCCGCCAGGCCGTAGCAGTCGGCCGCGCGTCGCAGGTCGGCGGTCGACCGGCCGGGGTTGTGCTGCGGCGCGAGATCCCAGCCGAGCGCTTCGGGGCAACTTCCCGGGGCGGCGTACCAGTCGCCCTCCACCAGGTACGTCAGCGCCAGGCGGCCGTCGTCCCCCAGGGCGGCTGCGCGCCCGCGCACGTCGGCGAGCAGCTCTTCGGCTTGCGGCAGGCCCAACCGCGCGGCCAGGTCGGCGCCGGCGATCACGGCCCATGTGGTGAGGTCCGGAAGGGCGTGCGCGGTGGCGTACCGCGACAAGGTGTCCAGGTCCGTCCAGGCCGCGACGGCCGCCTGTTGCGCTCCCTTGACGGCGTCGTCGCGCAGCCAGGCCTCGATCAGGCGGCGTGGCGCGAAGAGGGCGGTGGGTCCGTTCCGGACCACCTGCTCGATGGTTTCCTCATCGGTCTCACCCGGCCGGGTCTCGACGAACGCCCCCTCCAGCTCCATGCCGAACTCCGCGCTGACGTCCCCGGGGTACCAGTTGCCGTCGAGCCGCATGGCCCAGGCGGTGAGGGCCGCGGTGACCCGCGGCCCCAGGTCGGAGGGGTCGAGGCCCGCGAGCGCCCGTTTGGGCTCTCCCGCGGTCAGCGCAGCCAGGCAGGCGTTGAGCTGCGCCCGTGGGTCGTGCGGCCGCCGGGCGAGCACTTCCTCGGCGGCCTCGCGTGCGCGGCCGGGAGCGCTCTGCAGGTCCTCGCGGACGAGCGGGCCGAGCGCCGGGCGGGCGGGTACGGGGAGCATCACGACCGGGCCGGTAGTTCGAGTACCGCGCCGGTCCCGGGGTCCTCGGGGAAGTGCGCGGTGTAGCGGTACTTCTCGCACAGCTGCGCATCGGCCCACCGGGCGGTCCGGTCCGTACGGTAGTTGAACCAGAGTGCCGCGCCGCTCGGTGCGCCCAGCACGACGCGGGCGAGCGCCACGTCGTCGGGGTGGTGGTACAGGTCGCCGTTGGTGGACACGAGGTAGTGCCGGGCAGGGGCGGCACGGAGCAGCGCCCCGAGCACGTTCCCCTTGCTGGCGTGGTGCGGGAGCTTGAAGGCGTCCACCGGGAGGGTGTCCAGGCCGCGTGCCCCGGCGACGGCCTGCAGACCGGTCCCGAGCACGGTGCCGAACGCGTCCGCACCGAGGACGAGGCCGGCTCCACGGTGTTCGACCAGCAGCGCGATGCTGCTCCCGTTCGCGACGGACGGGTCCTTGGAGGTCTTCTCCTCGGACAGGGAGACCACGTCGTCGAGGGGTTCCAGGATGTCGGGCCCCGCCTCCTCCGCACGTCCTCGCCTGGCCTTCCGAACGGTCTCGGACCAGGCGTGCCCCAGACTCTGCAGGCGTATGAGCGTGGGCGAGAGCACGGTGATCCGCGGGCCGTCCCGGGTCGGCACTTCCGTGAACCCCCCGTCGTAGCCGGTTTCGACCGGACCGCCGGCGAACGCACGGTTCCACGGCAGTTCGGGGCCACCCGGCTCGCCGAGCAGCGCCGCCATCAGGCGCTCCCCCTGTGCGACGCCGCGCCTGACCCCGGTGCGGGGCAGATGGGTACGGCCGTTGAACCAGAAGTCGCCGACGTGCTCGGCGTACTCGCTGCGCAGGAACGGGATCATGCCGCCGATGTGGTCGCTGTCGATGTGGGTCACCACGGCGACGTCGATGTCCCGCCCGCCGGAAGGGAGCCGGCTCAGCCGCTGCTCCAGGAGCGGCCACGTGGCCGGGGGTCCGCCGTCGACGAGCATGCGCCAGGGCGGCCCGGGCTCCCGCGGGCACTCCACGAGCAGGCAGTCACCTTGCCGCGCGGGCAGGACCTCGATGCGGATGGCTGTCGTCACTGCGTCACCTGGCGCCAGCCCGTGACGCCGTACGAGGAGATGTAGCCGATGGCCTGGGCGGCCGAGGGGAACGTGAGGTGTGAGAACTCGCCGAGATACGTGTTGTAGACGGATGCCCGGTAGACCGTCTTGTCGTACGGCACCTTCTCGGTGACGTATTCGTCATGACACTTCAGGACTTCCTTGTCCTTGTAGGTGTCGTAGACGTACGCACACTTCTCGCGACGGACCCGCTCCTCCCGGTAGGCCGTCTCGGTCGTCTGTGTCGCGAGTCCTTCGAACCCGCCGCCGTACCGGCCCGCGACGGGGGTGCCCGCGCCGAGCAGGTTGAGCGCCTGCGCGCGGGTGAGGGGGTACGGCGCGGGTGGCGGGGTCGGGGCGAGGCGCTGGTCCGCCGTCGCGTGGCTGGTCGCTGTGGGAAGGCCGTACGCGTAACCGCCGCTCACGCTCAGTAGCGCGAAGGTGACAACGGCGCAGGTCCGCATCCGGAGCATGGTGGGCATGGCTGCCTCCGCAGCATGAGGACGTCGATCCCCGAGTGGAGGAGGCCTCTCTGACCATGCAACGCCTCAACGGCGCGGGCTGCATCCCGAGCGCGGTCGGCGGCGGGCTCCCGAGTGGCCGTCAGGAGCTGTCGTACGCAGCCTTCGGCGGGGTGACCGGCTACTGCCAGTCGTCCCAGGGCGGCGGGGGCATCTCGTCCAGGTCGAAGGGCGGCTCTTCGGGGGGCCTTGACCCCGGATTTTGAACACGTCTATGCGGCTTGGGTCAGGGTAGTTGCTGCTGGTTGGAGGTCGTTCTCGTAGGCGATCGGGGACCGCTGGCCGAGGCGGGAGTGCCGGCGGCGGGTGTTGTATCGGGTCAGCCAGCGGAAGGCGTCGAGCCTGGCCTCGCGCTCGCTCGACCAGGCCTTCCGGCCTTTGAGCGTCTCTCTTTTGAAGGCGGCGTTGAAGCTTTCCGCGGCTGCGTTGTCGGCGCTGGATCCGATCGCGCCCATGCTCTGCCGGACCCCTGCTGACCTGCAGATTTCCGCGAAAGCCCTGCTCGTGTATTGGGATCCGTGGTCCGTGTGCATGATCGCTCCGGCCAGGTTTCCGCGGGTTCGCTCGGCGGCCGTGAGGGCCTTGATGACGAGTTCTGTCCGCATGTGGTCGGCGATCGCCCACCCGGCCAGTCGGCGTGAGGCGAGGTCGATGACGGTCGCGAGGTAGAGCGGCTTCGTGCCGCTGACCGGCAGGTATGTGATGTCGCCGGCGTACTTTCGGTTGGCCTCGGCCGCGGTGAAGTCACGGCCGAGCAGGTCCGGCGCCTTCGCTGCGGCTTGGTCCGCGAGCGTGGTGCGGTGCCGGCGGCGCAGGCGGACTCCCTCGAGCCCGATGGTCCGCATGATCCTGGCGACGCGCTTGTGGTTGACCACCGGACCGCCCTCGTCGCGGAGTTCGGCGGTGATCCTGGGGGCTCCGTAGGTGCCGTCGGAGTCCTGGTGGATCTTGCGAATCCGGGCAGCGATCTTGGCCTCGGCACTCTGCCGGGCCGCTCTCGCGGATGCGGTGCGGCGCCAGTAGTAGAAGCTTGAGCGGTGCAGGCCGAGGATGTCGCAGAGCCGCTTCACGCCGTGTCGGCGCTGGTGATCGTCAACGAACTGGTAGCGGTTCACCAGCGCGTCTCCGTTGCGAAATACCGGGCCGCCTTGCGGAGAATGTCGCGTTCTTCCTCGAGCTCACGGATCCTCTTGCGGGCGGCGGCCAGCTCTGCCTGAACGGCGTCGTCGCCGGCCCGCGAGGCGGCCGACGGCTCGGAGTGGGCGCCAGCTCGGCGGCCGTCGGCGGCCCGGATCCAGTTCCGCAGCGTTTCGGTGTTCACCCCGAGATCACCGGCGACGGACTTGATCGTCGCTCCCGGCCTCGACCGGTACAACGCGACCGCGTCCGCCTTGAACTCGGCGGGGTAATGCTTCATCCCCACGGGGACTCCGTTCTCCTGGACCATCAAGATCCAAGTGTCTCCGGTGTCCAAAACCCGGGGTCAAGGCCCTACGCACCTTTCCCCCCTTGATGCGGCGGCCGCGGCGGAGTTTGCGACCGCTGTGCCCATGTCGCTGGCGTCAGGGCGCGTCCACCTCGTCACCGCAAGGCCGGGACTTGTCGTGGTCGGTAGACGTCCCGCCTCGCGGTCCTGACCGCGCCCGGCGTGGACTGGCAATTGTTCCCGCCGACCGGGCCAAAAGCGCTCCGAGTGGCCCATGACAGTGGCAGTGGAGCGTCGTATCACGGCGCAGGTGTGACCGTGGCCGAACCGGGGTGTCAGCGCTCTGCCGGAGCGCTGACGCCGATGCGCTGCCCACCTTGCGGACAGAGGTTGACCGGGAGCGGCTGCGCACGGTGGTGAAGGGCCGGCGTTCCCCGCTCACCGCTCTGCAGCCGCCCTGGCCTGGCCTGGCCAGTGGAGCGGCCTTCTGCGGTGGCCCGGAACTGTTCAGCGCGTCAACGTCACGCACCTTTGCTTCACGCGATCGAGTGGAGCGTCCTGTCGATTTGACGGCTTATTTCGGCCGTTTACGGGGTGGCTGTTGATCACGCTGGAACCTGTGTGCCACACGTGGTGTGAACCGGCGGGTCTTGGGTGCGGCAGGCCGTCACGTGTCCGGTGCACTTGCCTGCCAAACCTGCCTCATAGGGATGGCCGGGACCCTTGGCCGGTCACTGTCAGTCAACTGCCGATGTGTGTTGTCCTTCCGTGCTACAGCCTCCCGCCGCCCTCCCTGGAATCCGGGACTGGTCGGTGGGCGCCCCAGCGGTATGTAAGGGGAAGACGATGACCACTCCCGCCCCACTCCGTGTAGCGCTCGTCAACGGCAGCTTCGAGGAACCCACCGTCAACAACTTCGAGATCCTCCCTGATGCCTCCCAGACACAAGCACCTCGCCGCGTGCCGGGCTGGCTCACCACCGCGCCCGACCACATGATCGAACTGTGGCGCTCCGGCTTCAACGGCGTCCCTGCGGCCGAGGGAGCCCAGTTCGCCGAACTCAACGCCAATCGCGTCTCGACTCTCTTCCAAGACCTGCCGACCACGCCCGGCACAACGCTGTACTGGCGGCTGTACCACCGCGGCCGGCTCGGTCAGGACACGATGGCGCTGGACATCGGTGCGCCAGGGACGGCGGTCGAGCAGCGGCGATTCACCGACGGCAACAGCGCCTGGGGCTACTACACCGGCACCTACACGGTGCCGGCCGGCCAGACCACGACCAGGTTCGCCTTCCGGTCCATCGCCTCAGCGGGTGGCAACCAGGGTGTGGGGAACTTCCTGGACGGGGTGTTCTTCGGCACCGCGCCGCTGGTGGTACTCACCAAATCCGCGATCCCCGAGGGGCCGCTGGAGGTGGGGGACGTCATCACGTACCGCATCACCGCCAGGAACGAGGGCGGTGGCGATGCCGAGAACCTCGTCCTGACCGATGCCGTTCCGACCGGCACGACCTACGTGCCCGGCTCGCTGCGCATCATCGGCGGCCCCAACACCGGCGTCAGGACCGACCAGGCCGGTGACGACCAGGCGCACTTCGACGCCCAGAACAACCGGGTGGTCTTCCACCTCGGCAACGGGGCCACCAGCGGGCAAGGGGGCAGCCTGCCCAACACCGGTACCTCCCCCGCGGGCACCACGGTGGAGTACAGGGTCAGGATCGACGAGGCGAGCGCCGGCGGACGCGTCGCCAACACGGCGACGGCCACGTACGAAAACCGCCTCGGCCCGACCCCCGAGCCGCTCACGGCCACCTCGAACGAGGCAGTCACCGAGGTCCGCGCGGCGGCCGACCTGAGGGTCGTCAAGTCCGCGGACGCCACCACCGTCACCGTCGGCCAGACCGTCACCTACCGCATCACCGTCCGCAACACCGGCCCCAACGCGGCCACCGGCGCCACCGTCACCGACCAGCTGCCCGACAACCTCACCTTCGTCTCCGCCACCGCCACCACCGGCACCTACGACCCGGCAACCGGCCGGTGGAGCATCGGCGACCTGGCCGAAGGCGCCACCGCCACCCTTACCCTGCGCGCCAAGGCCACCCAGGCCGGACCCCTCACCAACACCGCCACCGCGGACGCCAACGAGACCGACCCCCGCCCCGGCAACAACACCGACACCGTCACCCTCTGCGTCGAGAACGCCTCCCCGTGCTGCGAACCCTGCTCCCGTCCGCCCTCCCCCGGTTCACCGTGCTGCGACCCGTGCGGAGGCGTGGACATCGACCCCATCCCCTGCAACGCGCTGAAGTGCACCCCGTCCGGCCTGCTCGTGCCGCGCACCCGCGTCACGGGAACATCCGGACCGGCGCCGGCCCGCATCGCCGACAACCGGCAGTCGGTCGACGTCGTCGTGGCGTCCCCCGAGGCGGGCGACTGCCCGCAGGACTACACGGTCCGCGCCTACCTGACACCCCTGCGCGGAGAGGCCGCCACCCCGGTCCCGGACGTCGACCTGCGGCCCACCCGCGCCAACGACACCTGGGCCAACACCACCCTGCAGGTCACGCTCCCCCACCCCGGCGTCTACCTGGTGACCGGCGACATCGACACGAACATCTGCGCGACCATCGACCACGGCGGCGGCACGAACCTGTGGACCGAAGTCCGCCTGGTCCACACGCAGTCCGGCGCCGTCGAACTCGGCCCCCGCCAGTCGGCGCAGCATCAGTTCCGCGCGGCGAGCGACACCCGCTTCCAGCACTGCACGCACGGCCCCACACCCCTGACCGGGCTGGTCACCGTGTCCGAGGCCCAGGGATCCAAGACGGTCCGCGTTCAGGCCGTCCTCCACGGCGGCGGACCCGGCAACGGCCTGGACGACGCCACACTCGAAGCCTCCGCCTTCCAGGGTGACCGCTCCTACCTGACGTACGTGAAGATCGCAGACTGACACCCTTGCACCGGCCGCGGAGCGGCATTCGCCGCTCCGGGGCCTCGGTGCCTTCCCTGCGCGACCGCTGCCGGACCTCTCCGGCGCCTGACAGACGGCCTGCACAACGCCCCGCGACATGCGTGCGCTCGCCGGCGGTCAACCCGACCGCCGACGAGCACACGGACGGTTCAGGTCACTGGAGCATGAGGATCGACCACCCCGCGGGCAGGGTGAGCCGCTGGCCGACACGCAGGTAGTCGACCTGGTACGCGCGGTCGCACCCGGGCCTGGAGTAGGTCCACGCCACCCCGTTGGTCCGGTTGATGAAGGTGACGTCACCCTTCGCCGGGTCGCTGGTGACGCACAGGCCCTGCTTCGGGTTGGTGTACGTCGTGGTCTGCCCGGACTGCGTCATGTACAGCGTGCCCGTGGCCGCCTGCGCGGACGTGGTCAGCCCCACGGTGAGCATGCCGGCCGCGGATAGCGCGCCGAGCGACATGAGGATCTTGCGCATGTGTTTCCCCTTGCTGGTCACCGGCGTCTTGTGACGCCTGCCAGGACGGTAGAGGCATCACCGCCGCCTGGTGAGGAGTTGTCCCCCGTGTGAGGGACAGCGCCTTGAAGCATTGCCGGGGGCGCAGCCTGCGTCCCCGTTTGCATCTAAGCGCCCCGCCCTGTCGCCGGGCGGTAAGTCGCCTACACCGCCATGCGCCGCAGCTACGGCCGGGGCTGTGCGGCTCGGTGGCGTTCTCGTGGCCGGGAGACCTGGCCACGAGGACGGGCGGGCAATCGTTCCTGCGGTGAACTCGCCCCGCCAAACGGGTGACCCAGGTTGTGAAGCCGCCGCGGGGTCGTGCGGGCGCCGGTACACCGAATCCACCAACCGAGCGGTCGCGAGGAGGCCCTCATGGCAACAACAAGGCGCCGGTTTTTGGGAATCGGCATCTCCGTCGCCGGTGCGGCGGTGGCGGGCGGGACGCTGGGCGCCGAGCCCGCCGTGGCCCTCGCCGCCGCGGCCGTCCCCGTCTCGCAGAACCCTGACAGCATCCGCGGGATCAAATGGCGCGGAGCGCACCGTACGCCGCAACCTGGCGACACGAGCACGACGCTCACGACCCGCTTCGACACAGCCGGCCTGTCCTACGGCACGGCCGCCGGGTCGCTGAACAACAACAACTTCCGCACGGTCGTCCTGCGCGTCGCCAACCTGGGCGACCTCCCGCAGGGCACCACCCTCAAGCAGCGCGACGACGAGGTCATCAAGCTGCTGCGCGAGCTCAACCGCCGCGGCATGAAGGTCTACCTGTGGAAGCGCCAGTGGCTGCAGCGAAGCGACCGCTCCTGGGGTGCCTACAACAAGCACCCCGGCGCGGATGAGTTCATCACGGAGATCAGCGCGCTCATCCAGCGCGCCAGGCGCGAGGGTATCGCCGGTGCACTGCAGGGCGTGATGCCGGTGGAGACCAACCTCAACAACTGCGCCGAGGTCCGCAACCGTGCCCTGTACATCGCCAAGGGCATCAACGCCCTTACCGGGAACTGGCTCACGACGCACACCCTGATGGTCCCCGGCGGCGGCATGGGCGCCTACTTCAAGGGCATCCACAACGGCGGTGCCACGTGGCTGAGCCAGATGAAGGCTCAGACCGGCCGCTTCGCGTTCCTCTACAAGCACATGCCCAGCCAGGCCGAAACGTTCTGCAAGCTCGGACGGCACAACCGGCGGTGGGACTTCTACGTCGGCTACGAGTCGAGGAGGAGCGTCGAGCAGCAGATCCAGTACCTGCGCGAGGACATGGGGCTGGCCGACCTCGAGCGCTACATGCACGGCAACCGGTCCCGCTTCCCCAACCACACGCACGTCGTGTTCTGGGGCGACGTGAATGAGGGCATCTACGCCCTGTCCGCGCTCGACAACGAGCCCCGGTGGAACTACAACACCGCACGGGCCCTGCACACCCTGCTCGTCAAACGGAACCGCTGGCACGGCTACTTCCTCGACCTGCCCTTCACGTATGAGGGGCGGGCCAAGCCCGAGGTGTACGGCTACATGATCACCGTCGACAAGCAGAACGGCACGCGCGCCAGGAACCACACGATCAACCGCTCCAAGACGCACACGGCCTGGTGGGAGTGGCACAACTGGGCCTACGAGAACGCCGCCTTCTGACGACAGCCCGACACCTCCCCCTGAAGTCAGGCAGTCTTCGGCCTGTGGCAGACGGGTGCCAGAGCCCGCTTCCCACCCGTCGCGCATCGGCTCCAGCCATGCGCGGCGGGCGCTGCCGCTCAACTGGCAGCGCCACTACCGTGTCCTCGCGGACCTGGTCGACGCCGGCGGCCACCTGCCCGACATCGCCCCGGCGTCCTCATGGACGGCGACGACATCGGACAGTGGCTACAGCAACAGAAACAGCCGACCACCTGGACGCGGCTCCTCCCCGAGCAGCAGGAACGGCTGACCGCGCTGGGCGTCCAGCCCGACCAGGCCCCCTCCCCCGCCCCCGCCGCCGGTCACGCGGCGAAGGGTCCGAGCAAGACGCAGTAGGCGTTCCAGCGCGGACTTGCGGCACTCGCGCAGTGGGTGGAGCGGGAAGGGCACCAGCCTGTACCGCGCGGCCACTCTGAGGAGATCGCGGTCGACGGCGAGACGGAGCCGGTCGTTGTGAAGCTGGGCGTATGGGTTTCCAACACCACGAGCCGGCGCGACAAGCTCAGCGCCGACCAGCTCGCCGCCCTCGCTGAGCTCGGCATGGACTGGGCGTAATGCGGGGATGGGTCGGCCTCCAAGCCGATCCGCACAGCCGACGCTGAGCCCTGGGCAAGGATCGCCAGGGCCGGCGTGGCCACGAGCGTCTCCGTGCACCAGGGGAGCACCGCGCTCGGCATCGGCGTTTTTGCGCGCTGCCGGCAGCCCGGCGGCCGGGGTGTCCGTACACGCCACCGCGACCGCTGCATCGTGATCGGCGTGGGCCGGCGCCTTGCCCGCCTGCGGCGGCCGGCGGCGGCCGTCTCTGGTGAGGTGGTGTTGTCAGTAGGTCAGGACCACACAGCCCGGGTTGCCGGGATTGCCGGCGTACCCGGTGAAGACGCCGCCGGCGGCGCCGTCCCCGCCTCGGCCGGTGTTGGCGGTGCAGGATGCCGGTACCGGCCCTCCTGCCGTTCCGCCGATGCCTCCGCTGTTGCTCTCGACGCCGCCGTTCCCGCCCTTCGTGCCGGGGTTGCCGGCGCGGAGGGTGGCTGCGGTGCCGTTGCATAGGACGGCGGCACCGCCAGCACCCCCAACCCCCCCGTACACCCCGGCAGGCCCTGCTCCTCCCGCGCCGCCGCCAGCGTTGGCCCGCTGGGTACCGCCGATGGTGACGGAGGAGGTACCTCCGGCCCCGCCCCCGTAGTGGAGTGGACCTGGGGTGCCGGCTGTCCCGACGGTGATGGTCAGGCTGGAATTGGGGGTGACGGTCAGGGTGCAGCTGACCGTGGCGCCGCCGCCTGCACCGCCTCCGCCCTGGCCGGCAAAGGGAAAGGCACCGTACCTGCTGCCTCCGCCTCCGCCACCGGCCCCGGTTACCGAGGCGGTGATTTTGGTGACGCCGCCCGGCACGGTGAAGGTGTAGGTGCCGGAGGCGTTGTAGGTCGAGGCAGCGGCGTGAGCAGGCGCGGCCGCGACGAGCGGCACCACGAGGCCTACTGCCGTCGCCGCGGCGGCCATGGCCCACGTTCGGCTGGTGCGCCGGCTGCCAGGGACAGTAACTGCGTGCATGAGCCCTCCTGAAGGGATGTGTTCGACAGAGCGATCTTGTTGATGTGGGCGATGGCCGCCGGAACCCTTTACGCCGTTTCCTCAGGGGGCGATGCGGTTGAAGCGCAGGGAGGTGTAGCCGCGGGTGTCGGAGTAGATCTGGGAAACGCCGGCGGTGCCGCGGGCGTCGAAGCGCTGGGCCTGCAGGCTGATGGTGGTCGGGCCGGTGACCTGGACGAGTTCGCTGATCGGTGCGGTCTGGTTGCCGCCGGCGTAGGCGTTGCCGGGGTTGCCGTCGATGATCTGGTAGATCAGCCGGGCGCTTTCGGGGACTTCGGTGCCGGTGGTGGCGTTCCACAGGCGGGCGGTGATGTAGGTGTTCACCGGGGGTGTGCCGGACAGGCGACCGCGGACGTCGGCGTCGAGTTCGTAGGTGCCGGCGCGCGGCAGGCGGACCTGAATCGTGTCCCTCCAGGCCCCGGCCGGGAGGTCGACCTGGGTGTGGAGCTTCTCGATGCCCCTGGGAGCAGCGGGCGCAGAAGGTGCTGCGCTCACCGCGCTCGGCGCCGCCAGGATGGCGCTGGTGCCCACGACTAACGCGGCCGCGGCGGCGATCAGACCGGTACGGAACTTTGGCATGGTTCCTCCCTGAGCAGGCAACGGGATATGCCGCTTTCAAGGTACGAACGCGCATGTGGGCGGCATATCACTCACTCGGGTGAGGACGGCTCACGCAGCGCACAACCGAGACAGGGGCGTACGCCCCCACGGTGATGGCTGACGCGAGATCAAGAGCCAGGTTCAGCCGCTCGGTCCCGTCTTGCTGCAGGATGTCGAAGGCGATGAAGAACGCCGGCAGCGTCGCGGCGAGCGTCGGCGCGGCCCGGCTACGGGCGGCGGCCCGGCGCTGCAACGCCACGAACGACAACGGACCCGCCCCGGCATCCCACACCACCAGTTCGCCATCGACGATTAGGCCGTCAGGCAGCTGCTCCGCAGCGGCCGCGACGAGGTCGGGGAACCGGTCCTGGACCAGCGAACCGCGCCGGCTCTGCAACAACACCCGCCACACCAGGGCCCGGCACCGACTCCACAGCCTGCGCCAGAATCGGCTCAACCGGCGGTCTCAGCATCACCCTGCCCCTCTCGGGTACCCCTTCCAGGGTCCGCCGGACCGGACAGAACCCGCCCGTGCGCGCCCGGGGGCGTCATCCATCCGAGGGACGGGCGGGCGGCCGGGCGGGTCCACCCGTCTGGCCTGTTGTCAGTCTTGATCCATTAGGTGCCACGCGGTGATTTCGGTGACGGCGCGGTCGATGAGTTCGGGGTCGTCGTAGAACTGGATGTGGGCGTGAATTTGGCCCAGGTGGCGGATTTCGTGGGGGCCGGGCATGCCGTCGAGGAGGGCTTGCAGGTGGGCGGGCGGGGTGGCGGACTTGTCGCCGACTACGGCCAGTGTCGGTGTGCGGAGCTGGTTGACGGCCTGGTCCGCCTGGTGGCTCCACAGGGCTTCCTCGCTCATCTTGGTGACGCGGTTCTCCCACAGACCGTGGAATGCCCAGGCCGGACTGCGCTCTGCCCAGCGGATGTAGAACTGGTAGGTCGGCACGGCGGGCAGCAGCCGGTCTGCGTCCTGATCGGTTCCGACGATGGGGATGTACTCCACCGCGCCGGTGTTCTCGTATGCCTCCCGCGCCTTCCGTCCGCCAGTGATGCGCTCGTCGGCGCTGGTGCGGCCGGCCCACAGGACGGAGAAGAAGCCGTCGATCGCCGCCGGGTAGAGGTAATGCCCGGAGACCAGGGACAAGCGCTTGATGCGCGGGTCGGCGACGGTGGCGTCGATGGCCCAGTTGGCGCCCTGGCAGATGCCGAGAACGGAGAGTCGGCTGGTGTCGAGGTCCGGGTGCGCGCAAACGTAGTCGACGGCCGCGAGGAGGTCTTCGGCCTTGGCCGCGGGGTGCTCGAACTGCCGGGGCGCTCCGCCGCTCTCGCCGAAGTAGCGGGGGTCGAAGACGAGGGCCGCGATGCCGCGGGCGGCCAGGCGGGTCGCGTACTGCTTGGGCGACTGCTCCTTGACATAGCCGACGGGGCCGATCACCACCGCCACCGGCGGCTGCCCCTTGCCAGGGGGCAATGTGGCCGGGCGGTAGAGACGGCCCACGAGCGTGTCGCCCTGGCTGTCGAACTCCACGCGCTTGGTCGTGTACGCGCCGGGTACGGTGGCTGCTGAAGCGTTCATCGCGTGCTCCTCTCCCCCGGGGGTGGCGGCAACCGTCCGCACCCCGCCAGGGCAGGCCGGTCGCTGGTCTCAGTGCTGCAGACAGGCAAAGGCCCGCTTTGGTGTCGGCGACGTCCCCGCGTCGAAGTGGGGCGCAGGACCCCGCCACGCAAGAGTTCTTCAGACCAGCCTACGGATGGTTGTGGCCCAGGTGGCGGAGCGGTCCCTGTGTGCCGCATTGTGATCTCCACAGGCGGGTGCTGCTGAATCGCAGATTGCCGCAGGGGAGCCGGCGGCTCGTTTGACCAGACCCCTCGCGGTGGCGCGGTGCCGCCTGGCAGCAGCGCAGGTACGCCTCAGCGTGGCGGTCCGACGATCACCTGGCCGTAGAGGTCGGCGGCTTCGGCGAGCACGTCGTTCGAGATCTCAAAGCCGTTGGGCCGGTCAGTGGTGACGTCACGTCCCGCGTGACGGAACATGCCCTCGATTCCCGACGGCGTAGTGATCATGAGGAGGTCCGCGGTGTCGGACGTGATGCGGTAGCCGTGGGGAACATTCCGGGGCAGGTAGACGATGCCTCCGTCAGAGAGCTCCATCTGCTCATCGCCCACCCACAGCAGCGCGGAGCCCTGAATGAGCAGGAAAACCTCATCCTCCCGGGTGTGCAGGTGGAACGGCGGGGCCTCCCCCTTCGTGACACGGAAGCGGCCCACAGTGAGCTGACCGTCGGTTGCCTGGCCGTCGAGCAAAACCGAGAAAGTGCCGCCGTGAAGCCATTCAAGAGTCTCCTGCTGATCGGCTTGGGCGAGATAGGGCATGCTCATCGGTCGTCCTCTCGACAGAAGTTAGGTAGCCGTCGAACTTAGCCTCGAACGCCGGCTTGCCGGGCAGCACTCCCCGGGCGGGTACGTCTCGCGGGCCCGCGAGAACGGGCAGCCCCGGCGGATCCCGTGCTGTCTGACTCGACGCGGGCTGCCCTCTCTGTCTACGGCCCGGGTGTTCCGCGAGGCGGCGGCGAGCAGCATGCCTACGGCGATCACTCGGCCGGGTAGTCACTCGGCCGGGAGACCTCACCGCTCGTCCCCGCACGACCCGTCTCTCCTCCCCGGTGCTGGCATTGCGCTCGAGGCAGGACGGCCAACACTGTTCAGTGGCGGATGATGTTCTCCGCCTGCAGCCCCTTGTCCGACCGGGCGACGTCGAAAGTGACCGGCTCCCCCTCACGCAGCTCCCGGTAGCCGGCGCCGACAATGGCGGAGTAGTGGGCGAAGACATCCGGACCGCCATCGTCCTGGGCGATGAACCCGAACCCCTTCTCCGCGTTGAACCACTTCACCGTGCCCCTCGCCATGCGCGTCACTCCACATCAGTCCGTGCCGCCCGGTGCCACCCCGTGCGGCACTCCTACCTCTACCGCAGGCTGGACCACCGAAACGGATCAGTGACGACGGCGCGCCGTACGGCCGAACGCGTTCACCGCAGGCAGCGCCCCCGCTTGCGGCCCCGACGTCGGGGTGGCGGAGTTACGGCGGCACGGTCCTGCATTCATCGCAGTACTGGCGATATGCCTCGCGCGTCCGTCTTCGAGGTGCTCCCGGGGCGGGGTGGAAGGGGCGCGGAGGCCGTGGGGTGCAGTCGGTTGTGCGCCCCTCTTGATCTCGCAGACGAAGGTGGAGCGGGGACATGAAGCGGCAGGTTCGTCAGGCACACGGGTGTCGGGTCACTGGTTCGGCCCAGGGCCCGTGACGGGCGGGCGGCTCAAAGCGTTGTGGGGAGCGTCGTCCGTGCCGTATTCCCCGGCAATTGTGTTCACGAAGATTTTGATGTCACGTATCGCCAAGGCCGTAGCCGTTACCGCCGCCGGTGCCGTCCTGGCAGGCGGGGCCGGCATGGCCGCCGCCGACGCCACCGCCGAAGGCGCCGCCATCGGCTCCCCCGGCGTCCTGTCCGGCAACGTCGTCCAGGTCCCCATCCATATCCCGATCAACATCTGCGGCAACACCGTCAACATCGTCGGCCTCCTCAACCCCGCCTTCGGCAACACCTGCATCAGCAACGGCGGCGAGGGCAACCACCACAAGGGCCAGCAGCACGGCGACTACTGACAGCACCAGGCCCTGGCCCCGGCACACACACCGCGCCGCCGGGTCCAGCGCCGTCTGAACCAGCCGCAGCGCACAGCCCGGTGCCCGCGGCCGCCGGCCCCCGGGATACGGATAGACCTCTCGCCTCGGCTATCGCGAGGTAAGAGGTGTCGTTTTCCGAAGGGGGCTTGCCCACGGCCTCTGACCTGCACAGATGGAAGATCACCGGATTCGGGGGGTCCCACCTCCGGTCACACCTGCGGTCCCCCGCCTAGTGCACCCCTGCAGGCAACTGTCCAGCCCCCTTCCGGTGCAACTCTCCCGGGCCTGCCGCTGTCGTCGGGATCTTCGGAAAGGCGTGGCTGGTGACTGCGTTGCGCCGATAGGGTCACCCGGCACAAAGGGGGTTGCTTATGGGCAACAAGGTCGTGACTCTGCCGGAGAGCCCGAAGGGCGAGGAGCTCGAGGACTACATCGCCGCGCTGTTCCAGGCGTCCGGTCACTTCGTGGAGAAGCAGATCATCGAAAGGGATCCGGCCGACATCCTCGAACTCGACATCTTCTCGACCGACTACGGGCCTGAGCAGGCCGTGCGGCGGCTGATCGAGGTCAAGAGCGGGAAGTGGGGCTTCACCGACCTGTTCAAGGTCGTGGGGTGGATGCAGTACCTGGGTCTTGAGCACGGGGCCTTCTTCATGACCCAGTGGGATGACCGGGAGTCCGCTCTGCGGAAGATGAAGCCCCTGGGCCTGGACGTGGTGTGCTTCGACGACTTCGCAACCGCTCGGCAGCTGTTCACGGAGAAGGGGTTCGGCTCCTTTCCGGAGCCGCGGCTCATCAGTCTGTGGCGGCACTCGTACGGAGTCGAGCGCAAGTTCGTCAAGCTCATCCACCAGCAGGAGCGCGCCGGGCACGAAGGCGCCAAGGCCGCGAAGACGTACCACCGTCAGATCAACAACGGCACCTTCTTCGCCAGGGCCCCGGAGGAGTCGCTGGCGCTGCTCTACGAGGCGTACGGGGAGCACCCCAAACTGACTCTGGGCTACGCGCGCGAGATCGATGGGAAGGGCTTCGATCCGCACACGGCCGCGAGTGACAGCACGAGCTACCAGGCGATGCTCTGGCACGGCAGTCACCCCGAGCTCCAGGCGTGCATGTACCTGGAGCACCGGACCCGGCTCGCCATCCTCAAGGCCGCCGTGGACTACGCACTGGCGCATCCCGACGGCCCGCCTGAGTTCCGCATGTCGCAGGACGGGAAGTCCTTCTTCTTCCAGGGGCTGACCTACCACGTCCTGCCGGGAACGTTCCACGACGGCATTGCATGGCTGCGAGAGCAGCCGAACTTCGCGCGGTACGCGACCTTCTGGCAGCAGTTCCTCTGGGGATGGGGAGGGTTCTACCTCAACGACAGGACGGGCGAGGAGTTCGAGTGGATGGCGGAGTACTCCGGCATCCCTGCCGACGAGATCCCCACAGCCCTCGAAGCCTTCGACCGCTTCTTCCCAATCCCGAACGGCTGGCTCACCACACCTGGCAGCACCGACATCCACATGCTCAAGATGGTTCCGATGATCTTCCAGGGCATCGGCGCCCACCAGCGCCGCATCCAGTACAACCTGGTCGACAGCCTGTCCGAGCTGCAGCCGAGCGCCCCCTACACGGCCTCCGACCTCGCGAAGCGCATCCGCTGCGCGGTCGACTTCTTGTTGTAGGCGTAGCACCGGCCCGTGCTTCCCCCCGCCGGGCGGATACCTGGCCGCCTCGGAGTACGTTCGGGGTACGGGGTGCGGCCCTGGCCACCAGGGCCGCGACGGGGGCCGCACCCCGACACCACGCGAGCGTCCTGCCGGATGCTGATGCGCGGAGCCAGGCTCCAATCCCTCGTGCGGGTGGAGCCGAGGCCGCTGGCGAACCGCCCCAGTTTTCACCGACGTCGCAGCGGTCATGAAGCCGATCGACGAGCAGCACATCGCGGAGCCCGGCCTGGTGGTCCTGGACATCACCGGCGGGGACGAGGACACCGTCCAGTCCGTCATGGCCGCGCTGGAGGGGCTCTGGGCAACCTCGGGAATCGGCCCGATGCGCCGGGACCCCGGCGAGCCCGGAGTACGGGCCCGGATCTACGCCGACGTCCTGCGCCCTGGACGGGAAGCCCCATAGCCATAGGCCCTCTGGGCAAGCCGCCCTCGCGGAGGGCTTGCCCAGGGGCGCGTCAGGCTTGCCCGGCTGCCGACTCCCACAACGGGCGGGCACGGCCGGTCCCGTCGCAGTGGAAGCACCGGCCGCCCCCGGGCGTGCTGCGGGCCCCGATGGTGTCGCCGGCCTGGCGCAGGAGCCGGGTGAGGCCGTGGACGTGGGCCGGGTGCAGGGCGAGTTCGTGGCGCTTGCCCACCATGACCTCCAGCGCGACTCCGGGCTCGGCGTAGCCCAGTTCCGCGGTGACGCCGTGGGTGACCGTGCGGATGAGGTCGTGGAGGTGGCCCATCGTCTCCATCCCGGACAGCTCCACCCGCGCGGTGAACAGGACGCCGTCCGGCTCGGTGAGGGACAACAGCGCCTCCGGCCGCTCGAACGGCACGAGGCGGCCGACCGGGTCACGGTGAGCCGCGTGAAGGCGCGCCAGAGCCAGCCACATGTCGCCCGCATCGCTCTGCCCGAGCACGGCCGGGATCTCTTGCTTGTTTCGTCTCATGACTCCGGTCTACGACCGGCGAGGAGGCGTCGGCCGGCTCCGGGCCTCCGCGTCCCAGACAGTGACGCCACGACCTCGGGAGCCGTCCCGCCACGTGATCCGGACACTGGGCAAGCCCTCCGAGCCGAGGGCTTGCCCAGCCAGGGCCGTGACCGATCGGCAGGCCAGCTGTGACCGATCCGCCTCCCGCGATCGGTCAACCAGCACGTCAGCGCCGTGACCGGTCCATGCAACCCCCAGCCGAGACGGTGACCGGTCATCGGTCACCCGTCATCGGTCAGCCAGCCCCTCGCCGGGAAGACCGGGGTGGCCGTGACCGATGCCGCCTGCCCGCAGTGCCTCCGGGCAGGGTAGGCAAGCCGCACTCGCGGGTGGCTTGCCCAGGCTCCCCTTGGGCTTGCCCAGCACCAGTCAGCGGCCGACCGCTTCGGGGTAGCGGGCGCGGCGCTGGTGCGGGTCGTCCACGCCGATCTCGTACCAGGGCTCGCCGCCCTGGAGCCGGGGCAGGGTGTTCGCCCACACCGCGATGGTGATGCCCTTCACGTCGGCGGTGAGCGCCTGGAGGCGGTTGTCGAGGAGGTGCTCGGCCTTGCCCGCCAGGACGACGTGCAGCCGCGGGAAGGTCTTGGAGCGGGTGTAGCGGTGGCGCTGCCAGAACGGGTACGTCCCGCCGATGGTGCCGCGGGCTCCTTCCCAGACGCGGTGCCCGGCGTAGCGCTTGTAGTCCCAGACCTCCTTCGCGAGGCGGGCCCGACTCATCGACCCGTTGTCGAGTTCGAAGAGGCGGACCTCGCTGGTCTTGGTCGGCACGGCGAGGACGGCGTCGGTGTTGAAGGACAGGCCGGTCTGCTTGATGGCGTGGTTGACCTCCACCTGCCAGTCGGTCAGGTACTCCCGGCGACCGCGCAGGACGGTGTCGGTGTAGGCGAGGATCGTGTCGGTCACCGCGAGACCGTGCGGGCCAAGCCCGGCTCGGACAGCCTTCGCTCCGGTGCCGGCCTTCGGGCGTGCCGGTAGTTCGTTGCCGTCGGCCAGAGCCTTCTGCCCTGCCGGGGTGAGGTTCCAGATCCGGTGCTTGCCGTCCTTGCCGTTCGTCTCCGCCAGCCCGAGCTTCTCCAGTTCCACCATCGCCCTGCGCACGTACGACCGGCCGTCCGACTCTTCCCCCGTGATCACCTGAGCCATCTGCCGAACCGTGGCTATCCGTACGCACCCCAGCATCCTCAGAGCATCGGCCTGTACCTTCCCTGCCGTTGGAGTGGACTTCTTCCCCTTCGCTGCTGTCTCAGGGTTAGGGAGAGAGGTGTCAGCGTGCCGGGGAGCCCCCTGACGGCTGGTGTGAGCTGCGGTGATGGGCACGACGTTGGAATCGTTCACGGCACTGGACGCGACACCGGCTTCCGGACCGTCTGCGGGGCTCTCGGCACCCCTTGACCAGGTCTGGCCCGGCTCCGGCTCGGGCTGCCGGGCGCTGCTGGCGTACGTCATCGTTCAGGCTCCTCACGCGGGCGGGCGTGGGACTCCGGGCAGCTAGATCCCTTTATCCCTTGGCCTCAGACGGCGGAATGCCGGAGGTCTCTGCCCGGCGCGGCCGTGATCGGCCCGGGGACGGTCCGCACCGTGCTGCCCGCCGCAGCGGCGGGCAGCACGGGCAGATGCAGAGCGCGGCTTCATCGGGTGATCGGCGTGGCGCCGGTGGCGGCGAGAGACGTCGACCAGAGCCGGGCGGCCTCGTCGGGATCGATGGCGTAGGCGCGGACGCCGCCGTCGTCCATGGGGGTGCCGGGGGCAGAGACGCGCGCGATGTCGCAGTCCTCCAGGTAGAGGCCGCCCCGGTTATCGAGGAGTGGGGAGGTGGCGGCCCACAGGCCGGTGGCGGCGCCCTGGGAGGGGGTCTTGAAGCCCTCGCCGATGACATTGCCGTGCTCGTCCACCCAGCCGCGGTCGATCTGTTCCTTCAAGGCCATCTCGCGCTGGAGGCCGGTGATGATTTTGCCGGGGTGAAGGGCGAAGGCCCGGACGCCGTCGCCTTGCCCGATGGCGTCTAGGTGCACGGCGAACAGGGCGTTGGCGGTCTTGGCCTGGCCGTAGGCCAGCCACTTGTCGTAGCCGGTACGGAAGTGCGGGTCGTGCCAGCGGATGCCGGTCAGGGTGTGTCCGGCGGAGCTGTTGACGACGACGCGCGCGCCGTCCGCGGCGGCCAGGAGGGGATAGAGCTCGCAGGCGAGGGTGAAGTGCCCGAAGTGGTTGGCGGTGAGCTGGCCTTCCCAGCCGGGCCCGACACGCCGCTCTGGGGTGGCCATGACGCCGGCGATGGCCATCAGGACATCGATCCGGTCGAGCCGGTCGCTCAGGCGCGCGGCGGCTGAGCGGACACTGGCGAGGTCGGCCAGGTCCATGGGGATGACCTCGCAGTTCTTCAACTCCTGCAGAGCGGCACGGGCAGCGTCGGGGCGACGGGCAGGAACGATGACCCGGGCTCCGGCGGCCGTCAGCGCCAGCGTGGTGGCCAGGCCGAGCCCGGAATAACCCCCTGTCACCACAGCCGTCTTTCGGGAGAGATCGTGGCTGGCCACGATGTCCTCGGCGGTGGTGGAGGCAGAGAAGGTCGAGCCGAGCGACTGCTGATCAGTGATGGTCATGCTGCGGACGCTACGATCTAGAGCGAGGTCTAGATCAAGCCAAGGGGTGAGCGGGATGACGACCAGCGAGGCTGCCGCGCAGTCGCTGAGCATCGGCGAGGTGGCCGAGCGCACCGGACTGAGCGTGCACGCGCTGCGCTTCTACGAGCGCGAGGGCCTGCTCGTCGGACCCGTCCAGCGCACATCGGGCGGCCGACGGCGCTACACCCCCGTCGACGTCGAATGGCTGCTGATCTGCGTCAAACTCCGCGAATCCGGCATGCCGCTCGCCGACCTCAAGCACTTCGCCGAACTGGTACGCCACGGACCGGGCAACGAAGCGGAACGCCTGCACCTGCTCGACACCCATCGACAGCGCGTCGACGCACAGATCCAGGCGCTGGAGGAGTGCCGATCCGTCATCACCTGGAAGGTCGCCGTCTACGCCCAGCACCTCGCCCGCGGTGCAGCCGACGGACTCTGGGCCCCGACTACCTGAAGCCACCTCCTCGGGTGCGGTGCGCCAGCCATAGAGCGACGAGCCCCGGCACACCGCAGCTGCACGGATATGCCCTGCCGGGAGCGTCAACAACGTCATGACCCGCAACAGCTATCGATCTGCCTAGAACGCCAGGAACAGCAGGCAGATGACACCGAGTCCGATCCCAAGGACGGCGAGGACGGGCAGCATGGGGGGCCGTGGGTGCTCCGGAGCGACGGGTTGGGCCGTGTACCACTGGCCCTGGCGCTCCGCCGGTCTGCTCGCCTTCGTCTTCGGCTGCGCGCGCAGCAGGCGGTCGGACGAGAGGGGGGTGTCGCCATACGTCGGGCGTGGCCGGCCGTCGGGCAGCCCGGTGATCGGGGCTGTGCCCGGCTCCGGCAGGCCGGGCACCGCCGCCGGCCACGGCAGCGGTGGCAGCTGCCGCTGCGGCCAGCCCTGTGGCTGGTGTCCGACGGAACGGGGGTCCCAGGGCTGAGCCGGATCGTCCTCCAGCCAGGAGGTGGGCGCCGGGTCCCACTCGCCGTTGCCGCCGCGCAGGAGCAGCGCGCCGTTCCCGCGACGGCGCCAGCGCCGGTCGTGCACGTCGGTGAAGTCCACGTGGATGTCCGCGAAGGCGGGCCTGGTCCCGTCCGGCAGCCCCGGCACCGGAGCCACCAGGATCCCGGCCCGGGGGTCGTACGGCGCGAGGTCCGACGGGACGGACAGGCCCAGGCCTAGGCCACCCGGGGTGATGTCGGTCCCCCGCCAGTAAACCCGGACGTCCGTCACGGGGAACCGGCCCCGGTAGCCGACCCGCACCGCGTTGCGCTCCGCCTCGACGGTGAAGTGCCGGGCGTGGGCGAGGAGGAGCCGACGCTCCCGGGCCCGGTCGGCGTTCTCCTCCTGCGCGACCCGCTGCTGGCCGGCCTCGACGGCGCGGCGCTCCGCCGCCTGGGCCCGCCGCTCGGCCGCCTCCGCGAGGCGCTGGGCCCGTTCGGCGTCCTCGGTCTGCCGCTGGAGCTGTGCCGCCTGCAGGCGGAGCAGCGCAGCCTGGCTGCGGTAGCCCGCGACACCGATTCCGACACCCGCCAGGGTGCTGACCGCCCCCACCACCGCGACGATCGTCTCGATCACCCTGACCTCCTCGTCTCCTCCGTCGGCGAACAGCTTGCCCGTCCACCGACAGGTTTGTCCGACGAATCGGGTCACCCGTAAGCCGTCGGGAGACCGCGGTGTCAGGCCGTCATCGACCCGAATCCGGGACGGCCGGCAGCCCTCGACGCCCCGCACGACACCGGCACTCGCGGCACCGTCGGGCGTCCGCCGAACGGGATCTCGCGCGTGGCTACTCCAGCGTGCCCTCGCAGCACAGCGGCAGCTCCCCCGCCGAGGGGCCGGCCAGGGCGGTGAAGGTGCCCGGGTCGGCTCGGGAACGACGTACTCCTCGACCAACGCGCGGCCGTCGGCGCGGAGGCGCGGTCGAGGGCCTCACGGGTGTCGGTCATGGGCGAAAGTGAAGCAGAACGGCCGGTCACCATGCAGCGGATCTTGACGGCATCACCCCTCACGGACCCCGACTACAGCCCGGTCGCCCAACACTCCGAGGGCGTTACAACGAGCGGCTTGACCTACTCTTCGGCCCCATGACCCTCGGCGAGAACAAGCAGGTCACTGTCCTTGGACGGTTCTGTGACCGTGTGTCCGAGCTGCACCAGCAAGCCCGAGACCACCGCCTGCACGATGGCCTTCATGCTGTCACCCGAAGCTCCGGGCTGGGCAGCAGCCAGCAAAGCGAACCCATATCGGGGCGTCAGATGACCGGGGGTCGGCCCAGCCTGGTCATCCGCCACACGGTCCGCCACCGCATGGGCCGCCTCGGCGGGCACGGCACTCGTACGCCTTCGAAGAAGCCAGCCCACCAGGAGGCCAGGCCCGACAGCGGGGGTCGCTGCGCGAGCGTGTACGCGGCCCACGTCGCGAGGTAGACCGGGACCAGGACGGCGGGCAGGTGCCGCTTGGCCAGCCAGACCCGGTTCCGGCCGGTGTTGCGGTAGTACACCGCGTGTCGGGACGCCTCGGTGCGCGGGTGCTGGAGCACCATGTCCGCCCGGTAGTCGATCTCCCAGCCGGCGTCCAGCGCCCGCCAGGCGAAGTCGGTCTCCTCGTGGGCGTAGAAGAACTGGGTGGGGAAGTCGCCTACCTGGTCGATCACGGTCATGCGGATGGCGTGGCCGCCGCCTAGGAACGTGGTCACCGGCCCGGATACCAGCGGGTTCTTGCCACCCAGACGGGGGATGTGCCTGCGCTGGCTCTCCCCGGTCTCGTCCGCGATGCGGAAGCCCGCGATGCCCAAGCGTGGCCTGCTGGCGAACGCTTCGCGGATCAGGCGGAAGGTGTCGGTGCGGGGCAACAGGCCGTCGTCGTCCAGGACCACGACGACGTCCACGCCGCCGCGCTCGCGCAGCCAGGCCACGCCGGCGTTCCGCCCGCCGGGGATCCCCAGGTTCTCCGCCAGCTCCACGCCGTCCACGCCGTCCGGGAGGGGCGGGAGCTTCACACCCTGGCCGAGGACCACGACGGTCGCCGGATCGCCTTCCTGAGCGGCCACCGAGGCCAGCAGGGCCCCCAGTTCTGCGGGCCGGTCGCCCATGGTCAGGACCACAACCCCGATCTTCGGCATTCTGGTGTTCGTTCCTTTCACGCCTGGTTGGTGAGCAGTTCGGTGGCGCGCTGGTTCAGGCTCGCCGCGCCTGCCACACCGCGCTGGCGGTACCGGGCGGCCGCCGCCTGGATTTCCCTGACTGCCTGCCGGTTGCGGTCGGAGACCACACCGCCCATGAAGTCCAGGGACCTGGTCCACAGGCCCACGGCTTCCTCGTGCCGGTTCTGCCCGGCCACCGATCGCCCGAGGTTGGCCATGGTCAGCCCGTGCTTGAGCTGGTACGTGCCCGGGGTTCGGCCTGCCAGGGCCCGGCGGTAGTGCCGTTCGGCGGCGGTGTGGTCCTTCATCGCGGTCAGGGTCTTGCCCATGTGCGAGGCGACCGTGGCCGCCACCGGCCCTGAGGCGGCGGCGTAGGCGGTGACCGGGTCCCGGGTGTCCGTCACGGCGTCCTCGGCGGCCAGAAGCGCCCGTGCGGCCTTGGCGCTCTGGCCGCCGGCCCCGTACGCCCTGGCGCACGTCACCAACAGCAGGGCCTCGGTCTGCCGGTCGACCTTCCCCACGGCCCTGCCCAGGGCCGCCTCTGCAAGCTCGGGACATGAGCCGGGGTGGCCCAGGTCGAGGGCTTGATGGGTCAGTGCCCGCATCATCCACGCTGCGTGGCCGTTCGGGTCGGCCTCACAGGCGAGCTGGTAGCCCAGCAGGTAGTACCGCTGGGCGGCGCCCTCCCGGCCGAGGTCGTGGTGTTTCCAGCCGACCAGGCAAGCCAGCTGGGCCGCAGCCCCGAACGCCTCGGACCGGACCGTGGCGGAGGGGAACCGGGCGGTCAGCATCGGTGCGACGGTGTCGGTCAGAAGGCGGTGACGGTGGTCAGGCCGTGGCCGCCGCCCATGCGTTCGTCCACGCTGCGGAACATCTCGGTCAGCTGCCGGACCGTGGTCACCTCGGTGGGGCCGACGCTGCCGCCGGTCTCGGCCGCTCGGAGCGTCGCGGCGACCGCTTCGTGGTCGTAGGCCAGCGGCAGACCGACGGCGGCGGCGGTGAACGCGGCGCCGAGGAAGTCGCGGCGACGTTGCATGACGGATCTCCCGAGATCGGCGATGGCGGCCAGTGGATCTGCTTCCATGGCCCCGCCGCCTTCGCAGCCTAGACCGATCTCGGCAACCGTCACCCGTCGCTTGGTCCGTCTCGTCAGAGCCTCGGCGATGTAGAACGGCGTCTGGCCGGACGGTGTACCCCCGGCGACCCAGTAGGCGACGGCCGACGGCCCGGTACTCAATCGCTGGCCGGCCTCGGCCGCCACAGAGCGGATCTCCCTGGCCAGCGCGTAGTACGTGGCCCCGGACTCGGTGATCACGTCCGCTAACGCGCTGTTCGGCGTCCGGTCTCCTGCCAACGTCGGCCCCCTCGCAAGCGATCTTGAACGGGTTGAACGGGTTCCCTCCGTCTCCACCGTACTCAGCTTTGACCCAGGCGAGTTCACTGTTCATCACGCCGCCCGGGGCCGTTTCACCGCTCCTTCCGATGGAGCCCACCCCTGCCCCGGGCGGTGCCTGCCGGGTGGCGGGGAGGCGGTCCCAAGCCGGCCCGGTCGCAACCTCCCCGCTCCCCTATGCCATCCCGCCGAGTCCGAGGAGAAACCGCCGTGCCGCTGACCGACGCTGACCTGTCCGCCGCCCTCGCCGGCTCAACCGTGGTGGTCACCGGGGGCGGGGGCCTGGTCGGCTCCCGCATCACCGTCCGCCTTCGCGCAGCGGGGGCCCGCGTGATCGCCGTGGGCAAGCTCGACGCTTACCCCGCCACCGTCTACAGCGACCTGTTCGGTGTGCGCACCACCGACCGCGACACCATCGTGGGCGACATCGCCGACGCGACCCTGATGGACCACGTCGTCCGGGAAGCCGACTACGTCATCCATGCCGCCGCCGTCGCCGACGTGGCCGCCTGCACCCGAAACCCCATGGCCGCGATCCAGACCAACGTCACCGGAACCCAGGTCCTCCTGGACGCCGTCAGCCGCTGCAACGCGCGCGTGCACCGCTTCGTGTTCGTCTCCTCGGCGGCCGTCTACGGCAACGGCGACCCCAAGCGCCGCAACGTGCAGACCTGGCACGAGGACCAGCCCCTGGCCCCGCTCTCCGTCTACGCGAACACGAAGGCGTGGGGCGAGGCACAGACCGCGCTGGTGCTGGGCAAGGCCAACGTCTCCCACACCTCGGTCCGGTACTTCTCCGTCTACGGCGAGCCCCAGACCGTCAAGGAGGGCTCGCACTCCTGGGTGGTCGCCTGGATGGCGATGCGCGCGAAGCTCGGCCTTCCCCTGCACCTGAACGGCGGCGGCCGGCAGGTCCGCGACTTCGTCCACGTCGAAGACATCGCCGACGCCACCATCATGGCCATGCTCGCCCCCGGCGCCGACCGGCAGACCCTGAACGTCGGCACCGGCCAGGCCACCTCCATCGCGGACGTGGCCCAGCTCATCCGCAACCACTACCGCGATGCCGAGTTCCAGGACCGGCCGCTGCCTGAGGGTGACCCGCTCGGCGGGACGGCCGGCACGGCCCGCATGACCGCCGCCCTGGAGTGGGAGCCCCGGATCACGGTGGCCGAAGGCGTGGCCCGCTACGTCGCCTGGCTCGACAACACCCCCGCGGCCCTACCTGACTTCCTGCGCCGTGACGCCGCCGAAGCCGCGTGAACCTCCCGACCCGACGACGCCCAGGAGCAAGCAGGTGCCCGAGACCATCCGTATCGGTGACTACGTCCGCAGCCCTTCAGCGTCCGGCCTGGACGCCACCGGCTACGCGAAGATCAGCGAGTTCGAGCTGTCCGACTTCCTCACCCGCTGGGACAGCCTCCACGACGACGCCCTTCAGGTTGTGCCCGAGCGGATCCACCCCACCGCACGGATCCACCCCACCGCGATCATCGGCGAAGACGTGATCATCGGCTCCGGTGTCCGTGTTCACGAATTCTCGACGGTCCGCAAGCGCTCCGTCCTCGCCGCCGGCGTCTCGGTCGGCTTCGGATGCGAGGTCACCCACTCCTTCGTCGGGGAGAACGCCGTTCTCGGCCACCAGGTGGGCATCGGCCATTCCATCATCGGGGCCGACGCCCACCTGTCCGCGAACCTCGTCATCGCGGCGATCAGCCTGTGGAACTACGACATGCGCGTACCCGTCAAGGAGATCGTCCTTCACGGTTCCGGCGACGAACCGCCCTACCGGTGCACCACGTCCCAGTTCGGAAGCCTGATCGGCGACCAGGTCCAGACCGGCAGCATGATCACCCTCGGCCCCGGCATCGCCGTGGGCCGCCACTCGGCCATTGCGGCCAGCGTCTGCATGGGCAGCACCGTCGTCCCTGCCGCCAGCGTAGTGCGGTCTTCCTCACCCGAGGTAGTCATCGAACCCCGCCGCATCTGACCGCCCCGGCAGAACTCCGCAAGCGGGCAGCCCGCATGGCCAGGCTGACCCGCAGCGGTGGACAGCTCCACGCCTGTAGCCTGTGCCGGGCTCTGCGTTGCGCGTTCAGCGCGGAGCAGCGTAGCCGTGGCGGCTGGCGCTCCTGTTCGGGAGTCCGATCCGTAGGGGCGCCTGTCACACCTCGACGGCGGGTGCCGTGCGGCTCTGGGGCAATGGCGGCCGGCCTTCTTCCTCGATCACGCTCATCAGGCGTTGCAGCTCTCCCATCGCCCGTACGCGTGAACGCAGGCGCCATCGGCTGCCGAAGAACAGGGTGTGGAAGTGCTCCGTGATCTCCAGGAGGTGCCGCAGCCTCGTCTCCTCGGTCCGGTCGGAGATCCAGACCATGCGGGCGGTCCCGCAGTAGCGCATCCACAGGACTCCGATGGGACCGCGGAAGGTGAAGATGAACTCCTGCGCGCGGTCGGTGAAGTGACGGGTCGCCTCACCGACCTGCCGATGCCACCTGTCACGCTCCTCGGCGAGGGCGGCTCGGAGGGTGTCGGTGACGCCGTCGGGAACCTGAACCTCCCGCAGCATGATCACGGCGGTCAGGATGGACAAGGCGTTGGTTGTGATCTTCCTCCGCTTGCCCTCGGTGTCGATAACCGTGCAGTGATGCTCGGCTTTGCCCGCGTCCGTTCCGGCCCAGAGTTCGGGCACGCTCACCTCCGAAGTTCCGGTACTGGTCCCAGCAGACGACCTCGCCAGCGTGTCCTTACCAAGCGATCTCCGCGCGCATCCCAATCAGTGGCCGAGTCGTCGCGGGGCACCGGGCGGCCAATCAGTAGAAGCCACACGTGCGGCATGAGCTTGACAGCCACACCCAGTGCCCCAGGGCCTTCCGATCCTACGAGTGAGCGGAATCGACCCACCAACAACGTAAGGAGCTTGTTCTTTATCTTCCAGCCCGCCCAAGCGCATGAGAAGTGCCCCTAACCTGCACCTCTCAGCCTGCTGCTGAACCCGGGTGAGATGCTTCAGCTCATGATTGAGCCGCCTCTGATCGGCATCACGCCGGTGATTCCACCTGTTGCCACCTCGTGGCAGCGCATCGACACATGGCTGGCCCGGCATGCGCCCGCTCGACTCGCAGAGCTTGCTCCTCCGGCTTCGCCACATGCCGTCGACCAGCTCGAAGTCGCGTTGGGCGTACGTCTTCCCAACGACCTGCGCGCGTCCCTGCTGTGTCACGACGGGGATTCGTCCTATCTCGGCATATTGCCGTGCGGCCCGCTGTACTCCACGGATGCAATCGCCGACGTGAGACAGAGGCGCATGAAGATCTGGGAGGGCGAGGACGACCCAGACGAGCAGGAGGCTCCGTGGTGGGGAACGCAGTGGGTCCCCTTCGCCGGCGGCGATGGCGACGAGCACTTCATCGACGCGGGCCCGGGGTTGTGGCATGACCATCTCGGTCGTGCCCCGCACGCCGACTATGCCTACTTCCTGGGGTGGCCGAGCCTTGGAACCTGGCTCCACGAGGTGGCCGAGGCCATGGAACACCACGATCGGACCGACTGGCTTGACTCCGTCGCCCATCCCTCCGTAGACGAGGACGGAGAGATCGCCTGGTGAGCGTTGTCGAGTCCGGTGGGTCGTACTCGCATTGGCATGTTTGGATCGATGTGGCATCCGGCATCGAACGACGTCTCGCACTAGGTCGCTCACCTGGGCATTCGCCGGACATGGGGGCGGCCTTCGTCTGATCCTGTGCTCCGACCAAGGTGCACATGACCACGACGAAGGCCGTGAGGGTGAGTCTGCTGCCAGATGCTGTCCGGAGGGAAGCGTTCGCGGAAGCGTCACGCTTCCGGGGAGAGTTCTACGAGTGTCTGACCGCTCGGCGCGACGAGTTGTTCGAGCTGGCAGACGCGGTGCTGTGTGCGGACGGTGCGGTGAAGTCCCCGGTGGACTTGACGCTGTTGCCCGAGCACCGGCGTGGGCACGGAGCGATGTACGGCGGCTTGAACCAGGGCCGGATCGACTTCGGCCGGCTGCGGGCGGTGCTGGCCGGGCTGTCGCTGCCGCGTTTCGACGGCGGGCGCCTGGTCCTGGCGGTCGATGTGTCGCCGTGGCTTCGCTCCGACGCACCGTGCTCGGCCGATCGGCTGTTCTGCCATGTCTACGGCCGCGCGAAGACGGCCTCGCAGTTCATTCCGGGCTGGCCCTACTCCTTCGTCGCCGTCCTGGAGCCGGGTGCCACGTCCTGGACCGCGATCCTGGACGTGGTGCGGCTCGGCCCTGCGGACGACGCGACCGCGATCACCGCCGCCCAGTTAGGGGTGTCGTCGAGAGGCTCATCGCCGCGGGCCAGTGGCAGACCGGGGACCCGCATATCGTGATCGTCAGCGACGCCGGCTACGACGTCACCCGCCTGGCATGGGTCCTGCGTGACCTGCCAGTCGAGCTGGTCGGCCGGGTCCGCTCCGACCGCGTGATGCGTCTGCCGAAACAACCGCGGATGCACGGCGTCAACGGCCGGCCGCCCAAGCACGGCCCGGAATTCCGCTTCACCAAGCCGGAGACCTGGCCCGAACCCGCGATCACCACGATCACGGACACCACCAACTACGGCAAGGCCGAAACCCAGGCGTGGGACCGGGTCCACCCAAGGCTCACCCACCGCTCCTCCTGGCTCGACCACGACGGTGAACTTCCCTTGGTCGAGGGGACGTTGATGCGCTTGAAGGTCGAGCATCTATCGAAGGACCGGGATGCCCCGCCGGTGTGGTTATGGTCCTCGAAGACCGGCGCCACCCCGGACGATGTGGACCGCTTCTGGCAGGCATTTCTCCGCCGCTTTGATCTGGAGCACACCTTCCGCTTCGCGAAGCAGACCCTCGGATGGACCACCCCGAAACTCCGTACTCCCGAGGCGGCGGACCGCTGGACCTGGATCCTGATCGTCGCTCACACCCAGCTCCGGCTCGCCCGGCCGCTCGCCGCGGACCTCCGTCGGCCCTGGGAGAAACCCACCACCTCCGACCGGCTCACTCCGGCCCGGGTCCGCCGGGGGTTCAGGAACATCCGCGCTCACCTCGCCTGCCCGGCCCGTGTTCCCAAACCCCGAGGCGCTGGCCCCGGACGGCCACCCGGCGCCAAGAACAAACACCGGGCACCCCGCTACGACGTCGGCAAGACCGTCAAACGCCCCGAGACCCTCAAGGCCATCGGCAAGCCAGGAAGATCTTGGTAGATAAAGAACAAGCTAAGAGGTCGTTTCGTCCCGTTGT
>NZ_LIVQ01000014.1 GCF_001905445.1 Streptomyces sp. CB00455 | reverse complement strand
CTCCACCGCCGCCTGGCCCGCGACTACGAAGCCTTGCCCACCCGCTCCGAAGCCGTGATCCACATCGCCATGACCGACCTCATGGCCCGCCGCCTCACCAGCGAGAACACCATTTCCTGGCGCGACCCGACACCACAGACCAAACAACCGATCCCGGGATAAAACAACGGGACGAAACGACCTCTAAGCAGGCCGGCAGGCACGTACGTACGCAGGCTGGCCCCGGACGGCCTGCGTACTCTCCTCGTTCCAAGGTGATGCGGATCTCGAATTTTCCTCACTGCGGCTCTTCGCCCCAGTTGGTTCACGGAGTGAACCAACTGGGGAAATGTGGGGAGCGGAAAGCAAAGGACTCACCGATGGCTGGGTCGGTGAGTCCTTGAGCGCGGGTGGGTCAGTGGGACGAGACGAAGCCAGCTGACTGGTCGAGGTGGAACGGTGAGCCCGGGTTCTCGGGCGTCCAGCCGGCGGCGAGAGCGGTGCGGATGCTGTCGGCGACCTGGGCGGGCAGGATCGGGCTGCCTTGTGTTCCGAACCAGTTGCTCGGGTGCGGCTGGTTGGTGGTGATCACCAGTGTGGTGCCCGGCGTCTCGGCATGTTCGGCTGCGTAGGTAAGGGGTGAATGGACCAGGCCTTGGTCGTAGGTCGGCCGTCCGCGGAGCCGCCACCGGTAGGTGGTGTCGTCCACGGTGATGAGCCGCGATCCCTTTTTGACCAGTGCCATGTCCACATCCTTTCCCATGTGACTGTAGTGAAGGGCGGCTGATCGTGTCGTCCCGATTCCCGTCGGACGGTGTCAGCTTCGGCGCATCGGGATCACGTCCCGGCTTGCTGCTGGGATGGTGGGTCGTGCGGCTTCGGGAGTGGCCAGCAGGGCGACGATGGTGACGGGCTTGTCGCAGTGCGGGCAGTTCCGGACGGCCGTAGGCGCCAGGGGTGTCGGATCTGGCGACGCCACCGTCAGCGTTTCGGTTTCAGCAGCGTCCGCAGCTTCGTCGCGTTCGCGGCGCCTGCGTCGGCCTGCTTCTGCTTTGCAGCGGGGTGTGCAGTAGGTGTGCCGGTCCGCCGCATTGGCGTTGACCTGGAATGACGTCCAGCAGATGGGGCACTCTCGGAATTCAACCAGCACGTCCGGTCACCCCCCTGCGGAGGTTGTCGGAGTGGGACTGGTGCGAGCGCAGACGGTAGGACGGGCCATCGATGCCGACCACGGCAGCGCGGTGCAGAAGCCGGTCGAGCATCGCAGCGGCGACAGTCGCGTCACCGAAGGCACCGGCCCAGTCGGCAATACCGACATTGGTCGTGAGGATCGTGCTCGACTTCAGATACCTCTGGTTGATCACCTGGAAGAGTGCCGAAGCGCCGTCGCCCGGCAGCGGCAGGTAGCCGAGCTCGTCGATCACGAGCAGGCGGAGTCCGGCGAAGAACCGCATGATGCTCGACCAGCGGCCTTCGAGTGCGGCCTTGTGGCACTTGGCCGCGAGTTCGGCTGCGGTGGTGAAGTAGACGCGGTGGCCGGCATCGACCGCTGAGCGGGCGAGTGCGACCGCCAGCATGGTCTTGCCAACGCCGGGCGGGCCGACCAGCAGGACGTTGGAGGCGTTGTCGAGGAACCTCAGGGTCGCCAGATCGCGGATGAGTTTCTCGTCGACGCCGGGCTGGGCGGCGAAGTCGAAATCGTTGAGGGTCCATGGTTCTGGCAGGCAGGCGAACCGCAGCCGGGAGGACAGCTTGCGTGCCTCGGTCGCCTCGACTTCGATCTCGAGGAGCTTCTCCAGTGCGGTGGTCAGAGTCATCCGCTCGGCTCGGGCCTGGTCCAGGACGCGGGGCAGGGCTTCGGCGGCGTCGTTGAGTTTCAGATAGGACAGGTGTCCTCGCAGCTGCTGGTAGCGGCGGGCCTCGCTCATCGGCATTGTGTCACTCACTCTCGCGCTCCTGGTCTTCGTGGGTGGGGGCCTGCCGCAGCCGGTCGGCGACGGCGGCGTAGTGAGACAGGTCGATGACGACCCGGTTCGCGACGTCCGATTCAGGTCGGCCGCGAAGCTTTTCGGCTTCCGCCTGGGCCGCGGCCGATGGAGGCCGGCGGACCTTGGTGCGGCAGGGAGCCTTGTCCGAGAACGAGGCGAGAACGGCTCGTTCGAGGGCGATGACGTGCCCGGCGTCCCGGACGGTCTGGCCGGCTCCGTCCGGTGCCCGGCGGTGGTGGGCGATGACCGCGCGGCCGGCGGTGACCACATGCAGGTCGTCCTCGCCGAGGCGGATCCGGACCGTCACGTGGGCGCCGGTCAGCCCGGGCGGGACGGAGTAGTGGTTGCCAGCGAAGGAGACGAGTCCTTGCGGGCTGACGACTCGGGTCTGCTCCAGTTCGGCGGGGTAGGGGCGGGTCGGCAGGTCCAGCAGCGGCTCGGCTTCGGCGAGCGCGGCGACCGTGGTCGAGGCTCCGTCGAGCTTGCGCTTGCGGCCGTCCATCTGGACGGCCAGCTTGTCCACGCCGTTCTGGCCTGCCTCGATGCTGATGCCGTCCGGGACGGTTCGCCACCAGCGCTGGGCCGCTGAGTGGTTGGCCTTCTCGACGACACCCTTGCGGTTGCCCCGCCGGGGCGGGCAGATGTCGACGCCGGCTCCGTAGTACTTCGCGACGGCGGCGAAGGTCGGCAGGATGCTCGGCTCCTGATCGACTAGGTGCAGGACACGCCGGGCGGGGACATCGGCATTGAGTACGACGCCTACATGTCGGGGGCCCTGACCGCGCCTACTCCCGCTACGACCTGCGGACCGTCCGCGAGATCCTCGACGGCCCGGCCGCGAAGCCCCAACTATCTCCTCTGGCCGTCGAGGGCCCGCCCGGCCCGCAGGGCATACAGGGACCGCAGGGCATACAGGGCTCGGCAGGCCCCTCCAACACGAAGTGGCGTCGCCACGGCCTGCCCGACCCGATCACTGCCGACGCCCTGCACGCGGGCCCGGCCCGGGTCATCAGTACCGCCGTGGGCACCGCCCCCAGGTGAAGTTCGTATCCCGCGCCCAGTGGGGCGCCCGCGCCTCGCGCTACGGCCCTGGCCCATATCGCGTCCACGCGGGGTGTGAAGGTCCACTACGAAGGCTCGTACGTCCCCGCGTCCCTCGCCAACCCCGACGCGCACCGCCAGTGCGCCGGACGTGTCCGCGCCATCCAGGCACAGCACCTCGTCGACGACGAGGAGGACTACAGCGACATCGCGTACTCAGTGATGGTGTGCCCGCACGGCTACGTCTACGAAGGCCGCGGCGCGCACCGCCGGACCGGTGCCAACGGCTCAACTCCGCGCACTGGGCCGTGTGCGCCATGCTCGGTAACTCCGGCCTGACCGAGCCAACCGCCGCGCAGTTGCACGGCATCTGCGACGCCTGGGCACGCGATGACCGATGGCATGGTCCGCAGCACCTCCAGGACCGACTCCTGCCCGGTGCTCGGCATGGGCGCGGTGGAGGCGTTCCTGCAGCTGAAGGAGATCGTCAGGGAAGGAGGTTTCGTCGGTCACCCCTTAATCGTAATTCTGTTCGATTTAGGAGAGCCGCATGCAGCTTAAGCAGCAGGCCCGCCGGACCGAAGCCCCCGAAGCAGCAGAAGCGGCGTAGCCGCCATGCAGGAACCTCTTCTGCCTTTGCCCCCCGGCACTGGACCAGCTCCTGGTCATACGCCGCTGGCTGGAGCTCACCCTCGCCCGTGTCGACGAGAGAATCACCGTTGTCCGGGCCGCGGATGCAGAGCGGGCACGCCGGCGGCCGCCGCCGGAGCCTCCCCGCTGGTGGATCGAGTACGGCAGCGGTGCCACCCGCCGGCCCGACCGTGTCCACACTGGCGCCTGCAGGATCACCAGCCGGGGCCGGGCGGCCACTCGGCGCCACCAGGATGTCAGTGGGGACGCTCGTCCAGTGGGGGTGGTCAACGACGTCGATCGACAGCTGCCGGATCTCGGCCCACATCCGGTCGACCGTCTCCTTCTGCTCATCGCTCCAGCCGGGGCTGTCGGGCACGTCGCCGCGGTGGGAATACCGCTCACCCCGCGCCCACCCCTTCATGGGCTCCACGCTCCAGGGCAGTCCGGCCAGATAGGAAGGGAAGTCGACGCCCCGGTTAGTGACCCGTTCGGCGCCACGCAGCGCAGCCGGCCTTCACCGTTCACGTGCGGCCGTCCGGCCTCCCCCGCCGAGCCACGCTCCCTGGGCGCGGGCAGGCTGGCGGTAAGGGGGCCGGCGCGAGCAGAGAGGAGGACCCCAGTGGTGCTGCGGCCTCCGGTTCGGCCGATGCTGGCGCAGGCCGCCGAGACGATCCCGCCTCCTGGCGTTCTGCGGGATCCGGCCTACGAGCAGAAGTTCGACGGGTACCGGATGCTGGTGTTCACCCCCACCGGCCCTGGCGGGCGTGTGCTGCTGCAGACCCGCCGCGACGCCTTGGTACAGGACCGCTTCCCCATCCTCGTCGCGGCCGCCGAGCAGCTCCCGCTCGGCCTGGTCCTCGACGGCGAGGCCCTCGTCTGGGACCCCGAAGCCGGCACCCTGTCCTTCGAGGCGCTGCAACGCCGCGCCGCCGCCCGCGCCCGCACCGCCCCCGCCCTGGCCGCCCGCCTGCCCGCCTATTACGTCACCTTCGACATCCTCCAGGCAGACGGCACCGAGCTGCTCACACTGCCGTACCGGGAGCGCCGCCGTCGGCTGGAGGTCCCGTTCTCGTCCCGCGCTCTGACCGCGCCGTGGTCGCTATGTCCGATGACCACAAACGTGGTGAAGGCGCGGGAGTGGCTGGAGTCCTGGACGGATGTGTCCGGGGTGGAGGGCCTCCTGGTCAAGGGCATGAACCAGCGCTACCTGCCCAACTATCGCGGGTGGACCAAGATCCGCCGCCGGGACACCACCGAAGCGGTCATCGGCGCCATCACCGGCACCCTCACCCGCCCCCAACTCCTCATCCTCGGCCGCCACGATCACACCGGTCGGCTCCGTACGGTCGGCCGCACCGTACCCCTGCGCCCGGAGCAGGCCCGCCAGATTGCCGAGCAGCTGACGGCCGCCGACCCCGGACACCCCTGGCAGGGCGTCCGCTTCGCGGCCTCATGGGGGTCCCGCGACTTCCTGGACGCGACCCTGATCCGCCCCGACTTGGTCGCGGAGATCAGCGCCGACCGATCCATCGACCGCGGCGTCTACAGGCATCCGCTCAGATCAGATTCCAGCGGCTGCGCCTGGACGTGGAGGTGGAGGACGTCCCGGCATTCGGTCAGGGGCCTACCGCCGCGGCCGGCTGAATCAACTGGGGACCACCGACCGAAGGCGCGGCACGGCGACCTCCTCGTGTGCGAGAGAGTGTCGCGGGTCCGCGCCTTTCGCTTACCTGCCGGTGCGCATCGCTACAGGCTCTGCTCGCACCACCAGAACACGAGTCCTACGGCACCTGCACCGATGCCGTAGCAGGTCCCTCGCAGCGCGCTGGTCATCATCACGTTACGACGATGGGTGAACCAGCGACGGGTACGGGATCGGCGCGTTTGCTTCTGAGGGCACTGGCTACTCTTCATGGTGATGCTCCCTTTTCCATATGGGTGTGTTGTAGAAGCCCGGCCGGAGCCTGGAGGCGTAGGAACCGAACGCTCCTGCCGGGCTTTTCCGTCGGTCAGCGCCGGCCGGCGAGATTCTGGATCCGGTCGGCGAGCTGGGTGTCGGGACGGCAGATGAGTCCGCCGTCGTCATGCTGTTCGGCGAGACGGTCGAACTCCGCAGCCAGCGATCCGGTCGGGACGGGAGCGAGGTCCCGGTGGCGCGCGGTGTAGCCGGCGAATGATTCCAGCACCTCGATGAACTTCTCCGACGAGCTGTCCGTGAAGAGCTTGTCCATCTGGCGTTTCCAGAACCTGGCCTCGCGGAGATCGCCACCGCCGAGGTGGTGGAGGTACAGGCAGTACGCAGCTCCACTGTGGCCGGCGCCTGCGGCCAGCTGCCACCAGAAGCGGGCGCTCTCGGAATGGCTGGCCAGGTGGAGCGCACAGGCGAAGACCTGGACTCCGTCGATGTCGACGTCTTCGGTCCATCCTGCGAAGCCGGGTGCCATTGGGTCGCCGATGATCGCGGTGAGGTCGCGTACGTGCGAGCTGGCGCCCACCTGGTTGAGAGTCAGGCGGCTGAGGGTGTCGAGGTTTCGGCGAGCGCGTGAAGCGCGGCGGACTTCCGGGGCCGGCTGAACGTAGCCGGCCTCCTCCGCCAGGGCCCGTAGGCCTGCGGCGACGTCGAAGGTGCGCCGGGGCTCGCGCACCGCAGCGTCGGCCAGACGCTTTTCCCAGGTGTTCACAGCGTGTCCTCCTGCTTCTGCTTCGTGGCGCGGCGGTAGACCGGGGAGAGGCGTTCCCGGGCCTTGCGGCAGTGGTAGTCCACGGTGCTGGGGGTGATGCCCATGTACCAGCTGATGTGTTTCGTGTCGTACTTGGCGATGTAGCGCAGGACGACGACGTCGAACTGACGCGGGGGAAGGTTCCCAAGCGCCCTGTAGAGGCCGAGCCCACTGTCCATTGCCGCGAGCTGGTCCCGGAAGCCGAGCAAGGACTCAGCTATCACCGTGCGCCGCATGATTGCCCAGGTCTGTTCCTGGAGGTCGCTTTCCGTCAGCAGGGCATTCCAGTGCCGCAGGATTTCCAGGAAGGCGCGGTGGACCGCCTTCTCGGCCAGGTCGTTCGTGCCGAGGAGGGCGAGGGCGTACGCGTGGAACGCTTCCTGGTTGGTGAGGTAGTGAGCCTCGAACTCCAGCGGGAGCGGGAGCGGGGCTGCGGCCACGGGGCTGCAGCCGTCCTCCTCACGGACATCGTCGATCATGAATCCTCTTCATTGAGGGGCGACAGGGGCGCGGTGAGTACGCCGGGGTGCGCCTACTCAATCGGTGGTGAGGGCTGAACACGCATGCGCGCCGGGTCGAATGTCACGCTCGGAAAGGCATTCGATGCCCAGAGTGATGATCGACTGGGTATCGGATGCGGAATGACCTGCGTCTTTTCGTGGCATCGAGTGCCATGAACCTGGCGGAAACCGAGAGGAGAGTGTTCTAACTCACAAGTCTTGGGCTGGGGTTCACAGTTTGTTTCCCGCCACCTGCTGGACGGATCTCGCCGGTCTGCACGTGCGGAGCCCGCGCTCCAGCTAGGAGGACGTAATAGCGGCGAGCTCGCGCCGCCGAGCTTGGCGACCGGAACGGGGCTGGACCAGCTCACCACCGAGCCGGCTCTGGACTGCGTGGTTTTGGGCTCCGACCGGCTAGCTGGAACAGCTCGATAGTCGGTGCGAGGCGCGACAGCCCGGTGGTACTACCCCCGAGCGCTCTGGCGTTTCGGACGGTGCTGGCCCGGCTGTACGGCCATGGGTTCGCACTCGCCGGACTGATGCAAGAGTCGGCCGTTCACGCGGCGCTGCTCCTCGTTCTTCTCGAAGGCCCCGTCGCAGCGGGCTGCACTTCGCCGCCGGCCGCTTGGGCGGGACGTGGCGGGGTCGTGCGAGCCCCGCGACAGGCGCGGGGCCCGGGGGCGGGCCGACTCTCCTGCGTTCCGTCGCGGTGCACGATGGTGACGTCCGAGGCCGGCGGTCGGACGTACGGCTGGAGCTCCAACGCCGCGATGTAGGAATGCCCCTTCAAGCCCGGCCCCGCCTACACCAACGACATCTGAAACACGCAGCAAGGAGGGCCCACCCCTGAAGAGATGCGCATCGGCGAACCTGTGCTGACGGACGTCAGAACAGCGTGTCCTGGTCAGGTTCCTGGCGCTCTAACGTGGCGACGTCTTCGCCGTTCCACTTCGCTTCGAGGTGCTTGCGCCAGCCGGACGGGGGAGGCCACGGCACTCCCCACTCAGCAAGCTGCCTCTTGGTCCAGCCACCGTTCGCGGTCTGCGCGGCGGATACCTCGTCGGGCGAGGGCACATAGGTTGTCATGCACGGATGATCCCCAGTGGCTTCAGCCCTAACACGAAGCTGGATTGGCCCTGCCCCTGTACGCAGGGCGGCGCCGGGGTCCTGCTGCAGGGCGGGGCCGGACACGTCGAAGGGGTCGGTCACCGGGTGAGGGCGACCGACCCCTTCGGTCGGCGGGATGAGACGAGCCGATCTCGTCGGTCCCTCCCGTTCCCCCACTGCACAAGCGCGGGATCGCTAGGTTGAGGTCGGGGAGCAGTGAGTCAAAGCCCTCCAGCAGGGTCAGAAGTCCAGAAGCACTTGGTAGGAGGAGTCGCCCTGTCCCTCGCGGGGGATGTCCAGCCCGAGTACCGCGAGCGCGCCCGCGACGGCCGTGGCCGGATCGCCGAGGGGGGTCAGGTCAAACCACTCCCCGCGCACCCGGTAGTCGGAGAACCGTGCGTGCAGCACGGCCTCGTAGTCGCCTTCGATGTCCAGGAGCGGCAGGAGCCGGGCGGGCTGGCCGGTCTGGAGCTGTGCCAGCCGGGACTTGAGCGTGCCGGTGGTCTGCCCGATCTTCGTCAGCGGCGAGTCCTCCATGCCCACCAGGTACGTCCGTACCACCTTGGCCTTGGCCGGGCTTCGGGGCGCTGGCGCCGCGGGAGCGGAGGAGACGGGGTACGCCTCCTCGTCCTCCGCGTCCGCCGGCCTCAGCCGCCGCACGAGCGGTGTGCTCCCGCCCTGGATAGTCAGGGTCTTGCCGATGGGCGTGCCGTCGGCCCTGAACGTAGTCCGGATGATCTGCATGACGAGGACGCGGCCCGTATACCCCAGGGCCTCCAGTTCGGCCTCCGTGGCGAGCCGGGAGGTAACCTTAGTCTCCTCCCAGGCAGCTTCGCTCGGTTGGGTCTGTAAGCGGCCGCGGCGCGAGCCGGTCAGGTTCTCCTCTCCATGGACCCGACCCTATGGGCGCCCGCCCACGCGTGGAGGCGCCTACACAAGGCTCCCGGGCGGCATCAGGCCGCTCGTAGTCCTGTTAGACCTGACAGGGTCAATCACCGCCGACCGGCCCGCTCAGGTGCCGGGGCCGGTTCCGAGAATGCGTCGGGCGACCGAGCCAGGCTCTGGACGCGGGACGGGCCACTGCTGGGGAGTCTGAGATAGCGGAGCGTCGGTGGCGCACGCGGGCACAGGCGAGGCGCGCGGGTCGCCGTCGAGGTCGAGCTGACCCCCAAGCCCAGCGCGGCGCTACGGGAGCTCCGCCCTCGCCGCCGACGAACGCCCCGGAACCCGGGCAGGCATTCGCGCCGGGTCCCCCCAATGGGACAGCCTGAGATCATCGCTCAGACCAGCGCCAGCATCTGACCAGAGGGAGAACCATGCGGATCTACACCCACGACTACCTGGACCGGACCGTGATCGTGCCGGAGAAGGTCCTCGCGGCCCGCCTCTCCCTGCAGGACATCGGCCTGTACGTGCAGGTCTGCGTCATCCTCGACTTCATGGTCGAAGGCCCGGACATCAGCGACGTCGTCAGGGAACTCGCACACGGCAGGCTCGGCGACGAGGTCGGCGAAGCCGCCCTGCTCGCAGGAGTTCAGCGCCTGATCGACGCCGGCATCTTCGTCCTTGAACCCCACGACGACCGCGCCGTACCCGCCCCCGGCCTCCCCCAGTAGCCGTCCGGCACCCGCCAACGGCGAATTCCGGCAGGACTCCGCGCGGGCACCCCGAGGTGGGACACCCTGACACGCCTCACCCCACTCCACCGAGAGGATCCCGAATGACCGAGGTGTCCCCGGAGATCGCCGAGTACCTGAACTCCCCGCACACCCTGACGGAATGGGTGCGCTTCTACAGCGCCTTCCCGACCGTCACCGCTGCCGTCCGCGCCGCCAGCACCGGCGGGACCGTCGGCCTCGCGGATCTCATCCGGCCAGCGGAGGCCGTGGAGGACCAGGACGTCGACGACGACGCGCAGCAGGCCGAGGCGTTCGCGCTGGTGGAAGGCGAATTTGGCGACCTCGACGCGGCTGGTGCGGCTGAGGGCCTCGCGCAGGAGGATGTACGGCCGTGTCGCGATGGGGTCCGGGGCTGCCAGGTAGTAGGCCCCGGCCCCGAAGGCGGCGGGGTTGATGGAGGCTATTGGAGTACGGACGGGTTCCTTCCTGAGGGGTGAGGTGCTCTAAGCCGAATTTCAGCAGGTCGGCAGGCTGAAGCGCGCCTTCACTCCTTGGTGTGAGATTCCTGGAGGAACTCGCAGAATCTGCGCGCGCTCTCAGTAATCTGCCGATTTGTGGCAGATTTTGAAGGTCGGACGCTGATGTTGGTTCTGCCGGAGGTGGATCCGGCAGCCGTGGCTGTGGAGAGCGGTTTGGCCGACGTCGTCACGCTGCAGCGGCGGCGTCAGGCGCGGATGTCGGCTGTGGATGAGGAGGGGTTCTTCCTCGACACGCTCTCGGAGTATCAGTGGGCCCGGGATACGGCCGGGCTGGCGCCGTCGACACTGGACGGTCTGGTCAAGCCAGTGATCGAGGTCTGTGAGTTCTACGGAGTCCCGCCGTGGAGGCTGACGTCGCGGGAGGTCGACCGGTACTTCTCCGGCACGGGAAAGCGGGCGCCGTCGACGCTGCGGGCGAAGCTCAACAAGATCGACGCGTACTTCGCCTTCCTGGAGCAACGGTACGCCGGCGAGATCGCGCGGCGTTTCGGGGCAGTGGTCGAGTCGCCCATCGACCCGTTCAACCGGCCTCGGCACCGGGGGGACTTCGGGCTGAGGGTGCCGCCGTCGCAGCGGGCGATGAAGGAGTTCTTCGCCCGGTGGCGCGAGGAGCTCCCGAGTTCACGCAAGTACGCGGTGGCCTGCCGTGACTACGTGATGGCGAAGATCGCTTACCTGTCCGGGGTCCGGGCGGCGGAGCTGTGCGGCGTGAGTCTGGGGGACGTGCACTGGGAGCACGGGCAGTGGGGCCGGTTCGCCGTGTACGGGAAGTCGGCGCGGGGGTCGGGGCCGCGCCCGAGGGAGGCCTACCTGTTCCAGGAGGGCCGGGCTTTACTGTGGTGGTACATCGAGGAGGTCCGGGGCGAGTTCGGTGACAATGCCGAGCACCCGCGGGCGCCGCTGTGGCCGTCGGAGCGCAAGAGCCAGGCGGTCGAGGCCTTGAACGTGCCGGTATCGCCGGGGATCGTGCCGTCCACGTTTCGGCGCGTGCTGCACCAGGCCGCGGCCCGGCATTTGACCGGGTCGGTCACCGATCTTTACCCGCACCTGCTGCGGCATGCGTGTGCGACCCACAACTACGAGCGCGGGATGACGTTGTGGGAGGTGCAGAAGGTCCTCGGGCACGACTGGGCCACCACGACTGATTTCACCGGGTCATTTGGGAGCCACGTCTCCGGTGTGAGTGGGAGCCAGGGTTGGGCTGTTCGTGGTGGTGATGTACTCGCCGTGCGGTGAGTGTCTCCGGCGAGTTCGGGAGCCACTGATCGGGTGGCCTTCCCAGCGGTGCGGTGTGTCCGGAGCACCGCAGTCGTGGGGGTGCCGATAGCTTGTGGGGGTGGGCCCTGGGCTGCCTCCCTGACAAGACGCGGCCGGGGCCCGTCTTTGTTCAGGCCCCGGGCGGAAAGCCCTCGTCGTCCGCCGGCGAGATGCTGTGGGCGGGGAGGGACTCCATCAGCAGGTGGCCGCCCTGTCGGCTGACCGTCCGGAAGCCTGCTTTTGCCCAGGCCCGGATCGCGCGGGTGTTGGACGCTTCGGGATCGACGGTCACCTGCGTCCAGCCCAGCACCGTATGAAGATGCCGGACGAGTGCGCGGGCAGCGTCGGGGCCGAGGCCTTTGCCCTGGGCCTGAGGCAGGAGGACCATGTCGATACCGCCCTGGCCGGGGCCGGCGGGTGCGTACTGGGCGTAGCCGACCGGGATGGTCCGGGCGAGGATCAGGAAGGACTCCACGTCGGGGCGGCGTCGTCCCGTGTACTTCGCGGCGACTTCCTCACGGGTGAGAGGCTGACCGCCCCAGTTCCGCACGAATTCGGGATCGGCGAACCATGCGGCGAGCAGTGGCAGATGCGCTTCGGTGGCCGGTATGAGGCAGGTCAGATTGCCTTCGATGACGCTGTTCTCCGGCGTGCTGTGCATTGCTGTGCCTCTCCCGGGGGGCGTTCTTCCGGGTTCATTGTCCTGGGAAGAGGGCTTCCTGGGTTGCCTGGAAGCGGTAGGACTCGGTGCCGGTCTGGATCAGGGTGCAGCGGAAGGTGATCCGGTCGGCGATGGCCGCGCAGAGCCGGGCGTCGCCGAAGGTCTTGTCCCACTCGGTGAAGGGTGAGTTCGTGGCGACCGCGGTGGCCTTTCGTTCCTCACGCTCGGTGAAGATCTGGAACAGCAGCTTGGCGCCCTTGCGGTCCAGGTTGAGGTAGCCGAACTCGTCGAGACAGAGAAGATCGATCTTGCTGTAGCGGGCGATCACGGAGGACAGGCGGCGGTTGGCATCGGCCTCGGCGAGCTCGTTGACCAGCGCGCTCGTGGTCGTGTAGCGGACCGAGAGGCCGGTCTCGGCGATCGCGGTGCCGATCCCGATCAGCAGGTGCGACTTGCCGGTGCCGGAGTCCCCGATCAACACCAGAGGTCGTCCCTCACGGACCCAGGTCGGTGACTTGAGGTCCGCTACGACCTCGGGGGTGACGTTCGGGTTCTTCTCGAAGTCGAAGTCTTCCAGCCGCTTGGGGCGGGGGAAGCGGGCCAGCCGAAGGAGCCGCTGCTGGCGGCGCAGGTCCCGGTCGGCGAGCTCGGCCTGCAGCATGTCCAGCAGGAACTGCTTGTAGGTGGCCTGCTCGCGCCGGGCCGTGGTGGCCAGGTCGATGAACCGGTCACGGAACGCCGGCAGGCGAAGCTCCCGGCATGCCTCGTCGATGAGCATGTCCTCCGGGTCGCCGGGCAGGGACATCCTGCGGCCGGGGATGTTGCCGGTGTCCTGTTCGTCGCCCTGGTTGGTGACGGTGATGGTCGGGCTCATGCGCCGTGGCCTTTCTGGGTCTGGCTGTCGCGGCCGCGGGCCGGGCTCAGCAGCCGGTCGTACTTGCTCATGTCGGGCAGTGCTTTGCGCGGGTCGGGCGGCAGCCGGCGCGCGTGCAACGAGATCACCTGTGCTCCGGCGTCCGCAGGGCCGGCTGCGGGGCCGTCCGCGACTGCCTCGTCGGGCCCGGCCAGGAGTTCGGCGTCGTCCGCGTCGGTGCCCTCCATCGCCTTGCGGGCCTCGATCGCGACCAGGTCGGTGGAGAGCGATCCGATCCGCAGGCAGGTCTCCATCGCCGCCACCAGCGCCTCCGGGGGAAGCTGGCGGTGCAGCAGGAGCACCTCGATCAGCATCCGGGTGCCCTCCCGGTCCCCGGCCTTGGTCTTCGCCGCCGCCCAGAACGCTTCGTGGACCTTGGTGAAGCCGCCTTCCGCGCGGGCCTGTGCGAGCGCGGAGGCCCCGGCGAACGCGCCGGGCTTGACCAGCAGGATCTCCAGGTAGTGGTCCAGGAAGTCGTGGTAGGTGTAACGCCTGGTCAGCCTCGGGTGGCGGGCCACGACCCTGCGTCCGTCGAACACCCACAACTCGTTCGCCCGCAGTTTCACCCGCACCTTGGTCCCGATGAACTTCGCCGGAACCGAGTAGTAGCACTGCCTCACCGTGATCCGGGAGTTGCGCGCGACCGTGGGAGTCAGGTCGATCCCGCAGTCGTAGTCGTCCGCCGGCAGCGGCCGCAGCCTCTCCCGCTCGGCCTCGAAGTCGAACCCGATCGAGGTCGGACGGCCGTGGATGTGCCGAGCATCCTCCGCGATGTCGATCGCGGCCAGGCGCTCGTTCAGCTCCGCCAGCGAGTCGACCGCGGGAGGCGGGACCAGGTGCTTGCGGCGGAACCTGCCACCCTCGTGCTCGACCCCGCCCTTCTCATGGGCGCCGTCCTCACCGGGAGCGCAGTAGAACGCGGAAAACTGGTACCAGGACTTGAACGACGCCCACCGCGCCGACTCCAGCCTGGAACGGCCGAACAGCACCTGCTTGACCGCGGGCCTCAGGTTGTCATAGCGGATATGGACCGACGGGACGCCGCCCAGCACCGTGAACGCTTCCAGATGCCCTTCCAGGAACGCTTCCTGCGAGGCGGTGGCGTAGACGCGGTGGACCGCCTTGCCCGAGTAGGACAGTCGCAGCGTGAACAGCACGCACTTGCGGCGCTGGCCGGCCAGGTCCAGCCAGAAGTCCGCGAAGTCGACCTCCGCCTCCTCGCCCGGCCGCTTCGCCTGCGGGACCATTCCCTCCAGATGCCTGCGGCCCTCCAGGGCCTCCGCGCGGATCTCCGGACGCCGCTTGCGCACGTACTCCCACACCGTCGTCGCACCGGCCAGCTCGAAGTCGTGCTCCGCCGCCAGGCGCTCCATGACCCGCGGGATCGTGTGCTTCTGCTTCGACGGCGCGTCCAGGTCCTCGCGCAGCATCGCGTCGATGAACCCCTTCACCGGCTCCAGCACGCTCTGACGCGGCGGCGGGGCCTTGCGTCTCGGCGGCACCGGCGACTCCAACGCCTTCCGCACCGTGTTCCGCGACACCTTGAACCGCGCGGCAAGCTCCCGCCCCGACAGCCCTTCCTCACGCCGGGCCCGGCGGATCCTCTCGAACAGCCACTCCCGTGACCTGTGCACCAGCGGTCTCCCTGACCTGGACCGTGATCAACAGGCACAGCCTGACGGCCAGACGGCGCAAGCCAGCGCGATTACTCCGAAAGCGGCATGTTCCACACCATCACACCGACCGGCTCCCAAACTCACCGGAGAACACACGGCTCCCAAACAGGCCGGAGCCGTGGCTCTACTTCACCCCGGTAAAAACACACCACGACGCTGCGGTATCTGGCGACCGCGCAGTCCGACCCGGAGACCGCCCTGGTGGCGGCCAGCTCCCGGGCGGCGGCGCGGCTGGTGATGGACAAGGGGAACTTGCGGTGAAGTGGAACTTGCGGATGGTGGCGGCCCAGCGGGATCTGTGGCGGCCCACCGAGATCTTGGAGGCGTTTCGGGCGGTGGGGTTCACGCCGTCGCTGAGCAAGGTGGCGGCGCTGTGGGGCGGCACCCCGGTCACTCTGCGGCTCGATGATCTGGACCTGATCTGCTCCGCGCTGGACTGCACGGTGGCGGACCTGTTGCAGGCCGAGCCTGTCGTGGTCGGGCACGCGATTCCCGAGCCCGGCCGGCAGACAGCTGGTGGTGAGGTGGCCGGGCCTGTGCGGCCGGTACCCCGGCGCCGGACAGGCGGCCCGCGTTCGCTGCCGCCGAGCTGATGGCGGCGGCCAGGCCGGGCTGGGATAGCTGCGCGGAGTGCCTGAGCTGGACCGTGCTCGAAGGGGGCAGGCTGTGCGAGGCCTGCGGGAGGTGGAGGAAGCGGAACGCGGTGCGCGGGATGTGCCCGCGGTGCCGTCACAAAGGTCATCTCAATACCGACGGGTTGTGCCGCGGATGCCTGCGCGCAATCCGGCTGGAGGACGACGGCAGCTGGGTACTCACTCCCGAGCAGGCGCGCCCGCGGGCCGTCCAGCTGATCCTTGGCCTGTTCCTGGGCCAGTCCGGTGCCGCGCGGGCGCTGCGCCGCCCGCTGACGAGTCCGGTCGCGCTCAGCGCATGGCAGCGCGCTCTGCGCACGGACGATGCCGAGGCCGACGGCGGTGAGGTGCTCGCTCCTGCTGTCCTGGGGCAGACCGCGCTGTTTCCCGCCGCACGGACCCTCACCCAGGCAACCACCGGAGCGGTGGCATGCCGGGCTCCGGCCGGGGAGGAACTGGCGCTCGCGCAGATCCACGCATTCGCCGAGGACCACGGACTGAAGGAGGCCTGGAAGCGCAAAGCCGCGCGGATGGCCCGGCTGGCACTGGTTCTGCGAGATGCCGAAGGAGCCCTGCGGGTCCCCGACTATGTGCTGGCGGACCTGCCCGAGATCGGCACCGCAGTCGGTCTCATCCTGGAACGGGCCGGCCTGCTGGACGGGAATCCCACCCGCGCCGCCACGAACTGCGGAACGCCCCCGCACGCCGCCTACATTCCCCCGCCGAGGACGCCGTCGTGGCCGGCTCCGCGCTCGTGCCGGGAGTGCGACGGATGGATGAGCGGGATCCGCGAGTACCTGTGCCGCTCATGCTCGACCTGGAAGGGCGAGCCGCGCGGACGGTGTGCGGGCTGCGCCCGCGAACAGACACCCCTGCGCCAGGGCCGGTGCCGGCTGTGCAGCGCGGATCCGACCGCCGCGGCCGCAGGTCACCAGCTGACGATCGTGGTCCGGGCGGCGGCCCGCGGCCGATCGGTGCCTGCCCGGGAGGCCACCAAACCGCTGCCACACCCAGAAGGGGCCGCCGCCTCCATCGTTCCTTACGGGCAGCAGGTCCTGTTCCGGGTACGCCGCGACTGGGCCCCGGTGATGGCTCTCGTCCGCGACCGGAAGCCGCTGCCCGACCTGTCGGAGCGGGCCGCCGCCCTGGTGGAGGAGTTCGACCTCCTGCGGCGCCGGCGCCGCAGGCCCGGATCGGGTCGGGAAGGCCAACGCGCCCTCGTACTGCTCCTGCGGTTCCTCGGTGCCGACGCCCCCATCTGGGAATACGACGTGCACGACCTGTGCCGGGCGGGAACCGGCCTGTACGCGACGGCTGTCTGCGACTTCCTCAAGGCCCGGGGGCTCCTCACCGAAGCGCCAGCTCTGCACCGCGACCGGGACGAAAAGTGGGTCGGGGCCACGCTCGACGATCTGCCTACGCAGCTGGCCGCCGAGGTCGCCACCTGGGTGAAGGTGCTACGTGGACAAGGGCGAAGGCCACATCCGGCGCGCGGTTTCCGCTGCATCCGCCGCTACCTGTCCGCCCTCCAGCCCGCCCTGGTCACCTGGGCACAGGCGGGCGTCGTCAGCCTGCGCGAGATCACCCACGAGGATGTCGTGTGCGCGGCCCGGGCCAGGAACGGGAACGCTGGCAGCCAGCTTGCCAGCGCCCTGCGCAGTCTGTTCCGGGCCCTCAAGCAGGAACGGGCCGTTTTTCATGACCCCACCCGCGCGCTGACGGGTCCCCGGCACACAAGCCTGCCCCGGTCAGTGCCCTCCGACCTCCTGCCCGTTCTGTTCGGACAGGTGACATCGCCGTTCGGCCGGCTCGTCGTGGCCTTGGTCGCCGTACACGCTCTCACCGGTGAGAACATCCGGTCTCTACTCCTCGTGGACCTTGACCTCGCACACGGCCGGGCCACTATCCGCCGAGCCCTCAACCGCCGCACGATCCATCTGGATCCGTTCACCCACCAGCTCGCCGCAGACTGGCTTGCCGAGCGCCACCGGCGCTGGCCGGCCTCGACCAACCCGTACCTGCTCACGACCGGGCGGACCGCGTTTGCCGCCTCTGCACCGCCGGTAGACGTGAGGACCGTCCGCGGGGTCTTCCCCAAGGGGATGAGCCTGGACGTGGTGCGGCAGGACCGCATCCTTGATGAGGCCCGCACCAGCACCGACCCCCTGCACCTGATGCGACTGTTCGGGATCAGCGACGCCACGGCCATGCGGTACGTCGCTGCGGCCCACCCTGAACGCACTGGCAAACTGCCTCGGTAGGAGGCTGGTTCGTGGAGCCATCGGTGACACACTCTCCGTTTCCCCTGGTAGGGCTCCTGCGTTCCGGGGCATGCCAGGTGGCCTTCCCTTTGAGACCAGGTCTCCCGCTACGGCCGTTCGCTGCCGTTCCGTCGCCCGAAGAGCTGGAGTAGTTCTTCCGCCTCGAAGCGAAGGCGCTGGAGGCAGCCCGGTCGAAGCGGGCGCCGGCGAAGCGGCTGGGGTGGCTGTGTTCGTGCCGTGTCATGGGCAAGGCGTCCAGCGGTCACGAGCAGTCGAACCAGTGGCCGATGGGGCGTTCGGGGCAGGTGCGGCATTCGAAGATGTAGACGCCCCCGGCGTCGCCGAGGCACAGCCCGGCGGGGTTGTGGGCAGGGCCGTCCCAACGCTGACCGCCCCATTCGTTCTCGTCGGTTCGGTCCTCATCGGGAAGCCAGGTGCGCCAGGACTCGCCGTCGAATTCCCAGCTGGACACGGTCAGGAGGTGATCCATCCTGCTGCCGCAGCCCTCACAGTCGGGCCATACCGGATCTTGTGTCCAACCCGGGTAGCCTCCCAGCTTGATTCCTGGCGCTGCCGCGAGGTGGTAGGAGTACAGCAGACCGGTTTCACCGGACAGTGCGTCGAAGCGGTCTCGGAGCACGTCGCGAAGCTCGTCAGAAAGGTCCCAGCTCGGGTACTCAGTCACCTGCTCGGGGTGAACCACACAGGGTCCCGGATACCAGTTCCTGGGAAGCTCGGCCGCCGGCTCCGGGGTTGGCAGTACGTCGCCGACTGCACTGCAGTCGCGCCAGTGGACTTGGGGCAAGGGGTAGCAGAACTCGCCGTGGCTGTAGGGGCACCACAGGACCTGCAGCAGGTCCTTGCCCTCGGGGAAGGGTATGCCGGGCGCGTCGGCACGATGGATCTGCACGATGGGAACCATGGGAGCAGCGGGCTGCGGCTGGCTGGTGGAGTTCATGCTGTCGTCGTAGTGCTCTTCCCGGCACACCGGCCACGGCTCGGCGGCAGGCCAGAGCAGAGGACCTCCGACGGAACTGTCCTTGCATGTCGGAGACCCAGGGCGCGGATGCAAGCGGACGGACTCGCGACGGAAGGGGAGCAGCTCGGGAAAGAAGCTCTCCATGTTGACGGGGCGATCAGGCGTGTGGCGGGACATAAGCAGGACTTTAGAACCCAGGTACGACATCCAGCCCACAGGGCGCAGGGCGCCGCTCGGCACGTGGCCAGTGCCTGTCACCACCCACTGACGCCCCTGATCGGTTTGGGTACCGCGAACACGCTGAGCTGCACCGGTAGGAGAAACACCACCCCCGACACCCCGACCGGCGCGGTCACCACGGCAACCAGCAGTCCCGCTGCCACCGCGCCGAACCCGAGCCACCAGTGCACCGCTGGCCCTCGTGATCAATCCGGCCAGTCTCAGCTAGGCCGGGCCGCCGGGAGGGGCGACCCGTCGAGGAGACGCCACGCCTGGCAATCAGAGTTCGAGGAGCAGGCAGCGGACGCGCCACTCGATCTCGTCGCGGCCAGACGAGCAGCCTCGACGCCCTGGCTGGCAAACCAGGAACCCGCACTCCTAATCCCACCAACCAGAGAGTCTGAGTGCGGGTTCCTGTCGCCACAGCTCCAGGAATCTACGAACCCGCGCGCTTCCGCGGGGACGAAGCTGACGATCTCGATCGCCTTGGCGGTGGGCAGGGGGAGGGCGTCGAGTTCGGCGTCGCTGACGGGGATCGTTCCGATGGCGGTCTCGTAGCCGCGGCCGATCTCGTCGAGTCCGACGGGCTCGCCGTCGAGTTCGCAGACCTTGAGGTTGCGGACGCGGCCAATGAGTCCACCCTCGTGCTGGTGGATCTGCCGGAAGCGCACGGCGTGGCGCTCGGTCGCAGGCACGACGGACACCGGGACGCTGACCAGCCCGAACGAGATCGCGCCATTCCACAGGGCCTTCACGACTCAGGCCCAGGACTCGGGTCCGGCGCCCTGCCAGTCGAAGAGGGCCTCGTCGGTCAGATCGACGTCCTCGGCATCGGCCATGCCGGCCCGGTAGAGGAACTCCCGGACATCCCGCTCGCTAGTCGCGCGACCGAGTTCCTCCCGCCGATAGGTCACCAGGCGGCGCCCTCGGTCGTCGGGAGGGTGGATGGTCACTTTGGACGCGTCGGCCATAGCTCCAGGGTCGCCGCGGGCGCACGGGGCCGCACCCAGACCGTGTCCGGTCGGGTCCAGGCCGCCGCCTTCACTGGCCCCCCGAGGGATGGGGCTGGACCAGTCGGCCGACCAGGCCACCCCGTCCAGCCAGCCGCCGACGGCGCGACTTCAATCAGCCGCGCAGCTGCCGTCGGGCCCCTCGATCCTGCCGGGTGAGCGGTGCTACCGCCTGGCCCTGGGGCCCCCGGCGGCCCCAGGGGTCCTTCACCCCGATCGAGCTAGACCACCCCGACCCGTTCGGTGTCACCGTCGTGCTGATGGAAGAGGACGGCTACCGCATCAGCTTGACCGAAGCGTTCACCCGCTGAACCTGCCCACTGCAGTACGGCGCCGGACGGCAACGCCTCTGCCGCAGCAGGACTGGGCGGCAGCTGACTGTCGGGTGTCTTGAGCTGGCCGGACCGGAAGCGCCAGGCGAAGGCCATGGTGGTGAGGCCGAAGGCGAAGAGGGCCGGCCACCCGCACTGGTCAGCGCCCGATATCCCACGATGCGATAGGTGCGGCCTGATCAGTGCGGGGGAGCGCTGGCGCGAGCCGGATCCACCAGTGACGCAGCAGGAGCGGCGGGTGGCTGCGTAGCGCGGTGACCGCCGAGGCGTAGCGAAGCCGTATGGGTAGAGCCCGGCGCTCGTTCAGGAGGTGCGTCATGGCGGGCTCCGCGGCGATCCGCCCGCACTGGCGGGCCGCGATTGTGTCGCAGGCCAGTTCCCTCCACCAGCTGGCGGCTGCATGCAGAGCGAAGAGCGCGGCGATCGCCACGGCGGCGTAAGGGAGAGGCAGGAGTCCGGCGCATCCAACGCTGCCTGCGGCGGTGCCCGAGTTCCAGAGAATATGGCGCACGGAATCATTGCGGTGGATGTGCGCGAGCTCGTGCTCCACGACATGCGGCAGGCTCGCCACTCCGTCGGGGAAGAACCAGAAATGTCCCAGCTCAATGTGTCCGAACGTCCTCGAGCTTCGCGCGGATTCGGCGGCGCCTGCCCCGCCGATCCCGGCACCGGTCACAGCAAGGGTGATGCGCTCCAGGCCGTGAGCGGTGGCGAAGTTCGCAACACGGGCTTCGACTTTACGCATCTGTTCCGTCTGGGCCGCCATGTCAGTCTCATGCGGCTCCCACACACGATCCCGGTACACGTCCCACGTCATCTGCTGGCGCCACATGCTGGCGAACCTCAAGTTGCCCAGGGCGGCGAATCCCAGCCCGGCGTAGAGCCCGCCCGTGATGAGCGCGGACACCAGCACGAGGACCAGCGTCGCGTTGCCCCGGTGATGGGCCACGCCCATCACTGCCGCAACCCCGGTGGCAATCCCGAGCCTTCCCCACCGGCGCACCACCCAGTCCACGACCATGAAGTGCACCGTACTCGGAGGAATCACGGTCGAACCAGGACTCCGTGTCGCGGCTACGGCTTTCAGGCCCCCCCGGGGCGGACTCGCCACCCAGCCCAGCCAGCCCAGCTCGGCACTACACGCGCCGGGCTGCCCAGACCTACGAGACGGCGCGCACCGAGCTCGCAGTGGGGAACCGAGGTGGCCGGGGGATCAGGGCTGCCGCCCGCCTGCGGTTTCCCTTCTGGCTGGAGAGGGGGAGTTCGCCATCGTTGACCTTCCGCAGGACGTCGCCGGCGTTCTTGAGGGCTTGGGAGACCCGGGTCTGCAGTCGAGGGTGGAACGGCAGGGTGAGGGGTACAAGGGCGGCGAGCGCGGCGGGGTTGGGGAACGATGCGCTCTGCAGCTGACGGATCACCTGGTCGAAGGCGATGCTGAGCTTGAGAGGCAGTTGGACTGAGGAGCGCTCCAGGGAGCCCAGCAGGATGGCCAGCATGTCTTCGAACGCGGTGCGCAGGTCCACGACGCTGTCGTAGGACGCGACGTTGGAGATGAGCAGTGCCCGGCCGCGCTCCAGCTGGGGCAAGACGGCCTTGAGTATCTTGAGGTCGACATCGCCGGCGTACCGGTACTTCTGGTCCACCCGGGTCAGCAGTTTGCCGCCTTCCAGGCCCTCACGCCCGGAGAAGCTGCTCAGCACGACGAACCACGCCTCCTGGCTGCGCAGTGAGTGAACGCCGCAGCCGATGAGGATCTGGTAGAGGATCTTCGCCCGTAGCGGGCGAGTGCCCCGTAGGACGGCCCCGTAGGTGACGTGGGAGTAGCCGGGTGCCTGCCGGGCGAGAGTGCGGTGGCTGAGCCCGTTGAAGTCCAGCAGGGCCCGGAGCAACTGGCGCAGCCCGGCCTCATCGGTGACAGGGATGGGAGTGAGGATGCCCGTGCGTTCCCAGTGGGCCAGTGCCTCGCGGCCCAGTCCTCCGGAGAGCCCGGCGCCCGCCAGGCGCAGGCTCTCCCAGCGTGGGCTCCATTCCTCGGGGTCGCCGCCGCAGGCCAGAACGTAGGCGTTGACGGTGGACCAGGTCGGCAGCTTTCTGCCGTTGTGGGCGTTGGACAGGGTGGGGGCCGAGATGCCGCTGCGCTCAGCCATCATTGCCAGCGGTGGGGAGCCGGCCTTCTTGTGAAGATGCCGGAGGTCACGGGCGAACGCGATGAGCGGATCGTCGCTCTGGGGCAGCTGGTTCATGGGTCGGGCCACGACGTCGTCTCCTTTCCGAGCCCGGAATGAGGCCGGGGCCCGTCGGTGTGACGGGCCCCGGCGGGGCATCGGATCAGAGCAGACGCTGGCGCAGCTCGGCGGCCAGCAGCCCGCCGGCCCCCAGCACTGCGAGGGCCTCCTCCAGCTTCATCCCGCGGGCCAGCAGGACGACCAGCGCGGCCAGAAGTATGACCAGCAGGAGTAAGGCGGCCACGGGCGAGGACTTCGTGGTGCTCGCCGGGGTGTGCGAGCACGGCCCATTCTGCTCAGCAGGAACGGGCTCAGGAAGCAACAGAGACAAGGAAGGGAACTCCCATACGCGAGAACGACAGGTGACTTGCGGTCCGTACGCGGTGCTCAAGTGCCTTGCAGGGCACGGGATTTCACTGCCAGTGGTTGCAGCCACAGACGACAGCAGGTCCCACGCTACCCAGGCATACGCCTGACAATGGCGTTCCAGTTCCCCTTGGAGGCAGCATTAAATAAACGGCTCCGCTGTTTTTTAAGAGGTGGAACGGAATTGTTTAACGAATGGTTCGGGTTCCATTGAATATCGCGCTGATCGTCGGCTTCCTTGCCCTGTATATGCAGGTCAGAGCAGGTGTCGGGGCTGGTGAAGGAACTTGGGTGCCTGCTTCTCCTTGCCGAGGTCAATTATCCCCCGCATCCTTGAACTCGTTCCCACGTGCGCGCAGGGACGCTCGTGTCCGCGGACGCGAGCGCGCGTACGAAAGAGGCGCAGGTCCAACGGTCCGGACACGCACCGCAGAACTCAGGAGCCCCCGTTGCAGCGGGGCGCTTCCGCAAGGTGGCACGGCCCACGGGTCGGCCGCCTGGACTTCCTTCCCCACCGTGACGACTCTCGTGGGCCGAAGGACGTACGACAAGAGGCAGGGCCCGGCAGAGTCTTCCGCCGGGCCCTGCAACACGTCCGGGACTTGCTACAACTCGGCCGCGCCGTTCGGCAACTCCGCTCGCACCACTGCAGAGGCCGGCACCACGAACACCCGATTGCTGCTGCGGCCCACGTTGTTAGGGTCAGGACGGATGTAGACGAAGCCGCCACTGAAGGCGATCTGGGCGCCCCGGAAGTCGTACCTCTCCGGGAGGGCCGTGGACAGCTCGATCGAGGCGTCCTTGTGCCATATCAGCTCACTCATGTCCCCGATCCTGGCCGACGGCCCTCGCCGCGAAACCAGCGTTCCACGCTCCGGTGGGTGCCGAGCCGTATCTGCGCGGGCACGCCGGACATATGGACATCGAGTCCGACGTCATCGCAGACTCGGAGGAGTGGGACGGTGGGGCGTCTACCGGCGGCCGCCGGTGCGGGTGAGGTGGTGGTTGAGGATGTCCCGCCTCGCCTGGTGGGATCCGGCGGGCAGGGAGCACGCGGCGTCGGGCTTAGCGTGACACACCGGGCAGGAGATGTTCATCAGCCGGTAGTAGGGCACCATGCTCGCGGTCCCCCGTTCGGTTGGCAGGTCTTCCGGGCGCCGGGCTTCCTTGGCTGCCGTGGCCGCCTCGCGCTCCTTCAGGATCAGCGCGATCCGCTCGACGTGGCCGTGCTCCCGCTGAACCTGAACGCCTCGCCGCCCTGCTCCCCCGGGTCGGTGCAGTCCTGGCCGCCCTTGGCGTCGCAGACGGGGCACCGCCGGCGAATCCAGAACCGGCGGGCGACCTTCTCGTGCAAGGGGACCACCCGACCTGTCGGACGGTGCTGGATTGGCTGTACGGCCACGGGCTCGCACTCGCCGGGCTGATGCAGGAGACGGCCGTTCACGCGGCGCGGCTCCTGGTTCTTCTTGAAGACCCCGGCGCAGCTGCCGCACTTCTGCGCCGGCCGCTTGGGCGGGACACGTGCGGGGTCGTGGGAGCCCCGCGACAGGCGCGGGGCCAGGGCGGGCCGGCTCTCCTGCGTTCCGTCGCGGTGCACGATGGTGACGTCCGAGGCCGGCGGCCGGTCGTACGCCGGAAGCTGCGGTGCGGCAACGTAGGACTGCCCCTTCGGGCCAGGCCACTGACGGTGCTTCGACATACCCGGCAGCGTAGCCACCGGCTCCGGAGTGTGGCAGGGCGTGAACTGCCAACGCACCCGCAGGGAATCAGCCGCAGCGTGCACGCCCCGCTCCCTCGACCCCACCCGACCCGGTCATGCCGTCGACTTCAGCGGGGCGGTCTGCGGCAGGATGACCGCGGCCCCGGCCCGCTGGGCGCGCTCGGCTCGGGCCCGGTGCAGAGCAGCCGTCTCCGTGGCGGCGAACGCGCGGCGCCGCTGCTGGACAGTGGTGTCGATCGGCGCCGGCTGGTCGTCGGCGTTCTTCTCCGGGTCGGGGAACGCCCACTCGCTGAGCTCGCGCAGCACGCGGGCCTGCCGCGCGGCGGCCTCTGCGATGTCCAGGGGCACGCCTCGAGTGCGCGGGACGGCCTGGTGGGCGGCGAGCGCCCGGTGAAAGCCGGCGGCGGCCATGTCCCGGGTCCTCACTGGAGCCGCGGGCACTGCGACCGCCGAGGGTGCCGGAGCGACCGAACGGGGCTCCGGCACCGTGGTCTGACCGACGGCCAGGACCCGGATGGTCCGTACCGCCTGCGTGCCGGCCGCATCGTTGGCTGCGTCAATGATCCGGGCGTTGAGCAGGCGGAGCTGGGTGGCGTACGCGGGAGAGTCGGGGCGCAGGTCCAGCTGCCCGGTCTCCGTGTGGAACGCCGTCGCTGTGACGTGCGCGGCCAGATGCGGGGAGACGGGGGCCGCAATGTCCGGCCATCGGTCCAGAATGTTGCCGCCAGCGGTGGGGATGTCCCAGGCCCGGTCGGCCATCAGGCCCTGGAGCACAGCTCCGAAACTGGTGACCTCGCGCCCGTCACGCCGCGAGGCCGAGGTGCGGACACTGCGCCTCGTCTTCCGGGCCCCGCTTGATGCGCCGCGGGCCTTGGCGGCCTCCCGGGCCTGGTACAGCGCGACCCGGGCCAGGTCGACCCCGGAAAGCTTCCCGGCGGCCGCCACGGGCTGCTCCTGGTCCTGCTGGGTGTGAGTGATCGTCTCGGTCATCGTGGCCTCCTACCGGTGTCCCAGGGTCATCAGCGAGCTGCGGCTGCCGCTCGTGAAGCGAAGAGCGCGCTGCACCAGGTCAGCGCCGTAGAGCCGCTCGGCGGTGGGCCGCCCGAACGCGTCGACCGTGGAGGTGATGAGCGTGGTCTCGCCGCGCATGAACTCGCCCCGAGCCGTCGCCCGCAGCTCCGCCACCTCCTCCGCCGCGAGGTCGTCGATGCTGGTCTCGGCGGGCAGGACCTCGCCCTGCGTGCTGTCCATCGGCTGCTCCTGACGGGGGATGAATGCCTCGGCCACCAGGCGGCGGACCGACTCGCTGCGCGGGGCCTGCCAGCGGCCCTCCCACTCCTGGTGGCGGGCCTGCTCGGCGCGGCGGGAATCCCGGTACGCCTGGACGGCGCGGGCTCGGCCCTCGGCGTGCGGCCACAGGGCCACCGCACCCTTTAGCCGCCCGGCGAGGAAGCCTGACGGGCGGTGCACCCGCTCCGGGGCGTCGCCCAGGTCGAGGAACGCGATCACCTCGTCGGCGGTCCAGCTGGCGTCCGCGACCTCGCTGAGGATCCAGGCGATCCGAGGCACTGCGGCCCGGCCCATCCACGGCACCTGGCGGATCAGCTCCGAGGCCAGCTGGAAACGGCGCCCGACGCTGTTGAGCTTGCGGTGACCGCGCTTGACCTTCTTCGGGGTGGGGAAATCGCTCTGCCCGCTTGCGAGCTTGCTCTCAGGGGGGAAGGAAGTAGTACCCGCAGAAGAAACACTGCGGGAACTACCCCCTATTGGGGTGCAACGGGCCTCATCCGAAACAACCGTCACAGCACCCTGGTCAGCGCCCTTCCGAGCACCCTTCGCCGGGACCTTCGAGGACGACTTCGCCCGCCGCTTGCGGACCTTGCGAGCCGCCTTCTTCGCCAGTGCCGTCATCAGCTCCCGGCCGGCCTCCGCGATCCCGGTCATCCGCCGCCCGGTGCCCTCACCGGCCGTACGGATGCCCAGCGCCGCGTCGAACTCCACCGGCACCATCCGCGCGAACTCCGACGCCTGCGCGGCCTGACCGCGGATCCGGGTGCCCCGCACGATGTACGCAAGCAGCCCGGCCTCCCGCAGCATCCCTAGGTGGTACTCCACCGACCGCTCCGACAACCCGGTGCGGCGCACCAGGTACTCGATCCCCGGACGGCAGGGGAACAGCTCTGCGAGTTCCTGGGCGACCCGCACCGTCGTCGGTCCGAAGGAGCGCGGGCCATGAGACCGGTGGCGCCGCGGCTGGTACAGCCCGGACCCGGCGACCCAGTGGACCGCCTGCATCCAGCTGTAGCCCTCACCCGCGATCCGGCCCGACGACGTCGACAGCCACTGCGATGCCTCGGCCACGAACAGCTCGGGCAGCACGGCGACCGCGTCGGCGTCGTCGACGGCACGGCGCGGAGCGGGGAGCAACACGGCGGCCGACGCCGCCACGGCGCTCACTGGCCCGCCCGGACGGAGGAGATAGAGATCATCTCGGCAGCCTTGCGCAGGCGGCCTGTGGACAGAGTCCGGGAAGCGCCGAGGACCCGGTTCGCTCCCGCCCGGCGGGCATAAATCTTGAAGCGCTTCCCGCCGGACGGGATGCGCCCCGACGGCGAGACCACCGTGAACTCGGCTCGCCTCGCGTCGCGACGTCCTGTGAATCTGATCAAGCAGGCGCTTGAAAATGCCCGAAACGGGATGAAACGGGCACTGGTCGGCTTTTCAGGGGACACCAGATCGTGCACTATGGCGAGGACACCAACTTCCATAGTCAACCCGACACGGTCCGCGAGCGGACTGGTCGGCGAGTGGATGTAGGTGACAGCCCCCTCCGGGAGGAGCGGGCAGACACCGAACGGCTGGGGAGGTCTCTCCTCTCGTGTCGGTGGAGCTGAGTCGCAGAGCCCCTGTGGTGGGGGCGGTGCGGTGAAGCGCGCGCAGCCGGTGCTGACGCGGCTGTGGTGGCCGTGGTGAGTGGCCGGTGGTGCTGTGGCCCTGGTTAGGGGCCGTGTGGAAATGAGCGGCTCGGTGAGCCGCAGCTCAGAACCGGCTGGAACCGGGATCTGAGCAGCCGACGCGGGTGGTTAGTCCGCAGTCGGAGACGGGCCGCGCGACGGCCGGCGGGTGGTTAGTCCGCTTCTTGGCGCGCGCGGCCGATGGCCGCTAGGTCATCCCGATCCCCCTTCGGAGGTCGGCGTCGGCATGCCCTCATCCAGCTGAGTGGCTTCGGGAAAACGTTCTGCGAGGCCCTTGAGCAGGTGGAGGTAGACCTCGCGGTGCGGGCGCCGAGGGCGGGCTTCGCCTGACTCCCAGCGCGCGACCGCCACGCGCTTCACGCCTACAACGTCCGCAACATCCTTCTGTGTGAGGCCAGCGGCAACACGGAGCTGGGCGCACACTCGGGGCGCCGGCAGGACGTCGTCCAGGCCGTCCAGCAGGGCATCGACCTGCCTCAGGCGGTCCGGGTCAGGCATGGCGCAGCCTCTCATGATCGACAGATCTCTGAAAGATACACCAGCGGGACCCTGAGAGGGAGGTGTAATCGCCGTCTGTCCCCGCACCAGTACGGTTCCTCCCCATGGCCCGACTCGCCCTCTTCGACTTGGACGGCACGCTCGTTGACCGGCAGGCCGCCCTTAGCGACGCCGTCACCGCGCTCTGCCACACTCACAACTTCGACGCCCCCACCGAGCAGCGCCTGCGCACTGAACTGGCCGACCGCGCGAACCCCAACGACTTCGTCCGCCTGCGAGATGCCTTCGGCCTGGCAGTGACCGCCGCGCAGTTGTGGCAGGAGTACGTGCAGCTGATGGCTACCGCCGTTACCTGTCGGCCAGCCGTCCTCGAGGGCCTGGCGCAACTTCGCGCAGCCGCCTGGACCATCGGCATCGTCACCAACGGAGCCAGCGATATCCAGCGCGCTAAGCTTGCCGCGACCGGACTCACCAACCTGGTCGACGGCGTGGCGGTCTCGGGCGATCTGGAGATCCGCAAGCCAGACCCGGAGCTCTTTGCAGTCGCCGCCTCCCGCTGCGGACACGACCTCGCCAACGGCGGCTGGATGACCGGCGACAACCCGACCGGCGACATTGGCGGCGGCCACCAGGCTGGCCTGCGCACCATCTGGTTGCGCGGACGTCCCTGGCCGACGGACCTTCCCGCCGCGCATCACGTCGTCGACGACGTCACCGAGGCCATTACCATCCTGCTCAACGAGACCTCGGAGTAGCACCGTGGACCAACCGACCGTCGGCATTCTCCACCCCGGCAGCATGGGGGCCGCCGTCGCCGCCTGCGCCGCGACCAATGCGGCCGCGGTCCTGTGGTGCGAGGCCGGCCGCAGTCCCGCGTCAGCAGCGCGCGCCGCCCAGTTCGGCCTGACGCCCGTGTACACGGTGGCCGAACTGCTGGACCGCAGCGACATCATCATCAGCCTCTGCCCGCCAGCCGCCGCCGAGGACCTCGCCCGTGACGTCGCCCAGCACGGCTTCGCCGGGGTGTACTTGGAGGCGAATGCCATCAACCCCGAGCGGGCGCAGCGCATCACTGCGCTGCTCGAACCGGATACGACCGTCGTGGACGGCGCGGTCGTCGGCTCCCCACCGGTCAGCGGCAAGACATCGACCCTGTACCTGTCCGGCCTGAACGCTGCGACCGAGCAGATCGAGGCACTCTTCGCGGGCACCGCCGTCCGGACCGCAGTGCTGGGCACGGAGGTCGGGAAGGCGTCCGCGCTGAAGCTGGCGTACACGAGCTTCCAGAAGACGTCGCGGGTCCTGGTGGCACTCGCGGTCGGGATGGCGCGCGAGCACGGGGTGGACCAGGAGCTCCTCGAGGTCGCCTCGAAGCGCACCGACTCGTACCTCTCCGAACCGCAGTACATCGCCAAGACCGCAGTCCGCGCCTGGCGCTGGGGCCCAGAGCTGGAGGAAGCCGCCGACGCGCTCGCGGCCGTCGGCCTTCCGCCCGAGATGCTGCGGGCGGCCGCATCCACGCTGGCTCGGTGGCATGTCGTCAAGGACAACGGCGAACTCACGCTCACCGACGCCCTGGACCGACTCGCCCAGCCGTAGCCCGCGCTCATGCCGTCCTTGCCCCCGCCTGCAGCAACTGGTCGATAAGCCGCGCAGCCTCCCGTGGCGACGCCATCGTGGTGTCCACCGTGAGGTCCCAGACCGACTCCGGGTGCGCGTCCAGGTCCTCGCGGGTCGCATCCCACGCCGTCAGACGTGCCGTGGTGTCGCCGTCTCCCCGGCCGACGGATCGCTCTGAGGTCGCCTCGCGAGAGCACCACAGCAGCACCACGGACCAGCTCGCCGGATAGCCGTCGACCAGGGCCCGGATGCCGTCGATCTGCCCGAGGTGCACCACCGGCACGCCGACTGTGAATGCGTCGTCCAGACCGGGTGCGTCGATGACGTAGGTGTTGCCGTACCGGCTGTTCGCGTAGACGACGGCGCCCGCGGCTTCCAGCTCGCGGAGCTGCTCGGCCGTACCCATTCGGTACCCGGCGGACTTACCCGAGCCGACCTTGAGCCGCGCGAACTGCGCGTATGCCGGGCTCAGCTGGGCCAGCGCGGTAGTGACGGTGTCCTTGCCCGCCGCCGGCGGACCGTAAAGGACGACACCCCTCTTCACGGTCATGCGTACATCGCCCCTATTGCCTGGCGCGCCTGGTCCGCAAGCGTCACCGCGGTGCCCAACCGGTTGTCGACGACCAGATGTGGAACCGCCGGCCGCAGGTCCAGGTTGATCGTCGCCATGTACTCGTCCCAGCGGGCGAGCTTCCAGGCGTCCCGGGCCGCCGAGCGGAAGGTGATGTACTCCCGCATCGACTCCTCATCACAGCGCACCCACACGGGGAAGACGTCGACCCCCATGGACGCGGCCCGGTTGGACAGGCGCTGCATCCACTCCGGGTCCGTCATCTCCGAGATGAACGGCGCGCTCAGCACCGTGCTGATCCCGCACTTGATGTTGGCCATGGCCGACTGCATGAGGCAGTCGTACTCCACAGACCGGACACGCTCCCTGTAGAGCTCGGTGTGTCGGTCGTTCGGGTCGCCGCCCAACGCCACCAGGAGGCGCTCCACCAGCGGCCGGGTAAGGGGATCCTTGTCGAGCAGCGGCCAACCGGTGAGCTGGACGAAAAACCGCGCGAGCTCGGTCTTGCCGCTGCCGGCGTACCCGCCGACCAGGATCAGGACGGGGCGGTGCGGGTCACCGCCGGTGTGCCTCCGCTTCCAAGCGTCGATGATGCGCTGCTGGAGGGCGAAGTGGCCAGCGTCCTCGCTGCCGGGTGAGATGCGGTGGATGGCCCGTTCGACGGCCAGGACGTGCGCGCCGTTGAGGCGATCGTCCATCGGCGTGAGCTTGAAGGAAGTCTCCTCGCCGGGAAGCGCGGTCCTGAAGCCGAGGTCGGGCTCGGTGGCCCGGTAGAGGAGGCAATAGGCGCGCCGGTAGTGAGGGCCCGGGTAAACCTCGCCCTGCTCGTGCTGCCACAGTGTCTGCGGATTCGCGGCGGGAATCCCCTTCAACTTGGCACGCTCCGCCACTTCGCGAAGCCTCTCGCCAGCCTTTTCCAGGGTCAGGCCGTGTGCCTCGCGCTGCTCACGCAGTCGGTCCGGTCGCCATCCCGCTCGCTGCTTCCCCACCCTCTGCCCCTCCGTCATCGTCATGCTTGCGAGCCTAGAGCGCGGGCCCGAAATCCCATGTGTAAACGGATGTTGAAAACCCGTGAACGGGCCCATGTACGTGCTTCGACAGCGCGCTGTGATGTCCCCGCCGAAGCGCTTGCGGTGTGATTGCTCCAGCAGCGCAGACGGATGGTGGATGAGGAGGTGTCCTGTGCACTACCGACGGACTTCGCTTGGTGTCGCGCGATCAGGTCTTCCGCTCTCGCTCAAGCTCTTCGAGTCGGGTGGCCATTGCGTCAAGCCTGGCCTCAAGCCTCTGGACTGTGGCAGCAAGCTCGGCCGCGGAAGGCTGCGCTGTGACAGGCGTCGGCCGGGCGCGAACGAACACGCCCTTCCCTGCCTGTCCGTACAGAAGGCCCTCGGCGGTCAGTTCCGTGACGGCGCGCCGGACCACGGTGCTGGAGACGTCGTACTGCGATCCCAGCTTGGCTGTCGAGGGGATCGGGTCTCCGACTGCAAGACGGCCGTCGGCGATCCGTTGGCGGAGGTCCTCCATGACGCGCTGGTACTCCGGCTGACCGTTCCCCACCACTGCTCCTTCCTCATATGGCCGCTTGCTTGAGCTGCTCATAGTGCAGCACATGGGCTGGGTGAGCAGGGGGTGCAGGGTCTGGGTCGTCATTTGGAGGACCCCCTTGACAACCTTATACACATAGTGCACCTTGTACGTAAAGCTTGGGGTCCTCCGGGAGCACCGAGTCAGTACCACCGCAAGACCGTATGAAGTCGTCCTCCTCGCAAGAGGGGGCTGGGGTCGATGGCAACACCAAATCCCCCGGGTTTCTCGACTCCCTACTGCACGTCGCAGCGCTATGCGCTGTCCGTCCGTCAGGACGCCGGGGTCACCCGCGCGGCCTGGTGGGCGGAGAGAGCACCGCGACGCACCCTCTTCCCTCCCCTTCGCACATGAGGAGATCCCCCATGGCCGTCACCGCCGCGATGCCCACCGCCAAGGAACGCCCCCGCCGGACCCGCACGAAGCGGGTCAGCGCCCGCCCCGCCCTCAAGCTCTCCAAGCTCCCGCCCTCGCACATCGACCTGCTCGACCCGCTCCAGGCCACTCTGGTCTGCGAGGACTGCGGTACCTGGGTGCCAATCACCGGCATCAACAGCCGCGTGCAGAAGGTCGTCCCGCACCACACCGGCAAGGCTGGCGTCGCCGACGCGGTCCACTGCCGGGGCAGCAACCGCCGGATCGACTGGGACCTCACGATTCCCCAGTGGCGCCAGAACTTGGCCGACGCCATCACGGAGGCGTCCAGCCGCACGGCCACCATGGTGCTGCCCAAGGCGTTCAGCGCGCAGACGGACCGGACCTTGCGGGCCCGCGCGGAGCGCACGGCCGCTGGCCGTGTCGCCGACTGGCAGGCGGTGCTCCCCCGCGTGGCCTCCGTCGACGAGCGCCGCCGGACGGTACCTGCTGGTACCGCTCCGGCTGAGGCCCGGGGCGTGCCGACGGACCATCTGACCGTCGGGCGCCTGGTGAGCTGACCAACCTCGCACGATCGACCACGGCCCCGGCCGCCCCGCAGAAGAGGGGGCGGCCGGGGCCGTGGCTGCTCGTACAGCAGTCAGAAAACGACGAACCCCCGGGGGCCTAAGCCCGGGGGTTCGTCTTTGCAGTCACCCTCCGGAAAGGGAAGACGCAATGCACAGGATGACATCCACTCAGGCCCGCCGGATGCGGCGCCCTGTCCTCCAGGCCGCGATCGACGCCGGCGCCCGCTGCACCCAGGCCGACCCCGACCTTTTCTTCAGGGCCGACGGCGAGCCGCCGGCCACCTGGCAGGCGCAGCGCGCCGAGGCGATCGGCTTCTGCCACGGCTGCCCCGTCCGGGCGGCCTGCGAGGAGCTGGCCCTGCGCGACGGCGACGGCAACGACCGCGTCGACGACCTGGTCCGCGGCGGCCGCTCCGGCTACGAGCTGGTCGCCCTCCGCGAGCTCCAGGCCCAGCGCCTCGCCGCCGCGATCACCGCCGACGAGGCCAGCGACCAGGAGTGGAACAAGCTCACGGACCTCGCCGTGAAGCTGAACTGCGAGGCCCGCAGGATGCCGACCAGGAGCGGTGGCATGCCGCACCAGGCCGTACTCCTAGGGCAGCAGAACGAGCGGATCGCCGAGCTCGCCGCCAAGCTGGCGGTAGTGCGCACCGCCCGTCGCGCCCGTACCGGTTGGGAGGTCGCGGCATGACCGCCACCATGACCCCGCGCGCCGGAAAGATCGACGACATCCGCCGCGAAGAAGAGGACCGCGGCTACGAGCGGGATGAGACCGACTCCTTCCACCAGGTCGGCACCCTGCTGCTCGCGATGGCCAAGCGGGACGACGCCCGGATCCCCGACGGGCGCCGGGCCCGGCGCACCCTCGCCGAGATGGCCCCCGGCTACATCCGGCCCCCGCTGCTCGCCTTCAACCTGCCGGTCCGCGCGGCGGACGACGCCTGCGTCCTGTGCGGCTTCTGGACCTGCCGCTGCGGCCAGACCGCAACCCTTCCGGCCCCGCCGCCGAGTGCGACGGGCACGGTCCGGTGAGCGGCTGCGGCCACCCGCCGACCCTGGTCACCGTGAACTCCACCGGTGCGGACGGCAAGCCGTACCAGTCGATCAAGCACGAGCCCTGCACCTGCGGGACGCCGCCGCAGCCGCAGCCCGAACAGGAGTAGGGCTTGCACATACCCGCCGCCCGTACCGCCCAGCACCACGCGGTACGGGCCATCGCCGCGGGCGGCCTGACCCACCCCCTCACCCAGGCGCTCCTGGCGGCCGCCGTGCTCACCGCAGCGGCCGCCTGGGACGCCGGCCACCGCGTCACCGACATCCAGCTGACTACCCGGTGTCCCGCCTGACGGGCCCGAAGGCCAGGTTCTCGACCGTAGCCCTGGCCCACCGCGTACCGGCCGCCCGCCCCCCGGGACGCCGCCCTTTCACACCGCCTTCGGCCCGGGAGAGTCTCGGGCCCGCCACTCGCCAGGAGAGCTCATGCAGCACAGCACCCAGCTCGACACCGCGACCACCACCGGCACGCCCCGGCGGACGCCGGACTCCCTGTGCACGCACCGGCCGACGTGCCCGACCGCCGACAGCCCCGACCGCGAGGCCGCGCACACCATCGCCTCCCACCCCGAACAGGGCTGGGCGCTCCTCTGCAACTCCGTCCTGGTGTTTGAAGTTATGTCGATCTCGCAGTCACAAGGGCTGGTCTGACGTGCTGCTTTGCGAGATGGACATGTCGCTTGAGCGGCTCTGGATGAGGGGCTGTGCGAGCTTAGGTGGTGGCGATCGCCAACAGTTCGGGCAGGTTGCGCATGTCGTCGAACACGACGGTGCCTGGCCCCTCCAACCGCGAGGCCGGGGTGAGGCCGCCGCAGTATCCGAAGGCCCGCATACCAGCGGCCCGAGCTGCCTGCACCCCGTATGCGCTGTCCTCGATCACCGCGCACCGCTCGGGTTGTACTCCCATGGAGCGTGCAGCGTGTTGGAAGAGGTCGGGGGCGGGCTTGCCTCGACGGACGTCGGCCGCACTGAAGATGCGGTTCTCGAAGTGGTTCGTCAGATCGGCGATCTCCAGGCTTCGTCGAATGCCGGCGTGATCACCATTCGAAGCGACGCAGACGGCTGCACTGAGACGATTCAGGGCCTCGGAGATGCCGTCAACAGCGGTCAGCTCAGCTTCGAAGGCCGCCTCGTACCAATGCTCGTACCGCTGCTGCCAGCCCTTCTCCAGGCGCCGTCCGAGTCGTTCCTCGACAGCTGCGGTGTAGACCTCGGTGGACGAGCCAACAAATCGTTCGATGATCTCAGCATCGGTGAACGTGCACCCAAGGTCAGCCATGATCATCGCGTCTACCTTGACGCATATCTTCTCGCTGTCCACGAGTACGCCGTCACAGTCGAAGATCACCAGTTCAACAGGGCTCTGCGTCATGATCGGCAGCGTAGCGGGGTGCTGGTGCCGGCCCCGCACTGCGTAGGGCTGTCGTCGGTTTTGCCGGTGTTTCATCCCGAGCTGCTCACACCCAACAGGGTGCGGAGGCGGCGGATCTCGCCGTGGGCGGTCTCCAGTTTCCGGGTGAGATCAGCGACCTGGTCACGAAGCTGCCGGTTGCGGTCGAGAGCGGCTTCCAGCCTGCGGTGCAGGGATGCGTCCGTGGCCGCATGCCGTGGGTTCCGGTGTGGGGCAGGGGCTCGCTGTTGGAGCTGGTTGATCGCGGTGATGAGGTCGGTCTGCGTGTATAGCCAGGACCGGGAGACTCCGGCGGCGCTCGCGATGCCGACGACCGTGGGTCGCTCGCTGCGGCGGGCGGCGGCCTTGACCGCTTCCTCGGCTCGCTCGCGTGACTGCTTACTGCGTGCTTTCGAGGCTTCGATGAGGAAGCGGGCGTTGTCAGCCGGTGGCATCGAGATCGGTCACCTTCCCGCCGGCCACGATCTGCTGAGGTCCGGCTTGTTCCAGGGCGTCGATGATGGTGTCGAGCTTGCCGAGCGTGCGGGTGTTCTTCTCGGCGATCCGCGAGAGCCCGGCCCTCTCGGCATCGCCGATGAGCTTGCGGGTCTCGTCGCGCTGGCGTCGGTGCTGGTCGAGGAAGTCGCCGGTTGTGATGAAGAACCGGCAGTCCAGACATGGGTTGGCGTACTCGCAGTCGGTCTGGATGGGGGCTCCGCAGTACCCGTTGGGGAGGCTGACCTTGGCGCGAACGAGGGACAGACGCATCCAGGCGGCGTCGGCGAGTGGATGGTCGGTGGGCAGTTCGACAGGTTCGCCGTCGGCGTCGACCTTGAGGGCCCTCTCCCAGTGCTCGCGCAGGGTCTTTTGGTGGAGCCGCGCGTAGACGGCCGTCATTTCCGGCGACATGTGGTCAAGCAGCTGCTGGACGATGTGCTGCGGGACGTTGGCGTTGATCAGTCGGGTGCCCAGCGTGTGCCGGAACTGGTGGAAGGTGACCCGCGAGGGGCGTCCGTGTTCGTCGAGGAGACGAATGCGCTGCAGCCAGTTCTCCATGAGGCTGCGGCACCAGGTGTCCGAGATGGGTTTGCTGCCGTTGAGGTTTGCCTGCCCGCTGGGGAACAGGAAGCGGCTCCCGGCCGGGAATCTCGACTCGACCCGGCGTTGCTGTTCTGCGATTTCGTCTGCCAGGTCCTGGCTGATCGGGAAGAACGCGGCACGTCCGTGAATCTTGTGGTTGATCCAGGCCAGGTAGGGGGCGCCGGTGTCGTCGTGTGTGACGCAGTCGAATCGAAGGCGCCGGGCGTCCTTCATGCGCAGGCCGCAGGAGATCAGCAGGGGAATCATGAGGCGGAGGTCATCACTGGGGATCAGTGCCAGGTTGGCGGGGTTCTCCAGCTGGCGCATGAGGTGCTCGGAGATCCAGCGGGGCTTGGCTGGCGGCAAGGCGGGGGCGTCGTTGTAGACGACGGCGTTCCGCGGGAGGTCCGGCTGCCAGTCGTGGGCCCGGGTGTCTGTGAGCAACCGGCTCAGGGCGTTGACCGTGGTCCGGCGGGTGTAGACGTCCGGGTAGTCGATGCTCAGGACGGCGATCCATGTCTCGATCCGTGCGCGTGTCAGGTCGGCGGGTGCTGCGTTCGGCGGGAGATGCCGGGCGAAGTGGACCAGGGAGCGGACATTGTTCGCCACGGTGTTGACGCTGATGCCCGTACTGATCCGCCACCGGCACCACCGCTTGGTCAGCTCGCGAAGCCAAAGCTGGGGGATGCTCCCAAAGCGGAGGTAGCGCGACTCGCCCTCTGCCAGGGCGAGATGGCGCAGGTCCCAGGTCTCGCGCGGGTACTGGTCGGCCCACGGGTCATCGGCGATGAGCAGGTGTTCCAGTGCGAAGCGGGTGTCCGCGATGAAGCGGAAGGCAACCACGTTGTGGGTCGAACGTTGGCCGTCGTGCCTGGCGGGGGCGACGTAGTCCCGCCAGTGGGCTTCGCTCCAGTCGACGAGGCTGGTGACCGGTGCCTGAGACGCCCAGGTGACCGCGCGGCGCACGTCTCGGGCGGGGGTGAAACGCAGCCCTTCATCGAGGCGGTGCTGGAGTCCGAACTGGAACTCCAGGCGGAGTCCGGGGGCGAGCTGGCCGAGGCGGATCTTCGGGTCGCCGCGGTGGGCGAGGTCGTCGCACCAACCGCTGAGATCTGGGCGACCGTGCTTGCGCCACCGGCTGTGGTGCGTGTGACACAGCGATGCGTTGGTGCTGTCGGTCCAGCGTGGGCAGTCGGGGAACTCGCAGGACCGTTCTATGGCCTGGGGCCCCTGCGGCGGCTGGTAGATGGTCCGTCCGACCCAGTCCGCGAGGTCCGGCCGTCCCGCATGGTTCCAGCGCGAGGCATGGCGGTGACACAGGGTATGGGCGGCTCTGGCCCGGTTGCATCCGGGGAGCACACAATCCAGCACCCGGTTGCGCCGACGCAGCCGCGCGTCCACCTGCACGGACCAGCTGTCCAGGTCGGCCGGTCGGCCGGCTGCCACCCAGTGGTGATGGTGGGTGCGACAGAGCAGCAACCTGCCCATGGTCAGCGTGGTCGGGCAGGACGGGATGCGGCACTCCCCCGGGAAGAAGGTCGGGCTGTCACGAGGGGGACGGAACACGTCGGCCCGGAACTCCGGACGGACCGTCTCCATCAGCTTCGCCAGAAGCCCAGCCGAGCCCCGGTGCATTTGGGGTGTGTTCACCGCTCTGGCATCCCGTCCTTGATGATCCCGGCCGAGAGGAGCACCCTGCGATGATCTTCGACACTGAGGTGGCTGTAGATCTCCGCGGTCGTCTGCGAACTGGCGTGGCCGAGGAGCTCGGCCACGACCTCGATCGGAACCTTGGCCCGCAGCAGTCGCGTGGCGTAGGTGTGCCGGCACGCGTGCGGCGAGAAATGGGCGATACCGGTCCACTTCTTCAGGCGTCCCACGAGCTCGTTGACGTTCGCCCGGGTCATCGGGGAGCCGATCGGTCCCCGGAAGAGGTTGACGAACACGAAGTCGCAGTCCAGAGCCCCGTACTCGCTCTCCATGTAGGTGGCGTAGCGGTCGAACAGCTCCGGACTCACCGGAACGGTCCGACCCTTCATCCCCTTGACCCGAGCGCGGTTCGGATTGTTCGCCCGCGGAACGATGTAGATCTCGCCCTTGCGGAGGTTGAGGTCGCCATGCCGCAGGCCCAGGGCCTCGCTGATCCGCAGACCCGAGTCGTCCAGGAGGGCGATGAGGAACTGGTCCCGCCGCCGACTGCAGGCTCGCATCAGCCGCTGCACCTCGTCGCCGGTGAGGGTCTTGGGCGGCTTGCGGTGGGCGTGAATACGTATGGGGCTGTGCTCGACTTCCCCGCCGCGCTGGGTGTGCACGAGCATCGGCCTGTAGGTGCCGGTGGGCTGCCTGGCCAGCAGGTTTCCCAGCAGCGCGGGAACGCTCTCATCCCGCCGGGCGTGGAACCGGTAGAAGGACGCGAGCGCCGCCCTCTTCCGCTGCAGCGTGGTGTTCTCCAGCGCCGGACCGACATCCGGCAGCACGAACACCCCGGCCGCTCGGGCCGGCTTCGGCCGGCGCAGCCATTCGAAGAACTGGGCAAGGACCTCCAGCCGCACCCTCCGGAAGTCCAGGCGTACCTGCTCCAGCCAGACGAAGAAGTCCTTCAGGTCGTAGGCGTAGCCCTGGACCGTGTTCGGCGACGCGCCCGTCGCGGACAGGTACGCAAGGAAGTCCTCCACGGCCTCGACGGGCAAGCCGTCGTCTCCCACCACGGTGTACGAGAGCGGACCGTCATCGGACAGCCGCAGCCTCTGCACTGCGAACGACACACCACACCCCAGGCCGATATGGACAGGCGAACAGAACCCGTCCATGAAGCACTGAAAGGCCCTTGGATGGCAGCGAGTTGGACGTCAAAGACACTCGGAAGACTGATCGACATAGTCGAGGACACCGGCGAGCTGCTCCCCGACGGGCAGATCATCGCCCCGCACCGCCCCCTCGCCACGCTCTGACGGCTGCCTAATCCGCCCGCACCGACCGCCGAACCTCTGGGGGCTGGGTCGGGCGGTGACGGGGAGCCGGACAGGCCGGATCCGCCGGCCCCGCGCCGGTGAACGCGATACGAGGAGAGCCCGTTGCACAGCAGCCGCAGCCGCAAGCCGTACGGCCTAAGACGACCTACATCAAGGACGACCTGGTCCTGTTCCGCGACGCCGAACGCTTCTGGCTGGGTCTTCCCGGCCACACCTTCGTCGGCCGGGTGGTGCGGTCCTGGACTAACGTCCACAACGGCAAGCTCCTCTACGACCTGGTGGAGCTGAGCGGCAACCGCGCCCGCGCCGGGATCCACCCCGACTACATGCGGCCGCTCCCGGCGGCCGACGCGATGCACGACATCGACACCGCGCCGCTGAGCGAGCCGGACACCGGGGCGATGACCCCGGCCGCTGTCGCCTGGCTGCGCCAACACCTGGGGCAGGACAGCAGCGCGTTGCCTGCCCGGCCCTGACCACCCCAGCACAACGGCCCTCCGAGTCCCCGGCATTAGAGCTGCCGGGGCCTCGGAGGGCCTGGTCACGACCCTACCCACCGCCGTAGATCCACGGTGACCTCTTGCACGAGGCGCCCGGAACAGAGAGGACTTCCCGTGGCCACCAAGCCCGCCACCCGCCGCAGGCGACCCGCGACGACCACGAAGCCCCGAGGCGCCGGGCGCGCCAAGGCGACGCCGCCGACCTCCATCCCCGCTCAGGCCGCCGCCCCCGAGGAGACGGTGCCGTTGGTGTTCCCGGAGGCCGACCCGGTCGTGGCCGACGCCGCCGACCGTGCCGCCGACCTCCGGGACCTGGCCGCCGCCGACGTCGCGCGGATCCTCGCCGACGGCCGGGCGCGTGCCGCCAAGCTGCTGGACGGCGCTCGCACCGAAGCGGCCTCGATCACCGAGGCCGCCACAGCGGAGCAGGCCCGCCTGCTGGCCGTCGCCGCGACGGACGCCGACCAGGTCCGTACGGAGGCCGCCACCACGGCGGCCGCCGACGCCGACCAGCGCCGGGCCGCCGCCGAGGCGACGGCGGAGCAGCTGCTCGCCGACGCGCGCCGCGAGGCCGACGCCATCACGACGACGGCGACCGGCGAGGCCGACCAGATCCTCGCCGCCGCCAACACGGCTGCCGAGCAGCTGCTCGCCGGTGCCCGCCGACAGGCGGAGGAGATCGCCTCCGCAGCAGCCGCAGAAGCGGAGCAGGTCGCTGCCACGGCGGCCGCGGTGGCGGAGCAGGTCCGTGCCGAGGCCGCGAGGGCCCTCGCCGACGCGGAGAGCACGCGCACCGAGCTGGTGGCCGGCGCGGAGCGCGCTGCGGCGCAGACCCGCACCGAGGCCGAAGCGCTTCTGGAGCGGGTGCGGGGCCAGGCCGCCCGGCTGCGCGAGAGCGCGGACGCACAGGCCGCGCAGGTGAAGGCCGGGGCCGAGAAGGTGGCCGCCGAGCTGCGTGAGGACGCCGTCCGCGAGCGGGAGGCGTCCCGTGCGGACGCGGCGCGTACGCGGACGCTGGCCAAGGAGGACATTGGCCGGCTGCGGGCGACGGCGGCCGAGGACGCCGATCGTCTGACTCGCACCGCCCGCGAGGAGGCCGACCGCATCGTGGCCGCAGCCCGCACCAAGCGGGACGCGGACCTCAAGGAGGCCGAGCAGGCGTTGGCGCAGGCCCGGCTGCGGGAAGCGGACGCGCAGGTCACGCTGAAGGCCGCCGACGACATGGTGGCCGAGGCCGCCGCCCGGATAAAGCGCGCCACCGACCGCACCGAGCAGGCACTGGAACGCAAGCGCCTCAAGCGCCAGGCCCGTGAGGAGCACAGGGACGCGAAGGACGCCCGCAAAGCGAAGGCCCGGGAGCTGCGGGCCGCGTCCCGCGCCGGGAAGCCGGCCGCGACCGACCGCGTGAAGCAGTTCGTGAAGGTCAACGCGGAACGCCTAATGGTGATCGGACCGATCACCGCCCCGATGGCCGTCGCGTGGACGGGCCAAGCCGGATTCGCCGAGGACATCCTCGGCTGGGTCGTCCCCTTCACGATCCTGTTCGCCGCCGCCTGGGAGCTGTCGACGGCATTCGTGGGCTGGATGTACCACCAGGCCCGCCAGAGCGGCGACGCCGGAACCCTCTACCGGGTTTCCACCTGGATCTTCGCTCTCGGGGCGGCGGTCATGAACTTCTGGCACGCCTCCGGGATGCCGAAGGAGGGCAGCCGGGTCTGGGACGCGAAGGCGGGGATTTGGACGGAGCAGATCACCTACTGGCACTTCACCCCGAAGGCGGTGGCGTTCGCCGCGATGAGCATTGTGGGGATGGTGTTGTGGGAGCTGTACGCCTCGCTGATCCACCGCCGCAAGCTCCGTGAGGACGGCAGGGTCGCCAAGGCCCGCCCGTCGATCGGGGCGGTCCGCTGGTTCCGCTACCCGGTCCACTCCTTCACCGCCTGGTCGCTCGCGATCACGGACCCGCGCCTGACCACGCTGGACCGGGCCTGGACCGCAGCGGGTGCGGAGCTCGCAGACCGTAAGGCGGTCCGGACCGGTCTGGCCCTGCATCGGGTCGTGGTCCCCCGCCTCGCGGCCGACGATCACGGACCGGCAGCCATCCCCGCCGTCCTCACCCTGACCCGTACGGACCGGTCCGGACCGCTGGACACCCTCGTTCCGGTCCGCCCGGTCCAGCACGGCGGGTATGCGGTCCGGTCCGGTCCGGGCGACCGGAAGGCGGTCCGCGGTCCGGTCGGGACCGCTGGAGCCACGGACCGGACCGGCGGACCGGCGCTCGCTCTGGAGGCCGGTCCGGCCGGACCGCAGAGCGCTGACCTGCGGACCGGCCCCGGTCCGGACCGGGGCCCCCGGACCGTGCCCGCCGACCAGGGCACATCGGCCGCGCGCGGGGTGACGGTCCGGACTGCCGACGCCGACCCCGGACCGCAGGAGCCGGACCGCACCGGACTGACCGACCAGGAAGCCCCGGAAGGCGTCTCCGGTCCGGACCGTGGCGAGGACGGCGGTCCGGACCTCACGGTCATCACACTCACGGACCTGGAGCGGACCGCGCTGGACCGGCTCCGCACCGCGAACGAACCGCTGAACCGGACCAACATCGCCAAGGCGGTCCGGACCGAGGGCGGAACCATCGCCACGGACCGCGCCGGACAGATCGCCGTCGCCCTCAAACAGCACACGGACCGTTGACCGGACCGCCCTGCCGCACATGGTCGCCCCCGGACCGCGCTCGCCCACCGAGCGCGGTCCGGTGACGGCCACGGCCGGCAGGCCGCTCTCCCGCCCCCGCCCCGAGCGGGGACGCGGGCCAGGCACGACCCGAGCACCACCACCCCAACCCGCGCAAAGCCTCGGGGACCAAGGACTCCTCTCCTACCCCAACCCCCGAGACCTGGAGGTCTTCCGCATGCACAGCAACGACCCGAATCACGCACCCCTGCGCGATGTGGCGCAGAGCCCCGAGGCGACCGCCCGGTACCTGGCCGACGTTCAGCGGGTCCTGCTGGACATCGGCAGGAACCTGGAGGCCCTCGCCCTGGAGACCCGCGTCCACTGCCGCGACACCCACGTCGAGGGCGACCGCTGGTTCGACGCCTGGATGCGCGCCCAGCCCGTAGAGCGGGCGCTCAAGGATGTGCTCAAGCACCTCGAGGGCGTCACCAAGGGCCTGGAAAAGAGCGCATTCAAGCGCCGCGCCCACGACGAGGCGGTCGCGAATACCGCCAAAAAGAGGAAGGAAAAGGAGCTGGAAAGGAAGCGAAAGAATATCCCGCCGCTCCAGGCCGCCCCGCAGAATACGCCGCAGCAGAGTGCGCCCAGCCGGAATTCCGGCTATGGTGGCCCCACGTCGATTTACGACATGGGTAACAGGGAGTCGGCGTGACGCGCCCCCTCAGCAGCACGGAACGCTCCATTCAGGGGCGCAACAGCTGGCTGCAGGATGAAGAGCGCAGGGCAATCGAAAGTCGCGGCGAGTTGGGCCGGATGGAATTCTGGCTCCGCGTGACCCGAACCCGAATCACCAAGGACGTCAGGGCCGGACGCGCCGACGTCATCCCCGGTTTCACGAGCGTCTGCCGCCTCTTCAAGCTCGCGATCGACAAGCGGGCCGAGGGCGACCCGAGGCTGTGGAACCACCTCATGCAGTACGCGCAGCAGGTGCTGGAGCAGCACGACCCGCGCCGCTGAACACCCAACGAAGGCCCTGCCGGACTCCGGCGGGGCCTTCGCCTCGCGTAATGCGTGCACACGTGCACGTGCACACGCGTGCACGCGAGACCGACTGTCTGTCAAGCCCTCTGGAGGGAGGTGCACCGTGTCCGACGTGGACGACCCGAACGGGATCCTGCTCCGTGGCCCCTGGAGCGGTGAGCCCTCGTACGCCCCGCCGCCGATCCCGGATTTCGCCGACACCATTCCGCCGCCGGAAGACATTCCCGCCGCGCCGCCGGAAGCGCCGCAAGAAAGCACGATGGAACTTCCGGCGGTTCCGGCCGCGCCGGACCCGGCCGCGGCATTGCGCTCGGACGGATTCGCCCCGCCGGAATACGGAGAAGAAGAAGGCGGATATGAGGAAGGTGAATACGTACAGCCTCGTTCTCTCGCCGATCGCCTCGGTGACTGGCTGGAGTTCCGCCTTGAAATGGTGCGGTCCAATCATGAAAGCGAAGCGCCTTTCCGTGAGGCTGAAATAGCGCGGAAGGTCGTACTGCTGGAGGGCCGCACCGCGCAGGATGTCGCGATGATGGAGCAGAACGGAAAGCTCCACACCGCGATGATGAAAGCGAAGGGCGACAAAGCGGCGGCACGCGGAAAAGCCGACGCCGACCGCATGAAGTCGCCCGGCTCCGGGCTGGGAGCGGACAAGGGCCGCTCGAAGGCCGGCGGCGGGGGCGGGTCCCCGCGCGGCGGAGGCGGCAGCGGTGGCGGCGCGCCCCGCAACAGCTCGGGGCCCGGTTCGAAGGGGCACGGCTCGCGCGGCTCGAACTCCGGCGGAAGTGCCGGGCGTTCGGGGACCGGGGCGGCTGGAAGCGGCAAGGGCGGCACGAAGGGCCCTGACCGGTCCTCTGGCGGTCGTTCCACCGGTCCGGGGCGCACCGGGCCCGGCGGGGGTCCGAAGGGCTCCCACAGCGGCTCTGGCGGCTCAGGCAAGGGCAGCGGTCACAAGGGCGACGGCGGCCGGACCCAGCCTCACAGCCCGGCGTCCAACGCCCGTGCGGAGCGGGCCCGCGGCCGCGCCGATCGCGCCGCGACCCGCCAGGCCGGACGCCAGGAACGCCGCAGCTCCGGGCACACCGCCGGAGTCGCCGACCGGACCAAGAACCGGGACCAGGCGCGCGCCAACCGGCAGCAGGAATGGGAGAACCGCCGGGCGAAGAAGGCGGAGCGGGAGGCGGCACGGAAGGCGAAGCGGGAAGCCGCGGCGACGTCCGACGCGGGCCGCACCACGCTGGGCCAGGCCGTCGGCGAGGAAGCCCAGCGCCGCTGGGACAAGCGCCGCGCCAACGCGAAGGCCGCCCAGGACGCGAAGGACGCCAAGGACAAGGACCCCAAGGACGACGACGCCAAGGACGACAAGGCCAAGGGCACCGATGCCAAGGGGACCGGCACGGACTCCGACGCCAAGGCCAAGAAGGACCCCAAGGACGGCCCTGACGGGACCCCCAGCGACGAGAAGGCCACCCCGGCGGGCGATGAGTCCGGCAAAGACTCCAAGGCCGGTGACGAGCCGTCTGCCGGCTCGAAGAAACGCCGCCGGTTTCGCCGCCGTTCGGGCGGCTCGGACCGGGCCGGGCACCGGGGCCGCACCCGGCGTACGGGACGCACCGGCCGCGCCGGGCGGGCAGGGCGTACCGGCCGTGAAGGCCGGCGCGGACGCCGGTCCTCGGAAGGCCGGTTCGGACCGCCGCCCACCCCAACGGCGGAGTGGCCCGACCACCCCAGCCGCCCGCCAGGCCCCGCCGAAGCCGACGCCGGGGACGACATCGTCGACGCGGTCATCGTCCCCGACGAGCCCGCGGCCGTCACAACCGGCGTTCGCGGCCTGCCTCCCGCCCCCGAGCCCCATTCCGAGCGCCCCGGCACCACCCGAGAGACTCCCAAGGAGAACAGCGTGAGCAGCAGCCCGGCCAGGACCGGTCCGGCCCGGTCGAACGTGGCCGCCAAGCACCGCACCGACATCACCTTCGACGAGTTCCTGGTCTCGGTGGCGAACATCGCCCTGGCAGCGACCTCGGACAAGGAGCTCGCCGAAGAGCTGGCCGCAGCCCTGGACAAGCTCGCCGAGCAGCTGGACGACATGGCCGACGAGCTGGCCGACGACCACAACATCGACGCCAAGGTCACCGATCTCCTGTCGGACCTGCGCGAGGCGACGGCCCAGATGAGGCGCGAGGCCGAGCGGTGCGCGTACGAGTGCCAGGGGGCCTGGGAGGCCGCCGTGATCGTGAGCCGCTCCGTCGCCAAGGTCTACGGCCAGGACATGGACGCCAAGCGGGACGCCGGTCTCGCGCAGGTTTCCTCCGCAGCCCACCACGAATAGAAGGAGGCCAGTACCCCATGGGAAGTGAACTCGTACCCCGGCAGCCGGGGACCGTCGCGACCACCGGCGACAACAGCTACAAGTCGGTCCAGAACAAGATGAGCCGCCTCGCCCGGAAGATGGACGACGCCGGCACGGAACTCGAAGCGCTGCGCCGCAGGATCCGCAGCAACGCCAACAAGGCCGATCAAGTCGGCACGGACATCGCCAACGCCGGACTGGACCGGCGCTACATCGAGGTCATGAACCTGCTCGTCACCGCGCTCGGCGCGGCCGCAACCCAAGCCCTGGCGCTGCAGAAGTCAGCGGCCGACGTCTGCGACCTGGCCCACCGCACCCGCAACACCCACCAGAAGCTCTACGGCGGTCTGGACCAGGTGCGCAGCAACCGCAACGTGGCCACGCCCAAGCCGGGCTTCTTCAACAGCTGACCCACCACCCACCTGCAACGGGCGGCCCCGCGATCTTCGGGGCCGCCCGTGCCCGTCCCGGAGGAGAGCCGGTGACCACGCCGCGCAGTGTCGCGCTCGAACGCCTCGCCTACACCCTCACCGCGCCCGTGCTGGCCGTGGCCCCGAACATCTACACCGACAGCCCCGTCAACCAGGTCGTGCAGCTCGCCGGCGCCGCCGGGATCGGCGGCTGGTTCCTCGCAGCGAAGAGCCAGGGGCCCGGTGCTGGACGCAAGATCCTGCGCTGGTCCCCGCTCGTGCTGGCCGCAGCCATCGACGTCACCGCCAAGAACACCGCCGGCTGGGGACTCTGGTGGCTGGACGGCCTGCTCGCCGCCGGATGGGCAGCGGCCGGCTACCTGGTGATGCCGTTCTCCCGGCACACCCGCCGCCACCACCGCCCCGCCCTCGCCGCCCCCGCCCCGCAGCCGGCGCCCGCCGAAGCCCTCGAGCCGTCCCCGGCGCAGCCGGACGACGGAGCTGACCCGCTCACCCGCGACGCCCGGCTGCTGTGGGAGCAGGCTGGGATGCCCGGCCGCACGCACATCGTCAAAGCCACCCGGCACCCCGGCCAGCGGCACGACATGACGATCCTGCTGCGCGCCTCGGAGACCGGACGGCCGATTACCGGCCTGTCGGAGGCCGCGGTCGCCGCGCCGTTCGGCGTGCACTCCGGCGACGTCGTCTTGGCGGAGGTCGCCATCCAGCCCGGCCGCCAGGGCGGACCCGGCTGGATGGAGGCCCGCATCACCCCCGACGCCGGCCAGCGTCGGCGCACCGAGCCGACCGCGCAGGAGCGCTGGACGGACCGGGTCGGCGGTCCCAAGGGCGGCGCCCCCAACTCCGAACTGGTCCACAGGACCCGCGACGACAAACGAGCGGTGACCTTCTACCGGGCGAAAATGACCGACTCCACCGAGACTCCGCGGATCGACCTGAGGAAGGTCTGCCGCGGACTGGGCCTGCCCGAGGATGACTCCTGCGTCTTCGTCCTCATCGACGGCAACGAGTTCCTGATCAGCGCGTTCGACGAACCGCCGCTGTCGCAGATCTTCCCCGCCACCCGCGAGCTCCTCACCCCGGACCCCAAGGGCATGTACGTGTGCGGGTACACCATCACCGGCCAGCCAGTGAAGAACATGGTGTTCCAACACGACAAGAACGCCGCACGCCATGGACTGATCCTGGGCGTGTCCCGGAGCGGGAAGACCCAGTACTTCGCCATCGACATGGCCGCCCAGTCGCTGGCCGGCCAGGTGGTGTGGCTGTCCACCGTCCGCAAGGACGAGAAGACGACCGTGCTCGGGAAGTACATCGACCGGCAGGGCTCCAACGCCCTGTGGATGGCCCGCTCCCTGCGCGCGGCGCAGGCGCTGTGCGAGATCCGCGCGGAGATGCCCTGGCCGCATGACGGGCAGCCGCACGACTACAAGCCGGGCGACCCGCGCTGCCCCTACCGGCAGCTGAACGTGTTCGCGGACGAGTTCATGACCGCGGCGCAGGACGCGCAATTTGGCGAGTTCATCCAGGCCGACGGTGACGACCTCACGGTCACCGGCCTGAAGTACGGGATCGGCTTCAACCCGGCCGGTCAGTCCCCGTTCGCGCACAACGGCTTCTCCACCGAGATGAAGGACAACCTCCGGCAGAACAGCCGGCCGACCATCTTCAACATGGGCTCACCCGGCGCCACCCGCAAAGCGGCGGAAGGCACCATGGAAAACCCCTACGACGTGCCCACCATCCCCGCCCGGTACGCCCGCACCGAGGGTTCCGCAATCGAACGGGCCATGCGGGGCGAAGCCGACCCGGAGAACGGGGTCTCCACCGGCGGAGTCGCGGTCATCGTCCTCGACAACGGCCGCGCCGTACTCATGCGCTCGCTGTACGCGGACTTCGACACCGACCTCGCCGAGCTGTTCCCCGACGAGGTCAACCGGCTCACCGACCACGAGATCGCCGAGCTGACCAAGCGCGGCCTGTGGTTCGACTGGACCGAGCCCGTACGGCCCGGCGAGTTCTGGCCCGAGCCCGATGAGGACGACGAGGGCGAGGGCCGGTCCCGCCGACGCGTCGGCGGAGGCGGCGGCGGGCGCGGCTCCAAGAGCGGCGGCAGCCGCCCGGAGCAGAAGGTCACCTCGGCCCGCCAGGCGCTGGAAGCCATCAAGAACCTCACCGACGCCTGATCACACCCCATCCATCCCCGGGGCCGGCCCGCCCGAGCGCGGCCGTCCCCTCCACTCTCGAAGGAGTACCACCCGCCGTAGCCCTCTCGATCTCCGCCCCCGTGCTGCTAGCCATCATCGTCGTCGTCCTAGCCAAAGGCGGATACGTCCGCGTCGGCCCCGCGCTGACCTGCACGCTGTTCGGCTTCACCCTCGCCGCGACCGGCCTCGCCCCGACCATCAACAGCGCCCTGGCCTCACTGGCCGGACTGGTCGCCAGCTTCTGATCATCCTCCGCCAGCCAGTTCCGCCAACGCCGCAGCGAACCGCCGGTATCTGCCGCATGCTCGTCTCGGGCCCCACCTACCACCCGGGGGAGACGAGGACATGGCACACCTGCACTACACCTGTTGGAGCTGCGACGAGGACTGCGTCGTGCACGGCGATGGGTGCGACTGCTGCGACCTCGTAGAAGTCCCCGACGAATGGGACTGCTGGAACTGCGGCGCGCTGAACTACACCCCCGACTAGCCCGCCCCCTCTCCCCGCTGCACGACGCCGAAGGGCGCCGCCGAAGAACCACCCCGGCGGCGCCCTTCGGCGTACCCCGCCTGGAGCCCCGATGCCCACCACCGCCCCCTCCCCCGCCATAACCCACCCCGTCCCGACCACCGAAGCCACACCGCCAGCGGAACTGTCCCTCGAGGAACGCATGGCGTTCATCAAGGCGGCGATGACCGTCCGGCTGGACGAGGCGGCCGTCGCCTACGAGGTCAACACGGCCCACATCGCCACCGAGCCCGTCGACCTGGCCGACGTCCTCACCGTCCCGCTCATCCCGACCCTCCAGCCGCCCACGCCCTACCCGACCCCGGTCGCCGCCCTGCTGCAGCGCGCGCACCACCGGCTGCTCACCGGCGGCTGGTGCTCGGGCGCCCTGGTCGATAAGGAAGGAGCCCGCTGCCTGTACGGCGCGATCCACGCCGAGGCCCGCGGCGACCCGAACCTCGAATCGCGCGGCCTGGAGGTCCTGATGGACGCGATCCGCCGAAAGTTCACCGACGTCGACTCCGTGCCGTCCTTCAACGACGCGCACAGCTCCGGCCGTGTGCCGATGCGGATGCTCGACCAGGCCGCCGACCTCGCCCACGCCCGCGGCCTCTAACCGCCCCGCTCCGGACCACCTGCCTCGCACCCGAACCCCTCGCGGTCGGGTACGGGCCAGGCCGTCTGGCCTGCACACCACCACCCGTCACACGAACCCGATCAAGGGAGCGCCCCGCCATGCAGTCCGACGACAAGCCCGTCAGCGGCCAGCAGAACCCGAACAGCCCGAGCTTCCTGGACCTGCTCGACCAGATGCCCCCGCCGCCGGCCACCGGCCCGGACAAGGACTCTGGCACCAACCTCGCCCAGCTACGCGCCGCGTGGAACGCCTCCTGGGAGCAGGGCGGCTTCCTGCACGGGCGGTGGGAGGAACTGCGCCAGGTCCCGCAGGCCGGCTGGCACGGCATGGCCAACTGGATCAAGGCCGTCCTGATCCTCACCGGGATGTGCGCGGTCATCATCCTGCTCGACACCGCTGGGGACATCTTCGACGCCGCCCTCAACCGCCTGGCCGACGCGGTGCCCGCCACCCAGGTCGGCACCAGCGCCACCGGCGAGTTCTGGGGCGTGGTCGACAACCCGATCCGCACCTACATCGCCCAGCACACCGCCGGCCTCCCGGTCAGCGGCGCCGCCATCTACATCTTCTGGCAGGCCACGGGCCTGTTCGGCCTGATCGGCGGCTTCATCGGCGCCACCGGCGCCCGCCTCACATGGACCTGCTGGGGCGCAGCAACCGCTTCGGTCGTGTGGACCACGACCCCCGCCGACGGGCGCACCGTCGCCACCGCCATCGCCGTCCTCGCCTGGACCATCGCCTCCACCGCTGCCCTGCGGGGCCTGAGCCTGCGCCCCTTCATCAACATCAACAACTTCCCCCCGCCCGCTCCGGCCTTCCAGCCCCAGATCGAGATCCGGCCCGAGATCCACATCCCCGCCCCGGCCCCCGCGCCCGACGACGACGCCCCCGACAACGTCCACCCCTTCCAGCGCTGACCCCGGTCGCTCCGCCTGGTCCTCGCCCCTCCCCGCCACCGCGGGGCCGGGCGAGGGCCGGACAGGCCGACCGGCCTCACGCACCACCCGACCCCCGACCGAATGGAGAACACGTGGCCGTCATAGGCGTGCTGACGGAGCCGACCCCGCCCACCTGGTGGAAGGCGAACCGGCACAAGGTCTACGGCACCGGCGGACTGCTGATCGGCTACCTGATCGGCACCCACCTGCAAGGCGCCCCCGACCAGCAGCCGCAGCACCCGCGCCCGAGCCACACCACGCCGGCCCCGACCACGCCCGGCGCGCACCGCACGCACACGCCCGCCTGACCCGGCACCCGCCGCTCCGCACCCCGCCGACACGTTCGACGTCGGCGGGGTGCGGAGCTGTGCACCGACCTCTGGAGGAACCGATCGTGCTCATCCCCCGCCCGCGCCGCCGCATCGGCCGGCCCCGCCCGCAGCGCCCCGGACCCCGCCACCCGTACCGCCCCGACCGGCTGCCCGGCACCTGGCGCCGGTGATGCCGCGCCGCCGAACCAGGCGCCGCCGCCGCGAGGTGACCCGGGTGCCGCGCAGTGACGCGGCGCTGCCCGAGTTCGACCGCAGCACGGTGCCCGAAGGACTCGTGACCAGAAGGCAGTTACGGGACATGCAACTGAGCCCCGGCAGCAACGAGGGCCCGGTCGCGATCCTGCGGTGCAGGTTGTGCGCAACCCGCCCGCAGTGGTCCTGCCGTCACCCGACCCGCGGCTTCCTGCTCCGCGTCGACCTGGCGAAGCCCAAGCGCACGCCGACGCTCGCCCAGGAGTGGGCCCTCGATCGAGCGATGGCAGCCAGACAGACCTGTGGTCAGTGCAAGAGGCGGTTCTACATCTGCCTCTCGAAGAAGCTCGGCTGCTGCCTTCTCCGAACTACTGGGGCGTCCCATGGTCTGGTGACAGGACGATCCGTCCTGCGGAGAAGGGGCAGGTATGAGGCCGGAGAACTGCTCTGAACGGCGCGGGTGTTAGCTTCCTTCCCGTGTTGAAACACCAGGACGAGACCAGGGCGGCCTACGACGGGGTCGTCGAACTGTATGCGTCGATGTTCGCCAATCAGTTGGAGACGCAGCCGTTCGCGCGGAACATGATCGGCACCTTCGCCGAACTCGTGCGTGGCACGGGGAACCTACGGGCAGCCGACGTCGGGTGCGGACCCGGCCACTTGACGGCCATGCTGCACGACTTGGGGCTGGACTCCTTCGGGCTTGACCTCTCCCCGGCTATGGTCGCCCACGCCCGGCGGGCCCATCCGGGGCTGCGGTTCGACGAAGCACGAATGGAGGCCCTGCCGGTCGAGGACGGCGCGCTCGGCGGAGTGCTGGCCCACTACTCGATGATCCATACCCCACCTGAAGAACTGCCCGCGCTGCTCGCTGAGCAGGTGCGTGTCCTGGCACCAGGGGGCCTGCTCCTGGCGTCCTTCTTCGGAACCGACGGGCCGGAGCCTGTCCGCTTCGATCACAAGGTGGCGCCTGCCTATAGCTGGCCGGCGGACCAGTTTGCCGAGTTGCTGACCGGGGCTGGACTCGTCACGGTGGCTCGGTTGCTCCACGACCCAGCGTCCGAGCGGGGCTTCCTCGACACCCACCTACTGGCCCGCCGCCCGTAGAACTGACCCGTGGCCGGGGCCGGGGAGGCATAGATCATCCGTGGCTGAAGCCCGTCCAAGCGCCGCGCTCTGCGGCGGTGTCCGCTGAGCACGCCGGAGTAAAGCCATTCAGTCACGCAGGCCCCGGCGGGGTGGCCACCCCACTGGTACGAGCAGCGATCTCCCGGAAGGTAGGAATCCCCAGGTCGACAGACTCCTGCTTCCGGGAGATCTGAGCGTCGAGTTGGGCAAGCTTCTCCTCGGCGTGAGCAAGGCTGCTCTGCAGCCCCTCGATCTCGCCGAGCCAGCCTTCCCTCTCGGCTTCCAAGATGCGCGTGAGGAGGTTGTCGCGGATCTCGACAAGCCGGGGACGCTCTGTCGCGTGGACGATCAGGACGGGGCATCGGACACAAGCGTGTTCGTGAGCACAGTCAGTTCCGTATGCGCGGCCGCAGTCGCCCAGGGCGAGCTTACGGCGCTCAAAGTGCCCGAGAAACTCTCCCCACTCCTCAGGAGTGACGGTGCGGTATTCATCGGCAGGCCGCAGAGCCCGGCGCCGGGCGATGAACGCTCGATGTGCCTCGATGGCATCAGTGGGGTAGATCGCGGCGTATCCCATCGTCGTTCCGATGTGGTCGTGACCAGCGATGACCTGGGCGATGTGAGGTGGCAGGCCGTTGAGGATGGAGTCCGTGATGAAGATCCGGCGGAAATCGTGGGGCTGAAAGATGAGGGGGTCACCCGCGCTGTCCGTCAGACCTGAGGCCAACAAGGTGACGTCGAGTCCCCGACGGATCGTCGCTCGTGACAGCGGACGCAGGTAGCCACCAGAGCGATCCTGGAACAGGAGAGGCATCGGCGGGTTCCAGACCCGTTCATAGTGGTCATAGCTACGAAGAACAGGGACTCGCCCGTCCGAACCTCGGACTCGAGAGACCACCGTACTCAACACGTCCGCCAGCTCCGGCGTGACCAAGACAAGTCGCTCTTGGTCCGTCTTCGACGGGGCGATCTGCAAGAGCGGAACGGTCTGCCCGGTGGTGGGGAGCTTGTAGCTGACGATGCTGTGATGCCCCAGCTCCAGGAGTTCCTCGATACGGATGCCGGTGTGCCGCAAGATCTCGATGGCAGCCCACCCCCAGAATGCGCTGCGCTCCTCACCCGCGAATGAGCGCCGGGTCCCCTTCGCATCCCAGGCATGGATCGGACGCCCGTCAGCGCACTTACTGAAGCGCGGAACCCTGAACGTCTCACCAAGCACGCTGAAATCCGAACCGAGCGGGGCAGCATTGAGTGCATCGAGACGTGCCGTGGCCTCTTTCAACAGGCGGTGAGCCGTCTTCACCAGCGTGGGCAGCGCCGGCAGGCGCTCGCGAGTACGTTGGTCCATGCGTGCCTTGAGCTGCTTCTCAGCCTTTCTTCCCGAGCACTCGGCTTCGCTGATCGGGCAGGGTGCCACCCAGGCAGCCCACTGGCCGGGGTCCTCCACTGCCCACTCCGCCAGGTCCAGATAGAAGGCTCTGACCTGGGTTTTGATCCCGATTGCACCTCGGCGTGGCTCTGTGAACTCACGAAATGACCCGTCGGGCAGACGCTTACGGACGGTCTTCGTAGCCAGGCGGACCTTCCAGGCAGTCATCACCTCGGCAGGCAGCCGAAGAGAGCCGATGCCCGGATGATGCCGCTCCAGGTCGCCCCAGAAGCGCAGCGCCAGCGAGATCGTGAGTGCCTGCAGCGTCGTGAAGTCGAGCCCTACGGAACGATGGGAGAGGTAGGCGACCAAGAGATCGCGGATCGGACGGCACTGCAGTTCGTATCGGTCGACAAGATCCGCCGGGGTGAGTTGCCCCGTACGGTTCGAGATCCGGAACAGCGTGTGCGGTGCGTCTGCTGGAAAGAGACCCAAGTCGCATAGCCAGGTGTAGGCGAGCTGGATCCGTCCATTGCTGTTGCGCGGATTCTTGCTTTGCCAGAGCAGCAGGTCGCCGACGACGATGTCCTCGATGGCGCCGCCTCGGCAGGCCATGATCTCCGCAATGGTTTTCAGCCCGGACGAGATATTCGCAGCCGAGATGTTGGTCGGCAGTGAAGCCCTCAAGCGGGCGAACCCCTCGGGGTCGCGTGTGGTCTCCAGAGCCGGCCGAAGATGCCTCGACCTTGACCCGATGAGGAATTCCGGGTCGGGTCTGACGGCATCCGCGCAGATCAGCGCCAGCACCCCGACGAGGAGCGTTTCACGGCGAGATACTCGCCCTTCCGGGCGGGCCCAGGCTGCGAAGGCATCCCTCCACCCCTGCGACGCAATGTGCTGGCCGTGGGCAGGGCTCCTCTGCCAGCGCTGCTGCCAGGTTTCTCCAGGAAAGGTCATCAGCCAGTCGAGCAGGAGACGTGCCCCGAACATCCGATTCGCCTGGGCGCTGGGTTCCACAGCTCGTAGCGGTGGGCGAGCCAGCCGCTCAAGGACCTCTTCACGCGTGACCGCGGTCGCTTCCCACGTGCTTGGTCTTTCCCGATGCGGGAATCGGTTCATCAGCTTGAGCTCTTCGGCGCCCACCATGCTTGTGACCCGCGGAACGAAGCTCGAGCCGACGTGCGTCGCAGTGCTCGTCATGAGGCGTCCCGGCCGAAGAGGATGGACAAGGAGTCGGGGTTGTAGGACGGCTCGTCAACAGGCACAGGAGTCTCCTCGCGTCGCTTCTCCTGACGGGCGTGGTGGGCAAGGCCGGCTCTGATGACGTCATCCCTGGTCGGACGGTTGTAGATGTCCAGGGTCGACAGGTACTTGTGACCGAGGATTTTTTGCACGTAAACCGGCGGCATGTTCAAGTCATCGAGCGCCTGCCGCCCCCACAACGGCGAGATGCTGCGCGTCGTGAACGCGGTCGCCCGCGACGTCATGCGCCGATACGAGGTTGACGTCCCGATACACCACGCAACGGACCAGGACCGGCGAGGACATCACGTCTTCAACGGCTGCGCCGCCGGACCGGGCGAGGCCCTGGCAGCCGCGCACAGCGCCTACGACCGGGCCGTGCAGTACGTGTCCGCCGGCCTCCCGGCCCCCGACGACGCCAGCAACGGATGGGCCGCGCGCGGCCTGCGTTCCGACTGGGTCCTGGACTGGCACAAGGCCACCGCCAAGGCGTGGGTCAACCCCAACAGCCTGATGTGAATTCGCCCCGAGGCAGGCGCCATAGGCGTCGAAACCGTCGCCTGCCCCGGGTTCCCCATCCCGTACGAGACGAGAGGGAGATCCCAGTATGGACTCCGTCCTGCACACGACGGGCCGTTTCGGCCCGCGCACCCTCCTGATCACCGCCGCAGCCGTTCCGCTGACCGGCTGGGCAGTCCACGCCGTCACCCTGTACAAGCAGATCGCCGCCAAGGAGAAGGACCCGCTGACCGGCCTGCTGCGCCGCGACGCCTACACCGCCCGCGCCCGCCGGCTCCTGGCCCGCCACGGCGACAAGGTGACCGTGGTCATGGTCGACGCCGACCACTTCAAGCAGATCAATGACGGCATGGGCCACGAGGCCGGGGACACCGTCCTCGCGTCGATCGGCGCCCGGCTCACCGCGTGGGCGGGCCCGCACGCGTCCGTCGGCAGGCTCGGGGGCGATGAGTTCGCTGTGGTCCTGGAGCTGAAGGACGACCGCCGCGCACTGCGCCTGGAGCAGCTGGTCCGGATGCTGCACACGCCGGTCACCCTGGACGACGGCCGCACCGTCGACGTCGCCGCCTCGGTGGGCGCTGCAGCCCCGGCCTCGGTCGGCTCCCGCGACCTCACCGCGCTGCAGAGGGCCGCCGATGCCGCTCTCTACGACGGCAAGCACTCCGGCCGCGCGGCCTTCGCGACGGCGCAGCACGTCACGGTGCCGTCCATCAACGGCCGCCGGGCCGGCCGTCCGGGCACGGCGGTGTGGGGGCGGGCCGCATGAGCACCGTGACCCTGCCCGAGGGCGACTGGATCCGCGGCATCAGCATCCGGCAGCCGTACGCGGCCTGCATCCTCGCCGGAGCCAAGACGGTGGAGAACAGGCCCGCCCGGTGGCGGACCGGCTGGGTGCTGCTGCACACGAGCCAGACCGTCGACCGGCCCGCCCTGCGCGTCCCGCTGATCGGCCGCACGATCCGCGACCGCCAGCTGGTCACCGGCGCGGTCGTTGGCATCGCCCGGATCACCGACTGCCACCAGGACCCCGGGGGATCGCCGCTCTGCTCGCCGTGGGCACACCCCGGGGCCTGGCACCTCGTGCTCCAGGACGTCCAGGAGCTCCCCCTGCCGGTCCCCGCGCGCGGACAGGTCGTGCCCTGGAAGCCGAAGCCGGACCTGCTGGAGCGCGTCTTCCAGCAGCTGCCCGGCTTCCGGCCGTGACCACCCGAGCCAAGAAGAAGCCGCCGTTCGAGCCGGGCCTGGTCCCGGCTCCCGGCGCGCTCCTCGAATGGCGCGACAGCCAGCACTACGACCGCTGGCAGGACCGCCCCTGCGTGCTGTGCGACAAGCCCACGCCGATGCGCTCCCACGCCGGGGAGCCCGTCCACAAGGCGTGCGCGGAGGACTGGATCGCCGCGAACCCCGTTGAGGCCCGCCGTGAGGGCCGCTTCGCCTCCGACACCCAGCCCAAGAGCACCAAGCGCGCCACCCACGCCTGAACCCCTCCCCCTCGGAGGTCCCCATGAGCAGCACTGACCGCGACGTCGACCACGCTCTCGCCTACCCCGAGCCGCCGGCCTCTCCGCTCTGGCACCGCCACGGCGCGGCGAAGGCCCGGCCCCTCACGCCCGCTGAGCAGAAGCGCAATGCCGAGCTGCTGGTGCTCGCGCAGCGCACCCCCCGACCCCGCTCCCCTCGCCCCACCGAGACCCTGGCGGAGGCCAGCTGATGGACACCACCCGCTGCACCGTCGACGGCTGGGTCGACGCCATCCCCGCCCCCGGCCCGCACGGCACCGCGATGTTCGACCTGACCGTGTGCCCCGTCGACGCGGACACCCTCCCCGAGGAGGCCCCCGACACGGTCGTCTCCTGCACCAGCATGGTCGCCGGGATCGTCCACGAGCTGCTGACCGGAATACAGCCCGGCGACCTGCTTCGCGTCACCGGCGACCTGGTCCAGCCCCAGACGCCCGGTGCGCCCGCCCGGCTCACCGTGGACGTCCTCCAGGTCCTCGAAACCGCCCTGGTCCCGGCCCTGCGCGAGATGGTGATCGACAGGTTCGGCGACTACTGCGTCATCTTCGACGCCGACACCGACGCCGTGCCCGTCTTCACCGCGCGCGGCACGTGGGTCGGCCTCGCCGACAACCCCGACGCCATCACCACCCTGATCGACATCCACGAGCGCGTGCACGGCGGTGACGACCGATGACCACCGCCGCGCCCCGCACCGTCCTGGAGCGCTTCCCCGCCGGCCACCCCCGCGGCTCCTGGCCCGCCGACGAGTACGCCGCCGCCCAGCGCGCCCAGGGCCACGATGCCCACGTCGTGATGGACCTGACCACCGACCAGTTCCTCGTGGTCACCGGCACCACCACCCGATAGCCCATCCAACCGAGAGGTGAACATGACCGAGACCGAGCCCGAGCCCGAGACCATCCGCTACACCGCCGACGTCGTCGCCCTGACGCCCGGCGGCACCGTCCTGCTGATCGAGCGCGGCTGGGAGCCCCACAAGGGATCCTGGGCCCTGCCGGGGGGCCATGTTGACGCCCTGGAAACGAGCCGTCACGCGGCCGTTCGCGAACTCGCCGAAGAGACGGGCCTCCACGTGACCGCCGGCGACCTCCGCCAGATCGGCGTCTTCGACCAGCCCGGCCGTGACCCCCGCGGCCGCTACGTCACCGTCGCCTACGCCGTCGTCGTCCCCGACGACACCCCGATCCACGCCGGGGACGACGCCCACGACGCCCGCTGGTGGCCCCTGGACAACCTCCCGGCGTGCCTGGCGTTCGACCACGCCGACATCCTCAGCGCCGCCAAGACCACCTGAGACCCCACCGCCAGACACCAGAGCGCCGCACCCGAGCCGGAAGGCCGGGCGCGGCGTTCTCGCGTTCCCGCCCTTCACCACCGAGCAGGAGAACCCCTTGCACCCGATCCGCCTGATCTCATTCGGCTACCTGCACCTGCCCACCGGCCCGGACGGCTCCCCCGTCCCGCCCGCCGCCGACCGCATCGAAGACGTCCGCGCACGGCTCCGCGACCCGGCCGCCGCCCGCGACATCCTCGACCTCGACGGCTTCCACCCCCGCGTCCAGGACGTCGTCCTCAACACCCCCGGCGCCCGCGAGCTCCTGGCCAACCTCGCCGACTACGCCGACCTGCCCGCCGGCCCCCGCCGGATCGCCATCGGCTGCGCAGGAGGTAGGCACAGGGCATCCGGTCTCACCGAACTGCTTGCCCGCGAACTTCGCGCCCGCGGCCGCCAGGTCGACGTCGAACACCTCCACGTCCATCTGCCGCGCTTCCTGAAGGCGGCCGACACCAGCACCGGAGCGAGCGCATGACCACCACGGCCCCGTACGAGATCGAGACCAGCGAGGGTGACGACGGCACCCCGCACCCCGTCGAAAAGCTCTGGACGCCCGGCGAGGACGCGGCGGAGAGCGGCTTCGTCGTCCATCGGGACCTGTACGTCACCGGGATCGACGACGCCGCCGAGGACCACCTCTACCCCGTGGCGTTCCTTGTGCTCGGGCATCAGCGGTGGGCCGACATCATCGAGGCCGCCGCCGCGTACATGGCTCGTATCCACGGCTGGCGGAACTTGCATCTCTACCCCGGCGACGACCCCTCCGTACTCATCCCCCTCATCCCGCGCGCGGTCCACACCCACGGCGTCTTCTTACGGCATCCGCACCCCGACCACGGCTGCGGATGCGAGTGGGACGACACCTGGCGCATGGTCTGGGCCCCCGACACCGAACCCGGGGCCGTGCCGGTCACCGCCCTGCGGCATCCCGCCGCCCTGGTGGCTGCTGCCGGCATCCCCAACCCGGATGATGGCGCGCCCGCGAGCTGGGCAGCTTGACCCGCAACGCCCCTCACCGAAGCCCTGCCCCGGCACCCCCGGGGCAGGGCTTTTCCTGTTTTGGGGGGTTTCCTGGGTTCTGTCTGTCTGCCGTTTCCAATGGAAACGGCAGCGAGGATGCTGCCTCGGTCCGTACATGGCCTTCCGTCAATCCCCGCCCAGGGCAACGGCGTTTCCACTGGAAACGGCAACCACCAGCTTGGCCGGCCACTAACTGTTCCTGCTCGGGCTGCGTGAGGGAGCCAGCGTTTCCATTGGAAACGGCTAGTCTCTGGCCGTACTTTCTGTCGTCCTGGAGAATCTATGGCTGCCAACCTTCCGAGGCCCAAGCGCACGAGCACCAAGCAGGCCCCCGCTGCTCCGCCCAAGGAAGAGGCGTTCTACCGGGGCGGCAAGGACCGCAGCGGCGACACCGTCGAACTCCACCCCAAGGACCTCTGCCCCAACCCGTTCAACCGGCGGGCCATGTCGGGCGTTGAGGAGCTTGCGGCCACGATCGAGGAAGTGGGCCTCCTCCAGAACATCGCGCACATCCCCGCGGACATCTGGGTCGAGCACTATCCGGAGACAGCGGAGAAGATCACCGCTGCGAACGTCATCCTCTTTGGGGAGCACCGCTGGCGCGCCATCCAGTCCTTGGGCTGGGAGGTCATCCCCAGCGTCCTGATGGACGACAAGGTCGCCGACGCCCGCCTCATCACCCTCATCGAGAACCTCCGGCGCGCACAGCTCAGCCCGCTGGAAGAGGCCGAGCACTACGAGGCCCTGCGGAGCAGCGGACTGTCCTACGAGCAGATCGCGCAGAAGGTTGGCGAGACCGCCAAGGGGGCCATCTCCAAGGGCACCGTGTGGAAGCGCGTGCAGCTCCTCGCGCTGGAGCCGGAAGTCCAGGGAGCGCTCCGGGACGGCACCCTGGCAGTCAGCACCGCTGAGAAGCTCCAGAAGATGAGCGCCGAGGACCAGCGGGAGGCGGTGACCCTGGTCCAGGGCGGCATGCGTCCGCTGGAGGCACAGGCGCAGATCCTCGCGCGGCAGCGGCAGGACGAACCCGTGCCCGACACGGAGCCGGCCGAAGGAGAGGGTGCCGTTTCCAATGGAAACGGCACTGCCCTCCAGGCGAGCACCGTTTCCACTGGAAACGCTGCCGCCAAGCCCCGGACGACGGCGAAGAAGGAGCAGCCCAAGCCGTCGGCCGACCAGTACGAGCAGGACCGCAGTACCGCAGCCGCAGCCCGGGACGCCGCCTGCCAGCTCCTCGTGGAGACCGTCGACGTCGGCGACACCGCCGACAGCGAGCTCCTCCTCAAGGCCATGACCGGCGCCCTGCTCGCTCCACAGCAGCAGTCCGCCGCGCAGCAGCGCGCCCTGGTCTGGCTCCGCCGAGCCGAACGCCACAGCATCGACGACCAGAACGCCGCCTCGTACTTCAACGCCGTCCAGGACTCCGGTGACGGTGAACTCCAGCGGCTCGCCGCCTTCGCGAGCGCCCTCGCTGCCGCAGAGCTCCGCACCGCCGCCCGCCGGCACTCGTGGGGAACCCGCGAGGTCGGCTACCTCCGCCTCCTCCAGGACCACGCGCAGTACGCCCCGGAGACCGCGTGGGAGAAGAAGGAACTGGGCTCGGACACCACAGGAGAGAACGAGTGACGCGCACCGTCGACCCCCGCTTCCGCCCCAGAGGGCGGCGCCACCCCAAGATCTACGCCTTCATCCTCGAGTGCGGCGGCTCCACCAAGACCACCAGCGCCACCTCCATGGCGACCGAGGCAGCGCTGCGGGGATACCCGGGCACGATCTTCGACTTCGACGCCAACCGGTCCACGACCACGATCCTCGGCTACGACGAAGAGGCCATGAAGGGACGCAAGACCGTCCTCGACCTCATCCACGGAACCGCGACCCTGGACGAGGTCGCGCTCCCGGCCCGATACCGCATCGGCGACGGCTACGGCGACGACGCCTTCGCATACATCCCCGGCCTGCGTGTCGTGCCCAGCTGCAAGGAGATGTCCACCGCGGACACCGCCATCGCCGAGGACGCGGACCGACAGGACTGGTTCGCCGAGATCCTGCTCGGCTACGACGGCGACGAGGACGACGTCCTCTGGCTCGACTTCCCCGCAAGCTACGGGAAGATGGTCTACTCCGTGATCCGGATGCTCGACGAGGACGACTCCGTCATCCCGTCGGTCCGCGCCGATCCGAAGGACGTCAAACTGCTGGTCCCGCTGTTCGAGGAACTCGACCGCGTCAGGGAGAAGAACCGCCTCCGGCGATCGGTCCCCGGCCGCCCGACGGTCAACCACCTGATCCTCACCGGCACCCCGACCGCCAGCTACACCGAAGCATCGGCCAGGAAGGCGACAGCGCTCGCGGAATCCCTGTACGGCGACATCCTCACGCCCTACGTCCGGTACTCCGCCGACGCCAAAAAGCTCTACGACGACTGCTGCCCCCTGCCCATCCTCCTGCCCAACTCGGTGCCGGCAGTCGACTACCGGAAGCTGATGACCAGCATCGGATTCCCCGACCGCACCTGACCGCCGTTTCCACTGGAAACGGCACGCGAGGCCCGACCACCCTCTGGGCGGCCGGGCCCCTCCGCTGTCCACCGGTCAACGCCCTGCGTCGATGCCCTTCCAGCCGTGCCCAAGCCCACGACGCCGTGCTCGTGATGACGGGGCGGTGGCGACCGGGCGGGTGTTCAACGCGTCGGTCACCTGCCGGGCAGCTGGATTCGCTTGCCGATGGTGTGGCGCAGCATTCGCACGGCCGCGGTCAGCTCTCGTAGAGGTCGCGCATCATGTCGGCCCACTGCTGCGCGCGTGTCATGTCGCTGGCGCAGCTTGTGCAGTGAGGCAGCCTGTCGATGCGCGTGGGGTACGGCGTGTTCGAGCGGACTTCGACGGTCGGGCGCAGCGTGAGAGGGCGGCCGCACAGCGGGCAGGGGTCGGCGTAGATCAGTTCGTTCGTCATGCGGCGGACTGTGCACACGTCGACGGGTTAACGTCTCGGGCTGATGCGGCGGCCCGCCTGGCGGGCGCTCCGGTGAAGATTTGGTGATGGCCTCCCGCCCGGCGGGAAGGACCCCGGATCACGCTTTTCGGCAGGTCAAGCCCGGTGTTTCATGGGCCGATGATCAGCCAAACACCGATCCGTCCGGGAGACGGGCGCTATCTCTTCCGCGGCGTGATGGTCGGCGACGGCCACCGCGGGGCGGGTACGTCGCTGCGCGCCGCCCAGGACGAAGCCGGTGTCCCGCCCGGTGTGTGGAAGGGCCGGGGCCTAGCCGCGGTCGGCCTGACGGCCGGGGACGTGGTGACCGAGCGGCAGGCCGAGCTGCTCCTGGGGGAAGGCCGGCACCCGGACGCGGACCGGATCGAGAGCGAGCTCCTGGCGCAGGGCAAGAGCCCGGCCCGCGCCCGGCGGGCGACCGTGCTGGGCAGGCCCATCGAGCACAACCGCTCGCCCAAGACCGAGAAGGCCAAGGAGCGCATTCCCTGGCTCGGCATGCACCTGGTGTTCCGGCCCCCACCGACGGCCCACATCGCGTGGGCGCTGATGGGTCACGAGATCCGACTGGTGCTGGAGCTGTGCCAGGACATCGCCCGGGACAAGACGCTGGAGTGGCTGGAGGATGCAGTCGCTCAGATCCGCTGGAAGGGCGGTGGCAAGCACCGGGCCGGTGTCCGAGACGGACTGATCGTCGCGGTCTTCCGGCACTACGAGTCCAGAGCCGCGGACTCCAAGCCCCTTCTCCACGATCATGCGTTGGTGTCGATCCGTGCCCGGCGGCCGGACGAGAAGGGCACGTGGGGCAACTTGTCGGCGGATTCGATGCTGGCCCACATAGTCGCGGCCGACACCCTCTTCATCTTGTTCTTCATGGAGGAGGTGTCCGCCCGGCTCGGGTGGGCGTGGGAGCCGCGCGAGGTGACACCCGGTCGTCGGCCCGTCATGGAGATCGCTGGGATCGACCAGCGGCTCATCGGCTGGCAGTCGACCCGACGCCAGCAGATCGAGGACGCCATGTCCGTCCTCACGGCCAAGTACGAGAAGAAGCACGGGCACGCGCCAGGGGAGCGGGCCGGCTACGCGCTGGGCTGCCAGGCCGCAGACCGGACGCGCCCGCACAAGCGCAAAGAGCTGCGGTCGCTGTCCGAGCTGCGCGAGCGATGGCGGGAGTCAGCCATCGCCGCGTTCGGCGCCGACGTCGTCTCCCGGCTGGCGGAACGGGCGCGGGCGGCGGCCGCGGCGGTGTGGGCGCGGGTGCGGCCGGTGGTCGACGTCATCCTGGCGGCCGTCGACGTCGTGGCCGTGGTGTACGTGATGCGCGGCGCGTTCAAGCGCCACCACCTGCTCGCCGAGGCCCGCCGCCACCTCTCCTACGTCCTGCGCGGCCGACCCCACCAGAGGGGCCTGGACGAACAGATCGTGCAGAGGGTCATCGACGACTACACCCGGCCCGTCGGGCGGGGCCGGATGATGACCGCCGATCTGCGCGCCCTGTACCCGCGCGACACCGACGACCAGGCCGTGCTGCGCCCGCTGACCCGCAAGCGGACCGCCCCTCTCTACGAGCGGGCCCGCCTGGCAGCCGGAGCGTTGACCGCCCGGGTCCACGCCACGCGCCGCTCGGACCGCCTGGGCTCCCGCACCCGCCCGCACACCGTCGCTGTGCCCGACGCAGCGAGGTCTCGCTCGCGTCCGTCGCGCACGGACCGTAAGGCCGGCCGCGGCCAGGAGCAGGGGACCGATGTTGCCGCGCTGGAGCAGACCCGCGCCACGATCGAGGCCGCCGCCAAGATGGCCGCCAAGCTCCAGGACGGTGTCCGGGAGCGCGCCGCCGCCCTCCGACCCGCGCCGCAGCCCACCCCGGCAGCGTCCCCGCCGTCACACACCCAGCAGCCCAACGTTCAGCAGACGCCGGGCCGGACACCCAGTGGAGGAGTCGCATGAGCACACCAGAGGAGAATCCGGAGATCCCGGGACTCGAGGACGCCCTCGCCCGAGCTCGCGCAGCCCACAAGGAGATGGCCGCCGCGCTCGGCGAGGACCAGGAGCCCGAGCTCGATGAGGACCTGGGGTGGCAGCCGGTGTGGAAGCGGCCCCGGAAGCTGAAGTCGAAGGCGGCGGAGAAGGTGGAGCTGCGCAAGCAGCGGCGTCGGCTCCAGGATGCCGGGAAGCGCCGCCTCGCCGCCGGGCAGTCACGCCGGCCTCGCTCCCGGCAGAGCCGGATCGGCAACGCCGCCGCGCGCCGCGATGCCCGCGCCCTGTCCCGGGTGCGGCACTCCACTGCCTGGCTGTGGTGACGATGCCGGGCATCGTCCACCGAGTGGAATCCACGATGTTCACCATCCAGTGCATCGAGTGGAGTCCACCGGGTGGCCTCCACTCGGTGGACTCCACTCCGGCGCGCACCGGCTGACGGTGGACTCCACTCCCGTGCGCACCACGATGTTCCACCCCGCACCTGGTGCGCACCTCCCGACGATGCCCGGCACCCGATGCACCGCCCCGCACCGTGCGCACCACGATGCTCGGCACTCGGCGCGCACAACGATGTCTGGCATCCGATGTTCCGCACCGCACGCGAAGCGCACCTCCCGGATCATGTGCGCACCGGCCGACCGCCTACCCCTTGACCAGGTCTGGGCGGCCGACCGGTGACCCCTTGACCAGGTTCGCCAGCGGAGCGTTTCCCCTGGACAGAGCCGGTCCCGGCCACCGATCAGGTCGCGGTCAAGGGGGTGTGTGATAGGGCCCGTCGCCACGTGCTGCCGCACTCGGTGCGGTGCGGCAGCACGATGTCGCGCACCACGATGTGCGGTGCGGTGCGGCGGTGCGCACGCAACGGGTGCACCCGCCCGGCGATGGCGTCCACCCGATGCGCACCATCCACCGCACCGCCGGGCGGTGGTGCGCACCGTGCGCGCACCACCGACATCGGCGGTGCGCACTACATCGCGGTGGTGCGCACCGGGTGCGCTCCGGCCGGTGCGGGGTGCGCCGCCAGCGCCTGACCGAAGGCGATGGCGTTCAGCTGCTGCAGGACGTCGGCGACTTCCTCGTGGCCCTGGGTGAGGATCTGCGTGGTGAAACGGATGACCGCGAGGGCGAGGCCCTCGGCCGCGTCGGCGCCGGCCTGCTCGTGCCAGGACCGCAGGGTGCCCAGGAAGCAGATCCCCAGCTCGAACAGGGCGAACGAGCTGTCACACGGCACCGCCTTCTCGTCCCGGTCGGGCAGGTTGGTCGTCGGGATGACGATGTGGTGCGCGACCTCTATGAGCAGAGCGGGCATCTGCGGCTCCTCGGCGAGGAACTCGGCGGCGGTTTCGGTGTCGCCGGCCTCGATGGCCCGGAGGTAGTTGAAGGCGCTCATCACCGCGTGGGGAGTCATCGGGGTGAGCGGCATGGTGATGGTCTCGGACATGGGGGGCTCCTCATATACGGGGCCGCCCCGCTGATCGTGGCGGCCTCAACAGGAGCCTGAGTGAATGGCCCTGTGGACAGCGGCCGCGCTCGGGAGGGAGAAGTCTCCCTCCCCGCAGGACCCCGAAAGCCCGGAGCGCGCATGTGGCGCCGGTCACGGACAAACCCGCCCGGTCCAGGGGTAGTCAAGGAGAAATCGGACACCTGTCGTGGGTGACCGTCAGACCGCGGTCAAGGGGGTCCTTTTCACGGTGGCCCCGGCCCGCGCGCACCTCAGCGTGTGGGCCGGACCTGTCACCGATCCGGCCGCGACGGCCGGAGAACCGCGAGGATCCGATGACCACCGCCCCCACCCCGAACACCCCGCCGCACCCGGCGTACCCCGCTGCGACGGCGAGCCCCGCTGGGAGCCCTGCGGCGAGCCCCGCGCCCAGCCCCGCAGCCGTCGGCCGCCGCCTGAGCGTTGTCGCTGATCAGACCCCCGATTCGCCTACCCCGGCCGGTTGCAACTCCTCTTCTCCCCGTACTGATGTACCTGGAGAAGCGTCCCGGGCCCGGAAGACAGCGGCGGCGAAGGCCGGCGCGGACATCCGCGGCGAGGTCCTGCTGACCCTCGCCCAGCTGCGCCTGGCCACACCCCGCCAGCTCAAGGCCCTCCTGCTGCCGCACCAGCAGGGCACCGACCACGTACGCCGCGCCCTGCGCAACCTGCTCGACGAGTCCCCGGCCCTTGTGGGCCGGACCCACCGCGCCCAGCAGAGCTACTGGTACTGCACCCCGGCGGGTCTCGCCGAAGCGGCCGCCTCCGGTGAGCTCGCTTCGACGGCTGGCCGGACCACCGGGAAGCGCATCGCCGCCAGCAAGACGGGCCTGCGTGAGCACGGTCTCGCCCTGGTCGACACCGTCGTCGCCTTCCACCAGTCGGAGGTGGCCGACCACGCGGACTGGCGGGTGGAAGTCGCCCACCCCACTGCGGCCGGAACCCTGGTCCCCGACGGCGTGGTGCTCCTGGCCGACGGCGCCAGCGCGTTCGTGGAGATCGACCGCACGATGTCCTACGCCCGCCTGGTCGCCAAGCTGGAGCGCTACGACGCCTACCGCAACGCCCCGGCGTCCGGGCGCGGGAACGCCGCCCGTGCCCCGCGCAGCCACTGGCAGGAGACCTACGCCGGGCCGTCCCTGGAGCGGCCCTTCCCGCCGGTGCTGTTCGTCTTCGCCCCGGCCCCACGCCGCGCGGCGCCGACCACGAGGGAGGCCGCCTTCCACGAGCGGGCCCGCCGGGTGGGGAGCGTGAACTACCGGCTCACCGTGGCGACCACGACCCTGCCCCTTCTGACCCACGACGGGGCGGATGCTCCGGTGTGGCGGGTCGTCGGCAACGGCCACGGCGAGGAACGCCGCGCCCTGGCCGCACTCCCGAAGGCACGGTGAGGCCAGGGCCCGCGGGCTTGCGGCCGGAAGTCTCCCGTCCGGCCGGCCAACCGGCCCGGCCGCTACGGCGTCGGCTCCCACGCTTCGGGGCCGGCACCCCTCCACTCCACGAAGTCGGGATCGGTCAGGTCCACGTCCTCGGCGCTCTCCAGGCCGGCGGCGGCCAGGAAGACCCTGATGTCGGATGGGCGGTGCGCGACTCCGATGGCGACGCCGTCGTAGCGGACCCGGCGCCAGCCCTGTTCGTCGGGCGGGTAGACGATCAGCTTGGCGGCCATGCCTCCACCATCGTTGCGCCACTGCCGCTCAGCAGGCGGTGGGCAGCCATCCGGGCTACCCGCCCCGGCTGCATCACGAGGGCAAGCCGAAGGGGAGCCTGGGCAAGCCACCCCGCACCCCGGCTTGCCCACCCCGGCTGGGGCCTGTCGGCAGGGGACGTCGGTCACGGTCGGCCCGGAGCCTCCCGGCGAGGTCCGGCTGACCGGTGACCGATGGCCGGTCACCGGCTCGGTCGGGAGTTGCACGGGTCGGTCACGGCGCTGACGTGCTGGTTGACCGATCACGGGAGACAGATCGGTCACGTCCGGCCTGCCGATCGGTCACGGCTGCTGCTGGGCAAGCCCTCGACCCGGAGGGCTTGCCCAGCGTCCGGATCGCGTGGCGGGACGGTTCCCAAGGTCGCGGCGTCACCGTCTGGGACGCGACGGCCCGGAGCCGGCCGACGCTTCCTCGCGAGCCGTAAACCGGAACCATGAGACGAATCAAGCAGGAGAACCCGGCCGTGCCCGGGCAGAGCGATGCGGGCGACATGTGGCTGGCCCTGGCGCGCCTTCACGCCGCCCACCGCGACCCGGTCGGCCGCCTCGTGCCGTTCGAGCGACCGGAGGCACTGCTGTCCCTCACCAACCCGGACGACCTCCTCTTCACCGCACGGGTCGAGCTGTCCGGGATGGAGACGATGGGCCACCTCCACGACCTCATCCGCACGGTCACCCACGGCGTCACCACGGAACTGGGCTACGCAGGGCCCGGGGTCGCCCTGGAGGTCCAGGTCGGCAAGCGCCACGAACTCGCCCTGCACCGGGCCCACGTCGACGGCCTCACCCGGCTCCTGCGCCACGCCGTCGACACCGTCGCGGCCCGCAGCACGCCCGGGGGCGGCCGGTGCTTCCACTGCGACGGCACCGGGCGTGCCCGCCCGCTGTGGGAGCCGGCAGCCGGGTAAGCCTGAACGACTGGGCAAGCCACCCGCGAGGGCGGCTTGCCCAGGTGCCGGTGCCTGCGGCCCTTTGCGTCCTGTGCGCAGGACGTTGGCGTAAGTCCTGGCCTCGACCACCGGGTTCGACGGGATCCTGGAGGGCTGAGAGTTGTCTGGAGACGAAAGAAATGCGCCATCATCCGCGCCTCTGGCGGCGTGATGACCGCATTGACCCGCATCAAAGTACGGCGTTCCGGCCTACTGGTAACTGGGCCTCCCGCTGGCCACCGGGTGCCCTGGTGATCGGCGCGGTGACGGCCGCCTGCCATAACCCGAGAGGACGCCCGTGGGACGACACAAGCCTGGCAAACCCCGACGCCGCCGCCTCGACGAGCTGCCCGACAACATCCAGATCCGGGAAACCCGCCCCGGAGAAGGCAAGGCATTCACCGACCTCGCCGCTCTTGCCATGGAAGGGCACGGCGACTTCGACGACCGCGAGGCCATGTGCGAGGTCATCGACGAAGGAGGCCCGTTCATGAGCCAGTTCGGAGCCGGGCGGTTCGTATTCCTGGTCGCCGAACACACGCCCACCGCACGCATCGTGGGCGTCTCCTCCAGTATCCCGCCCCTGTCCGTCCTTGGCGGAATGGAGCGCGACGGAGCAGACCCCGTAGCCCTGGGGGCCACTGCTATGGCCTATGTCAAAATCCGCGCCCTGGCTGTTGCCGACGACCACCGCCGTCAGGGGATCGCCTCAGCTCTCCTCATCAAGGCCCTGGCAATCCACCGTGAGCACCGCGCGTTCTTTGCCTACGGGCAGTTCACCGCCGGAGACGACGACCTGGCCCGGTTCTACCGGCGCCACGGGTTCACCATCCATGCCCCGGGGCAGCCGGTCATCCTTCCCGGCAGTTCCAGGCACCGCGATGTCGGCGCCGCCCCGCTCGCCGGCGAGCAGATGTTCTCCCGCGCGATCTAACCCTGCTCGCCTTCCCTGGCGTGACGGACCGGTCATGGCGTCCCGGATGACCAGTCAAGGGATGGGCAGGCCCAAAGGTCCTCAGGGCAAGCCCACGCCAGCGGTAGCGCCCTCCGCCTGCGGGGCAAGCCCGTGAGCGGCTGGGCAAGCCCAAGGGGAGCCTGGGCAAGCCGCCCCGAACGGTGGCTTGCCCGCACCGGCCGCGTGCGCTCAGGGTGGTGCCCGTCCTGCCGGATGTTCCGGCCGGGCTCGTACGAGGGAGGCACCCGGTGGAGACCTTCGAGGCGGGGGAGACGGTGGTGCGGCGCGACGTGCACCGCTCTGGGCGGGTGTGGAGCGAGCAGGCGTTGCGCGTTGTCGCCGACACCGGCGAGGCGTTGGTGACCGCCTGCGCGCCCGGGGCTCAGGCGCTGTGGCCGGCCCTGTACGCCAAAGCCCGCGTCGACGGCGACCGGTCGGTGCGCACGGAGGCGTTCGACGCGATGGCGACGGGGCAGTGGGAGCTCGCGCCCGGGGTGTGGCAGGAGACGGAGCTGCTGCTGTGGAAGCCGCCAGCGGCGTGGTTCAGCATCAACGCCTTCTTCACCGCGGCCGGGCTGAGGAACTGGTACGTCAACTTCGAATACCCCACCTGCCGCGACCCCTCATGAAGCCCATGAAGTCCCCCGTGCTCGCGGCTGCTGCGGCATTGGCCTGCGTCGCGGCGACGGCCCCGGCCGGCGCAGCGGCCCAGGCCCCGCTCCACTACCAGTGCTCCAGCAGCACCCGGTCCATCGACGACACCGCGTACAGCGGTCCGTGGCCCGACAACTGGGACGTCACCATCTCCGTGTGCGCGGCCCGCTCCGGATCCACCGTCCACTCCTACGCCGAGGCCCGCTGGGACGGCCCCACCTTCTACGCCGTCGACGACACGACGATCTTCGACGGGGCAAAAATCCGACTCCAGATCAAGGAGTCCCGACACGGCACGGACCCGCTGGTCGCCGAGCACGACTTCACGGGCCTGGAAGCCCGGCTGGAGGACAGCAACTCCAACGCCCACTACAACGGGCGCTACCGGACCGGAACGATCAGCCACCGCGCCGGTCCCCGCGCCCTCGCTGACGTGGTGCTGTTCCTGGACTGGCACGGCGACGGACGCGGCTACCAGCGCCACGAGTACACCGGATCCCCGACCGTCTGACCCCACCGCGCTCCCCGTTGAGCTGCTGCGCGGGCCCCGGATCGCCAGGGTCCAGCGGCGCATGCCGTCACCGTGCCGTATCCGGCCCGCTTCCTGCGCGCGGCGGACCCGTCGGCACTTCGGATGGATCACCCTTCCGGGCGCGTACTGCGCCGGTCCCGGCCGTGGCGGCGGACCCTGGAGGCAGGGGGATGACGAGAGGGGCTGCTGGGTGACGCTGTATCCGCCGGTGGAGCCGATGCTGGCGCAGGCCGCGGAGGAGATCCCGCCCGTACGCCCGCACGCCGCGGTCGCCTACGAGCAGAAAATCGACGGCCACCGGATGCTGGTGTTCACCCCGGCCGGGCCCGGCGGGCGGGTGCTGCTGCAGACCCGCCGCGGCGCCCTGGTCCAGGACGCCTTTCCTGATCTGGTCGCGGCGGCGGACCAGCTGCCGTACGCGCTGGTCCTCGATGGCGAGGTCCTGGTGTGGGACCCGGCCACCGGCGGCCTGTCCTTCGAGGCGTTGCAGCGGCGTGCTGCTGCCCGCGCCGGCACATCGCCGACCTTGCCGGCGGCCGCGGATGGCTCATCTTCACGTTCGTCCGCCGCGACGCCGAGCCCCAGATCACCGTCATCGAGGCATTCTGGGCCTGAGCCGGGAACCGTCCGCCGGCGACGGCAAGCGCGCCCGACCGACGGAACCCCACCGAAAGGCCGCCTGCGGGCGCCCGGCCGGTGTGACGTGAACCTCGGAAAAGGGGGACGTCAGCGCGCCGGTGGGGGCGCTATGCTCACGCGCCGGGCATCGCCCGCCGGCGCGGCTCAGGGGAACGGGTCGCGGCCCGGGGCAGCACACAAGGGGGAACATCTATGCCTGAATCCGAGGACCAAGGGCAGGCGGACCGCGCGTTGTACGGGCTCATCTACCGCAATCCCGCATGGTCTCTGGACCTGGTGGCGGCCGAGGCCCGCTGCTCGACCGCGGAGGCCGAGGAGGCGTGCGACCGGCTGAGCATGAGCGGACTGCTCGCTCCGGCGCCCGAATCGCCCTGCGGGTTCACGACCGTGGACCCCGAGGCCGCGCTCACGCGGCTCTTCTCCGCGGAGGAGCGCCTTGCGACCGCGCATCTCCAGCAGGTCTCGAGGATCCGCACCGCCATATCATCGCTGGTGCACGACTTCCCCGATCTGCGCGGCGAGCGGCGCGAGGCGGTGGAGATCGAGACGCTGGAGACCCCGGCCCTCGCCAACGCCTTCCTGGACGATGCCGGGAGCATGGCCCGCTCACGCATGCGGTCCATGCACCCGGGCGGCCCTCCGCCCGAGGGGATCATCGACGACATGCTGCTGCGCGACAACGAGATGGAGAGCCGGGGCATCAAGGTGGAGGCGCTGTACCAGCGCCGCGCCGCGGAGGTCCCGTACATGGCGGCGTACCTGGCGGACGCCGTACGGCCGGGCAGGGAGGCGCGCACCGCGGACTGTCTGCCGCTGCGGATGATCCTGTTCGACGACGACCTGGCCGTCCTTCCGATCGATCCGCGGGACAGCCGCCGTGGCGCGTTCGCGATCCACGGGAAGGCCCTGGTCCAGTCGTTGCACGCCTTCTACGACCACTGCTGGCACTACGCGGCGCCCCTGCAGCGGGCGCCCGAGCGTCGGCAGGCGGTCGAGACGGCGCTGGACAGCCAGGAGCTGCTGGTGGTCAAGCTGCTGGCCGACGGAGTCAAGGACGAGGCGATCGCACGCCAGTTGGGGATATCGTCGCGCACGCTGAGCCGGCTGATCTCGGCCATCCTGGACCGGTTCGGCGCCACCACGAGGTTCCAGGCCGCCCTGCGCGTCGCCGAGGCGGGGTTGTTGGCCTAAGCGCGTGAAGCGGGGGGCGGGAAAAGAGGCGGGGCACCCGGGCATCGGCCCGGTGCCCCGCCTCTTTTGCGTCCGACATGGCGGGGGACCGGCGCACGACGCCGCCCCGTCTCGGATGCTGAGACAAAGGCGGCTCGTGGCCGGGGGTCGCCATGACCGGTTGTCGCCGTCCGGATTCCTTGATCGACTGGTTTCCATCGCCCAGCATGGTGATGCGAGCTCGCCCGCGGCCGACCGCCCGGCACCGAAGAACTCCACTCCGATCACTTTGACTCATGCTCCCGGGGGACAACCATGTCTGCAGCCTTCCGTACCCGCTGGTGTACCGCCGCCGCCCTCGTGCTCGCTCTGGCGATCACAGGACTGGCCGGCCTGGCCTCCGAGGACCGCGGTGCCTCCGCGCATACCGTCACGGCGTCCGCCGCCGGGCCCGGTGACGACAACGGCTGGTGGTAGAGCGCGCACCCAGCGAGCCAGCGCCTGCCCGACCGTCCCTGAGGAGCCGAGATGGATCTCATCACCACCGCGCCACCGATATCCGCCCCACCGGTATCGGCCCACACCACACCTGCCCCAGCGGCCGCCGCCCCCCACCACGGGCCCGCCCCCGCCCCGTGTCTCACCCGTACCGTAGAGGTCGCCGTCGTCGGCATCGGGTACGCGGGTCTGCCGCTGGCCGTGGCGGCCGCCTCCGCCGGACGCCGTACCCGGGGACTCGACCTCAACGAGTTCATCGTGGCGCAGGTGAACATCGGCTACCCGCCGGTGGACACCGTGACCGCCGCACAGCTCGACGCCGTGGCCGACCAGCTGGACGCGAGCACCGATCCGGCGTTCCTGCGCGACTGTTCGGCCATCGCCCTGTGCGTGCCCACCCCGGTGGACGCCCACGGTGTACCCGACCTGGGACCGCTGCTGTCGGCGACCCGTACCGTCCGCGATCACCTCGCGCCGGGCCAGCTGGTGATCGTCGAGTCGACCACGTACCCGGGCACAACGGACGGGGTCATCCGCGAAACCCTGGAGGAATCCGGTCTGGTCGCGGGCGAGGACTTCTTCCTGGCCTTCTCCCCGGAGCGGGTCGACCCCGGCAACGAGCACTTCGGCTTCCATAACACCCCCAAGGTCGTGGGCGGCCTCACGGCAGCGTGCCGGGAGAGGGCGGCGGCCTTCTACCGCGAGCTCACCGAACAGGTCCACGTCACCCGCTCCACACGCGAGGCCGAGGCGGCCAAGATCCTCGAGAACACCTACCGCCAGGTGAACCTCGCGCTGATCAACGAGTTCGCGCAGATCTGCCACCGGCTGGGCGTGGACGTCTGGGACACGATTGACGCGGCCGCCACCAAGCCCTTCGGCTTCACGCCCTTCCGCCCCGGCGCCGGCGTCGGCGGCCACTGCATCCCCGTCGACCCTCTCTACCTGGTGCACCGTGCCACTCAGGAAGGCCTGCCGTTCCGCATGGCCGAGCAGGCCCAGCGCGTCAACGACTCGATACCCGTCTGGGTCGCCGCCCGGGCCAAGGACCTGCTCTGCCACCACGGGATCGAGGTGCGCGGGGCACGGGTGCTGCTTCTCGGTGTCACCTACAAGCCGGACGTCGCCGACGTGCGCCACTCGCCCGCCGAACCGCTGGCCGCCGAACTGCTCGCCATGGGTGCGCACGTGAGTTTCCACGACCCGTACGTGACCGCCTTCGCGGCGCGCGGCCGGGCGCTGCCGCCCTGCCACGACCAGGCGGCGGCCGTCGCGCAGAGCGACCTGGTCATCGTCGTACAGCGCCACCGGATGTACGGGGACGAGCTGCTCGCCGCGGCCCCGCTGCTGCTCGACCCCAGCGGCCCCACCCCGGCCGGGTGCGAGGGGGCACGGCCGTGACCGTACCGACAGCGCCCCGCCGGCTGCCCCCGGTACCGGAGGCGATCCACGCGCGCGTCCTCGCCGACCCGTCGGCGACAGCCCTGCGCACCCCCCGGCAGAGCGTCAGCTACGCCGCGCTGTGGGAGCGCGCGGCACGAACGGCGGACACCCTGCTCGCCCACGGCGTGCGCGGCGCGGACATCGTCGCCGTGCATCTGCCGTCCGGCCCCGAGGCGGTCACCGCGATGCTCGGGACCTGGCTGGCCGGGGCCGCGTTCCTGCCCATCGACGTCCACACGCCCGAGGAGCGCCGCTCCTACCTGCTACGCGACTCGCGGGCCGTCGTGACGATCGACGCCGAGGGCGTCACGGCCCTGGGACGGAGCGCCGGTGGCGCGGAGGGCCGCCCCGGGTACGTCCGTCCCGCGTACGCCATCTACACCTCCGGATCCACGGGCGCCCCCAAAGGCGTGCTGGTCGGACACGAGGCCCTCGCCCGTCATGTCGATGCCGCCGCCGGCCTGTTCGAGCTGACAGAAGCCCAAACCGTCCTGCAGTTCGCGAGCATCGGCTTCGACGTCGCGCAGGAGGAGATCTGGCCCACCCTGGCCGCCGGCGGCACGCTCGCCTTCCACCACGGCGGGGTCCCCGACAGCGAGTCGCTCGCCGCCGCGGTCCGCGATCTCGGGGTGACGCTCCTCCAGCTGCCCACCGCCTACTGGCGCATGCTCTGCGCCGAACTGGACGGCGCGGACCGGCCGTCCCTCGCCGGCGTACAGACGGTCGTCATCGGCGGCGAGAACGCCACGGCCGCCGACGCCCGCGCCCACCAGCGCACCCCGCTCGGCCACACCACCCTGGTGAACGGCTACGGACCGACGGAAACGGTGGTCACCGCCACCGCCCTCGTGATCGCGCCGCGCGGGCCGGTGCCCGCCACCGGCGGGCTGCCCATCGGCGGCCCGGTCGGGGACCGCCGGCTGTACGTGCTCGACGAGCACCGGCGGCCCACCCCGCCCGGGGAACCCGGCGAACTGTGGATCGGCGGCCCCATCCTGGCCGCCGGCTACCTCAACGACCCGGCGCGCACAGCGGAACGCTTCACGACCGACCCGTTCGCCACGGATGCCGGCGCTCGGATGTACCGCACCGGCGACCTCGTCCTGCGGCACGCGGACGGGAACCTGGAGTTCCTGGGACGCGTCGACAACCAGGTCAAGATCCGCGGGCACCGCGTCGAACTCGACGAGGTCGACCGGCATCTGGTCGACACCCCGGGCGTCACCTCGGCAGCCGCCTTCGCCCTGAGCGACGGGTCCGGCGGGCAGATCCTCGCAGCCGCCGTCACCCTCGCGGCCGACGGCCCGAGCCCGGAGGACGTGCGCGAACGCCTGCGCGCGCGTGTCCCCGGATATCTGGTCCCGGGCCGGATCGCCGTGCTCGACCGGCTTCCCCTCACCACCTCCGGCAAGATCGACCGCCGGGCCGCCGCGGACCGGGCCGACCAGCTCCTGTGCGAGCGCGCCGAAGGGGCCGTGGAGCAGGAAGGGCCGTTGCCGCTCGACAGCGTCCTCGGCCTGCTGCGCGGGCTCCTCCAGGCGCCCGGTTACGGCGCCGACGACGACTTCCTCGCCCACGGCGGCGACTCGCTGATGGCGATGCGCGCCTGCGCCCATCTGCGGACCCGCGGGGTGCCCCTGTCGCCCGCCGACCTGCTCACCGGGCGCACCCTGCGCACTGCCCTCGCCCGGGCCCAAGAGCGGGGCACCGCCGCGCCCGCCCGCGTCGAGGAGGAGCCCGCCGGCCCGCTGGACCTGCTGCCCGCGCAGCGGCGCTGGCTGTACGACGGGGAGCTGCCCGAGCCCGACCACTTCTGTCTCAACGCCCTGTTCGGCGTGGACCCCGGCCTGGGTCGCGAACCCCTCACCCGGATCGCCGGCGCCCTGCTGGAGCGGCACTCCGCGCTGCGTACCGCGCTGTCGGCCGACGGCACGGCCGAGCTGACCGCGCCGGACCCCGCGAGCTCCGTCATGTGCGTCGACCTGTCCGCCGTGCCCGTACCGGAACGCACCGTGCGTCTGGAGGAGGCGCTGGCCGCGGCGCAGAAGTCGATGTCGCTCGCCGACGGCCGGATGTTCGGGCTGCTGTACGCCGAGATCGGCGACGGGACCGCCCGTCTGCTGATGACCGTCCACCACTTCGTCCTGGACGGCGTGTCCATGGGCGTTCTCGTGGACGACCTGGAGGCGCTGCTCGCACGCCGGGCACCGGAGGCGGCGGCCGTCACCGGCCCGCGGGCGGTCGGCACGGCGCTGCGCGCCTGGCTGGACAGCGCCGAGGCACGCCAGGACGCCGCCGAGTGGATCGCCCGTACGGCGCGGTTCGCCGCGCTGAGGCCCGAGCTCGACGGACCGGACCGGCTGCCGAGCCTGCGCGTCCACCGGTTCCGGCTCGGCGTGGACGCCACCCGCCTGGTCACCCGCGAGCTGCCCGCCTCGGGCATCGCCCCGCACGACTTCGCGCTGGGCTGCCTGGCCGGCGGCCTGGCCAGATGGACGGGTGAGGCCGTGCACGGCGTCGACGTGTACGCGCACAGCCGGGACGTCTGCGCTGGCGCCCTCGACCTGTCCCGCACAGTCGGCTACGTCCAGAGCACGTATCCCGCGGTACTGCGCTGGCAGGGGCGGGGCATGGCCGCGCTGCGTGCCGCGCTCACCCCGCTACGGGCGCTGCCCGAGCGGCGGTACGGCTTCGACGCGCTGCGGTTCGGCTCGCCCGAACCGGCCGAACGGGACGCCCTGGGCGCCTGCCCGCGACCGAGTGTGCGCCTGAACTTTCGCGGACACCTGCTGCGCCTCGAGCAGCGTGCGCCCGACGCCGTGCTGCGCCCCGCGGCCGAGAGCTTCGGTGCGCACCGCTCACCTCTCCAACGCGAGCGCTACCTGCTGATGGCGGAGGGCGACATCGTCGACGGGGAGTTCGAGCTCAGCCTGAAGTACTCGACGGGGCACTGGAGCCCGGCGCGGATCGAGGAGCTGGCCGAGGCGGTCGAGCAGGTGATGACCGAGGTTCTCACCGAAGCCGAAGCCGAAGCCGAAGCCGAAGCCGAAGCCGGGGCTGCCGACGCCGCCGCCGCTCGGCCGGCGGAGACGGGAGGTACCCGATGAGTACGGCCGCGATCCCTCTGGTACCGGGCATCCCGAGCGAGCACCAGCCCACGACGGGCAGCGCTCCGGGCTGGCCCCTGGTCCTGTACTTCCACCACGTCCACCCCGACGTGCGGCACTACACCGCTCTCACGCCCCGGGAATTCGCCCTCGGCATGGAGCGGGTGCTCGCCGAGTTCGACCCGTACGAGCCCTCGGATTTGCTCGCCGGAGGGGGCCCCCGCCGCCCGGAGCGCCCGACGGTCCTGGTGACCTTCGACGACGGGTACCGCGACAACTTCGTACACGCCCGTCCGATTCTCGACCGCCTCGGCGTGCGCGCGGTGTTCTTCGTCTGCACCGCTCTCCTGGGGCAGCGCAGCGACCAGCCGCGGGCCGACCATCTGACGCGCGAGGAGTGCGAGCTGCTGGCCGCGGACGGCCATGCGATCGGGGCGCACACCCGCACCCACCCGCACCTCGACCGGATCCCGGACGAGGTGGCGCGCAAGGAGTCCCTCGACTCGCTCGCCGACATCGCGGACTGGTTCGGGCCCGGGCCCGCACGGCTCTTTGCCTATCCCTACGGCGGCATCCCCGAACAGCCCGGCCTGCCCGAGGACGTACTGGCTTTCGGGACGGTGCGCTCGCCGGCCCGGCCGTGGGGAGCGGACCCGCAGTCGATCCGGCGGACGTACCTGCCGTCCGGCGCCACCGAGACCTGGGACGGACTGGTCCGCCACTGGCGCGACCGGTGGACGCCCGGCGCCCCGCGTCACTGACCGGGCACGCACCCGGGCCGGCGCACCTGCCCCGGTCCCGGATCAGGACCCGCCGGTCCGTCCCGACGATTCCACGAGGAGAACCATGACCGAACGAAGCACCTGGCACAGCCGGTTCGCCCGGGCGATGCCCGCCACCCGGGAATCCCGGATCATCGCGGTGAACGCGCTGGTCGGGTCGGTGGGCACCGGAATGTTCCTGGCGGGCTCGGCCCTGTACTTCACCCGGTTCGGCGGGCTCACGGAGACGCAGCTCGGTGTCGGCCTGGCCATCGCGGGCGTGGTCGGCCTCCTCACCGCCGTGCCCATCGGCCGCCTCGCCGACCGGTTCGGTCCGCGCAACATGCTGCTCGTCGTGTGCGTCTGGCGGGCCGTCGGCTACCTCGCCTACCTGAACGTGCACGGCTTCAACGAATTCGTCGTGACGGCCAGCCTGCTGTTCGTCATGGACCGGGCCGGCCAGCCGCTCAACCAGGCACTCGTCGGGCGGCTGATCACCGGCACGGAGCGCAACCGCACGATGGGGTTCATCCGGGCCCTGCGCAACCTCGGCTTCACCGTCGGCTTCTCGGTCGCGGGCATCGCGCTGACGACGGACTCGCCCACGCTGTTCCGCTGGCTGTTCATCGGCAACGCGATCAGCTTCATGTTCGTGTTCGCCTGCATCACGATGCTTCCCAACGCCGGTCCCGCCGGCTCCGCGGACAAGGCCGGGACGAAGGACGGGGGGAAGTCCGGGAAGTCCGGCGGGACGGTGGTCCCGCCCATCCGCGACTGGCGGTTCGTGGCCGCGACGGCGGCCAACGGCGTGCTCTTCCTGCACGACGCGATCCTGATCACCGTGCTGCCGCTGTGGGTGGCCGAGCACACCAGCTCCCCGGTCTGGATGATCACCGTCCTGGTCACGACGAACACGCTCATCACTGTGATCGGCCAGGTCAGGGTGACCCGGCACATCGACAACATGGCCACCGCTCGGCGGGCCACCAACCGCTCCTCGGTCCTGCTGACGCTGTCGTGCCTCGCCTTCGCGCTCAGCGGTGTCCTCGGATCCCCCGGATGGACCGCTGTGGCCCTGATGGCCGCGCTGCTGCTGCTGACCGTCGCCGAACTGCTGCATTCGGCGTCGTCGTGGGAGATCTCCTTCGCGCTCTCTCCCGAGGCCGCCCAGGGCCGCTACCTCTCCTTCTTCAACACCGGCTTCTCGGCCGCGGAGATCGCCGGCCCCGCCGTCGTGCTGTGGCTGCTCTCCCAGGCGGGTCCGGCCGGCTGGCTGTTCCTCGCCGGGGCGTTCCCCCTGGCCGCCGGGCTGAGCTGGGTGGGCACCCGCCCCCGGCCCGCGGACACGGCGGTCGAGGCCGGCGCGGCAGACCCGGCAGGTGCCGGGGCCGCCCCCGTGCCCGTACCCGCCGAAGCGGGCTCCTGACCCACCCCACCCCATCCCGTACCGACGGAGGTTTCCATGTCCGACACACCGGCTCCCCTGCACCTGTTGATAGTCAGCGGCGGACGCGATCTGCCCGACCGGGCCCGCGACGCGTGGCCCGGGCTGCGGACCACCGTGATCTGCCGCCCCGAGGTCGTGCCGCGGCTGCGCAGCCGGGAGAAGATCCAGCGGCTGATCGTGCTGCGGGAGGACGCGCCCGCCGACGAGTGGGTGGCCGCCGCGCGGTTCGTGCACGCCGTCGACCCGGTCGACCGCCTCACCAACTTCACGGAGAAGGACACCGAGAAGACGGCCGCGATCGCTCTGGCGCTCGGCCTCGACTGGCACAGCCCCGAGACGGTGCGCGCCGTCGCGGACAAGTGCGAGATGCGCCGGGTGCTCGCCGAGGCGGGCGTCAGCGAGACCCTCGCCGAGACGGTGCACGACCGGGAGGGTGTCCTCAAGGTCGCGGAGAAGACGGGGTACCCCCTGATCTGCAAGCCGGTGCGCGGTGTCGCCAGCAAGGGCGTGACCCGGATCGACGGCCCCGGCGACATCGACCGCGCGCTGGGCTGGGGTGCCACCGGAGCCGGTGACCTCGACTCGGCGGACCTGCTGGTGGAGCCCTTCCTCAGCGGTGACGAGTACAGCGTGGAGTGCGTCAGCGAGGACGGCGAGCACCTGGTCGTCGGCATCACGCTCAAGATCTCCGAGCACGACCACTTCGTGGAGGTGGGCCACGTCGTCCCGGCCCCGCTCTCGCCCGCCGACGAGCAGCGCATCGCCGCCACCGTACGGGACATGCTCGGTGCGTTGGGCGTACGGCGCGGGGTCACCCACACCGAGGTCATCGTGGCCGCGGACGCGGTGCACCTCGTCGAGACCCACCTGCGTCCGGCGGGTGACGAGATCCCCGAGCTGTGGGCGCGCGTCTGCGGCGTCGACCTGATCGACGTGGTCGCCCGGCAGGCCGTCGGCCTGCGGGTCCTGCCCGACGTGCGGGCCGCGCTGGCACGGACGGCGGAGGGACCGCGCGCGGCGGCCATCTGGTACGCGTGCCCGGACGCCGTCGGCAAGATCGTCGAGGTCACCGGCGAGGACGAGGCGCGGGCACTGGAGGGCGTGGTCGACGTCGAGGTGCTGCGCGAGCCGGGCAAGCGGCTCAAGGGCGTGACCGGATCGTTCGCCCGGGGAGCGCACGTCTGCGCGGTCGGCTCCGACCAGGACGAGGCACTGCGCCGGGCCCAGGAGGGCGTGCGCAAGCTGAGCTTCACTGTACGCAGCGACGGCATGGCCGCACGGCACGAAGCCCTCACCACCCCGTAACCACCACCGGGTCATCGATTTCCCAGGTGGCCCGGGACCGAGCAACAGATCAGAGACGAAGGAAGCGGAAGACCATGAGCAACGAGAACACCACCGAGAACACCACCGACTACGCCTTCGGCGGCCTGCACCACGTCCAGCTCGCCATTCCGGCCGGCGCCGAGGACCTGTGCCGGCAGTTCTGGGGCGAGGCGCTCGGCATGACCGAGCTGGAGAAGCCGCCCGTCCTCGCCGCCCGCGGTGGCTGCTGGTTCCGGGGCGGCGGCCTGGAGGTCCACCTGGGCGTGGAGCAGGACTTCAGCCCGGCCCGCAAGGCCCACCCCGGCATCCTCGTCCGTTCCCTCGGTGACCTCGCCAAGCGCCTGGAGGCGTACGGCCACGAGGTGACCTGGGACGACAACTTCCCCGGCCACGACCGTTTCTACGCCTTCGACAAGCTCGGCAACCGGCTGGAGTTCCTGGAGCCCAAGGCCGCCTCCTGACCGCATCCCCCCGGCACTGACGAGGAGTCAGCAATGACCGAAACAGCGGGCCGCAGGCCTGTGCTCCGCGTGGCGGACCTGATCGTGGCCGAAGGGCCCGAAGGAGCCGAACGCATCCTGGTACCGGGACTGACCACCGCTGTGGCCGCCGGCGAGATCGTCGCCGTACTCACGGACGACCCCGCGTCAGGAGCCGCACTGGCCGAGGTGCTCGGCGGGTCCCGGCGCGCCCAGTACGGCGTCATCACGGTGGGGGACAAGGGCCGGCCGCGCCGCGTCGCCCCGGCCCGCCCCACCGGAATCACCGTCGTACGCGCCGGTCAGCGGCCGCCCGCCGCAGGGGCCTCCACCCCCCTGGCCACGGTCGTCGACGCGACCTCGCCCGCCGGCCCGGGGGTGGCGGACGGGGCGGCGGCGCAGGCCGCGCAGACGGCCACCGAGACGGCGCGGACCGCCGCCCGGCACGGCAGCGCGGTGCTCCTCGTCACCACCGACCCCGAGGCCGCCGCGGCGGCCGACCGGTTCGTGCACCTGAACCGCGCCCCCGGCCCCACCGCCGGGGACCGGCAGGCGTCGGCGCAGGAGCCCGAGGCCAGGTTCACCACCGAGGCGCTGACCGAGGCGGCCACCGGCTCCCTCGCCGGTGCCGGGGTGGCCGCGGAGCATGCGGCGCTGGTCGCCAGGGTCCTCGTCGACGCCGACGTCCGGGGCCACTTCTCGCACGGCGTCGGCCTGCTCCCGATGTACCTGGACCGCCTCGAGCACGGAGGCATCGACCCGGCCGCCGAACCCGAGTGGATCTCCGAAGGCCCTGCGGTCGCCGTGCTCGACGCCCACGGCGGCTTCGGTCAGGTCGCCGCCGAACTCGCGGCGGAGCGCTGCGCCCGCCAGGCGGCCGAGACCGGACTCGCCGCCGTCGCGGTCCGCGGCAACAACCACATCGGGATGCTCGCCGCCTACCGCGGGCACTTCGTACGACACGCGGTCGTCGGCCTCGTCCTCAACATCTCCGGCCCGTCGGTCGCCGCACCCGGCGCCGGTCGCCCCACCCTGGGCAACGACGCCGTGTGCATGGTCGTCCCGCGCACCGGACAGCGGCCGCTGGTCGTCGACTTCGCCACCGGCACCGTCGCCAGCGGCAAGATCCGGCACGCCGCGCACCGGGGCGAGACGGTGCCCGCCACCTGGCTGGTGGACCGCGAAGGGCGACCCACCACCGACCCCGAGGAGCTGGACCGGGGCGGCGCCGTGCCCGTCTTCGGCGGCCACAAGGGCCTGGGCGTCGCCGTGATCACCGAGGTACTGGCCGGGATCCTGGCGGGGGGCACGGTCAGCCCGCTGGTACACAAGCAGCGCGCCGAGCCGGATCGCCCCATGGACTGCTCGCAGCTCTTCCTCGCGCTCTCCCCCTCGGCCTTCGGCGATCCGCCCGTCGACGAGCTGCTCGCCGTACTGTCGGGGGCGGTCGCCGCCGGCTACCCGCAGGGCGCCCCCCCGATCCATCTGCCGGAACAACAGGAGGAGCTGGCCGAGTCGGCCGCCCGGGACCACGGGGTCCCGGTGCCCGCGTCCGTCGCCGCACGGCTCGGGTGGACCGCTGACCGTACGCTCGCCGGCGCGGGGGCGGTCCGATGAGCCTCGGGGTGGGAATCGTCGGCTTCGGGGTCGCCGGCCGCCAGCACGCCTCCGCCCTGGACGGCCTCGCCGAGGCCCGGACCGTGTCCGTGCTCGAACAAGACCCCACATCGGACACCGGTGCGCTGCGGCGCGCGGGCTCCTGGCGGGAGCTGCTCGCCGATCCGGCAGTCGGCCTGGTGGCGCTGTGCGTTCCACCCGGCGGCCGGGCCATGCTGACCGTGGAGGCGCTCGAGGCGGGCAAGGCCGTTCTCATCGAGAAGCCGCCCGCGGTCTCGGACGCGGAGATCGAACGGGTGACACAGGCCGCGGTGCGGGCCGGGAAGCCGGTCGGCGTCATGCTCCAGCACCGCATGCGGCTGCCCGAGGCCGCACTGTCGACGAACTGGGCGTCCCCGGCCACCACCGCGGTCCTCGAGGTGTCACGATTCCGTCCGCCCGCCCACTACAGGCGGGCCGACTGGCGCAGTGACCCGGCATCGGCGCTCGGCGGCATCGCCGCCCACCTGGGCGTGCACTACCTGGACCTGGCGTGTCAGCTGCTCGGCCGGCCCGAAACCGTACGGCTGGCGGACAGCAGGGAGCTGGCGCCGGGCATCGACACCCGGGTCACCGGCCTGGTCGAGTTCCGCACCGGTGCCACCCTCGCGTTCACGGTGACCGCCGAGTCGGCCGTACGCACCGAACGGCTCCAGGTGCTTGGCCCGGACCGCGGTCTGTGCATCGCCGACGGGACGGTGAGCACCCAGATCGGTGACACCGAGCAGACCTGGCCGACCGTCACCACGCCCGAGCTGCGGCGCGCGGTCTACCGGGAGATGGCCGAGGCCGTCGCGTCCGGCCGTCCGCCCCGGCGCTGCCATCTGGAGGGGGCCCGCGGCGTGACCGAGATCCTCTCGGCGGTCGCCCTGCAGCGGGCGGTGCCGGCATGACGCTCATCGGCCTCTCCTCCGGTTCCGCCGCGCACCTGGACGGCCCGGAACTGGCCCGGCTCACGCTCTCGCTGGGCGGCACCGCCGTCGACGTACGGGCGGGCAAGGGACACGCCTGGGAAGCGGACGGTCTCGCCGGGCTGCGGCGCGCCGGCTGCGAGGTGTGTTTCGTGGGGATCGGCGACGTCCTGGGTGAAGCGGCGGCCAGTCCTGGAACGGGCCCGCTGGAGCAGGGCCTGCCGGTCAAAGTGTTCGCCTCGGCGGGATGCATGGCGCCGGGGCGGCGCGAGTCGACGCTGCGCCACATCGCGCTGCTGACCTCGCTCGTGGGCGAGAGCAGCCGGGTCCTGGTCGAAACCCACCACGGGTACGCATCCGTCCCCGAGCTCGTGGAACTGTGCGAGCGGGCCGGCACCGGCATCCTGCTCGACACGATGGGCCTGGCCCGGATCCATCCCGATCCGGTCGTCGCCGCCGCCCTCCTCGCGCCCTGGACGTCGTACGCCCAGGTGAAGGGCTTCGACTGGAACGCGCCCGACACCTCCCGGCACCAGCCGCTCGCCACCTCGTGCGCCGAACCGACGCGCGACGTGCTCTCGGCGGCCGGCCCGCTGCGCGCGGTCACCGTCGAGTCCAAGGCGCCGGCCCTCGCCGAGGACCTCGCACTGCTGCGCGCGTGGTACGCCGGGGAGCCCCGGCCCGCCCTCGCCGCCACCCCGCCCACCGCATCAGCCCCCGCGAAGGAGGTACTCATATGAGACTCGCCATCATCAACGACGAAGCGTCCCAGGACATCCACGCGGCCGCGGCCGAGGCACACCGGCTCGGCTTCGGCGGCCTGGAGATCCGCTCCTCGGGCGGCGTGCCCCCGCACCTGATGGACGACGCCCAGCTCGCCGCGGTCCGTGATGCCGTGACCGGCCACGGCCTGGAGATCGCCGGGTTCGACCCGCCCGCGCTGAAATGTGCGCTGCCGCGCACCGGCGCCGAGGTCGCTGCCGCCCGTGACCTGGTCGTCGACGCCGTACGGCGGGCCGAGCTGCTGGGCGCGCCGTTCGTGCGGATCTTCACCTTCTACCGCGAAGGGGACCCGGATCCCCGCAGGGCCGCCAAGGCGGCGCGCGAGGTGCTGGACGGCGTGCCCGCCGACCGGGTTCCGCTGCTCGTGGAGACGGGCATGCGCACCAACAGCCCCACCATGCGCCACACCCTGGAGTTCCTGGACGCACTCGGCGACGACCGGCTCGCGGTCCTGTGGGACCCGGGCAACAGCGTCTTCAGCGGCTGGGACCCGGCGCCGTTCCCGCAGGACTACGCGCTCGGCCGGGAACGCATCCGGCACGTCCACGTGAAGGACCCCGACGGGCAGAGCGGCTACGTCCGCCTGGGCGACGGCGACCTTCCGTGGCCCGCGATCCTCAACACGCTCGCGGAGGACGGCTACCGGCACTGGCTGTCGCTCGAGACGCACTGGCGGATCGGGCGGAAGCCGCTCACCCAGCAGCAGCGCGACGAACCCTGGGGCGAGGAGTTCACCGCGGGCGGCTTCGAGGCCAGCTCGCAGTGCATGCGACTGCTGCGCGAGATGACCGAGGCGGCGCGGACCGCGCACACGGACCCAGCGAAGGCCACGGCATGAACACATCACCGATCATCCTGCTCGGCGGCCAGCGCTGCGGCACCACCGCCCTCGCCTACGCCCTGAACCTGGCGTTCCACGACGTCGGCGGCCACTTCACCGTCAACGGCAAGCTGCCCTATCTGCTGCACCGCTGGCTCACCCGCGAGGACCTGGCCGACCGGCACCTCAGGGCCGACGAGATCCTGCACGCCCTGGACCGCCGCCCGCCGGACGGCGCCGGCGTGGACCGCTGGCGCGCCCGCGTCGAGGACAGCCTGCGCGCCGTCGCCCGCGAGGTCGCCGAGGGGACGGCGGGTGACGACCCCGTCGCACTCGCCCGGCGCATCCTCACCGAGAGCGGCCAGGACCTCCCGCACTGGGGCGACAAGTACAACGAGTACCTGCTGCACCTGCCCTGGCTCGACGCCGTACTGCCGCAGGCGCGGTACGTGCTGCTGGTGCGCCACCCCGAGGAGGCCGCACGCTCCATGCTGCGGTGGACCGGCGACCGGCCCTGGCTGCCCGTGACCCGCGAGTCGGCACTCGCCAAATGGACCGCCTGGAACGCCCACGGGCTCGACCTGGTCGAGCGCATCCCGCGGGAGCGACTGCTGGTGATCGAGTACCAGGCGCTGTGCCGGGGCGAGGAGACCGGGCGCCTTTCGGAGTTCACCGGACTCGACCTCACACAGGCGCTGCGCGGCCTCAGCCCGCGCAACCCCGCCGCCGCCGACGGCGACCTCCCGCAGGCGACGGCGAACGTCTGGCACGCGCTGCGGGACCTCGCGTCCCCCGCACACGCCGCTGATCTCCCCGCCCTCGCCACCACGACCCCGTAGAGGTGATCCCCCTGTCCTCCCAGGCCCCCGCGCCCGGCGCAGCCCGCATTCTCGTGCTCGGCGGCAAGGCCGGCATCGTCCGCAAGGCCGCCGCGCTCGGCTTCGAGGTGGTGCACGTCCAGAAGCCGTCGGCGTTCGACCCCGATGTCGTGGCGCACTGCGCCCAGCTGCTGCTCGTGGACTACCAGGACGTACCGACCGTCACGGCTCTGGTGCGCGCGCTCCACGAACAGCAGCCCATCTCCCGGTTGTTCACCCAGACCGAAGCCGCCCAGGCGGTGGCCGGACACCTCACCGACACCCTGGGACTGCCGGGCAACAGCGCCCGCACGACCCGGCTCCTGCACGACAAGCCGGCCCTGCGAGCCCTGCTCAACGGCAAGGGCATCGGCCCCGTCCCCACCCTCACCGACCCGGGCCGCGAGGAGCTGCGCGACTTCGTGGCCACGCACGGCGCGGCCGTGCTCAAACCGACCATGGGCTCCGGCAGCCTGGGCGTACGCAAGATCCACTCGTTGGGTGAGACCGACGCCGCCTGGGCCTGGCGCGAGGAGTTCGGCCTCGACACGTTCATGGTCGAGCAGTTGCTCGTCGGCCGTGAGCTGAGCGTGGAGAGCTTCTCCTCGCAGGGCCGCCACCGGATCGTCGCGATCACGGGCAAGGACACGGGCGGCGGCGTGGTGGAACTCGCCCACGTCGTCCCCGCCCCCGTCAGCGACGACGAGCGGGAGTCCGTAGGGGACCTGGTCACCGCGCTCCTCGACGCGGCCGGCCTCGCGGACGGACCCGCCCACACCGAGGTGATCCTGACCGCCGACGGCCCCCGGGTCGTGGAGTCGCACAGCCGCCGCGGCGGAGACCGCATCAACGACCTCGTACGGCTGGTGTACGGCATCGACCTGGAGGAAGCCACCTACCGGCTGGCCCTGGAGACGGACCCGCTGCCCGCCGACTGCCCGGCCCGCGGCGCCGCCGCCATCCGCTTCCTGGTCGCCGGTCCCGGCCTGGTCACCGCCGTGAGCGGGGTCGAGGACGCGGAATCGGCCGAGGGCGTGGTCCAGGTCGACGTGCAGGTGTCCGTCGGCGACACCGTGCACGAACTGCGCTGGTCTGAGGACCGGTGCGGCTACGTGATGGCCTACGCGGCGGACACCGGGACCGCCGAGCGGCTCGCCCGGGAGGCCGCCGCCCGGATCACGATCACCACGACCCCGTTGGCCGACACCTCCCCGGCCACCCTGGGCGACCTGCTCGACGAGGTGGACGAGGTGCTGAACCCCTTCGCCACGACGACGCAGTGAGCCACCCCGACGCAAGGAGCAGCACGGCCATGAGCACGGCAGAGCGCACACAGCCGCACGCGCGGGCGCACACCGCGGACGACACCACCCCGCCGTCGCGGCGGACCAAGAGGGTGTCGGTCGTCGTCGCCACCCGCAACCGCCCCGAGGACATCCGCCAGTTGCTCACCGCGACCGCCGTCTGTGACACGGGCCTGGTCCACGAAGTGATCCTCGTCGACGACGCATCCGAGGTGCCCCTGCGGGTCGACGCGGTGCAGTACCCCTTCGACGTGCGGCTGATCCGCAACCCGCGACAGCTGGGCGCCGCAGCCAGCCGCAATCTGGCCGCCCGGGAGGCGGCCGGTGACGTGCTGGCCTTCCTCGACGACGACGCGCGCCCCCTGCCGGACTGGTTCCATGTGCTCGACGCGGCCCTGACCGAGGATCGGGCGGCGATCACCGGCCGCGTCCTGCCCTTCGACCGCGGGGTGGTCGCGCGAGCCCGTCAGTACCGCTACGAGGTGCGGTACGCCCAGCACGCCGCTGACAGCGCCGTCACATTCTTCGCAGGCGGCAACTCCGCCGTGTGGACGCAGCGGTTCCTGGCGGCCGACGGCTTCCCCGACGTCGTCACCGCGAGCGACAACGGGCTCGTCGAACGGTTGTCGGCAGAGGGCGGCCGGGTCCACTTCGCCCCCGCCCTGCGCGTGGCGCACCGCAACAGCAAGGGCGCGGGCATCGCGTTCCGCGAGGCCTGGCGGGCCGGCCGGCTGGCTCCCCGCAGCACACCCGCCGCCGCCCTGCGCAGGTTCACCGCCAGCGCCCGGATCCAGCCCTGGTCCGACGACCCGGCGGCAGCCGGCCTCAACCTGAGCCTCCAGGCGGCGAACTCCCTGGCCACCGCGCTTCCGGTGGGCTGAACGATGACGAGCGTACGAGGCCACCAGCGCGCCGGGACCCCCGCGGCCGCGGGGACGGGGGCCACCGTCTGGCTGACCGGTCTGCCGAGCGCGGGCAAGACCACCATCGCCCACGAGCTGGCCGGGCGGCTGCGCAGCGAGGGCCACCGCGTGGAGGTCCTGGACGGCGACGAGATCCGCGAGTTCCTCTCCGCGGGCCTCGGCTTCGGCCGCGAGGACCGCCACACCAACGTCCAGCGCATCGGGTGCGTCGCCGAGCTGCTCGCCTCGAACGGCGTGAAGGTCCTGGTCCCGGTCATCGCGCCGTACGAGGACAGCCGCGAGGCGGTCCGCGAGAGGCACGCCGCCGAGGGCACGCCCTACGTCGAGGTGTACGTCGCCACTCCGGCGGAGGTGTGCTCCGTACGCGATGTGAAGGGCCTGTACGCCAAGCAGGCGGCGGGCGAGATCTCCGGTCTGACCGGGGTCGACGACCCGTACGACGAGCCGCGGAACCCGGACCTGCGGATCGAGGCGCAGGACCAGACCGAGCAGGAGTCCGCGGCGGCGCTGTACGCGCTGCTCACCGAAAGGGGACTGGTATGAAGGTGGCAGAGGCGCGGACATCCGGGGCTGCCCGGCCCGACCACGACGCGTTCGCGCCGTCGCACCTGGACTCGCTCGAGTCGGAGGCGGTGCACATCTTCCGCGAGGTGGCGGGCGAGTTCGAGAAGCCGGTGGTCCTCTTCTCCGGCGGCAAGGACTCCATCGTCATGCTGCACCTGGCGCTGAAGGCGTTCGCGCCGGCGCCGGTCCCCTTCACGCTGCTGCACGTGGACACCGGGCACAACTTCCCCGAGGTCCTCGACTACCGCGACCGGGCGGTGGCGAGGCACAACCTGCGCCTGCACGTGGCCTCCGTCCAGGAGTACATCGACGCCGGCAAGCTCCGCGAGCGCCCCGACGGCGTCCGCAACCCGCTGCAGACGGTCCCGCTGACGGAGGCGATCCAGAGCCTCAAGTTCGACGCCGTCTTCGGCGGCGGCCGCCGCGACGAGGAGAAGGCCCGGGCCAAGGAGCGCGTGTTCTCCCTGCGCGACGAGTTCTCCCAGTGGGACCCGCGCCGCCAGCGCCCCGAGCTGTGGCAGCTCTACAACGGCCGCCACGCCCCCGGCGAGCACGTGCGCGTCTTCCCGCTCTCGAACTGGACCGAGCTGGACGTGTGGCAGTACATCGCACGGGAGTCCATCGAACTCCCGGAGATCTACTTCGCACACGAGCGCGAGGTGTTCCAGCGCAACGGCATGTGGCTGACGGCCGGCGAGTGGGGCGGTCCCAAGCAGGACGAGAGCACCGAGACGCGTCTCATCCGCTACCGCACCGTCGGTGACATGTCCTGCACCGGCGCCGTCGACTCCGACGCGACGACGCTGGACGCCGTGATCACCGAGATCGCCGCGTCCCGCCTCACCGAGCGGGGCGCGACCCGCGCCGACGACAAGATGTCCGAGGCCGCGATGGAAGACCGTAAGCGCGAAGGGTACTTCTAGAAATGATCTCCACCACCGAGCAGTTCGCCGACCTGTCGGCGACCACGCTGCTGCGCTTCGCGACCGCCGGTTCCGTCGACGACGGCAAGTCCACCCTGGTCGGGCGGCTGCTGCACGACTCCAAGTCGATCCTGAGCGATCAGCTGGAGGCCGTCGAGGCCGCATCCCTCCGGCGCGGCCAGCAGGCGCCCGACCTGGCGCTGCTGACCGACGGCCTGCGGGCCGAGCGCGAGCAGGGCATCACCATCGACGTGGCCTACCGCTACTTCGCCACCGCCCGGCGCCGGTTCATCCTCGCCGACACGCCCGGGCACGTGCAGTACACCCGGAACATGGTCACCGGCGCCTCCACGGCTGACCTGGCCGTGGTCCTGGTCGACGCCCGCAACGGCGTGATCGAGCAGACCCGCCGCCACGCCGCCGTCGCCGCCCTGCTGCGCGTCCCGCACGTGGTTCTGGCCGTCAACAAGATGGACCTGGTGGGCTACGAGGAGGCGGTCTTCGCGAAGATCGCCGAGGAGTTCACCGCGTACGCGTCCGACCTGGGCGTCCCGGAGATCACCGCGATCCCGATCTCGGCCCTGGCCGGCGACAACGTCGTCGAGCCCTCCTCGAACATGGACTGGTACGGGGGCCCCACCGTCCTGGAGCACCTGGAGACGGTCCCGGTCAGCCACGACCTGACCGCCTGCCCGGCCCGCTTCCCCGTCCAGTACGTGATCCGCCCCCAGTCGCCGGAGCACCCCGACTACCGCGGCTACGCGGGCCAGATCGCCTCCGGTGTGCTGCGCGTCGGCGAGAAGGTCGTCGTCCTGCCCTCAGGCCGTACGTCCACGATCACCGCGATCGACGCGCTGGGCGAGCCGGTCGACATCGCCCGGGCCCCGCAGTCGGTCACGATCTGTCTCGCCGACGACATCGACATCTCCCGCGGCGACCTCCTCGCCCCGGCCTGCGCCGCCCCCGCGACCACCCAGGACGTCGAGGCCACCGTCTGCCACGTGGCGGACCAGCCGCTCACCGTCGGCCAGCGGGTCCTGCTCAAGCACACCACCCGTACGGTCAAAGCGATCGTCAAGGAGATCCCGTCCCGCCTGACCCTCGACGACCTCTCCCAGCACCCCGACCCGGGCCGACTCGTCGCCAACGACATCGGCCGCGTGGTCGTGCGTACCGCCGAACCCCTCGCACTCGACGCGTACGCCGACTCGCGCCGCACAGGATCGTTCCTGCTCATCGACCCGGCCGACGGCACCACGCTCACGGTCGGCATGGCAGGCCGGTCCTTCGCACTCGCCGACGCCCTCGGCCGGGACCTGTGACGATGGCTTCGAACACCAGCGTGATCGAGCTGCGCGCGGTCATCACGCCCTACGGCGGCGACGCCGACGACGAGGGCATCGATCTCCGCGTGGTGGAGGGCGAGTTCGTCTGTCTGCTCGGTGCTTCGGGAAGCGGAAAATCCACCCTGCTCCATCTCGTCGCGGGACTCGACCACCCCGCCGCGGGCGAGGTGCGGGTCCTCGACCCCCGACCCTCCCTGATGTTCCAGGACCACGCGCTCTTCCCCTGGCTCTCCGCCGGCGAGAACATCGAGCTGGCGCTGCGCCTGGCCGGCGCCCCCAGGGCCCAGCTCCGTACGGAGGTGGAGCGGCTCCTAGCATCGGTGCGCCTCACCGACGTGTACGAGCTGCGGGTGCATGAACTGTCGGGTGGAATGCGGCAGCGCGTGGCACTGGCCCGCGCGCTCGCGCAGGGCGCCCGGCTCCTGCTCATGGACGAACCGTTCGCGGCCCTCGACGCGATCACCCGGGAACTGCTCCACGAGGAACTGACGCGAGTCTGCTCCGAGCACGGACTGACCGTGCTGTTCGTGACCCATGACGTCCAGGAGGCGGTCCGCCTGGGCGGGCGCGTCGTCCTCCTGTCATCACGTCCCGGCGGACGAATCGCCGGGGAGTGGCAGGTCGCCATCCCCCACCCGCGCAGGGCGGGGAACCCCGCCGTGAACGACCTCGTCCACGAGATCACCGGCCGTCTGGGAGAGGAAGTCCGCCGCCATGTCCGCCACTGACACCGCCGCCCGCCCGCTTCCGGCGACGCCGGCAAGCCGCTCCGGCTCCGGCCCCCGTACGCCTTCCCGTACTCGAGCTCGTACGCGCTCCCGTACGGTGGCCCGAACCGTCGCGCCGCTGACCGCGATCCTCTTGGTCCTCGCGGTCTGGCAGCTCGCGTACGCCTCCCACCTGTCGGCCACGCTGCCCGCCCCCGCCGCCGTGTGGCACGACATCGCGGCCGCGTGGGCGCAAGGAGTCCTCGCCCCCGCACTGCTGCACAGCCTGGCGCGGTGCCTGCTCGGCTTCCTGGTCTCGGCGGCGGTCGGCGTGCCGCTGGCGTTCCTCCTCCACGCCCTCGCGGTACTGCGCACCCCCGTCGCCCCGATCCTGAGCGCCGTCCAATCACTACCCGCCGCCGCACTGGTACCGGTGGCCGTGATCGCGCTCGGCCACTCTGAGAGCGCGGTCTACACGGTCGTCCTGCTCGGCGCCGTGCCGGCCATCACGGTCGGCGTCCTGTCCTCACTGGACCAGGTGCCTCCGCTGCTGCTCCGTGCCGGCCGGTCGATGGGCGCGACAGGGATCGCCCGCGTCCGGTACGTGCTGCTGCCGGCGGCGCTGCCGGGCCTGGTCACCGCACTCCAGCAGGGCTGGACCTTCGGCTGGCGCGCCCTCATGACGGCGGAACTGATCGCCACGGCCCCCCTCCCCGGCCTCGGCCGCATGCTCGACCACGGCCGCCAGAGCGGCCGCCTCAGCCCGGTCCTGGCGGCCACGGCGCTCATCCTGGTCGTCGGCGTCCTGGCCGAGACCGCCGTGTTCGCCCCCGTGACACGCCGGGTCCTGCGGTCCCGCGGCCTGCGCGCGTGACGGGAGGGGGACCACCGGGGTCCAGGTCCTCGGTGACGTGGGCCAGGCGGTCACGGCACGGGCCGGCGGCTCATGATTCCTCCCCCTCAGCGCAGCTGCTCGGCCAGTTCGACGATGATGCCGTCCGGGCCGCGGAGGTAGCAGAGCAGGTAGCTGTCCTCGAACCGTGCGATCTCGCCGACGAGTTCGGCACCGTGGGGGCGCAGGCGGGCAACGGTGTCCTCGATGTCGTCGACGGCGAACATGACGCGGTGCGTACCCAGAACGTTGTGCGGCCGGTTGCGCGGCCCGGCGCTGATCACCGCGGGGCTGCGGTACTTCGCCAGTTCGAGCCGGCTGTGACCGTCCGGGGTCCGGACCATCGCGATGTCACAGCGGACGCCTTCGAGTCCGGTGCACTGGTCGGCGAAGGGACCCTCGACCTGCCCCCTGCCCTCCAGCTCCATATCGAGTTCTTCGAAGAACGCGATGGCGGCATCCATGTCCTCGACGACGATGCCGACGTTGTCCATCCGCTGAATCGCCATGTTGGTCTCTCCTTCTTCCCGTGCGGCCGGCGGCGGCCGCTGCTGCCCCCGGGACGGAGCCGGCGGCACGTTCTCGACATCTGAGACCACCGAACTCCGAAAGAAGTACCGGATCAGGGTCAGAGCTGGTCCGTGTCCTGTTGTTCCAGCGGGTGGAGGGCGGGGCCTTGGAGGACCTCGCCGTCGACTCCGAACCGGGACCCGTGGCAGGGGCACTCCCAGGTGCGTTCCGCGTTGTTGAGGCGACGAGACAAACGCCGGTCGGCTCGGCCGCGGGTTCGGCCTTCTCCACGGTCTCGCCGGCCTTCTTCGCCTCGATCAGCGCGGCGACTTTCTCCTGGAATGTGTCGCGGAACTCGCTGGGGTCCCAGGTCATGCTCATCGCTCCGATGAGCTGCTCGGCCATCTTCAGTTCCTTGTCCGAAGCCTTCGCCTTGCCCGGGAGAGTGTCGATCTCCTTCTTCGGGTCCCGGATCTCGTCCGACCAGTGCAGGGTGTGCAGGGTCAGGAGGCCGTTCTCGGCCTTGAGCGCGACGAGGTACTCGTACTGGCGCATCACGAAGGTGGCGATGCCCGCCTTGCCTGCCTTGGTCAGGGCCTGCTCCAGCAGGCTGTAGACCTTCCCGAACTCCGCACGCGCGGGCCGAGGTAGTAGGTCTTGTCGAAGTAGATCGGTTCGACGTCGGCGAGGTCGACAAACCCGGCGATGTCCAGCGAGCGGGAACGGCCCGGGGCGATCTCGTCCAGTTCCTTCGGCTCGACCAGGACGCACTCGCCGCCGGCGTCGTAGCCCTTCACGATGTCGTCGAGCTCGACCTCGTCCCCCGTCCGTTCGTTCACGCGGCGGTTGCGGATCCGGTCGGAGGTGCCGCGCTGGAGCTGATGGAAGTGGATCGTGTGGCTGTCGGTGGCCGTGTACAGGCCCACCGGCAGGCTGACCAGCCCGAGTGACAAATTCCCGGCCCACACAGGACGCGCCACGACCGTCACCTCCTCCAGAGACCCCCCTTCAGCACACGGCACCCGCCCGTTCCGTACCACCTGACCTCGCCGGCGGTCCGCCGAACGGGTCACCGACCGGAGCGCCGACTTCCCAACTGAATTCGAACAGACTTACGATTCAGGGGGGACCGACACCAGTACCTTCCCCGACGATCTCCTCCAGCTGCAGGAGCGCCTCCACCGCGCCCATGCCGTTCACCGCGCCTACCTGGCCGAACTGCCATGGAGCGTGGAACCCCTCGCGGGCTGGGCCCGGGGCGAGCGGTTCTCCGACCGCGGGGACGTTCCCGACAGCCCCGGCTGGAGCGAGGAGGAGAAGGTGACGGTCGACCGGATGTGGGCCGAGATCCGGGAGCTGTCGGTCGCTGTCGTCGATCACCCCCACTGGGCGACGGTCGCCCGTGAGGACGTGGTGGCCGCACGCATGCAGCTGAAGAAGGAGACCCGCCCTGCCGTACCCTCCGACCTTGCCGAGGCGGCCTGACCCGCCATGCCGGATCCGCTCCTGCCCCTACCGCCAGCCCTGGACCAGCTCCTGGTGATACGCCGCTGGCTGGAGCTCACCCTCGCTCGCGTCGACGAGAAGATCAGCTCCGTCCGGGCCGACGAAGAAGAGCGGGCCCGCCGCCGCCCGCCGCCGGAGCCTCCTCACTGGTGGATCGAGTACGGCATCGGCGTCTCCCGCAGACCCGACCGCGTCCACACCGGGGCCTGCCAGATAACCAGCCGCGGCCGGGCGGCCACCAGGGAGTCGGTCCTGGAAGTGCTGCAGACCGTGCCGTCGGTCGTCGCGTGCCCGCTGTGTCGGCCCGACAGCGAGCTGGGGCTGCTCGACAGCTAGTGCTGTGACCGGGAAG
>NZ_LIVQ01000013.1 GCF_001905445.1 Streptomyces sp. CB00455 | reverse complement strand
AACCCCATTGGGAATCAGTAGAATCTCCGCTCTTGCCGCCTCCCGCCGCCGCACCGGGGAGAGCCGCCCCCCGGTCGGTAACCGGCGGGCCATCTGTTCCGTACCAGCAGCTGGAGGCAGTCCCGTGTCCGCGCACGCCCCCGAACCCGCACTCGCAGACGAAGCAGCGCCCGACGAGCGGGACCCGCTCGCCCGTGAGCGGGCACACCTCACCGCCTCCCGGTCCGCGCTGCGCGCCATGCGCGCGGACGTCGAGTCCCTCGACATCCGCGACGTCACCGCGAACTGGGTCAACGCGATCGTCCTCCAGGCCCAGATCGACGACCGGATCAAGGCCCTCGCCGACCTCGCCCACACGCCCCTGTTCTTCGGCCGCCTGAACTATCTGCGCGCTCCCGGCGCGGACCTCGCCGAAGGCGCGCGCGGTGAGCAGTTCTACATCGGCCGCCGCCACGTCCACGACGCCGGGGGCGACCCGATGGTCATCGACTGGCGCGCCCCCGTCTCCCAGCCGTTCTACCGCGCCTCCAAAGCCGACCCGCAGGACATCGGGCTGCGGCGCCGCTTCGGCTACACCGGCGGCGAGCTCACGGCGTACGAGGACGAACACCTCTGCGACCCCGCCGAGGCCGCGGCCGTCAGCAAGCTGTTGCAGCAGGAGATCGAGCGCCCCCGCGTCGGCCCGATGCGCGACATCGTCGCCACGATCCAGCCCGAGCAGGACGAGATCGTCCGCTCCGGCTTGTCCGGCTCCGTCTGCGTGCAGGGCGGACCCGGCACCGGCAAGACGGCGGTGGGCCTGCACCGGGTGGCGTACCTGCTGTACGCGCACCGCGACCGCCTCGCCCGCAGCGGCACCCTCGTCATCGGGCCGAACCGCTCCTTCCTGCACTACATCGAGCAGGTGCTGCCCGCGCTGGGCGAGCTGGAGGTCAAGCAGGCCACCATCGACGACCTGGTGACCCGTGAGGGGCTGGAGGTCCGCGGCGCGGACCCGGCCGCGACGGCCGTGGTCAAGGGCGACGCCCGGATGGCCCGGGTGCTGCGCCGCGCGGTGCGCTCGCACGTCACGGCGCCCGCACAGGCGCTGATGGTGGTCCGCGGTTCGCGCCGTTGGCGGGTACCCGCGCACGAGCTGGCCGAGATGGTCGAGGAGCTCCAGAACCGCGACATCCGCTACGGCGCCGCCCGCAGCGCGCTGCCGCAGCGGATCGCGCACGCGGTCCTCGTACGGATGGAACAGGCGGGCGAGGCGCCGGACGACCGCGTGCAGGACGCGGTGGCGCGCAGCGCCGCGGTGAAGGCGGCGGTGAAGGAGATCTGGCCGCCGGTCGACCCGGCGAAGCTGGTGCTGCGGCTCCTGTCGGATCCGCAGTTCCTCGCGCTGCACGCGGAGGGTGTGCTCACGCAGGACGAGCAGAAGCTGCTGCTGTGGCCGAAGCCGCTGCGCAGCGTGCGGGCGGCGAAGTGGTCGGCGGCGGACCTGGTCCTGATCGACGAGGCGGCCGACCTGGTGGAGCGCACGCATTCGCTGGGCCACGTCGTGCTCGACGAGGCGCAGGACCTGTCGCCGATGCAGTACCGGGCGGTGGGGCGGCGCTGCACCACCGGTTCGGCGACCGTCCTCGGCGACCTCGCGCAGGGCACGACGCCGTGGGCCACGCGCAGCTGGGCCGAGGCGCTGACCCACCTCGGCAAGCCGCAGGCGGTGCTGGAGGAGCTGACGGCGGGATTCCGCGTACCGCGCGAGGTGATCGCGTACGCGTCCCGGCTACTGCCGTCGATCTCCCCGGACCTGGCGCCGGTCTCCTCGGTCCGCGAGGCGCCGGGCTCCCTGCTGATCGAGGAGACGGCGGACCTGACGGCGGCGGTGGTGTCGGCCTGCCGGGCGGCGCTCGCGCACGAGGGCTCGACCGGCCTGATCGCGGCGGACGCGCGCGTCCCGGCGCTGGCGCAGGCACTGCTCGCGGCGGGCCTGCCGTATCTGTCGCCGGGCGAGGAGACGACGGCCGAGTCCCGGCTGACGCTGGTGCCGGCGTCGCTGGCGAAGGGTCTGGAGTACGACTACGTGGTCCTGGACGAGCCCGCGGCGATCGTGGACGGCGAGCCGGACGAGCGGACGGGCCTGCGCCGCCTGTACGTCTGCCTCACCCGTGCCGTCTCCGGCCTCACCCTCCTCCACGACGCCCCCCTTCCCGCACTCCTGACATGACCCCCGCGGCCCCGCTCCTGACATGACCCCCGCGGCCCCGGAGCGGGGCTGTCATCGGCCTGCGGGTCCGTTGCCGAGGTTCCCCCCCCGGCCCCGCGCCTCACACGCCGGCGGGGCGGGAACCGCCCTCCGCCCGGGGACACGCGGCCCCGCCCCGGGGGCGCCGGCTGCGGGGCGCGGCCCCGCCCATGGCCCGGGCTGAGGACATGCGGCCCCGCCCCGGAGCCCCCGGAGGGGTCAGGTGCGCCGGCCGGTCCGCCGTCGTGCGCGCCACCGCTGCCGGGGCCCGGCCCCCGGCCCGCCGCGCCGCACACGGCGGCGGGCGGTCCTGCGGGGACGGGCCGTCCGTCAGGACAGGGCGGATCGCCAGGCGGCGACGGCCTCGGCCGAGACCGGCCGCCCCCACCCGCCGGGCCGCGCCGCCCCGCCGATGTGGAAGGCGTCCACCCCGCCCGCGCGCAGCACCGGCAGGTGTGACAGGGCGAGCCCGCCACCGGCCAGGACCCGCGCCCCGTACCCCGGCTCCCCCCGCCGCGCCGCCTCCGCGAGCAGCACCGGCATGCCCTCGTCCACCCCGGCGGCCGAGCCCGCCGTCAGGTAGGTGTCCAGTCCCGGCACTTCCGCGAGGGCCTTGCGCAGCTGGTCCCGGTCCGCCGCGCGGTCGATCGCCCGGTGGAAGGTCCACCGGCAGCCGTCCAGCTCCGCCGCCAGCGCTTCGACGGCGCTCAGGTCGGGGGTGCCGTCCGCGTTCAGGAATCCGAGGACGAACTCCTGCGCGCCCTCCGCCCGCAGCTCCCGCGCCGCCGTCACCAGCGCGTCGACCCCGCCGGCGCCGCCCGCCGCGAAACCGTCCGCCGTGCGGAGCATCACGCGCAGCGGGATGTCGACCGCCGCCCTGATCGCCGCGAAGGACTCGCGCGACGGGGTGAGCCCGTCGGCGGCCATGTCGGTGACCAGTTCGAGTCGGTCCGCCCCACCGGCCTGGGCCGCGACCGCGTCCTCCACGTCGAGGGCGATCACCTCCAGGAGCGCACGGTTGCTCATTCGATCCCATCCTTCGAGAAACTGCTCGGCCCCACCGCCCATATGGCCATATGACCAGTAGGGAAAATAGGTCTAGTCCAATGCTCAGAGTACGGGCCTGCGCCCGCGCTCCACCAGCACCATCAGGCCACCGCCACAATGTGCGCATGGACACCGTCACGCCGCACACCGACACCGCGGGGCTGCGTGCCCGCTGGCAGGCCGCCCTCACCGCCGCCGGCGCGGCCGCCGGCCGTGATCCCGCCCCCTACGCCGACCGCCTGCTCGACGCCTGGGCGCAGCCGCAGCGCCGCTACCACACCACCGCGCACCTGGCCGACGTCCTCGCGCGCATCGACGTCCTGGCCGCGCACGCCGCCGACCCCGCCGCCGTCGAGCTGGCCGCCTGGTTCCACGACGCCGTCTACCGCCCCGACCGCTCCGAGAACGAGGAGCGCAGCGCCGCCATGGCCGAGCGGGCCCTGCCCGAGCTCGGTATCGACCCCGGCCGCACCGCCGAGGTCGCCCGGCTCGTGCGCCTCACCGTCACCCACGACCCCGCCCCCGGCGACACCAACGGCGAAGTGCTCTGCGACGCGGACCTGGCCGTCCTGGCCGGAGCGCCCGCCGCCTACGCCGCCTACGCCGCCGCCGTACGCGCCGAGTACGGCTTCGTGCCGGACGACGCCTTCCGCGCCGGGCGGGCCGCCGTGCTGCGCCAACTGCTCGGCCTGCCCCGGCTCTACCGCACGCCGTACGGACGCGAGCACTGGGAGGACCCGGCCCGTGCGAACCTCGCCGCGGAGCTCGCCGCCCTCGGGCCGCGGGCCTGATGGCGGGCCCCCGACGGCCGCCCGGGGAATGCGCTCCCCTCCGCGACGGTTGGTGAAGGTCATGCCCGCAGCCCCCGCACGCCCCCGCATGCCCGTCGCCGTCTACGTCCTCGGCCTGTCCGTCTTCGCGCTCGGCACCAGCGAGTTCATGCTCTCCGGGCTCCTGCCGCCCATCGCCGAGGACATGGGCGTCACCATCCCGCAGGCGGGCCTGCTCATATCCGCCTTCGCCATCGGCATGGTCGTGGGGGCGCCGCTGCTGGCCGTGGCCACCCTGCGCCTTCCGCGCCGCACCACCCTCGTCTGCCTCATCAGCCTCTTCGGCCTCGGGCAGGTCGCGGGCGCGCTGGCCCCCTCGTACGAGCTGCTCTTCGCCTCCCGCATCGTCTCCGCCCTCGCCTGCGCCGGCTTCTGGGCCGTCGGCGCGGCCGTGGCCATCGCGATGGTCGACAAGGACCAGCGGGCACGCGCCATGGCCGTCATGATCGGCGGCCTGTCCATCGCGAACGTCCTGGGCGTGCCCGCCGGCGCCTTCCTCGGCGAGCACCTGGGCTGGCGCGCCGCCTTCTGGTCGGTCGGCGCGGCCTCCGCGATCGCCCTCGCCGGCATCCTGGTGCTGATCCCGAAGATCCCGCTGCCCGGTGAGAAGCCCTCGCTCGGACGCGAGCTGCGCATCTACCGCGACCGCCAGGTGTGGCTGTCCATCGGCGTCACCGCGCTGGCCGCGGGCGGCGTCTTCTGCGCCTTCAGCTACCTGTCGCCCCTACTGACCGACGTGGCGGGGCTGGATTCCGGCTGGGTGCCCTGGATCCTCGGCCTGTTCGGCGTGGGCGCTCTGGCCGGCACCACCGTCGGCGGGCGGGTCGCCGACGCGCACCTCTTCGGCGTGCTGGTCTGGGGCATCAGCGGCTCGACCGCCTTCCTGACCGCGCTGGCGCTGCTGGCCTCCGCCCAGGCGGCGGCGGTCGCGCTGGCGTTCCTGCTCGGCTTCTCGGCGTTCTTCACCGCCCCGGCGCTCAACGCCCGCATGTTCAACGTGGCGGGCGCCGCCCCGACCCTGGCGGGGGCCACCACCACGGCGGCCTTCAACCTCGGCAACACCGGCGGCCCGTGGCTCGGCGGCACCGTCATCGACGCGGGCCTCGGCTACGCCGCGACCGCCTGGGCCGGGGCCGCCATGACGGTCACCGCCCTCGCCCTCGCCCTGGTCGCCCTGCGCCTGGACCGCCGCACCCCGCCCCGCGCCACCCGCGTGGTCACCTCGGGCACCCCGGTGGCGACGTCCGCACCCGAGCCCTCCCGGGCCTGACCGGCGGGCCCGGCCCGGGGTTCAGGCCGCCCCGGTGCCCGGCGGCCGGCCCTTGGGCCTGCGCAGACCGGCCTCGGTGAGACGGCGCACCAGTTCCTTGCTGCCGATCTCCACGGCGCCCGCGCGCACCGCGTCGGCGTACCGGTACGAGGGCACGTCGTAGTGGTCCCGCTCGAAGGCCCGGGCCGGGCAGCCGATGGCCGCCGCGAAGGCGTGCAGTTCCTCGTACGAGGCATCGCTGACCAGGTGCGACCACATACGGCCGTGGCCCGGCCAGGTCGGCGGGTCGATGTAGACGGTCACCGCTGGAAGACCGGTCCGAGGCCGCCCACCGCCGCCACCCGCACGCCCGCCTCCGAGCACACCCAGTGCGGGTCGGGCCCCAGTTCCGGCTCCACGTCCAGCGCGTGCGGTTCGCCGTGCGCGCAGACCGGGCACAGCGGCCAGCGCCCGTACTTCTCCAGCAGCGCGTCCTGCACGTCCTGCGCGACGAGTCCGGCCAGGTAGGCGACCCCTTCCGGCCACTGCTCCACCCACCAGCGGCGGTGCGTGACCGAGTCCTCCACGAGGGAGACGACATCGGCGTCGGCGACCTTGCCGGCGGCGAGGTCGGCGAGGACGAGTGCGCGGGCGACGTGAAGCGCCTGTTCCAGGGGGGTCGCGTGGTCCATGGGCCCATTGTGGCCCCGTCCGGGGCGGGTGGCGAAGATCCTTGCCATGCCGTGATGTACGGCCCTTGACCCCGCGCACCCCTGAAAATAGGTTTCAGAAGTGAGCGAGAACCAGAAAGAAACTTTCACCAGGACCCCCGCACCCCGCCCCGCGACGACCCGGGCCGCCGACGCCCCGGCCGCGCGGGCCGGCGCCGCCGCCGACTCGCTCACGCCGGTGCGGAGCGCCTCGGCTCCGCCGGCCTCCGCGCTGCGGGCCCGCGTGCGCAGCCTCGGGCCCTCCATGACCCGCTCCATGCAGGCCGTCGCCGACGCCGTCGCCGCCGACCCCGCGGGATGCGCCCGGCTCACCGTCTCCGCCCTCGCCGAGCACACCGGCACCAGCGAGGCCACCGTCGTCCGCACCGCCCGCCTCCTCGGCTACCCCGGCTACCGCGACCTGCGCCTCGCCCTCGCGGCCCTCGCCGCCCAGCAGGAGTCCGGCGCCGCCCCCGCCGTCACCGTCGACATAGCCGTCGACGACCCCCTGGCCGACGTCGTCGCCAAACTGGCCCACGAGGAGGCGCAGACCCTCGCCGACACCGCCGCCGGGCTCGACCTGACCCAGCTGGCAGCCGCCGTCACCGCCCTCGCGTCCGCCCGCCGGATCGACATCTACGGCATCGGCGCCTCCGCCCTCGTCGGCCAGGACCTCGCCCAGAAGCTGCTGCGCATCGGCCTCATCGCGCACGCCCACAGCGACCCCCACCTCGCCGTCACCAACGCCGTCCAGCTGCGCCCCGGTGACGTCGCCGTCGCGATCACCCACTCCGGCTCCACCGGCGACGTGATCGAGCCCCTGCGCACCGCCTTCGAGCGGGGCGCCACCACCATCGCCCTCAGCGGCCGCCCGAACGCCCCCGTCGCCCACTACGCCGACCTCGTGCTGGCCACCTCCGCCGCCCGCGAGACGCAGCTGCGCCCCGCCGCCATGTCCAGCCGCACCAGCCAGCTGCTCGTCGTCGACTGCCTCTTCGTCGGGGTGGCGCAGCGGACGTACGAGACCGCCGCGCCCGCCCTCACCGCCTCCTACGAGGCGCTCGCGCCCCGCCACCACACGCCCGTACCGACCGGCAGGCGCGCCGCCACCGCCCGCTGAGACCGCCAGGAGCCCCGCCCATGACCGCGTACGCCGAACTCCGCGCCCAGCTGGAGACGCTGACCACCGAGGCTTTCCGTCCGGAACTGGCCGAGATCGACCGGCTGTCCACCCTCGACATCGCCCGCACCATGAACGCCGAGGACGCCACCGTCCCGGCCGCCGTCGCCGGGCAGCTGCCGCGGATCGCCGCCGCCGTCGACGCCATCGCCGCACGCATGTCCCGGGGCGGCCGCCTGGTCTACGCGGGCGCCGGCACCGCGGGCCGGATGGGCGTCCTGGACGCCAGCGAGTGCCCGCCCACCTTCAACACCGATCCGGCGCAGGTCGTCGGCCTCATCGCTGGCGGCCCCCGCGCCATGGTCCGGGCCGTCGAAGGCGCCGAGGACTCCAAGGAGCTGGCCGCCGAGGACCTGACCGCCCTCGCCCTGGGCGCGGACGACACCCTCATCGGCATCTCGGCCTCGGGACGCACCCCGTACGCCATCGGCGCCGTCGAGTTCGCCCGCGGCCGCGGCGCGCTCACCGTCGGGCTGTCCTGCAACGCCGGTTCCGCGCTCGCCGCGGCCGCCGAACACGGCATCGAGGTCGTCGTCGGCCCCGAACTGCTCACCGGCTCCACCCGCCTGAAGGCCGGCACCGCGCAGAAGCTCGTCCTCAACCTCATCTCGACCATCACGATGATCCGGCTCGGCAAGACGTACGGGAACCTGATGGTCGACATGCGCTCCTCGAACGAGAAGCTGCGCGCCCGCGCCCGGCGCATCGTCGCCCTGGCCACCGGCGCGCCCGACGCGGAGATCGAGGCCGCGCTCGCCTCCACCGCCGGCGAGGTCAAGGACGCCATCCTGGTCATTCTCGGCGGCGTGGACGGCCCGCGGGCCGCCGAGCTGCTCACCGCCTCGCAGGGCCACCTCCGCGCGGCCCTCGCCCAGACCCGCTGACGCTGCGCCGCGCCGCCCGTTCCGCCGACTCCCACAGCAAGGCGACCACCACATGTCCCCTGACAAGAACCGCGCCACAGCCGCCGCGATCCTTCCCCTGGTCGGCGGCCCGGACAACATCACCTCGATCGCGCACTGCATGACGCGGCTGCGCATCGGCCTGCGCGACCGCGGCCTGGTCCAGGACGAGGCGCTCAGGGCCCTGCCGGCAGTCATGGGCGTGGTCGAGGACGACACCTACCAGATCGTGCTCGGCCCGGGCGCCGTCGCACGGGTGACCCCCGAGTTCGAGGCGCTGGTCGAAGAGGGCCGCGCGCAACCGGCCGCGGCCCCGCCCGTCACGGCCCCGCCCGTCACGGCCGGCGAACTACAGGCCCGGGGAGCGGCGCTGAAGGAGGCCCAGAAAGCGCGGAACGCCTCCCCTTTCAAGCTGCTCCTGCGCCGCGTCGCGAACATCTTCGTCCCCCTGATCCCGGCCCTGATCGGCTGCGGCGTCATCGCCGGGCTGAACGGCATGCTGACGAACCTGGGCCTGCTGCCCGGCGTCGTGCCGGCCCTCGCCGCCATGGCCTCCGGTTTCATGTCGCTGATCGCCGTCTTCGTCGGCTACAACACCGCCAAGGAGTTCGGCGGCACTGCGATCCTCGGCGGCGCAGTCGCCGCGATCATCGTCTTCCCGGGCGTCGCCAAGATCACGGCCTTCGGGCTGGAGCTGAGGCCCGGCCAGGGCGGCGTCCTCGGCGCGCTCGCCGCGGCCCTGCTCGCCGTGTACGTGGAGAAGTGGTGCCGCAGGTGGGTCCCCGACGCCCTGGACGTCCTGGTCACCCCCACCCTCACGATCCTGGTCTCCGGGCTGGTCACCCTCTTCGGGCTGATGTTCCTCGCCGGCCAGGCATCCGCCGCCATCGGCACCTTCGCCACCTGGCTGCTCTCCCACGGTGGCGCCTTCGCGGGCCTGGTCCTCGGCGGTCTCTTCCTCCCCCTGGTGATGCTCGGCCTGCACCAGGCCCTGATCCCCCTCCACACCACCCTCATCGAGCAGTCCGGCCACACGGTCCTGCTGCCCATCCTCGCCATGGCGGGCGCGGGCCAGGTCGGGGCGGCCATCGCCGTCTACTGCCGGCTCCCGCGCAACGGCTCGCTGCGCGGCACCATCAAGTCCGCGCTCCCGGCCGGCTTCCTGGGCGTGGGCGAGCCCCTCATCTACGGCGTCTCCCTGCCCCTGGGCCGCCCCTTCGTCACCGCCTGCGTCGGCGGCGCGGCCGGCGGTGCCTTCGTCGGCCTCTTCAACCAGCTGGGCGCCTCCTTCGGCTCCACCGCCATCGGCCCTTCGGGCTGGGCCCTCTTCCCGCTGCTGGACGGCACGGCGGGCATGGGTCCGACCATCGCGATCTACGGGGGCGGCCTGGCGGTCGGCTACCTGGTGGGCTTCGTCGCCACGTACTTCTTCGGCTTCACCCAGCAGATGCTGACGGACCTGAACACCGACCCCGACCCGGATCCGGCCGCCCCGCCGGCCCCCGAACCCTCGAAGGCACCGGTCCTGGCCTGACGCCTCCGGCGGAGCCGCGCCGCACGCGGGACACGCGGGACACGCGGCTGCGCCATGATGTGGTCATGACCGACCCCGCACCCGCGCCCGCCGCACCCCCCGGCATACCCCCCGTCGTCCCGGCGGGCCGGATGCGCGCCATGCCCCAGCCCTCGTTCGCCCTTCCCGGCCCGCTCCACCTGCGGCCCTGGGCTCCCGACGACGCCCCCGCGCTGGTCGCCTCCTGCCTCGACCCGCAGATCCGGCAGTGGAACCGGCCCTCCGGCCTCACCCTGGCGCAGGCCGAGGAGAAGATCGCCGGCTGGCACGAGCACTGGCGGACCGAGACGGCCGCGATCTGGGCCGCCGCCCCCGCCTGCGGCGGCCGGGCCGTCGGCCTGATCGGCCTGGCCGACCTCGACCTGCACGGCGGCAGCGGCGAGTTCCTCTACTGGCTCCTGCCCGCCGGACGCGGCGGCGGCGTCATGGCCGGGGCCACGGACCGGCTCAGCCGCTGGGCCTTCGAAGAGCTCGGCCTCCACCGGCTGCGCATCACCCACTCCGTGGCCAATCCGGCCTCCTGCGCCATCGCGCTGAAGGCCGGCTTCCCGCTGGAGGGCACGATGCGCGGCGCCCTCCTGCATGCGGACGGCTGGCACGACGAGCACCTCCACGCCCGCCTGCGCACCGACCCCCCGCCGGGCGGCCCGCAAAGCGACCCGCCAAGCGGTCCGCGATCCGTCCCGGGTGCTCGTTCCGGGCCACGAAGGGCATCGTCTGGTGCGTAGCCCCCTGGGACGTCGGGTACTGGACCGGGCGGCCGAACCGGCAGGCCCGCTCGACGTACCCGGTGGTCGGGTTCGGGCGGGCGACGTGGCCGCCGTCCCCCGCATCACCAGCGCCGGCGCCACCGTCGTCACGGAGCCCGGCGTGTTCTCGCGCAAGCGCTCGCACCCGGCGCGGGGCACCTCCGGCACCGGCTCGAAGGGGGTGGCCAACTGCCCGCTGTCCGCCACGTCGTTCCGGATGACGTCGGAGACGTTCTCGATGCACGCCACCCCGTCACCCGCCGGCGGCAGGACTGCCGTCACCCGGCGTCGAGAGGTACCGGACCCGGCGGGAGTGCCTAGGGAGGCCGGTGCGGTGTGTCACGCATGATGATCTTTCACCCCTGGTGTGGCGCAGGGATCGCGGCTCCGGCCCCGGCCCTCTCATGGAGGACGGCGGCCAGCCGGAGCGCGGTGTCGAGGTTGCAGCGGCCGAGGTCAACCAGCGGCAGCCCGTACGTCCCGGCGGCCGAGACCACGTCCACACCGAGCGAGGGGAAGAGCACCCCGACCCCGTCGAGGGCCCCCTTGAGCTGCCGCACGGCCTCCTCGGCCGCCAGCGCACGCTCCTTCGCGGTCATCACCATGACATGTCACCTTTCTACTCTGCGTATGCGACTTGCACACACAGAGTCGCGAAACGCTCGGTAGCCTTGCAAGGCGGACACCGCAACAACCGCACGTGTTGGCCTGGGAGTTGCCATGGCAGGAAAGAACCTCGACCCGTCCTCCTCACCCCGCGCCCTGCTGGGCGCCGAACTGCGCGTGGCCCGCGAGCGCGCGGGGCTCAGCCAGGCCGAGCTCGGCGAACCGCTCTTCGTCAGCGGCTCCTTCGTCGGCCAGCTCGAAGCGGGCACCCGCCGGATGCACCTCGAACTCGCCCGCCAGATAGACGACATCCTCGACACCGGCGGCTTCTTCACCCGCAACTGCGGCGCCGCCGCCAAGTCCAAGTACCCGGACCACTTCGCGGCGGCGGCCGAGGCCGAAGCCCTGGCGACGGCCATCCGGGAGTACGCCCCACTGATCATCCCGGGCTTGCTCCAGACGGAGGCGTACGCGCGGGAGGTCTTTCGGGCGGGCCATCCGACCGCGCCGGAGGAGCAGATCAACGAGCTGATCACGAACAGGCTGGCCCGTGCCGCCTTGCTCACCGACCCAACAACCCCGCTGTTGTGGTGCGTCCTGGACGAAGCGGTACTCCGCCGGGCGGGGGACCATCCGGATGTGCTGGCCGAAGCCCTGCGCCACATCGCGGCTCTGATCAGGTCACACCGCATCATCGTGCAGGTCCTGCCGTTCAGCGCGGGCCTCCATGCGGCCATGGGCGGTGCCATAAAGCTGATGGCTTTCGAAGACGCTCCCCCTCTCTCCTACGCGGAAGGGATGGGAACCGGCCTTCTGTTCGATGATCCGGCCACCGTCACCCATCACACCCTGACCTACGATCTCCTCACGGCCAACGCGCTCTCACCGCGCAACTCGCTGGCCCTGATTGAGTCGTTGGCGGAGGATTACGCACATGACGAGCACGCCTGAGTACAACGTGTCGGCGGCCACGTGGCACAAATCCAGCTACAGCGATGCCAGCGGCGGCAACTGCCTGGAGATGGCCACCTGGCGGAAGTCCACCCACAGTGCCGGTGACGGCGGCGACTGCGTGGAAGTGGCCGACGGCCACCCCGGCATCGTGCCCGTCCGGGACTCCACGCAGCCCGGAGGCCCGCACGTGGTGTTCCGCGCACGGGCCTGGGCCGACTTCGTGGGGTCGCTCAAAGACCGCTCGTGACGGACTCCTGGCCTGGGCCGCCCTCCCGGGGCGTGCCGTCCCATCGCCATGCCGTCGGACGGGGGCGACCGGGCAGTTCCGCGCGTCCGGTGGCCCACAGCAAGGTGGACCAGGGGTCCGTCGAGGAGGGTGCGTCCGGGAACAGCCGGGCGAGCACCCGCGAGCACAGATCGGCGGGCGGGTTCCAGGCGAGCCCGAGCCCCTGCGCCAGATCGTGCGTGTGCACCACGGTCTCCACGATGCCCATCGCGGCGAAACCCTCGGGGTCCGAGACTCCGAAGACGTGGTGGGCGCGGGTCTGCGGAGGCGTCGTGCGCACCATGGCGACCAGCAGCGCACCGCTCGCTTCCAGGACCTGCAACAGGCCGGCGGGCCCCGCCCCGCGGTCTGCGTGAATGACGTTCGCCGGACCACCGGGGCGGCGGCTCTTCCACACGAAGGGCACCTCGCCGTTCAAGGGCGGGGACTTGGGGCCCAGTTGGGCGGCGTAGGCGAAGAGGTCGTCGGCGAGGTGCTCGACCGTTTCCCAGCAGTCCCATTCCAGCGAACCGGCCTTGCCTTCCCACGCTTCTGCCGGCGCCCCGCGAAGGGCGGCCACGGCGAGCCGCACGGAAAGGTCGAGGTCATCCGCGGAGACGGGGGTCCTGGAGCGGTCGGTACCGGGTGATGGGGACATGGCAGGACGGTACCGGACCGGCGGCACCCCGCCCTCCTTGTGCCCACCGGCCTCAAGGCTGGTCGCTCTCCAGCGTGTCCGCGTGGCGGTGGGCGACCTTCCACTCGCCGTCCTCGCGGCGGTACACCTGCGTCGCCCGCAGGACGTACCGGCGCGGCTCGCCGTTGACGCGAGCCTGCGTGCGCTCGTAGCCGACGGTGTAGGCCATGTCGCCGGCCACGTCCGCCGCGACGATCTCGTGCTCGTAGGCGGTGCAGTCCGAGAACGCCTCCGCCAGCTTGTGGAAGAGCTCGCCCACCTCCTCGGACCCGAGCGCCGACATCCAGGCACCCGTCACCGAGACCGGCTCGCGCCGGGACCAGATGGCGGCGCGCGGCCCGGCGTCCCCGTTGTGCAGGGCGATCTCCGCGTCCCGCAGCCGGGAGCGCGCCCACTTGAGGAACGCGTCACGTTCGTCGTTCATCGCCGGCCTCCCAGGACGCCGAGGACTGCGGCCCGATCCGCTCACTTCCCACCGTACGCCGGGGTGGGCGGGCCCTCCTGAGGGAAACTGGAGGGGAGGAGGGAGGCGTCATGGCACACGCCGAACAGGTCCTGTGGCAGTCACACGCGTCGAACCGGTGGATGCAGGCGACGGCCGTCGTCCTCGCCCTCATCGCGGCCGGGCTCGCGGTCGCCGGGCTGGCCGGCTCGGTGGCCGTGGTGTGGGCGCCGATCGCGGTGCTGCTCCTCGCGGCCCTGCTGGTCGCGGTGTTCGCCTCCGTGACCGTGCGGATCACCGGCCGGGCGCTGGAGGTGGCCTACGGCCCCGTCGGGCGGCCCGTCAGGCGCTGGTCGCCCGAGGACATCGAGGGGCCGGCCCGCGTGGAGGACCGCCGGCCCGTGCAGGTCGGCGGCTGGGGCTACCGCATCAGCAAGCTCGGCACGACGGTGCTGATCCGACGGGGCCCCTGCCTCGTGATCCGCTCCCGGGGCAGGGACTTCGCGGTCAGCGTGGACGACGCCCCGCGGGGCGCCGCCCTCCTGAACACCCTGACGCGCCGGGCCGGCCAGGAGGGCCGGTCCTGAGGGCCGTCCCGCCCTCAGCCCCGGTACACGCGCAGCTCCGATACCTCGTAGGACATTTCCGTGACCTCCGGTTCCGGCGCCGGGTGGTAGTTGCCCGCGCAGACCGACAGGTTGACGATGAGGTACGCGCGCCAGCCGCGGCCGACGCCCCGGCGGTCGGAGAAGACGCGGGCGCCGTTGACCCACCAGACGACCGAGCTCCGCCCGAACTCCACCCTCAGGTCCACCCAGGAGCCCGGCCGCACCGACGGGTCGCGGTAGTAGCGGTGCCCCTGGCGGACGTGGTTGGACAGCTCCAGCAGGTCCGGGTTGTCGGGGTGGTACTCGAAGACGTCGATTTCCTGGCCGCCGTCCCGCCAGGTCCAGATCGCGGGCCAGGCCCCCAGCTCCTCCGGGAGCCGCACCCGCGCCTCCAGCACGTCGCCGGTGCGCACCATGAAACCGTCGTCGCTGCCCTCGGTGGTGAGCAGACCGGTGTCCCAGTTGCCGTCGGGGCGGCGGGTGGCGCGGAAGACGCCGCTGCGGCTGTAGGCGGGGTCCTCCACCAGGTGGTCGAGCTTGTTGTCGCCCGGATTGACCGGGCCGCCATGGGGATAGGCCCATGAGCGGCCTGCGACCCACTGCGTGGTGGAGGTGAAGTCGGCGGTGAAGGCGGGGGCGCTGCGCGGCTGGAAGACCGCCACGTCACCGCCGCCACCACCCCCTGGAGCGAGGCGGCGCGTCAGGCGCCGCAGCCATCCGGGCATGTCCGTGTCCATGACGGTTGTGTGCCCTCAACCGGAGTAGTCCATGCCGGAATTCTCGCACAGGGTAGTCGAACGGTTGCGTTCAGCGACGAGCGGCGCGCGCCGCCTCGGCGAAGGCGCGGATCAGCTCCGGCGACTTCACCCCGCGCTCGCGCTCGACGCCGCTGGATACGTCCACCCCCCACGCGCCGGTGGACCGGACGGCCTGCCGGACGTTGCCCGGCGTGAGACCGCCCGCGAGCAGCCAGCGGCCCTCGGGGGGCGTGAACTCGCGGGCGCCCCAGTTCCACGGCTTGCCGGAGCCGGGGTCGGGGGCGTCGAGCAGCAGCAGGTCCTCGCCCAGCTCGCCGCAGCGCGCCACGTGCTCGGCCGTGGCCCGCAGCAGGGTCCGGCCCGGCGCACGCAGTTCCTCGTAGTACTCGGCGCCCTCGTCCCCGTGGAGCTGTACGGCGCGCAATCCGCTCTCCTCGGTCAGCCGCCGGACCTCCGCCACCGGTTGGCCGCGGAACACCCCGACCGTGAGGACGCCCGCCGGTACCCGCCCGCCCAGCTCCCGCGCCGTGGCGGGGTCGACCGTACGCGGGCTGCCGGGGGCGAAGACGAAGCCGATGGCGTCGGCCCCGGCTTCGACGGCGGCGTCCACGTCCCGTGCGGTCCGCAGCCCGCAGATCTTCACGAAGGGTGCGCTGCTCTCGCTCATGCCCCGAGTCAACCAGAACCGCCCGGCCGCCGGCGTCCCGTCCCGGGGACCGGGCTGAGGGACTGCGGGGCTGCGGGGCTGCGGGGCTGCCGGGCTGCCGGGCTGCCGGGCTGCCGGGCTGCGGGCGAACGCCCGAGGGCGGCACCCCCCGCGGGGGGTGCCGCCCTCGTTCGAGAACAGCCGATCAACCAGTGGCCGGAGCCGGGGTCGATCAGAAGTCCATGTCACCGCCCGGCATGCCGCCCGGGGCGCCGGCGCCGGCCTTCTCGGGCTTGTCGGCGATGACGGCCTCGGTCGTCAGGAACAGCGCGGCGATCGACGCGGCGTTCTGCAGCGCGGAGCGCGTGACCTTCGCCGGGTCGATGATGCCCTCGGCGATCATGTCGACGTACTCGCCGGTCGCGGCGTTCAGGCCGTGGCCGATCGGAAGGTTGCGCACCTTCTCCACGACGACGCCACCCTCGAGACCACCGTTGACGGCGATCTGCTTGAGCGGAGCCTCCAGCGCCAGGCGGACGGCGTTGGCGCCGGTCGCCTCGTCGCCCTGGAGCTCAAGCTTCTCGAAGACCGCGGAGGCCTGGAGCAGGGCCACGCCACCACCGGCGACGATGCCCTCCTCGACGGCCGCCTTCGCGTTGCGAACGGCGTCCTCGATGCGGTGCTTGCGCTCCTTGAGCTCGACTTCGGTCGCGGCACCGGCCTTGATGACGGCCACGCCGCCGGCCAGCTTCGCGAGGCGCTCCTGGAGCTTCTCGCGGTCGTAGTCCGAGTCGGAGTTCTCGATCTCGGCGCGGATCTGGTTGACGCGGCCCTGGACCTGGTCGCTCTCACCGGCACCGTCGACGATGGTGGTCTCGTCCTTGGTGATGACGACCTTGCGGGCGCGGCCCAGCAGGTCGAGACCGGCGTTCTCCAGCTTGAGGCCGACCTCCTCGGAGATGACGGTGCCGCCCGTGAGGATGGCGATGTCGCCGAGCATGGCCTTGCGGCGGTCGCCGAAGCCCGGGGCCTTGACGGCGACGGACTTGAAGGTGCCGCGGATCTTGTTGACGACCAGGGTCGACAGGGCCTCGCCCTCGACGTCCTCGGCGATGATCAGCAGCGGCTTGCCGGACTGCATGACCTTCTCCAGGAGCGGCAGCAGGTCCTTGACCGAGCTGATCTTGGAGTTGACGATCAGGATGTACGGGTCGTCGAGGGACGACTCCATACGCTCCATGTCGGTGGCGAAGTACGCCGAGATGTAGCCCTTGTCGAAGCGCATGCCCTCGGTGAGCTCCAGCTCCAGACCGAAGGTCTGGGACTCCTCGACCGTGATGACGCCTTCCTTGCCGACCTTGTCCATGGCCTCGGCGATGAGCTCGCCGATCTGGGTGTCGGCGGCGGAGATGGAGGCCGTCGAAGCGATCTGCTCCTTGGTCTCGACATCCTTCGCCTGCTCCAGCAGGGCACCGGAGACGGCCTCGACGGCCTTCTCGATACCGCGCTTGAGGGCCATCGGGTTGGCGCCGGCCGCCACGTTGCGCAGGCCCTCGCGGACGAGCGCCTGGGCCAGCACGGTGGCGGTGGTCGTACCGTCGCCGGCGACGTCGTCCGTCTTCTTGGCGACTTCCTTGACCAGCTCGGCGCCGATCTTCTCGTACGGGTCTTCGAGCTCGATCTCCTTGGCGATGGAGACGCCGTCGTTGGTGATCGTGGGCGCGCCCCACTTCTTCTCAAGGACGACGTTGCGACCCTTGGGGCCAAGGGTGACCTTGACGGCGTCGGCGAGCTGGTTCATCCCACGCTCGAGGCCGCGCCGGGCCTCCTCGTCGAACGCAATGATCTTGGCCATCTGAAGTGGTCCTCCCAGGGGGTCCCTCCCATGCCGTAGGCCATGGGGGTAAGGGGTGGATTGCTCCGGACCGCGCCCGCGCCCGCGACGGACGGCCTGCGTGCCCGGCGGTTCCTTCCCGCCGGACGCTGCGGGCCTCACCGACCCGGTCCTCGTTTTGGTAGCACTCTCAGCAGGAGAGTGCTAACGCCAATGATTAGCACTCGACCCCGTCGAGTGCAAGCGGCTTCGGGCAACGCCGCGCGAAGACGCAGGTGGCACACGAGGATCGGCCGCGACACGCGAGGGGCCCACACCCCGTGTCCAGGATGTGGGCCCCTCGTGTGTGTGCGTCGGTGGTCGATCGCGCCAGGACTAGCCGAGTGCGAGCTTGACCATGTCCGCCTGCGGACCCTTCTGGCCCTGCGAGATCTCGAACTCGACCCGCTGACCCTCTTCAAGGGTGCGGTACCCGTCCATCTGGATGGCGCTGTAGTGGACGAACACATCCGCACCACCGTCGACCGCGATGAAGCCGTAGCCCTTCTCCGCGTTGAACCACTTGACGGTGCCCTGAGCCATGCCTAACTCCCCTATTACTGGCCCTTGCGCAGGAACGCACTTCGCGATCCCGGGTCAGAACTTGCGTCGGAACGCGTCGACCGAGGCTGAATGTATCTGCGCGGGTGCTGTCTGCAACAGGTCAATCCGACGAGAAATCCGGACACCCGGAAAGATTGAAATAGAGTGAAAATTTGGAATATTCCTGGGCAACTCGGGCCCGGCATATCTCGCCAAAGCCCCATAGCGCGCCTGGACATTGACCCGATGTCGACCCTCACGCGACCCGTTCATATGCGGCGGGCAAGAGCAGCGGAGGGGACTTCCCCAACTCTACCGCGCCCAATCAAGCAGAATTGCCCCCTCCGCTTATTAGCGGAGGGGGCAATTACGGTTTTCGCGTGTCAGTGCGCGTGCCGGCCGGGGCCGGTCAGCAGCCGCCCGCCACGGCGGGAATGATCGAAACGCCGGCCCCGTCCGGCGTCGCCGCCTGCAGCCCGCCCTCGAAGCGCACGTCGTCGTCGTTGACGTAGACGTTCACGAAGCGGCGCAGCTTGCCCTGGTCGTCCAGGACGCGCGCGGCGATGCCCGGGTGGCTCTTCTCCAGGGACTCGATGACCTCGGCCAGGGTCGCGCCGTCGGCGGGGACCTCGGCCTTGCCGCCGGTGTAGGTGCGCAGGATGGTGGGGATGCGGACGTTGACGCTCATGGCGCTACTGCCTTTCCGGGACGCAGGGGTGGGTCAGGCCAGGCCGGCGGCGCGGAACGCGTCCAGGCTGGGGCGGATGACGGCGCTCTGGCCGCTGTCCGCGGCCACCGCCTCCAGGGTCTTGAGGCCGTCGCCGGTGTTCAGGACGACGGTCGTCAGCGCCGGGTCGAGCTGCCCGTTCTCGATGAGCTTCTTCGTGACGCCGACGGTCACGCCGCCCGCGGTCTCGGCGAAGATACCCTCGGTCTGCGCCAGGAGCTTGATGGCATCGACGATCTGCTCGTCGTCGACGTCCTCGACGAAGCCGCCGGTGCGCCGCGCGATGTCCAGCACGTACGGGCCGTCCGCGGGGTTGCCGATGGCCAGCGACTTGGCGATGGTGTCCGGCTTCTGCGGGCGGACCACGTCGTGGCCGGCCTTGAAGGCGGTGGAGACCGGGGAGCATCCCTCGGCCTGGGCGCCGAAGATCTTGTACGGCCTGTCCTCGACGAGGCCGAGCCTGATCAGCTCCTGCAGGCCCTTGTCGATCTTCGTCAGCTGCGAGCCGGAGGCGATCGGGATCACGATCTGGTCGGGCAGCTGCCAGCCGAGCTGCTCGCAGATCTCGTACGCCAGGGTCTTGGAACCCTCGCCGTAGTACGGGCGCAGGTTGACGTTGACGAAGCCCCAGCCCTCGCCCAGCGGGTCGCCGATGAGCTCGGAGCAGAAGCGGTTGACGTCGTCGTAGTTGCCCTCGATGCCGACGAGGTCGCCACCGTAGACACCGGCCATGACGACCTTGCCCTGCTCCAGGTCGTGCGGGATGAACACGCAGGAGCGGAAGCCGGCGCGGGCGGCCGCGGCGCCGACGGCGCCGGCCAGGTTGCCGGTGGAGGAGCAGGACAGGGTGGTGAAGCCGAAGGCGCGGGCCGCCTCGACGGCGATGGCCACGACGCGGTCCTTGAAGGAGTGCGTCGGGTTGCCGGAGTCGTCCTTGACGTACAGCTTGCCGGTGACGCCGAGCTCCTTGGCCAGGTTGGCCGCGTCCACGAGCTTGGTGAAGCCGGGGTTCAGGCTCGGCTTGGAGGCCACGTCCGCGGGGACGGGCAGCAGCGGCGCGTAGCGCCAGATGTTGTTCGGGCCGGCCTCGATCGCGGCGCGCAGGGCCTCGGGGTCACCGGTGGGGAGGTCGTAGGCCACCTCGAGCGGTCCGAAGCACTCGGCGCAGGCGAAGAGGGGACCGAGTGCGAAACGGGTACCGCATTCCCGACAGGAAAGGCCGGTGGCGGGTCCGAGATCGACAGAGGTGGGAACAGTCTGTGCAGCCATGATGGCGAGGCCCTTTCTCCTCATCTTCCCCATGGCGCACTTCGCCATGAGACGGAATTGGCACCTTCCCTAGCCGGGGACCTCGCTGACGTCGCTGGATGCGCGATCGCGAGAACCGACTGGAGGGTTGCCGGGGCTTCAACGGGCCGTGTCCCTCTGCCCCTCTGGATGAGCGGTATGGCACCGGGCAGCGCGCTCTGGAGCGCACCGGTGCGTTTGTGCGCGAGGACCCCCGGCATGCGGTGGTCCTTCGCGTTGTTCAAGACTGTAACCGAAGGCCCGCGTGGTTGAGACAGCCGTCCGAACCGCGAGATGGATCACTTTTCCCGTCGAACAGACCGAGCGGCAAGGAGTGCTGAGAGTGCTGCAAGAGGTGGAGCGCTGGCTGGCAGACCGCTCCTGGTCCGCCGCCGACCGACCGCTGGAGCGGCTGCTGGAGCGGAAACGGGCGGCCGGGACCACGGTCAGCGTGGTCCTGCCGGCGCTCGACGAGGAGGCGACGGTCGGCGCGATCGTCGAGGTGATCCGGCGCGATCTGATCGACGGGCTGCCGGTCCCGCTGGTGGACGAGCTGATCGTCATCGACTCGGGATCGAGCGACCGTACGGCGGAGGTGGCGGCGAAGGCCGGCGCGCATGTGGTGCACCGCGACGACATCCTGCCGCGGATGCCGGCGCTGCCGGGCAAGGGCGAGGTGCTGTGGCGTTCCCTCCTGGCCGCCACCGGGGACATCGTCTGCTTCGTCGACGCCGACCTGCGGGACTTCTCCTCCGCTTTCGTCTCCGGGATCGTCGGCCCGCTGCTGACCGATCCGGAGGTGCAGTTCGTCAAGGCGATGTACGACCGCCCGCTGGACACGGGATCCGAGCCGTCCGGGCCCGGCGGGCCCCCCGCCCAGGGCGGCCGGGTCACCGAGCTCGTCGCCCGCCCCCTGCTCAACCTCCACTGGCCGCAGCTGGCCGGCTTCGTCCAGCCGCTGGGCGGGGAGTACGCCGTGCGCCGCTCCCTGCTGGAGCGGCTGCCCTTCCCCGTCGGCTACGGCGTCGAGCTGGGCCTGCTGGTCGACGCGCTGCACACGGTCGGGCTGGACGCGCTCGCCCAGGTGGACGTCGGCGTGCGGCGCCACCGCCACCAGGACGGCCTGGCGCTGGGCCGGATGGCCGCGGCGATCTACCGCACCGCGCAGCTGCGGCTCTCGCGCGGGCACCTCGTACGGCCGGAGCTGACGCAGTTCGAGCGGGGTCCGGACGGCTTCGTGCCGCGGACCTACGCGGTGGACACCGAGGAACGGCCGCCGATGCTGGGCGTCAAGGAGTACACGCTGCGCCGTGTGGCGTGACGCCGGGCACCTCGCCGCGCGGGACGTTTGAGCCGGTGCGAGCCGGGCTAGGTTGGCGGCATGGCTTCTCAGGTACTCGTTGCAGCTAACCGCGGTCCGCTCTCCTACGCCCTGGCCGAGGACGGCACCCTCAGCGCGCGGCGCGGCGGGGGCGGGCTCGTCTCCGGTCTCTCGGCGGCGCTCGCGGAGCAGCCGGATGCGGTGTGGGTGTGCGCGGCCCTGTCGGAGGCGGACCGCGAGGCCGTCCGCCGGGGCGTATCGGAGCCGGGCGTGCGGATGCTGGACATCGATCCCGCGGTCTACGACGACGCCTACAACGGCATCGCGAACTCGGTGCTGTGGTTCACCCACCACCACCTGTACGACGTGCCGCGCGAGCCGGTCTTCGACGCGGCTTTCCGGCGGCAGTGGGACTCCTACGTCGCCTACAACCGGGCTTTCGCGCAGGCCCTGGCGGCGGAGGCGGCGCAGGGTGCCTGCGTCCTGGTGCAGGACTACCAGCTGGCGCTGGTGCCGGGACAGCTGCGGGAGCTGCGGCCCGACCTGCGGATCGCGCACTTCACGCACACGCCGTGGGCGTCGCGGGAGTTCCTGGACATGCTGCCGGACGACATCCGGATGCAGCTGGTGTGGGGCATGCTCGGGGCGGACCTGCTGGGCTTCCACACCTGGGCGTGGGCGGTCAACTTCATCACCGGCGCGCAGATCGACGACGCGAGCGGTGTCGCGGACGGGTCCTCGCCGAGCGGGTCCGCGGAGCGCGGGGTGTGGCACCGCCGGATGAAGGCGGACGGCAGCGGGTACGGGGAGCGCCGCTTCACCGAGGTGACGCAGTTCCCCCTGGGCGTGGACGCGGACGAGCTGCGGGCACTGGCGCACCGGCCGGAGGTCGACGACAAGCTGGCGGAGCTGCGGGCACAGGCGGCGGGCCGCAAGACGATCGTGCGCGTGGACCGGACCGAGCTGTCGAAGAACATCCTGCGCGGCCTGCTGGCCTATCGGGAGCTGCTGACCACCCGTCCCGAGTGGCGGGGCCGGGTGGTGCACCTGGCGTCGGCGTACCCGTCCCGGCAGGACCTCCAGGTCTACCGGGACTACACGGCTTCGGTGCGCGAGCTGGCGGCGGAGATCAACGCGGAGTTCGGCACGGAGGACTGGGAGCCGGTGCTGGTGTCGGTGAAGGACGACTTCACGCGCTCGCTGGCGGCGTACCGGATGGCGGACGTGGCGCTGGTGAACCCGGTGCGGGACGGGATGAACCTGGTGGCCAAGGAGATCCCGGTGGTGTCGGAGGCGGGGTGCGTGCTGGTGCTGTCCACCGGGGCGGGGGCGTACGAGGAGCTGCGGCGGGACGCTCTGACCGTGAACCCGTTCGACGTGACGCAGACCGCGGAGGCGCTGCACGAAGCGCTGTCCATGCCGGACGCCGAGCGGGCGGACCGCACCAAGCGCCTGGCCGCCGCCGCGACGGCCCTCCCCCCGTCCCAGTGGTTCAAGTCCCAGCTGACCGCCCTGACCTCCTGACCCACCCGCCCGGGACCCCGCCGGGCCACACTCAGCCCCGCCGGCGTTTGGGGCGCGGGGCCCGGGGCGGAGCCCCACACTCAGCCCCGCCACCGTCCGAGGCGCGGGGCCCGGGGCGGAGCCCCGGGAGACGGCGCCGCGGGGCCGTCTCCCGTCAGGCCCGTACGGCGGCGGCGAGGGCCGCCAGGAACGACACCACCTCGCCCGGGCCGGCGAGGACGAGATCCGCCCGGGCCGCCAGCTCCGGCACCTCCGCCGAACCACTGCACACCAGCAACCCCGGCAGCCCGTCCGTCCGCCGCTTCTCGACGGCCGCATACGCGGCGAGGTCACCCAGGTCGTCCCCCGCGTACACGACCGCCTCCGCGTCCGTCTCCGCCAGGAACTCCGTGAGGGCGACGCCCTTGTCCATCCCCGGCGGCCTCAGCTCCAGCACGGCCCGGCCCGGCTCGACCATCAGCCCGTGCCGCGCGGCCAGCTCGGTCAGGGGTTCCCGCAGCGCCGCGAAGGCCGCCTCCGGGTCCGCCGCCCGGCGGGTGTGGACGGCCAGGGCCCGGCCCTTCTCCTCGATCCACGTTCCCTGCCAGGCACCGATCGAGTCCAGGAACCCCGGCAGCTCCGCGCGGACCGCCGCCACCCCGGGGTGCTCGGCGGGGGCGTGGACGATTCCGGTGACGGCGTCCCACCGCTCGGCCCCGTAGTGGCCGAGGACGACCATGTGCTCCAGACCGGGGACCCCGGCGAAACCCCCGTAGCGGACGGCGACGCTCGCCGGCCGGCCGGTGACCACGGCGACGGAGGCCACCTCGGGAGCCAGCGCGGCCAGCGCGGGCACGGCTCCGGGATGGGCCCGCGCCTGGTCCGGGTCCGGCACGATGTCGGCCAGCGTGCCGTCGAAGTCGAGGGCGACCACGGACCGTCGAGGTGTGCGGAGGAGGGCTTCCAGTCCCTCGCGTCCGGCTGCGGTGACGGGTGTCGGCAGATCGTTCGGATGGCTCCCCATACGGACGACCCTAACGGCCCCGCGGGGCGACGGCTACGGCGCGGTCCGCCCGGCCGCAGCCGTCGCCGTCCGCCCCGCCGTCTGTCCCGTGCCCCCGCCATCCCCGCCACTCGCGCCGCCCCGGCGCCCCGTCACCGCCGGGCCCGCTGGGCCTCGCGGATCCGGCGCAGGCGGTTCACCGTGCCCGGCGCGTGCGCGAGCGCCCGAGGGTCGTCCATCAGGGCGTTGAGCAGCTGGTAGTAGCGGACCGGGGCCATCCCCAGCCCTTCCCGTATGGCCCGCTCCTTGGCCCCGGGCCCGGGCCAGGTACGGGCCTCGTACGCGAGCACCGCGGCCTCCGTGGCCGTCAGCCGCCCCTCGTCCGTCATACCGCCAGATTAACGCCGCCCACCGACACGGGCCCGCGCGGCCGGGCGGAGGCCGCCCGGCCGCGGGGGCCGCCCGGCCGCGGGGGCCGCCCGACCGCGGGGCCGGCCGACCGCGGGGCCGGCCGTCAGCGCGGGCCGCCCGTCAGCGCGGGTCGGCCGCGCGCGCCGACGACGCGATGTCCTCCAGCACCTTCGCCGGATCGCCGCCCGGCTGCACCGTCTTGCCGATGTTCTGCTTGATGTCCTCGCTGACGCCCGCCCAGGACTTCTTGCCGACCGGGTACAGGCGCGCGTTGGGCAGCGCGTCCAGGAAGGTCTTCAGCTGCGGCGCGGCGCTGCCGGTACCGGTGCCGGACTGGATCGCCCGGTAGCCGGTGGTGGTGACCGGCAGGAGGTCGTACATGCTGGTGAAGGCGGTCACGTTCTGGGCTTCGTAGAGGTGGTCCAGGAACTTCCCGGACTCCTTCTGGTGGCCGTTCCTGAAGGCCATCACCCAGTCGGCGACGCCCATCGCCGAGTGGTCGGTGCCGTCGGCCGTCGGCATGGTGACCATGCCGAACTTGACGCCCTTCCCGGCGGCCTGCTTCAGCAGCGTCGGGTGGCCGTTGAGCATGCCGACCTCGCCCCGCGTGAAGGCGTCGAAGGCCGCCTGCCGGTTCAGCTTCCCCGGCTCGACCGGGCCGGTGAGCCCCTGCCCGACCATCTTGTCCCGCAGGAACTCCAAGGCCCTGACGTTCTCGGGGGAGTCGATGGCGTACTGCTCTTCGTTGTCGGTGTAGCCGCCACCGCCCGCCAGCATCCACATCATCGTCTCGGCCTGCGCCTCCTCGCGGCCCAGCGGCAGCGCGAAGGGGGTCGGGACGCCGGCGCCCTTGAGCTTCTTGGCGGCCGCCTCCAGCTCCGCCCAGCTCTTGGGCTGCCAGCCGGTCTTGGCGTCCTTGGCGATGACACCCGCGTCGGTCAGCAGCTTCTCGTTGTAGAAGAGCAGCCGGGTGCTCGCCACGAAGGGCAGGCCGTACTGGACCCGCTTGACCTTGCCCGCGTCGGCGAGCGGCGCGAGGAAGTCGGCCTCGGTCTTGACGGAGAGCAGCTCGTCGGCGGTGTACAGCTTGCCCGCCTCCGCGTAGTCGGCGTAGGCACCGATCTGCGCGATGTCGGGCGCCTTGCCGGCCTTGACCATCTCGGCGACCTTGGCGTCGACCTCCGACCAGGAGTAGACGCTCACCTCGACGTTGACGCCCGGGTTCGCCTTCTCGAAGCCGTCGGCGAGGTTCTTCCAGTACGTCGCCGAGGAATTCTGCGGATTGTCCCCGTACTCGGCCGCCACGACCCGCAGGGTCACCTCGTTGTCCCCCGTGAGGCCGCCGACGGCGCCGCAGCCCGTCAGGGTCACGGCGGTCAGGCACAGTGCGGCGCCGGCTGCGGCCAGGCTCAGGTATCGGCGCTTCACAGTTCTCGACCACCCCTTGTTGTACGTACGATCCACGTAAGGTCTACACCACTTTGGCGGCTCGTCCACATCCGGATCCCCCGTGGATCCGCTCCGTGTCCCGACCGCGCCCCGCCGGTGGTCCCCATTTTGTATGGCCACTCAACAATCCACCCCAATGGACTAGACCTTTCCCCTTCGAGCGCGCGAGACTGTCACCTGTGAAATCCGTGAAACACGTCATCGCCCTCGATGTGGGCGGCACCGGGATGAAGGCCGCCCTCGTCGCCGACGACGGCACCCTGCTCCACGAGGCGCGCCGCGCCACGGGCCGCGAGCGGGGCGCCGACGCCGTCGTCGAGACGATCCAGGACTTCGCCGCCGAGCTCCTCGGCATCGGCACGGAGCACTTCGGGCGGCCCGCCTCCGCCGCCGGGGTCGCCGTCCCCGGCATCGTCGACGCCGAGAACGGCATCGCCGTCTACGCGGCGAACCTGGGCTGGCGCGACGTACCCCTGCGCGACCTGCTCGGCAAGCGCCTCGGAGGCATCCCGGTGGCCCTCGGCCACGACGTGCGCACGGGCGGTCTGGCGGAGGGCCGCATCGGCGCCGGCCGGGACGCCGACCGCTTCCTCTTCGTCCCCCTCGGCACCGGCATCGCCGGAGCCATCGGCATCGCCGGCCGCATCGAGGCGGGGGCCCACGGCTACGCGGGCGAGATCGGCCACATCGTGGTCCGCCCCGGCGGCCCCGCCTGCGGCTGCGGCCAGTACGGCTGCCTGGAAACCCTCGCCTCCGCCTCCGCCGTCAGCCGTGCCTGGGCGGCCGTCTGCGGCGATCCCGCGGCCGATGCCGCGGACTGCGCCGAGGCCGTCGCGTCCGGCGACGAGCGGGCCCGCGGGGTGTGGCTGGCCGCGGTCGGGGCGCTCGCGGACGGACTGGTGACCGCGATCACCCTGCTGGACCCGCGCACGCTGATCATCGGTGGCGGCCTCGCGGAGGCGGGGGAAACCTTGTTCGCACCACTACGGACGGCCGTGGAGGAGCGCGTGACGTTCCAGCGGCTCCCCCACATCGTTCCGGCGGCCCTCGGGGACGCCGCCGGATGCCTGGGCGCAGGGCTGCTCGCCTGGGACCTACTCGCCACGGAGGTACCTGCCTGATGTCCGCAAGCGCACACAGCACCGTTCTCTCCGGCGCCAGGGTGGTGCTGCCCACCGGGACCGTTGCCAACGGGCGGGTCATCGTCGACGGCGACCGCATCGCCGGCAGCGCCCGGGAGGGCGCGCAGGTCGTCGACCTGTCCGGGCACTGGATCGTCCCCGGCTTCGTGGACATGCACAACCACGGCGGTGGCGGCGCCTCCTTCACCTCGGGCACCGCCGAGGAGGTCCTCAAGGGCGTCCGCACCCACCGCGAGCACGGGACGACCACGCTGGTCGCCTCCACCGTCACCGGCGACCTGGACGAACTGGCCCGGCGGGCGGGCCTGCTCGCCGAGCTCACCCAGCAGGGCGAGATCGCGGGCATCCACTTCGAGGGCCCCTTCATCTCCCCCTGCCGCAAGGGCGCGCACAAGGAGGACCTGCTCCGCGACCCCGACCCGGCGGAGGTCCGCAAGCTGATCGACGCCGCCCACGGCTCCGCCCGGATGTTCACCCTGGCCACCGAACTGCCGGGCGGCCTGGACTCCGTACGGCTGCTGGCCGAGCACGGGGTCGTCGCGGCGATCGGCCACACCGACGCGACGTACGAACAGACCCGCGCCGCCATCGACGCGGGCGCGACCGTGGCCACCCACCTCTTCAACGCGATGCCCGCCCTCGCCCACCGCGAGCCGGGCCCGATCGCAGCGCTGCTGGAGGACGAGCGGATCACCGTCGAACTCATCAACGACGGCACCCACCTGCATCCGGCGGCGCTGGAACTGGCCTTCCACCACGCCGGTGCCCACCGCGTGGCGCTGATCACCGATGCGATGGACGCCGCCGGTTTCGGCGACGGGACCTACCACCTCGGCCCGCTGGAGGTCGAGGTCAAGGAGGGGGTGGCCCGGCTGGTGGAGGGAGGCTCCATCGCCGGCTCGACGCTGACCCTCGACACCGCCTTCAAGCGCTCGGTCACCCTCGACAAGCTGCCGGTGGAGTCCGTGGTCCAGGCGATCTCCGCCAATCCCGCCCGGCTGATCGGCCTCTACGACGAGATCGGCTCGCTGGAGCCCGGCAAGTACGCCGACCTGGTCGTCCTGGACGCCGCTTTCGACATCAGGGGCGTCATGCGCCGCGGTGAATGGATCGTCAGCCCCGCCGCTCGCGAGGGCTCCTGACGGCCAAGCGGCTGTACCGGCCGGGACGGTCGGCCCGCAGGACTGGGCCGACCGCCTCACGTTTGGCATGATCCCGGCAGCAACAGACCCGGGGGTGCCCATGATCCTGACCGTGACGCTCAACACCGCGCTCGACGTCACCTACCGCGTGCCGCGGCTGCTCCCGCACGCCTCGCACCGCGTCACCGCCGTCTGCGAACGCCCCGGCGGCAAGGGGATCAACGTGGCCCGCGTCCTGGCCGCCCTCGGCCACGAGGTCACCGCGACCGGCTTCGCGGGCGGCCCCACCGGGGCCGTCGTACAGGAACTGCTGGCGCGGTCCCCCGGTGTGACGGACGCCCTGGTCCCCTGCGCGGGCACCACGCGCCGCACGCTGGCCGTCACCGACGAGACCTCCGGCGACACCACGCAGTTCAACGAGCCGGGCCCAATGATCACGCCGGCCGAGTGGTCGCGGTTCCTCGCCCGGTACGAGGAGCTGCTGGCCGGCTCCCGGGCCGTGGCACTGAGCGGCAGCCTCCCGCCCGGCGTGCCCGTCGGCGCGTACGCGGTACTCGTACGGGCGGCCCGCGCGGCCGGGGTCCCGGTCCTCCTGGACACCAGCGGTGAGGCCCTGCGCCGCGGCGTTGCCGCCCGCCCGGAGATGATCAAGCCGAACGCCGCCGAACTGGCCGAGCTGACCGGGTCGCGCGAGCCGCTCCCCGCCACGCGCGACGCCCGCCGCCGGGGCGCCCACGCGGTGGTCACCTCGCTCGGCCCGGCCGGCCTGCTGGCGGCGACCCCCGAGGGCGTCTGGCAGGCGGCTCCGCCGCGCGCCCTGTCCGGCAACCCCACCGGTGCCGGCGACTCCGCGGTCGCGGGGCTGCTGTCGGCCCTGGCGGAGGACCTGGACTGGCCGTCCCGGCTGACCCGCGCGGTGGCCCTCTCGGCGGCCACGGTCGCCGCCCCGGCGGCGGGAGAATTCGACCCCGGCGTCTACGAGGAACTGCGGACGGCCGTCTGCGTCACCGGCGACGCGGACCGCTGAGCTCGCGTCAGCACATCTTGGCCGGAGTGTGATGGACGATGCCACTGAGTGGCGCGGGCCGAAGTAGAGCGCACTTAAGATCAACAAGCCTATTTGATCTTCGAATTTACGAGGCTGATCCATGAACCGACTCGTCCGCAACCTCCTCACAGTGGCCACCGGTGTGGTGGCCATCGCCGGCCTCGCCGCGGTTCCCGCCCAGGCCCAGACCATCAACGGCGGCTCGTGCGGGGCCGGGTACCGCCAGCAGGACGCCTACGCGCTCGGCGACGACAGCGGCATATCCGGTGCCGGCGTCGTCTTCCTGTACTACAACAGCTCCAACGGCACGAACTGCGCGATCCTGCGCCGCGACGCCAATTTCCGCGTCACCTACGGCATGGGCGTCACCCTGCGGGACGACGCCGGCCACAGCGTCAGCGACGGCCAGCGCGCCTACACCCAGTACGCGGGCCCGGTCTACCTCAAGGCACCGGGCAGGTGCGTCCAGGTCGACGGCCAGCTCACGGGCGTCTGGATGGGGGACAACTCCACGTACCTGGAGAAGACGCACGATGGCGGCAGCCCCTGGGTCCACTGCGGCTAGCACCCGATGTGAACGCCGGGTCTGCCCCTGCCCCGTGGGCGGCGGAGGCAGACCCGCTTCGGGGGTCAGAACCGTTCGAGCCAGAGCTGGTCGATGTTGACGTTGCACTTGTTGCCGGCCTCGCACGACAGCTTGACCGTGTTGGCACCCTGAACGAGGGTCACCTGGCCCCAGGTCGTCTGCCAGCCCTTCTCCCAGTCGCCCTTGGGCGACTTGGCGAAGTTGCGCATACTGATCGGCGCCCCGTTGGGCGTGCCGTTGACGGTCAGGGTGCCGTCGGCGTCCTCGCCCGGGATACCGAAGCGCACGTAGAACTTGTACTTCCCGGCCTTGGGAACGTCCAGGCTCCAGGTCACGGCCGCACCGGGCTGGTTGAAGTTGCCCACGTACTGGCCGCCCGAGCTCTTCGAGCCCGGCACCGTGCTCTGCAACTGCGCGCCGCCGCTCAGCACCATGCCCGCACCGGCGGCCTCGCCCTTCGGGAGCGGGGCCTCGGACGGCTTCGGGGAGCCGCCGCTCGGGGCGGGGGACGCGGGATCCTGCGGGGCCGCCGACTGCTGGCCGCCGTCCGCCTTGTCGTCCTTCTTCTCGTCCTTGCCGCCGAAGGCCACGGCCGCGCCGATGCCGATCGCGACCGCGCCGACCACCGCTATCGCCGCGATGATCAGGCCCTTGCGGCTGGAGCCGCCGCCACCGCCGCCGTGCCCGCCGGAGTGCGAGAGGGTCTGGGTCTGGTGCTGGGGGGGCTGCGCCTGCGGCGGAACGCCGTAACCACCGGCCTGGAGGGCCTCGGGAGCCTGGTACTGCGCCTGGTAGGGGGGCTGGCCCTGCTGGGGAACGGGGCCGCGCGGGCCGCCGCTGCTCCTGCGGTCGCCGACCGTCCGCACCTGGTGGTGGGAGGTCCGCGGAACGCCGGGCTGCGTACCGGGGTGACCACCGGCCGCCGGACCGGGGTAGCCGTATCCACCGCCCGAGCCGGGCGGGGTGGCTCCGGCCGCCTGGCCGTCCGCGTAGAGATAGCCGAACGGATCATCGTCCTCGGGCTTGTTCGCCCCACCGTGCGGGCCGTTGTTCGCGGGCGTCGTCATCGCAGGTCACTCCTTTCGACCCCCGGGAGCCTACCCCGAACACGTGCGCCCACGGGCGGCCGATCGCCTCAGCCGGCCCTGCGGTGCGCCTTGGAGCGGGACCGCTTCTCGATGTACATGCGCTGGTCGGCGGAGCGCAGGACCTCGTCCGCCGACATCCCGCAGCTGGCCCAGCCGATGCCGAAACTGGCCCCCACGCGCACCGCGCGGCCGTCCACCCGGATCGGCGGGATGATCGCGTTGCGCAGCCGGACGGCGAGGTCGGCGGCGTCCGCGGCGCCGAGCCCGTCGGCCAGGACGACGAATTCGTCACCACCCAGCCGGGCGACGGTGTCACCGTCCCTGACACCGGTCGTCAGCCGCCGTGCCACCTCGATCAGGACCGCGTCACCCGTGTGGTGCCCGAACCGGTCGTTGATCGACTTGAAGCCGTCGAGGTCGCAGAAGAGCACCGCGAGGCCCTTCGTGCCGTCGTCGGCCTCGGTCGCGGGCGCCACGGTGTGCACGTGGTGGTCGTAGGGGCCGTCCACGCCCCCGGCCGCCGCACCGCCCGGGAACTGGAAGGCATCGGCACCGCCGTACCGGTCGGTCCCATCGGGCGGGAAGCCGTGCTCGCCGGCGCCCCCCGCCGCGGCCCGCGCCGCGTGGCCCGGGTATCCCTCCCGGCCCTCGTAAGCTGCGTCCAGGGCCTCCACAGCGGTAGCCCGTACGGACTGCGGTCTGCGGCACAGCCGCGCGCCGAGCCGGGACCGCAGCTCGGCGCTGTTGGGCAGGCCGGTCAGCGAGTCGTGGCTGGCGCGGTGGGCGAGCTGGAGCTCGTGCCGCTTGCGCTCCTCGATGTCCTCGACGTGGGTGAGCAGGAAACGCGGCCCGTCGGCGGCGTCGGCGACCACGGAATTGCGCAGCGAGACCCACACGTACGTACCGTCCCGCCGGCCGAGCCGCAGCTCGGCGCGGCCGCCCTCGGCGGAGGTGCGCAGCAGGGTGCCGATGTCCTCGGGGTGGACCAGGTCGGAGAAGGAGTAGCGGCGCAGGACGGAGGCCGGCCGGCCCAGCAGCCGGCACAGCGCGTCATTGGTCCGCAGGAGCCGGCCGTGCTGGTCGCCGCCCATCTCGGCGATGGCCATGCCGCTGGGCGCGTACTCGAAGGCCTGCCGGAAGGACTCCTCGCTGGCGCGCAGCGCCTGCTGCTCGCGCTCCAGCCGGACCAGGGCGCGCTGCATGTTCGCGCGGAGCCTGGCATTGCTGATCGCAATCGCCGCCTGGAAGGCGTACATCTGGAGCGCTTCGCGGCCCCACGCGCCGGGCCGGCGCCCGTTGCGCGGTCTGTCCACCGAAATGACACCCAGAAGTTCCCCGCCGGACGCGTACATGGGGGCGTAGAGCCGGTCCTCGGGGTGCCACTCGTCCTGGAACCGCGGCTCGGGGCCCTCGGTGTGCCACTGGGGGACGTCGTCCTCCATCAGGACCCAGCCCTCGGTGTGCGGGATGAAGCGCAGCCCGTCCCAGTTCTCACCCATCGTCAGGCGGCGTTCCCAGGAGCTGCGGGAGCCGACGCGACCGGTGATGAGGGCTTCGGCCGCGGGGTCACCTGCGAAGGCGGCGACGACGAGATCACCGTCAGGGCGTACGAGGTTGACACAGGCGAGTTCGTAGCCGAGGCCCACGACGATGCCGTCCACGACGGTCTGCAGGGTGTCGGCCAGGCTCCGGGCCGTGTTGAGCTCGGCCACCACCCGGTGCAGCTGCCGCAAGGTCGCAAGACGGACGTACGGCTCCGACTCGGTCTCCATTGCTCGCTCTCCCCGAGACCTCGACAGCAACTCCATGTTTGTCATCGGCGTTTCGTTGCGGTGTCCCGTCCACTGAATCACAGTGAGCTGTGCGGCCGGTACACAGGGTCAACAAATCTTGCCCTCTGTGACTTAAGTCACATGAAATGCATTACAGTGCCCCACGGGGCGCCCGAGGGCTGGGAGCGCTCCCCCTCATTGGCGGAAGCAAACGATACGCCCGGGCCTAGGCCAAGCGGCGGGGGCGCGACTCGGACCGGGGCCCGATGTGCCCGCGGGAGGGCGGGATTAGCGTTCGAACGTGCTGAAGACGACCCCCGTACCCCTTACGCCCCGCGCCGCCCCCCATGCTGAGGGGGTGAGCAACGAAGAGTTCAGGGCCGCCATGTCCCGGCTGGCGGCGGGCGTGTGCCTGGTCACCGCGCACGAGCCCCCTCTATCGGCGGACGGCCCGCGCGGTGAGGACGTCGGCATGACGGCGACCGCCTTCATGTCCGTCTCCCTGGACCCGCCGCTGGTGCTGGTGAGCCTGCGCGAGGGCTCCCGCATGGACGACCTGCTGGCGGAGCAGCCGCTGTGGGCGGTCTCGCTCCTGGCGGACCACCAGCTGCAGGTCGCGGGCCGCTTCTCGATGAAGGGGCGGATCAGCGACCGGCTCCTCTTCGCGGACCTGCCCTGTGTACGCGGTGAGGTCTCGGGCGCCCAGGTGCTGAGCGGTGCGCTGGCCACCCTGGAGTGCCGTACGGAGAACCGGGTCGAGGCTGGCGACCACACCCTGGTCATCGGCCGCGTCCTGACCGCCTCCCTGCCCGCGCCGGACGCCCAGCCCCTGACGTACTTCCGCGGCCGCTACCGCCACCTCGGCCAGTGACACCGGAAGGGGCCCGCCCGGAGGATGCGGGGGCGCCGCTCGCACGCACGGCCCGCCCGGCGGACGCGGGCCTGCCGCTCGCACGTACGGCCCGCCCGGCGGCTACCAGTCGCGGCCGGTGCGGCCGCGCTTGGTCTCGGCCCGCGCCTTCTTCTCGCGCAGGCGCCGCTCGTTGATCCCGCGGGGGATCTTCGTCGCCCGGCGCGCCTTCGGCGGCGGCGCCGTCGCCTCGGCGAGCAGCGACGCCAGCCGCACCAGCGCCATCTCCCGGTTGCGCAGCTGCGAGCGGTGCTCCGAAGCCCGTACGGTCACCACCCCGTCCACCAGCCGCGGAGCGAGCCGCTCCAGCGCACGCGCCTTCCACACCTCGGGCAGCGCCTTCGTCGCCGCCAGGTCGAACAACAGCTCCGCGCGCGAGTCCGAGGTGTTCACGTGCTGACCGCCCGGCCCGGAGGACCGCGAGAAACGCCAGGCGAGCTCGCCCTCGGGGAGCACGACCGAACCGCGGATGACATAGGGACCAGGCATGCCCCCTATGATCCGTGCCCCGCCACGCCCCGTCACCCTCATTTCCCCGGACGCTCCGCGCGGGAACCGGGCAGCCCCTCGTCGCGTTAGGGGGATGAGCGGTAATTTGACCGCCTGTACGTGCATGTCGGATGAGGAAAGGGACATTCCCATGGCTGTCAGCCTGTCCAAGGGCGGCAACGTCTCGCTCTCGAAGGAGGCCCCCGGCCTCGCTGCCGTCACGGTCGGCCTCGGCTGGGACGTCCGCACCACCACCGGTGTCGACTTCGACCTCGACGCCTCGGCCATCGCGGTCAACCCGACGGGCAAGGTCGTCTCCGACGGCCACTTCGTCTTCTTCAACAACAAGTCCACCCCGGACCAGACCATCGTCCACACCGGTGACAACCGCACCGGCGAAGGCGCCGGCGACGACGAGGCCATCAACGTCAACCTCGCCGGCCTGCCCGCCGATGTCGACAAGATCGTCTTTCCGGTCTCCATCTACGACGCCGAGGCCCGCAGCCAGAACTTCGGCCAGGTCCGCAACGCCTACATCCGCGTCGTGAACCAGGCCGGCGGCGCCGAGATCGCCCGCTACGACCTCTCCGAGGACGCGGCCACCGAGACCGCCATGGTCTTCGGCGAGCTCTACCGCAACGGCGCCGAGTGGAAGTTCCGCGCCGTCGGCCAGGGCTACGCCTCCGGCCTCACCGGCATTGCGCAGGACTTCGGCGTCAACGTCTGAGTCCGGCCCCGGCGGACACACCGCAGGCGAAGGCCCCTCCCCGGCCGTCCGGGGAGGGGCCTTCGCTACCGTTCACCAGGTGATTCTCCAACCGCTCGTCCCCGTGGACGGCGCCCTGCCCGGTCCGGTCCTCACCGAGATCGCCGCCCTGTACGCGACGAACCACACGTTCTTCGAACTGAGCGGCGACTTCCCCGACCCGAACCGCATCACGGTCGAACAGGTCGCGGCCTCACTCGCCGACGAACTCGCCCTTGACGGCGCCGAGATCCTCCTGGCCCGCTCCGCCGGCCGGCTCGTCGGCCTGGCCGTCACCCTCGCCCGTCACCCCGACCCGGCCTCCGGCGATCCGGACCCGTGGATCGGCCTGCTGCTCATCGACGCCACCGCGCACCGCGAAGGGTACGGCCGCGCCCTGGCCACCCTCGTCGAGGACCGCTTCCGCGCCGCCGGCCGCACGGGGGTGCGCCTCGCCGTACTCGACGACAACTCCACGGGGCTCGCGTTCTGGCAGTCCATGGGGTATTCGCCCCTGCGCCGGTCCAAGGACCGCGAACGGGGCCGCGACTGCACGGTGCTGCGCAAGCCGCTCACGTAGCGTCAGCGGGGGCGGGCCTGCCCGTACAGCCAGACGTCCCAGACCTTCTTCAGGTCGTGCCCGGTCTTCTCCTGCGCGTAGGCCGTGAACGCGGCCGTCGTGGCGTTCCCGTGCCGGTGCTCGGCGGCCCAGCCGCCGAGCAGGGCGGAGAACTTCTCGTCGCCCACCTCCTGGCGGATCCGGTGCAGCACCATCGCCCCCCGGTGGTACACGGGATCGCCGGAGATGTCCTCGGGGCCGGGCGGGGCAGCCGGCGCAAAGGCGTACCAGTCGGATCCCGCCTCCGCGTCCACCTCGGTGTCGCCGGTCAGGAAGGCGTCGAAGTGCTCCTGCGCGGTGGGCCCGCCGTGGTCCTCGGTCCACAGCCACTCCGCGTAGGTCGCGAAGCCCTCGTTGAGCCACATGTCCTTCCAGGACGCCGGCGACACCGAGTCGCCGAACCACTGGTGGGCCAGCTCGTGCAGGACGAGCTCCTCGGAGGACGGCGCCCCCGAGAAGACCGGCCTGGTCTGCGTCTCCAGCGCGTAGGTGAGGCTCCCGGCGGGCAGCACGATCGCCCCCGCCGTGCCGAAGGGGTACGGGCCGAAGCGGGCGCCGGCCCACTCCACCATCTCGGGCAGCCGGGCCAGCTTCGCGGCGCTCGCCGCCGCCTCGCCGGGCGCCACCGCGTTGTACAAGGGCACCCCCGAGGGGGTCCGCCCGGTCGCCACCTCGTACTTGCCGACGACGGCGGTCGCCAGGTAGCTCGCCATCGGTTCCGGGCTGTGCCAGGCGAACGCGGTCCGCCCGTCGGGCCGCGTCGTCCGCGAGCGCAGCTCGCCGTTCGACACGGCCTCGTAGCCCTTGGGGACGGTGAGGGTGATGTCGTAGGCGGCCTTGTCGCTGGGATGGTGGTTGCCCGGGAACCAGGTCATCGAACCGACCGGCTCGCCGACGCCGACCGCACCGTCCCCGGTGGTGATCCAGCCCTCCTTCGCACCGTCCGCGTCCGTCAGGGCCTTCGGCTTGCCGCTGTAGTCGACCTCGGTGCGGAAGACCTCGCCCTTCTCCAGGTCCTCGGCCGGGCGCACGGTCAGCTCGTTGCCGCTGCGGTTGTACCGGGCCCCGGCGCCCTGCACCGTCACCTCCTCCACCTCCAGGCCGCTGAGGTCGAGGTTGAAGGCGCTCAGCCCTTGCTCGGCGCGGGCGGTGATCACCGCGGTGCCGTGCAACCGCCCGTCGGCCGGGTCGTAGTCCAGGTCCAGCTCGTAGTGGTCGACCTGGTAGCCGCCGTTGCCCGCCTTCGGAAAGTACGGATCGCGCAGCCCCGACGCACCCGGCCGCCCCTGCACGGCGCTGCCCGTGCACCCTGTGGTGAGGGCGAGCAGGGCAGCGACGGCGGGGGCGGCGAGGCGGGAGAGCGCGCGGTGTTCCACACGCTCGATCCTAGGCGGGGCGGGATCGCTCTGCGGGGGAGTCGGCGCGTGAGGGCGGCCGGAGGGCGGGCGCTACTTGCCGAGCGCGTCGACACCCGCCTTCGCGAACTTCTCGTCCAGATCCCCGCTCGGCGCACCGGCCACGCCGACACCGGCGACCGGCGCGCCGCCGGCCTGCACGGGGGTACCGCCCGCGAGGAAGAGGGTGCCGGGGATGTCCTTCAGGTTGGGGGCCTGGGCGAGACGGCCCGCGAGCACCGAGGTGGGCGCGTTCCAGGACACGGCGGTGTAGGCCTTGCGCTGCGCCGACTCGTAGGACTGCGGTCCGGCGCCGTCGCCGCGCAGGGTGACGATGGTGTTGCCGTTGCGGTCCACCACCGCGACGGTCACCTTCTGGTCCTCCTTCTGCGCGGCCTCCAGCGCGGCCCGGGCGGCGCGGGTCGCGGCGTCGACGGTGAGGTGCGTACTGGTGGTGAAGTCCTTGTCGTCCTTGGCGGCAACGGTGTGGGCGGGCGTACCGGTGGTGGCACTGGCACTGACGGCGCCGAAGGCCCCGGCGCCGAGCGCGACGACGAGGGCGGTACCGGTGAGAACGCGGGTGCGGGTCTTCATCTCTGCTCCTGAGAACGGTGAACACGGTGAACACGGTGACGGCGTGGAAAACCCGAGCCCGCCCACCGACCGGCGGCGGCCGGTCCGAGGCCGGTACTGCCGACCGGACGCCCATCCCCGACAGCTGCCGAACGGCCAGTCCGCTCCCCCGTACCGCCAGACCGGCCCGAAGCCAACGGGTGCTGCGTCCGCCCGGGTTGGTCGGACGCTGCCCATCAGGCGGCGTGGCCGAGCGAGCTGCTCGGCCACTGCCGATCAGGCGGCTTGGGCGGGATGGCTGGTCGGACGCTGCCCATCAGGCGGCGTGGCCGAGCGAGCTGCTCGGCCACTGCCGATCAGGCGGCTTGGGCGGGATGGCTGGTCGGGTTGTCGCTCGGGCGGGCCGGGACGGCCCTCCACTGCTCCAAGCCTGTCCCGGAACGCCCCGCCACCCCGTCCCCGTTCCGGCTCCCGCCCCCTACCGCACCGGCTGACCCCCGTGTCATCCGATCGGCCGATGCGCCTCACCCCAGCCCCCGTATTGGCTGTTCCCGGCCTTCCTGCCAGAAACCACCCGGCCCTGCCGACGCTCCCGGCTGCCCCACCGACACTCACCGACCCCGGCGGAGAATCAAGCCCCGCCGGCGTGTGAGGCGCGGGGCCCGGGGCGGAGCCCCGATCGGTAACCCGCACCACCCCCGACCCGCACCGGCGACCATTTTCCAGCCCCGCCGGCGTTTGAGGCGCGGGGCCCGGGGCGGAGCCCCGCAGCGGCGCCGCACCTGCGACGGCACCCCACCGACCCCCACCGGCCCCGGCCAGCCCCGGCAGAGGCCGACCCCCTACCCCCGCCGAGCGCCGCAGGCACCCGGCACCCGGCACGATGGGGACACGCCCCCACCCCAGGAGCCCCCGTGACCCCCGCACCGCCCCCGCGGCTGCACCCCCCGGCCGACCCGGACACCCGCGCCCTGGCCGCCGTCATGCACACGGCGTTCTTCCTGCTCCTCGGCGCCTCGGTGGCGCGCTTCCTCCTGCGCCACCCCTACGGCCCCCGCACCCCCTGGATCATCGCCCTCAGCATCACCCTCGCCCTGCTGTACGTCCTCGGCCCCGCAGCCGGCGCCACCCGCACCCCCGCCCCCGCCCTCTCTCAGACCCCGGCCCCGGCCCAGACCCCGGCCCCGACCCCGACCCCCTCGCTCCCGCCCCGCACCACCCCCACCCCCACCCCCGGCCCCAGCGCCACCCCCAGCCCCGCAGAACACCAGCCACCCCGCCGCCTCCTCTGGCTCGGGCTGGTGGTCGCCACCTGGGTGGTCCTCGTCGTCCTCGCCCCCAGCTTCGCCTGGTGCGCCGTCCCGCTCTTCTACACCGCCCTGCGCACGCTCCCCCCGCGCGCCGCGATCGTCCTCGTCGCCCTCCTCACCGTCTTCGTCGTCATCGCCCAGCTCCAGCTCGCCCCCGCCTTCGACCCCAACCTCCTCCTCGCCCCGCCCGCCGTGGCCGCCCTCGCCACCGCCGTCTTCGTCCACATGGAGCGCCAGGCCCAGGCCCAGCGCATCCTGATCGACGACCTCATCCGCACCCGCCGGGAACTGGCCGCCACCGAACGCCGCGAGGGCACCCTCGCCGAGCGCCAGCGCCTCTCCATGGAGATCCACGACACCCTCGCCCAGAACCTCTCCAGCCAGCGGATGCTGCTCCAGGCCGCCGACCGCACCTGGGACACCGAGCCGGCCACCGCGCGCGCCCACGTCCGCACCGCCACCGGCATCGCGGCCCGCGGCCTCGCCGAGGCCCGCCGCCTCGTCCACGACCTGGCCCCGGCCGAACTCGCCGACGGCGCCGGCCTCGCCGACGCCCTGCGCGCCCTGGACGCCGGGCCGGGCGTCCGGGTCCGCTTCCACCTCGAAGGCACGCCGGCCCCGCTGCCCGACCGCGTCCAGTCCGCCCTGCTGCGCATCGCCCAGGGGGCCCTGGCCAACGTCCGCGAGCACTCCGGCGCCCGCACCGCCGCCCTCACCCTGAGCTTCCTCGGCGACCAGGTCGTCCTGGACGTCGCCGATGACGGCCACGGCTTCACCCAGCCCCGCGGCGGCGCCACCACCCCCTCCGAGCGCGGCCACGGCCTGCCCGCCATGCGCGCCCGGGTGCGCCAGCTCGGCGGCACCCTCACCATCGAATCCACGCCGGGCGAAGGCACCGTGCTCTCCGCCGCCATCCCCCTGGAGTCCACCCGATGACGACGATCCTGCTCTGCGACGACCACGTGGTGGTCCGCGCCGGACTGCTGGCCCTCCTCGACAGCGAGCCCGACATCGAAGTCCTCGGCGAAGCCGGCAGCGGGGAGGAGGCGGTCGCCCTGGCCGCGAAACTCCGCCCCGACGTGGTCCTCATGGACCTCCAGCTCGGCGAGGGCATCGACGGCGTCGAGGCCACCCGCCGCATCACGGCCCTGCCCACGCCTGCGCACGTCCTGGTCCTGACCACCTACGACACGGACGCCGACATCACCCGCGCCATCGGCGCGGGCGCCACCGGCTACCTGCTCAAGGCGGAACGCCCCGAGGAACTCTTCGCCGCCATCCACTCCGCCGCCCAGGGCCGCACCACGCTCTCCGCGCCGGTGGCCAGCCGCGTCATGGCGCACATGCGCGGCGCCCGGCCCACGCTCACCGACCGCGAGCTGGACATCCTCGGGCAGCTGGCCCGCGGCCTGGGCAACCGCGACATCGCCCGCGCCCTCTTCATCAGCGAGGCCACCGTCAAGACGCACCTGAGCCGCATCTACGACAAGCTCGGCGTCGACACCCGCGCCGGCGCCGTCTCGGTGGCCAAGGAACAACGCCTCCTGCCGTCCTGACCGCCCCCGGCGCCACGGGCCACCCGCTCGGCCGGCGGGGTGAGGGGGCGCCCCGGACCGTGACACCATCGGGTACGTGCTCGACATCGGCTACTCCCTCTCCCGGCGCTTCCCCGACCCCCCGCAGACCGACTACCGCTCGGCGGACGTCCACACCCTGCGCCACGACCTGTTCTGCGGGGACGTCTACCTCGCCGACACCCACGCGGACCGGGAAGTGTCCACAGCCTGGGGATGGGTGCCCGTACTCGACTTCGCCTGGGCCCTGTGCGACATCGTCGAGCAACTCGACCAGGACCCCCGCGGCAGCCGCTCCGCCCACCGCCAGTACGCCGAGCTCGACTTCACCGAATCCACGGACCGGATGCTCTTCGAGCGCCGCTTCGGCTGGGTCGACGTGGAGGCCGACTGGATGCCGGGCGACGAGGATCCGCTGACCTTCAGCCACCGCCTGCTGCGCCGCGAGGCCCGCGACTTCCTGCACGACCTCATCGCCGACCTCGTCGACATGCACGAGGACCTGGCCGACAACCCCGTCATCTGGACCCTCCAGTCCCGCTTCCCCCGCGTCCCGGCCTGACCCCACGGCCACCGGACGCGGCCTGCGCAACGGCCACCGGACGCGGCCTGCGCAACGGCCACCGGACGCGGCCTGCGCAACGGCCACCGGCCACCGGACGCGGCCTGCGCAACGGCCACCGGCCACCGGCCTGCGCCGCCGCCCCGGCGCGGCGGCTCTCGGATCAGGCCACCGGTCCCGTGCACCGGCCGAGGCCCGGCGGCACCTGCGCCCGGGCCCGGCTACGGCTACGGCTACGGCTACGGCTACGGCTACGGCACCACCCGTACCCCCACCTGCGCCGCCAGTGCCGGGGCCAGGTCGAAGAGCTGGGACGGGCTGATCACCGCCCCGGCCAGCGCATCCACCCCCCGCGCGATCTCCAGCACACCCGTGGCCCGCAGATCCACGTCCGTCATCCGCGCCCCGCTGAAATCCACTCCCCGCAGCGCACAGTCCCGGAACTCCACGCGCTCCAGCACCGCGCCCCCGAAGTCCGGCTCCACCAGCACGCAGCCCTCGAAGACCACGTCCCGCAGCCGTGCCTTCCGCAGGTTCAGGTAATCGATCTTGCCGCCCCGGACCACCACGCGCTCCAGCACGGCCCCGTGCAACTGCACACCGCCCAACCGGGCGTCCACCAGCTCCACGTCCCGCAGCGAAGCCTCCGACAGGTCCGTCCCCACCCCCCGGACCCCCTCCAGCACCGAGTCCACGAACCGCGCCTTCGCCAGCCCCGCCTCGTCCAGCGCACACCGCCGTACCGCGCAGTCCAGGAAGCGGGCCCCGACGCCCTCCTCCCCGGCCAGATCCAGATCCGCGAACTCCACACCGTCGTAGTCCCCGTCCGGCTCCAGGCCGCCCCCCGGCCACACCGCCAGCTCCGGCAACCGCACCTGCGGCCGCCGCGCCGCCTTCACCGTCTCCTGCTGCCCTTTGCGCGCCATGCCCCCATCGTGGCCCACCCCACCGACACCCCGGCCCCTCGCGAGCCCGCCGGTCAGTGACCGCCGGGCGTGGCCTGCCGATCCGGCCGGGAGCCCCCACAGCCGCGCCGGTCGTCCCACCGGACCCGCGAGCCGGCCACCACCGGCCACCACCGGACGCCGCCGGCCGGCCGCGCCCCCACTACGCCTCACCCCACCCCGCCCACACCGTCCATCAGGCCTGGAAAGACCCCGCACCGCACGACACCCCGTCCCTGGACACCCCTCCGAGACGGGGTGTACCAACTCCCCCATGACGATCAACGGCGGCATTTCCTTCTGGTACGCGACCGACCGCACCACCCCCGCCACCCCACCCCGCGCGCCCCTCACCGCCGACGCCACGGCCGACGTCGTCATCGTGGGCGGCGGCTACACCGGCCTGTGGACCGCGTACTACCTCAAGCGGTCCGCGCCCGACCTGCGCGTCACCGTCCTGGAGCAGAAGTTCTGCGGCTACGGGGCCTCCGGCCGCAACGGCGGCTGGCTCTACAACGGCATCGCCGGCCGCGACCGCTACGCCTCCCTCCACGGCCACGACGCCGCCCGCCGCCTCCAGCGCGCCATGAACGACACCGTCACCGAGGTCATCGACACGGCCGCCGCGGAAGGCATCGACGCCGACATCCACCGCGGCGGCGTCCTCGAAGTCGCCCGCACGCCCGCCCAGCTCACCCGCCTGAGGGCCTTCCACGCCGCCGAACTCGCCTTCGGCGAAACCGACCGCGAGCTCCACGACGCCACCGCCACCCGCGCCCGCATCGACATCGCCGACGCCGTCGGCTCCACCTGGAGCCCCCACGGCGCCCGCATCCATCCCCTGAAGCTGGCCAGGGGCCTGGCCGCCGCATGCGAGCGCCTGGGCGTGGTGATCCACGAATCCACGCCGGTCACCGAGATCGCTCCGCGCAGGGCCGTCACCCCCTACGGCACCGTCCGCGCCCCGCACGTGCTGCGCTGCACGGAGGGCTTCACCGCCGCCCTCAAGGGCCAAAAACGCTCCTGGCTCCCGATGAACTCCTCGATGATCGTCACGGCCCCGATCCCGGAGTCCACCTGGAAGCAGCTGTCCTGGTCCCACTCCGCGCTCCTGGGGGACATGGCCCATGCCTACATGTACGCCCAGCGCACCGCGGACGACCGCATCGCGATCGGCGGCCGCGGCGTCCCGTACCGCTTCGGCTCCCGCACGGACAACGACGGCCGCACCCAGAACGCCACGGTCGATTCCCTGCGCGACCTCCTGTACTCCTTCTTCCCCGTCCTGACCGGCACGGAGATCACCCACGCCTGGTCGGGCGTCCTCGGCGTCCCGCGCGACTGGTGCGCCACCGTCACCCTGGACGCGACCACGGGCCTCGGCTGGGCCGGCGGCTACGTCGGCTCCGGGGTCGCCACCGCCAATCTGGCCGGCCGCACCCTGCGCGATCTGGTCCTCGGTGAATCCACCGGGCTGACCACCCTCCCCTGGGTCAACCACCGTGTCCGCCGCTGGGAGCCGGAACCCTTCCGCTGGCTCGGCGTCCAGGCCCTCTACGCCGCCTACCGCGAGGCCGACCGCCGCGAAAGCGCCACGCACGCCCCGACGACGGCCCCGCTGGCCCGCCTGGCCGACCGCATCTCGGGCCGCTGACCGCCCCGGAACACGGTCGAAGGCCCCGGACCACAAGGGTCCGGGGCCTTCGACCGTGTATGCATCCCCTCGGTCGGCAGGAGCCTGGCCTGGGGTAGAGCCGCCTATCGGAATCGAACCGATGACCTGGAGCTTACAAGGCAACCGCTCTGCCAACTGAGCTAAGGCGGCACGGGTGACACTGCGCGAAGCACAGAATCGCCTTCACTTTACACAGCCTCCGAGCTCGGTCGCGAAGAGCTTTCCGAGGAACGTAACCTCTCGCCCTCCTGTTCGTTCTCCGTACAGAGGTGCACATCCGACTATCGGAACGTAAAACCGGGGAGGGACTGTGGCCGGTGCCGCAGACCAAGGGGATCGTGTCGTGAGCACGGCGACCGAACGCGTCAAACGCGAGGTCCTGGGCATCCCCGAGCCCCGGAAGTACCGGGGAGCCGCCCCGCGAGCGCTCACCGGTCGGGCCCCGGAGCCGGGTACGCAACAGCGGGTCTACCGTTACCGCTTCTATCCGACCGAGACGCAGACCCGTCAATTGATCCAGACGTTCGGCGCCTGCCGGTGGGTCTACAACGAAGGGCTGGCTCTGAGGGCGAACGCCTGGCGGGATCACCACGTCTCGGTCGGCTTCGCCGAAACGTCCCGCGCGCTGACCGGCTGGCGCCGGGCCGCTGGGACGTCGTGGCTCCGGGACGTGTCCTCGACCGTCCTCCAGCAGTCCCTGCGCCACCTGGACTCGGCCTTCACCCGCTTCTTCCGAGGGACGGCGAAGTACCCGAAGCCGAAGCGCAAGAGCAGGTCGCGGGATGCGGCGACGTACGTCCGTACCGGCTTCCGCTACCGCGAGGATCCCGAGCGGCCGGGTACGGGGTCCATCGCACTGGCGAAACAGAGCGACCCGTTGGACGTGCGGTGGTCCCGGCCGATACCCGCGGGGCTGACCCCGGTGAAGCTCACGGTCACCCGCGACCGAGCCGGCCGCTTCTTCCTTCACGTCCTGGTGGAGGAACGGATCGCGCCCCTGCCTGCCGCGCTCGTCCCGGGCGCGGACGCTCCCAAGGCGGCCGGCTTGGACCTGGGCCTGGCGGCCCTCGTGACACTGGACGACGGCAGCACCGTGCAGCATCCGCGTTTGCTGCGGAAGTACGAGAAGAGGCTTGCGCGGCTCCAGCGGGAGCTGCACCGCAAGCAGAAGGGATCGTGCAACCGGAGGAAGGTCCGCGGGAAGATCGCCGGGCTCTACGCCTTGATCAGCGACGTCCGCGGGGACGGACTCGACCAGCTCACCACCCGCCTCGTGCGCGAGAACCAAGTGCTCGTGGTGGAAGACCTGGCTGTCGCACACCTGATGCGCTCCGCGTCCGGGGTGGGCCGCCGCCGGAAGGCCAGGCTGAGCGAGTCGATCGCCGATGCGGCCTGGGGTGAGCTCCTGCGCATGCTCCGGTACAAGTGCGCCTGGTACGGGCGCACGCTGGTGATCGTCGACCGCTTCTTCCCTTCGACGCGGCGTTGTTCCGCCTGCCACGCGAAGGGTGAGCGCCTCCCGCTGTCCACCCGGTCGTGGACCTGTGCGGAATGCGCGGTCACCCATGACCGTGACGTGAACGCCGCGGTGAACCTCCGGGACGAGGGGCTGCGCCTGTACCGGGAGGTGGCCATGGCCCTGCCCCCGGGGCGGCTGCCGCCCGCCGTCATCCGGGCGTCGAAACCGGCGAAGGGTGCCGCGGCGGTATGAGCCTCGTTCGGTTACAGGCCGACGGGCCGTCGGTCTTAAGCCTGTGGAGTCTGTGTCAGTCCTCGGCGCGTGGTCCCCAGGTCCGCGCACCGAGGCAGCGGACGGTGAAGCAGGAACCGCCGCTCGTGAGGGCGCGGCTCGGTCAAAAGTGTGTTGCTCTGCCACCAGGTCGCAATTCACGCGTCCGGGGGTGCTGACAGGAGCGGTCCGGGCCGGTAGCGTCGGGCGGAGTCCGGGTTACTGGACTAGACCTTCCACTCGGATCGTCCGGCACGTTCCTGCCGGTAGAAGGGATTCACCACCATGGCTTCTGTCACCTTCGACAAGGCGACCCGTCTGTACCCCGGCGGCGACAAGCCCGCCGTCGACCAGCTGGAGCTGGAGATCGAGGACGGCGAGTTCCTCGTCCTCGTCGGCCCCTCCGGCTGCGGCAAGTCGACTTCGCTGCGCATGCTCGCCGGCCTGGAGGACGTCAACGGCGGCGCCATCCGCATCGGCGACCGCGACGTCACGCACCTGCCGCCCAAGGACCGGGACATCGCGATGGTGTTCCAGAACTACGCGCTCTACCCGCACATGTCGGTCGCCGACAACATGGGCTTCGCGCTCAAGATCGCGGGCGAGGACAAGGCCACCATCCGCAAGAAGGTGGAGGACGCGGCCAAGATGCTGGACCTCACCCAGTACCTGGACCGCAAGCCCAAGGCGCTCTCGGGCGGCCAGCGCCAGCGCGTCGCCATGGGCCGCGCGATCGTGCGCAAGCCGCAGGTGTTCCTGATGGACGAGCCGCTGTCGAACCTCGACGCCAAGCTCCGCGTGTCCACCCGCACGCAGATCGCGGCGCTCCAGCGCGACCTCGGCATCACGACCGTCTACGTCACCCACGACCAGGTCGAGGCCATGACGATGGGCGACCGGGTGGCCGTCCTGAAGGACGGTCTGCTCCAGCAGGTCGACACCCCGCGCAACATGTACGACCGCCCCGCGAACCTCTTCGTCGCCGGCTTCATCGGCTCCCCCGCCATGAACCTCGTCGAGGTCCCGATCGCCGACGGCGGCGTGAAGTTCGGCGACAGCGTCGTCCCGGTGTCGCGCGAGGCACTGTCGGCCGCCGCCGACGCGGGCGACCGCACCGTCACCGTGGGCGTGCGCCCCGAGCACTTCGACATCGCCGGGAGCGGCGGACTGAGCATCGTCGTCAACGTCGTCGAGGAGCTCGGCGCCGACGGCTACGTCTACGGTTCCACCTCCGCCGCCGAGGGCTCGCAGGACCTCGTGGTCCGCGTGGGCGGCCGGCAGGTCCCGGAGAAGGGTTCGACCCTGCACGTGGTGCCGCGGGCCGACGAGATCCACGTGTTCTCGACGTCCTCCGGGGCGCGACTCTCCCGCTAGTCCCGCCCACACGGCACACACGGCACACGGCACACACGGCACACACGGCACACAGGACAGGAAGGGGCGCCCCCGCGGGGGCGCCCCTTCGCCGTACGCCGCGGCAAACCCCGGGCAGACCGGGCCAATAGACCCCACCCCGTCAACCTCCGATTCGAAAAGCCACGTCGAACCGTCCCCCGACAGAGTGACTGAATGTCGCCACATCTTCACCGAGCGCTACTCTCGCCTTCGTGACCCACACTGCCCGCCGTATCGGCCGTTCCCTCGCCCTGGTCCTGCCCGTCGTCCTGGTCCTGTCCGGGACCCTCGCGGTCACCATGGTCCCCTGGGCGGACACGTCCTCCTCCCAGGTCCTGACCGCCTCCGCCCAGGGCGTCTCCGCCCCCGCGAAGCCCGTCGCAGCCCAGGACGTGCTGCGCGACAAGCTGCTGAGCGAGCTGCAGCAGGGCGAGGAGCCGGGTGACGTCCTCACCCATCTCCAGCAAGAGGTGGACCGGCGCCCGTCGCTGGGCCGGCACTGCGTGGGGATCGCGCGGGCGCTCGGGCGCGCGGCCGTCGACATGTACGGCCCGACGAAGGCGCAGTCCTTCGCGCGCCCCGTGTGCGACACCTCGTACGCGTCCGGCGTCGCCTCCATGGGCTGACCCGGCCGGTCCCTACGCTGGCGGGCATGACCGACGCAGACCCCTCCGCTCCCGCCCCCCGATCCGTCTCCCCCGCGGCCGCGTTCCCCGACGCCCCCACCCAGGCAGTCGTCCTGGCGGGCGGTCAGGGATCGCGGCTGCGGCCGTACACGGACGACCGGCCGAAGCCGATGGTCGAGATCCCGGGGACGGGAGTGCCGATCATCGGGCACCAGCTGGCGTGGCTGGCCTCGGAGGGGGTCACGGACGCCGTCGTGTCGTGCGGGCACCTGGCCGGGGTGCTCCAGGAGTGGCTCGCGGGGGCGGAGTTGCCGCTGCGGGTGACCACGGTGGTGGAGGAGGAGCCGCTGGGGCGCGGCGGGGGCCTGAAGTACGCGGCACGCCACCTGCCCCACCAGGACCGGGCCTGGTACGCCACCAACGGGGACATCTGGACTCGTTTCTCGCTGCGGGAGATGGCCGGGTTCCACGCGGAGCGCGGCGCGGTCGCCACGCTCGCCCTGGCCCGCCCGCGGATCCCGTGGGGGGTGGTGGAGACGAACGACTTCGGGCAGGTACTGGACTTCATCGAGGCCCCGCCCTCGCCGTACCCGGTGAACGCCGGGGTGTACGTCTTCGGTCCCGAATTCGCGGCGCTGCTTCCGGACTTGGGCGATCACGAACGCACCACCTTCCCGCGCCTGGCGCGTGCGCGCCGCCTCGCGGGCTTCCCGCTGCCCCAGGGGTCCTACTGGCGGGCGATCGACACCGTGAAGGACCTGACCGAGGCCGCACGGGAGTTGGCGGCCCAGGCGGGCTCCTGAGGCTCCTCACCCGCCCGTACGGTGCTTCGCGCGCCCGGGACGCGCGGAAGGGCCCGGCACGCTCGTGCGCGCCGGGCCCCGGTGTCCTCAGGGTGGGTCGGCCGGTTCAGCCGAGGAGCCCCCCGACCAGGCCGGGCTTCTTCGCGCCGCCGGAGGGGCTGGATCCGCCGCCGGTGTTGGTCCCCGTCGAGACCGGCGGCTTCTGCGGGGCGGACTGACGGGGAGTGCTGCGCGGGGTCAGCGTCCTGCCGGTGGCGCCCTTCGTCGCGGCGGGCGGCTGGGAGCCGGCCTCGGCGGTCTCCCGGGCGGGGCCGGGAGGGGCGCTCTTGCCGGACTTGGCGGGCGATTCGGAGGCGGTGGCGGTGGCGGTGGGCTGGACGGTCTTGGCGGGCTGCTGCGTGGGCTGCTGCCTGGCCGGCGCCTTCGGGAGCGGGCGGCCCGGCAGGTAGTTGCTGGGGTCCTGTCCCGGCCCGGGGACGGTGACCACGGTGCTGGAGCGGACGGCGCCGCCGAGGAGCGAGCCGATGAGCAGGGTGAGCCCGCAGACGACGGTGGCCATGACGGCCCCGCGGCGCAGGACGCGCCGGCGCAGCCGCCAGACCTCGGAGCGGGGCCCGAGGGTGCGCCACGCCTCGCCGGCGAGGCGTCCGTCGAGGGAGTAAACGGGGGCGCCCGCGATGATCAGCGGGCTCCAGGCGGCGAGGTAGATGATGTCGGGCGCGTCGTAGGCGGGGACGGTCCGCCAGCTCACCGTCATCAGCAGTGCGGCGGAGAGCAGGGCTCCGAAGCAGGCGGCGAACCGCTGCCACAGGCCGAAGACGGTGAGCACGCCGACGATGACCTGGAGGAAGGCCACGCTGAGGCCGGCGCCGACCGGGTGCGCGAGCGCGAAGTCCCGCAGCGGTTCGGCGAGGGCCCACGGGTGGAGGGTGTGCAGCCAGGTGACCATGGAGCCGCGTTCGCCGCCGTCGAAGTAGACGGGGTCGCACAGCTTGCCCATGCCGGCGTAGATGGAGATGAAGCCGAGGAAGACGCGCAGCGGGAGCAGCACGACGCCCAGGTTCATCCGGCGGCCGGGGTAGTAGGAGGCCTGGCCGCGGGCGTCGGGGCCCGCCCGCCGGGAGTCCGCTCCGGTGCCGCCGCCAGGACCCGTGCCGGGGTGGGCGCCGGGGCCGGGCCCGTAGGGCAGGTCCCGCACCGGGGTCAGGGGGCGCGTCTCGTCGGGGTCCCCGTAGCTGCGCTGACCGATGACGGTCGGCTTGGCCAGGGTCCCTTCGGCGAGGTCGTGGGCCAGGTCGAGGCGCGGGATGACCTGGGTGGCGCCGCCTTCGTAGTCGGCGTAGCCGCGGCCGGCCTCCCGCACGGCCTGGAGCAGTCCGCCCATGGCAGCGGCGTCGTCGCCGGGGGCGGCTTTGCCGCTCCAGACCACGGGTGCTCTGCGGCGGGTGGCGCCCGCGGCTGCGACCACGGCGCCGCCGAGGACGGGCGCGCGGCCGGGGGCGTTCGCGGGCTTGGAACGCGCGCTCGGGCTCGGTGCGAGCCGCACGCGGAAGCTGGCGTGGTTGACGATGACCTGTGCGGGGTCGCACGGCACCTTGACCATGCTCAGCGCGGGCTGGTCGTCGAACCCTGACGTTCTGGTGTCCACACTCATCTAACCGAGTGATCAGTGGTTAGGACACTGCCTTGACGTCAGGGATCTGTCCGAGGCCCGTCAAGATCAAGCCACCCCGCCCACGAGGGGCGGGGTGACACGCTCACGGGTCACTTTCCATGAGCCAAGTGGATCAAGCGGATCCGCCTGCCGGAGCAGGTCAGACGCGGCCGCGGTCGGCGCGGCGGCGCGCCGCCTCGTAGAGCACGACGCCCGCGGCGACACCGGCGTTGAGGGACTCGGCCCCGCCCGGCATCGGGATGCGGACGAGGTAGTCGCAGTTCTCGCCGACGAGACGGCCCAGGCCCTTGCCCTCGGAGCCGACGACGATGACGACCGGGCCGGCGAGCACCTCCAGGTCGTTGACGGTGTGCTCGCCCTCGGCGGCGAGACCGACGATGGTGATGCCGGCCTTCTTGTAGTCCTGCAGGGCGCGGGTCAGGTTGGTGACGCGGGAGACCGGGGTGCGGGCCGCGGTGCCGGCCGAGGTCTTCCAGGCGCCGGCGGTCATGCCGGCGGCGCGGCGCTCGGGGATGACCACGCCGTGACCGCCGAAGGCGGAGACGGAGCGGACGATCGCGCCGAGGTTGCGCGGGTCGGTGACGCCGTCGAGGGCGACGATGAGCGGGTCGTCGCCGTCGTCGTAGGCGGCGGCGGTGAGGTCCTCGGGGTGCGCGTACTCGTACGGCGGGACCTGGAGGACCAGGCCCTGGTGGTTGAGCCCGTTCGTCATGCGGTCGAGCTCGGGGCGCGGGGCTTCCATCAGGTTGATGTTGCCGCGCTGCGCCGCGAGCTGGAGGGCCTCGCGGACGCGCTCGTCGTTGTCGATGAACTGCTGCACGTACAGCGTGGTGGCCGGGACCCCGTCGCGCAGCGCCTCGAAGACCGGGTTGCGGCCGACGACCATCTCGCTGGCGCCCTTGGGACCGCCACGGCGCGGGGCCGGGCGGCGCTTGGCGGCCTGCCGGGCCATGGCGTTGCTGATGCGGTTCGCCTTGTGCTTCTTGCGGTCCTCGGCCTTGGGCGTGGGGCCCCTGCCTTCCAGACCCTTGCGCCGCTGGCCACCGCTGCCGACCGTCGCGCCCTTCTTGTTGGACGTGCGGCGGTTCCTGCGCTGGCTGTTCCCGGCCATGACTTCTACCTGTTTTCGTTGGTGCTGCGGTGTGTACGTATGAAGAGTGTGCCGCCCGGAACGCCGGGCGGCACAACGACCGGGCTGCCCGGGCTCAGCGGGGGCCGAGCGTCCAGCGGGGGCCCGTCGGACCGTCCTCGATGACCAGGCCCGACTGCTGGAGCTGGTCGCGGATGGCGTCGGCGGTGGCCCAGTCCTTGCGGGCGCGGGCGGACTCGCGCTGTTCCAGGACGAGGCGGACGAGCGTGTCGACGGCGCCGTGGAGGTCCTCGCCCCGGTCCGCCTCGCCCGCCCACTGCGGGTCGAGCGGGTCCAGGCCGAGGACGCCGAGCATGGCCCGCACCTCGCAGAGACGGGCGATGGCCGCGTCCTTGTCGTCCGCGGCGAGGGCGCTGTTGCCCTGGCGGACGGTGGTGTGGACGATGGCGAGCGCCTGCGGGACCCCGAGGTCGTCGTCCATGGCCTCGGCGAAGGCGGGCGGGACCTCGGCGGCGGGCTCGACGGCGCCGCCGGCCTTCTCGATGACGCGCTGGTAGAAGCCCTCGATGCGGGCGAAGGCGGACTCGGCCTCGCGCAGGGCCTCCTCGCTGTACTCGATCATCGACCGGTAGTGCGGGGTGCCGAGGTAGTAGCGCAGGACGATCGGGCGCCACTGCTTGACCATCTCGGAGACGAGGACGGAGTTCCCGAGGGACTTGGACATCTTCTCGCCGGACATGGTGACCCAGGCGTTGTGGACCCAGTAGTTCGCGAACCCGTCGCCGAAGGCCTTGGCCTGGGCGATCTCGTTCTCGTGGTGCGGGAAGATCAGGTCCAGGCCGCCGCCGTGGATGTCGAAGGCCTCGCCGAGGTACTTGTGCGCCATGGCCGAGCACTCCAGGTGCCAGCCCGGGCGGCCGCGGCCCCACGGCGTCTCCCAGGAGGGCTCGCCGGGCTTGACGGACTTCCACATGGCGAAGTCGCGCGGGTCGCGCTTGCCCGTCTCGCCGGTGCTCTCCGGCTGGCGGATGTTGTCGAGCTCCTGGCGGGAGAGCGAGAGGTAGCCGGGGAAGGACTTCACGTCGAAGTAGACGTTCCCCTCCGACTCGTAGGCGTGGCCGCGCTCGATGAGGCCGCGCATCATCTCGACCATCTCGGTGACGTGTCCGGTCGCGCGCGGCTCGTAGGTGGGCGGGAGGCAGCCGAGGGCGCCGTAGCCGTCATTGAAGGCGCGCTCGTTCTCGTAGCCGATGGACCACCAGGGGCGGCGCTGCTCGGCGGACTTCGCGATGATCTTGTCGTCGATGTCCGTGACGTTGCGGATGAAGGTGACCTCGTAGCCCCGGTAGGCGAACCAGCGGCGCATCATGTCGAAGTTGAGGCCCGAGCGGATGTGCCCGATGTGCGGGGCGGCCTGCACGGTGGCGCCGCAGAGGTAGATCGAGACACAGCCCGCTGTGAGCGGGGTGAAGTCACGGATCTGCCGGGCGCTGGTGTCGTACAGGCGAATAGTCACGGCATCCAGGGTAGTGCGCCTGTAGCAGTGCCCCGCGACCCTTTGGGGACGCGGGGCGTCTTTGTTGCCGAAGAGTGCGGCCGGCGGTGCGGGCGTACGTCTCGATCAGACCCGGTTCGTCCGGTACACGAGGGCGGTGGCGAGGGCGGCGAGACCCTCGGCGCGGCCGGTGAGGCCCAGTCCGTCGGTGGTGGTGCCGGAGACGGAGACGGGGGCGCCCGCCGCGGCGGCGAGCACCTTCTGCGCCTCTTCGCGCCGTTTGCCGATCTTCGGGCGGACGCCGATCACCTGGACGGCGATGTTGCCGATCTCGAAGCCCTCGGCGCGGACGATGCGGGCGGCCTCCGCCAGCAGGGTGACGCCCGCGGCGCCGGACCACTCGGGGCGGGAGGTGCCGAAGTGCGCCCCGAGGTCGCCCACGCCCGCGGCGGAGAACAAGGCGTCGCAGGCGGCGTGCGCGGCGACGTCGCCGTCGGAGTGCCCGGCGAGTCCGTCCTCGCCCTCCCACAGCAGGCCGGCGCACCACAGCTCACGGCCGGCCTCGAAGGCGTGCACGTCGGTGCCGATGCCGACGAGCGGGATCAACGGCGCGGCGGCGGTCGCGTCAGCGGGGCGCGCCGGGTCGGCGGGGCTAGTAGGCATCGGTGGCCCTCCTGCGGGCGAGTACGGCCTCGGCGAGGACCAGGTGGAGGGGACGGGTGACCTTGAAGGCCTCTTCGTGTCCGGGGACCACCACGACGGTGACGCCCAGGCGCTCCACCATCCCGGCGTCGTCGGTGGCGCCCTCGCCGGCGACGGCGATCTCCTCGTGCGCGCGCACGAGGGTGGCGAGGTCGAAGCCCTGCGGGGTCTGGACGGCGCGCAGCCTGGCCCGCTCCGGGGTCGCGACGACCGGCTCGGGCTCGCCGGGGCCGCCGGGCTCGACCTCCTTGACGGTGTCGGCCAGCGGCAGCGCGGGCACCACCGCGGGCGCTCCGTCGCGGACGGCGTCGATGACGGCGTCCACGGTGTCGACGGGGACCAGCGGCCGGGCCGCGTCGTGGATGAGGACGGAGGTGACGTCCCGCGGGAGCGCGGCGAGGCCGGCCCGCACGGACTCCTGGCGGGTCTCCCCGCCGGGAACGACCAGGACCTCGGTGCGGTCGGGCAGCGCGTGCTCGTTCAGGAGCAGGCGCACCTCGGCGGCCCCGTCACAGGGCGCGACGACGACCACGAGGGAGACCGCCCGGGAGCGGGCCATGGCGCGGACGGCGTGGATGAGCATGGGGATGCCGCCGAGGGCCCGCAGGGCCTTGGGGGCACCGGGGCCGAGGCGTACCCCGCGGCCGGCGGCCGGGATCACCGCGGCGGTGCGGTGGGGGCGCGTTTCGTCAGACATCAGTAGCTCCGAGCCAGGTTTGTGACTTCGGCCGACATGGGTATGGCCTGAAGCGTGCCGGGTGCGACGCCCTCGCCCCTTCCGTGGAACGACCGGTCGAGCAGGCTGCCCGGACCCGGCCCGCCAGTGAGGCGGTGGGCTCAGCGGGTCGTGGATGCAGACATGCCGCAGCGCCCGGCAACAGGCCCCCCGTTGAGGAGAGGCCCTGTCATCGGGCACCGCGGCACAACTGTGCAACCCACTGTTTTGATGAACTTCAGTGCACGGGAACTCGCGTCAGGACGCGAGAACCTCGTCGAGGAGGGCCTCGGCCTTGTCCTCGTTCGTGTTCTCGGCGAGCGCGAGTTCGCTCACCAGAATCTGACGCGCCTTCGCGAGCATGCGCTTCTCACCCGCGGAAAGCCCGCGCTCACGCTCACGACGCCACAGGTCACGCACGACTTCGGCGACCTTGATGACATCGCCAGAAGCGAGCTTCTCCAGATTTGCCTTGTAGCGCCGGGACCAGTTCGTCGGCTCTTCTGCATACGGTGCGCGAAGCACCTCGAAGACCCGGTCCAGCCCGTCCTGGCCGACTACGTCGCGAACACCGACGAACTCCGCATTGTCCGCAGGCACACGAACCGTCAGGTCGCCCTGGGCGACCTTGAGCACCAAGTAGGTCTTGTCCACGCCTTTGATCTGACGAGTCTCAATGGCCTCGATCAGCGCGGCCCCGTGATGGGGATAGACCACGGTGTCGCCAACCTTGAACGTCATGTGACAGGTACCCCTTCCGTGGCTATCCAGGGTAACACGAGAACCGACTGTTATGAATGGCGTTTTCGCAGGTCAGGGCACATCTCGGGGCTTGACAACAACAACACGAACGTGCTGCGCAGGGCCTCGGGAAGAGGGTATTCGCAGGTCGGGGGCGCTGTACGGACCGGGCGAAAGGGCCACGCTACACCCGCCCAGCACCCGCATCAGTGTGACGTACGTCCCGTTTTGCGCGTTTCGCAGCCGAGAAACCGAACTACTCCGTTCGACTGGCGGCCGCCCCCACGGCACGGTTCCGGCCCAATCCGCAATTGATCACGAAGCCGCGTTCGAGGGAATCGTGCAATTGATCATCCGGGGCCGGGGCGGGATATGCGGTGCCCGTGGCCGAATGCAAGATCGCGAGGTGGCCGCGGGACGGCGGCGGGACGGCCGGGACACCTCGCGCGGGGCGGCCGCCGCGCTGCGGAGGGTCGGGTGCGGGGCCAGGGCCACGGCTCGGTAACCTAAGCGCGCTGACACACCCTTAGAGCGGCTTCACCTCAACCGCTTCGAGGGGGCACTTCCCGGTCGCAGCCGGGGGGAGCCACCACCCACCCTCCCCTTCCGTACGTCCAAGGAGTTGCCGCCGCCGTGAGCCGCAGCCTTCGACGCGGCGCCCTCGCCGCCTCCGCCGTCGTGTTCTCGATCGCCTCGCTGGCCGCATGCGGTGCGGGCAAGCACGCGGAGACCCTTCAGATCAAGCCGGACAACGCCGCCGTCACCCAGGGCGACGTCAAGATCCAGAACGTACTGGTGATCACCCAGGGCGCGAAGGACAAGAAGGGCCCCGCCGCCGTCTCGGCGACGGTCTTCAACCAGGGCTCCGCCCCGCAGACCCTGGAGGGCGTCACCCTCCCGGGTGCCAAGGGCAGCAAGGTCGTGCTGAAGCCGGCCGAGGGCGCGGGCAAGGTGACCGTCCCGCCGGGCGGCTCCCTGGTGCTGGGCGGCAAGGGCAACGCCTCCGCCCTGATCGAGGAGGGCTCCGAGGCCGCCGAGAACGGCGACGTCCAGAAGGTCGTCTTCCAGCTGAGCCGGACCGGCGAGGTCGCGCTGGACGCCTTCGTGGTCCCGGCCACCGGCATGTACGCGAACTTCGGTCCCACCGCGGTCCCCGGCGCCAGCCCGTCGGGCAGCCCCTCGGGCACCCCGTCCGGTACCCCGTCCGGCTCGCCGAGCGGCAGCCCCTCGGGCGCGGCTCCGGGCACCCCGGCCGGGGCCTCGTCCGGCAGCCCGGCCGCCACGCCGTCCGGTTCCGCCTCGGGCGGCGCCGGCCACTGAGGTACGCGGCGGCGTACGCAACGCCGCACGCACAGCCCGCACACGGGAAGGGCCCCGGTCGCCGATGCGACCGGGGCCCTTGCCGTGTGCGGAGCCGGCCTACGGCTCGAACTTGTAGCCCAGGCCCCGCACGGTGACCAGGTAGCGCGGCGCGCCCGGGTCCGGTTCGATCTTGGCGCGCAGCCGCTTGACGTGGACGTCCAGGGTCTTGGTGTCACCGACGTAGTCGGCGCCCCAGACGCGGTCGATCAGCTGCATCCGGGTCAGTACCCGGCCCGCGTTGCGCAGCAGCATCTCCAGCAGGTCGAACTCCTTCAGCGGGAGGTCGACCTTCCCGCCGGCGACGGTGACCACGTGGCGGTCGACGTCCATCCGTACGGGGCCCGCCTCCAGCGCCGCCGGGGTGACCTCCTCCGGCTCGCCGCGGCGGCGCAGGACCGCGCGGATGCGGGCGACCAGCTCCCGCGAGGAGAAGGGCTTGGTGACGTAGTCGTCGGCTCCTATCTCCAGCCCGACCACCTTGTCGATCTCGCTGTCCTTGGCGGTCACCATGATCACGGGGACGTTGGAGCGGCCGCGCAGCTGCCGGCAGACCTCCGTGCCGGGCAGGCCGGGGAGCATCAGGTCGAGGAGAACGAGGTCGGCGCCGTTGCGCTCGAACTCGTCGAGCCCGTCGGGGCCGGTCGCGGCGATCGCGACCTCGAAGCCCTCCTTGCGGAGCATGTAGGACAGGGCGTCGCTGAAGGATTCCTCATCCTCGACGACGAGCACTCGGGTCACGGAAGGACCTCCGGGGCAGGGATGGCTGGTGCTGGTGCTGTGGCTGGTGCTGCGGCTGGTGCTGCTTGGGACAAGGTGCGGTCGGGTGACGCCGAGGGTGCCGGTGCCGGTGCCGGTTCCGTCGCGGTGGTCGCGGTGGTGGCGTGCGCCGCGGCCTCGGGGAGTCGCAGCGTGAAGGTGGAGCCCTGGCCCTCGGAGCTCCACACCGAGACCTCCCCGCCGTGCGAGGCCGCCACGTGCTTCACGATCGCCAGGCCGAGGCCGGTTCCGCCCGTGGCACGGGAGCGGGCCGGGTCGACGCGGTAGAAGCGCTCGAAGATGCGCTCGCGGTCCTTTTCCGGGATGCCGATGCCCTGGTCGGTCACGGCTATCTCGATCAAGTCTCCCCCGGGCGCCGCCACCCTGCGCCCGGCGATGCCGACGCGGGTGCGGGCCGGACTGTAGTTGACGGCGTTCTCGACGAGGTTGCCGAGGGCGGCCGCGAGCTGTCCGCGGTTGCCCCAGACGCGCAGGTCGGCAGTACCGCCCGCCGCCATGATGATCTGCTTGGAGGAGGCGGTGTGGCGGCAGCGGTCGATGGCCTCCGCGACCAGCGTGTCCACGCGGACCGGCTCGGCGTCCTCCAGCGGGTCGTCGTTCTGGACGCGGGAGAGGTCGATGAGCTCCTGTACGAGGTTGATCAGCCGGGTCGACTCGATCTGCATGCGGCCGGCGAAGCGGCTGACGGCCTCGGGGTCGTCGGCGGCGTCCATGACGGCCTCGGACAGCAAGGAGATCGCGCCGACCGGCGTCTTCAGCTCGTGCGACACGTTGGCCACGAAGTCGCGGCGCACGGCCTCGATGCGACGGGCCTCGGTGAGGTCCTCGACGAGGAGGAGCACGAGGCGGGAGCCGAGCGGGGCGACGCGCGCCGAGACGGCCAGGGCCTCGCCGCGGCCGGTGCCGCGCCGCGGCAGGTCCAGCTCGACCTGTCGTATCTCGCCGTCGCGCCGGGTGTCGCGGGCCATGTGCAGCATGGGCTCCACGGCCAGCTTCCCGCCGCGGACCAGCCCGAGGGCGTACGCGGCCGAGCTGGCCTTGACCACCGCGTCGCCCTCGTCCAGTACGACGGCGGAGGAGCGGAGCACCGACAGCACGGTGTCCACCCCCGGCGGCAGCACCGCATTGATGTCGGGGCGCATGGAGCTCCGGGTGGGGCGGGCCTGGTCGCGCTCGCTCCAGCGGAACGCCAGCATGGCGATGACACCGGTGCAAAGACCGGCAATCGCTGCAGCTGCGGCGACCGCCGCGTTCACGTCCATGCATCCAGGTTAAGCAGGCAGAACGACACTTCCACAGCCGTTCGGGTGGCACCTCGAACAGTCGTCGCCCAGAGTTCACCCTGGAGACGGTGTTGATTCACTTGCGGTGCCGGAGTCGGACGCGTTCGGAGCCCACCGTGTCAACGTGGGGCACGAGGCCGCCCCGGCCCGGCCCACGGGCGGTAAGGCAAGTGGTCAAGAGAGGGACACCGAACATGCGTGACGCGTACCACGAGGAACTGGACTCGATCGGAGAGGGTCTGGTCGAGATGGCCCGGCTGGTCGGTTCCGCGATCGGGCGGGCCACGACGTCCATGCTCGACGCCGACCTGAAGCTCGCCGAGAGTGTCATCGCCGCCGACCAGAAGGTCGACGACCTGCAGCACGACCTGGAGGCCCGTGCCATCGCCCTGCTGGCCCGCCAGCAGCCGGTCGCCACCGACCTGCGCATCGTGGTGACCTCGCTGCGGATGAGCGCGGACCTGGAGCGCAGCGGCGACCTGGCCCAGCACGTCGCCAAGCTCGCCCGGCTGCGCTTCCCGGCCACGGCGGTGCCGCGGGACCTGCACGCCACGATCCTGGAGATGGGACAGCTGGCGCAGCGCCTGATGGCGAAGGCCGCCGAGGTCATCATCACCAAGGACGTCGACCTCGCCCTCCAGCTGGAGCAGGACGACGACGAGATGGACCAGCTGCACCGCACGCTGTTCCAGCACCTGATGGACGACCGCTGGAAGCACGGCATCGAGACGGCCGTGGACGTGACCCTGCTGGGCCGCTATTACGAGCGCTTCGCGGACCACGCGGTGTCGGTGGCCAAGCGCGTGGTCTACCTGGTGACGGGTGAGCACGCGGACGAGCTCCAGCCCCCCACCCAGGTCGACGGCGCCTGAGTACGGCTCCGCGAGCCCCGATGCGCCGTTGACGCGCCGGTACCGCTGGGCATGAATGAGGCGAAGGGCGGTCCGTCGTGCGAAGTCCCGTACGCCGCCTGCGAGGAGGAACCATGCCCGATTCCCCCGTCCCCGTCACACCGGAGCAGGAGCAGCCGCCGCGGCCACAACCCCTGCGGCTCCCGCTGCTCGCGGCCTGCGGCTGCGGCTCGGGCTGCGGCTGCGGCTGCCAGTCCGGCGCCCCCTGCCAGTGCGGCGGCTGACGCCCACCGCCAAGCGCACCGGAAGGGCCCCGCCCGACACCCAGTCGGCCGGGGCCCTTCACCACCCGCGGCCGCCGCAGCGGCGGCCGCGTGCAGGGGTACCGCTACTTCTTGCCCTGGTTCTTGACGGCCTCGATGGCGGCCGCGGCCGCGGCCGGGTCGAGGTAGGTGCCGCCCGGCTTGAGGGGCTTGAAGTCGGCGTCCAGTTCGTAGGCGAGCGGGATGCCGGTCGGGATGTTCAGGCCCGCGATGTCGGCGTCGGAGATGCCGTCCAGGTGCTTGACCAGGGCGCGCAGGGAGTTGCCGTGCGCGGCAACCAGGACGGTGCGGCCGGTCAGCAGGTCCGGGACGATGCCGTCGTACCAGTACGGCAGCATGCGGACGACGACGTCCTTGAGGCACTCCGTCCGGGGGCGCAGCTCCGGCGGGATCGTCGCGTAGCGCGGGTCGCCGGACTGCGAGAACTCGGTGCCGTCCTCAAGGGCCGGCGGCGGGGTGTCGTACGAGCGGCGCCACAGCATGAACTGCTCCTCGCCGAACTCGGCGAGGGTCTGGGCCTTGTCCTTGCCCTGGAGGGCGCCGTAGTGGCGCTCGTTCAGGCGCCAGGAGCGGTGGACCGGGATCCAGTGCCGGTCGGCGGCCTCGAGCGCCAGCTGCGCGGTGCGGATCGCGCGCTTCTGGAGCGAGGTGTGCACGACGTCGGGGAGCAGGCCGGCGTCCTTGAGCAGCTCACCGCCGCGGACCGCCTCCTTCTCGCCCTTCTCGTTGAGATTGACGTCCACCCAGCCGGTGAACAGGTTCTTCGCGTTCCACTCGCTCTCGCCGTGGCGGAGGAGGATCAGCTTGTACGGTGCGTCGGCCATGCGTACGAGCCTAATGGACGGGCCGGGGCGCTCGCGCGCGGTGTCCACGGCCGCCGATTGACGTCCGCCGTCAATTGGGTGGCGTCGGCAAGGCGACCCCTCGTAATGTGCGGGATGCAGGAGAGACGCTTACATCGCCGGGGGGATTCCTTATGTCCGTTGCCAGTCTGAGACGGGCCGCCCGGGAGAGCGTGTCGGGTCTGCCGCGCGCGTTCTGGTGGCTGTGGACGAGCACCCTGGTGAACCGGCTCGGGGCGTTCGTCGCCACCTTCATGACCCTGTACCTGACCGTGGACCGGGGCTACTCCGCCTCCTTCGCGGGACTCGTGGTGGCCCTCCACGGACTGGGCGGCGTGATCTCCTCCCTCGTCGCGGGCGTGATGACCGACCGGCTGGGGCGGCGGCCCACCCTGATGGCGGCCCAGGCCTCGACCGCCCTCTCGGTGGCGCTGCTGGGCTTCATGGAGCACCCGGCCGCGATCGCCGCCGTGGCCCTGCTGGTCGGCATGACCTCCAACGCCTCGCGGCCCGCCGTGCAGGCGATGATGGCCGACATCGTCCGTCCCGAGGACCGGGTCCGGGCCTTCGCGCTCAACTACTGGGCCATCAACCTCGGCTTCGCCGTCTCCGCGACCGTCGCCGGCTTCGTCGCCGAGTACAGCTATCTGGCCGGCTTCCTCGGGGAGGCCGCCCTCACGCTGGTCTGCGCGGTGCTCGTGTACGTCAAGCTGCCCGAGTCCCGCCCCGCGAAGGGCGACGCGGCCTCGGTGGCCGCGGAGGCGGAGGTCGGGCTGGGCACGGTGGTGCGCGACGGACGTTTCATGGGCGTCGTCGGGCTGTCGTTCCTGATCTCACTGATCTTCATGCAGGGGTCCTTCGGACTGCCGCTCGCGATGGGCGCCGCGGGCTTCTCCACCGGTGACTACGGCCTGGTCATCGCCGCGAACGGCGTCCTGATCGTGCTGCTGCAGATCCCGGTCACCCGCTTCATCGAGCACCGCGACCCCCAGAAGCTGCTGGTCGCCTCGGCGCTGCTGGCGGGCTACGGCTTCGGGCTCACGTTCTTCGGCGGCTCGCTCGGGGTCCTCACGCTGACCGTCTGCGTCTGGACGCTGGCCGAGATCATCAACTCGCCGACCCAGATGGGCCTGGTCGCGCGGCTCTCCCCGCTGCACGGACGCGGCCGCTACCAGGGCATGTACACGCTGTCGTGGGCGGTGGCCTCGCTGGTCGCACCGCTGCTCGCGGGCGGGGTCATCGACCGCTTCGGCGCCGGATGGTTGTGGGGGACCACGGCGCTCCTGGGCACGGCCGCGGGAGTCGGTTACTGGCTGCTGATGCGGAACCTGGGCGACGGGCAGCCCGCCGGGAAGGCAGCGGGCGGGAGCGCGGCGCAGAGCGCGGGCGCAGGCGCAGGCGCGAGGGACACGGACGGGGCCTGCGAGGCGCCCGCCCCGGCCGCGGTCGCCGTTACTGCCGCGGCGGCGGCTACGGCTGTGACTGCCGTGCCCGCGTTGGCAGAGGTGACCGTAGGGGCCGAGGTGACCGCAGTGGCCGACGTGACCGCAGTGACCGCAGTGGCCGAGGTGACCGTAGCGGCCGGGCTGGAGCCGCTCGCCGATCCGGCCGCGCAGACCGCCTGAGCGGTCCGCCGGCCCCGGCCCGCGGCGGCCCCCCGCCCGTGCCGCCCCCGCCCCTCAGGACGGCTGCGTCAGGTGCTTGAACGCATCGAGGTTGGCGGTCGGTTCGCCGCGGGAGACGCGCCACGCGTACTCGCGCCGGATCGCGCTCGCGAAGCCCAGCTCCAGCAGGGTGTTGAAGGCGCCGTCCGCGGCCTCCAGGACCGTGCCGAGCAGCCGGTCCAGCTCCTGCGGGGTGACCACGGCCAGCGGGAGTCGGCCCGTCAGGTAGATGTCGCCGAGGCCGTCGACCGCGTAACCCAGCCCGTACAGCTTGAGGTTGCGCTCCAGCAGCCAGCGGTGGACGGCGGCCTCGTTCTCGTCGGGGTGGCGGATCACGAAGGCGTTGACCGACAGCGAGTGCCGGCCGAGGCGGAGCGAGCAGGTGGTGCTGAGCTTGCGGGTACCGGGGAGCTGGACGACGTACGAGCCCTCGTCGGGGCTCTCCCACGAAAGCCCTGCGTCGGTCAGCGTGCTCTCGATGATCGCTGCGGTGTCAGCCATGGTGGGAGCGTACGCGACGGCGATGATCATGCATGGCGCCCGTGTACACGTCCGCCGTGCCGCTCGCGGCGGTGTCCCAGCCGAAGAACTGCGCGTGCCGCGCGGCCTCGGCTCCCATCCGGTCCGCGAGTCCCGGTTCGTCCACGAAGCGGCGCAGCTCGCGCGCGTAGTCCACGGGGTCGTGACCGGGTACGAGGATGCCCGTCACCCCGTCGTCGACGGCGACGGGCAGCCCGCCGACCGCGGCGGCGAGCACCGGCGTGCCGGTGGCCTGGGCCTCTATCGCGACGAGGCCGAAGGATTCGTTGTACGAAGGCATGACCAGCACGGAGGCGGCGCGGAACCAGTCGGCCAGCAGGTCCTGGCCGACCGGCGGGTGGAAGTGCACGAGTTCGGTGATGCCGAGCCTGGCGGCGAGCTTCTGCAGGCCCTCCGGCTTGGCGAGGCCGCTGCCGCTGGGGCCGCCGACGACGGGGACGAAGAGGCGCCGGCGCAGCGAGGGATCCCGGTCGACCATCTCGGCGACGGCGCGCAGCAGGATGTCCGGGGCCTTCAGGGGCTGGATCCGCCCGGCGAAGAGCGGGATGACGGCGTCCTGCGGCAGGCCCAGGCGGGCGCGGGCGGCGGCCCGGCCGTCGCCCGCGGTGAAGCGGTCGAGGTTCACGCCGGGATGGACGACGGCCACCTTGCCGGGGTCCGCCCCGTAGTGCCGGACGAGCTCGTCGGCCTCCTCGGCGGTGTTGGCGATGAGCCGGTCGGCGGCGGCCACGATCTGGGTCTCCCCGATCACGCGGGCGGCCGGCTCGGGGGTGTCGCCCTCGGCCAGGGCGGCGTTCTTGACCTTGGCCATGGTGTGCATGGCGTGGACGAGCGGGACGCCCCAGCGCTCGGCGGCCAGCCAGCCGACGTGGCCGGAGAGCCAGTAGTGGGAGTGCACGAGGTCGTAGTAGCCGGGTCGGTGCCCGGCCCATGCCTGCATCACGCCGTGGGTGAAGGCGCACAGCTGGGCCGGCAGCTCCTCCTTGGCGAGACCCTCGTACGGACCGGCGTCCACGTGCCGTACGAGGACCCCGGGGGCCAGCTCGACCACGGGCGGCAGCCCGCCGGTGGTGGCCCGGGTGAAGATCTCGACCTCGATGTTGATCGCGGCGAGGCGCTTGGCGAGCTCGACGATGTAGACGTTCATGCCGCCCGCGTCGCCGGTGCCCGGCTGGTGCAGCGGTGAGGTGTGCACGCTGAGCATGGCCACGCGGCGGGGCTTGCGGTGGTGGCCCACGGCCGGGAGGCGCAGCCGCGGCGGTTCGTGGCGGGTGGCGCGGGCGGCGGCGAGGCGGCCGCCGAGACTGCCGCCGAGGCGGGACACGTACTGGCTCAAGGGAGCAGTTCCTCTCGCTCGGACGACGGCTCGGGCAACACGGACGGGCGGGCCCGCGACGGGGACCGCACGCCGTGCCGCACGACGGCTGCGGCGGACGTCGCGGTGACGACCGCCACGACCGCCACGGCGGGCATGACGACAGGAGCGCGGTCGGCGCCCTGCAAGGAGTGCAACCCGAACGGCCGTCCCCCGCATTCCGGGGCGACGGGACTTCCTCGCCGTTTGCCGGATTTTTATCCGGCGGGTCCGCTGCGCTTACCCTCGGCCCATGGCCTCCCGCACCACCCCGCCCCCGCGCCGCGCCCCCGGCCGTCCCGTGGGCTCGGTGACGCGCGGGACGACCAACCCGAACCGGTTGCGCCGGATGGACCGCTGGATCGCGGCCACACACGGCGCGGCGCTGCGCCGCGCCGGTGACCCGGTCGCGGTGGACCTCGGCTACGGGGCCGCGCCCTGGACGGCGGTGGAGCTGCTGGCGCGGCTGCGCGAGGCGGCTCCGCGGGTGCGGGTGGTCGGCATCGAGATCGAGCCGGACCGGGTCGCGGGCGCCAAGCCGTACGAGCGGGAGGGGCTGAGCTTTCGGCACGGCGGTTTCGAGGTTCCGCTGGACGGGCCGGGCGGCGGGGAGCGGCCCGCGCTGATCCGCGCGGCGAACGTACTGCGCCAGTACGACGAGGAACAGGTCGCGTCGGTGTGGGCACGGCTCCGCGGGCGGCTGGCTCCGGACGGGCTGCTGGTGGAGGGGACCTGCGACGAGATCGGGCGGCGGCACGTGTGGGTGGCCCTGGGGCCGGAGGGGCCGCGCACGGTGACCTTCGCGACCCGGCTGGGCTCCCTGGATCGCCCCTCGGACCTGGCGGAGCGGCTGCCGAAGGCGCTGATCCACCGCAACGTGCCGGGCGAGCCGGTGTGGGCTTTCCTGCGGGACTTCGACCGGGCCTGGGCCGCGGCGGCTCCCTACGCCTCGTACGGGGCGCGGCAGCGGTGGATCCGCACGGCGCGCGCGCTGGCGGGCGACTGGCCGCTCGCGGACGGGCCGGGGCGCTGGCGGCAGGGGGAACTGACGGTGCGCTGGGAGGCGTTGCGCCCCACGGGGTGAAAGCGGCCGGACGGGGAACCGGGGAGGGGAGTCGCCCGTTGTGCCGTCGGGGCTGAGGTGTGCGGAGCGGTCCGATCGGGTGGGGGCGGGCGTCCGGTGGGCTCCGGTGGACACGGACAAGATCGGCGGGGCGTCCACAAGGGTGTCGCAATCCACCGAGTCGTGGCACCATCCCGAAAGCAGTGACAAGTTACTGATGAATAGTCAGATCTGAGGCAGAGTGATGCCGGATCCGACTCGGGGTGCCTGGGGGGACCATGGGAGCCGAAAGGCGACGGCGGGGTTCGAGCGCTCTCGTGTTGCTGTGCACGATGGCGATACTGACGGCACCGGGCCTGGTGCCGGGCACGGCGTACGCGGCTCCGGGCGCGCCGGCGGCGCCGCTCACCCCGGCGCCCGCGCCGGGCACGAAGTCCCTGGAGCAGGTCCGCAAGGAGATCGAGGACCTCTACCGCCAGGCGGGCACCGCCACGGACGCCTACAACCTCGCCGAGGCCGAGACCAAGGCCCAGTCGGACAAGATCGTGGAGATCGCCAGGCTGGTCGTGGCCGGCCAGGAACGGATCTCCGCCCTCAAGGGCCGCGCGGGCGCCGCCGCCCGCGCCCAGTACCGCTCGGGCGGACTGCCGGCGGGCGCGAAGCTGGCGCTGAGCGAGGACCCGAACCAGTTCCTGGACGGGGCGGGCCGGCTGCGGCAGGGCGAGAAAGCCGCCTCGGACCTGCTGACCGAACTGGACCGCACGCAGAACGACTTGAACCGGTACGCGCAGGACGCGAGCGCGCACTGGGCGACCCTGGAGGCGAACCGCCTCAAGCAGGAGGCCTCGAAGAAGCAGATCGAGGAGAAGATCAAGGCGGCCGAGGAGCTGGAGAACAAGCTCGAAGCCGAGGAGAAGGCCCGGCTGATCCAGCTGGAGCAGGAGGCGCAGTACAAGGCGCAGACGGCCTGGCTGTCGACGGGCGCGATGAAGGACGTCAGCGGCACGGCGACGGATGCCGGGAAGCGGGCCGTGCAGTTCGCGACGGCCCAGATCGGCAAGCCGTACGTCTGGGGTGCAGTGGGTCCGGGGTCGTTCGACTGCTCCGGACTGACCTCCCAGGCCTGGCTGGCGGCGGGCAGGCCGATCCCGCGCACCTCGCAGGAGCAGCTGCGGCTGCTGCCGAAGGTCGCGCTCAAGGACATGCGCCCGGGCGATCTGATCATCTACTTCGACGACGCGAGCCACGTCGCGATGTACGTCGGCGACGGCGCGATGGTCCACGCCCCGCGCCCCGGGCGCAGCGTCACCCTGGCGGGCGCGGGCTCCATGCCGATCAAGGCGGTGGTCCGCCCGGACGCCTGACCGGCGCGCGGAGGCAACCAACCGGCCCCCCGGGACGTCTCGCCAGACGGGACGAACGCGGCCCCGCCGTGACTTTCGTCATCCAGCGTGGCCGATTTTCCCCCGTGATAGCGGCATATGACACAGGCCCTGGCCCGGAACGGCATTCCGTTCGCCGGGCCAAGGCCGCTAGGGTCGGCCGGACGAGCGCACCCCCGGGGGGAGGGAAGGAACCGGAGACGATGCCCGTACCCGTACCGCGGCAGAGGGACACCCCCGCCACGGAGAGCGGTCAGGCCGTTCTGCACACGGCCGCACCGACCCTCGCGCGAGCGACGGCACCGGCACCCGATCCGGGATCCGGACCGGCACCCGCAGCAGCCTCCGGACCGGTGTCCGGGACGTCGGTCGCACCGGCGACGACCCACGCGACCCCGCTGACCCTCCTGGTCATCGAGGACGATCCCGCGGGCGGCCTCACCGTCCCCGAGATCCTCGCCACCGACGGCCACCGCATCCGGCTCCGCACCGCCCGCAACTTCACCGAGGCCGCACGGCTGCTCACGCCCGACGTGCACTGCATCCTGCTGGACCTGTCCCTGCCCGACACGGGGCCCCGCGCCGCGGCGGCGGCCACCGGCCCGGCCGTGGACCGGCTGGCCGGCCTCCACCAGGTCTTGCGCATCGCCCCCGGGCACGCCGTCCTCGTCCTGACCGACGAGACCGAGGCCGAGCGCGGCGCCGAGGCCGTCCGGGTCGGCGCCCAGGACTTCCTCTTCCGCGACGAACTGGACGGGCGGCTGCTGAGCCGTGCCATCCGCTACGCGGTCGAGAGAAAACGGGCCGACACGGCCCAGTACAAGCTCGCGGAATCGAAACTGCGCGCCCAGGAGAACGCCCGGCTGGAACGCGGACTGCTCCCCAACCCGCTCCTGGAGGGCTCCGACCTCCGCTTCGCCGCCCGCTACCGCCCCGGCCGCAGCCGGGCCCTGCTCGGCGGCGACTTCTACGACACCGTCCGCACCCCCGACGGCACCGTCCACGCCATGATCGGCGACGTGTGCGGCCACGGCCCCGACGAGGCCGCCCTCGGCGTCGAGCTGCGCATCGCCTGGCGCGCCCTGACGCTGGCCGGACTGTGCGGTGACGACCTGCTGGCCACCCTTCAGGAGGTCCTGGAGGTGGAGCGCCCCTGCGACGAGATATTCGCGACGCTGTGCACGGTGGACATCTCTGCGGACGGCCGCCGCGCGGGGCTGTGCCTGGCCGGCCATCCGGCCCCGCTGATATCCCGGCCGGGGCGCCCCGCGCGGCTGCTCCCGTACGAGAACAGCGGCCCGGCGCTGGGGCTGCTTCCCCGGGCCCGGTGGCCCCGGCGCCAGGTCGACCTGGGCGGGACCTGGAGCCTGATGCTCTACACCGACGGGCTGATCGAGGGCCGCATCGGCGAGGGCCGGGAGCGCCTCGGTCAGGACGGCATGATCGAGATGATCAACCGGCACCTGGACAACGGGCTGACCGGCGAGGAGCTGCTGGAGGCCTCCGTCACGGAAGCCCGGCGTCTCAACGGCGGCGAGCTCACCGACGACGTGGCCGTCGTCCTGCTCTCGCGCGGCGGGAGCTGAGCCCCGCCGACGCCCTACCGCCCGCCGTTGTACGGGCCGTACGGCCCGTCGCTGCTGCTGCCGCCGCTGCGCCGGCCGCCGCCCGAGACCTGCTTGAGCGCCGGGCGCACGTCCACGAAGAAGACGATGGTCGCGACGAGACCGGCGATCTGCAGGAAGAGCATCCCGAGGAAGAAGTCCACGAGGACGGTGACGCCGAGGACGACCAGCCAGAAGGTCTTGGTCTGCTTCCCGGCCGCCCGGTACGCGTCCTCCCGCGCCACCAGCGCGAACACGAAGGCCACGACGGCGAGCACCAGCATGGCGAGCCCGAGCAACGGGATCACCCCTTGATCGAACCCGTCCATCAACATCGCTTCGACCGCCTTCTCGTGCTTCTGCTTCGACTCCACGCTACCGGCCCGGACACGCTCACGAACGACAACGGGCCGGACACCGTCAAGGTGCCCGACCCGCAGACGCTCACACGCTTCAGCTCTCGACGCCCGGGGAGGCCGCGGCCTTCTTGGCCGTGCTCTTGCGGGCGGTGGCCTTCCTGCCGGTCTTCTCCTCGGCGGTGGACGCCTCCGGAGCCGACTCCTCGGCGGTCGGCGCCTCCGCGGCGGCCGGCCCGGCCGGAGCGGCGGTCGACGCGCCGGGCTCCACGGCCACGGCGATCTCCACGATCTCCTCCGAGACGCCGCCCCGCCACGCCCGGACGGCCTGCTCGCCGTGCTCGGCGACCTTGTCGTAGGTCTCCTTGGCGCGCACCGCGTACTCGGCGGCCACGCCCACACCGCGCAGCGCCAGGTCCTGCGCGCTCTCCCCGATCTTCTTCGGGTCGATCGCGCCGAGCACCTCGGCGACCTTGGCGGAGACCGCCTCCTGCGCCTCCTTGGCCGCGCCCCTGGCCTTCTCCTGCACGACCTTCGGGTCGGTGTTCTTCACGGCCTCGATGCGGGCGGGGGCCTCGGCGCGCAGCTGCTCGATGAGCCCGGGCACCTTCCTGGCCTGCTGCACGGCCAGGTCGGCGGTGCCGGCGGCGAAGTAGAGAGGGGTCGGGTCGGTGAGGGTCTTCTTCAGGTCATCGGCGATGGCCATGCGGTGGTCCTCCCGGATCAGGTTCAGTTCGTCTTCGGCGGCATCTCGTCGGCCGGCGCGTCGAGCGCGTTCTCCTTGCGGAACGACTCGTAGATCTGGAGCAGCACCTGCTTCTGCCGCTCGTTGATGGACGGGTCGGCGAGGATGACGGCCCGCGTCTCCACCTCGTCCCGGTCCCGCTCATCCAGGATCCCGGCCTGCACGTACAGCGTCTCCGCGGAGATCCGCAGCGCCTTGGCCAGCTGCTGGAGGATGTCCGCGCTCGGCTTGCGCAGCCCGCGCTCGATCTGGCTCAGGTACGGATTCGACACCCCCGCGGCCTCGGCCAGCTGCCGCAGCGAGAGCTGCGCCTGGCGGCGCTGCTCACGGAGGTACTCGCCGAGATTTCCGACGTTGAGCGATGCCATGACCCGATCCTGCCCGACTCTGCTAACTATTGCAAGCAGGCGCTTGCAACATCTCCCACCCGGAGCCCCGCCGCGGGACGCCGGCCCCTGCTCACGCCTCGGCGATCACCACCGTCGCGTACAGCTCCTGCGAGGTGACCGTACGGGTCGCCAGACCCGCCGCGCCCAGTGCCGACGCCGTCGAGGGGCTCTGGCGGGAGCTCGTCTCGATCAGCAGCCTGCCCCCCGGCGCCAGCCAGGCCGCAGAGCCCGCCGCGACCCGGCGGTGGATGTCCAGCCCGTCCGCGCCGCCGTCCAGGGACAGAAGGGGCTCGTGGTCCCGGGCCTCCGACGGCATGAAGCCGATCTCCTGGGTGGGGACGTAGGGGGCGTTGACCACCAGCAGGTCCACCCGGCCCCGCAGCGACGCCGGCAGGGCCGCGTACAGGTCGCCCTCCCACACGCTGCCGCCGTACGGGGCAACGTTGCGCCGCGCGTACGCCAGCGCCGCCGGGTCGACGTCCGCGGCGTGCAGCTCCACCCCGCCGGGCACCTGCGCCGCCACCGCCGCGCCCAGCGCGCCGACCCCGCAGCACAGGTCCAGTACCACCGCGCCGGGCCCGGCGAGCGCCACCGCCTCGCGCACCAGGAACTCCGAGCGCCGGCGCGGTACGAAGGCTCCCGCACCCACCTCCATGCGCAGCCCGCAGAACTCCGCCCAGCCCACCACGTGTTCCAGCGGCTCGCCGCCGATCCGCCGGGCCGCCAGCTCGGCCAGGTGCCCGTCGTCCCGCGCGGCCCCGGCCAGGAGGTCCGCCTCCTCCTCGGCGAAGACGCAGCCCGCCGCGCGCAGTCGTTCCACCAGTGTCGTCACGATGTCTCGGTCCTCGATGTTCGGTCTTCGGTTTTGGGTCTTCGGTTTTGGGTCTTCGGTCTTCGCTCTTCGGTCGTCCATGGGATGCCGGATCGTTCCGGCGGGTGCCGGCTCAGAAGACGTCCGGGCACCACGGCCGGCGCGCCGTGTGGAACACGGCGTCCGCCAGCGCGAGCGCCCCCGGCCGCTCCTCGGTGACCCGGCCGAGCGCCGCCAGCCGCACCGCGGACTCCTCGCCCAGGTAGAGGGAGCCCAGCGCGGACACCTCCAGCCGCAGGTCCGCGGAGCCGTCCGTGCGCTCGCAGTCACCGGAGCCCGCATCCAGCCGGTAGCGGCCCGCCGCCGGACCCGCCGCGTCCACGACCTCGAGGACGAGCACCCCGGGCACGGCGTACGTCCGCGCCCGCAGCGCCCGTACGACATCCAGCACGCGCACCCACAGGAAGTCCGCCGAGGTCAGGAGCCGGGCGGAGCGCGGGTCGGGCAGAAGCTGCGCGACCAGGTCGTCGGGGGCCCGGTAGCCGGTGCGGACCTTCAGCACCCAGTCGATGGAACACAGGAAGCGCCACAGGGCCCGCTGCGCCCCGGGCGTCACCGCCAGCAGGTCCTCGACCTGCACGGTGTTCAGGGGAACCTTCGAGTCCGTCCAGCGGTCGTCGCTCCGGAAGGTGACCAGGCCCTCCACCTCGCCCGCCGCCGAGCGGTAGAGGGCGTGGAACGCCTCCTTGTAGGGGCGGTACGACATCTGCTCCAGGCCGGTGGCGACGCTCCACCAGCGGGCGTCGCGGGTCACCGCGCCGTGCGTCGTCCTGCGCAGCCGCTCGTGCAGCTCCGGACCCACCTCGCGGACCTCGGCGACGTCCACGTAGTCGATGCGCGCGCCGTCACCGGCGGCGGGCGCCCGCCGGTCCAGGCCGGTGCGCGGCACGTCGATCTCCCACTCGGCGACCGAGGCGGCGGGCCCGTAGCCGTAGCGGCCGTAGATCGGGTACTCGGCGGCTATCAGCGTCGACAGGACGTCCCCGCGCTCCTGCGCGGCGGCGATTTCGGCGGCCATCATGCGGGTCAGCAGCCCCTGGCGGCGGTGGGTGGCCAGGACGGCGACGTTGGTGACCGCGCTGGAGACGACGGCCGCTCCGCCGGGCACGGTCAGTTCCTGCGCGAAGGACCGGAAGGCCGCCACGCAGCGGCCGGTGGCGGGGTCGAACGCGCCCTGGGTGCGGGCGAAGTCGGTGTGTTCGAAACGCTGGGCCACATCGGACTGCGTCATCCGCACCGGAGTCAGGAACCCCGTGTTCAGGGTCTGCAGCCAGGCGGGGAGTTCGGATGGGGCGATCGGCCGGACGTCTGCGCTCATGACCGGCCACGCTAATCGCCGGAACCGGCCCGGGTCGCCCCGTTTTCCGGCGGGCGCCGCCGGCGGTGGCGGCCGCCTCGGGACTTCGGGGCCTCGGCGCCTCGGGGTTCAGAGCCTCGGACCTCGGGGCTCGGGACCTCGGACCTCGGGGCTCAGGCCAGCAGGTCGTCCACCTGTGCCTCGCCCTCCCGGTAACGCCGGGTGATCTCCGCGCTGCAGTCGTCCGCCGTGCGCTGGAGTTGCCGGCGGCGCCGCGAGACCTGCTGCTCGTAGCGCACCAGCCGGCCCAGCCCCTCGTGCAGTTCGCCGTCCGTGCGCGCCCCGAGGTCCGACAGCTCGACGTCCGCCAGCATCTCGGCGGCCAGCAGCCGGTACTCCTCGCTCTGCGGGGTGCCCAGCGTGACGTGCCGGGCGGAGGCACTGCGGCTGGAGGGGGCGTCGGCGAGGATCTCGGAGAGCCGGTCCACCACCCTGGCCTCGGGATCGGTGCGCCGGGCCAGCTCGGCCCGCAGGATGTCGATGCGGCCCTGGAGCAGCCGGCGCACGTAGCTCAGGTCTGCCTCGTCACGCTGCGCCTCGCGGCGCAGCGTGCGCAGTTCGGGCAGTCCGAGCGTGCTGCTCTGCGCGGCCGTCCCGGCGGTGTCGGCGGTGTCGGCGGTGTCGGCGGTGCGCTGCGCGGGCGGTCGCACCGCGGCGACCGCCATGGAAGGGGGTGATGCAGGTACGGAGGTACCAGAGGTATTCATACGAACGGGTCCGTCCCCTCGACCGGCGCGGCGCAACCGCACCGCGTGCGTGCATCGTGCCACTCCACGCGCCCCCCATGCAGTCCCACTGCACCCGATCGGCCCCGGACGGGTGCATGCCTGGTACACAGGTGGTATGCGAGCAGTGGTGCAGAGGGTGGACGGCGCGAGCGTCGTGGTGGCCGGCGAGACCGTGGGCGAGATCGTCGGCGAGGGACTGTGCGTGCTGGTGGGGGTGACCCACGACGACACGCCGGAGAAGGCGGCCCAGCTGGCGCGCAAGCTGTGGTCCGTGCGGATCCTGGAAGCGGAGAAGTCCTGCAGCGACGTGAACGCGCCGCTGCTGGTGATCTCCCAGTTCACGCTCTACGGAGACGCCCGCAAGGGGCGGCGGCCCACCTGGAACGCGGCGGCTCCCGGTGAGGTCGCCGAACCGCTCGTCGACGAGGTCGTGGCGCAGCTGCGCGCACTGGGCGCGACGGTGGAAACGGGCCGGTTCGGTGCGGACATGCGGGTCTCGCTCACCAACCACGGCCCGTTCACCATCGTCATCGACGTCTGAGCACGGCGCTGCGGGACCGCCCGGCCACCGGGGCTACGGCGCCAGGGCTCTGGGCGCCAGGGCTCTGGGCTCTGGGCTCAGGGCGCTACGACGACCTCCTGCGCGGCGGCCGTGTTCCCGGCCAGCAGCGGGGCGTCCACCGGCACGTTCCGCTTGACCAGCGCCAGCGCGATCGGGCCCAGCTCGTGATGGCGGACCGCGGTGGTCACGAAGCCCAGCTGGCGGCCCTCCTCCCCGTCGGCGGCGAGCCGCACGGGGGTGCCGTGCGCCGGGAGCAGCACCTCGGAGCCGTCCAGGTGCAGGAAGACCAGCCGGCGCGGGGGCTTGCCCAGGTTGTGGACGCGGGCCACCGTCTCCTGACCCCGGTAGCAGCCCTTCTGGAGGTGGACGGCCGTGCCGATCCAGCCGAGCTCGTGCGGGATGGTGCGGTGGTCCGTCTCCAGGCCGAGGCGGGGCCGGTGCGCCTCGACGCGCAGGGCCTCGTAGGCGAGGAGGCCGGCGGCGGGACCGTGCCCGGCGGCGAACTCCTCCAGCTCGGCGCGGGGCAGGAAGACGTCCCGGCCGTGCGGGGTCTCCCGTACGGCGTGCTTCCCGGCCACCTCGGCGATGGAGCCGGCCGGCAGGTGGACGACCGCGAACTCCGCGGTGCGGTCGGCCACTTCGACGCGGTAGAAGAACTTCATGGACTCCAGGTAGGCGATCAACTCCCCCTGGGTGCCCGGCTCCACGTGCGCCCACGTCGTCTCGCCGTCGTCGACGAGGTAGAGCGCGTGCTCGATGTGGCCGTTGGCGGAGAGGATCAGCGCCTCGGTGGCCTGCCCGGCCGGCAGCTCGGTGAGGTGCTGGGTGAGCAGCAGGTGCAGCCAGCTCAGCCGCTCCGGTCCGGTGACGGTGACGACCCCGCGGTGCGAGAGGTCGACGAAGCCGCGGCCGTCCGCGAGGGCGCGCTGTTCGCCGTACAGCTCTCCGTAGTGGGCGGCGACGCCCTCGTCGCGGCCTTCGGCCTGCACGGCGCCGGGGAGGTGGAGCAAAGGGCTGGTCATGGCACCTAGCCTACGACCCGCCTACGCGTGGCCGTCACGGTGCCGGGCGGCGCACTTCGCGCACAGTCCGAAGATCGCGAAGTGCTTCATGTCGGTCTCGAAGCCGAAGGTCGCGCGGAGCTTCGCGGTGAACTCGGAGGCGATGTCGACATCGGCCTCGATCACCTCGGCGCAGTCGCGGCAGACGAGGTGGATGTGGTGGTGCCGGTCGGCGAGGTGGTAGGTGGGCGCGCCGTGGCCCAGGTGGGCGTGCGAGACGAGCCCCAGCTCCTCCAGCAGCTCCAGGGTGCGGTAGACGGTGGAGATGTTGACCCCGGAGGCGGTCTTGCGGACCTCGGCGAGGATCTCGTCGGGGCTCGCGTGCTCCAGGGCGTCGACCGCCTCCAGGACGAGCTGGCGCTGCGGGGTCAGCCGGTATCCGCGCTGCCGCAGGTCGGTCTTCCAGTCGACGCCGCCGGCGCTGCCGGTGTTCCCGGTGCTCTGTGCCCTCTCGGTGCTCACCACCCGGCCAGTGTAAGCGCGCGAAGGGGACCGCGGCCGGGCCGCGGTCCCCCTTCTCGCACGGTCTGTGGAGATGTCCGCTCAGCGGAAGAAGGCGATGCCGTCGTCCGGCATGTCCGGGAGGTTGCGCGCCATCTCGGCGACCTCCTCGGGCGTGACGACCTTCTTGAGCTGGGCCGACATGTACGGACGCAGCTCGACGTCCGGGGTGGCCTTCTCCCCGACCCACATCAGGTCGCTCTTCACGTAGCCGTAGAGCCGCTTGCCGCCGCTGTACGGGCCGGAGGCGGCGGTGCGGGCCACCGCGTCGGTGACCAGGTCGATCTGGGGCTTCTGGTCGGCGAGCTCGCCGTACCAGACCTCGACGACACCCTGGTCGCGGACCATGACGATCTCGACCTTGCGGTCCTTGTCGATGCGCCAGTAACCCGACTCGGACTCCAGCGGCCGCACCTTCTTGCCCTCGCCGTCGAGGACCCAGGTGTGGGAGGTGTATTCCAGGAAGTCCCGGCCGTCGTGGGTGAAGACGACTTCCTGGCCGAAGTTGCACTTTTCCTCACCCGGGAAGTCGAAGACGCCCGCGCCCTCCCAGTTGCCGAGGAGGAAGGCGAGGGGGACGAGGCCCGGGTTCAGGTCGGACGGGATCTGGATCATGGATGGCTGCTCAGGCGATCTGTGTGAGGGGTTCCGGGCGGTCTGCTGGGCGGACGCCGCTCAGCGCTGACCCTGGTACAGCTTCTTGACGGCCAGGCCGGTGAAGGCGAGGACGCCGACGCAGACCAGGACCAGCAGGGAGGTGAAGACTGCCTCAAGCACGGGGTGCTCCTCGGAGGAATCGTTGCGGGGTACGGCCGGTCCCCAAGCCTACTGGCCCGGGGACCGGCTCACTCTTCGAGGTCGGCCGTACCACCGCTCAGCTCAGGAGCTGGCTCTGCAGCAGGACCGTCTGGTGGAAGGGGACGGTGGCCACTTCGCCCTTGCGCGTCTGGATGATCACGGCCTGGACATCACCCGCCTGGAGGCAGCCGAGCTTGGTCTGCTCGTCGCCGTAGGGCTTGGCCTCGGCGTAGACACTGACGTCGCTGCTGCTGAGGGTGCCGGCGGCGTTGTTGAAACCGTCGCTGCCGAGGTTGTTGGTCTGCGTGATCTTGGCCTTGCTCCAGGCCGCGTCGATCTCGAAGGCGTCGGCGCCGTTCAGCCGCACATTGGTGTTGCACCCCCGGAAGGTGTCCACGAACTCGGACGAGTGGAAGCGCAGCAGGTAGATGCGGGTCCGCGTACCGTCCGGCATGGTCCAGCCGCGCCCGGTGATCTGGCGCAGGCCCTCGTATTCGAAGCTCTGCTTCAGCTCCGCACGGGAGGCGGCGGGGTACTCCTCCAGGAAGGCGTCCGGGGACACGGCGCCGTCCTTGTCCGCTTTCAGGCCGGTGTCGGGCCGGGCACCCGCGGGGGCCTGGAGCACCAGTGCGGGCAGGGGTGCGTAGTGGGTCTCGTCCACGTTGTCCGCACCCCTGGGCAGGGCGGCTCCCGGCGGCAGCTCCGGCTTGGCCAGCCGGTGGTAGACCCAGCGGCCGTCGTCCTCGGTGGACAGTCCCGGGAGCTCGGTGCGCTCGGACTGGAGCACCCCGTACGCGGTCCCCGCCCCGGCGCCGGCGAAGACAAGGACGGCAGCCGTCCAGCGCAGGAAACCGCGGAGCTTGCGACGGTCCTTCGGCGCGGCCGGGACCTCGGGCCCCTCCGGAGCCGGGGACTCCGCGGCCGGTGCGGCAACCGGGGCCTGCGGGGTCCCCGGGGCTTGCAGGGCCACCGGGGCCACCGGCTCGGGGGCGGACGCGGTACCAGTGGTGTTCTGCTCGGTCACACGGACTCCCCGGGGGACTTCAGGTGGTTCAGCTGCTGCTTGAACAGGTCGGCGGCCTCGTTCGTGGAGATCTTGGCCCCGTACGTCCGGAACTCCACCAGCACGTCTCCCTCGACGGCGACGCATTCGAGGGAGTCGATCTGCCCCTTCTTGTCCTTCGCCTCTTCTTCGAGCACATCGGACAGCACACACTTGGCCTGCGGGAAGCCGTCGATCTTGGGGGCCTCGCGGTCGCCGGACAGGAGGTCGAGCCACTTCTTGGAGAAATCGGAGAAGGTTGCCAGGGCCTGGGGGTCGGCCTGCGTGAGGTGGATCTCGGTCACTGGTGCGCCCGACCTCTTGTTGAAGGTGCGGCCGGCCAGTCCCTTGAGCTTCAGATCGGCCAGTGCCCGGTCGCGCTCGGCGCGCTGGCTGCCGGAGAGGCCGGTACGGCTGTCCTTCAGACTCTGGATCGCCCGCTCGCCGGGGACGTAGAAATTGTTGCCCTCCAGGTCGAGGTCGGGGCCGAGTTCGTATCCCGCGGGCAACGGCAGCAGCTTGGCCATGAGTTCGTTCGGCGGGACGGTCGGCACCGGGCTGGACGGGACAGCGGGCTTGTTCCCCGCCCCCACCCAGTAGCGCGTCGGCGAGGTGCGGTCGGCTTCGTCGAGCTTCTGTGAGGCCCAGATGCCCGCGCCCACGACGAGTGCGAGGCCGAGGCCTCCCGAGATCAGGGCGGCCCGCCTGCGGCCCGCCTTGCCCGGGGGCGGGGTGCAGGCCATGCGCTCCTGGCCGGACTGGGCGGCCGGAGCGCCGCTCTGCCCGGACTCGTCGTTCTGCCGCCCGTTCACAGCCGCTCCATCTGCCGCTTGGCCAGGTCGGCGAATGTGCTCGCGTCGACGCTGCCGCGCTTGTTGCTGTAGTGGATGTCCATGACGATGTCCCCGCGCCGGGCGAGGGCGCGGGCCCCGCGGATCGGGTAGTAACCGGGCTTCTCGTGTGCCTCGGAGTCCACCCAGGTGTGGCCGAAGTCGGAAGGGACGCCGGGAATGTCGGCACCGGAGTTGCCCGCGAACTTCTTGTCGGACATGTACTCGGACTGTCCCTGCTGGAAGGACGCCGCGCCCGAACGGTTCCTGAACTGGATCAGCCGGATCTCGACGAGGTTGTGGTCGTCCTCGGACCAGTTCAAGCTGACGATCCGCTTGACGTCACGGCCGACCATGCTGCCGAGGGCCAGGTCGGGCCGCTCGAAGAAGTCGGCCGCGTACTCGTCGGGGGACTCGTAGCCCGAGAAGAGGACCTTGGCGCCCCCAGGGGCCTCCAGGAGCATCTTGCCCAGGTCCTCGTCGGTCTTGTGCCAGCGGTTGACGTTGATCGAACGCCGGCTCGTCGACTCGTTCACCGCACGCGGCGCGGGCGTGTCGATCCGCTGCTGGGCCAGCGGTGCCAGCGGAGTGGGCGCGCGGTGGTACTGGACCGCGTAGCCGGTGATCGTCCCGGCCAGGACACCGAGCACGGCGGCGCCCGCGATCAGGAGGGTGGTGCGGCGGCTGCCACGGCGGCGGGGCGGGGCTGCGGGAACGGGGTCCGCGACGGGGTCCGCGACCGGGCCCGGGATGGGGGCCGTGGCCGGGTCCGCGACCGGGTCCGGAGTGTCTGCATCCGGTGCGGTATCCCCCTCTTTCCGCTGCTCAGGGATGGTCTGTTCGTGTTCCAAGGAGTCCCCCCACAGGACAGGAGGCGCCGGTTGATTACCCGCGCGTACCCATGACCCGCACCGGGGGAGAGCAGTTGTATGACTGCTTATTACATTCTTGTCTCAGCGGGTTTCATTCCCTGGGACGCCGCTTTCCGTCCAGTTCGTCCCACCACTCGTCGGACTTCGGGTCCCCCGAGGGGTCGTCCCACCACCGGTCCTCCGGCCCGCGCCGGTTCGCGATCATCGCGGCGAACGGGGGGATGACCATGGCGACCACGCACATGGCCACGGCCGCCTCCACCGACCAGAGGCGCACGAAGGACCAGGCGGAGACGAAGAGGACGAGGCATCCGCCCATGAGCAGGAAGTAGGCGCGCCGGCGACGGGCGTACATGCCTCCAGCGTAGAGCGGTATCGGCACGAAGGGCCGCACCCCGTTCCAGTGGCGTCCAACCCCCGGGGGTGCGGCCCTCCGGCCGGTCGATCAGGCAATCACACGTGCGGTGCTCAGACCGCGATCGCCACGTCCGTCACGCCGCCGGCCTCGGCGACGACGACCTTGCGGTCCGCCGTGCCGCCCGGCACGAGCGCCCGCAGGGTCCAGGAACCGGTGGCCGCGTAGAAGCGGAACTGGCCGGTCGCCGAGGTCGGGACCTCGGCGGTGAACTCGCCGGTCGAGTCCAGCAGGCGGACGTAGCCGGACACCGGCTCGCCCTCCTTGGTGATCTGACCCTGGATCGCGGTCTCACCGGGCTTGAGCGTCGCGAGGTCGGGCCCGCCGATCTGTGCTCCACACATGTTCTCTGTCCTGTCCTAGAGAGGTCGTACTGGCTTTGCTGCGGGCGGGCGCCGGTCGCCGCGCGCGCCCGGCCCGGCAGGGTTTACTTGGCGGCGCCGAGCTCGATCGGCACGCCGACCAGCGAGCCGTACTCGGTCCACGAGCCGTCGTAGTTCTTGACGTTCTCCTGGCCGAGGAGCTCGTGCAGCACGAACCACGTGAGCGCGGAGCGCTCGCCGATGCGGCAGTAGGCGATGGTGTCCTTCGCCAGGTCGACCTGCTCGGCCTGGTAGAGGGCCGTCAGCTCCTCGTCCGACTTGAAGGTGCCGTCGTCGTTGGCGTTCTTCGACCACGGGATGTTGCGGGCGCTCGGCACGTGGCCGGGGCGCTGCGACTGCTCCTGCGGGAGGTGCGCCGGGGCGAGCAGCTTGCCGGAGAACTCGTCGGGCGAGCGCACGTCGACCAGGTTCAGGGAGCCGATCGCGGCCACGACGTCGTCGCGGAAGGCGCGGATCGAGGTGTCCTGGGCCTTGGCCTTGTAGTCGGTGGCCGGACGGTTGGGGACGTCCTTGCCGTCCACCAGGTCGCGGGAGTCGAGCTCCCACTTCTTGCGGCCGCCGTCGAGGAGCTTCACGTTCTGGTGGCCGTAGAGCTTGAAGTACCAGTAGGCGTAGGACGCGAACCAGTTGTTGTTGCCGCCGTAGAGGACGACGGTGTCGTCGTTGGAGATGCCCTTGGCGGAGAGGAGCTTCTCGAAGCCCTCCTGGTCCACGAAGTCACGGCGGACCGGGTCCTGGAGGTCGCTCTTCCAGTCGATCCGGACGGCGTTGGTGATGTGGTTCTTGTCGTAGGCGGACGTGTCCTCGTCCACCTCGACGATGACGACGTCGGCGTCGTTCAGGTGGGCCTCGACCCAGTCGGCGTCTACGAGGACGTCGCTGCGGCTCATGGTGTTCTCCTCCGGGGCAGTGTGCGGCGGGCTGTGCTGCGCTGGTGCGTGCTGCGTGATGCGTGCGTCCGGGTGCGCTCAGGACCTGCGCGGGGAGGCGTCAGGGATCGGGAGGCGCGTGCGGTCACGCGGGAAGAAGCAGGTCGTCCGGCTGGATGGAGCGGATGCGCTCACACGTCACATGGATCGACAGAGCATGGCGGCGACGCGACACAGGTCTACTGCCCGCCGCTTCGTGAGGTCCGCCTGCTGATGCTTCATAGGCATGGATCGTAGGGACGAATCGGCCGCCCTGTCACCGGCGTGTCATATGGCGAGACAGTATCGTCCGCATAGTGGGATACGAGCCGGACGGGCGGCCGCCGCACCGCCCTCCGGACCCCCTGCGCGGCCCATCCTTCTGCGGATCGGACCGCGCCGTCTCACGATCCGGCCAGCACCACGTCCGTACCGGCCAGCGAGAGGTGTACACCGGCCTCGTCCGAGGTCAGGGCGGACAGCCGCAGCCCGGACGGCAGCCCGCCGTCCAGGTCGCGGTCGAAGTCCGTCTTCTTGCGCACCAGCTTCTCGACCCCGGGGATGCCCTCGCCCGGGACCTCGTCGGCGTGCACCCGGACGATCTTTCCGCCCTTGCCGTCCCCCGCGTCCTCCAGGGTGACGGTCGACACCACACTGCGCGTGAGGGTCTTCCCCAGGACCTCCACCCCCGCGGTCACCTTCACCTTGCCCGGCGCCCCGCCGTAGGAGAGCGTCGCGCCGGTCTGCGAGGCGGCCGTCAGGTCGGCGTACGTGATGAGGCCGGTGCCCTCGGCCCGTTCGGCGGTGCCGCCGCTGTAGTCCCCGTTCAGCTTCACGTCGTGGAAGCTCGCGTCGAGCTCCGCGAGCCGCGTCTTGCGGCCCTCGGCGGCGACATCGACACCGCGGAGCCTCAGGTCCACCCGCTCCAGGTCGTGGCTGAGGGCCTGGGTCAGGAACGGGAACCCGCGGATCTCCACCTCCGCGCTGCCGGCCAGCCCCTGCCGGGCCTGTATCCGGTCGGCCATCCGGTTCTCGGCGTAGCCCGCCGCCCAGCGGTCCACGCCCACGAACAGGGCCCCCAGGAGCACTCCGATGATCACGATGACGCGCAGGAACCGCACGTGTCCTCCCCCTACTAGTCGGTACGTGCGTTCTAGTTGACCACGCCCCGGCCGGGCAGGGATCAGCCCACCACCCGGCCGATCAGGTAGACCGCCGGGGCGGCGGCGGCCAGCGGCAGCGCCACGCCGGCCGTCATGTGGACGAACTTCGACGGGTAGTCGTACGCCGCCACGCGCAGGCCGATCAGCGCGCACACCCCGGCGGCGAGGCCGATCAGCGCACCGCCGACGCCCACGGAGGTCAGGCCGCCGACCGCGATGCCGGCGCCGGCGGCCGCGGCCAGCGAGACGCCGACGGAGGGCGCGGTGGGCAGCGGCAGCGCGCGGGCGAAGACAGCGACGGCGACGGAGGCCGCGCCCACGGTGACGGCGGCGGCGTCCGCGGCCAGGTAGCCGGCGCAGACGACCGCCAGGGCGGCGGAGGCCACCGAGGCCATCAGGCCGTACATCCGCTCGTCGGGGTCGGCATGGCTGCGCAGCTGGAGGACGAGGGTGAGAAGCACCCAGGCGCCGAGGGTGCCGATGATCGCGCCGGGGCCGTACGGCTCGTCCACCGCGAGCACGGCCACGTCCGCGACCAGGGCTCCGGCGAAGGCGAGGGCGATGCCCTGGCGGGCCGGCCACATGCCGTTGAGACGGAACCAGCCGGCCGCGGTCAGCCCCTGGAGGACGACCAGCGGGACGACCAGGGCGAGCTGCCCGATGGCGGCCGCGACCGCGAGCAGCACCCCGAGGAGGGCGGTCAGGACGGCCGGCTGCGGACCGGGATCGATGATCGGCGACCGGCCCTCGGCACGGGCCTGCGCCGGATCGACGGCGCGCAGGGTGTTGCCGGCGAGGGTGGGCGGGGAGTACGCGGGCTCCTCCTCCGGCAGCGGGACCGGCGACGGGGCCGGGGCCTCGGCCGCGGACTGCGGCGGCAGGTACGCGGTCTGCTCGGCCGCCGCGCCCTGGGACCAGTCCTGCGCCGGAGCGGGGGCCTGGGCCCCGTCACGGAACCACGCCTCCGGCGCGGCCTGCTGCTGGGGCTGGGCCGGGCCCGGGTAGGGCGGCAGGTAGGCGGTCTGCTCGGCAGCGCCGCCGGCCGGGGCCTGCGCACGGCCCGGAACCTGGGCGCCGGGGCCCGGGTAGGGCGGCAGGTACGCGGTCTGCTCGGCGGCGCCCTCGGCCTGCGCCGGGGCGTGGGCCTGCGCCTGCGCCTGCGCCTGCGCCTGCGCCTGCGCCTGCGCCTGCGGGCCCGGGTACGGCGGAAGGTAGGCAGTCTGCTCGGCGGCGCCCTCGGCCTGCGCCGGGGCCTGGGCCTGCGCCGGGGCGTGGGCCTGCGCCTGCCCCTGGGCCTGCGCCGGGGCGTGGGCCTGCGCCTGCGCCTGGGCGTGGGCCTGCGCCTGCGCCTGCGGGCCCGGGTACGGCGGGAGGTAGGCGGTCTGCTCGGCGGCCGCGCCCTGGGACCAGTCCTGGGCCGGAGCGGGGGCCGGGACCCCGTCGCGGAACCACGCCTCCGGCGCGCTCTGCTGCTGGGGCTGGGCCGGGGCCGGGTAGGGCGGGTGGTAGGCGCCCTCCTGCGGAGCCGTGGTATCGGCGGGCCATCGCGCGCCGGTGCCTGCCTGGGCGGGTTCCGCGGGTGCCTCGTCGCGGAACCATCCCTCCGGCGCGACCGGCTGTCCCGGCGGTGTGCCCAGGGGCTGGTGGACCGGCTGGTAACCGGTGTCCCAGGTGTCGGACTGCCAGGTCTGGGTCCCGTAGGGGTCCTGCTGCTGTTGCTGCGCGTGCTCCTGCTGCGGGTGCTGCTGCGCGTGCTCCTGCTGCGCGTGCTGCTGCTCCTGCTGACGCTGCTGTTCTTCAGGCGTGCTCATCGGCTTCCGCTCACCCGCCCGCGAACGGCGGGAGCACCTCGACGGTGCCCCCCTCGGTCAGCGGGACGGCATCGTGCGGGCGCTTGCCCACGGGCTCGTCGTTCACGAGGAAGGAGCAGCGCAGCAGGACCCGGGCCAGCTCCCCGGGGTGGCGTTCCCGCACGGCGTCGAGCGCCTCGGCCAGGGTGCGCGCCGAGTACGGCTCCTCCGCCGTCTTGGCCGCGGCTTTCGCCGCCGCCCAGTAGCGGATGGTTCCGGTTGCCACTGCAGCTCCTATCGTCGGCTCTCTACCGTCGGCCTCCATGATGACCCCTCCCGCCCCCCACCCCCGCGTGCCTCCACGCGCCCCGTGTGCACCCGGCCGGCCCCCGGGGGGTCCACCGATCCGGTGAAATCAGGACATACGCTGGGGAGGTGCGTGGCAGGAACCACAGAGTCGGTGCGGAAGAAGCCTCGGCCACGAAAGCGCCAGTGGGCTATTCTGCTGCGAAGAGGATCCGGGCAACGTTGCCCCCGGGTCCTTTTGTGCTTTCAGTACGTTGAACGGACCGAGAACAGTGGCGTCCCTCCGGGCCTCAGGCGCGGGACCCTGGCGGACGCCGCACAGGCACCACGCACCACCCGCGCCACCGGCACCACCCGCACCACGTACGAAGCAGTACCGCGCACTCCCCCAGCACCGCTGGGAGGTACCCCCGGGACGGGACCGAGGAGGAACGACGTGATGGATCAGCGAACCGTGTTCGAACGGCCGACCCGGGCAGGTGGTCGGGCATGAGTTCTCTCCTGCTGCTGACCAACGCCCTGCAGCCGTCCACCGAGGTGCTGCCCGCACTCGGCCTGCTGCTGCACAACGTCCGGGTGGCGCCCGCCGAGGGGCCGGCCCTCGTGGACACGCCGGGTGCCGACGTCATCCTCGTGGACGGGCGGCGCGACCTGCCGCAGGTCCGGTCGCTGTGCCAGCTGCTGCGCTCCACCGGCCCGGGCTGCCCGCTCATCCTGGTCGTCACCGAGGGCGGCCTGGCGGCCGTGACGGCCGACTGGGGCATCGACGACGTGCTCCTGGACACCGCGGGACCCGCGGAGGTCGAGGCGCGGCTGCGGCTGGCCACCGGCCGCCAGCAGCTGGGCTCCGACGACTCCCCCATGGAGATCCGCAACGGCGACCTGTCGGTGGACGAGGCGACCTACTCCGCCAAGCTCAAGGGGCGGGTACTGGACCTCACTTTCAAGGAGTTCGAGCTGCTGAAGTACCTGGCGCAGCACCCGGGCCGGGTCTTCACCCGCGCCCAGCTGCTCCAGGAGGTGTGGGGCTACGACTACTTCGGCGGTACCCGGACCGTCGACGTCCACGTACGGCGGCTGCGCGCCAAGCTCGGCCCCGAGCACGAGTCGCTGATCGGCACGGTCCGCAACGTCGGCTACCGCTTCGTCACACCGGAGAAGGTCGAGCGGGCGGCTGCGGAAGCCGCGGCCCAGGCGGCAGCCCGGGCCGCCGCGCCGGCCGCCGCGACCGCCCCCAAGACGGCCCCCGCGACCGTCACCCGGCCGGCGCAGGACCCTGTGGCCATCCAGTCGGCAGGACGCCCTGCCCAGAGCTAGGTCACCCCGCGTAGACTGCCGCGCGTGGCCAAGGTGACGCGGGATGACGTGGCGCGACTTGCGGGTACCTCTACCGCCGTCGTGAGCTACGTCATCAACAACGGACCCCGGCCGGTTGCCCCGGCCACGCGCGAGCGTGTCCTCGCCGCGATCAAGGATCTGGGCTACCGCCCGGACCGGGTCGCCCAGGCGATGGCCTCCCGGCGCACCGACCTCATAGGCATGATCGTCCCCGACGCCCGCCAGCCGTTCTTCGCGGAGATGGCGCACGCGGTCGAGCAGGCCGCCGCCGAGCGCGGGAAGATGGTCCTGGTCGGCAACTCCGACTACCGCGACGAACGCGAGGTCCACTACCTGCGTGCCTTCCTCGGCATGCGGGTCTCGGGCCTGATCCTGGTCAGCCAGGGCATGAGTGAGCGGGCGGCTTCGGAGATCGAGGCGTGGGACGCGCGGATCGTGCTGCTGCACGAGCGGCCCGAGGCGATCGACGACGTCGCGGTGATCACCGACGACATCGGCGGCGCGCAGCTCGCCACCCGCCACCTGCTGGAGCACGGGCACCCGTACGTGGCCTGCATCGGCGGGGTCGAGAACACCCCCTCGGTCGGCGACCCGGTCGCGGACCACGTCGAGGGCTGGCGCCGGGCGATGCTGGAGGCCGGGCGCTCGGTGGAGGGCCGGCTCTTCGAGGCCCCGTACAACCGCTACGACGCCTACCGGGTCGCCCTGGAGGTGCTGTCCGGGCCGGACCGCCCGCCGGCGATCTTCTGCGCCACGGACGACCAGGCCATCGGTGTCCTGCGGGCCGCTCGGGAGCTGCGCATCGACGTGCCCGGGGAGCTGGCCGTGGCCGGCTTCGACGACGTGAAGGAAGCGGCCCTGACGGACCCGCCGCTCACCACCATCGCCTCCGACCGCCCGGCGATGGCCCGGGCGGCCGTGGACCTGGTCCTGGACGACGCCCTGCGGGTGGCCGGCTCGCGCCGCGAACGGCTCAAGCAGTTCCCGTCGGCCCTGGTGATCCGCCGTTCCTGCGGCTGCCGCTAGCCGACACCCTTATATGGGGCATACGCGGTTCTGTCCGGCTTCTCAGGTCGGCTTCAGGTAGCTCTCATGATCGGCGGACAGAGTCGTCACCATGACCGAGAGCTCCCGCCGCGAAGGCGAGTACCCGCAGGAGAACTTCCCGGCCCGCCGCCCCCCGTTCGGGGCTGACCGGCAGCCGGGTCACGAGTGGCCGGCGCAGGACACCGCGGCGGGGGCGTACCCCCCGCCGCCCGCGTACCCGCCCGCCGCCCCCGCCTGGCACGAGCCGCACCGGCCCCCGGTCATCCAGGGCGAGACGGTCCCCGCCGGGTCCGACGCCCGCGGCGACGGGGGTTCGTGGGCCGGGTGGGGCGGAGCCGGCCGGCAGGAGCCCGCCCACGCCGCCGCACCCGCCCCCCGCGCCAGGAAGCCGGTCGCACTCCTCGCCGCCGTGGCCATCGCGGCGGCCGTGATCGGCGGCGGCACCGCGGCCGCGGTCCAGGAACTGATGGGCGCCCGGCCCGGCGCGCCCGCCGGCGTCAGCGGCACCAACGTCTCGCAGTCCGCCACCGGCACCGTCTCCGGGGTCTCCGAGCAGGTCAGCCCCTCCGTGGTCCGCATCGACACCCGGACCGGATCCGGCCAGGGCACCGGCTCCGGCATCGTCCTGACCGCCGACGGCGAGATCGTCACCAACAACCACGTCGTCAGCGGCGCCTCCGAGATCCAGGTGACGATGAGCGACGGCAAGAAGTACAGCGCGGGGCTCGTCGGCACCGACCCCGACAAGGACCTCGCCCTCATCAAGCTCCGGGGTGCCACCGGGCTCCGCCCCGCCGCGCTCGGCGACTCGGGCGGCCTGAAGGTCGGCGACCAGGTCGTGGCGATCGGCTCCCCCGACCGCCTGACCGGCACCGTCACCAGCGGCATCGTCTCCGCCCTCGACCGCGAGGTGAACGTCCCCAAGTCGGAGCAGCAGTCGCCGCAGAGCGACCCGCCGCAGGACGGCGGCTTCCCCTTCTCCTACGGCGGCAGGCAGTTCAACGGCGACACCGGCTCGGACACCACCTCCTACAAGGCCATCCAGACGGACGCCTCGCTCAACCCGGGCAATTCGGGCGGCGCCCTCGTCAACATGAACGGCCAGATCGTGGGCATGCCCTCCGCGATCTACTCGCCCTCCAGCGGCAGCGGCAGCGCGGGCAGCGTCGGCCTCGGCTTCGCGATCCCGGTCAACACGATCAAGGCCGACCTGGACTCCCTGCGCAAGGGTGGCTCCGGCGGCACCGGGGGCGCCTCCGGCACCGACGGCGGCGGCTCCGGCGCCGGGGGTCTGGGCAACACGTTCTGACGGACGCCGCGGACCCCGCCCACCGCGGGCCGCACACCCGCCGGCCCGCATGCCCGTCTCAGCCCGCACACCCGCCCGCAGCCGGCCCCGTCCACCGCATGCCGTCCGCACGCCCGCCCGCGGCCCGCGCGTCCACCGCACGGGCACGCACTGCGCATGCCGCACGCCGGCCCGGCCGGGCCGCCGCCGCCCGCGTGCGACGCTGGGGGAAGACCTCGGCGGGAGACGCCTCCCGCCCGGCCGCCGGCCACGAACCACCATGGGGGAGCCATCATGAACGCCGCCGAAGGCGAAGCGCGGATCCTCGTCGTCGACGACGAGCCGGCCGTACGCGAGGCCCTGCGCCGCAGCCTCGCCTTCGAGGGGTACGCCGTGCAGACCGCCGTCGACGGGCTCGACGCCCTCGACAAGGCGGCCTCCTACGCCCCCGACCTGATCGTCCTCGACATCCAGATGCCCCGGATGGACGGTCTGACGGCGGCCCGCCGGCTGCGCGCGGCCGGCGGTGTCACCCCGGTCCTGATGCTCACCGCCCGCGACACCGTCGGCGACCGCGTCACCGGCCTCGACGCGGGGGCCGACGACTACCTCGTCAAGCCCTTCGAACTCGACGAGCTCTTCGCCCGCGTCCGCGCCCTGCTGCGCCGCAGCTCCTACGCCGCCCCGCGACCCGGCGCCGAAGGGCCGCAGGACACGCTGACCTTCGGCGACCTGCGCATGGACCTCACGACCCGCGAGGTCACCCGGGCCGGACGGCCCGTGGAGCTGACCCGTACCGAATTCACGCTCCTGGAGATGTTCCTGGCCCACCCGCGCCAGGTCCTGACCCGCGAGCAGATCCTCAAGACCGTCTGGGGCTTCGACTTCGAACCCAGCTCCAACTCCCTGGACGTGTACGTGATGTACCTGCGCCGCAAGACCGAGGCGGGCGGCGAGCCCCGCGTCGTCCACACCGTGCGCGGGGTGGGCTACGTCCTGCGCGCGGGTGAGAGCGGCCCCGAGTGAGCCCGGCGGCCCGGTTCCGCGCGCTGCCGCTGCGCTCGCGCCTGGCGCTGCTGGTCACGGTGGCCGTCGCGCTCGCCGTGGCCGCCGTGGCGGCGGTGTGCTGGGTGATGGTGCGCACCCAGCTCCGCGACCAGCTGGACAGCTCGCTGCGGTCCACCAACGCCGAGGCGCAGGCCAATCAGGTGTTCCGGTCGCTCGGCTGTGTCTCCGGCACCACCCTGCCGGAGCGGCCCGCGAACAATCTCAGCGCCCAGGTGCAGATCGTGCTGCCGGACGGCGGCCACTGCTGGGTCGACGGCCGCAGCACCCTGCGCATCAGCGACACCGACCTCCAGGTGGCCCAGCGCAGGCGCGAGGCCACCCCCTACGACGCGACCACCACCGACGGGGTCGCGGTCCGGGTCTACACCCAGCCCGCCCTGCTGGACGGCCGGGCCGCCGCCCTGTCCGTCGCCAAACCCCTGGCCGACATCGACCGGCCGCTGTCCACGCTGGCCTGGGTGCTCCTCTTCGTCTCGGGCGTCGGCGTGGTCGGAGCCGGCGCGGCCGGGCTGTGGGTGGCCCGGACGGGCCTGCGGCCGGTCGACGAACTGACCGGCGCCGTCGAGCACATCGCCCGGACCGAGGACCTGAACGTGCGGATCCCCGACCGGGGAGACGACGAGATCGCCCGCCTGTCGCGGTCCTTCAACTCCATGACGGCCGCGCTCGCCTCCTCCCAGGAGCGCCAGGCGCAGCTGATCGCGGACGCCGGGCACGAGCTGCGCACCCCCCTCACCTCCCTGCGCACCAACATCGAGCTGCTCGCCCGCAGCGAGGAGACCGGACGGCCCATTCCGCCGGAGGACCGCCGGGAACTGCTGGCCTCGGTCAAGGCGCAGATGACGGAGCTCGCCGCGCTGATAGGTGACCTCCAGGAACTGTCCCGCCCGGACGCGGTGTCCCCCGGGCCGCTGGGTGTGGTGGCCCTGCACGAGATCACCGCGGCCGCGCTGTCCCGGGCCCGGCTGCGCGGTCCTGAGCTGGACTTCGCCTCGGCGCTGGAGCCCTGGTACGTCCGGGGAGAGGCGGCAGCGCTGGAGCGCGCGGTCGTCAACGTCCTGGACAACGCGGTGAAGTTCAGCCCGCCGGGCGGCGCGGTCGAGGTGACGCTGCGGGCGGGCGAACTGACCGTACGGGATCGCGGCCCGGGCATCCCGGCGGAGGACCTGCCCCACGTCTTCGAACGGTTCTGGCGCTCACCCTCGGCACGCGCCCTGCCCGGCAGCGGCCTGGGCCTGTCGATCGTGGCCCGCACGGTCGCCCGCACCGGCGGGAGCGCCGAGCTGCGGGCGGCGGCCGACGGTGGCCAGGGCACGGAGGCCGTGCTCCGCATCCCGGGGGCGCCGGCCCCGCCGCCGGACGGCCCGTCAGTTGTGCCGGATCAGTGAGTCCACCAGGCCGGACCGGGTGCCGGGGAAGTCCATCGGGACGATTCCGAGGCCGGTCCGGCCGGCCATCTCCCCGCCGTCGACGAAGGCGTGCACCTGGGGGTTGAGGCGGTCGGAGTTCCAGCGGGGCGGCATGTACGCGGCGGTGCTGGCGTAGTTCACGAAGAGTTTCCCGGGCTGCTGGACGGCCCGGCGGAAGTGGTTCTCGATCTTGCCGCGCTTGGCGAAGGGCTCGGCGTTGTAGTCGTCCTGGATGTCGAAGACGTTGCCGTCGCCGTACCGCAGCCCCGGCAGCCCGCCGTTGTCGGCGAGCAGCACCACCTTGCCGCGCGCCTGTCCGAGGGTGGGCAACGCGTCGGCGATGCGGAACAGCGGTCGCCAGCCGCGGTTGTCGAGGTAGTCGTCGAAGACGGCGCGGAAAGCGGCGTCGCTGTCCGTGGAGTACTCCTGCTTGAGCCGCATCAGGACGGTCTCGGAGGGGTGCGCGGCGAGGAAGTTCCAGCAGTCCACCAGCACGTCCCCGAACATCAGGTTCTGGTAGAAGGAACCGTGGTGGATGGCGAAGGACCCGCCGGTCACCCGGCAGCGCACGTCCAGGAACCGGATGCCGGAGTCCAGTTGCCCGGCGATCGAGGTGTTCTGGCAGGCGACGTAGAGCCCGCCCTGGCGGGCGCCGGAGTCGTGGGTGCCGGGGATCGTCATGCGCTGCAAAGCAGTGGAGTCGGCCAGGCCGGCCATCCAGTCCTGGGTGGCGAGGGTGCGCGCGGCGGCCGGACCCGCCGTCCCCAGCCCCACCGCGGCACCGGCCACCAGTGCGCCCGCCCCCGCCAGAAACGCCCGCCGGTCCAGACCCATGCCCATGCCCATGCCCGCCCCTTTGCCGACCCGTTGGTGGGACCGGATTATGGCGTGCGGGACCCGCCTTTACTACCCGTCGGTAGTGGCTACCTTTCCAGCAACTCCACCATCGTGCGCAGCCCTTGGACGATCTGCGGCCCGGTCGGGGTCTGCTCCGGGTCGGTCAGGCTCTGCACCATCACCCCGCTCAGCAGCGCGATGTGCACCGACCCGAGGGCCCGTACGTCGTCTTCGCCGACCGCGTCCTGCGGCACCCCGCGCAGCTGCGCCGCCACCATGCGGCGGGAGCGGCGCTGGCTCTCGGCCAGGGTCGCGAGCAGTTCCGGGGAGGACTGGGCGTGCACGAACGCCTCGACACCGGCGATCCAGAGCCATCGCATGTCGCCGAAGTCCCGGATCTTGCGGTCCCAGGTGTCGGCGTAGCGCTCCTCGGCGGTGTCGCCCTGCCCGGCGAGCCTGCCGGCTCCCGCGGCCCATTCGTCCATGGCCGCGAACAGCGCCTGGTTGAGCAGGGCCTCCCGCGATCCGAAGTGGTAGCCGATCGCGGCCATGCTCACCTGCGACGCGGAGGCGATGTCGCGCACGGTGGTGCGCAGGTACCCCTTCTCCTCCAGGCAGCGGCGCGCTCCGGCCAGCAGGTCCTCGCGATTTCCCATGGCGGGATCGTATCCGCGCACCGTTTTGGGCAGCCGCCCTACACGAACGTATTGCGCGCCTGCCCAAATACTGACACGCTACTGGTGTCGGAAGGTCCCCTCCTCGAAACCGGGAGCGCTGAACCATGAGCCAGACCACGAGCCGAACCACGAGCGGAACGCCGAGCGGGAGCGCGGGCGAAGGTGCGAGCCCCCCGGTGGGAGGCGGCCCGGGCCGCGACGCGAGTCCCGGTACGGGCGCAGCCGCCGGTCCCGGTGCGGGCCCCGGTGCGGGCCCCGGTGCGGGCGGTACCGCGAGGGCCGGCGGCGGCGCGGGGGCGGTGCGAGGGGCCACGCGCCACGAGCTGCGCATCGGTGGGCGCGCCCTGTCCTACCTGGACTTCGGTGGTCCCGGCCAGCCGCTCCTCGCCCTCCACGGCGGCATGTCCGAAGGCGCCCATTTCGCCGGCCTGGCCACCGCCCTCGGCGACGAGTGGCGGGTCATCGCCCCCGATCAGCGCGGCCACGGCGATTCCGACCTGGCCGCCGACTACCGCCGCGAGGGCTACGTCTCGGACGCGGTCGCCCTCCTGGAACACCTGCAACGCCCGGACCTGCAAGGCCCGGACCACCCGCTTCACCGGGACCCCGGCGCCCCGGTGGCCGTGCTCGGCTTCTCGCTCGGCGGGATCAACGCCTTCCACCTGGCCGCCGCCCGCCCGGACCTGGTCCGCGCCCTCGTCAACGTCGACGCCCCCGTGGAGAGCCCGCGCACCGACGGCCCGTCCTTCTGGGACTTCCTCCACGACCTGCCGTACACCGCCCGCACCCGCGAGGAGCTCGTCACCGCCCTCGGTCCGCTCGGCGAGGGCGTCGGCCCGTTCCTGCGGCCGCTGCCCGGTGGAGAGGGCTGGCGGCTGCCCTTCCACCCCCGGGCCACCCTGGCCACCCTCGCCGAGGGCGACGGTTCCCGCTGGGACGTCTGGCTCGCCAGCACCTGCCCGGCGCTGCTGGTCCACGGCAGGCGCAGCGCCGTGCTCCCGCAGGAGCTGGCCGACGCGATGGTCGCCCGGCGCCCGGGGACCTCGTACGCGGGCCTCGACACCGAGCACTTCGTGCCGTTCCAGGACCCGCAGGGCTTCGCCGAAGCCGTCCGTACGTTCCTCGCGGACCTCTGAGCACCGCCGCCCCCGGCCGGGAACGCCGGAGGGGCGGCGGGCCCCCGGCCGGGCCCACCGCCCCTCCGGGCGTACCGTACGCGCTCGCCGCTACTTGACGACGGTGATCCGGTTCGCCGCCGGCGGGGCGATCGGGGCCGCCGCCGAGGAGTTGTTCGTCAGGTAGGCGTTGAAGCAGTCCAGGTCGGAGGCGCCCACCAGCTTGTTCTTGTGCTCCTTCAGGACGGTGAAGCCGTCGCCGCCACCCGCCAGGAACTCGTTCATCGCGACCCGGTAGGTCTTCGCCGGGTCGATCGGCGCGCCACCGAGGCGCACCGAGTCCACGACGACGCGGTCCCCGCCCGACTTCGTCATGTCCAGGGTGTACGTGAAGCCCTTCGACACCTGGAGGATCTTCGGGTTCGCGCCGTTGACCGGCCCGCTGACCTGCTGCTGGAGCGCGGTGAGAAGCTGGGCGCCGGTCAGGTCCACGACGTTCATCATGTTGGTGAACGGCTGGACGGTGAAGGACTCGCCGTAGGTGACCACGCCGTCGCCCTCCTCACCCGAAGCCTTGTAGGCGAGGTCCGAGCGGATGCCGCCCGGGTTCATGAGGGCCAGCTGCGCGCCGCCCTTGTCCGCCGGGGACAGCGCCTCCAGCTGTGCGTCGGCGATCAGGTCGCCGAGCGGCTTCTCGTACGCCTCCGAGCCGCGGCCCTGGATGTCGGCGGAGATGAAGCCCTGGGGACGGCCCGCGATCGGGTCCGCCAGCGTCTTCCAGCGGCTGATCAGCTCGGACATGTCCGCCGCCTTGGGCTGCTCGCGGTTCACGACCTTGTTGACCGGCTTCGGCGAGCTGACCGGCGTACGGACGATGTCCTTGGTCTGCCGGTCGTAGGTGAGGGTCGTGTCCGTGTACAGGCGCCCGATGGAGGCGGCCGAGGTGACCGTGCGCGGGTTGCCCGCCGGGTCGGGGATGTTGCAGGCGTACGCCTGGTGGGTGTGGCCGGTCACCACCGCGTCGACCTTCGGGTCCACGTTCTTGGCGATGTCCACGATCGCGCCGGAGATGCCGGCGCCCGCACCCGGGACGTCGCAGTCGTAGTTGTAGGCGCCGTTCGCGGGCAGACCGCCCTCGTGGATCAGCGCCACGATCGACTTCACGCCCTGCTTGTTCAGCTCGGCGGCGTACTTGTTGATCGTCTCGACCTCGTCGCCGAACTTCAGGCCCTTGACGCCCTCGGCGGTCACGACGTCCGGAGTGCCCTCCAGGGTCACGCCGATGAAGCCGATCCTGACGTCGCCCTTCTTCCAGATGAAAGTCGGCGACATCAGCGGGCGCTTGGTCTTCTCGTCCATGACGTTCGCGGCCAGGTACTGGAACTCGGAGCCCGTGAACTCCTTGCCCGGCTCGAAGCAGCCTTCGACCGGGTGGCAGCCGCCGTACGCCATGCGGCGCAGCTCGGCCCGGCCCTCGTCGAACTCGTGGTTGCCGACGCTGGTGACGTCCAGGTCGAGCTTGTTCAGCGCCTCGATGGTCGGCTCGTCGTGGAAGAGCCCGGACAGCATGGGGCTGGCGCCGATCATGTCGCCGGCCGCGGCGGTGACGGAGTACTCGTGGCCCTTGCGGGCCTCGCGCAGGCTGGTCGCGAGGTACTCGACACCGCCCGCGGGTATGGCCTTGGTGGTGCCGTCGGCCTGACGTTCGGTCACGTTGCCGGAGGAGCCCTGCGGGGGCTCCAGCGTGCCGTGGAAGTCGTTGAACGACAGCATCTGCACATCGACGGTCCGGCTCTTGGCACCGCCGCCACCACTCGCGGCACCGGCCGGCAGTGCGGCGGCCACCATCGCCCCGGCCCCGGCCGTGACGGCGAGGGCGGCGAGGGTCAACCGGCGGGCTCGGAGGTGCCGTTGTGGCGTCGCTGACATTGAATCCCCTTTGCGGACAGCGATAACTGGGAGGTCCGCCGAAGCCTATGGTCAACGCGCGTAGCACGACAGGGGGTAGCGGGTATCGAGGTGGTTACGCGCAGAAGGCGGACCGACGCCGCGGCCGTACTCCGCCACGTGGCCGCCGCGGTCGTAGGCTCGTGCCATGACTGACGCAGCAGCGGCCCTGGAGCCGGGACGGCAGATTGACACGCTCGACGAGCTGACGGAGGAACAGGCCGCGGCCGTACTCGCCCTGATCGACGAAGCGGCGGGGAGCGACGGCACCACCGCCGTCTCCGAGCAGGGACGGCTCCGGCTGCGCGGCGGGCCCCGCGAGGGGGTCCGGCACCTCCTGCTGACCCAGGGCGGCCGGCTCGCCGGATACGGGCAGCTGGAGGACACCGACCCGGTGGAGGCCCCGGCAGCCGAGCTCGTCGTCCACCCGGCGCTGCGCGGCCGCGGCCACGGGCGGGCGCTGGGCACGGCCCTGCTGGCCGCCTCCGGCAAGCGGATCCGGGTGTGGGCGCACGGCGGCAAGCCGGCCGCCCGGCACCTCGCGCAGGTGCTCGGCCTGACCCTCTTCCGCGAGCTGCGCCAGCTGCGCCGGCCGCTCGGCGCGGACGCGGACCCACTGCCGGAGGCGGTGCTTCCGCAGGGGGTGACCGTACGGGCCTTCGTGCCCGGGGCGGATGACGCGGCCTGGCTCGCGGCGAACGCGGCGGCCTTCGCCCACCACCCCGAGCAGGGCTCCCTGACCCAGCGGGACCTGGACGACCGGATCGCGCAGGCCTGGTTCGACCCCGAGGGCTTCTTCCTCGCCGAGCGGGGCGGAGAGCTGGTCGGCTTCCACTGGACGAAGGTCCACGCGGCGGAGCGGCTCGGCGAGGTCTACGTGGTCGGCGTCCGCCCGGACGCCCAGGGCGGCGGCCTCGGCAAGGCCCTGACGGCGATCGGCCTGCGCCACCTGGCCGCGCAGGGTCTGCCGACGGCGATGCTGTACGTGGACGCCGACAACCCGGCGGCCCTGGCCGTCTACGAGGGCCTCGGCTTCACCACCCACGAGGTGGACCTGATGTACCGCACGGAAAGCTGACCCCGCCCGCCCCCGGCGCCCCGCCCCGCCGACGCCACGAAGGGCGGGGCGCGCAGGCGCGGCAAACCCCCAGCCCCGGGGCGCGCAGTGTGCCGCAGACCCGGGGGCTGGGCGGACCCGCCCAAAGGCAGGGAACCCCGGGAACGGAACGCGAGGCGCGGGAACGCGGGGCCCGGGAACGCGGGGCGCGGGGGCCACGGGCCCCCGGGCGCCCGGCCCCCCGGTGTGGCGTCCCCGCAGGGGGGTCCGCCCGGCCCCGGCCCCGGCGCAGACGCCGACGCCGACGCAGACGCCGACGCCGACACCGACACCGACACCGACACCGACGGAACAGCTCGACCCGGGATGCCACGCGCCATTCACCGGGCATTAAGACGCGCTTGCGAGTCTCCCCCCATGCATCCCCGACTCCGGCTGACAGCCGACGCTTCCGACGCGCCTGTCCTGCCCCGTGCGCGGAAGAATGGAGTCATGAGCCACCAGCCCAGCGCAGGCCCCACCGAGGTCCCCGCACAGCACCCGACCCGTCCCTCCGCCACGGGCCCGGCCGGCCCGGGCCCCGGCAACGCCGTCACCGGCGCACACGCCCGTCTCGGCTCCATATCGGCGCACCGTCCCCACGTCGACCTCGAACCCGACCTCGACGCCGATCTCGACGCCTACGACGACAAGGACGGCGGGGAGCTCCCCCCGGGCCGCTTCCTCGACCGGGAACGCAGCTGGCTCGCCTTCAACGAGCGGGTGCTGGAGCTCGCCGAGGACCCGACGACCCCGCTCCTGGAGCGCGCCAACTTCCTGGCGATCTTCGCGAGCAACCTCGACGAGTTCTTCATGGTCCGCGTCGCCGGCCTCAAACGGCGCATCGCGACCGGTGTCGCCACCCGCTCCGCGTCCGGCCTGCAGCCCCGCGAGGTGCTGGACCTCATCTGGACGCGCTCGCGCGAGCTCATGGCCCGCCACGCCGCCTGCTTCCAGCAGGACATCTGCCCGGCGCTCGCCGAGGAGGACGTCCACCTCATCCGCTGGCCGGACCTCACCGAGAAGGAGCAGGCCCGCCTCTTCACGCTCTTCCGCAACCAGATCTTCCCGGTCCTGACCCCGCTGGCCGTGGATCCCGCGCACCCCTTCCCGTACATCTCCGGCCTCTCCCTGAACCTGGCCGTGGTCGTGCGCAACCCGGTCAGCGGCCACCGCCACTTCGCCCGGGTCAAGGTCCCGCCGCTCCTCTCCCGCTTCCTGGAGGCATCCCCGCACCGCTACGTCCCGCTGGAGGACGTCATCGCGGCGCACCTGGAGGAGCTGTTCCCCGGCATGGAGGTGCTCGCGCACCACATGTTCCGCGTGACCCGCAACGAGGACCTGGAGGTGGAGGAGGATGACGCCGAAAACCTCCTCCAGGCCCTGGAGAAGGAGCTGATGCGGCGCCGCTTCGGGCCGCCCGTGCGCCTGGAGGTCGAGGAGTCCATCGACCCGGGAGTCCTGGACCTGCTGGTCCAGGAGCTGAACGTGGACGCCTCCGAGGTCTACCCGCTGCCCGGCCCGCTCGATCTGACCGCCCTCTTCGGGATCGCCTCCCTGGACCGGCCCGAGCTGAAGTACCCCAAGTTCATCGCCGGCACCCACCGGGACCTGGCGGAGGTCGAGTCCGCGTCCGCGCCGGACATCTTCGCCGCGCTGCGCGAGCGGGACGTCCTGCTGCACCACCCCTACGACTCCTTCTCCACCTCGGTGCAGGCCTTCCTGGAGCAGGCCGCCGCCGACCCGGACGTCCTGGCCATCAAGCAGACGCTCTACCGCACCTCCGGCGACTCCCCCATCGTCGACGCCCTGACCGACGCCGCCGAATCCGGCAAGCAGGTCCTCGTACTCGTCGAGATCAAGGCCCGCTTCGACGAGCGGGCCAACATCAAATGGGCGCGCAAGCTGGAGGAGTCCGGCTGCCACGTCGTCTACGGGCTCGTCGGCCTGAAGACCCACTGCAAGCTGTCCCTCGTGGTCCGCCAGGAAGGCGACCAGCTGCGCCGCTACTCGCACGTGGGCACCGGCAACTACCACCCCAAGACCGCCCGGCTCTACGAGGACCTCGGCCTGCTCACCGCCGATCCGCAGGTCGGCGCGGACCTCTCCGACCTCTTCAACCGGCTGTCCGGATACTCGCGCCGCGAGACCTACCGGCGGCTGATGGTCGCCCCGCGCTCGCTGCGCGACGGTCTCATAGCGCGGATCGACAAGGAGGCCGACCACCACCGGGCCGGCCGCCCCGCGTCCGTGCGCCTGAAGATGAACTCGATCGTCGACGAAGCCCTCATCGACGCGCTCTACCGGGCCTCCCAGGCGGGCGTGCCCATCGACATCTGGGTCCGCGGCATCTGCGCGGTGCGCCCCGGGGTCACCGGGCTCTCGGAGAACATCCGGGTCCGCTCCATCCTCGGGCGCTTCCTGGAGCACTCCCGGGTCTTCGCCTTCGGCAACGGCGGCGAACCCGAAGTGTGGATCGGCAGCGCCGACATGATGCACCGCAACCTCGACCGCCGCATCGAGGCACTGGTCAGGGTCGCCGACCCGGCCCACCGCGCGGCACTGGACCGGATGCTGGAAACCGGGATGTCCGACCTGACCTCCTCCTGGCACCTGGGCCCGGACGGCGAATGGACCCGGCACAGCACCGATGCGGAAGGCCAGCCGCTGCGGCACGTTCAGGAGATGCTCATAGACGCCCGGAGGCGCCGGCGTGGCTCAGCCAAACCATGAACCGATGGCCGGCGCGGGTGACGTGCTCGGCACGTACCTGCGCTCCCAGGCCACCGCTTTCCTGCGCGCGATGCGCCTGTGCGCACAGAGCGCGGCCGGCGGGCCCGGCGGCGACGCCGCGGACGGGACCGAGGCGGCGCGCAGCCTGCGGGGGGCCGCGCGACGGATCAGCGGATCCCTGGCCACCTTCCGAGGGGTGACGGAATCCGCCTGGGCGGACGGTCTGCGCACCGAGCTGGTGTGGCTGTCCTCGACCCTGGCGGACGAGCACGCGTACGCCTCCCGGCTGGCCCGGCTGATGGACGCGCTGCACCGCTTGTCAGGATCGTGCGAGGTCCCGGCGCAGCGCGGCACGGCGGGCGCCCTCACGGTGGGCTCGGCGCGCGCGGGCGCACTGCTGGAGCGCCAGCTGACCCTGGCGCGGGCCCGCGCGCATTCGGCGACCCTCCAGGCGCTCGGCTCGGCGCGCTTCCACGCCGTCGCGGACGCGGTGGCGGTGCTGGCCTCGGAGGTCCCGCTGGACCCCGTCGCGGCCCGGGGGCAGGTGGAGGAGGTCCTCGTACCGCTGGCAGCGGTGGCCGAAACCCGCCTGTCTGCTGCGGTGGCCGCCCTGCCCGCGGCCGCCGGCGCGCACCCGTACGACGCGGCCCACGACGGACTCTGGCACGAGGTGCGCCGCCTGCTGCGCGTCCACCGCTACGCGCGGGAGGCGCTGGGCGGGGAGGTGACCCGGCCCGCCTTGGCGGGCGAGGCCCTGGACCGCCAGCGGGACGCGGCCGAGGCGGCGGCCGCCTCGGCGACGGCGGCCCGCACCCCGCGCATCGCCCCGGCCACCGCGTACGCCCTGGGCGTCCTGCACGCGGACCAGCGACACGAGGCCGAGGCGGCCCGGTACGACTTCCGCCGGATCTGGCTGCCGGCTTCCGCCGTGGCGTCCGGCGCCCGCGACGTGCGCGAACGCGGTCACGCCGAGGTAACGGGTGGATAACGGCCGATGACGTCGGGGTGCGGAACCGGGCAGGTGCACCGGGTCGTCCGCCACGGTTCACCGTCCGTTCACTCGCCCCGGTCGGCGGCTTCACCTGTTCTGCCTAATTTCAGTCGTGCACGGTGCGGGTCGCGGGCAGGACGAGCGGCGCGGCCGGGCACCCGACGTAGTCCTCTTCGCACGCCGCCCCGATACAGAAAGCGGCCGGCGGCTTCTGGAAGGAACACCCGACAGTGAAGCTTCAGCGCAAGAACCGGCTTCGTGCCTCTGCCCTCGGGGCCCTCGTCGTGTCCGGCGCCCTGGTCCTCACGGCGTGCGGCTCGGACGACAACACCAAGGACAACGGTTCGGCCACCGGCAAGCCGTCGGCGGCCGCCGCCGGTGACATCAAGTGCGACGGGGCCAAGGGCAAGCTCCTGGCCTCGGGCTCTTCCGCGCAGAAGAACGCGGTCGAGATCTGGGTCAAGAACTACATGGCCGCCTGCTCCGGCGTCGAGGTCAACTACAAGTCCTCCTCCTCCGGCGAGGGCATCGTCGCCTTCAACCAGGGCACCGTCGGTTTCGCCGGCTCCGACTCGGCGCTGAAGCCGGAGCAGGTCGAGGAGTCCAAGAAGATCTGCACCGGTGGCCAGGGCGTGGACCTGCCCATGGTCGGCGGTCCGATCGCGCTCGGCTTCAACGTCGCCGGTGTGGACAAGCTGAACCTGGACGCGGCCACGATCGCCAACATCTTCAACGACAAGATCAAGAAGTGGGACGACGAGGCGATCAAGAAGCTGAACCCCGGCGTCACGCTCCCCTCGACCGCCATCCAGGCCTTCCACCGCTCCGACGACTCGGGCACCACCGAGAACGTCACCAAGTACCTCAAGGCCGCCGCGCCCGACGCCTGGCCGCACGAGGCCGCGAAGAAGTGGGCCGCCCCCGGCGGCCAGGCCGCCTCCGGCTCCGCCGGTGTCGCGGCCCAGGTCAAGCAGGTCGACGGGGCGATCGGCTACTTCGAGCTCTCCTTCGCCGCCTCGCAGGGCATCAAGACGGTCGACCTGAACACGGGCGCGTCCGCCCCGGTCAAGGCCACCGGCGAGAACGCCTCCAAGGCCATCTCCGCCGCCAAGATCTCCGGCACCGGCTCCGACCTGGCCCTGAAGCTCGACTACACCACCAAGGCCGAGGGCGCCTACCCGCTCGTGCTGGTGACGTACGAGGTCGTCTGCGACAAGGGCAACAAGGCCGAGACCCTGCCGACCGTGAAGTCCTTCCTCAACTACACCGCCTCGGACGCGGGCCAGAAGGTCCTCCTGGAGAACGGCTACGCGCCGATCCCGGCCGAGATCAACGCCAAGGTCCGTGAGGTCGTCGCCTCGCTGGGCTGACCCTGACCCCCGAGGTGCCGGTCCGCTCCCGTCCGAGCGGGCCGGCCCCCGGGGACCCTTCCCCTCCACCCAGGGGAATCCGGTGCACCGCCGCCAGGGGGCCCGCCCCCCACACAGACCGGAAAGACCATGGCTTCCACCACACCCGTCCAGACAGACACGGCTCCGCCTGTCGCCAGGAGCAAGGGGTCCACCGGCCGCGCCGGTGACAAGATCTTCGCCGGGCTCTCCAAGGGCTCCGGCATCCTCCTCCTGGTGATCATGGCGTCGATCGCCGGCTTCCTCACCTACCGCGCCTCGATCGCCCTGTCGAAGAACGAGGGCAACTTCCTCACCACCTTCGACTGGAACGCGTCGGCCAACCCGCCCGTCTTCGGCATAGCCGTCCTGCTCTTCGGCACCGTCGTCAGCTCGATCATCGCGATGGCCATCGCGGTTCCGATCGCCGTCGGCATCGCCCTGTTCATCTCGCACTACGCGCCGCGCAAGCTCGCCATGTCCCTCGCCTACGTGGTCGACCTGCTGGCCGCCGTACCGTCGATCATCTACGGCATCTGGGGCGCCCTCTTCCTCGTCCCGCAGCTCGGCGGCCTGAACCTGTGGCTGGACGAGTTCCTGGGCTGGACCTACGTCTTCGAGAAGACCCAGGTCGGCGTCGCCCGGTCGCTCTTCACCGTCGGCATCCTGCTCGCGATCATGATCCTGCCGATCGTGACCAGCGTCAGCCGCGAGGTCTTCCTGCAGGTCCCGCGCATGAACGAGGAGGCCGCCCTGGCCCTCGGCGCGACCCGCTGGGAGGTCATCCGCATGTCGGTGCTGCCCTTCGGCCGCTCCGGCGTCATCTCCGCCTCGATGCTCGGCCTCGGCCGCGCACTCGGCGAGACCATGGCCGTGGCGACCGTCCTGTCCCCGAGCTTCCTGATCTCGCTGCACATCCTCGACCCGGGCGGCGGCACCTTCGCGCAGAACATCGCCGCCAAGTTCGACGAGGCCAACGAGTTCGGCCGGGACGCGCTGATCGCCTCCGGCCTGGTCCTCTTCCTGCTCACCCTGCTGGTCAACGGCGCGGCCCGCCTGATCATCGCTCGCCGCAAGGACTTCTCGGGGGCGAACGCCTGATGAGCCACACGATCCAGGACCAGCGGCCCGCCCGGTCCCTGAAGTCCGCAGCCCCCACCAGCCTCACCCGGGGCGGCCTGCCCCGCTGGGCCCCGGCCGGCATCGCGGTCCTCTCGCTCGCCCTCGGCGCCGGCGCCGGCCTCGTCTTCGGCCTCCACAGCAAGGTCCAGTGGGGTCTCCTCGCGGCCCTGCTGTTCGTCGTCATCACCTACACCGCCAGCTCGGTCGTCGAGAACCGCCGCCAGGCCAAGGACCGCGTCGCGACGTCCGTCGTCTGGGTCTGCTTCGTCCTCGCGGTCATCCCGCTGCTCTCGCTGATGTGGACCACCATCAGCCGCGGCATCGCGCTCCTCGACGGCAACTTCCTCAGCCACTCCATGAACGGCGTGACGAGCTTCGACGAGGGCGGCGGCGTCTACCACGCCCTGATCGGCACGCTGGAGCAGGTCGGCCTGGCCACCGCGATCGCCGCGCCCATCGGCCTGCTGACCGCCGTCTACCTGGTCGAGTACGGCCGGGGCTCGCTCGCCCGGGCCGTGACCTTCTTCGTCGACGTCATGACCGGCATCCCCTCCATCGTCGCGGGCCTGTTCATCCTGACGACCTGGAACCTGATGCTCGGCTTCGGCCCCTCCGGCTTCGCCGGCGCGCTGGCCCTGTCGATCCTGATGATGCCGGTCGTGGTCCGCTCCACCGAGGAGATGCTCAAGCTCGTCCCCAACGAGCTGCGCGAGGCCGCCCTGGCCCTCGGCGTGCCGAAGTGGCGCATGATCCTCAAGGTCGTGCTCCCGACGGCCATCGGGGGCATCTCCACCGGTGTCATGCTGGCCGTGGCCCGCATCGCCGGTGAGACCGCACCGATCATGCTGCTCGTCTTCGGGTCCCAGCTGATCAACAACAACCCCTTCGAAGGCGCCCAGTCCTCGCTCCCCCTCTACATCTGGGAGCAGTACAAGGTCGGCAGTGAAGCCTCCTACGACCGGGCCTGGGCCGCGGCCCTCGTCCTGATCGCCTTCGTCATGATCCTGAATCTGGTGGCCCGCGGCATCGCCCGCTGGAAGGCCCCGAAGACCGGTCGCTGACGCGACTATGAAAGCGAAGTGACCCCTCATGGCCAAGCGAATCGACGTCAGCGGCCTCTCCGCCTTCTACGGCACCCACAAGGCCATCGACGACATCTCGATGACCGTGGAACCCCGCTCCGTGACCGCCTTCATCGGCCCCTCCGGCTGCGGCAAGTCCACCTTCCTGCGCACCCTGAACCGCATGCACGAGGTCACCCCCGGCGGCCGCGTCGAGGGCAAGGTCCTCCTGGACGACGAGAACCTCTACGGCCCCGGCGTGGACCCGGTCGCGGTCCGGCGCACGGTCGGCATGGTCTTCCAGCGTCCGAACCCCTTCCCCACCATGTCGATATTCGACAACGTCGCGGCGGGCCTGCGGCTGAACGGCAGCTTCAAGAAGTCGGAACTGAACGACATCGTGGAGCGCTCCCTGCAGGGCGCCAACCTCTGGAACGAGGTCAAGGACCGCCTGGGCAAGCCGGGCTCCGGCCTTTCCGGCGGCCAGCAGCAGCGCCTGTGCATCGCCCGCGCCATCGCGGTCGAGCCGCAGGTCCTGCTCATGGACGAGCCCTGCTCGGCCCTCGACCCGATCTCCACCCTCGCCATCGAGGACCTCATCGGCGAGCTCAAGGAGCGCTTCACGATCGTCATCGTGACGCACAACATGCAGCAGGCGGCCCGCGTCTCGGACCGCACCGCCTTCTTCAACCTCTCCGCGGTCGGCCAGCCCGGAAAGCTCGTCGAGATCGACGACACGGACCGGATCTTCTCCAACCCGTCCGTCCAGGCCACCGAGGACTACATCTCGGGCCGCTTCGGCTAGGCCCGGCGGGACCTCACGCGGCCGGTCCGCGTGATCCAGGCGTCCTGCGGTGCTGCATGGCGGTGCCACCGCAAGGCGGAAAAGAAAGGGCCGGCTCCCCCTGGGTGGGGGGAGCCGGCCCGTTTCCGTCGTACTGGCCGTACCGGTCGTACCGGTGGTCCTAGACGAAGGCCAGGTCCACGATCCAGAAGCTGACCGCGGCGACGAGGGCCGCGGCCGGCATCGTGATGAACCAGCCCAGGACGATGTTCTTGGCGACACCCCAGCGGACCGCGTTGACCCGCTTGGTGGCCCCCACACCCATGATCGCGGAGGTGATCACATGGGTCGTGGAGATCGGCGCGTGGAAGAGGAAGGCCGAGCCGAACATGATCGAGGCACCCGTGGTCTCGGCCGCGAAGCCCTGCGGCGGGTCCAGCTCGATGATCTTGCGGCCGAGCGTGCGCATGATGCGCCAGCCACCCGCGTACGTACCCAGCGACAGCATCACGGCGCACACGATCTTGACCCAGATCGGGATCGCGTCGTCCGGGCCCTGCACATCGGCGATGACGAGCGCCATCACCACGATGCCCATCGTCTTCTGCGCGTCCTGGAGACCGTGGCCGAGCGCCATGGCGGCGGCCGAGACCGTCTGCGCGATACGGAAGCCGCGCTTGGCCTTGTGCGGGTTGGACCGGCGGAACATCCACAGGATGAGGACCATGACCAGGTAACCGACGACGAGGCCGATCACCGGCGAGAGGAACATCGGGATGACGACCTTGTCGATCACGCCGCTCCACAGGACCTCGATCCCGCCGGCGAGGGCCGCACCCACCATGCCGCCGAACAGCGCGTGCGAGGAGGACGAGGGCAGGCCGAAGTACCAGGTGATCAGGTTCCAGACGATCGCGCCGACCAGCGCCGCGAAGAGGATCCACATCCCCCGGTTCCCCTGGGGCGTCTCGATCAGGCCCTGGCTGACGGTCTTGGCGACGCCGCTGCCCATGAAGGCACCGGCGAGGTTCATCACCGCGGCCATGGCCAGGGCGGCCCGCGGGGTCAGTGCCCGCGTCGAGACGGAGGTGGCGATGGCGTTCGCGGAGTCGTGGAAACCGTTGGTGTACGTGAAACCGAGCGCGACACCGATGGTCACGATCAGAGCGAAGGTGTCCACGAGGTTCAGGACTCCTTGACCGCGATGGTCTCCACCGTGTTCGCAACGTGCTCGAACGCGTCGGCCGCCTCTTCGAGCACGTCGACGATCTGCTTGAGCTTCAGCACCTCTATGGCGTCGTACTTGCCGTTGAAGAGCTGGGCGAGCAGCTTGCGGTGGATCTGGTCCGCCTGGTTCTCGAGGCGGTTGACCTCGATCCAGTACTCGGTGAGGTTGGTCATCGTCCGCAGGTGCGGCATGGCCTCGGCGGTCAGCTCCGCCGCGCGCGCGAGCACCTCGATCTGCTGCTCGACTCCCTTGGGGAGCTCCTCCACGTTGTAGAGGACGACCAGGTCGACCGCCTCTTCCATGAAGTCCATGATGTCGTCGAGGCACGAGGCGAGGTTGTAGATGTCCTCGCGGTCGAACGGCGTGATGAAGGAGGAGTTCAGCTGGTGGAAGATCGCGTGGGTCGCGTCGTCCCCCGCGTGTTCCGCAGCCCGCATCCGCTCCGCGATCTCGGCCCGGGCGGAGGAGTCCGCTCCGAGCAGTTCCATCAGGAGCTTCGAGCCCGTGACGATGTTGTCCGCGGATGCGGCGAACATGTCGTAGAAGCTCGTCTCCCTGGGGGTCAGACGAAATCGCACGTGAGGTCCTCGGGGTGCATTGGATTCGGTCAGGCTGATGCTAGGCGCATCCCCCCGGCCACGGCTAACCGGCAGTTCCCCAGTGTCCTCCATCAGGCAGAGTGAGGACCACGGGCCCTGCCCTTACGGCAAAGGCCCAGTACCCTATACCCATGAGGGGTATGCATCCCCTCGTTCCGGACCACGGGAGGACGCATGGCGACCATCGAGGCGGAGGGCTCCGGGGCCGAATCCGGCACGGCCGTCCACGGCTACCACCACCAGAAGGGCGAGCACCTCAAGCGCCTGCGCCGGATCGAGGGCCAGATCCGCGGCCTCCAGCGGCTCGTCGACGAGGACGTCTACTGCATCGACATACTCACCCAGGTCTCGGCGAGCACGAAGGCCCTGCAGTCCTTCGCGCTCCAGCTGCTGGAGGAGCACCTGCGCCACTGCGTCGCCGACGCGGCCGTCAAGGGCGGCACGGAGATCGACGCGAAGGTCGAGGAGGCCACCAAGGCCATCGCCCGCCTCCTGCGCACGTGATGCACGTGATGCACGTGATGTTCGCCTCGTCGGCGGTCAGAGGCCGATGCCCAGCAGGACCTCGTCGATGCGGTCCTGGCTCAGCCGCTCCTCGGCGGCCGCGGAGGCCGCGATGATCAGCTCGCCGCACAGCTCGATCTCGGCGAGCGCCACGTGGTCCTGCACCGTCGTACCGCCTGCGGGAGTCACGCGTGTCACCTCAATCTGTCCGTCTTCGGCAATCGGCGCTCGGCTCCCAGCGTAGGGAGGGCAGGGCGCACCGCACATGACACGGATGGACCATTTCCGGAAACCGGTCCATGGCCCGGACGCGCCCGGCCGGCCCGGTCCGAGCCGTCAATCGGCGATCTTCCCGGCGTAAATGTCCCCGCTTGCGGGCAATACGACGGTCACCGGCGTCCCGAATCCGTACAGCAGCGTGGTCGACGAGACATCGATCACGCCATTGTTGACGTAGGTGAAGCGGTGCCGGACCTTCCGCAAGCGTCCCTGCTCGTCCAGGTACACGTCGAACGGCACGGTGTCCTTGCGGAACCCTTTCGCCGCCGCCGCCAGCGCGCCCCTGACCTCCGGCGGCGCACTGCCCGCGGCCCGGCCGAGATCGAGGGTCCCGCGGTAGTGCCGCACCTTGGTGCCCGCCACCTCGGTCTCCCCCACGTAGGTCACCTGCTGCACGCCCCGCAGCAGCTCGGCCGCGACCAGCGGGTCGGTGGCCCCGCCGGTGACCAGGTTCCCGTCGGCGAGGGCCGTCGTGTCGACCCGGACCCACTTGTCGTCGGGGACGCCCGCGCCCCGGTTCTTCATGTAGAGGGCGCCGGGCACCAGCAGCTCGGTGATGGGCCGGTGTTCGGCCTTGCCCTTCACATCGGCCGGGAGCATGACCAGCAGCTGCCCCATCCGGCTCTTGAAGTCGACCCCGCCTTCGCCGCGGATCGTGACGCGGGTGCCGCCCGTGGCCATCTCCATGGCCGTACGGACCTGGGCGCTGCCCGCCCTGGCCAGGGCCTCGGAGGCCCCGCGGACCACCGCCGCCGCATCCGCGGGAGGCCGTGCGTCGCTGGCGGCGCCCGTGCCGCAGCCGCTCATCGCCGAGACCGCCAGGGTGACGCCGGCAGCGAGCACCGCCCCACCCGCACGCCCGCGCCCTTGCCTGTGCTGGTGAACCACCATCGCCTGCCAACCCCCAACGCATGACCGCTGCTTGCCCGAGGCCCCCACCCGCTCCGCTTAACGAGGTCCGGGGTTTCCCGTCACGGGCCGCACCCCTCCCGGGCCCGTCCGCGCCCCGGTACCGTGGAGGCGTGGAACCGCACACCGAAGCGACCCCGGTCCCTCCGCTTGCCTCGCTGCCCCACCGGCGCTCACCACCGCCCGCCGGACACACCGTCTCCACCGCCGAACGCGGATCGTTCTGCCTGGCCGTCTGCACCTGCGGCTGGAGCGGTCCGGCCCGCCGCTCCCGCGACCTGGCACGCAAGGACGCCGACCGGCACACCGCCGGGTAACGGCGCCCAGGGATCCGGGTGGGCGTCGTCTCGCGGCGGACGACGGCCAGGGGGCGCTCCGGTAGCCCGTTCGGACGGCCCGGCTGGCAGCGGCGCGCCGGAGCCGCTGCCCTTGACTCATGCCAGGACCCGCTGCCCGCTTCGCGGCCCTTCTCTGGGCCCTGCTCCTCGCCCTCGACGTCCTGGGGGCCCCGGCCGCGGCGGCCTGGGCCCGGCCCGTGGGCTCGGCGGACGGGCCGGGCGACGTGGCGCTGGCCATCGGACTCACCACCGCCGCGGCCGCGGCCACCGGTCTGTGGCTGCGCTCGCGCCACCGCCGCGCGGACGCCACGGGCGCGGGCACGGGGGCGGGCGCGAAGGCGTCCGCGGGCGAGCGGGGTACGCGGGGCGGACGGGGCGGGGCCGGATCCGGCCCGCGGGGCGCGTCGGACGCGCGGTCCGCGCCGGACACCCCCAGCGCCTCGGACCCGGAGGGCACGCAGGGCAGGCAGGGCAGGCAGGGCAGGCAGGAGACGCAGGGCACGCCAGGCACGCAGGGCACGCACGGTGCGCGGGGCGGCTCCGACATCGGCGACCGGTGACGCCCCGGCCCCGCCCGGCGGCGGTGCGCCTGTTCTTCGGGGCGGCGGCGCTGTGCCTGGTGGCGGCCGCCCTGCTCACCGTCTGGGAGTCGTTCGCCCGTGCGTGAGCGAGCAGGTCTCGCGGTCAGGCGGCGAGATCGCTCTCGTGCGGACACGGCTCCGCCTGCGCGGCCGGTGCCTGCGCGAGGCCGACGGGCAGGGGCAGGGGCCGGTTCTTCGCCCGTACGAGACGCCCCAGGCGCGGGGAGCCGGCCACCGCCCGCACCACCGGGTTGAGCAGCGCCATCGCCAGCGGTGCGAGCACCAGCACGACGGCGGTGCCGAGCGCGAAGCCGCCGATCACGTCCGTGGGGTAGTGGACGCCCGCGTACACGCGGCAGACGCCCTCGGCCAGGGCCAGGGCGATCCCGATGAGTCCGAGCCTGCGGTTCGCCACGAACACGCCGACGCCCAGGGCCATCGCGAGGGTGGCGTGGTCGCTGACGAAGGAGAACTGCGTCTGCGCGAAGCCCGTCCCGAAGCCGCCGCCGGCGCCCTGGTCGAGCAGGTACAGGCCCTCGTGCTGCCGGAAGGGCCGCACCCGTCCGACGAACTCACGCAGCGGCACATTGAGGAGCAGCGCCAGGGCGGCCGCCAGCGGGGCCCACACCAGCGCGGCGAAGGACTCGGCGGCCGCGGTCTCGTCCTGCCTGCGGGCACCGCGCCAGCACCACAGGACCAGAAGCACCAGGAGCAGCGGGATGCCGTAAGCACCGAGCGGGCTCACGGTCCGGTCCAGCCACTGCGGGGCGTGCCCGGCCAGTCCGTTGATCTCGTACAGCAGGTTGACGTCCACGTTCGGCCCACCGGTCGCGAGTCCAGCCATGGCGATGCGGCCCCTTGTTCTTGCCGTGGTTCCCCTGCGGGCGCACAGCGCTGTACGCCCCTTCGACCCCCGCCCGATCAAACCCCCGTGTCCATGGAACGCCCGTTCTGGCGGCCGGGTTCCACTCTCCACCGAATGATCACGGCAACGTTATCGAAGAGTGACTCGTCGTCGCAGCTCAGGGCCCGGGCCTCACGGAGCGTTGCCAGGAGCCTTGTTGGCGTCCGCACGCTCCGGAAGGGCCTCCGCACCGTCCTTCGTCACCCGTGTCGCGCCGAAGTAGTCGGGGGTGTCGATCTTGTCGAAGCGGATGACGGCGCCGGTGTACGGAGCGTTGATCATGTAGCCGCCGCCCACGTAGAGACCGACGTGGCGAATGTCCCGAGAGTTCGTCAGATCATCGGAGAAGAACACCAGATCACCGGGCAGCAGTTGATCGCGCGAAGGGTGCGGACCGGCGTTGTACTGGTCGTTCGCCACCCGCGGGAGTGCGATCCCCACCGTCTCGTACGCGGCCTTGGTCAGCCCCGAACAGTCGAACCGCCCGTCCTGGTCGGGCGTTCCGTTGCCGCCCCACAGGTAGGGCGTGCCCAGCTGCTTCTGCGCGAAGTAGATTGCTCCGGCGGCCTGTTGCGAGGGCGCGACCCGACCCACGGGCCGGGCGAAGCTCTTCGCCAGCGTCGTGATGGTCTTCACGTAGCCCTGGGTCTCCTTGTACGGCGGCACCCCGCCGTACTTGATGACCGCGTAGGCCCCCGCGTTGTAGGCCGCGAGCATGTTCGCCGTCGCGTCGCCCGCCACGCTCGCCACGTCCTTGGCGAGTTCGCAGTCGTACGAAGCCGCCGACGGGATGGCGTCATTGGGATCCCAGATGTCCCGGTCGCCGTCCCCGTCTCCGTCGATTCCGTGACCCGCCCAGGTACCGGGGATGAACTGCGCGATGCCGCGGGCGTCCGCCGGACTGACGGCGCTCGGGTTCCACCCGCTCTCCGAGTACAGCTGCGCGGCGAGCAGGGGCGGGCTGACGGCCGGGCAGAGGCTGCCCCACTTCTGCACCAGCGCCTGGTACTTGGCGGGCACCGCCCCCTTGGCCAGCCCCACCGCACGGCCGCCCGCCGCACCGGCCCCGGCGAGGCCGGCCGCCGCCGAATACGTACCCACGACGAGCAGCACCACGAAGGTCAGACACAGCCCGATCCCGATCCCGCCGGCCATCCAGAATCTGCGCATCCGTCAACCCTCCCCCATCGCCGTCACTTAAACGTGCGATTCGACCGTGTCGCATGTCCTACTACCCCACTTGGAAGCCCGAACAGGCGATGCCGGCGTACTTCGCAGGGTCATCCTCGACGTGGTAGAAGACGACCGTCCAGCCCCCCGGGTCGCCGGCGAGGGGCACGGCGGGCCGCTTCTTCCCGGCGGCGTGCAGCGTGAAGTCGTCCGGGTAGGTGAGCGTCACGTCTGCCCCGGGCCGCGCCGTGGCGTGGAGGTCCGCCGGCCTGCTGGTGTAGCCGACCGAGCGGTTGTCCCCGGGCAGGGGCCGGCCGGTCTCCGGGTCGACGTCGTGGGGCGGCTTGACCGCCACGGCCACGTAGTACGGATCCGGTCCCGACGGCTTGCCCCCCGCGTACTCGACCCGCATCCGGATGGTCGCCGAGGTGCCCGGGACACCGTTGTGGCTGGTGGTCGACACCGAGGTGACGAAACCGGCACCCGGGGGCTGCTCCTCGGGAACCTGGTCGCACTGGCCGACGCCCTGGGCGGCCAGCGCCGGATCGGGGGACCCCGTCCACCGGTGGCGCGAGACCCGGTCGCTCTCGATGTACGCCGCGGGCCCCCCACCCCCGCGCCGGGAGGTGGCGGCCCCGGACGGCTGCCCGCCCTGCGCATCCGGGGGCGCACCCGTGGCACCGCCCGGCCCGCCCACGCTTCCGGACGCGCCCCCGCCCGCCCCGTGACCCGCGCCGGCGCCGAACGGCAGCAGCGTCCAGACCACCAGACACAGCCCGGCCCCCACGACCACCCCCGCCCCACCCCGCATCCGCGCCCCCCAGCGCCGCCGGGCCGCGGTCACGGCGGGGACCTCGGCGGCGTCGAGTGCCTCGGTCGCGCCGGGGGGCTCCGTCGCGCCGCGCGGCGTCACCGCGTCCGGGGCGGCCTCCGCGTCACGAGGCCCGGGCACACCGACGGACGTCACCGCCTCGGCGGAAACCTCCGCCCCGTGGGAGCCGGGCACCTGCGGGGAAGCCTCCGCGACCGGGGCGGTCCGCGGTCGTCCCGACGACGACGGCGGCGGCACGTAAGGGTTCCCGGCGTCGCCGGTCCGCAGCCCGTGCGGCGGAACCCGCTCGCCCAGCGCCCCCAGCTCCCCGTACACCGGGTCGTCAACCAGCGCCTCCCGCACCCCGCAGCGCCGGATCACCTCCGCCGGCTCCGGCCGCGCCGCGGGGTCCTTCGCCATGCAGGCCTCGATCAGCGCCGCGAGGCCCGGCTCCACCCCCGCCACGTCCACCCCCTCGTACACGGCCCGGTAGCCGACGGTCGCCGCCGCTCCGCTGCCGAAGGGCGGGCGCCCCGTCGCCGCGTAGGCGAGCGTCGCACCGAGGGCGAAGACGTCGGCCGCGGGGCCCGTGGACCCGCCGAGGAGCACCTCGGGCGCCGTGTAGCCGGGGGTGCCGGGAGCCTGCCCGTCCCGGGTGAGGTCGGTCGCGCCGACCCCGTGCGCGATGCCGAAGTCGATGAGCTGCGGCCCCTGCGCGCCCAGGATGACGTTCTGCGGCTTCAGGTCCCGGTGCGTGACCCCGTACGCGTGCACGCTCGCCAGCCCCTCGGCCAGCGCCGCGGCCAGCCGCCGGCAGGTCCGCGCCGGCAGGGGCCCGCGCCGGCCCACCGCGCGGCCGAGGGTGGGGCCCGCGACGTACTCGGTCGCCAGCCAGTACGGCGCCGCCTCCAGCGAGGCGTCGATCAGGTTCGCCGTGTACGCCGAGCGCACCGCCCGTACCGTCCGCGCCTCCCGCCGGAAACGGGCCAACGCCTCGGGATGACCGGTGATCTCCTCCCGTACGACCTTGACGGCCACGAGCCGTCCGCCGGGCGAACGGCCGAGGTACACCTGCCCCATGCCGCCCGCACCCAGGCGGGCCAGCAGCGCGTACGCACCGATCCACGCGGGATCGGTCGGGGTCAGCGGCTCCATCCACCCGAGCCTGCCATACCCATCTCCCGTGCGCGCAAAGGGGGTTGGTCTCAGCGCGGGGCGACGAACAGGCTCTGCGCGCTGCGCCCGATGGGCCCCTTCTCGTCGTGCAGCCGCGCGTCGGCGAGGCCGATCCCGGCCGCGTCCACGCTCGTACGGGCCTCCACGCACGCCCACTCGCCCACCGGGTGGCGGTGCAGGTGGACGGTGAGGTCGCCGTTGACGAAGACGTACCGGCCGAAGTCCAGCACCGCGCTGATGCCGTTGCCGGAATCGGCGGCGATCAGCGCCCGGTCCAGTGGCCTGGTCTCCTCACCGGCGACGAGCGGCACTTCATCCGCATCCAGCACGTCCCGGGCCCCGGCTCGACGAAGGCGCCCTCGGTGAACCGCGTCTCCATCGCCGTGTGGTAGCCGGTCTCCCACGGCACCGGGAAGAACGGCGTCACCCCCACCTCCCCGGGCGGCGGCAGCTGCGGGCCCGGCACCACGGCCGGCACCGCCTCATGCGCCACCCGGATCCGCAGGGCCCGCGCCAGCATCACCGGACCCGCCCCGCCGGCCGGCGACAGGGCGGCTTCGACGACCTCCGTGCCGCGGCCCGACCGCAGCACGCTGGTGGTGATCTCCAGCGCCCCGATCGGCACCGGGCGCAGGATCTCATAAGTGATCCGCGCGATCCGCATGTCCGCGCGCGCGCCCGGCCGCTCCTCGACCGCCCGGCCCAGCAGGGCGGCCGGCGGCCCGGCGTGCTGCGAGCCCGGGTCCCAGGGACCGCGCGTGTACTCCGCGGCCAGGTACCGCCCGGTGTCGACCCGCTCGTAGAAGCCCTCGGCAGCGCCCATGACCCCACGCTACCCACAGGTAACCCTGTCCACCAGACCCGGACGGCGAGCCCGGCGGGCGTACACCGCTCCCGCCCCCACTCCCGTTCCCGCTCCCATCCCCGCTCGCCGCCGCTGACGGGCCCGGCACCTTGGAACCCCGGGGACGGGGACACGCCCCACCCGGTCGCACCGGGCAACGACCCACCCGGGCCCACCCGTTGCACGCTGCCCGTCGAGCCCGCCCCGGCCCGGCCCGGCCCGGCAACAATGGCCGCATGAACCCGCAGTCCCCGATACCCCGAGCCACACCCCCCTCCGGATCCCCCTCCACACCCCTCTGCGGATCCCTCTCCCTGCGCGACTTCCGGCCCGCCGACGACGCCGCCCTGCTGCGCACCTGGGTGACCACCCCGGCCGCGCTGATGACCTGGGCCGGCCCCGGTCTGTCCTGGCCCCTGGACGACGCCCAGCTCGCCGCCTACGCCGCCGACCCCGGTCGCCTCGTCTGGACCGCCGTGTCCCCCGCCGGCGAACCCGTCGGGCACGTCTCCGTCGCCGGCACCCGCCTCGGCCGGGTCCTGATCGCCCCGGCCGCCCGCGGCCGCGGCCTCGGCGCCGCACTCGTCTCCCTCGCCGTCGAGCGCGGCTTCGGCGAGCTGGGCCTGCCGGAGATCAGCCTCGGCGTGTGGGCCCACAACACCGCGGCGATCCGCATCTACGAGCGGCTCGGCTTCCGCACCGAAGAGGTGCTCACGGACGTCGAGGAGGTCGACGGCACCCCCTGGACCGCCCTCCAGATGCGGCTGACGGCGCGCAGCACGTGACAATGGACGACGTGCCCACTCCACCCGCCACGCCGCCCGCCGCTTCTCCGGCGGCGTCCCTTCCCGTCCTGCAAGCCGACTGCGGCAACTGCTTCGCGCTCTGCTGCGTCGCCCTGCCTTTCGCCAAGTCCAGCGACTTCGCCGTGGACAAGCCCGCCGGAACCCCCTGCAAGAACCTCCGCCAGGACTTCCGCTGCGGCATCCACACCCGGCTGCGCGACACCGGCTTCCGGGGCTGCACCGTCTTCGACTGCTTCGGCGCGGGCCAGCAGGTCTCCCAGGTCACCTTCGGCGGCCGCGACTGGCGCACCCACCCCGAGACGACCCGCGCGATGTTCGACGTCTTCCCCGTGATGCGGCAGCTGCACGAACTGCTCTCCTACGTCGCCGGGGCCCTGGCCCTCCCGGACGCCGCCCCGGTCCATCCCGAGCTGCGCCTCGCGCTCGCCCGGACCGAGGAGTGGACCCGCGCCGAGGCGCAGGCCCTCGCGGACCTGGACGTGGCCGCCCTCCGCCAGGAGATCAACACCCTGCTGCTCAGGACCAGCGAACTCGTACGGGCCAAGGTGCCGGGCCGCAAGAAGAACCACCGCGGCGCCGACCTGATGGGCGCCCGCCTCGCAGGCGCGGACCTGCGCGGAGCGAACCTTCGCGGCGCCTACCTGATCGCCGCGGACCTCAGCGGAGCCGACCTCCGCAAGGCCGATCTGATCGGCGCCGACCTCCGCGATGCCGACCTCGGCGCAGCGGACCTGCGCGACGCCATCTTCCTCACCCAGCCCCAACTGAACGCCGCCCGGGGCACCCTTTCCACCCGCCTCCCCCACCCCCTGACCCACCCCACCCACTGGACCTGACCCCAACCACTCCAGCCCCGCCGACGCCTGAAGCGCGACTCACCACCAAGCCACGCGCGGACCCCCGCCTTTCCAGCCCCGCCGGCGCTTGAGTCGCGGGGTCCAGGGCGGAGCCCCGCCAGCAACGCCGCACCCGACTCCCGACCCCAGGCCCCGCCGACGCCTGAAGCGCGACTCACCACCAAGCCACGCGCGGACCCCCGCCCGCTACCAGCCCCGCCGGCGCTTGAGGCGCGGGGTCCGGGGCGGAGCCCCGGCAGCAACGCCGCACCCGACCCCCGGCCCCAGGCCCCGCCGACGCCTGAAGCGCGACTCACCACCAAGCCACGCGCGGACCCCCGCCCGCTACCAGCCCCGGCAGGCGCTTGAGGCGCGGGGTCCGGGGCAGAGCCCCGGCAACAACGCCGCACCCGACTCTCCGCCCCCGCCCCGGCCCCCGCCGGACCCGTCAGGGCCTGACGAGCGGCGTCCACCCGGCCGGACAGGTCCACACGACCGGCCCCGTCGCAGGGTGCGTACAGAACGTCTCGTACAGGTCCCCACCCGTCGTCAGCACCTTGACCCGCACCGTGCTGATCTCCCGGATCAACGCCACACCGCACGCGCTCCGCGGGAACCCCGGGTTCAGCCGCGTCGTCAGGTCCTTCCAGCTGTAGACCCCGGGAGTCGGCGTCACCGTCCGGTGCCCCAGGAAGACCCGCCCGCCACGCAGCGCCGCGGTGAACTCGTAGTTCCCCGGCCCCCTGACCGTGTCGACGTCCGTGCACGGCTCGGACGTCCCGGCCAGTCCACGCTCGCCCTTGGGCCCCCGCGGCCCCCGCAGCCCCCGCTCACCCCTGGGCCCCGCGACCGCACCCCGTACGACACAACCGGACCCAGCGGCCTTCTTCGCGGGCTTCGCAGACCTCACGGGCTTCGCAGACCCCGCGGACTTCGCGGGCCGCACCCCCCGCGCCCCACCCTGCCCGCACCCCGCACCCCCCGCACCGGGAGCGGCGGCCACCACCGCCCCCGGCGTCCCGGCGGCGGCCACCTCCGGCGCCGAGACACCCAGGAGAGCCAGCGTCAACGGCACTGCCAGTCCGCCGGCCAGCCAGGCTCGCCGACCCCTCTTGATTGCGGAACCCATCGTCCACTCCTCGTGTCGTCCTACCGAACGACGTGGAGCTTCACCCCCGAGTCCACCCTCAGATGGTATGACTGACGGAATGTCGGACATATGTCAGCGGGACGGCCCAACGACACGCGAGCCCACTGAGCCGAACGGCGGCCCCTCGCTCCACCCCTCCGTAAGCCGAGACGACAATCATTGCCCGGCGTCACCCTCCGTGATACACAGAGTGACCATACGTCCTCTCGCAGACACACCGCCCGGGCCCAGGTCAGAGCGCACGGGCGGGACGCGGGCCGGGAGATCGGGTAAAGAGAGCCGCCAAGTCGACGACGGCGGCGGTTTCATCAGCGAAGATAGTGCGTGACCCCTGCCGTCGGGCACGGGCTTCCGGAACTACCCATACAGGGGCGGTGAGTTACATGATCCTGGCAGCCGAAAAGGGCGACATCACCACCATCATCGGCGGAATCGCCCCGAACTGGGGGCCGTTCGGCAGTCTCGGCAACGAAGCGAAGGTCATGATCGAAGTGGTCATGGCCGTGGCGATCCTCCTCTGCCTCGGCATCGCCATCTGGGGCGCCGCCAAACAGCGCATCGGCGCGACCGCCCTGCGCGACACGTTCAGCGCGGAACAGGGCAAGGGCCTGATCGTCGCCGGCCTGACCGGAGTCTTCATCATCGGATCCCTCGGCACACTGTTCACGATCGTGTACGGAATGGCCGTCTAGCCGAGCCGCCGCGGCCGTACCTGATGGAGCCTCACCACCCCGCGCCCAGGCGGGGACCAGCACTACTGTCGTACGACGCGGAGGGGGACGAAACGGAAATGAGCAACGACGACCAGTACGGCGGCACGGGCCAGACCCGCACCCGCCTCCCGGACTCCCCCGCCGACCCGTACGGCCCCACCCGCCGCACCCCCCGCGCCACCCGCAGCCTGGTCACGGTGGTCGGCGTGGTGGTCCTCCTGATCGCGGCCATCGCGTTCGCGAACCAGGCCCCGGACACCCCCTCCACCCAATCGAACAAACCCCCGACCACCACGTCCACGGCCCCCACGGGCACGGACCCGGTCAGCGACAAGGCCGCCGGCATCCCCAAGGGCTTCGCCCACGACGAACAGGGAGCCCAATCGGCAGCCGCCAACTTCGCGGTAGCCCTGGGCTCCGACGCCATGTTCAAGAAGAACACCCGGCACACCCTCGTGGACGGGATCTACGCGCCGGACGTGGCGGGGCGCCTCAAGGGACCTCAGGACGAGGCGTATTCCGCAGACTTCCTAGCCAAGCTCGGACTGGACGCAAACGGCAATCCGCCACAGGGCAGCACCTTCGTCACCCGCACCGTACCGATCGGCACCCGCGTCGAGACCTACTCACCGGCAGGCGCGAAGGTTTCCGTCTGGTACACCGGGCTGATTGGGATGTCAGGCGCCAAGTCCACCGACCCCGTCAGAACTCTCTGGAAGACCTGGACCTTCGAACTCAGCTGGATCAGCGGGGACTGGAAGGTCGTTGACGACACCCAGCAGGACGGGCCGGCCCCGGTACCCGGGGATGTCCCCGTGTCGACGTCAGACGACATGAGCAAGGCCATCAAAGAATTCGGAGGCTTCATTTATGCCCGTTAGCCTCCGGCTCCGGCTGGGTGTCATTGCCTCCGTACACGCGGCCGCCATGGCGCTGGCAACCCGCGCCTACGCGGCGCCCCCGACCCCGACTCCGCAGGCCACCAACGACCCTTGTGCCCTGCTTGACGGCCCCTCCAAGCAGTACTGCCAGAGCGGCACGGGGACCGCTGGCGGCTCGCCCAAGACAGGGCTCGCGCCGAGTGATGGCGCCGACGCCCTCAACCCCCTCGCCTCCCTGGCCAAGGGCTGCGCCGACGCCGCCGCCTGGATCGTCGGCAAGCTCAGCGAAGCCGTCAAGGGCACCGCCAACGTCGACTTCACCAACCCCGCCTTCCTCAAGCAGTACGCCGTCGTCTTCGCCGCCTCCACCATCCTCACGCTCGTCCTGTGGCTCTTCGCCGTCGCCAAGCGAGCCGTCCGCGGCGCCCCCCTCACCACCGCCCTCTCCGAAGCCGTCGGCTTCCTCTGGCTCACCGTCCTCGCCTCCGCCTTCACCCCCCTGATCCTCTACACCGTCGTCTCCGCGACCGACGGCGTCACCGAGGTCATCGCATCTGCCACCGGCCAGACCGACGTCTTCTTCGGCTCCTTCGCCGAAGCCCTCAAGAAGGGCGACGACATCGGCGGCGGCCCGATCATGCTGATCGTCGTCGCCCTGGTCACCGTCCTCGCCGCCGGTGTCCTCTACCTCGAACTCTTCATCCGGGCCGCCCTCCTCTACGTCGGCGCCCTCCTCGGCGTCGTCGTCTACGCGGGCCTGGTCGACCGCAACCTCTGGGGCCACGTCCGCCGCTGGGCCGGCATCATGATCGCCGTCATCCTCGTCAAGCCGGTCATCGTCATCGTCCTCGGCCTCGCCGGCGCGCTGGCCGGCGAGCAGGGCCCGAACGCCTTCTCCGCCGTCGTCACCGGCCTCGCCATCATCCTCCTGGCGATCTTCGCCTCCGCGATGATCTACCGCTTCGTCCCCGGCTTCGGCGACGAGATCGCCTCCGCCCGCTCCAACCGCAGCAAAGCCACCGACGGAGCCCAGGCAGCCGCCGTCATCAGCTCCCCGGCCTCCCTCGTCTCTCAGGGCATCAAGACCCACAGCAGCCGCGGCGCCCACCGCGGCGGTGACGGCGGTGGCGGCGGCAACGCCCCCCGCCCCGCCAACCCCCTCTCCGGAGGCGTGGCCGCCCACAGCAGCCGCCCCACCTCCGGCGGCGGCTCCGGCGGCGGCTCCATCCCCTCCGCCGCCCCCCCGCCCCGCACGAGCTCGAGCACGAGGAACACAGGAGGTGACGGGCGTTGACGACCCAGCCCCACCAGCTGCACCCGGTCGCGCCCCGCCGCACGTATCTCATCGGCCGGGCCCGGCCGAACGCGATCGTCGGCAAGAACCGCGAGACCGGCGAGATCGTCCTGATCATCGCCGGAGCCTTCCTGGGCATGATGAGCGGACTCCTCGTCCCCGACCTCACCCTGCGCATCGTCAGCCTCGCCGGCTTCCCCGTGCTCGCGCTCGCCGCGGTGTACGTCCCCTACAAGGGCCGCACCTTCTACCGCTGGTTCGAGATCAACCGCAGCTACAAGCGCACCCTGCGGCGCGGCACCACCTACCGCTCCGGCGCCATGGAAGCCGGCATCCGCGGCTCCGACGGCCGCGAGGTCGAAGTCGGCCCACCGCCCGGCATCGGCCGCATCAACTGGCTCGCCGCGCCCTTCGGCCCCGACGAGATCGCGGTCCTCCTCCACGCCGACCGCAGAACGGTCACCGCCGCCATCGAGATCGAGGGCCCCGGCGTCGGCCTGCGCGACAGCGAGGACCAGGAAGCCCTCGTCGACCGCTTCGGCACCCTCCTCAAGCACGTCGCCAACGGCGACGGCTTCGTCACCCGCCTCCAGATGCTCGCCCGTACGCTCCCCGCCGACCCCGACGCCCACGCCAAGGACGTCGCCGTACGCGGCGACACCCGGGCCCCCGGCTGGCTGCGCGAGTCCTACGACCAGCTCCAGTCGATGGTCTCCACCTCCTCCGAGCAGCACCGCGCCTACCTCGTCGCCTGCATGCACTACTCGCGCGAACTGGCCGCCGAGGCCCACACCATCGCCCGCGCCTCCACCCCCCACAAGGGCCGCAAGCTCGACCGCGACGCCGGCCTCGCCATCGTCATGGCGCGCGAGCTCACCGACATCTGCGCCCGCCTCGCCGAAGCCGACATCCGCGTCCGCCAGCCGCTGGGCCAGGGCCGCCTCGCCTCCCTCGTGCACTCCATGTACGACCCGGACCACCCCATCGACCACATCCAGGCCATGACCAAGCGCAACGCCTGGCCCGCCGAACTCGACGCGGTCGAACCCACCTACCTCCAGGCCAAGACCCGCGAGTCCTCCACCCGCGCCCCCTGGTGCCACGCCACGGCCTGGGTGAAGGAATGGCCCATGACCCCCGTCGGCGTCAACTTCCTCGCCCCCCTCCTCGTCCACACCCCCGACGTCATCCGCACCGTCGCCGTCACCATGGACCTGGAGCCCACCGAGGTGGCCATCGAACGCATGCTCACCGAGAAGACCAACGACGAAGCCGACGCCAGCCGCGCCGCCAAGATGAACCGCACCGTCGACCCGCGCGACATCGCCGCCCACGGCAGACTCGACCAGAGGGGTGAAGATCTCGCGAGCGGTGCGGCAGGAGTGAACCTCGTCGGGTACATCACGGTGTCCTCGCGTTCACCCGAAGCCCTCGCCCGCGACAAGCGGACCATCCGCGCCTCCGCCGGAAAGTCCTACCTGAAGCTGGAGTGGTGCGACCGCGAGCACCACCGGGCGTTCGTCAACACCCTGCCGTTCGCCACCGGCATCCGACGCTAGCCGGAAGGAAGTGCCGCCCATGCGCGATCCCATGTCCGCCCTGACGGACGCCTTCACCAGCTTCCTCTTCGGCAAGGTCGAGACCACCCGCCTCCCCGTCCGCACCTCCACCGGCCAGGCGCAGGCCGTCTACCTGCCCACCGCCGCCCCCGGCCTCGGCGACTCCGGCGTGATCATCGGCCGCGAGGTGTACAGCGGCAAGGGCTACATCTACGACCCCTTCCAGCTCTACGGCCAGCAGCTCCCCGCCCCCCACTGGCTCGTCCTCGGCGAATCCGGCAACGGCAAGTCCGCCCTGGAGAAGACCTACGTCCTGCGCCAGCTCCGCTTCAAGGACCGGCAGGTCGTCGTCCTCGACGCCCAGGGCGAAGACGGCGTCGGCGAGTGGAACCTCATCGCCCAGCAGCTGGGGATAACCCCCATCCGCCTGGACCCCATCGCCGCCAACGACGACGGGATCCGCCTCAACCCCCTCGACCCGGCGATCACCACGACGGGCCAGCTCGCGCTGCTGCGGACCATCATCGAAGTCGCCATGGGCCACGGTCTCGACGAGCGCGCCGGCTTCGCCCTCAAGGTCGCCCACGCCTACGTCGTCGACGCCATCCGCGACCGCCAGCCCGTCCTCACCGACATCGTCGAGCAACTACGGCATCCAAAACCCGAATCGGCCCTCGCCATGAACGTCGACATAGACGACGTACGGGCCTGGGGCCTCGACGTGGCGCTCGTCCTCGACCGTCTCGTCGACGGCGACCTGCGCGGCATGTTCGACGGCCCCACCACCGTCGGCATCGACCTCGACGCCCCGCTGATCGTCTTCGACCTCTCCCACATCGACCGCAACTCCATCGCCATGCCCATCCTGATGGCCATCGTCGGCGTCTGGCTGGAGCACACCTGGATCCGGCCCGACCGCAAGAAGCGCATCTTCCTCGTCGAAGAGGCCTGGCACATCATCAACAGCCCCTTCGTCGCACAGCTGTTCCAGCGCCTCCTGAAGTTCGGCCGGCGCCTCGGCTTGTCCTTCGTCGCCGTCGTCCACCACCTGTCCGACGTCGTCGACGGCGCGGCCGCCCGCGAAGCCGCCGCCATCCTCAAGATGGCCTCCACCAGAACCATCTACGCCCAGAAGGCCGACGAGGCACGCGCCACCGGCCTCGTCCTCGGCCTGCCCCGCTGGGCCGTCGAGATCATCCCCACCCTCACCCCGGGCATCGCCGTCTGGGACGTCAACGGCAACGTCCAGGTGGTCAAACACCTGATCACCGAAGCCGAACGCCCCCTCGTCTACACCGACCGCGCCATGACCGAGTCCTCCGCCCCCCAGCGCCTCCACGACGACATGCTCGCCGCCGAACTGGAAGCGGAGGAACGCGCCCTGTCCATCGAACGGCGCCGCGGCGGCGGCCCGGGATCCGCGACCACGGTGGCCTGACCATGCACGACGCACGACGCACGGAAACCCCCGCCCGCGGCGGAGTCCCGGACGGCCTGCTGATCGGCCTCCTGGCCTTCCTCCTGGGATTGGCCGTCCTCGTCTGGTCGGCCACCGGCCTCGCCGCCTGGTTCGCGAAGGGCGCGTGGCCGGATACCGTCACCTTCACCCGCACCCCGGGCGCCGTCCGCGCACTGATAGCGCAGCCGCACGACGTCCCGGGCGCCTGGCCGGACACCGACCCCGCGGCCCTCTCCGGCTGGGGCCTGTTCTGGGGTCTGTTCCTCAGCCAGCTCCTGGTGATGTTCGTGCTCACCGTCTTCGCCATCGGCGTGTTCGCCCGCACCAAATCCCGCCGCGCCCTGGCCCGACAGGCCCTGCCGACCGGCCCCGCACCGTACGAGCCCCCGTACGCGGCCCCGCCCCCGGAAGCCGGCCACCCCCACACCCCCGGCAGACCGGCGGCCCACCTCCCGTCACCAGCCACGCCCCGGCCACCCGCGACCTTCCCGCCACCCGAGCCGGCCATAACGCCCGTGACGCACCTGACGCACCAGGCCCCGCCGCTGGCCGCGCACCTGGCCATCACCCCGGCCGGCCCGCCACCCCCGCCGGACAGGGCCGGCGCCCCGGACCGCACCACCGCCCCGGAGGAGGCCCGGCGCCACGGGTACGGCTACGACCCGGCGGCCCATCCCCTCACCCCCGCGGCCGTGCCCCGCATGGCCTACGGCAGCCCCGGCCAGCGCCGGCTCCTCGCCGTCCAGAGCCTCGCGGCCGCGGAAGGAGCGGCCCTGATCGTGACCTCCTCGCCCGCCCTCTGGGCCGAGACCAAGGACGCCCGCGCCAAACTCGGCCCGGTCCTCCTGTACGACCCTTCGCACCTGTGCGACACCCCGGCGCGCATGCACTGGAACCCGGCCGAGGGCTGCGCCGACCGCGACACCGCCGCCACCCGCGCGATCGCCCTCCTCGCCCCCGTACGCCCACAGGCCCGCATGGACGCCGCGGTCGCCGACACCGCGGAAACGCTCCTGCGCAGCTGGCTCCAGGCGGCGGCCCTCGACGACCGCCCCTTCAAGCAACTCCACCGCTGGTCCCAGGGCAACGGCGCCCAGGACCCGGTCCGCATCCTGCGCACGCACCCCCGGGCGGCCCCCGGCGCAGCCGGCGAGCTGGAGAACGCCCTCACCGCGCACCCCGAACGCCGTGAGCTCGCCCAGAACCTGACGGCCCGCGCCCTGTCCTGCCTGACCTCGATCCACATCCGGGAAGCCTGCAACCCCAACCGAACGGATTCGCTCACACTGGCTTCGTTCCTCGCCGAAGGGGGCAGCCTGTACGTGGTGGGTGAGCCCCTGGAAGACCCCCGTACCCACCCGGGTGCGATGCCCTTGCTGACCGCACTCGCCTCACACGTGGTCGAGCACGGCCGCCGCATGGCCGCACGGTCATCCCACGGTCGGCTCGACCCACCACTTTCGCTGGTCCTGGAGGACGTGGCGGCGGTCGCGCCCGTCCCCCAGCTCCCCCAGCTCCTGGCCGACGAGACGCTCCCCCTGCTCGCCCTGTGCCGCAGCCGCGAACAAGCCCGCGCCCGCTGGCCCGAGACCGCATTCCCCTAAGCCGTGTTCGAGGGCGTGTCCCTCCGGCCGGGCCTGCGGAACACGTACTCCCGTTCCAGGGCCGAGGGATCCGTCGGCATGGGCAACGCGATCCCCGTCGCCCCGAACCCGAAGCGCCGGTAGAAGGCGGCGGCCCGCGCGTTCTCCTCGTGCACGAAGAGCCGTACGCGGTACAGCACCGGCTCCTCCAGCGCCCAGGCCCATTCCAGCGCGGCCTCGAACAGCGCCTCGGTCAGCCCGGTCCCCCGCCCCTCGGGGCGCACGAACACGCCCACCAGGTGCCCCTGGTCCCGCTCGATGAGCCGGTCGAAGAGGTCCCGTGTCCCGGCCGCCTCGACCAACACCGTCACCGAACCGAGCCACGCGCCGCCGGCCGCTTCGGCCACGAACTGCCGGACCCCCCGACCCTCCCCCGCGCCCTCGGCCCGCCCCTGCCAGTGCTCGTCGCTCCAGGCCTCGGCCTGTGCCACGGTCTCCAGGAACGCCAACGGAGCCGCCGGATCACGCAGAGCGGCGAGTCGTAGCTCCTTGACCTTCCGCCACTCGTCACCGCGAACCGGACGTACCACGTACTCGTTCATGGCCCGAGATCCTACATATGGGCCTTGAACGCAGAAAAGCCCCGCACCATGAATGGTGCGGGGCTTTCCCACAATAATTGTTCGGCGGCGTCCTACTCTCCCACAGGGTCCCCCCTGCAGTACCATCGGCGCTGAAAGGCTTAGCTTCCGGGTTCGGAATGTAACCGG
>NZ_LIVQ01000012.1 GCF_001905445.1 Streptomyces sp. CB00455 | reverse complement strand
CCGGGGTCCTTCGCTTCGCTACGGACAGAACGGAAGTTACCTTGCCCTCCGCTTCGCTACGGACAGGCTGGCCTCCGCTTCGCTACGGCCTGCTTAAGTGACGTGCCCTCCGCTCCGCTACGCTACGGCCTGCCTAAGTGACGTGCCCTCCGCTGCGCTCCAGGCACTGCCGGCCTTCGGCCGGGGTCCTTCGCTTCGCTACAGACAGAACAGCTCACGCGAAGCGTGCGCTGTTGTCCCGTAATCCGCGGTGCATCGGTACATCACAAGGCGGAGGGCGGAGGGGCGTCCTCATGCCGGGCGTATCAGGAGGTTTCGACAACGCGGCGAGGGGCCGTAGCTGACGCCGTACCCCGGCCGGGGGTTACGGGGCAGCCCTTAGAGCTCATAACAGGATCTTGCTGAGATGCCCTGGTCACCCGTGACCGGTGTGACGATTCGGCCGTTCGTGGTGGTGTGAGTACTCGGCCGTGGATCGTGGATGACGACTTGTGGGCGCTGATCGAGCCGCTGCTGCCGCCCTGGCCGGCGAGGTCACCAGGGCCGCGGCCGGTAGCTGACCGGCTGTGCCTGCAAGGCATCTTGTACGTGCTCTGCAACGACATCGCGTGGCAACTTCTGCCGCCTGAGCTGGGGTTCGGTTCGGGGCAGACCTGCTGGCGGCGCCTGGAGCGGTGGCAGCAGGCCGGGGTCTTCGACCAGCTGCACCGCGTCCTGCTCGCCGAGCTGAACACGGCCGGCCGCCTCGACTGGTCCAGGGCATGCGTGGACGGCTCCCACATCCGGGCGAAAAAGGGGGCGCCGACACCGGTCCGTCGCCGGTCGACCGGCGGAAGACGGGCAGCAAGCACCACCTGATCTGCGACGGACGCGGCACCCCGCTCAAAGTCATCACGACCGCGGCGAACGTCAACGACGTCACCCAGACCCTCGCCCTGGTCGACGGCATCCCACCCGTGGCAGGTCGTCCCGGCCGGCCCCGCCGACGTCCGGAGGCTTTGCTCGGGGACAAGGGCTACGACTCCAACCCCAACCGCGATGAACTGCGTAAACGCCGGATCCTGCCCGTCATCTCCCGCAAAGGAGCCCCGAACAGCAAGGGCATGGGCAAGCTCCGCTACGTGGTGGAGCAGACCTTCGCCCTGCTCCACCAGTTCAAACGACTCGCCGTCCGATGGGAACGCCGCACCGAGCTTCACGACGCGTTCGTCTCCCTCGCCTGCAGCCTCATCTGCTGGCGACGCCTCAACAAGCCCGACGCATGATCGTGTTACGAGCTCTTAGGAGGATTCAGGTAGCAGCGGACGCATAAAGGTGCGCTCGTACCGCAGTACACAGCCACTCTCGTCTCTAATCCTGTCCGCATCGATGAAGTCAGGGTCACTCCCGAACAGAGTGCGGTACTCCTCATATGCGGCAAGGCTGGGAAAGCTGAAGAGCGCAAGCGCCCTGTCACTAGCACCCTCAGAGGGCAGGAAATACCCATGATGCTGCCCGCCGTGACGATCCACCAGCTCCATCCAGCGGCTCCCGAAACGCTCGAACGCTTCGATTTTTACCGGATCGATCACGTACTCAACCACGCAAGTAATCATCCTTCGAGGCTAGCCTCGACGCAAAGCCGGTACCGCACATGGGAGGGAACGCAGGCTTCCCTCAGAGTCCGAAGGAATCACACCACTCTGTATGATTCATTGTTGATACCGAGATAGAGGCTGGACTTAGAGGACACCCACCCCGGAGCACTCCGGAAGGGTCCTCCTGTCGAAGATCGGTGCAACTGCGCAGCACCCAATCAACCTGCACAAACCCAGATCAGATGCGTGCCAGTCACTTGAACTGACCGCCGACAGGACCTGTTGTTGTGGGGACGGGACCATCTTCTTCACATTTCCTGCCCGGGGGCCGGGTGTGCCTTGTCGGCTGGGCCGTGGCGTCTGGCTGTTCCGACTCGGGGAGGGGTGGATATAGTAGGGGGACCAGCTGTTACTCAGGCACATGAGGCCCCCCACTTCGGTGGGGGGCCTCATGTCTTTGCCGGATCAGGCGACCTGTAGCTTCGGGCGGCCCGTCGGGGCGGGTGGTGCCTGGTGGTACGTCGGCAGTTTCAGGTTGGGCAGGTCCCCTTGCTGGATGCGGACGAGGGCGGCGCGGAACGCGGCCTCCATGGCCTCGGGGCTCTCGTACTTCGCCGCGAGCGGGTGGAGGCGGTAGGAGTTGCCGTTGCGTTCCTCGCTGCGCGGCCTGAGCACGATGTTCAGGTCGCACAGCGGCGCCATGAGTCCGCTGACGGCCTGGGGCGTGACTCCGTACTCGGCGGCCATGTCCTTTTGACGGACCGGCAGTGCTCCGCCGAAGTCGCTGCGTGAGACCAGGTACTGGAGGAACTTCACGGCGGACCCTGACAGCGGCAGGGCCCAGATGCGCTCCGCGACGATCGGAGACATGACGTTAGCCATGGGACAGCCTTCCTCGTGTGCGTGAGCGTGAGCGGGCGCCCGGGCAGGGGCCTGGCAGTGCTATCACCCGGTACGTCTCCTTCCGCGATGGGTCTCCTCGGTCCCGAAGCCGAGGTCGAGTTCCTCCTGATGGGCTCCCTGGGGCCCCAGCGCGTACGGGAACGCCTCGGCGTCGTGCTCGTGCCGGTCGGCGATCTCGGCGAGGACTTCGTGCTGGGCCGTGCTGTTGCCGTGGAACCACAGGCGTACGTTGATCTGGATGCGGCCGTTGCCGGCTTTTTCCACCCAGTTGTAGCCGCACAGCGCCTGGACGGCGCGGTTGACCGTGGAACGGGTGATCTTCTTGCCGCCCTTCTGTGCGGCGATCTTGTTCAGTCCGTCCGTGATCTCCTGCTGCGTGTACTGGGTGATGCCGGTCCCGGGCACTTGTCCGCCGGCCACGAAGAGGAAGACGCAGAGCTGGGACTTGGTGATGCTGTTCGCGACGGCGAGCTGGGCGAGCAACTGTGTGAACCAGTTGCTGGCGAGGCTGTAGCCGGCGCCTCCGGCCATGTCGTGGACGGCTTTCGGGTCGGCAGCGTACTCGAAGTGGACTCCCGTGAGCCGACGACGGCCACCGGGGTCGGTGGCCTCGGCAACCGTCTCTCCGAGCTGTCGGCCGAGGACGGCAAGGATGTCTCCGTACTCGGCTTCGCTGCCGGTGACGGGGACGGGAACAGGCCGGGGCCCGCCCTGTCGTCGACGGGCGGGCGGATCAGATGTCACAAGACCTCCTTGTTACTCAGGCGGTCCGAGACTATCCAAAAAATCAACCTGTGCTTGTCTTTCGGCGCGGCGGCGCGCCGGAAGTCGGGTGTGAGCCGGGGCGGTTCGACGGACCCCTGGAAAGTACAGGACACGTGGAGTTTTCCAGCGGCTCAGCGACGAAAGTACACGACTGCTTGATTTCGGCTGTCGCGATAGTGGCACATTTCAGGATTCAGTGGACAGCCCGTCTGACGTGGGGTGTTGGGGTGGGCGACGCTCTGACCTGCGGCGATCGGGGGCCGGGGAGCCGTTTTGAAAAATCAAGTGGTGCTTGATTTTTCCGCGAAATGTGCCCGCCGGGATAACATTTCGAGGTGCCAAATGTGTCCTGGGGGACACATACCTGGGGACAAAACCGCAGGTCAGAGGGCATGTTGGACGCGGCGCCTCTTATAAAAGAGCAACGTGCCCACCGGGCTCGGCGCGTACGGGTTTTGCTGTCTCATGCTGGGATCTCTGCTTGGTTTTGGCACCCCTGGAGGAGCTCAGCCGGCACACCTTGACCCCCGACTGCCTTCGCCTGGGCGACTGCAGGACCCGTCCCGCCTCAGGGTGAGGCGGCATCAGCCACGGGAAGTGCAGGCCCTGATGCCCAGTGAGGGCGCCCCGCGCCCGAGGGGTGCGCCAGTGACCGTCAGGGAGCTGGGGCAGGGCGTCAGGGGGAGCGGGTCCAGGGCGCCTGAGCGCCTGGCGAGGGGGTCTGGGGGGCGAGTAGCCCCCCATGCCAAGGCCGGTCCAGCGCGGCCTAGGCGCTGGCGGGGTCCAGGGGCTGGCCCCTGGGATTCACGGTCCGCAGTGGACTAGCGGCAAGACTCCCTTCGGTAACGGGGTCGAGAAGGGCAACAGCGCCTCCTCTGGTGCCAACGGCGTTAGTACCAGGACAGGAACTAACGCGGGAAATAGGCAAAACGCATCTAACGTGCAGTCTGCAAGCGCTTGTACGGCAGTATGCTGCCGCTATGTCATCTCCTCACTCCGGAGGTGAGCGGGAGAAGCTCGTCTCCAAGCTGCCCGCTCACCTCCAGCAAGCACTCAAGGTCCGTGCGGCGCAGCTGCAGACCGACATGCAGGACGCCGTCGCCGGCGGTATCCGTGCCTGGCGGGAGTGTGCTGACGAGCTGCCCAGCGTCAACACCGCCGGGGCCGATTCGTTCGGCACCTATCTGCCCGAGGGTCTCTACGAGGACTTCAAGGCCGACTGCCGTGAGCGGGGCGTCTCCTACATCCAGGGGCTGGCGCAGTCCGTGGTGCTCTGGCTGGCCGACAATCCTGCGGGCGCGCAGGAGACCACCCGGCGCATCATCGTCTGCAACCAGAAGGGCGGCGTCGGCAAGACGGCCGTCTCCGCCGGTCTCGCCCAGGCGCTCGCGGAGGCGCCGAACGCGGTCGGCGCCGCGGCGGTCGGAGGGTTGCGGGTGCTCCTCGTCGACTACGACCCCCAGGGCCACCTCACGCACCAGCTCGGGTTGACCGCGATCCCGGCGGGCGAGGAGAGCCTGATCACGCACATGTTGCACCGCGAGCAGGCCAAGCGGTCACTGCTCGACCTGACCGTCGCCATAAGTGGCGAGCGGTTCGGGGGGCGGTTGCGCATCCTGCCCGCGGCGTTCGACGCGTTCCTCCTCGACTCGGGGCTCACCATCTTCCGCGGACCTCGCCACGCGGCCCTCGAACGCGCCCTGGCCCCCCTGGAGGAGCACTTCGACGTCATCGTCGTGGATTCGCCGCCCAGCCTCGGTCTCGCCATGGACGCCGCCTTGAACTACGGCCGTCAACGGGACGGGGAGAAGCCCGGTGCGTCCGGGCTCGTCGTCCCGGTGGAGGCCGAGGACACCTCGGCGCAGGCCTACGGCATGCTCATCCAGCAGATCGACTCCCTCTCGCGGGACTTCGACATCGTCATCGAGCAGCTGGGTCTCGTCGTCAACAAGTTCGACAGCCGCCGCGGGTACATCGCGACGTCGTCGCTGGACAAGTGGAAGACGCTCGGTACTCCCCCGGTCCTTGCCGTCGTGCCGGACGTCAAGGAGCAGCGCGAGGCCGTGCGCAAGCAGCGGCCGCTGCTCGACTACGCGCCCGACTGCGAGCAGTCCCATCAGATGCGCAAGATCGCCCGAGGGGTGAAGGTCACGTGAGCAAGGCGGACATGCTGGGGGACTCCCCCACCTTCAATGCGGTTGCTCAGCCCATGAGCCGTAGGGCCGCTTCCTTCGCGCGGTTCTCCGGGCAGGAGGTGTCCGCGGCGGAGGCGGGGGACGGCGGCCGGCCCGGGACGCTCCGGGTCGCTCTGGACGCGCTCGCGCACAACCCGTACAACCCGCGGGAGGAGCTCAAATCGGTCGACGACCTGGCGGACAGCCTCACCTCGCGGGGGGTCATCCAGCCCCTTGCCGTGGTGACCCGGCAGGCCTTCCTCGCGGCCCACCCCGGGCACGAGGGGGAGCTCGGGGCGGCGTCCTACGTGGTCGTGGACGGCAACCGGCGTCTCGCCGCGGCGAACCTCGCCGGGCTGGACGACGTACCGGTGCACATGGACGACTCGCTGGCCAAGGACGCCGACACCCTGCTGGAGACGGCCCTGACGGCCGCGATCCAGCACGAGAGCCTCGATCCCCTCGATGAGGCCAAGGCTCTGGAGCGGCTCGTCCGCGTCCACGGATCCCAGCGTGCGGTGGCGAGGGTCCTCGGCAAGTCCAGCCCCTGGGTCACGCAGCGCATCGCTCTGCTCAAGCTCACTCCCGAATTGCAGAAGCAGGTGGAGAACCGCAGCCTGCCGGTGGAGATCGCCCGCAACGTGGGTCAGCTGCCGGTTCAGCAGCAGCAGCCCGCCGTGGAGGGGGCGCTCGCCAGGCGTGCGGCGGACAAGGGGCGCAAGAGGGCCGCCCGGGGTGCTAACGGCGTTAGCACCCCGGAGCCGTCCCCCGCGGCGCCGGCCGTCGGCGGCGTTGCCGATCGCCGGCAGCCCGGTGAGCGGGACGAGGAGTCCGAGGGGCCGGAATCCGCGGACTCCGGTCTGCTCGTGGACTTCCGCAAACTGCCGCGGGTGCCTTGGCACGACGGCAATGGCGTGGCCGACCTCGTCTTCGAGAAGATGAACGAGGCGCAGCGTGAGGTGCTGCTGGAGCGCCTGTTGGCCGCGCACGGCCAGGGTTAGCCTGCGGTCCGTCGGTGGGGTGCTAACGGCGTTAGCACCCCACCGGTGGGGCTCACAGGTGGCTGCCGCCCGAGGCGTCGAGGCGCTGGCCGGTGATCCACTGGGAGTCTGGGGAGGCGAGGAAGGCCACGATGCCGGCGATGTCGCAGGGTTCTCCGATGCGTTCGAAGACGGACACGCCGGCCAGGCGGGCGGCGCCTTCGGGTGTGCTGCGCAGTTTCGCGTTCATGTCGGTGGCGACGAAGCCGGGCGAGACGGTGTTGACGGTGATGCGCCGGGGACCGAGCTCCTTGGCGAGGGCGAGGGTGAGGGTGTCCATCGCGCCTTTGCTCATGGAGTAGACGATGGACTCCGGGTAGGCGACGCGGGTGACGGCGGAGGAGACGTTGATGATCCGGCCGCCTTCCCGCATGCGGGTCAGGGCTTCCTTGATGACGAAGAGCAGGGACTTGACGTTGACCGAGAAGATCTTGTCGACGAGCTCCGGGGTGACTTCGTGGATCCGGGCGGATCCGCTGACCGCGGCGTTGTTGACGAGGATGTCCAGCCCGGGTTCCATGTCGCGCTGTTCCAGTGCGGTGTCGACGGCGGCGTAGAGCGCTTCGGCATCGCCGCCGGCGCCGAGTTCGGTCCTGATGGCGAAGGCGTCGCCGCCGCGGCCGCGGATGGAGTCCACGACGTGGTCCGCGGCCGCACCGTTCTGGGCGTAGTGGACGACGACCGCCGCGCCGTCGGCGGCGAGGCGTTCGGCTATGCCCCGGCCGATGCCGCGGCTGGCTCCGGTGACCAGGGCCGTCTTGCCGCCGAGCGGCCCTGTGGTGGTCTTGGTCCTGGCGGTTTCCGCGTGGTCGCGTTCCCCCATACGGGGCCGCGGAATCTGCAGCGGCACCGTGGTGGCCCGCGACAGGACGATGGCGGGAGAGGCAAGCGACTGCGTCTGCGTCTGCATCAAGGTGGGCGCCGTTCTGACCTGGATCCGGATGAGCTCGTCGTCGGTGATGTGACTGGTCGTCGACTGAGCCTACGGATCCCCTTCACCGCAGATCAGGCAGGCGTAGAAGTTCCGTTATATACCGACCTGGCCGGGGGTGCTGTTGTCACTTGGTGAGGGTCAGGGACGTGCGGTCGAGGGCCTGTGCGGACGGTGCGGGGGAGCGCAGGGCGAGGAGGGCGGCGGGCCAGGCGAGCAGGACGACGGCCATGACACCGCCGACGAACCAGCCGGACGCGTCGTGGTCCCCGAGGTAGGTGGCCAGCGGCGGGGCGATGCCTCCCAGTACGGCCGAGGTGACCGCGTTGGGCAGGCCGAGTCCCAGGGCGCGGTTCTCCGGCGGGAAGAGCTCGGAGAGGATGCCGGGGAGCGTGGTCGTGGCACACACCAGGTAGACGGTCCCGCTGAGGTAGGTGAGCAGCAGGCTGGTGAAGGTGCCTTCGATGGTGAGGAAGGTGTACGAGCCGGTGACGGCGAACAGGACGCTCGCGGCGAGCAGGAAGCGCCGGGGGCCGACCTTGTCGGCGAGCAGCCCGATGGGGACGTTGACCACCATGAGGATGGTCGTGGCGCAGACGACCACCCAGAACATCTGGCCGGGCGGGGCGAGGCGCTGTCCGGTGGCCGGGATGACGGAGGTCCAGGTGCTGCCGACGGTGGCCATGCCGGCGATGAACAGCACGGACAGGAGTACCTGGCGCCGGTAGGTGACGAGGACTTCGCGCAGTGAGCCGCGGGTGGGCAGGGCCTTGGCTTCGCGCTGGAAGACCTCGGTCTCGGCGAGCTGCCGGCGCAGGACGAGCAGGATGACGCCGAAGAGGCCGCCGACGAGGAAGGGGATGCGCCAGCCCCAGGCGGCCATGGCATCGGCGCCGAGCGCGCCGGTGAGGGAGCCGCCGAGGAGGGAGGCGGTGAAGGCGCCTGCGCAGGTGGTCAGGGAGAAGAGGCTGCCGTAGAGGGACTTGCGCTTGGGCGGGGCCACCTCCATGAGGTAGGCGGCGGCCGCGGGCCATTCGCCGCCGGAGGAGATGCCCTGGGCCACGCGGGCCAGGAGCAGGACGAGCGGGGCGAGCATGCCGATCTGGTCGTAGGTCGGTGTGATGCCGATGAGGAACGAGCCCGCGGTCATCATGGTGATGGCGAGCATCAGGGCGGGACGGCGGCCGCGCCGGTCGGCGAGGCGGCCGAGCAGGATGCCGCCGAGCGGGCGTACCAGGACGCCTATGCCGAGGACGGTGAACGCCCCGATCAGGGAGGTGACCGGATTGCTGGACGGGAAGAAGCGGGCGGCGAGGAGCGGCGCGAAGAGTCCGTAGCCCAGCCAGTCGAAGGACTCGACGAAGTTGCCTACGACGGTCGCGGTGACCGCGCGCCGGTGGGACTGCCGGGGGGCGGGGGTCTTGGGGGACGCAGTGGTCATGGTCGGTCAGCCCTCTCAGACCGCGCGGCCGTAGCCGTGGGTGGTGATCCGGCGGCCCGATTCCTCGTAGTAGCCGGGGTCGGTGGGGATGGCGGTGGCCAGCCCGCTGACGTACCGGTTGTACATGCAGAAGGCCGCGGCGATCAGCACGGTGTCGTGGAGGTGGTCGTCGGTGGCGCCTTCGGCGCGGGCGGCGGCGATCGTCTCGTCGGCGACGGGCGCGGCCTGGGCCTGGACCTCGGCCGCCACGCGCAGCAGGGCGCGCAGCAGCGGGGGCAGCGCGGCGGAGTCGACGTCGTTCTGGACGGCCTTGACGAGCTCGGGGCCTCCGTCGAGCTGGGCGGCGGCAGCGGCCCCGTGGGTGTCGGAGCAGAAGCGGGTGCGGTTGAGCTCCGAGACGTATGTCGCGATCAGCTCGCGCTCGCCGCGGGGGAGGGGGGAGGGGCCGCGCAACAGGGTGTCGGCGAGGGCGTTGAGCGGTGCGGCGGTGTCGGGGTGGTCGGTCATGAGGCCCCTGATACCGGGCAGGTCGCTGGCAATCGTGATGTGCGGCACCGGATGCGTCCTTCGTGATGGGTCGCTTGCTGGTCCGTGTCATCGTTGGCAACGGCGTACGTGCGCACCAACTCCTGCCGTGCGGTATCCGGAGCCTTGACCGGCTCGACGGTCAGCCCCTGCGGCCCCTGCGGGCCTGCTTGCTGACGGCCTTCCACTCGCGGCGCACCTCGGCCATGGCGGCCGGGTCTTCGCGCCGCTCCCGGTAGGCGATCTCGCCCTGGAGCTTGCGCCAGTTGGCCAGGCGGGCGCGGGGCAGTTCGCCGGTGCGCACCGCTTCCTCGACGGCGCAGCCGCCGTCACCGGCGTGACCGCAGTCGCCGTACTGGCACTGCAGGGCGTAGGCGGCGAGGTCGGCGAAGACCTCGTCGACGGACGCGCGGCCGGCGGCCACCTCCAGGGAGCGGATGCCGGGGATGTCGAGGAGGACGCCGCCGGAGGCGAGCAGGTGCAGGCGGCGTGTCGTGGTGGTGTGGCGGCCGCCGGAGCGGCCGACGGCGGTGACCGCTTCGTGGGTGCCTTCGAGGGCGTTGAGCAGTGATGTCTTGCCCGCACCGGAGGGACCGAGCATGACCGCGGTGGTGCCGGGGCCGAGCCAGGCGCGCAGGGTGTCCAGGCCCTGGCCGGTGAGGACGCTGACGGGCAGGACGGGCACTCCGGGGCTGAGGAGTTCGGCGGCGGAGGCGTCCTCGGCGCCCTCGTCGCGGGTCCGGTCGCTCTTGGACAGGACGAGGACCGGCTGGGCTCCGCTCTCCCAGCCCATCACCGAGAGCCGCTCCACCATCTTGGCGTTCAGGCCGCCGTCGAGCGGTACGACCATCAGGACGGTGTCGATGTTGGAGGCCATGACCTGCGGCCCGCTGCCGGCGGCGCCCGCGCGGGAGAGGACGGCGCGGCGGGGGGCGACCGCGTGGATGCGGCCGTCGGCGCCGAGTTCGACCCAGTCGCCGGCGACGGGGGTCGCGGGCAGGGCGGGGGCGGGGGTTGCGGAGTGGTGCAGGAGGCGCCCGTCGGCCCCGGTGAGCAGGACCTCGCACACCGATCCGTGGTTGACGACGACGCGGGCGGGGGCGCCGTGGCCGGTCCAGCGGTCTTCGTCGGCGGCGCTCCAGCCGAGGCGCTGGAGGGAATCGGGGACGGTGAGCGTGTCAGTCATGGGTGTTTCCCTCGGTGATGAAGCCGGTCCAGGTCCGGCGCAGCCGGTCGCCGGCGGCGGAATCGACGCGCTGGACGGCGTGCATGGTGTGGGAGCGGAAGACGACGAGCCGGTTGGGGCGGGGCAGGATCAGGGTGGGGTGGGCGGGGCTGTGGACGAGGGCGGCGCCGTCGGCCGCGTCGTCGCGGGACTCCTCGTCGATCAGGGCGAGGCCGCCGCCCCAGCTCGCGTCCCAGGCGGCATGGGTGAAGTAGACGTACGCGCCCACCCGGCCGGCGCCGGCGTCGTTGTGCCAGCTGAGCCGGGAGCCCGCGGGATAGCCCCAGGCGCTGAAGGTGAGGGCGAGGCCGTCGTCTCCGGGCCGGGCTCCGAGAAGGTCCAGGTGTTCGGTGACCTGCTCCTTGACGGCGCGCTGCCAGCGCGGGGAATCGGGGGCGCCGGGGCGGTCGGCCAGGGGTTGCTTGTCCTCGCCGGCCCGGTAGGCGAAGCCGTCGTAGACGGGGTCGATCGTGGACAGGACGGGCTTGAGGCGCAGGCCGGTGAAGGCGGCCGTGGTCGTGGCGAAGTCGGCCTCGGGGAGCAGGTCGTCGATGACGACGAAGCGCTCGCCCCGCGAATGGACGTGCGCACCCGGTCCGGTCGCGGGCGCGTCGAGGACGGTGGCGAGGTTCATGAGGTGGCCTTCCTTTGCCGGCCGGCCAGGCGGGCGGCCGGGATGCCGAGCAGCGCGAGGAGGAGGGAGATGCCGAGGAAGAGGACGTCGTAGTGGTCGGTGAACAGGCCGCCGAGCAGCATGCCGGCGGGTACGCCGACGGCGTTGACGAAGTTGTCCACGGAGCCGACGCGGGAGAGGTAGCGCTCGGGAATCTCGCTCTGGTAGGCGGTGTCCCAGACGATGCCGCAGGCGGCGGTGGTCAGGGCGCACAGGGCGAACGAGGCTCCGATGACGGCGGTGGGCAGGTGGTCGCGCATGGTCAGCGCGGTGAACTGGAGGACGGCCCCGAGGGTGACGACCGCGGCCGCGGCCCGCCAGGGGTGCTGCTTGGTCGCGGAGATGACGGTGAGCGAGCCGAGCAGGGAGCCGACGGCCAGGCAGGTCGCCAGGACGGACCAGGCGCTGGTGCCGCCCAGGGACTCGACCGCGATGACGGGGCCGGCGACGGCGGTCAGGCCGATGCCGAGGGAGACGACGAACCACAGGGCCATGCCGAATCCGAACCACGGGTAGCGGGCCATGACGGCGAAACCGGCGCGGAAGCGGGTGTCCTCGGGCTCGGATGCGGGCTGGGACTCGTCTGCGGGCTGCTCGTCTCCGGTCGCGGTCGGTTCGTGGGCGGCCGCCACCTCGTGGGCGGCCGGTGACGTGGGCGGCCGTCGACGGGCCGGGGTGTGGATGCGGGCCAGCCGCAGCAGGAGGACGAGGTTGACGGCGAAGGAGGCGACGTCGATCCACAGCACCCAGGTGAAGCCGACGGTGCCCATCAGCACGCCGGCGAAGACAGGTCCCAGCAGGAAGGCGACATCGGCGACGAGGGACAGCAGGCCGTTGGCGTCCTGGAGCCTCCCATCGGGAACGAGCTCGGGCGTCAGGCCGATCTGGGCGGGGTTGTAGAGGGCCGTGCCGACTCCGTAGAGGGCCGCGGACAGGCACAGGTGCCAGCTCTGCACGGGCAGCAGCCCGGCGAACAGCAGGGCCAGCGCGCCTTGGGCGACGATGCGGAGCACGTCCGCGCCGATCATCACCTTGATCCGGTCGTAGCGATCGGCGAGGCGGCCGCCGGTGGCGATCATGAAGAACCGGGCGCCCCAGAGGGAGAGCAGCACCCAGGTGATACCGGAGGCGGATCCGGAGACCTGATAGGCGGCGAGGGCGAAGGCGACGGGGACCGCCGCGTCACCGAGCTTGGAGACGACGTTGCCCGCGAAGAACGTGGCGAAGCGTCGTTCCCGCAGGATCGCGGTCTTGTCCTTGAGCCGGACGGTGGTGGACACGGTCACCCTTCGCAGATGAGGAAGTCGTTGCGCGCGCCGAAGCGGACGAGTTCGCGCAGGTCGGCGGCGGGCAGATCGCTGCGGGCGGCCAGCTCGCGCCAGGTGAGGGCGCCGCCCCGGGAGAGGAGGTCGACCGTGGCAGCCAGGCGCCGGTCGAGCCGGATGCGGCGCCCCATGGTGATGACCACGAGGCCGTCGTCCGTGGTGCGGATCCTGGGCGGGAAGCGGCTCGCCCAGCGGATGCGGGTGGAGTCGCTGACCTCACCGGTCAGGGCGGAGCGCAGGGAGGCGCCGGCGCGGCGGTCGGGACGCATGGCCAGGCGGGTGGCGAGCCACTCCCGGTCCGGCTCGGGGGCGCTGGTGCCGAGGAGTTCGTGGGCTGCGTGGGCTTCCTCGCGCAGATCCGCGAAGGGCTCGTAGCCGATGGTGAGGTGGACGGTGAGCTCGCCGGTACCGGAGACGCGGTGGGCGGTGTCGCGCGGTACCGACAGGCACGTGCCGGGCTCGAGGATCCGGTCCAGGCTGTCAGGGGCGAGGTCGCGGGAGCGGGCGCCGACGCGGGTGTCGACCTGCCAGTGCTTGCGGCCGAGCAGCTGGAGGATCAGCGCGTCGTGGTCGTCGGAGTGGACGTCGAAGGCGGAGGCGTCGCCCGCGGTGATGTAGCAGTTGACCCAGGCGCGTGCGTGCAGCTGGTACTCGATGGCCTCGCACAGCAGCATCACGTGTTCGTCGAGGGCCTCGATGTGGCTGATGACGAGGGTGGCGCCGCGCTCGATCGCGCTGTGGAGGTAGGCGGGGACGAGGGTGGTGTGCAGGACCTCGCCGTCGCCGACGCGCGAGCGCATCCAGCGGCTGCGGTCGACCTGGCGGCCCGATTCGACGAGACGGAAGTTGGTGGCCAGCGCGCCGGGGCGGGCGAGGGCGGACCAGACGCCGTTGAGCAGGGTCTGCGTGCCGAAGGCGTTCGCACGTGGCTCGGCAGGGTCTGCGGCGGGGGGTGGGGTGCTAACGGCGTTAGCACCCCCGGGCGCGGAGCCCGGAGGGTCGGGCCGGGCGCTAACGCCGTTAGCACCCGGAGGGGCTGGGACGGCTGGGACGGCTAGGACCACTGAGGTGCTAACGGCGTTAGCACCTGACTCGGCAGGGGCTGCCGGGTTCGGTGGGGTGCTAACGGCGTTAGCACCTGCGGTCGCGGAGCCCGCTGAGTGGGAGGGAGTGCTAACGGCGTTAGCGCCCCAGGGGCCGGAGCCGGCTGCGTCGGCCGGGGTGCTAACGCCGTTGGCACCCGGAGGGGCTGGGGCCGTTGCGGTGCTAACGGCGTTAGCACCCGCGGGAGCGTACAGGCGGACTCCGGAGGCCGGGGGGAGCGTGTCGGCATCGCCGAGTGCGGTCAGCAGGTGCTGGGCGTACGCGAAGGCGTCGAAGCCGGTCATGATGGGGTCACCGCCCCCGCCGCGTGGATCCTGCGGGCGAGGGCCTCGCGCGCGGCGGTGTCCAGGCCCGCCGGCAGGGACTCCGTGAGTGCGGTGAAGGTGAACGGCTGCCCGGAGCGGGTCGCCTGCTCCAGTGCGGTGAAGTCGAGTCCGTCCGGGACCGGCAGGGAGCGGCCGCGCACGACGAGAAAGGCGCCGGCGGCGGTTCGTGTCGCGGCGACGACACCGGGATGGGCCCAGCGCAGGAGCTGCCCGTCCTCGGGATCACCGGTCGGCAGGGCGGCGGGGTGCGGGCGGCTGAGGTAGCCGTTGGTGCGCAGCCGCAGCTGGCCGAGGGCGAGTTCGGCCTCGATCCGGTCGGCGAGCGGCAGGCCGGATGCGGGGCCCGCAATGGCGGCCTCCGTGAAGACGGCCTGGGCGAGCGCGGCGACCTCCCGTCCGCTGGGGTAGGCGGCAAGGGCGGACGCGCCCGGGGCGGGGGTCGAGCGCCAGAGCGCCTCGGTGAGCAGCGAGCGGCTCTTCACCGGGTAGAGGGTGAGGCCCAGGAATGCGGAGGGACCGAGATTCCGGAACACATGGAACGTGTCCTTCGGTATGCAGATGAAATCACCTGGCTGCAGCACATAGCGTTCCGCCGAGGAGAGGTGATCCTCGATGTCGAAGGTGATGCGGCCGAACGACGGGCTCGGCGTGATACCGGAGGCGTCGAAGGGATTTTCCTGCCAGACCCATACTTCCTTGGGGGAGGGGCCGAGGTGGAAAATGAGCGACGGCTCGGAGTCCTTGTGAATTCCGAACGGGGTCCAGCCGGAGTCGGCGACGAACGTGTAGACGTCCGTGCCGGAGGGCAGCTCGTGGATTCCTTCGGCGACGATCTCGCGCAGGAGACCGGACACCCAGTCGGCGAGCGGCAGACTCCAGGAGGCGATGTCATTGACGGCCAGGCACGCTTCGCGGCTGTCGACGGTACGGGCGAGCCATCGGACGGCGCTCTCGTCGGCCGTCAGGGGCGAATCGATGAACCGCTTCGTCAGCCGGTAGTCGAAGGCGCCGGGTCGGAACGCCCTGAGCCGCAGGTCACCGGGCGCACGGCGGGTCGCGGTGCGCAGGCTGTCACCGATGAGCCGGCCGACGTGGTCCGGGTCGGTGACGAGTGCGGAGAGGAAGGCCGTGTCGCTGAAGTCGGGCGCTTGGGCGGCCGCGAACGCCTTCCACTTCCTCGTGTCGGTGCTCGTCCGACTGGTCTGGCTGATCTGAGTGGTCATCAATTCACCGCTATCCGGGAAATCGGGGTAAATAGGCCGACGCGGCCGGTGTCTTCTCAGACAACCGGCCGCGTGACGGATGCGGGCCTCAGTGGCCGACGTCCTGGCGCGGGCCGAACTCGGCCTCGAAGTCGAAGTTGTCGTCCTCAAGGATCTCCATGACCAGGTTCTTCTCGTTCTCCATTGTGACCGTTTCCTTTCGTGGGGTGGATTACCGAAAGCCGTTCGGCGAGGGTTGACGACTGCTCCCGGTTGCTTCTGGAAATGAGCTTGGCATGCCCGCGGCGTTGTTGTCAGTCGTTGTGCGTGGCAGGGAATTCGCCTGGCAGTTTCGTGTCACGCGGCCCTCACAGCAGACCCCGCTGGACGGCCTGCAGGCCCAGCTGGAAGCGGCTGTGGGTGCCGAACCGCTCCGACAGGCTGGAGATCATGCGCCGCTCGCTGCGCAGGGAGATGCCGAGCCTGCGGGCGACCGCCTCGTCGGTGAGTCCGTCCGCGAGGAAGCGGAGCAGGGCTCGCTCCTGGGCCGAATAGTCCGCACTGTCCGTGGCATCGGCTCCTTCCGCTGCCAGGGGGGCGCCGTCGTCCCACAAGTAGGAGAACAGGGCGCGCAGTCCGATCAGGGCGCTCGGCTCCTGGATGACGACGGCGCCCTGTCCGGGGGCGGCGTCGTCAGCGTTCGTCGGCAGGACGGCGCTCCGGCCGTCGACGATGCGCATGTGCAGGGGCAGCGCTGGCACGGTGCGGATCTCGGCGCCCGCCCGTGCCAACCGGCGCATGGCGCGGCGACGGTCGGGGGAGCCGGCGGTGCTGTCGAGGTGGAGCAGGCGTACCCGTACGCCCCGGCTGAGCTGTTCCTCGTGGAGCGGGACGTCGAGGTCCCACGGTCCGCCGGGGGAGGTGCCGGTGGGGGCGAGGACCAGGATCTCGTCGGTGGCGCGGAGGGTGAGGTCCTCCAGGCGCCGCCGCACCGCGACACCGCCGCTGAACCTCTCCACCGCGTCGGCGGCGCTCTCGCGGCCCAGCGAGGCGTAGTCGGCGAGCAGGTCCGCGACCGCGGCCCGTCCGGCGTCCACCTCCAGCTGAGTGCGGCGCAGTTCCTCCTCCCGCCGCGCGAGGAGGGCCGCGAGGCCGGCCCGGGGCGGGACCAGGCGCAGGGCGCTTTGGCCGGGAGCCGGATCGGGAGCCGGAGTGGGCGTGGCGGCATCGGCGGCGGATGTGCGCAGCAGCGCGAGGTCCGCTAGCCGGTCCAGCGCGGAGGTGATGGCTGCCCTGTTCTGTTCCAGTGCTCCGGCGAGACGGTCCACTCCCCAGTCGGGGTGCTCCAGCATGAGGCGGTAGACGGACTCCGTCCGTTCGTCGAGTCCCAGTGCCCGCAGCATCAGTGTTCCCCTGAAGTCGTGTGGAGTGGCCGGGTGGTGCCGGCCGTGGCCGTCGGTGGGGTCACATCCATGCCACGGCACGGATGTGACCCCACCTCCGCGGCGGATCGCCGGTCCGCTTCGGGCATAGTCGGTGCGTGCACCTCGTCGATTTCGCCCTGACCAAGCCGCCCAGCGCGCCGGACGTGCCCGCCGATGCGGTGCTCCGCGCGCTGTGGGATGCGTGCGAGCCGGGCGACCGGGTGGAACACCTGCGCGTGCACACCGCACGTTCCGGCGCCCGGGGCGTGGCCTTCTTGATCGCGCCCGATGCGGCGAGTGCGCGCGCGCACTGCCACGGCATGTGCCGGCGGGCGCTCGCGCGCTCCGCCGCGCTCCCAGGATGGGAACTGGCGCGTCCCGCATAGCACTGCGGCGTTCCCGAAGGTGCTCGCAGAGTTCCGGTCAGCTGCCGAAGTCTCGCCGTCTGACGAGGTGTCCCTTGCCACCGCTTCATTCTTGGGATAGCCGGGGCGGGATGCTTCTCCTGACGTGCTGACCTGGCCCTACGACGTGCGCAGGCGCCGCTCGCTGCGGAACACGGCCGGGGCAGGGCTTCTTACGGCGTAAAACAGAGCCGGTCCGCCAATTGCCTTCTGCAGGGCCCTAGATGGGAGCGCCGGAGTTAGTAAGGTTGCTCCATGTCCTCCACAGAGTCCCCGTCCGACCGTAAGAAGGTTGTCTCCAAGCTGCCCGGAGCACTGCGTACGGACCTGAAGGTCCGGGCCGCGGAGCTCACCATCGACATCCAGGACGCGGTGGCCGAGGCCATCACCGACTGGGCCGCGGTGGACGGGACGCTTCCCCCGGTCGAGACGGCGGGGGCGGACTCGTTCGCCACGTGGCTGCCGGAGAAGCTGTACGACGATTTCAAGCGCGACTGCGTACGGCTGGGCATCCCCTATGTACAAGGGCTCAGCCAGGCGGTGCGGCTGTGGCTGGAGGCGCACCCCTCGCCGCGGCGGCGGCGTCCGGCCGCCACCGGCATTCCGCAGCGCAAGATCGTCTGCAATCAGAAGGGCGGCGTCGGCAAGACCACCATCTCCGCCGGGATCGGGCAGGCGCTGGCCGAGGACACCGACCTGGGTGGGCTGGGGCTGCGGGTGCTGCTGGTGGACTACGACCCGCAGGGCCACCTCACCAAGCAGCTCGGTCTGGCGCAGCTGCCGCACGACGGGGACAGCCTGGCGAAGTTCATGTCGGGTCAGGCGCGCGGCGACATCCGGGACCTGGTGGTCACGGTCGAGGAGCCGCGCTTCGGCAAACGGCTCGACGTCTTGCCCGCGTGCGCCGACGCCTTCCTCCTGGACGTCATGATCGTCCAGGCCCGCAACCGGCAGGCGACGCTGGAACGCGCGCTGGAGGCGCTGGAGCCGCACTACGACGCGATCATCATCGACTGCCCGCCCAGCCTCGGCATGGCGATGGACGCGGCGATCTATTACGGCCGCCGCCGCGACGGCGAGGCGGCGCGGGTGTCCGGGGCGGTCATCACGGTGCTCGCCGAGGACTCGTCCGCGGACGCCTACTCGATGCTCATCGAGCAGATCGAATCCGGAAAGACGGACTGGCGGGTCGAGGTGGACTACCTCGGGCTCGTCGTCAACGCCTATGACTCGCGCGACGGTTACGTCGTGACCTCCTCGCTCCAGTCGTGGCGGGAGCTCAGCGATCCGCCGGTCATCGGTGTCATTCCCCGTCTGAAGGAGCAGCGGGAAGCCGCCAGGGCGCGTCGGCCGCTCCTCGCCTACGCCCCGCACTCCGAGCAGGCGGACATCCTGCGCAACATCGCCAGGGAGATCTCATGACCGCCGCCCGTGACCGCGTCGGCCCCTCGGCGGCCTTCAGCCACGCCGCCTCGCCGCGCAGCATCCGGGGCCACCTGATCGACAGCCTCGTCGGCTCCGCGCCGTCCGAGATCCCGCTGGACAGGATCACCCACAACCCCGGCAACCCCCGCGAGGTCATGGACGAGGGCTACGTCTCGGCGCTCGGCGCGAACATGGGGCAGGTCGGACAGGTCCAGCCGGCGACGGTGATGACCCGGCTCGCCTTCCTCGTCGCGCACCCCGAGTACCAGGACGAGGTGCCGGCGGACGCGGAGTACGTGGTGCTGGACGGGCACTGCCGGCTGGCGGCGGCGCGCTCGGCCGGGCTGCCGGTGTTGAAGGTGACGGTCGACGACTCCTCGGCGGGCACGCCGCAGGACATCCTGGCGGCGGCGCTCAGTGCGAACCACTTCCGCAAGGACCTCACTTATATGGAGGAGGCCCGGGCTTTGGAGGCACTGGTCGCCCACCACGGCAGCGCGGCGGCGGTCGCCGAGCTGCTGGGCGGCAGGCTGAACTCGGGATGGATCTCGCAGCGCCGTGCGTTGCTGGCGCTGCCGCAGGACGTGCAGGACCGGGTCGACGCGGGGGAGATCCCGCTGGAGATCGCGCGGAGCGCGGGGCGCAAGGACCCCTTGGAGCAGCGGGCCTTCATCGAGGCCCGGCTCAGCGAGCGGCACGCGGCGAAGGCCGGGAAGGCGAAGACCCCGCGGGGGCGGGCGGCCGCGGCGGCGCGGCGGGCCGATGCCGATGCCTCCGGTGGGGACGAGTTTTACGGCGTAAGCGACGGCCCTGGGGGCGGCGTGCCCGGAGGGTTTTACGGCGTAAGCAACGAGGCCGCTGCGGGCGGGCAGCCCGCGGAGTTTTACGGCGTAAGCAACGGGGCTGCCGAGGACGGCGCGCTGGACGAGTTCTACGGTGTGAGCGAAGGCCCTGGTGCGGCTGGCGGGTCCAGCGAGCCGGGCGGGTTTTACGGCGTAAGCAACGAGGGCGCCGGGGGCGGCGTGCCGGGAGGGTTTTACGGCGTAAGCGACGAGAGCGGCGCTGCCGGTGACGGGGTGGCCGAGTTTTACGGCGTAAGTAAGGCAGGGGCCGTCGGCGGTCGGGAAGACGGGGCGCTTCCGGGCGCGGGCTGGGTGCACGTGAGCGAGCTCAACCGGATGCCGTGGTCGGACGGGCACAAGGTCGCGGACCTCGTGGTGGCCAGGATGGACGAAGCTCAGCTGGAGGTCCTCCTGCAGCGCATCATCGAGGCACGCGCGGCGTCCCGGCCCGGGTAGCGGCGATCGCACCCGTGGGGCCCACCGCGTTCTTCGCGGTGGGCCTCACGTGTGTACGGACTGCGCGGACTTGGCGAAGTCGCGGCGAGCCTCCGTCCGCGGCCTGCGAGGCAGCCGGAATAGCACGTGGGAAGAAGTCGGACGGTGTTCCGGCTCCTTAGCGTGTTGCTCGCGCGCGGAAATGGACGCCCCTGACGGGGGGAGCGGCCCCGGTCCGTGCGGCCAGCCGTACGGACCCGGTCGTCCCCTAGAAGGAGCCCTCATGAATCACCCTCCAGGCATGCCAGGCATGCCGGGCATGCCAGGAATGGGCGGCATGGCGTCCTCCGTGGACACCGCGGGAGCCGTGCTCTTCATCCTCTGGGCCGTCGCGATGTGGGCGGCTGTGGCGGTGCTGGCGTACGCCAACCGGGGCGCGGTCAGGCCCTGGCTGTACAAGGCGTCGGTCGGTCTGATCGGACTCGGGGTCGTGGGCCAGCTGGGCCACTTCCAGGAGCACGTGTCACAGGCCGGCTACTGGATCACCCACCCGATGTCCCCGGCGTGGATGACACCGTGGGCCAACAGCCTGTCCCGCGGCATGGGGCAGATCGACACGACCAAGCCCTCCTTGGGCATGGAGATCCTGCACCTCACCGGCAACTTCATCTTCCTGGCCGGCCTGGTCGGGATCGTGCTGATCACCAAGCGGGCCAGCGGCCACCTCCAGTCCCGCAAGTGGGCCAAGATGGGCGTCTGGATGCAGGGCATCCACGGCCTGGAGCACGTCGTCCTGACCCTGTCCGTCGCGCTCGGCGCGAGCCGCGCCATCGGCCTGTCGACCTGGTTCGGCGCGATCCCGCCGGGACCGGCTCTGACCACGTACCGCGTCTGGTGGCACTTCGTCGCCAACCTCGTCGGCACCGGCATCCTCGCGCTGTCGCTGTACCACCTGTGGCGCGAGAAGCGTGCGGTCAAGGCCGGGTACGGGACGGTCTCCGCCGAACCCGCACCGAAGGCCGGCGCGGACTCGGTCAGCGCAACGCCGGAGGCGGCCGGGACGGCCACGTCGCGCCCGGAGGGCCACCAGGAGCCGGTCACGGCCGACGGGGCCGAACCCGCTGGATCAGCCGAGACGGTACTGGCCGGACGAACCGGGTAGCGGGTCATGTCGCGGCCGGGGCGGGGACGTGGTCCTGCACGGTGAACCGGCGGCGCGGGCTGGGGATGACCCGTTCCGGCGTGGCGGTCAGGCATCGCCAGCACATGCCGTCCAGCGAAGCGGGTCTGGTGCACTGACCGTTCCGGCCGCAGCAGCGGGGCGCGGGCGGCCCGGGGTCCGTCCCGGCGGCCTGGGGGAGGCCGGCGGCAAGGCGGGCACGGACCGTGCGTTCCTCCGCACATGTCGTGCATTCCCCCTCGCCGCCGGGTCGGTGCGGACGGGCGCACGTCGGGCAGCACGGGCGCGGGGGAGCCGGTGGCCGGGCGCCCGCCCGTGGTCTTTCCAGGCGGTCGCACGACTGCAGCCAGCGGATTTCCGTGCAGGCCCGGCAGTCCTGGCCGGTGTGCCAGACGACCCCGGATTCGCAGGCCGGGTCCGCGCAGCCCCAGCGGGGCAGTGCCACCCCCAGCAGCCAGCGGCCCGGGTCCCTGATCTCGGAGACCATCGTCCCCGCCAGCCTGGCCGTGATGCGGGCCTGGAGGCGCTCGACCGTGACGCCGTCGGCGAGCTGCCGGTCGATCTCGCGGCCCATCAGGCGCAGGACGTAACCGCGCAGGCCGTCCAGCAGGAAGTGAGCCGGCTGGAGCACCGTGTGCGTCGTCCTGCTGAGGAACGCGGGGGAGGCGTCGGGGCGCGCAGGTGGGGTCTTCTGCCGGTCGGCGACCGGCCGGGCCAGGGGGGATGAACCATCCGCGCGGAGCGCGCCGCCGTCCACTGCCACCGGATCTTCGCAGTCGGCGCTCCGAAGCTGCTGCGGCCTCGCGCCCACTACCGGTAGTTCGCCTCCGGCGGATGGGAGGGGGGTCTTGTCGTCGGGTCGGTCAGTCCTAGTGTCTTCCTTATACGCGAGGGATCCGTCATCAAGTTGGGGACCCGATCCGTCATCGGGTTGGGGACTTGCACACGCTGTTTCGGATTTCTGTGCGAGGGGGGGCGGGATGGGTTCGTCGTTGACTTGGTACAGATTGCGGCCCTGATAGCCCGCCCGCGGGATCACGATCAGCCAGCCGCTTCGCACGAGGCGTTTGATGATCTTCCTCGTCGCCTCGACGCTGATCGGCATGCCCGCGCGGGGACCGTGCTGGTGGCGCAGGTGCGCCGCCACGTCGGCCACGGTCAGGGGCAGGCCGCGGGCAACGCCGTACGCGATGACCGCGTACGCGCGCAGGAGGCGCGGGGGGAGGCTCTCACTGGCGAGGACCGGTATCCAGACGAAGGGTTCCCAGGGCTCCATGGGGCGAATGCGGCGCCGCGCGGTCGTACCCCGGCCGCCCTTCAATGTGCGGCGTTCGTTCCCCACGAGTTCGACGAAGCCGTCCGGATCGGGCTGGCGAAGATCGTGGATGCCCCGCTCGACGGTGGACTTGCCGACGTTCAGGAAGGTCGCCAGAGTCGATACGCCGGCCGTGCAGCCCTCCGGACGCCGGGCCAACGCCGCGATCTTGACGTACGCACTGAGGGCCGCGTCGCAGTAATTGGGCAACACCACGAGCTTGTACGGGGTCCTGATCCGGGTCCCGGCATGGGGCCTGACCAGGGCGGAATCCCTGCCTCCAGCCAGCCCGGACAGACCAGATTCGGCCAGGAGTGTCCTGGGGGTGGCGCTATCCGGCCAGAGTGTTTCCCAGAGGGACTGGAAATCGGGAACGGTTTGGTCCATGATACGGGGGTCCCTTTCTTGACGGGCCTCAGTGAGATCTCTTATGTGACGTGAGGGGCCTTGCGCTGATGCAGTGGTTGTTGCAGGGGCACCGGTAAGGACAGGGAACGCAGTTCGCACGTGTTTGTCGGGTTTCACCCGCAGCGTGCATCCGCTCGTCGAGCTCCTACTCGACGGATGGAAAGAGGATGGTCGTAACCCCGGTGTTGGCGCACCGGGTTCGATCACCGGTCGTGGTCGGCTCTCAGGTCCGTTCTCGAACTCCTCTGTTTATCGGACCTGTTCGTGGGCAGGCTGCAAACACCACCACTGCGCTTAGAGCGACGTCACGTCCGTCATCTCTGTTGTCGCCGTGAAGGCGAAAGTACCGCCTTGGAGCCCGTTTACGCGCACACTCCGTCTGGATCTCACACTTCCTGGTGACGCGGTCTCCGCCTCGATCCAACACGGAGTATCGAATTCCACGTAGCGGTTGAACGACACGTCCATCGACGTGGGCATCAGTGCGCCCCACGAAGGCTCCAGCGCCTGGCCGGCCTGACGGACCGACTCCAGCAGGAGCATCCCGGGGACATGGTCCAGCGGGTGGTCGAACAAGACCGGATGCGCGGTGTCCACGCGCAGCTGCCAGCGCCAGCGCTCCTTGGTGGGCGACAGCACGATGTCCCGGCGCCGACGGCGCCCCGCCACGCTGCGCGAGACCGGGTCCGGCGGCATCGGCGCCGATTCGGAGAGCCGCGAGGCATCCGCCCGGCCCGCGCGCAGCCGCTCGTAGACGGCCGGGGAGTAGTTGCTGAAACCGATGCTCGCCACCGCCAGGAGCGAGTCGTCGCGCACGGCCTCGATGTGCATGACCATCGACGAGGGAACCGAACGGTGGTTGCGGATGTCGGAGCACGTCACGTGCAGCGTGATCTCGGCCGGTGTCGCCGTGACCCGCATGGCCTGCGGGTTGAGCGTGTACTGCATGCGGGTCCAGCCGATGCGGTGCCTGAGCGGAAGGTCGTACCCTGTGTGCGAAAGCAGCAGGCCGCACTGGCGGATCGTCTCGCACAGGAGCATCGGGTCGTGCATGTCGTGCTCCGGCGCGTAGAAGCTGTGGCTGCGTGGCCACTGAGCGCTGACAGTGAAGGCGTCCGTTCCCGTCTTTTCCCACCCCGTCAGGAACACTTCGGACAGAGCCGCCCTGTGGACGTACTCCCTTGGAACCGTCGTGGTCAGACGGGGTTCCGCTATCAGACGGCGTTCAGGTGTAGTGAGCATGCCTCTCCCCTGGGGCGTGCGTACATGAAGCCCCGCGCTCTACCAGTCGCGCGGACCGACCTGTAAAATAAGGGCGTTCGTTTTTTTTGTCGAGAGGCCCCGGGACATACGATGACCGAACCGCGCCAGCAGCGGGCAGTGAAGACGCGGGAAGCGATCATCTACGCTGCCGCCCACGTCTTCGACGAGTGCGGGTACAGCGGCGCCAGTATCAGCAAGATCATGGATCGCGCCGGGGTCACCCAGGGCGGCATGTACTTCCACTTCAAGTCCAAGCAGGAACTGGCCCGCGTGGTGATGGCGAAGCAACAGGAGTTCGTCGCCTTCAACGTGGGCCAGCCCGGCCTGCAGCGACTGATCGACCTGACCTTCTTCATGGCGCACGCCCTCCAGACCAACGTGCTGGTGCGGGCCAGCGTCCGGCTCGCCGTCGAGCAGGGCGAGTTCGGCAAGCCCGATGCCACCGCCTACCACGAGTGGGTGGACCAGCTCAGCGTCTTCCTCTACGCCGCCCGCGAGCGCGGTGAGCTGCTTGACGACGTCGATGAGCGGGAATTCGCCACGTTGCTGACCGGGGCCTTCGCCGGCGTGCAGATCTACTCGAACATCGCCACAGGCCGGGAGGACCTCATTGAACGCCTGATCTCCATGTGGAAGTACACGCTTCCGGCGCTGGCTCCCGCCCACGTCCGGGAGCGGCTCGTGCTGCGACCGTACGCCCGGGAACAGGCTGCGTGAAGCTGCGGCGGATCGTACTCACCGGCGCGACCGGCTTCATAGGCTCGGCCGTCCTGTCCGAACTCGCGCGGATCCGTGACGAGTCGGCTCCCGACGCCCTTTGGCTGCGGGCAGTGGGCCGCGGCGGCCCGCGCGCGGACGGCCGGGCCGACGAGTGGAGGGTGGCGGACCTGTCCGATCCCCGGTCTCTGCGCGGGGTCTGTGACGGCGCGGACATCGTGCTCCACCTGGCCTCGCTGGTCGGTTCCGACGAACAGCTGTGCGCCGCCGTCAACGTCGGGGGCACCACGGCGCTCATGACGCAGGCCCGGGCGGCCGGCGCCGGCCGGATCGTCCACCTGTCGACCTCGGCCGTCTACGGTCCCGGGCCCCACCGGGGGATCGCGGTGGACGGTGTTCCGCCCGCGCCCGTCTCGGGCGTCAGCCGGACCCGGCTGGCGGCCGAGGGACCCGCGCTGGCGGCGGGCGCGGTGGTGCTCCGTCCGGGGCTGGTGATCGGTCCGGGGGACCGCTGGGTGGTTCCCGCGATCGCGCAGCTGCTGCAATCCACCAGGGCGTTACCGGGAGCTGGGCGGGCTCTGCTGTCCCTGGTGGCCGTGGGCGACCTCGCCCGCCTCATCGCCCGTCTCGCACTGGGCCACCGCCCGGTCGGCGGTACGGTCTGGCACGCCAGCCATCCCGATCCGGTGCGCGCGGCCGATCTGGTGCGGGCGCTCGCCGTACGGGGCGTGCTGCCCGCAGTGGACCAGGACCTGTCCGAAGCCGAGTGCCTGGAACGCATGAGAGCTTCCGGTTGCCGGGTGAGCCCGCGTCAGCTCGGCCTGCTGGCCGAGGACCACTGGTACGACAGTGCCGCGATCTGGGCGGCCGCCGGCTGCCCGCCGGGTCCCGGAGCGCCGGCGCGCCTGGATGGTGCGGCCCCCTGGTACCGGGAGTACCTGGCCCGCGGGTGAGACCGCTGCGACGCGGCCGGCCGGGGCCGGCCGCACGCTCCGTGAAAGGCGTCCGTCCGCCGCTTCCCGAGAGCAGGGGCTCCTGGGAGGCGACGGACGGACTGTTGTGCCCGAGTGCCCGACAGCATGCTGGTAGTCACGGTGCCGGGCGGTCTTCGGGCAGCGTCCAGCAGGCACGTGTGCCCACTGGACGCGACCGCACCACGTCGACGGGGGACGACGGGTGGTGCGGTGGTCCGGTTCAGTCCGGTGAGCGGGGCGCGGGCACGGTGACCGCGGGTGTCTCACCGGTGGCCGACACGCCCACGAGGGCCAGATGCCACAGGCGCTTGAGCTGGCCCACGGCACTTTCGTAGGCCGTCTCGGTCTCCGTCCGGCGGCGCAGGTACGCCTCCGCGCCGCCGAGCAGGGTCTCGACCAGCGTCGTGACGTCCGCCGGGAGAGCGTCGTCGCGGAGCTGACCGTTCTCGTACGCGCGGTCCAGAAGTTGACGGACCGTCGGGCGCCACAGGTCCGCCCACGAAGCGCTGTCGGGGCGCTCGCGGGAGAGCCGGATGGCGGAGCGCACGCTGGTCTCCTCCTCCATCAGCCGGGTCAGTTCGAGGCTGAGGTCGACCACTGCGCGCAGGGCCGGCGCCGGCGCGGAAACCAGCTGCTCCAGCGCCGCCACCGTGACCGCCCTGCCCTCCTCGAACACCGCGTCGGCGAGTTCATTCTTGGACGAGAAGTGGAAGGTGACGGCGCCGATCGAGATCTTGGCGACCTTGCTGATCTGTGACAGTGACGTGCCCAGATATCCGTCGCGGTCGAATTCCTCCGCGGCCGCCCGTACCAGAGCTGTGCGCGTACGCAACGCCCGCTCCTGTTTCACCATGCTGTCTCCCGTTGAGCGCTCGCTACCGGGCGCAAGAGGGGCGTGGTTCCGTACCGTCGGCGCACTGATCCGGATTTTTTTCTTGAGTCTGACTTCACGTTAGAGAACCATCCTTCAGCGCCGTGCGGACCGGGCGCAAGGCGGAGTTGGCCAAGATGTACTGGAACTCCAGAGGGCATCAAGTCCCACTGTGTAGGGGGTGTCGGCGGCCTCGGCGACGGCGGCTCGGTGGCCGCCGCGGTACTCCTGGGTGGGGCCGTGACTGTGCTGCGGTGAACGCCGGACGCGGGGGCCCGACTTGGCGAAGTGGTCCAAGAACTCTCCTGAGTCGCAAAAAAAAGAGGGCGTTCGCTATTCTTTCATGGTGGTCGCCGGCCGTCGGCAGACACCAGGAGGGAACGCGCCATGGTCATGCACGCCTTGATGAGCTCCAGAGCCTCGATGCCCGTGTTCGCGGAGCGGGTCTTCGAGTGTCTGCCGAGGATGGATCAGCGCCGGTGGGCGCAGATGTACGTGCAGAGCCTGCTCATCACTCCCGGCAAGAAGTCCGTGCGGCGCCTGGCAGCTGCGGTCTGCGACTCGCCCACGGCCTCGCAGTCCCTGCACCAGTTCGTCAACGCCAGCCCCTGGGACTGGGCGCCGGTCCGCGGCGAACTCACCCGCTGGACCGAGCGGGAGATGGCCCCGAGCGCCTGGGTGCTCGACCTCGCGGTGCTGCGCAAGCGCGGGGAGCACTCCTGCGGCGTGCACCGCCGCTTCGTTCCCGCGACCGGACGTTCCGTCACCTGCCAGGTGGGCGTGGGCGGGTTCCTGGCCACGCAGGACAGCGCGGTCCCCGTCGACTGGCGCCTGCTGCTCCCCGGTTCCTGGATCAAGGACCCCGCGCGCCGTCAGCGCACCAAGATCCCCGCCGAGGCCGGCCCGCGCTCGCTCGAACAGCACGCGCTCGACGTCGTCGACAGCCTCGCCGACGCCAGCCGCACCGCGCCCGTGCCGGTCGTCGCCGACCTCGGGGATTCGACGGGGGCGGCCACGCTCGTGCGGGGCCTCTCCCAGCGCGGCCGGGACTTCGTCGTCTCCGTCCCCGGCAGCCTGCACGTGCTGGCCGGCCGTCACCTGCGGCTGCACCGGCCCGGCACCGCCGACGGCCGGGGCATGCTGCTCGCTGCCCGCAGCCTCTTCGAGCTCGACGCGGCGGGCCTGACCCGGATCGAGACGGTGGGTCCGTGGGGCGGTGGCCCGGGACGGCACAGCACCGTCATGTCGTGCTTCGTGCGACTGCCCGAGCCGACGGCGGCCGGGACGCAGGTGCACCGCACATACCGGCTGTTCGCCGTGCGCTCCGAGCGCGCCCGCCAGCCCGTCAAGCTGTGGCTGACCAACCTCACCCACGCCCGGACCGAAGAGGTCCTGGGGCTGACGCGGCTGATGGACCGCAGCGCGGAAGCCGTGCGGGAGCTGGAGGACGACTTCGGCCTCCTCGACTTCGAAGGCCGCTCGTTCCCGGGCTGGCATCACCACATGACGCTGGTGTCGGCCGCCCACGCCTACCGCAGGTTCGGCCGGCCGGGCGGCGACGGCGGGGAACCACTGCTGGAGGCCGCCTGACGGTCCGTCCGACGCCACGTCCGGCGCCCGCACGCATCCGCTCCAGCCGTCCGGTCGCCGGTCCTTTCACGAAACTCGTGGCGTGCATAGGGTGAAAGAATGCTGAAACACACGTACGACGGGCAGGACTGCAACCTCGCCCGCACGCTGGAGGTGGTCGGCGAGCGCTGGACGCTGCTGATCGTGCGCTCGGCACTCCTCGGCATCAAACGCTTCGACGGTTTCCTGGGCAACCTCGACATCGCCCGCAACGTCCTGACCAACCGGCTCGCCCGGCTCGTCGAGCACGGGCTCATGGAACGGGTTCCCTACCAGGACAAGCCCGTCCGCTACGAGTACCGGCTCACCCCGACCGGGCGGGACCTCACCCGGGCGGTGATCGCCCTCATGCAGTGGGGCGACCGGAACCTGCCCCAGGAGCTCGGCCCGCCGCGCCGTGCCGACCACATCGGCTGTGACGGGACGGTCCACATCGAGCTGCACTGCACCCAGTGCGGCCGCCGGGTGCATGACGAGGAAGTGGACGTGCGGCTCATCCGCTGACCGCTGACCGCCCACTCGTCAGCCGTGCCTGCCCCCCCGCGCCCGAGTTGGCCAAGTCCGTTCGGGGCGGACCGGTCGGGCCGGATGCGCACGGACGGAGATGCCCGGCCCGTGCCTGGGCGCACACGATGTGGCCTCCGGCCGCCGGCAGGGCGGCCCGTACGAGGAGGCGTCCGTGCCCGCACTGGGAGCACTGCGCAGGCTGGCCATGGCCCCGTCCCTGGACGAAGTGAGCTTCGCTGGACGCGGATTCACCGTGGAACCGAACGCGCGCACCCGCAAGCTCGAGGCCGTGCCGCAGGCGGTCGTCACCGGGTTCGAGTGGGGCATCGAGGACCGCGACCTGGCGACGACCGAGCGCCGGCTCTCGCTGGTCGACCCCGAGGTGCAGGGCTTCGCGTACGAGGGCGCCACCATGGCCTGCGCGATCCGCGACACCATGGGACCCGGCAGAGGCCACCGCACCCGCGACCTGTTGCAGGGGGGCGGCAAGCGGCACATCTTCCTCAACTACATCGGCATCGGCTTCGCCATGGCCAAGCTGCCCCGCCCGCTGTGGAAGAAGCTCGTACCGGACCTGAACGAGCCCGAGTACTACCCGGCCATGAGCTGGCTGTGCGTCGACGGGTACGGCTTCGACCGCGCCTACTTCGACACCGAGCGGTGGGTCGGCGGGCAGCGCCTGGACACCCCCTACCTGTGGGACGGCGACGCGGACTACTTCCAGCGCGCCTTCGACCAGGGCGTCGGACGGGCCCTGTGGTTCATCCACGGCGGCCACGTCGCCCACGTCTCGGCCGCCGTGCGCGCCTTCGCCGCGCAGCGCCAGGGTGACCTGTGGAGCGGCGTCGGCCTGGCCGCGACCTTCGCCGGCGGTACCACCGCCGCGGACCGCGCCGCGCTGCGCGACGAGGCGGGAGAGGACCGGGACCACCTCGCGCAGGGCTCGGTCTTCGCCACCAAGGCACGCCACCACGCGGGCTTCGTCCCCGAGCACAGCAGGGCAGCCGCCGAAGCCTTCACGGGCCTCGGCGTGGAGGCCGTCGCACGGCTCGCCGACGACACCGCGGCGAACGCGCCGGAGGCCGGCGTCGGGCCCGCCTACGAGGTGTGGCGCCGCAATGTCCGGGCGCAATTGCACACCTCCGCGGCAACGCTCGTCTGACGCTCCGCTGGCCCGCGACGATTGACGCTCCGCGGGCCCGCGACGATTTTCAGACCAATTGAGCACGGCGGAAGTAGAAGCCTTCCCGGGCCCTGGATAGATTCCCGTTTGCTGGGGGGTTTCAGGTTCTCAATGAGGGGCGGTCTACTTCGGTGTCCACTGTATTTGGTGCGCTACGGCGTCGGGTTCTCACACCTCCTGTTTCCGAGACGACGATGGAGGTGCGCGGGTTCCACGTGAAGAATCCGGAAGCCAAGGCGCGTCTGGAGAACATCGGCGAGGTGTTCCTGCGGGGATATGCCTACGCCGTGGAGGCCGGTTCGCCGGCCGAAGCCGAGGACATGCTGGAGACCGTCCCGCGGGACATGCGCGGCTTCGCCTACGAGGGCGCGGGCATGGGCGCGGCTGTGTACGACTCGCTGCCGGGCCACAGCGGCCGGCTCGACGGCCTGCTGAACGGCAAGGGCCGGCAGCACGACTACATGATCTACGTCGGGGTCGGCTGGGCGATGGCCCGCCTGCCCAAGCTCCTGTGGCCGGACATCAGGAAGACCGACCCGCTGCTGCGCTGGCTCGCCCTGGACGGCTACGGCTTCCACCAGGCCTACTTCAAGACCGACTCCTACGTGCGCACGCCCGCCGCCGAGCACCCGTTCAGCTGGTACGGCGGGCACAACCACTACACGCCGAACGCCATCGACCAGGGCATCGGCCGCGCGCTGTGGTTCGTCGGCGGCACCGACCCCGATGTCGTGACCGACCTGATCGCCTCCTATCCCAAGGAGCGGCACAGCGATCTGTACGCCGGCGCCGGCCTCGCCTGCACGTACGCGGGTGGTGTCACCGAGGCCGAGCTCGCGCGCTTCGTCGAGGGCGCCGGGGAGCACCGCTGGTCGCTCGCCCAGGGCTCCGCCTTCGCGATCGAGGCCCGCATCAAGGCCGACACGATCATCGACCACACCCACCTCGCCGCCCGCGTCGTCTGCGGTACGACCGCCGAGCAGGCGGCCGGGGTCTGTGTCCGGCTGCGCCCCGCCACCCAGGGCCAGGGCGACTCTCCCGCCTACGAATCGTGGCGCCGCGGCGTCTCCGCCGAGCTTTCTTCCCTCTCTCTCACCCGGAAAGGTGCCGACCAGTGACGGCCAAAAAGAACTGGGCGCATAGGAATGCGCCAGGAATTGTCGCTCTTGCCCTGATGGTCGGCACTTTCTACGGTGTTCGCCTGCCCGTTTCCTCGGCGGCCGAGACCGAGAAGATCGCGAAGAATTTCGGTTTCGAGTCGCTGTCGATCGCGATGCCCTCCGGATTTCCCAAGCAGGAAGTCCGAAAGGTCAACAAGGCATACCGGCACATCGAGGGATGGATCTCCTCGGTCGGCGCCGGAATCGCGGTCAACGACATCGACGGCGACGGCCTGCCCAACGACCTGTGCGTGAACGACCCGCGGATCGACCAGGCGGTCGTCACCCCGGCGCCGACGCGCAAGGACGGGGCGTACGCGCCGTTCGCGCTCGATCCCAAGCCGCTGGGCACCAGCACCACGATGGCGCCGATGGGCTGTGTGCCCGGCGACTTCAACGAGGACGGCGCGACCGACGTCCTCGTCTACTACTGGGGCCGCACGCCCGTCATCTTCCAGAACAAGAACGTGAAGGGCCAGCCGCTGTCGGCCGCCACCTTCACGCCCACCGAGCTGATCCCGGGCCAGCCGGGCGCGCTGTACACCGGCCCGCTGTGGAACTCCAACGCCGCCGCGGTGGCCGACTTCGACGGCGACGGCCACGACGACATCTTCATCGGCAACTACTTCCCCGACAGCCCCGTCCTGGATGACACCAAGGACGGCGACGTGGTCATGAACGAGTCGCTCTCCCACGCCCAGAACGGCGGCGGCGGCCACTTCTTCCGCTGGACGAAGGACGGGTACGAGAAGACCGACGACGCGATCCCGCAGGGGCTGAACCACGGCTGGACGCTCGGCGCCACCGCGGCCGACCTGGACGGCGACAACCTGCCGGAGGTCTTCCTCGCCCACGACTTCGGCACCTCGGGGCTGCTGTACAACAAGTCCAAGCCGGGCAAGATCGAATTCGGCGAGGTCAAGTCCGTGCACAGCGGCACCGTGCCCAAGTCGAAGGAGCTCGGACGCAGCTCCTTCAAGGGCATGGGAGCCGACTTCGGGGACCTGGACAACGACGGCCTGTACGACATGTTCGTCAGCAACATCACCACCTCCTTCGGCATCCAGGAGTCCAACTTCGCCTTCATCAACCAGGCGAAGAGCAAGGCCGAGCTCCAGGGCCGCTTCAAGGAGGGCGAGGCCCCGTACAAGGACGAGTCCGCCGACCTGGGCGTGGCCTGGTCCGGCTGGGGCTGGGACATCAAGACGGGTGACTTCGACAACGACGGCACCCTGGAGATCACCCAGGCGCTCGGCTTCGTCAAGGGCAAGACCAACCGCTGGCCCCAGCTCCAGGAGCTGGCCACCGCCAACGACGCCCTGACCTCGAACCCGACCTGGTGGCCCAATGTGCGCCACGGCGACGACCTGGCCGGCGGCCAGCACATGCGCTTCTTCTCCAAGGACAAGGACAGCGGACGCTACGTCGACCTGGCCAAGGCCCTCGGCATCGCCGAGCCCATTCCGACCCGCGGTATGGCCACGGGCGACGTCGACGGCGACGGCCGGCTCGACCTGGCGGTCGCCCGCCAGTGGGGCGAGCCCGTCTTCCTGCACAACGTCAGCGAGAGCACCGGTTCGTTCCTCGGGCTCAAGCTCGACCGCGAGTCCGGCTCGCCCGCGATCGGCGCCGAGGTCTGCGTCGAGCTGCCCGACGGCAGCATGCGCGTCGCCCGCGTCGACGGCGGCGGCGGCCACTCCGGCAAGCGCAGCAACGACGTCCACATCGGTCTCGGCGAGGGCATCAAGGGCCCGCTGCCCGTGAAGCTCACCTGGCGCGACCGCACCGGATCCGTCCACGAGCAGCAGCTGAAGCTCACGCCCGGCTGGCACAACGTCGAGCTCGGCACCCAGGCGAAGGAGAAGTGACCATGGCCGCAACCCTGACGGCGCTACCCGCCCCCGCGGGCCCGCGCCACAACCCCAAGGTCGTCACCGCGCTCCGCCGGTTCGCGATCTCCATCTCGGTGCTCAACATCGTCGGCTACACGGTGCTCGGCTTCGAGCAGCCCTGGACCTGGCCGTTCATCGCGCTGGCCACCTCCTACACCCTGGAGATCATCCTGGAGGTGCTCGGCGCCCGCTCCGAGGGCCGTGACCCCCGCTTCCGCGGCGGCGGCATCAAGGGCCTGATGGAGTTCCTCTTCCCGGCCCACATCACCGCCCTCGCGGTGAACATGCTGACCTACGTGAACGACCGCGTCTGGGTCATGGTCTTCGGCGTCATCGTCGCCGTCGGCACCAAGTGGGTGCTGCGCGCCCCGGTCAAGGGCCGGATGCGGCACTTCATGAACCCGTCGAACTTCGGCATCGCGGTCATCCTGGTGCTCTTCCCGTGGGCGTCGATCGCGCCCCCGTACCACTTCACCGAGTACCTCGACGGCGGCTTCGACTGGCTCGTCCCGGCGATCATCATCTCGCTCGGCACGCTGCTCAACGCCAAGCTGACCGAGCGGATGTGGCTCATCCTGGCCTGGGTCGGCGGCTACGCCCTCCAGGCGGTCGTCCGCGGTCTGATCTTCGACACCTCCATCCCCGCGGCCCTCGCGATGATGACCGGTGTGGCCTTCGTGCTCTTCACGAACTACATGATCACCGACCCCGGTACGACGCCCTCCACCAAGTGGGGCCAGATCGCCTTCGGCGGCGGCGTCGCCACCATGTACGGCGTCCTGACCGCCCTGCACGTCGTCTACGGCATCTTCTTCGCCACCGCGCTGGTCTGCGCCATCCGCGGCGCCTTCTTGTGGAGCGCCGACGTCGTCGCCAAGCGGCGCGCGGCCGAGGCCGCCGACCAGGCCGCCGCGGGCAAGGCCGAGGCCGTCACCGCCGTGCTGCCGGCCCAGCGGGCCTGCGGCTGCACCGGCGAGTGCGCCTGCCCCGCCCCCGTCGAGGCCGCCGCGTGCCCCAACGGGTGCGCCGAGCCCTGCGCCTGCCCCGCCCCCGCGGAGAAGACCGGCCAGGAAAAGATAGCGGTGGCCGCATGACACGCATCGCCATCGTCGGCATGGCCTGCCGCTACCCCGACGCCGCCACCCCGGGCGAGCTCTGGGACAACGCCGTCGCCGGCCGGCGGGCCTTTCGCCGGCTGCCCGACGAGCGGATGCGCCTGGACGACTACTGGGACTCCGACCCGGCCACTCCGGACACCTTCTACGCCCGCAACGCCGCGGTGCTGGAGGGCTACGAGTTCGACCGCATCGCCCACAAGATCGCCGGGAGCACCTTCCGCTCCACCGACCTCACCCACTGGCTCGCCCTGGACACCGCCGGGCGCGCGCTGGCCGACGCCGGCTTCCCGGCCGGCGAGGGCCTGCCGCGCGAACGCACCGGCGTCATCGTCGGCAACACCCTCACCGGCGAGTTCGCCCGCGCCAATGTGATGCGGCTGCGCTGGCCCTACGTACGGCGCGTGATGGCCGAGGCCCTCGCGGGCCAGGAGGACTGGGACGAGGAGCGCGTCGCGGAGTTCCTCGGCGACGTCGAGGCCGCGTACAAGGAGCCCTTCCCGGCCATCGACGAGGACACCCTCGCCGGCGGCCTGTCCAACACCATCGCGGGCCGCATCTGCAACCACTTCGACCTCAACGGCGGCGGCTACACCGTCGACGGCGCCTGCTCCTCCTCGCTCCTGTCCGTCACCACGGCGGGCACCTCGCTCGTCAACGGAGACATCGACGTCGCCGTCGCGGGCGGCGTGGACCTGTCGATCGACCCCTTCGAGATCATCGGCTTCGCCAAGACGGGCGCGCTCGCCAAGGGCGAGATGAAGCTCTACGACCGGGGCTCCAACGGCTTCTGGCCCGGTGAGGGCTGCGGAATGATCGTCCTGATGCGCGAGGAGGACGCCCTCGCGGGCGGCCACCGCATCTACGCGACGATCGCGGGCTGGGGCGTGTCCTCCGACGGCCAGGGCGGCATCACCCGCCCCGAGGTCAGCGGCTACCAGCTGGCCCTGCGGCGCGCCTACGAACGCGCCGGATTCGGCATCGAGACCGTCCGCCTCTTCGAGGGCCACGGCACCGGCACCGCCGTGGGCGACGCCACCGAGCTCACCGCCCTCATGGGCGCCCGGGCCGAGGCAGACCCCCAGGCGCCGGTCGCCGCGATCACCTCCATCAAGGGCATGATCGGCCACACCAAGGCCGCCGCCGGCGTCGCGGGCCTGATCAAGGCGGCCCTGGCCGTCGACAACCAGACCCTGCCGCCGGCCATCGGCACCGTCGATCCGCACGAACTCCTCACGCAGGACGGCGCCAACCTCAAGGTACTGCGCAAGGCCGAGGCATGGCCGAAGGGCGCGCCCCGCCGCGTGGGCATCACCGCCATGGGCTTCGGCGGCATCAACACGCACGTCGTCCTGGACGAGCCGGCCAGCCGGCGCCGGGCCGCCGCGAGCCGCCGCTCCGCCGCACTGGCCAGCTCCCCCCAGGACAGCGAGCTGCTGCTGCTGGAAGGCGACTCGCCGCGCGGGCTGCTCGCCCGGGCCGGAGAGGTCTCCCGCTTCGTCGCCCGCGTCTCCTACGGCCAGGTCTCCGACCTCGCCGCGACCCTCCAGCGCGAACTGCGCGGCCTGCCCTACCGCGCGGCGATCGTCGCGTCCTCGCCCGAGGACGCCGAGCGCCGCCTGCAGCACCTGTCCGACCTGCTGGAGTCGGGGGAGACCTCGCACACGTCGGCCGACGGGCGCAGCTTCCTCGGCAAGGCGAACGGACGCGGTCGCATCGGCTTCCTCTTCCCGGGCCAGGGCTCCGGCAAGGGCACCGGCGGGGGCGCCCTGCGCCGCCGCTTCCCGGAGGCCGCCGAGGTCTTCGACCGGGCCGGCCTTCCGGCCACCGGCGACATGGTCGCCACCGACGTGGCGCAGCCCCGTATCGCCACCGGCTCCGCCGCGGGCCTCAGGGTCCTGGACTCGCTGCGCCTGGAGGCGTCGCTCGCCGTCGGGCACAGCCTCGGCGAGCTGTCGGCCCTGCACTGGGCCGGCGCCCTCGACGAGGAGACGCTGCTGGACGCGGCACGGGTGCGCGGCAAGGCGATGGCCGAGCACAGCGCCTCGGGCACCATGGCCTCCCTGGGCACCGACCCGGAGCAGGCCGGGCAGCTCATCGCCGGCCTGACCGCCGTCATCGCGGGCTACAACGGCCCCCGGCAGACGGTCGTGGCCGGTCCCGTCGAGGAGATCGAGGAGATCCAGCGCCGCGCCGAACGGGCGGACGTCAGCTGCACGCGGCTCGCCGTCTCGCACGCCTTCCACTCGCCGCTGGTCGCCCCGGCCGCCGCGGCGTTCGGCAACTGGCTCGCGGGCGCCCGCTTCGGCCCCGTCTCCGGGAAGGTCGTCTCGACCGTCACCGGCGCCGAACTGGAGCGCCGCACCGACGTGGTGGAGCTGCTGAGCCGCCAGATCACCGACCCGGTCCGCTTCACCCAGGCGGTGCAGGCGGCCGCGGCCGAGGTCGACCTGTTCGTCGAGGTGGGCCCGGGCCGGGTGCTCAGCGGCCTGGCCCAGGCGACGACCGGGATCCCGGCGCTCTCGCTGAACACCGACGACGAGTCGCTGCGGCCGCTGCTCCAGGTGGCCGGCGCGGCGTTCGTCGCGGGCGCCCCCGTCGCGCTGGACCGGCTCTTCCAGGACCGCCTGATCAAGCCGTTGGAGGTCGGGCAGGAGTTCAGCTTCCTGACCAGCCCCTGCGAGCAGCCGCCCAAGTCCGCCCAGTCCGCCCAGGCCGCCGAGCACCGCACCCCGGCGGCGGCGCCGGCCGCGGACTCGGCGCAGAAGGCGGCCAAGGCCGCCAAGGCGATCAAGGCGGCGAAAGCCGTGAAGGCGCTGAAGGCCGCCGAGGCCGTGCAGGAGCCGACTCCCGACCCGGCAGCGTCGTCCTCGGACGGCGACGCCGCGCTCGAAATCCTGCGCAACCTGGTCGCCGAGCGCGCCGAACTCCCGGCCGACCTCGTGGATCCGGCCAGCCGGCTCCTGGACGACCTGCACATGAGCTCCATCACCGTGGGCCAGATCGTCAACCAGGCGGCGTCCCACCTGAAGATCCCCGCGTCGCAGGTCCCGACCAACTTCGCGACGGCCACCCTGGCGGAACTCGCCGAGGCCCTGCAGATCCTCGCCAGCACCGGCGGGGCCGAGCAGAACGACGAGGCACCCCCAGTGGTCGCCGGTGCGGCGACCTGGGCCCGGCCCTTCGCCGTGGACCTCGACGAGATCGCCCGGCCGCGCACGGCTCCGACGGAGGCCGGCGGCTCCTGGGAGCTGTTCGCCCCCGAGGGCGGTGCGCATGCCGAACGGCTCCGGCAGGAGCTCGAACAGGCGGGTGTCGGCTCCGGCGTGCTCGCCGTACTGCCCAAGGGGATCTCCCAGGAGCAGATGTTCCAGATCCTGGACGTCGCCAAAAGCGCGCTGACGGGCCGCCGCGACCGCAGGTTCGTCCTGGTCCAGGACGGACGCGGAGCGGCGGGTCTTGCCAAGACGCTCTACCTGGAGGCACCGCACCTGCGCACCACCATCGTCCACACCCCGATGACGGACGACGCGGTGGAACGAGTGCTGGCCGAGGTGGCCGCAACCACCCGGTTCACCGAGGTCCACTACGACGAGGACGGCGTGCGGCGCGTCCCGACGCTGCGGGCCCTGCCCGCGGCGCAGGAACGTGAGGACGCGCCGCTGAACGCCTCGGACGTCCTGCTCGTGACGGGCGGCGGCAAGGGCATCTCCGCGGAGTGCGCCCTGGCCGTGGCCCGGAAGACCGGTACGAAGCTGGCCGTGCTCGGCCGCTCCGACCCGGCTGACGACCGAGAACTCGCCGACAACCTCCGGCGCATGGCTGACGCCGGCGTCGGCGTGCACTACGCCCGGGCCGACGTCACCGACGCCGGCCAGGTGCGGGGCGCCGTCGCCGAGCTCGAAGGCGCGCTCGGCAAGATCACCGGCCTGCTGCACGGCGCCGGCCGCAACGAGCCGAACGGCCTGGTCCACCTGGAGGCCGACGACTTCCGGCGCACCTTCGCCCCGAAGGTCGACGGCCTGCGCACCGTCCTTGACACCGTCGGCGCCGGCAATCTCAAGCTGCTGGTCGCCTTCGGCTCCATCATCGGCCGGGCGGGCCTGCGCGGCGAGGCGCACTACGCGACCGCCAACGAATGGCTGGCCGACCTCACCGAGGAAGTCGCCCGCACACACCCGCAGGTGCGCGCACGCTGCATGGAATGGTCGGTGTGGTCCGGCGTCGGCATGGGCGAAAAACTCTCCGTCGTCGAGTCGCTCAACCGTGAGGGCATCACCCCCGTCTCCCCGGACCAGGGGGTGGCGATCCTGCTGCGGCTGATCTCCGACCCGGACGCACCCGTCGTCAGCGTCATCAGCGGCCGTACCGAGGGCATCGACACAGTGCGCCGTGACCTGCCCGCCCTGCCGCTGCTGCGTTTCACCAGCAACCCGCTGGTGCGGTACCACGGCGTGGAGCTCGTCACCGAGGTCGAGTTGAACGCGGGCACCGACCCGTACCTCGCCGACCACCTGCTCGACGGCAACCTGCTGATGCCCGCCGTGATGGGCATGGAAGCCATGGTCCAGGTCGGGGCCGCGGCCACCGGCCGGAGCACCACTCCCGTCATCGAGGGCGCCAAGTTCCTGCGGCCCATCGTGGTCCCGCCGAACGGCAGCACCCGCATCCGCATCGCCGCGACCGTGACCGGCACCGACACCGTCGACGTGGCCATCCACGCCGAGGACACCGGTTTCGTCGCCGACCACTTCCGCGCACGGCTGGTCTACACCGAGGTCCCGGCGCCGGAGGGTCCCCCGCTCCAGGTACCGGCCGACACCCCACTGGTACCCCTGGACCCGGCCAGGGACCTCTACGGCAGCGTCCTGTTCCAGGGCGCGCGCTTCCAGCGCCTGAGCCGCTTCCACCGGGCCGCTGCCCGGCACGTGGACGCCGACGTGGACGTACAGCGCACGCCACAGAACTGGTTCGCCGGCTTCCTGCCCGGTGAGCTCCTGCTCGCCGACCCGGGCATGCGCGACGCGCTCATGCACGGCAACCAGGTGTGCGTCCCCGACGCCACCCTCCTGCCGTCGGGCGTGGAGCGCATCCATCCGCTCGGCAACGGTCCGCACGTGCCGGACAAGCTCCGGTACGCCGCGATCGAGCGCAGCCGTGACGGCGACACGTACGTGTACGACATCGCGGTCCGCGCCGAGGACGGCACCGTCGTCGAGCGCTGGGAGGGCCTGACCCTGCACGCGGTGCGCAAGACGGACGGATCCGGCCCCTGGGTCGCCCCGCTGCTCGGCCCGTACCTCGAACGCACGTTGGAGGACGTCCTGGGCGCCCGCATCGCCGTCGCGGTCGAGCCGCACGGCGAGTCGCCGGCCGGCTCGGTCTCACAGCGCCGCAGCTTCACCGCGGACGCGGCGGCCCGGGCCATGGGGGCTCCGGTGACGGTCAACCACCGTCCCGACGGCCGTCCCGAGCTGGAGGGGAGCCGGCACATGTCCATGTCGGCGGCCCACGGCCTGGGCGTCACCGTCAGCGCGGTCTCCGGCTCCGAGGTGGCCTGCGACATCGAGGCGGTCAGCATGCGGCCCGCCTCGGAGTGGCGCGGCCTGCTCGGCGAGCACACGCCGGTCGCCGAACTCGTCGCCAAGGAGACGGGTGAGGCGCCGGACACCGCTGCCACCCGTGTGTGGAGCGCCTCCGAGTGCCTGAAGAAGGCAGGGATCTACGTGGGCGCACCGCTCACGGTGCTGCCGAGCCGCAAGGACGCCTGGGTGGTCTTCGCCGCCGGCGACCTGCGGATCGCGACCTTCGTCACCGCACTGCGGGACGCACTGGAGCCCGCCGTCTTCGCCTTCCTGACCAACGAAGCAGACCTCATCGAAGGGCGGTCCTAGACCATGGCTGAAGACTACTTCGAGTACCTGCACACCGTCGGATTCGAGGAGACCAACCTCGTCGGGAACGTCTACTACGTGAACTACCTGCGCTGGCAGGGCCGGTGTCGGGAGCTGTTCCTGCAGAAGAAGGCGCCGGACGTGCTGGCCGAGGTGCAGGACGACCTCAAGCTGTTCACGCTGAAGGTGGACTGCGAGTTCTTTGCCGAGATCACGGCCTTCGACGAGCTGTCGATCCGGATGCGCCTGTCCGAGCTCGGTCAGACGCAGCTGGAGTTCACCTTCGACTACGTGAAGATCACCAGCGGTGTCGAGGTCCTGATCGCCCGGGGCCGCCAGCGCATCGCCTGCATGCGAGGCCCGAACACCAACACGGTGCCGTCGCTCATCCCCGAGGGCCTGGCACGGGCCCTGGAGCCGTACTCGGCGCGGAGCCGGGCCCTGTTGGGGCGAGCCGCATGACCGTCCTGACCGCCGCACTGCCGCAGGGTGTCGCCATCGGTGACCCCTCGCGGCTGCGGCGGGCCTTCGGGACCTTCGCCACCGGGGTCACCGTGGTGACGGTGGGGGGCGCCAGCCCGCGGGGCATGACGGCGAATTCCTTCACCTCTGTTTCCCTGGACCCGCCGCTGATCCTGGTGAGCGTCGGCAAGGAAGCGGTCATGCACCGCCGCCTCGCCGAGGCCGCCACCTTCTCGGTCTCGGTGCTCGGCGCCGGCCAGGAGGGTGTGGCCCGCCACTTCGCCGACCGTTCACGGCCCATGGGCGCCGGCCAGTTCGACGCCGTCGAATGGCTGCCCGGCCGCGCCGCCGACGCCCCCCTGATCGCGGGGGCGGCAGCGCACTTCGAGTGCGCCCAGTGGAGTGCGTACGACGCCGGCGACCACACCCTCTACCTGGGGGAGCTGCTCGCCGTGGACGAACTCCCGGACCGTGAGCCGCTGGTGTTCCACCGCGGCTCGTTCCGGGAACTCGTCCCGTCGCAGCTCGGGGGTGTGCGATGAGCGTGCACCCACCGGGTCCCCCTTTCTGGCAGCTTCCCGGACTGCTGCGCAAGCTCGCCGTGGACCGGCTCGCCATGATGCGGGACGCCGCCGGCCTCTCCGACGCCGTGCGCGTGTCGATGGGCCCGAAGAAGATGTACATCTTCAACCGCCCGGACTACGCCAAGCACGTCCTGGCCGACAACGCGGCCAACTACCACAAGGGCATCGGACTGGTGGAGTCCCGCAAGGTGCTCGGCGACGGCCTGCTCACCAGTGAGGGCGACCTGTGGAAGGCACAGCGCCGCAACGTGCAGCCCGCGTTCAAACCGGGCCGCATCGCCGCCCAGGCGGGCGTGGTGGCGGAGGAAGCCGGACGCCTGCTCGGCCTGCTGCGGCTACGGGCCGACGGAGGCGTGGTCGATCTGGTCCAGGAAGTCACCGGGCTCACCCTCGGGGTGCTCGGCAGGACCCTGATGGACACCTCCCTGGACGGGCACGAAGGGATCGCGCACGCCTTCGAGGCCGTGCAGGACCAGGCGATGTTCGACATGGTCACGCAAGGTCTGGTGCCCACCTGGGTGCCCTTCGCGACGCAGCGCCGCTTCCGCAGGGCCCGCGCCGAGCTGACGGCCACCGTCGACGAACTGGTCGCGGACCGCCGCACCCGCATGTCCGATGGTGAGAGCGCCGACGACGCGTTCTCCCGGATGATCGTCGCCGCCGCCAAGGAGAGCGACCCGGTCCTCGGCCGCAAGCGGCTCCAGGACGAACTCGTCACCCTGTTGCTCGCCGGACACGAAACCACGGCCAGCACGCTCGGCTGGACGCTGCTGCTCCTCGCCCGCCACCCGCACGTACGGGACCTCGTGCGCGAAGAAGCCCGCGCCGTGCTGGCCGGCGGCCGCCTGCCCGAGGTCGACGACCTGCACAAACTCTCGTACACGATGCAGGTCGTGCAGGAGGCCATGCGGCTGTACCCGCCGGTGTGGATCCTGCCGCGCATCGCCCAGCAGGCCGACGAGGTCGGCGGTTTCCCCGTGCCGGCCAAGGCCGACGTCTTGGTGTGCCCGTACACCCTGCACCGCCACCCGGACCTGTGGGAGGAGCCGCAGCGCTTCGACCCGAGCCGGTTCGAGTCCTCAAGGGTCGCCAACCGGCCCCGGTACGCCTACATCCCCTTCGGTGCGGGACCGCGGTTCTGCATCGGCAGCAACCTCGGGATGATGGAGGCGGTCTTCGTGACGGCACTGCTCACCCGGGACCTGGACCTGACCGTGGTGCCGGGGCACGAGGGCGTTGCCGAGCCCATGATGTCGCTGCGGATGCGCGGCGGACTCCCGATGACCGTCCGCAGGGCGGACTGACGCACGTAGTACCCATGACGAAGGGGCCGGCCGCGGTAAGACCACCGCGGCCGGCCCCTTCGTCATGCGTGGTCGGCGGGTCAGACGGCCTTGCGCTCGAGAGCGTTCATGCGCAGGTCGAGCAGGGCCATCAGGACCGGAGGCTCCAGGGCCTCCATCGGACGCAAGGTGACCTCGGCGGGCAGGAGCAGGGTGTCGGCGTGCGCGGTGACCGGCCCGTAGCGGCCCACGGAGACGGTGTCCTTGTCGCCGGTACCCGACGGCAGGTGTTCGTAGCTGTAGGGGACCGAGTGCACGAGCAGGTACCACGTGCCCGCCGGGATGTCGCGCAGCTCAAAGGAGCCGGGGCCGTCCAGGACGGAACAGCGGGTGGGCTGGCCCTGAGGGACGGGAGTGGGGAAGAGCCCGAGGAAGCAGTAGCCGGGATCGCGGTCCTCGGGAAAGACGATCTTTCCGCGCAGGGTGCTGCGCGTGGTGACGTCCTTGCCCGCGGGGTCGGTGTCGATGGACGGTGCGTACCCGCCCAATTCCCGGTACATGCTCGGAGAAACTCCGACGCACGACTTGAAACGTGAGCTGAAGGTGCCGACGCTGCTGTATCCGACCTGGCTGCTGATGTCCGCGACGCTGGATTTCGTGTCCACCAGGAGACGCTTGGCCTCCTGGAGCCGCAAAGCCGACAGAAAGCGTCCCGGCGACGTTCCGGTCACATCCCTGAATACGCGGGTGAAATGGAATTTGCTGAACATTGCGGTGCGCGCCATGTCGTCGATGGTCAGATCCTGGCCGAGGTTGACGTGCATATCGTTGATCACCCGGTGGACAGCGCTCTCAATGGCGGTGGAGGTCACCGTTTCTCCCTGTCGTTGAGTAATGGCGATGCGATGTCCCGGTCACTTCCGGGATTCCGGAGCGGGCTGGAGCGCGGCGGCGCCGGCAATGTCCGTCAGCCGGCGGCTGGCCAGTTCTTCCGCGAACCTGCGCCACGCGTGGGAGCACTGCAGGGCGAGCTCCGCCACGGTGGCCGTGGAGTGCGGGGGGACGGAGTCGACCTGCTGTCGCCAGGCGTCGTCCAGTACGAAGTGGGTGTGGAGCCAGCGCAGGAACTGGCGTCCCGACTCGGAGTGCCGCAAGGACGGATCACTCGTGAGCCCGCGCAGCATGTCCAGGGAGGTCCTGGTTCGCCCGGCGCCCGCGGGCGCCGGGCCGGCTCTCCTGGTGGGTACGGCGACGGCGTGCACGGCGTCGGGGCGGTCCGGGGCGTCCGTGGCGTGCACCCGTACGGGCGCGGACGGCTCGCGCTTCCCGGTGCCGCCCGAACCGGCTCCGCGCCGAGGTGCGGGAATCGGCGCCTCGCCGCGCAGCAGTCGTTGGCGTACGTCGTGAGCGGTACCGAGGGACAGACCGGTCTCCTTGACGATGGCGCGCAGGGGCAGATCGGGGTGGTTGGTCATCAACTCGGCGGCGCGCATGCGTTCCGCCGTCCGATCCAGGGGGTGGGCCTTGCCGTCGGCGCCGATCCGGGTGTTCGACCGCCGGACGTCCTCGGTTGAACCGCGGCGGATGACGGCGACGGTCTTCGCGTCGAGTCCGGTGTGGGTGGCCACGGCCCGGTCGGACATGTCGGCGTGGGAGCTGAGGATGCGCTCCGCGGCCGCTTTGCGTTCCGGCGTGGACAGGGGAAGCCCGTGGGCGACGTTCGCGGAGACCGAACGCAGAAAGGAATCCGTCTCGGGACCGTCGAAGTAGTGAACCTCGACGCTGTCCAGACCGCGCAGCACGGCGGCCGCGACCCGGTGCGAGCCGTCGATGATCCGCATCGTGGGCCGGTGGACGAGTATCGGCGGCAAGGATGTCTGTATTTCGGCGAGCCGTCGCACGTGACTCGCGTCCACGCCTGCCAGCCGGGGTGAATCCGCCGACTTCAGTGCGTCGATGCGGACCCGGTGGGTGAGATTCGTGGGCAGCTCCAGACTTCTGTCCGTGCTTTCCAACTTCTCCCCCCGTTCAACTCAAGGCGCACCGTGGCAAGCCGTTCCGGTCACCGCTGAAGGGGCCGGTAACTGCGGGAAACCTGGACGTCCCAAGGACAATAACCGGACGACCGTTTTTCTTGCGAACCGGAGAACTGCGAAGCCCCGACTTTGCCTAGTTTCATGAAGCAACCGACTGTTCGGTGAACTGAGCACGGTTGGTTGTTTGAAACGACCCAGTGGACCTACCTTCATCTCACGCCAGCAGGAAATCCCGACCGAACCGAAGGAGGACGAGATGCCGGCTGTGGAGGAAAGAGCCGAGCGCAGGGTCGATATCGGCCCCGACGCTGCTCTCACGCTTGAGGCTTACGCGGACACCATCGTCCCCGGCGAGAAGCGCTGGCCCGGAGACCGGGCCGTGGCCGGGGTGTCCACCGGCGGGGGAGCGGTTGCCGCCGGTGCCCTGGAGCTGCTGCGCTGGGACGCCACCGGCGTCCACGACGGCCTCGAAGACCTCGCGAAGCTGGTCAACGACCACACCCGGGCCTACGCCGCGGGACGGGAGCTGGCCCTGGACGAGACGGTGCCGCCCTTCGTGGCCCTCGACTACGAGGACCGGGTGCGGCTGATCGTGCAGCTGACGACTCCGGGCCACCCGGAGAAGGACTTCTGGGTCCTGCTGTCCCTCTTCTGCAACATGGCCTTCGACTCGGCCGCACACCTGCACACCGCCGAGGCCCTCGAAGACGGCCACCCGGGCCTCGAGGCCATGGGCATCACGAAGCCCGACGCCGACGGCCTGTGGCGGTTCCAGGACTTCGGCTACGGCCGCCAGCTCGCAGAACTGCACCCCGACACGACGCCCTCCGGGAGCCCAGCATGAGCAACACCACCGAGAAGACGGACGTCCTGGTCATCGGAAGCGGCTTCGGTGGCGCCATCGCGGCCTACCACCTCGCCGCCGGCGGTGCGAAGGTCACCGTGCTGGAGCGCGGACCCTGGCTGGAGAGCAAGGACTTCGAGCACGACTACAAGCTCGGCTCCTCCTACACGCGGGCCTTCGACTTCGTCGTCGGCGACGGGATGAGCGTGCTGGGCGGCAACTGCGTCGGCGGCGGCAGCGTCGTCTACTTCGCGGCCATGCCCCGCGCCCCCAAGTTCGTCTTCGACCGCAAGGGGAGCATCGGCCGCCGCATGTGGCCGCAGGCGGTGAGCCGCGAGACCCTCGACCCGTGGTACGACCGGATCGAGGAGTCCCTCTCCGTCACCAAGCAGGAGTGGAGCGACGTCTCCTACGCCGGCGGCCTCTGGGCGGCGGCGTGCAACCACTCCGGACGCACGGCCAACCCGCTCGCCGTCGCCATCGACAACTCCAAGTGCACCAACTGCAACTTCATGATGGCCGGATGCCGCTTCGAGGCGAAGCAGTCGCTCACCGTCAACTACCTCCCGGCCGCTATCGCCCACGGAGCGCAGATCCGCCCGCTGCACGAGGTGCAGTACCTGGCGCGGACCCCTGAGGGCGACTACCGGGTCCACTACAACATCGTGGACGACGTCGACTACCGCCTCCAGAACGGCTCCGGTGTGATCGAGGCGAAGATCGTCGTCATGGCCGCCGGCGCTGCGGCCACCCCCGTCATCCTCCAGCGCAGCGAGGCCCACCTCGGCAGCATGCCGCACGCCGTCGGACGCTACTTCTCCGGCAACGGCGAACGCCTCAACACCGCCATCCTCAACGAGGACAAGGTCGCCGAGATCCTCGGCCTGTCCCGCGGCGACGGCGAGCTGCCCTACGGCGCCAACGCGATCGGCAAGGGCCCGACCGTCGCCAGCTGGGACAAGCTCGACGGCTCCCTGCCCGAGTACTCCCGCTACTCCCTGGAACAGCTCTACTTCCCGCCGGGGCTCGGCACGATCCTCGCCCAGGTGCCCGACGCCACGGGTCCGACCTGGTTCGGCAAGGAGAAGAAGGAGATCCTCAAGAACTGGAAGTCCTGGCTCACGATCTTCTCGATGACCGAGGACGACAACGAGGGCGTCTTCGGTCCGCCGCCGGCCACCGGCAACGCCCACCGCATCTCCCAGCAGATGCTCGGCCGCGGCAACCTCTCGTACCAGCCGACGAAGAACACCTGGCACGGCTGGAACCAGTCCGACGCCGAGGTGAAGGAGATCATGGAGAAGGACGGTCTCGCCAAGGTGATGCCCTGGACCAACGACCTCGTCGGCGCCTACACGGTGCACCCGCTGGCCTCCTGCCGTATGGGTGACGACCCCAGCACGTCCGCGCTCGACCACACCAACGAGCTGCGCGGCCACGCCGGCATCTTCGTCACCGACGGCTCCGCGGTCCCCGGAGCACTGACCGTCAACCCGGCCATGACCATCGCTGCCGTCGCCGAGCGCGCCGTCCCCAGCATCGTGGCGGCGGCACAGCGCAAGGGCGTGGCAGTGACCTACGGGGCCCCGGCCCCGACCGGCTACAAGAGCGGCCGCAAGGGGGTCCTGCCCCTCCTGCCCCAGCTGGTCCGCGTCTAGCCGGTCCTGCCCCGGGGCGCGCTTTCAGCGCCGCCCGGTGAGTTGCTTCAAGAGACTTTGCACTTCCACTCAGTTGCTTCACGAAACTATTAGCGAAAGCGAGTACGACATGTCGCTCAACGACGTACTGAAGGTCCTGGCCGCCGACATCGACGAGGTCGAGAACCTCGTCCGGGACATCGACGAGGCCGACTGGGCCAAGCCGACCCCGGCGCCCGGCTGGAGCATCGCCGACCAGGTGGCGCACCTGACCTTCATCTTCCGCCTGGCCAAGACCGCGGCCGCCGACCCCGACACCTTCAAGGGCATCGCGGCCAAGGCCACCCAGAACTTCGACGGCGCCGTCAACGCGGCCCTCCAGCAGTTCAACGGCTTCCCGCCCAAGGAACTCCTCGCCCGTTTCCGCAGCGAGGGCGACGCCTCGGTCGAGGCCCTGGCCGCCGTCCCCGAGAACTCGGTGGTGCCGTGGCTCGTCAACCCGCTTCCGCCGACCGTGCTCGCCTCGGCCGGAATCATGGAGCTCTTCGGCCACGGACAGGACATCGCCGACGCCCTGGGCGTGCACCGCGAGCCCACCGACCGGCTCCGGCCGTTGGTTCAGTTCGCCGTCCTCACCCGTGACTTCGGCTACCTCGCCCACGACCTGACCCCGCCGGCCGAGCCCTTCCGCTTCGAACTGACCGCCCCGACCGGCGAGGTGTGGACCTACGGGCCCGAGGACGCTACCGAGAAGATCACCGGGCCGGTGCACGACTTCTGTCTCCTGGTGACCCGCCGCCGCCACCGCGACGACCTCGCCCTGACCGCCACCGGCCAAGAGGCCGAACGCTGGCTCGGCATCGCGCAGGCCTACCGCGGTCCCGCCGGCGAGGGCCGCAAGCCGGGCCAGTTCGCGGACCCGTGCTGCGACTGACCGGGCTCCGGACCACGCGCCGGGCCCCCCACCGACCGCCGGTCCCCGCCCCGCGGTACCAGCCCCACGCCACCGGCCGAAGCCCACCAGGAGAGACCATGACCAGTACGCCCCTGCGCAGCGTCACCGTGATCGGCTGCGGACCGACCGGCACTTCCATCGCCCTTGCCCTGACCCGCGCCGGGGTCGACGTCGCCCTGGCCGACAGCGACCCCCGGGCCCTGGACCGGGCCCTGCGCTCCGGCGCCGGCACCCTGCTCGTCCCCGGCGACCGGCCCGCCGACGTCGTGGTCGTGGCCACCGCGCCGGCCGCCGCCGCGGACGTCCTCTACGAGGCGCAGGCCCGCGGCCTGGGACGCGCCTACACGGATGTGGACGGGACCGACGAGTCGATGTGGCAGGAGGTCCTGCTACGGGGCTGCGACCAGTTCGGCTACGTCCCCGGACGGCCGCCGGGAGCACCGCGGACCGCGGGGCCCGAAACTCCCGCGGCCGACCGCTTCGAGGGCCGCCCGTGGGTCCTCGCGCCGGTCCCGGCCACCCCTGCCGGGGCCGTGGCCGCAGTCCGGGAACTCGTCGCCCTCTGCGGCGCGATCCGCCACCAGCTGCCGCCCGCCGCCCCGCCCCGGGGCATCACCTTCTGCCTCGAGCGGGTGGCCGTCGAGTCCGTCGCGCACAAGAGGAGCTGACGACCATGTACGCACAGCCCGGTCTGCTGAGCACCATGCGCGAGGACCTTGAGGTCGTCGTGGCCAGGGACCCGTCCATAGGCAGCCGATGGGAGGCCCTGCTGCACCCGGCGCTGCCGGCGCTGTGGGCCCACCGCGTCGCCCACCGGCTCTACCGGCGGGGCCTGCGCACGGCCGCCCGCCTCCTGGCCCGCGCCGCACGCAGGCGCACCGGGGTGGAGATCCACCCCGGTGCCGTCCTGGGCCGCCGCGTCTTCATCGACCACGGCGCTTCCGTCGTCATCGGCCAGACCGCCACCGTGGGCGACGACGTGACGATTTTTCAGCAGGTCACCCTGGGGGCCGTCGGCTGGTGGAGCGACAACGCACTGCCCGCCGGCCGGCGCCGTCACCCCTCGATCGGCAACGGGGTGGTCCTCGGCGCCAACGCGACGGTGCTCGGGCCGGTGACCGTCGGCGACCGCGCCCTGATCGGCGCCATGGCCACCGTCACCGAGGACATCGCCCCCGGAAGCCGGGTCTACGCGCCCCGCTCGGTGGTCAAGCCCGCCGCCCTCCCCGGCCCCGTGCGTCTGCTCGCCCAGGCCGCCTCGTGGTGACCGCCACCGTTCTCGCCGCCCACCGCCTCTTCCCGGCCCCGGCCGCCGTACCCCCGCACAGGAGCCCCGTCGTGACCACCGCGCTCGCCCCCGCAGACAGCCGCATCGCCGCAGGCGTCGAGGAACTCATCGGCAACACCCCGCTGGTCCGCCTCGCCGTCGCGGACGCCGGTCCTTCAGTCCGGGTCCTGGCCAAGCTGGAGTCGGCCAACCCGTACGCGAGCGCCAAGGACAGGGCAGCCCTGTACATGATCCGCGCCGCCGAACAGCGCGGAGATCTCCTGCCCGGCGGTACGGTCATCGAAGCCACCTCGGGCAACACCGGCATCACCCTGGCCGCGCTGAGCGCCGTACGCGGCTACCGATGCATCGTCGTCCTGCCGGACAGCGCGACCCGCGAGCGGATCGGCCTGCTGGGCGCGCTGGGCGCCGAAGTCGTGCACACACCGGCTGCCGAGGGATTCGCCGCAGCGGTCGCCAAGGCCGCGGAGATCGAAGCCGCCACCCCCGGCTCCTGGTACATGCGCCAGCACGAAAACCCCGACAACGTCCGGGCTCACTACGAGACCACCGGGCCGGAGATCTGGGCCGACACGGGCGGCCGGGTCGACGTACTGGTGGCCGGCGTCGGCACCGGCGGCACCCTGACCGGCGCGGGCCGCTACCTGCGCGAGCGCAACCCGGACCTGGAGATCGTCGCGGTCGAGCCGGAGAACTCGGCCCTGCTCTCCGGAGGCAGCGCCGGGGCCCACCGCATCCCGGGCCTCAACGGCGGCTTCATCTCGCCCACCACAGACATCTCGCTCATTGACCGGGTGCTCACGTGCCCGGACTCCGACGCCCTCGACACTGCCCGGGCGCTCCTGCGCGAGCAGGGCCTCTTCGCCGGACTCTCCTCCGGGGCCGCCGCCTTCGCCGCCGGCCTGCTCGCCCGCCGGCCCGCGTACGCCGGAAAGACCATCGTCACGATCCTGCCCGACACCGGGGAGCGGTACGTGAGCATCTGGAACGAGAGGACCACCTCATGACCACCACCCTGGTTCTGCACCGCGGATCCCTGCGCGCCAACCCCTACGGCCGGTGGCTGGAGGGACACGACTCGAAGATCGTCCTGCTCGGCTCGGCGGAGCAGCTGGCCCTGCACGGTGAGGAACTGCCGACCGAAGCACCGTACCTGCACGCAGAAACGCTGTCCGACTACGACCACGGCACGCACGTCGCCGACCGGGCGGCCCAGCTGATCAGCGAGTTCGGGGTGACCGACATCATCGCCACCCAGGAGTTCGACATCGAGCGTGCGGCCCTGCTGCGGGAGCAGTTCGGCCTGGAGGGGCAGCGTCCGGACTCTGCGGTCGTCTACCGCGACAAGTGGGAAATGAAGCGGGCCGCCGAAGCGGCGGGCATCCCGGTCGCCGCGCACGCCCTGCTGACCGAGGCCGGCGACCTGACCCGCTTCGTCGCCGACCACGGCCTGCCGGTCGTGGCCAAGCCCCGCCGCGGAGCCCTGTCGATGGGTGTGGCCATCCTGCGGACCGAGCGGGAGCTGGCCGACTGGGCCGCCGGGACCCAGCTCCGCGACGAGCGGGGTGAGCCGGGCTGGCTGGTGGAGGCATACGTCGACGGGGCGATGTGTCATGTGGACGGCACCGTGCTCGACGGCGAGATCGCCAGCCTGTGGCCCTCTCAGTACACCTACGCGCTCGCGGACTTCCGCGACCGCAAGGGCCGGGTGGACATCGCCCTCGACACCACCGATCCGCTGGCCCGCCGGCTGGCCGCCTTCGGCGAGCAGGTCCTGGCCGCCTTCGGCGGACCCGAGCACTTCGCCTTCCACATCGAGGTGTTCGTCACCCCCGACGGTGAGCTGCTGCTGTGCGAGGCCGCCTCACGGGCCGGCGGGGCCGGGGTACGAGACGTGCAGCGGGCCCTGTTCGGCTTCGACCCGATGGAGTACCCGGTACGCCGGCAGCTGGGGCTGCCCGTGGAGCGCGAGCCGCGCCGCGACCCGTCCTGCATCGCCGGGCAGTTGCTCTTCACCAAGCGCCCCGGGGTCCTGCGAGCCCTGCCCGACCCGGCGCAGATGCCGCCCGGCGTCCTCAAGTACCAGACGTTCGCGCAGGTCGGAGAGAGGGTGGAGGACGCCTCGCACTCCGGCGACTTCCTGGCTGCCTTCATCGTCTCGGGCGCCGACCGCGCCGACTGTGAGGCGCGGATCCGAGAGGTGGAGCGCTGGTTCACCGCGGGCCTCGCCATCGGCTGACATCCGGTCCCCCCTGCTGCGCGCCGCGCCGTCCGGGCACCGTCCGCCGGGCAGCCGCAGGGCGCCGCAATCCAGGAGATGCCCCCTCCCCGGGGCGGGTGTGAAGCTGCCGGGGCACGCCGTGTGGGCGTCTCAGAATCCGGGAGAGGGAGAAGTGCGCATGAGCACCGATGTGGCGACGGTCGACAAGACGCTCGAAACGATCTGGACGGAAATCCTCGGGGATCTGTCCGAGGACCAGAAGGACGCGACGTTCTTCGAGGCGGGCGGCGAGTCGATCTCGGCCACCCGCATCGTCTCGCGCATCGAGGAGGAGCTCGACGTCGAGATCGAGGTCGGCGACATCTTCGAGGAGGACCCGAACCTGGCGTCCCTCATCCGCATCGTCAAGGCCCGTGCCGCCGGCTCCCGCGAGAACTGAAGGAGCCAGAGGCCCGAGGCACGCGAGCGAAGCGGAGAAGGTGAACAGCTGATGGCAGCTCTGCAGCGGGTCGGGCCCGACACCGCCCTCGACGACGTCGTGGAGATCCTGGAGCGGGACGGCGGGGTGATCGTCGAGGACCTCGCCGACACCGACACCCTCGAAGGGCTGTGGCGGGACCTCGGCCCCGACCTGGAGGCCCGCGACTACAGCGGCGACTGGTACAACGGCACCCGCACCCGCCGGGTCTCCTCGATCTTCGCCCGGACCACCCGGCTCACTCCGGTGGTCACCCATTCGCTGTTCCTCGGTGCGGCACGCAGGATCATGCAGCAGCCCGTGCACGTGTGGATCGGCCGGTCGCGTACCGAACTGGTCCCGACGGTGCAGATCAGCGGCACGCAGGCCATCCAGATCCACAAGGGCCAGGGCAAGCAGCCACTGCACCGCGACGACGCCCTGCACCTGCGGCGCCATCCCGGCCCCACCAGCCGGGTCCAGCTCATGCTGGCCATGAGCGACTTCACGGCCGCCAACGGCGGCACGATGGTGATCCCGGGCAGCCACCACTGGGACGACGAGCGCGCCCCGCGCACCGAAGAGGCCCACCCGACCGAGATGCGGGCCGGATCCGGCCTGATCTGGCTGGGCGGCGTCTACCACGGAGGCGGCAGCAACACGACGGACACCCCGCGCACCGGCCTGACCATCGCCCTCGACCTGGGCAACCTGCGCCAGGAGGAGAACCAGTACCTCGCGGTGCCGAGGGAAGCCGTACGTGCCTATCCCGAGGAGGTGCGGCGGCTACTGGGCTACGACCGCTGCCCGCCGGGCCTGGGCTGGTACGAGATGGACGACCCCTACGTCGTCCTGGAGAGCGGCTGCCCGGCGAACGCACCGGCACCGGCCGGGTCCCGGTAGCACGCCACGGATACCGGCCGCCGGCACCGGCCGGCTCCCCCTCCGTGGCCGGCGCCCACGCCCGGCCACGCCGACCGATCCACAGACCATGTCACCTCGGGAGAACCCATGACGCAGCGCTGCCCCGTCGCACACACCCTGGACACCACGGGCCAGGACATCCACACCGAAGCCGCCGCGCTGCGCGCGCAGGGGCCCGCCGTCAGGGTGGAGCTCCCCGGCGGGGTCCTGGCCTGGTCGATCAACGACTACGCGACCGTGCGCAGGATCCTGACGGACCCCCTGGTCACCAAGAGCGCCCGCAACCACTGGCCGGACTTCATCGAGGGCCGGATCCGCCCGGACTGGGAAATGATCAGCTGGATCGCGATGGACAACATGGTCACCGCGTACGGCAAGGACCACATCCGGCTGCGCCGCCTGGTCGGCAAGGCGTTCACCCCGCGCCGCACCGAGGCCGTCCGCCCGCTCATCGTGGGCCTCACCAACCACCTCCTGGATGCCCTCGCCTCCGTGGAGCCGGGTGAGACCGTGGACCTGCGCGAGCGTTTCGCCTACCCGCTGCCCGCCATGCTGGTGGCCGAGCTGATCGGCATGGGCGAGGAGCAGCGCGCGGCGACCGCAAAGGTCATCGACATGATGGTGGACACTACGGTCACCCCCGAGCAGGCCCAGGCCGTGCTGGCGAACTGGCGCGGGGCCATGGAGGAGCTGGTCGCGCAGAAGCGCGCCAACCCCGGTGAGGACATCACGAGCGACCTGATCGCCGCCCGCGACGAGGACGGCACGCGCCTGTCCGAGTCGGAGCTGTGCGACACGATCTTCGCGATCCTCGGCGCCGGGTCCGAGACCACCATCAACTTCTTCGACAACGCGATCACCGCACTGCTCAACAACCCCGGCCAGCTCGCCCTCGTCCTGTCGGGCGAGGCATCGTGGGACGACGTGATCGACGAAACGCTGCGCGTCGAGTCGCCGCTGGCCCACCTGCCGCTGCGGTACGCCGTCGAGGAGATCGAGCTGGACGGGGTGACGATCCCCAAGGGCGACCCCATCCTCGTCAACTACAGCGCTGTCGGCCGCGACCCGCAGCTGCACGGAGAGAGCGCCGGCGAATTCGACATCACCCGCGCCGACAAGGAGCACCTGTCCTTCGGATTCGGCCCGCACTACTGCCTGGGCGCGGGCATCGCCCGCCTGGTGGCGACCGTCGGCCTGTCCACCCTCTTCGAGCGGTTCCCGGGACTGAACCTCGCCGTGCCGGCCGAAGAGCTCCAGCCGCTGCCGACCTTCATCATGAACGGTCACCGCGCCCTGCCGGTGCGCCTGACCGCGGATGTCCTGTCCGGCGCCGGAGCCCGCTGACCACGCACGGGGCCGGCACGAAGAGCGGCACGAAGAGCGGCGCCCCCCGGGATCCGGGGAGCGCCGCTCTTCGTGTGCGCGGTGGGCGAGTGGCCGCAGCCACTCACCCACCGGCGGATCAGGCGCTGTCGCGCGGGCTGTTCTGGTAGGCGGCGAGGTACCACTCGCCGTCCTCCTTGGCGGCCACCCAGGTGGCGCGTACGGCGCGCTCGTCGGCGACCTCGGACTCGCCGGGGGCGAGTACGCCGCCCTGGGTGACCACGACGGCCACGTCGGAGCGGATGAACTTCAGGGCCAGCGGCGTTCCGGTGACCTGAGTGCCCTTGAACGGGCCCTGGAAGGCCGCGGCCATGAATGCCTCGATCTCCTCACGGCCGTCGCGGTACGCGCCGGGCAGGATCATCGTTCCCTGAGGAGTGAACACCTGGGCGAACGCCGTGGCGTCGTGCTTCGCCCAGGCCGCGACGATGCGGCCGGGAAGCGCGGCGACGGCGGCCTTGTCGGCGTCGGAGACGGCGGTGCCGGCCGGGGCGGCGGGTGATGTGGTCATGCTGGTCCCCTGATTCGGTCGGGTTCAGATGTAGAGGGAGTTGGGCTCAAGGCCGCACAGGACCCGGCCGTAGAGCTCGGCGTTGGTGTCCGGGTGCATCAGTGCGTGCAGGTTCACGGCCTGGATGTCCCGGGAGATGCGCTGGATCGGGACGCTGGTGTAGATCGAGGAGCCGCCGCTGGCCGTGGCGAAGATGTCCACGGCCTCCTTGGCGAGGCGGCAGACCGCGCCCATGTCGGCGCGGGCGCGGACCCGCTCCTCCAGCGTCCACTGGGCACCCGTCGCGTTCTTGCCGTCGACGAGGTCGGCCAGCCGGAAGGCGTGGAACTCGGCCTGGTCGATCTTGAGAGTGGCGTCGGCGACCTGGAGGTGAGTCAGCGGGGCCTCGGCCTGGCTGGCGTAGTTCGTGTACGTGATCTTGCGCTCGGGCAGCCGGGCCAGGAAGGCGTCCTTGGCGGCGCGGGCCATGCCGAGCACTGCGCCCACCGAGGACGCGGAGGCGACCGGGAGCAACGGTGCCCGGTACATCGCGACATCGGCGTTGGCCTGGGAGGCGCCGCCCTGCCCCTGCACGATCGCGCCCAGGGGCAGCACGCGGTCGGCGGGGACGAAGACGTTCTCCGCGAGGGTGCTCACGCTGCCCGTGCCCTTGAGGCCGGCGGTGTGCCAGTCATCGATGATCTGGAGGTCCGAGACCGGAACCAGCGCCATGATCGGCATGGGCTCGCTGTCCGGAGCGATCTGCACGGCGACGATGACCTGCCACTGTGCGTGCAGGGCGCCGCTGATGAAGCCCCACTTGCCGTTGACCACGATGCCGCCGTCGGCCGGGACGGCCATCGCGCTCGGGCTCAGGGTGCCGCAGACGCGGACGTCGGGGGTGGCGAAGACCTCGTCCTGGACGTGGTCCGGGAACAGGCCGGCCATCCAGGTGGGGATCCAGTAGACCGAGGCGGTCCAGCCCGTGGAGCCGTCGGCACGGCCGAGCTCGGCGGCAACCTCGACCAGGGTCCGGGTGTCGCTCTCGTAGCCACCGAACCGGGCGGGCGCCCGCATACGGAAGATACCGGCGTCGGCCAGGGCCTCGATCGAATCGTCGTGAATCCGCCGGTTGTCCTCCGACCAGTCCGAGTTCTTCTGCAGAACCGGCACCAGTTCGGACGCTCGACGAACAAGCTGTTCCCGTGCAGGAACGTCGGTCGTCGTCAGCACCATATCCTCCTGGAAAAGATGTCCTATCCCCGGAGGCCGGAAATTGGCCGTCCGCGATATTTAGGGACGACCCTGGCAGTCTGCGACGATCGGACGCATCTTCGAGATTGCGGGATCAGCCCGCTTCGGCGTCCGCCCGACGCCTTCCCGGCCCGGGCCGCCCACGACGCCGCATCCTAGGAGAAGGCCCGGCCCCTCCCCGGCTGCGACGATGAGGGCGCCACCAAGTCCTGGAACGCGCCTCGTGTAAGAGGAAGAGGGAAGAAAACTGATGACCGAGCGTCAGGATATCCCTGCCGGTCCCGCCGTGGAACGGCGGAAAACCCGCCCATTGACGGGTGATGAATACATCGAAAGCCTGCGGGACGGCCGGGAGATATATATCTACGGTGACCGGGTAAAGGATGTCACCAAGCATCCCGCATTCCGTAATCCGATCCGCATGACCGCACGTCTGTACGACGCTCTGCACGATCCGGCCAATCGCGGTGTCCTGACCAGGCCCACGGACACCGGCAGCGACGGGTACACGCACAGTTTCTTCACCACTCCGCGCAGCGTCGACGACCTGGTGGCCGACCAGAAGGCCATCGCGGAGTGGGCCCGCATGAGCTACGGGTGGATGGGGCGCAGCCCCGACTACAAGGCGTCGTTCCTCGGCACGCTCGGCGCCAACGCGGACTATTACGCGCCGTACTCGGACAACGCGCAGCGCTGGTACCGGGAGTCACAGGAGAAGGTGCTCTTCTGGAACCACGCCATCGTCCACCCGCCGGTCGACCGCAACCTGCCGCCCGACGAGGTGGAGGACGTGTTCATCCACGTCGAGAAGGAGACCGACGCCGGTCTGGTGGTCAGCGGCGCCAAGGTGGTCGCCACGGGCTCAGCCCTGTCCCACTACAACTTCATCGCCCACTTCGGTCTGCCGGTCAAGAAGCGGGAGTTCGCGCTGGTCGCCACCATCCCGATGGACGCGCCGGGCATGAAGCTGATCTGCCGCCCGTCCTACACCGCGACTGCCGCCGTCATGGGCAGCCCCTTCGACTACCCCCTCTCCTCCCGGCTCGACGAGAACGACACCATCCTCGTCCTGGACAAGGTCCTGATCCCCTGGGAGAACGTCTTCGTCTACGGCCACCTGGGGAAGGTCCAGATGTTCCCGGCCCGCTCGGGCTTCGTGGAGCGCTTCACCTTCCACGGGTGCACCCGGCTTGCCGTGAAGCTGGAGTTCATCGCCGGTCTCCTGGTCAAGGCGCTGGAGATCACCGGAACCAAGGACTTCCGCGGTGTCCAGACCCGCATCGGTGAAGTGCTCGCCTGGCGCAACCTGTTCCTGGGGCTGTCGGACGCCGCCGCGCGCAATCCCGTCGAGTGGAAGAACGGAGCGCTGCTGCCCAATCCGCAGTACGGCATGGCGTACCGGTGGTTCATGCAGATCGGCTATCCGCGGATCAAGGAGATCATCCAGCAGGACGTCGCGAGCGGCCTGGTCTACGTCAACTCCAGCGCCCAGGACTTCAAGAACCCGGACGTGCGCCCCTACCTCGACAAGTACCTGCGGGGCTCGGGCGGGGTGGAGGCGGTCGACCGCGTCAAGGTGATGAAGCTCCTGTGGGACGCGGTGGGAACCGAGTTCGGCGGGCGCCACGAGCTCTACGAGCGCAATTACGCCGGCAACCACGAGAACACCCGCGTGGAGCTGCTCTTCTCCCAGATGACCTCAGGTCAGGTCGACGGGTACAAGGCCTTCGCGGAGGCGTGCCTGTCCGAGTACGACCTGGACGGCTGGACCGTGCCTGACCTCTCCTCCTTCGATGACCTGCGGACCGCGGCCCACGGCTCCTTGAACGACGCCTGACCCCGTGACGGCGAACGCCCGCGACCCCCTCCGGGGGACGCGGGCGCTGTCATGCCCGGGGCGAACGGGATCAGTAGAGGGTCAGCGGCGCGTCGGGAGTGACGACCGTCCGCTCCAGCACCTTTCGGAAACCGGCGGCGAACTCGGCCATGGTGCTCTCGTAGTAGAGGTTGGTGTTGTAGCCCACGTGGCCGAGCATCTGCCCGGAGAGGGGGTCGATGTCCAGCTGGAACATCACGCCGTCGGGGATGTCCGTGCTCACGGGCTGCGACAGCAGGCGGCGGCGGATCTCGGAGATCCGCAGGTCGCCCGCCTCCTCACCCTCCAGCGCGGGGAACTGGAAGACCTGGAAGGCGATGACGCCGAGGTCGTCCGCGCCGAAGGAGGCCGCGAGTTCCGGGGCCTCGGCGGCGACCTGGCCGAACGGCAGGGCATTGCCGTACGCCTTCAGACAGGTCGTGCGGGTCCGCTGCACCACGTCGCGGAAGGTGGCGGCGCCGGCGACGGAGGTCCGGAGCGGGACGAAGTTGAAGAACGCCCCGACCGTGTTCTGGAACCTCGCCGGGCCGCGGCCCGAGGCCATCGTCGGGACGACGACGTCGGTGGCGCCGAGGCGCTCGTTGAGGAAGACTTTGTAGGCCGCGAGCAGAACCATGAAGGCCGAGCTGCGGGTCTCCTTGGCGAGGGCCAGCGCCGCCGAGGTCAGCTCCGCGTCGATCTGGAAGCGGTGCACGGACGTGGTCTTCTCCACGCCCGCCGACTTCAGGTGGTCCGTCGGAACCCCCGTGATCTTCGCCCCGGCCAGCTGCTCACGCCAGTAGCCGCGCGCCTTCACATCGGCTTCGGGCGCGAAGCGCTCGCGCTCCCACCGGGCGAAGTCCTGGAACTGGGTGGCCTCGGGGAGCTCGGCGGCCCCGTGGCCGCGCCGCTCGGCGTAGAAGGCACCGAAGTCCCTGATGATCAGCTGGATGGACACCTCGTCGGCCGCCGTGTGGTGGGCGATCAGGACCAGGACCGCGTCGTCCTCGTCGAACCGGCCCAGGACCGCGCGCAGCAGCGGCAGCTCGCCCACGCCGTAGTGGCCGCCCTCCAACTCGATGAGCAGTTCCTCCGCGCGACGGTCGCGTGCCGCCACGTCCGGCTCGGGGATCTCACGCACGGTCAGGGAGACCGGCGAGGCCGCCAGGATCTCCTGGCGCTGGCCGCCGGGGGTGCGCACGATCGTCGTGCGCAGCGCCTCGTGGCGCTCCACGACGTCGTCCAGCGCACCCTGCAGGGCGTCGGGGTCTGCCTTCCCGGCCAGCCGCCAGCCGCCGACGATGTTGTAGAGCGGGCCGAAGGGGCCCTTCTCGTCGCCCTGGTCGAACATGCACAGGAACTCTTGGTTGAAGGAGAGGGGAATGCTCATCGGGTCGTCCCAGGTGTCGTGGAGGGAAGCGGCGGCCCCCGGCGGCCCATGTGTTGCGTACGGCCGCCGGGGCGCAGAGGCGAGATCGGGGGCGGGGCTCAGCGCAGTTCGGCGCCGGTGGAGCTCGCGGCGGCCAGGAACTCGCCGCGCGAGAGGGCGGCGGCGACCAGCTCGATGTCGTCGGACATGTAGCGGTCCTCCGCCAGCGTGGGGACCAGCGAGCGGATCTGATCGTATGTGGCCTTGCCGGTGGGGCTGAGCTTCTCGTAGCGGCCGGACAGGTCGACGGCCTGAGCGGCGGCGAGGAACTCGACCGCGAGGATGCGGGTGTTGTTCGACAGGACCCGGCGGGCGTTGCGGGTGGCGATCAGGCCCATGCTGACGACGTCCTGGTTGTCACCGTTGGACGGGACGCTCTGGGTGCTCGCAGGACCGATGGTCCGGTTCTCCGCGACCAGCGCGGTGGCGGGGTACTGGGCTCCGGCGAAGCCGCTGTTGAGGCCCGGGTCGTTGGCGACGAGGAATTCCGGCAGACCGTCACTGAGGTGCCGGTTGAGCAGGCGGTTGGTACGGCGTTCGGAGAACACACCCAGCTGGGTGAGGGCCAGCATGACGAAGTCCATGGCGAAGGCGATCGGCTGGCCGTGGAAGTTCGCGCCGTGGAAGACCTCCTTGCCGTCGAAGAACAGCGGATTGTCGTTGGAGGAGTTCAGCTCGGTCTCGAGCTTGTCCACGGCGTGGTAGAGGGTGTCGCGCACGGCTCCGACGACCTGCGGGATGGCTCGCAGCGTGTACGCCTTCTGCAGGTAGACCTCGGTGCGCGAAACACCGTCGCCGGTGCGCTGCTCCTGCGCCTGGCGGCGCAGCTCCGCGTGCTCGACCATCAGGCGGCTGCCGCTGAGCAGGGCGCGCATGTTGGCCGCGGTGTCGATCTGGCCCTGGTGCGGGCGGGCGATGTCGTGGCCCTCGGCCTGGAACGGGCTGGTCGAGCCGCGCAGCGCCTCGAGGACGAGGGCGGTACCGATCTCGGCCTGCCGCACCTGGTCCAGGGCGCGGGCCACGACCAGGGAGCCCAGACCCGTCATGGCGGAGGTGCCGTTGATCAGCGCGAGGCCTTCCTTGAAGCGCAGCTGGAGCGGCTCGATGCCCTTCTCCCGCAGCACCTCCGCGGTCGGGACACGCTTGCCGTCCTTGAGGACGTAGCCCTCGCCGATGAGCGTGCCGGCGATGTGGGAGAGCGGGGCCAGGTCACCGCTGGCGCCGAGCGAGCCGATCTCCGGGATCGCCGGCGTGATGCCCTCGTTGAGGTAGAGGGCCAGACGCTCCAGCAGCTCGGGGCGCACGGCCGAGTAGCCCTTGGAGAGGGCGTTGAGACGAGCGGCCATGATTGCGCGGGCCTCGTCCTCTGCGAACAGCGGGCCGACCCCGGAGCTGTGGCTGCGGACCAGGTTGGTCTGGAGCTCTATCTCCTTCGACTTGTCGACCTGCATGTAGATCATCTCGCCGTAGCCGGTGGTGACGCCGTAGACGGGGGCACCCTCCTGGACGATCTTCTCGAACTGGACGCGGCTCCTGGCCGCCTTGGCCAGTGTCTGCGAGCTCACGGTGACCGGCGCCAGGTCTTCCGCCACCCGGCGGACCGCGGCGATGTCGAGCGTCTCGCCGTCGAAGCTGACGCTCGACCCTTCGGAGCCGACCGAGAAGTCCGTCTCAAGCAGTGTCACGACATTCACCCCAAGTGATATGTGATAAGCGAGTTCAGTGGAAGGAGGCCCTTCGGCCGTCCCCGGTCCCGGTGCTCAGCTGGCGGCCGCGCCGGCCCCGGCCAGTGCGCGCCGGTCGACTTTGCCGCCCGTGTTGCGGGGCAGGCTGTCCAGCGTCACGAACGACAACGCGGGCAGGGTCCTGCCGAACCACCGCACCAGGGCGGCCCGCCAGTCGGCCGAGGTGGCCACCGGATCGCCGTCCGGTGTCCGGTGGGGCACCACGTACGCCTCCAGCCGCGTCACGAGTCCGTCGGGACCGGCGTGCGCGACCACGGCGCAGGAGGACACCGATTCGTGCGCGGCCAGCGCCGCTTCGATGCCGATGAGCTCCAGCCGCGTGCCGGAGATCTTGATGCGGGAGTCACCGCGCCCGGAGTACTCCAGCGAACCGTCCCAGCGCCGGCGGCCCCGGTCTCCGGTGCGGTGGATGCCGTTGCGGGTGATCGCGGCCAGACTGTCGCCGGCCAGGGGGCGGAAGGCCTCACAGCCGGGACCCTCACCGATGTAGCCGGGCGTCACGTGCGGGCCCAGCACGACGACGTCACCCGTGACGCCGGTGGGGCAGGGCCGGTCGTTCTCGTCCAGGACCAGCACCTGACGGCCGGGGACGGACTGACCGATCGGCACGGCGCCGTGCACGGGCGCGGCGACCTCGGCCCAGGTGGCCAGGATCGTCTCGGTGGAGCCGTAGAGGTTGACCAGCCGTGTGGCGGGCAACGCCGCCCGCACGGCGTCCGCCAGCTCCCCGGAGAGTGCCTCGCCCGCCAGGAGCAGATGCCCGAGGGACTCCAGGCGTCCCGGGACGGAGCCGATGGCGCCGAGCAGCTCCCGCGCGAAGCTGGGAACCGTCTGCAAGTGGGTGATGCGCTGCGAGTCGAGCCAGTCCGCCAGCTTCTCCGGATGCGCCCGCAGCCGCTCGGGCACGGGGCACAGGGTGGCCCCGACGGCCAGGGCTGCGAAGACCTCCACCAGGGCGGCGTCGTAGCCGGGAGAGGCCCACTGGGCCACGCGTGAGCCCGGCCCGATGCCGAACTCGCCGGTGAACCAGTCGATGAACTGGGCGAAGGTGCGGTGGGTCTGGGGTATGCCTTTGGCGGTGCCGGTCGTACCGGAGGTGTAGGTCACGTAGGCCCACCGGTGGGGCGAGGCCGCCGCGCCCGGTCTCCCCGGCCCGGTCGGCACGGAGGTGCCGACCGGGCCGGGGACCGCCCGGTCGGGGGTTTCCGGGTAGGGGTGGACGTCCGTGAAGGCGTCCAGGTCCAGGACGTGTCCGTCCAGTTCGCTCCGGTACCAGTCGACGAGGCCGCGGTCGCCGCGGTCGCCGGCCAGGACCAGGCAGTGCGGCCGCAGACTGTCGAAGACGGCCTTGCCGCGCTCCCCGGTGCCGTCAGTGCCCAGGCACACAGCGTGCGCTCCCGCGCCGAAGGCGCCGAGCAGGGCCGCGGCCTGGCGGGATCCGGGGGGAAGCATCAGCGCCACCGCCGAACCCTCGCCGACGCCGAGCGCGCGCAGGGCGTCGGTGATGCGCGAGGACCGCGCGAGGAGTTCGCCGTAGGTGACCTCGCCGGTGGCCTCGGACAGCGCGATCGCGCCGGGCGCGCTCCGCGCCACCTCGCGGAAACGCTCGTGGACCGCGGGGGCGCTCCACTCGCCGGCCGCCGCCGCGTCGGCTTCGAGGACCGCGTGCAGGATCTGCTCGGGGCTCTCCAGGGGAAGTGTGTGCGCCGGCGTCCCGGGATCGGCCAGAGCCGCCTCCAGCACGGTGCGCAGCTGGCCGAGGAAGCCGGCCGCGGCGCCCGGGTCGTACGGAGTGGTGCGGAAGGTCAGGTGACCGGTGACGGAGGGAGTGGTCTGGTGCACCGTCAGGGCGATGTCGGCCTCGGGCGCGTCGCCGCGGAACCAGCCTTCGTCCGAGCGGAGCCTGCGCACGCGGGCCCCCGCCAGCCTGAGGACCGGTCCGAACGGGTCGGCCGTGGCGAACACCGCGTCATACGGGCCCTCTTGGGTGGCCGCCGCGCCGGACCCGGCGGTCCGCTGGAGCGGGAGGCGCTGGTCGGCGGCGGCCGAGCGCCGCAGCGCGGCCGTCCGCAGCAGCAGATCGCGAAAGACGGGACGTCCCGAGAAGTCCCCGCGGATGCGCCCGCCCCCCGTGACGGCGACCGTCAGGCCCTCCTCGACGTGGTGCCGCCCGAGCAGCCAGTGGTAGGCGGTCAGCAGGACGTCGTAGGGAGTGACCCCTTCCCTGGCGCTCACCTCGCCGAGCGACGCGGCGAGCTCCGTGCCCCAGTCGAAGTCGGCGCTGCCGAAGTCACCGGTGCGCCCCGCGGTCTCCGAGGCGTAGGCGGCGGAGAGGTCGTCCGCGAGACCGGCCAGCGAGCGGCCGGCTGCGAACGCCCGGTTGACCGCGATCAGCAGCAGGTGGCCGCCGTCGGCGAACCGCGCGACGGTCAGACGCGCTGCCGGGCCGCGGTCCGCGGGGAAGGAAAGCGCGAGCGGGTCGCCCCACAGGCGCTCGGCCGCCTCCCACGCACCGGCGTCCGCCACCGTGCCGAGGTCGGTGAACCAGTGGGCGTCACTGCCCGGCCTGGCGGCGCCGCCAGGCACGTCGTGCCCGGCGGTGGCGTTCCGCCAGGCGGCGCGCAGCGCCTGAGTGTCGAGGCCGCCGGTGACGGCGTACGCCCTGACAACATGAGCCGTCTCGGTCATGCCCACTCCCTTCGTCTGATGTGGTCGGTCAGGTCAGTGACTGACCAGCTCGTCGGCCGACCGGGAGGGGGCCGCGGGCTGGGCGGCGGGAGCCGCCTGCGAATTCTGGGCGCCACCGGTGGCGGTGCCCGTGATCTTCTCGACCGCGTCGCGGGCGACGTTCCACAGGACCCGGGCGATGAACGCGGGGCGCATCATCGCGTCGGGCTTGTCGACGAGACCCGCGCCGCGCATGTAGGCGGCGGTGATCCTGCCGTCGCGGGTCGCCGCGGTCTGTACCAGCTTGAGGAAGGTCTGCGCGGCCTTGACCTGCGGCGTGCGCTCGCCCTTGACCCCGGGGAAGGTGAGGTCGACGGTGTTGGTCATCTCCCACGGCGGGTCTATGACGTCGCGGGCCAGGTCACGGAAGTAGTCAGCGGGGATCGGGGCCGCACCGGTGTGCAGGTGGTCGCGGATGGTCAGGGCGCCGAGTGCGGCGGCCGTCATGCCCTGTGCGTAGACCGGGTTGAAGGTCGTGACGGCGTCACCGGTGACCAGCAGGCCCTCCGGAAAGCGCGGCATGTCCTCGTAGCGGCGGCGCAGGGTCGTCGGGAAGCGGAACGCGACCGGCTCGTCGAGCGGCTCGGCGTGCTGCAGGGCGTCGTAGATGTCCGGCACCGCGAGCGACTTGACCCACGCGTACAGGCCGTCCTGGTCGGTGGGCGGGTGGTCGCCCAGGAGACCGTAGGTGGTCAGCTCGACGCGGTCGCCGTCGGTCTTGGTGAAGATGGCGCCGCGGGGGAGCTCGGGAGACGCCACCGGGTTGATGGACAGGTCCCCGTGGTAGGGGTCCTCCAGCAGCTTGTAGTGCTGGGTGACGTACCCGAGGCCGATCTTCTTGCGCTCCTCGACGACGCGCGGGTAGCCGAACTCCTCCAGCCACACCGGGGTGCGCGAGCCGCGGCCCGTCGCGTCGACCACGAGGTCGGCGTCGATGGTCTCCTCGGCGCTGTCAGCGGCCAGGCTCTGGACGCGTACGCCGGTGACCTTGCCGTGGTCGGCCGTCGTCACCAGGCCGAGGATGTCGTGTTCCTCGAAGAAGGCCACGTTGGCCAGCGCTGCGGTGCGCCGGCGGATGTGCTTCTCCAGCATGGGACGGCTCGCGGCCACACAGGTCAGCCCGGCCACCTGCTGCTTGAGCGGCTTGCCGTTGAAGTACCAGCGCACGTGGCCCGCGAGGTCGCCCGTCGGAACGCCGTCGGCGAAGAGCTCCTCGGTGATGCCCGGGTACAGCTCCTCCATGACCAGCTGACCGCGGGCCAGCAGACCGTTGATGTGGCGGCTCTGGGGGCAGTTCTTGCGTGGGCCCTCCACCCCGACCAGCACGTCGCGGTCAACGATGAGCACTTCGTCGTATGCATCGGCGAGCACTCTGGCCGCGAACAGGCCGGCGATGCTTCCGCCGAGTACCACCGCGCGAGTACCGGTCTTGTCGCCCGACACGGGGACCTCCTCGAATTTCCCGTTATGGGATGGGAATAAGGGGTTGGGATGGGAATCACATGAATCGGATTCGGTGCTGCCGATCGTCGCGCCCGGCCGAGCCGTGGCGCATCTCCTGGTGTGCTGCCCCGCCGGGCGGTCGTGCCGCATTCCGGCAGGCAGGGTCAGTGAACGCCGGCGCCGGCGGCGAAGTGCGCACGCGAGAGCTCGCGCGCGGCCGAGGTGAAGAGGAACAGCGCGATGCCCGCGTGGCTCTGCTGCATGGACATGTCCCGCCAGACGCGCTCCATGCGCTGGCCCTGACGCACCGCGCTGGAACCGGCGGTGGGGAACAGGTACGCCTCGACGGCCCGCCAGCTCATCCGGACCGACTCCCGGCAGATGGTGGCGATACGCAGTTCGAGTTCCGGGGTGACGTGTTCTGCTCCCCGGGCAGCGGCCTCCTCCCACTGGCGGACGGCACCCAGCAGGCCGGCCTCGGCGGAGTGGACGAGCCCCGCCGCCTGTCCGTACCAGTACTGGAAGTCGGGGTCCTCGGTGCGCGGCACGATGGGCGGGAACATGGTGTGGCGTTCGCGCATCAGCTCCTCGTACGCGTCGAGGGCGTTCTTGGCCATGCCCACGGCGAGCGCCGCATCCTCGAGGATCATGAAACTCAGCGGCCCGCCGCCGTACGTCGCATTGCCGTGCAGGGCACGGCCCGGAGTACCACCGCTGACGTCCACCTGGCTCATGTGGGTGTCCAGCGTGAGGTGGGAGGGGACGCGGCCGTTCTCGATCCGGATGCTGTGCGAACCGCTGCCGCGCAGACCCAGCGTCCCGTGCCAGTCGTCGAGCCGGGTGAACTCGCTGCGCGGGGCGACGAACAGCATCGGCCGCATTTCTCCCCCGCCGCCGTCCACCAGGGTGTGGCCTATGAAATGCGTGGCGTACGGCGAGCCGGAACAGTACTTCCAGGTGCCATTGAGCACCCATTGACCGTCCGCGTTGCGCTCTGCGGTGCCGCTCGGTGCGACCGTCGCCGGAGCGATGAAGTCACCGCCGGCGAAGACCTCCGCCTGAGCCCGCTCGTCGAACAGCGTCGCCACCGCGTGGGCGTGCGCCGCGCCCAGGCAGAACATCCATCCTGTCGACGGACAGCCACGGGTCAGGGCGACCACCACGCGCATGAACGTGCCGACGCCGAACTCGTAGCCGCCATAGCGGCGTGGTACCAGGATCCTGTAGAAGCCGGCCGCCCGGAACTCCTCGTGCGTGTCCTCGGCGTAGAAGCCGCGCTGCTCCGTCTCGGCCTGGCGCTCGATCAGGCCCTGGGCCAGGGCCTCGGCCCGGGCCACGACCTCCTCGGGGGTCAGACCCGGCTCGGGCGGGAGAACGGCGGTCCATTCGGGAGCACTCGCGGTGACTGTCATTGCTGCGCGGATTCCTTTGTCTCGGACGATGGCCTTCGCGCGGCCACACCACCTGCGGCGCCGGCGCGCTGCGGCCGTGGCCCACGGCCGACGGTGGCAGAGTCGCACCGGCCCCGAGCGAGGCGCATCTCCTGGTTTGCGGCACCCGGGCGGCCCCTGCACGAAGCCCGGACGACGGAAGGCGGGAACAGCACACGGGAAGATGCCGGTCCGCGGCGCCGGATGCGATCGTCGGACCGCCTGGTCCGGTCCGCCGGCCGTACGGATCCTGCCAATCGACGCTCCTGGAGTTCCGTTGAGAACCGCGCACCGCACCTGTCCCATCTGTGACGCCGTCTGCGGCTTGCAGATCGAACTCGACGACGACGAGAAGGTGCTCAGCGTCCGGGGGGACCGGGACGACCCGCTGTCCAAGGGCTACATATGCCCCAAGGGCGCGAGCCTGGGCCGGATCGACGAGGACCCGGACCGCCTGCGCGTACCGATGATCCGCACGGGCGACCAGTGGCGCGAGGCAAGCTGGGACGAGGCTTTCGAAGCCGTCGAGACGGGCCTCATGGGCGTCATCGGCCGGCACGGCCGTCAGTCCGTCGCCGCCTACTTCGGCAACCCGACCTTCCACACCATGGGCGGCATCTTCTACCGCGGACCGCTGTCACAGTCCCTGGGCACCACCAACCTCTACAGCGCCGGCACCATCGACCAGCTGCCCAAGCACGTGGCCGTCGGCCTCATGTTCGGCAGCGGCACGGCCATCTCCGTACCGGACCTGGACCGCACCGAGTACCTGCTGATCCTCGGCGCCAATCCGGCGGAGTCCCACGGCTCGCTCTGCGCCGCCCCCGACTTCCCCGGCCGGCTCAAGGCACTGCGCGCCCGCGGCGGCAGGATCGTCGTGGTCGATCCGCGCCGCACCCGCACCGCGGACCTCGCCGACGAGCACCTGTTCGTGCGTCCTGGTACCGACTCGCTGCTGCTCTTCGCCCTCGTGCACACCCTGCTCGCCGAGGACCTCGTCACCCTGCGCGTCGCCACCGAAGGCCTCGACGAACTGCGCTCGCACGCCCGGCCCTTCACCCCCGAGGCGGTCGCACCCGTATGCGGGGTGCCCGCGGGGGACATCGTCCGCCTCGCCCGCGAACTGGCGGCCGCGCCCGCCGCGGCCGTCTACACCCGCATGGGCACCAGCACCGCCGACTTCGGCACGCTCACGCAGTGGCTCGTCGACGTCATCAACACGCTCACCGGCAATCTCGACCGGCCCGGCGGCGTCATGTTCCCCAAGCCCGCCACCCTGGAGATGCCGTGGGGGCCCCGGCCCTTCACATCCGGCCGCTGGCACAGCCGCGTGAAGAACTATCCCGAGGCCATGGGCGAACTGCCCGTCGCGACCCTCGCCGACGAGATCGAGACCCCGGGGGAGGGCCAGGTGCGGGCGCTGATCTCTATCGCCGGTAACCTCGCCCTGTCCGCGCCCAACGGCCCCCGGCTCGCCCGCGCCCTCGGCGATCTGGAGTTCATGGTCTGCGTCGACCCCTACCTGAACGAGACCACCAAGTACGCCGACGTCATCCTGCCGCCCCCGCGCATGATGCAGATGCCGCACTACGACCTGCTGCTCCTGACCGTGACGGTCCGCAACTACACCCGCTTCTCGCCGCCCGTGCTGCCGCTGGAACCCGGACAGCTCTCGGAGGCCGAGATCATGGCCCGCCTCAGCCTCATCGCCGCCGGCGCGGGTGCCCACGCGGACCCCGCCCAGCTGGACGAGGCGGTCATCGGCCAGCTGCTCGGCATCGGTGCCCAGATACCCGGCTCTCCCTTCCACGGCCTGGAGGCCGCGGAGGCCCGCGCACTCCTCGTCGGCGACAGCGGGCCCGAGCTGATGCTCGACGCGATGCTGCGCCTGGGCCCCTACGGGCTTTCCCTGGAGGAGCTGCGCCGCCACCCCAACGGCCTGGACCTCGGCGCCCTGGAACCCCGCCTGGCCGAAGTGATCGACACGGAATCGGGTGCGGTACGCCTCGCCCCGGTCGAGCTCGGTCCGGAGATCGAACGCCTCGGCGCGAGACTGGCCGCGCCCACCCCGCCGATGCTCCTCATCGGCCGTCGCCAGCTGCGCTCCAACAACAGCTGGCTGCACAACGTCCCGTCGCTGGTCGGCGGCAGCAACCGCTGCACCCTGCACATCCACCCCGACGACGTGGCCCGGCTCGGCCTGGACACCCACGCCCGCGTCACCTCGGCCACCGGCGACCTCGTCGTCCCGGTCGAGCCCAACGAAGCGATCATGCCGGGCGTGGTCAGCCTGCCCCACGGCTGGGGGCACTCCGGCTCGGCGCAGCGCACCGCTGCCGCCCACCCCGGAGTCAACGCCAACGCCCTGACCGACGACTCGACGATCGACGCGCTGTCGGGCAACGCCGTCTTCAACGGCGCCCCGGTCACCGTGGGTCCGGCGCCCGCGCCCGCCGACGAGGCCCCCCCGGTCCACGAGCCGGTCCTGCTGCCGGTCTTCGCCGCCTGAGCGACGCCTGCGAAGCAGCGCCGCACCACCACCGCCCCCTACTGGAGGACCCATGAACCCCGGCGCCCCGGACGAAGTCGTCGTCATCGAGGCCTGGCTCTCCGAGTTCCCGTTCCCCGACTTCCTGGAGCCGATCCGGGAACGCGCCCGGGAGTTCGAGAAGGCCCACCCCGGGTACCGGATCGACATCCGCGGCTACTCCTACGAGAAGCTCCCCGAGGCGGTCGCCGAAGCGGCCGCCCGGGGCGCCGCCCCGGCCATCGCCACGTACTACGCCGGCGCCTCGCAGCTGGCCCGGGACGCCCGAGCCCAGGACGGGTCCCCGCTGTTCGTCTCCGTGGAGAAAGCCGTCGCCGGCCGCACCGAGATCCTCGGCGAGCGAGTGGTCCTCGACGACTTCCTGCCGGGCGTGCGCGAGTACTACACGGTCGACGGCGACTTCGCGACGGTGCCGCTGACCCTCTCGACGATGCTGCTGTACGCCAACACCACCGTCCTGCGGCAGGCCGGCATCGACGCCCTGCCCCGCACCTGGCAGGAGACCACGGCCGCGTGCGAGGCAGTGGCCCGCCTGGAGAACGGTCCCGGGCACGGCATCGCCTGGCCCGTGGACGGCAAGTTCATCCAGCACGCCCTCGCACAGCAGGGCGCCCTCCTCGCCGACGCGGGCAACGGGCGCTACGGACGGGCCACCGAGCTCGACCTGGGCTCCGCGGCGCTCGCCGACTATGTGGACTGGTGGCGGGACCTGCACCGCGACGGGCACTACCTGCACACCGGCGTGGCCGAGGACTGGGCGGGCACCTTCAAGGCACTCGTCGACCAGGAGGTTGCGCTGCGCTTCAGTTCCTCCTTCGACGCCAATTACATGGTGCGGGCCGCGGCGGAGGCCGGCTTCGACCTGGAGGTCGGCGTACTGCCCCGCAACGGCGCCATGCCCTGCGCGGGCAACTGGATCGGCGGCGACTCCCTCTGGCTCACCGACGGCCTCGACGACGCGGTCCGCGACGGTGCGCTCGCGTTCATGCAGTACCTGAACAGCCCGCGCGCCGCCGCCGCCTGGCACAAGGCCAGCGGCTCGGCCCCGGCGACGTACGGCGTGATCGCACTACTCGAGGAGGAGGGCTGGTTCGACCTGCACCCCCACCACCGGGCGACCGCCGAACAGCTCGAACTGCGCAGCGGGCCGCCGGAGGCGCACGGCGCGGTGCTGGGCGGCTTCCACGCCATCCAGATCGCGATGATGGAGGCCATGCAGGACGTCCTGGACGGCGTCGAGCCGCGCGAGCGGTTCGCACGGGCGGGGGAGCGGGCCCAGACGCTGCTGGACGACTACAACGCCTACGCGCAGGGCACCGGCCCGCTGACGCCCGACTGCCTCACGGTGCGCATCTGACGCGGGGCGGGTGGCTCGGGCGTTCCTGAACAGACGGCCCGGTCGGAGACGCAGGGGGTCCCGGCCGGGCCGTCACAAACCCGCACGGCGGTCACCGGGCTGCCGTGCTGTCCCGTGCTGTCCCCTTGGTCAGGCGCGGGCGAGGGTCAGGGGCGCTCCGGCGCGCAGGAGCGGCGTCACGTAGAGCTCGTGCGCGCAGGCCGAGGCCAGCGCGCCGAGGCTGGAGACGGTCATCCCCTCCGGCAGGCCCGCGCTGTCGTAGGCCAGCGGCAGCTCGGTGCAGGCCGTGACCACCGGCAATCGCTCGCGCCGCCACAGACTGCGCACCGCCGAGGCGAACACCCGCCCGGCATGCTCCGTGTGGCCGGCCTTCACCAGGACGGCCGCCTCCTGGATCAGCTCCTGCATCCCGGGCGCCGGAACGAGCAGCCGGTAGCCGAGCTCCGCCGCCCGCCGCTGGTACAGGCCGGCGGCCACGGTCCCGGAGGTGGCCGTCAGCCAGCCGCCCGTCGGGCTCAGCAGCCTGGCCGCCTGCAGGGTCGCATCCACGATGTGGACGAGCGGGACCGGCAGCTCGTCCCGGATCCGGTCGATGTAGACGTGCGCGGTGTTGCACGGCACGGCCAGCAGGTCCGCCCCCCAGCCCGTCAGCGTCGTGAGCCCGTCCAGGATGCCCGCGAGGGGCGCGTCGCTGCCGTCGAGCAGGGAGTCGCTGCGGTCGGGGATCGACGGCTCGGAGAGCATCATGATCCGCGGGTGCTCCTGGTCGGTCGTCGCGGGGACGAGCGCCGCGAGCAGCCGCAAGAACTCCGCCGTCGCAGCGGGACCCATGCCGCCGAGCACGCCGAGGGTTCCTGCCGGGGCGGTCATCGCGGCCCGGGCTCCGCGGATCCCGCCAGCCGTCGCGCCACGCGCTCCGGCAGCGCGGCCGCCAGCAGGCGGCTCCGCCGCGAGGGGCTGCACCACCAGTCCAGGTACAAGGTTCCCTCCCGTACGACGCCGTTGACGGTCACGGTGTCCCGGCCGGTGCCCGGCAGCACGGTGAAGTCGACCTCGTCCGCCGCCACGACGGCCAGGGGCGCGTCCGGGGGCAGCAGGCCGGCGAGGTCGCCGAAGTGCTCGTAGCGGATCAGGGCCTCGGCATCCGAAGCTCCGTACCCCTCGCCATCCGCATAGACATCCGTGTCACCCTCCGCATCCGGCGTCGCGACCCCGGCCCGCGACCAGCGGCCGATACTGCCCTGCCCGTCTCCAGCGGTGTGGTCGACCACTTCGATCTCCGGCGCGTCACCGAGAGAGGCGAGCGACTGCGACAGCGCCCGGGCCACCACGGCCGCAGGCACCGGGGCCCCGCAGCCCCATCGGATCCGTACCGGAGCCCCGTCGCCGGCGGAGCCGGCCGGAGGCCCGGACCGCCCGTAGCCTGCCCCGCCTGTAACCGGCTCACCGGCCAGGGCCACGGCACGCTCCAGGAACCCGCCTGCCGGCGGGAGCTGAGCCCTGCCCTGCGGCGCCGTCCACAACGTGCACAGGTCACGCAGCAGTACCCGCCAGGAGGCGGTGTCCGCCAACAGCTCGTGGACCACCAGCAGGAGCCGGGCGGGCCGGGACCCGCGGTCGACGAGCGCGATCTGGAGCAGCGGGCCGTCGGTGAGGTTCAGCCGGGAGCGCAGCCGCTCCACAGCGGTGCGCAGCGCCTCCGCCTCCTGCGATGGCTGCCGCGCCGAGAGGTCCAGGCGCAGCACGGGCAAGGCGCCGGCGACACCGGCGTCGTACTGGCGCCATGTGCCGCCCTCGTGCGTGAACCGCAGCCGCAGTGCCTCGTGGTGCAGCAGCAGCTGGAGCGCGGCCCGCCGGACCCTGCCGGAGTCGGCGCCGTCCGAGGCCTCCAGCAGCAACGTCCGGCCCTGCAGGGCCGGCGCGGAGGCGCCCCGCAGGAGCACCTCGTGCTGAGCGGGCGTCAGCGCGGCCTCCCGCACCGCCGGAGCGGGCGGGGCCACCGAGGTGCGCTCCGCCCCGGATGCTTCGGCGTGGGTGACGGGGCTGCCCGCCTCGGGCAGCGGGTAACCGATCTGGAGCAGCATCTTCTGCACGCGCGGGGTCGCGGCAGGCTCGCGCAGCTCCTCGTCCGCCTCGCTGCGCTCCAGGTGCCCCAGGCGGACCTCCCAGCGGGTGGGCGCCTCGTAGTTGTGGAAACCGCGCTCCCGGGTGTGCACGAGGACGCCGGCATCGTTGATCATGCAGTTCGAGCTGCAGAACCCGGTGTCCCCGGGCTGGGACCACAGGTCCGACCGCGACTTCAGCAGTGCGCGGATGCCGTCCTTGGTGACGTCGGAGTACCGGTAGTAATCCACCACCTCGACGGAGTCGACCGCCTCGGCGCCGATGGCACCGCCGGACTGGTGGTACACGCTGCGGCCGGCCTTGAGCCGGGGCTCGATCTCCGCCGGGTCGAAGATCCCCTGGTTGTGGAACCAACTCAGCCGCTCGTCCATGATCTGCCCGCGCGAGAGACCCGTGACGATGGTCGGGATGCCCAGGTCGTGGGCGTGCTGGGTGCTGAGGTCCAGCAGCGAGCGGAAACACCCGTTGCACACGCTCTTGTGCTGCTGGAGGCTCTGCAGGAAGACCTTGTTCTGGTCGGCGTGCGTGGCGGTGACGTGCTCGATGCCGAGCTCGGAGGTGATCGTCTCGACGTTGCGCAGGGCCGTCTTGGAGATGAATCCGTTGTCGAAGGTGAAGGTCCTCACGCGCAGACCGAGTTCGATCAGCCGGTACAGGACGTACGAGCTGTCCTTGCCGCCGCTGTAGAGCAGCAGGCAGTCGTAGTGCGACCCGCGCTCCTCGGCGCGGGCGCGCACCAGACGCACGAAGGCGTCCACGTCGCCGAAGTACGACAGGATGTCCCGCTCCTTCGCCCCGTACATCGCGCACAGGTCGCATACGCCCGACGCATCGAAGGTGATACCGGGGTAGCGGCCGCTGATGCCGCAGCGGTCACAGGCCCGCGCCTGGGTGACGGCGGAGGTGGCGACAGGCTGCGGAGCGAGTTGGGTGGTCATGTGGGCCCCTAGATGGCGAGGAGGTCGTCGAGCGGTGCGTCGGCGGCCAGCAGTTCGCGTTCGACTGCCTCGGCGAGCGTCGAGATCGTGGGCGACCGGAGGAAGTCGCGCAGCGGTACCGACACACCGAAGGCGCGGTTGACCCGGGAGAGCAGTTCGACCACGAGGAGCGAGGTGCCGCCCGAATCGAAGAAGGCGTCCTCCAGGCCCACCCGGCCCACAGGCAGGAGGCCGAGCCACAGGTCGGCCACGGTCCGCTCCACCGGCGTCCGCGGCTCGCCGCCGCGGACGTCGGAGACGGTGCGCCGCACCGGCGCGGGCAGCGCGCCACGGTCGATCTTTCCGCTGAGGGTGCGGGGGAGCCCGGCCACCGGGACGAAAACCGCCGGTACCGCGCTGTCGGGCAGGTGCTCGCGCAGGTGCTCGCGCAGGGCGGTGTGCAGCACCTCGGGATCGGAGTCCGCGGCGTCCCGGGACAGTTCGAGGTGGGCGCCCAGGTACGTCGCGCCGGCGTCTTCCACCAGGCTGACGGCCGCCTCGGCGACGGCCGGGTGGGCGCGCAGGAGGCTTTCGACCGCGGTGAGCTCGACCCGGACGCCGCCGATCTTGACCTGGTGGTCCTTGCGGCCGAGGAACTCCAGCGTGCCGTCCTCCAGCAGGCGACCGAAGTCACCGGTGCGGTACACGATGTCGTCCGCATCACCGGTGAGCGGGTTCGGTACGAAGACCCGGGCGGTCTCCTCGGGCAGGCCCAGGTACCCCAGCGAGCGGTGGGGCGTCCGCAGGTGGATCTCGCCGACCGTCCCCGGCTCGACGGCTGCTCCCCGCTCGTCCAGCAGCAGCACCTCGGTGTCCGGCATCGGTCGTCCGACGGGCACGGAGGCCCGTTCGGCGTCCCGCCGGGTCAGGAAGTGGAAGGTCTTGGTCATCGTCGTCTCCGACGGCCCGTACAAGTTGAGGAGCCGGACCCGGTCGCCGTGCCTGCCGAACCAGCGCCCGGCGTCGGCGGGCGCGAGCCGCTCGCCGGACAGCGCGACGCACCGCAGGGACGACAGCGTGAGGTCGGCCGCGAGCGCCGCGTCCACCAGCCCGCGGAACAGGGACGGGACGCAGTGCACCAGGTCGATGCGGGCGTCGTCGATCCAGCGGGCCAGCGCCGCCGGGTCGAGCAGGGTGTCGGGCGGCGGCACGACGAAGGTGCCGCCGGTGCTCAGCGGCACGAACACGTCCCGCATCACGGCGTCGAAGGCGGGCGAGACGAGGTTGCCGATCCGCCAGTCCGCGGTGACGCCGAGCAGCCCGGTCTCCCACTGGATGTAGTGCGTGACGGATCCCAGCCGGCCCACGATGCCCTTGGGACGGCCTGTGGTACCGGAGGTGTAGAAGACGTAGCAGGGATCGTCGGGGGTGGCCCGGTGCGGGGTCACGGGGGTCGCGGTGCTTGACGCCCGGGGGTCCGCAGTGACCGTGCGCGCGTCCGGAGCGGCATCCGCGAGCACCTGCGCCGCCACCGCGTCCGGAGCGGAGCCGAGGACGGCCCACCCAGGGGCGACGTCGGCGACGATCAACCGCAGCCGGGCGGGCGACGCGGACAGGTCCAGGGGTACCACGACTCCGCCGATACGCAAGATCCCGAGCACGGAGGCGACCAGCTCGCGGCAGTCCCGTGCCAGTACGGGGACGAAGGACCCGGCGCCCGCACCCGCGGCCCGCAGGGCGCCGGCGATGCGCTGGGCCCGCTCGTCCAGCTCGGCGTAGGTGAGGCGGCCCTGCGGGGACTCGACGGCCACGCGGTCCGGGAACCGCTCGATCGCCTTCCCCACCAGCTCGTGGATCGGTTCGAAGGTCATCTTGCTTCCTTGTCTCATCCGTGGTCCGCCAGGGAGAAGGTGTCCAGGAGGATGCCGAAAGTCAGGACGACGAGCAGCAGGTCGTCGCCGTAGTGCGGGTGGATCTCGAACCCGTCGCTCGTGTACCGGGCCCGCAGTCGCTCCACGGCGCCGGGATCGAAGTACCCCTGGCGCCGGATCCGCGCCGGGGAGAGCATGTCGTTGATCCACTCGATGCCCGCGCGCAGCAGCGCGGGGCTGCCCGGCGCCCGGAAGCCGAACTTCTCACGGTCGATGATCTCCGGAGGCACCAGGCCCTGTGCTGCCTGGCGCACCACGTACTTCTCCCCGAGAGGGTTCACCTTCAGGTGCGCGGGGACCCGGGTCGCGAACTCCACGACCTCACGGTCCAGGAACGGGTAGCGGGCCTCCACGGAATGGGACATCGCCATCCGGTCGCCGTGGTCGGACAGCAGGTGGTCCGACAACCGCATCCGGAAGTCGAGGTAGGAGCGCTGGTCCAGCGGGTCCCGCCCGGTCAGGCTCGCCGGGTCGACCGGCGGGAAGCGCAGGCAGTCGCTCTCGTGGAAGGCCTCGCGGACACCGGCGGAGTAGAGCCCGAGCTTGGCCTCGCGCCATGCGTGGTAGCGGCGTTCGTAGAAGACCCCGGAGTCGCCCCACAGCTGCCTGCGGACGTCGTCCTCCAGGGCTTCGCCGAGGTCGCCGCCACCCCGGCCGCCGCCGCGGCCCAGCCGGTCGAAGCGGTAGCCGACGTAGCCGCCGAACAGCTCGTCCGCGCCCTCGCCCGTGAGGATCACGGTCGTCCCGCTCTCGCGCGCCAGCTGGGCCAGCACCATGGAGCAGGTGTTGTAGGTCTCCTTCACCGGGGTTTCGGCGTGCAGCACCATCCGCTGGAGGCCCTCGGTGATGTCCGCGGTGGAGAACTCTCTCTCGTGGTGACGGGAGGACACCTTCTGCGCCATCAGGCGCTGGTGGCGGGACTCGTCGATGGCGGCTTGCGGAAACGTGATCGAGAACGAGTCGGTGGGCGGTGCGAGCTCGGCCGCGATCCCTGCGATCAGCGAGGAGTCCAGTCCGCCGCTGAGGTAGAAACCCACGGGCACGTCCGCCCGCAGCCGGCGCCGCACCGCCTCGGTGAGCAGCTCGCGCAGGGTCTCGACGTAGTACCGGTCGGGCTTGACCTCCAGCTCGCCGGCGCGCGGGTAGGTGAGGTCCCAGTACGGGAACTCCTGCACGGAGCCGTCCTGGACGAGCAGGTAATGACCCCCGCGCAAGGCGCTGATGCCCCGGAACATGGTCCGGGGGCTCACCAGCCCGGGGAAGGTCAGCACCTGGTCGAGCCCGGTCAGGTCCACCTCGCGGCCGACCCCCGGGTGCTCCAGCACCGCCTTGGCCTCCGACCCGAAGACGAAGTGGTCGGCGGTCAGCGCGTAGTGCAGCGGCAGGATCCCGACGTGGTCGCGGGCGAGGAACAGCCGCCGCAGCGCCTTGTCGTAGATCGCGAAGGCGAACTGGCCGTTGAGGCGCCGGAGCAGACCGGTGCCCTCCTCCTCGTAGAGGTGGACCAGGACCTCGACGTCGCACTCGGTGCGGAAGCGGTGCCCTTTGGCCGTCAGCTCGGCGCGCAGCTCACGGTGGTTGAAGATCTCCCCGTTGCACACCATGACGACGTTGCCGTCCTCGTTCGACATCGGCTGGCTTCCGCCGCCGAGGTCATTGATGCTCAGGCGGCGAAATCCGAGCCCGAGACCGTCAGCGAGGAAAGCGCCGTCCGAATCCGGACCGCGGTGGTAAAGGGTCCCGGTCATTCGGGTGAGGACCGACGGGTCGACGGTCACGCCCTTTCGGAGCGCCATGGATCCAGCGATCCCGCACATTGCCGGATCCTCCTCCAACAGATACGCCGAACGAATCGGACGGGGACGGGAGAGTGGACTGACACCCGGCCGGGCTGTCCGGCGAAACAGGGGATCCCGACAACAACTACCGGAGGCATCCCCGCACTCACAAGGGAATCGGGGGCGCCACCGCAGCCTCAGCAATCTGGGAGAAAAACCATCGGTCACGTGAACAGCACGGCCGGAGAAGACATCGGCGCCACCGCTCGTCCAGGCTGATCCCGGCCCCCCCAGCACCGACACGGGCCGGGCACGCCCGCGGGGCCGGGCCCGCCTGCCCCGATGGAGGAACGACGTGACCGATACGGGCACCCCGGCATTTGGACCTGCCACTATCACCGCCGATGACCCGCGCTACCCCAGCATGCTGCGCGGCACCAACCACCGCTTCCCGGCGAGCCCCGACTACGTCCGCGTCGTCACCACGACGGACCAGGTGGCGGCCGCGGTGACCGAGGCCGTGGCGGCCGGCAAGCGGATCTCCGTGCGCAGCGGCGGCCACGGCTTCGAGGACTTCACGGCCCATGGCATCGAAGTCCTGCTCGACATGTCCGAGATGACCGCCGTGGGCTACGACAAGGAGCGGGGGGCCTTCTCCATCGAGGCCGGAGCCACGCTCGGCCACGTCTACCGGACCCTGTTCAAGGGCTGGGGCGTCACCATTCCCGGCGGCGAGTGCCCGGAGGTGGGCGCCGGCGGCCACATCGTGGGTGGCGGATACGGTCCCCTCTCCCGCAGTCTCGGCGCCGTCGTGGACTACCTGTACGCCGTGGAGGTCGTGGTCGTCGGCGAGGACGGTGTCGCGCGGGCCGTCGTGGCCACCCGCGAGCCCGACGACCCGCACCACGACCTGTGGTGGGCGCACACCGGTGGTGGCGGCGGCACCTTCGGGGTGGTGACGCGCTACTGGATGCGCGCCCCCGACGCCGACCCGGGAGCGGGCGACCCGGCCGCACTGCTGCCCAAAGCACCGTCCCGCTGGCGCAGCGGCATGGTCGTCTGGTCCTGGGAGCACATGACCGAAGCGGCTTTCACCCGGCTCCAGAGCAACTTCGGAGCCTGGTTCGAGCGCAACAGCGGCGCCGACTCGCCGTACGCGCCGCTGGCCGGCTACTTCCACGGGACGCACCGCTCCGGCTTCGGCCTGACGGTGGGCGCGCACATCGACGACGACGTGCCCGGCGCCGAGAAGCTGATGACCACGTTCTTCGAGGAGGTGTCGGCCGGTGTCGAGGTTCCGCCACTGTTCCAGCAACAGCAGGTCAATCCCTGGCTCTACTTCTCGTCGTACCCGAACTGGGGCGACCCGGGCGACCCGTTCACACGCCGGATCAAGATCAAGGCGGCCTATCTGCGCAAGGGCTATTCGCCGGAGCAGACGGCGACCCTGTACCGGCACCTGACCACCGGTGAGGCCGCCCCGACACAGCTGATCCTCATCGGCTACGGCGGCCGGGTGAACACCACCGCCCCGGATGCCACCGCCGTCGCCCAGCGCGACTCGGTCCTCAAGGCCGCCTACATGTCGGTGTGGGGCGACGAGGGCGCCGACGAGACCAACATCCGCCTGCTGAGGGAGATGTACCGCGACGTCTACGCGGCCACCGGCGGCGTGCCCGTGCCGAACGATGCCAACGACGGCTCGTACGTCAACTACGCGGACAGCGACCTGGCCGATCCCGAGTGGAACACATCGGGCGTGCCGTGGCACACGCTCTACTACAAGGACAACTACCCGCGCCTGCAGCAGGTCAAGAAGGCCTACGACCCGCGCGACGTGTTCCGCCACAAGCTGTCGGTCCGGCTGCCCGGCTGAGCCGCCCCGCACACGAAAAGTGCCCGGCCCGCCGTGAGGGCGGGGACGGGCACTCTTCGCGTGCGGGGCTTACGCGTCCGCCACGGCGGACAACACCCGCTCGCCGATCACCTCGACCTGGCGCTGCTGGTCGGCGCCCTCCAGGATGCCGATCACCCGCTGGACGCCGAGCCCGCCGAGTCCGCGCAGGACCCCGGCCAGCTCGTCAGCGGAAGCCGCGTCGCCCGCGGTGAACGGCATGATGCACGTCTTCTCGATGGCGTCGTAATCCGTGCCCTCGCTCTCGCAGTGGCCGCGCAGGACGTCGAGCTTGTCGCCTAGGTCGGGGCCCGGGTACAGGTTGCAGGCATCCGCGTGCCGGGCCACCAGGCGCAGGGTCTTCTTCTCGCCGCCCCCGCCGATCATGATCTTCGGCACGGTGAGGTTCTGCGGCACGTTCAGCGCCCGTTCCAGGCGGTGGTGGACTCCGTCGAAGGGCTTCTCGTCGCCGCGCTCCCCGTCCCACATGCTCCGGCAGATCCGGACGGTCTCCTCCAGCCTCTCGAAACGCTCCGCCAGCGGCGGGAACGGGATGCCCAGACCGAGCGCCTCCTCCTCATACCAGCCCGCGCCGATACCGAGGTCGGCACGCCCGCCGGAGAGCACGTTGAGGGTGGTCACCGACTTGGCGAGCATGCCGGGGGAGCGGAAGTGGACGCCGGCGACCATCGGCATCACCCGGATGCGCCGGGTATGGGCGGCGATGGTGGCCAGCGTCGTGAAGCACTCCAGCATGGGCTGCTCGGGGCCGCCCATGTGCGGGCCCTGCCAGACGTGGTCGGCGACACCGATGACGTCGAAACCGGCGTCGTCGGCGGACCGGGATATCGAGGCGAGGGTGTCCGCCATGCGCGGCGCTCCGCCTTCCCAGGCGAAATCCGCTACGGCCAGGCCGATTTTCATGGCAGGTCTCCCAACAGCTGCTCGCTGACATGGTCTTGGCACGCGCCGAATGCGCATCCGAAGAATAGGCCAGACCGTGCGCCGCACCTTTCTTCGATCGTGCCCGATTCCGGGGACCGGATCGCCCGAAACGGGTGCGCAATGACGGCAATCCATGAGATGCGGTGCGCAATTGCGCCCCGAAAGCTGTTCGGGTAGACCATCACAAGTGGAGGACCGGCAATGGTGACACGCGGACCTGGCGGATCCCCGGCGCACAGGAAGCCCAGCTACGCATCGGGAGGCCACTGCGTCCCGCTGCTCGGCGAGACGATCGGCGCGAACTTCGACCGCTCCGCCGCCGCCCACGCTGACCGGGACGCGCTCGTCGACCGGCCCACGGACCGCCGTTGGACCTATGCGGAGCTCGGCGCCGAGGTCGACGCCCTGGCCGTCGGGCTGCTGGACCTCGGCATCACCAAGGGGGACCGGGTCGGCCTGTGGTCCCCCAACTGCGCCGAATGGGTGCTGACCCAGTACGCCGCTGCGAAGATCGGGGCGATCCTGGTCAACGTCAACCCGGCCTACCGCACGCACGAGCTGGAGTACGTCCTGAACCAGGCCGGGGTCCGCGTCCTGGTGGCCGCGCACCGGTTCCGCAGCTCCGACTACGCGAGCATGATCGCTGAGGTCGCGCCCCGCTGCGCCGCCTTGGAGCACACCGTCCTGATCGGCGGAGAGAGCTGGCTGGCCTTGCGGGCCCCCAAGGACGCGGACGCCGCCCGGCGCCTGGCCGAAGCCGCGGCCGTCCTCGGGCCCGACGACCCGATCAACATCCAGTACACCTCCGGCACGACCGGGTTCCCCAAGGGCGCGGTGCTCTCGCACCACAACATCCTCAACAACGGCTTCTTCACCGGCGAGCTGCTCGACTACACCGAGGCCGACCGGGTCTGCCTCCCGGTGCCCTTCTACCACTGCTTCGGCATGGCGATGGGCACCATCGCGGCGACCAGCCACGGCGCGTGCGTGGTGATCCCGTCCCCCGTCTTCGACGCCCGGGCCGCCTTGGAGGCGGTGGAGGCGGAGCGGTGCACGTCGCTGTACGGCGTGCCGACGATGTTCATCGCCGAACTGAACCACCCGGACTTCGCCTCGTTCGACCTGTCCTCGCTGCGCACCGGCATCATGTCCGGCTCCCCTTGTCCGGTCGAGGTGATGACCCAGGTCGTCGAAAAGATGAACATGGCGCAGGTGACCATCTGCTACGGCATGACCGAGACGTCGCCGGTCGCCTGCCAGACACGCCGAGACGACTCGCTGGAACGCCGCGTCTCCACCGTCGGCAGGGTGGGCCCCCACCTGGAGATCAAGATCGTGGACCCGGACACCGGACTGACCGTGCCGCGCGGCCGGCAGGGCGAGTTCTGCACGCGCGGCTACTCCGTGATGAGCGGGTACTGGGAACAGCCCGAGAAGACCGCGGAGGCCATCGACCGTGCGGGCTGGATGCACACCGGGGACCTGGCCGTCATGGACGACGATGGCTACGTGAGCATCACCGGGCGGATCAAGGACATGGTCATCCGGGGCGGCGAGAACCTCTACCCCCGTGAGATCGAGGAGTTCCTCCACACCCACCCGGACATCCTGGACGCGCAGGTCATCGGCGTCCCGGACGAGTACTACGGCGAGGAGCTGATGGCCTGGGTGCGGATGCGGGAGGGGGCCGAGGAGCTCACCCCCCAGTCGCTGCGCGCCTTTTGCACCGGCAGGCTCGCCCACTACAAGATTCCGCGCTACGTGCGCACCGTCGAGACGTTCCCGATGACGGCGAGCGGCAAGGTCCGCAAGGTCGAACTGCGCGAGCAGGCTGAGGCCATGCTGGAGCTCGGCAGTCTGGAACCGGCCCTGACGCGCTGATCCGCCGCCGGGTCCGGTCGGGGGCCCCGGCCCGGCCCGGACCGCAAGGATCCCGGACGGGGGTGTGGCCCGTACGCCAGGCGTACGGGCCACACCCCGGCCCCGAGGACTCAGGCGGCCGCCCGGACCCCCAGGCTGCGCGCGATCAGCATCCGCTGGACCTCGCTCGTGCCCTCACCGATCTCCAGTACCTTGGCGTCACGGTAGAAGCGGGTCACCGGATAGTCGTTCAGCGCGCCGTAGCCTCCGAAGATCTGTGTGGCGTCGCGGGCGTTGTCCATGGCGGCGGCGGAGGAGACGAGCTTGGCGACCGAAGCCTCCTTGGCGAAGGGCTCCCCCCGGAGCATCTTCGACGCCGCCTGGTAATAGGCGAGACGGGCCGACTGGGCCCGTACCTCCATGTCGGCGATCTTGAACTGGATCACCTGGTTCGCGCCGAGGTTGCGGCCGAAGGCCGTCCGCTCCCGTGCGTATCGCACGCTCTCGTCCACACAGCCCTGGGCCACACCGGTACCCACCGCGGAGATGGCGATCCGGCTCTCGTCCAGGACCGAGAGGAACTGCGCGATGCCCCGGCCCCGTTCGCCGAGCAGGTTTCCGGCCGGCACCCGGCAGTCGGTGAAGGTGAGGCCGCGGGTGTCCGACGCGTTCCAGCCCGCCTTGGAGTATTTCGGCGCCACCTCGAAGCCGGGCGTCCCGGACGGCACCACGATGGTCGAGGTCTCCTGGCGGCCGTCCGCGCGGACGCCCGTCACCGCGGTCACGGTGACCAGCCGGGTGATGTCGGTGCCGGAATTGGTGATGAACGACTTGGCGCCGTTGATCACCCACTCGTCCCCGTCGAGCACCGCCGTGGTGGTGAGCCCCGAGACGTCGGTGCCCCCGCCCGGCTCTGTCAGCCCGAACGCGCTGAGTGCCTCACCGGCACACAGCTGAGGCATCCAGCGCTCCTTCTGCTCCCGCGTCCCGAAGCGGTGGATCGGCATGGCGCCCAGTGACACACCTGCGGACAGGGTGATCGCGACTGACGTGTCGACCCGCCCGAGCTCCTCCAGCGCCAGGCACAGCCCGAGGAAGTCCCCTCCCGAGCCGCCGAACTCCTGGTCGAAGGGCAGGCCGAACAGGCCCATCCGGCCCATCTCGGCCACCAGTGCGTACGGGAACTCGTCCCGCTTGTAGAGCTCGCCGATGACCGGCGCGACCTCGGTGCGTGCGAATTCCTCGACGCTCTTGCGCAGGACCTCGTGCTCTTCGCCGAGCCGGAAGTCGATCACTGGTTCTCCTTGGAACGTCGGTACGTCTGTAGGCCGGTACGTCGTCTGTACGCCGGCCCGTCAGGCCGGGACGGAGCCGGTCAGGCCGCCGTCGACGACGAACTCCTGGCCCGTGATGTAGGCCGCCTTCGGCGACAGCAGGAACAGGACGGTCTCGGCAATGTCCTTCGGCGTACCGAGCGTGCCGAGGGCCACCTGGCCGCGGAAGAACTCGCGCACCGGCTCCACCGGAGCGACCATGTCGAACATCTCGGTGCGGATGTGACCCGGTGTGACGGCGTTGACCCGGATGCCGAACTCGGCGAGGTCCGGGGCCAGCGTGCGGGGCAGGTTGAGCACGGCGGCCTTGCTCGCCGCGTACACCGAGCCCGCGCCCATGCCGCGGTGGACCAGCCAGGATGCGTTCAGGACGATCGAGGAGCCCTCCTCCAGCAGCGGCAATGCCTTTTGGACGGTGAAGAACGAGCCCTTGAAGTTGGTGCCGACGACCTGGTCGAAGTCGGCCTCCGTGACGTCCGCGGTACGGGCGTTCAGACCGATGCCGGCGTTGGCGAAGACGCCGTGCAGGCTGCCGAAGCGCTCGCGCACCTGGTCGACGACGGTGTCGAGGTCGCCGGGGCGCGCGACATCGGCGGCCACGGTCAGGACCCGCTCCCCGGCGTCGAGATCCTTCGCCGCGGTGGCGAGGCGCTCGGGGTCACGGCCCACGAGGACGACGTTGGCGCCCTCTTCCAGGAGGCGCCGGGCGGTGGCCAGCCCGATGCCGCTGCCACCACCGGTGACCAGGACGGTCTTGTTCTCGAAGTCAGTCATGCGGTCAGAGTCGTGGCTGGCGTCGGCCGGGCGCATCTCCCGGATTGCGATGTGGGCCGGGAAGATCAGCGCCGGGTGCGGAACACATGGCTGGTATCAGCCCCCAGAGCAGCAATCTGGAAGATGTGGTTCAGGGGCGCGAAGCGAAAAACTGGTGGCGGACGAAGAGTGCTGCCGCACGCACTGCGGTGACAGGACACCAGAAGGAGAACCACCATGGCTCAGTACGCGGTCTTCATCTACGAGGCCGAGATCCCCGGCGGCTGGGAGAACGCCCCCAAGGAGCTGCTCGCCGCCCACGAGGCTTTCCCGGGCAAGGTCGAGGAGCTGGGCGGCAAGATCCTCAACGGTCTCGCCCTGCAGCCGGCCGGCACCGCCAAGGCGATCCGCGGCGGAGAGGTCTTCGACGGCCCGTTCGCCGAGGCCAAGCAGTCCCTCGGGGGCACCTTCGTGCTCGAGGCCCGTGACATCGAGCACGCCCTCGAGGTCGCCAAGGTCGTCCCGGTGCACGACGGCGGCGTCGAGATCCGCCCGCTGTTCGACGCCCCCGCGGGCTGATCCCGCCCTCCCTCTCCGCGCACCGCCCGAAAGGCACCAGCACCTTGACTGACACGACGCAGCTCAACGAGCTCACCGTCACCCGCACCCTCGACGCCCCGCGCGCATCGGTCTACCGGGCGTGGACCGACCCGGAGCGCTTCGCTCAGTGGTGGGGCCCGGTCGGCTTCAGCACCGACCCGTCGACCGTGAACCTGGACGTGCGCGTCGGCGGCGCCTGGAGCGCCACCATGGCCGCCGAAGGTATCGGCGAGTTCCCGTTCACCGGCGTCTACCGCGAGGTGGTGGAGAACGAGCGGCTGGTCTTCACCCTGGTCGACCCGAAGGACGAGAACATCGCCGAGCGCGCGGCACGCGGTGAGGCGGAGGAGCTGACCACCGTCACCTTCGCCGACCGCGACGGCGGCACGGAGCTGACGTTCCACCAGGCGGGCCAGTTCGACGACGAGAAGGCCGAGGAGGTCAAGGGGGGCTGGAACAGCTTCTTCGACTCGCTCGGCGCGTACCTGGCAAACGCCTGAGGGCAAGCCGGTACGACGGGGGCGGAAAGGGCCTGGGGAGAGCCCTTACCGCCCCCGTCGGCATGTCCGCTCCCGGGCCGGCGGCACACCGCCGCACCTCGCCGTGCCCCGGCCGGCAGCCCCCGCACACCCCGGTCAACACCGCAATCCGAGAGATGCCGCCGTGAACGACCGCCCTGAAGCTGGTCGAGTCTCTTCAACAACCAGGGGGTTGGACTGTGGCCACGACCACGATCAGACCCTCCGTGGACGCAAGCCGCCCCCGTACCACCGAGCGCCGGTTCTTCCCGGAGCTTGAGGGCATGCGCGGTCTCGCAGCCATGGGGGTGCTCACCACGCATGTCGGACTCAGCGCCGGCATCATCGGGCTCATGGACCAGGAGCCCAAGGGCTTCTACGGCGTCCTGCTCCAACAGCTGCAGGTGTCCCTGCCCATCTTCTTCATCCTGTCGGGCATGCTGCTCTACCGGCCGTTCGCACTCGCCACCCTCGCCGGCACCCGCAAGCCCGCCGTCAAGCCGTACCTGTGGCGCCGCGTGCTGCGCACCCTGCCCGCCTACTGGGCACTGGTCGCCGTCGCGATGACCTTCCTGAACCGCGAGAACATCCACGGCGCCTGGCAGGTCATCCGGGCCGTGCTGCTCCTGCAGGTCTACCAGCTGGACTCGCGCACCGTCGCCCAGGGCCTGGAGCAGACCTGGACACTGGCGACCGAGGTGGCCTTCTACGCCCTCCTTCCGCTCATGGCCCGCGCCCTGGACAAGATCGCTGGGCGGTCCCCGGACCCGGGCGTCCGCGTCCGCCGCATCCTGTGGGCCCTCAGCTCCCTGGTGGTCCTCGGGTTCGTGTTCTGCGTGTGGACCGAACTGCCCTCGATGGGCCAGTACCCGATGCAGAACGAATGGCCGCCGAAATGGTTCGGATTCATCGCCGTCGGCATGGGCCTCGCCGCCCTGTCCGCCGCCGCCGACCTCTCCCCGGCCACCATCCCGGCCATCTACCGCTGGATGATGAAGCACCCGCTGTGGTGCTGGGCCGCCGCGTTCGCCATCTATGTCGTCGCCTGCGTGCGTCCCATCGGCAAGCCCGGCTACGCGGACTACCCGGACATGGCCGGCGGCCTCACCGAGATGCTGCTCTACATGCTCTTCGGCCTGTTCATCGTTGCCCCGGTGACCGTGCCCCACGACCGGAGCAAGTTCGTCATCGCCGCCATGAGCAACCCGGTGATGCGCTTCTTGGGCCGCATCTCCTACGGCTTGTACCTGTGGCACATCGCCGTCATCTACTTCTGGCAGGGCGGGATCTTCGGGCCCGGCGGCTTCTGGAAGCTCTTCGGCATCACCCTCGGCGGCACGATCGTGCTCGCCACGGCCAGCTTCTACCTCATCGAGAGCCCCGCCATGAAGCTGCGCGAGCGGCTGGGCAAGGCCTCGGCGGGACCCAGCGTCGAGACGATCCATTCGTGACCTGGCTGCGCACGCTGAGGCCCGCTCCCCCCGGAGCGCTCCGTCTGGTGTGCCTTCCCCACGCAGGAGGAGCGGCCCACTCCTACCTCCAGCTCGCCGAGGCACTCGGCCCCGGAGTGGAAGTGCTGGGCGTGCAGTACCCCGGCCGCTACGACCGCATGGCCGATCCGCTGATCGGCGACCTGAAGATGATGGCCGGTCACATCGCGGCGGCGCTCGGTCCTCTGCGGGACGCGCCCCTGGCACTTTTCGGCCACAGCCTGGGCGGCCTGCTCGGTTATGAGGTGGCCGCGCGGCTGGAGGCGGTCGGAAGCGGGCCCGCGCATCTCTTCGTGTCCGCCATGCTCGCCCCGTCGCGCCACCACCACGACGGCGTCCACCTGCGGGACGACGAACAGATCCTTGCGGAAATCGCACGGCTGGGCGGCACGCAAACCGTCTCCGTGGCGGAGGAGATGTTCCTGCGCCTGCTCCTGCCGGCCGTCCGCAGCGACTACCGGGCCTTCGAGACCTACACCGATCCGGGGCACCGGCTCTCCTGCCCGGTCACCGCGTTCCTCGGGGACGCCGACCCGCTGGTGACCGTCGACGAGGCCCGTGCCTGGGCCGGTCACACCACCGGACCGTTCGCACTGCGGCTGCTTCCGGGTGGCCACTTCTACCTGACTGATCCCGGGAACACGGCGGAGATCGCGCGCGAGCTCTCCGGACAGCCGACGGGCGCCACGCGGCCGTCCCGGCACCCGGTGTCCGCCCATTCCTCCTGAAAGGACGCGCACATGACCGACCAGACGACCCCCCCGGCCGTCACCGACCACCTGGACGCCTTCGCGAACGCGCCGGCCGACCGCCTGGAGGCGCAATTCCTCCGCCTGGCCGGTGAGGTCTGGGGCCAGGACGGCGCGGCGAGCAGCGCCGCCACCGCGGTGCCGGAGCTGGTGTCCCTGCTCGACACGGTGGACGACGAGCGCAAGGGATACGTGGCGGTCCTGCTCGGACTGCTCGCCGAGGCGGAGCACCCGGCCACCGACGGCCCGGTGCTCACCGCCGTGGCCGCGGGCATCGGCCGCTACCTGGAACTCCTGGCCGGCAGCGGCGCGGGCACCCCCCTGACGACCGCGCTGCTCTACCTGCTCTCGCACTTCCCCCAGCACCGCGAGGCGATCCTGGCCGTGGCAGCTACGGAGGAGCTGGCCCTCGACTCCAACGACCTCACCCGCCTGGAGCGTACGCTGCGGGAGCTCGACCTCGACGACCCGGACCTCGGCCGCTGCTGGCCCTCGCCGGCGGCCTGGCAGCTCAACGAGGACGAGCGCGGGTTCGACAAGGAGTGGATCCGCGCTCTCACCCCCGAACAGGCCACCTCCAACTGGGACAACGACACCCGCACGGTGCTCGCGTACTCGGGCATGAAGGCCTACTGGGCAGTGCGCCACGGCGCCGCCCTGGAGACCGCCTACCCCATCGCCTCCACCGACGGCGCCGGCCCGGCCTCCGGCCTCGGCGCCGACGCCTTCGCCCGGCACGCCGACGCCCTGCGCTGCCCGGCCTGCACCGGCCGCCTCGACTTCACCGACGGCGGCGCGCGCTGCGCCGACTGCCAGGCGTCCTTCCCCCTGGCTCATGGACTCCTCGACCTGTCCGCCGGCGCGACCGGCTCCCAGGCGACCGAGGAGGACGAGACCGCCGACCTGCTCCAGAAGCTCGCCGCCATGCCCAGCATGGGCGTCTACTACGAATCCGTGCTGCGTCCCGCGTTCCTTCGCGTCGCCGGGCTCAACTGGGACGACGCCGTCACCCCGGAGGACGAGGACGCGTACCTCACCGCGCACACCCGCCCCGTCGACGGACCCGTCCTGGACCTGTGCGCCGGCGCCGGCCGCTGGACGGCCGTGGTGGACCAGGCCGTCGGCACCGAGCGGCTCATCGCCCAGGACCTGGGCCTGCCCATGCTCAATGCGCTGCGCCGGGCGCTGCCCGAGGTGCCGGCCGTCATCGCCAGCGCCCTCACCCTTCCCTACGGCGACGCCACCCTCGGCGCCGTCAACTGCTGGAATGCCCTGCAGGCATTCCCGGAGCAGGCCGACATCGCCATCGCCGAGATCGGCCGCTGCCTCAAGCCGGGCGGCACCTTCACCCTGCTGACCTTCCGCTGGGCAGACGACCCCATCGACCGCTACTTCCAGGGCTCGCACTACTTCCCCAGCCGGCCCGCGGGCATGCTCCTGTTCGAGCTGGACGAGATCAAGAAGTGGCTCGCCGACGCGGGTCTCGCCGTCGTCGAGGAGTCCGGCAGCGGTTCCTTCGTCTTCATCACCGCGCAGCGCACCGCGTAAGCCGCGCCCGGGCGGGCCCGGGACCCCGCGCCGGCCACACCGCGGCGCGAGGTCCCGGGCTGCCCGGGCCCAAGGGCTCCGCACACCAGGAGATGCCCCCGCACGGGGCCGCGTACGAGGCTGGTCGGGCGCCTGGGCGCCCGGGCGGTCCCGTACTGATCAGCGTGTTGGAGGAACCTCACCCATGACCATGGTCAACGAGTCCCCTGCGGACACGGCGCTGCGCGCAGACCCGGCCTACGAGGCGGCCACCCAGGTCTTCAACCTCTTCGCTCCGGTGTCACCCGCCGCCGCCGTGACCGCGCACTCCGTCGACGAGGTCCGCTCGGCGATCCGCCACGCGCGCCGACAGGGTTTGGGCGTACGGGTGCAGGCGACCGGCCACGCCTCCGCGACCGCCCGCCCCATGGGTGACGACCTGCTGATCCGCACGGCCCTGGGCGCAGACGTCGAGATCGACGCGCTGCGCCGCGTCGCCCGGGTGCCCGCGGGCACCCGGTGGGCCTCCGTCGTCGAGGCCGCGGCCCGGCACGGGCTCGCCGCGCCACACGGCTCGTCGCCCACTGTCGGTGTCGTCGGCTACCTCCTCAACGGCGGCCTGAGCATGTACGCGCGCTACACCGGACTCGCCGTGAACAGCCTGCGCGCCGTGGAACTCGTCACCGCCGACGGAGAACTGCGGCGCGTGGACGCCACCGACGATCCGGCGCTGTTCGGGGCGCTGCGCGGGGGTGGCGGAGGGTTCGGCGTCGTCACCGCCGTCGAGGTCGCGCTCTTCCCGGCCACCGCCGTGGTGACCGGCGCCGCCTTCTGGCCCGCCACCGACGCGGCCCGGCTGCTGCCCCTGTGGCGGAGGTGGACCGAGACGGCCCCTGCCACGGCCACCACCTCCATCCGGGTCATGAACCTTCCCAGGCTTCCGGAGATCCCGGCCGTCCTGACGGCCGGCCCCATCCTGTGCCTGGACGGTGTGGTGCTCGCCCCGGGCGAGGACGACCTCGACGCGATGCGACAGCAGGCACAGGATCTCCTCGCCCCGCTGCGAGCCGCCGCCGAGCCGGTGATGGACACCTGGCAGGAAGCCGGCCCCACCCTCGTACCCGACACCCATATGGACCCCCCGGAGCCGGTGCCCGTCCTCGGCGACCACATGCTGCTCGGCGAGCTCGGTGACGAGGGCATCGCCGAGTTCCTGCGCGTGACCGTCGACCGGCCGGGCTCGGCCCTGACCGTCGCCGAACTGCGCCAGCTCGGCGGCGCGCTCGCCACGGCGCCCCCCGGCTCCGGCGCGCTCGGCCGCCTCGACGCCCGGTACGCCTACTCGGGCGCCGGAGTTCCCGGCGGCGACGCCACCGAGCAGGAGATCCGCGAGCACTGCGCGCTGGTCCGCGAAGCGCTCGGCCGCTGGGACACCGGCCGTACCGCGCCGACCTTCGTCGCCTCCCTGGAGCAGCCCCAAGGGCACCTGGACGCCGAGGGCGTCCTCGCCGTGGACCGGGTTCGGCTGCGGATCGATCCCGACGGGTTGTTCCGCGGCGACGTCGCCCCGGGCAGCTCCCTGCTGGTCTGATCCGCCCGCGAAGACGGCGAAGGCGCCGCCACCGTGTCCACCGGTGGCGGCGCCTTCTGCGGCTGTGGATCGTGGATCAGCGGGCGACGGCCACGGTGCCCGTGTCGGGGGGGAGGGCCCCGTCGATCAGGGAGCGGTAGGCGGCAGCCAGCGCCTGGGGACCGGCCGCCCGGCTGACGGTGAGCCACGACAGTGCGGCCTCGACGAACTTCTCCTCGGACCGGCCGTAGCGGGTCCGGTACTCCTCCTCACCCTCCTTTTCGATGAGGCGCTGTTCCTCGGTGGGGGTGAAGAAGATCCACGGCTCGGGATGGGTCAGCTCCGGCGGCGGCTCGATCTCCGCACCGGGATGGGTGTAGCCGACCAGCAGCGCGTCCTTCAGAGCGGCGCCGAAGCGGTCGTAGAGGAGGAAGAGCCGCTCCGCCTGGCCGGTGAAGTCGACGAGCACGGCCGATGCGGGCACCTCGGCCGAGGGCACGTCCTCGTAGGTGATGACCTCGTCGTAGTGGCCGAGCCCGCGGGTGAAGTCCAGGTTGGCCGCCCCGGTCACGCCCACGGTGCGCAGGCCCTCACGGCCGGCCAGCAGGGCCGCCAGGCCCACGGCGGTCTTGCTGGAGGCGCTGGTGATCAGAACCGTGCCCGACTCGACCTCACGGCTGAGGAATTCGGCGAGGTTGAACGAGGCCGGGTACAGCGGCCGCAGCAGCAGACGATGGTCGTCCAGCGCATCCGGTTCCCCGGCCGGCAGGTACTCGCGGTACCAGGGGTGCAGGTAGTCCCGCCCGGGAGCGGTGTCGGCGAAGCCGCGCGGGGTCGGGCTCGCCGCGAGCGTGACGTGCGAGGAGAGCGGCAGGAAGCCGAAGTAGCGGGTGCCGACGGTGATCTCGGGGTGCAGCGACTCCTCGACCCGGGCGTAGCCCCAGGTCGGGACACGGCCGTGGCCGTCCGGACCGGGAAAGGCGTCGAAGAAGGGCAGCTCGGACTCGCCCAGGCGCGCGTACGTGGCAGTGATCGCCGTCAAGGCGAACTTCTCCGCCACCAGGCGCACTTCGCCTGGCCGCAGCGGTTCCAGGGACGCCTGCCGGATCTCGCCGTCGGCGAGGTCGTCCCGCCTGACCAGCAGATCCCACCTGTCCAGATCGGGCACGTGCGTCTCCCCTTCGTCTTGCGGTGCGGCGGCCCGGTTCGGCCCGCCGGGGCCATCGTCAGGGCCCGGTCCGCACGGACGCATCTCCTGGCTTGCGGTGGCGGACCCCCGGCAGAACGCACCGGCAGCGCCGCAATCTCGAAGATGCCGGTGCGGTGGCCGACTTGCCACAGTCGCGACATCCGGATCCGGCCATCCAAAGAACGGGAAAGCGAACCCAGATGACACAGCGACCGACGAGATCCGCGACCGCAACCGCGGCCGTGCAGTCCCGGCTTCCTTCCCTGACCGGTATGCGCTTCGTCGCAGCGGCCATGGTGTTCTTCTTCCACGCCACGTTCGAGCACTTCGCCTCCGGCGGCGCCCAGGGCGTCGCCGAAAAGTCCTTCATCCAGGGCGGCTGGACCGGGGTCGGTTTCTTCTTCATCCTCAGCGGATTCATCCTGACCTGGTCGACCCGTGCCCGCGACACCACCTCGGCCTTCTACCGGCGCCGCTTCTTCAAGGTCTACCCCCTCCACCTGCTCACCCTGATCGCCGCGGCCGCCCTGATGGTCTGGGTCGCGGGTGCGCCGATCGACGGCTGGCAGGCCGTCACGCACCTCTTCCTGCTCCAGTCGTGGTCCCCGGACATCATGGTCCGCAGCGGTTTCAACGGGGTGGCCTGGTCGCTCTCCTGTGAGGTGCTCTTCTACGCCCTCTTCCCCGTCCTGATCCGCATCGTCAACCGCATCCGTCCCGAGCGCCTGTGGCTGTCGGCCGGCGTCGTGGTCGCCCTGGTCCTGGCCGTTCCCTTCGTCTCCGGGCTGCTGCCCGACCAGACGCTGGTCCCGATGGTGAACCTCACCTCCTCGGACATGTGGCTGGTCTACATGTTCCCGGGTACCCGCCTGCTCGACTTCGTCTTCGGCATCATCCTGGCCAAGGTGGTCATGACCGGCCGCAGGCTGCCGCTGGGCTTCGGCGGTTCGCTCGCCCTCGTCGCCGTGGCGTACGTGGCCGCCCCGTACTTCCCGGCCCCCTACAACCTGGTCGGGGTCATGCTGGTGCCGCTCGGACTGCTCGTGGCCTCGGCCGCCGCGCACGACAGCGCCGGCCGCGGCAGCTGGTTCGCCACGCGTCCGATGGTCTGGCTCGGCGAGATCTCCTTCGCCTTCTACATGCTCCACCAGCTCGTGCAGAGCTACGGCCACCGGTTCCTCGGCGCCACCCGGAGCTGGGACACCGTTCCCGCGATCGGCGTCGTCGGGGCGCTTCTGGCGGTCACCGTGGTGCTGGCGTGGCTGGCGTACGCCCTGGTCGAGCGCCCGGTCATGAAGCGCTTCTCCCGCTCCCGCCGGCGCGGCCACATCATCGCCGTACCGTCCGCGGCGCCGGCCGAAGCGGCGGCCGAAGAGCGCCAGCCCGCGCTGCTCTGACCGATCCGGACGCCACGCGCCCGGCCCCGCGGCGGCGGGCCGGGCGCTTTCACGTGGTCCCGGGGCGTCAGCCCGACGAGGAAGCCGCCACGGGCAGCCCGGCCTCCGCCGCTGCCTGCGGGCCGGCAGCGTCCTGGCCGGCGTCAGCTTCGGGACCCGCCGCCGCCTGCGCGCCGAGGACCGGCACGTGGCGCAGGACGACCGCGACCAGGACGGCCACCGCGGCGAGCAGCACCACACTGACGCCGACCACGGTCAGCATGGCGCCGGTGAACGCCTCACCGGCCATGGCGACCAGTTTGGAAGCGAGCGGTTCGGCCAGGCCGCCGGCCGCCGACACCGCACCCGCCACGCTCTCGCGCGCGGCGTCGGCCGCGGCGGACGGGAGGCCCGCCGGGAGGTTCTCGGAGATCTGGTCGCGGTAGACGGTGGTGCCGACGGTGCCGACGACCGCGATGCCCAGCCCGTAGCCGAACTCGTTGCTGGTCTGGGAGAGCGAGGCCGCCGAACCCGCCCGCTCCGGAGGGGCGGAGCCGACGACGAGGTTGGTGCCGAGGGCCATGAGCGGCCCACCGCCCAGCCCGTTCAGCGCCCAGCCCACGATCAGCCAGACGGTACCCGAGCCGGCCTCTGCCTGCAGCAGCACCACGAAACCGGCGACCACCAGGGCCAGGCCGCCGGCGATGACGTAGGCCGGGCGGATCCTGCGGGCGAGCACGGGCGAGACGGTGATGCTGAGGATGGACGCGGCCATCCCGGGCAACAGCCCCAGACCCGCCGCCAGGGGCGACATGCCGTCGACCGACTGGAAGTACTGCGTGACGAACAGCATCGTCGTGCCGGTGAGCGCGCTGTAGAAGAGCATGCTCACCAGGGCCGCGCTGAGCGGGGCGTTGCCGAAGAGCCGCAGGTCCAGCAGCGGGGACTCCAGCCGGCGCTGGCGGCGTACGAAGACGGTCCCGAAAGCCAGGCCCAGGACGGCGGCGGCGGTCGGCAGCGGCTCCCAGCCCTCCTTCGCCACCGTCTTGAGGCCGTAGATGAAGGGGAGTACGGCCGCGAGGGAGAGGGCGACGCTGGGCAGGTCCAGGCGTCCGGCCTGGGGTGCCTTGTACTCGGGCAGCAGGGCGGGACCCAGCAGGAGCAGCACGGCCATGGCGGGTACGCCGAGGAGGAAGACGGAGCCCCACCAGAAGGTGCTGAGCATGGCGCCGCCGGCGATGGGGCCGACGATGGCGCCGATGGAGAAGCAGCCGGCCCAGATGCCGATGGCCATGCCCATCTGCTTGGGGTCGCGGAACATGTTGCTGATGAGGGCGAGGGTCGAGGGGGCCAGGGTGGCGCCGGAGATGCCGAGCAGGGCGCGGGCGGCGATGAGCATTTCGGGGCTGGTGGAGAAGGCGGCCAGCAGGGAGGCGGCACCGAAGACGGCGGCGCCGATCAGGAGGAGTTTGCGGCGGCCGATGCGGTCGCCGAGGGTGCCCATCGTGACCAGGAAGCCGCCGACCATGAAGCCGTACATATCCATGATCCACAGCTGCTGGGTGCTGCTGGCCCCCAGGTCGGTGCTCATTTGCGGCAGTGCCAGCAACATGGCGAACACGTCGAAGGAGACGAGCAGGGTGGGCAGGGCGAGGATCGCCAGGCCCATCCACTGACGTCTCCCCGCGCGCGGGGCGGCTCCGGTCGTGCTCACGTTTCGGTCCTTCCGGTGGTGGGCGGCAGGAAAGCCGTGGAGGCCGTGACGGTCGCCACGGCCTCCACGGGTCGGTGTGTCCGGGGTCGGGATCAGCCGGTCGCGGTCGTGACCGGGCTGTCGGCCTCCCGCTGCTCCGCCTCCTGCTGGTCCGCGGGAGCCGAAGCCGGTCCCTCACCGCCGCCCTGAGCGGCGCCGAAAGCGGGAACCTGGCGCAGGAGCGCGAGGACGGTGACGGCAACGAGGGCCATCAGCACCATGGCGGTGGCTCCGACGGCGTTGACCCCGCTGACGAAAGCCTCGCGAGCGGCGGAGGCCAGCGAGTCGCCGACCGGTCCGGAGATCGCGGCCGCTTCGGTGAGAGCGCTCGCCAGTCCTTCCCGGACCGTGTCGGCAGCAGCGGACGGGAGGCCCGCCGGGAGGTTCTCGGAGATCTGGTCGCGGTAGACGGCGGTGCCGACGGTGCCGACGATCGCGATGCCCAGACCAGCCCCGAACTCATTGCTGGTCTGCGAGAGCGAGGCCGCGGCGCCCGCCTTCTCCGGCGAGGCCGAGCCGACCACCAGGCCGGTGCCGAGGGCGACGAGCGGGCCGCCGCCCAGGCTCGCGAGGGCGAAGCCCGTCATCAGGACGGCCGGGCCGGAATCGGCGCCGACGAGGAAGAACAGCAGGTAGCCGCTCAGCGAGACCAGCAGACCGCTCGCGATGAGGTAGGCCGGGCGGATCTTGCGGGCGAGCACCGGAGCGAAGGACATGCCCGCGATGGAGACGACCAGACCGGGGACGAGCGCGAGCCCCGCCTGCAGCGGCGTCAGATCGGTGACCAACTGGAAGAACTGACCGAGGAACAGCAGACTGGCGCCGCCGAGCATGCTGAAGACCAGCAGGCTGACGAGGGCGCCGCTCAGGCTCTTGTTCTTGAACAGGGACAGGTCCAGCAGCGGGTCCTTCAGGGCGTGCTGGCGGCGGACGAAGAGCACGCCGATGGCCAGGCCCACGACGACGGCCGCGACCGGCAGCGCGGAGAAGCCCTGCCGGGCGATCTCCTTGAGGCCGTAGATGAAGGGGAGTACGGCCGCGAGGGACAGGGCGACGCTGGGCAGGTCCAGGCGTCCGGCCTGGGGCGCCTTGTACTCGGGCAGCACCTTGCCGCCGACCACGAGCAGGACCAGCATCACCGGTACGCCGAGGAGGAAGACGGAGCCCCACCAGAAGGTGCTGAGCATGGCGCCGCCGGCGATGGGGCCGACGATGGCGCCGATGGAGAAGCAGCCGGCCCAGATGCCGATGGCCATGCCCATCTGCTTGGGGTCGCGGAACATGTTGCTGATGAGGGCGAGGGTCGAGGGGGCCAGGGTGGCGCCGGAGATGCCGAGCAGGGCGCGGGCGGCGATGAGCATTTCGGGGCTGGTGGAGAAGGCGGCCAGCAGGGAGGCGGCACCGAAGACGGCGGCGCCGATCAGGAGGAGTTTGCGGCGGCCGATGCGGTCGCCGAGGGTGCCCATCGTGACCAGGAAGCCGCCGACCATGAAGCCGTACATATCCATGATCCACAGCTGCTGGGTGCTGCTGGCCCCCAGGTCGGCGCTCAGTTGCGGCAGTGCCAGCAACAGCACGAACATGTCGAAGGAGACGAGCGTCGCAGGGAGGGCGAGGACCGCGAGGCCCAGCCACTCCCGACGCCCTGCTTTGGGCGCAGCGTCTGTCGTCACGATGTGGTCCTTTCGTTCACGGGGCTGCCGCTCGGGGGTGGGGGCACCCGCGTGGAGATGAACTGGAAGATCGTCCCGTGGTGGACGGAGGGCAGCCCGGAGCTCCCGGCCAATCGGAACATCTCATTCCGCCTTTGTGCCGCGTGAACAATCCTTCCACCGCACAAGGGGCCGTGTCCTCTTCCGTATTGCTCACTTGCCGCGATGGGGCCCCGTCCACCACCGGCCGGGCCCGCACCGGTTCGAGACGGCAATCTGGAAGTTGCTGGCCGAATTCCGCTGCTGTGACGCTCCCCTTCGGGACACCGATGTCGTGTGCCCACGGCCCCCGGTGGACCCGCCGGAACCGGATGCGGAATCCGCGCCGGCGAGACCGGCGGGCCGCCTGACAAAAAGGAACGACCGTGGCCCAGAGCCTCATAAGAACCGACGACACGTCGGTGGGAACAGAAACGCTGCGGCCCGCCGCGGCCCAGGCCCCCGTGGCCAGATCGCGAGGGTGGTGGCGGCGTCCCTGGATCGCACCGCTGTTCGTGGTCTCCACCGGCTACATCGCCTTCACCGCGCTGCCGTACCTGGACCGCGAGACCGCGCCGCTGATGCCGCACGACGGCTTCACGCTGTATTACCCGGCACTGATCACGCACATTGCGTTCGCCACCGTCGCCCTTTTGACCTCCATCCTCCAGATATGGCCCTGGCTGCGCCGGCGGCACCCGGCCGCACACCGCTGGGGCGGGCGGGTGTATGTCCTCACCACGGTGGTCGCGGGCCTGCTCGGCCTGGTGATCGTCCCCTTCGCCCCGCCGGTGGGCCGGCTGGGTGTCGGCATCGCCACGACGCTGTGGCTCGCCTTCTCCGTCATGGGCTTCGTCAGGATCCGCCAGCGCCGCTACGCCGAACACCGCCGGCTGATGCTCTACGCCTTCGCGATGGTGATGAACAACCTGTGGGGTACGACGATCCTGATGGTCGTGCAGACCCTGCGGGTACAGGTCGACCCCAATGTCTTCCTCGAAGCCGCACGATGGACCGGATGGGTGGCGAACCTGCTGGCGGTGCAGTGGTGGCTCAACCGCACGGCCGGCCGGCCGGTGCACTGACGCACGCAGCGGTGCCGATCACATCGTCCGCATCGCCGCGCGCACATCGCGCGCCACACCCCGTGCGTTCCCGTTCGGGGCGGTCCCGGTCCGGGCGTCCGCGCCCGGACGCCGCGCGGGGGTCCCCGCCCCGGGCGCTCAGCGCGGCTTGCGGGCGCAGACGATCGCGTAGCCGATCTGGTCCTTGCGCGGTACGAAGAACCCCCGGTGCACACGGGAGAACTCGGCGAGCCGTTCCTCGCCGAACTTCCCGGCGACCTGGTCCCGCTGACCCATCGCGGCATGGAGGTACTTCCCCTTCATGCCGAACACCCGAGGGCCGCACTGGGTGAACTCCTCGACCGCGAAGCCGGCGCCGCGCACGTGCCCCAGCCACTCCTCGAGGGTGGGGAGCACCGGGAGCTTCAGCGTCGTCATGAACTGCTCGACCCGCTCGGGTTCGCCCGGCTCCCCGAGGCTGAAGTCGGAGAACGCGATGCGGCCCCCGGGCCGCAGCACCCGGTACAGCTCCCGCAGCACCTGCCCGAGGTCCGGAGCGTTCTGCAGGGACTCCAGCGCCAGTACGGCGTCGAAAGAACCGTCCGGGAAGGGCAGGTCCATGAAGTCGCCGTAGCGGAAGTCGACCAGGTCCGACAGGCCGGCGTCCTCGGCCCGGCCACGGGCCCGCGCCAGCTCGAATCCGCTCACCGTCACGCCGGTCACCTTGACCCCGTGCTGCCGGGCCAGGAACAGCGCCGTCTCGCCCGGACCGCAGCCGGCGTCCAGCACGTGTTCCCCCGGACGAAGCCCGAGAGTATCGGTGACCTTGCGGGTGACGCGGTGCACGGCCTGCGGAAGGGTCGCCTCGTCCTCCCGGTCGTACCAATACCACATGTGCAACTGTCCCTCGCGGAACTCCTCACCGATGGGAGTGCGCTCGTCATAGTGTCTTCCGATTTCCGCAAGGCCGTCTCGTACCTCTGTCATGAACCCGCTTCTCCCATCGCACGGCACACCGCATTCGAGCGGCCCCGCCGCCGATCCTTCGCGGCGCACGGGGAGGGGCGCATCTCCGCGGTTGCTGCCCTGCCGGCCGGGGGGCTGCCACCAAGTCAGCAAGTTCGGATAAGGATCGCCGGGACCGTGGGTGCCAGGATCGCAACGGCGTTCCGACGTTCCGGGACCGGGCGCCCCGGAGGCCCAAGGCGTCGCGCGGGCGCCCCGCGAAACGATGAGGGGATCACATGCTCAACAGACGTGGCGTCATGCTGGCCGCCGGCGGGGTGGTGGCGACCGGAGCGTCGCTCGGTCTGCCCGCGATGTGGATGTCCGGACGCGGCGCAACCGCCACGGCGCAACTCGGCCGTTCCGAAGCCGAGCAGCACATCATGCGCATCGGAATGGTCGCGAAGGCTTCCCCGCTCCAGGCCGCCGAACCGTTCACCGTGGAGATGCCCGTACCCAAGGTGGCCAGGCCCGTGAGCACCCGCGGCGACACCGACGTCTACGAACTCGACCTCCGGCCCGCCCAGGTCGAGATCCTCCCGGGCAAGACCACCCAGGCCCTGACCTACGGCGGTACCTTCATCGGCCCCACCATCAAGGCCAAGTCCGGACGCAAGGTGCGGGTCAAGTACACCAACAAGCTGGAACTCCCCGTCAACGTGCACCTCCACGGCGGGCACGTGCCGCCGGAGAGCGACGGCTACCCGATGGACCTCTTCGCCGCGGGCCAGTCGCGCACCTTCGACTATCCCAACCAGCAGGACGCCGCGACGCTCTGGTACCACGACCACACCCACCACATGGAAGCCGAGCACGTCTACCGCGGCATGCACGGCTTCTACCTCATCGAGTGCGAATCCGAGCAGCAGCTGCGGCTGCCCAGCGGCCAGTACGACGTGCCGATCATGCTCCGCGACGCCCACTTCGACGCGTCGGGCGGTCTCATCCTTGACGTGGAGCACCCCGAGGCGCGCTCCACCCTGCTGGCGAACGGCCGCCCGCTGCCCTTCTTCCCCGTCGCCGCCCGAAAGTACCGCTTCCGGCTGCTGAACTCCTCCATCCACAAGATCTTCGAACTGGACCTCGGCGGCGTGGAGATGATCCAGATAGCCTCCGACGGCGGCTTGCTCCCCGAGCCGGTGACCCGGAGCAAGCTGACGCTTGCCCCCGCCGAGCGGGCGGAGATAGTCGTCGACTTCTCCCGGCACGCCATCGGCAGCAAGCTCGTGCTCTCCGACACCGGGGCTCCAGTGCTGCGCTTCGACGTCACGCGCCAGGCCGCCGACGACAGCCGGGTGCCGACCCGGCTGCGCTCGATGCCGGCGCTGCCCGCCCCCGCCCGCACCCGGCGGATGAAGCTCGCCGTCGCGCCCTCGAAGATGGCTTACGCCATCAACGACCTGAGCTGGGATCCGGACCGCGTCGACACGGTCGTCCAGAACGGCACGACCGAGATCTGGGAGATCTACAACGCGGACACCGTCGACTCGGAGTTCGGCGGCATCGACCACACCTTCCACCTGCACATGGTGCAGTTCAGGGTGCTCGACCGCGACGGCAGGCCGCCGCTGCCCGGCGAAGCCGGGTTCAAGGACACGGTGCTGGTGCGGCCCGGCGAGACGCTGCGGATCCAGGCCACGTTCCAGGGCTGGCCGGGCAAGTACGTCTACCACTGCCACATGCAGGAACACAACGTGGCCGGCATGATGGCCCAGCTGGAGATCGTCCGATGACGATGAGGACGATCGTGAGAGCGGTGCTGCGCAGCTCGCTGCGCGACATCCGCCACGTCCAAGCCGTATCCCCGGGCCGTGCCCGCGGCCAGGTGGCACGGGTCTACGAGCAGGCGCAGCGCGACTTCGGTGTGCTCGCGCCCCCGCTGGCCCTGCACTCCGCCGCCCCGGAGCCGCTGGCCGCGAGCTGGCTGCTGCTGCGGGAGACGCTCCTGGTCGAAGGCCGGGTCGACCGGGCCGTGAAGGAGACCGTCGCCACCGAGGTGTCCCGGGCCAACGCGTGCCCCTACTGCGTGGACGTTCACCAGGCGACCTTGCAGGCGCTGCCGGCCGAGCACGCGGTGGAGCCCGGCGCGACCGCCGCCGTGACGCAGTGGTTCCGGGAGGCAGCCGACGGGCAGATGTCCGGGCCGGCGCCCTTCACCGCGGCCGAGGCACCCGAGATCCTCGGCGTGGCCCTCACCTTCCACTACCTCAACCGCATGGTCGGGATCTTCCTGGAGGACTCGCCCCTGCCCGCTCAGACCCCGGCTGCGGCACGGGGCACGATCCTGCGTACCGTCGCCCGCGCCATGCGACCGGTCGCAGGCCCCCCGGTCGCCGGCGCCGGCCTGGACCTGCTGCCCGACGCGCCGCTGCCCGAGGGCCTGGAGTGGGCCAGTGCGGCGCCGGCCCTGGCCGCGGCGCTGGGCCGTTCGGCCGCCGCCGTCGAGAACGCGGCGCGCTGGGTGCCGCAGGCCGTGCGCGAACTCCTGGCAGCGCGCCTGGCCGGCTGGGACGGCGCCGCACCGGGCCTCGGCTCCGGCTGGCTGACCGAGGCCCTCGCCGGTCTTCCGCCGCAGGACCGGCCGGCCGGCCGCCTCGCGCTGCTGACCGCGTTCGCCGCGCACCGGGTCACGGGGGAGGACATCGCCGCCGTCCGCGAGCAGTACGCCCACGACCAGAAGATCATCGAGCTCACTTCCTGGGCCGCCCTGACCACCGCGGTCCACCTCGGCGTCCGGCTCGGAGCCCGCACCTCCGCCCCGCTGCACCGGTGACGTGTCCGGGCCGGACCCCCCGGGGTCCGGCCCGGACACGTCCAGTCGGCGGCCCGGCCAGGCGCCTCAGGCAGCCGCCGGCTCGATGTCGATGCGGATCTCCTCGCGGGCCAGACGCTCGCACAGCTCGATCGCACTGTCGGTGTCCGCCGCGCGCACCACCACACAGCCGAGCCGGTCCCAGTTGTCGCGCAACGGGCGCACGGTGTCGCCCGGCGCCACAGAGACCTGCGCGAGCAGTACGTCGGGCCGGTCGGCCACTTCCCCGACCCCGGACACGGCGACCACGGTGCCGGGGCTGCGCAGCACGAAGCGGGTGCAGGCCGCGCCCGTCGGGTCGGGGCCCACCGTCAGCGCCTCGGTGAGACCGACCGCCCAGGCCGCCCCGTAGGCGACCATGTCGATCCCGTACGCGGCCTCGACGAGCTCGACGATGTGGTCCCCGCCCAGCCGGTTGTGGGACTCGATGACGACCGGACCCCGGCTGCTGAGGCGGATCTCGGTGTGGCTGGGGCCATCGGTGACGCCCATGCCGGTGAGGAACTGCTCGACGGCCCCGGTGATCCGGTCGCGGTCGCCCTCGGAGAGCCTGGCCGGCAGCGCGTGACCGAGCTCGGCGAAGTGGGTCTCGTCCACAAGTTTCTCCGTGACGGCCACGATCACGTGCCGGCCGGCGAAGCTCAGCGCCTCCACGCTGAACTCAGGTCCGTCGATGTACGACTCCATCAGGAAGCCGTCCACCACGAACATCGTCGAACCCCGGTCGGTACGGCCGCCGTCCAGTTCCTGGACGCGCGCCCACACCCGGGACAGGTCCTCGGGACTCTCGGCCCGGATCAGCCCGAAGCCGGCCGTCGTGGAGACCGGCTTGACGATGAACGGGTAGCCGGCCAGCTCCCCGAAGGCTTCCAGCGACTCCCGGCCCTCGACGCGCGCGCAGTGCGGGGCGGGCAGCCCCCGGGAGATGAGGTGGCGCCGCATCAGCCACTTGTCGCGCATCCTGCGGCTCACCTCGTAGCGCCGGCCGTCGCTGAGGCCGAACAGGTCGGCCAGCCGGGCCGCGGGATTCAGCCCGGGCTCGGTCAGGGAGACCACGGCATCGACGCCGTACACCGTGCGCGCAGCCTCGGCGAAAGGCAGGACGGTGTTCCAGTCGGTGTAGTCGACGACCAGGGTGACGTCGGCGGTCCGCGTCTGGAAGGCGGTGACCTTGTCGGGGTGCTGGATGAGGACGACGCGCACGCCGAGCGCCTTGAAGCGCTCCAGGTGGACGTCGACCCCGCCGATCAGCAGGACGGTACGGGTACTCAACGGATGGTTCCCTTCAGGTGGCAAGGACGGTTTCCCGGACGACCACCCGCAGGCGCTCCCGTACGGAGTCGATCCGCTCGGTCACCTCCTGGGGGGACGCGCCGTCGACGACGACGTACCCGTGGCGGGTGAACGAGTCGGTGGTGGCCGGCAGCAGATCGCCGGGACGGTACGGGAAGTGCAGGGCGTGGACGTACGGCAGGGCGCGGACCGGCTCGAGACCCGTGACCGATTCCAGCGGACCGGCCGGGAAACGGAAGAAGCCGATGGCCGCGCTCCGGCGGACCGTCGGCACGGCGACCGGCTCGCCGGCCAGGGCGCGGAAGACGGCCGCTTCGAGGTCGTAGCCGCGGGCCACCTCCACCAGGAGCGGGATGCGGTCGCCGCCCAGACGGGCCTGGGACTCCACGATCCGCGGACCGCAGGCGGTGAGGATCACCTCGGTGTGCGCGGGGCCGAACCGGTGACCGGCCAGGTCCAGCAGGCCCGTCACCACCTCCCGGACAGCGCTCTCCTGCGACACGGACAGCGGGGCCGGGTGGATGTGCCCGGTCTCGACGAAGCCGGGCGGCCCACTGGTCTGCTTCGCCGTAATGCCGACGACGTGGTGGACACCGTCCGCGGTGAGGGTCTCGACGCTGAACTCGAATCCTTCCAGATACTCCTCGACGAGGAACGGGCCGCCTCCGAGCCCGGTATCGCGTACCTGGTCGGCCCACACGTCGAGGTCGCCGGCCTCCCGGATGAGGGCAACGCCGCGGCTCCCCGACGCATCGGACGGCTTCACGATCGCCGGAAGGCCGAATTCGCCGACGGCGGCTCGGACGGCCTCCACGGTCGCCACACGCTCGGCCCGCACCACCGAGAGGCCGGCGGCGTTCAGCAGCCGGCGCATCGCCGCCTTGTCGTTGAGCAGGTGCACCGCGTCGGACCCGTTGGGGGACAGGCCGAGCTCCTCGGCCGCCGCGACCGCCACGTCCATCGTGTCCTCGGATCCCAGGTGCAGGATGTGGTCGACGGCATGGGCGCGGGCGGTCTCGACGATCAGCTCCCGAAGGCCCTGGCTGTCGCCGAAATCGGTGAGCAGGAGTTCCCGGGAGTAGAGGGCGACCTCGTCCAGGTACTCCTGCTCGCGCAGTGCCGGGTCCCAGATCGACCAGACGGCGAACCCCGCTTCCACCGCCTTGCGGACGAACTGGCTGTAGGGCATCACCATCAGTAGCCGCTGGGACGCGGCGGGCTGCGTCATCGAGGGAACTCCGTTCGCGGGTTCGCGGTTCGCGGGGGATCAGGCGGCCAGGGAGGTGGCGGGGGCCCCGCCGCGGGCGTCCCGCTCCCGGCGGGCGGCGCGCACCCGCAGCAGCGAGCGGTAGACCAGGACGGCGGCAACCCCGGCGCACGCGTAGAGCAGGCTCATCGCGAGCGGCGGCACGAAGGCGCCGGCGGTCACGCACAGGGATGCGATGACCAGGGCGATCCGTGCGTTGAGGGCGTAGACCGCCATGTACTTGGTGCGCGCGGCGGGATCGACGAGATCGGCGAGCAACGCCTGCCGGATGGGGATGGAGGCGATCTCGCCGAGGGTGAGCACGACGGCAGCGGCGATCAGCACCCACCCCGTGTCGCTGACGGCCCAGACCATGTAGCCGGCGGTGAAGACACCGATGCCCGCGTACAGCCGGGTCCGGTCGGAGATCCTGCCGAGCAGGCTGCCTGCGAACAGCACCAGCGCCACCACCAGGGCGGCGTTGAGCGCGCGCAGGATGCCCAGCATGGCCACACCGTCCACGCGCGGGGCCGTCCACGACCCGATCACGAACAGGGCCTGCTCGGGGAAGTCCGCTGAGAGCCGGATCGCGATGTAGTACCCGATCTGCATCTCGACGGCGGCGATCAGCACCGCAGCGGCCAGCATCCGCAGGAAGACCCGGTCCCTGCCCACGGCGAGGTAGCCCCGCAACATCGCGGGGATCCCGGTGGCCACCTCCTTGCCCGTGCGGGGGGCCGTCTCGGCGATCCAGCGCCACACCACCGCCGTGGTGGCCGCGCACAGCAGGGCCGCGCCGGCGAGCAGCTGGGTGAAGTGGCCGTCGTAGAGGAAGCCGCCGAGCAGCGCGCCGGCGGTGAACGCCAGGTTCACCGACCAGTAGTTGATCGTGTAGACGAGCGGCCGGTTCTCCGGGGTGGAGACGTCGATCATCATGGCGTCGGCGGCGGGCGTTGCCAGCTGCGATGAGCAGGTGTTGACCAGGAACAGCGCGAACGTCGCCCAGCCGGAAGACCACCAGGGGGAGTTGACGAGCGCCAGCAGTGCGAAGGAGACCGTGGCTCCCAGCTCGCCCACGATCAGCAAGGGTCTGCGCCCGTGGACGTCGGAGAGGTGCCCCCCGACGAAGTTGGCCGCGATTCCGGACACCGCCACGGCGAGCGTCAGCACACCGGCGACCGCCGCCCCGTACAGGGCCGCAAGATGGATGACCACCAGCGGCATGAGCATGATGCCGAGCAGACGCTGGATGAAGCCGACGCAGATGCGCAGCCTGATGTTCGGGTGCAGCTGCCGGAAACTCATCGGATCAGCAGTCCCTTTCTGGAGACACGGACCCGAGCTGACCACGGCGTGAACAGGGCGACAAGCGGGCCGTTCGCCAGGAATGCGACTTGAACAAGTCCGGCCCTGCCGGGTGACCGGCCGATTTCGACCGACGGCCGAGTTGCTGAAGTCGTCGCGCTCCGAAATGGCCGGTTGCCGCCGTACGAGGCCCGTGGTTGGCTCGGCGCGTCCTGTCCGGGTGGTCCCGTCCGATCGCCGCTGCACCCTCCCATGCCCGGCCGCACCCGCGTCCCCATGGGAGGGATCAGGACTCCTGCGAGCCCGGAAGGAATGTTGGTGTCCACGTTCGACATACGAAGGATCGGCGGCCGTATCGGCGCGGAGGTAACCGGAGTCGACCTCTCCGGGGTTCTTTCGGAATCCGTTTTCGGGCAGATCCGCGAAGCATTCCTCGAGCACAAAGTACTTTTCTTCCGGGATCAGGACATCACCGACGAACAGCAGCTGCAATTCGCCGGCCGATTCGGCCCGCTGAGCCGCAGGCACCCGATGATGCGCACCGTCGACGGCGCCGGCCAGGTCCTCGCCGTCGACGGTGAGGACCAGCGCGCCGACCACTGGCACACCGACATCAGCTTCACCACGACCCCCTCCCTCGGCACGACGCTGCGCAGCGTCGTCCTGCCGCCCTACGGCGGCGACACCCTGGTCGCCAACGCAGCCGCCGGCTACAAGGACCTGCCGGCCGAGCTGCGGGAGATCGCCGACCGGCTGTGGGCCGTGCACACCAACCACGCCGAGCAGCCCCGCCTGGGCACCGAGCGCGGCGATAAGGTCCGCGCGGCGTTCCTCGCCCGCCGGTTCGAGACCGCGCACCCGGTGGTGCGGGTGCACCCCGAGTCGGGGGAGCCGAGCCTGTTCCTCGGCGGCTTCGCGCAGTGGCTCGTGGGCATGGAAGTCCGCGAGTCCCGCCCGATCATCGACGTCCTGCAGGCGTACGTCCGCCGCCCGGAGAACACCGCGCGCTGGAACTGGCGTCCCGGCGACGTGCTGATCTTCGACAACCGCAGCACGCAGCACTACGCCGTCAACGACTACGGCACCCACAAGCGCGTCCTGCACCGCGTTTCCATCAACGGCGAGGTGCCGGTCGGCCTCGACGGCAAGCAGAGCTACGCCGTCAAGGAGGGCGAGTGAGCGCCGCCGTCACCGCCCTGACCAGGGCCCAAGGACCGGCCGGCTTCGCACGCCGGCTGCGCCGCCGCGAGCGGCTCGTCGGGTACTGGATCGCCTGCGACAACCCCGTCGGCACCGAGCGCATCGCGGGCCTGGGCTACGACTACATCGGCGTGGACGGCCAGCACGGCGTCATGCACCAGCCCGGCTGGCAGGCCGCCATGCTCGCCGTCGACTCCCGGCAGCGCTCCGCCGGCATCATCCGCGTCCCCTCCGCCGACCCCGTCTCCATCGGCGTCGCCCTCGACACCGGGGCGCGCGGCGTCGTCGTCCCCATGGTCGACACCCCCGAGCAGACGCTGGCCGTCGTGCGGGCCTGCCGCCACCACCCGGCCGGCACCCGCAGCCTCGCCGGACCCGTCCGCGCGGAACTGCGGGTGGGATCGGTGCCCGCCGAGATCGACGACGAGGTCGCCTGCATCGTGATGGTCGAGACGGCCTCCGCCCTGGAGAACCTCGACGCCATCTGCGCCACCCCCGGACTCGACGCGGTCTACGTCGGCCCCGCGGACCTGTCCGCCGCGCTCGGCGCCCGCTACTTCGGCGACCCGTCCGCGGCCGGCGCCCTGGAAGCGGCACTGGAGCGCATCACCCGCACGGCCCGCCGGGCCGGCATCGCCTGCGGCATCCACTGCCTGGACGGGGAGAGCGCGGCCAAACGCCTGACCGAGGGCTTCACCTTCGCCACCGTCTCCAGCGACATCACCCACCTTCAGCAGGCCGCGGCCTCGCACCTCGCGGTGGCGACCGCCGCGGTCGCGGTCTGACCGCCCGGCATGACACTCCTTGGGGGAGCAGTGACCACGACTCGGCCCGCCCGGTCCCTGGACGACCTGGTCGGCGGCACACCGCTGCTGGAAGTCGCCCTGCCCGGGCTCGCGGACACGGTCCGGCTGCTGGCCAAACTGGAGATGCTGAACCCCCTGTCCAGCGTCAAGGACCGGGCCGCGCTCGCGATGCTGCGCGCCGTCGAGGAGTCGGGGCTGCTGCCCCGCAGCGGCGGCACCGTCATCGAATGCTCCTCCGGCAGCACCGGCATCTCCCTCGCCGCCCTGTGCGCCCCCCGGGGCCACCGCTGCGTCATCGTCATGCCCGACAACGCCAGCGAGGAGCGCCGCCTCATCCTGGCCGCGCTCGGCGCCGAGGTGGTCCTCGTACCGCACCAGGACGGGCTGATGGCCGCCTGGGCGCACGCCGAGGAGCTGCAGCGCAACACCCCCGGCTCGTGGGTGCCGCACCAGGACCGCAACCCCGCCAACGCCCGGGCCCACTACGACACCACCGGCCCCGAGATCTGGGAGGCCACCGCCGGCGCCGTCGACGTGCTGGTGTGCGGGGTCGGCACGGGCGGCACCCTCAGCGGCACCGCCCGCTACCTCAAGGAACGCCGGGACGTCCACGTCGTCGCCGTCGAACCGGCGCGCTCCGCCGTCCTGTCGGGCGGCGAGGCGGGTCCCCACGGCATCCCCGGCATCGGGGCCGGCTACCTCTCCGACATCACCGACCTGACCCTCATCGACGAGGTCGTCGCCGTGCCGGACGACGCCGCGGCCGCCACGGCCCGCGAGATCGTACGCGCCACCGGTCTCCCGGTCGGCGTCTCCTCCGGAGCCGCGGCCTGGGCGAGCCGCGCCGTCACAGCGCACCCGCGCTGGGCGGGCGCCACGGTGGTCACGGTCTTCCCCGACAGCGGGGAGCGCTACCTGTCCACGGCACGCGGCTGACCCGTCGTCTCCTCACGGAAAGACAGGCAGACATGTGCCGGATCTACGGCTACTTCAACGCGGCGGCCACGCCGCACGAGATGCGCACCGTCGCGGCGCTCCAGCGCCACGGCGGCCCCGACGCCACCGGGATCTCCCGGGCACCCGGCTGGGGACTGGGCAACAACCGGCTCGCCGTCGTCGACCTGGACGGCGGACAGCAGCCCTACGGAGCCGGCGGCCCGGTCCGGGCTGTCTTCAACGGCGAGATCTACAACCACGGCGCGCTGCGCCACCGCCTCGAAGGGCTCGGCCACTCCTTCGACGACCGCTGTGACGGCGCCGTCATCCCCGCCCTCTACCTGGAGTACGGGGACGACTTCACCGACCACCTCGACGGCATGTACTCCATCGCCCTGGTCGACCTGCGCGGCCGGGAACCGCGGCTGCTGCTGGCCACCGACGGGATCGGCATGAAGCCGCTCTACTACCGCTGGGACCCGGCGGAGCGCTCGCTGCACTTCTCCTCCGAGATCCCGGCCCTCTTCGGCTTCGGCGGGCCCCCGCCCCGGATGCGCGCGGCCTCCCTGGACGCCTACCTGGCCACCCGCACCCCCTTCGGCGGCGAGACGATGTTCGAGGGCGTCGAGGTCATGGCGCCCGCCACGACGATGGTGTGCACTCTGGGCGGCACCCCGCGCAGCCGGCGGCGCCCGCCCGCCGAACTGCCCGCGCCGGGCCCCGGCGACGGAGCCGCCACGGCCGTACGGGTCCGCCGCGCCCTGCGCGAAGAGGTCGGACGGCTGCTGGTCGCCGACGTGCCCGTCGCGCTCATCACCTCCGGCGGCCTCGACTCCAGCCTGGTGACCTCGCTGGCCGCCGAGCACGGCCCGGTGCACTCCTTCAACATCGCCTACAAGGGCTCCTGGCCCTTCGACGAACGGCACTTCGCCCGGCAGGCCGCCGAGCGCGCGCGAGCCGCGTACCACCAGGTGGAGATCGACCCGGCCGACTTCCCGGCGCTGCTGGAGGAGACCGTCTGGCACCTGGGGCAGCCCAACGCCGACCCCATCGCGCTCAGCACGTACGCCCTGTTCAAGGCGGTGCGCGCGGCCGGCTTCACCGTCGCGCTGACCGGCGACGCCGCCGACGAGGTGTTCGGCGGGTACGGGCGGATGCGGCAGGCCGCCGAGAACGCCGCGGCCGGCGCCGCCTGGGCACCGGCCTACCTCGACGCGCTGTCGGCCGCTCCGGCCGCCCTGCGCCGCTCGCTCTACACCGACGCCTTCCGGGACCTGCTGCGCGAGGTACCGGCGCTGCCGCCCGAGGCACAAGAGGACCTGCTGCACGGCCCGGGCACCGTCCTGGAGCGCATCACCCGCTTCGAGCTCGGTCACCGCCTGCCCGCCTACCACCTCAGACGCGTCGACCACCTGAGCATGGCCGGCTCGATCGAGGTCCGGCTGCCGTTCTGCCAGAGCTCCGTCGTCGCCCTCGGCCGCTCGCTGCCCGACCGGCTGCGGCTGTACGACGGCCAGGTCAAGCGGACCCTGTACGCGGCGGCCGCGGGGCTGCTGCCCGACAGCGTGCTCACCCGTCCCAAGCAGCCGTTCACCCTCCCCATCACGGCGATGCTGCGCCCCGGCCAGCCCCTGTGGGCACAGGCACGGGACCTGCTCACCCCCGACCGGCTCCGGGCCGACGGCCGGCTCGACGCCGCGGCCGTGGACGCCCTGTTCACCGCGCAGGCCGAGCGGCCCGGCGACACCCCGGCCCTGGCCCTGTGGTCGCTGCTCGTGCACGAGGTGTGGCGCGAACAGTTCCGCCCGGCCGCCGCCACCGCACCGGCCCTGCCCGCCACCGCGCTCGCGGCGGTGGCCGCGTGATCGGACACCTGGCCTACGCCGCGGGCAGCCCCTGCCCCACCTTCGTCCTCGACGCCGCCCGGCTGCCCCGCGAGGAGGAGGCGCTGCTGCTCCACCTGGCCGAGGCCCGCCGCTACCTCGCCTCCGCCGGCGGCGCGCACGTCCTGAAGATCGCACTGGTGGAACCGTCCGCGCATCCCATGTTCGACCTCGACTACCGCTTCGTGCAGGCGCTGCCGAGCGCACCCGACCGGTTCGACCTGCGCGGCTCCTGCGGGCACTCCATCCTGTCGGCCGTGGTCGCCGCGGCCCGCTCCGGAATGCTCCCGCGCCTGGTGCCCGGAGTGCGGATCCGGGTGAACGTCCTCAACAACGGCGACGGGGTGGTCTGCGAGGTCGACCGGGTCGAACGCGACGAGGTCCGCTTCACCGTCACCTTCGTCCAGCCCCGCCCGGTCCCCTTCGACCAGCTCCTCCCCACCGGCCTGCCCCGCACCCTGTTGGACGTCGACGGGCAGCGCCACGAGGTGTCCCTGGTGGCCAGCGCCAACACCTACGCCTTCATCGACGCGCGCGACCTCGCGATCCCGGACACCGCAGCGCTGTTCGCCGCCGGCGGGGAACTGCTCGGCCGCCTGGAGCGCATCCGCGGCGCCGCCGCCGACCTCCTGGGCTGGCGCCGCGACGGAGCCTTCCCCAAGATCGCCGCGATCCTGCCCGGCGAGGACGGCGGCATCTCGGCCCGAGCCGTCACCGTGCCCGGCTGGCACCCGACGATCGCGCTGACCGGAGCCGTGTGCCTGGGCACCGCCGTACGCGTCCCGCACACCGTGCCCTGGCGGATCGCCCGGGAACGGGGCGCGGCGGACGGCCTCGTCGACATCGTCACACCCGGCGGCCGGACGGCCGTCACCGCCGTCACCTCGCTGCCCGGTGAAGGAGCCGGCAGCCAGGACGGCGCGCTCCTGTGGGCGAGCGTCGCGCACAAGCGCGTCACCTTCCAGGGCTCTTTCGTCCTGACACCCCTGAGCCATCTGCAATTCGAGGAGGTCGCCCAATGCCTGGCGCTGTCGGGAGCCGCATGAAACCGCCGCTCGGACCCGAGCTGCTCGCGCTGCTCCATGCGTCCGCCGAGAAGGCCGCGGCGGCCGGTGAGCCGGACCGCGAAGCCCTGTCGGCGCTGCGCGCCAGCGGGCTGCTGGCCACCGCCGTACCCCGCGCTCACGGAGGCGCGGGCGGCGATGCCGCCGAGATCAACCGGGTCGTCGCCGACATCGCCGCCGCCGACGCGTCCGTTGCGATCATCGCGTTCCAGCACTTCGCGGTGAGCGCCCGGATCGCCGAATGGGGCACCGAGGAACAGCGTCACCGCCTGCTGCCCCCGATGGCGGACGGCAGCGTGCTGGCCGCTTCGGCCTGGAGCGAGAACGGCTCGGGGGCCGCGAAGCAGAACCTGGCCAGTACGGGCACCCGCCGCGCCGACGGCAGATGGCTGCTGCGCGGCTCCAAGACCTTCACCACGGGCGCCGCCGTCGCCGACCTCTACCTGGTCCTGGTCACCACCGGCGCGCCCGGACCCGCCGTACGAGCCGCCTACGGCGCCGCCGGCCAGACCTTCTTCCTCGTCGGGGCGGACAACCCCGGCCTCGTCCCGGACCTGGGCCTGGACCTGGCCGGCATGCGCGGCTCCGCGACCGGGCTGCTCGCCCTCGACGGCTGTGTCGTGGGCGACGAGGACCGGCTCGGCCCCGAAGGCCACGCCGCCTCGATCATCGCCGGCGTCCGGGAATCCGGAGCCACCCTCGGCGCGGTCTCGGCCGGCATCGCCCAGGCCGCCTTCGACCTCGCCGTCACCCACGCCCGCTCCCGCGGGCTGCTGGAGATGGCGACCGTGCGCCACCGGCTCACCGGCCTGGCCACCCGCTTGGAGACCGTACGCGCGGTCGTGGAGCGGGCCGGAGCCCGCACCGCCGCCGATCCGGGCCTGGCCACCCTGCACAGCAAGCTGCACGCGACCGCGGCCGCCGAGGAGATCTGCCTCGACGTGGCGCGCATGCTCGGCTCGGCCGGCTACCGCGACGGCGGCGCGGCCGGCCGCCTCCTCGCGGATGCCCGCGGCGTCGGCCTGATGGGGCCGACCAACGACCTCTGCCGGGAACTGGTGGCGCTGCAATGGACTCCCTGACACCGGCCGCCGCCGCGGCCCCCGACCTCGTCGTCAGCGGGCGCCGGCTGGTGACCCCGCAGGGCGTGCGCCCCGGACACCTGCTCGTCCGGGACGGCCGGATCACTGCCGTCAGCGACGCCCGCACCGTGCCCGCCTGCGCCGAGCACATCGACGCCGGCGACCACTACGTCCTGCCCGGCCTCATCGACTCCCACGTGCACTTCCGCACCCCCGGCCTGACCCACAAGGAGGACTGGGAGCACGGCAGCCGCGCCGCCGTCCGGGGCGGCTTCACCACGGTGATGGACATGCCCAACACGCTGCCTCCGACGCTCGATCCCGAGGCGGTGCTGGCCAAGGCGCGCCTCGTGGAGGGGCATTCCCTCGTGGACTACCGCTTCCACATCGGCCTCGACCCCGACCGCCCCGAACTCCTGGCACACCTCGACCCGGCCGTCGCCACCAGCGCCAAGATCTTCATGGCGGGCCACCACACCGCGCCCACCGTGGTGCGCGACCCGGCGCAGCTGGAGAAGGCATTCGCCGCCGCCGCCGAGGGCGGCGTCCAGCTCGTCCTGCACGCCGAGGAGGACGGCCTGTTCGCCCTGCTCGATGCCTGGTGGGGGGAGCCCGACAGCTATCTGGACTACGAGACGCGCCGCCCGCGCACCGGCGGCATCGTGGCCGTCGCGAAGATCATCGAGCTGGTGCGGCGGTACGGGACCCGGGCCCACATCCTGCACCTGTCCAGCACGGAGGAGGCCGATCTGGTCTGTGCGGCGCAGGCCGCCGGCTATCCCGTCACCTTCGAGGTCACCGGCCACCACCTGTCGTTCACCGACGAGGACACCCGGCGCCTGGGCGCCCGCACCCGGCTGTCGCCCTCGATCCGCGGCCGGGCCGACCAGGAGCGGCTGTGGCGGGCCGTGTGGACCGGCCAGGTCGCCACGCTGGGCAGCGACCACGCCCCGCACACCGTCGCCGAGAAGACGCGCACGCCCGCCCAGTCGCCGCCCGGACTGCCCGGCGTCCAGGAGCTCGCGGTGGCCGTGTGGACCGGCATGCGCCGGCGCCGGCCCGACGAGGACCCGGACACGGCCGTCTCCCGCTTGGCGCACCACCTCGCCGCGGCCCCCGCCGAAATCTTCCGGCTGGCGGGCAAGGGCCGCCTGGAGGCGGGCGCCGACGCCGACCTCGTCCTCTTCGCGCCCGACACGCCCTGGATGTTCTCCGCCCACGACGTGGAGAGCAAGTGCGGCTGGTCGGCGTACGAGGGCTGGACCTTCACCGGCCGCGTCGAGCGGACCGTGCGCGCGGGCCGCACGGTGTGGGACGCGGCCACCGGGTCCTTCGGCACGTACGACGGGCGGCTCGTGCCCGCTGCTCCCGCATCCACCAGACAGGAGAGCTGAAGCATGGTCAAGAAGAAGTCGGTCGTGATCGCCGGTGGCGGCATCGGCGGCCTCGCCACAGCCGTCGCGTTGGCCCGCCGCGCCATGGACGTCACCGTCGTGGAGCGGTCCGGACGCATGGGCACCCAGGGGTCCGGCCTGATGCTGTACCCCAACGGGGTGCGGGCGGTGGACGCCCTCGGTGCCCAACTCGGAGCGCGTATCCGCTCGCTCGGCCACGTCACCCGGCCCGACGAGGTCCGCACGGTGACGGACTCCGCGGGCACCGTCCTCGCCCAGGAGCCGATCGGAGCGATGGGCGAGGAGCTGGGCGCCCCCCAGATCCCGATCCTGCGCAGCGCCCTGCAGCGGGCCCTCCTCGACGAGGCCCTCGCCGCGGGCGCGGCCGTGATGCCCGGCACCGCCGTCGAGGACTACGCCATGGCCGGCGACACCGTCACGGTCCTGCTGTCCGCCGGCAAGACCCTCGAGTGCGGCGCGCTGGTGGCCGCGGACGGCATCCACTCGGCCGTGCGCCGCCGCATGCTGGCGGACGGCCCCGCGCAGTACCGCGGTTACAGCTCGGTGCGCGGCCGCACCAAGGGCTCCGCACTCGGCCAGCGCTCGTACGTCGTCAACGGCCGCGGCATCCAGATTTTCATCGCCCCCGTCGGCGCGGACACCTTGTACTGGACTGCCAAGATCACCGCGCCCGCGGGACTGTGGCCCGCCAAGGGACCGGCCCGCGCCCAGGACGACCTGGCCGCCGCCCTGGCCGGATGGCACCCGCCCGTGCTCCGCCTGATCCGCGACGCGGACCCCCACGACATCGTGGTGACCGACATCCACGACCGGGACCCGGTACCCCGCTGGGTCGACAGCAGGGTCGCCCTCCTCGGCGACGCGGCCCACCCGATGGTCCCCGCCCTCGGGCAAGGCGCCAACATGGCGCTGGAGGACGCCGTCGTACTCGCCGACGCGATGTCCGCGCACGAGGACGTTCCCGCTGCCCTCCTCGCCTACCAGCGCGAGCGCCTGGAGCGTACGGCCGCCGTGGTCCTCAAATCCCGCCGGCAGGGCTCCCTGGACCAGGGGGCCGGCCAGGCCGAGGAAAAGCAGCGCAACGCCCGGGTGAAGGCCGAGGGCCGCAAGGACACCGACGCGGCCGACGTACTCGGCTGGCGTCCCCTGGCCAGACGGCGCGAACGGCACACCAAGCCGGCCGTGGTCGACATGCCGGACCGGACACGGGAAGAACCCACCACCGCGGACACACCGCACATCGTCCTCATCAGCGGATCCCTGCGCAGGGGCTCCACATCGGACCGGGTGGCCGACTGGTGCGCCCAGCGCTGTGCCGACCAGGGAGCGACCACCCGCGTCTTCAACGGCGCGGACATCGACTTCCCCGCCTACCGCCCCGGTCTGGGCGCCGCCTGGCCAGACGTACAGGACTTCCTGGACGAACTGCGCCGGGCCGACGGCGTCGTGCTCGTCTCGCCGACCTACCACGGCACCGTCTCCGGCCTGCTGAAGAACGCCGTCGACTACATCAACGACCTGGACGGTCCGACGCCCTACCTCGAAGGCCGTGCCATCGGCTGCGTGGCCGTCGGCGCCGGAGCACAGGGCGCCGTCTCCACGCTGGCCACGCTGCGCACCATCGGGCACGCGGTGCGTGCCTGGCCCACACCGGTCGGGGTGGCCGTCTCCGCGGCGCCCGCGCCCCTGCCGGCCGGCGAGCCGGCGCCCACCCCCGACGGGGAACGCCTCGTCCAGATGGTTTCGCAGCTCATGTGGATGGGCCGGGTCCGCGTGGCCCAGCGGCCCGCCCTCCTGGGCGCCGCGGCCTGAACCCTCCCGCCGTGGGCCGCGCCCGGCCCGCGGCGCACACCCGGAACGAACGAGGAGCAGCACCCATGTCCACAGCACCCACCCCCGCGGCGTCCACGTCCGAGGACACCTACCACGAACTCCCGAGCCTGCTCGGTCCGGTCTGGCGCGACGCGAACGTCCGTACAGGCCCCTCCCTGCAGAGCCCTGTCGTGCAACTCCTGCTGCCCGACACCGCCGTCACCCACCGGGCACGGGGTTGGCAGCTCGGTGACGAAGTGGTCGAGGACCAGCACCGGGACGGTGTGATCGTCAGCTCCGTCTGGTTCGAGCTCGACGGCGGATGGTCCAGCGCCGTCAACTTCGAACCGGAAACGGTGTCGGAAGTACTCGAAGGCACCCCCCGATAGAAAGGGATACGGACCCGTGTCCGCACTCAGCAGGGACCTGAACGACCGGATAGCGGCAGAGACCGGCAGCGCCGCCCCGTCCACCGATGACGCCGTCGAGTTCGAGGAGTGGCTCGAAGCGGTCAAGGTTTCCCACGAGGAGCTCTACGCCGGCGTAGCGGCCGAGATCGAGTCCCACATCATGACCAAGGCCTTCTGACCCCAGGCCGTTGCGGCGAGGTGCGCCCGGGACACCGTCCCGGGCGCACCGGAGCCGGCGCACCGGCGGACCAAGGCAGGAGGCGCCCGCCGCCATGACCACCCCGTTCCCCTACCTGGGCACGGCCCCCGACGCTATCGAATCCCTCGCGCACACCCGGATCTCCTGCTGGGTGCACTGCCTGCGCGACGCCCTGTACGCCACCGGACTGCGCGAGACGGCCCGCGCACTGGCCCAGCCGGTGGACTTCGTCATCGAACGCACCGCGGACGGCGAACTGCTCACGCTCTACGGCGGCCTGGACGCCGACTACCACCACCCGCGCTTCCAGCGCGGTCTCAGCGCTCACTGGGAGACCTCCCCCGACCGAGAGGCACAGGCACTCGACCTGATCCACCGGGAACTCGCCCGCGGCCACGCCGTGCCCGTCTCCCCCGACCTGCGCGGTATGCGGCACTCCGAGTACTACCGCATCCCCCGTGCCGGCTACCCCCACACCCTCCTGATACACGAGCTCGGCCCGCACACCGCCCTGGCCGCCGACCGCAACACCCGTGCGAGCAGCGGCTTCACCGACAATCGCGGCGCCGTCCCCACGGACGAACTGCGCCGGGGCATGGCCGGAGCGCCCGTCCTGGTGTGGGACGCAGCAGCGCCCGCCGCCGACTGGGCCGACGAGCTGTACCGCCTGCTGGAGCGCTCCGTGCGCCGGATGACCCGGCCCGGCATGCCCGAGGCGGGCCTCGCCGGCCTGCTGGCCCTGCCCGGCGTACTGGAGGATCTGGAACCGCACCCCGCCCGTGCACAGCTGCTCCGGCTGCGTGTCGCCGGGCCGCTGCAGCGCCAGGTGGCCGGCGACCGCCTGCTCCTCGCCCGCGTCCTCGCCGAGGACACCTGGCTGCGGGAACAGGGTCCGCGCGCGACGGCGCTGGCCGCCGACTGCGCCGAACTGACACGGGCCTCCTCCGACGCGCTGGTGGACCTGGCCCGGGCGGTCTTCCTGCTCGGCCGCTCCTGGTCCGCCGACGCCCTGCGGCTGTGCGGGCGGCGAGCCCACCAGGTCCACGCACTCGACGTCCGGGCGGCCGACCGCATGAGCGCCCTGGCCGCGTACCTGCGCTGAGCGGTGTTCACGGGCCGACGGCGGACACCACGAGAGCGGCGTTGTTGCCGTTGAAGCCGAAACTGTTGACGAGCGCGTGCTGCGCCCGGGGGGCGCAGACGGCGGCGGTGACGGGCACGATTCCGTCCGGGACCTCCAGCGGACGGCGCAGGCCCGGAGTCCCTGGCACCCAGGCCTCCCGCAGGAAGGCCGAAGCGGCCACCACCCCGGGAAACGCGGACGCATGCAGCAGATGACCGACAGCACCCTTGTGGGAGCTCACCGGCACCGCGCCCCACCCCAGGGCCCGGGACACCTCGCCGACGGCGGCCACCTCCGCGGCGTCCCCCTGACGCGTCCCCGTGGCATGGGCGTGGACGTAGTCGATGCGCCGCACCCCCGCGTCCTCCAGCGCCGCCAGCATGCAGTCCCGGATCGTCGCGGGCTCCGACGCCACCGCGTGGGTGGAGTCCACCAGGCAGGCGGCCCCGCTCAGCAGGGCCTGGGGCCGGTGCCCCCGCTCGAGTGCGGCCGCCCGGGTCTCCAGGACGAACGCCCCGCCACCCTCCCCTACCGTCAGGCCGTCGCGCTCGGTGTCGAACGGCCGCGCCCCCGCCGGGCTCAGCGTCCTTACCACGTCCATGCTGTCGTACTCGTAGGGATTGAGGGCGCTCGCACCCACCACCAGTGCCGTCGTCCCCAGACCGGACAGCAGCCACTCCCGGGCGAAGGCCGCTCCGAACGCGGCGGACGCGCACGCGTGCGACAGGTGGACCACCGCCGCCCCGCCCGGCGTGCCCGCGCACGCCGCGAGCAGCGCGTCCGGGTCCGGGCCCGTGAAGTCCCTGCCGCGCCGCGGCGCCCCCGGCCGGATCATCTTCCCGGAAGGTTCCGGGGCCTGGGACACGATGACCACCAGAGCGCCCTGCGGCAGCCGCCGCAGACCCGCAGCGCGCAACGCCTGCCGGGCCGCGCTCAGCGCAAGGCGTTCCTTGCGGAGCCCGGGAGCAGCCGGCCAGTCGGCGGGCCGCACTGCGGCCACGGTCCGGCTGCGGAAGTCACCCTCGAAGGCCGTCAGCGGACCCAACGCCCGCGCACCCCGCCGCAACCCGTCCCAGAACGCCCCCGGCCCCCGGCCCAGCGCCGTCACCAGACCCGTCCCGGCCAGCGCCAGGGCGGTCATGCCGCCTCTCCCGCCGCCCAGGCCCGCAGCCGTACCCGGTCGTGCTTGCCGCTGCCCGTGCGCGGCAGCGCGGTCAGGACCCGTACCGTACGCGGCCTGATCTGCGGCGGCAGACTGCGCCGGCAGACCTCGATGACACGTCCCGCCACCCCCCTGCGGTCCCCGTCCGCACTTTCGACGAACGCCCACACCACATCGCCCCGGTCCCCTCCGCGGATCCCGACCACCGCCGCGTCCTGGACTCCGGCCGCGCTGCGCACCGCGTCCTCCACCACCGTGGGGGCCACCGTCTCGCCGTGGACGACCAGCACCTCCTTGATCCGCCCGCTGACGGTCAGCCATCCGTCGTCCGTCAGGCGCCCGGTATCCCCGGTGCGCAGCCAGCCGTCCCGCGTGAAGGCGTCCCGGGAGAGCGTGCCGGACTCCACGCCGAGATACCCGAGCATCAGGCTCGGGCTGCTGACCTGGATCTCCCCGGCAGGCCCGGCGAGGCGGACCCGGACACCGTCGAGGAGCCTGCCCACCGTCCCCCGGCGCACGTCACCCGGAGCATTGAGGGCGACGTTGGGCCCCGCCTCGCTCAGCCCGTACCCGTCGTGCAGCGCGCCCCCGGTGAGGCTCAGGAACTCGTCGTACAGCGCCTCGGTCAGCACGTCCCCGCCGCACCCGCGGATGCGCAGGGCGCCCAGCCGCCGTGCCACCTCCCGGTCCTTGACAGCCTCGGTGGCCAGCATCCGGTACATCGAGGGGACACCGTCCAGGGAGGTGGCCGCCGTCCCGCGGAGCAGCGACAGGACCCGCCGCAGGTGGAAGCCGCTCTCGGCGAACAGGTGGGCCCCGGTGGCCCGCCAGACCTGGAGCACGCTGAACCCGTAGGCGTGCCGCAGCGGCAGCGGCAGCACCAGCCCGTCGCGCGGTGTGACCCCCATCCGCCGCCCGGTGGCTTCGCCCTGATGGCGCAGGGCGGAGCGGGAGAGGGCCACTGCCTTGGGGTCGCCGGAACTGCCCGAGGTCCAGAACACCGCGGCGGTCTCCTCCGGCAGGGCCGTCGCCGCCCGCCCCGAGGCCGGACCTGGACCCGGACCCACCACGGGCTCCCCACCCGCCCCACAGGTGATCACGGCGGCGGCCGCGATCCGGCGCACCGACGCCGCGCCGTCCAGCAGCAACGGCGCCCCCACGAGTTCGGCGGCCACCGCCGAGGCCGCCGCCGTCAGCGGATGGTCGCAGGCCAGCGCGGCACCCCGGCCCGGCCCCGCCCCCGCCGCAGCCAGCGCCAGGGCCGTACGGGAGACCAGGAGAGCCAGGTACCCGGGCGCGACGGCCTCACCGTCCACCGTCAGCGGCGGCAGGGCGCTCCCGGCGGCCCCGCTCACGCCGCTTCCCCCGCCCCATCACCGAACAGCCCCCGCACGCCCACCGGGACGTCCGTGTCCCGGACCGGAACGGTGATCACTGCGGTGCGTCCGTCCCGGTTGGCGGCCCGGGCCTCCTTCAGAGCCGAAGCCAGCTCCGCGGCGGTGGTGCACCGTGCGGTCAGACCGCCGGCCGCAGCCACCGCCGCCAGGACGTGTCCGGGGGCCGTGAACCGGGTCAGACCGTCGGGCGCGCCCTCCCCGGCGCGCACGAAGCGCGGCCAGCCGTAGCCTGCGTTGTCGAGTACGAGCACGGTGATCCCCAGGCCCTGCTCGACGGCCGTCGGCACCGCAGCCAGGCTCATCTCCAGCGCGCCGTCCCCGCACACGAGGACGGTGTCCCGGTCCGGAGCGGCCAGCGCCGCGCCCACGGCCGCCGGCAGCCCGAAGCCCACCATCGTCTGCTCGCCGGGCGTGATGACGTGGGCCAGATCGCTGACGGACAGCACCGGGAAGTGGTAACCCCACATGTCGTGCAGACCGTTCTCCTGCACCAGCGTCGCGTCCCGGGAGAAGGCGTCCTGCACGGCGCGCAGCGCCACCGGCACGCTCAACGCCTCCCCGGTCCCCATCGCCGGAGCGCGGTACCGGGCGTGCATTTCCTCGCGCACCGCGCCTACCCGGGCGAGCCGGGCCCGCCCACCCTCCGTGGCGGCCGGGGGCCCCTCCTCCAGCGCGGCGGACAGTTGCTCCACGACGAGGCGGGCATCACCGAGCAGGGCGACCTCCGGCTCCAGAGCGGTGAGGAAGACGGTCGGATCGATGTCGACATGGACGAGCTTCGCGGTCTCCAGGGAGCCCCAGCCCATACGGGCCGTCTCCTCCAGCCGCGAGCCGACCGCGACGATCACGTCGGCGTCGGCGAGCACCGCGCCGGCCGGGGGCGTGGTGTACAGGCCCACCAGCCCGCATGCCAAAGGGTGTTCCTCGTCGACGGTCCCGCGCCCGGCCGCCGTCGTGAACAGGGGTGCTGCCAGCAGCTCGGCGAGCCGGCGGACCGCCGCTCCGGCGCCCGACGGCCTGCACCCGCCGCCGGCCACCACCACCGGCAGCCTGGCCGCGGCCAGGAGGGCTGCCGCGCGCTGCACCTCCTGCGGATCCGCCCCCCCGAGGACCCGCCGCACGGCCGGGCGCCGAGACGTCTCCGGGGCCGCTGCCGACGGCAGGCGCAGGACCTCGTCGGCGATCTCCACGAGTACCACGCCCGGACTGCCGTTGACGGCCAGGTGCACGGCCCGCCGCAGTGCCCAGAGCAGCTGCTCCTCCCGCTCCACCAGGAAGTTCCACTTCACCAGCGGAGCGGCCATGGCCGCCTGGTCCGTGTACTGGAAACCGCCGCGCCCTATCCCGGCCACCGGCACCCTGGTGGTGACGACCACCACCGGCGCACCCAGCGAGGAGGCTTCCAGCAGCCCGGTGAGGGCGTTGGCGAAGCTGGGGCCCGAGTTGACGGCCACGACGGCGGGGCGCCCCGAGACAGCCGCGTGCCCGATCGCCGCGCAGGCCGCGACCCGCTGGTCGCGTACGGCGACGACCCGCAGGCCCGCGTACGAGGCTGCCGCGTCCATCAGGCCGGGCTCGTCCGAGGGAAGTCCGAACACGGCGTCACACCCCGCGTCCGCGAGGGCTCGGGCGACGACGTGCCAGGGGGAGTGGTCGGTGGTCACGGTGCTCCTCGGAGGTCGGGAAGGATCAGCTGGTACGGGAGATCTGGCGCAGGTAGGCCCGGGCGACCGCGCTGCGGCCCCACAGCGTCGCCCCGACCCCCGGTGGCACGGCGAACGGCAGGGACACGGGCGCGGGCGGGCCGTTCGGGGAGACCCGGGTGGCCACCGCCCAGAACACCCCGGTGTCCGCACGGCGCAACACCTCGCAGACGTAGACGTACGAGGCGCGGCCGGAACCCGCCATCGCCCCGGCCAGTTCCAGGGCGCTCCGCCCGTCCGAGTGGCGTGATCCCAGGACGTAGCCGGGTCCCTGCCATCCCGTGGTGGCGGTGAAGCGCTGCAGCAGTCCGGAGGGTTCGAGGGCGACGGAGTCGCACGGGCGCAGCCGCCGGCCGCCGTCGTCCCGGCGGGCGACGAACTCATCGGCGGCGTACAGGCTGTAGTCCGTGGCCGCAAGGATCACAGGAACGCCCCGGTCGGCGCCCGGCTCAGGAACACCGGACGGCCCGGGCAGCTCAGACAACTCCGACAGCGCCGCGCACACCGCGTCGGCGGCATACGGATCCGCGAGGAGGCGGCGCGCTCCGACGGCCGGCAGGAGGGCATCGCCCTCCTCACGGCCCCGGACGGCGGGCGGACTCAGTACGCAGGTCAAGGGAGGTCTCTGCGTCCGGCCTCGGCCGACAGCAGCAACGGGCGTCCGGTGACGTTCCCCCGCCGGCGGACGCTGCCGGCCCGCGGACCGTAGCCGCCGAACGGGCGGTTCCCGTCCTCCACGTCGAAGGTGACGCGCTCCTGGCACACCACGCTCGTCGAGATGCGGGTCTGCGTCAGCCCCGGCTCCCCGAACACCGACACGTACATGCCGCGGGCCGCCTCCTCGGGGGAGTGCAGCCACTGCCGGATCTGTCCCGCGTGCTCGTACTCCATGGTCAGTACGACGGGGGAGAAGAACTCCGGCGGGTGGAAGGCCCCTTGCCACGGCATGTGCAACAGCGACGGCTCCACCACACCGCGCACCGTGTCCACCTCGCCGCCCCGTACGACGGACTGGCGGTGGACGGAGAGAAAGGCGGCGGCCCCGTCCACAGCGTCGGGATAGACCAGCGCCGCCACCGCCGTGGAGGCCGAGCGACGATCCCCGGTGCGCACGTCCGCGAGCGCGTCGGCCAGGCGGGTCACGACCTCACCGGCCACCGACCGGTGGATGAAGACGATGTCAGTGCACAGACAGTCCTGGCCCGAGTTGTAGAGGCGGGCGGCCAGCACACTGCGGCAGGCTGCGGCCAGGTCGGCTTCCGGTCCCACCACGACGGGGTTGGGCCCCGACCCGAAGGCGAGCAACAGCGCGTCGTCCGGCAGCCGCGCCGCGACACTGCCGGCGTTCTCAGGCTGCCCGGTGAAGACCACGGCGTCCGAAGAGGCGCAGTCGGCGAGGAAGGCCCGCTGGGACACGGGCGCCATCCGCACGAGACCACCGCACGCCCGCACGGCCGGCCCGAGGATCTCGTGGACGGCCATCGCGGACGGGGCCACGCGCGCAGAGGGCCGTATCCGTATCTCCTCGGTGTACAGGGAGGGAATGACTCCGAAGAGTACGTACGAGTAGAGCAGGTTGTTCGACGGGAGGAACGTCGCGAGCCTGCGCAACCGTCCCGGGGAATTGCGCTGGATTTCCCACGGAGCGCCCGCCAGGGCCCGAAGGGACCGGAAAAATTCGTCTTCCGCCGCCTGCCTAGTGGCCACCCGGGTAAGGACGGCCATCAATTCGTCCCGTCGGTCCAGCAGCGCGCCGACCAGTGCCGGAATGATCCCGTCCAGACCGTCCGCCGTGGTGCTGAACTGCTCTGCGTCGATGACGTCGCTCTGCATCGCACACCCCTCCAGGCCGATGGGCCATGACGTTCAGGCTCCCGAGGAGGGTCACCCCGCGGGGCGGGAAACCGCATCTCGCGGCGTGCTCTCTTTTCCGTGTATTTCCGGCAGCCGGGCCGACCCCCGCCAATAGAACTGTCATTCGCAAACTCCGGCCGGGCCCGGTCCTCACCTGTCCGGAGAGCATTCTCGGAGAACGCCGCCACCCCGGACGGCCAGTAGCATCCGGGACTACCCGAACACGGGTCCGATGAAAAGGAGTGGCGCCCGGTGTTTCCCGTGGAATACCGCCGGGTGGCTCCCTTTCGGCGGGCCGGCCTCAGAAAGGGGGTCCGCATCCCATGCCTCTGCCCGAAGGCCTCGCCGTGAAGAGCGCGGCCCAGGTCCCGCTGGAAAGCCTCGTCGACTTCGTCAGGTCCTACGAGGAGAGCATCACCGGCATCGCTTCGTACACCCGGGAGGACCTTCTCCTGGAGACCGGCCACCCCGGCTACGACCCGTTCCACAACAGCTGGTGCCTGACGCGCCCGCAGGGCGACGTCATGGCGTGGGGCGCGCTGACCGTACGCGGCGGCGCCACCCTGGACGGCGCGCTCACCGTCCTGCCCGGCGCCGACGGCGACAGCGCCGCGCGCGAGCTGCTGGCGCGCCTGCTGCGGCGTACGCAGGAGCTGGACCGAGAATTCGGCTCGGAATCCGCAATCACCATCGGGGGCGTCCTGACGGGGGATCCGGTGGTCCCCCGCGTGCTGGAGGAGGCGGGGTTCCGCCGGCAGGCCAGCTTCACGCAGGCCGACATCGACCTGACCTCGCCGCCGGTCGCCGCCGTCCTGCCCGAGGGGGCCCGGGTGCGGCCGATCGACACCACGCCCGACGACGTGCGCGCCGTGCACCAACTGCACGCCCAGACCAGGGCCAAGGGGACCAGGACGCTCGATTACGAAACCTTCCGCGCCCGGCTGGACCAGTTTGCCGTCGCCACGCAGGAGGGCGCCGGCATCGCCCTGCTCATCGAGATCGCTGGCCGGCCCGTCGGCCACGTCCTGGCGTATGCCGGGGACGGCCAGGGGCGGATCGCCGACGTCGGCGTGTCGCCGGCCTCCCGCGGTCTGGGCATCGGTCTGGCCCTGGTCACGACAGCCCTGGCAGGGCTCAGGGAGCTCGGCTGTCACTTGGCCCTGCTGGCCCTGGACTCCTCGCGGATCCAGGACCTCAACGGCCTGTACTCACTGCTGTCCGTGAAGCGTTCCCGCGCCGTCACCAACTACGTCAAGAGCCCGTCCTGAGACCGCCCGTGCCGGTTTCAGAAGGACACCGTAAGCATGGCCCGGCCCGCCGGGAACCGTCCATCGGAGTTCCGAAAGTATCCGGATCCCCAGGGATCAGCCGACACTCAGCCAAGTCTGGTGGAGGTCATGCAGAACAGGTCCAAGGAGAAGACATGACCGTCCGTTTGTTCACATCGGAGTCCGTGACCGAGGGGCACCCCGACAAGATCGCTGACCAGATCAGCGACACGATCCTCGACGCGCTCCTCACCGAGGACCCGACCTCGCGCGTGGCCGTGGAGACCCTGATCACCACGGGTCTGGTGCACATCGCGGGCGAGGTGACGACGAAGGCCTACGCGCCGATCGCCCAGCTCGTGCGCGACAAGATCCTCGAAATCGGCTACGACTCCTCGCAGAAGGGCTTCGACGGTGCCTCCTGCGGCGTGTCGGTGTCCATCGGCGCGCAGTCCCCGGACATCGCCCAGGGCGTCGACACGGCCTACGAGAAGCGGGTCGAGGATGCCGCCGGCGGTGAGGGGGGCGACGAGCTCGACAAGCAGGGCGCCGGCGACCAGGGCCTGATGTTCGGCTACGCCTGCGACGAGACGCCCGAGCTGATGCCGCTGCCGATCCACCTCGCGCACCGGCTCTCCAAGCGCCTGTCCGAGGTCCGCAAGAACGGCACCATCCCCTACCTGCGCCCCGACGGAAAGACCCAGGTCACCATCGAGTACGACGGCGACAAGGCCGTCCGCCTGGACACGGTCGTCGTCTCGACCCAGCACGCGGCGGACATCGACCTGGAGGCCCTGCTGGCCCCGGACATCCGCGAGATCGTCGTCGAACACACCCTGCGCCGGCTCGCTGAGGACGGCATCAAGCTGGAGACGGAGGGCTACCGGCTGCTGGTCAACCCGACCGGGCGTTTCGAGATCGGCGGCCCGATGGGCGACGCCGGCCTGACCGGCCGCAAGATCATCATCGACACCTACGGCGGGATGGCCCGTCATGGCGGCGGCGCCTTCTCCGGCAAGGACCCCTCCAAGGTCGACCGCTCCGCGGCGTACGCGATGCGCTGGGTCGCCAAGAACGTGGTCGCCGCCGGGCTGGCCTCGCGCTGCGAGGTCCAGGTCGCCTACGCGATCGGCAAGGCCGAGCCCGTCGGCCTCTTCGTCGAGACCTTCGGCACCCACACCGTGTCCACCGAGCGCATCGAGCGGGCCATCAGCGAGGTCTTCGACCTGCGCCCGGCCGCCATCATCCGCGACCTCGACCTCCTGCGCCCCATCTACGCCCAGACCGCCGCCTACGGCCACTTCGGCCGCGAGCTGCCCGACTTCACCTGGGAACGCACCGACCGCGTCGACGCCCTGCGCACCGCCGCCGATCTCTGAACTCCAGCACTCCACCCCGAGAACAAGGACCACGCATGACGCTCACCGCCACACAGCCCACGCCCGCCCTCCTCCTGGCGGAGCCGGCCGCCGACGAAGCCCGCCGCCAGGCCGGCAGCCTCCTCCTCGACCTCCGCCACGGCACATGGAAGCCGACCCCGCTCGAACGCCGCATCGCCAGGATCCTGACCCTCTCCGCGTCCGCCGCGGACGGCGCCCTGAGCCCCCGGCACATCCACAACGCCCTGTGGGAAGGCTCGCTGACCATGACCCGCGAGAACGGAGGCCGTTTCGCCACCGCCCTCGGTCACCTCGCCCCGGCGCTCGGCACCCCCGGCGTGGCCGACATGGCCGTCGATCTCATCGGCGCCGTCGCGGACCAGGGCTGAGCGGACGCCGACGACATCACGGCGACACTGCACACGAACGGCCCGGGAGGGCGCCCCACGCGCTCTCCCGGGCCGTTCGCCCCACTGGGCCGTACCGGTTCAGGCCGCCCACGGAGCCAGCGGATACCAGATCAGGTCCCGCCGGGCGAGCATCCGGACATCCCAGTAGAGGATCATGAAGACGCCCGCGGCGATGAAGGCCGCCGCCATCACCGCGGAGGCCCGGCTGGGCTTCGCGACCAGCCAGCGGTGCAGCCGCTCGCCCAGGATCCCGGTGACCAGCAGGAACAGCACGCCCACGATGAGTATGTTGCCGAGGGTCTGCAGGCTGAACACCGCGGCGCCGTACAGGACGTTGTGGCTCCGGGCCGCATCCTGGAAGAGCTGGCGGAACAGGGCGAACGGACGGCCGATCAGGAAGCCGCCGATCAAAGCGCCCATGACCACCATCGGCGCGTTCGGGAAGCGCGCACTCATCCGGGCGAGCGGATCACGCACGACACCGGCCGCGGCCAGCCCCAGATACGTCATGATGAGGCCGATGAGCCCGTACACCACCATCGCCTGCACCAGGCGCGGCGCGAAGCCGGTACCGGCGCTGGTCTGGAACTGTGGCATGCCGGTGCCCACCAAGGCGACGACCACACCGTAGAGCGCGGAGACCGCCACGGCCCCGGCCGCCAGGAAGCCCAGCGGACGCAGCGCGGCCGCCACCCGGCCGCGCCGCGAGGCCGCCGTACCGGCCAGCGGCGCGAGAGCACTGAAGACGGCGATGTTGCAGGCGGTGAAGGTGCCCGCGATGCCGCTGGCGAGAGCGAAGGCCACACCGGCAAAGGTTCCGGCGATCGGAGTCCCCTTGGCCGCGTGGCCGAGCAGCGTGTCGGCGACGTTGTCACCGATCGTCTTGTCGACGAACTGGGCCGACCACACCACGGTCAGCGCGAAACCGAACAGAGCTCCGACGAGCAGCACCAGCGCGCGACGCCGCGGAGCGAAACCGTTGAAGAAGAAGGACGGCGTCCGCGAGGGTGCGGGAGCGTCCTTTCGGGCCGCACGCGGCGCCGGAGCAGGTCTGTGGGCAACCTGAGTCATGGGATGGCCTTTCACCGAGGCGTGGTATCGGTGCGAAAGACTAGGACCGCGGACACTGCCCCAGGCGGCCCGAAGCGACCTGGAACCCTTTTGTGGCAGCCCTTGCCCCGACCCAGCCAGGTCGCCCGCGCCCGCCCCCGCGTCACAGCAACGAACGCGCCAAGGCGCCGACCGGAAATGGCGGTGCGAGACCGGCAACCCCCGAGGCCACCGCCACCGGCGTCGGCGCCGCAGGATCCGACTGCCACGCGGCGCCACCGACATCCGGCAACGACATGTCGAAGGTGCGCCAGAACCACGCCCACGCGGCGACTCCGCCGAAGCGACCGCCGTCATCGGCGATGCCCTCGCCGACCCCGGCGGCGATGCTCGTTCCATCGACCAGCCCGCTCATCGCGCCACCTCCATGACCGGCCGCGCATCGGCCCCGCGCCCGGCCCAGCGGGCATAACGCACGCCGGTCAGCTCTTCCGACATCTCCCACAGGCGGATCTGCGCGATCACATCGCGGGAGGCCCGGCTCGAACGCGCAGGCCCGGCACCGCCATGACATTCGGCCGGCCCACCCGGACCGAGGTAGGCTCCGCCCGGCACCAGGGGGTCGGTCGCAGCCCGCAGCGACGGCAACGCCGCCGATGCCGCCGACTGCCCCAGCCACCGCAAGGCGGCCGCGCTCACCGGACGCAGCCAGCCCGGCGCGCCGTCGTGCCACAACCCCGTGGCGGACAGGCCAGGATGCGCCGCCACCGATACCGTTTCGGCCCCGGCAGCTGTCAGCCGGCACTGCAGCTCCCGGGCGAACATCAGATTGGCAAGCTTGGACCGTCCATACGCCATGACCGAGCGGTGCCCGCGCGCCCCGCGTACCTCGGCCACCCCCACACCACGCACCGCTGCCCGGTGGGCGAGACTGGCAACGCTCACCACCCGCGAGCCGGGCACATCACGCATGAGTCCCAGCAACAGCCCGGTCAGAGCGAAGTGTCCCAGGTGGTTGACACCGAAATGCGGCTCGAAGCCGTCCTGCGTACGCCCGTACTCTGGGAACATCACACCGGCGTTGTTGACGAGCAGGTCCAGCCGATCGACCCGGCGCCGTATATCCCGTGCTGCGCCCCGTACCGAATCCAGCGAGGCGAGATCGACCCGGACCACCTCCGTTCGGCCGCCGATCCGTGCCGCGGCGGCCAGACCCCGTTCGGCGTCCCGGCAGGCCAGGAGGACCCGCGCTCCGCGCTCCGCGAGCACCCGGGCCGTCTCCAGACCGATACCGCCGGAAGCCCCCGTGACCAGAGCGGTCCTACCGCACTGATCCGGTACGTCTGCCGTGGACCACACCATGTCGCCTCCTTCGAACGGAAACCTTGTCAGCGGGCCGAGCCGTAGCCGCGCGACACGATGCGCTCAGCGACGGCCGTGTAGTGCGACGCGTCGTCCGGCAGAACTGTGGCCAGACCGTTCACGTAGCGGTTGAACATGCAGAACGCGGCCGCGATCAGCACCGTGTCGTGGATCTCCGCGTCCCCCGCGCCCTGCGCCCGCGCAGCGGCGACCGCCTCGTCGGAGACCGGACGCGCCAGCTCCTGCACCTCGGCCGCGATCCGCAGCAGTGCCCGCAGCAGCGGGCTGATCGGTGCCGACTGAGGGTCGGCGAGCACGGCCGCCACCAGATCCCGGCCGCCCTCCAACTGCGCCGCGGCGAACGCGCTGTGCGAGTCGGAGCAGAACCGGGTCCGGTTCAGCTCCGAGACGTACGCCGCGATCAGCTCCCGCTCACCGCGGCTCAGCGGGGACTCACCGCGCAGCAGCGCATTGGCGATCGCGTTGAGCGGCGCGGCCGTGTCGGGCCGCTGCACCATGAGCCCGCTGATGCCGGGAAGGTCATTGGCTATCTCTATGTGCGGCACCGGAAGATCCTTTTTGTGGGTGGTCCGATCGGTGCTCCATCGTCGGCACCCGCCCGGACCCCGGCCAACTCCTCGCGTGCGGTAGCCAGCCCTCCGCACGCTTGTTCAACCGCTGCTTGAACAAGCGGGGTCAGGCAGCCACCGGCAGATAGCCGTGCGCCGCCAGGAACGCGCCGATCTCGTCGTACACCGCCGGATCGTCCGGCGTGATCGCGCCCAGACCGTCCACGTAGCGGTTGAACATGCAGAACGCCGACGCGATCAACACCGTGTCGTGGATCGCCTCGTCGTCCGCCCCGGCTGCCCTGGCAGCCTCTACGTCCTCGGCGGTTACCGTCCGGGCATCCCCCTGCACCTTGCCCGCGATCAGCAGCAGCGCCCGCATCCGCTCGCCGACGGGAGCACTGGCCGGATCCCGCTTGACGGCTTCCACCACCTCGTAGTCACCGCCCAGCGCGTGCGCGGCCGCCGCGCTGTGCGAGCCCGTGCAGTACACAGTCTGGTTGCGGTACGACACGTACGCCGCGATCAGCTCCCGCTCCCCCTCACTGAGCGGCGAATCACCCCTCAGCAACTGCTCGGCGAGCTCGCTCATCCTGCGTCCCGACGCCGGCTTCGCCGCCATCAGGCCGCGAATACCCGGCACCGGCTCCGGAATGTTGATGTGCGGCATGGCAAGCCGGCCTGCGATCAGCCGCCCCACCGCGGACCGTTCGGCTGTGGTGTCGATGTCGATGTGCATGATCGGCTCCTCCTGATACGGCTGCTACCGAAACCCGGCGTGGCCGTCACGGCCGCCGTGTACCGAGCGGGGATCGGATTGGCATCCTTCGGCCGCCCGGCGGCCGAAGGATCCACACCAGGCTGGCGACCGGGGGCCGCACCCGGCACCTTCTGCCGTGCTCTCGCCGCCCCCGCCGCGACGGAAAAACAAGGCCGGCGGCCCCGGCCGGCACAGCAATCCGGAAGATGCCCCGCACACCCCACCCGTACGACGATGGACCGAGCCCCTGGCGACACCGCTGCCGCAAGACATGAGGAGACCTTCCATGGTGGAAAAGACCGAAACGCTCACCGAGCGGGGCAGTGCCGTGCCCGTCCCGCAGTTGCGCGCCGTGGTCAGCGGTCAGGTGCTGGTGCCCGGCGACCCTGGGTACGACAAGGCCCGCACCGTGTACCTGGGCGGCATGGACCAGCAGCCAGCCGCGATCGTCCGGCCGTCCGATGCCGCCGACGTGGCGCGGGTCGTCAACTTCGCCCGGGACAACGAGCTGCCCTTGGCGGTCAAGGGCGGCGGCCACAGCCTGTTCTGCCTCCTCGACGGCGGCCTCGTGCTCGACCTGTCTTCCCTGCGCGACCTGGAGATCGACCCGCAGGCGCGCACCGCCTGGGCCGACGCCGGCCTGACCGCCGGCGAGTACACCGACGCGGCCGCCGAGCACGGCCTCGTCACCGGCTTCGGGGACACCGGAAGCGTCGGCCTCGGCGGCATCACCGTCGGCGGCGGCGTCGGCTACCTGGTCCGCAAGCACGGGCTCACCATCGACAACCTGCTGGCGGCCGAGGTGGTCACCGCGGACGGAGAGCTGCGCCGGGTCGACGCGGACAACGAGCCTGACCTGTTCTGGGCGATCCGCGGCGGCGGCGGCAACTTCGGCGTGGTCACCCGCCTGAAGTTCCAACTGCACGAGCTGTCCACGGTCCTCGGAGGCCTCCTGGTCCTCCCCGGCACCACGGAGGTCATCGCCGGCTTCGTCCAACTGGCGCAGCAGGCTCCGGAGGAACTGTCCACCATCCTCAACGTGATGCCGGGGCACGTACTGCCTTTCGTCCCCGAGGAGTTCCACGGCACCCAGGTCGTCATGGCCATGCTGGTCTACGCCGGTGAGGGTGAGGCCGCCGAGCAGGCGCTGGCACCGTTCCGGGCCCTCGCCACGCCGATCGCCGACATGATCGCACCCATGCCGTTCCCCGGGGTCTACCCGCCCGAGGACGACTTCCACCCGGTCGCCGCCGCCCGCAGCCTCTTCGTGGACACCTTCGGCGCCGACGACGCTTCGCTCGTCCTGGACCGGATCAGGGCCTCGACGGCCATGATGTCGGCCGTCCAGGTGCGAGTGCTCGGCGGCGCGATGGCCCGCACGGCCGAGGACGCCACCGCCTTCGCCCACCGCAACCGGGGTGTGATGATCAATGTCGCTGCCATGTACGGCGACCCGGCCGAGGCCGAGGTGCACACGCGCTGGGCCGACGACCTGACTGCGTCCCTCCAGAAGGGCGTACCGGGCGTCTACGTCAACTTCCTCGCCGACGACAGCCAGGCCCGCATCCACGAGGCCTACCCGGAGCACACCTGGACGCGACTGCGCGCCATCAAGCGCACCTACGACCCCACCAACCTGTTCCGCATCAACAACAACATTCCGCCCGCCGACGCGTAACGGAATCGAACCCCACCGTGCCCCCGTCGGGGGCACGGCCACCTCCGTCCCTGCATCGGGCACGGAGGGACGGCCGGGACACTCGTCGCCGACACACAGCTGGGCGGTCAGGCCCTCAGGAAAGCTGCCCCGGGGAAGCACGGGGCGCCAGCCCTGGAGCCCGGTCAGTGATCACGAGGTGGGAGGACTCCCAGCTCACACCGTCCGAGGGCCGGCAGCCGGTGATGTACGCCAGAACCGAACTGTGTCTGCGACGAGCGATGAATTCCGGTGGCAACGGCCGTCAACTCTGGCAAGTCGGGTGGCCGCCGCGCGCCGAGTCGCGGAGACTCGGCCTTCCGATACCGGGCAAAGGAGCAAGAGCAGATGTCGTTTCAGGCGTATCTGGACACCATCGAGAGCAAGACCGGGCTGACGCCGCGCCAGTTCATCGCGCTCGCACAGGAACGCGGGTTCGACGACCCCGCGACGAAGGCGGGGACGATCCTCGAGTGGCTCAAGGAGGACCACAACCTGGGCCGCGGGCACGGAATGGCGTTGGTGCACGTCTTCAAGCACGGTGCCAAAATCGATGCGAAGCACGTCGGCACGACCGGCTCGCACCGCGACGACTCCGACACCCTCTGGCTCGACGGCAAGGCCACCCGCCCGTGAAGCCGCTGTAAGCACTGAGGTACGCCAAAAAACAGAAAGCTATCCCCGAAAAAAATTAAAGCATAGGTCGTTTTCCCTGCGCGGCACGGACTCTGGCACGGGCACGACACGTCGTTGCCCCCACGGCACGGCCCGCTACGGAAGGCGCGGCGGCATGCCTCACGGGGGCCAGAGTGCAGTGGAGGGATCGTCAGGGCGGTCCGCCAGACGGATGGTCAGCCGAACGGACCGCCCTGAGCCATGCCGACCACGGATGGTGTCGTACTGGCAGCGGCACATTCCGCAGTTGCTGCCGGATCACGAGACGGGGACCCACCCGTGGTGTTGTACTCCCCGTTCCTGGACGAGCTGCTGCTCGTTCTCCTCGTCCAGGACTGAAAGCCGGACTCGAATGGCGAGGGTCTGCCCGGTGGCCCGTGGCCCGCAGCTTGGGTAGTTGGGCGTGGTGGGGCGGTTTCTTTATTGCGTAGGCCTGCGGGACAGAGTAGAGATCTTGCTGAGCAGCGCGTGTTCTGCACAAGCTTTGAGGTAGTTGTCCGGTTTTGAAGTTACCTCTTTGTTTCCTACCGCAGGTCGTGTTCTTCCGTCGTCTCTCTGGTGAAGGGAGGGGGAGAGTCGAAGGCTGGCCGTGTGCCCGGAGCGCAGCGGAGGGTTTTGG
>NZ_LIVQ01000011.1 GCF_001905445.1 Streptomyces sp. CB00455 | reverse complement strand
CGTCCACTGTGTTAGTTCTGAAGCAACGAACAGTTGCTGGTTTCTAGAGCTAGAACATAACTATAAAGTGTGCTTGTTCGCTCGAAACCGATAGGGTTTCGGTGGTCATAGCGTTAGGGAAACGCCCGGTTACATTCCGAACCCGGAAGCTAAGCCTTTCAGCGCCGATGGTACTGCAGGGGGGACCCTGTGGGAGAGTAGGACGCCGCCGAACAATCTTTCAAAGGACCCTTGGTCCAGCGTTCAACGCTGGACCAAGGGTCCTTTTTGTTTTTCATCCTTTTTACGCCGAAGCGCGGCCATGGGTTGGTTGCGCGAGAATGACTAGCGGTACCCCGAAGACAGGAGTCACACCCATGTCCAACTCTCCCGACGATCGTCCGGAGCGCGAGCCTCGGCGCAACGACGGCGGTGACAGGGGCGGCTACCGCGGGGGCCGTGACGACCGTGGTGGCGACCGTCCTCCGTTCCGTCGTGACGACCGTGGCGGGCGCCCGGCCGGTGCCGGCGGTGGCTTCCGCCGTGACGACCGCGGCGGGCGTCCCACTGGCGCCGGCGCCAGTGGCGGCTTCCGTCGCGATGACCGTGGTGGCGACCGTCCGTCCTACCCCCGTCGTGACGATGACCGTGGTGGGTTCCGCGGGGGCCGCGATGACCGTGGTGGGGACCGTCCGTCCTTCCCGCGTCGTGACGACCGGGGTGGGGACCGTCCCTCCGGCGGCGGCTTCCGTCGTGACGACCGCGGCGAGCGTCCCTCCGGTGGTGGTGGCGGCTTCCGCCGTGACGACCGTGGTGGGGACCGTCCGTCCTTCCCGCGCCGTGATGACCGGGGTGGGGACCGTCCTTCCGGTGGCGGCTTCCGCCGTGACGACCGGGGTGGCGAGCGTCCCTCCGGTGGTGGTGGCGGCTTCCGTCGCGACGACCGTGGTGGGGACCGTCCGTCCTTCCCGCGCCGTGATGACCGTGGTGGCGACCGTCCCTCTTACCCGCGCCGTGACGATGACCGTGGTGGATTCCGCGGGGGCCGTGACGACCGTGGTGGGGACCGTCCGTCCTTCCCGCGTCGTGATGACCGGGGTGGGGACCGTCCTTCCGGTGGCGGCTTCCGCCGTGACGACCGTGGGGAGCGTCCTACCGGTGGTGGTGGCGGCTTCCGTCGCGACGACCGGGGGGAGCGTCCTACCGGTGGTGGTGGCGGCTTCCGTCGCGACGACCGTGGTGGGGACCGTCCGTCCTTCCCGCGCCGTGACGACCGCGGTGGCGACCGTCCCTCCTACCCCCGTCGTGATGACGACCGTGGTGGATTCCGCGGTGGCCGTGACGACCGTGGCGGCGACCGCCCCTCCTACCCGCGTCGTGACGACCGTGGTGGGGACCGTCCGTCCTTCCCGCGCCGTGATGACCGTGGTGGCGACCGTCCCTCTTACCCGCGCCGTGATGACGACCGTGGTGGATTCCGCGGTGGCCGTGACGACCGTGGCGGCGACCGCCCCTCCTTCCCGCGCCGTGACGACCGCGGTGGGGACCGTCCTTCCGGTGGCGGCTTCCGCCGTGACGACCGGGGGGAGCGTCCTACCGGTGGTGGTGGCGGCTTCCGTCGCGACGACCGTGGTGGGGACCGTCCGTCCTTCCCGCGCCGTGACGACCGCGGTGGCGACCGTCCCTCCTACCCGCGCCGTGATGACGACCGTGGTGGATTCCGCGGTGGCCGTGACGACCGTGGCGGCGACCGCCCCTCCTACCCGCGTCGTGACGACCGCGGTGGGGACCGTGGCGGGTTCCGTGGTGGCCGTGACGACCGCGGTGGTGACCGTGGTGGCTACCGTGGCCGCGATGACCGTGGCGGCGACCGCGACTACCGGGCGGACCGCGACCGGGATCCGGTCAAGCGCCTCCCGATCGACGAGGACGTCACCGGCTTCGAGATCGACTCCGACGTGCGCCAGGAGCTGCTGAGCCTGCCCAAGGGTCTGGCCGAGGAAGTTGCGAAGAACCTGGTCATGGTCGCGCGTCTAATCGACGAGGACCCGGAGCAGGCGTACGCGTACTCGCGGATCGCCCTGCGCCTGGCCTCCCGCGTCGCCGCCGTCCGTGAGGCCGCCGGCTTCGCCGCCTACGCCAGCCAGAAGTACAGCGAGGCGCTCGCGGAGTTCCGTGCCGCCAAGCGCATGACCGGTTCGGTCGAGCTCTGGCCCGTCATGGCCGACTGCGAGCGCGGCCTCGGCCGCCCGGAGCGGGCACTGGCCATGGCCGGCGAGCCCGAGGTGCAGAAGCTGGACAAGGCCGGCCAGGTCGAGATGCGGCTGGTCGCTGCCGGTGCCCGGCGCGACCAGGGACAGCTCGAAGCCGCCATCGTCACCCTGCAGAGCCCGGAGCTCGCCTCCAACAGCGTCCAGCCCTGGACGGCGCGCCTGCGGTACGCCTACGCCGACGCCCTCTTGGCGGCCGGGCGCGAGGACGAGGCCCGCGAGTGGTTCGCCAAGACCCTCGAAGCGGACAAGGAAGGGTCCACCGACGCTTCCGACCGCCTCGCCGAGCTCGACGGCGTCGAGTTCGTCGACGCCTCGATCGCCACGGGCGCTGACGACGACGTCGCCGGCGACTTGGACGACCTGGACGACGAGGACGACGAGGACGAGGACGACCCCGAGGTCGCCGCGGCCGAGCGCGCCTCCGACGTCGCCGAGTACTACGACGAGGACGACGACGAGTACGAGCCGCTGGAGCGGTCCGACGCCGACGCCGACTTCGACGTCACCGACGAGGTCGACGTCGTCGAGGACGACAGGGACGCCGAGGACGACGGGCGGGACGCGGGTCGCGACAAGGCCTGACGCACGCTGAAAGCGGTGCCCGGGCGTCAATCCGGGCATTGAGGAGAAGGGCGGTACCCCGGTCGGGGTACCGCCCTTCTTCGTGTCCGGGCCCGGCCCGCTCCGCTCACTCCAAGCCGCGCAGCACCAGGCCGGTGGCCGGTTTCGGACCGAAGGACGTGGACTTGCGGGGCATGGTGACGCCTTGGCGTGCCAGGTCCCGCACGACCTCCTCGCGTACGGGGTGGAGCAGGACCGCGGTGCCGCCGTGGCGTTCGGCCATGGCCACGGTGGCGGCCGCGTCGTGGATGTAGGTGATCTGCTCCGGCGCGTCCGGGATCTGCCACAGGGCGTCGAGCAGGGTCGCGTGCAGGACGGTGGCGTCCAGCCGGCGCCAGGCCTCCGGGCGGTCGCGCCGGACCGTGCGCTCCAGCAGGCCCAGGTCGGGGTCGGTGACCAGGTGGAAGGTGCCGTCGCCGGCGAGGAGGAAGGCGTTGCCGCGCTCGGCGGCGTCCGCGAGGGCCTCCACGGCGAGCGGGAGCGGCCCGTCGACGGGGCGGACGCGGAAGTGGCCCTCGACGGCGGCGAGGGCGTCCGCGACGGGGAGGCGGCGCAGCATCCGGTGGATGGCGCGGACCTGGAGCGGGTAGCGGGCGGTGTCCACGAGGAGGACCAGGCCGAAGTCCCAGGCGGTGGGGGACCCGTGTTCCTCCTGGAGGCGCAGGTAGGTCGCCCAGCGGTGGTGGCCGTCCGCGATGAGGGCCTGGCGGTCGCTGAGGTCGGCGGTGACGGCGGCGAGTTCGGCCGGGTCCGTGATGGCCCAGAGGCGGTGCTGGAAGCCGTCCTCGGTGGTCGTGGACAGCAGCGGGGGCTGCCGGGCCGTCTGCTCGACGACCGCGGCCGCGCCCGTGGCCGGATCGTCGCCGCGGTAGGTGAGGAGGAGGGGTTCGAGGTTGGCGGAGGTGGCCCGCATCAGGCCGGCCCGGTCGGTGACCACGTCCGGCATCACGTCCTCGTGGGGCAGGACGATGCCGGCGTCGGCGGTGGAGAGGGCGAGGGCGCCGATGATCCCGCGCTGGAGGAGGCCGGCCCGGCGCTGCTCGTAGACGTAGAGCGCGGGCTCCGGGTCGGCGCTGAGGATGCCCTCGGCCAGCCAGTGGTGCAGGGTGCGCGCGGCCTGTTCGTTACGGGCGGCGGGGGTGCCCGCCTGCGGCAGGATCAGACGGACGATGTTGTGCGGGTCGGCGGATTCGAGGTGGTCGACTCCGTCGGGGCGTACGACCACGTCGTACGGCGGCGAGGTGACGGCGGCCAGGCTGCCGACACGCTCCGGGTCATAGCGCAGGCCGTGGAAGGGGATCAGGCGCAGCCCGTGCTCCGCGGTGCCAGATGTGGTCATTGGTGCATGGTAAGACCCGTCTCGCGATGCGGGATGATCGGGGGAGTACGGAATCGGACAGGATCGAACGTATGAGGAGCGGACAGGATGACCGGGCAGAGCAGGACCATTCCCGCCGCGAGTGAGCGGAGTCTGCACCAGGCGTACGACACGGCGCTGCTCGACCTCGACGGGGTGGTGTACGCGGGCGGGCAGGCCATCGCGCACGCCGTGGAGTCCCTCGCCGCGGCCCGGGCGGACGGGATGCACCTCGCGTACGTGACGAACAACGCCCTGCGCACGCCGGAGTCCGTGGCGGAGCACCTGGGGGAGCTGGGCATCCCCACCGAGGCGTCCGAGGTGATCACTTCGGCGCAGGCGGTGGCCCGCCTGATCGCCGATCAGGTGGAGCCGGGGTCGAAGGTGCTGGTGATCGGGGGCGAGGGGCTGCGGGTGGCGTTGCGCGAACGCGGGCTGGTGCCGGTGGAGTCGGCCGACGAGGAGGGGCTCGCGGCCGTGGTCCAGGGGTACGGGGGTCCGGACCTGGCGTGGGGCCGGTTCGCGGAGGCGGCCTACGCGATCAACCGGGGGGTGCCGTGGTACGCCTCCAACACCGACCTGACGATCCCGGGGGCGCGCGGGATCGCACCGGGCAACGGGGCCGCGGTGGAGGTCGTGCGGATCGCGACGGGCGCGGAGCCGCAGGTGGCGGGCAAGCCGCTGCCCCCGATGCACCGGGAGACGGTGCTGCGGACCGGGGCGAAGCGGCCGCTGGTGGTGGGGGACCGGCTGGACACCGACATCGAGGGGGCCTTCCACGGGGAGGTGGACTCGCTGCTGGTGCTGACCGGGGTGACGGACGCGGAGCAGCTGCTGCGGGCGGAGCCCCGGCACCGGCCGACCTATGTGGACCGGGATCTGCGGGGGCTGTTGACCGGGCAGCCGGAGGTGGAACCGGCCGGGGACGGCTTCCGGTGCGGTGGCTGGACGGCTGCCGCGGGAGAGGACGGGCTGGAGCTGCGCGGGGAGGGCGGGGACCCGGTGGACGGGCTGCGGGCGCTGTGCGCGGCGGCCTGGTCGCAGGCCGGGGAGGGCTCCTGCTCGCTGGACGCGGACAAGGCCCTTGCCCGGCTCGGTCTTTAGACCGGTGAGACCGGGCGACCGGGCGACCGGTGAGACCGGAAGACCGGGAGGTCCGGGCCGTGCAAGGAGCATATACAAGGCGCAGGGTAGGCTAACCTAACCTGCGTGTTGGTCGATATTCCCCCTCAACAGAGCGCGGCGCCCCCCGCCGCCGTCCGCCCGCGGCACGGCGCGCGCGCCGCCGGTCTGCTGATCGCCCTCGTGGTGCTGGCGCTGATCGCGGTCGCGAGCATCGCCGTGGGCGCCCGGCCGATGCCGCTCGACGAAATCTGGCACGGCCTGTTCGGCTACGCGGGAACCCCCTCCGACGTGGTGGTGCGGGACCTGAGGGTCCCGCGCACCCTCCTCGGACTGATGGTGGGACTGGGCCTCGGGCTGTCGGGGGCCGTGATGCAGGCCCTCACCCGCAATCCACTGGCCGAGCCCGGCATCCTCGGCGTCAACGCCGGGGCCGCGGCCGCGGTCGTGTCCGCGATCAGCTTCTTCGGGGCCCGCTCCCTGAGCGAGTTCGTCTGGTGGGCCTTCCTCGGCGCCGCCGTCGTCTCGGTCGTCGTCTACGTGCTCGGCGGCAGCCGCAGCGCGACGCCGGTGCGGCTCGCGCTCGCGGGTACGGCGGCCAGCGCCGCCCTGGTCGGCTACATCAACGCCGTCCAGCTGATGGACAGCAAGGCGCTGGACAAGCTCCGCTTCTGGACGGTGGGTTCGCTGGCCTCGGCCAACATGGACACCGTCCGGCAGGTCGCCCCCTTCCTGCTGGTCGGTGCGGTGCTCGCGCTGTCCCTGGGCCGGCCGCTCAACGCGATGGCCATGGGCGACGACACCGCGCGCTCGCTCGGGGCCGACCTGGCCCGTACCCGGATCGGCGCCGTGCTCGCCATCACGCTGCTGTGCGGGGCGGCGACCGCCGCCTGCGGGCCCATCGTCTTCATCGGCCTGATGATCCCGCACCTCGTACGGGCGTTCACCGGGCCGGACATGCGCTGGGTGCTGGCCTACTCCGCCGTGCTGTCACCCGTGCTGCTGCTCGGCGCCGACATCGTGGGGCGCGTCGTGACCCGGCCGGCCGAACTCCAGGTGGGCATCGTCACCGCGCTCCTCGGCGGCCCCGTCTTCATCTGCCTGGTCCGGCGCAAAAGGATGGCCCAGCTGTGACCGTCAAGCTCCAGGGACGCCCGACCGTGCCCCGCCGCCTACAACTGCCCGGCGGGATCTCGCTGCGCGTGGAGCGACGCGCCCTGGCCGTCGGGCTGCTGCTGGCCCTCGCGGCCCTCGCGCTGGCCGTCCTGCTCATCGGGACCGGCGACTTCCCGATCGAACCCTGGGACGTCGTGCAGAGCCTGCTGGGCAACGGCACCCCCGCGAACGACTTCATCGTCAACGACCTGCGCCTGCCGCGGGTCCTGGTGGCCCTGCTCGTCGGTGCGGCGCTCGGGATGGCCGGCGCCGTCTTCCAGTCCGTGTCCCGCAACCCGCTCGGCTCCCCGGACCTGCTCGGCTTCGGGTACGGCTCGGCGGTGGGCGCCCTCGTCGTGATCATCGTGTTCGGCGGTGGCGCCACCGCGGTGGCCGTCGGCGCGGTCCTCGGGGGCCTGCTGGCGGGCCTGGCCGTCTACCTGCTGGCCTACCAGCAGGGCATCCAGGGATACCGGCTGGTCCTGGTGGGCATCGGCGCCTCCGCCATGCTCGTCGCCGTGATCCAGTACCTGCTGACGAAGGCCCAGCTGGTCGAGGCGACGCGCGCGATGGTCTGGCTCACGGGCTCGCTGGCCGGCCGCGACTGGGCGCAGGTGTGGCCGCTGCTCGGGCTGTGCGCGGTGCTCTTCCCGCTGGTCCTCGGCCAGGGCCGGGCCCTGCGGATGATGGAGATGGGCGACGACGCCGCCTACGCCCTCGGGGTGCGGGTGGAGCGTACGAGGCTGCTGCTGATGCTCGCGGCGATCCTGCTCACCACCGCGGCGAGCGCCGCGGCCGGCCCCATCAGCTTCGTCGCGCTGGCCGCCCCGCAACTGGCCCGCCGGCTGACCCGCTCACCCGGGGGGAACCTGCTGACCGCGGCCCTCATGGGCTCGGTGCTGCTGCTGGTGTCCGACTGGGCTTCGCAGCGGGCCTTCGGCGCCGACCAGTTGCCGGTGGGCGTGGTGACCGGGCTCGTCGGAGGCGTCTACCTGCTCTGGCTGCTCGCCACCGAGCGCAAGGCGGGACGGATATGACGGCAACACACCGGAACCTGAGGAGTACCCAGTGCAGCGGCTGACCGCGGAGAACGTGACCCTCGGCTACGACCAGCGGGTCATCGCCGAGAACCTCTCGGTCGAGATCCCCGACCACTCCTTCACCGTGATCGTCGGCCCCAACGCCTGCGGCAAGTCCACCCTGCTGCGCGCGCTGTCGCGGATGCTGAAGCCGTCCGCCGGGCGGGTGCTGCTGGACGGTCAGGCCATCGGGTCGATGCCGGCGAAGAAGGTCGCCAGGACCCTGGGGCTGCTCCCGCAGTCCTCGATCGCTCCGGACGGCATCACGGTGGCCGATCTCGTCTCGCGCGGCCGGTACCCGCACCAGGGGCTGCTGCGGCAGTGGTCGCCCGAGGACGAGCGGATCGTGGCCGAGTCGATGGCCTCGACCGGGGTCGCGGAGCTGGCCGACCGTGCCGTGGACGAACTGTCGGGCGGGCAGCGGCAGCGTGTGTGGATCGCGATGGCACTGGCCCAGCAGACTCCGCTGCTGCTGCTCGACGAACCGACGACCTACCTGGACATCCAGCACCAGATCGACGTGCTCGACCTGTGCGCCGAGCTGCACGAGGACCAGGGGCGGACGCTGGTCGCGGTGCTGCACGACCTCAACCACGCAGCCCGTTACGCCACGCACCTGATCGCGATGCGGGACGGCAGGGTCGTCGCCGAGGGGGCGCCGGCCGAGGTGGTCACCGCCGGGCTGGTGGAGCGGGTCTTCGGGCTGCGCTGCCAGGTGATCGACGATCCGGAGACGGGGACGCCGCTGGTGATTCCCGCGGCGCGGAGGGCTCGGGCGGGGGCGGGGGCGGGCTCCGCCGCCGTTTGACCGGCGCGGCGCAGGGGCCGGGGCTCCGCCGGCGGGTCGGTGCGGGTGCGGGTGCGGGGGCGGTGGCGGTGGCGTCGTGCAAGCGGCCCCGGGCTGCGCCCGGGCTTCCCGGGGCTCCGCCCCGGACCCCGCGCCTCAAACGCCGGCGAGGCTGGATTTGCGTCCCGGGCGTCGGTGGGCTGGAGGTGAGGGCGGGGCGTCAGAGGAGGGCTTTGAGGCGGAGCAGGTCGCGGAAGCCCGCTTCCAGTTTGACTCGGCCCGAGGCCCAGGCCTTGGCGAACTTGAGGTCGCCCGCCACCAGGGCGACCAGGTCGTCGCCGGTCATCGCGAGCCGGATGTCGGCCTTGGCCGCGGGCGGGCCGGGGGTCACCGTGTCCACTCGGATCCGGCCGTCGTGGAGGCGGCCCGTGAAGGTCCGGTCCAGGTCCGTGACGTGGCAGCTCAGGGAGCGGTCGAGCGCGGCCGCGCCGCGTACGCCGCCTTCGGCCCGCGCAAGGTTGCCGGAGAGTTGGTCGAGTGCTTCGCGGCACTCCTCGATCGTAGCCATCGTGATCACGACGGTACCGCAGAGCCGCGGCCTGGTCGCGGGATGCTTCGGGGTAGCGTCGGGGCATGACCGACGATGCCGCCGAAGCCACCGAAGCAGCGGCGCGGGCCGATGCCGATGCCGATGCCGGGGCGCCGGACGGGGGCGAGGGCTCCCGCGGAGCCGCCGGCGGGCCCGCGGGGCCCGTCCCGCTGGGCGTCGTACGCACGCCCACCGGTCACGCCGGCGTGGACGCGCACCTGGCGCGGCTGGCGGACGCCGACCACCTGACGGCGGACGGACACCTCGGGGTGTACGAGGATGTCCACCGGGGGCTGCGCGAGGCGCTGACCGCGCTGGACGCACCGCCCGTCCCTGGTCCGTACGAAAACAGGAGCTGAACCGAACGTGGCAGGAGTGGCACGCCGCCGCCTGGACGCCGAACTGGTACGCCGCAGCATGGCCCGCTCGCGCGAGCACGCCGCGCAGCTGATCGCCGCGGGCCGGGTGACCGTGGCCGGCACCACCGCGACCAAGGCCGCCACCCAGGTCGAGACCAGTGCGGCCCTGGTGGTCCTCAAGGACGACAGCGATCCCGACTACGTCTCGCGCGGCGGCCACAAGCTCGCGGGCGCACTGGCCGCCTTCCGGCCGCTGGGGCTGCGGGTGGAAGGGCGGCGGGCGCTGGACGCCGGCGCCTCCACCGGCGGGTTCACCGATGTGCTGCTGCGGGCGGGGGTGGCCCATGTGGTCGCCGTCGACGTCGGGTACGGGCAGCTGGCCTGGTCGCTGCAGAGCGACGACCGGGTCACCGTGAAGGACCGTACGAACGTCCGCGAGCTGACCCTGGAGCAGATCGGCGGGATCCCCGCCGACCTGGTCGTCGGTGACCTGTCCTTCATTTCCATCGGTCTGGTGCTGCCCGCGCTGGTGCGGTGCACGGCGCCGGACGCGGACCTGGTGCTGATGGTCAAGCCGCAATTCGAGGTCGGCAAGGACCGGCTGGGCAGCGGCGGCGTCGTGCGCAGCGCGGAGCTGCGGGCGGAGGCCGTGCGCGGGGTCGCGGCGCAGGCGGGGAAGCTGGGCCTGGGGGTCGTCGGGGTGACGGCGAGCCCGTTGCCCGGCCCGTCGGGGAACGTCGAGTACTTTCTGTGGCTGAGGGCGGGGGCACCGGCACTCGACCCGGCGGATGTCGATCGTGCAGTGGCGGAGGGGCCGCAGTGACAGGTTCAGCGCGTTCAGCGGGTTCAGCGGGTTCCGCGAGTTCGGCGGATACGACGGATACAGCGGGTTCGGCAGGTTCAGGGGGCACGGCTGCGGGGTCGCGTCCGGCTGTGCCTGCGGCCACGGCGCCGGGTCCCGCCGCGGGGCGGACCGTCTTCCTGCTCGCGCACACCGGGCGGCCCGCGGCCATCCGCAGCGCCGAGCTGGTCGTCCAGGGGCTGCTGCGGTGCGGGCTGGGCGTACGGGTCCTGCAGCAGGAGGCGGTGGACCTGCCGCTGCCGCCCGAGGTGGAGCTGGTGGCGGAGCCGGCCGACGGGCTGCTCGACGGCTGCGAGCTGCTGATCGTGCTCGGCGGCGACGGGACCCTGTTGCGCGGCGCCGAGTACGCGCGTGCCTCGGGGGTGCCGATGCTCGGGGTCAACCTCGGCCGGGTGGGGTTCCTCGCCGAGGCCGAGCGGGACGATCTGGACAAGGTCGTGGACCGGGTGGTCACGCGCGAGTACGAGGTCGAGGAGCGGATGACCCTCGATGTGGTCGTGCGCACGAACGGCGACGTCCTGCACCGGGACTGGGCGCTGAACGAGGCCGCGGTCCAGAAGGTGTCGCCGGAGCGGATGCTGGAGGTGGTCCTGGAGATCGACGGGCGCCCGGTGTCCGGCTTCGGCTGTGACGGGATCGTCTGCGCGACTCCGACGGGCTCCACGGCGTACGCCTTCTCGGCGGGCGGTCCGGTGGTCTGGCCGGAGGTCGAGGCGCTGCTGATGGTGCCGATCAGTGCGCACGCGCTCTTCGCGAAGCCGCTGGTGACCTCGCCCGATTCGGTGCTGGCGGTGGAAGTGCAGCCGGGGACCCCGCACGGGGTGCTGTGGTGCGACGGCCGCCGCATGCTGGAGCTGCCGGCCGGAGCCCGGGTGGAGGTACGGCGGGGTGCGGTGCCCGTGCGCCTGGCCCGCCTGCACCACGCGTCCTTCACGGACCGGCTCGTGGCGAAGTTCGCGCTGCCGGTGTCGGGCTGGCGCGGGGCGCCGCACTAGGGCGGCCCGGCCCCCGGGCCCCAATAGCACGGACGTTCGAAGAACTCCCGGCGGGTGACGTCACATGGCACCGCAGAAACCTCGGTATCGTCGTCCCGTGCTTGAGGAGATGCGGATACGGTCGCTCGGAGTCATCGACGACGCGGTGGTCGAGCTGTCGCCCGGTTTCACCGCGGTGACCGGCGAGACCGGCGCCGGCAAGACGATGGTCGTCACCAGCCTCGGGCTGCTGCTCGGCGGTCGCGCCGACCCGGCCCTGGTGCGTATCGGGGCCAAGGCCGCAGTCGTCGAGGGCCGCATCGTCCTGCGCGCCGACGCTCCCGCCGCGCTGCGCGCCGAGGAGGCCGGGGCCGAGCTCGACGACGGCGTGCTGCTGATCAGCCGGACCGTCTCCGCCGAGGGCCGCTCGCGCGCCCACGTCGGCGGCCGCTCCGTGCCCGTCGGCCTGCTCGGCGAGCTCGCGGACGACCTGGTCGCCGTGCACGGCCAGACCGACCAGCAGGGGCTGCTGCGCCCGGCCCGGCAGCGGCAGGCGCTCGACCGGTACGCCGGGGACGCCGTCGCCGTGCCGCTGGAGAAGTACGCGGCCGCCTACCGGCGGCTGCGCGCGGTCGCCGCCGAGCTGGACACCCTCACCACCCGGGCCCGGGAGCGGGCCCAGGAAGCGGACCTGCTGCGCTTCGGGCTGGAGGAGATCGCGGCCGTGGAGCCGGTGGCCGGCGAGGACACCGAGCTGGCGGCGGAGGCGGAACGCCTCGGACACGCCGAATCGCTGGCTTCGGCGGCGCAGCTGGCGCACGGCGCGCTGGCCGGGAACCCCGAGGACCCCGAGGTCCTCGACGCGAACACGCTCGTCGCGGGCGCCCACCGGGCCCTGGAGTCCGTACGCTCCCACGACCCGGCGCTCGGCGCGCTCGCGGAGCGGATCAGTGAGCTGGGCATCCTGCTGGCCGATGTGGCGGGGGAGCTGGCGGGCTACGCCGATGACCTGGACGCCGACCCGCTGCGGCTGGCCGCGGTGGAGGAGCGGCGGGCGGCCCTGACCCAGCTGACGCGCAAGTACGGCGCCGAGGGCACCGTGGACGCCGTCCTGGAGTGGGCCGAGCAAGGCTCGGCGCGGCTGCTGGAGCTGGACGGCGACGACGAACGGATCACGGAACTGACGGCCGAGCGGGACGGGCTGCGCTCCGAGCTGTCCGGACTGGCGCAGGCCCTGACGGACGCCCGGGTGGAGGCCGCGACCCGCTTCGCCTCCGCCGTCACGGAGGAGCTGGCCTCGCTGGCGATGCCGCACGCGCGGGTGACCATCGACATCCGGCAGACCGAGGACCCCGACGGGGTGGAGGTGGACGGCCGGCCGGTCGCCTACGGTCCCTCCGGCACGGACGAGGTCGAGCTGCTGCTGGCCCCGCACCCCGGCGCCCAGCCGCGGCCCATCGCCAAGGGCGCCTCGGGCGGTGAGCTGTCCCGGGTGATGCTGGCCGTGGAGGTCGTCTTCGCGGGCTCCGACCCGGTGCCCACCTACCTCTTCGACGAGGTCGACGCCGGCGTCGGCGGCAAGGCGGCCGTCGAGGTGGGCCGGCGGCTGGCGAAGCTCGCCAAGTCGGCGCAGGTGGTCGTGGTCACGCACCTGCCTCAGGTGGCGGCCTTCGCGGACCGGCAGCTGCTCGTCGAGAAGACCAACGACGGCTCCGTGACGCGCAGCGGGGTCACCGTGCTGGAGGGCGAGGACCGCGTCCGCGAGCTGTCGCGCATGCTGGCCGGCCACGAGGACTCGGCCTCGGCGCGGGCGCACGCGGAGGAACTCCTCGCCGCGGCGCGCGCGGACGCCTGACGCGGGGCGGTGCGCGGAACGCCTGGTGCGACAGGCGGCGCACCGGTACCCGAGGTGACCCGGGACGCCCCGGGCGCCTGACGATACGCCGGGCGCCGGGCGCCGGGCGCCGGTCGCCGGTCGCCTGGCCGGGCGCGGGCCGTGTCTGACGCGGTGCCTGCCCGTGCCTGCCGGTGTCTGACGCGGTGCCTGCCACTGGCCGGTGCGGCGCCGACCGGGTGTCTGACGTCGCGTGGGTCGCGTGGGACGCGTGGACGCCTGACGGGCGGGGGCGTCTTGGGGGCCGTCCGGTGGGGCCGCCGGCGAGGGCCGGCAGGGGTGCCGCGGTGACGGCGGGTAGCCCGTGTGGGTGAGACTTGACGGTGTCCTGCCGTATCTCTCACGGGATCCGCACCCGTATGGTCCCGGAACGCGCGTGCGGACTGGCATCCTGGGCGACGTCTCTGACTCCCCTCACCCTGGAGCTTCGGCCACGTGAGCAGCTCCCCGGCCTCCGCGTCCGTCCCCGCACAGCCCTACGGGCGGCCGCCGCTGCGTACCGTCCAAGTGCTCGGCAGCGGCGCGGGCAGCAGCGCGCACGTGCGGTCGCTCGCGACCGGGCTCGCCGCGCGCGGTGTACGGGTCACGGTGTGCGCGCCCGTCGAAGCGGAGGGGGAGTACGACTTCACCGGCGCCGGGGCGCGGTTCGCGCCGGACGCGGTGCGCGAGCTCCGGGCCGCCTGCGCCGGTGCCGACCTCGTGCACGCGCACGGGGTGCGCGCCGGGATGCGGGCCGCGCTGGCCCTGCGGGGGCGGCGGGTCCCGCTGGTGGTGAGCTGGCACGGGAGCGGAACCGGGTCCGACGGGGGGCTCGGCCGGCTGGGCCGAGTCCTGGAACGGCACGTGGCACGGGCCGCGGCGGTGGTGCTCGGAGCCTCCTCGGACCAGGTGGACCTCGCCCGGCTGCGGGGCGCCCGGGACGCGCGGCTGGCGCCGGTGGCCACGGTCGTGGCCGGTACGGCGGACACGGACCCGGATCCGGGCAAGGCCCGCGCGGAACTGGGCGCGGTGGAGCGCCCGTTGGTGATCGCGGTCGGCAGCCTGGTGCCCCGCCGCGGGTACTGCGTCCTCCTCGACGCAGCCCGGGAGTGGCGGACGCTGGACCCCCCGCCGCTGCTGGTGATCGCGGGGGAGGGGCCGCTGCGGGCCGAACTGTCCCGGCGCATCGAGGCGGAGGAGCTTCCGGTACGGCTCCTCGGGCGCCGCCGGGACGCGGCGCAGCTGCTGGCGTCGGCGGACGTGGCGGTGCTGCCGAGCCGCTGGGAGGAGCGGGCCCCGCTGGCGCAGGAGGCCCTGCGCGCCGGGGTCCCGCTGGTGGCCACAGCGGTCGGGGGCGTGCCCGAGCTGGTGGGCGAGGGCGCGGTGCTGGTGCCGGCCGGGAACCCGCAGGCCCTCGCCTCGGCGGTGACCGGCCTCCTGGCGGACGCGGACCGCCGGGCGGCACTGGCTGCGGCGGGCCTGGCGCAGGCGCGGACGTGGCCGTCCGAGGACGACACCGTCGCGCAGGTCCTGTCCGTCTACGACGAGTTGACGGAACACACCCGCCGCTGACGGGCCGTCCGTCAGGTCGTGGTGTGGCGGCGGGCCCGCAGGGCCAGGCTGAGGCCGAGGACCGTTTCCGGGTCGTCCAGGTCCGTGCCCAGCAGTTCCGAGATGCGGGCCAGGCGGTTGTAGAGGGTCTGGCGGTTCAGGTGGAGCTCGCGGGCCGTCTCCGCCTTGCGGCCCGCGTGCGCCAGGTACGTCTCCAGCGTGGGCAGCAGCGGCGGGCGCGAGGTCAGGTCGTGGGTGCGCAGCGGGCCGATGGCCCGGTCCACGAAAGCCGCCAGGTCGGGGTGCTCGCGCAGCCGCCACAGCAGCAGGTCGATGTCCAGCCGCCGGGCGTCGTACCAGGGACGGGCCGGCAGGCCGTGGGCGGCGGTGGCGGTCTCCGCCGCGTGGCGCAGGCCCGCCGAAGCCGCGGTCCACCCGCCCGCGACCCCCACGACCACGGCCGGCGGGGCGGACGCCCGGTCCAGGCCGGCGCGTTCGACGCCCGCCCGCAGCGCGGCCGCGACCCGGTCCGCGACCGCCGTCCGCTCCGACTCCGCACGCAGCGAGACCAGCAGCGGGACCCGGCCCTCCACCGGGCGTACACCCAGCAGGACCGGGACCCCGACCGACGCGAGCTCCTCCAGGACCGCCCGGGCCAGGACGGCCCAGTTGCCCGAAGGGCCCAGCCCCGAGGACAGCCGCATCACGATCGGCAGCAGCGGTCCCGCGCCCGGCTTGAAGCCGAGGACGCGGGCCTGCGCCGGGGCGTCCTGCGCCGGGATGCGGCCCTCGGCGAGGTCCGTCAGGAAGTCGCCGCGCCCGCGCGCCGCCAGCTCCTCCTCCTGGCGGGCCTGCATGAGGACCACCGCCAGGACCCCCGCGGTGCGTTCCGCCGCCATCCGGTGGACCGGCAGCAGCGGGGCCGAGATCCCGGTCAGGACGACCCGCGCGCGGACGGAGCCTGTGCCGTGGCCGCCGCCCGGCACGTCGACCACCACCGTGTTCGCCGACGGCTCCGCCTCCCGCTGGCCCCGCAGGCCCTCCCACACCTGGAGCGGGTCGGCGCCCGCGTCCACGCCCGCGCTGCCGGCGGCGTACAGCAGCTGGCCGTCGGGGGTCTCCAGGAAGACCGGGTTGCCGGTGAAGTCCGCCAAGATCCGCAGCACCTGCGGGATGCCGCCGCCGCCCAGCAGGGCCTGCGTACACCGCCGGTGGACCTCCTCGGCCCGCTGGAGCAGGGCGTAGTGGCCGTTGACGATCTCGGTGTGGACCTCCTCCGTGACGGCGACGAAGGCAACCTCCCGGTGGAGCTGGACCAGCGGCAGGCCCACCGTGCGCGCCGTCTCCACGATCGTCGCCGGCAGCCGGGTGAAGCGCGGGCCCAGTTCGACCACCAGCGCGGCGATCCCCCGGTCGGCGAGGCGGCGTACGAAGGCACGCTGCTCGGCGGGCCGGGTGCCGAGGCCGAGCCCCGTGGTCAGCAGCAGCTCGCCGCCTTTGAGCAGCGAGGCGATGTTGGGCACCTCGCCCGCGTGCACCCAGCGGACGGTCCGGCCCAGGCGGTCGGCGCAGGCCACCACCTCAGGCAGTCCGCCGCGCAGCCCCGGCAGCTCCAGTGCCCGCTGAACCGTGATCCCGCCCTGGTTGTCCATGTCGCGGGACGCTACCGGCAGGCCCGTTCCGCGCACATCACCACCCGCTCGACGACGGCCGCGTGCCCCCGTCCGGCCCGACAACTCGTCCTCTGCGCAAGGGGATTATCCGACCACCGGCCGACTGTGGTGTGCGTCACGCGGGACCGGTCCGGCGGGCCTTGCCCCGTCCCGCGCCGGCCCGGCCACCGCCCGCTCCGCTGCCCGCTCCGGTGCCCGTCAGGCCGGCCGGATGTTGTGGTTGTAGCGGAACACGTTGTCCGGGTCGTACCGGCGTTTCAGCGCGCCCAGCCGCCGCATGTTCTCGGCGCCGAGACCCGCCACCACCCGGTCCGCGCCCTCGTCCCCGGTGAGATTGAGGTAGACGGCGCCGGTGCTCCACGGCGCGGCGTCGGCGCGGACGTCCTTGACCCACTGCCGGCACCGCTCGTCATCGGCCGGGTCCTCCCAGACGCCGAAGGGGTGCACGGCCCAGGAGGCGCCGCGGTAGGGCACCGGGTAGTCGTCCGGGCCCTCGGCGATCGCGCCGCCCTGCGGCCACAACAGGTGCTGGGTTCGGGTGGGCACCGGCATGGACCCGGCGCGGGCGCAGAAGACGTCCACGAACGCGTCCGGTGCCTGCGTGAGGTACTCCGCGGACCAGTGGTTCCGCATCCCCGGCGGATCGTCGGTCATGCACTGGAGGTCGGCGTACGGGATGGCCGTGACGACTTCCGCCACATGGGGGACCGCCAGCAGCGGCGCGGCGAGCGCGCGCATCTCCTCCTCGGGCCCGGCGTAGGTCAGGAGCGCACCGGACAGCATCCGGCCCACCAGGTGCGGCGGCACGAACTGCTCGGGCGGGGCGGTCAGGTAGAAGGCGGCACCGCCCGCCTCGCGCGGCCCCGCCTCGATGACGTCGCGGAACGTACGGACCACCTCCGGGCCGTGCTCCGGCAGGCAGAGCACGAGCGCGATCGCCATGGAGGGCAGTTCGTGCAGGCGCAGAGTGAGCGAGGTGGCGATGCCGAAGTTGCCGCCGCCGCCGTGGAGCCCCCAGAAGAGCTCCGGGTGGTCCCGCGCGGTCACCTGGAGCAGCTCGCCCTCCGCGGTGACCAGTTCCGCGCCCAGGAGGTTGTCGACCGCCAGCCCGAACTTCCGGTCCAGCCAGCCCGAGCCGCCGCCCAGCACGAAACCTCCGACACCGGTCGTGGAGGCCCGCCCGCCGGTCGTCGCCAGGCCGTACGGCTGGCACGCCCGGTCCAGGTGGCTCATCGTGGCCCCGCCACCGACGAGGGCGGCCTTCGCCGCGGGGCGGACCGTCACCCCGTTCATCCGCCGCAGGTCCACGACGAGCCCGCCGTCGTTGAGGGACATCCCGGCGACGCTGTGCCCACCGCCGCGGACCGCGATCTTCAGGTCCAGTTCCCTGGCGAACCGGACGGCGGTCACCACGTCGGCGGGGCTCTCGCACCGGGCGATGACGGCCGGCCGGCGGTCGATCATCGCGTTGAAGACCGTGCGCGCCTCGTCGTACCCCGCATCACCGGGGGCGAAGACCTCGCCGGACAGATCCTCGCGGAGCGCGGCAAGGGCCGTACCCGCCTTCGTGAAGGGCGCCATGGCTGTTCCCCCTCCGGAGAAGGGTGCAGGACCCCTCCAGGGTAGGCGGGGCGGATCACACGGGCGCGGCGGGCCGGTCCCGCGCCGTGCGGGACCGCGTCCGCGGGACGGGCGCAGCCGGCCGGTCCCGCGGCCCGAGCGGACGCGGACCGGGACAGCCCTTAGCCCCCGTACGCCCCGCTCGCGGTCAGCCGCAGCGCTGTGTCGATCAGCGGAACGTGGCTGAAGGCCTGCGGGAAGTTCCCGACCTGGCGCTGGAGCCGCGGGTCCCACTCCTCCGCCAGCAGCCCGAGGTCGTTGCGCAGCGACAGCAGCTTCTCGAAGAGCCGCCGCGCCTCGTCCACCCGGCCGATCATCGCCAGGTCGTCGGCCATCCAGAACGAGCAGGCGAGGAAGGCGCCCTCGTCGCCCTCCAGGCCGTCCACACCGGCCTCCTCGCCCGACGTCGGGTAGCGCAGGATGAAACCGTCGGCAGTGGACAGCTCCCGCTGGATCGCCTCGATGGTGCCGATGACGCGCTTGTCGTCCGGCGGCAGGAAGCCCATCTGCGGGATCAGCAGCAGGGAGGCGTCCAGCTCCTTCGACCCGTACGACTGGGTGAAGGTGTTGCGTTCCTTGTCGTAGCCCTTCTCGCACACGTCCTGGTGGATCTCGTCGCGCAGCTCGCGCCAGCGCTCCAGCGGGCCGTCCGCGTCCCCGCTCTCGATGAGCTTGATCGTGCGGTCCACCGCCACCCAGGCCATCACCTTCGAGTGCACGAAGTGGCGGCGCGGGCCGCGCACCTCCCAGATGCCCTCGTCGGGCTGGTCCCAGTGGGTCTCCAGGTAGCGGATCAGCTTGAGCTGGAGCAGCGAGGCGTAGTCGCTGCGGGCCAGGCCCGTCATGTGGCCCAGGTGCAGGGCCTCGGTGACCTCGCCGTACACATCGAGCTGGAGCTGCCCGGCGGCGCCGTTGCCCACGCGGACGGGCCGCGAGTTCTCGTAGCCCGGCAGCCAGTCCAGCTCCGTCTCGCCGAGCTCCCGCTCGCCCGCGATCCCGTACATGATCTGCAGGTTCTCCGGGTCGCCGGCCACCGCCCGCAGCAGCCACTCGCGCCAGGCGCGGGCCTCCTCGCGGTAGCCGGTGCGCAGCAGCGAGGACAGCGTGATGGCGGCGTCGCGCAGCCAGGTGTAGCGGTAGTCCCAGTTCCGGACCCCGCCGATCTCCTCCGGCAGGGACGTCGTCGGCGCGGCCACGATCCCGCCCGTGGGGCCGTACGTCAGGGCCTTGAGGGTGATCAGGGAACGGATCACGGCCTCCCGGTAGGGCCCGTGGTAGGTGCACTGCTCGACCCACTCGCGCCAGAACTCGGTGGTCGACTCCAGGGCCGCCTCGGCGTCCGGCAGCTCGGGCGCGCCCCGGTGCGAGGGCTGCCAGCTGATGCTGAAGCTCATCCGGTCGCCCGGGCCCACGGTGAAGTCCGAGTACGTCGTCAGGTCCTTGCCGTAGGTCTGCGCCTCGGTGTCCAGCCAGACCGAGTCGGGTCCGGCGACGGCGACGGTGCGCCCGTCCACCTTGTGCACCCACGGCACGACCCGCCCGTAGCTGAAACGCATGCGCAGCGCGGAGCGCATCGGGACGCGCCCGCTGACCCCCTCCACGACCCGGATCAGCTGCGGTGCGTGGTCCTCGCGGGGCGGCATGAAGTCGATCACGCGGACGGTCCCGCGCGGGGTGTCCCACTCCGACTCCAGCACCAGCGAATCACCGCGGTAACGGCGGCGGGTGGCGCGCGGGGCCTCGGAGCCGGCCGGGAACGCCGGGCCGATCCGCCAGAACCCGTGATCCTCGGTGCCGAGGATGCTCGCGAACACGGCATGGGAATCGAAGCGGGGCAGGCACAGCCAGTCCACGGCCCCGTCCCGGCAGACCAGGGCAGCGGTCTGCATGTCTCCGATGAGTGCGTAATCCTCGATGCGCCCGGACACGTGCATCTCCAGTCGAACGGCCACGTTCGCCCCGAAGGGCGCTTGCATTGCGCGGTTGCGCGGTCTCCGTGTGGTGGGGGATCTCCGCGTTGAGCCCATGATTCCGTATGTCGGCTCGGTTAGGCCGTCTGACGGACTGCTCGGCGGGATGTGTGCAATATCCGAGCAGGATATGACGGCACCCTAGTGATCCCCTCGGGCCGGGGAAGAATGCGGCTGATCCAAACGAGTGAACAGCGTATACGCCGTCCCGGGTGGTGGGCGACGCCTGCGGACGCTCCGCGCGCCGCGTGGCCGGAGGCGGACCGGCCCGGGCGCTGATAGGCTGGTACCCCGTGGACCGGTGGTCTGCCTGTGCGAATCAGGAGCCCCGAAACCGCAGCTTCGGCGCCCCCAGAGACCCTTCCGGATCGACGGTGGCCGGCGCCGGACGCACCTCACCTCGCGACCACGGGAGCCCCCTCTTGGCGACGCCGCCCGCTGCTTTTCGAAACAGCACAGCCATGACGACCAAGCACATCTTCGTCACCGGGGGTGTCGCCTCCTCCCTCGGCAAGGGCCTGACGGCCTCCAGCCTGGGTGCGCTGCTGAAGGCGCGCGGCCTGCGGGTCACGATGCAGAAGCTCGACCCGTACCTGAACGTCGACCCGGGCACGATGAACCCGTTCCAGCACGGCGAGGTGTTCGTCACCAACGACGGCGCCGAGACCGACCTGGACATCGGCCACTACGAGCGGTTCCTGGACGTCGACCTCGACGGCTCGGCCAACGTCACCACCGGCCAGGTCTACTCCCAGGTCATCGCCAAGGAGCGGCGCGGCGAGTACCTCGGCGACACCGTCCAGGTCATCCCGCACATCACCAACGAGATCAAGCACCGCATCCGCCGGATGGCGACCGCGGACGTCGACGTCGTGATCACCGAGGTCGGCGGCACGGTCGGCGACATCGAGTCGCTGCCCTTCCTGGAGACCGTCCGCCAGGTCCGCCACGAGGTCGGCCGCGACAACGTCTTCGTCGTGCACATCTCGCTGCTGCCCTACATCGGCCCCTCCGGCGAGCTGAAGACCAAGCCCACCCAGCACTCGGTCGCCGCCCTTCGCAACATCGGCATCCAGCCGGACGCGATCGTGCTGCGCGCCGACCGCGAGGTCCCCACCTCCATCAAGCGCAAGATCTCGCTGATGTGCGACGTCGACGAGGCGGCCGTGGTCGCCGCGATCGACGCCAAGTCGATCTACGACATCCCCAAGGTGCTGCACACCGAGGGCCTGGACGCGTACGTCGTGCGCAAGCTCGACCTGCCCTTCCGGGACGTCAACTGGACCGTCTGGGAGGACCTGCTGGACCGGGTCCACAACCCCGACCACGAGGTCAAGGTCGCGCTGGTCGGCAAGTACATCGACCTGCCCGACGCCTACCTGTCGGTGACCGAGGCGCTGCGCGCCGGCGGTTTCGCGAACCGGGCCCGTGTGCAGATCAAGTGGGTCGCCTCCGACGACTGCAAGACCCCGGCCGGCGCGGCGGCGCAGCTCGGTGACGTGGACGCGATCTGCGTGCCCGGCGGCTTCGGCGACCGCGGCGTCAACGGCAAGGTCGGCGCGATCACCTACGCCCGCGAGAACAGGATCCCGCTGCTGGGCCTGTGCCTGGGCCTGCAGTGCGTGGTCATCGAGGCCGCCCGCAACCTGGCCGGCATCGAGGACGCCAACTCCACCGAGTTCGACGCCTCTACCCCGCACCCGGTCATCTCCACCATGGAGGAGCAGCTGGCCTTCGTCGAGGGCGCGGGCGACCTGGGCGGCACCATGCGCCTGGGCATGTACCCGGCGAAGCTCGCCGAGGGCTCCATCGTGCGCGAGGTCTACGGCGACCAGGCGTACGTGGACGAGCGCCACCGCCACCGCTACGAGGTCAACAACGCCTACCGCGGTGAGCTGGAGCAGAAGGCCGGCCTGGTCTTCTCCGGCACCTCGCCCGACAACAAGCTCGTCGAGTACGTCGAGTACCCGCGCGAGGTCCACCCCTACCTGGTGGCCACCCAGGCCCACCCGGAACTGCGCTCGCGCCCGACGCGCCCGCACCCGCTGTTCGCCGGGCTGGTCAAGGCCGCCGTGGAGCGGCAGCAGTCCGCGAAGTGAGGGTCTGACGCATAACGTAGGCAGCCGGGGCACGGATCGTGCCCCGGCTGCCTACGTTCTCGGGAAGGTACAAGGCCATGGCCATGGACAACGGCATCGTCGACACACCGGAGTCGTGGGAGGTCATCGCCTCCCGGACCCCGTTCCAGGGCGCGAAGACCGCGGTCCGCTCGGATCAGGTGCGCATGCCGGACCGGGCGGTGGTGCGCCGCGACTACCAGGCGCACCCCGGATCGGTGTGCGTGCTGGCGCTGGACGAGGAGCAGCGGGTGCTGGTGCTGCGGCAGTTCCGGCACCCGGTCCGGCACCGGCTGTGGGAGCTGCCTGCGGGGCTGCTGGACGTGGCGGGGGAGAACCCGCTGCACGCGGCCCAGCGCGAGCTGTACGAGGAGGCGCACGTCAAGGCCGAGGACTGGCGGGTCCTCGTCGACTTCTTCTCGTCGCCCGGGGGCTCCGACGAGGCGGTCCGGGTCTTCCTGGCGCGGGATCTCGCGGAGGCGGAGGGAGATCGCTACGAGGTCTCCGAGGAGGAGGCCGACATGGAGATCGCCAGGGTGCCGCTGGCGGAGCTGGTGGCGGGGGTGCTGGCGGGGCGGCTCGGCAACCCCGGCCTGGTCTCGGGCGTCCTGGCCCTGTCCGCGGCCCTTGCCTCGGGCGGGGTCGAAACCCTCCGCCCGGCCCTGTCCCCCTGGCCGGCCCGCCCGTACGAGGCGTGATCCCGTACGCGGTTTGATCCCGTCTGGGGCCTGATCCCGTACGAGGCCTGATCCCGTACGAGGCCGGAGCCCGGACGGGGTAGGCCCCTCCGCCGCACGCACAGCGCCGGCCGCGAGATCAGGTCGCTTACAGCGGATTCTCCGTCAGTGAGCGCGGAGGGGTCTCTCGCAGGGCCAGGAAGGCCAGGAGGGCGAACGCCACCACAGCGGTGACGGTACGGGCGTCGTTGAACAGTTCCCAGCGGCGCAGGATGCCCGCGTGATCGGCCGGCGGTGCCGTGGCAGCCCACTGCTTGATGCGGCCGTTGATCGGGACGTTCCCGAACCGGGTGATCAGGAAGGACGCGGCGGTCAGGATCCCCGCCGCGGCGGAGACGACTCGGGTCCGACCGCGTGTGAGGACGGCCAGGGCGAGGAGCTGAGGGCTGAGATCGCCATGGTTCCCTGCATGGTGATCCCGTTCATCTTCATCAGCTCCGCATGGAAGTCGCGCCTTATGTCGAGCGGCACGGCGTTGAAGGCCGGGACGAGATTCGCGCCGGAGGGCGCGCCTCGGATGCCGGTGGCGCCCGGAAGGCAGGTGCGGCCCCGCCCGCATCCGGGGCGCCGATCCGGGCAGCTGCGGGGAAGGGCCGACGGTGCGGCTTCGGGCAGGAGCCGCCGGGCCCGGTTCGAGCCGGGCGGCGGGGAGGGGCCGGCCGGGAGGCCGGAGGCGGACGGATCGCGGGGTCGTGTGAATGTCGGCTGATCCGATTGGGGGATTTGTCCGCCGCGCTCCACCCGGATCGTCGCTCTGCGTGAACTACGCTCGCCATCCGAAGGCAGCGAGAGGAGCGGATCCGTGACGGATTTCGTCGGGCGGCGGCGTGAGCTCAAGGAGCTGCGCGAGGACATCGCACGGACCGGGCTCGACACCCTCTCGGGCCGCAAGGCCAAAGCCCCCCGTGCGCGCGTCCTGCTGGTCGCGGGGCGGCCCGGCTCCGGCCGGACCGCCCTCGCCGAGGCGCTCGTGCGCGAGGTCGCCGACCAGTACCCCGACGGCGTGCTCCGCACCCGGCTCACCTCCCCCGGCGGGCAGGGCGTGGCCACCGAACGGGCCGTCAGGGGCCTGCTGGAGGGGCTCGGCCGCACCACCCCGCCCGGCGCCGGCGAGGACGAGCTCAGCTCCGCCCTGCGCGACGCGCTCCACGACCGGCGGATGATCATCCTGGTGGACGACGCCGTGGATCCGCACCAGGTCGACGCCCTGCTGCCGGACACCCCCGAATGCCTCGTCGTGGTCACCGCCGAGGGGCCCCTCACCGGCATCCCCGACGTACGGCCCTGCACCATCGGGGGACTGGACACGCCCTCCGCCGTGGAGATGCTCGTCCAGCGCATCGGCGACATCCGCGTCACCACCGACCCCCGCGCCGCGGAAGCCCTCGCCGAGGAGTGCGGCGGCCAGCCCGCCGCGCTCGCACTGATCGGCGGCTGGCTCGCCGCCCACCCCAAGGCCTCCGTCGTCGACGTGGCCAAGCAGCTCCACGACATGCCCGCCGTCACCGGCGGCCCCCTGGCCCGCGGCTTCCGCCTCGTCTACGAGTCCCTTCCGCAGCCCGCCCAGCGGACCCTGCGGCTGCTGCCGCTGGCCCCGGCCGGCTTCGTCGACTCGCACACCGCGTCCGCCCTCGCCGGCTGCTCGGTCGCCGCGGCCCAGTCCACGCTCGACGACTTCGCCGGCCTGGGCCTGCTGCGCCACGCCCACAACGGCCTGTTCCTGCTGCCCGGAAGCCTCGCGCCCCTCCTCCAGGCCCTGCTGGAGACCAAGGAGCGTCCCGCCGAGGTCCAGCTGGCCCGGGCCCGCATGCTGGAGCGCACCGTACGCCTGCTGCACTCCTGCCGGGCCATGGCCGAGCCGGAGGAGGACCCTCGCGCCGGCGGGCCGGAGAAGCTGGACGGCCTGCCGCGCGCCCTGCGCTTCCCCGACCGGCGGGCGGCCGCCACCTGGCTGGACACCCGGCTGCCCGCGCTGTCCGCGGCCGCTTCCCTGGCCGTGGCCGACGGCGAGCTGGACACCCTGGCCCGCCGGCTGGTCTCCGCCCTCGTACGGGCCCTCGCGGAGCACCGCGGGACCGCGGAGGCCGCCCCCGAGCTCTACGGTCTGCACCGGCTGGTCCTCGACGTGGCCGAGCGCCGCGAGCTGCACCGGGAGCAGGCCGCCGCGCTGCTGAACCTGGCCGACCTGGACGCCGAGACGGGCCGCACCCACGAGGCCCTGGAGCGCTACCGGGCCGCGCTGGTGGCGGGAAAGGCGGCCAACGACCCGTACGCGACGGGCCGCGCGATGGAATCCGTAGGCGGTGCCTACCAGGAACTGGCGGACTGGCACCGGGCCTCCGACTGGTTCGGCCGGGCCCTGGCCCAGGCCCTGGCGCGGGGAGAGCGCGCGGACGAGGCCCGGCTGTACGGGCGGCTCGGCAATGTCCACACCTACGCGGGCCGCTACGGGGACGCGCTGCGCAGCTGGCGGGCGGCCGCCGCGGGCTACCGGCGACTGGCCGATGTCCAGGGCCACGCAAAGGCGTTGAGCGAGATGGCGCGGGTCCAGGAATACGCGGGCCGGCCCGAGGAGTCGCTGCACACCTGCCGGGAGGCGGTGGAGCTGGCGCGCAGGGCCGGGGACCAGCGGCTCCAGGCCGCGCTCCAGGTGCGGCTGGCCGACACGCTGGACAGGCTGGGCGACCCCGCGGCCGCCAGGCTGCACCGCTCCGCAGCCGACAGATTGCTGGGAGACGACCCCGCAGCCTGCGAAATCCGCAGTACTTCCGACTGAGATTATTCGTTTGCAAGGCTAGACAGCACCTCATCCTTCATTAGACTGGCTTCACCACGTCATCCTGTGGTGCATCCCGTTGCGCGTTCTTGTGGGCGGGTATGTATGTCATTGCCCCGAAAATCCCCTGAGCCAAGGACCGTGATCGACGATGAAGGTCGGCATCCCCCGCGAGGTCAAGAACAACGAGTTCCGGGTCGCCATCACGCCCGCCGGCGTGCATGAGCTGGTCCGCAACGGCCACCAGGTCGTCGTCGAGCGGAACGCCGGTGTCGGCTCCTCGATCACGGACGCGGAGTACGTCGCGGCCGGCGCCGAGATCCTCGACACCGCCGACGAGGTCTGGGCGAGCGCGGACCTGCTGCTGAAGGTCAAGGAGCCGATCGCGGAGGAGTACCACCGCCTGCGCAAGGACCAGACCCTCTTCACGTACCTGCACCTCGCGGCCTCCCGCGAGTGCACGGACGCCCTGCTGCAGTCCGGCACCACCGCCATCGCCTACGAGACGGTCGAGCTCGCGGGCCGCGCGCTGCCGCTGCTCGCCCCGATGTCCGAGGTCGCGGGCCGACTGGCCCCGCAGGTCGGCGCCTACCACCTGATGCGCTCGGCCGGCGGACGCGGCGTGCTCCCGGGCGGCGTCCCCGGCACCCACGCCGGCGAGTGCGTGGTCATCGGCGGCGGCGTCTCCGGCTGGAACGCCGCGCAGATCGCCATCGGCATGGGCTTCCACGTGACTCTGCTCGACAAGGACATCAACAAGCTCCGCGAGGCCGACAAGGTCTTCGGTACGAAGATCAAGACGATCGTCTCGAACGCCTTCGAGCTGGAGAAGGCGGTCATCGAGGCCGACCTCGTCATCGGCGCGGTGCTGATCCCGGGTGCGAAGGCCCCGAAGCTGGTCACCAACGAGCTCGTCGCCAAGATGAAGCCCGGAAGTGTCCTTGTCGACATCGCGATCGACCAGGGCGGCTGCTTCGAGGACTCCCGTCCGACCACCCACGCCGAGCCGACCTTCCAGGTCCACGACTCGGTCTTCTACTGCGTCGCCAACATGCCGGGCGCCGTCCCGAACACCTCCACCTACGCGCTGACGAACGCCACGCTGCCCTACATCGTGCAGCTCGCGAACCTCGGCTGGGCCGAGGCGCTGCGCCGCGACCACGCGCTCGCGCTGGGCCTCAACACCCATGACGGCCAGGTCGTTTACGGTCCGGTCGCCGAGGCCCACGGTCTGCAGACCCTTGAGCTGAGCACCCTGCTCGGCTGAGGCGTCAACGACTGACGTCAATCTCACGTATCCGGCCGGACCTTGCCCCGAGGTCCGGCCGGACGTGTTTGCGGGGTGCCGTGCGGAGCGCCTCAACTCGCCTCGAACGTAACCCTTTAGCCCTTTCGCACACCCGCGGAACTTCGCAGCGACAGCTCGTGCGCCCTTGACAGAGTGGTGTTCGGTTGCCGACACATCGTGCCGGGTCCGGCGGATTGTGTTGCCGCTGAGTGGTGACACGCCATAGAGTCGCCAACCGTCGGCATGGTGCCACGCTGACCTATCGATAAGTGTCCTGGTCACATCCGAGGAGGTAAGACGACTTGTGAATGAGTCGACATTTGCTCCTGGGGGTGGTCGAGCAGGGACGCCGGAGCGGGGCCACAACCCCGCCGGGCTCGAGGCTGTCGGCTCCGTCGCAGTCCGCACCTTCGCAAACCACCAGCACCAGACGACGCCCCGAAAGAGCATGGACGGCCTAGACGTGAACTCCAGGGCCGGCGACCTGAGCGGCGAAAAGCCCACTGGTTTCGCCGACTACGACAACGTGCCCGAAGGGCACTTCTACGACCCCGACGCGGAGTACGAACCGGACCCCGAGTACGCGGCCACCCTCGCCCCCGACGCTGCCCGCCAGCGCCGTGAGCGGATCGGCCCGACCGGACGCCCGCTCCCGTACTTCCCCATCCCGGGTCCGCTGACCGACCACGGTCCCGCGAAGATCATCGCGATGTGCAACCAGAAGGGCGGCGTCGGCAAGACCACGTCGACCATCAACCTGGGTGCCGCGCTCGCCGAGTACGGGCGCCGGGTGCTGCTCGTCGACTTCGACCCGCAGGGCGCGCTGTCCGTGGGTCTCGGCGTGAACCCGATGGAACTCGACCTCACGGTCTACAACCTGCTCATGGAGCGGGGCATGTCGGCCGACGAGGTGCTGCTCAAGACGGCGGTCCCCAACATGGACCTGCTGCCGAGCAACATCGACCTGTCCGCCGCCGAGGTGCAGCTGGTCAGCGAGGTCGCGCGCGAGTCCACCCTCCAGCGGGCCCTCAAGCCCCTGATGGCCGACTACGACTACATCGTGATCGACTGCCAGCCCTCGCTCGGTCTGCTGACCGTGAACGCCCTGACGGCGGCGCACAAGGTCATCGTCCCGCTGGAGTGCGAGTTCTTCGCGCTGCGCGGTGTCGCGCTGCTGACCGAGACCATCGAGAAGGTCCAGGAGCGGCTCAACCCGGAGCTGGAGCTCGACGGCATCCTCGCCACGATGTACGACTCCCGTACGGTGCACAGCCGTGAGGTGCTGGCGCGCGTCGTCGAGGCGTTCGACGACCACGTCTACCACACGGTCATCGGCCGCACGGTGCGCTTCCCGGAGACCACGGTCGCCGGTGAGCCGATCACGACGTACGCCTCCAACTCCGTCGGCGCCGCCGCCTACCGCCAGCTGGCCAGGGAGGTGCTCGCCCGGTGTCCCGCCGAGTGAGTCTGCCCGGAGCCGACGAACTGTTCCGTACGACCGGCGGGACGGCCCTGCAGTCCTCCTCGCCGAGGCGCGGCGCCGATGAGGGCCCCGCCCCCGAGCGCGCGGCCGGCCCGGCCGCGGGCGTGGCGGGGGAGGGCCGCGGCCGGGAGGCCGGGCCCGGCGCCGGGGAGCCCGTGGTGGGTGCTCCCCGACGGCCGCAGGAAGGTTCTGTCAACGGCGCCGGGGGCGTCGGCGGCGCGGCGGGAGCGGGCGGTCCCGGCGGCCCCGTGGGCCCCGGCGGTCCGAGCGGCGGGCGCGGCAAGGGTCAGGGCCGGGGTGCCAACCGGCGGCCCAGCGGGCGCGAGCGGCACGACGAGAAGATCACGGTCTACGTCTCCGCCGAGGAGCTCATGGACCTGGAACACGCGCGGCTGGTGCTGCGCGGGGAGCACGGCCTGGCGGTCGACCGCGGCCGCATCGTCCGTGAGGCGGTGGCCGTCGTCCTCGCCGATCTCGAATCCCGCGGGGACGCGAGCATCCTCGTACGAAGACTCCGCGGCCGCTGACCGGCCGGCCGGACCGGCTGCGCCGTCGCCCGGCCGATCCCGCGGTGGCGGGAGGCGTGCCGTGCGCAGCCCGGCGCTTCCGAAGCGGACACCGACGCGACACCGGCGCCGACGCCGACACCGGAGCACGTGCGCCGACCGACCGGCCCGGCCGCGCCGGTCCGTCGCCGTTGCCGGTCCCGGATCCCGCGAGGCGCACCCTTCTGCCCCGGCTCCGGTCGGCGGGCCGATCCCGCCCCCGGTGGCCACGGCACTCGCGCAACCGGAGCCGGAACCCGACCCGGCCCGGACCCGGGGGATCGCCGAGCGGTTCCAGCACGAGACTTCCGCTGACTGACTGACTGACTGACTGACTCACTGACTCACTGACTGACCGGCCCGGCCCGGCCCCACCGGAGAACCGGTGGGATCCGCCCGACAGCCCCCTGTCCGGCGGGTGGGCGCGGTCCGGCCTTCCGTGGGCGGCTGCCGACCGAGTCTGGCGCCTTCGCTCGCGGGGGCTGCCGGTCCTGTCCGGGGAGCGTGGTCGTGGTTAGGCTGCACGTGGCCGGGGTCGTCCCCGCCGCCGTATGCCGCTCCGCCCCTTCCGCACCTGGACCGCGATGCCCTTCCCCGCCGAACCCGGCCGACCGACCCGCCGACTCCTGGGCCGCGGTCCCGGTGGGCCGGTATCCGGCCCCAGAGTCCCTGAGGCGCCTTCTGCGCCGCCCGGGACGGCGGGAGGCGGATCGGAGTCCCGCGCTCCCTGCGAGGCCGCCCCAGGGGCCCCTGAGGCGGCCGACGCGCCGCCAACGACGCCCCGAGGGGGCGGCGACGCCGTCAGGACCGCGGAGATCGCCGGCCCGGCTCCGGGCGACGCGGGCGAGGACTCCGCCGGCGCCCCGGGTCCGGCAAGCTCTGCCGAAGCCGCTGTGACCGTCGTGGGTGCACCCGCCGATGGCGTTGTCGGCCCGTCCGGCCCGGCGGTCTCCGCCCGGGCCGCCGCCGGGACCGCCGGGGAAGCGCCCGTCGACGCCCCCGATCGGGCAAGTTCTGCCGAAGCCGCTGTGACCGCCGTAGGAGTACCTGCCGATGGTGTTGTCGGCGCATCCGGCCCGGCGGTCTCCGCCCGGGCCGCCGCCGGGACCGCCGAGAAGGCGCCCGCCGGGGCTGCCGGCCCGGTTGCCCCGGGGGCCGGGGTGCCCGGGGCCCAGGACGCCGTCGGCCCGGTTGCCGCCGTGACCAGTGGCGCCGGGGTGGGCTCCGAAGTTGCGGACATCGCGGACAGTGCTCCGGGCGAGCGCCCTGCGGGCAGCGTGGGGGGCGGCTCCGGGGGTGCCCGTGGTGCGGGGGCCACCGGCGGAGGCGGGGCAGGTGACGGACGGTTCACGTTGCGGCTCGCCAACTTCGAGGGGCCCTTCGACCTGCTGCTCCAGCTGATCTCACGGCACAAGCTCGACGTCACCGAGGTCGCCCTCTCCAAGGTCACCGACGAGTTCATGGCCCACATCCGGGCCATGGGCCCCGACTGGGACCTCGACCAGACCACCGAGTTCCTCGTCGTCGCCGCCACCCTCCTCGACCTGAAGGCGGCCCGGTTGCTGCCCGCCGCCGAGGTGGAGGACGAGGCCGACCTCGCCCTGCTGGAGGCCCGCGACCTCCTCTTCGCGCGGCTGCTCCAGTACCGGGCGTACAAGCAGATCGCCGAGATCTTCGAGGCCCGCGCCGAGGCGGAGGCCAGGCGCTACCCGCGCACCGTCGGCCTGGAGCCGCACCACGCCGACCTGCTGCCCGAGGTCGTCATCTCCATCGGCGCGGCGGGCCTGGCGCGCCTCGCCGTCAAGGCCATGCAGCCCAGGGCCAGACCCCAGGTCTACGTGGACCACATCCACGCCCCTCTCGTCAGCGTGCGCGAACAGGCCGGGCTGGTCGTCCGCATGCTGAAGGCCCGCGGAGAGGCCACCTTCCAGGAGCTCACCGAGGACGCCGGGGACACCCTCACCGTCGTGGCGCGCTTCCTGGCGCTGCTGGAGCTCTACCGGGAGAGGGCCGTGGTCCTGGACCAGGAGGAGGCCCTGCGCACCCTGACCGTGCGCTGGAGCGGCGGGGACGGTGACGGCATGCCGACGGTGACCGACGAGTTCGACCGGATCGTGGAGGCGAAGGATTGAGCAGCGAGACGAAAGAGAGCGCGGTGGCCGCGCTGGAGCTGAAGCCGGCCCTGGAGGCCGTCCTCATGGTGGTGGACGAACCCGCGACCGAGGCGCACCTCGCCAAGGTGCTGGAGCGCACCCCGCGCGAGGTGGCCGACGCCCTGCGCGAGCTCGCCGACGAGTACAGGCTCCAGGGGCGCGGCTTCGAGCTCCGCCCCGTGGCCGGCGGGTGGCGATTCTATTCGCGGGCGGCCTTCGCCCCGGCCGTCGAGGGCTTCGTCCTGGACGGCCAGCAGGCCCGCCTCACCCAGGCGGCTCTGGAGACCCTGGCGGTGGTGGCGTACCGCCAGCCGGTGAGCCGCTCCCGGGTTTCGGCGGTCCGCGGAGTCAACTGTGACGGGGTCATGCGGACCCTCCTCCAGAGGGGTCTGGTGGAGGAGGCGGGGACGGAACCCGAAACAGGTGCGATCCTGTACAGGACGACGAACCACTTTTTGGAGCGGATGGGCCTGCGCGGCCTGGACGAGCTCCCGGAGCTCGCGCCCTTCCTCCCCGAGGCGGAGGCGATCGAAGCCGAGACGCAGGAAGGTGTTCCGTCGTTCGATCCGGACGCACCGGACACAGATGCAGACGACGACAAGACGACGGAACTTTGATGCGAAGCAGCGGCAACGGCAACGGTGGCGGCAACAGGAACAGCGGAGGCAGCAGCGGCGGGCGCGGTAACCCCCGCGGCGGCTCCTCCAGCGGCGGTGGTGGCTACCGCGGTGGCGGCTCCGGCGGTGGCAGCGGCTCCGGCGGCTCCCGCGGTGGCAGCTCCGGTGGTTATCAGGGTGGCGGCTCCGGCGGCTCCCGCGGCGGCAGCTCCGGTGGTTACCAGGGCGGCGGCTCCGGCGGCTCCCGCGGCGGCAGCTCGGGCGGTTACCAGGGCGGCGGCTCCGGCGGCTCCCGCGGCGGCAGCTCGGGCGGTTACCAGGGCGGCGGCTCCCGCGGTGGCAGCTCGGGCGGTTACCAGGGTGGCGGCTCCCGCAGTGGCAGCTCCGGCGGCTACCAGGGTGGCGGCTCGCGTGGTGGCAGCTCGGGCGGCTACCAGGGCGGCGGCTCCGACGCACGGGACCGTGACCGCGACCAGCCGGCTCCCCGTATCCGCAACCCCCGCCCCGAGGAGCGCCGCTACGACGTCGGCCCCGAAGGCGAGCGCAACGGCCGCGGCGGAGCGAAGGCCGGCGGTGGCGGTGCCCGCGGCGCGGCCGACGGCCCCCGCGGCGGCTCCGGTGCCCGCGGCGCCGATGCGCGCGGTGGTGCCAAGGGCGGCCCCAAGACCTCCAGGACCCCGGGCATCGGCGGGGCCGGCGGCCCGCGCCGCGGCCCGGGCAGCCGCAGCGGCCAGTCCCGCCCGCGTGAGCTCGACGCACGGATCGAGGAGCGCGTGCGCGACCGGTACGCCGACAAGCCCGTGATCAAGACCCCGAAGACCTTCCCGGGTGCCGAGGAGGAGGGTGAGCGGCTCCAGAAGGTCCTCGCCCGTGCGGGCATGGGTTCGCGCCGCGCCTGCGAGGAGCTCATCGAGCAGGCCCGCGTCGAGGTCAACGGCGAGATCGTGCTGGAGCAGGGCAAGCGCGTCCTGCCGAAGGACGAGATCAAGGTGGACGGCCTGACCGTCGCCACCCAGTCGTACTTGTTCTTCGCGCTGAACAAGCCCGCCGGCGTCGTCTCCACGATGGAGGACCCGGACGGCCGCCAGTGCCTCGGCGACTACGTCACCAACCGTGAGACGCGTCTCTTCCACGTCGGCCGGCTCGACACCGAGACCGAGGGCATCATCCTGCTCACCAACCACGGTGAGCTGGCCCACCGCCTCACGCACCCCAAGTACGGCGTGAAGAAGACCTACGTCGCCGCGATCACCGGCCCGCTGCCGCGCGAGATCGGCAAGCGCCTCAAGGACGGCATCGAGCTGGAGGACGGCTACGCCCGCGCCGACCACTTCCGCGTCGTCGACCAGGTCGGCAAGAACTACCTGGTCGAGGTGACCCTCCACGAGGGCCGCAAGCACATCGTCCGCCGCATGATGGCCGAGGCCGGCTTCCCGGTCGAGAAGCTGGTGCGGACCTCCTTCGGTCCGATCGAGCTCGGTGACCAGAAGTCGGGCTGGCTGCGCCGTCTGACCAACACCGAGGTCGGCATGCTGATGCGCGAGGTCGGTCTGTAGGACCGCCCGCTCCCACCGGCTCACCCGAGAAGCCCGCAGCGCCCACCGGCGCCGCGGGCTTCTCCCTTGCCCGGCTCCCTTGCCTCGGCTCCCTTGCCCCGGCTCCCTTGCCTCGACCCCTTCCGCTGTTTATAGTCATAGTGACTATTAAAGGGAGGGGCTCGGACATGAACTGGACCTTGAGCTGGACCGAAGCGCTCGGGTTCGCCACCGGCGCCGTGTGCGTCTGGCTGGTCGCACGGCAGCACGTCGCCAACTGGCCGATCGGGATCGCCAACAACGTCTTCTTCATCGCGCTCTTCGCCCAGGCCGGCCTTTACGCCGATGCCGGGCTGCAGATCGTCTTCATCGCCCTCGCCGCGTACGGCTGGTGGTCCTGGACCCACGGGGGTGGACCAGGAACCGCCCGGGCCCTGCCGGTGCGCCGCACCACGCGCGCCGAATGGGTCTGGCTGGCCGTGGCGGGGGCGGTGGGGGTGGCCGCCCTGACCCTGCTCCTCGACCGCGCCACCGACTCCACCGTCCCCTTCTGGGACGCGGTCACCACCTGCCTCTCCCTCGCGGCCACCTACGGCCAGTGCCGCAAGCTCGTCGAGTCCTGGTGGCTGTGGATCGCCGCCGACCTGATCTACATCCCCCTCTACGCCTACAAGAGCCTGTACCTGACCTCCCTCCTCTACCTCGGCTTCCTCGCCCTGTGCGTGGCCGGCCTCGTCGGCTGGCGGCGGACGCTGCCGGCGCGGGGCGCCCGTACGGCCCTGGGGGCCGCCGCGTGAGGCGCTTCGGCCACGGGCTGGTGCTCGGCAAGTTCTATCCGCCGCACGCCGGCCACCACCACCTGGTGCGCACCGCCCAGGAGCGGTGCGAGCGGCTGACCGTGCTGGTCTGCGCGGCCTCCGTCGAATCCGTTCCGCTCGCCGACCGGGTCGCCTGGATGCGGGAGGCCCACCCGGGCGCCGAGGTCGTCGGCGCCGTGGACGACATCCCCGTCGACCTGAACGACCCGGCGGTCTGGGAGGCCCACATGGCGGTCTTCCGGGAGGCGGTCGCCGGACCGGTGGACGCCGTCTTCACCTCGGAGGCGTACGGAGCCGAACTCGCCCGGCGGTTCGGCGCCGAGGAGGTCTGCGTGGACCCCGGCCGGAGCCGCTTCCCGGTGTCGGGCACGGCCGTGCGGGCCGATCCCGTCGCCTGCTGGGACTTCCTCGGACCCGCCGTACGCGCCGCCCTGACCCGCCGGGTCGTCGTCCTCGGCGCCGAGTCCACGGGCACCACCACGCTGTCGCGGGCGCTGGCCGCGCACTACCGCCAGCGCGGCGGGGTCTGGGCGGGGACGCGATGGGTCGCCGAGTACGGGCGCCGGTACAGCGAGGAGAAACTGGCGGCGGCCCGGGCCGCGGACCCTGCGGCCACCTGGGCGGACATCTCCTTCGCCTCCCACGAGTTCCCGGTCATCGCACGGCGCCAGGACGCGGAGGAGGAGCGGGCGGCCCGGCGGGGCTCGCCGGTGCTCGTCTGCGACACCGACTCCTTCGCCACCGGCATCTGGCACGAGCGGTACACGGGCGGCCGCAGCGAGGAGGTCGAGAAGACCGCCGCACTCACGCCCCGCCACCTGTACCTGCTGACGGACGACGCGGACGTGCCCTTCGAGGACGACGGCCTGCGGGACGGGCCGCACCTGCGGCCGTGGATGACCGGGCGGTTCCGGGAGGAACTGGAGCGCACCGGACGGCGTTTCCTCGTCGTACGGGGCAGCCGTGAGGAACGGCTCGCGGCAGCCGTGGCCGCGGTCGACGCACTGCTCGCCGAGGGCTGGGACTTCGCCGACCCCCTGCCGGAGACCCGATGAGCGCCGCGCTCCCCGCGGGCTACGACCCGTACGCCTTCGAGCCGTTCGCGGTGACCGTCGACCTCGCGGTGTTCACCGTGCGGGGCGGGCAGCTCCACGTGCTGCTGATCCGGCGCGGGCAGGAGCCCTTCGCCGGCGCCTGGGCACTGCCAGGCGGCTTCGTCCTGCCCCGGGAGTCCGCGGAGGCGGCCGCCCGCCGCGAACTGGCCGAAGAGACGGGCCTGCCGGCGGGCGTGGTGGCGGCCCTGCACCTGGAACAGCTGCGCACCTACAGCGAGCCCGGCCGCGATCCGCGGATGCGGGTGGTGTCGGTGGCCTTCACGGCGCTGGTGCCGGACATGCCGGAGCCGGCCGAACACGGCGGCGGCGACGCGGCCCACGCCCGCTGGATGCCGGTGGGATCGGCCCGGGACCTGGCTTTCGACCACACGGCGATCCTGGCGGACGCACGGGAGCGGATCGGCTCGAAACTCGAATACACCTGCCTGGCCACGGCCTTCTGCCCGCCCGAGTTCACGCTCGGCGAGCTCCAGGCCGTGTACGAGACCGTCTGGGACACCGGCCTGGACCGCCCCAACTTCCGCCGCAAGGTCCTGGCTTCGCCCGGCTTCGTCGAGGCCGTCCCCGGAGCCGCCCGGCTGACCGGAGGGCGCGGCAAACCGGCCGCGCTGTACCGGCCCGGCCCGGCGACCGCCCTGCACCCGCCCCTGCTCCGCCCCTCGGAAGGACGCGCCCGATGACCACACCACAGACGCCGCCGACGCCGACGCCGACGCCGACGCAGACGCCGACGCAGCCGGTGGCGCGTTCGCTGCCGCGGCCGGCGGCGCCGGCGGCGCCCGCGACACCCTCCCGGACGAAGCGGGCCGCGACGGGTGCCATGACCGGCCTTGCGCTGGGCGACGCTCTCGGCTTCCCCACGGAGTTCAGCGACGTCCCCTCGATCCTGGCCAAGACCGGCCCGTGGCGCGAGATGCGGCTGCCCCGCCCGGCGATCGTCACCGACGACACCCAGATGACCCTCGCCCTGGCGCGGGGCATACGGACGGCACTGGAGCGCGGCCGGATCGGCCCGCTGCGCCTGGCCCGCCCGGTCCGCGAGGAGTACGTCGACTGGTACCACTCCCCGGAGAACAACCGCGCCCCCGGCCGGACCTGCATGGTCGCCTGCGGGCTGCTGGACCACCCGGAGCGCGACTGGCGGGATGCCAGCCAGACGGGCTCCAAGGGCTGCGGCGCGAACATGCGGGTGGTCCCCGTCGGGCTGGTCCCCGGCTGGACCGAGGAGGAGCGGGCCGGCGCCGCGCAGCTGCAGTCGGCCCTCACCCACGGCCACCCCACGGCACTGGCCGCCTCCGACCTCACCGCGCGGGCGGTGCACCTGCTGGCGCAGGGCACCGAGGTGACGGGCCTGGTCGGGCGGCTGCGCTCCTACGCGCTGGAGAACCGCACCCGCTACCACGAGCGCTGGCTCGGCGACCTCTGGACGCGGACGGCGTCCGACGCCTCCGCGGAGTCGTTCATCGCGCGGGGCTGGGACGACTGCCTCCACGCCCTGGACCGGCTGACGGCCGCCCTGCGCAACCCCTCCCCGGAGACCGACCCCTGCCTGACCACGGGCGACGGCTGGATCGCGGAGGAAGCCCTCGCCACCGCCCTGCAGTGCTTCCTGCTCTTCCCGGAGGAACCCCTCCTGGCGCTGCGCCGCGCCGCCTGCACGGCGGGCGACTCCGACTCCCTCGCCTGCCTGGCGGGCGCCTTCGCCGGAGCCCACCTCGGCGCGGACGCCTGGCCCCGCGACTGGGCGGAGCGGATCGAGTACCGCGACGAACTCCTGGCCTTCGGAAGCCTCTGGGACGCCTGACCCGTGCGGGACGCCCCTCCCCGCACGGCCGGCCCGGCCGCAGGACTAGGCCGAGGCGCGGCGGGCGCGGTGGAGGAAGTCCTCCACGCGGGCGCGGTCCGGTTCTCCGGGAAGGGTGGTCGTGGCCAGCGCGGCCTCGGACTCCTGCGTCAGGCGGGTCATCCACGCGTCCACCTCGTCCCAGGTGAGCTCCCCGCGCCGGACCGCGAGGAGGCGGTCGCGGTGCGGGCCCGCGTCGATGGTGAGGCGGCCCGTGCGCAGCAGGTCGCGGCAGGACAGGAGCAGGCGCAGCAGGTGCATGGCGTGCTTCCAGCGCGGAGCGCCGTGGACGCGGACGTCGGCGAGGAGTTTGCCGTGCTGGGATGCCGCATACCGGCTGAAACTGGTGTGGGCCCGGCGGGAGAGGAACGCCCCGCGCAGCGAGAGCAGTTCCTCACCGACCGGGTCCACGTATTCCGCCAGGGGCGAGTGCAGGCACTCCAGGATGTTCGGGTTGGCGCGCAGAGCCAGCTCGCAGAAGCGCTCCAGCTCCCAGGAGAACTCCTCCTCCCGCGGCCCCTCGACGTGCGTGGGGGGCTTGTCGAAGCGCCAGAACAGCGGCGTCGGGGCGAGGTAGACACCGCGTCGGTCGGTGTCGCTCGCCTCCGTCGCCAGCCCGAACGCCCGGGAGCCCATCACGCACCGGTAGACCGTGTGGTCGCGCACCAGTGTCAGTTCGTCCATCCGGTGACTCTAGTAGTGCTTGGTTCGTGCTTGGTCCGCCGCTATGCGAGCGAGATACTGCCGTCCGCCGCCACCTTGATCTTCTTCTCGGGCAGCGGGCGGGTGGCGGGGCCCTTGGTGACCGCGCCGTCCGTGTCCTTGAACTTGCTGCCGTGGCAGGGGCAGTCGATGCTGCCGTCCGCCACCTTGTTCACCAGGCACCCCGAGTGGGTGCAGACCGCCGAGAAGCAGCGGAAGGACCCGGCCGTGGGCTGGGTGACCACCAGCTTCTCGTCCTTCAGGACCGTGCCGCCGCCGACCGGCACGTCCGCGGCCTTGGCGATGGCCTTGCCGCCCGCGGCGGGTTGCGAAGCGGCGGGCGCGGAGGCGGCCGGCGCGGCGGGGGTGGCCGCGGAGGGGGTGACCGCGCTGCCCGACTCGCTCTTCGGTTTCGTCTCGCCGTCACCGCCGCCGCACGCGGTGAGGGCGCCGCCTGCCAGGGCGGCGGCGCCGGCCGTCAGTACCGTGCGCCGGGCGGTGCGCGTGGGGTCGCTCATGTGTCTCTCCTCGCATTGTGGCCGGATGGGCGAGCAGCATCCTGGCCTGCGGCGCGCCTCAGGTGAAGCGTGCCGCGCCGTTTCAGTGGCCCGGCTCCCATGGGACCAGTGAGGCAGGGCTGCCGGGAGTGCGTGCCACCTGCCACACGCGGCTCACGGCCTCCCGGTTCACAGGACCGTGGACGTGCGGGTAGCGGCTGCCGGGCCCGCCCTCGCGGCGGACCTCGGCGGTCAGGGAGCCCTCGTCGAGCTCCACCGCGAGCAGCGTCCCCCGTACCCCGCGGTAGTGCGCGTCGGCGATCGCGAGCGTGGTGGGGACGTCCGCGCAACAGTGCACGAACCCCTGCGACTCCAGGGACGACGGGGCGTAGGGGAGCCCGGGAGCGGCGGTCCAGTCGGCGAGCGCGACGATGTGGAAGATCATGCCGATCGTTCTACAGCAGCCCGCCGGGGCGCTGCGCCAGGTGGCGCCCCTGTCTGTTCCGGGTGACACCGTCCCGTTCCGGGTGACATCGTCCGGGGCGTCGCAGGAGGCCGCCGAGCAGGAGGGCGAGAGCGACACGGGGCGCGGACCGGAGCGGGCAGATGCTGCCCCGGGCCGGCGGCGGGCTCACCCCCGGCGGACGGATCCGGAGCGGCCGGCCGCCGGGCCCTCGCGCCGCGGTGGTCCCCGGACTGGCTACCCTGGCCCGACAGCCGTCACCGCGCCGCAGACCCCTGGAGTGCCCGTGAGAACCGCCGTCGTCATCGGAACCGGACTGATCGGCACCTCCGCGGCGCTGGCCCTGACCGCCCGCGGGATCACCGTCCACCTCACCGACCACGACCCGGCCCAGGCCCGCACGGCCGCCGCCCTCGGCGCCGGCACGGACGACGCCCCCGACGGCCAGGTCGACCTCGCGGTCGTCGCCGTACCGCCGGCCCACGTGGCCGCCTCGCTGGCCGACGCGATCGGACGCGGCCTGGCGCGGGCCTACGTCGACGTGGCCAGCGTCAAGGGCGGACCCCGCCGGGAGCTCGCCGAGCTAGGCGTGGACGTCACGGCGTACATCGGCACCCACCCCATGGCGGGCAAGGAACGGTCGGGCCCCCTGGCGGCCACCGCGGACCTCTTCGAGGGCCGCCCCTGGGTGCTGACCCCCACCCGGGACACCGAGCACGAGGTCCTGAACCTGGCCCTGGAGCTGGTGTCCCTGTGCCGCGCCGTCCCCGTCGTCATGGACGCGGACGCCCACGACCGGGCCGTGGCGCTCGTCTCCCACACCCCCCAGCTGGTGTCGAGCATGGTCGCGGCCCGGCTGGAGGAGGCCGACGAGACCGCCGTCCGGCTGTGCGGGCAGGGCATCCGCGACGTCACCCGCATCGCGGCCTCCGACCCGGGGATGTGGGTGGAGATCCTGTCGGCCAATCCCGGCCCGGTCGCCGACGTGCTCGCCGGCATCGCCGCCGACCTGGAGGAAACCGTCGAGGCCCTGCGCGGCCTGCAGTCCGCCGACGCCGAGAAGCGGCGCGGGGGAGCGGCGGGCATCGAGGACGTCCTGCGCCGCGGCAACGCCGGCCGGGTCCGCGTGCCCGGCAAGCACGGCGCGGCGCCCACGCTCTACGAGACGGTCGCCGTCCTCATCAGCGACCAGCCGGGCGAGCTGGCCCGGATCTTCGCCGACGCCGGGCGGGCCGGGGTCAACATCGAGGACGTACGGATCGAACACGCGACGGGTCAGCAGGCCGGCCTGGTCCAGCTGATGGTGGAGCCGAGGGCCGTGGCGGGCCTGACAGCCGAGCTGCGCGAGCGGGGCTGGGCACTGCGCCAGCAGTAACCGGCGCCGCCCCCCGTCCGCGCGCCGCCGGTCGGCCCGGTCCCACCGCTCGGCCCCGGTCGGCTCCCCTCGGCCGCGCGCCGGCCTGCCCGGGCCGCCCTTCGGCCGCGCGCCGTCCCTCGGCCTGGGGCCGTCCCTCGGCCCGGGTCCGCCTCCCGGCCCGGGTCCGCCTCCGGGCTCGGTCCGCCTATCGGCCGCGCGCCGCCTTTCGGCCCGGGGCCGCCTATGGCCGGGCTCCGCCGGTCGGCCCGGTCCCGCCGATTGGCGCCGGGACCCGGCCCCGCGCCCCGCCCGCCCGCCCGCCCGCCGGGGCCCCCGCTGCGGCCCCCTCGGGACGAGCGGGGCCGGAGTCCCCCGGGGGCCGGTAACCTTGGAGAGGGGCGCTTTGGCGCGCCCGGACACGTACGCGCAACCAGGAAGGTGCCCGCACCGTGGAAACCGCAGCTCCGGCAGCCGTGATCGTCGCCATCGACGGTCCCTCCGGCACGGGCAAGTCCAGCACCTCCAAGGCGGTGGCCGCCAAGCTCGGGCTGCGCTACCTGGACACCGGCGCCCAGTACCGGGCCATCACCTGGTGGATGATCACCAACGGCGTCGACACGGACGACCCGCAGGCCGTCGCCGTTGCCGCGGGCAAGCCCGCCATCGTCTCGGGCACCGACCCGGCCGCCCCCACCATCACGGTGGACGGCATGGACGCCGCCGGCCCCATCCGCACCCAGGAGGTCACCTCCAAGGTCAGCGCCGTCAGCGCCGTCCCCGAGGTGCGCGCCCTCATCACCGAGCTCCAGCGCTCCATCGCCGCCCGCGCGGCCGCCGAGGCCGAGGGCATCGTCGTCGAGGGCCGGGACATCGGCACCACCGTCCTGCCCGGCGCCGACCTCAAGGTCTTCCTGACCGCCTCCGCCGAGGCGCGCGCCGCCCGGCGCAGCGGCGAGCTCCGCGGCAAGGAGGCCGCGGGCCTCGCGGCCACCAAGGAAGCACTGATCAAGCGCGACGCCGCCGACTCCGGCCGCAAGACCTCCCCGCTGGCCAAGGCCGGCGACGCGGTCGAGGTGGACACCACCGACCTCACCCTGGACCAGGTCATCGAATGCGTGGTCACGCTGGTCGAAGAGCGCCGCGACGACCGGGCGGGCCGCAAGTGAGCCAAGCGCCCTCTCTGCGGGGTGCGGCGATCGGCAGGCGCATCGGCGTCGGTCTCATGTACGGGCTATGGAAGCCCCGCGTGCTCGGCGCCTGGAAGGTGCCGGCCTGCGGCCCCGTCATCCTCGCCGTGAACCACTCGCACAACATAGACGGCCCCATGGTGATGGGCACCGCGCCCCGCCCCCTGCACTTCCTGATCAAGAAGGAAGCGTATGTCGGCCCGCTCGGCCCCTTCCTCGAAGGGATCGGGCAGGTCAAGGTCGACCGCGGCGGCGCCGACCGGACCGCGATAGGCCGCGCCCTCGGCGTGCTCGACAATGGAGGTGCCCTCGGCATCTTTCCCGAGGGCACCAGGGGCGAAGGCGACTTCGCCTCCCTGCGCGCGGGCCTCGCGTACTTCGCGGTCCGCAGCGGCGCACCCATCGTGCCGGTGGCCGTCCTGGGCAGCGGCGACACCCCGGGCCGGCTCGTCAAGCGCCTGCCGGCCCTCGGGAGCCGGGTCGACGTCGTCTACGGGTCGGCGTTCGACGCGGGGGACGGCAGTGGCCGCCGTACCCGCAGCGCCCTGGACGAGGCCACCGCACGCATCCAGGACCGGCTCACCGCCCACCTGGCCGACGCCAAGCGCCTCACCGGGCGCTGAGCGAGACTTGACCTAGTAGTGGAACCGCGCGCCGCGCGGGACCACCGACCACCACGGACGACGAGGAACGGACTTCATGAACGACCAGCACGACCACGGAGCACTTGGCGATGCCGAGTACGCGGAGTTCATGGAGCTCGCCGCGGAAGAGGGCTTCGACATCGAGGACGTCGAAGGCGCGATCGAGGCGGCCGCCTCCGGCCCCCTCCCCGTCCTCGCCGTCGTCGGCCGGCCCAATGTCGGCAAGTCGACCCTGGTGAACCGCATCATCGGCCGCCGTGAGGCGGTCGTCGAGGACAAGCCGGGCGTCACCCGCGACCGGGTCACCTACGAGGCCGAATGGGCCGGCCGGCGCTTCAAGGTCGTCGACACCGGCGGCTGGGAGCAGGACGTCCTCGGCATCGACGCCTCCGTCGCCGCCCAGGCCGAATACGCCATCGAGGCCGCCGACGCCGTCGTCTTCGTCGTGGACGCCAAGGTCGGCGCCACCGACACCGACGAGGCCGTCGTCCGGCTGCTGCGCAAGGCCGGCAAGCCCGTCGTGCTGTGCGCCAACAAGGTCGACGGCCAGAGCGGCGAGTCCGACGCGGCCTCCCTGTGGTCGCTCGGCCTCGGCCTGCCGCACCCCGTCTCCTCGCTCCACGGCCGCGGCACCGGCGACATGCTGGACGCGGTCCTCGAAGCCCTCCCGGAGGCCCCCGAGCAGACCTTCGGCGCCGCCGCCCCCGGCGGCCCGCGCCGCATCGCGCTGATCGGCCGTCCGAACGTCGGCAAGTCCTCGCTGCTCAACAAGGTCGCGAAGGAGGACCGTGTCGTCGTCAACGAGCTGGCCGGCACCACCCGCGACCCGGTCGACGAGCTGATCCAGCTCGGCGGGATCACCTGGAAGTTCATCGACACCGCCGGCATCCGCAAGAAGGTCCACCTCCAGCAGGGCGCCGACTACTACGCCTCCTTGCGCACGGCCGCCGCCGTGGAGAAGGCGGAGGTGGCGGTCATCCTGATCGACACCACCGAGAACATCAGCGTCCAGGACCAGCGCATCATCACCATGGCCGTCGAGGCCGGCCGCGCGATCGTGATCGCCTACAACAAGTGGGACGAGCTCGACGAGGAGCGCCGCTACTACCTCGAGCGCGAGATCGAGACCGAGATGCAGCAGGTCGCCTGGGCGCCCCGGGTGAACGTCTCGGCGCTCACCGGCCGCCACATGGAGAAGCTGGTCCCGGCGATCGAGGCCGCCCTCGCCGGCTGGGAGACGCGTGTCCCCACCGGCCGGCTGAACGCCTTCCTCGGCGAGGTCGTCGCCGCCCACCCGCACCCGATCCGCGGCGGAAAGCAGCCCCGCATCCTGTTCGGCACCCAGGCGGGCAGCAAGCCGCCGCGGTTCGTCCTCTTCGCCTCGGGCTTCCTGGAGCACGGCTACCGGCGCTTCATCGAGCGCCGACTGCGCGAGGAGTTCGGCTTCGAGGGCACCCCGATCCACATCTCGGTGCGGGTGCGCGAGAAGCGCGGCGCCCAGTACAAGAAGAAGAAGTAGCGGGACGCGGCGGCGGGGTGGTCAGTAACCCCGGCGCGGAGCGGGCGGCAGGGCCGCCGGGATGTGCGTCATCCCGGTCTGGCGCTGCCGCCCGTCGGCGTTCGCGGGGCTGCCGGCGTACGAGTACGCCGGCTGGGGCTGCGGGACGTAGGTGGGCTGCCAGCCCGGGGACGGCTGCCATGCGCAGGAGTCCCAGCCGCTGCCGTACGAGCTGCTCGTGCCGCCGTGCCCGCCGTGCCCGTCGTGCCCGTCGTACGAGAAGGCCGTGAAGCCGAGGTCCTCCTCGCCCGAGCGATCGCCCGGCAGCGTCCGGAAGGAGCGCAGGTACTCCGAGTACAGGGCGTCGTAGATCGGGGTGTGCGAGACGGTGCTCGCACGGGACGGGGCGCGGGAGGAGTCGTATGAATGCACGTACCAGCCAACGAAACCAGCGCCCTGCGGATGCGGGGTGAGGGGGCGCAAAACGCAGATCGCCGGGGGTGTGCGGGACGGACCGCACACCCCCGGCGCATGCCGCCGGGCCCCCTTCGCGGGGGCCCGGCGGCCGTTCCGGTGCTCTTCGTGGATCAGGCGCCCGGCGTACCGGCCAGTGGCATCGAGGCGGCCACGAGCTTGCCCGCGGCGGCGGCCTTGTCCAGGGCGTCGCGCAGCAGGTCCTCGCGGGGCTGCTGGCCGATGGACCCGACCGGAGCGGCGTAGATGAGCACGCGCTGGGTCTTGTTGACGGCGGCCCGCCAGCCGTCGGTGACCGACAGCGCCTGGTGCGCCTGCCACCAGGCGACGGGGCGGCCGCCCTCGATGCCCGGCTGGAGCACGGCGTGGAGCTGGCCGCCCGCGAGCAGGACCGACCAGCCGTTGAGGGCGGAGGGAAGCTGGGCGGTGTCCATGACCGGGATGAAGCCCTGCTCGATCAGGAGCGGGAGGAAGTCGTCGCCGGGACCTTCGCTGCCGGGCCGGGCGATCGGCGCGGTGGGCTCGACCACCAGGGCGGGGTGGAGCTCGCCGCCGATCAGGACCAGGCCGCTGGTGATGCCGAGGACGGCCTGGCCGCCGGGGACGTTCTGCGGGGCCTCGCCCGCGGCCGGGGCGGCCGGGGCCGGGCTGTCGCCGGTGATGCTGGCGACGGCGCCCTGGAGCTGCTCCTCCGAGACCGAGACGACCTGCGAGGGGATGCAGGTGGCGTGGGCGAAGGCGAGGACGGCCGTCTCCTCGCCGACGAACAGCACCGTGCTGGTGCGGTCGCTCTCGGGGTCTCCGGGGGTGCGGCAGGAGGTGCAGTCGTAACTGCGCGGCGCGTCCTCGCCGACGAGCAGCCTGTCGGCTTCTTCGTCACCGATCTCGGCACGTACCTCATCACTGACGTCGAGCATGCGCGGCACGGGGTGGCTCCTCGGCATAGGTGCGGGGGCCGGGCGGTTCCCGGCTCGCCGGACTCAACGGGGCAGCGGCGGCCGGAGTCACGCCATTTGAGGGAACGGAATCGAACCGGGCCCCCGGAGGAGTGAACGGTCCGACCGGAGCGTCCTTTTCCTGTCAACTGTGTGCTGATTGCGAGCAGTTGGTGGTCGGAGATGACCGTTTGGGTGGGGCGGCGGGACCGCCGACCGGGTGGGGCGAAGGAGGCCGCCGCGTGGCGGGGCGGGAGGTCGGCGGGGGCTGCGTAGCGTGACCCGATGCCCGAACTCCGGATCCGTTGGGCCGCGCGGGCGGCCGCCGCCGTGCTGGTCCTGGCCCTGCCGGCCGATGCGGCCGCGGCTGCCCCCGCGTCGGCCCCCGTGCCTCCCGCGCCCGCGCCCGGTTCCGGTCCGCCGGGGGTGATCGGAACGGGGCCGGGGGACTGCGGGCCGAGCGGGGAGTGGCCCTGGGACTGCGTTGCCGACTGCGAGAGCCGCGGGGACTGGGCGGTCAACACCGGCAACGGCTCCTACGGCGGGCTGCAGTTCCGCCAGCCGACGTGGGAGGAGTACGGCGGACTGGTCTTCGCGCGGCGCGCGGACCTGGCGACCCGGGTGCAGCAGATCCGGGTCGCGGAGGACCTGTTGGGCGGGCAGGGGTGGGGGGCGTGGCCGACGTGCTCGAAGCGTTACGGGCTGGCGGGGCGGATGCACGTGGTGAGGGAGGGGGAGACACTCGTGTCGATCGCGCGCAAGCGGCGGGTACGGGGCGGGTGGCGGGCGCTGTACGAGGCGAACCGGGAGGTGGTGGGGGCGGATCCGGGGGGCCTGGTGGTGGGGACGCTGCTGGCCCTGCCGGAGGCTCCGCCGGTGTCGGTGGTCGTTCCGCCGGTGTCGCCCGTCGCGCCGGTGTCGCCCGCGCCGTCGCCCGTGCTGTCGCCCGTGCCGTCGGCCGTTGCCCCGCCGGCCGCTCCCGTCGGGTTGGCCTCCGCGTCCGTGTCCTGAGGGGGAGGCGGAGCACGTCGTCCGGCTGCGGCGCCGCTGCCGGGGGCTCCGCCCCCGGACCCCCGCGCCTCAAACGCCGGCGGGCTGGGTGGTTGGAGGGCGGGGTGGGGGTGCCGGGGTGGGTGCGGCCCCGCGTCTCGGAGGTCGGTGGGGCTGGGTGGTCGGGGTGGTGGGGTGGGGGTGCCGGGTGGGTGCGGCCCCGCGCCCGGGAGGTCGGCGGGGCCGGGTGGTCGGGGGTGGCGGGGCGGGAGTGGGGTGGGGCGGGCAGACTTCGGGGATGCTTGAGACTTCCGCACGGTTGCTGCGCCTGTTGTCGCTGTTGCAGGCCCACCGCGAATGGACCGGCGCCGATCTCGCCGGCCGGCTCGGGGTGACGCCGCGGACCGTGCGGCGGGATGTGGACCGGTTGCGCGTGCTCGGGTATCCGGTGAACGCCAGCCCCGGGACCGGCGGCGGGTACCAATTGGGGGCGGGCGCCGAGCTGCCGCCGCTGCTGCTCGACGACGACGAGGCCGTGGCCGTCGCCGTGGGACTGCGGACGGCCGCCGGGAACGGCGTCGAGGGGATCGGGGAGGCTTCCGTACGGGCCCTCGCCAAGCTGGAACAGGTGCTGCCCTCGCGGCTGCGGCGCAGGGTGTCCGCCCTCAACGAGTTCACCGTGCCGATGCTGCGCGGGCCGCAGCGCTCGACCGTGGACGCCTCGGTGCTGACCGAACTCGCCGCCGTGTGCCGGGACCGCGAGCGGCTGCGCTTCGGCTACCGGGACCACGACGGCAACGTCACCCGGCGCGTCGTCGAACCGCACCGGCTGGTGTGCACGGAAGCCCGCTGGTACCTCGTCGCCTGGGACCTGGACCGGGAGGACTGGCGCACCTTCCGGGCCGACCGGATCGAGCCCCGGCCGCCCCACGGACCGCGGTTCACCCCGCGCCCGCCGCCGGACGAGGACCTCGCCGCCTACGTCTCGCACGGGGTCTCGCAGCGCGTGTACGCCGCCCGCGCGGTGGTGCGGCTGGCGGTGTCCGCCGAGGAGGCCGCGCAGACCGTCGGGCCCAGCGACGGAGCCCTGGAACCGGTCGACGGGCAGAGCTGCCTGCTGCGGACCGGGGCGGTGAGCCTGGACGTCCTGGTGATTCACCTCATGCTGCTCGGCTGCGAGTTCGAGGTGGTCGAGCCGCCGGAGCTGACGGACCGGATCAGGGCCGCGAGGGATCTGTTGGCCCGGGCCGTGGAGCCCCGTTCGTGAAGGAAATGTAGCGAACCTGAGGGGGATTCAGCCGCCCCCGGGCGGGGGCGCCCCGGCAATCTCCGGCGGGAATTCCCGGTGCGTTCCGGATGGTTTCGGGGGAAATTTCAGACGGTTGGTCCGGCGGGCGTGTCGCGGCCGGGAAAACAATTGCCGGCTGTCGATATTCCGTGACACAAGCGTGACCCGGGACGGACGAACGTCCTGGCGTGGCGCTGACGCACACCGCGCATGACCGAGGCGGGCCGGGTCGCTGACCCGGCCCGCCTCGGTCATGCGCGGTGTGGTGGTGCGTACCGTCCCGCGTCGGGCGGTTCAGCCGCCGGTGGCCGGGCGGGCCGCGGCGGGACCCCGGGCGGCGGCCCGTTCGGTGTGCGCCGGGCGTCGGCTGCCGGCCGGGGTGACCGGGGTCCGCTCGGAGCGGATCACGTGCGGCCGAGCCGGGGCGAGGGCCGCCGGACGGGGCGCCGGGGTGTGCGCGTGGGAGGCGGCGGAGTGGGCCGGCTCCGGAGCCCGCGCGGGCTCGGCAACCTGCTCGCCGGCGGCCCGGACGGCGCGCTGGAGCTGCCACTTGCCGCCCGCGGAGAGCAGCGGGGTGAGCGCCGAGGCGACCGGCGCGGGCATCCGGCCGGTCTCCGCACGGCGGCGCAGCAGCTCGCGCAGCTCGAAGACGTAGGCCTCGGCCCGGGCGATGAGCGGCTCGAACCAGGGCAGGGCCAGCAGGATCAGGAGCCCCGCGGACCAGCCGAGCAGTACGTCGCTGACCCAGTGCGTGCCGAGGTAGACGGTGGTGGCGCCGACGCTCAGCGAGACGACGGCGGACACCACGGACAGCACCCGCCGGGTGACCACGGTGGAAGCCAGGTAGGCCAGGATCCCCCAGGTCACGACGGCGTTGGCGGTGTGGCCGGAAGGGAATATATCGCCGCCCGCGAAGAGTTCGGCCGAACCGATCTCCGTCGCGTAGTGCGGGCCGAGCCTGCCGAGGCCGAGCTTGACGGCCCCGACGGTGACGTTCAGCAGGAGCAGCGCCACGCCCAGCGTGATCAGCGGACGCAGCGTGTGCTGGCGCCAGGAGCGCCAGCCGAGCCAGGCGGCGACCATGACGGCGGTGGGTCCGCGCTGGCCCAGGACGACGAGGTAGTCGAGGAAGGCGTGCAGCTGCGGCCACTGCTCGTAAGGGCGGAAGAACATGATCTGCCAGTCCAGGCGGACGAGCCAGGACGTGGTCAGCACGGCCACCACGATCGCCAGGTAGAAGGCGAAGGTCGATCCGAGGAGCACGACGCGGTGCCGGCTCATCTGCGGGGTCTGCAGATGAGCCGGTCGCTCTGGTTCCCGGTCCAGCCGGGCGAACACCCGCTCCAGACGGGTCAGGATTTGGTCGGTACGCACTCAATCGACGTTACCGCGCGCCGCTGGGCGCCCCGGTCGAATCGCGGGCTTTGTGATGACCATGTGATGTGGAGTTGGTCTCACGCGCAGTGAATTCCCGGCATTCCGGCATTGGTTGGAGAGAGCTTGATCCAGTGCCCTGGCAATTCTTTCGCATACTTACCGGGGATTTATCGCCGCGGCTCGTTCCCTTTGCCGAATGATGGATCGGAATGATCCGTTCCGTTGCGTGCGCCGCCCGCGGCATGTCCGAGGGGAGTCCACGCGGCCGCCCCGCCGCGGTCTACGGGGGCCCCGACCCGTTCAGCCACAACGCCCCGTAGAGCGCCGATGCCAGCGCCGCCGCGCCCAGCACCAGGGCCGCCCGCCGCCACCGCCACCGGGCCAGGGCGACGGCCACCGGCAGCACCAGCGGGAAGGCCGGCAGCAGCAGCCGGGGCTTGGAGCCGAAGTAGCCGGACGCGCAGAGCGCCAGTGCCACGACGATCCCGCCGTACACGAGCAGCGGCGCCGGCTGCCGCTGCCGTACGCACTGCCCGTACAGCCACAGGACCAGTGCGACCCCCGCGATCAGACCGAGTCCGGCCGCGAAGACCGGCGACGCGAGCCTCCCCCCGATGAACCGGGCGAAGGCCAGGCCGCCGTCGAAGCCGTTGCCCCAGCCCCCCTGTACGTCCAGGTATCCCAGCAGCCCGCCCCCGGTGCGCGCCCCGACCCACAGCACGTACGCCCCCGCCCCCACCGGAGCCAGCAGGGCGCCCACGACCGGCCGCCACGACCGCTCCCCGCCGCGCCAGGCCTGCACCGCCGCCACCCAGACCGCCGCCACCACCGCCGCGCCGACCGGGCGGGTCAGCCCGGCCGCCGCCGCGAGCAGCCCCGCCGTCAGCCACCGGCCGCGCAGGGCCCCGTACAGCGCCCAGGCGGCCGACGCGGTGAACAGCGACTCGCTGTAGGCCATCGACTGCACGATCCCGACGGGCAGCGCCGCCCAGACGGCCACGGCGAGCACACCGGCCCGGCGGCCGTGGAGCAGATCCGCCACCGCGAAGATCCCCCAGGCCGCGGCCAGGCCCGCCATCGCCGAGACCACCAGGCCCGCGGAGCCGTACGCGAGCCCGGTCGCCGCCGCCACCAGCCGCTCCAGCCAGGGGAGCAGCGGGAAGAAGGCCAGGTTCGAGTGGATGTCGCCGTTCGGCAGCGCGATCTCGTAGCCGTAGCCCTCCGCGGCGATGCGGGCGTACCAGAGCGAGTCCCACCGGGCGGACAGCAAGGTGTGCGGGCTGCTCCCCGCCGCCGCGCCCCACGCCGCGAGCACGGCCAGCCCGAGCAGGCGGACCGCCGCGAAGGCGGCGAGAGCGGGCGCGGCCCGGCGGAATCCAAGATCTTTCACGGGCATGATTATCGGTGGCGCCGGCCGCGGGCCGCGGCCCGGAACCACGCGACGTGAGCGCGTGTGTACGCGGGGGAGGGGCGGGGGCGCGGGGAGTGGCGCACACCACAGGGAGGCCGCCGACGGGATGAGAGCTTGGCCACGTGTCGGACAGGCGAACTCGCGTACGCTGACCGTCCACCCGCGTGTCGATGCCGGACCCCGTTGGACGCCGCACAGCGCACCACCCCCCCGTGGCTCCGCAAGACGCTGGTCCGCCGAGCGCGAGGGATCACCTGGGAGGTACATGCATGTCGGGGACGAACGCGGCCGGGGCCAGGACCCCTTCCCCCTGGCAGCGGCTCCGCGCGGCCTCGGGCGGGGCCAACCGGTGGGTCGTCCTCGCCGTGCTGTGCGTCAGCCTGGTCCTCGTCGCGCTCGACGCGACGATCCTGCACGTCGCCGTCCCCTCCGTCACCGAAGACCTGCGGCCCGGCTCGGTCGAGCTCCTGTGGATCGTCGACGCCTACCCGCTGGTCTGCGCCGCGCTGCTGATCCTCTTCGGCACCCTCGGCGACCGCGTCGGCCGCCGCCGCATCCTCCTCATCGGCTACGGCCTCTTCGGGGCGGCTTCCGCCGTGGCCGCCCTCGCCGACAACGCCCAGCTCCTCATCGCGGCCCGCGCCCTGCTCGGGGTCGGCGGCGCGATGATCATGCCGGCCACGCTCTCGATGCTGCGCCAGGTCTTCCCCGACCGGCGCGAACGGGCCCTGGCCATCGGCATCTGGACGGCCGTCGCCGCGATCGGCGCCGCCGGCGGACCGGTACTCGGCGGCTTCCTCGTCCAGCACTTCTGGTGGGGCTCCGTCTTCCTCATCAACATCCCGCTGATGGCACTGATCCTGCCGCTGGGCCGCTGGCTGCTGCCCGAGTCGAAGGGGTCCTGCGACGGGCCGTGGGACGTGCTCGGGGCGCTGCTGGCCGCCGCCGGCGTGCTGGGGTCGGTGCTCGGCGTCAAGCGGTTCGGCGCGGAGCGGGAGCTGCTCGACGCGCAGGCCCTGGTGCCGCTGGCGCTCGGCGCGGCCCTGCTGGTCCTCTTCGTGCGCAGGCAGAGGCGGCGCCCCCACCCGCTGATCGACATGAGGATGTTCTCCCGGGCCGCCTTCTCCACTTCCGTCGGCTGCATCGTGCTGGCCATGCTGGCCCTCGTCGGGCTGGAGCTCATCGCCGTCCAGTACCTCCAGCTGGTGCTCCACCTGAGCCCGCTGCAGACCGGCCTGCGGCTGCTGCCGCTCACCTTCGCGGCCATGGCCGCCGGTGCCACCGGCTCCTACACCCTGGCCCGGACCGGCCCCCGCAGGATGGTCTCGCTGGGCTTCCTGCTCACCGCCTTCGCCGTGCTCCTGCTGACCTTCATGGGCCAGCACGACCGGCCCGTCCTGCTGACCGTCGGCTTCGTCCTGCTCGGCTTCGGGCTCCAGACCACGCTCTTCGCCGCCTACGAGTCCATGCTGAGCGAGGCCCCGGTGGCCACCGCGGGCGGCGCGGCCTCGATCGGCGAGACCTCGTACCAGCTGGGCGCGGGCATGGGCATCGCGCTCCTGGGCAGCGTGATGAACGCCGCGTACGCGCCGGGGCTCATGGGGGTGCCGGGGGTTTCGGCGGCGGATTCGGCGGGCGCCGCGAACTCTCTGGGCGAGGCCTACCAGATCGCCGCCCACCTCGGCGGGCCGGCGGGGCAGTCCCTCTACGCCGCGGCCCGGCACTCCTTCGTGCACGGGCTGCACGTGACGCTGGTGGTGAGCGCGGGACTGCTCCTGGCGGGGGCGTTGATGGCGCTGAAGTTGCCGCGGGTGATGGAGTGCGGGGCGGAGGGGGAGCCTGCCGGTGCCGGTGCCGGTGCCGGTGCCGGTGCCGGTGCCGGTGCGGGTGCGGGTGCGGGTTCTGTGGCGCCGGTTCCGGTGCCCGGGCAGGGTGGGCGGCGGGGCGCGGGTCCGGCGCGGGCTGTCGGGGCCGGTGAGCCGTGCCAGGCTCCTGCGGAGCGCGTGCGCTGACCGTCCGGGCCGCGTCCGGGTCGCGCGCGGCGCCGCTGCCGGGGGCTCCGCCCCCGGACCCCCGCGCCTCAAACGCCGGCGGGGCTGGCAGCGGTCCCGGTGCTTTGACGGGTGGGGAAGGGGGCGGCTCGTGGATCCCCGCGCCTCAAATGCCGGCGGGGCTGGCAGCGGTTCGCGGGGCTGGGCGGCCGTTTCGGTGATTCGGTGGTGGGGGCGGGGGCGGGCTGGGGCCTGCGGAGGGTGGGGGTGGACGTGGGGGGAGCCGGGCGTCTAGCGTCGGCTGCGCAGCGTAAAACTAGCGCTGGTAGGAGGTGGCCTGCGGGGCGGGCCGGGTCGGCATGCGAGGCCGGCGCGGGCGGCCGCAGTTCGTCTCCGGGTTCCGACTCAGGCCGCCGGGAGGCCCCGTGTCACCGTTCCTGCCCCTCGATCCGCTCGGGCTCGACGAACTGCTCACCCCCGAGGACCTCGCCGTACGCGACACCGTGCGCGACTGGGCCGCCGACCGGGTGCTGCCGCACATCGCCGGCTGGTACGAGAGCGGGGAGCTCCCCGGCATCCGGGAGCTGGCCCGCGAGCTCGGTGCGCTCGGGGCGCTCGGCATGTCGCTGGAGGGTTACGGCTGCGCCGGCGCCAGTGCCGTGCAGTACGGCCTGGCCTGCCTGGAGCTGGAGGCCGCCGACTCCGGGATCCGCTCGCTGGTCTCCGTCCAGGGCTCGCTCGCCATGTACGCGATCTGGAAGTACGGCTCCGAGGAGCAGAAGCAGCGCTGGCTGCCCGGCATGGCCGCCGGCGAGCTGATCGGCTGTTTCGGGCTGACCGAGCCCGACATCGGCTCCGACCCCGGTGCCATGCGCACCTACGCGAAGCGCGACGGCGCCGACTGGGTGCTCAGCGGCCGCAAGATGTGGATCACCAACGGATCGGTCGCCTCGGTCGCCGTCGTGTGGGCGCAGACCGAAGAGGGGATCCGGGGCTTCGCGGTGCCCACCGACACCGCCGGCTTCAGCGCACCGGAGATCAAGCACAAGTGGTCACTGCGCGCGTCCGTCACGAGCGAGCTGGTGCTGGACGACGTACGGCTGCCCGCAGACGCGGTCCTCCCGGGCGTCACCGGGCTGAAGGGGCCGCTGGGCTGCCTCAGCCACGCGCGGTACGGGATCATCTGGGGGTCCATGGGCGCGGCGCGCGCCAGCTTCGAGTCCGCGCTGGACTACGCGAAGACACGGGAGCAGTTCGGGAAACCGATCGGCGGCTTCCAGCTCACCCAGGCCAAGCTCGCGGACATGGCCCTCGAACTCCACAAGGGCATCCTGCTCGCCCACCACCTGGGCCGCCGGATGGATGCGGGCACCCTGCGGCCGGAGCAGATCAGCTTCGGCAAGCTCAACAACGTCCGCGAGGCCATCGAAATCTGTCGCACCGCGCGGACCATCCTGGGTGCCAACGGGATCTCCCTCGAATACCCCGTCATGCGGCACGCCACCAACCTCGAATCGGTTCTCACCTACGAGGGCACCGTCGAGATGCACCAATTGGTGCTGGGCAAGGCACTCACCGGGCTCGACGCCTTCCGGTGAGGGTCCCCCGGCCACCGCTGGGAGGTGCCCCCAGGCTCAGCTCTGGTTGAAGAAGTCGCGCGAGCGGCCGCCGGGCTCGCCGCTGACGATCTGGGTGTCGGCCGGGGTCAGCAGGAAGACCCTGGTCGCCACCCGCTCGATGGAACCGCGCAGGCCGAAGGTCAGCCCGGCCGCGAAGTCGACCACCCGCTTCGCGTCACCCGGGTCCATCGACGACAGGTTGACGATCACCGGAACGCCCTCGCGGAACAGCTCGCCGATGCCCCGCGCGTCACGGAAACCGTCGGGAGTGACCGTCGCGATGCGGCGCCCCTGCTCGACGGCGGACTCGGAGGCCACCCGCACGCGCGGGTCGGTGACCCACTGGTCCCCGGGGCCGGCCACCGAGCCCTGGGCCGCCTCCGCGTAGTCGTCGTCGTAGTAACGCTCGTCGTCGCTGTCTTCCACGAGACCCAGCCAGGCACTTGCTTTGCGCACCGAACCCATGGACGCCTCCTTTCACCGCGGTCAGTTGTCTTGTCTCCGCTTCCCCTATGGTCGTCCATGATGCTGACAACGCGCCAAGTGGATAGTCGCCGCGCAGGCTTTTCGTGACGGTACTGGTGCAGAACATCCGTTGCACCGTCAAGGATCGTGACAGGTACCGCTGCTGACTGAGTGAAAATACGACCGGCGCTGCCGTACGGGTGACCGATGGGGACGTACGGGTGAAGGACGCGGGTCGATACCATGCCGGGCAGGCACGCGTACGACACACGGGGGAAGCAGTTGTTCGGCATCGTCAGACCTTGCACGCACCGGCTGGGGGAGCGCTTCAAGGCGGAGTGGATGGCCCATCTGTGCGGACTGTGCCTGGCACTTCGGGGAGATCACGGCCAGTTCGCCAGGATCGTCACCAACTATGACGGTTTGCTCGTCTCCGTCCTGACGGAGGCTCAGTCCGGCCCCGCGTCCGGAAGCCGGCGCACCGCCGGACCCTGCCCCCTGCGCGGCATGCGCACGGCCCCGGTGGCCAACGGCGAGGGCGCGCGCCTGGCGGCCGCCGTCTCGCTCGTCCTGGCCTCCGCGAAGGTACGGGACCACGTCGCCGACCGGGACGGCCTGTTGGCCCGCGCCCCCATCGCCGCCGCCGCCCGCAAGGTGGCCCGGGGCTGGGACCGGGCCGGCGCCCGCACCGGGGCCTCCCTCGGCTTCGACACGGCGGTCCTGCTCGACGCAGTGGACCGGCAGGCCGGCATCGAGACCCTGGCCGGACCGGGCACGTCCGTACTGGTGGTCACCGAGCCGACCGAGACCGCGACCGCCGCCGCCTTCGCCCATACCGCGCAGCTGGCCGGACGGCCGGGCAACGCCGCCGCGCTGGCCGAGGCGGGCCGGTACTTCGGACGGCTCGCGCACCTGCTGGACGCCGTCGAGGACCAGGGCGCGGACGCCGCGGCCGGTGCCTGGAACCCGCTCACCGCCACCGGGACCCCGCTGACCGAGGCCCGGCGGCTGTGCGACGACGCGCTGCGGGGCATCAGGCTCGCGCTGCGCGAGGTCGAGTTCGCGGACGCGGGACTCGCCCACCGGCTGCTGGTGCACGAGCTGCGCACCTCGGTCGACCGCGCCTTCGGGACCGGCAGCTGCGGACACGGCCACGGCGCCACGGCCCCGGCCGGGCAGGGGAGCTTCGGGCCGCCGCCGCAGTACGGCCGGGGCGGGCCTGCCCTCCCCCCGGATTCCGCCCGTACGGGCCCCCGGGCCGGCGGTCCGTACGGTGGCGGGAACCCGTACGCGCCGGGCGCTCCCCACGCCCCCGGCGGGCCGGGCACGCCGCCCCCGCCCGGGGGACCCGGCGGGGGCGGCGGTGGTGGCCGGCCTCCCCACAAACCGCGCCGCGGACTGCTCGCCGGCTGCGCCGTGGCCCTCGGGCTGTTCTGCACCTGCCAGATGTGCTGCGCCGAGCACGAGGGGCCCTGGTCGCGGAAGAAGAAGCAGCCCTGGTGCGACAGCTGCGAATGCGGCAACTGCAACTGCGACGGCTGTGACGGCTGCGACTGCTGCGGTGAAGGGTGCTGCTGCTGTCCCTGCGACGGCTGCTGAGGCCCTTTCGGATTCCGCAGGTCCGGACGGGGTACTCCGCGGTTCCCGTCCGGGCCGGTGTGGAAGGGTTCATCGGCATGAGCGATGACACGGATGATCCGCACGCCGACTGGCGGGAATGGCACGAGCGCCGGGTGGCCTCGGTGTCCGCTCCGTGCGGCCCGCTCGCACTGACGGGCACCCCCTGGCTCGCCGACTACCCGGAAGGTCGAATTCCGGCCGTTCCGGGGCGCCGGCGCACGACCGCCCGCGGCGAAGGGTTCGCCGTCGAGCCGCAGCGAGTCCTCGGGAGCCGCGGTGAGCGCCACCCCGTCGGCGCAGGCGCGCGGGCTCGGCCTCGGAGGCGAGCTGATCTTCCCCTTCGACGGCGCGGAGCACACCTTCCAGGTCGCCGTCGGCGAAGCGGACGGCAGCCTCTGGGCCGTCTTCGGCGACGCCACCGGCGGGAGCTCCAGCTACCGCTTCCGTTTCCTGCGGCCCGGCACCCCGGCGCGGGACGGCTCGATCACGGTGGACCTCGACCGGGCCCTGCTGCCGCCCTGCGCCTTCGCGAGCCATTTCATCTGTCCTTTCCCGCCGCCCGGGAACACGCTGCCCTTCGGCGTGGCCGCGGGTGAACGGCGGCTGAAAGGCGCCCTTGCGACCGGTATCTGACGACCGCACACTCCCGACAGTGCTTGTCAGGAACACGGCACAAAGCATGCGCTCACCGTGTTCCCGACTGCGCCTCACGGGCTCCGGCACCCCCACGACCGCCGGGCCCCCGACCCTCTCGGAGGACGAGAAGTGAGGATCAAGAGCATCACCCGTACCAGGCTGCTCGCGGTGGCCACCGGCCTGGCCGCCGTCGCAGCGCTCGCCGCCCCCACCGTGGCGAACGCGGACCCGCAGGACGGCGGCTTCAGCGCCGCCCGGCTCGCCTCGGCCGGGGCGTCCGTCCTGCGCGCCGATGTCGCCGGCACCGCCTGGCACACCGACCCCGCCACCGGGACCCTCGTGGTCACCGCCGACTCCACCGTCACCGCCGCCGACCTCGCGAGAATCAAGCGCGAAGCCGGAGCCGACGCCGGGGCCCTGCGCATCGAGCGCACCCCGGGCAAGCTGACCAAACTGCTCTCCGGCGGCGACGCCATCTACGCATCGAGCTGGCGCTGCTCGCTCGGCTTCAACGTGCGCAGCGGCAGCACCTATTACGTCCTGACCGCCGGGCACTGTACCGACGGCGCCGGCACGTGGTGGAGCAACTCCTCGCACACCACCGTGATCGGTTCCACCGTCGGATCCAGCTTCCCGACCAACGACTACGGCCTGATCAAGTACGCCAGCAACTCGCCGGTCCCGTCCGGGACCGTCGGCAGCCAGGACATCACCAGCGCCGTCAACGCCACCACCGGCATGTCCGTGACCCGGCGCGGCTCCACCACCGGCATCCACAGCGGCTCGGTGACCGGCCTCAACGCCACCGTCAACTACGGCGGCGGCGACGTCGTCTACGGCATGATCAAGACCAATGTCTGCGCCGAACCGGGCGACAGCGGCGGTCCGCTCTACTCCGGCAGCCGCGCGGTCGGCCTCACCTCCGGCGGCAGCGGCAACTGCTCCTCCGGCGGCACCACCTACTTCCAGCCCGTGGTCGAGGCCCTCAACGCCTACGGCGTCAGCGTGTACTGACCCCACGGACGGGTAGGAGTCCCGTCCGGCCTGCGGCACAAACGTGAGCCCCCGCCCCGGACCACCGGGGCGGGGGCTCGTCTTCGGGGGGAGACGGACGCGCATGAGCACTGCACCGACCGGAGGGGGAAGCACCCCTTTTTCGGACGCACAGCGCCGCATCCGGCGCAACCGCTGGCTGTTCACGGCGCCCCTGGTGCTGCTGTGCGTACTGGCCTGCGTCCTCGTCTGGGAGACCGTGCGCGCGAACACCTCGGAGACCGCTCGCGCCGACTGGCCCTGGCGGCTCCAGCTGATGAGCGCCGAACCGCTGGCCAGCCTGCTGGCCGTCGCGGCCGGCGCCGTCCTGGCGCGGGCGCAGTACGCGCGAGCGGTGCGGCCCGTGCTCGGGTGGCGCTCCGAGTACGAGCCGGGGTTGCTCCCGGGCGCCGCGAAGGCGTGGAGGGTGGGCATCCTCAACGGCGGCCAGCACAACGCCGTCCTGGAGGAGGTGGACTACCACCTGGTCCTGGCCGCGGATCCGGTCCGCGACCCGGGAACGGACGTGGAGTGGACGGGCCTGACGGCCCTCGGCGAGCAGTTGTCGCACGCCGGGCTGCGGGCCGCCGTCGACTTCAGGCTCCTGTACTTCGGAGCCGGCTACCCGCTGGTGGCGTCAGGGACGCACGAGACGGTCATGGTCGGGGTGTTCTCGAAGCGGTTCATCGAGGAGGTGAGCGCCCTCCACGTGCGCATACGGGTCACGGACAGCGTCGGGGACACGCACGAGCGCGTCATCGAGTGCCTCAAGGGCGCCCGGGAAGCGGTGGTGGCGCCCGTCGAGGAGGCGCCGACGGCCCCCGTCGGCGGAGCCGGTCCAGGGCTTCCGGCAGCGCGTACGGAGCGGCGGAGCGGCCCGCCCCGGGCCTGAGTACGGTCGTGCTTCACCGGGCGCCGGTCCCGGGATCGCCGGGGACACCCGGACCGCGCGTGCCACCGGCGCCGCCGCCCGTATCGCTACTGCCGCCGGTGTTCCCCTTGGTGGCGGCGAAGCGGGAGACGGAAGGCGAGTCGTCGGTGAGCCCGCTGCCCACCGCGGCCCCCGGCCGGCCCCTGCGGAAGACCGCACAGGCCAGGGTGACGGCGGAGCCGAGTACCGCCCAGGCGGCCAGCACCAGCATCGGGCCACCCGCGCCGTTGCCCTTGAAGTACGCGATGGAGCGCGCTGCGTACGTCCCCGCGCCCGGGGGCAGGGCGGGCCCGATGGCCTTCCAGAACGGCGGCAGCAGCGGGTACGGGTAGGCGCCGCCCGCGCTCGGATTGCCGAGCACCACCACCAGCAGGATCGCGAGACCGATGCCCACCACGCCCGCCAGCCCCTGGAGGGCCAGGGTGATCGCGCCGACCGCGAAGACGACCAGGGTGCCCAGGCCCCACAGGGCCATGAGGGAGCCGGGCAGCGCGTCCAGGACGGGGCCGGCGATGACCGTGCCGAGCAGTCCGGCCACGATCGCGTACACGAGCAGCGCACCGAGCCGGATGACGGCGCGGGCGGAGTTGGCGGGCCGGGCGCCGGCGCTGATGGCCAGGATCGCGGCACACAGGTACCCGCCCACGCACCAGCCGATGACCAGGTAGAAGGAGCTCAGCCCGCGCCCGTCGCCGGCGGCGGCCGGGGCCACGTCGGTGACCGTGACGGTGCGCCCCCGGCTCGCCTCCACCCGGCCGACGACCTCTTCGAGCGCCTGCGCGAGCGAGGCCCCGGCGCCGCCCGCGACCAGCAGGCGGTCGGTCTTGGCGCCCGGGTCGATGATCAGCGCGCCGTCCACGTCCCGGTTCACGATCAAGCCGGTCGCGGCGGCCTCGTCCTTGGCCGTACGGGGATCGAGCGGCTTGCCGGGCAGCGCGGTGAGCTGCTTCACGGACTGCTCGGCGACCGGCGCAAGCGGAGCGGCCACGGCGATCGGGATCTCATCGGGCTTCGGGTGGTGGAAGGCGCCGATGTACGAGGTGATGAAGGCGAGCTGGAGGGCCAGCACTCCCAGGACCAGCAGGGCCGCCCGGGTCGTCACGGCGTCTTTGACCTCGGCGAGGAAGCCGGCGGGGGGACCTGGGTCGGGGCGCTGCGTGGGCTGGGTCATGTCTCACACGCTCGGCGTACCGGGGTCGGGACGCAGCAGGAGAGGGCCGAAAGGATGACGGAAGCGGAGGCCCTTCCGGAGTCGAACACGTGTTTCGCACGCGTATTCGAATTGCTCTATGGTGGAGAGCGGGGGAGGTGTTCATTCGAGCGAAGCAGGAGGCCGCGGGTGCCTGGTTTTACGCATCTGCACACCGTTTCGGGGTTCTCCATGCGCTACGGAGGCTCACACCCGGAACGACTGGCGCAGCGTGCCGCCGAGCGGGGCATGGATGCCCTCGCCCTGACCGACCGCGACGGCCTGGCGGGCTCGGTGCGGTTCGCGAAGGCGTGCGCGAAGGCCGGGATCAGGCCGCTGTTCGGGGTGGACCTGGCCGTGTCCCCCGCCGGCTCGCCGGCGGCGGGCCCGGCAGGGTCGGGGCGGTCCGGCGCGGGCTCGGGAACCGCCTCCGGCCCGGGCTCGCCGGGGGCGGGCTCCGGCGGGGTGGGCCCGGGCGGTGCGGGCCGGCACGGCTCCGGTCCGGGCGGGGCCTCGTACCGGCGGCGGAGCCCCGTCAAGGGCGGGGCCTTCGTGGACGAGTCCGCTCCGCGCGCCGTCTTCCTGGCCCGCGACGGGGCCACCGGATGGGCCGAGCTGTGCCGCATGGTCACCGCCGCCCACGCGGGCGCCGCCGAGGCCGCCGGCGACTTGAGCGGCCCCACCGGACCGGCCGCCGGCGGGTTCGCCGTACCCGCGCCGTCCGGCGCCGGAGCCAGGCAGCCCGTGCTGCCCTGGAGCGCCCACCGCGGCGAAGGCGTCTTCGTCCTGCTCGGGCCCGGCTCCGAGGTGGGGCGGGCGCTGGCCGCGGGCCGCCCCGACCGGGCCGCCCGCCTCCTCGCGCCCTGGCGGGAGGTCTACGGCGACCACCTGCGCCTGGAAGCCGTCCACCACGGCCGCGGCGGCACCGGACCCGGCTCGCTCCGGCTGGCCGCCCGTACCGTCGGTTTCGCCGCCGAGCAGGGCGTCCGGGCCGTCCTGACCAATGCCGTCCGTTACGCCGACCCCGGCCAGGGCCCGGTCGCCGACATCCTCGACGCGGCCCGCCGGCTGGTCCCCATCGACCCCCGGGCCCCCCTCGACAGCGGTGAACGCTGGCTGAAGGACCCCGGCGCCATGGCCGAGGCCGCCGACCGGATCGCCCGGGCGGCCGGGCTGCGCCCCGCCGACGCGCGCCAGCTGCTCGCCGAGACCCGGCGCACCGCCGAAGCCTGCGCCGTCGACCCCGAGGACGACCTCGGCATGGGGTCCGTGCACTTCCCCGAGGCCCGCCTCGTCGGCGCGGCCCACCGCAGCGCCCAGCGGGTCCTCGCCTCCCGCGCCTCGGCGGGCATGGTGCTGCACGGCTACGCGGACGACCGCGCGTACTGGGAGCGCATGCACCAGGAGCTCGACATCATCGCCTACCACGGCTACGCCTCGTACTTCCTGACGGTCGCCCAAGTCGTGGACGACGTCAAGGAGATGGGCATCCGGGTGGCGGCCCGCGGCTCCGGCGCCGGCTCCCTCGTCAACCACCTGCTCGGCATCGCGCACGCCGATCCCGTCGCGAACGGCCTGCTGATGGAGCGCTTCCTGTCCAAGCGGCGGCGGGTCCTGCCCGACATCGACATCGACGTGGAATCCGCCCGCCGGCTGGAGGTCTACCGGCGGATCCTCGACCGCTTCGGCGCCGAGCGCGTCGCCACCGTCTCCATGCCCGAGACCTACCGGGTCCGCCACGCCATACGCGACGTGGGCGCCGCCCTGTCCATGGACCCGGCCGCCATCGACCGGCTCGCCAAGTCCTTCCCCCACATCCGGGCCCGTGACGCCCGCGCCGCGCTGGAGGAACTGCCCGAACTGCGCGGCGTACGCGACGAGGTGCGCGGGGAGTCGCACGGGAGGCTGTGGGAGCTCGTCGAATCGCTGGACGCGCTGCCGCGCGGCATCGCCATGCATCCGTGCGGGATGCTGCTCTCCGACGCCTCCCTGCTCGCCCGCACACCGGTGGTGCCCACCAGCGGCGAGGGCTTCCCCATGTCCCAGTTCGACAAGGACGACGTGGAGGAGCTCGGGCTGCTCAAGCTCGACGTCCTGGGCGTGCGGATGCAGTCCGCGATGGCGCACGCGGTCGCGGAGATCCGCCGCGGCACGGGGCGGGAGATCGACCTGGACGACCCGGCGCACGTACCGCCCGGCGACCCGGCCACCTACGAGCTGATCCGCTCGGCGCAGACGCTGGGCTGCTTCCAGATCGAGTCGCCGGGCCAGCGGGACCTGGTGGGGCGGCTCCAGCCGTCCACCTTCGACGACCTGGTGGTGGACATCTCGCTGTTCCGGCCGGGGCCGGTGGCCGCCGACATGGTGCGGCCGTTCATCGAGGCCCGGCACGGGCGGGCTCCGGTGCGCTTCCCGCACCCGGACCTCGCCGGGGCGCTGCGCGAGACGTACGGCGTGGTGGTCTTCCACGAGCAGATCATCGAGATCGTGCACGTGATGACCGGCTGCGGGCGCGACGAGGCGGACCGGGTGCGCCGAGGGCTGTCCGACCCGCAGTCACAGGAGCGGATCAAGGCCTGGTTCGCGGCGAAGGCGGCCGAGCGCGGCTACCCGGTGGAGGTGATCGGCCGGACCTGGGAGATCGTGGCGGCCTTCGGCTCGTACGGTTTCTGCAAGGCGCACGCCGTGGCCTTCGCGGTGCCGACCTACCAGTCGGCATGGCTCAAGACCCATCACCCGGCGGCCTTCTACGCCGGACTGCTGACCCACGATCCGGGGATGTACCCGAAGCGGCTGCTGCTGGCGGACGCACGGCGGCGGGGCGTGCCGGTGCTGCCGCTGGACGTGAACCGGTCGGCGGTCGCCCACCGCATCGAACTGGTGTCCGACGAGGGGGTGTGGGGACTGCGCCTCGGGCTGTCCGACGTCCACGGGATCAACGAGGCCGAGGCGGCCAGGATCGCGGCCGGCCGGCCCTACGCGTCCCTGCGTGACTTCTGGGACCGGGCGCGCCCGGGCCGCCCGGTCGCCGAACGGCTGGCCCAGGTGGGGGCGTTGGACGCCTTCGGCGCCAACCGGCGCGACCTGCTCCTGCATGTGAGCGAACTGCACGGCGCCCAGCGGGCGGCGGGCGTACGCGGATCCCAGCTCCCCCTGGAGGGCGGCCGGTCGACGGCCTCCGTCGGACTGCCCGACCTGAGCGACGCGGAACGGCTCAGCGCCGAGCTGGGCGTCCTCGGCATGGACGCCTCGCGGCACCTGATGGCCGATCACCACGCCTTCCTGGAGGAGCTGGGCGCGATCCCGGCGCGGCGGCTGCGCGATGCCGAACACGGGCAGACGGTCCTGGTCGCGGGGGCCAAGGCGGCCACTCAGACCCCGCCCATCCGGTCCGGACGCCGGGTGATCTTCACGACGCTGGACGACGGGACGGGCCTGGTCGACCTGGCCTTCTTCGACGACAGCCACGAGCGCTGCGCGCACACCGTCTTCCACTCCTTCCTGCTGCTGGTGCGGGGCGTCGTGCAGCGGCGGGGCCCGCAGAGCATGAGCGTGGTCGGGGCGGCGGCGTGGAACCTGGCGGAGCTGGTGGAACTGCGGTCGGCGGGCGGCCTGGACGCGGTCGCGGCCCGGCTCGCCGCCGGCGGCGGCGCCTCGGCGGACGACGCTTCCGCGGGCGGTACCTCCGGGGGCGGTACCTCCGGGGGTGGCGCCTCCGCGGACGGGGAGACGAAGGGCGAGGCGGACGGCGGGGCGGACGGCGGGGCGGGGAGGGGCGGCGGCCCGGTACCCACCCGCCGGATCCGCCTGTCCACGGGATTCGAGATGAACGCCTGGGCCGACCTCCAGCCGCCGGGCCCCAGCGCCGCGACCGGGCGCAAGCTGTGGCACTCCAGCCCGGGGAGCGCGGGATGAGCGGGGCTCAGGGCGCGGTCGTGGCCTGCCTGCGGATGCACCCGGCGGACGGGGGGCCGCTCGGGGCGCCGGAGTACGCCGGGGTGCTCACGCTGCTCGACGGGATCACCCCGGCCGTACAGGCCCTGCCGCCCGACGCGGCACTCGCCGATGTCCGGGCCGCGCTGCGGTACTTCGGCTGCGACGCCGGCCGGCTGGCGTCGCTGGTCCGGGTCCGGGCCCTCGCCCTGTACGGCGTGGACTGCACCGTCGGCGTGGCCGGCAACCCCATGCTGGCCCGGGCGGCAGCCCGCGAAGCCGGTCCCGGGGGGACCCTGGTGGTCCCCGACGAGCCCGTCGCCGTGCGGGAGTTCCTGGCCCGCAAACCCGTCACCGCCCTCGACGGGGTCGGGCCCAAGGCCGCCCGCACCCTGTGCTCCTACGGCCTCGACTCCGTCGGGCGGGTCGCCGCCGCCCCGCCCGCCGCCCTGCGGCGGATCCTCGGCGCCCGCTTCGGCCGCGAGGTGCAGGAGCGCGCCCTGGGGATCGACCGGACCCCCGTCCGGCCGGGCGCGGCCGCCCGGGCCGTCGCCGCCGAGCGGGCCTTCGATCTGGACGAGCTGGATCCCGTACGGCACCGGCGGGCACTGCTCTCGCTGACGGAGGAGCTCGGCGCGAAGCTTCGTACACAAGGAGGGGGCCGGGGGCAGGTCTGCCGCACCCTCTCGCTCGGCGTCCGCTGCGCCGACCGCACCACCCTCACGCGGACCCGCACCCTCGCCGAACCCACCGCGCACTCCGTCACCCTGACCGACACGGCCTACGCCCTCTACGAGGGTCTCGGCCTGCAACGGGCCCGGGTGCGCGCACTGTCCCTGCGGGCCGAGGACCTGACCCCGGCCGAACAGGCCTCGCGGCAGCTCAGTTTCGACCCGCAGGACGAGAAGGCCCGCCGGCTGGAAGCCGTCACGGACCGGGTCCGCGCCCGTTTCGGGCCGCACGCCATCGCCCGGGGCACGCTCGCGGCCTGACGGGTCCCGTACGGCACGCAAGTTTTTACCGACGCGTAACTTCCCTGTCTTGCTACTCGCCCGTAATTTGGCGACAGCAGCGCCCCCTTGTGATCCGGATCACGGGATGAACCCCCACGCCCCATCCCCTTGAGTCGAACCGCAAGGAGATCACACGATGCTGCCCTGGAGACGCCTGCTCCGCCCGCTGGCCGTCCTCACCCTCGCCGCCGCCGCACTCGTCGCCCCCACCGGCGCCGCGCAGGCCGCAGCCGCACCCAGCAGTGGCTGGAACAACTGGTCCTGCAAGCCCTCCACCGCCCACCCGCGCCCCGTCGTGCTCGTGCACGGCACCTTCGGCAACTCCGTCGACAACTGGCTCGGCCTCGCGCCGTACCTCGTGCACCGCGGATACTGCGTCTACTCGCTCGACTACGGTCAACTGCCCGGCGTACCCCTCTTCAACGGGCTCGGCCCCATCGACAAGTCCGCCGGCCAGCTCGATGCCTTCGTGGACAGGGTCCTCGCCGCCACCGGCTCCGCCAAGACCGACCTCATCGGGCACTCACAGGGCGGCATGATGCCGCGCTACTACCTGAAGTTCCTCGGCGGCGCCCCCAAGGTCAACGCGCTGGTGGGGCTCGCCCCCGACAACCACGGCACCACCCTGCTCGGACTCACCCAACTGCTCCCGTACTTCCCCGGGGCCGAGGACCTCATCAGCGGCGCGACCCCGGGCCTCGCCGACCAGATCGCCGGATCCGCCTTCCAGAACAAGCTGAACGAGGGCGGGGACACCGTGCCCGGCGTCACGTACACGGTGATCGCGACCCGGTACGACGAAGTGGTCACGCCCTACCGGAGCAGCTTCCTGGACGGGCCGGGCGTACGCAACGTCGTCCTGCAGGACCTGTGCGGCCTGGACCTCTCGGAACACGTCGCCATCGGCCTCACCGACCGGATCGCCTGGCACGAGGCGGTGAACGCCCTCGATCCGGCGCACGCCACACGGACCACGTGCGCCTCGGTCTTCGAGTGACGCGCACGTGGTCCGAGGGACCCGAGCGGATGAGGAGCTGAACCGGGGGCCCGGCTAGTGCTGTGACCGGCAGGGTTCACCGGGTCACAGCACTAGCGCCCGTGACGGCCTGCCGTCGCACGGCGGCGGGCCACCCCGAACAGCACGGCCGCGCCCACGGCCAGGATGCCCGCCCCGGCGACCGCGATCGCCGGGGCGGCGCCGTTGCCGCCCGTCTCGGCGAGGTTGCCGTTCTGCGCGGACCGCGAGGGGAGCGGGGCGCCGGCCGCCTCGCCGTTGGTCTTCGGATCGTTGTCGCCGTGGCCGTCGTGCTCCACGCTGGACTTGTCGGCGCCGGCGGCGATCTGCTGGTCCGTCGGGGCCGAGGGTGCATCGGAGGGCTTGGCGCCGGAGCCTTCCGTGCCGACGCCTTCCGTGCCGGCGCCCTGCGTGCCGTTCTCCGCGCCCGGGCCGGTACTCGGGGTGGCGCCGGGCCTGGTGGTCGGCTTGGAGCCCGGACCGCCGGGGGAGCCACCGGTGCCGCCGGCGCCGCCCGTGTTCCCGCCGCCGCTGTCCTTGCCGAAGACCACGTCCGAGCAGGTGTAGAAGGCCTCCGGGCTGTCCGAGCGCTGCCAGATGCTGTAGATCAGGTGGCGGCCGGTCTTCTTCGGCACGGTGCCGGAGAAGACGTAGTCGCCGTTCTGCATCCCGGGGTCGGTGACCTTCGCGAACGGCGCGGGCTCGAGGTCCGACCACCTCAGCGGCTTCGCCGGGTCGTAGCCGTCCTTCGTCACGTACAGCTCGAAGGAACCCTTGTGGGGAGCGGTCCCCTTGTACCGGAAGGTGTGCGCGCCCGCCGTCATCGGGCTCGCCGGCCAGTCCGCCCGTGCCAGGTCCAGCCCGCGGTACTTGTCGTTGCCCGCCGAGCACAGCCGGCCGTTGGGGATGAGTGCGCGGTGGTTGCCGGCCGCGTTGGCGATGTTGACGGCGTTCCAGTCGTAGAGGGCCTGTGTCCCGCTCGCCGCGACCGCCGCCTTGCACGCGGCGGACTTCGGGGACTCCGGCCCTTCCGCGTAGCACGCCGCCACCCGGCTGACCGGGTCCGTCATCGAGCCGTGGGCGACCGCGGGAGCGGCGGCGTACGCGGCCACCGCGACCGGGGCCAGGCCGGCGGAGGCGATACGGGTCAGCGTGACGGTGCGGCGGCGTGCGGGCATGGGTGATCTCCTTCGGACGCAAGACAGGGGCGCGCCAGCGGACCGTCCCGTGCCGCGCCGCCCCCCGGCGGCGCCACACCCGGCCCTCGCCGACCCGGCCAAGCTATCCGCCGCGACCCCGGCTTCCCCCGGGTTCGGACCCCCGCAGAGGATCCTTAGGCTCCGCTTAAGCCGCCGGTAAGCAGGACCTCAGGAACCGCCCCCCGGCTCCGTGTTTCGGGCTGTCCGCGTCATCACGGGGGGACGAGCCCTCGTGGCGCTACAGAGAACAAGACGATCAGCCAGTCCGACCGTGCGCAGACTGCACGGTCTCCCGGCGGGCGGCCCGACGGGAGCCCGGGCCGGCGGGCCGTCTTCAGGCGAGGAGGGCGGAGAGGCCCGCCGGGGTCCTGGCCTGGTCGTCCAGGGCGTCGAGGGCCCGCACGGCCTGGCCGGCCGCCTCCGGGTCGCTGGTGGCGAGGCCGCTGTGCGCGAACTCGTCCTCGTCCAGGCGCAGTACGCGCGACCCGTCCGCCGAGACCCACAGGTCGAGGTCCAGGTCCTCGACGAGGATCTCTCCGCCGCGCAGCACGGCCGGGCGGGTGACGTCGCAGTACCAGCCCTTGAGGACACCGTTGCCGGTCCGGACCTCCTTGACGGCGTACCAGCGGGTGCGCCAGAAGTGCTCGGTGAACACGTCTCCCGGCTCGAAGCGCACGAAGCCGAAGTCCCGTACGCCCTCGGCCGCCCACGGGGCGCGCACGGAGATGCGGTCGCCGTCGTCGGCGACCTGCACCGCCGGGTAGCGGATCTTCACGCGGCCGGCCTTGGTCAGGACGACGGTCACTTGCCGGGTCACACTGCCTCCAGGGTCTTTGTGTAGCGCACTTCGGTCGCGCAGATCTCGTAGCCGAACCATCTGTTCACGGCGAGCATCGGCCCGTTCCCGGCGTCGTTCCCGGTGAACGCCTGCGTGTATCCGGCCGCCCGGGCCCGGTGCAGGGAGGCCGTCTTGGCGAGCTTGGCGAGGCCGCGGCCGCGGAAGGCGCGCCGGGTGCCGGTCATCGCCGAGGCGTAGCGGGTGGCGCCGTCGGTACGGGCGGCCGTGAAGACGGCCACCGCACCGTCGACCAGGACGACGGCGGTCAGCTCCTTGTCGAGGGCGGGGTCGTGCCAGGTGCGCGCGAGCCAGTCGCCGTAGTCGTCGAAGGCGGAGGCCAGATCGCCGGGCTCGTCGCAGGTCGTCTCGGCGTCGGCCTCGAACAGCGGACGCGGATCGGCCGCGAACGCGGAGCCCGGGAGCAGCTCGACCCCGGGCGGGAGGGCCCGCGGGAGCGGGGGCAACGACGCCCCGGCCAGGTCCAGCCGCAGGAAGTGCGCCGAACGACCGGGGCGGTAGCCGCGGCGCTCGGCGAAGGCGCGGTGGGCGGGCTCGTCCAGGACCCAGGCGTACGCGTCCGTCGCACCCCGTGCGGCGAGGTGCCGCTCGGCCGTGCGCAGCAGCAGGCCGCCGGCGCCGAGGCCGCGGTGCGCGGGGTCGACGTAGGCGTTGACGTACGACCCGCCCGGCTCCGGGCTGTCGTGGGCGATGCCGACCTGGGCCGTGCCGATGGCGAGGCCCTCGCGGGTCTCGGCGAGGAGGAGGCGGTAGTGCGCGGCGGGGTGGGCCGAGGTGACCTCGAAGGCGACCGCCTCGGCGGTGGTGATCATGAAGGGCAGCGCCGCGCGGCGTACCCGTACGACGGACTCCGCGTCCGAGGCGTCTGCCGGGCGGAGGTCGCGGATCGATACGGTCATGCGGCCGACGCTACGGGCGTACCCACGTGCGGCGCCTCCCAATTACCGGGGGATGGGGGACAATCGGCCCCGTGACCTCGACGAACCTGAAGATCACCATCAATGCGGCGGCGGGCTCGGCCGCTCCGTACGAGCAACTGCGCGCGCAGATCGCGGACCGGGCCCGGTCGGGGAGGCTGCCGGCGGGTTTCAAACTGCCGACGGTGCGCGGGCTGGCGGAGGAACTGGGGCTCGCGGCGAACACCGTGGCGAAGGCGTACCGGGCGCTGGAGGCGGACGGGGTGATCGAGACGCGGGGCCGGAACGGGACGTTCGTCGCGGCGGCGGCGGAGGGCGCGTCGCGGGAGGCGGCGGCTGCGGCGCAGGCGTTTGCGGAGCGGGTCCACCGGCTGGGCCTGACGGAGGCGGAAGCCCTGGCCGCCACGGCCGAAGCCCTCCGGGCCCGGTACGCGCACTGACCCGCCCTCCCGCTCGCCGCGACCCGGCCCCGACCCCCCCCGCACCCCGGCGGGGCCGGCGGCTTCGGCCCGGGTTCCGCCTCAGGCGCCGGCGGGGCTGGAGAGCCGGGGCTCCGCCCCGGACCCCGCGCCTCAAACGCCGGCGGGGCTGGGGGTGTCTTCGCTGCTGCGTGGCGGAGCGGCGGGGTCCGTGTCCGGTCCTGGTGTCTCACGTGAGGGTGGCCGGCGGCTTCGGCCCGGGTTCCGCCTCAGGCGCCGGCGGGGCTGGAGAGCCGGGGCTCCGCCCCGGACCCCGCGCCTCAAACGCCGGCGGGGCTGGGGGTGCGGGGCTGGGGGTTGGGTGACTTGGCCTGCTGCGTGGCGGAGCGGCGGGGCGGCGGGGCGGGCCCTGGGTGCGTCCGCGGGGCTCGGGGTGGCTCTGCTTCGGGTGTCGGCGCGGCTCGGGCCGGGGCGCCCGGAGGGCGAACTCGGGGGCGCCGGAGATCGAGGCGCGGGTCCGGGCAGCGCCCGGGGAGGCCCGGCGCAGCCGTCGAGCCCGCCCCGGCACCAGACGGCCCGTCAGAGGTAAAGGCCCGCATCCGCCGAGTGCGGCTGCAGCGGCAGGACCGCCGCCGGCCCCGTGCCCCGCCGCAGGGCGAAGAGTTCGGCCAGGCTGGCCCCCTCGCGGGAGACGCCCTCGTCCGTGCCCAGCCAGTCCACCGCCTCCCCGTGCGTCAGCCGCCCGACCTCGATGCGGGCCAGGCAGCGCCCCGGCCTGACCACCGCCGGGTGGAGCCGTTCCAGGTCCTCGTTCGTCGTGACCCCCACCAGCACGTTGCGACCCTGCCCCAGCAGCCCGTCCGTCAGGTTGAGGAGCCGTGACAGCGCCTGGCCCGCCGTGTGACGCGCCTCGCCGCGGATCAGCTCATCGCAGTCCTCCAGCAGCAGCAGCCGCCAGCGCCCCTTCGCCGTGCCCTCCTCCTCACCGATCGCGATGTCCATCAAGTAGCCCACGTCGTTGAACAGCCGCTCCGGGTCCAGGACGCAGTCCACCTGGCACCAGTCCCGCCAGGACCGGGCCAGGGTGCGCAGGGCGGAGGTCTTGCCCGTGCCCGGCGGACCGTGCAGCAGGAGCAGCCGCCCCGCGATGTCCTCCGGGGTCACCTTCATCAGCCGGTCCATCGCCGCGGCCACCGGCGCGGTGTAGTTGGCCCGCACCTCGGGCCAGGTGCCCGCCGCGATCTGGCGCGTCGTCCGGTACGGCCCGCGGCGCGGCGAGACGTACCAGAAACCCATCGTGACGTTCTCCGGCTGCGGTTCGGGCTCGTCCTGCGCGCCCTCCGTGGCCTCGCCCAGCACCCCGGCGGCGAGTTCGTCGCTGATCGCCGTCACGGTGACGTCCGCGCCCCGGCTCCAGCGGGAGACCAGCACCGTCCACCCCTCGCCCTCGGCGAGGGTGGCGCTGCGGTCGCTGTCGCGCGCAGAGCGCAACACGGCGGCTCCGGGCGGCAGCAGGCTCATCCCAGGCTTGACCCGGTCGATCGACACGCTGTGCGAGAACGGCTGCTCGCCGGACGCGAACCGGCCGAGGAACAGCGCGTCGACGACATCCGACGGCGAATCGCTGTCGTCGACGTTGAGCCGGATCGGCAGCGCGTCATGCGGGTTGGCTGGCATGGCGCCCATGATCCGGCACGCGGTACGCCCGTGCACCCGTGTTTCGCCGGATCGAGTGGCCCGGTTCCCCTTTCAAACACGTCGCCGGTGAAGATTCCGGCGGTAACCCTTTCCGAAAATCCTTGGCATGGACACTTCCAGCCAGCCCCGGCTCCGTGTACCACGGACTCAGCAGTAACCCCCACAAGGAGCCGCACACATGAGCATGAGATTGTCGCGCGTCGCCGCCCTCGCCTCCTCCCTGTTACTCGCCGCGGGCGCCGCCCTGTTCGGCGCGGGGCAGGCAGCAGCCGCCGCCCAGGCCGACTTCGGCTACGTCGCCCTCGGCGACTCCTACTCCTCCGGCGTCGGCGCCGGCAACTACGACAGCGGGAGCGGCGCCTGCAAGCGCACCACCCGCGCCTACCCGGCCCTGTGGGCCGCCGCCCACTCACCGCAGACCTTCTCCTTCGCCGCCTGCTCGGGCGCCCGTACGGGTGACGTGCTGGCCAACCAGCTCGGCCCGCTCAACTCCGGCACCGACCTGGTCAGCATCACCATCGGCGGCAACGACGCCGGATTCTCCGACGTCATGACGACCTGTGTGCTCCAGTCCGAGTCCACCTGCGTCAACCGCGTCAACCAGGCCAAGGCGTACGTGGACTCCACCCTCCCCGGCCAGCTCGACCAGGTCTACAACGCCATCGACAGCAGGTCCCCGAACGCCCACGTCGTCGTCATCGGCTATCCCCGCTTCTACAAGCTGAACGGCACCTGCGTCACCGGACTGACCGAGGGCGAGCGCTCCGCCATCAACGGCGCCGCCGACTACCTCAACGCCGCCATCGCCAAGCGCGCCGCCGACCACGGCTTCACCTTCGCCTCGGTCGCCGGAGCCTTCACCGGCCACGAGATCTGCTCCGGCAGCGCGTGGCTGCACAGCGTCAACTGGACCAACATCGGCGAGTCGTACCACCCGACCGCCGCCGGGCACTCCGGCGGTTACCTGCCCGTCTTCACCAACGCGGCCTGACCCTCAGGGACTGACGGACGGGCCCGCGGTCGGCGGGTCCGTCCGGTGCACCCGCACTTCGCACTTCGCACTTCGCACCTCACGCTTCGTGCTTCGTACTCCGCGCCAGAGGAGGGGACTTCGCTGGCCGGAGTCCCCTCCCCGCACGTCACCCCGCGCCGGCCGCGGACCGCGCCACCTTCTTTTCCGCCAACCCGTCCGTAACCCGGCCGTCACTGCGCGTCGATGCGAAGGGCGCCGGCCGGTCCCTCCCGCGCCGGGAGCCGCTCCCAAGCCCCGCACCTGCCCCCGCCTGTGCGGAGAGTGACTGTCGACTCCGCTGAGTAATCGTCAACTCCCCCTCGGCATAGGGGTAATTCACACCACCGGGATACCCGAGCGCGACGTGGGGGCGATAGGGTTAACCTGCCCGGGCCGGGTGCCCTCGTACGGGTGGGGAGAGAACATGGAACAGATAGCAATGCGCAGCAGGCCGCCACGCGTGCCTGCCATCAACTGCGGCAGCAGCGCGTCCAGCTCGCGCCTCGACCGCCACCTCGCCGTGCTGGGCGGTCCCGCCGTCCCGCACTGCGAGACCGCCGAGGCGACCTTGCTGATGCGCGAGCTCACCTCCCGCGACCACACGCACCGCCTGCGGAGCCGGAGCGCGCGCGTCTCGCTCTTCGCGCCGCTGCGCCGTCTGCGTCGCACGCTCTTCGGCAGCCGCCGTTCGTAACCACCCGTACCGCAGCCCCGCGGCTGCGTCTTCCCGGCCCTAAGCGACCACGCCGTCCCGGCGCAGTTCCGAGATCTGTGCGCCCGACATCCCCAGGGCGCGCAGCAGGGAATCGGTGTGCTCGCCCAGCGCGGGCACCGCACCCATGTGCGGTGCCGCGCCGCCCGGCAGTCCGATCGGCGGCAGCAGTGCCCGCAGCGGACCGGCCGGTGAGTCCACTTCCCGCCAGCGGTCCCGGGCCGCGAGCTGCGGATGGCCGGCCAGCCGGGCGACCGAATTCAGCCGCGCGCAGGCGATGCCCGCAGCCTCCAGCCGTTCGATCGCCTCGGCCGCGCCCAGCCGGCCCAGCGCCTGCGCCACCAGTGCGTCGGTCTTCTCCCGGTTCGCGGTGCGTGCCGCATTGGTCGCGTACGCCGGATCCTCGGCCACATCGGGCCGTTCCAGTACGTGCCGAGCCAGGCGGCGCCATTCCCGGTCGTTCTGCACCGACAGCAGCACCCGGTCGCCGTCGGCCGTCGCGTACGCGTCGTAGGGCGCGATGACGGCATGCGCCAGGCCCGTGCGCACGGGCTGCTCCCCGCCGTGCATGGTGTGGTGCAGCGGGTGCCCCATCCACTCGGCGAGGGCGTCCAGCATGGACACCTCCACCCGGCCGCCGTGGCCGGTGACCCCGCGGCGCAACAGGGCCGCGAGGACCCCCGAGAAGGCGTACATGGCCGCCGCGATGTCCGCCGCCGGGATCCCCGCCTTGACGGGCTGCTCCGGGGTGCCGGTCACCGAGACCAGACCCGCCTCGCACTGCACGAGCATGTCGTAGGCGCGCTTGTGGGCGTACGGCCCCTCGGCGCCGTAGCCGGAGACGTCCACGGCGACCAGCCGCGGGTAGCGCGCGCACAGCGCCGCCGAGTCCAGCCCGAGCCGGGCCGCGGCGCCCTGCGCGAGGTTCTGGACGAAGACGTCGGCGCCGGCCAGCAGGCCGTGGAGGACCTCCAGGCCGCGCGGGTCCTTCAGGTCCAGCGCGATCGACTCCTTGCCGCGGTTGGCCCACACGAAGTGCGAGGCGAGGCCCTGCGCGGCGGTGTCGTAGGCGCGTGCGAAGTCACCGCCGTCCGGGCGCTCGACCTTGACGACCCGGGCGCCGAGGTCGGCGAGCTGGCGGGTGGCGAAGGGTGCCGAGACGGCCTGCTCGACGGCGACGACGGTGATGCCGTCGAGGGGGAGCGGCTCGGGCTGATGCGTGTCGGTGCTCATGCAGGTGTGCCTACCGGTTCCCGCCCCCTTTGTCACCAGCGCAAGTCCGGCCCCGGGGGGTCTCCTGCGGATCAGGCCGGTCCGGCCGCGCGGCGGGCGCGGGGCGGGCGCGCGGGGCCGGACCGGCGCGGGCATCGCTGCCCGGCCGGCGGGGCACGGCCCGTACGGGGTCACAGCAGGGCGAACTGGCCGCCCGGGCCCTCCTCCTGGTGGTCCAGGACCGAGGCCGGGCGCCTGGCCCAGCGCGGGGGCGGCAGCACCCCGGCGGCGCGCAGCACGCCCCCGTCCAGCGCCGGGCCCGGGTCGAACGCGGCCCGTTCGGGGACCAGGTCGGCCAGCAGGGCCAGGGTCGTGACCAGGGCCAGCAGTTCCGACGTCCAGCTCTGCGGCCACTCGGCCGGGCCCAGTCCTCCAGCCCCCCGGCGTCCGGGCCGCGGTGCGCGGTGCGTGCGGCGAACCAGGCCTCCAGCACCCGCACGCCCTGCACCTCGTACTCCCAGGCAGTGGCCGGCACGGGGGACACGACTGCGCCGCCCAGGCCCAGCGTCTCGCCGGCGGCGTCGTACACGAGCCCGCCCGGCCATCCCGTGAGCGACGAGCGAACGTACGGGCGGCGCCCGCCCGGCAGCCGGGGCGGCTCGCCGCCGCGGGCCCCGCGCAGCTGGATGGTGAGCAGCCGCTGCCCCAGGTCCAGCCCGGCCCGCCAGCGAGCGGGATCGGCGGCGAGCGGGACCTCGTACCCCCGTGGCCCCGGACGGCCGGCGGCCAGGATCCAGCACAGCAGGTCCTCGGGGGTGGCCCAGCCGCCGTACTGCTCGCCGAGCAGGGAGAGCAGGCCCGGCGCCACGTTCGGCTCGGCGCCGCCGGGGCGCCGGTGCAGCGGGCGGATCCGGCCGAGCCGGCCCGCCGGGAGGTGCGCGGTGACCAGCAGGTCCGGGGTCTCCACGGCGAAGACCTGGTGCTCGTCCAGGACCCGCCAGAGCTCCGGGCGGGCGATGTCGATGAGCCGCTGGTCGGGCAGCAGCCACTGCTCGTCGAAGGGGTCGCGCAGCACCCGTACGGGATCGGGGCAGGGCCCGGGCGCGTCGGCGAAGCGGGTCGTCGCCGAGCGCCGGCCCGGCAGGGCGGCGGCCCCGGCCGCGGGCGTACGGCTGCGGCTCGGGCGGAACAACCGGTCCCGCTCGGTCCCTTTGGCGCCGGTCAGAGCCGCCCAGCGGGCGCGCAGGGTCGCCGCGTCGGGCGCGGCCACCCAGTCCCGGCCCAGCCGCAGGCCGCCCACGGACCAGGGCATCAGGTCGTCCAGCAGCGGATCCTGCAACGGTTCGTCAGCGCTCACGCCGCCGATGGTAGCGACGGCGTCCGGCGGCCGGGCCTCCTCCAAGCCGAAGCGCTACGCTCCTTGTGTACGCATATGTGCGGTATCCACCGAGGAGACGGCCATGAGTCAGTACGACGAATACTCGACTCCGTCGCAGGCCGAGGGAGAGCGGCTCGACGAGGACATGGACGAGGCGCAGCGCAAGGCGGTCCACCCCGAGACCATGCGGACGACGCCGTCGCAGGCCGAGGGGGAGCGGGCCAACGACGACGAGGAGAAGTGACCCGGAAGTGACCCGGAAGGCACCCGGGGGGGCGGGGCGGGGCGGGCGGGGTGCGGGAGGCGTGGGTGCCGGGAACGGGGCGCCTTCAGTCAGTAAGCGCCCGGTCGGTCCGTGAGCGTCCCGTCGGCCCGTGGCGCCCGGCCCGGCCGTGGGAGCCGGCCGGCGCTCCAGGGGCGCCAACCCCCGGATTCCCGGGCCGGGCCGCTCCCGTGCCTCAGTGGGCGTCGACCGTGACCGTGAAGGAGAAGCGGTCCCCGCGGTAGCGGATCCGCGCCACGTCCACCACCCGGCCGTCCTCGTCGTAGGTCACGCCCGTGTAGTGCAGGATCGGGCTGAGCAGCGGCACCTGGAGCAGTTCCGCCGTCTCCGGGTCGGCCAGCCGGGCCTCCACGGTGTCCGTGATCCGGCTGATGCGCACCCCCACCACGTCCCGCAGCACCTTCGTCATCGGCCACCGCTCCAGGTCGGCCAGTGCCACCGCCTCCGCGAACTCCGGCAGGACCGCGTTCTCCGCCCAGTTGGTCGGCTCCCCGCTCTCGCGGTCCAGGCGCAGCCGCCGGTAGGTGACGACCTCGGCCGTACCGGGGAAGTGCTCCAGCAGCTCCCCGGACACGGCCGTGCGCCCGTGACCCAGGATCGTCGTGAGGTCCCCGGACTGCTGCGCCACGATCGCGTCGACCGACCCCAGCAGCCGCACCGGCGCCCCGCGCCGCGCGCCCGGCTCGATGAACGTGCCGCGCCGCCGGTGGCGGCTGATCAGGCCCTCGCCCTCCAGCTCCTTCAGTGCCTGCCGCATGGTGAGCACGCTCACCCCGTAGTGCTCGGCGAGCTGTTCCTCCGTGGGCAGGCGCAGCGAGGCGTCCGGGGTGCGTCCCAGTATCGAGGCGCGCAGCGACTGCGACACCTGGTACCAGAGGGGCAGCTTGCGGTTCAGCACCAGGGAGTCGGGGGCGAAGGCGGTCACGGGGGTTTCTCCGTAGGGCTGGACAGGATCGGCTGCGGCGCGGGGGTGGCCGGATGCGGGACGCCGGGGAGGCCGCGCCGCGGGGCCGCTGCGCGGGGGACGGCGCCTTGCAGGGTACGCAGTGCAGGTCAGGCGCGGAAGTGGCGCTCCAGACCCTGCCACACGTCGTCGTAACCGCGCTGGAGGTGCTCCGCGCCGGCCGCCTGCGCGGTGGCGGTGATCGGCCAGCGGGTCTCGAACATGAAGGCCAGGCCGTCGTCGATCTTCTGCGGCTTCAGCTCGGCGGCGCTCGCCCGGTCGAAGGTCTCCCGGTCCGGGCCGTGCGCGGACATCATGTTGTGGAGCGAGCCGCCGCCGGGCACGAAGCCCTCGGCCTTGGCGTCGTAGGCGCCCTCGATCAGACCCATGTACTCGCTCATCACGTTGCGGTGGAAGTAGGGCGGGCGGAAGGTGTCCTCGCCGACCAGCCAGCGCGGGGCGAAGACGACGAAGTCCACCCCCGCCAGGCCCGGGGTGTCGGAGGGCGAGGTCAGCACCGTGAAGATCGACGGGTCCGGGTGGTCGAAGCTGATCGAGCCCAGCACGTTGAAGCGGTGCAGGTCGTAGACGTAGGGGACGTGGCTGCCGTGCCAGGCGACGACGTCCAGCGGGGAGTGGTCGTAGGTCGCCGACCAGAGGTTGCCGCAGAACTTGTTGACCACCTGCGTCGGGCGCTCGCTGTCCTCGTACGCCGCCACGGGAGCCTGGAAGTCCCGGGCCGCGGCCAGGCCGTTGGCCCCGATCGGGCCCAGGTTCGGCAGCTCGAAGGGCTGGCCGTAGTTCTCGCAGACGTAGCCGCGGGCGTCGGCGTCGAGCAGCTCGACGCGGAAGCGGACGCCCCGGGGGATGAGGGCCACGTCCCCCGGCCGCGCGGCGAGCAGGCCGAATTCGGTGCGCAGCAGCAGCCCGCCGCGCTCGGGGACGATCAGCAGCTCGCCGTCGGAGTCGCTGAACACCCGGTCGGTCATGGACGTGTCGGCGGCGTAGAGATGGATGGCCATGCCGGCGCGCTGGGTGGCGTCACCGTTGCCGCCGAGGGTCCACAGGCCGGCCAGGAAGTCGGTGCCGGGGGCCGGGTCCGGCAGGGGGTTCCAGCGGAGCCGGTTGGGGTCCGGCGCGCCCTCGGTGAACGGCGCCGAGCGCAGGCCGCCGTTGTCGATCCGGGTGAAGGGCGGGTGTGCGGCGGAGGGGCGGATCCGGTAGAGCCAGGAGCGGCGGTTGTGGGTGCGCGGCTCCGTGAAGGCCGACCCGCTGAGCTGCTCGGCGTAGAGGCCGAGCGGCGCCCGCTGGGGCGAGTTGCGGCCCAGGGGGAGCGCGCCGGGGACGGCCTCCGAGCTGTGCTCGTTGCCGAAGCCGGTGAGGTACTCCAGGCCCTCCGCCGTCTTCCTGGCCTGCTCGCTGCCGCCGCCGGCCTGCTCGCTCATGTGCTGCTCCCGCTCCGTCGAAGGAATCCTATGCGTGACAGTAGGATTCCGCGGCCCGTGCGTCAACGGTGCCTCGGCCGGGTGGGGGCCGTGGCGCGGCGGACCGGCCGCGGAAACGATTCGCGCAGAGGGGGATCCGAAAAGATGAACATTGCTCTACTCTCACGCGCATGTCGTGGACCCGCAGGCTTCCCCCTGCCGTGCCGGCGGCGTTCCTCGCCGCCCTCCTCGCTCTCCTGTCCCTCTTCGCCGCCGCGCCCGCCGCCCGCGCGCACGAAGAGCGCCCCGTCACCCTCCCCGACGGCACCGGCTCGGTGCCCGTGTACCGCGGCGCCGAACCCGACCTGGTGGTCTGCAAGACCGGCCGGCCCGACTTCGAACGCCGCATATCGGCCTTCCCGCAGGAGCTGCGGCAGCGCAACCTCGCCCTGTACGAGCGGTGCGAGAAGAGCGGCTACCGCCACCTCCAGGAAGCCGTCGACGCCGTCGACCGGCCCGGCATGAACATCGCGATCCTCCCCGGCCTCTACGAGGAGGAGCCCTCACTGCCGAAGCCGACGGGGGAGTGCGCCGAGCTGAAGGCGCCCAACTCCGCGCTCGGCTACCAGATCCTGTCCTACGAGCAGCAGGTGCGGTGCCGGCACAACCAGAACCTCGTCGCCATCCTCGGCAAGACGGACCTGCAGATCGAAGGCACCGGCGCCTCCCGGCAGGACGTCATCGTCGACGCCAAATACCAGAAGCTGAACGCCATCCGCGCCGACAAGTCCAACGGCATCTACTTCCGCAACTTCACCGCACAACGCACCACCTTCAACTCGCTGTACGTGCTGGCCGGCGACGGCTTCGTCATCGACGACGTACTGACCCGGTGGAACGACGAGTACGGCTTCCTCACCTTCGCCAGCGACCACGGCCTGTACAAGAACTGCGAGTCGTACGGGAACGGCGACTCCGGCATCTACCCCGGCAGCGCCTCGAACATCAACGACGGCCGCGGCTACGACGTGCCCCGCTACTCCATCGAGATCACCGGCTGCCACAGCCACCACAACATGGTCGGCTACTCCGGCACCGCGGGCGACTCCGTCTGGGTCCACGACAACGAATTCGACCAGAACATGGGCGGCGCCTCGATGGACAGCGCCTTCCCGGGCCACCCCGGACTGCCGCAGAACCACGCCAAATTCCAGCGCAACCTCATCCACGACAACAACCAGGACTACTACCACCACGTCGCCGACGGCACCTGCGCCAAGCCGCCGATCGAGCGCGGCTACGAGCAGGGGGTCGTTTGCCCGCAGATCTCCATGCCGCCGGGCACCGGAATCATCACCGCGGGCGGCAACTGGAACGTCTACGAGGACAACTGGGTGTACGGGCACCGGCGCGCGGGCTTCTTCCTCAGCGCGGTCCCCGCCTTCATCCGCGGCGAGGAGGAGTGGTCGAAGCAGACGGACACCTCCCACCACAACCGCTACGCCGGGAACACCCTCGGCAAGGACAGGTCCGGCGCCGCCCGCCCCAACGGCATGGACGTGTGGTGGGACGGCCAGGGGCGCGGCAACTGCTGGCAGGACGGCCCGGACGGCTCCACCCCGGGCACCGTGCCGCAGTGCGGGGCCGCCCGCGGCGACGTCACCGGTGCGTCGGCGCGCATGATCGGGGAACCGGTGAAGCTCCTGCAGCTCCTCGTCTGCGCCGACTACAGCGTCCAGGCGCGCAAGCTCCCGGCCGGCTGCGACTGGTACGGCGCACGCGGCCCGGAACGGGTGGAGACCCAGATCGCGCTCGCCGTCGCGGCGGTCCTGCTGCTGGTCGGCGGGGTGTTGTGGTGGCGCCGGCTGCGCGGCTCGCGCCTGGGCACGACGGCCTCGCTGCTGGGCGTGGCGGGCCTGGCCCTGGACGTGGCCGGCTCCACGACCGGGCTGCTCGCCTCTTTCGTTCCCGCACTGGCACTCCTCCTCCTCGGACTGTGGTGGACGGGCGTCGGGCTGGCCCTGCGGCCCACCCGGCCCTGGCTGGCCCGGCTGACCCTGCTGCTCGCCGGGCTCACCCTGCTGGACGCCTTCGACAAGGCGGTCCTGATGGTCCCCTGGATCCCGCTCAGTCCCGCCTGGGTGCGGGCGCTCGTGGCGGTCGTCTGGATCCTGTGGGCAGTGGTGGCCTCGGCCCGCCCCGCGGCCCCGGTCGGCCCGTCCGGATCGCCCGGCCCGTCAAACCCGGACGACACCCCGACCGGCCACGGCTCCCCACCCCGGCCGAACGCCGTACCCACCCCGCCCGGCCACGGCTCCCCGCCCCGCGCGGACGCCGTACCCACCCGACCCACACCACCCCGTACGGGCGCGGGCGCGGGCTTGGGCACCGGCACCGGCACGGGCTCCGGCCTGGGCATGGGTACCGGCCCGGGCACGGGTACCGGCACCGGCCTGGGTACTGGCACCGGCTCCGGCGCGGGCACTCGCCCCGGCTCTGATACGGGCACTCGCACCGGCTCCGGCCTGGGCACCGGCTCCGGCCTGGGCACGGGTACCCGCCTGGGTACTGGCACCGGCTCTGGCCTGGGCACCGGACCCGGCACCGGCACCGGCGCCGGCCTGAGCACGGGCACGGGCACCGGACCCGGCACCGGTCTGGGCACCGGCACCGGCCGCACGCGCCTGGCCTCGGGCGGGACCTCGGGCGGCGGCGAGGCGTCCGGTTCCGGGGCGGCCGCGGAGTCCGCGTCGTGAGCCCCGGACCGGGGGCTCCGGCCGGGAGCGGGCCGGCGGTGGACGGCCGGCCCACGGCCGGGCCGGCTGCGGGACAGCCGGCCGCGTCGGGGTGCGCCGACGGCCGCTTTCCGGGCGACGGCTGCCGTACGACGCGGCCGCGCCCGCACCGGCGCCGGCGCACGGCAGACCGGACCGCCCGCGCAGTGGCCCCGCTCGCCCTCGCGCTGCTCCTGGCGGGCGGCGCGGCAACCGGCTGCGGCGGCCGGGCCACCACCCACCACAAGCCGGGTACCAGCCACGAGCAGGCCTCGGGCAGGGTGGGCACCCTGCTCGCCGCGGACGACGGCGCCGGCCACCGCCTCCGCGAGGTCCCGCCCGAGGGCGCACCGGAGGTGGTGCTCACCGCCCGCCCCGATTCGGAGGACGGCTGGAACCTCCAACTGGCCGTGCAGAACTTCCGCTTCACCCCCGACAGCACCGGCGGCGCCGCCCTCCCGGGCGCGGGCCACGCCCACCTTGAGCTCGACGGCCGCAAACTGGCGCGGCTGTACGGCCCGTGGTTCCACCTGCCCGCCGCGCAGGTCCCCGAGGGTGACCACACCCTGACCGTACGGCTGTACGCCGACGACCACACGGCCTGGGCGGTGTCCGGCAAGCCGGTCGAGGGCAAGAGCGCGCTCACCGCTGCCGCACCGGGCCGGTCCGGCGGCCACGGCCACACCGAGCCCCCGAAGGAACAGGAGCCGGAGCAGCAGGCGGACAAGACGCTCACCATCACCGTCCGCGACGGCAAGGTGAACCCCGCCCCCGCCCGCACCGAGCTGCGGCGCGGCGAGCGGGTCGCCCTGCGCGTCACCAGCGACCGCGTGGACACCCTGCACGTCCACGGCTACGACAAGGAACTCACCCTGCCCGCAGGCCAGGAGGCCACCCTGATCCTGACGGCCGACCGCACGGGCCTCTTCGAGATCGAGACCCACGCGTCCGGCCTCGTCCTGAGCCAGCTCCTCGTCCGATGACAGCCGCCGGGCCGCCCGTCGGCCCCGCAGCCTTCTTTGGCCCCGCCGCCTTCCCGGGCACCGGCGCCGACGGCGTCATCGGCACCTACACCGGCACCCACGTCGGCATCGGCATCGGCGCCGACGGCGCCATGGGGATCGACGCGGGAGGGGGCGGCGGCGGGGGCGGCGGCGGAGTCGGCCAGGGCGTGGTCCTTCACCCGGCCGATCCGCTCACCGCGCTCGCGCACGGCATCGGGTCCCAGCACGATCTGCCCATCTCTCCCTTCTACGCCTTCGCCGGCGCCTTCACCGCGCTCTTCGTCTCCTTCCTCGCGCTCGGCCTGCTCTGGTCCACACCCCGCTTCCGCGGAGACCGCTCGGGGCTCGCCCTGCCCGCCGCCCTCCAGCGGGCCGCCGACGCGCCCGCGACCCGCGCCGCCCTGCGCGGACTCGGGCTCACCGCCGCCCTGATCCTCCTGCTCCACCTCCTCCTCGGTCCCGACGACCCCGCCCGCAACCCCGCCCCCGGAGCCGTCTACGTCCTTCTCTGGGTCGGACTGGTGCCCGCCTCCCTCCTCTTCGGCCCCGTCTGGCGCCTGTTCAACCCGGTGCGCACCCTGCACCGCCTGTTCCGGCGGGCCCTGCCCCGCCAGGACCCCGACCACCCCCTCCCCTCCCGGCTCGGCCAATGGCCGGCCGCCGTATCGCTGTTCGGCTTCACCTGGCTCGAACTGGCCTCTCCCGACCCCGCATCCACCACCACCCTCCTCATCGCCCTCGCCGTCTACGTCACCGCACACCTGCTGCTCGCCGCCCGCTTCGGCGAGCGCTGGTTCGACGCCGCGGACGGCTTCGAGGCGTACTCCGCCCTCCTGGCCCGGCTCTCCCCCCTCGGCCGTCGCAGCGACGGCCGCCTCGTCCTGCGCAACCCCTTCCACGGACTCGACGCGACGCCCGAGCGGCCCGGACTCGTCGCCACCGTCTGCGTTCTGCTCGGGTCCACCGCCTACGACGGCTTCTCCGACAACCCCTCCTGGATCGGCGTCCTGCAGACCTCCCCCCTCGGCCGCACCCGCACGGCCACGCTCGGCCTCCTCGCCTCCGTCGCCCTCGTCGCCACCCTGTACTGCCTGTGCGCCGCGGCCACCCGACTCGTCAGCGGCCCGCACCCCCGCCCGCTGACCGCCTTCGCGCACTCACTCGTGCCGATCGCCCTCGGCTATCTCACAGCCCATTATTTCTCCCTCCTCGTAATCGTGGGACCACGCACAGTGAGCATCGCACTCGGCACTGACAATGCCCCCGAACCCGCCCCGCCGCTGGGCCCCGGCGGCCTCGCCGTCCTCCAGGTCGTGGCCGTCGTCACCGGTCACGTCCTCGGTGTCGTCGCAGCCCACGACCGGTCCGTCCGCCTCTTCCCGCCCGCGAAGGCGGTCGCCGGGCAACTGCCGCTGCTCGCGCTGATGATCACGTACACCGTCGGCGGCCTGAGCCTCCTGCTGAACTGAGTCCGCCGTTCACGCGAGACGCGGGGAACGGCATGATGGACCCCGTGCCTCCCCACTCCCTGCGCCGCACGCCCGTGCAGCAGCGCAGTGCCGACCGGCTCGCCCGGATCCTCGACGCCTGCGCCGGACTCCTCGACGAGACCGGCTACGAGAACCTCAGCACCCGCGCCGTCGCGCAGCGCGCCGGAGTGCCGATCGGGTCGGTCTACCGCTTCTTCGGCAACAAGCGGGCCATGACCATGGCGCTCGCCCACCGCAACCTGGACCGCTACGCCGACGGCATCGCGCAGCGCCTCGCCGACCTCCCCGCACCCCACTGGCGGCCCGCCGTCGACGCCGTGCTGGACGAGTACCTGGCGATGAAGCGCACCGTCCCGGGCTTCGCGCTCGTCGACTTCGGCGTCCCCGCGCCGCCGCCCGAAGGCCCGGAGTCCGATCCCAACAACCTGGTCGCCGCCCGCCTCACCGAACTGCTCGGCGCCCACCTGGGGCTGACCCCCGACGACACCCTGCGGCGGGCGGTCCTGGTCGCCGTCGAGGCCACCGACGCGCTCATCCAGCTGGCCTTCCGGACCGACCCGGCGGGCGATCCGCGCATCGTCGACGAGACCCGCGCGATGATGCAGGCATATCTGGCGCGCGTGCTCGACTGAGCCGGGGGACCCCCTCGCGGTACCGGCCCCGGCCGATGGCGCCCTCGCCCCCTGGTCCGACAGGCGCCCCTCCGGCCCGGCGCCGCAATCCGCGCGTCACCCCCGGCCCCACCTCCGCCCCGTACGTCCCCTCCGCCGCCGCGCGCTGCCGTTGCGGCTGGTTCCCGCAGACCCCTCCCCGCCGTGCCTACTGGTCGGTATGCTCGGTGTCCCCTGTGCCCGTGCCGCAGCCTGCCGCCCCTGGGAGGGCCCATGCCCCGCACCGCCCCGCGCATCTGCCCCCTGTGCGAAGCCACCTGTGGCCTCACCCTCACCATCGAAGGCAGCGCCGTCACCGGCGCCCGCGGCGATCGCGACGACGTCTTCAGCCGGGGCTTCATCTGCCCCAAGGGCGCGGCCTTCGGAGCGCTCGATTCCGACCCCGACCGGCTGCGGACCCCCCTGGTCCGCCGCGACGGCCGCCTCCAGGAGGCCACCTGGGAAGATGCCTACGACACCATCGCCGCCGCCGTCCCCGCCCTCCTGCGGCAGTACGGCGCCCAGTCGGCCGGCGTCGTCCTCGGCAACCCCAACGTGCACACCATGGCCGGCGCCCTCTATCCGCCGCTGCTCCTCAAAGCCCTGGGCACCCGCAACCTGTTCACCGCCAGCACTCTCGACCAGATGCCCAAGCACGTCTCCAGCGGTCTCCTCTTCGGCGATCCCTTCGCCATCCCGGTCCCCGACCTCGACCGCACCGACTTCCTGCTGCTCCTCGGCGCCAACCCGGTCGAGTCCAACGGCTCCTTGTGCACCGCACCCGACTTCCCCGGCAAACTCAAGGCCCTGCGCGCCCGCGGCGGCACCCTCGTCGTCGTCGACCCGCGCCGGACGCGCACCGCCAAGCTCGCCGACCAGCACCTCGCCCCGCGACCCGGCAGCGACGCGCTGCTGCTCGCCGCGCTCGCCCACACGCTGCTCGACGAGAAACTCGCCGCCCCCGGAGTCCTGGAGGAAGCGACCGAGGGGCTCGGGGAACTCGCCGCCGCGCTCGGGAGTTTCACCCCTGAGGCCGTGGCCCCCGCCTGCGACCTCACGGCCGCCGAGATCCGCGGCCTCGCCCGCGAGCTCGCGGCCGCGCCCACGGCCGCCGTCTACGGGCGGATCGGCAGCTGCACCGTCGAGTACGGCACCCTCGCCAGCTGGCTCGTCGACGTACTGAACATCCTCACCGGCAACCTCGACCGGCCGGGCGGAGCCCTCTTCCCGCTCTCCGCGACGGCGCCCGCACCCCGGCCGGCCGGGCCCGGCAAGGGCTTCGCCCTCGGGCGCTGGTCCAGCCGGGTCAGCGGCCACCCCGAGGCGAAGGGCGAACTCCCCATGGCCGCACTCGCCGAGGAGATCGAGACCCCTGGCGATGACCGGATCAGGGTGTTGCTCGCCATCGCCGCCAATCCGGTGCTCTCCGCGCCCGACGGGAACCGGCTCGACCGGGCGCTGGCCGGCCTCGACTTCATGATCTCCGTCGACCCGTACCTGAACGAGACCTCCCGCCACGCCCACGTCGTGCTGCCCCCGCCGCCGCCCTCCCAGAGCGCGCACTTCGACTTCGCGTTCAACGGGTTCGCCGTACACAACCAGGCCCGCTACTCGCCGGCCGCCGTCCCGCTGGAGGAGGGGCGGATGGACGAGTGCGAGATCCACGCACGGCTGATCCTCGCCGTCTCCGGCATGCACGGCGCGGCCGAGCCCGCCGCCGTCGACGAGATGGCCATCCAGGGGGCCCTCGCCAAGGAGACGGCCGCCCCGCACTCCCCGCTGCACGGCGAGGACCCGGCGCGCCTCGCCGGTCTCCTGACGGGCGACCGCGGCCCCGAGCGCCGGCTCGACCTGATGCTCCGACTCGGCCCCTACGGGGACCAGTTCGGCGCACGGGCCGGCGGCGCACCCACCACCACCGGTTCACGCACCACCGGTTCACCCACCACCGGCGCACCCACCACCGGCGTGCGTACCGGCGGCGCAGGGGAGCCGGGATGCCCGCCGGACGGGCTCAGCCTCGACCGGTTGCTCCGGCAGCCGCACGGCATCGATCTGGGGCCGCTGCGGCCGCGCCTCGGAAGCGTGCTGAAGACCCGCAGCGGCAGGATCGAGCTGCTCCCGGACCCGATCGCGGCCGAACTGCCCAGGCTGCGCGCGGCGCTCGCCGACCGCCCCGCCGCCCTGGTGCTCGTGGGCCGCCGCCACCTGCGGTCCAACAACAGCTGGTTGCACAACGTCCCGGCCCTCACCGGAGGTTCCAACCGCTGCACCCTCCAGGTCCACCCGCACGACGCGGACCGGCTCGGCCTCGCCGACGGGGGCCGCGCCCGGGTCACTGCCGAGGGAGGCAGCCTGGAGGTCGCCGTGGAGATCACCGACACCCTCCGCACCGGCGTCGTGAGTCTCCCGCACGGCTGGGGCCACGACCGCGCCGGAGCGCGCCTCTCCGTGGCCTCCGCCACCCCCGGAGTCAATGTCAACCAGCTGCTCGACGGCAGCCGCCTCGACCCGCTGTCGGGCACGGCCGTGCTCAACGGCTTCCCCGTCCACCTTGCACCCCTGCTCTGAGCTGGGGTTTTGCTCGTATTGCTCACAGGCCGACGTCTTGTTGGCGTAAGGAGGAGGCACCTACGTTCCCAGCATGCTGACCTTCCTCGGCTTCGCCATGATCGCGACTTTCCTGGTCCTGATCATGATGAAGAAAATGTCGCCCATCGCGGCGCTCGTCCTCATCCCGGCCCTCTTCTGCGTGTTCGCAGGCAAGGGCGCCCACCTCGGTGACTACGTCATCGACGGGGTCGGCAAACTCGCGCCGACCGCCGCCATGCTGATGTTCGCCATCGTCTACTTCGGCGTGATGATCGACGTCGGCCTCTTCGACCCGGTCGTGCGCGGCATCCTGCGGTTCTGCAAGGCAGACCCGATGCGCGTGGTGGTCGGCACCGCCGTCCTCGCCGCGATCGTCTCGCTCGACGGTGACGGGTCGACCACGTTCATGATCACCGTCTCGGCGATGTACCCGCTCTACAAGCGGCTCGGCCTGAGCCTGGTGGTCATGACGGGCGTCGCGGCCACCGCCAACGGTGTCATGAACACCCTGCCCTGGGGTGGCCCCACGGCCCGCGCCGCCACCGCCCTCAAGGTGGAAGCCGCCGACATCTTCGTGCCGATGATCCCGGCCCTCGCGATGGGCCTGCTCTTCGTCTTCGTACTGGCCTACGTCCTCGGGGTGAAGGAACGCCGCCGGGTCGGTCTGCTGGCCATGCCGGTGGACGCCGGGGCCGGGGCGGCGGCGGACGGCGACGGCGCCGGGCATGCCCGGGCCGCCGAGGGGGAGCGTGCGCCGGAAGCCGCGTCCGCCCTGGTCGCCGCCGGTACGGGAGGCTCGGCCGGCCGGGCCGGCGCACCCACGGGTACGTCCCGCGCCGCGTCCGCCGGTCCGGCCGCCCCCGTGTCCGCCGCCGCACCGGTCGCCGGACCCACCGCCGACGACGGCTTCAAGGGCCTCGATCCGCACCGCGCCACCCTGCGCCCCCGCCTGTACTGGTTCAACGCCGTCCTCACCGTCACCCTCCTGACCGCGATGATCATGGAGTTGCTGCCCATCCCGGTACTGTTCCTGCTCGGCGCCGCCCTCGCCCTGACCGTGAACTTCCCCCACATGCCCGACCAGAAGGCCCGCGTCGCCGCGCACGCCGACAACGTCCTCAACGTCGCCGGCATGGTCTTCGCGGCCGCCGTCTTCACGGGCGTCCTGTCCGGAACCGGCATGGTCAAGCACATGGCCGACTGGCTCGTCGGCGCCATCCCGGACGGCATGGGCCCGCACATGGCCCTCGTCACCGGCCTGCTCAGCCTGCCGCTCACCTACTTCATGTCCAACGACGGCTTCTACTTCGGCGTGCTGCCCGTCCTCGCCGAGGCCGGCGCCGCCCACGGCGTCTCCTCCCTGGAGATCGCCCGCGCCTCCCTGGTAGGCCAGGCCCTGCACATGTCCAGCCCGCTGGTTCCGGCCGTCTACGTCCTCGTCGGCATGGCCAAGGTCGAGTTCGGCGACCACACCCGGTTCACCGTGAAGTGGGCGGCGCTGACCTGCCTCGTCGTCCTGGCGTCAGGGATGCTTTTCGGCATCATCTGATCCCCGTCCCCCCTGGCGCCCGGAAAACTACCGGCGCTAGTTTGTAGGGTGTCCGCGAGGTCGGCTCTACGCGCTGGTGCGTACTCGGGAGGAATGCCATGAAGGCCCACGACGGGATGTACATCGGCGGCGCATGGCGGCCCGCCGCCGGACGCGACCGGATCGAGGTCGTCAATCCGGCCGACGAGCAGGTCATCGGCACGGTGCCGGCGGGTACGGCCGAGGACGTGGACGCCGCCGTGCGCGCGGCCCGCGCGGCCTTCCCCGGCTGGGCGGCCACGGCTCCGGCCGAGCGGGCCGCCCTGATCGGCGCCCTCCGCGACGTGCTGGCCGCCCGCAAGGGCGAGATCGCCGAGACGATCACCGCCGAACTCGGCTCACCGCTGGGCTTCGCCGAAATGGTCCATGTCGGCTCGCCGATCGCCGTGGCCTCCTCCTACGCCGAGCTCGGCGCCTCGTACGCCTTCGAGGAGCGGCTCGGGAACTCCACCGTCCTGCTGGAGCCGGTCGGTGTGGTCGGAGCCATCACGCCGTGGAACTACCCGCTGCACCAAGTCGTTGCAAAGGTGGCGCCCGCCCTCGCCGCCGGCTGCACCCTGGTCCTCAAGCCCGCCGAGGACACCCCGCTGACCGCACAGCTCTTCGCCGAAGCCGTGCACGAGGCGGGCATCCCGGCCGGAGTCTTCAACCTGGTGACCGGTACCGGTCCGGTCGCCGGGCAGGCCCTGGCCGAACACGAAGGAGTCGACCTCGTCTCCTTCACCGGTTCGACCGCCGTCGGCAAGCAGATCGGCGCCACCGCCGGCGCCGCAGTCAAGCGGGTCGCCCTCGAACTGGGCGGAAAATCGGCCAATGTCATCCTGCCCGGCGCCGATCTCGCCAAAGCGGTCGCCGGCGGCGTCGGCCACGTCATGAACAACACCGGCCAGAGCTGCAACGCGCTCACGCGCATGCTCGTCCACCGGGACCAGTACGAGGAGGCCGTCTCGCTCGCGGCCGCCGCCGTCGCCAAGTACCCCACCGGCGACCCGACCGACCCGGCCACCCGCCTCGGCCCGGTCGTCAACGCCAAGCAGCACGAACGCGTGCGCGGATACATCGCCAAGGGCATCGAGGAGGGCGCCCGCCTCGTCGCCGGCGGCCCCGACGCGCCGCACGAGCGGGGGTACTTCGTCGCCCCGACCGTGTTCGCCGACGTCACCCCCGACATGACCATCGCGCAGGAGGAGATCTTCGGCCCCGTGCTGTCGATCCTCCCCTACGAGGACGAAGAGGAGGCGCTGGCGATCGCCAACGGCACCGTCTACGGCCTCGGCGGCGCCGTCTGGGCGGCGGACGAGGAGACGGCCGTGGCCTTCGCCCGCCGCATGGACACCGGCCAGGTGGACATCAACGGCGGCCGCTTCAACGTGCTCGCGCCCTTCGGCGGCTACAAGCAGTCGGGTGTCGGGCGCGAACTGGGCCCCCACGGCCTGGCGGAGTACCTCCAGACCAAGTCCCTGCAGTTCTAGCCGCCCCCGATACGGAGACGACGATCATGGTCCGCGCCGCCATCCTGCCCGCCGTCGGAGCCCCGCTGGAGATCCGGGAGATCGTGCTGCCCGATCCCGGACCCGGACAGGTCCGCGTCCGCCTCACCGCAGCCGGGGTCTGCCACTCCGACCTCTCGCTCACCAACGGCACCATGCGGGTCCCCGTCCCGGCCGTGCTCGGCCACGAGGGCGCGGGCACCGTCCTCGCCGTCGGGGAAGGCGTCACCCACGTCGCCCCCGGCGACGGGGTGGTGCTCAACTGGGCCCCGTCCTGCGGGGAGTGCCACCACTGCACCATCGGCGAGGTCTGGCTCTGCGCGAAGGCGCTCAGCGGGGTCGGTGCCGTCTACGCGCACGACGCCCAGGGGACCGAGCTCCACCCCGGGCTGAACGTGGCCGCGTTCGCCGAGGAGACCGTCGTCGCGGCGAACTGCGTGCTGCCCGCCCCCGCCGGCATCCCCCTCGCCGAGGCGGCCCTGCTGGGCTGCGCGGTCCTCACCGGCTACGGCGCCGTCCACCACAGCGCCCAGGTCCGGCCCGGCGAATCCGTCGCGGTCTTCGGAGTCGGCGGCGTCGGCCTGGCGGCCCTCCAGGCCGCCCGGATCGCCCAAGCCGGTCCCGTCATCGCCGTCGACGTGTCCCCGGCGAAGGAGGAACTGGCCCGGGCGGCCGGCGCCACCGACTTCGTCCTCGCCTCCGACACCACCGCCAAGCAGATCCGGTCCCTCACCGGCGGGCAGGGCGCGGACGTCGCCGTCGAATGCGTCGGCCGGGCGGAGACCATCCGCGGCGCCTGGGAGTCCACCCGCCGCGGCGGACGCACCACGGTGGTGGGCATCGGCGGCAAGGAGCAGCAGGTCACCTTCCACGCCCTGGAGATCTTCCACTTCGCCCGCACCCTCACCGGCTGCGTCTATGGCAACAGCGACCCCGCCCGCGACCTCCCGGTGATCGCCGAGCACGTGCGTGCGGGCCGCCTGGACCTCGGCGTCATGGTCACCGACCGCATCACCCTCGACGGTATCCCGGCCGCATTCGAAGCCATGCTCGCAGGCAAGGGCGGCCGCTCCCTGGTCACGTTTTAGGCTCCGGGCGCCCCCGGCTTCCGGGCGCGCCCCGGCCTCCGTCCCGCCCGGCCCCCGCCCGGCCTCCGTCCCGCCCGGCCCCGCGCGGGACGGGGTCCGGCGGCGGGGTGCAAGGCAGGGCCGGGGTTCAGGTGGAGGGCTTTTCCCTCAGGGCCTCGTACTGGAGGGCCAGGCCGTCCAAGAGGGCCGTCAGGCCCGTCTCGAACGCGCCCTCGTCCACCTCCCGCTGGCGCTCGGCCAGCAGATGGGCCTGGCCCAGGTGGGGGTAGTCCGAGGGGTCGTAGGCCGCCTCGTCGTCCACGAAACCCCGGGCGAACGAGGCCACCGCCGAGCCCAGGATGAAGTACCGCATCAGCGCGCCGATCCGGGTCGCCTGCGCCGGGGGCCAGCCCGCCGCCGTCATGGCGCCGAACACCGCGTCCGCCAGCCGCAGGCCCGCAGGGCGCCGGCCCGGTCCGCGGGCCAGGACGGGCACGATGTTCGGATGGTCGGACAGGGCGTCCCGGTACGAGTGGGCCCAGGCGTGCAGCGCCCCCCGCCAGTCCCTCTCTCCACCCCCCGCGTCGCCCCCGGAGCCGGCGCCGCCGGCGTCCGCGCCCTCATTCCCGCCCTCGCCCCCACCCTTGCCCTCGCCCTCGAACATCGACAAGTCGACTCGGGCGCTCACCGCGTCGGCGACGGCCTCCAGGATCTCGTCCTTCGTGCGGAAGTGGTTGTACAGGGAAGGCCCGCTCACCCCGAGAGCGGCGGCCAGCCGCCTGGTCGAGACCGCATCCAGCCCTTCGGCGTCCACCAGCGCACCCGCCGCCTCGACGATGCGGTTCCTGCTGAGAAGGGGCTTGCGCGGTCTGGCCATGCGCCACATAGTAGGGCCTGCCCGCCATAAACTACCGGTGCTAGTTAAAGGCCGGACGAGACGTCCCGGAGGTGCCCGGTGAACCTGGAGCTGAGCGAGGAACAGAGCGCCGTACGCCGGCTGGCCCGCGAGTTCACCGACCGCGAGGTGGCTCCGTACGCCGCCGAGTGGGACCGCGCCGAGAGCGTGGACCGCGCCATCGTGAAGAAGCTCGGCGCCCTCGGCTTCCTCGGGCTGACCGTCCCCGAGGAGTACGGCGGCTCCGGCGGTGACCACCTCGCCTACGTACTGGTCACCGAGGAGCTGGGCCGCGCGGACTCCGCCGTGCGCGGCATCGTCTCCGTCTCCCTCGGCCTGGTCGCCAAGACCATCGCGGCCTGGGGCACCGAGGAGCAGAAGCGGTCCTGGCTGCCGCGGCTGTGCTCCGGGGACGCCCTCGGCTGCTTCGGCCTGACCGAGCCCGGCACCGGCTCCGACGCCGGGAACCTCACCACCCGCGCCGTCCGCGAGGGGGATTCCTACCTCGTCAGCGGCAGCAAGATGTTCATCACCAACGGCACCTGGGCGGACGTCGTGCTGCTCTTCGCCCGCACCAACGACGAGCCCGGCCACCGCGGTGTCTCCGCCTTCCTCGTCCCCGCCGACAGCCCCGGCCTGACCCGCCGCGAGGTCCACGGCAAACTCGGCCTGCGCGGCCAGGCCACCGCCGAACTCGCCTTCGACTCCGTGCGCGTCCCCGCCTCCGCGATGCTCGGCCCCGAGGGCAAGGGGTTCTCGGTCGCCATGTCCGCGCTGGCCAAGGGGCGGATGTCGGTCGCCGCCGGCTGCGTCGGCATCGCCCAGGCCGCGCTCGACGCGGCCGTCTCGTACGCCGCGCAGCGCGAGCAGTTCGGCAAACCGATCGCCCACCACCAGCTGGTCCAGGAGCTGATCGCCGACATCTCCGTCGACGTGGACGCCGCCCGCCTGCTGACCTGGCGCGTCGCGGACCTGATCGACCGCGGACAGCCCTTCGCGACCGAGTCCTCGACCGCCAAGCTCTTCGCCTCGGAGGCGGCCGTCCGCGCCGCGGGCAACGCCCTCCAGGTGCACGGAGGTTACGGCTACATCGACGAGTACCCGGCAGGAAAGCTGCTCAGGGACGCCCGCGTCATGACCCTCTACGAAGGCACCAGTCAGATCCAGAAGCTGCTGATCGGCCGCGCGCGCACCGGGGTCTCCGCCTTCTGACGACGCCCTGACTCCGCCTCCGGCCCCGCCTCCCGGCCCCGATCCATCAACGGACCCCGCCGCATCAACGGACCCCGCCGCCCCGGCGGCCCCGGCCGCCCCGCCCGCGGCCCCGGGCTGAGTACCCGGATGAGTACGCATACGGATGTGACCCGGCCCGCCGCGCCCGATGCTCGACCCATGAACGAGACACCGGTCAAGCAGCAGAGCACGGGGGCGTACTACGGCCAGGCGGTCGCCTCCTTCGGCATCGCCATCGGCGCCGTGGCCGTGGGGATCTACAACCTGGAGGTCGACGGCTGGGTCCGCGCCTTCCTCGGCATCGCGGTCCTCTACCTCACCACCTCGGCCTTCACCCTCGCCAAGGTGGTCCGGGACCGCCAGGAGGTCACCCAGATCGTCAGCCGGGTCGACCAGGCCCGGATGGAAAAGATGATGGCGGAATACGACCCCTTCGCCCCCAAGTAGCCCCCCGGGCAGCCGCCCGCGCCGGGGGCGCGCCCGCGCACCCTAAGCGCTTGCTCACCCCTCCGGTAGGGTGTTCACTCCCACACGGCGAAGAGGGTGAGTGAGCGATGGACAGCGCGGAGGAGACGGCCGGCGGCTACCAGCCGTGGTCCGAGGTCACCCCCGACGCCGCGCGGCGGCTGCTCGTCGCCGCCGTCGAGGCCTTCGCGGAGCGCGGGTACCACGCCACCACGACGCGTGACATCGCGGGCCGGGCCGGGATGAGCCCGGCCGCGCTGTACATCCACTACAAGACCAAGGAAGAGCTCCTCCACCGGATCAGCCGGATCGGCCACGACAAGGCCCTGGAGATCCTCACCTCGGCGGCCGACGGTCCGGGCAGCGCCGCCGATCGGCTCGATGCGGCCGTACGGTCCTTCGTGCGGTGGCACGCGGCGCACCACACCACGGCGCGCGTGGTCCAGTACGAGCTCGACGCTCTCGCTCCGGAGCACCGCTCCGAAATCGTGGCACTGCGCCGGCGGAGCGACGCCGCCGTCCGCCGCATCCTGGCGGACGGGGTCGGAGCGGGAGAGTTCGACGTCCCCGACGTCCCGGGCACCACCCTCGCCGTCCTCTCGCTCTGCATCGACGTCGCCCGCTGGTTCAGCGCGGCCGGCCGGCGCACGCCCGACGAGGTCGGCACGCTCTACGCCGACCTCGTGCTCCGCATGGTGGGCGCCCGCACCCGGTAGTCGGTCCGCGCGCTCAGAAGTAGTAGCGGGACACCGATTCGGCCACGCAGACGGGCTTGTCGCCACCCTCACGCTCGATGGTGACGGTCGCCGTGACCTGCACCCCGCCGCCGGCCTCCGTCACTTCGTCGATGACGGCGCCGGCGCGCAGCCGCGACCCGACCGGCACCGGCGCCGGGAAACGCACCTTGTTGACCCCGTAGTTGATGCCCATCTTCATGCCCTCGACGCGCATGATCTGTGGGACCAGGCTCGGCAGCAGGGACAGGGTCAGGTAGCCGTGCGCGATCGTCGAGCCGAAGGGCCCCTCGGCCGCCCGCTCCGGGTCCACGTGGATCCACTGGTGGTCACCGGTGGCGTCCGCGAAGAGGTCGATCCGCTTCTGGTCCACCTCCAGCCACGCGCTGGGCCCGAGCGGCACGCCTGTTGCGGCGCGCAGCTCCTCGGCGGACGTGAAGATCCTCGGCTCGGCCATGCCCCGGTCCTGCCTCTCACTCACGGAAAGCGCTGGGCGAATAAGCGCTTGCTCAGGATGCTGGGACCGTATGTGTATGTCAACGGACCCTCCGACTACCCTCGGCGGGGTGCCGCAGATTCCCGAGACCGTTCACGAACTCACCGTCGGCCAGCTGTCCGCCCGCAGCGGCGCGGCCGTCTCCGCCCTGCACTTCTACGAGTCCAAGGGCCTGATCAGCAGCCGCCGCACCTCGGGCAACCAGCGCCGCTACACCCGTGACGCGCTGCGCCGGGTCGCCTTCGTGCGCGCCGCCCAGCGCGTGGGCATCCCGCTCGCCAGCATCCGCGAGGCGCTCGCCGAGCTGCCCGAGGAGCGCACCCCCACCCATGAGGACTGGGCCCGTCTCTCGGCGGCCTGGCGCACCGAGCTCGACCGGCGGATCACCCGTCTCAGCCGTCTGCGCGACCACCTGGCGGACTGCATCGGCTGCGGCTGCCTCTCGCTGGAGACCTGCGCACTGTCCAACCCGGACGACGTCTTCGGCGAGCGGCTCACCGGCTCCCGGCTGTAGCCGCCGAGCCCCGCACCGCCGTACCCGTCCCGCCCGCCGCGTCCCGCGCCGCCGTACCCGCCCCGCCCTCCCGGTCCGCGGGCCCGTGCCACACGGCGCGGCCAGGCGCAGCACCGGCCAGGCGGCGTCGTTTCGCCCGTACAGCACCACCGCCACCGGCGGCAGCCCGCGCAGCCCGGCCACCAGCGCCGGATCGGCCGTCGCGAGCTCGGCCAGGAGCCGGACCCGTCCGGGCTCACGCAGCGGCAGGCCCGGCTCCCGCGGCGACACCGGCACCGCCGCGCCGTCGGCCGCGCTCCACTCACCGTTCAGCGACACCGGCAGCGACACCGGCAGCGACACCGGCAGCCTCACGCAGCCCCCGCCGTCGGGGCGTCCGCCAGCGCCGGTCTGGGCACCACGATCCCGCAGCCCGCGCACACCGGACCGTCCCAGGCCCAGGCGCCCTCCCAGGCGCCCACCGCGGGCACGGCGGACCACCGCAGCTCCTCGTCCCCGCAGACCGGGCAGGCGGTGCCGGGCGCCGACTCCAGCGCCCGCACCAGCCGCCGCAGCACCTCGCCCAGCGTGCCCTCCGGCCGTACGCCCGGATCCGCGCACCGCACCACCGCGTCCCCGCTGCCGCCCCAGGCCCACTCCGGCCGGCGCAGACCGTGGTGCTTCTCCCGCCGCCGCCGCTCCGCGAACTGCCGCTCGTACGCCAGCCAGACCGACCGCGCGTCCTCCAGCTCCTCCAGGGCGGCGACCAGCCGCAGCGGATCGGCCCCCCGGTCCTCGGGGGCGATCCCGTGCCGGTCGCACAGGTGCCACCACGTGGCCCTGTGCCCGTACGGGGCGAACCGCTCCAGGCAGCGGCGCAGGGAATGGCGCCGCAGGGCACGGTCATTGCGCGCGTCGCGCACCTGGTAGGCCAGACTCCGGAATCCCGCCATCACACCTTCACCTCCACCGATGTGCTCCAACATGCCCGGTTGAGGCCGGGGGCATGCGGGGGCGGCCGAGGCGTGCGGGAGGCACATGGCCGGAAGTCAACGCCCCATGCGCCCCGCAGACACCACCAGCCGTGCCAGTTCCTCGTGGCAGATGTCGCTGTGCGCCCCTGACGGGACGCCGCCGCGCCGCACCACCGAGGCCGCGTCCACACTGACGCAGCCCGCCCCCGGCACCCCCTCGCGCAGGGCGGCGTCGAGGGTCAGCCGGGGCGCACCAGGCACGGCCTGCACCCCGTCGTGCCCGAGGGCCCCCCAGCGTTCGTCGAAGCCCAGCAGACCGGCCGAATCCCCTGCCATCCGGGAGGCGAGCGGGTAGAACACGCCGAGGGAGGTGTCGTGCCGCGAGTGGCAGGCCACCACCGGCCCGTCGACCCGCCGCTGCAGGCCGCCCAGGGCGCCGCCGCGGTCGTGGTCGTGCGGCAGCCGGTCGCTGAAGGCGTAGTGGGAGAACGCGCCCTGCAGCAAGGTCAGCGACCGCACGAACCGGGCGTCGTCCGGTACGCCGCGCAGTGCGAAGGACGCCACCCGCGCGCCGAAACTGTGGCCGACCAGATGGACGCGCAGGCCGGGGCGCAGCCGCGCCAGGGCCGTCAGGACCGGGCCGAGCCCACGCTCCCCGACGACGCCCGCCCGCTTCTTCATCTGGTAGTACGTCGCCTGCCGCAGCAGCTCCTTCGCGCCGCTCCACAGGGCGCGGGGCGGATCCCCGGGCGACACCTCCCGTGCGCCGGTGTCCCCGGCCGCGGGGTCCGCCGCGCCGACACCCCCCTGCGGGGCGGACGCCTCGGCCAGGCCGAGGGTGAGGGCCCGGCACACCTCCAGGACGTCGGCGGTGAAGATCAGGGGGACCGCCGCGGGGGAGTCGCCGTCGACGGCGTCCACCCCGGCCAGCTCCCGTACGAGCGCACCGAACTCGATGAACGCGGCCTGGGACTCCGGGCACCGCGCCAGCAGTTCGGCCACGCGGTCCAGCTCCGTCCGCCGCCCGGGCCAGAAGTCGCCGAGCGCCCGGCGGGTGCCGGGATCCAGCTCCGGCCCGGAGCCCGGCTCCATGTGGGCGCCGGGCTCGTCGAAGTCCGGTATCGGCTCGTCGGAGAAGCGGATCGACGGCCATACGACGCCCACGTACCCCAGGCGCACCTGCGGTCCCACCAGCCCCGGGAAGGGGGTGAAGAACCGGTCGTAGAGCCTGGTCGCGGTGGACCGGTCGCTGTTCCAGCCGTGCGCGAAGACCAGCAGGTCCGTGGCGTCCATCCCGGCCACGGCGCTCAGGGTGGCCGGGTCCGCGTCCCCCTCGGAGTCGAAGGTCAGCTCCGCGTACGGACCCACTGCGATCCCGGCCTGGGCGGCGGTCCGCTCCCCGGCCACCTCCCCGTCCCGTATGCCGTCACCGATGTCCGCCATGTCGCCACGCCCCCCTCACGCCGTACGTCCGCGGGGCCGGCACCGCGCCGGCCCTTCCCACGGCTAGAGGATGCTCAGCGGTAGAGCAGGTACTCCCCGCGCGCCGCCTCGAATCGGGCCAGCCCCGCCGCCCAGTCCCCGGCGATCTCCTCCACCCCCGCACCCGCGTCCACCAGCCGCCGCACCCGGTCCGATCCCGTGAGCCGGTCGATCCAGTGGTCCGGGCGCCACGCGAAACCGCTCCAGGTCCGCCGTGCGGTGACCAGCAGCCCGATCCCGGCCCGGACCGGGTCGAAGGCCGCCCGGTCGTGCACGATCAGCCGGACCCCGCCGCACGGCCTCCCGGCGTGCTTGGAGAAGGCCGGCGTGAAGTACGTCTCCCGGAACCACACCCCGGGCAGGCCGAGCGCGTCCGCCGCCTGTGCCCACCGCCGGTCGACGCCCTGCGCGCCGACCACCTCGAAGGGCGTGGTCGTGCCGCGCCCCTCGGACAGGTTCGTCCCCTCGAACAGGCAGGTGCCGGCGTACACGAGCGCCGTGTCCGGGGTCGGCATGTTGGGGCTCGGCGGCACCCAGGGCAGGCCCGTCTCGCCGAAGAACGACTCCCGCCGCCAGCCGGTCATCGCCACCGTCCGCAGCCTGACGGGGCGGTCGTTGAGGAAACGGCCGTTGAACAGCCGCGCCAGTTCGGCCACCGTCATCCCGTGCGCGAGCGCGATCGGCTCCCGGCCCACGAAGCTCGCGTACGGCCGCTCCAGCACCGGCCCCGAGGCCCGCCGGCCGCCCACCGGGTTGGGCCGGTCCAGGACCACGACGGCCTTGCCCGCGAGGGCGGCCGCGCGCATGCAGTCGTACAAGGTCCAGATGTAGGTGTAGAACCGCGCCCCGACGTCCTGGATGTCGAACAGGACGGTGTCGACCCCCGCCGCCGTGAACACGTCGGCCAGGCGCTGCCCGCTCGTGTCGTACGTGTCGTACACCGGCAGTGCGGTCGCCGGGTCCCGCGAGGTCCCCTCGGAGCCGCCCGCCTGGGCCGTCCCGCGGAAACCGTGCTCGGGCCCGAAGACCGCGACCAGGTCGACGCGTTCGTCCGCGTGCAGCACGTCGACGAGGTGGCGGGCGTCGGCGCTGATTCCGGTGGGGTTGGTGACCACCCCGATCCGCTGCCCGGCCAGCTCGGCGTACCCGTCCGCGGCCAGGCGCTCGAAGCCGGTCCGCACCCGGCCCGGACCCGCCCCGGTGCCCGCTCCGGTCTCGCGGGGACCGGGCGCACGACCGGCGGCCCGCGCCGCCCCGGACGTGCCCGCGGTGCCGGCGGCCCGCGCCGCCCCGGACGTGCCCGCGGCAACGGCCATACCCACGGCCCCCGCCCGTCCCAGCGCCCCGCGTCGCGACAGATCCATCCGGCCACGCTAGGGGGCACGCCTCTTCCCTCCGCACATACCGACTGGTTAGTCTGCCGTGCATCCGGCATCCGGCCGCACGAGAGGTGATCCCCGTGAGCGCGTACCAGGACCAGCGAGTCGTCGTCACCGGGGCGGGCGGGGGGATCGGCGCCGCCCTCGCCCACCGCTTCGCCGACGAGGGCGCCACGGTGGTGGTCAACGACCTCGACGCCGCCCGGGCCGCCGCGGTGGCCGGCGCGATCGGAGCCCGCGCCATCCCGGTGCCCGGCGACGCGTCGGAGGTCGTGGCCGAGGCCCGGGAGGCCCTCGGCGGCCGGATCGACGTGTACTGCGCCAACGCCGGGCTCGCCTCGGGCGGCGACGCGTTCGCCGACGAGGCCGTCTGGGAGGCCGCGTGGGACACCAATGTCATGGCCCACGTGCGCGCGGCCCGGCTGCTCCTGCCGGACTGGCTGGAGCGGGAGACCGGCCGCTTCGTGTCCACCGTCTCGGCCGCCGGGCTGCTCACCATGATCGGGGCGGCCCCGTACAGTGTCACCAAGCACGGTGCGCTCGCCTTCGCCGAATGGCTCTCGCTGACCTACCGCCACCGCGGTGTCCAGGTCCACGCCATCTGCCCGCAAGGGGTGCGCACCGACATGCTGACGGCCGCGGGATCGGCGGGCGAACTCGTCCTCGCGCCGACCGCGATCGAGCCGGAGGCGGTCGCCGACGCACTGTTCGAGGGCATGGAGAAGGGCCGGTTCTTGATCCTCCCGCACCCCGAGGTGGCGGACTTCTACGCCGCCCGCGCCACCGAACCGGACCGCTGGCTGAGCGGGATGAACCACCTCCAGCAAAAGTGGGAGGAGCAGTGACCCCGCCTTCCGCGAACCCCTCGCGTTCCGCGAACCCCTCGCGTTCCGCGAACCCCTCGCCCTCCAGCGCCTCGCCTTCCGTGAGCGCCTCGCCTTCCACGAGCCCCTCGGACTCCCCGTACGCCGCCAAGCCCTGGCTGGGGCTGCTCACCCCCGCCCAGCGCGCGCCCGTCACGCCGCCGCCCACCGTGCTGCACGCCTTCCGCGAGGCCGTCACCCGGGCCCCCGAACGCACCGCGCTGGCCTACTTCGACGGCCGCACCGGCTACGCCGAGGCCGACGCGCTCTCCGACTCCGTCGCCGGCCACCTCGCGGCGCGTGGCATCGCCCGCGGCGACCGGGTCGCCGTCATGCTGCAGAACACCCCGCACTTCGTGCTCGCCGTCCTCGCCGCCTGGAAGGCCGGGGCCGTCGTCGTCCCGCTCAACCCCATGTACAAGTCCGGCGAGGTCGGCCACATCCTGCGCGACTCCGGGGCCGCCGCGCTGGTGTGCGACGCCCGGGCGTGGGCGGCGTACCTGCGCGAGGCCGCGACGGGAACGGCCGTACACACCGCCCTGACCGCCTGCGACCTGGACTTCCAGACCAGGAACGACCAGCGGGTCCTCACCCACGGGCGCGAACCGCAGGCCGCCGACGCCGCCGACCTCACCGCCGTGGCCCGCCGGGGCCACCCCGCGCCGCCGGACCCGCACCTCACCGCCGCCGACACCGCGCTCATCAGCTACACCTCCGGCACCAGCGGGACCCCCAAGGGCGCGATGAACCCGCACGGCGCCCTCACCTACAACGCGGTGCGCCAGGTCACCGGGCACCCCGTCCCCGAAGGCGCCACCTACTTCGCCCTCGCCCCCCTCTTCCACATCACCGGCATGGTCTGCGAGCTCGCCGCCTGTTTCGCCAACGCCGGCACCCTCGCCCTCGCCCACCGCTTCGAACCCGGCGTCGTCCTCGACGCCTTCGCCGAGCACCGCCCCGCCTACACCGTCGGCCCCGCCACCGCCTTCATGGCCCTGGCCGCCCATCCCGGCGTCACCCCCGGCCACTTCGCCTCGTTCCAGGTGATCTCCTCCGGCGGAGCCCCCCTGCCGCCCGCGCTCGTCGAACGGCTGCGCGGCGCCTTCGGCTTCTACCTCCGCAACGGCTACGGCCTCACCGAGTGCACGGCCCCCTGCGCCTCCGTCCCCCCGCACCTCGAAGCCCCCGTCGACCCGGCCTCCGGGACCCTCTCGGTCGGACTCCCCGGCGCCGACACCGTGGTGCGCATCCTCGACGAACAGGGCGCCGAGGTCCCCATCGGCGAGAGCGGGGAGATAGCCGTCCGCGGCCCGCAGGTCGTGCCCGGCTACTGGGGGCTGCCCGCCGACACGGCCAAGGCGTTCCCGGCCGGTGAACTGCACACCGGGGACGTCGGTTTCATGGACGCCGACGGCTGGCTCTACGTCGTCGACCGCAAGAAGGACATGATCAACGCCTCCGGCTTCAAGGTGTGGCCGCGCGAGGTCGAGGACGTGCTCTACAGCCACCCCGCGGTACGCGAGGCGGCCGTCGTCGGCGTCCCGGACCCCTACCGCGGGGAGAGCGTGAAGGCGTACGTCAGCCTGCGTCCGGGGGCCCGCGTGGAGCCGGCGGAGCTGTCCGCGTACTGCGCCGAGCGCATCGCCGCCTACAAATACCCGCGGCAGGTGGAGATCCTGCCTGTCCTTCCGAAGACGACCAGTGGCAAGATCCTGCGACGGGAACTACGCGAGCGCGGCTGAAAACAGTCGGTTGCTCGGACAGCTGTATGGGAAGGGAAGGTCGGCGCCATGGCCGCCAGGACAACGGAAACCGAAGGCACGCACGAGGCCCCGGTACCGCAGCGGCTGCTGGCCGTCGCCACCCGGCTCTTCGCCGACCGCGGCTACGACCGCACCTCCGTCCAGGAGATCGTCGAGGCGGCCGGGGTCACCAAGGGCGCGCTGTACCACTACTTCGGGTCGAAGGACGACCTGCTGCACGAGGTGTACGCGCGGATGCTGCGCCTGCAGCAGCAGCGGCTCGACGCGGTGGCCGGCTCCGACGCGCCCGTCGAGGAGCGGCTGCGGGCGGCCGCGGCCGATGTCGTGGTCACCACCATCGAGAACCTCGACGACGCCATGATCTTCTTCCGGTCGATGCACCAGCTGAGCCCGGAGAAGTTCAAGCAGGTGCGGGCCGAGCGCCGGCGCTACCACGAGCGCTTCCGGGCGCTGGTCGAGGAGGGGCAGCGGGCGGGGGTGTTCTCCACCGCCACGCCCGCCGACCTGGTGGTGGACTACCACTTCGGGTCGGTCCACCACCTGTCCACCTGGTACCGCGCGGACGGCCCGCTCACCCCGCAGGAGGTCGCCGACCACCTCGCCGACCTGCTGCTGCGCGCGCTGCGGCCGTAGGAGCCGGGACACGGGAACGCGGGAAGCGGGCGAGAGGCGCGGGGGCCGGCGGGAGCGTCGGGCCGGGCGGGGGCGGGCCGGGAGGGGACGGGCGGGGACGGCCTGCTCCCCGCCCCGCCGCCGGTTACCGGTAGCGCTTCAGCTCGCGCCGTGCCAGGGAACGCTGGTGCACCTCGTCCGGACCGTCCGCCAGCCGCAGCGTCCGGGCCGCGGCCCACAGTTCCGCCAGGGGGAAGTCCTGGCTCACCCCGCCCGCGCCGTACAGCTGCACCGCCTGGTCGAGGATCCCCACCACCGCGCGCGGAGTCGCGATCTTGATGGCCTGGATCTCGGTGTGCGCGCCGCGGTTCCCGGCCGTGTCCATCAGCCAGGCCGTCTTCAGCACCAGCAGCCGCAACTGCTCCACCGTGACCCGGGCGTCCGCGATCCAGTTCTGCACGACGCCCTGCGCGGCGAGCGGCTTGCCGAAGGCCGTACGGTCCACCGCGCGCCGGCACATCAGCTCGATGGCGCGCTCCGCCATGCCGATCAGCCGCATGCAGTGGTGGATGCGGCCCGGGCCGAGCCGGGCCTGGGCGATGGCGAAGCCGGAGCCCTCCTCGCCGATCAGGTGCGACGCCGGCACCCGCGCCCCGTCGAAGACGACCTCGGCATGGCCGCCGTGGTCGTGGTCCGCGTAGCCGTAGACCGTCATCGCCCGGCGCACCTCCACCCCCGGGGTGTCGCGCGGCACCAGGATCATCGACTGCTGGCGGCGCGGGTCGGCGCCCTCCGGGTCGGTCTTGCCCATCACGATGAAGACCGAGCAGTCCGGGTTCATCGCCCCGGAGATGAACCACTTGCGCCCGGTCACCACGTACTCGTCACCCGCGCGCTCGATCCGCGTCTCGATGTTCGTCGCGTCCGAGGAGGCCACCTCGGGCTCGGTCATCGCGAAGGCGGAGCGGATCTCGCCCGCCAGCAGCGGCTCCAGCCACTGCTTCTTGTGCTCCTCGCCGCCGAACTGCGCCAGCAGTTCCATGTTCCCGGTGTCCGGAGCCGCGCAGTTGGTCGCCATCGGCGCCAGGTGCGGACTGCGGCCGGTGATCTCGGCGAGCGGGGCGTACTGGAGGTTGGTCAGCCCGGCGCCGTACTCCGCATCGGGCAGGAAGAGGTTCCACAGGCCCTGGCGGCGCGCCTCGGCCTTCAGTTCACCGAAGACGGCCGGGGTGTCCCAGGGCGAGGCCAGCCGCGCGCGCTGCTCGGCGGCGACGGGCTCCGCCGGGTAGACGTACTCCTCCATGAACGCGAGCAGCCGCTCGCGGAGTTCCTCGGTCCGGGCGTCGAATGCGAAATCCATGGGTGCGTGCCTCAGCCTTCGTGGAGTTCCTGGAGGGTGGTCAGACCGTGCTCGATGAAGACCGGGACCAGCTCGCCGATCCGGTCGAAGCCCGCGCCGACGGTCTGCCCCAGCGTGTAGCGGTAGTGGATGCCTTCGAGGATCACCGCGAGCTTGAACCAGGCGAAGGCCGTGTACCAGGCGATCGCCCCGGTGTCCCGCCCCGAGCGGGCGGCGTAGCGCTCGACGAGCTCCGCGGGCGCCGGGTGGCCGGGCGCCCCGCTGGTGGTGCTCACCGGCGACTCGGGCAGCCCCAGGTCCGAGCTGTACATCACCAGCAGCCCGAGGTCCGTCAGCGGATCGCCCAGCGTGGACATCTCCCAGTCCAGCACCGCCCGGATCGCGTCCTGCGGACCGCCGATCAGGACGTTGTCCAGCCGGAAGTCCCCGTGCACCACGGTGGGCGCGGGGGAGCGGGGCAGAGCCCGGCCCAGCGCGCCGTGCAGCTCGTCGATCCCGGCGAGCTCCCGGCCGCGGGAGGCGGCGAGCTGCTTGCCCCAGCGGCGCAGCTGCCGGTCGAGGAAACCCTCGGGACGCCCGAAGTCGCCCAGGCCCACGGCCTCGGGGTCCACCGCGTGCAGGTCGACCAGGGTGTCCACCAGGCCCAGCACCGCCCGCCGCGTGCGCTCGGGCCCGAGCGCGGCGAGCTCGTCCGCCGTGCGGTAGGGCACCCCGTCCACGTACTCCATGACGTAGAACGGCGCGCCGATCACCGACTCGTCCTCGCAGAGCAGCACCGTCCCGGGCACCGGTACGGCCGTCCCGTGGAGCGCCGTGATCACCCGGTGCTCGCGCCGCATGTCGTGCGCGGTGGCCAGGACGTGACCGAGCGGGGGGCGGCGCACCACCCAGTGGTGGGAGCCGTCGGTGACGGCGTAGGTGAGGTTCGACCGTCCGCCCTCGATCAGCCGGCCGCTCAGGGCCCCGGCCACGAGCCCGGGCCGTGCGCCGTCGAGATGGTTGCGCAGCCGCTCCAGGTCGAGGCCTCGCGGATGGTCCGGGCCTGAGGTCATGGTGGGCACCTCCGTGCGGTTGACGATGACGGGACGGGTTGCTCAGAGCCATCATGCCGACCAGTCGGTATGCCGTCCATAGGGCGGGCCGAAGTACTCCCCCGACCGCGTCATGCTGCGCCGCGCCGCCCGCGCCCCGCCGCGCCCCGCCGTGCCTGCCGTGCCGCGCGGCGGGCCCGCCGGACCGTCCGCTCAGGCGTGGCAGAGGATCGGCGTGCCCCCGTTCATCACCGTCATGTCCTTCAGCACCGCCAGGATGTCCAGGGGCGCACCCTCCGGCTCCCCGGCCAGTTCCGCGTACGCCCGGTGCAGGTTCGCCACCAGCCGCTCGCTCTCCCGCCAGGAGGCGAACTCGCCGAGATCGCTGCGGCGGGCCGTCTCCAGCGGGGTCAGCCCCTGCGCCCTGCCCTCCCGGGCCAGTTCGGCCACGAACCGCAGGTACCGCTCGGTGGCCTCGTACGCCGACCCGTCGGTCAGCGGCCCGTGGCCCGGCACGACGGTCTGCGCGTCCAGCGAGCGCAGGAGTTCCAGCGCCCGCAGCGAACCGGCCAGCGAGCCCATCGCGAGGAACGGCGTCCCCCCGGCGAAGACCAGGTCGCCGGTGAAGACGACCCGCTCGCGCGGCAGCCACACGATGGAGTCGCCGGTGGTGTGCGCGACGCCCGGGTGGATGACCTGCACCTGCGTCTCCCCGACGTACAGGGTCATCCGGCCACTGTAGGTCAGGTCGGGCGCCGTGATGCCTATCGCCCCGAAATCGGTCGCGGGCCAGATCATCTCCAGCTGGTGGCCGGCGGCGAGCTGCTCGGCCCGCGCGTTGTCGTGCGCCAGGATCAGTGCCTCCGGGGCGAACACCCCGTTGCCGTAGGTGTGGTCCCCGTGGTGGTGGGTGTTCACCACGGTGCGGGGGAGCGGCACTCCCGCGGACGCGACCGCCTCGCGCAGTGCCAGGGCCCGCCGCTCGGTGGCGGCCGTGTCGACGAGCAGCGTGCGGCCGCCGTCGCTGACGAAGCCGGCGTTGTTGAGGCACCAGCCGCCGTCCGGCTGGACGTAGGCGTACACCCCGGGCGCGGGCTGCACGAGATAGGGCTCGTCGACGGTCATCTGCACTCTCCCCCGGTCGCTGTGACGGACGGTCGGCATCCTGCCAGTCGTCACGGCGCCGGGGGAGGGGGCGGGTGCGCCCCCTGCCGCCAGTGCGGTCAGGGGCGGGGGCGACGGCAGGGGCGGCCGGCGGGCGTGCCCGGCGGCGCGCCCCGCCGGTCAGTGGTCGTCGTAGTGGCCGTCGTGCTCGGCGTGCCGGTGCCCGTCGTGCAGGTAGTCGACGTGGTCGCCGTGGCGGACGGACGCGTGCCCGCAGTCCGGGCCGTGGGCGTGCGCGTGGCCCTCGTGGGTGGCGTGTCCGGGGCTCTCGCACTCGTCCCAGTGGCCGGAGTGCTCCCGGTGGAGGTGGCCGTCGTGGGCGTAGTCGACGTGGTCGCCGTGCGGGACCGCCGGGTGCCCGCAGTCGGCGCCGTGGACGTGCTCGTGCGTGGGGTGTTCGTGGTGCAAGGTCGTCATGGAGCAGAGGCTAGTGCGCATCGTGTACGAATCACCCCGCTATCGCCCGTTCTGTCCAAGTGGCGTGGCGGAGCCGGACCGTCCGGTCGACCGCTCAGACGACCACGGCCACCGCGAACGCCGCGAGCCCCACCGTGCACGCGGCCGCCGCCAGGGCCGCCCCCGGTGCGAGCCCCGGCGGCCGGGCGGCGGCCAGCGACCGGATCCGCCGGTGCGCCACCCCCAGGAAGGCCAGCCAGATCAGCGCGATCACCGCCGCCCCACCCACCTCCAGTGGCCCGCCTGCGCCGCGCAGCGCCTGCCGCAGCGCCAGCACCGCGACGACCGAGCAGGCCAGCGTCGTACGCCGCCACGCGAGCCGGGTGCGTTCGGGCTGCAGTCCGATGTCCCGCCCCCCGCCCCCCGCCGCCCCGCTCACCGGCCCGCCGTCCAGCCCATCAGCACGACCACCACCATCGCCACGGCCACCAGAGCGACCCCGGCGCTCAGCACCACCGGGAACCGTGACAGCGGCAGACCCTCGCCCCGCCGCATCGCCCGCTCGCACCGCACCCAGTGGTTCACCGCCCGCACCGCGCACGCCGCACCCACCGCGAGCAGCACGAAAGTCAGCCCGACGCGCACCCCCCACCGCAGGTCCGGCAGGAACTGGTCGACCGCGAAACCGCCCCCCACCAGCGCCAGCGCGGTCCGGATCCAGGCCAGGAAGGTCCGCTCGTTGGCCAGGGAGAAGCGGTAGTCGGGGGTCTCGCCCTCCTCCTCCAGCCGTGCGGGTGCGAACCAGAGGCGCACGTCCTTGACGAAGTCGATCACGCGGTCAATCTACTGGCGCACCCGCCGGAACTCCCGCAGCCGCCGGTACGCCTCCAGCCCGTCCGGCACCCAGACCCACGGCCCCTGTGCCACCCGCCGGTCCAGCTCCTCCGGCGGGAGGAAGGTGTGCCAGTCCACCTCCGACTCCTGCGGATCCACCGGCACCTCGCAGCGCACCTCGTGCACGTACGACCACCAGGCCCCGCCCGGGCCTTCGTACAGGAACTTGAACAGCGGTACCGGCGCCGCCAGCCCGGACACCCCCAGCTCCTCCTCGGCCTCCCGCAGCGCGGCCCCCGCGTAGTCCTCCCCGGCGCCCAGCACCCCGCCCACGAACATGTCGTAGTGCGAGGGGAACACCAGCTTCGAGGCGGTCCGCCGGTGGACGAAGATCCGCCCGCCGGCGTCCCTGGCCTGCACGAACACACAGCGGTGGATCAACCCGCGGGCGTAGACCTCACCGCGCGGGGCCCGTCCCGTCACCCGGTCGTCCCGGTCCACCACGTCCAGTACTTCATCAGCGGCACTCACACGGCCCATCCAACCACCGCTGTTGACTGGTTACCGCTCCGTAGCAAAGGATCTGCCCCACCACCGACGGAGGACGGGAATCGCATGACGTACGACGCAGACGTGATCGTGATCGGGGCCGGCCTGGCGGGGCTCGCGGCCACCGCCGAACTCGTCGACGCGGGCCGCAAGGTCATCCTGCTCGACCAGGAGCCCGAGCAGTCGATCGGCGGCCAGGCGCACTGGTCCTTCGGCGGCCTGTTCTTCGTGGACTCGCCCGAGCAGCGCCGGATGCGGATCAAGGACACGCGCGATCTCGCCCTCCAGGACTGGCTGGGCACCGCCGGCTTCGACCGCGAGGAGGACGCCTGGCCGCGCCGCTGGGCCGAGGCGTACGTGGACTTCGCGGCCGGCGAGAAGCGCCCCTGGCTGCACGCCCAGGGCGTCCGGTTCTTCCCCGTCGTCGGCTGGGCGGAACGTGGCGGCTACGACGCCGACGGGCACGGCAACTCCGTCCCCCGCTTCCACATCACCTGGGGCACCGGTCCCGGCCTGGTGGAGCCCTTCGAGCGGCGCGTGCGGGCCGGGATGGCGCGCGGCCTGGTCCAGCTGCGGTTCCGGCACCGGGTGACGGGCCTCTCCCGTACCGCGGGCGCGGTCGACACCGTGACCGGCGAGGTCCTGGAGCCCTCCGGCGCCGTACGGGGCACGGCCAGCAGTCGCGAGGCCACCGGGGCCTTCTCGCTGCGGGCCCAGGCCGTCATCGTGACCAGCGGCGGCATCGGCGGCAACCACGACCTCGTACGCGCGCAGTGGCCCGCCCGGCTCGGCGCCCCGCCGCGGCGCATGCTCTGCGGGGTCCCCGCGCACGTGGACGGCCTCATGCTCGGCATCACCGAGGCCGCCGGCGCCAGCCACATCAACAAGGACCGGATGTGGCACTACACGGAGGGCATCGAGAACTGGGACCCGATCTGGTCCCGGCACGGCATCCGCATCCTGCCGGGCCCCTCCTCGCTGTGGCTGGACGCGACGGGCAAGCGGCTGCCGGTGCCGCTCTTCCCGGGCTTCGACACCCTCGGCACCCTCGACCACATCATGAGGACCGGGCACGACCACACCTGGTTCGTCCTCAACCAGCGGATCATCGGCAAGGAGTTCGGGCTGTCCGGCTCCGAGCAGAATCCGGACCTGACCGGCCGCTCGGTCCGCGACGTGATCGACCGGGCGCGGCAGGCCGTTCCGGGGCCGGTCAAGGCATTCATGGACAAGGGCGCCGACTTCGTCGTCGAGCGGGACCTGTCCGCCCTGGTGCGCGGGATGAACGCGGTCACCGAGGACGACCTGATCGACGAGGCCGCCCTGCGCCGGGTGATCACCTCCCGGGACCGGGAGGTGGCCAACCCCTTCACCAAGGACCTCCAGGTGGCGGCCATCCGCGGCGCCCGCAAGTACCTCGGCGACAAACTGATCCGCACGGCCGCCCCGCACCGGATCCTGGACCCCAAGGCCGGTCCGCTGATCGCGGTACGGCTGTCGGTCCTGACCCGCAAGTCCCTGGGCGGGCTGGAGACGGACCTCTCCTCGCGCGTCCTGACGCCCGGCGGCGAACCGCTGCCCGGCGTGTACGCGGCGGGCGAGGCGGCCGGCTTCGGCGGCGGCGGGGTGCACGGCTACCGCGCCCTGGAGGGCACCTTCCTGGGCGGCTGCATCTTCTCGGGCCGGACGGCGGGCCGGGCGGCGGCCAAGGCCGTCGCCTGACCCCGCCCCCGGGGCCTGCGGGCCCCGGGCTGCCCGCCCCAGAGCAGCGGGCCCACCCGCCCGCGTCCGCGCGGGCGCCGGACCCCCGCCGGGCCTGCGGGCCCCGGGCCGCCCGCCCCAGAGCAGCCGGCCCACCGCCCGCGTCCGCGTGGGCGCCGGACCCCCGCCGGGCCTGCGGGGCCGCCCGCCCCAGAGCAGCCGGCCCACCGCCCGCGTCCGCGTGGGCGCCGGACCCCCGCCCGCGTCGGCGTAGGTGCCGGACCCCCGCCTGCGTCCGCGTGGGCGCCGGGGCCCCGACCGCGTCCGCGTGGGCGCCGGGGGCTCGTGCCCGCGTGGGCATCCCCGTCGGCGCCCGGACCCGGGCCCGTGCCCTCTCGGCGCTCGTACCCACACCCGCACCCGGGCCCGCACCCGCGTCGGCGCCCGGACTCGGACCCGTGCCCTCTCGGCGCTCGTACCCGCACCCGCACCCAGGCCCGCACCCGCACCGAGGACCGCACCCGCACCCGCACTCGCACCCGCGGCCGCGTCCGCTCCGGCCCGGGAGCGGGCAGGGCGCGCGCATGTCGCAGCGCTGGCGGAAACGTCCGTGCGAGGCGTGCCATTCGGCCACCGACGCGTACCTCTCTCCTTCGTCCGCCGCACGCCGCGAGGGGCGCGGCCCGTCGACGGCCCCCGGCCCCGTACGCCGCGACCGGCCGGGTGGTGCTCGTCCCCGTGCCGCCGGGCGCCGCCGCCACCACCTGTCGCGCAGCGGTCCCGGAAGGCCCACGGAGCGTGCGGGAGGTCCTCGCAGTGCGTCATCGCCTCCCCCGGCGGCGGTGGCGGCAGTGCCCCCCGAACCGGGGCATCCGGCCCAACTCGGCTACGACGAGCAGCAGTTGAAACCCGCCACGCAGTGGACCGGACCTTGACTCGGAGCTGTGCGTACCGGTTTGCTGTGCGTGATCATCAGCTCGCTCACCGGCTTGATCGCCCGGCCCCCGGCCGCTCGACCCGCGTGCACCATGCGCGTGATCAGGCCACCGACCGCCCTCGTCCGCCCGCGTCCTGGAGGGAAAACCGCGGATGTCCCCGCCTCCGCCGCCTCTCGGCCGTGCCCGCAAGCGGGACGCCCAGCTCTTCGACTCGGCCCTCTGCGACGCCGAACTCGTCGAGGTCCGGACCCAGTTCACCCAGGGCCGCTGGACCCGGGCCCGCTCCCTCCTCGTCGGTACCGGTGACGACTGGGACCGCCGGGGTCACCGGGTCGTCGTCCTCGCCGAGACCCCGGCGGCCTCCGCCTGGGCCGGCGAATGGCTGCTCGCCGAACCCGGGAGCGCCGACGCCGCCACCCTGCTCGCCTGCGCCGCCGTCTTCACCGCCCTGCGCCGCAAGGGCACCCCGGCCGCGGCCGAGGAAGCCTGCCGCCGGGCCGCCGCCCTGCTCCCCGCCGATCCCACCCCCTGGCTCGGCCTGCTCCTGCTCTCCCGCGCCTTCGGCACCGAGGAGGAGTTCAGCCGCACCTTCGACCAGGTCCGCGCCCGCCACCGCGAGCACCATCACGCCCACCACCTGATGGTGGCCAGACTGGCCGAGCGCACCCCCGCCTCCGGCCAGGACCCCCTCCACGAGGTCTACGACTTCGCGGCCTGGGCCGCCGAGGAGTCCCCGGCCGACTCCCCGCTCGCCGTACTCCCCGTCATCGCGCACGCCGAGCGGTACCGGGTGCTCGCCGCCACGCACGGGCACAGCCCCCACGGCGCCGCGGCCCACTGGTCGGGCCGCCGCGCCCGGCAGGTGCTGCGCTCCGCCTTCGACTGGTGGCTGGAGTGGGAACGCGAGGACCACCCCCGCAACCGGGTCGACCTCAACTTCCTCGCCCACGCCAAGCTCTGCGAGGGCCGCCCCGCCGAGGCCGCGGCCCTCTTCCACCGCATCGGGAGCCACGCCACGCCCGCTCCCTGGTCCTACCCGGACCTCGACCCGCACAAGGCTTTCCTCGCGGCCCGCAGCGCCGCCCTCGGAACCGCCTGACCCGCCCCGGACCGCACCCCCGCCCCGCGTTCCCGACCCGCCCCGGACCCTCACCCCCGGACCCGCACCCCGAAAGGACGCCGCCATGCCGACGGGCAGATCCACCACGCTCCAGGACACGGCCGAGATCCGCACGTACAAGGGCCAGGACCGCGCCCTGCGCGCCGACCGCCTCGGCACCGCCGGCCTGCTGCTCTCCGTACTCGCCGCCAGCGCGCCCCTCATGGTGGTCGCCGGTGTGATGCCCACCACCTTCGGTGTCATGGGCATCGTCGGGCAGCCCCTGCTCTTCGTCATCCTCGGCATCGTCCTCGCGCTCTTCAGCATCGGCTACGCCGAGATGAGCCGGCACGTCCACAACGCCGGCGCCTTCTACGCCTACATCGCCCGCGGCCTCGGCCCCACCGCCGGAGCCGGTGCCTCGCTCGTCGCCCTCGTCGCGTACAGCGCCATGCAGGTCGGCGTCTACGGCATCCTCGGCTTCGAGATATCCGGCCTCTTCGCCACCTACCTGGACACCGAAGTGGCCTGGTGGATCCCGGCCCTGCTGGCCGTCGCCGCCACCGGCGCCCTCGGCTGGCTCAAGATCGACCTCAATGCCAAGGTCCTCGGCGTACTCCTGCTCATCGAGTGCGCGCTCGTCGTCGTCTTCGACCTCGCCGCCCTCGGCAAGCCCGGCGCCGAAGGGCTCTCGCTGCACGCCTTCGACCCCGCGACCCTCAGCGGCCCGGGCCTCGGCACCGCCCTGTGCTTCTGCATCGCCGCCTTCGTGGGCTTCGAACAGTCCCCGGTGTACGCCGAGGAGACCAGCAAGCCGCACATCGTCGTCTCCCGGGTGATGTTCCTCGCCGTCGGCTTCGTCGCCCTCTTCTTCGCGCTCAGCGCCTGGGCCCTGACCGTCGCCACCGGCCCCTCCGAGGTCGTCAGGACCTCCGCCGAAGCCGGCCCCGGCCTGCTCTTCCAGCTCACCGGGGACCGCCTGGGCACGACCTTCACCGACGTCCTGCACGTCCTCTTCGTGACCGGCATGTTCGCCGCCATGCTCAGCTTCCACAACGTGGTCGCCCGCTACGCCTTCGCCATGGGCCGCGAGGGCCTGCTCCCGGCCGCCTTCGGCCGCACCAACGCCGGCACCGGCGCCCCCGGCACCGGCTCGCTCCTGCAGACCGTCATCGCCGCCGTCGTCGTGATCGCCTTCGCCGCCACCGACGACCTGCCGGCCGGCGACCCGACCGCCCCCGTGCTGCACCTGTTCACCTGGATGGGCAGCGTCGGCGCGCTGGGCGTGACCCTGCTCATGGCCGCGGCCTCCTTCGCGGTCATCGCCTTCTTCGTCCGCCGCGGCACCGCCGGCGCCCAGGTCTGGCGGCTCGTCGCGGCCGGCGCCGCCGGTCTCGCCCTGCTCGCCATCGCCGTCTACACCGTCAAGGACTTCGGCGTCCTGGTCGGCGCCGAGAAGGGCTCCGCGCTCAGCTGGGTGCTGCCGGGCATCATCGGCGCCGCCGTGGCCGTCGGTCTGGCCTACGGGGCCGTGCTGCGCAGCCGCCGCCCCGAGGTCCACGCCCGCATCGGCCTCGGCAACGAAGCCTTCCGCCTCGACCAGGCGGCCGACGCCGACATCGGCGCCTGACGTCTACACCGGCGCCTGACCTCGTTTTCCAGCCCCTGAGAAGCCCCCGACGACGCTTTCCAAGGTCGTCGGGGGCTTCCTCGCGCGTAGGGGCGATTTTGGCGGGTAGCGGAACCCCATGGTCTCCTGGGGCGACCAAACCGTTCGGACGTGCCGCGGGGGACATCACCCAGCCCCCCCCGCGCCACTCCGACCTGCCTGTCCCACCCACGAAGGCGAAGTCATACATGAGTGACCGCACCTTGACCGAGGCCCCCGCCCCGGCGTCTTCCCGCCATGTCGACGCCGGTGACGAGGGCTACAGCAAGGACCTCAAGTCCCGCCACATCAACATGATCGCGATCGGCGGGGCGATAGGCACCGGCCTGTTCCTCGGCGCGGGCGGCCGCCTCGCCGGCGCCGGCCCCTCCCTCGCGATCGCCTACGCGGTGTGCGGCGTCTTCGCCTTCTTCGTCGTCAGGGCCCTCGGTGAGCTCGTGCTCTACCGGCCCTCCTCCGGAGCCTTCGTCTCCTACGCGCGCGAGTTCATGGGGGAGAAGGGCGCCTACACGGCCGGCTGGCTCTACTTCCTGAACTGGTCCACGACCACCGTCGCCGACATCACGGCAGCCGCGACCTACGCGCACTTCTGGTCGCTGTTCACCGATGTGCCCCAGTGGGTCCTCGCCTTCATCGCCCTCGCCGTCGTCCTCACCGCGAACCTGATCTCCGTGAAGTACTTCGGAGAGATGGAGTTCTGGTTCTCGCTGGTCAAGGTCGCCGCCCTGGTCGTCTTCCTGATCGTCGGCATCTGGCTCGTGGCCACCAGCCACGAGATCGGCGGCCACACACCGGGCTTCGCCTCCGTCACCGACAACGGCGGCCTCTTCCCCGCCGGCGTCCTGCCCATGCTCCTGGTGATCCAGGGCGTCGTCTTCGCGTACGCCTCGGTCGAGCTGTGCGGCGTCGCCGCCGGCGAGACCGAGAACCCCGAGAAGATCATGCCGAAGGCGATCAACTCGATCATGTGGCGCGTGGGCGTCTTCTACGTCGGATCCGTCGTCCTGCTCGCCTTGCTGCTCCCGTACACCGAGTACTCCGCCGACCAGAGCCCCTTCGTCACGGTCTTCGACAAGCTCGGCGTCCCCGGCGCGGCCGGCGTCATGAACCTGGTCGTGCTGACCGCGGCCCTCTCCAGCCTCAACTCCGGCCTCTACTCCACCGGCCGCATCCTGCGCTCGATGTCCCTCGCCGGCTCCGCGCCGAAGTTCACCGGCGTCATGAACCGGGGCAAGGTCCCCTACGGCGGCGTCCTGTTCACCGCCGCCTTCGGCATCGCGGGTGTCGGCCTGAACTACTTCATGGCGGAGGAGGCCTTCGAGATCGTCCTGAACTTCGCCTCGCTGGGCATCCTCGGCACCTGGGCCATGGTCATGCTCTGTTCGCTGCACTTCTGGCGCCGCGCGAAGCAGGGCCGGGTCGAACGCCCCGCCTACCGCCTGCCCTGGGCCCCTTACACCCAGCTGGTGACCCTCGCCTTCCTCGGCACGGTCCTGGTCCTGATGTGGTGCGACGGCGGCGTGGGCCGCACCACGGTCCTCTTCGTCCCGGTCATCGGCGCGGCCCTGGTGGGCGGCTGGTTCCTGGTCCGCCGCCGCGTCGCGGCGCTCGCCGCCGCCCGCGACTGACCCCCTCCGGCCGCGGGACCCCTGGCAGGGGCCCCGCGGCCGCTCCCTGCGCCCGCGCGCCCGGTACAAAGAAGAAGGACCCCGCCGGAGCGGGGTCCTTCTTCGTACTGCTCTGGTGTCCGAGGGGGGACTTGAACCCCCACGCCCGATAAAGGGCACTAGCACCTCAAGCTAGCGCGTCTGCCATTCCGCCACCCGGACAAGGTGTCTGTCTCGCGTCCCTCGCGGGCCGTTCCGACTGGGAAAACATTACCAAACATTCCGGGGCCCCCGATCACACCCCCCTGCGGGCCGGAGAGCGCTCTTGGGGAGAGCGGCCCGGGGCGGGAGGATGGGGGAAGTTCGGTACCGATCAGTGGGAGGAAGCAGCGTGAGCGAGTCGAGCGCGGGCAGGACCGTCTCCGGCGAGGACGAGGTCGTCGACCTCTGCCGGGACCTCATCCGGATCGACACCAGCAACTACGGAGACCACTCGGGCCCCGGCGAGCGCAAGGCCGCGGAATGGGTGGCCGAGAAGCTCGCGGAGGTCGGGCTGGAGCCGCAGATCTTCGAGTCCCACAAGGGACGCGCCTCGACGGTCGCGCGGATCGAGGGCGAGGACCCCTCCCGGCCCGCGCTCCTGATCCACGGGCACACCGACGTCGTCCCGGCGAACGCGGCCGACTGGACCTACGACCCCTTCGCGGGCGAGATCGCCGACGGCTGCCTGTGGGGCCGCGGCGCCGTCGACATGAAGGACATGGACGCGATGACGCTGGCCGTCGTGCGCGACCGGATGCGCAGCGGGCGCAAGCCCCCGCGCGACATCGTCCTGGCCTTCCTCGCCGACGAGGAGGCCGGCGGCGTGTACGGGGCGCGGCACCTCGTCGACAAGCACCCGGACCTCTTCGAGGGCGTCACCGAGGCGATCGGCGAGGTCGGCGGCTTCTCCTTCACCGTCAACGAGAACCTGCGCCTCTACCTGGTGGAGACCGCGCAGAAGGGCATGCACTGGATGCGGCTGACGGTGGACGGCACCGCCGGCCACGGCTCCATGACCAACAACGACAACGCCATCACGGAGCTGTGCGAGGCCGTGGGCCGGCTCGGGCGCCACCAGTGGCCGGTGCGCGTGACCAAGACCGTGCGCAGCTTCCTGGACGAGCTCTCGGACGCGCTCGGCACCCCGCTGGATCCGGACGACATGGACGCCACGCTCGCCAAGCTCGGCGGCATCGCCAAGATGGTCGGCGCGACGCTGCGCAACTCGGCCGCCCCGACGATGCTCGGCGCGGGCTACAAGGTCAACGTCATCCCCGGTCAGGCGACCGCCCACGTCGACGGCCGCTTCCTGCCGGGCTACGAGGACGAGTTCTTCGCCGACCTCGACCGCGTGCTCGGCCCCCGCGTGAAGCGGGAGGACGTGCACGGGGACAAGGCCCTGGAGACGGACTTCGACGGACGGCTGGTGGACGCCATGCAGGGCGCCCTGAAGGCCGAGGACCCCATCGCGCGGGCCGTCCCCTACATGCTCTCGGGCGGTACGGACGCCAAGTCCTTCGACGACCTCGGGATCCGGTGCTTCGGCTTCGCACCGCTCCAGCTGCCGCCCGAGCTGGACTTCGCCGGGATGTTCCACGGCGTGGACGAGCGCGTGCCGGTGGACGGGCTCAAGTTCGGCGTCCGGGTCCTCGACCGGTTCATCGACAACGCCTGAGAATCGAAGAGGTGTGCGCATGCCACTGGGAAGAGTGAATGCGCTCATACGCTCGTAGCCCTGGTGATCCCTCCTCGTTACAGGTGGTGCGGTCCGCGGCTGGGACCGCATTGCCAACTAGGAGGAACAATGATCAAGAAGGTTGTCGCCGCTGCGGCTGCCACCGGTGGCCTGGTTCTCGCGGGTGCGGGTCTGGCTGCTGCCGACGCGGGTGCCCAGGGTGCGGCCATCGGCTCGCCCGGTGTCCTGTCCGGCAACGTGGTCCAGGTTCCCGTCCACGTTCCCGTGAACGTGTGCGGTAACACGATCAACGTGGTCGGCCTGCTCAACCCGGCCTTCGGCAACACCTGCGTCAACGCCTGACGCGTCTGAAGTCTTGGGCCCCGGAGCGCATTCCAGCGTTCCGGGGCCGCCGGGTTTTCCGGCCCGGAATCCCGGCCTCGGCGTACCGGGCGGGGGAGCCCGGATGGCCAGGCCACCCCCGTCGGGCGGTGGCCGACACGAACAACACCAGGGGACGAGTACAGATGCGACGACCGACACAGGTCAGCAGGAAGACCCTCATCACCATGGCTGCCGCGGGAGGTGTCCTCGCCATGGGCGGGGGCGCCGCACACGCGGACTCCATCGCCGCGGGACAGGCCGCCAACTCTCCGGGCCTGCTGTCCGGGAACACCGTGCAGGCACCGATTGACGTGCCGGTGAACGCCTGCGGCAACACCGTGACGGTGGTCGGAGGCCTCAATCCCGCCTTCGGCAACCGCTGCGCCAACGTCTCGGGACACGGCGGGCACCAGACGGGCACCCCCGGTCACCCGGGCCACCCCGGCACTCCCGGCCACCCGGGCAACCCCGGCCACCCCGGCACGCCCGGCGGTCACCACCCGGGCACGCCCGGCGGGGACCACCCGGGCCACCCGGGCAACCCCGGACACCCGGGCGACGGCGACGAGCCGTGCGACGACCACCCGGGCCACCCCGGCGGCGGGGACCACCCCGGCCACCCGGGCACGCCGGGCAACCCGGGGACTCCGGGCGGTCACACCCCCGGCAAGCCGACCACGCCCGGCCCGGCCACCGGCACCGTCACTCCGGTCACGCACCCCGCGCCGGCGCCCGGTACGCCCGCCACGCCGCCCGTGCTCGCCGCAACCGGCTCGAACGGCGTCCTGACCGCCGGTCTCCCGCTCGCGGGCGGCCTGCTGCTCGGCGGCGCCGTGCTCTACCGGCGCGCCCGCAACGCCGCCTGACGCACGCTCACGGCGCGGGCCCCTGCCCCGGGGCCCGCGTCACCAGGTCGCGCGGACCTGTCGGATGATCCGGCGGCGCAGACGCACCCGCCGGCTGCCGTCCCGGTGCAGGGTCAGGCGGTCGAGCTCCCAGTTCCCGTACTCGGCGTGATCGGTCAGCAGGCGGGTCGCCTCCTTGCGAGGAACGCCGCGAGGCACGTACACGTCGACAAATTCGTATTCCGGCATCGCATCTATTGTGCGGGCAGAGCCCCGCTACGGATAGCGTCTCCTCTATGTCTGATGCCGCTCTGCCCACTGTTGCCGAGGTACGCGCCGCCGCCGAGGCGGTCAAGGCCGCGCTCGACCGCCACCTCGCCGCGGTCGAGCGCAGGACCGGGGACGAGGACCCGGACGTCTACGCCGCGTTCAACGAACTCGCCGCCGCGGCCGAGGAGTACGACGAACTCCTCTACGACCGCTACGACGAGGTCACCCCCTTCGAGATCCCCGCGCCCGAGGACGGGGCCCCGTACACCGGCCCCGCCGAGCCCGCCGCCTTCAGCGTGCTCATCCGCCGCGACTACGCCGTGGTGGAGCCGCCGAGGCTGATCGCCCAGGCCGAGCGCGTCGCCGCGCACGACCGGGACGCCGAGCTCGACCACGACGGCGGCACCGCCGGCGCGCTGGGCGTGCTCTTCGGGGAGTACGAGCCCGACGAGATCGCCTCCCGCTACAAGGAGTTCGGGCTGGAGGAGGGCGATTCCACGCTGTGGATCGCGGCCTCCGAGGAGATGGCGGAACCGGGGGAGTGGCTGGGCTCGCCCTTCGGGCACACCGATCCCGAGCACGTCCTGCACCGCTTCGACGTCAGCTCCGTCTTCGACGAGGAGGCCGACGGGTTCGACGAGGACGAGGACGAAGACGAGGGTGAATCCGTGACGCCGGGATTGACCCCGGCCTGATCCTGCCCGATCCGGCCGCGGCCCCCTGCCCGGCAAGGGCAGGGGTCCGCCGCGCCGTCTCCGCCGCCCTACTGCTGCTGCGCGGTCTCCGCCAGCGCCGTCAGGAGGGCCGTCAGCCGGGTCGTACGCGGCTTCGGCAGCACCTGCGCCACCGCGCGCGGCAGCGCCTGGTCCACCCCGTGCACCACGGACAGGTGCCGCTCCGCCCGGCCGAACGCCGTGTACACCCAGTCCCGCGAAAGGGCCTGCGCCGCGTCGCCAGGCAGCACGACGACCACGGCCGGCCAGCGCGCGCCCGCCGCCTGGTGCGCGGTGACCGCCCAGCCGTGCCTCACCCCGGACTCCACCAGCTCCTTCGCCACGACGACCCGCTCGCCGCCGACGTCCAGGTGCAGCCCCTGGGCGTCGGCCGACACCACCCGGGCCGGCAGGGCCCGCCCGGGAGAGGGCACGTGGACCACGCGGTCACCGGGGTCGAAGCCGCCGAAGCGGCCCGGGCCCGGGTTCAGCCGCTCCTTGAGGGCCGCGTTCAGCGCCCGGGTGCCCGCCGAGCCGCCGTGGCCCGGGGTGATCACCTGCACGCTGTCCGCCGGGATCCCGAAGGCCCGCGGCACCGACTCGGCCACCAGCTGCACGGCGCGGTGCACCGCCTCGCCGGCGTCGCGCACCGGGACGATCACGACTTCCCTGCCGGGGGCGTCGACCTGGCCCAGCTCGCCGATGCCGACCCCCGACACCAACTCCCCGAGGGGGCCCGGGTCCGGTACGCGGGAGACCACCTGCGGGCAGATACGGGCCGCCAGCAGATCGGCGAAGACCCGCCCGGCCCCGGCGGAACCGAGCACCGCGGGATCCCCGGAGAGCACCAGGCGGGACCCGTCCGGGGCGGACTCCACCAGCGCGGCCGCGGCCTCCACGTCCAGCTGCGGCGCGTCCAGGACCACCAGCAGGTCCAGCGCGAACCGCCCGTCCGCGTCCCGCCCCGGCCCCCCGGCACCGGACAGCAGGTCCGCCACGGTGACGCCCTGCGCGGACGGGGCGTGGGTGGCCAGGCAGGCGCGCAGCCCCAGCTTCCGGGCGGCCGCCAGCAGGGCCAGCGGTTCGGCGCGGGCGGCCTCGCCGCCGGTGTGGGTGACCAGGCCGTGGCCCGCGACCGCGCGGATCAGTTCGGCGCCGGTGCCCCGGGCGGCCTCCTCCCAGTCCGCCGGGGTGTCGAAGGTGTTGGCGATCCGGGCCAGGCCGTCGGCCAGGCTCTCCTCGGCCATCGCCGGCCCCTCCAGCCCCACGAGGACGAGCACGGGCTGCTCCGCGCCCCCCTCCTCGCCCTGCGTGCCGTCCTCCGGAGCCTCGACGGGCGGTCCGAGCGGCTCCTGGAAGACCAGCACCGCACCCTCCCCGATGGCCTGCTCCAGCGCTGCGGCGGGATCCGGCACGCCGTACTGGGCCAGCGCCGACCGCAGGACGGAAACCTCCAGGGCGGTGTGCCCCTTGAGGCCGGCCTGGACCAGCAGCCAGCCCACCAGGGCGGCGGTGCGGCGCTCGTCCCCGGGACCGGCGTCGGAGCCGAGCAGGGCCCGGGCGAAGCCGTCCGCCTGGGCCGGGCGGACGGCGGCCACCGACAGCAGCCGCCACGGGTCCTCGGCGAGCTGCTCGGCCGCGTCCTCGCCGAGCGCCGCGGCGGCCGGGGACGCGAGGGTTTCGGGGGCTCCGCCGCGGGCCAGCACGGTCCGTAGGGCCTCGACGGTGTCCGCCGGGGGGACGGCGGCCGCAGCAGGGGCCGGAGCCGGGGCGGCCGGGCGCGGCGCCGGGGCGGCTGGGGCCGCCTTGCGCGGAGCCGCCGGCCCCTCGTCGAAGAAGACGGCGGGCGGCTTCGCGCCACCCTCCACTGCCCGTACGGCCGCCAGCAGGTCGGCGGCCTTCCCGCTGAGCTTCGCCCCGGCCTCCACGGGCGCCTCCCGCTCGGCCTTGCGCCGGGCGATGCGCTCCCGCTCGACCTTCTGCGCGGCCAGTTCGGCCTGCGCCTCGCTGAGTCCCGCGCCCGCGGCGGGCTCGGCGGTCCCCTCGGGCTCGTCGGTCCCGGTGGTCCCGGTGGTCCCGTCGGGCCCGGGGGCGTCGCCGCCCTCCCCGGGCCCGCCGCCCTCCCCGCCCTCGGCGGGCTCCGTCCCGGCCTCCTCGGCGGCCTCCTCCCCGAGACCCCCACCGGCTTCCCCGCCGGCTTCCCCACCGGGCTCCTCGCCGGATCCCGGATCCGGGTCCCCGGCGGGCGGCAGGTCCTCCTCGGCGGAGGCGGTCCGGGGGTCCGGTCCCGGGGTTCCGGGCGTGCCCGGGGTGCCGGGGCGGTCCGGCAGGGCGTCGGCATCGGCCGCGGCGTCGACGGCCGGGGCCTGCTCTTCCTCCGCGGCGGCGGGCGGCTCGGCTCGGCGGTCCGTACTCACAGCGTGCTCCAGTCCTGATCGGGATAGCGGTGCACGGGAGCCGAAACATCGTCCAGCGCCCGGCGGATCTCCTCGGGAAGACTAAGGCTCTCCACCGACAGAGCCGCCGCGAGCTGCGCCGACGTCCGCGCGCCGACGACCGGCGCGACCACCCCCGGCCGGTCCCGGATCCACGCCAGGGCCACCTGGAGCGGGGTCACCCCGAGCCCGTGGGCCGCCGTCACCACCGCGTCGACGATGCGGCCCGCGGCCTCGTCCAGATACGGGTCCACCAGGGCGGCCAGGGTCGCAGAGGCGCCGCGGGAGTCCGCCGGGGTGCCGTCCCGGTACTTGCCCGTCAGGACTCCGCGGCCCAGCGGGGAGGAGGGCAGCAGACCGATACCGAGGTCCAGCGCGGCCGGCAGCACCTCCCGCTCCACACCTCGCTGGAGCAGGGAGTACTCCATCTGCGTGGAGGCCAGCCTGGTGCGCACCCCGGGGGCCGCCAGCTGCCAGGTGGCCGCCTTCGCCAGCTGCCAGCCGCAGAAGTTGGACACCCCCGCGTACCGGGCGCGCCCGCTGCTCACGGCGAGGTCCAGCGCCTGCAGGGTCTCCTCCAGCGGGGTCCGCGGATCGAAGGCGTGCACCTGCCAGAGATCGACGTGGTCGGTGCCCAGCCGCTCCAGCGAGGCGTCCAGGGCCGCCAGCAGGTGCCCGCGCGATCCGTCGAACCGTCGGTCCGGATCCGGCACGCTGCCCGCCTTGGTCGCGATCACGAGGTCCCGGCGCGGGACGAGCCCGGCCAGCAGCCGTCCGAGGAGGTACTCCGATTCCCCGCCGCCGTACACGTCGGCCGTGTCGACGAGCGTGCCGCCCGCCTCCCAGAACGCCTTCACCTGCCCGGCGGCCGCCTCCTCGCCGGTGTCGCGCCCCCAGGTCAGGGTGCCGAGCCCGATCCGGGACACGCGCAGTCCGGTGCGGCCGAGATGCCTCTGCTCCATGGGCGCTGAGACTACTGGGGCACTGACGCGGGGGACCCGGGCGCGCTACAGTCCCCGCAGACCAACGTTACTGATCGGTACACCGGTAAGGGGACGACACATGCGGCTCGGCATCAATCTCGGCTACTGGGGTGCGGGCATGGACGCCGACAACCTCGCCGTCGCCCAGGAGGCCGACCGCCTCGGCTACGACGTCTGCTGGGCCGCCGAGGCCTACGGCTCCGACGCCCCGACCGTGCTCGCCTGGGTCGCGGCCCAGACCGAGCGCATCGACGTGGGCTCCGCGATCCTCCAGATCCCGGCCCGCCAGCCCGCCATGACGGCCATGACCGCCGCGACCCTCGACTCCCTCACCAAGGGCCGTTTCCGGCTCGGTCTCGGCGTCTCCGGCCCGCAGGTCTCCGAGGGCTGGTACGGCGTCAAGTTCGACAAGCCGCTCGCGCGGACCCGGGAGTACGTGGAGATCGTCCGCAAGGCGATGACCCGCGAGCGCCTCTCCTACGAGGGCGAGCACTGGACCCTGCCGCTGCCGGGCGGCCCGGGCAAGCCGCTCAAGCTCACGGTCCACCCCGAGCGCGAGCACATCCCCCTGTACATCGCCGCCATCGGGCCCAAGAACCTGGAGCAGACCGGCGAGATCGCCGACGGCGCGCTGCTGATCTTCCCGGCCGCCGAGCACCTGGAGGCCACCGCGCTCACCCACATCCGGGCGGGCCGCGAGAAGGCGGGGCTCACCATGGACGGCTTCGACGTCTGCCCGACCGTGCCGCTGGCCCTCGGCGAGGACGTGAACGCCCTCGCCGACATGTTCCGCCCCTACACCGCGCTGTACGTGGGCGGCATGGGCAGCCGCAAGCAGAACTTCTACAACCAGCTGGCACAGCGCATGGGGTACGAGAAGGAAGCGGCCGAGATCCAGGACAAGTACCTGGCGGGCGACAAGACCGGCGCGGCCGCGGCCGTCCCGCACTCGCTGATCGACTCGACCACGCTGCTCGGCCCGGTCGAGCGCATCGCGGACGGCATGAGGGCCTACGCGGAGGCGGGCGTCACCACGCTGACGCTGGCCCCGGCCGGCTTCACGCGTCAGGAGCGGCTCGCCGCACTGCGCGCCGGCACCGAGGCCCTGGAACTCGCGGGTCTGGCCTGATCCCGGCACGCACCGGCCGCCCGCCGCGCCGGGTGGCGGGTGCGACGGTGGGGAGGAGAGGTCTGCGGCCGTGGTGGGGGCTCGGGGGGTCTTCCCCGCCACGGCCGACACCGCCAACAACGCGCCCGGCGTCCGCCGGGTTACGCGCCGCGGCCCCTCTGCGGATTCGTTCATTCGGACGAGCGGGGCGACCCCTCGGTTGCCCGCCCCGGCGAGCGGCGTTTGACTCGGAACATGCTCTCTGCCCGCAGCCTGTTCCAGGAGATCGTCGACCACGACGACACCTTCCAGCTGTTCTGCTCCATCGCCGCCGGCGGGGAGTCCCAGGGCGGCTGGGAGAACGCCCGCATCGCCGCCCTGGTCCCGGAGGGGATGCGGGACCTCGCCCCCAAGATCGCCCGGCACGGCGCCGACGAGGACAAGCACGGCCGGATCTTCAACGCCCTGCTCCGCAAGCGCGGCCTGGAACCCGTGCCGGTGCCCCCGGAGACCGACTACACGATGCTGCTGGAGCGCCGCGGCATCGGCCTGGCGCACGACAGGCTGCGCCGGCAGGACCCGCTGAGCGAGCGGGACATCGTGGTCTACCTCTCGCACAGCCGGGTCACCGAGCAGCGGGCCGCAGACCAGATGGGCGTACTGGCCGGGCATTTCGGCAGCCATCCCGAGCTCGGCAGGGCCGTCCGGATGATCAGCCACGACGAGGACAACCACCTCGCCTACTGCCACGAGGAGCTGCTGCGCCTGGCCCGGCAGGGGCACGGCCGCACCATCCACCGGGTGCTGCGGGAGAGCGCCCTCGCCGAGATCGCCGTCTACCGGGACGTGAGCCTCGCCGTCATGGAGCACATGGGGCGGCTGCTGCGCTGGCCCGCGCCGAAGGCGGCCGCGCTCGCCGCCGGCATCCGCGGGGCGTACGGCTACGAGCGGTTCAGCGGCTGGCACCGGATGGTGCGCCTGAGCCCGCCCGAGCGCCGGGGAGCCCTGGACGGCGCGCCGGTGGCCGCGCCCGAGTTCGCGTGAAGCCGGCCCGGCCTGCGGGGCGCCACCGGCCGGGCGCCGCGGATCGTCCCCGCAAGGCCCCGTCTACAGCCAGCCGCGGCGCTTGAACATCCGGTGCAGTCCCAGGCACACGGCCGCCATCAGAGCCGCCACCACCGGGTAGCCCCACGTCCACCCCAGCTCCGGCATGTGCTCGAAGTTCATCCCGTAGATCCCGGCCACCATGGTGGGGACGGCGGCCATCGCCGCCCAGGCCGAGATCTTGCGCATGTCGTCGTTCTGCCGCACCCCCATCTGCGCCAGGTGCGCCGACAGCGCGTCCGACAGCAGCCGGTCCAGCCCGTCGATGTACTCGTTGGCCCGCGTCAGGTGGTCGGCCACGTCACGGAAGAACGGTTTGGCGTGCTCGTGCACGAACGGCACGCTGCCGAAGGCGAGCCGGTCCATCGGCTGGACCAGGGGGTTCGTCGCCCGGCGGAACTCCAGCACCTGCCGCTTGAAGGCGTAGATCCGCCCCGCCGTCCTCTTCGTCTCCGCGACGTTCGGGGAGAAGACCTCGGCTTCCAGCTCCTCCAGGTCCACCTGGAGATCGGCGGCCACCACGATGTAGTGGTCCACCACCTCGTCGGACACCGCGTACAGCACCGCCGTCGGCCCGTGCCGCAGCACCTCCGGGTCCTGCTCCAGCCGCCGGCGCACGGCCGTCAGCGGCGCCCCCTCGCCGTGCCGGACGGTGACGACGAAGGAGTCGCCGATGAACAGCATCAGCTCTCCGGCCGTCACCGTGTCCGTGTCGTCGTCGTAGAGGACCGGCTTGAGCACGACGAACAGCGAATCGTCGTACACCTCCAGCTTCGGGCGCTGGTGCGCGGTCAGGGCGTCCTCCACGGCCAGCGCGTGCAGGCCGAAGTCGGTGCGGACGTGTTCGAACTCCTCCTCCGACGGCTCGTGCATGCCGATCCAGACGAAGGAGTCCCCGGTCGCGCGCGCCGCGGCGAGGGCCTGCGAGAAGTCCGCGGGCCCCTCGGTGCGGCGCCCGTCCCGATACATCGCGCAATCCACAATCACGGGCGCATTGTCCCCCGTACGCCGGCCGCCCGCACCCGGACGCCCCGGCCCCGGCCCCCTACGGCACCGCCTAGGCTGGCGCCATGGCCACGCTGATCCTCGTACGACACGGGCGGTCCACCGCCAACACCGCTGGGCTGCTCGCCGGATGGACCCCGGGAGTCGCCCTCGACGAGCGCGGCACGGAGCAGGCCGCCGCGCTGCCCGGGCGGCTCGCGGGCGTACCGCTGGCCGCCGCCGTCACCAGCCCGCTGCAACGCTGCCGGGAGACCCTCGCCCCGCTGCTGGCCGCCCGGCCGCACCTGCCACTGCACACCGACGAGCGGATCGGCGAGTGCCACTACGGCGACTGGTCCGGCCGCAAACTCTCCGAACTGTCCGAAGAACCCCTGATGAAGATCGTCCAGCAGCACCCGTCAGCGGCCGCCTTCCCCGGTGGCGAGTCCCTGCGTGCCATGCAGGCGCGGGCCGTGGAGGCCGTACGGGAGTGGAACGCGCGGATCGAGGAGGAGCACGGAAGCGACGCCGTCTTCCTGATGTGCTCCCACGGGGACATCATCAAGTCCCTCGTCGCGGACGCCCTCGGCATGCACCTGGACCTCTTCCAGCGCATCCACGTCGACCCCTGCTCGGTGACCGCCGTCCGCTACACCCCGACCAGGCCGTTCGTGTTCCGGCTCGGCGACACCGGGGACTTCGGCTCGCTCGTGCCGCGACCGGCCGCACCGGACAAAGCCGTGGAAGACGGAGGGAACGCCGTCGTGGGAGGCGGTGCGGGCGCGGCGTGATCGAACGGCGCAGTAGGGTGGACTGGCCCTGTGCACGAGCGCGGCAAACACGCGCGCGCGGATCTGCCCCGCCGCCGAGACTTGGAGACTGGACGTGCCCCGTCAGGTGTTCCTCTACGACCCGCCGGACCGCTTCGTGGCCGGCACGGTCGGCCTTCCGGGACGCCGTACGTTCTTCCTGCAGGCATCCTCCGGCCCGCGCGTCACCAGCGTCTCCCTTGAGAAGACCCAGGTCGCCGCGCTCGCCGAGCGGATGGACGAGCTGCTGGACGAGGTCGTACGGCGCACCGGGGGCAACGCCCCGGTCCCGGCCGTCGCCCCCGCCGAGGCCGCCGACACCGCCCCCCTGGACGTTCCCGTCGAGGAGGAGTTCCGCGTCGGGACCATGGCCCTGGCCTGGGACGGCGAGGAGCAGCGCATGATCGTCGAGGCGCAGGCCCTGGTCGAGGTCGAGGCCGACTCGGACGAGGACCTCGCCGAGGCGGAGGAGCGGCTGCTCCAGGACGAGGAGAACGGCCCCCCCATGCTGCGGGTCCGCCTCAGCGGCGCCCAGGCCCGGGCCTTCGCCAAACGCGCCCTCGACGTGGTCAACGCGGGCCGCCCGCCGTGCCCCCTGTGCAGTCTGCCGCTGGACCCGGAGGGACACGTGTGCCCGCGCCAGAACGGCTACCGGCGCCAGGCGTGAGCACCGAGGGGGAACACGAGGAACTGCTCACCCTGGGCGAGCTGACCGTCGTCGGCCGGATCCGCGAGGCGTCCAACGCCGTCCTGCTGTGCACCGTCACGCACGAGGGCGAGAGCGCCGACTGCGTGTACAAGCCGGTGAAGGGCGAGCGCCCGCTGTGGGACTTCCCCGACGGGAACCTCGCCCGCCGCGAGGTCGCTTCCTACCTGGTCTCCGAGGCCACCGGCTGGGGCCTGGTGCCCACGACCGTGCTGCGCGACGGCCCCTACGGCGAGGGCATGGTCCAGCAGTGGATCGAGACCCCCGAGGGCGAGGGGTCCGGGGAGGAGCTCCTCGCCCTCGTCGAGGGCGAGGAGGCGGGGGAGGGCTGGAAGCCCGTCGCCTTCGCCGAGGTCGGCGAAGGCCGCACCGCCCTGCTCGTCCACGCCGACGACCCCCGGCTGCGGCGCCTCGCCGTCCTCGACGCGGTGATCAACAACGGCGACCGCAAGGGCGGCCACCTGCTGCCCGGCCCCCGCGGGCGCCTCTACGGGATCGACCACGGGGTGACCTTCCACGCCGAGGACAAACTGCGCACCCTCCTGTGGGGGTGGGCCGGAGAGCCCCTGACCGAGGAGGCCCGGACGGTACTGGCCTCGCTGGCCGGCTCGCTGGCCGCCGGAGCGCCGCTCGCCACCCGGCTGGCCGAACTGCTCACCCCGGCCGAGCTGGCCGCCGTACGTGACCGGGTGGCCCAGCTGCTGCGCACCGGGACCCATCCGAAGCCGTCCGGGCAGTGGCCCGCCATCCCGTGGCCGCCGGTGTGATCCGGCCAGTGGCGGCAGGCACAGAACCGGCCAGAGCGCAAGAGTGCCGATCAGGACAACAGTGCAGGTCCGGTTCGTTTCCGGAACACACGTCCGGTTAGGCTCGACACATGCATGCCTGGCCCGCTTCTGAGGTCCCCGCCCTTCCTGGCAAGGGCCGCGACCTCCAGATCCACGACACCGCGACCCAGGGGACGATCACCCTCGCCCCCGGTCCCGTCGCCCGTATCTACGTCTGTGGAATCACCCCGTACGACGCGACCCACATCGGTCACGCGGCGACCTACAACGCGTTCGACCTCGTGCAGCGCGTGTGGCTCGACACCAAGCGGCAGGTCCACTACGTCCAGAACGTCACGGACGTGGACGACCCGCTCCTGGAGCGGGCCCGGCGCGACGGCCACGACTGGACCGAGCTCGCCGAACGCGAGACGGCCCTCTTCCGCGAGGACATGACCGCCCTGCGCATGCTGCCCCCGCAGCACTACATCGGAGCCGTCGAGGCCATACCCGGCATCGTGCCGCTGGTCGAGCGGCTGCGGGACGCGGGCGCGGCCTACGAGCTGGAGGGCGACGTCTACTTCTCGGTGGAGTGCGACCCGCACTTCGGCGGCGTCTCGAACCTCGACGCCGAGGCGATGCGGCTGCTGTCGGCCGAGCGCGGCGGCGACCCGGACCGCCCGGGCAAGAAGAACCCGCTGGACCCGATGCTGTGGATGGCCGCACGTCCGGGCGAGCCGAGCTGGGACGGCGGCTCGCTGGGCCGCGGCCGGCCGGGCTGGCACATCGAGTGCGTGGCGATCGCCCTGGACCACCTGGGGATGGGCTTCGACATCCAGGGCGGCGGCTCCGACCTGGCCTTCCCCCACCACGAAATGGGCGCCTCCCACGCGCAGGCGCTGACGGGCGAGTTCCCGATGGCCAAGGCGTACGTACACGCGGGCATGGTGGCCCTCGACGGCGAGAAGATGTCGAAGTCCAAGGGCAACCTGGTCTTCGTCTCGGCGCTGCGGCGGGCCGGAGTCGACCCGGCGGCGATCCGCCTGGCGCTCCTGTCGCACCACTACCGGGCCGACTGGGAGTGGACGGACGCGGTGCTGGCCGAGGCGGTGACCCGCCTGGAGCGGTGGCGCGCGGCCGTGTCCCGGCCGGACGGCGCGCCGGCCGACGCCCTGGTCGAGGAGGTCCGCGAGGCCCTGTCGAACGACCTGGACGCCCCCGCCGCGCTGGCGGCGGTGGACCGCTGGGCCCAGCGCCAGCTCGCCGCGGGCGGCGACGACGCATCGGCTCCGGGCCTGGTCTCCCGCACGGTGGACGCCCTCCTGGGCGTGGCCCTGTAACCGCCGCGGTCCGGGCCCCGGGGGCAGCCCCCGGGGCCCCGACCGCATGGCAGGGCCCCGCACATCCGGCGCGGCCCGGGCGGGGCACGTCCGGCGCGGCCCGGGCGGCTAAACCTCCGGCGGGGTGTCGCCCTCCTCCGGCGGAGCCGCGGCCGGGGGCTGCGGTTCCTCGCCGGAGGCTTCCGGCTTGCGCTTCGGCCCGCGCGGCAGACCGCTGGACGGATCCCGCAGGTACGAGCCGTCACCCGGATCCGCCGCCGCCGAGGGGTCACGGCGCCGCAGGTACCGCTCGAACTCCCGGGCGATCGCGTCCCCCGACGCCTCCGGCAGGTCGGCCGTGTCCCGCGCCTCCTCCAGCGTCTGGACGTACTCCGCCACCTCGCTGTCCTCGGCGGCCAGTTGGTCCACTCCCAGCTGCCACGCCCGGGCGTCCTCCGGCAGTTCGCCCAGCGGGATCCGGAGGTCGATCAGGTCCTCCAGCCGGTTCAGCAGCGCCAGCGTCGCCTTCGGGTTCGGGGGCTGCGACACGTAGTGCGGCACCGCCGCCCACAGCGACACCGCCGGGACGCCCGCGTGCGTACACGCCTCCTGCAGGATCCCCACGATGCCCGTCGGGCCCTCGTACTTCGTCTCCTCCAGGTCCATCGTCCGCGCCAGGTCCGCGTCCGAGGTGACCCCGCTCACCGGTACCGGCCGCGTGTGCGGCGTGTCCCCGAGCAGCGCCCCCAGGATCACCACCATCTCCACGCCCAGTTCGTGCGCGAAGCCGAGGATCTCGTTGCAGAACGACCGCCACCGCATCGACGGTTCGATGCCGCGCACCAGCACCAGGTCCCGGGGCTTGGCGCCGCCGATCCGGACCACGGACAGCCGCGTCGTCGGCCAGGTGATCTTCCGTACCCCGTTGTCCAGCCACACCGTCGGCCGGTTGACCTGGAAGTCGTAGTAGTCCTCGGCGTCCAGCGCCGCGAACACCTCGCCCTTCCACTCCCGGTCCAGGTGTGCGACCGCGCCGGAGGCCGCGTCACCCGCGTCGTTCCAGCCCTCGAACGCGGCCACCATGACCGGGTCGATCAGCTCGGGCACGCCCTCAAGCTCGATCACCCAGGTCTCCTTCCGAAGTTCCCTTGCGTACGTGGGTCAGCCTAAGCCTTGGGAGGACATCGGCCACAGCCCACGACGGAGGGGCGGTTCCCCCCGGAACCGCCCCTCTTCCCCACCTGCGTGAACGCTATGCCTTGTGGGCCAGCATCTCCTCGACCCGTGCGCGCACGGCGTCGTCGTCCAGACCTCGGACCGTCACCGTCGTACGGCGGCGCAGCACGTCGTCGACCGTCTCGGCCCACTCGTTGTCGCGGGCGTAGGCGACCTGCGCCCAGATCTCCGGGCCGTCCGGGTGGATGCGCTCGGCCAGCGCCGGGTCCTCGTTGGCGATCCGCGCGATGTCGAAGGCCAGCGAGCCGTAGTGCGAGGCCAGGTGACGCGCGGTCAGCGGGTCCATCCGGCTGCCGGGCTCGCGGTCCACCAGCAGCCGGTGCGCCACCGCGTTCGGGTTGGCGACGCCGGGCAGGGCGATGCGGCGCACGAGGGACTTCACCGGCTCCATGTCCTCGGTCAGCGGGCTGCCCGGGAGCTTCGCCAGCTTGTCCATGACCACACGGCCGATGTGGCGGTATGTCGTCCACTTGCCGCCCGCGACCGACAGCATGCCGCCGGCGCCCTCGGAGACGACCGTCTCGCGCTTGGCCTTCTCCACGCCGCCGGGGCCGCCGGGCAGCACCCGCAGGCCCGCGAAGGCGTACGTCATCAGCGAACGGTCCAGGTCCGCGTCCTTCACCGAGAAGGCAGCCTCGTCCAGGATCTGCTGGATGTCGGCCTCGGTGGCCCGCACGTCCGCCGGGTCGCCCTCGTACACCTCGTCGGTGGTGCCCAGCAGCAGCTGGTCCTCCCACGGCAGGGCGAAGGTGATGCGGTACTTGTCGATCGGGGTGGCCATCGCGGCCTTCCACGGCGACTTGCGCTTCATGACGATGTGCGCGCCCTTGGAGAGGCGGATCGACGGCATGGAGTGCTTGTCTTCCATGCGCCGCAGGTGGTCCACCCACGGGCCGGTGGCATTGAGCACGACCCGCGCGTCGATCCCGAACTCGCTGCCGTCGAGGCGGTCCTTGAGCTCGGCGCCGCAGACCCGGCCGCGCGTCATGCGCAGCCCGGTGACCTCGGCGTGGTTGAGGACGACCGCGCCCGACTCGACGGCCGCGCGCACGGTCATCACGGCGACGCGGGAGTCGTTCATCTGGTGGTCGTAGTAGACCGCGACGGCCTTGAGGTTGTCCGTCTTCAGGCCCGGGTTGTCGGCGGCGGCGCGGGCGGGCGATATGACCTTGCCCATGCCGTCGCCGAAGGCCGAGAGCGCCGAGTACGCGAACACGCCCGCGCCCAGCTTCGCCGCACCGACCGGGCCGCCCTTGTACACGGGCAGGTAGAAGGTGAGCGGGTTGACCAGGTGCGGGGCCACGTCCTTGGCCAGCACCCGGCGCTCGTGGTGGTTCTCGGCCACCAGCTTGACCGCGCCGGTCTGCAGGTAGCGCAATCCGCCGTGGACCAGCTTGGAGGAGGCGGAGGAGGTGGCGCCGGCGAAGTCGCCGGCGTCCACCATGGCGACCCGCAGCCCCGACTGCGCGGCGTGCCAGGCCACCGAGGTGCCCAGGATTCCACCGCCGATGACCAGCAGGTCGTACGTGGCCTTCGCCAGCTGCTCACGGGTCTCGGCACGGCTCGCGTTCGAGCCGGCGGTCGGGTGCGTGCCCAGTGCGGGAACGCTCTGCAGGCTGCTCATATCCCTTGCTCCTACTTACTCGTCGATTGCGCCGGCCGTGCGGTCAGCTGGCGTCTTCGTCGTCGACCCAGCCCATCGACCGCTCGACGGCCTTGAGCCAGCTCTTGTACTCGCGGTCGCGCTGCTCGGCAGGCATCCGCGGGGTCCACTCCGCCGCGCGGCGCCAGTTGGCGCGCAGGGCGTCGGTGTCGGGCCAGAAGCCGACGGCCAGGCCGGCGGCGTAGGCGGCGCCGAGACAGGTGGTCTCGGCGACCATCGGGCGCACCACGGGGGCGTCCAGGAAGTCCGAGAGCGTCTGCATCAGCAGGTTGTTGGAGGTCATGCCGCCGTCGACCTTGAGGGCGGCGAGCTCGACGCCCGAGTCCTTGGTCATGGCGTCGGTGATCTCACGGGTCTGCCAGGCGGTGGCCTCCAGGACGGCACGGGCGATGTGCGCCTTGGTGACGTACCGGGTGAGGCCGGCGATCACACCGCGGGCGTCGGAGCGCCAGTACGGGGCGAAGAGGCCGGAGAAGGCCGGCACGAAGTAGGCGCCGCCGTTGTCCTCCACCGAGGAGGCCAGGGTCTCGATCTCGGCCGCGGACTTGATCAGCCCCATCTGGTCGCGCATCCACTGGACGAGCGAGCCGGTGACGGCGATGGAGCCCTCCAGCGCGTAGACCGGCTTCTCGTCGCCGATCTGGTAGCCGACGGTGGTCAGCAGGCCGCTGTAGGAGTTGATGATCTTGTCGCCGGTGTTCATCAGCATGAACGTGCCGGTGCCGTACGTGGACTTCGCCTCGCCCTCGGAGAAGCAGGTCTGGCCGAACAGCGCGGCCTGCTGGTCGCCGAGCGCCGAGGCGACCGGGACACCGGCGAGGACGCCGTCCTTGACGTGGCCGTAGACCTCGGCGGAGGAGCGGATCTCGGGGAGGACCTTCATCGGGACGCCCATGGACTCCGCGATGCGCTCGTCCCACGTGAGGCTGTGCAGGTTCATCAGCATGGTGCGCGAGGCGTTGGTGACGTCGGTGACGTGCACGCCGCCCTGGGCGCCGCCCGTGAGGTTCCAGATGACCCACGAGTCCATCGTGCCGAAGAGGATGTCTCCGGCCTCGGCGCGCTCGCGCAGGCCCTCGACGTTGTCGAGCAGCCAGCGGACCTTGGGGCCGGCGAAGTAGCTCGCCAGCGGCAGGCCGGTCTCACGGCGGAAGCGGTCCTGGCCGACGTTGCGGCCGAGCTCCCGGCACAGGGAGTCGGTGCGGGTGTCCTGCCAGACCAGCGCGTTGTGCACCGGCTCGCCGGTGTGACGGTCCCACAGGAGGGTGGTCTCGCGCTGGTTGGTGATGCCGACGGCCTTGACGTCGGCGGCAGTGATCTCCGCCTTGGCGATGGCCCCGGCGACGACCTCCTGGACGTTCGTCCAGATCTCGGTGGCGTCGTGCTCCACCCAGCCCGGCTTCGGGAAGATCTGCTCGTGCTCCTTCTGGTCGACGGCGACGATGCGGCCGTCACGGTCGAAGACGATGCAGCGGGAGGAGGTGGTGCCCTGGTCGATGGCGGCGATGAAGGGGCCGGTGCTGCTGGTCATGGTGGCTGCTCCTGGCAGGTCTCGGGGTAGGCGGAATCAGGATGGCGGGGCTGATCTTGCGATCGTGCCGATGCTGATCAGGCGAACGCGATGTTGTACAGACCACCGGCCGCGACGGCACCGACGAGCGGGCCGACGACCGGTATCCAGGAGTACCCCCAGTCCGAGCCGCCCTTGTGGGGCAGCGGGAGCAGGGCGTGCACGATGCGCGGACCGAGGTCGCGCACCGGGTTGATGGCGTAACCGGTCGGACCGCCCAGCGAGAGGCCGATGCCGACGACGACGAACGAGGTGATCAGGACGCCTATGACACCGAGCCCCTTGCCGTCGTCCTGGAGGCCCTGGGTCAGGATGGCCAGGACCAGGACGGCGGTGCCGATGATCTCGGTCGCGAGGTTCTGCACGACATTACGGATCTCGGGGCCGGTCGAGAAGATCCCGAGCACCGGGCCGGCCGTGTCGTGCGGGTGCGGGTCCTCGGGACCGAGCTTGGCGTCGCGGATGTGCTCCGGGTCGGCCAGGTGCACGCGGAACTGTCCGTAGTACGTGGCCCACATCAGGACCGCGCCCAGCATGGCGCCGAGGAGCTGGCCCGCGAAGTACACGGGCACGTCGCCCCACTCGCCGGTCTTGACGGCGAGGCCGACGGTGACCGCGGGGTTGAGGTGCGCGCCGGAGAGCGGCGCGGAGACGTAAGCGGCGATCAGTACGGCGAAACCCCAGCCGAAGGTGATCGCGAGCCAGCCCGCGTTGCGGGCCTTGGAGCTCTTGAGCGTGACGGCGGCGCAGACGCCGCCACCGAGCAGTGTGAGCAGGGCGGTACCGATGGTCTCGCCGATGAAGATGTCGGAGCTGGACACCCGCGACTCCTTTGTCTTACGTCCAGGGGTGGGCGGAACACCGGGTCCCTCCGGTGGTCCACGCACTCGGTGAGTGCTGCACCGGTCCTTGGCCTCGTCACACCCTAACGCGTATTGCCGGTAGGTGTTCGACAATGCCGACCGATGAACGGCAGTTTTCCGCCTGGATGAATAACGCGTCAAGGGTGGGCCAGGTCAAAGAACCGGATCGTTACCGCCCCGTGCGATCGGCCACATCAAGCCAATGAGTGGTCGTAAAACGCCAAAATCCATCCAAGTGGCACGCGAAGTGCCTCCTGGATGGATCACATGGCTCAGGTCAAGCTCAGAACCGGCCTGCCCCGAGATCGCGTGAAACCGACCTTGCGCAGTCCCGTACGGAGGCCACCAGGCTCGCCAGGGGCTCGCCGCCCTCCCCGCACACCCGTTCCACGGCCCCGAGGACGGCGACCGCGCCGACGGGCATCCTGCGCCGGTCGTGGATGGGCGCGGCCACCGAGGCGACGCCCTCCCAGGTCTCCTCGACGTCGGCGGCCCAGCCGCGCGCCCGGGTCAGGGCCAGGACCTCCTCGAAGCCCGCCGCGTCCACGACCGTGCGGGGCGTGAACGACTCGCGCTCGACCTCCACCGCCTGGGTGTGCGCGACCGGGTCGTAGGCCGACAGCACCTTGCCCAGGGCCGTGGAGTGCAGCGGCTGCATGGCCCCCACCTCCAGCACTTGGCGGCTGTCGTCGGGGCGGAACACGTGGTGCATGATCAGCACCCCGCTCTTGTGCAGCACCCCCACGTACACGCTCTCGCCGCTCGCCCGCGCCAGATCGTCCGTCCAGACCAGCGCCCGGGCCCGCAGCTCGTGCACGTCGAGGTAGCTGTTGCCCAGGCGCAGCAGCTCCGCGCCCAGCTGGTAGCGGCCGGAGGCCGGGTCCTGCTCCACGAAGCCCTCGGCCTGCAGGGTGCGCAGGATCCCGTGCGCCGTACCCTTGGCCAGGCCCAGGGAAGAGGCCACGTCCGAGAGCCCCAGGCGGCGTTCCCCACCGGCCAGGAGCCGCAGCATCGCAGCGGCTCGTTCGAGCGACTGGATGTTCCGTGCCATCGCGCAGCCTCCTGCTGACGTAGTTCGACAATGCTGAACACTATCGGTCGATGTCGACCTTGTGCATGGTCGGGCACTCCCGGGAGCGGCGCGGAGGTGCCCGGGCCCCCCGGAACCCCGGGCACAGAATGCAGTCCGCCACGTGGGACAGCCCCACCGGGGCGGCTTCCGCGCGGTTACCCTGGCCGCGTGCACCCTGACACAGAGGGGGTGCAAAGCCGACAGCCGTCGCATCCCAGGGAGCACAAACATGGCCTCGCTGCCGAACCTGCCCGCTGACACCCAGACCCGGGCCGATGCCCTGAGGGAGGCGCTCGCGACGCGGGTGGTGGTCGCTGACGGGGCGATGGGGACGATGCTCCAGGCGCAGGATCCTTCGATGGAGGATTTCCAGCAGCTGGAGGGGTGCAACGAGGTCCTGAACGTGACGCGTCCGGACATCGTGCGGTCGGTCCACGAGGCGTACTTCTCCGTGGGTGTGGACTGTGTGGAGACGAACACGTTCGGTGCGAATTTCGCGGCGCTGGCGGAGTACGACATCGCGGGCCGCAACTTCGAGCTGTCCGAG
>NZ_LIVQ01000010.1:70401-220142 GCF_001905445.1 Streptomyces sp. CB00455 | reverse complement strand
CCCGCGGAGCGGGTCCCCAAGCGCTGCGCGCTTGGAAGAGACAGGGCTCCGCTGCGCTCCGCCCTAGGGGGGAGCCTTGCTTCGCTCGGCGGCCGGCTTCGCCGGCTGGGGCCGGCCTTTGGCCGGAGTCCTGCGCTGCGCTGCGGACTGGTTCGGGGATTCCGCTGCGCTCCACCCCGGACGGCCCGCTCCGCGGGCCTGGGTGACCCCGTTTCACGGGGTCTGAGGCTGACGGTCGTTGGGTGGGTCCGCTCCGCTCCCCCACCCCAAAGCCATTCCAGCTGGCAGAGGGGTCAGCGTCGTCTTCTCAAATAGCCATGCCTATGCAGTTTGTAGATGACCCAGGGGGCAAGGGCAATCCACACCGCCAGGAACGCCCACTTGAGCCACGGAGGCCCCTCCGGCCTGTCGCCCTGCGCCAACTCTGAGGCAACCAACATGAGTGAAGTCATACCCCTCAACTGCCCGGCTTCCAGAGCCACACACGCCCCCCAGGCACCCACCGGCCGCCCCCCTCACACAGGCCAGGGGGCAAGAGAGGTTCAGCTCGCTCCACGGCCCGGCATGAGCCTGTTCCACAGGATTCGGCTACCGAACCGTTGGGCGGGGCTACTGCCGTCGGTCGCGGTACGGGACGAATGCGACGGAGCGGTCAGGACCGGATTCGAACCAGCGTCACCCCCCCCCTTTTTGAAGGGAAGTGCGTCGACCACTGCGCTACCTGCCCCCTGCGCCAACAAGCACAAGCTACCCGACCGCTACCGGGATATCTGTGCGACTACTGATGCTGGCCGGGCGCCGGCGCCCGCACCGCCACACTGCCGCGGGCTGCCGCGCTCACGAGGAAGGGCCCCGCAATATTTCGGCGGCGGCAGTCGCCCCCGGGTGGCAGTCTGGGCCGATGCCCACCTGGACTCCGTCGGCCGTACTGTTCGACAACCTGCGTTATCTGCTCAACGAGTGGGATCCGATCGGCGTCGCCGACCTCTCGCATGACGAATATGACTGCATGTTCGCCCCTTTGTTCCAGCGCCTCCGCCGTGGCACCACGCGGGCGGAGATCGGCGAATTCCTCTGGTATGAGCTGGAGGACCACTTCGGACTCGACCCCGCCGACCACCAGACCGATGCGATGGCCGACCGGCTGATCGCCTGGTGGTCCGCCGTGGACCCGGCCCCGCACGCCGGCAGGACACCAGCGACCTGAGAGCCGCCAGGACTGCCGACGACCAGGTGCGCCGGGCGGCCCGCGCCAGACAAGATCCGAAAGAGACGGCCTACTGCTTCATTTCTCCAACGCGGATAGACAATGGCCTAGGGGGCATCCCCCGCTGGGGCCTGGATTGCCACCTACGGTCTGGGTGCCACAGCCATCTGCCCAGTACTACGCCACGTCCCGTCGTCCAGGCCAACTCACCCAGTGACACCAACCTCACCGCATCGCACTGCCCCCCACCAAGCCACACACACCGGCCTGACCACCACAAACCAAGCACCACCTCGTGAGGACAACCTCTGCGGCCCCATGGACGGCCAAACGCCGCGTAGCACACTGGCCGACGACACACGCGGCCGAGCTGGAGGAGCTGGGGATCGTGTGGGATACCGCCGACGCCGGCTTCGCCGAGAACCTCGCCGCCGCGCGGGCCTACTTCACACTGCACGGGACCCTGGCCGCCCCACGGCACCCGACCGCCCTGGACAAAGCCGCGGGGCAGTGGTTGACGAACAGCCGGCGCCCCGGCGGGCTCGCGAAGGACCCCGACCGCGCCGGTCGGCGGGCGGAGAAGCTCGCGGCCGTCGATCCGGACTGGAACCCGCGCAAGCTGGGGTGGACGACTGGCAGCGGCACTACGCCTACCTCGCCCAGCTCCTCGCGGGCCGCGCCCAGCTCGCCGACGTCGTGCCCGGGGCCACCCTGCACGGCGACGACCTCGGCCGCTGGCTCACCGCCTAGCGCCGGGACCTCAGCAAGCTGAACCAGGAGCAACAGCGCAGGCTCGGCAAGCTGGACGTGAAGAAGGCCGTACGGGCACGCAAGGCCGCCGTGACTCCGGGCCGGGCGCGGGCGGCGGGGCGTTTCAGAAGGGCATCACGGCCCTGGCGCAGTACGTCGCGCGGGAGGGACGGCTGCCGGGGTGCGGTGTGGTCGAGGTCCTGCCCGTACGGGGATCTGGATCGGGAATCAGAAAGCGCGCCGCGACCGGCTCGACCCGGCGCAGCTCACCGGGCTCGCCCAGCTGGGAGTGGAATAGGCCCGCCGGGTGATTGACAGGACGCCGGCCAGCAGCGGCGCCACCGTCCCCTGGGCGACGATCTGGAGTGCCGCCTCCTTGTCGTCCTGGTACTCGGCGGCAGCCCGCTCAGTCCCCAGGAACTGAACGACGCTCGCGTCAGATCCGGTCAGCGCTCGCTCGGCAGCAGCCCGGACGGCCGGGCCGCCCGACTTCCAGAAGCCACGACCATCCCCCGCTGGGTGGCACCCAGACCGGTGGCCGGCGGGTCGGCGGCCCCCGCGGGCGGCGCCGACACGAGGCCGGAGAGCAATGCGAACGAGAGCAGTCCGGTAACCAGCATGCGTGCGCGGCCGGATCTCCCTTCGCCTCGCCGACCCTGAAGTATCTCTGAAGGCAACAGACTTCCCCCTACTCGATTCCACATCGCCGATTTCCGCAAAGGGGATGAGCCTAACGAAGGAGGAGAGCGGTGATCACCATTCCGGTGGTCGAGGTGCCCGGGTGTGGGAGTGGTGATGGCCACAACCCGGCTTTGCCAGGGCCTAGCTGACGATACGACAGTTATGTTCCCTTTTGAGCGCGAGTTATCTGCCGAGCATCGTGCAGATTACTATTCCCATGATCGCCAGGGCTCTTGCGGCTGATTCCGCGCCCTCTCATGGCGCATCGATTGTCCGCCCGCCGGGCGGCTGTTCCCTCACTACGAAAGTGACCCCATGGCTTTGCAGAAACGACGGCTGCTGCCCATCGCGGCGACCGTGGCCGCTGCGATTCTCGGCACATCGGCTGCTCCCACCGCCGCCGCCGTGGCAGAACCGGCGGCCAACGCCGCCGCACCGGTTGCAGTCGAGAACGGCGCCTACCCCGGCGCCGACGCGGTGCTCGCCGCGACCGGCGCCAAGCTGATCAGGGGCGACGGCGGGATCACCCACGTCCCCTGCGACGCACCCCACCAGATCGCGGTGTGGGCCCGTCCCATCACACTGCCGCTCTACCGCATATGCTTCCGCGCTCCCGGCGCCACCGGAGTCCTCGCACTCACCGTCGCAGACACGTTCCGCATCCAGACCACCGGGCGAGACCTGCGCGCCAGCCTCACAACGGACGGCAAGAACGAAACCGTCGACGTCAAGCGCGACACCGTGGTCGGCGTGGGCGAGGGCACCAACGAGGACGCCAAGTCCACGCTGCTCGAATTGCGCGTAACCGGCGCCGCCGCCACACCTCCTGGTGTGTCCGTCGACATCAGCGGGCTTGCGTTCAGCGGGAAACTCACCATCGGTGACGCCAAGCGCTCCTGCTCCGCGACGCTGGTCGACCCGCAATGGGTCCTCTCCGCCAAGAGCTGCTTCGCCGACGACCCCACGCAGATCAACGAGGTGGCCGCAGGGGCTCCCAAGGACAAGACGACCGTCGTGGTCGGCCTGCGCGACCTCCCCCTGCTGGGGGGTCACACAAGCGACATCGTGGAACTGGTCCCGCATCCCGACCGGGATCTGGTCATGGCCCGTCTCGCCAAGCCCGCTTCCAACATCACGCCCGCCCTTGTCTCCTCCACGGCTCCCACAACGGGCCAGCAACTGACCGTAGCCGGTTTCGGGCGGACCAAGACCGAATGGGTCCCTGCCTCACGCCACGAGGCCGCCTTCACGGCCGGGACCACCACGGCGACCGGCTTTGACATCACCGCGAAGACGCCGGCGGACGCCACCGTGTGCGCGGGTGACGCCGGCGGCCCCGCGGTGCGTCAGGTGGACGTCCGCGAGTACGTGCTCCTCGGTGTCGTCAGCCGATCCTGGCAAGGCGGTTGCCTGGGCAGCGCCGAAACCCGAACCGGCGCATTCGTGACCCGGGTCGACAACCTGGGCGAGTGGGTTCAGCAGACCCGAGCCCTGGCACCGGGCTGGAAGACCGAGGCCCTGGTACAGGCCGGCTCCAGCCTCTTCCAGGGCATTCGTCTGGCCGACGGCTCCTGGACCGGGTTCACCGACGTCCAGACCATGGCCAACAGCATCGGTGGTATCCGTACCGCGGCCGCTGCCGGCATCGAGGGCGCCACCCACGTCCTGGCGGTCAGCAACACCGGCGGCCTGTTCCACACCGTCCGCAACGCGAACGGCACGTGGACCGGCTTCGGCGACGTGTTCCCGATGACCAACTCCCTCGCAGGCCTCACTCAGGTGTCGGCCGTATCCATCGGTGGCGACCTCCACGTCGTCGCGGTCGCCAGTGGCAAGGTCTTCCACGCCGTGCGCAAGGCCGACGGGAACTGGACCAAGTTCGGCGATCTCGCACCGGTCGCCGGCCCGATCGGCACCGTGACCTCCGTTGCGACCGCTGCCACCGCCGGAGGCCAGCTCCAGGTCGTTCCCGTCGCCGGCGGCAAGGCCTACCACACCGTCCGCAACGCCTCCGGGCAGTGGAGCATCTGGGGCGACATCGCGGGAGCCGCCGGATCCACCGACCCCATCAACTCGGTGAGCATGGCCGGCATCGGTGGCGACGCCCACATCGTCATCACCACCGACAACGGCATCCGCCAGTACCACGGCATGCGCAATGCCAACGGCACATGGGAGCGCTTCGCCGAGCTGAAGGACATCTTCGGAACCATCACCGCCAAGTCCGCGGCCGCAACAAGTGTCAATGGTGAACTCCAGCTCACCGTCACCACCACTGACGGCAAGCTCCTGCACACCACACGCCGCACCGACCGCACCTGGTCGTCGACCACACCGGTCAGCCTCCAAGGCATCGCGGGCACTCTGGGTACCCTCAGCACCACCGGCACCCTCTGACCTAAGGGCTGTCCCGTAAATGATCTCGAGTCGCCGGGGCCGGGCAGCCGCGGTCGGGGCCGCTGGCCTATCCGGCGAGGGCGAGGTTGTGCATGCGTGCGACGCCGAGCATGGCGTGGTGGACGCCGTCGCCTTTGAGGCGGCAGTCGCGGAGGATCTTCCAGGTCTTCATGCGGGCGAAGACGTGTTCGATGCGGGCTCGGACCTGCCTGTGGGACTTGTTGTGTTCCTCTTTCCACTCCGGCAGTTCAGTCTGGCCGCGCTCGCGGCGGTGAGGGATGAGGAGTCCGGTGCCTGGGTAGCCGCCGTCGGCGATCGTGAGTGTCTTGCCGACGGCGGCTTTGGCGCCGGACTCCTCCCAGGCCTTGCAGTCGTTGCGGTTCCCGGACAGGGGCCGGCCGACCGCGACGACCAGGCGGGTGTCGGCGTCTATGACGACCTGGTGGTTGGTGGAGTACCGATAGTTCTTCGAACGCTCGGCGATGGTGTGATCCCGGGTGGGGACCAGGGTGCCGTCCACGATCAGGACGGTGTCCTTGGCGAACCGCTTGCGAGGCTGGAGCGCGAGCATCGGTCCGAGGTGGTCGATGATGCGGTCCGCAGCCGACTTCGAAACCCCGAACAGTGGGGCGAGCTGGCGCATGGTCAAGTTGGTGCCCCAGTACGCCGCGACCAGCAGAACCCGGTCCTCCAGCGGAAGGCTCCACGGTCGGCCCTTGCGGACCGCGTCCGCACCCTCCCGCCGCAGAACTGTCACCAACTTCCCGAAACAGCGCGGGCTCAGCCCGGTGAACGGGGCTATCCAGGACGGCTCCGATGCCGTGATCACACCAGCCACAACAAGATCATCTCACCCGTGACCAGCAGTTACGGGAACCCTTAGGCCGATGTCTGGCGGCGAGTCTTGGCGCCAGGCATCGGCCATACTGCGGCGCTGCAACAAGCTGCTCTCAAAAGACGGGCGCCTGCTCCGCGGCAGCCAGGTACCGCGTCGGCTACCTGGCTGCCGACGGCGCCTGCGGCATCCGGTCTCCGGGCCAGCCGCCACCTCTACCGGACCGGGGACGGGTCCGCGCACCTTCACCTGTGGTTCTACGCCCGGCCCGAGAGGCAGACCCAGCTATACGGGTCGTGGCGGCGTCTCTAGTACTGCAACGGCGTTTGGCGTGACTGGTTGCCAGGGTGGTCGCTGGTCTGGTCATGGGTGGGGTGCTTGGTGATGTGAGGGCGTGGGCGGCGGGTCTGTCGACCAGCGAGGTGGCCGAGCGGCCCGTCAGCGTGGCCGACAACAGCACCACCGGCGGGCGCAGAGCCCCCAGCCACTCCAGCAGCCGGACCATCAGCTGATGCATCCACGGACCGTACGCGTGCGCGCCCGTGGGCGAGCGCGAGCGCCACAAGCGTCCACCGCGCCGTCCGGTCAGAGGTATGTCAACGGCACCGACCTTGAACGGCAAGCTCAGAGCGGGGTATCGGTTCTGTCCAGGAGCTCGTGCATGGCCGATGGGGGGAGGCTGGGGTTCCTGGCCGCTGCGGGAACGGGTGCCGGGTTGGCCAGGAGCTCTTTGATTCGTGCCACTGGAAGATGGGGGTGTTGGGCGGCTTGTTCTTGTGTTTCAAGGTCGCGGCTTAGCCGGTCGAGGAGCAGAGGGTCGAGGGCTGGGTCGCGTAGTGCCAAGCGGCGGCGGACGGGATCGGGCGAGTGCCCGAAACGGGCAGCCAGCCCTTGGGTGGGGAACCCTGGATGTGTGATGAGCATCTGCGCGGCTCGATGCTGCCGGCCTAGGTACAGGTCGAGGAGCAGCTCGGGGGGTGGCGTGGGCTGGGACTCGCATAGCAGCAGTCGGACAGCGAAGTCCTCGTCTCGGGCAAGCAGCTCGACCATGTCCTGTGGGAGCCCGGGGCATGCTGCGGCGCTGCGGCGCAACCATGGGTGTGCTGACGTCGCGCACCGTCGAAGGATGTCGGGTTCTTCGTTGGCGTTCAGAACCCATCCCAGGGCCGGGAGGTGTGTCTGCGGATCGACTGTGTAGTCGATGGCAGCGCGGTCCTCCTCGGTCAGTTCTGGGCGGGCCGAGACGATGAGGCGCACGTAGGGGTCTGATGAGGTGGCCATCCGCTCTACCAGATCGGGCGGGATGTGCAGGTTTGCAGCGATGGCTCGCAGGTGCTTGCCGTCGGAGATCAGGCTCTCGGCCATTTTGGGGCTCAGCTTTCCGCGTGCAAGAACTTCGGGAATCCTCCACGAGTCTGCGAGGTCGGCGAGGAGCTGGGTGGTGAGTTGTTCGTCCGGACAGAGCACGCTGAGTTGTGCGGTTAGTCGCACATCGGCGTTGTCGTCGTGGAGCAGTGCCTCTCGAACAGGGTGAGGCAAGTCGTCCCATGCGCGGCACGATGCTTTTCTGAAGGCGGGGTCTGCATGATCCGCGAGAGCGGCCAAGATGTGGGGCGGCACCGTGGGGGAAGCGAGGGTTTCGCGACGGACGATCGCCCGCGGGTGTGTGAGCAGTCGGGCGTAGGCCCAGTCGGGCAGCGGTTCGACGGGTTTGCGGTAAGGCTGCGGTCCGAGAGCGAGCACGAGACTGTGGTCTGCGGAGAGGTCGTCAAGGAGACGGGCACGCTGGGTCGGGTCGGCGTTCGGGCTCTCGCCGAATATCTGCCGGACCTCGAGCTCCGGGTGCGCCAGAATGGCTTCGACAACCTGGGGGGGCAAGTTCTCGCGCTGCGCGACAGCGTTCCTGACTCGTCGGTCGGGTACGGCGAGCAGTCGCAGCAGCACACTGCTCGGAGCGGCCATGTTGCCGGCCAATGCCAGCAGTGCGCCTTGTACCTGATCGCTCATTCCTGCCCCCGAGAAACATGTCAAGCTCGCCCTAGTCGCGGCGCGTGCCCGATTGGGGCTCGGCTTGCGTCGGCGAGGGATGCCATATGTGTCGTGCCACATCGGGTTGCCGCTGCGTTGCGAGACGCCCTCCGTGCTCCTTGCCTACGGATGGTAGCCGACGTGTCATGGAGCGAGGGTACGTAAAGGGCGGGTTCGCGCTTGTCTGCGCGAACCCGCCCGCTGCTACGGTTACAGATCGTCTCTGACTTCCAGGAACGGGTCGCGGATGTCGACCCGCTTTCCCTTCCAGTAGAAGTGGATGCTGTCCCAACTGGTCCGAGTGCTACGCGGGCTGATTGTTGCTCTCACCACCGTGCCCAGCTCCCAGGCTGTTTGATTTCCTGACTCATTTCCAAGCCGCCAATTTCCACCCGCCATGGCCTTACTGCGCTCATACGTGAAATCAAATGCGGCCTGAGCGCTCTTGAATTCCAGCTTCTCCGCGTCGAGAAGACCGTCAAGAGCGAATGATATTTTGACTGAACCGTCTGCGGCAGCATCCTCGACGCCGTCCATCCACAGTGGCCGCCCTGTGCCGGCCGGGCCCGGCTGGCCCCAGGCTGGGCTATTCAGTGTGTACCATTTGACCTTCGGGTCCGCCGTGTTGAGGGCGTCCCTAAGGGCATCACCGCTGTTCTCGATTCGGTTGATACCCAAAACGATTCGATCACCCGCATTCACCACGCAGGCGGAATCGGCATTGTGCACGAGGACTGGGGTCTGCCCGGCGAGCACGTAGTAGGTGTGGACGCTATTGACGGTCAGGTTGTACGCGGGCTGGAGAGTTTTCCAGTGGTGGGCACCCTTGATGAGGGCCTGCCCCCCGGAAGGTGTGCGGAGGGTGTCTCCGGGGTTGAGGTCTCCCGCGTCTATCCATGCGCGGGACTTCTCTGACCAGAAGGGGTGGTGGTCGGTGGAGGTGATGGTGCTGGTGATGCCGTTCTCAGCGGAGATGCTGAGGTCGGTGAAGTCGCGGTCGTCGGGAGTGTAGATGGTCGCCTCGACGCGCTGTGGGCCTGTCGCACCAGTTTTTGGCTCGGTTGCCAGGACGTTGTCGCCGATGCGGACGTCTTGAATGGGGCGAGATGAGCCGTCGGCCATGAGCACCGGCGTACCGGCCGGGAAGCTGTGGCGCGTCAGGCAGGCCGGAAGACCCAGGTCTCCGACCTTGTTCCAAAGATCCTGCAGGGCTCCCCGGAATTTTTCGGTCTTGACTCCCCATTTCTCGAGCTTGGCGCCGAGCGCGGCCCAGCCACCGATCGGTATGGTCAGAGCGCAGGACCACGCGGCGTCCTTGTACTTGCTCGCATCGTCGAAGATCTTGGCTTCCAGGACGTACGTGCCGCAGTTGGCCAGGCTGACGGGGATCCCGACGATCGGCAGCGCCCCGTAAAGGTCCGCCCCCAGGTGCGCGAGCTCGAGTGCGATGCGCAGCTTCTCCTGCAGGGGCAGGTTGGCGAAGATGACCGCCCCCTTCGCCAGCGGCGGCAGGCTCTGGTACATATGCTCGTGCAGCGCCGCGATGTAGCGCTCGTTCCTCTGGCGCGCCGCCTCGTCCTTCTTGGCGTTCTCCAGCGCCTCGTTGAAGATGGTGACGACAGTGTTGGCGTCCTTGCCCGACCGCTCCGCCGATTCGCGCGCGGCGGTGGCGGCGGCGTAGGCCTGCGTGGCGCTCCCGGCAGCCGATACAGCGCTCGCCCGAGCCCAGGTCGCGGAATCAGAGGCCTGGTTGGCACTGATCAGAGCCCGTTGCTGCGCCTGGCCCGCTGCCTTTGCGGACTCGGCCGCCTTGGCTGCCGACTGCCCGGCCTGGGTTGCCCAATTCTGCGCCTGCTTTGCGGCCGCGTTGGCACGGTCGGCGCTGTTGTGCGCCTCCAGCGCGAAGGCCTGGGCTGCTTCGTTCGCATCGCGGGCAAGCGCATAGGCCTCGGCCGCCATGGCAGAGTTCTGCTGTGCCTTGGCTGCGACCTGGGCGGCTTCGGCGATCGTCTGCTGGATCTGGGTGACGTGCGTTGTGGTTAGGTGGTCTTGGCGTTGTGCCCGGTACTGGCCGCTCTGGACGAAGGCGCGCAGAACGGCGGGCGGGCTCAGGATGGCGGCCTCGGCAGCCGCCTTCACCTCGGGGCCCGCGGTCTGGGACAGCCGAGCCGCAAGTACGCGGTCGTCGGCTTCCCGGCCCTGGTACTGGGTGGTGGTGATGAAGTCGACAAGCGCCTTGGCGGTACCGGCCTTGAACGCGTTGTCGCCGGCCTGCTTGACTCCCGGGCCGCCCGCCTGGCTGATGCGGGTGACCTCGACCTGGTAGTCGACGAGCGCGGCCTCGTGTTGGCCGGTCTCCAGGAAGGTGTGGATCCGTGCCGCGTCACCTTGCAGTGCTTCTGAGGCCGCCTTGCGTACGGCCTCGTAAGGCGACTGTATTGCAAGGATTTTGACCTCGTCGGTCTCGTCCTGCTGTTGTGCCCGCTGCCAGCCCGTCCGGGCGTAGGCGATCGCAGCGCTGTCGGAGCCGGCCAGTGCCCACTCCGCGGCCGTGCGACTCCAGGAGCCGCCGAGCTTCATGGCGGTGACGGCCATGCGGCGGCTGTCGGTGACCACCTGAGCCAGGTCGGCACCGGGCTGGCCTGCCCGGGCGGAAAGGGCGGCGAAGTCGTCCTTGAGCTTCGTCGTTCCCGTCTGCGCCTTTGTGGCCTCTGCCTGGGCGGCGTTGTAGGCGGCGGTGAGGTCATCGGCCTGGTTGCGGCCGGCCGCCGTGCGGGCGGCGATTTCCTCGGCCTCGGACTTGCGGGCGAGTTCGTAGATCTTCTTCGCCTGGTCCACCGCTGCGGTTGCAGCTGCGGCGGCCGTGCTAGCGGCCTCGGAGTGGATCCTGGCCCGCTCGGTAGCCGCGGCTCCGACCGCAGCGTGCGCGGCCGCCTCCGCGGCAGCGTCAGCCGCCGCGCGTGCATGGGAAGCGGCGGACCGCGCGGCGTCGCGCGCATCGCGCGCGGCCTGGGCCGCGGCCGCAGCCCATTGGCGCGCGGCCGCAGCAGCGCGGGTCGCCTCCGCCAGGTAGCGGCGTGCTGCCGCTGCCGCGGCAGAGGACTGTCCAGAGGCTGCTCCGGCACGTGCGGCGTCCGCGTCGGCGTCGCTCGAAGCCTTGATCGCGTCGTTCACGTTGTCGGTGACCTGGGACACCGCGTCGGCCATCGCCACAACGGCGTCGGCGGCAGCCGCGGCGCGGTTGGCCCACTCGCCGGCCAAGGCGGACTTGTCCGCGGCCAGGCGAGCGTCGTGGATCGTGCCCTCGTCCACCTTCTGTGCCGCCGCGGCGCTCAGTGCCCGGGTGGCGGCCCGGGCCGCCCCGGCCGCGGCGTTCGCCGCGTCGGCGGCGGCTGCCGCCGCCAGACGGGCTGCGGAATTGGCGGAGCGTGCTGCGGTGATCGCCGTCTGCGCGGCGTCGGCTGCGCGGCGGGTGGCCTCAGCCGCACGGCGCGCGGCCTCTCCAGCGCGCGCGGCATCTCCCTCGGCGAGTTTGGTCTCCTCGGCAGCTTTGTTCGCGGCCTCCTTGGCCAATCGAGCCGCCGACAGGGCCTGGGCGCAGGCCTCCTTGGCGGCTGTTGCTTCCTGCTCGGCTTGCTGGCCGGCGGATTTGGCCTGGTCGGCGAGCTGGCTGACCGTCGCCGCTTCCTGGTCCTGGGCACGGGCGACGTGCTGGCCGAACGTCAGGAAATCTCGGACGTCCTCGATCGTGCCGTTCATGGCCATCGACGCGGCCCGCTTGGTGCTGGGCCCGCCGGCGCTCTCTATCCGGGTGACCTGGACAAGGTCATCGGCGTCGCGCTGTTCGAACTGGACGCGTCCCAGAAAGTCCTTGACCTGCTTGATCGACCCGTTCAGGGCCGCGTCACCAGCGGTCTTGACTCCCCGACCGCCCGTGTTGGCGATCCGCGTGGCCGCCACCACCTGGTCCTGCTCCAGGGGTGCCTTCCAGCCCTCCTTCAAAAAGGCGTCGAGCTCCTGCGGGGTACCCGAGATGGCACGCTCGGCGGCCTCGCGCAATCCGCGCCCACCCTGGGCGATGACTTGGAGCGCCGCCTCCTTGTCGTCCTGGTACTCGGCGGCAGCCCTAGCGGTCTGCAGGAACTCAACTACGCTCGCGTCCGATCCGGTCAGCGCCCGCTCGGCGGCGGCGCGGACGGCGGGCCCGCCACTCTTCCAAAAGCCGACGACCATTCCGCGTTGGGTAGCACCCAGACCGGTGGCCGGCGGGTCGACGGCCGCCGCTGGCGGCGCCGACATCAAGCCGGATACCAACGCCAGCGAAAGCAGTCCCGCACGCACCACACGTGCGCGGACCGATCCCCCTCCGCCTCGCCGGCCCCGAAATATTGCAGATGGCAACAGACTTCCCCCCACTCGATCCCACATCGCCGATTTCGGCGAAGGTGAGCGTAGCGAAAGAGGGGGAACCGATGATCACTGCCTGTCCGTGGAGCATTCAGGAGCCGTGGTGACGGAGGATGCCAACCACACGCGGATGACGTTTAGCTGACGTTCCGTCACCTATGTGCCGTTTTAACGTGACGATCTACCAGCCATTTCGGACTTTACTATTTGCGACGGACGCACCGACTACTGGACCGTCGCCGACAACGGCACCATCAACGTCCACCTCAACCGCGGAGGCGCCCCTCCGGGTCGGGCGGCTGGCTCAAGCTCGGCCAAGTCGCCACCGGCACCACCACCGACCGCTCCCGTATATGCCTAGCCGACTTCGACGGCGACGGCCGGGCCGACTACTGGACCGTCAACGCCAACGGCAGCCTCACGACCTACCTCAACCGCGGCGGGGACCGGCACGGCGGCTGGCTAGGGGGTAGCCAGACCGCGTCCGGCCTGACCACCGACCACCCCCACGTCCAACTCGCCGATGTCACCGCTGACACCCACGCCGACTACCTACTACAGGAGCCCGACAGCCACACCGTCCTCTACGCACGCCAGCAGCCAGGGCGCGGGGGTGAACCCGGTCTGCACCGCGTCGCCCCACTGGGGCGCCAAGTAGGCCAGGAGGGTCACGGGCACCGGGCTGAGCAGGGCGGCGGCCACGAGTAAGCACGCCGGCCACACGGGCCGGGCAGGCGCCGGCTGCGGGCACGAGCAGGACGGGTTCACGACGGGTTCGGACATGGCAAAGCCCCCCAAGGAGTCAGGACGAACCGCCAGGAATCGGGGCGGACCCCGGGCGGTGAACGGACTCTGCGACAGCCGGGTGTTAGCCCCGCAAGCCTCTACAAAAGCCCAGGCCAAACACCGCACGATGGAAGCGCGAGGCGGGCTCTACACCACGGCCCCCTTAGACCGACCGGCAATAGGCGCCCGGGAGGTGGCGGGCATCAGAACGGCCACGGGTCCACGTGATCATGGAGTTCTCTACGTTCAGTAATCACATGGGCGGCCTGGCCGCGCTGCTGTTTTGCCTGCTTGAACCATCCCAGATAGCGGTGCAGGGTGGATCTATGACATGGACAGCACCGCCGGTCGAGTGCACCAAGCAGCTGGGCGGCCTGGGTACCGTAACTGAGCGTCAGATGTTGGAGGGTTGGCTGAGCTGGCACCGGGAAACGTTGCTGGCCAAGTGTGCCGGGCTTGAGTCGGCCCAATTGGCGCGGACGACCGTAGAGCCGTCGAACCTAACCCTCCTTGGTTTGGTCCGGCACATGGCGGAGGTAGAGCGATGGTGGTTCCGGCGAAGCTTCGCAGGTGAGGCTATCGGCGATGTTTTCACCGGCCCGTCAGATGGCAATGAGGGGCTCGACGGAGTCCACGCAGCCGATGCGGAGAGAGACTTCGGATTGTTCCAGACCGAGGTCAAAGCGTGCGACGCGGCGGCGGCCGGGCACGACCTCGACGAGACCTTCATGTCCTCTCGCGGAGTTTCCCTCAGCCTGCGCTGGGTCTACGTGTTGATGATCCAGGAGTACGCCCGCCACAACGGCCACGCCGACTTCCTGCGGGAGCGGACCGACGGGGCAACGGGTGACTGAGTTTCTTTCTCAGACCGGTCCGGCAGCAGGTGCCCGGGAGATGGGATGAGCATCAGAACGGGCACGGGCCCACGTGATCATGGAGTTCTCTACGCTCAGTGATCACGAAGGACAGCCGTGCCCGCACTGCCATCTTGCCTGCTCGAACCCCTCTGGAACCAGTTCATGGCACTCCTGCCCGCGCGGGAGGAGTTCGCCGCGGGCCACCCGCTTGCCTGCCACCGCCGCCGTGTCCCCGACCGGACTGTGTTCGAGCACGTGGTGCTCGCTTTGGTCCACGGCTCGGGCTACGAACGGATCTCCAGCCCCGGATGCTCTGACCGGACCATCCGTCGACGTGTCAAAGAGTGGGCTGAGCAGGGGATATCCGAAGTGGTGCACGTTCTCGCTCTGGAAGCGTACGACCGGATGATCGGCCTGGAACTGTCCGAGATATCCGTGGATGGTTGCATCACCAAGGCCCCGTGTGGCGGCCAGAGTGCGGGCCGGTCCCCGGTGGACCGCGGGAAGCAGGGCCTGAAACGCTCGGTCGCCACTGATGCCCGCGGCGTCCCGCTCGGCCTGGTCGCGGCGGGAGTCAACCGCCACGACTCGCCCCTGCTCGGACCGACCCTCCACGCAGCCATGGACCAGGTCGGGCCGCTGCCGGGCGACGTGAACGTCAACCTCGACCGGGGCTATGACAGCAACACGTCCCGCGCTCTGCTCCGGGAGTTGGGCTTCACTGGTGAGATCGCACGCAAGGGCGTGCCCGCCCCGATCCAGGCCAGCAAGCGGTGGGTCGTGGAACGAACGCACTCGTGGATGAACAGCTACGGCAAGCTACGACGCTGCACCGAGAAGAACAACACCGTCGTCGGCTTCTACCTCCACCTGGCCGCAGCACTCGTCACCATCCGCATGTTGATCCGCCACGCCACCATTCACTACCGCTGGGATGAGCGTCCCACCGCGCGCCGCCTCAAGTGATCCATTTGCCGGTCGGTCTAAAACGAGATATCCAACCGCTCGACTGCCTCGACTCGGACCTTCAGGCCCGCGCGTCCGCCGCCTTCGACGCGGAAATTAGCGTCCGCTATAGCCTCGGCGACGGCGTCGTGCAGCTCGCTGTCCGTCGCGCTGGTGTCCCTGGCGGCGAGGATCTTGGCGGCGTGGGAGGGCGATAAGACGACCTGGATGTCCCGCATCCGGCCCGCGTCAGAGCCTTCCGTACCGAACCCGAAGTAGGCGGTGGTGGAGATGACGAGACCCGTCGAGCTGGCCGCGCGCTGCCTTGCCTGCGCTTTGGCCTGCGGTTGCCACTCCGCTTCGGTCTCCTGCGCCAGGGCGGCCTGGAGGCGCTTCTGTGGCTTCTTCGTGACTCCGGAGAGGTAGCGGTCCACCGTCTTGCGGGAGACGCCCAGGCGCTCCGCCAGCAACTTCGAGGTGCCCTCGCGCGTGCGAAGGTTTTCATCTGGGCCCGCGCGGATTTGGGCGCGGGACGGGTGAACAGGGTGCGCTCCGCGCGTCGCAGGCCGTCGAGGATCTTGTCGCGCAGCAGGGCCCGCGCTGCGGTGTTGTCGTTGCTCATGCCTGGAGCTTCGACGATCTTCCCTGTGGATCAGGGACGAGGTTCGGGGCAGACACTGCCTCAGGGGGTCGTGCAGGGGCCGTGCCAGTCGACGCACAGCACGGTCGCGTCGTCCCGCGGGGGCCGGCCGTCATAGGCGTCGGTGACCGCGCCGACCAGCGCGCGTACAACCTCCCGCGGGTGCTCGTCGGCCGTCTTGCGGAGGAGGCCGGGCAGGTCGACTGCTTCGGCTTCGCGTTCCTGCATGCCGTCGGTGTGGAGCAGGAGGCGGTCACCAGGTTGCAGGTCGAGGTTCTGGACCTGGTAGATGCCCGGGTGGTGGCCGAAGCCGAAGGGCATGTTCACGGCCAGGTCGAGTTCGGTGACCGTGCCGTCGCGCAGGCGCAGCGGTTTGGGGTGGCCGGCGTTGACGAGCTGGGCGCCGCTTCCGTCGAGGGCGATGCGCAGGAGCTGGCCGGTGACGAAGGTGCGGTGGCCGTGGTCGAGGAGGACCTGGTGGCTCTGGCGGGCCTGCTCGGCGAGGTCCTCTCCGGCTCGGCGGGCACCGCGAGAGGCGTTGACCAGGAGGGTGGCCATCAGGGAGGCGTGGACGTCGTGGCCCATGGCGTCGGTGATCGACAGGTGCAGGGTGTCGTTGTCGAGGCTGTAGTCGTAGGTGTCACCGGCGATGGTGGCGGCCGGTACCAGGGCGCCGGCCAGCGTGAACTGGGGGGCTTCGCAGGAGGCGGCGGAGGGCAGGAGCTGGCGCTGGATCTCGGCGGCGACGCTGACGGTGGTGGTGCGGTTGCCCCAGTGGTAGAGGTCGGTGAACCGGCGGTCGGTGACGATGATGTAGGCCAAAGCGTGCGCCGCCTCCTCCACCTGCGCCAGGACATCCGGGGTGGCCTCGGTGAGGAACAACTCCAGGACGCCGACGGTGTCGCCGCGGTTCGTCACCGGGGCCAGGACACGCTGCCCGTGATCGCCCTCCGGCGCCCGCACCAGCTTCTGCGTGCGCAGGACCTCGCTGTAGATGCTGCTGTCGACCAGCGGGATCCGCTCGGCGCGGTCTTCCAGATGCGTGCCCCCTGTGTCGTGGACGCGCAGCATGCGCCGGCCCACGATGTCGACGAACAGGAACGACACATAGCGGGCCCCGAACCGGTCGCGCAGATTACGCGCGACAACGTCGAGTGAGTCCACAGGCGCGGCAGTCTCCGCCGCGGCCAGCACCTCGGCCAGCCCGATCCGGTCACGCGCCACGCCAGCCTCCACAAGTCTTGGACCATAAAACGATACGTGGCCTATCGAGGTACCGATCGTGCTTCTGCGATCCACCGCATCGCCCAGATAGCCGCACACGGCCTGCCGCTGCGGCAGCTCTGGGAACCATGGTGGTCACCTGGCCGGCCAGCATGCCCCGCGCTCGATGCGGACAGGCCCTGCTCGGCGCTGGCGGAACCGGGGCGCTGCCGTCCCAGGCATACAGCGCGGGCCCCGGCAGGAGGCGCCGGGCGGTCATCGGTCCCCAGTGCGCGTACCGCTTGGACGCTACCGACAGCACGGGCAGGGGGTACTCCCCTTACGCCGCAACGTCAGCCCGGTCGGTCAGGTTGGTGCTGGGGCGCCAGCGAGCCGCACACCCGGCCGGGGGAACGTCGCGCCAGGATGAGGAGCCCCGAGGGCTCCTGCGCCCGGGCGGAAGGAGAGCGCATTGATCACCACGAACGTCCAGCGCCACGGCACGGTCCTGGTCAGCGTCACCGGGGCACTCGATGAGGACACGGGCGCAGCGCTCCAGCGGGCGCTGGACGACGTTACCGCCGAAGGGCGTGACTTCATGGTCGATCTGCACGGCGCGATGTCCATGGACGCCGCCGGTCTGCTCCACCTCCTGGCCCTGCACCGGCGGGCGGAGAGCCTGGGCCTGCGCGTCACGGTCGTCGGCTGGCAGCCCCAGCCCCAGCCCCAGCCCCAGCCCCAGCAGCTCATGGCCGACGTCGTCGGCATCCGCGGGCGCGGCTCGGCCACTGGAGAGCGGTACGCCGTGGCGGGGGGCGGCTCGCTTTGAGGTGCTGGTGTCTGGCAGCTGCCTGGCATGCGCCTCACAGGGGAACGTTCCCCGTGGGCGGGTGCGTGATGACCGCGGTGGTCCTGCGATCACCCGTTTGCGTGTCGATGATATTCGCACCGGACGTGGCGCCCTGAGGCTCGGGGCCGGCTGCGAAGGGGCCCTCGCGCGTCGGCTGGATCAGGAGCCATCGTCGTCGTAGTTGTCCCGGCTGCCGGACTTGGCCAGCCCGCGGCTGATCATGTAGCCGACGGTGAGGATCACGATGTACAGCCAGGCTTTGTCGGCGCGGAAGTAGTCGAGGTGACCCTCTTCGGTGCCCACCAGCATGGAGGCGATCAGGACCGCGACCACGCAGGCGATGTAGGCGAAGAACTCCGTCGTCTTCAGGGCCGACTTCGTCTCGGTCGACAGACGACGCGTCCGATGTCCGGAAACGTCGGCACTGCCGGTCCGGCGACCTGCGGGGCTGCCACCCGGGTTCGCAGTAGTCATGTCTGTCCAATCCGTTGTGCGAAGCATGGAAGTGCTCCGCGGCCGGAACACGCCGAGATCGACGCTTTCCCACCCAGCGACTACCCGCAAAAGTGCGAGTAAATACCACGTAAAGGACAAAATGAGCGGATCGGTCTTTCAGGATGGGGCAGCGCTGTAGGGCTGGGGGACCGCCTGATTTGTAGGTGATAAGCGGATCCCGGACCGTCACGGATGAATGCGGCGACGCCCCGCCGGCGGCTGAGGGCCGCCTGCAGGGCGTCGGGGGATGTGGGCGGCTCAGATCGGGCGGATGTTCTCCGCCTGCGGGCCCTTCTGGCCCTGGGTGACGTCGAACTCGACCTTCTGGCCCTCTTGGAGTTCGCGGAAGCCTTGGGCGGCGATATTGGAGTAGTGGGCGAAGACGTCAGCGCCGCCACCGTCCTGCTCGATGAAACCGAAGCCCTTCTCGGCGTTGAACCACTTCACGATGCCCGTAGCCATGCTGTTCTCCTCGACGTGCGCGGCCGCTGGCGCCCGCACTGTGCGACCGCCGTGCCCGACCGGCCTCGCCCGATTGCACTCCCGGGCGGTGAGACGAACCGTGACCGCGAGCACGGGCCGGCAACGGCTCGGAACCACGACTGCTCCTGGTGACCACGCTATCGTCCACGGGGATCCTGCCCCGCAAAGGACACGGGCCCGCACGTCACCGCGGGCATCCGCGTTGCCCACGCGGTTCACCAAAAATGGATCTCTCCACGCGATTCCGCAGAAGATCCAGCGCATACGGGTGGCGGGCGCCACTCCGCCGGTGTGGTGGATACCCGGACCAACGGCCGCGGGTGTGTTCTGGTCCGGCCTGGTCGCCCCGGGAAGGGCGGCTGTGGCTCGCCGCCCCCACCCCCGGGGCTTGCCGTCACGTCACCGGCCCCCGGGGCGGGGAGAGCGAGCCCCGAAGTGGGCTGATCCGACGTCGCCCCCACCTCGGTCAGGATCGCCGTCCTGGTTTGTTGTCCGGTGGCATGCACGATCCGTCTCGCAGGGGCGCTGAAGGGCCCGGGCGAGGCTGGCCGGGGTCAGGTTTCGGCGCGCCAGGCGCCGGTCTGGGTGCGGCTCTCCTCGATGAACTTCTTGAACCGCTTGAGGTCGCCGGTGACCTTGCGGTCGATGAAGCCGAACTTGGCGGCCATCGTCTGTGCCAGTCCGTCGGGATCGAAGTCCATGCGCAGGGTGACTTCGACGCCCACAGACTGCTCGGTCTCTCCACCGACGGTGACCCAGGCAATCCGCTCGTCGGGGACCTGCTCGGTGATCTCGGCATCGAACTCCTGATCCACCCCGCCGCTCTTGGTCACCCGGTGGGTGAGAGCGTCATCGACCTGCTCGACACACTGCACGCCGTCCATGAACAGCGGGAACGTCTCGAACTGGGTCTACTGGTTGTAGGCGGTGCGCACAGGGACATCGACCTCGATGGATTCCTCGACCTTCGACACGGAGCATCCTTCCTCTTCGCCGGCCAGGCGGTGTCCGGCCGTAACGGGGAGCCGTTCCCCTGCCCGCTCCTGTGCCCCCGCTGTCCGCGCCCGTGCCTCCCGAACTGACACACTGACGCACTGACGGGACTGTCCGCCGGTGCGGTGCGATCAGGACAGTGCGGACGGTTTGCGAGGCGGGGGGATCTGCGGCAGCAGTTCCCACAGGGGCCGGGAGCCGGCGGCCCACTCGGCGAGGAGCTTGCGGTCCACCAGGTGCAGGCGCTGGTCTTTCGCGAAGTCCACCGCGTTGTTGGTGATGCGGCCGTTGGTCAGCATGACCAGCACGTCACCGCCGTGGACCTGGCGGCCGGTCCCGTTGAGGACGTGCAGGTCGGGCGTGCCGACCGGTTTCCCGGACGTGCCGTCCCTCCTGTGTTTGCACTGGATCACCCACCGGCGCCCGTAGGGGTCCGTCGCTTTCACGTCGGCTCCGTTGTCGCCGCGGCCGCCGACCTGCTGTGCGTCCTGGCAGCCGTCGCGGTGCATGAGGTCGCGTACCGCGAACTCGAACTGGCGGTGGTGCAGACGGTCCAGCTGGTCGACCGCGTACCGCAGACCCTGCGCCTTGATCTGCTCCCACCGTGCCGCCTCACTGCGGCGCCACCACCAAGTCGCCGCCGCAGTGGCCGCTGCCAGCAGGGTGAGGACCACGATCCAGGGGTGGGCGGCCAGCCAGCGCAGGACGCCCATCACCAGGCTCAGAGCGGCTACGGCGAGCAGGCCGATCAGCATCAGTTGTTCCAGGCCCGGGTCCTTGCGTCGCCGGGGGCGCCGGCTTCGGCTGGTCCGCCGGGCGGGGCGGCGCCCGCTCACCGGCCATTCCCGGTGCTCGGGATGACGATCGGGTAGGAGACGGTCGGCTGCGGCCGCACCACCGGCTGATCCCAGCCGGGCCACTTGATTGGATACACCGTCGACTCCGGCACGGGCTTCTGCTCCCCCGGAGCTCCGCCCATCGGCTTGCTGCCTAACACGAACGCGGCGAACACGAATAACCCGAGGAGCATCACCTGCTTGCTCGACCCAGCTGGGTTGCGCCAGTGCTCGCGGACCTTGAATCCGTTGCGTACGTACTCCCTGACGACCGGCATGCGGCCCCCATCAGTCGGGTTGCGCCTTCCTGCACAACGGACCAATGAAAGCATTGCTCCTGACACCTCCTCACCGCTCAGCAACTAGTCAGGCCATACCGGGTCTCCTGCACGGGTTCGGCTGTGGAGATGAAGGCCGGAGTGCTCCAAGGGTGGGGTACCGGTCAGGCTGCGCGTCCGGAGGAGAGGGGACAAGCGTGTCTGAACACGACGACGCACAGGCGGCGGAAGCGGCGCTCAGGAAGGCCGTGGAGGAGCTGGGCGGCGATGGCGCGGGCGCAGACGGCCAAGCCGCCCAGGAGGTGATCCGGGCGCTTTCCGGCGGCGCTGGGCAGGAGTGGACGCCGGAGCAGGAGGGCCAGATGCGGGCCTTGGTGGAGCAGATCCGCAGAGTGCGGAAGATGAACCGGCCGGACGCGGGCTCGTGCCACCGGAAGCGGGAGTGGCGGGACCGGGCGCGCCTGGTCGACCTGATGACTCTTCTGCCCCTGCCGCCGACTCGGGACTAGCTCCTGCTGATACCCGCTGGCTGGAGCCACCCTCCGCCCGCGTCGACAAGAAGATCAGCCGTCCGGGCCGCCGACCGAAGAGAAGACGCGCCGCGGGCCGCCGGCGGAGCCGCCCCGATGGTGGATCGAGTACGGCATCGGCGTCTCCCGCAGGCCCGACCCGAACCAGTCTGGTACGGGTGTGGCGCCAGGTCGACCAGGGCGTCCTTGTGCCAGGACGCCACGAGCGTGTCGGGCTGCCTGCCCCGGCTGCAGCTCCATGAAGACGCGGTCTTCCTGCGGCGGGAGGATCCGGTACGTAGCGGAGGGGGTGTTGGCCGGGATGAACCGGGACAGGGAGCGTGGCGGAGCCAGCGAACCAGGCCGACGGCGTGAACACTGTCCTGCGTGAGTCGAGCAGTGCCGCCGGCCGTCCGCGAACGCGCCCGCACCCGTAGCTGTCCCCAATGCCGTGCCAAGCCAGGGGGGAAGTGCGCCCGGTGGTCGCCGGGATGACCACTGTGCTCAAGGGTCGGCTCCGTCGATCCGGACCTGGTGGCTATCGAGGCCCGCAAGCACATGGAGAACACCGCCGCAGACGACCTGGACCGGGCCACCGACAACGGCGAGATGGTTCCGGTTTCGGACGATTGACGGACGTGGATGAGGCGCCCCGACCCTCAGTGACACCGATGCCCCTCCCCAGACACCGGCAGGAGCGGTCCGACCATGGCATATGACCCGGATCTGGCCGGCCGTATCCGGCAGGCGCTGTCCGGCCGTGCCGACTCCCGTGAGGTGAAGATGTTCGGCGGTCTCTCCTTCATGATCAATGGGAAGATTGCAGTCACGGCCAATGCCCTCGGCCGGTTGATGGTCCGCTGCGACCCGGAACGAGCTACAGAGCTGCTGAAGCGGCAAGGCGCCCACTGGCCCGAGATGCGGGGCAAACCGATGAGCCGAGGATGGATCGTCATCGATGCCCCTGCCCTCGCATCCGAGAAGGCCTTCCACTCCTGGATCCAGGAAGCACTCACCTACAACAAGAAAGTGACCTCAAAGTGACCGGCACCCCCCGCCCCGCGCTTCGGACCGCACTCGCCTACCACCAGGCATGGGCCAGTCACGACCTCGACCAGGCCATGCGCTACATCGCCGACGACATCATCTGCGACGCGCCCCCTGGCCGCCTGGAGGGCGCCGAGGCATACCGGGCCTTCATGGGACCATTCGTACAGATCCTGACTGCCGCGAAATTGATTGCGGCCTTCGGTGACGAGACCACCGCGCTGATCATGTATGACACCGAAACCGCGCCAGTGAAGAGCGCCCCCGGCGCCGAGTACGTCACGGTCAAGGACGGCAAGATCACCTACAGCCGATTCATTTTCGACCGGGTCCCGTTCGAAGCAGCCCGCAAGGGATCCAGCTAGACCGAGCCGTCTACGGGGGCCTCCCGCACCCCTGTCGGGGGCGGTGAACCGGGCTCAGGCGCATATCTCGTGAGGACGATCAACACGCCTGCGGCTGGTTACTGGGAGTGACACCGTGCGCCAGACCTTCGGTTTACGCCGGGCCGCAGTCCATCGCGACATTCGATGGCGTAGGTGAGGACCGCGCTCAGCGGACGGCCTGGGCCTGGACCGTCCACGTGGTGTGAAACGTCATCCCTTGACAGCGGATGTCGGAGTCTTCCTTCAGCTTCACAGCGGCAGGCAGCACGAATGGCAGGTTGGCCTGGCTGAGGTCAAGCGTGGGCAGGGGGCCCACGCCGACTGTGGACAGTTCTATCTGATCGTGGCAGTACGTCATGTCGTCGGCGTTCGCAACGGTGTCGATAACGACATCTCCGGCGGCAATGTAGGTCAGTCGGGCCCTTACGTTGCTGTTCGGGTTGGTGAAGGTGAGGGTGACGTCTGCGGTTTCACCAGGCAGCAGTGTGGCGGTTTGCGCGCCGGTGACCGTGATGGGGGCGAAGTGCTCGGTGGAGCCTGTCACTGGGCCCGATGTGCTCTGCTGGATGAAAGGCATGATGTGCCTCCTGCTCAGACGGACTGGACGTGCTTAGGAACGGTCTGTCCTCGGCGGCCCGTGCTTCACCGACGCTCGTCAGCGGCCAGTGGGCGCTGCCGTGGATCTTCTTGCCGGGGTCTGGAGTCGGCGACTCACAGCCGCCCGGGAGCCCGATCGGCCGATGTGGCCACATCGGCCTACGGCCCTGGGAAGGGGCCACCGCTCCGTCGCCGAGAACGCGGATGGCCCTCCCGCTCAGGTCGATCGAAGCAGTGGTGAGGGGAACAGGTTGGCCCAAAACTGCTGCCTCTGCGGGCACGCAGGAAAATAGTCAGGACGGCAGCCGAACCCTGGCCCGGCACACCGGCCTGGAATGCCGTCCCTGGGGTTGACGGTGGGCCAGCTGCCGACGGCTCACCTGTTCGGATGCGTACAGTAACCCATTTGCACTACGTCATTGACAACCATATTGACGTCACGCCACCCGAACGGTGGAGCGCTTGGAGGGGGCAACCCGCGGGAAGTGCGCCCTTCGGGTCGTCCCGCATGCGATGGCCTGCCAGGGCCTGGCGCGGATCAATCGTCAAGACCTGTGGATCGGTTGATCTTGGTTCGACGAGTTCGACCTCGAAGCCGTCCTCGTTCTCCAAGTAGGCGCATAGTGCTGCGCGCCGCCGACGTGCGGATGCCGGTCGGGGACATCGGATGCAAGCCGTGCAGTGCCGCGTCGGTGGCCACCCTGTCTCGCCCGCAGGTCCTTCGCGATCACCGCGGTCTTCTCACCCGCCGCGAACCGCCCACCGGCCTGACAACCGCACCTGTTCACGAGATGCCCGACACTCAGCAGTCACGCCCCCGCCCTCGCCATGACGCACACCCGGCATACCGCAGGGATCACCCACCGTCACTACCCGAAGCCACACCGAAAACCTCAGTAACGCTCAACATCGCGGCTAACCGCGAAGCAACGAACCTCGCTGACCTGCTCAACTTCCGCGTCCACTGGCCGACATCCATCAACGTCAGACCGCCCCGCCAACTAACGGTCGGAGAACCCGCCACCTAGTGATCTGCGCCTCGAACCTGGCAGCCAGCCGCGCAGCCGGACGGCTTCTGGAATGTCTGGGATGCGGAGCATCCACGGGTGCCAGGCTTCCGCTGTCAGCCGGTAGCGGTGCAGGTTGTGGAGCAACGTGGGGTAGGGGGGAAGGGCGGAGCGTCGGAAGTGGACGGCCCGCTCGCTGTGCCGTGGCCGGTGGTCGAGCACCTGGCCGTGCAGCTCGGCATCGAGGACCCCTCGGTGGTCAAGCGGTACACGGAGCGGCGTCAGACGCTGTACGACAAAGCGGCTGCACGCCACGGTCGCGGGCGCTGCCCGCCGCGCAGACCCGGCGCTGCCCGGGGATCTGGTGGCGACGCTGAAGACGCCGGAGGGCTCGCGGTTCTCGGAGCTGGAGCGGCTGCGCCGGCCGCCGACGCGGACGACGGGCACGGCGTTCGCCCGCGCGCTGGAGCGGGTGGACGAGATCGGCGCGCACCGGCTCGGGCGGCTGAGACTGTCGCAGATCCCCCGAACCGGATGGCGGCGCTGGCCCGGTACGCGCTGGGGTCGAAGGCGCCGCTGCTGGAGCGGGCGGCGGAACCGAAGCGCCGAGGTCGCCATGCCGGCCGCGCTCGCGAACCGGTACGCCACGGTGCGCCCGTTCCTCGCCTTGCTGGGTGAGTCGAAGGCGCTGGACGCGGCGAGCGCGGGCATACGGGTCCTGGCCGGGGTGCGCGGCCTGCCGACGTTGGCGCGGCGGAAGGTGGGGGTCAAGCCGCTGCTGCCGCGCGAGGTGGACGACAAGCTGGTGCCGCCCGCGTGGCGCAAGGCGGTGTATGCCATGCCGGACCTGCTGTTCGAGGTGAACGCCTGGACCGGGTTCCTCGGCGCCTTCGTGCACCTGGGCGACGGCCCGCGACGGCACGGAGGACCAGCTCGGCGCGCTCGGCCTGGTCCTCAACGCCATCGTGCTTTGGACCACGAAGTACATCGACGTCGCCGTCGCCCAGCTCCGCGCCGAGGGCCACGACATCCGCGACGAGGACATCGCCCGCCTCTCCCCGCTCAAGCACCGCAACCTGAACCTGCTCGGCCGCTACAGCTTCACCGCCAGCGTCCCGGCCGCCGGCGCCCTGCGCCCACTGCGCGACCCGGACGCGCCGGAGCTGGACGAGGACGACGACGGGGGCCAGCCGGACTAGTCGTGGCCGACCAGCGCGGTGATGAGCTTGCGGGCCCTCGCCTTGGTCAGCCGCTTCGCGGCCGTCGCGCACCGCCGACATCTCAGCCTCCAAGATCCCCGACCTCGTCACCCGCGATCAGCTCTGCGTTTCCTCGCGGCGTCCAAGAGCGGCCGCATCGGGTACGAGGAGCAGCTTGCCGGTGGTACGCCGAGCCTCCAGATCGCTGTGGGCCCGGGCGGCCTCGGACAATGCGTAGCGGCCCGTTACGGTGACCTCAAGCGCCTTGGAGCGCACCCACTCGAACACATCGGCGGCCCGTCGGAGCAGTTCGGACCGATCGGCGATGAAGTCCCCGAGGCTGGGCCGGATCAGGGTCAGCGAACCGCCGTGGGCGAGCCGCATCGGATCAAACGGCGGCACGGCACCACTTGCCGCGCCGAAGAGCACGAGATGGCCGCGGGTTCGCAGGCTGGCGAGGCTCGCATCGAAGGTGTGCGCGCCGACGCCGTCGAAGACAACCGGCAGTCCCTGACCGCCGTTGAGCCGCCTCACCTCGGCTGCGAGATCGTCGACCGCGGAGGAAAGGATCACCTCAGCGGCCCCGGCACGCTTCGCCAGCCCGGCCTTCGCCGTGGTCGACGTCGTGCCGATCACCCTGCCGCCGAGATGGGTGATGAGCTGGGTCAAAAGCAGCCCCATGCCACCAGCAGCCGCATGCACGAGCACCGTGTCGCCCCCCTGAACCGGGTAGGCGTCCTTGACGAGATAGTGCGCGGTCATGCCTTGGAGGAGCACGGCGGCGGCTATCTCGAAGCCGATATCGTCGGGGAGCGGCACCAGCCGGGAGGAGTCCACGACGGCCCGCTCGGCATACGTGCCGGGAATCTCCACCCAACCAACCCGGTCCCCGACTGCGACGTCAGCGACGCCGGGTCCCACTTCGACGACCGTGCCGGCGCCCTCAGCGCCCGGGGTGAAGGGCAGCGGGAGGCTGTACCGGCCTTCGCGGTGGTAGACGTCGAGGAAGTTGACCCCGGATGCGGCGACCTCCACGATCGCCTCGCCCGGACCCGGCCGCGGCTGGTCCACCTCGGCCTCCTGCAGCACCTCGGGACCGCCCACTTCGTACACCTGAATCGCTCGCATCATGGCCCTCCAATATCGGCTCATCCCCCACCAACCCCGTTGATGGCGATCCGATTCCCGGCAAGCAGACCAGGTGTACGCGGCCCGTGACGACTGCCGGGTCGGCGCGGTGGCGAACCTGGAGGTCTATCTCGACCTGCACCCGACGCTGGCCGGCCTCAACCAGCCGCTGCTGCTGTTCCGCACCGACGGATTCGAAGGCGCCGCCCGAATCGACTCGTCCTGGGCGGGCCTTTCCGGCCACCGCGTGCTGCTCCCCGACGCGCATCACCGGGCGTTCACCGACTACGGCTCGCTCGTCCCTCGACTCCACACTTCCGGTCTCGTGACAGCGACGGCGCGGACCGCGCTCGTCGGGACCGGCGACCCTGCGGTGACACTCGCTGAGGTACGGCGCCGGGTGGAAACCTTCTTCGCCCGTCATATGTCGTGACGGGACTACGAGGCGGCGGCGGGGCGCCCGCTCCAACTCACAGGTGCATCGGTCGCCTGTCGGCAAACGGTCGCTTGACGACAGGCGGTCGACACGTCCAATGAACCCCCGCAGTCCGGGGGTTCGCGGCGCCGCGAATTCACATTCCATCGCCGCCCTCGCCCGCGAGCACCGGGTCAGCCGCGGCGCCATCCGCACGGCCGTCGCCGACCTCCTCCCCGACCACACCGCCAACGAGGAGGACGCGCCCGCCCCGGAGCTGCCGGTCACTCTCGACATGCCGGGCAAGGTCGCCGACTACCTCCGCACCACCGAGCTGGAGCCCGCCGAGCGTGCCGCGCTCGACCAGGCGACGGCGTCGCACCACGCTTGCCGGACACGAGCGCCTGCTCGTCCTTCAGCAGCGTCCAGTGCTCGACGAGTTCGTCCAAGTCCAGCGGAGTACGGGCCACGATCGACGATCGTCCCCGCAGAGCTTCACCCACCGCAGCCGTACGGCCCAGGACTCACCCACACGGGTGATGCCCTTCCCAAGATCATCACCGTTTGCGGCTGGTGACAGCATTCTTACCGGCACCCCTACCCCCTCTGCACCTCCCGCCGCGTCCTGGCCGACCCATCGCGCACCCGTCGGCGGCAAACCCACGTCCGCACCAGACCCGGACCAGCAGCCACCAGCTGGCCCTGGCGACCCCGACACGCCCCCGCTGTCGCTGGAGCAGGGGGAGTGGGACATCCCGCGCGTCCAGCTGCGCTACGACAGCGCGGTCATCGCCGCAACCATGCTGACCGCCCAACTGCGCACCGGACGGGCCATGTACGACGTCACCGTGCACCAGCCGGGCGCGATGCCCAAGCAGCTCCCGGCCGTCCGCTCCCGATGGCGGAAGGCCGACCCTGAAACCGGGGTCGGCCTTCCGCGCTCGTGAAGTGGGCCCACGGCCCGCCGACCACGTAGTGCACCACGCGGCCCCGGTGAGCAGCGACGATGCGGTGCGCGAGGTGGGGTCAAGTGGCTGTTCGGAAGAGGCTGCGTGCCATCTCCAGGACATCGGGTTCGGTGAGGCCTGCTCGTCTGGCCAGGTGCGCGAAGTGCCGGCATGCGTCTACGACGAGTGCTTGGGTGGGGGAGGAGGCGGCCATGACGACTGCGCCCCGGCCGGGCCTGAGGTCGATGAGGTGTTCTTCCTTGAGGATCTGGTATCCGCGCAGCACGGTGTGCACGTTGATGTCGAGGGTTCGGGCGAGAGAGCGGGCGGCTGGTAGGCGTTCTCCCATGTGCAGTGTGCCCTCCGCCAGAGCGCGGCGTACCGCAGCGGCGATCTGTTCCGCGAGGCTGACGGGCGACGAGTGATCGATTACGACCAGCATGTCAGCGGTCCTTGGGGCTTTGTTCGCGGAGCCTGTTGATGAGCTTCGCGGCTGTCCCGGCGTCGTCGACGGTGATGACGAAGGTGGTCTGGTTGGTCAGAGCGAGCCACAGTGCGTCGCCCTCGCGTAGCGAGATTGCGCTGAGGCCGGGATTCCACCGGTAGCCCCAGCCCCCGATCTCGATGGGGCGGGTCCAGCGGGACGAAGCCTCTTCGATGCGGGGGATGGGGAAGTGCCGCCTCAGAAAGGGGAGACAGACCGATGCTGCCGTGACGCCGCGCTCGGAAACGGTGACTCTGATGGCCGCCGTGATCAAGAATGCCGCGGAGAAGAGCAGAAGCGAGAGTGCCCAGGTCCGGTGTGAGGGATCCACGGCCGCGGCGACCAGGAGGGCGGCAGCGGAGACCAGTCCGGTGGCGAGCATCCATCCGCTGACGAGGGAGCGGTGCCAGACCATGACCGGCCCCGGTTTCCCTTGCGGGTTCATGCTCGCTTCCGGGCGACGAACCATCCTGCTACTGCCACAGCGAGTCCCACCGCAACGGCTATGACGACCTGCTGGGTGGACAGCCGTTCCTGGCCTTCGGTGCCTGTACTGACCCACATGGCCAGCACGAACAGGCAGGCGGTTGCCGATGCCAGGCCCCAGGCGAAGATGCCGAGTGCCCGGACGGTGGTGATCGCAGTTTTGGCGGATATGAGGGCAGCACCGATGCCGACGGCCTCGATGAGGAAGACCAGCATGTACTGGCCAAGTGCCGCGGCGGGGGAGCTGAATCCGTTGGCGTCGCCGTCAAGAGTGAAGTGGGTGGCCACCCTTCCTGTGAAGGAGTTCCTGAACAGGAGAAACGCGATGGCTGTAGCAAGGGCGCCGACGGCGAAGGGCGCTATCGGCGTGAGGGCCCGGTGTGTCGGGGCTAAGGACGTCTTGTTGTTGCCTGTCATCTGAGGTGTGTCCCCTTCGTGCCGGGTACGCCTGAAACTTGCTCGGGTCGTAATAGAACAAGCTCAACTCTTGCATCGACCACCTACCCGAGCTGACACACCGTCATGCGGACACTCGCGAGGAAGACCGGATCTGTTCGATGGGGTCAGAAATCGATAGGGATTTCGAATTTGCGGCTGTAGTGTCCACTCATCCCAGATCATTTGTCTCATAACGTGACAAATGGCGCTACATGTAAGGGAGTTACCCATGCAACGACGCGTGAGCGTCGCCATAGCCGTCGCGTCCGTCCTCGGCTTAAGCGGTGTCGCCGCACAGGGGGCGATGGCCACAAGTGCGGCGTCCGCCCCCCGTGCAGCCGTGGCCGCAACCCCGCAGGCAGCCCAGGACGGACGTGCGCTCTTCGAGGGGCTTGCCTTCGCGCAGGGCTCTGTGGCTGAGGATCTCGGTGAGTCCGGCAAGTTCGCCGACCTTGCCACGCTGCGCCAGAGCAACAGCACCCCGGAGCAGAGGCAAGCGGCCTCCGCCCTCCTGGACAAGGTGCAGGCAAATCAGCCGCAGTTCTTCGCCGGCTTCTCCGGCAAGCTCCGCTCCGGTGACCCGCGGAAGGTCCAGGACGGCATCAAGGAAGCGGCGGGCGTCCTTAAGTCCCTGTCCGATCAGGCGCCGCCGGTCAAGCCCGGTGACACCGGTACGGGCACAGGGCAGTGCGCCACCGTCGTCCTCGCCGTGAACGTGCTGGTCGCCGTCAACCTCGGCGGTGCCGTCAACGTATCGGTTGCCGTCAATATCCAGGCTGCCGCCAACGTGGCGAACGCAGTCAACTTCTGGTGGTCGCCGCCCAGCGGTTCCGGTTCCCTGAGCGCGGACGAGCAGATCGCCGAGCTCACGCAGGTTCTGGCCGCCTGATCCACGGCCCCGAGGGCGGGTCTGTCGCCAAGGCCCTTCGGTGCCTGACCCGCCCCTTCGGTGCCTGACCCGCCCTCCCCTGCCCTTCAACCCTCCCGTTTCGCCAGCATGCGCCGGCTGCCTACCGACTCAGGGACCACATCCACCCATGCGTATCAACAACAGGATCCAGCTAGGCTCCGCGAGACCGGAACACTCCATCGCGGTGCCCCGCCCCTGGATCACGGCCACCGCCGTGATGTGGGCACTGGTGAGCCTCTACATCGCGCAAAGCTTCCTGCCTCACAACGTGGTGTCCCTTCCCGCGCAGGACCACGCACGCAAGGCCGCAACGGTCATAGCGCCACAAGGTTGGGCCTTCTTCACCAAGTCTGCCAAAGATCCCCAATACGCCCCGTACCGACTGATCGAAGGTGACTGGAAGAGCATCTCACTGACTCCGCATTCCAGGCCGTCGAACTTCTTCGGCCTCGATCGCGCTCCCCGTTCCCAGGGCATCGAGATAGCGCTGCTGCTGCACCAGGAAGACATCAAGTGGACAGCGTGTGACAGTTCCGCCCCCGTGGCCGACTGCCTGGCGAGGGGCACTACCGAGGCAGCAACCGCGGTGACCAATCCATCCCCTTCTCCCAGCCTCTGCGGCCGTGCCGCAGTCGCAGAGATGCGGCCCGTCCCCTGGGCCTGGCGCCACCTGTCGCCCGAACGCCACACACCACAACGAGTCGCAGTATGGGAGGTACGTTGCCCGTGAACCAGCACATCCCGCGGCCGTGGACGAACCTCTACGGACTCGCCCGCACCCTCGTCGCCCTGGGCACCGGAGCCACCTTGGCCGCGTCCAGCGCAGAGACCCTCTTCAGGCCGGTCGCCACCATCGGCGACTACCCCTTGTGCCGCTCCACCACCGCAGCCAGCCTCTTCTGCCTGTCACCCGACAGCTACACACACCTGACCTGGATGAAGTGGATCTGTGTCGCTGCGCTCGTCGTCATCGCCTCCGGGTGGCGGCCGCGGTTCACCGCCCTCCCCCACGCCTACATCAACTACAGCGTCTTCTCCGGGATCTCCATCGTCGACGGCGGCGATCAGATCGCCCTGATCCTTTCCGTCCTTCTGCTTTTGCCAGCCCTCGGAGACACACGGCGATGGCACTGGCAGCCACCCCGCCACCCGGAAGCCGACACACCCACCACCCGCGCCTTCGCCCTCATCGGGATCAGCGGACTGGTGATGGTGCGTCTGCAGATGGTCGTCATCTACCTGCAGGCAGCCATTGCGAAGCTTCCGCACGCGGAATGGCAGGACGGTACAGCGCTGTGGTACTGGGGAAGCCACCTTGACTTCGGCCCCGCCCCATGGCTGGACTCCCTTACAACACCCATCCTCGCCAGCCCACTGGGCGTTGCCCTCATGACCTGGATCCCAGTGGCGATCGAAGGCTCACTGGTCATCGCGGCACTTCTCCCGTGGCCAATACGCCGATGGGCCATGTACGCAGGCATCACCTTCCACCTCTGCATCGCCCTCATGATGGGACTGTGGAGCTTCGCCCTGGCTATGACAGCGGGCATCCTCCTCCTCTGCCTGCCTCTGGGATCCGTCATCTATGCGCGGAACATCGGCAAAGACGTCGACCCCCCGGAGCGGATCTCCGAACCCGAGCCACTTGCTCCACCGATCCCCCAGCGCTGATCCGTCCACCTCGGCGGGCACACGATCACGACTCAAGGCAAGAGCGCACCCGCGCACCCGTCGCGCAACTGGTGCGCGATGGGGCGGGCTGCCCGGCACGCAGAATGGCGGCAACCCCACCGAACCGCCCGGCCGCACCCATGACCTGACCGCGGCCCGCACCCACCGCATCATCCGGATCTGTGAACGCCAGGGCGTCCCCGTGCCCGCCGACCGCGCCTACATCGGGGCCGGCCCCTGGGTGACCACGCCCACCAGACGGCTTCCCGGCCAGGACCTCACCACAACCCAGCAGACGATCAACCGAACCCTGTCAGCGGCACGAGCACCGGTCGAACGAAGCATCGCGCGACTCAAGTCCTGGCAGATCCTGCGCCGGGCCCGCTGCAGCCCCAACCGGATGACCGTCATCGCCGCAGCCGTCCTCACCCTGGAACGTCAACGCTGATGCATCTCATTGCCATTCCGGGGTGAGGACGGATTGGCAATGGCCGTCATCCAGTTGGGAACCGTCTCACGCCCAGACAAGTCGCCCTTCGGCAACGGAACAGACCGGATAGTCCCCCGCGCCGATCCTCGTCAGCATCTCCGCCACGGAGTCGAAGTAGTGAGCCAGTGACGCGTACTCGCCGGTCACCGTGGGCGCACCCACGAACCATCTGCCGATACGTCCGTCCCTCGCGTCGATGAACTGTCCCATCCAGCCGTCCCGGTCCGACTGGAACGGGATCCACTCCTCGCGCCATTCGCTCCCACCGGACAAGGGGTGATTCGCGTAGAGCCTCTCCATCGCCCGGATGCCCAGAAAGAAGCTTCCCTCGTCGGGGAACCCGTCGAAGCCGCAGCACATCACGTCGTCGTCGACGTCTTCCTCCGGCAGATCCAGATTGTTCTGCAACAGCCACGTCCGCAGGTCCCCATGAAGGGAGATCCCTATCCGTTCCTCGGCTGCCGCGAGCATCTGCTCCGTAGCGGGCCCCGGCAGATCCGAGTGATCGGCCGGCGCGTGCTCTCGAAGAAGGCTCATCACACGCGACCAACTCTCAGCCACACTCATCGCCCTCTGCCCTCTGTCCTCTGTCCTCTGTCCTCTGTCCTCTCTACAGGGATGTCTCCGTCCGACTACGCCACTGCGGAGGTTGGGAAGTACCGGCCGGAGAACCCTGCAGGGATGGTACTTCGAGCATGCGTTCTATCCCTCCCCACAATCACCTTCCGCCCCGAAGCGCAGGACCGGCCCCTCAGCGAAGTGACCACCCGCGACTTTTCCCAGACAACCCACCGTGCCCGGCGGGCCCAGCCGAGGAGCTTCCAGGCTCAAGCGAGGGCCGCGGCGTCACCCTGGAGTGGCGAAGCTGAAAACGCTGAGTGACCTGCCGTTTCATTGAGCCGGACAGTGCCATCGCCGAATGGGACATGTACTTCGAGGAGCCTTCGGCCGATGCCCCGCCGGTTGATCAGCTCCTTGGGTGGGCGTGGCCAGACTGGGTCACTGCCCACTTGAACGACGGCGTCGAGGTGTTCGCTCTGCCACAGCGGTTGACCCGGGCGCTGGCCAACGCGAGCTCCGCCGAGCTGGAAGAGCTTGCAGGCCGCTGGACCACGCGCCTCGGATCCGAGGACAGAGACGACATGACCGACGATGACCTGCTGGCTGTCCTGCAAGGCGTTGCCCGCCTCGCAGCGTCTGCGGTGAATACGGGTGGCGGCGTCTACAGCTGGAGCTTCTGACCGTCCCTCCGCGAGGGCGCTCGTTCTTGACGCCGCTGCACGCCAGGAGCTCGGTCCCGGTCGCGTCGAAGTACAAGGTGAAGAAGGAACCGCACGATCCGGCTGCGGGCGATCGACGCCTTGCTGGAGTGGGCCGAGCTCGGCCATCCGCGGGCCCGGGAGGCCCTGTCCGAGGTCGCCTCCGGCCACCGGACGCAGGATGTCACCGTCTGGACCAAGGCACTCAACCGGATCGCCCTGTTCGGCGACGCGAGCGTCGAACCGGGCCCACTGCGCGCGCTCGCCGACACCGGGCACCGCGGGGTGCGGTGGTCGGCGCTCGCCTGTGCCGAACTCGGCTCCGCCGGGCCGTTCCGCTGATCACCGCCCTGCTGGAGCATCCCGATCCGTTGGTCCGCGAGGGTGCCTGCGAGGCGCTCGGCCTCTTTGAGGAACGCGCCGCCGTGCCCGCCCTGACAGCCCGGCTGAACGACGAGAGCAGCTGGGTACGCAGCAGGGCCGCCCTGGCGCTCGGCCAAATCGGCGGCGACCGGGCACTCGCTGCGCTCTGGCAGGCCATGATGGAACGCCGGAACCCGAAGGCCAGTCATCTCGCCTCAGCGATCGCTGCCTTCGGCCCGCCGGTGGTGGACGACCTGATCGCCCTCACCACCGATCCCGACCCGGACCTCCGAGCACTGGCCTGCCGCGCTCTCGGCTCCACCGCCGACGACCGGGCCCTGCCAGCACTGGAACGCCTCATCGCCCACGACCTCGCCAAAACCACCCTCCGGCGGCCTCGTGGCAACCGCCGCCAAGCAGGGACTGCGGACCGCGCACCGCATTCGCGCGCGCACCGCATCGACCTGAGCTCGACGCTCGTCTCGACTGACGTGCACTCTGAACCCCGTCGGTCGACCTGACCGTACAGCGGCGGGGCGTGAGACGACGGGGAATGGTCTGGCATTTGATAGGGGGAATTGACTGACTGTCGACAGGGCAACATAGCGGTCAATCGGTCAATGCCAAACCCTGGCTGCAACAGGCCCTCCACACCCGTACGCCGGTCCCGGACTCCAGCCACTCCCGCGCCGTGGCCACGTCCCTTGTCATCGGGGACGGCGCCCGTGAGCGCCGAGAGGCCACGCTTGAGCATCTGAGGAGGACCGCCGATCAGCTCTGGAAGCCGGACTCGGCAAGGATCTTGTCGATGCGTGTGCGGTGCGCCTCCTCCCAGGCGTCGAGGGTCTGGTCCGCCTCCTTGGCCAGCTTCGCCTCCGCCGTGCGCAGCACCTCCTCCTGGCGTGCGGCGGGTACGACGACGACGCCTTCCTCGTCGGCGACCACGACGTCACCGGCCTCGACCCGCACACCGGCGCAGCGCACCGGCTCGTTCAGCGGCCGGACAATCTTCTTCGCCCCGGGGATGGGGACAACTCCGCGCGCGTATACGGGGAAGCGGGCCTCGCGCACCTCGTCGATGTCGCGGATCACTCCGTCGGCAACGAACGCGACGACCCCGCGCCGCTGGGCGACGGCGCAGACGTTGCCGCCGGCGAGTGCGAAGTCCACGTCGCCGGACTCCACCACGATGACCGAGCCGGGCGCGGCCCGGTGGATCGCCGCGTGCAGCATGAGGTTGTCGCCGGGCGGGCACTGCACCGTGAAGGCCGGACCGGCGATACGGGGCATCGACGGCCACAGCGGGCGGATGCTGATGTCCATGACCCGCTCGTGTCCCAGGATGTCGGCGAGCGTCGTGGTGGGGATGTTCGCGAATGCGGCGATGCTGCTCATATGGTCCTCCTGTGTTGGGCGTTCTTCTCTTTGGATATCCGGGCGCGCTACCAGTGGATCACTGCGTCCTTCTCTGTGTTGAAAGGAGGACGGTCCCAGGTGGCACCGCCGTCCGATGAATTACATGTTCCCGGCCTCCTGACCGGCGGCAGCGCAAGCCATTGCCCCCGGCGGCTGCTGGAGCCTGGGCCCTCGCCGGGTCGGCCGGCAGGAACGCCTACGGCTTCAGCTCGGCAGGCGTCACGTCGATGGCAGTGGCGAAGGTCGTCACAGTCGCCATCAGGCGGAGCTCACCGTACGAGGACCGCAGGAGGAGCGACACCGCGAAACCGCATTGCCCGGCGGACGGCGGCATGACACATGTGTCCATCAAGGAATACGAGGTGGCACATGGTGGCCCGTACACGCTGACCACCGGTCCGGACGACGCCCTGTGGTTCACCATGGTCCACAGCGTCCGGATCGGCCGACTGGCCCCCGGAGGCGAACCCTCCTACCACGAGCTGGAACCGACGTGCGCTCCGACCGTCATCACCACTGGGCCGGACGGAGACTCTGGTTCACCGAGTAGCACCGGCATGCCCGCGAACTCGAGCCAGCCGGTCAGCCGCTGGCGGAGGGTGTCCTTCTCGGCGGCGACGTACAGGGCCTGCTTCTGGCCTGTGGAGCGGTCCAGGTGGAACCAGCCGGGCATCTCGGCGACGAACGCGTCCGCCTCCGGCCAGGCCGGCGGGACGTGGACTTCGCGGACGGTGTCGATCAGGTCGGGGAAGCGGCCCTCCCGCCGGGCCTGGGCCAGCCGCGAGGACAACCCCCGGTACATCGGCGGCGTGTGGGGCAGCACCCCCTCGGCTGCGAGTCGGTACATGACCTGCCTCAAGGTCACCTTGAGCGGCGCGTACCCGTCCACGATCTGCCGCGCCCGTTCCACGGCGAGGGGCCACCGGATCCGTTCACGAGCCATACCGGTACATGTACCCCTCCGCGCAGTCGCCGGCCCCCGGGATACGGATAGACCGCTCCCCTCGGCTGTCGCGAGGTAAGAGGTGTCGTTTTCCGAAATGGGCTTGTTTACGGCCCCTGACCTGCACGAATGGAAGATCATCAGATTCGGGGCAGTTCACGTTTGCGGCACCGATGCGAACTGACGGTGCATGAAAGTCGTCCTGCTACGCGAGGGGCCGTCGTGAGGCCGATAGGCCGGAGGCGGTGCGTTTCGGAAAAAGGAGGAGGCATCGTGATAGCGGAGCTGAGCGCGCTCTTGGTCGCTGTGGTGGGTGTCGGCGGAACGCTGGGCGCGACGCTGATGGCGCAACGAGCTCGCCGGGACGAGGTATCGGTCCAAAACGAGCGTGCCGAGCGCGAACGCCGGCAAGACCTGGAGGAACGTGCCGTGGAGGGGAGGCGGGAGGTGTACGCCGCGCTGAATGGGGCCGCGCGTGCCTACCTCATGGCAGGGCAGGACGCGGTGTTGGCTCTGCAGCGCGGCGAGGCCCTGGACCCAGCGTTCGAAACGGCGCGTGTGGCGTACCGGGACCAGTACGCCCTTGCCCAGATGGTTCTTCCGGACCTTCCCCTGCGCGTGGCCGCCGAGACCAACCGCAGCCTGGGATTTGGGCGACTCCTCTTACTGCAGTTCGAGTCAGGTTCAGACCAAGACAAGACTTTCCAGCAGATCATGGAGTGGAACCACGGCCCGCTGAAGAATTCCCTCCGCCTCCTGCGCCAAGTGCTCCGGGACGACCTCGGCGTCGCGCCACTGGATCGATCAGAGGTGCAGGAGTCCGTGGCACAACTCGCTATCGCAACAAAGGACCTGCAACGGAGGATGCTGGCCGAGGGTGCTTGGCCCGGAGCGCCGCAGCTCACGTTCCCTGCGGGATGACGATTCACCGGAGGTTGCAAGAAGCATACGTCGGCGCGAACAAAGCGCGGGCAAGTGGGTTGGTGGCCACGATGTCCAGGCGCCCGTTGCTGACGAATGCTGCGGACAGAGTCATCGAGTCCAGCAGCCACTGGACTCGGGGCGGGACATCGACGGCTTTGCGGCGGCGTCGGGTCCTGGGGCCGGGATGGGCGGCTTTGGCCAGGTCGAACAGGTAGGTGCGTTCGTCTTCGTCCAGTTGCAGGGTGTGGGCCACCGCGTCGAGGACATCGTCGGACACGCCGCTGATGTGGCCCTTCTCCAGCCGGGTGTACCACTCGGTGCTCACACCGGCGAGGACCGCGACCTCCTCGCGGCGCAGCCCGGGCACCCGACGCCGGCCGCTGGTGGGCAGGCCGACCCGCTCGGGGGTGAGCTGGGCGCGTCGGCGGGCCAGGAAGTCACGGATGTCGGCGCGGTTGTCCAAGCGGCGTTCCATGGTCTTCGCGCTACGGCCCGAGGCCGTGGGGAGGGGGGTTGAGCTTGTCCCCCCGATAAGCGCAGGCTCCCGCGCTCGCGGCGGAGGCGGTTTCGTGGAATGCGCACCATGTTCTCGATCCTCTGCGGAGACGATGTATGACCATGCGAGGAGGAACCCTGGCCCTTGATCACCTCGCTCCACGCCGAGGACGATCACGGTGCCCACGAGGCTGTCTTCGGCGCTCTGGAACGCTTCCCCGGTCGAGACCTTGTCAGAGGGGCGGCCATGGCAGTTATCAACCTCTTGGAGATCCCCCGAGACAACAGCGGCCACGTCCTGCAGCTCCTGACCATGCTGGCCAGTGACGACGACCTTCAGGCATTCGGTGCCGCCTTCGGTCAGCTGCAGCCCGGGATCCGAGCCGACCTGATGGCACTCATCGCCCACCATGAAGCCGATGAGTGGCTTGCAGACGAGCGCTCCTTCGGACGGCTCCGACTTGCGCAGAACTAACCTCTCGCGCGAGCGTTCAGCACCTTCCGCGTTAGTGCAGAGGACGTCGAGGTGGAACGCGCCGTTGATGCCGAAGTCGGCCAGGCGGTAGAAGCCGCCTTTGCCGGTCTTGTCGGCGAGCTTCTCCAGCATCCTTGCGCACTACGCCGTCCATCGGCGCAAGGTCCGTGGCGTCGTAGAAGCGGGTCTTGCCGTCGACGTCGGCGTACTTCTTCAGCAGCTTCATCGCGTCCATCACCGGGCGGTAGGCGGTGTTGTCACACCGGAAACCCGGCGTGTTCAGCAGCGGCGGCAGCATCTGCCGGTAGTACGAGCTGTAGGAGGAGCGCAGGGTGGTGCGGACCTTGGCCTTGAACACCTTCGCGTTCGCCTTCGCCTCGGCCACCAGCTCACGCAGCGTCTTCTCACCCACCACCGGGAACACGGCCCGGCGTACGTTCTCACCCACCACCGGGAACAGGGCCCGGCGTACGACCTCGTCCGGTTTGTCGACGGCGGCCGTCGCCAGCTTGAAGAGGATGCCCTCCTTGCCGCGGACCTTCTTCAGCTCGGCCGTCAGCTGCTTCTCCACCCGCCGCTCGGCACGAGCGTTGATCTTGTGGGCCAGGGCGACCAGCAGCTCGACCAGGGCGTCGGTGATCTCCGCTTGCCTCGACCAGCACAGTGCCGCGAGCAGATGGCCCGGGTTAACCGCTGACCTGCTCCGGCTCACGGGCGCCGCTCAGCGGCGTGCCGAACCACTGGTGCAGTGCGGCTCGCAGACCGGTGGCGTCTTTCGGCTCGTGTCCGGTCCACGCTATGTGGGAGTCGGGGCGTAGCAGCAGGCCGGTCACGCTCGTGCTCTCTGCCTTGCCGCTTATGACATCGACCCTGTCGTGCCAGGGCTTCGCGGCCTCGGCGAAGTCGCCGCACAGGTCCAGCAGCAAGGGCCGGGCGGTGGTGGTCAAGTCGGCCAGCCGACGGGTGCCTGCGCCGGTGTGGACCACGAGGTCGGGCGCGAAGTCCTCGGTCGTTCCAGCGAGCAGGTGGGCGATGCGTTCAGTGCCGTCAGGTGAGGCGAGCAGGTCGCCAAAGACGGTCCGCAGGGCGCTGACTTCCGGTCCGGGGCGCATCAGTGCCGACTGGGACAGGGTCGAGGCCACGACGTGTTCTGCGACAGGTCGGCGCTCCTCGTCGTAGGTGTCGAGCAGACCTTCGGGGGCCCACCCTCGCACTGTGGCGGCCAGCTTCCAACCGAGGTTGACCGCGTCCTGCAGGCCGAGGTTGAGTCCCGGGCCGCCGATCGCCGAGTGCACGTGGGCCGCGTCGCCCAGCAGCAGTACCCGCCTGTCCCGGTAGCGGTCTGCCAGTCGGGTGTTCCCGCCGGCAAGGCGTCGAAGCAGGTGCGGTCCCTCTCCTTGCGGCGGATCCAGCGGGACGGGCACACCCAGCACGCGTTCGGCGCTCGCCATCATCTCTTCGAAGGTCATCGGGGTGGTGTGCTCGTCCGGCCTGCCGGTTTCGGTGGTGTTGAGGACTGGCACTCGGCCGGGCAGCAGGCCCCACGCGATCGTGCCGCGCTCCGTGCGCACGTACAGCAGGGGTGGCAAGCTCCCGTAGCCGGGAACGTGCAGGCTGCCGTCTGGGCCCAGGTATTCGTCCGCCACGGACACGTTCGCGGAGCGGGTGACGAAGTCGTCGGTGGTCACGCCGGGGAAGCCGATGCCGGACAGGCGTCGCACCAGGCTGTGCCCCCCGTCAGCCCCTACCAGGTAACGGGCGGTGAGAGCCTCACCGTCGGCAAGGGTGATCCGGACGAAGTCGTTGTCCTGGTGCAGATCGGCCATCTCCTGCCCCCTGCGGAGGTCGGCGCCGAGTTCCACGGCGCGTTCGGCGAGGACCTTTTCGATCTGCTCCTGCGGCGCTGGGAGCAGGCTCACGGGGTTGTCGTCGAGTCCTGTGAGGTCCAGCGTGAATGCGCCGAACATGTAGCGGGGCGCGGGTCGGGGCGGCTCGCTGGATCCGCTGATGCGTGCGTAGAGACCACGTCGGTCAAGCATGCGTACCACCTGACCGACCAGACCGTTCGCCCGGGGCTCGGTCTTCGGGCCGGCGAGACGCTCCAGCACAACCGGACGCACCCCAGCCAGTGCCAGCTCGCAGGCGAGCATCAACCCGTTCGGGCCGCCACCGACAATTACCACATCAAGCATGACAATTCTCCTTTTTGGGGAATGGCGGCGTAGAGGCTGCAAGCAGCAGCCCCTGTTCAGGGTGGAAAGGAGGGGCCTACGGAGTGGGAAGTCCGGTGGCCACCATGCGCAGAGCCCGGGGCAGCAGAACCTCCATCGGCTCGCCCGTGCCGCCTTGCACGAACAACTCGAGGGCGACATTGTTCGCGGCCATCACGCTCGCGGCCACCAGACGAGGGTAGAGATCGGACCCGGGATCCGTGCCCGTGCGGTCAGCGATCGCTGCGGCAAGCTCCTTCTCCGCAATCTTGCTCGCCCGCAGCATCTCGGCCTCCAGCGCGGGTTCGGCCAACATCACCCGCAGACCGGCCGCCCACTCATCGGGCTCCTGGGGTGGCATGTGCTCCACCTCAGGGCCAGGCTCCAGCTGCCGTAGTGCCGCCCGAGTGATTGCCTCCCACAAGGGCTCGCCGGCCGGTCCGTGACGCAGCTCGGCCGCGAGCCGCAAGGAGCGCTCAAGGTAGCGAAACGCAATCGCTTCGGCCTTGCTGGAGAAGTAGTTGTTGTAAGTGCGCGGAGACACCCCGACCGCTGCGGCGATGTCTTCCACCTTGACCGCACTCAACCCGCGCTCGACGGTGAGCCGGACTGCGGCCCAGCTCAGCGCTGCGCGCGTGGCTTCCTTCTTCCGTTCCCGAAGACCACTCATGCCCTTCATGTTAGCGGAATATGCGTGGTGCGCAATTATTCGCATCACGCAATTTTCTGGCCGGGATCCGCCGACTCTGACTTCGCCGGTCTGTTTCGCCACGGTTTGGCGGGGTTGGGTCCGGACGGCCTGGAGGACGCGACGTTCCGTGGCCGGTTGGCTGAACGCCTGACCGGCTGGCTGGCCGGTCCTCACGACGCCGACCACTGGCGTGCCAAAGCGGGATTGCCTCCCCAGTGGGTCCTCTGAGGGTCCGCCGCCGGGCACGTCCCTCTGTACCGGACTGGGTACGTTCACGTGCACGCCGGCACCGCGGAAGCCGCGTGGGCCATCGCCTGTCCTCGGACGAGCAGGGCAAGGATCGGGCTGACTGCGTTCGCCGTGCAAGGCAAGATCGGTCGTGTGATACGCGATCCTCGTGACGATGCCGAGTTGCTGGCCCTGGTTCGCCGCTATGTCACGCCCGAGCGGCGTTATCTGAAGCTCGGCGGCGGCGTGCTGCGCATGCAACGTCCTGAGTACGACCGATTCTTGCGAGATCTCTGTGAGGACGCGGGACTCATTACTCCGGATGAGATCGCCACGCTTCTTGAGGGCAGTTGGAGAGAACGGAGAACTGCGGCTTGGCTCGTAGCTGTCTCCCGCCGGACCGAGTTCCGTGAGCGCCTCGGGGAACTCCTGCTGGCCAGCGAGGTCTGCTGTGTTGGGCTGGCTTATTGCGTGACCCTGGCCAGTTTCGGAACGGCGCGCGACGCTGATCTGCTCGCCGCCTACCTTGATCGCTACCTCCGTCGCCCTGACCTCGGATACGACCAGACCGTCGTCATGGGCGCTCTCCAGTTCATCGACCTGAACCTTGGAGGTGGTCAAGCCGACCGCTTCCGGGAACCGGGTGGCCTGTGGCAGCAGTGGCTTCAGGATGCACCTCACATGCAGGGCGACTCGGACCCCACCCCCTCCTTCTTGAGCCTCATTCGTCGGCTCTGCGCGTTCGTCGAGGAATGCGCAGAGGCTCTATGACCGTCCCCATCTCGTGGTGGTCTCTCTGGACCATGGCCGCCGCCGGGGGGAGCAGTCAGCTCTGCGTGCGGGACACGATGTAGTCGAGCCAGTCGCGTCCGAGGCGGGTGTGGCGCCAGGCGGTGGGGAAGACGGCGTCCTCGGTGGTGAAGGACCGGGCCACACCGCAAGTGCAGGTCCATGCGTACGGCTCGGGGCGGGTGTCGTGGCGGGTGGCGGTGACCTCGACCGGAGCGCCGTCGTGGCGGCCGTGGAAGGTGCCGACGCGAAACTCCTTCTCGTCCGGCTTCATGGGGTTCCTTTCGGGTTCGGTGGCGGGCTGCGGGTCGGTGCTTCTGAAGGGCGTGCACGTTGTCCGGGGTGTCTTCGGCGGCCGGCCGGCTGGGGCCGGGAGGTGATGTGCGGTTCGATCTGCCGGAGTTGTGGATGTGGGTGAAGAACGCCGGGCGCAGGGTCAGCCCGCGCAGCGCGAGGGCGGAGGCGGCGATCCAGATCAGACGGGCGCTGCTGCGGCGCGTGGGTCGGCCGTGGTCGGCACGGTGATGGCCGCCGGGATAGGGGGACGTAGGAAGCAGAACGGCGCGCCCCCGGCGGGGAGCGCGCCGTTCGGTCCGAGCTGGATGCCCAGCATGTGCGCGAGCCCGAAGACCGGCAGCGACTGGCCCTGCGTATCACCGTGGACGATGTCCACGGTCACCTCGGACTCGTTCTTGAGCAGTCCCTCGAACAGATACACCGCTTCCCACACGCCACACGGGATGAAGTGCGAGAAGAGCGCGATGTAGGTATCGGAGATGTGCCGGTAGGCGATGCCGCCATAGCCGCCGTACCGGATCGAGGTCCCCGCGAGGAGGTTGTTCTCCCAGGTGTCGATCTGGGAGCCGTCCACTCCGGCCTTGGAGACATCACCCCTCACGTGCGCGAGGTCGAGCTGGATGAACATGTCGATCACGTCCGCCGACGCCATGTTCGAAGCAGCGAGGTACGGTCGCGGCTGCCGCCGGTTCGAGCCCGTTGTCGACAGCCGGGGGTGGCACGGCCGGCGACTTCGCCTACTTCACCGACATTGCTCACTTCGTGGGCCCTGCCCGTGCCGGGGCGTCGACCATCCGCTGGACTACGAGCGAGGACGACGTCCGCTCCGCGTGGCGCGGCCTCGTCCAGACCCGGCAGGAACACCTGCTCGCCGGAAACTGACCCTGGACGTGCGGCGGCCCCGACCGGAGGTGAGCAGCACGATGATCTGGTCATGGCTGCGGTCGATTTTCTGGTCGAGGGCTTCAACGCGGCCCTCAAGTCCGTCTGTCTCCTGCTGCAGCCCGGCGAGGTGCCGACGCCCCACGGACGGACCTGACGAGAAGTTCTCGTTGTAGCGCTCCACCGGGGAGCCGGCTGGGTGGCTGGTCATGGAGTGAGGTCCAGGATCCGCACCGGCTGGCCTTCCCAGCGCTTCGGCAGGGTGGTGGCCACGATCGCGCCGTCGGGCCGGTCCACGGTGGGCTGCGCTGCATGCTGGCTGTGGGCGGCTGCCCAGGTCTCCTGCTGCGCGACGGCGAGCGCGGCGGGCAGGTCCAGATCCAGGACAGTGATGCCGGGCAGGGCGGCCAGGTGCTCAGCAGTGCCGGGGCGGTCGCGGTCGGCCTCGACGAGCGCGCACGCCGGGGCGTACAGGAACCATCCGGTCTCTGCGTGCGCGCGGTGGATCAGCCGGGAGGCCAGCACGTTGCCCTGCCCGGCCGCGGCCATTGCCGTCTCGTCCAGCACGATGTGCATCGCTTCGCTCACGGGCGCTGCACCTGCGCGAGGCGCCGATCGAGTTCGTCGTCGAGTGCGTGCTGCTCGGCAGTGGTCGGCGCGTACCCGTTCCAGGCCCGAAGCGCGGCCTGCGCCTTCTCCGCACGCTCTGCGCGCTCGGCCGGCGTCAGCATCGTCTCGGCCAGCCGGGCCAGGTAGGCGCGCAGGGACAGCCCCTCGGCGGCCGCGATCGCGGCCAGGCGGTCCTTGGCTTCCTCGGGGATTCTCACGTTGGCATCGGACATCGTGGTGCTCCTTCCCATCCCCCCAGGGTACGGGTACGTACCCGTACCCTCTGCCGTCGCGGCACGGCGCTCGCCGCCTGATCGTGTCCGCCGGCCTCACCGAGGCTCCCCTCGGCGTCGCTCCAGCAGGCTCGGCATCGCCGTGCCCTACGGAGCGAGGCTGGCGGAGGTCACCGTGAGGGGAACCGTCGCCGGAACTGGGCAATCCGGGGCTGGTGCGGGTGACCGCCCGGTGAGCCGCAGCGTTTACCGGGTCCGGCCTTGCAAGCAGGGCAGACGACGTCCGTGACCCGCCACACGGAGCGCGGACGCGGGGGCGGGGGCGGGGGCGGGGGCGGGGACATCTTCGAGTTCCATCATCAGCTTGCGGAGCGTCTCGAATGGCTGGTCGACCCACGGCTTTCGAGGTTGGGCAGGAGCACCTGCACGTGTTCGGCTTCCTCTCTCGCCCAGAGCTCGTCACCTGCTCCACGAACACATCGGCTGGACCGGCATCCGCCTACTGCGCCACCACCTTTCGCCGTGGGCACTGGTCACCGTGATGACACTCGGCATGCTCCTTGCCGCCTGGCTGGTCCATCGCCTCGTCGAACGCCCCACCTCCGCCCTCCTGAAGCGCGGCCTCACCCGAGCGCCTGGACTCTCTCCCCGTGCCCGAGCCGGCCCGCCGTCACGTCCCACACGACCAGCTCGCCATCGAGGCCACTGGCCAGGACACCGGATCGCGGCCGCCTCGATCGGGGTGCTTCACCGAGTGCGTGTAAGCGGCCGTGGGTACCGAGCGTGTCGGTGGGCCGGCCCATGGTGCAGGCGGGACGGCCGCTCTCAAGGCCTCTCTCCGTGGGAACGCGTTGAGGGGCCCTGGTGCCATTGGCACCAGGGCCCCGAAGGAACTGCTACACCATCTGCCGGCCCTGATACTGCGCCGGCCTCATGTTTCCGCCGACCCGACCTAGATGCTGTCGGGCGTGCGGGGATCGCGGATGCGTGACCGGAGACCACCTCACTATCGATGTCCTGCGGTACCCAGGCTTCCTACTGACCGCCCGGGCGATCCTGATGGCGCTCGGCCCCTCCGTTCTTCCCTCGGTGATCAACCACTGTCTACTGCTCTACTGCTTACTACTGGTACTACCTGCACTGCTGTTACCACTGATACTGCTCGTGACCTGACCCAGCGTCACGCTCCGGCAGCCAGCCCCGTCGCCCATCCTGCATCTGCTCTGGCTTAGAACCCCACTGCCGAACCTCCCGGTGCGCGCGCCCGCAGCCGACGCCTTCACCGAGGTACTGCACACAGACTCCACTGCGAGTACTGCCAACTCGGTACTGCTCTCGGCAGCCCCTCATCACCGCGGGCCACCCGGTCCGGCAGTCAGTCCCGTCGCCGTCCTGCAACAACCCTGGCTCCGACACTCCACCACCGCACCGCACTGCACACTGCAACAACCTGTACTGCGGGTACTACTGCCCGGCAGTTCATCTCTGCCGAGCCCTGCTGTCTCTCTGGGCTACGAGAGAAACCATAACCAGAGAAGCAGGCAATGTCTACTGCGGTCAGTATAGATTTTCCTGGTCGCGTCAGAGAGGTATCGGCGGTCGTCCGGTCGCAGGGGTGCCCGTCAGGAGCAGGGCGTCCTGGCACTCGATCTCCCGTCGGTATCTGCGGTAGGAGAGGTCCAGCCGGTCGCGCAGGCCTCGGGGGCCGGGTTCCCAGGGCAGTACCACGTCAGGGTGGAGGGCGGTCAGTCGCCGCCATGCCGGGCCCAGGAGGAGGAAGGCCCGGAGGTCGTCGAACTGCCGCCGGCAGATCACCGCGACCCGCCAGACGGCGGTGAAATGCAGACCGAGCACGCTGGCCAGGACCGCGGCCTCGGTGAAAACGAAGTTCAGGACGCTGTACCAGGTGAACCAGTCGCCTTCCAGCAGCGGCTGACCGGCCACCAGGAACAGCCGGTTGACGCAGGTGACCGAGTAGGCCGCCATGCCGACGGCCCCCACCGCGACCCCGACGGCGATGTGGCCGCGCACCATCCGGACGATCCGGGCGCAGGCGATCGCCGAGGCCCCGGAGCACGCCAGGAAGAAGAGGTTGCCGATCACGTAGACGCCGACGATCCGCCAGTCCCCGGTGTACTGGTTCTGCAGCGGGTTGGTGCGCAGGGGCGCCGGAGTCGACGCCATCAGAGCGGCGAGCAGTCCGCTCACCGCCCACGCGGTCAGGAAGAGCGGCCCTCGCCACCAGGGAACCGAGCCGGCGCGCTCCAGTGGCGTCCACAAGTAGGTGGCCAGCAGGGCCAGGCTCACCGACACACCGGTGTCCATGATGATGGAGGCGACCCCGGGCACGGTCGCCCAGGGGATCCACGCGCGGACCGCGGGAATGCCCACGAGCGCGGCGACGGTGAAGCTGCCCAGCGCGGTCAACAGCATCGGGGCCTGCGGGGTCGGCCGCGAGCCGACCCGCAGGGCCACCATCTTGGCGAGCAGCGCCAGGCACAGGAACGCGGACAGGAGCGACTGGAGGTAGGTGATCATGGCGGCTCAGGCCCCGCCGAAGTACCGCTGTACGTCCCAGGCCATCCCCGCCTCGGCCCGGTCGTCGATCGCGAACTCGGCGAACGCGGCCGCAAGGAGTTCCGCCTCGCGCTCCGCCGCCGAGTCGTGGACCGATCGGAACCGGACCACCGCGCCCCCGTCGGGGGCGTGGCCGAGAGCGGACAGGGCCGGCTCGTCGTGCCGGTAGCGCTCGCCCTCGTGCTCGCACAGTATGTGGGCGAGCTCGTGCAGCACGATGTGGTCGCGGTGGGCGCCGACGGCCAGGTCCTGGACGATGACGACGTCGTCGTCGGTCCGGCACACCCAGACCCCCATCGGGCCCGGGATCGGCAGGCGCGCCTCGATCACCCTGATGGGTCTGCCGCGCACCGAGCCGATCTGGTCGCACAGCTCGTGGGCGGACGAATAGGGATCGAGCATCAGGGAGCGGACGTACTTGCGGCAGTCGCGCATGGTGCGCAGCCGGCCAGTGGTCAAGGGGTCTCCTCCATGGTGTCGAGGATCGCGATGAGCCGGTTCCTCAGCTCGGGCGTCATGCGGCCGGCGCGCAGGGCGATGTGGCGCACCTGCCGGTCCGCGAGCGCGCCGAGCCCGTCGGCCGTATCGGGTCCGTCCGCCGGGTCGGGGCCGTCGGCCGTGTAGGGGGCGGACGGTGCCTCCGGGGCGGCGCCGTGCCCCGGGTCGCTTCCGGTGGCGCCGGAGGTGAGCCAGTCGACGCTGATCTCCGGATGGCCCTCGGCCCGGTGGTCGTTGAAGAACCGGACGAGCGCCATCACCACGGCGATCGAGGGGTTGGTGTAGCGCCCGGACCGGAGCATCCCCAGGTAGCTGCGCGAGAGCCGGACCCCGTACCGGTCCTCGGAGCGGCTGATCAGGTCGGCGACCTCGCCCGTGCCGAACGTCTGCCACCGGCCTCGGTGATCGGTGAACCCGGCCACCGAGAAGAGGTGGTTGATCCGGCCGGTGAGGCTCTCACCGCCGCTGTGCACGCCCAAGGGGCCGCTCCGTTCGCCATGGCGTGTCGCCCTTGCCGGACCCTGCCGGGTGCGGCCGGGGCGGCTGCCGTCCGTTCGTCGGTTCGTACTCATCGCCCGGACCCCGCTCCCAGGGCCGACCGGGCGTGGTCGGCCACGGCTGACGCCTCCGCGTGCCCCAGTGGCCCTGAGCGGACGGCCGCCGCGTTGGCAAGGAAGTGCTCCGGCCGGGAGGTCGCCGTCAGGACGGTGGTGACCTGGGGGTGCGTGAGGACCCAGCGCAGCAGGGCTTCGGGCCAGCTGGTGCAGCCCAGTTCGCGGAGGAATCCTGCGGGCGGCGGCGCCGCCAGCAGCGCGCCTTCGCCGAACGGCCGCATCACGACCACGCCGATGCCGGCCTCGGCGGCGGCCGGGAGGATGTCCTCGGCCAGGGTGGGCTCCGCCGCGTTCATGTTGATCTGGATGAAGTCGACCAGGCCGGTGGCGATGACGTGGGCGAGGTCGGCTCGGCTGCCGCCGATGCCGAAGGCGTGGTCGAACTGGTAGGTGACGCCGGTGAACCGGACCCGCCCGGCCGCCTTCTGCCGCTCCAGCCAGTCCAGGTTGGCCTGCCATCCGTTGAGGTTGTGCACCTGGAGGAGGTCGATGGACGGGCGCGCGTAGCTCGCGAGCTGGCGGGCGAAGACGGCTTCGACCGCATCCGGTTCGGTGTCCCAGATCTTCGTGGCGACGAAGAACGAGGGGTCCTCGCGGAGTAGTCGGGCCAGGCGGGGTTCCGCGTCGGAATAGACCGGGGCTGTGTCCACCAGCCGGGCGCCGGCCGTGCGGGCGGCCGCCAGCAGGTCTGCCAGCCGGTCGGGGCCGATCCGGTCGATCGTCCGCCAGGTGCCCAGTCCGAGGACCGGGAGGTCGACGCCGGCCTTGCGGGCCGGGCGCCGGGGCACGGTCGAGGTCAACGGTGATCCCTTCGCTGCGAGAGGCCGGCGCAGGGGACGCGCCGGGTGTCGGGGCCCGAGGGGATCGTGAGCGGGGCCGGGAGGTCCCCTCAGGCGGAAGCCGCGCCCGCGCCGACCGGTTCCGCGTCCGGTGCGGGGCTGGTGATCTGGGTCGCGTCGAGCAGCCCGGGGAAACGGGCTTCGAGGTCGTCGCGCCGCAGGGTGATGATGCGGGTCGTACCGCGGACCTCGGTGTGCATGACCCCGGACTCGCGCAGCACCTTGAGGTGGTGCGAGAGCGTCGACTTGGCGATCGGGTAGTCGAGCTGTCCGCAGGAGCGGGAGCCCTCCACGTGCATGACGCGCGCGATGTCCCGACGGATGGGATCGCTGAGCGCGTGCAGCACCCGGTCCAGGGAGAGCTCACTCCGATCGGGGTGGTAGAGCGGGCTGCGCATGGGCGACCTTCTTCGTGTGGTGGGCACCGAGGCCGCGCCTTCCCGGCGGGTACCTCCAGGCCTGGCAGGTTCAACGTTCTACGATTATAGAAGCACCAAGCGGCCGGAGGAGAAGCGAGGGAACCCCGGATGCCCGTCGGCCGGTGTGCGGTGTGGGGCATCCGGCCTTCGGGGCGCGAGCGCGGGCTCACCCGCCGGGTACGAGCACGATCTTCCCTCCGACGCCGCCCCGCAGGGAGTGCGCAAGTGCCGCGCCGGCCTGCTCCAGTGGGTACCGGGCGGCCACGGGCAGCTCGAACGGGGCCGTGCCGAGCAGGTCCAGGGTGCTCGTCAGCTCCAGCGGGACATGCTCCAGGAAGGGGACCCCGCGCGCATGGGCGGCCGCGTCCGGGACGATCGTGACCCGCCGGGCGGCGTCCGCGACAAACCGGACGGCCGTCTCGGTGGGCTCCGGCCCGCCCGCGCAGTCGACGGAGGCATGGAACGGCCCGAGCTCCGCGAGGCGTTCCGACAGCCCCTGGCCGTAGCCGACCGGGGTCGCCCCCGAGGCGCGGACCAGGCCGTGGCGGGCGGGCGAGGCCGTGCCGACCACCTCGCCCGCGCCCAGCAGCAGGGCGAGTTGCACGACGGCCGCGCCCACGCCGCCGGATGCTCCGTGCACCAGCAGCCGTTCTCCGGGCCGCAGCCCCACCCGGCGCAGGGCCGAGTAGGCGGTGCCGGCGGCCACCGGCAGGACGGCGGCCTGTTCGTCGGTGAACCGGGCCGGTCGAAGGGTGAGTTCGTCGGCCTCCTGGGAGGCCGCGACGGCCTCGTACTCCCGGAACGTGCCGGGGCGGCCGTGCCGGATGACGTGATCGCCGGCCCGGAAGCGGCGCACCCCGGCACCGACCTCCACGACCACGCCCGCTGCCTCGACGCCGAGGCAGCCGCCGGGCAGGTCCATCGGGACGTACGCGCGGACCTCACCGGACAGGATCTTCCAGTCGATCGGGTTGACCCCGATCGCGGTGTACCGGACGACCACCTGACCGGGGCCGGCCACGGGATCGGGCACCTCGGCCGGGTACAGGACCCCGGGGTCCCCGTAGCGGTCGAAGAGGACGGCGGTGCTCACGCGGACGCCTCCTGCTTGGCGAAGGCTCCGGCCGCCGCATACACGAGGAGCGAGACCAGGTAGGCGGCGACGGTGAACCCGGCCACGCCCCAGAACCCCGTGACCTTGCCGAGGAGCACCCCTCCGACGGCGCCGCCGACGGTGGTGCCCACGTACATCGCGGAGTTGGAGAGCGAGGAGACGGTGCCCCGGGCGGTCTGGGTCTGCGACTGCAGGATGCTCATGAATACCGGGAAGATGCACCCGCCGACCATCATCACCAGGGCCAGCAGCGTCAGCGCGACCCCCAGGTTGGGGGACAGCGGAACCAGGCAGTACAGGGCGGCCATGGTCAGCACCCCGGTCAGCAGGGACCGGTACAGGCCCAGGCGCGCGACCAGGCGGCTGCCGAACAGGGAGCCGATCACGTTGCCGGCGCCCACCGCCATCATCGCGGTGCCGACGGAGGCGACGCCCAGGCCGAAGTCCTTGGTGAACCAGGAGCCGAGGAAGGAGATCGCCTCGAAGTTTCCGGTCTGGAAGACGAGGTAGCCCAGCAGGTACCAGCGCAGCCGGCCGGTGCCGAGCACCGTCTTGTAGGCGCCGAGGATGGCCTGTGCCCCGCTGCCCGCGCCGGGCCGGCCCGGGACGGACGGGAAGAGGCGGGCGAGCAGCAGCCACAGCGCCACCGAGAGGCCGCCGATGGCCCAGAAGGGCAGGTGCCAGGAGCCTGCGGCGAGCCAGCTGCCGAGGGGGATGCCGGCGAACTGGGCGATGGACAGGCCGGCGGTGGCGAAGCCCATGGTCCGGACGATCTCCTGGGGTTTCACCAGGACCGGGATGGACGCCCAGATCTGCGGGGAGACGAACGCGGCGCTCACGCCGGCGAGGAACCGGAAGAGGATCATCGTCCAGAACCCCTGCGCGAACCCGCACAGTGCGGTCATGACGATGAATCCGGTCAACCCGGCCAGCAGCACCCGGCGCCGGTCCCGCCCGTCGGAGATCGGGCCGGCGATCAGCGCGAAGACGGCGTAGCCCAGGGCGTAGGCGCTGACCATCCAGCCGGAGACGTCGGGGGAGACGTCGAAGGCGTGGGTCAGGGTCGGCAGCAGCGGGGCGACGAGGAAGGTGTCCGTCCCGATGACGAACATCGTGGCGAACGCGAGGAAGGCGACGGTCCGCGACGAGCGGACGGCCGGAGCGGGCGCCTGCGTCGCGCCGGTGGTGGAGGAGATTGGTGTGGTGGTCATGTCATCATCACCGCCCAGGAGCGGTTGAGTTTCCCTTCGAGCATGTGCAGTGCCTGTATCGCGATGAATCCCTCGTCGGTGGTCTCCGAGGGGGTGCCGGGTGCGCGGGAGAACCCTCCGTCGGCGCTCTGGCGAGTGGTGATCCACCGGACGCACGCCTCGGTGTCGGCCGGCAGCGCGCCCAGCATGTAGAGCCCGCCGATGGCGTGGTACGAGCCGACGAAGCTCTCCGCGCCGTCCGTCCGGTAGCGGAAGCCTCCGGCCCCGGTCTGCAGTCCGCGCAGCCACAGGACGGTCTCGTCGCAGTGCGGCGGGCGCAGGCCGAGGGCGATCAGGGCGCCGACGGCGCGGAAGGTCGCGAAGGTGTCGGACGGGGAGCCGGGCCGGTTGCCGTAGCCGCCGTCCGGGTTGCGGCACGCGAGCAGGTAGGCCACCAGGTCGTCCTCCCGCTCGGGGCGGGCGCCCAGGGCGACGAGGGTGAGGGTGGCGAGGTGGGAGTGCCAGGCGTCGCAGGGGAAGCCGGGCGCGTTGCCGAACCCGCCTTCCGGACGCTGGCAGGACCGGAGGAAGGCCACGCAGGCGTCCCGGTCGAAGTCGGGGTGGTCCGCGCCCCCCAGCACGACGGCCGTCAGCACCGCGCAGTAGGTGGTGAACGTCTCGGAGGGCAGGGCGGGTTGTTCTCCGAAGCCGCCGTCCGGGTTCTGTGTGGCGAAGACACCGGTGAGCACTCCGGGTGTGTTCGGTACCGGTTCATCCAGGGCCAGCAGGTCCGACACCACGTGGAGCACCGAGAAGGTCTGTGCGGTGCGGTCGGAGCGCAGGCCCAGCGGGGACCGGTACGGGGTGAGGCCGTAGCCCAGCCCGGAGGCGGTGGAGCGCAGCCAGCGCAGGTAGTGCCCGGTGTCGATGAGTCCTTCGGACAGCCGTCCGGTGGTGACGTGTCCCAGGTCGTTGTCGAACGGGTCCGGCTGCAAAGGCTCGACGAGCTCCGGCGCGGCGCCGGGGGCCACCACCCGGTCGCCCAGGACGGCCAGGGCCAGCAGCTGGGTGCGGGCGTGCTTGCCGTGGAAGGGGACGTAGGTGGTGTTGCCGACGGCGAAGGAGCCGGTGGTGCGCGGGGGCACCATGACGTGCCGTGCGAGGGGGACCGTCGGGTCGACAGGGGTGGAGAACCAGCTGCCCTGGCCGTGGAAGACACCGCCTGCCACGGGGTCGGTGTTCCGTTCCAGCTCGGCTTCGGCCTCTTGCGCGAGGGCCTTCAGAGCGGGCCCGTCGTCCGTGTCCGGGCCGTCGAGCGCGGCTGCGGTCCGCGCCGCCAGGGCGAGGAGGGCGTGGTCGGCGACGAACTTCGCGGGGAACGGCGAGTCGGGGCGGCCGTGCAGGGCTGCGACCGCGTCGACGCGCACCACCGAGTCGGCGGAGCTGCGGTCCCAGTAGCCGCCGGTGCCGACGTGCTGGTGGTGCTCGTGTACGTGGACCAGGATCCGGCCGGCCCGGTCCGCGGCGCCGGCGCGACCGCGCCGGTGGAGCGCCGCCCAGGCCAGGGCTGCCAGGGCGGCCGACCCGGTGCGGTGGCCGCGGAGTGTGTCCGGCGCCCCGCGCGGGGTCAGACAGTCCCAGACGGCGTCGCCGTGGGTGTAGCGGTCCAGCCGTTCGGCTGCCGCGTCGAGGAAGGCCGAACCCGTCTGCGGGTGCAGGGCGTCGGCCGCCAGGATCAGTACGGCGGTCTCCTGCAGCGGGCCGGCCTCGTCCAGGACCATGGTCGCGGAGCGGTCGAGCCGGGCCGGCCAGTCGTGGCGCAGGACCGCCTCGACGACGTGGTCGAGCCGCCTGCGGGCCTCGGTGAGCAAGGTGTCGTCGCCGCTCAGCGTCCCGGCCCGGTGCAGGGCCCAGGCGGCGAGTGCCTGTACGGAAGGGGTGCGGACGTCGCCGATCGGGTGGGGTGCGCCGGTGACGTCGAGCAGTTCGCGGGAGCCGGGCAGGTCCGGATCGTCGAACTCCCGCAGGGCGCGGGTGAGTCGGCGCGTCAGGTCGGTGTCGTCCGGACCGGGGAGGGTCAGGAGGGCCAGTGCGGCGTCCCGCAGGGTGCGGTCGGGGGCGATCACGTCGGCACGGTCGCGGCCGAGGACGGCCGGGACGCGTGCCTCTTCGTCGAGGAGGTGTTCCCGGACGAAGGCGCGGAGGGAAGGAGGACTGGTCATCGGGTTCCTTTGGATTCGGAGCGCGTGAGGGGCGCCCGCTCCCGAAGTTCGTTGTTCGAAGAAAATCGAAGTATCGGGAGCGTAGCAGAAGATCCGGTGCGACAGCACGGGGCAGGGGGAGTTGGGGCGGACGGAGCGTCAGGAACGCGACAGGGCCTGGCGGGGGCGGTCGGCGCAGGAGATGACCCCGGTGGTGAAGGACCCGGCCGGGACGTCGCGGACGACGACGGAGCCGGGGGCGACGACCGCCCCCTCGCCAAGCCGGCAGGGGCCGACGACCGTCGCCCCCGCGCCGATCACCACCCCCGCGCCGATCCGGACCGGCCCGCCCCGCCAGGGCAGGGAGCGACGGCTCAGGTCATGGCCGCTGGAGACGATCAGGGCGCCGTCCCCCACGTCGGCCTCCGGCCCGATGTCGATGCCGCCGGACCCTTCGAGGACGACCCCGGGACCGATCCGGACGCGCGCACCGACGCGCAGGCCCCCGCGCGGCGACGGGCCGTCGGGGCGGCCCATGGCGATCACCCCCGCACCCAGGCGCACATCGGGGCCGCCGGAGAGGGCCGCGTCGAGCAGGCCGCCCCCGGAGGAGGTCCAGTGGGCGGGCAGAGGCGCCCGCCCGGCGTCGGCGCGGCCCCGGACCCGGTCGAGGACGGCGGTGAAGTCGGGCGCCCCGTCCTCCTCCACCTCGCGACGACGCAGCACGCGCGCCGGGCGGCCCACGACGATCACGTCGGAGGGGACGTCCGCGCGCACGTGCGCCCCGGCAGCGACGACAGCCCCCGGACCGATGCGGACCCCGGGTTCCACCACGGCCCGCGCGCCGATCCAGGCGCCGGCTCCGATCGTGACGGGGGCGGCGCCCTCGCGTCCGATCCGGGCCAGTGAGGCGATCTGGCAGCCGCTCGCCACGCGGACCCCGTCCAGTCGACAGCGGAAGCCGACGAAGACCCCGCCCGCGAGGGCGGACCCGCCTATCGAGGTACCGAACCGGATCCAGGTGCCGGGCCCGACGGTCGTGGCGGGCGCCACCTCGGTGTCGCCCTCTATAAGCGCCGACGGCGCCAGGGAATGTTCCATGCAGCCGGAAACTAGTGTTCCCCGGTCAGCTTCGCAACCCGCCGCCCGAGTTTCTGCCCGCCTTTCCGGAGCGGCTCATCCGGTATCGAAACTTTTCACATCGACGCCTCTTGGGGGAATGCTGAATTCCACTTCAGCTTCCCAAGTGCGAACTTGACGAAGCCATTGCCCTTCGCGCGGCCACGGCCACACCCCGTTGACCTCGCCCTTGGCTAGTATAGTGTTGCGCAGGCATGTTCGACGTTCTACGATCATGGGACATCGCCTCCCGGCCTGGCTTGCGTCCAGGTCGGGAGTGCACGGGGGCAACGAAAAACATCGGAGAGGCGATATCGTCACGCCCTCCCTCCTTTCCGCATTTCTCCGGACGGCGCCACGCGCCGCGGAATATCGAGTGACACCGTCGAAGGGCGGATACATTTCATGCACGTATTGGTGACCGGTGGCGCTGGTTTCATCGGCGGAAATTATGTGAGAAGACTTCTCGACGGCCGGTCGGAGCTGGCGGTCGACCGCGTGACCGTGCTCGACAAGCTGACGTACGCGGGCAACCTCGCCAACCTCGCCCCGGTGGCGGATCACCCCGGGCTGCGGTTCGTCGAAGGTGACATCGCCGACCCGGACCTCGTCCCCCGCCTGCTCGCCGATGTGGACGCGGTGGTCAATTTCGCCGCCGAGACCCACGTCGACCGTTCCATCCAGGACCCGGCGGAGTTCGTCCGTACCAATGTCCTCGGCACCCAGAACCTGCTGGACGCCGCGCGCACCGCGGGCCTGGCCAGATTCGTCCACATCTCCACGGACGAGGTCTACGGATCCATCGACGAGGGCGCCTGGACCGAGGAGTGGCCCCTGGCCCCCAACTCGCCCTACGCGGCTGCCAAGGCCGGGGCCGACCTGCTGGCCCTGGCATACACGCGGACGCACGGGCTGAACCTCTCCATCACGCGCTGCAGCAACAACTACGGCCCGTACCAGTTCCCCGAGAAGGTCATCCCGCTCTTCGTCACCACTCTCCTGCGGGGCGGATCGGTGCCGCTGTACGGCGACGGCCTCAACGTCCGCGACTGGCTGCACGTCGACGACCACTGCCGGGGCATCGACCTCGTCCTCGCCAAGGGCGAGTCCGGGCAGGTCTACAACATCGGCGGGGGCAGGGAACTGACCAACCTGCGCCTCACCGAACTGATCCTCGACGCATGCGGCGCCGACTGGTCCGCCGTCCGCCGGGTCGCCGACCGCAAGGGCCACGACCGCCGCTACGCCTTGGACGACTCCAAGCTGCGGGCCCTCGGCTACCGCCCCGAGGTCGCCTTCGAAGACGGCCTCGCCGAGACCATCACCTGGTACCGGGAGCACACCGACTGGTGGCGCCCCCTTCTCGCCGTCGCCCCGGGTGTCCGCACCGGCGACCCGAGCACGACCACCGAGGCCGGCTGACGGCCCGTCCCACCTCACCCACCCCGGGCCCCGCGCCCGGTGAACCGGCGTCCTGCGCCAAGCGCCTCGAAGGGGGAACCATGCGCGGCATCATCCTCGCCGGCGGCTCCGGCACCCGCCTGCGCCCACTCACCAGTGTGCACTCCAAGCAGTTGCTGCCCGTCTACGACAAGCCGATGATCTACTACCCGCTGTCCGTGCTCATGCAGGCCGGCATCACCGAGATCCTGGTCATCTCCTCTCCGCAGCACCTCGACACCTACCGGGCGCTCCTCGGTGACGGCGAACGCCTCGGCGTCTCGCTCACCTACACCGTGCAGCACAAGGCCGGCGGCATTGCCGAGGCCCTCACCCTGGGCGCCCGGTTCGCGGACGGTCAGGACATCTGCCTCATCCTCGGAGACAACATCTTCTACGGGCACGGGCTGCCCGACATGCTCCGCGCGGAGGCCGGACGCCTCGACGGCTGCACCCTGTTCGGCTACCCGGTCAGCGACCCGGAACGGTACGGAGTGGCCACCGTCGACGAGGGGGGCACCATCGTGGGCCTCGAGGAGAAGCCCGCCGCGCCCGCCTCCAACCTCGCCGTCACCGGCCTGTACATGTACGACGGCGACGCGGTGCGCCGGGCCGCCGGGCTCACCCCCTCCGACCGCGGCGAGCTGGAGATCACCGACCTCAACCTCACCTACGTCCGCGAGGGCCGGGCCCGCCTGGTCAACCTGGGACGCGGCACGGCCTGGTTCGACACCGGCACCCACGACAGCCTGCTGGAGGCCGCGATGTTCGTGCAGGTGCTGGAGAAGCGCCAGGGCATCCGGATCTCCTGCCTGGAGGAGGTCGCCTACCGGATGGGCTACATCGACCGCGAGCAGCTGGCCCTGCTCGGCAAAGAGCTCTCCCCCTCATCCGGCTACGGGCAGTACGTGATGGAGCTGGCGAGCGCCTGAGCCCCCGGCCGAGCCCCCTCCGTTCCCCGCCCCTCCACTCCCCCGCGCCCTCGTCCCACTGCCCCGCGCCCCCCACTGCCCCGCGCCCCGTCCCGCAGCAGGCCGCGGCCCTGCCGCCAGGCTCGTCATGACATGCCGGGTTCCCGCCCGGCCGGTCGGACCTGCCCGTTCCCACCCCGAAAGGTGCCAACAGATGAAGGTCCTCCACTTGCCGGCCGAGACCGGCACCGGCCACAACATGCGGGCCCTCGCGGTGGCCGCGAAAGTGCGCACGCTGTTCCCCGAAGCGCAGCAGCACGCGTACCTCGGTTCCAAGAGCGCTCTGTTCACCCCGATGTTCGAGGCCCTCGGCGTGCATGTGCACACCGCCTCCGACCAGCAGGACCACGCCAACACCTCGCAGCTCACCCGCCACTTCGACTGGACCTCGTACGTCACCGGCTACCTCAACCGGACGTTCATCAGCGGCGACCGGATGCTCGCCGCGGTCGCACTGATCGGCTCCGTCCGGCCTGATGTGGTCGTCAGCGACTACAACGTCGCCGCGTGCCTGGCGGCCGAGATCTCCGGCGTCCCCTACGTCCTGGTCACCGAGCGCTACGACTTCACGCTCGGCCAGATCGACAACGCCACGCTCCTGGAGGCCGGCTTCGAACTCGACGACCCCGAAGAGGTCAACGCCATCCGGACCTCGCTGACCACCCTCTTCGGCTGGGTGACCCGGCGCGCCCGCGCTGTCCTCACCGACAAGCCCAGCGTTCCCGCACTCGACCGGGGCACACCGGTGTTCGACGCCATCGCGGCCGGAAACGGCCACGTCGTCGGCCCGATCGTCCGCGACGAATGCGCAGCCGACCCGGCACCGCGCGCCGAGATCGACGCCCGCTTCGGCCTGCAGGGCACCGACTACGCCATCGTCGGCTTCGGCGGCACCACCATGTTCACCGAGAACAAGGAGCGGCTGCTCGGTCACTACCTCACCGCCTTCGAGAAGCTGCGCGTCGACCACCCGACGGCCCGACTCGTCGTGATCGGCCGCCAGACCTTCACCGAGGAGCGGGACGGAGTCGTCTTCGTCGACTACGTCGCCGACTGGCACTCCCTGGTCAAGCACGCCAAGGTCATCCTTTCGCCCCCCGGCTGGCTCTCGGTCACCGAGCTCGCCGTGATGGACGCCCCGGTCGCCTACGTGCTCAGCGGACGGGACGAGTATCACGAGCGGGAGGCCATGACCCGGCTCGACCACCTCGGATACACCACGGCCACCGAGCCCGATGCCGAGACGCTGCTCACCATCCTGCGCACGGCCTTCGACGAACCGGAGAACTTCCGTGCCCGGGCCGCGGAGGCGTCCCGGGCCATCGCGCCGACGGGCAACGGGGCCGAGGCGGCCGCGAAGCTGATCGGCCAGGTGGTGGCCGAGACCTCTGCCTTCCGGGAGCCCGCCGAAGTGCTCTGACCCTCCGCCGTCCCGGCCGTACGCACCGCCATGTCCGCGCCACCCCACCCCACGCACAGCCACGCCACGATGACCACCACCGACCCAAGGGTGTTTCGATTGTCCGCGTACCCCGAATTCGCCGAGCCCCCCGCGCTGCCGTCCGCGACCCGCATGATGCTGCGCAACGAAGGCTCCACGACCGTGCTGCTGCAATCACTCATGGACTCCCCGCTTTCGGCCGAGGTACTGCCCGGCCCCGACCCGGCCGCGCTGCGGGCCTCCGGTCACCTCACCGATGTCTTCGGGGCCGGCCCCCACCCGCAGCTGCGGATCCGCCGATCCCGCCTGCGCGACCGTGCGGGGTCCGTGGTCAGCGAAAACCTGATCACCTTCCGCCAGACCGACGCCGCCCACGTCATACCCCGGGACGACACCCCCTTCGGCCTGCACACGCGCAGCCTGGGTCTGTACGAACGCCGCCGGATCCTCGCCACCGGCCTCACCGTCGAACCGTTCGGCCTGCTCCCCGCCGGCGCGCCCGGCCGTGCCTACGAGATCGCCTTCTCCAACCACGCCACGGTCCTCGTGCACGAGGTCTTCAACCCGCGCTTCGTGACCACCACGACCGAGGCGGGGACGGGGTCCCGCGCCGCCCTCCCCGACCACCAGCCCCGTTGGCCCGACCCCAGGGAGACGGCCCGCGTCCGGCGGGTCCTCGCCCACGCCGACCCGCTCGTCCCGATGGCGGAAGCCCGCGCCCTGCGGGCCGAACTCGCCGGCCCTGCGTTCCTGCTCCAGGGCGGCGACTGCGCCGAGACCTTCACCGACAACACCCCCCGCGCCGTACGCAACCGTGTCGACCTGCTGCGCGCCATGTCCGAGCGGATCGCCCAGGCCTCCGGGACCCGGGTCGTCACCGTGGGTCGGATCGCCGGCCAGTACGCCAAGCCGCGCTCGTCATCCGTCGAACGACGCGGCAACACCTCCCTGCCCTCCTACCTCGGTGACGCCGTCAACGCCGCCGCCTTCACCGCCGCCGGCCGGGTCCCCGACCCGGGCAACCTGCTGCGCGCCTACCGCGAGTCGGCCAAGACCCTCTCCTTCCTGGCCGGATCGGGGGTCTACACCTCCCACGAAGCCCTGCTCCTCGACTACGAACTCCCCCAGACCCGCACCTCACCCGTCGACGGCGCCCGCTGGTCCCACTCCGGTCACCTGCTGTGGATCGGTGAGCGCACCCGGTCCCTCACCGGCCCGCACATCGAGTTCGCCTCCGGCATCGCCAACCCGATCGCCGTCAAGGTCGGCCCCGGCTGCACTCCTGACGAACTCCTCGCCCTGCACGCGGCCTTGAACCCGGACAACGTCCCCGGCCGGCTCACCTTCGTCCTTCGGATGGGCCGGGCCCTGGCCTACGAGCGTGCCCGGGAACTGCTCACCGCGGCTTCGACCGTCGGGCTGGCCGACCGTTTCGTCAGCGACCCCATGCACGGCAACGGCGTCACCAGCCCGGGTGGGGTCAAGACCCGCACCATGCGGGCTATCGAAGAGGAACTGCGCGGCTTCTTCGCCGCCTGCCGGGAGACCGGGACGCCTCCCGGTGGTGTGCACCTGGAGCTCTCGGGAGACGACGTCACCGAGTGCGTGGACGTGGACATCGACGACACCTGGCTCGGACACCGCTACCACACCGTGTGCGACCCCCGCCTCAACCCGTCCCAGTCCCTCCACCTGGCCGACCTGATCGCAACCCTCCTCGTCACCACCACCCCCGCCCTCAGCCTCACCACCTGAGCGGACACCGGGGCGACGCCGAACGGCGGGCGGTCGGGAAGGCCGGTACCCCACGGCCCCGGCTGCCCGTCCCGGCCCCGTCCCTCCCGCCGGCCCCACCTCGACCCAGAAAGGCACCCGCCCATGCGCGGAACCATCCTCGCCGCAGGCTCCGGCAACGTCCTGGCACCGGCAGGCGCCGCGTGACGACCAGTCGAGTCCTGGGCGGGCGGGGGGCAGCCGTCGCGGCGGCCCCCCGCCCGGCCCCCCGCCCGGCCCGCCGTCGTGCCCTCGTCGTGCCGGCCCTGTGCTGGCTCGTCGTCCTCTTCGACGGCATGGACGTCAACGTCTACGGGGCGGTGATGCCGCGTATGCTCGCCGACCCCGGGCTGGGCCTGACCCCCGCCGTCGCCGGGACCGTCGGCAGCTGGACCACCTTCGGCATGCTCATCGGGGCCCTCGCCGCGGGCAACCTCACCGACTGGGCCGGCCGTCGGCCGGTGATCGTCGGCTGCACCCTGCTGTTCTCGGCCGGATCGGCCCTGTGCGCCGTTGCGCAGGGCGTCGATGCCTTCGGGCTGGGGCGGTTCGTCACCGGCCTCGGCCTCGGCGGGGTCATGCCCACCTGCCTGAGCATGGTGATGGAGTTCGCGCCGGGCGCCCGGGCCGCCCTGACCGCCGGGGCGCTGATGACCTCCTACCACGTCGGCGGCATGCTCGCGACCGTCCTGGGCCTCACCGCGGCGTCCGACGGCGGTTGGCGCTCGGTGTTCTGGGCCGGGGCCGTGCCCGCGCTCGTGGCCGTGCCGCTGCTGCTGTGGCTGCTGCCCGAGTCTCCGGCCGTCCTGCTCGCCAGGGGGCGGACAGCGGAGGCCCGCAAGCTGGCACGACGTTACGGTCTGCGGCCACCGCACGCCGCCACCGCGCCGGCGGCCGGGCTCCGGGCCCGCTGGCACACTGCCCTGACCCTGTTCCGCGGCGCCGGCCGGAGGGGCACCCCGCTGCTGTGGACCGCGTCCTTCTGCGGACTGCTGCTGGTCTACGGCGTGAGCACCTGGCTGCCGCAGCTCATGCGGGCGGCAGGATACGGCCCCACGTCCTCGGTCGTCTTTCTCCTCGTCATCAACGCGGGCGGGATCGCCGGCATGGTGATCGCGGGCGCCGTCGCCACCCGCTTCGGAGCCGCCCGCGTCTCGGCGGTCTGGTTCCTGCTGACCGCGGCCGGCGCCCTGCTGCTCTCCGTACGGCTGCCACTGCCCGTCACCTACGTGGTCGTCGCCGTCACCGGCATCTGGCTGTTCAGTGCCCAGGTCATGGTGTACGCCACCGTCCCCACCCTCTATGCGGCTCCGCAGCTCGCCGCGGGCATGGGCTGGGCCACCGGAATCGGCCGTCTCGGCGCGGTCGTCGGCCCCGCACTGGGCGGGGCCGTCGTTGCCAGGGGGGCGCAGCAGTGGGCCTTCGTCACCTTCGCCGCGGCGGGCCTGGTCGGCGCCCTGGCGATCCACCTCGCAGGGAAGAGCTCATGCCCATCGGACAGTTGAACCGGATCGTTCGCGCTGAAACAGCCCCGGTCCACGACGGGGTCATGGTCCTGATCCGGGAGGCACGATGAGCAGGCTGCGCTGGCTGACCGCCGGTGAGTCGCACGGCCCGGCACTGGTGGCCACACTGGAGGGCCTCCCGGCCGGCGTCCCGGTGACCACCACCCTGGTGGCCGCCGACCTCGCCCGGCGCCGGCTCGGCCACGGCCGCGGCGCCCGGATGAGGTTCGAACAGGACGAGGTCACGCTCCTGGGCGGTGTCCGCCACGGTCTCTCCCTCGGTTCACCGGTGGCGGTCATGGTCGCCAACACGGAGTGGCCGAAGTGGCAGCAGGTCATGTCGCCCGATCCGGTGGATGGTGCGGCCTTCCGGAACGGGACGGGCCGGGGCGCCCCGCTGACCCGTCCCCGCCCGGGCCACGCCGACCTGGCCGGTATGCAGAAGTACGGCTTCGACGACGCCCGCCCGGTGCTGGAACGCGCCAGCGCCCGGGAGACGGCGGCCCGTGTCGCGCTCGGGGCGGTCGCACGCTCCTTCCTGCGGGAGGCGGCCGGCATCGAGGTCGTGTCGCACGTGGTCGAACTGGCCTCGGCCAAGGCCCCGTACGGTGCGTACCCCACCCCGGCGGACGTGCCGGGACTGGACGCGGACCCGGTGCGCTGCATGGACCCGGCCGCATCCAGGGCGATGGTCGTGGAGATCGACCGGGCCCACAAGGACGGCGAGACCTTGGGCGGAGTGGTGGAGGTGCTCGTGTACGGCGCCCCGGTCGGTCTCGGCTCGCACGTCCACTGGGATCGCCGCCTGGACGCCCGCCTGGCCGGGGCCCTGATGGGCATCCAGGCGATCAAGGGCGTCGAGGTGGGGGACGGTTTCGCCCTGGCCCGCGTCCCGGGCTCGCGGGCTCACGACGAGATGGTCCCGACACGGGAGGGCATCGCCCGCACGACGTCCCGCGCGGGCGGCACGGAAGGCGGGCTGACGACGGGCGAACCGCTTCGCGTGCGCGCCGCGATGAAGCCGATCGCAACGGTCCCGCGCGCCCTGGCCACGGTCGACGTCGCCACAGGCGAGGCGGCAGCGGCTCACCACCAGCGTTCGGACGTGTGCGCCGTCCCGGCGGCCGGCATCGTCGCGGAGGCCATGGTCGCCCTGGTCCTGGCCGATGCGGTGGTGGAGAAGTTCGGCGGCGACTCGCTCGCCGAGACCCGCCGCAACGCACGCGCCTACCTGGAGGGCCTGCGCATCCGATGACGCCCGCAGCTTGGACGGCCTGCTCCTTCGGCAGTGGGGCTCACAGGCTGCGGGCGGTGATGTCGCCGTAGGCGGTGGTCGCGTGGATGTTCAGGGCAGGGGCGCCGTCGGCGTTCCGGAGGGAGTTGTGGATCCGGCCGTAGGCGGTGCCGGCGTCCAGGGAGGCGCAGACTCCGCGGGCGGCGCCGACCGAGATGTCGCCGGCCTCGGTGCGCAGCACGACCGTGCCGCGCACGGCCTCGGTGACGCGGAGGTCGCCCTTCTGGGTGCTGATCTGCGCGGGGCCGCCCAGACGGCCGACCGAGACGTCACCGGCGAGGAGGGTGAGGCGGGCGCCGTCGGTTTCGTCGAGCTTGACCGAGCCGTGCGCGCCCTCGAAGGCGACGTCGCCGAGCCGTCCGACGCCCCGGAATTCGGCGCTGGCCGCCTTCGCCTCGATGCGGGAACCGGCGGGCAGCTGGATGGTCACCTCGACGGATCCGGAGGTGCCGAGGATCCGGTTCTTCGCCGCGGGGGCCTCGATCCGCAGGACGCCGTCGCCGTAGCCGACGGTGATCCGCTCCGCCGCCTTCACGTCGCGGCCGTTCGAGGCATCCGCGGGCAGGACCTCGACCGTGGTGTCGGCCCGGTCGGCGGCGATGAGCCGGATGCGGCCCGCCGGGATGTCGAGGACGGCGGAGACCGGGGCGGGGGTGCTGAACTTCTGCATGGTCTTTTCCTTCGGCTCGTTCTTTCTGATAGCCAAAACGCTACGTTGCTTTCACTGAGTCGGCAACGACCATATTGCTTCCCGTAGTGGTAACGCCAGGTCAGGGCAGGAAAGTTGTTGCAATGCGTCTGGCGTTTAATGCAACACCGGTCGGCTGCCCATTGCAATGGACGACGAGTGAACGCTAAGCTCGCAGTCCGCCGGACCGTACGGGAACGAAGACGAAGGAGACCGCGATGCCGGGAGGCAGGCTCACCCAGCAGGAACGCCAGCAGATCGCGCTGGGGGTGGCCGACGGCCTCGCCTACGCGGAGATCGCCCGACGTCTCGACCGCCCGACCTCCACCGTCACCCGTGAGGTGATGCGCAACGGCGGCCCCACCGCCTACCGCGCCGATCTCGCCCATCGCGCCACCGAACACCGCGCCCACCGGCGCAGGAAGCCGGCGCCCCGGGGGCCGGAGGTGCTCCAGCAGCCCTACGGGCGTGACCCCGAGGCCGTGCGCGAGTACGAGGAGGTGTTCACCAGCGTCCAAATGGCCTCGGGCATGCCGAAGATGATGGCGCGGGTGATGGGCTGTCTCACCCTCACCGACTCCGGCAGCCTCACGGCTGCCGAACTCGTCCAGCGCCTCCAGGTCAGCCCGGCGTCCGTGTCCAAGGCCGTCGCCTTCCTCGAAGGCCAGGGCCTCATCCGCCGGGAACGGGACGAACGCCGCCGTGAGCGCTATGTCGTCGACGACGACGTCTGGTACCAGTCGATGATGGCCAGCGCCCGCTCCACGGCCCAGCTCGTCGAGACCGCGCGGCAGGGTGTCGGCGTCCTCGGCGCCGACACCCCGGCCGCCGTCCGGTTGGAGAACATCGCCCGCTTCCTCGACTTCGTCTCCGAGAGCATCGCCCGCGCCGCGGAACAGGCCCGTGAGATCCTCCACACGAAGGCCGCGCCGCCGTCGGGCGACACCGGGCCGGGTCCGACGCGCGGATAGCCGGTCCGGCGTTCGTGCCCGCCCGCCAGTACTAGGACCGCGTCGCCCTCCCGCAGCCGTCCCCGGAGGACTCGCCGCGCCCGACCGGCGCGCTGCGGTCGTACGGGTCGATCTGCGTGCCGGCCCCGTCCGCACGGCGGTCCGCGCCGAAGGGCGGGGTGAAGTAGCCGGTGGGGGCGCCGCAGCCGCCGTTGGTCATGTCGTACTTGTACGAGACGATCGAGAACGTACCCGGCTCGGTGATCACCTTGCCGGGGTCGTCCCAGCTCAGGACCAGCTCGCGCCGGACGATCGTGCGCACGATCTCGTCGTCGCCGCCCGCCTCCGCGCGGGTGACCGGGTAGACGAAGGTGACGTCGGCGGTCACCTGGAGCGCGCCGCGCTCGCCCTCCTGGTAGGTGAGCCGGCCCCGGGTCTTCACGACGTCGCCGACCAGGTGGGTGCGGGAGGGCTGGAAGCGGCTGAAGAGGAGGAGGGGGTCGTTCTTCTCGCTCGGGTTTCGGAAAGCGGTTTCCAGCAGGTCTTGGACGTCCTTCTGGTGCGGGTTGATCAGTGCGATCGCCTTCTCGGGGCGCTCGCCCCGCAGCACCCCGGCGTCCAGGCCGGACGCGACGAGGAAGTCCCGGCTGCGGGCGAGGGCACGCTCGACCTCGGCCTCGCTCATCCAGCCGACCGCCCCGGCCTTCGGCACGGTGATCCCCTCCGCTCCGCTCGCCCAGCCCGCAGCCGGCGAACCGCGGAACGGCTCGTCCATGGTGGGGCGTTGGGCCGCCTCCGCCGGGGGTGCCTGGGTCGGGCGGGCGGTTTCGACCGCCGGCGGCGGGGAGGCGGCGCCGGCGAACAGGTCCACCATCCGCCCCGGCGCGAGCGCCACCACCAGCAGCAGCGCCAGTGAGGCCAGCAGCCCGAGCACGTACCAGCCCCTGCGCCGCTTGGGCCGCGCGGGCGTGTAGCTGCGCCAGGCCTCCGGACCGCGGCCGGGCTCCGCGCGCAGCCGCTTCGCCACGTCGCGGGCCCGCGCCGACGGCTCCTTGGGCGCGTCGGCGGCACCCGCCACCGACTCGCGCAGAAACCGCTCCCACTCCTCGTCGGACCTGGACGAGCCGTCCGGCTCCGTACCCGTTCCCATCCCCATCCCCCTGGCAATTCCGTAGACCGCGGCCCACTCCCCTGGGACGCATCCGCATCATGGCACGGAGCGCTGACGGCGAAGACGGCCGGGCGGGCCCCGGAGATCGCGTTGGCCGGTGCCGTCGGGACTTCGGTGTTCGGGTGCCGGGCTGGGCTGGGCAGGGCTGGGCAGGGGTGACATGGCTGTGGCCCGCCCCCTTCGAAGGGGGCGGGCCACAGAAGCGGGTTGGTGTCGTGCGGCTACCAGCGGTACCAGCGGCCGCTGCTGCCCTTGGGACGGGCAACGAAGCCGATGAGCCACAGGATCAGCACCGCGATCGCGACCCACCAGAGGATCTTCACCGCGAAACCGGCACCGAACAGGATCAGAGCGAGCAGAAGAACAAGAAGCAGGGGAACCATGATTATCAACCTCCGAGGCACCTAGTGCCCGGCCACCCTGCGTGCATGCATTCGAATTTTACGTGTTTCTTATTTCGGCAGGTGGGCAGGAGAGTGCGCCCGCGTTGGCGGCTTTTCCGACGCTTCACCGCCGGTGGGTGCACGGCATACGCAAGTGGCCCGGAACGCGGTGCGTTCCGGGCTGCGTGCAGCGGAGCGGGAGGGGCAGGCCGGGCCTTCTCAGGCCGCGGCGGAAGCCTGGGGGGCGGCAGCGGCGGCGCGGCGGTATTCGGCGTTGATGCGCTGGGCTTCTTCCAGCTGGTCTTCGAGGATGACGATGCGGCAGGCCGCCTCGATCGGGGTGCCCTGGTCGACGAGTTCGCGGGCGCGGGCCGCGATGCGCAGCTGGTAGCGGGAGTAGCGGCGGTGTCCGCCCTCGGAGCGGAGCGGGGTGATGAGGCGGGCGTCCCCGATGGCGCGCAGGAAGGCGGGGGTGGTGCCGAGCATGTCGGCGGCCCGGCCCATGGTGTAGGCGGGATAGTCGTCGTCGTCGAGACGGCCGAACGAATCGTCTGCTGTCATCTGCACCTCGTCGCGTAAAGGGGATGCGGGCGTACGTTGAGGGGCCCTGGTGCCATTGGCACCAGGGCCCCGAAGGAACTGCTACACCATCTGCCGGCCCTGGTACTGCGCCGGCCCTCTGTTTCCGCACACCCGACCTGAACACTGCCGGGAATACGGGGATCGCGGATGCGTGACCGGAGACCACCTCACTATCGATGTCCTGCGGTACCCAGGCTTCCTACTGACCGCCCGGGCGATCCTGATGGCGCTCGGCCCCTCCGTTCTTCCCTCGGTGATCAACTACTGTCTACTGCTTACTACTGGTACTACCTGCACTGCTGTTACCACTGATACTGCTCGTGACCTGACCCAGCGTCACGCTCCGGCAGCCAGCCCCGTCGCCCATCCTGCATCTGCTCTGGCTTAGAACCCCACTGCCGAACCTCCCGGTGCGCGCGCCCGCAGCCGACGCCTTCACCGAGGTACTGCACACAGACTCCACTGCGAGTACTGCCAACTCGGTACTGCTCTCGGCAGCCCCTCATCACCGCGGGCCACCCGGTCCGGCAGTCAGTCCCGTCGCCGTCCTGCAACAACCCTGGCTCCGACACTCCACCACCGCACCGCACTGCACACTGCAACAACCTGTACTGCGGGTACTACTGCCCGGCAGTTCATCTCTGCCGAGCCCTGCTGTCTCTCTGGGCTACGAGAGAAACCATAACCAGAGAAGCGGGCAATGTCTACTCCAGCCGGTACAGATTTTCCTGGTCGTGTCGGAGAGGTAATCGGATGCCGGCCTGCCCCGTCGGGGCTGCCCTGGCCGCGAGGCGAGGCGGGATGCCGCGTCGCGGCCCAGGGCCGGGGGGAGCGGGTCAGGCGGCGGCCAGGCGCAGCTGGGCCTGGCCGAAGAGGAGTGCGTAGCCGCCCGGGAGCCGCTGGAGGATGCGGGCGAGGAGGTCGGGGCCGGCGAGGGCGGAGACGACGGCGAGGACGGCGCCGGTGTCCCAGCGGGCGGTGGCCGGTGTCGCGCCGGTGCGGGCGGCCAGGTCCTTGACGAAGCCCCAGCCGGTGAGCTGTCCGGTGTCGGGTGCGGACGAGGTCAGGGCGAGGCCCGCTTCGGCGGGGAGGCGGGCGGCGAGGTCGAGGCGTTCGTCGTCGGGCAGCTGCCGGCCGAGTGCGGTGAGGACGGTGCGGACGGCTTCCCCGGCTCGTTCGCGGGTGGGGTAGGAGCCCTCGTAGCGGACGTGTTCCAGCATCTGGTCGAACGTCATGGCCGCGCGGGAGCGTTCCGGGCGGGTCTGGTCGTGCATGACGGGTGCCGGCCTTTCTCTGGCAGGACTCGGAAGGGGCCGGGCTTGCCCGGCCGGGGTGGTCAGACGGGCTGGGGGTGGCCGAAGAGGAGGTCGTAGCCGGGAGGGAGCTGGAGAAGGACCTCGCGGGTCAGCACGTCGCCCGCTGCGGCGGCGACGGTGGACAGGACCGCGCCGATGTCCCACAGGGCCGTCTTCTCGGTGGCCCCCTCGATCCAGGCCGCGGTCGCGCGGACGAAACGCTCGGGCGTCAGCGGCTCTTCGGCCTGCAGCGGGTTGAGCAGGATCAGGGCGTACGCCTCCGGCAGCCGGGCCGCGAGCTGGGCGCGCACCGTCCCGACCAGGTGGGCACCCAGCAGGGCCAGGACGACGCGGGCCACCCGCTCGGCATCCTCGCGCGTGTCGTACTGGCCGCGTTCTTGGATGTGGGCCAGGAACGATTCCCGACGCATCGACATCACGACACCTCCGAACAAGGGGAGGGGGGTCCGATCCCCTGTCCTCCGCCACGGTGAAAGCCGGTCAGCTGGTGAGCCTCGGTCAGCCTGTGCCTGGACGTGGGCCGGAAGCGGATCGCGGTGTCGGCGTCACGTCACCTCCGCACGGGGGGAGGCAGAGGGGGGCGCGGGAGACCGGGGTGCCGGAGGGGGATCGGTTCCCCCGGTCCTCCGCCGCATGGGGTGGTGCTGGTCAGCCCGCGATCTGCTTGGGGCTGTCGGTGCGGCCGATACTGATCTTGCGGGGCTTGGCGCGCTCGGCGATCGGGATGCGCAGGGTCAGCACACCCGCGTCGTAGTCGGCCTGGATGCGCTCGGTGTCCAGGGTGTCGGCCAGGACGATCTGGCGCGAGAAGACACCGAAGGGCCGCTCGGAGAGGTCCATCTGCACGCTGTCGGCCTTGGCGGCCGGGCGGCGCTCGGCCTTGACGGTCAGCATGTTCCGCTCGACGTCGATGTCGATCGCCTCGGTGCTGACGCCGGGAAGGTCGAACGTGATCACGTAGTCGTCGGCCTCGCGGTGGGCGTCCATCGGCATGACCGACGGCTTCGACCAGGTCCCCGACGTACCCGACAGCTGCTGGACGATGCGGTCCATCTCGCGGAACGGGTCAGTGCGCATCAGCATCGCGAAACACCTCCGGTTGGTTCAGGCAGGAACTGCCCATGCGCTTCAACGTGTTTCCGTTGTAGCATGTCATCCAAACGATGACAAGCCAGCTGTCAGCCAGAGGATGACACTACGGAGAACGCCATGCACGAGGCCGCACAGCCGACCGACCCGGTCCCCTTCAACGCCGCCGCAGCCGCTCTGGAAACCATCGGCCGGGCCATCGAGGACGCCCGGCAAGCGCCCCCGCGAACACCGACGACCGCCGGCCGGCCGGCCGGGCCGGATTCCGGCCCGGACCCGGCCCTGGCCGCACTGGCCAGGCTGCGCGAGACCCGTGAGCAGCTGGCGGGCTGGGAGAGCGGACTGATCGAGACCGCCCGGGGCCGGGGTGCGAGCTGGGCTGACCTCGCCGCGCCTCTCGGGGTCGCCAGCCGCCAGGCCGCGGAACGCCGCTACCTCCGCTCCCGCCCGGGAGCAGCCGGAAGCACCGGCGAACAGCGTGTGCAGGCCACCCGCAGCACGCGCGCCGCGAACCGCACCGTGGCTGCCTGGGCCCGCGGCAACGCCGCCGAACTGCGCAGGCTCGCGGGCCAGGTCACTTCCCTCACCGGCCTCCCGGCCGACGCCCAGGGAGCTATCGGTGAGCTGAACACAGCGCTCGCCGACAACGACGCGGCCCGCCTCCTCGGGCCGCTGGCCGACGCCCGGCCCCACTTGCGGCCCGAGGACGCCGAGCTCGCCGGCCGCATCGACGCGATGACCCGCCACACCGACCGGCTCCGCCGGGACAGCCACGACCAGCGCGGCACCTGACCCGTCACCGTCACCGGCCCTCCCCGCTCGCCCCGGCGGGTCAGGAGCCGGTTCGGGCGCAGGAGTCGGACGTGCTCCGGGTGGGCGAAGGGGTGGGAGTCGGGGTCGGGCTGGGAGTCGGGGTCGGGGTGGGGCTCGGGGTCGGGGCCGGGTTCGGTGTGGACGATCCGTCCGTCGACGAGGGGGAGGAGGGGAACCCGAAGCGGCGGCCGAGGTCGGTGAAGATGATGGACTCCGGTTCGCGGGCGTACGCCGCCTGCCGCACGGTTCCGCGGTCCTGGAGGCCGGCGTGGGGGATGAGCCGGTCGGCGGCGTGGGCCGGGCCCGGCAGGCAGTCGCCGGACGTCCCGAGGAAGGGGTCTCCCGCCAGGATCGCGGCCAGCGTCAGTCCCGCCACCCCGGTCGCTGCGGCCAGCGGACGTAACGCCGGACGTAACGCCGGGCGCGGCGCGGGCTCTCCGCGCGGCCGCCACGACCGGCCGCCGCGTGGAGGCGGAGCGCCGGAACCGGTGGCGACCACCGGGGTGTGCGGTCCTTCCCCTGTCCCCTCCCCTTCCCCCGGTTCCCTCCCCCTCCCCTTCCCCGTCCCCTCCCCCTCTTCTCCTCCTGGCAGCCCGTGGGCCCGTTCGGCTTCCAGGCGGGCATGGTGCAGGAGTTCTTCGGCGTGGCGGCGGGCCCGGGCGCGTACGCGCGCGGCCTCGGTTTCCGCTTCGGCGCGGATGCGGACCGCTTCGGCGCGGGCGTCCTCCCGGACGGCCTCGGCTTCTTGAGCGGCGTCGTCCAGGGTCTGCCGCACGGTGGCGCGGAGGCGTCTGCTCGCGGGCTGGGCCTGGCGCTGGAGGAGTTTGACCTCCTGCCAGCGGCCGCGCCAGTCGTCCACGAGAACGGGGTCGGCCCGCAGACGGGCGGCAGGCGGATCCACCTCCCGGGGAGCGGTGACGACCCGGACGAATTCGAGCAGTGCCTCCAGGGAGGTGAAGCGCTTGCCGGCGAGTATTTCGTTCAGGCCCGCCTTGGTCAGCTTCGGACGCACCGAGGCGCCGGCCATGGTCGCGTAGGACGGCGCGCCGTTGGCGATGTGCAGCCGGTTCAGTTCCTCCGTGAACTGGCGCAGCGCGTCCTCGAACGCGGTGATAGCGGTGGCGTCGTGCGGCTCGATCCCGGGATCTTCGTATGTCACCGGCTCACCCCCCTTGTCCGGAAACCAACGCTAGAGGGGCCCGGTGGCGTACGTACGCGGAATCTGCCGAACGTTGTCGAACGCCCGGCGGCGTTCGGGATCAGGGCGGATCCCCTGGTGGCAGGACGGGTGTCGTCCGGGTCCATGCGGGCCCGTACGGATCACTGGGATCCCGATCCGGCAGCCGCTCTCCTTGAGGCATGACACACGACGACGCGACACCCCGGACACCCGGCCCCGCACGGCCCCCCGTGGAGGAACCGGCCACGCCCCCCGACGCGAACCGGCACGGCAACCGCGACAGCATCGTGCTGATCGCTCTCCTCGCCACCTGTGCGGGCATCTACCTCGCCGTCGGGGAGGCGGGCTTCGCCGGCGTCGTCAGCGCCGTCGCCGGGCTCTACGGCACCTGGCGCACCCGCCGCTGACCCGCCCCGCGGTGCCGGAGTCAGTGGATGACGCTGAAGCTGCGCCAGGGGCGGCTGACGGGGGCGGTCACGTCCGAGAGGGTCGTGGCGACGTAGGTGCCGTCCTGTCCGTCGCGCTTCTCGCACCGCTCGTTGCCGTACAGGACGACGTCGACGAGGGTGTTGTTCACCACGTGGGTGGCTCCCCGGGGAACGGCGATGCGGTGGCATCCCGTGACCAGGGTGTTGGAGTACGTGATCTCCGCCGCCGCGTCGTTGCCGCGGAAGGTGAGCGTCCCCACGGTGCTCCGGCCCATGCCCGAGCAGGCGGTGGCGGTGAGCAGCAGTGCTGCGGCGCCGGTGATGACGCCGATACGCCGGCTGTGGGACATGGCGCGGTCCTCGTCTGTGCGGTGATGGGCTGGCCTTGGGCACAGACTGCCCCGGCGCAGGGCGGACGGCATCCGGTGCGCGTCTGCACGGGCGACACCGGGGCCGGTGCGGGCGGGTTCAGGGGGATGCGGGTCAGGTCGCTGATGACGCCGTTGGCATCGTCCAGGCGCGGGTGGCTGGAGCCCGGCGGTGGGGACGGGGGGTCAGGGCCCGGTGAAGGAGCCGGCGTTCTCGCGGGCCCACTGGCGGAAAGTGCGGGCGGGGCGGCCGAGCAGCGTCGCGGTGGTGTCGGCGAGGGCGGCGGGACGGCCGTCGGCGGCTTCCCACAGGTCGAGCAGCGAGGAGGCCACCGGCGCGGGCATGTGGCGGCCCATCTCGCGCTCCGCCTCGGCGCGGGTGATGTGACGGACCGCGACCTCGCGCCCGAGGACGTCCCCGAGGACGGCGAGCTGTTCGCGGAAGGAGAGCGGCTCGGGGCCGGTCAGGCTGACCGGGCGGCCGGTGAGGGTGTCGCCGGTCAGGGCTGCGACGGCGATGTCGGCGATGTCCTCGGGGTGGATGGGCGCGGTGCAGGCGTCCGGGTAGGCGAGCGGGACGGGCATCGACCGGCCGATGCAGTGGGCCCAGGCCAGGGAGTTGGTGGTGAAGGCGCCCGGGCGCAGGACCGTCCGGGTGAGGCCGGAGCCCGCGAGGGCGCGCTCGACCGCGAGGCTGTGGCTCGCGAGCGGATCGTTCTCGGCGCCGGGGGCGAGGACCGTGGACGAGGAGAGCAGGACGACGTGCTCGACGCCGGCGGTCGCGGCGGCCTCGATCAGGTCGTCGATGCCGGCGGGCTCCGGGTAGAGGAAGACCTGGCGGACGCCGCGCAGCGCGGGGGCGAAGGTCTCGGGCCGGTCCAGGACGAGTCCGGCGCTCTCGACGCCGGAGGGGACGGTCAGTTCGGCGGGCCGGGCGCTTGCCGCGCGGAGGTCGAGGCCGGCGGCGTGCAGGCGGTCGAGGACCGCACGGGCGACCCGGCCGCGGGCGCCGGTGACGAGGATGGTCATGGGGACTCCAGACTATTGTTGGCTGCATATGCATGCTTACATGCATACGTTTTCTCGTCAACACATGTCTTCGCGCAGTCATCTCTGTACGATGGGCGGCATGACGAAGCACGAGCCGCGCACGGCCGACGAGCTGCTGGACGCCGTCGGCCCGGCGTTCGGAAAGCTCCGGCGCTCCTCGCTGCTGGAAGTCGAGCACCCGGTTTCCCAGAAGGACCTGAGCAGGACCCTGGTCCTCAACATCGTCCTGGAGGCCGAGCAGGCTGAGCAGGCCGAGTCGGGCGGGTCGGGCGAGCAGGCCGAGTCGGGCGGGTCGGGCGAGCAGGCCGGGCCGGACGGAGGGCGCGAGGTGACCGTCGGCGCGGTGGCCGAGTACCTGGGCGTCGACCCCTCGGTGGCCAGCCGCATGGTGTCCGACTCCATCTCCGCCGGCTACCTGGTCCGCGCCGCCTCCCAGCGCGACGGCCGCCGTACGGTCCTCCACCTCAGTGCCGGGGGCAGGGAGCTGATGGCCCGCTTCCGCCGCCACCAGCGCGCGGCCTTCGAGCACGTCACCGCCGACTGGAGCGAGCGCGAGCGGCTGGACTTCGCCCGTCTCATGCTCAAGTACGTCGACTCCCAGAACGGTCTGCGTCCCCGCCCCGCCCCGGGCCGGGGCACCGCGCGCTGATGTCCCGGATGGAGTTGCGGCCGCACCAGCGCGAGGCCGTGGACGCGGTGCTCAAGGCTCTGGGGGGAAGGCCGCCCGGACGTGGGCTGCGGACCCAGGTGGTGATGGCCACCGGTTCGGGGAAGTCGCTGGTGGCGGCCCGCAGTGCGCAGGAACTGCGGGCGGGCCGGGTGCTGGTGCTGGTGCCGTCGTTGGACCTGCTGGCCCAGACGGTCGCCGCGTGGCGGGCCGCGGGACGCGCCGGACCGATGCTCGGCGTCTCCTCGCTGCGCGGGGACGAGTCGGGTTTCCCCAGCACCACGGATCCGTACGAGATCGTTCGGTGGACCGCGCACCACGAGCAGGTCGCGGTCTTCTCCACCTACGCGTCGCTGGGGCTCGGGACGCTGGAGCGCGCCCATGCCGCCGGGCTGCCCGCCTGGGACCTGGTCGTGGTCGACGAGGCGCACCGGACGTCCGGGCGGATCGGGAAGCCCTGGGCGGTGGTCCACGACAACGGGCGGATCCCGGCCGCCCGGCGGCTGTACATGACCGCCACGCCGCGGTTGTGGCAGGACGGTGAGGACCAGCCGGAGCGGAGCGGGTCCGGTGGGCAGGTCGCCTCGATGGAGGACGACGAGGACGGGCCGTTCGGGGCGCGGTGCCACACGCTGACGCTGTCGGAGGCGATCGACCGCCGCATCGTCGCGCCCTACCGGGTGATCGCGGTCGACGTCAGCGATCCGGGGCTGCGGGCCACCGAGTTGCTCGGTGTGGAGCAGCGCTCCGACCGGGTGCGCGGCGCCCGGCTGGCGGCGTTGCAGACCGCCCTGCTCAAGGCCGCGGCGAGCTGCGGGTTCGACCGTACGCTGGTCTTCCACCACCAGGTCAAGGAGGCCGAAACCTTCGCCACGGGCCTGCCGGACGTCGCCGTGCAGTTGCACGGCCTCGACCCGGACCTGTATCCGCGGTCGGTGTGGGCGGACTGGGTGTGCGGGGAGCACGGGCCGGGCTACCGGCGCCGCGCGCTGGGTGATTTCGCGGCCGGCGCCGCGGCCGACGGCGCGCCGGTGGACAAGTCCTTCCTGAGTTCCGTCCGCGTCCTCGGCGAGGGGGTGGACACCGCCCGGTGCGATTCGGTGTTCTGGGCGGACCTGCGCGGGTCGATGCCCGACCTGGTCCAGGCCGTGGGCCGGGCGCTGCGGATGCGGCCGGACGAGGGGAAGGTCGCCTCGCTCGTGGTGCCCGTCCTGCTGGGTCCCGGGGAGGGTCCGGACGAGATGCTCACCTCGCGGGGGTACCGCGATCTCGTCCGGCTGCTCGAAGCGCTCCGGGCGCACGACGCGCGGCTGGTGGAGCGGCTCGCGGAGCCCCAGGCCCCGAGCCGCTACACGCCGCTTTCCGCTGCGACACCGCCCGGCGAGTGGCATCCGGACGCCGAGGGCGTCAGCGGCCCGGCGCACGCGCTGCTGACGTTCTCGACGCCCCGTGATCCCGCGCGACTCGCCGCCTTCGTCAGGCTGCGGGTGCTGGAACCGGAGAGGACGCACTGGCTGCGCGGTCTGGACGCGGCGATGCTCTACCGCCGCGAACACGGCGACCTGCGGGTGCCCTTCGCCTACAAGGTGCCGGAGCCGGCCGCGCCGGCCGGTTTCCCCCTCGGCCAGTGGATCGCCGACGCCCGGCGCGCGCACGCGGCCGGACGGCTCTCCCGGGAGCGGACCGGGCAGCTCGACGGGCTCGGCATGGTGTGGTCCGAGCGCGACACCGCCTGGGAGGAGGGACTGGCCGCCGCGCGCGGCTGGGCCGCGGAACACGGGCACCTGCTGGCGCCCGTCGAGGCGGTCTGGCGGGGTCAGCAGGTCGGAGTGTGGCTCAAGAACGCGCGGGCGGCGGCCCGTCGGACGGTGCACAACGAGCAGCGTGAGGCCGAGGGCCTGGAGCCGCTGCCCCTGGTGTGGTCGATGCCGCCGGAGCGGCGCGAGCAGCTGGAGGAGATCGACCCGGCCTGGTGCCCGGCGTGGCCCCTAGCCTGGCAGCGCTGCTTCACGCTCGCCCGCGCGCAGCTGGCGGTGGACGGACGGTTGCCCGTGGCGCCGGGTGAGGCCGTGGTGCAGGGCGAGGACCTGGGCCAGTGGGTCCGTGCGCAGCGCTGGGGATGGGACGCTCTGGCCGCCGGGCAGCGGTGGATGCTGGAGAACTTCCTCGGCCTCGGGCCGGTCACCGCGCGGGAGCGCGAGCAGGCCGGACGGCGGACCAGCCAGGCCGACAAGTGGCGGCTGAACCTGTCGGCCGCCGCCCGGTTCCACGGGCGGGAGGGCCACCTCGACGTGCCCCGCAAGCACGTGGAACCGGTGCCGGTGGATGCGGACGGGCTGCCCGTCGTCGCTGCGGAGGTGGGAGAGGGCGTCCGGGAGGTCAAGCTCGGTGCGTTCCTCTCGAACTGCCGCAGCAGGCGGTCGTCACTGGACGAGCGGCGGGTGGAGCAACTCGATGCGCTCGGCATGAGGTGGGCGGGCGAGCGGCGGGAGACCGGCGGTCCGGTGCTTCCCTGAGCGGGTGGTTTCGCGGCCGGGTGGTTTTCGTGGCCGCGTCCCGTCGCCGGTGGTGGTCCCGTCGCCGGTGGTCGCGCCGGCGCCGTGACCGCGAGCCCGGGGGCCCGGCTCACCACCTTTCCCGGCGGCCGAGGGTGAAGCTCCCGTCCCGGCGGGAGACCTCCACCGCGCCCGGGCCGGCGAAGTGGGCGGGGACCACCAGTTCCCTTTCGTCGGCGGCCCGTTCGAGGATCCTGCGGCGGGTGGCCGCCGCCTGCGCCGCGTCCAGGCAGAAGCAGCTGTTGCAGGTGGGGTCGAGGATCTGCACCGGGCTGTGGAGCAGGTCGCCGACGAAGACCGAGAGTTCGCGGGCGGGGCCGAAGGCCCCCGTCCACTCGACGATCCGGATGACTTCGACGTCCCCCACCCCGGTGCTCTGGGCGCTCTCGTTGTTCATGACCCGACCCTGGGGAGGGCCGGGTGAGCATCTCAATGCCCGTACGGCTCAGCGGAATACTCCGGCGTCTCCTCTCTGCGCCTCAGGCGGACTGCTGGAGGGGGAGGTGGCGGCCGCCGTGGGAGCGGGTCTCCCAGGCGAAGCCGACGATCCCGGCCTGGAGGCGGGACTCCACGCGCAGTTTGGAGAGGATCTGGGCCACATGGGCCTTGGCGGTGCGCTCGGTGATGGCGAGTCGGGCTGCGACGGTGCGGTTCGACGCGCCTCTCGCCAGCAGGTGGAAGACGTCGAGCTCGCGCTCGGACAGCAGGGGCACCCTCGCCATGACCGCGTCCCAGCTGCGGTCGTGGGCCGGCGCCGGCCGGTCGGTGGCGAGGTGGCGGCCGGTGGCGGGGCCGGGGCCCCCGGCGTGCGGGCCCGGGGTCTGTGCGGTGCTCATGCGGGTTTCCCACGACTCCTCGGTTTGCGGCCGCCGGCTGGACGGCCGGGCCGGTCTTGACGGCCGGGCGGCGGGCTGCGCCGCGAGCGCGGCCACCTCTGCGCCGTGGTCCCGGCGGTCGGCCGGAGCACGGTCCGCGGGGGGCACTGCGCCGAAGAGCGGCACCGGACGGCGGGGGGAGCCGGCCGGGCCGGCGGGCCAGGGACCCGGCGGAGCGAAACGCTTCGTGTCCGCGTCCACGAGAACTCCCCCGAATGCGTTGACGGAACAGGGCGGCCGGGACCGGTCGGGACGCACAGCCGAGGGCGGAACGTCCCGGAGGGGCGACCACCTGGGCCGACGCTACGCGGGCCGTCTATACACGGCCGATGCGGATCCATTATTCGGCGCTCGGGGACGTGGGCAGCGGGAAAGGGAGGGAAGTCCGTGGAAGGGGCTTTGCGCCCATCCGCCTTTGCGGCGGTGAAATGAACGGTGGACGCCGGGCGCCGCATCCGTGGACGGCCTACGGGACGCCGGCGAGCCTCAGCAGGGCCGTCGCGGCGGCCGCGGCGAGCACCACCACGAGGAACGGTGCCTTGCGCCAGGCGAGCACTCCGCCGAGCAGCACCCCGACGGGCCGGGCGACCCCGGCGAAGCCGTCCCCCTCGGTGAGCGCGGCGGTGGCCGTGAGCGCGGCGAGCAGGACGACGGCGGAAGCCTCCAGCAGCTTCTCCGCCCGCTCCGGGAAGGTGACCCGGGCGCGCAGGGCGGGCCCGGAGAGGCGCAGCAGGAAGGTCCCGCCGGCGAGGGCCAGCATGGCGACGAGGGTGGGAGCCATCGGGATCGTGGGGTTCAACGTTCCGCTCCTTGCGCGACCTTGGAGGTGAACAGGGGCAGCGCGGCCAGCGCGAGCAGGACGGGCAGCCCGGCCGGCAGGAACGCGGTGGTGGCCAGCGCGAGGGCGGCGCCGGTCAGGGCGGTGCGCCGCAGGAGGCGTTCCTTCATCGCGGGCAGGATCAGCGCGAGGATCACCGCGGGGAACATGGCGTCCAGTCCGAGGGCTCCGGTGTCCTCCACGACGCTGCCCAGCAGCGCGCCCAGTGCGGCGCCGGCCGGCCAGCAGGCAAGGATGCCGAGGCCGCAGGCCCAGTACGCGGCCTTCTTCTGGCGCAGTCCGTCCTGGGCGATGGCGAAGACGACCGTCTCGTCGTTCATCAGATGGGTGCCGAGCAGCCCGCGCCAGCCGCGGCCGAGCACGTCGGGGACCGCCAGACCGAACGGCAGGTGGCGGCCATTGACCAGGAGCCCGGCCGCCAGTGCGGCGAGGGGGCTGCCGCCGGCCGCGATGATGCCGACGAACAGGAACTCGGAGGAGGCGGCCAGGACCAGGGCCCCCATCAGGACCGGGAACCACCAAGGGAAACCGCTGGTGACGGCGACGGCGCCGTACGAGACGCCGATGACGCCGACCGCCAGGCAGACCAGGGCGATGTCGCGTAACCGGCCCTCGTCGAGTGTTCTCCATATCGAACGCATGGAGCTTATAATGAACATCCTCTAGGATGTTCGTCAAGTCGAACGAACGACCATTGGAGCGAACGCCCCGTGCCCGACACCGCCGACACCGCCGGCTCCCCCGCCGCCTCCGACACCGCGACCGGCGTCCCCGCCGACGCCGCGCTCAAGCCCCCGCTGGAGGTGATCGCCGCGTCCCTGCGGGCGGAGCGCCTGCGGACGGGGCTTTCGCTCACCGAGGTGGCCCGCCGGGCCGGCCTCGCCAAGTCCACGCTCTCCCAGCTGGAGTCCGGCGCCGGGAACCCGAGCCTGGAGACCCTGTGGGCGCTGTGCGTGGCCTTGGAGATCCCCTTCTCCCGGCTGCTGGCCGCCCCCAGGCCGCGGGTACAGGTCATCCGGGCGGGAGAGGGGCCGGCCGTCGGCTCCACGCAGAGCGACTACCGCGCCACGCTGCTCTCCGCGTCCCCGCCCGGGGCCCGGCGGGACGTCTACGGCGTCGTCGCCGAGCCGGGTCCCCACCGGGCTTCCGCACCGCACCTGCCGGGCGTCGTGGAGCACGTGGTCATCAGCTCCGGGCGGGCACTGGTGGGCACTGCCGCGGAGCCGGTGGAGCTCCACCCGGGCGACTACATCTGCTACCCGGCCGATGTCCCGCACGTCTTCCAGGCGCTGGAGCCCGGTACCCGCGCGGTGCTCGTCTCCGAGCACCACTGAGCGTTTCAGTGCCCCATCCCCAGGCCGCCGTCCACCGGCAGGACGGCGCCGGTGATGTAGGCGGCGTCCTCGGAGGCGAGGAACCGCACGGCCGCCGCGACCTCCTCGGCCCGGGCGCTGCGTGCGAGGGGCACCCTGCCCAGCATCGCGGCCCGCTGCTTGTCGTTCAGGTCCTTGGTCATGTCGGTCTCGACGAATCCCGGCGCCACCACGTTGCAGGTGACCCCCCGCGACCCGAGTTCGCGGGCCACCGACCGGGCGAAGCCGACCAGGGCCGCTTTGGACGCCGCGTAGTTGGTCTGGCCCGCCGCGCCCAGCAGGCCCACCACCGAGGAGATCAGCACGATGCGGCCGCGGCGGGCCTGCACCATCTCCCCGGCGGCCTGCCGCACCACCCGGAAGACGCCGGTCACATTGGTGTCCAGCACGTCGGTGAAGTCCTTCTCGGCCATCCGCATCAGCAGTCCGTCCCGGGTGATGCCGGCGTTCGCCACCAGCACCTCCACCGGTCCGTGCGCCGCCTCCACCTCCTCGTACGCGCGCTCCACCTGTGCGGCGTCGGTGACGTCGCAGGTGACGGCGAGGCAGCCGAGCCGGGTCGCGGCCTCGGGCGGCCCGCCGGTGCGGCAGGTCAGCGCGACCTTGTCGCCGGCCTCCGCGAAGGCGCGGGCGACGGCGAGGCCGATGCCCCGGTTCCCTCCGGTGACGAGGACCGAACGGCTCATGGTGTTCTCCGTATCCCTTCGTGGACCGGCCGGACCCTGGGGCGGATCCGGACCGCACATCGGCACCGGGCGGGGCGCGGGGCGGCGCCCGGCCGGTCAGGCGATCTTGTGGACCCAGCCGAACGGGTCGGGCCGGACGCCGGTCTGCATGCCCGTCAGCTCCGCGTGGAGCCGCGCGGCGACCGGTCCGGGCCGGCCGCCGCCGATGCTCCACTCGCCGTCCGCGCTCCTGACGAAGCCGACCGGGGTGACCATCGACGATGTCCCGCAGGAGAACACCTCGGTCAGCGCGCCCGACTCGGCGTCGGCGCGCCACTGCTCCACGCTGACGCGCCCCTCTTCGGCCCGGTACCCGAGCTCGGCCGCCAGGGCGAGCACCGAGTCCCGGGTGACGCCCGCGAGCAGGGCGCCCGACAGTTCGGGCGTGACCAGGCGGTCGCCGTAGACGAAGAAGAGGTTGCTGGTTCCCATCTCGTCCACCCAGCGGCGCTCGGCCGAGTCGAGCCACACCACCTGGTCGCAGCCCTTCTCCCGGGCCTGGGCCTGGGCCACGAGCGTGCCGGCGTAGTTGCCGCCGCACTTGGCCTCGCCGGTGCCGCCGGGCGCGGCCCGGGTGTAGTCGGTGGAGAGCCATACCGTCAGCGGCCGGGCGCCGGCCGTGAAGTAGGAGGCCGCGGGCGAGGCGATCACCATGAACCGGAAGGACGAGGAGGGTCCGTAGAAGCCGATCGTGCGCTGCGTGGCGATCATGAACGGGCGCAGGTAGAGGCTGTGTCCCGGCTGGTCAGGGACCCAGGCGCGGTCCGCGGTGACCAGCAGTTCCAGGGCCTCCACGAAGGTCTCCTCGGGGAGCGGCGGCATGGCCATCCGCTCGCAGGAACGGTTGAACCGGGCGGCGTTGGCGTAGGGGCGGAAGGTCGCCACCGTGCCGTCCGGGCGCCGGTACGCCTTCAGGCCCTCGAAGACCTCCTGGCCGTAGTGGAAGACCTGGGCGGAGGGGTCGAGCGTCAGCGGCCCGTACGGGTGCAACCGGGCGTCGTGCCAGCCCTGCTCGCGGTCCCAGTCGATGCTGATCATGTGGTCGGTGAACACCTCGCCGAAGGCGGGCGCCTCCATCAGCGCCGCCCGCTGCGCTGCGGGCAGCGGCTCGGCGGGCTCGGTGGTGAAGGTGGGGGTCATGGTCGCTCCGGGGCGTAGGGATGCCGGTCGCCGGTCATGGGCGGCCGGTCACAGGGGGGTGTTGGCGTGCTTGCGCACCGGCTGCTCGGCCTGCTTGGTCCGGAGCATCCGGAAGGCGCGGATCAGCAGCGGCCGGGTCTCGGCGGGGTCGATCACGTCGTCGACCAGCCCGCGTTCGGCCGCGTAGTAGGGGTGCATCAGCTCCGACCGGTAGTCCTTGACCACCCGGGCCCGCATGGCGTCCGGGTCTTCGGCCTCGGCGATCTGCTTGCGGAAGATGACGTTGGCGGCGCCCTCGGCGCCCATCACCGCGATCTCGTTGGTCGGCCAGGCGTAGGACAGGTCGGTGCCGATCGAGCGGGAGTCCATCACGATGTACGCGCCGCCGTACGCCTTGCGCAGGATGACCTGCACGCGGGGCACGGTGGCCTCGCAGTACGCGTACAGGAGCTTCGCCCCGTGCCGGATCACCCCGCCGTGCTCCTGGTCCACGCCCGGCAGGAAGCCGGGTACGTCCACCAGCGACAGCAGCGGGATGTTGAACGCGTCGCACATCCGCACGAAGCGGGCGGCCTTCTCGCTGGCGCGGATGTCCAGGACGCCGGCGAGGCAGACCGGCTGGTTGGCGACGACGCCGACCACCGCGCCGCCGAGGCGGGCCAGTCCGCACAGGATGTTGGGGGCCCAGTGCTCGTGGACCTCCAGGAAGTCGCCGTCGTCGACGATCTCCTCGATGACCCGGCGCATGTCGTAGGGCAGTCTGCCCTCGGCCGGCACCAGGCCGAGCAGTGCCTCGCCGCGCCGGGTGGCGGGGTCGGTGCACTGTGCGGCGGGCGGCTCCTGCTGGTTGCTGGAGGGCAGCAGGGAGAGCAGGTAGCGGACCTCGGCCAGGCAGGTCCGCTCGTCCTCGTAGACGAAGTGGGCGACGCCCGTCAGCTCGGCGTGCACGTCGGCGCCGCCCAGCCTGTCCTGGGTGACGTCCTCACCGGTGACGGCCTTGACCACGTCCGGGCCGGTGATGAACATCTGGGAGATGCCGCGGACCATGAACACGAAGTCGGTCAGGGCCGGGGAGTAGGCGGCGCCGCCCGCGCACGGGCCGAGGATCACCGAGATCTGCGGGATGACGCCCGAGGCGCGCACGTTGCGCCGGAAGATGCCGCCGTAGCCGGCCAGGGCCGAGACGCCCTCCTGGATCCGGGCGCCGGCGCCGTCGTTGAGGGAGACCAGGGGGGCGCCGGCCGCGATCGCCATGTCCATGATTTTGTGGATCTTCTCGGCGTGCGCCTCGCCGAGCGCGCCCCCGAACATCCGGAAGTCGTGCGCGTACACGAAGACGGTGCGGCCCTCGACCGTGCCCCACCCGGTGACGACGCCGTCCGTGTGCGGCTTGCGGTCCTCGATGCCGAAGCCGACGGCCCGGTGCCTGCGCAGCTGCTCCACCTCGCTGAACGAACCCGGGTCCAGGAGCAGCCCGATGCGTTCGCGGGCGGTCAGCTTGCCCTTGGCGTGCTGGGCCCGGGTGGCGCGCTCGCCGGGGCCGCGGCGGGCCAGTTCCCGGGTGGCATGCAGCTCGGCCACCCGCCCCCTGGCATCGGCGCGTGGCGCCGGCGCGGTGAGTTCCTGCAGTTCGGTCATGTCTCTCGCACTCCTTCCGGAACGGGTGGGCCGGCCGGTACGGGGGCCGGTACGGGGGCCGGTACGGCCACGGCGGTGACGACCACGCCGTGGCCGACCCGCCACCGGCCGGCCAGTTCGGCGGGGAGGTACGGCCCTTGTGGCCGGCCGGGCAGCGCCGGGTCCGGGATCCGCGCACGGAAGGCGCCGGCCGCCGGGTCGATGGAGATCCGGGCCTGCCGGAAGCCGAGGAAACGGCCCGTGGCGGGGAACCAGGCTTTGTAGACGGCCTCCTTGGCGCTGAACAGCAGCCGGTCCCAGCGCACGCCGGGGCGCCGGGCGAGCAGGTCGGTGACGCGGGCACGCTCCTCGGGGAGGGCGATGAACTCCAGGACGTCCTCGGGCAGCGGAAGGTGGGGCTCGGCGTCGATGCCGATCGCGGTGATGTCGCGGGCGCGGGCGACCGCGGCGGCGGTGTAGCCGCGGCAGTGGGTGATGCTGCCGACCACGGCGGGCGGCCAGCGGGGCGCGCCGCGCGGGCCGGCCGGGACCGCTTCGGCGGGGGCGCCGAGCCGTTCCAAGGCCCGGTGGGCGCAGTAGCGGCCGTTGCCGAACTCGCCGCGCCGGGCGGGCGCCGAGCTGCGGAGCGTGGCGCTCTCCGCCCGGTGCGGGACGAAGTGCGGGTGGTCCTGGAAGGACTCCCAGCAGGCCACGGGTTCGGGGAGCAGCCGTGCGATCACGACCGCTCCTCCAGGGGGCCGGGTGCGAGACCCGCCGGGACCGCGGACGGGACCGCGGACGGGATGACGCGGCGGGAGTCCGGGGGCGGGGCGGGCCGGCAGGTCTGGTGGTGGGCGCCCAGGCCCGAGACCTCGGCTTCGACCACGTCGCCGGGGCGCAGGTAGGGCTGGTCTGGGCGGCCGAGGGCGACGCCGCCGGGGGTGCCGGTCAGGATCACGTCACCGGGGTGCAGCACCATGAACCGGCTCAGGTACCAGACCAGGTGGGCGACGCCGAAGACCATGTCCGCGGTGGTCGCGTCCTGCATCGGGCGGCCGTTGACCCGGCAGGTCAGGCGCAGCCGCTGCGGGTCGCCGGCCTCGTCCGGGGTGACCAGGTGGGGGCCCAGCGGGCTGAAGGACTCGAAGGACTTGCCCTTGATCCACTGGCCGCCGCGTTCCAGCAGCCAGCCGCGCTCTGACACGTCGTTGCCGGTCGCGAAGCCCGCGATGTGTGCGGTGGCCGCGGCAGGGTCCGGCAGGTAGCGGGCGCGCCGTCCGATCACGACCGCCAGCTCGACCTCCCAGTCGGTCTTCTCCCCGTCCGGGGGCAGCAGCAGGTCGTCGTACGGGCCGACAAGCGTGGACGGCGCCTTGCTGGAGACGATCGGCTCGTCCGGCAGCGGCAGTCCCGCCTCGGCGGCGTGCGCCCGGTAGTTGAGCCCGATCGACAGCAGGTGGCCGCCGGGGCGCACGGGCGGCCCGATCCGCTCGGCGGCCGGGTCGACCGCCGGCAGCGCGGCGCCCTCCCGTGCCAGCCGGGTGGCCAGCGCGCGCAGGGCGTCCGGGTCCAGGGCCGCGCCCGTCCAGTCGGGCACCCAGGACGACACGTCCCGGACGGTGCCGCCGGGGCCGACGGCGCAGGGCCGTTCCGCGCCCGGGGGGCCGATCCGCAGGAGCCGCATGTCAGCCGGCCGCCGGGGTCTCTTCGAGGTACTTCTCGAAGAAGCGGATCTCCTCGTCGGTCATCCGCCGGGGCCGGCCCGCCGTGTAGTCGAACGGTGCCATGGTGGTCGAGGCGGTGGCGTGGACCGTGTCGCCGTCCTTGACCACGTAGTCGATGGTCACGGTCGCCGACTGGAGGCCGGAGACCCACATCTCGATCTCGACCGGTTCGTGCCGGTGGACGAGCGGGCGGCGGTAGCGGATGGCGTGCTCGACCACGACCGAGCCGTCGCGGAAGAAGGCGTCGCCGTCGGTGGGCGCCATCCGGAAGACGAAGTCGACCCGGGCCTCCTCCAGGTAGCGCAGGTAGGAGACGTTGTTGACGATCCCGTAGACGTCCATGTCGGACCAGCGGATCGGGCAGGGGTAGCTGTGCCGTGCCATCGCGTTCAGCTCCGCTCGGGAGTGCGGTCGGCGGCCGGGCCGAAGGCGCCGGTGTACCGCTGGAAGGCGGCCGCGTAGTCGTCCGCCGCGATCGGCGCCCGCAGCAGCTCGGGCGAGAGGTTGAACCCCTCGGTCAGCACGTCGGCGTACGGGTGGATCTCCGCGCACAGCGCGTCGGCCTCCAGCGGCAGCCGTTCGACCTGTTCGGTCGTCAGCACGCCGCGGGCCAAGTACCAGCCGGCGTCCCGTCGCACCTCGGTCAGGGCGTACAGGGCGGCCAGGAGGCCGAGGGCGGTGCGGGAGGTGTCGGTGCGCGCCGCGCCGGCGGCCCCGGTGAAGCACTCCAGGGCGGTGCGGACCCCGCGCAGCCGGGCCGCCTCCAGGCCCGTGTTGACGGTGTCGTTCCACGCCTCGAAGTACGTGCGGTCCCGGGAGCCGTCCGCCATGACCGCCCGGGCCGAGCCCAGCAGCTGCTCTTCCCGGTGGCGCAGGGCGGCCAGCAGGAAGGCGGTGTCGCGCAGGTCGCGGCCCGCGGGGTCGGGGGCCGGGGCGGGCTCCTCGCCGTCGCCGCTCCGGGCGATGATCTGCCCGGCGGTGGTGGCGAGCAGCACCTGGTTGTCCCCCTCGGCGGTGACCAGGCCCTGGAGCAGGGAGCCGTAGTCGGCGATCCGGTTGACGCTGAAGATGCCCTGGGCGCCGCAGCGCTCCCGGCAGGTGGCGATGACCTCGCTCATCTCCCAGGTGGACAGGGCCTTGGTGATCGAGACCAGGTCGCCCAGCCCGGCGGGCAGGGAGCCGGCCGCCGGCGCCGCCGCGAACTCCCGCTTGGCGTGGTTGAGCAGGAACGTCATCGCGTAGGTCTTCGACAGCGCGGTGTAGAGCGGGAGCTGGTGGCTGCGGTAGCCGATGACGGGCTGGTCGCTCCGGCCGGGGGCGCTGGTGAGCCGCTGCGCGGCGTAGCGCAGGGCGATGTAGACGCTCGCCCGGCCGGCGCCGGTGGCCGCGCTGGAGACGCACAGCCGGCCGGGCAGGATCCGGCTCATCGTGCGCAGGAACCGCTTGCGCCGGTTGCCGGGGGCGGGGTGGAAGGCGCCGTGTTCGTCGAAGCCGCCCATGTCGCCGTGGAGCAGGTTGCGGCGGGGGACGCGTACGTGGTCGAACCAGGTGAGGCCGTTGTCCAGGCCCTGGACCGGCTTCTCGGGGCACGGTACGGCGTGCACGCCCTCGCACAGGCCGTCGCTGTCGGTGATCCGGACCAGGAACGGGTACACGCCGTGGTCCTTGCCGTCCGCCTTCAGCCGGGCCAGGACCACGGCCAGCTTCGGGATGTCGTGGAAGCCGCTGTAGGACATGTGCTTCTGGGCGAGCGCATCCGGCGTGTTGAGGACGAAGGTCTGCGTCGCGGTGTCGTAGACGGCCTCGGTGCGCAGGGCGGCCACGTTGTTGCCGTACCCCAGCTCGGTGGCCATGTAGGGGCTGAAGGAGTCGAGCCGGTCCAGCTCTTCGACGAGGTCCTTCAGGTCTTCACGGTCGCCGTGTTCGAGGACCGTGCCGAAGGCCAGGTTGTAGTGGACCATGAGCAGCGAGAAGGTGGACACGTCCACCAGCGAGGGCCATTCGGCCAGGGCGAACAGCCGCCACGGGTCCGCCATGATCTCCCGCGGGCGCTCCAGCGCACCGTGGACGGCGCGCGAGCGGGCGTAGGCCAGCTTGCCGGCCCCGGTCATGTCCAGTCCCTCGCGGGCGTCGAACACGGGGTCCAGCAGGAGCTCGTGGAGGTCCTGGTGGTTCTGCTCGTACCTGCCGTCGAAGAGCAGCCGGGACAGGTCGGCGGAGGCCGACGGGGTCATCTGGGGGTCCTTTCCAGCGGTGCGGGCCGGGGGGAACGGCCGGACGGGATCGGCGGTCAGGCGGAGGCGATCAGGCGAAGGCGGTCAGGCGGAGGCGATCAGCAGGGCGGCGTTCTGGCCGCCGAAGCCGAAGGAGTTGCTCAGGGCGACCTCCACCGGGCCGCGGCGGGCGGCGCCGTGCACGACGTCGACCTCGACCCTCGGGTCGATCTCGGTGGTGCTCGCGGTGGGCGGGACGATGCCGTGGTGGACGGTGAGTGCGGCGAACGCCGCCTCGATGGAACCGGCGGCGCCCAGCGGGTGCCCGGTGACCCCCTTGGTCGAGCTGACCTGGGCGCCGGGCCCGACGACGCGGCGGATCACCGCGGCCTCGATGACGTCGTTGAGGGGGGTGGAGGTGCCGTGGGCGTTGACGTAGCCGATGTCGCGGCCGCTCAGTCCGGCGTCCGCGAGGGCGGCCCGGACCGCCAGTTCGGCGCCCTTGCCCTCGGGGTGCGGGGAGGTGACGTGGTGGGCGTCGGCGGAGGCGCCGTACCCGATCACCCTGGCCACCGGGCGGACGCCCCGGGCCCGTGCATGGTCCTCGGTTTCCAGGACGACGACCCCGGCGCCCTCGCCGAGCACGAACCCGTCGCGGTGGGCGTCGAAGGGGCGGGAGGCGCTCTGCGGGTCGTCGGTCCGCCGGGACAGGGCCCGCATCCGCGCGAAGGAGGACAGGTAGAGCGGGGTGACCGGTGCCTCGGCGCCGCCCGCGACCACGATGTCGGCCAGGCCGGACCGGAGCAGCTCCCGGCCCAGCCCGATCGCGCTGGCCCCGGCGGCGCAGGCCGTGCAGGGCGCCATGCAGGGGCCGTTCGCGCCGATGTCGATGGCCACCTGGCCCGCGGCCATGTTGAGCAGACCCATCGGCAGGGTCATCGGGGAGACCTCCGAGGGGCCCTCCTCGATCAGCACCCGGTGCTGCTCCTCCAGCGTCGCGGTGCCGCCCGCGCCGGAGCCCAGGACGACCGCCACCCGTGAGCTGTCCGCCCACTCGCCGGCGATGAGGCCGGCCTGCTCCAGTGCCTCGCGCGCGGCGGCGATGGCGAACTGCGCGTAGCGGTCCCACTGCCAGGAACCGCGCAGCCCCAGCCTGCCGGGCTCGAAGTCGGGCACCCGGCAGGCCATGGTGACCGGCAGGCCGGCCAGGTCGGCGTGGTGCGCCGCCGTGGGCTTGCCGTCGATCACCCGGTCCCAGCTCTCCTTCACCCCGATACCGGCGGGCGTGACCAGCCCGATCCCGGTGATGGCCGCGGCGAAAGCGCTCATCAGACCGCGGCGCCCTTCTGCTCGACCAGGGCGACGATGTCCGAGACGGTGGAGAGGTCGGACAGCTCCTCGTCGCTGACCACGATGCCCAGGCGCTTCTTCAGGGCGGTGGCCAGCTCGATCTGCGACAGCGAGTCGAGGCCGAGGTCGTCGAAGGTGGCCTCGGGCAGCACCGTCTCGGGGTCGAGACCGAAGCGGGCGACGAAGACCTCGACGACGGAGTCGTGTACGGAGCTCATGGTGTTTCCTCCTGGAAAAGGTGAAGGGGGACGGGCCGGGGAGCGGGGGGTCATTCGACGGGTTCGGCGTGGATGTCGGGCCAGACCAGCACGGTCGAGCCCCAGGACAGGCCGGCCCCGAAGGCGCAGAGCAGCACGCGCTGGCCCGGCTTGAGGTCGCCGCGGGCGGCGTAGTCGTTCAGGAGCAGGGGCACGGATGCCGAGAGGGTGTTGCCGACCCGGTCGATGTTCACGGCGACCCGCTCCTCGGGGAGTGCGAGTTCCTCGGCGACGGCCCGCACGATGCGGATGTTGGCCTGGTGGCCGACGAACCAGTCGACATCGGCCACCGACCAGTCGGTGCGCTTCAGGACCGCCTGCGCGGACTGCGTCATCCGCTCGACGGCCTGTGTGTACAGGGGGCGGCCGTCCATGCGCAGGTACCAGTCCGCCTCCGGGACCGTGCCGTGTCCGGGGCCGCCGTCGGAGGAGCGCTGCCGCGAGCCGCCGGCCGGGATGGCCAGCAGGTCGGCCAGGGCGCCGTCGCTGCCGAGGTCGAACGGACCCAGCGCGCCGGGCTCGCCCATCTCCCCGCGGCGCAGCACGACGGCGCCCGCCCCGTCGCCGAAGATCGGCGCCGTGGCCCGGTCCCGGGGGTCGACCAGCGTGGTGAACGCCTCCGAACCGATGAACAGCACGGTGTCGGCGGTGCCGGAGCCGATGAGCCCGGCGGCGGTGGCCAGCCCGTAGAGGAAGCCGCTGCACGCCGAGGTCAGGTCGAAGGCGGCGACCGTGCCGAGGCCGAGCCGGAAGGCGACCTCGGGAGCGACGGCCGGGCAGAGCCGGTCGGGGGAGGTGGTCGCCACGACGACCGCGTCGACCCCCTGCGCCCCGGCCGACCGCAGGGCGCGGGCGCCGGCCTCCACGGCGAGGGTTCCGGTCGACAGGCCGTCACTGACGACCCGGCGCTCGCGGATCCCGGTCCGGGTGCGGATCCACTCGTCCGTGGTGTCCAGCGTGCGCGAGAGATCGTCGTTCGTGACGGTCCTGGGCGGGAGGAAACCCCCGATCCCTGTGACCACTGCCGTCATTGACCCACCCTCCTGATGGCCGCCGCCCACGGCTTGATCTGGCGTCCCCACAGACTCGCGGACCGCTCGCGGGCGGGGCAATTGGCCCTTCGTACACCCCAACACCCCTGCACCAAAGGCCAATTGACGCTGCATGGGCGGCGCTGCGAAGGTCCCGCAAATGACCCGGACAGCTTCTGATCTCGCAGGGCTCCTCCCCTCCGGACGGGTGCTCGCCGACCCCGTCCACCTGGCGTCGTACGCGCACGACGAAGCCGCCGGCGCGCCCTTCGCGCTGCCGGCCGCCGTGGTGCGGCCGCAGGACACCTCGGAGGTCGCGGCCGTCGTGGCGTACTGCGCCGGGCGGGGCGTCCCGGTGGTCGCGCGGGGCGCCGGCACCGGCCTGTCCGGGGGAGCCAACGCGGTCGAGGGCTGCGTGGTGGTCGCGTTCGACGCGATGGACCGGATCCTGGAGATCGATCCGGACGAGCGGCTGGCCGTGGTGCAGCCCGGGGTCGTCAACGACGACCTGCGCGCGGCGTGCGCGGCGAAGGGCCTGTGGTATCCGCCCGACCCGGCGAGCTCTCCCTGGTCCACGATCGGCGGGAACGTCGCCACCAACGCGGGTGGCGTGTGCTGCGTGAAGTACGGGGTGACCCGCGACTACGTGCTCGGTCTGGAGGCGGTCACCGGCGGCGGCGAGGTGGTCCGGCTGGGGCGGCGGACCGCCAAGAGCAGCGCGGGCTACGAGCTGGCCGGTCTGCTGGTGGGCTCCGAGGGCACCCTCGGGCTGGTCACCGAGATCACGCTGCGGCTGCGCGGAGAGCGCCCGCGGGAGCACACCGTGGTCGGCTTCTTCGACGACCTGCCCGGCGCGGGCCGGGCCGTCGCGCGCGTGGTGGCCTCGGGGGTGGTCCCCAGCGCCCTGGAACTCGTCGACCGGTACTGTCTGCGCGCGGTCGACGAGTGGAAGCGCATGGGCCTGAGCGACGGGGGGAACGTCCTGCTGCTGGCACGGTGCGACGCGCCCGGGGCGGCCGGCGAGCAGGAGGCGGGCACGGTGCTGGCCTGCTTCGAGGCGGCCGGGGCCGCGTGGTGCGAACGTTCCGGTGACGAGGCCGAGGCGGACGCCCTGTTCGCCGCCCGCCGCCTGGTCTACCCCGCCCTGGAGCGCACGGGCAGGGTGCTCAGCGAGGACGTCTGCGTCCCCCGCACCCTCGTCCCGGAGATGCTCGGCCGCCTGGAGCGCAGCGCGCGGGAGCGGGGGGTGCGCATCGCGAGCCTGGCCCACGCCGGCGACGGCAACCTGCACCCGATGCTGGTCGTGCCGCGCGGCGACGAGCGGGAACTGGCCCGGGGGCGCGAGGTGTTCGAGGGGATCGTCGAGGAGGCGATCGGGCTCGGCGGCACCGTCACCGGGGAGCACGGTGTGGGCCTGCTGAAGATGCGCGGGCTGGCCAGGGAGCTCGGCCCGGCCGCACTGGACCTGCACCGCGGCATCAAGCGCGTGTGGGACCCGGCGGGCATCCTCAACCCGGGCAAGGTCTTCGCGGGGTGAGGGCGCCGCAGCCCTCGCGGCCGGCGGCGGCGCGTGCGGCGGCGCGCCCCGAGGGGGCCGTACGCACGGACGGACGGCTCCCTGGGTCCCGTCTACGCTGACCGGGTGGATGTGGTGAGTGACGCGATCGCGGCCGTGCGGATCGGGCGGCCCTCCTCCGACCGGCTGCGGGCGCAGGGGAGTTGGTGCACACGGATCGCTCCGTACGGGGGCGCCGGCTTCCACGTCGTGCTGGAGGGCGGCTGCTGGCTGCTGCCCGACGGCGGCTCCCCCGTCACGCTGGGCCCCGGCGACGCGGTGCCCTCCCGCACGGCGCGGGGCACGTGATCGCCGACTCCCCCGCCGACGACGCGACCGTCGCACGGGCGGCTGCGCTGGAGCGGCTCACGGGCGGGCCCGGGCTTGCGCCCGCCGCGCGCACCGGGTCCCCCGCGCCCGCCGGGGGACGGCTCCGGCGCGGTGGGCCGGCCTCCGATGGCCTACCTCACCTGGTGGCGCCTGAACCTCGCCGCCACCCTCCTGCGGGACACCGCCGACCCGCTGGCGGCCGTCGCCCGCCGGGTCGGCTACGGCACGCCGTACGCCCTGTTGCACGCCTTCAGCCGCGAGTTCGGGACCACCCCGGGGCGCTACCGGGCCGGGGCGGTCACGGGGGCGGTCACGGGGGCGGTGGCCGGGACGTCCGGCGCCGACGCGGCGCGGCGCTGACCGCGGCGCCGCCCGACCAGCCGCCCGACAGCCCGCCCGCGCGCCCGCCCGCCCGCCCGCAGCGACTAGGGGTGAACCCGACAGTCTCGGACCGCTTCCCATGGAAGTCCTACGGAAATGCCACAGGGCTGCCACGGCGGGTGTCGGCCAGTGGCGAAATCGAATTGAAAGCGGGGGGACACCGGGGGTGGGCAAGCTGGGCACACACGACACGACTGTCAGCGGGGGAACCATGGAATTCTGCTTGCTCGGTCCCGTCGAAGCCAGACGCGAGGGCCGGCCCGTCGGGCTCTCCGGGGCGAAGATGCGAACGCTGCTGGCGGCGTTGTTGCTGGCCAGAGGGAGGGTGGTGCCCGATTCCCGGCTGAGCTGGCTGTTGTGGGGGATGTGCCCGCCCGTGACGATGAGCGCGCAGATCTACACGTACGTCTCCCGGCTGCGCAAGCTGCTGGAGCCCGAGGTCACCATCGTCCGGCGGGCGCCGGGCTACGCGATCGAGGCGGAGGGCAGCCGGATCGACATCGTCGAGTTCGAGCGGCTGGAGCGGCTGGGGCGCACCGCGCTGCAGGAGCGCCGGTACGACGAGGCGGGCACGCTGCTGGGCAAGGCACTGGACCTGTGGCGCGGCCCCGCGCTGGGCCACACCACGGAGTTCCTCGTCGAGCACGAGGAGCCGCAGTGGGAGGAGGGGCGGGCGGCCGCCCTGGAGAACCGGATGGAGGCCGACCTCGCCCTCGGCCGGCACCAGCAGGTCACCGCGGAACTCACCCGGCTGGTCGGCGAGTTCCCGCTGCGCGAGCGGATGCGGGCACAGCTGATGACCGCGCTGTGCCGCTCGGGACGCCAGGCGGACGCGCTGCGCTCCTTCCACGAGGGGCGCGGGGCGCTCGCCGACGAGCTCGGGGTGGAGCCGGGGAGCGAACTGACCGACGCCTACCAGGCGGTACTGGACGGATCGCTGGCCACGGCCCCCGCGCGGCCCGCCACCGGCATGGTCGTGTTCGCGTCGGGGCCGGCGCCCGCGATGCTGCCCGCGGAGCCCGGCCCGTTCGTCGGGCGGGAGCGGGAGCTGGAGGCGGTACGGCGGCTGCTGGCCCCTTCGGAGCACGTCCGCCGCGGGCTGATCACCGGGATGGCCGGTGTGGGCAAGACGGCGCTCGCGCTGCGCGCGGCGCGCGGCTGCGCGCAGGACTTCCCCGACGGGCAGCTGTACGCGGACCTGTCGGACGGCGAGGGCCGCGCCAAGGACACCCGGGCCGTGCTGGTGCGGCTGCTGCGGGCCCTGGGCCACGAGGCGGCCGGCTCGGCGGCCTGCGACCTCGACGACCTGGTGCGCCTGTACCGGGCGCGTACCGACGGCGCGAAGCTGCTGGTGGTGCTGGACAACGTGGCGGACGGCGCGCAGCTGTCCGCGCTGCTGCCGGCGGGCGCGGAGGCGGCGGTGCTGGTCGTCGGCCACACCCACCTGTCCGTGGCGACGGGCCCGCACACCGTGGCCGTCGAGCCGATGGGCGAGGACGACAGCCTGGGCCTGCTGGCGGCGGCCGCCGGCGCCGACCGGGTGGCGGCCGACCTGGCGGCCGCCCGGAGGATCGCCGAGCACTGCGACGGGCTGCCGCTCGCCCTGCGGATCGCGGGCGCCCGGCTCGTCTCGCGGCCCCGCTGGTCGGTGGGTCTGCTGGCCGGCCGGCTGGAGGACCCGGGCAACCGGCTGCGCGAACTGCGCTTCGGGGACCTGGACCTGGCCCGGTCGCTGCGGGCGTGGCTGCGCCGGACCGGCGTCGACCCGGACGTCCTGCGCCGTTTCACGGCGCTGGGCGGGCGGTCCTTCTGCGCCGCGACCGCGGCCACGCTGCTGGGGCTGTCCCACGCGACCACCGAGGACCTGCTGGAACAGCTGGCGGACGCCTCACTGATCGAGCCGGCCGACCCGGCCGGCGGCGTTCTCCAGTACCGCTTCCACCGGCTCGTACTGCTCTACGCCCGATCGCTGCCCGTACGGATGGCCGCCGGTGCCGCACTGCCGGCGGCGAGCTGATCCGTATCCCCTCACCACCCACGAGAGACAGAGGAATATGAGCAACGACGCAGTCGTGCTGACGTCGGTGACCAAGACCTACGGAGCCGGCGACCACGCGGTCACGGCACTGGGCGGGGTCTCACTGACCCTGCCCGCCGGTACATTCACCGCGATCATGGGCCCCTCGGGATCCGGGAAGTCGACGCTCCTGCAGTGCGCGGCGGGACTCGACCGGCCCGACTCGGGTTCCGTCGTGCTCGGCGGCACGGAGCTGACCGGTCTGTCCGAGACGGCCCTGACCCTGCTCCGCCGCGACCGGATCGGTTTCGTCTTCCAGCAGTTCAACCTGCTTCCGATGCTGACCGCGGAGCAGAACGTCATGCTGCCGCTGCGCCTCGCAGGCCGCAAGCCCGCCCGCGAGGCGGTGCGGGAGGCGCTCGGCCGGGTCGGGCTCGCGGACCGGGCGCACCACCGGCCCTCGGAGATGTCCGGCGGCCAGCAGCAGCGGGTGGCGCTCGCCCGCGCCCTGATCACGCGGCCCGACGTGCTGTTCGGCGACGAGCCGACCGGCGCCCTGGACTCCTCGACGGGGCGTGAGGTCCTTGGCCTGCTGCGCTCCCTGGTGGACCGGGCGGGGCAGACCGTGGTGATGGTGACGCACGATCCGGTGGCAGCGTCCTTCGCGGACCGGGTGGTCTTCCTCGCCGACGGCCGGCTCAGCGGTGAGCTGGTGCGGCCGACGGCCCAGGAGATCGCCGAACGCATGACCATGCTCGAGGAGATCCCGTGCTGAGTGTCGTCCTGGCTTCGGTCCGGTCGCGGTGGGCGCACTTCGTCGGCGTCTTCCTGGCGGTGGCGCTGGGTGTGGGGCTGACGACTTCGATGGGGCTCGCCCTCGCGGCGACCCTGGACGCCCCGCAGGAGCTGAGGGACCGCGACGCCGAGGCCGTGTTCACGGTCAACGCCATGCTCGGTACGGCGGCGGCGGTGACCACCTTCACCTCGGTGTTCGTCGTGGCGTCCGCGTTCGCCTTCGCGGTGGCCCAGAGGCAGCGCGAGTTCGGGCTCCTGCGCACGGCGGGGGCGACGCCCCGGCAGCTGCGGACCGCCGTGGTGGCCGAGGCGGCGGTGGTGGCCCTGCCCGCCGCCACCGCGGGCTGCCTGATCGGCAGCGCGGGGGGTCCCGCGCTGGTGGAGTGGCTGGCCGGGGAGGGGCTCGCGCCGTCCTGGCTGACGGTGGGCGGCCAGGTCTGGCCGTACGCGGTGGCCTTCGGCACCGGGCTGGTGGTCGCCCTGGCGGGCGCGCTGGCCGCGTCGGGCCGGGCCGCTCGGACCAGCGCGGTCGAGGTGTTGCGCGAGGCGGCGGTCGACAAGCGGGTCATGACCCTCGGGCGCTGGCTGTTCGGCGGGCTGCTGCTCGCGGTGGGGCTGCTGCTGCTCGTCCAGAAGGTCGTCTCCGATCCGACGGAGCTGCTCAAGCGCAAGACGTACACCACCCAGCCGATGCTGCTGATCGGCGCGTTCGCGCTGCTGACCCCGCTGGCCGCGGGACCGTTGGTGCGGCTGGTCGCCTGGCCGCTGGCGCGGACGCGGGGGGCGGTGGGGATGCTGGTGCGCGAGAGCGCGGCCGCGGGTGTGCGGCGTACGTCGGCGATCGCCGCTCCGGTGCTGGTGAGCGTCGCGCTCGCCGGGTCGCTGCTCGGTTCGACGGACACGGTCGGCGAGGGCAAGGCGCAGGAGGTGCGCAGCCGGACGGTCGCCGACTTCGTGGTGACCTCGGACCAGGGGCTCTCGGACGCGGCGGTACGCGCCGCGGCCGTGCCCGGGACGCGGTCGGCCGTCTCGGCGCCCACCACCGTCGAGTACCTCTACGAGGGGCTGGTCCGGACGCCGGAACCGGCGCGGGTGGTGGATCCGGCGGTGTTCGCGGAGCTGTCGCGGCTGCCGCTGGTGGACGGTTCGGTGAAGGACCTGGACGACGGGTCGATCGTCGTCAACGACGAGTGGCCCGTGACGGCCGTGGGGCAGCCGGTCGACGTCTGGCGGGCGGACGGCACCCAGGTCACGCTGAAGGTCGCCGCGGTGCTGCGCACGGGGACCGGCAGCAACGGGGCGTACGTCACCGCCGCCAACGGAGCGGGGGCCCGGCCCGACCGGGTCGAGGTCCGGCTGGAGCCGGGCGCCGACCGGGCCGCGGTCGCGGCGGCGCTGGGTTCGGCCGTCGGGGCCGAGGGGGCGCGGGTGGCCACCGCCGAGGAGTGGATCGCCGCGTCGCAGCCGGAGACCAAGCGGGAGAACCGGCTGGCGGTGTTCGTGGTGCTGGGGCTCGCGCTGCTGTACTCGATGATCGCGCTGGCGGGGACGATGGTCGCGGCGACCTCCGACCGGGGCCGGGACCTGTCGGTGCTGCGGCTGACCGGTGCCACGGGCGGTCAGGTGCTGCGGCTGGTCGCGGTCGAGGCTGCGGCGGTCGTGGTGGCCGGGGCGCTGCTGGGTGTCCTGGCGTCGGCCGTCAACGTGCTCGGCACGTGGTCGGCGCTGTCGGTGCTGATCGGTTCCGCCGCTCCGCTGTCGCTGCCGTGGGCGGCGATGGGGGCGGTGGCGGGGGCCTGCGCCGTGGTCGCGGTGCCGGCGGCGGTGCTCTCGGCGGCGGTGGTGCTGCGCGGGCGCCCGGCCAAGGCCGGGGCGGCGTGACGGCTCCGGCCCGGGGGGACGGCCGCCCGGCGCCGCACTGACGGCGGGGCCCGGCCGTAGGCCCGCCCCTACGCCCGTACGTACGCCCGCCCGGCACCGGACCACCGGCGCCGGGCGGGCGTACGCGTTCGCGGCTCACGGTTCGCGGCTCGTCCGCCGTCCGCTCAGGCCGCTCAGGCCGCTCAGGCCGCTCAGGCCGCCATGATGACGGGGCCGGCCGGTGCCGGCGGGTGGTTGACGGTGGGGACCCCCTCCCCCGCCAGGACCCGGCGTACGGCGTCGGCCGCGTCCGCGCCGGCCCGGTCCTGGGCCTCAGCGGTGGACGCCCCCAGATGGGGGGTGGCCACGACGTTGTCCAGGGTGAACAGCGGGGATCCGGTGCAGGGTTCGACGGCGTACACGTCGAGGCCCGCGCCGGCCACCCGCCCCTCCTTGAGGGCGGCGTACAGCTCGTTCTCGTCGACGATCCCGCCGCGGGCGGCGTTGACGATCCGCACCCCCGGTTTCATCCGGCGGAACTCCTCGAAGCCCAGCAGACCGAGGGTCTGGGGGGTGCGCGGCAGGTGGACGGTGAGGAAGTCGGCGCTGTCGAGGAGTTCCTCCAGGGCCACCAGCCGCACCCCGGCCTCCGCGGCCCGCCCCGGATCGGCGTACGGGTCGTAGGCCAGCACCCGCATGTCGAAGGCGGCCAGCCGGCGGGCGACGAGGGTGCCGATGCGGCCGAGTCCGATGACGCCGAGCACCTTGCCCGACAGCTCGACGCCCGCGAACGCGGAGCGCTGCCAGGAGCCGGTGCGCAGCGAGGCGTCGGCGCGCGGGACCTGGCGGGCCACGGCGAGCAGCAGGGCGACGGTGAGTTCGGCGGCGCTGACGCTGTTGGCGTCCGGTGCGTTGACGACGCTCACCCCGGCCCGGGTGGCCGCCTCCAGGTCGACGTTGTCGACGCCGACTCCGGCGCGGCCGATGGCCCTCAGGCGCGGGGCGGCTGCGATGGCCTCGGCGTCCATCCGGGTGGCGCTGCGGATCAGGACGCCGTCGGCGTCGGCGAGTGCGGCCAGCAGCGCCGTGCGGTCGGTGCCGTCGACGTGGCGTACGTCCGTGCCGGGGCCGAGGGCGCGGGCGGCCGAGGGGGCGAGCGGTTCGGTGATAAGGACGACGGGTGCGCTCATGGGGTGTCCTTCCGTGGGGAGGAGGGGGCGGGCCGGGGCGGGGCCGGCGGGGCCCGCCTCCCGGTGGGGCGGGAGGCGGGCCGGGCGGTGACACGGGGCGGCCGGGGCCGGCAGGCGTCGAGGCGGTCAGGCGGCGCAGGCGCGGTCGAGGCGGTCGCCGGCCGCTTCGAGCTTGGTGAAGGTCTTCTCCAGTCCGGCGACCCGGCCCCCGCTGGGGTCGGAGGTACGGATCTGCCCGGCGAACTCGTCGTAGACGTCGGCGAATTCGCCGAGGGCCGAGCGCACGCCCGCGTCGGTGGTCTTCTTCCCGGCGTCGCGCAGTTCGCCGGCGAGGTCGTTGGCGCTGCGGGCGACCCCTTCGGGGTCCTTCTCGATGTCGCCCGTGGAGCCGGCGAACCGGTCGGCGGAGGCGATGGTACGGCCGCACGGGTAGGGCGCGGAGGAGTCGGCGCCGGTGGTCTCCTGGCAGCCGGTGAGCGCGGCGGCGAGCAGGGCGAGGGTTGCGATCGCGGTGATCCGGGTCTTGGTGTCGCGCATCAGTAGCCACCCCACTGGATGAGGACCTGGTCCCGCTCGGCCTGCGAGATCAGTTCGATGGAGCCCACGGACCGTTCCGGGGCGTCTGCCATGGCTTCCAGGGCGCGGACCATGCGCTCCAGGAAGATCCGCGCCTCGTCGGCGCCGTAGATGTCGGGGCGGTGGCCCAGCCGCAGTTCGAGCCCGCCCTCGACGGGGACGGCGATGAGCCGCAGCGGGTAGTGCGTGGCGTCGTGGACGGCCAGCCCCGTGAGGCGGGGCCCTGTGACGGCGGCGGCGAGCGCCCCGGTGTCGAGGGGGTAGTTGACCAGCATGGTGGTGGTGTCGAACAGTTCGCGGCCGGTGGTGAGCCGCTGGACGCGGGAGAGGCCGAGGTGGTGGTGTGCCATCAGGCGGACCTGCTCGGCCTGGAGCCGGGACAGCAGCGCGTGCAGCGGCTCGTCGCCGTCGGTGCGCACGCGTACCGGCAGGGTGTTGCAGAGCATGCCGATCATGCGCTCGACGCCCGGTACCTCCGGCGGCCGGCCGGAGACCGTGGCGCCGAAGACGACGTCCCGGGAACCGGTGGCGTGGGCGAGGACCAGGCCCCACGCGGTCTGGTACTGGGTGTTGAGGGTGACGCCGTAGGTGCGTCCGCGCTCGGCGAGGCGGGCCAGGAGGGTGTCGGGCAGCAGGTGGGTGACCTGTTGCTGCGGTACGGCGGGCCGGTCGGCCGCGTCGGGTGCGATGAGGGTGGCCTCCTCGACCCCCGCCAGGTAGGCGGCCCAGGCCTCCTCGGCGGCGGCCTGGTCCTGGGCGACGAGCCAGCCCAGGTAGTCGCGGTACGGGGCGACCGGTGCCAGGGTGGCGCCGCGGCCGCCCCACAGGGCGAACAGCTCCTGGGCGGCGACGGGCAGGGACCAGCCGTCCCACACGATGTGGTGGGTGCTCAGCAACAGCCGGTGCCGCTCGGGGGCCAGCTTGACCAGGGTCAGGCGCAGCAGCGGCGGTGCGGCCAGGTCGAAGCCGCGGAGGCGTTCGTGCTCGGCGAGGCGGGCCGCGGCCCCTTCGCGCTCGCCGGCGGGCAGGGCGGTCAGGTCGCGCTGCGTCCAGGGCAGGACGGCCGCGGCGCTGACGGTCTGGACGGGCTCGGAGATCCCGTCGTGGTGGAAGCCGGCCCGCAGGTTGGGGTGGCGGTCGAGCAGGGCCTGGCCCGCCGCGCGCAGGGCGGCCGCGTCGAGCGGTCCCTCGAAGTCGAAGGCGACCTGGGTGTTGTAGGTGTCGGCCTCGCCGTCCGCGCCGGCGGCGTGGAAGAGGAAGCCCTGCTGGAGCGGGGTCAGGGGCAGGACATCGGCCAGGTCCGGGACGGCGGCCTCCAGGGTGTCCACGTCCTGCTGGCTGAGCGTGGTCAGCGGGAAGTCGCCGGGGGTGCGGCCGCCCGCGCCGGGCCTTCCGGCGTGCGCGGCGATGCCGTGCAGGGCCTCGGTCCACAGGGCGGCGAGCTCCGTCAGGGCCTCGTGGTCGAGGACTCCGGCGGGGGCGCCCCAGTCGGCGTACAGCTCGGGGCCGTCGGTGGTGTCCCTGGCGAGGACGTTGACCTCCAGGGCGTGGGCGGCCGGCAGGCCGGGGTCGGCGCCGTCGGGCAGCGCGTCGCCGGGCAGCGGCTGCCAGGGCTGCGCGTCCTCGGTGGCGCTGCCCAGCCGGCCCAGGTAGTTGAAGAGCACCCGGGGCGTGGGCAGGGCGGCGAGCCGGTCGGCGGTCTCCGGGTCGAGGTGGCGCAGCGGGCCGTGGCCGAGGCCGTCGCCGGGGACGGCGCGCATCTGTTCCTTGACGGCCTTGACGGTGCGGCCGACCGCGGGGCCGCCGGCGGCGATCTCGGCCCAGTCGGGGGTGCCGGTGTCGATGCGGACGGGGTGGACGGCGGTGAACCAGCCGACGGTCCGCGACAGGTCGAGGCCGTTGCCCTCGGCGCGGCCGTGGCGTTCGCGGTCGACGAGGAGCGGGGTGCCGGGGGCGGCGGTGGCGCGGCGGCCGCGCCATTCGGCGATGGCCAGTCCGAGGCCGGTGAGGAGGATGTCGTCGATCTGGCCGTGGAACGCGGCGGTGACGGGGCCCAGGAGGGCGGCGGTGACGGGGGCGGGAAGGGTGGTCCTGATGTGGCGGGCGGTCGCGGCGGTGTCGGTGGCCGGGTCGATGGCGCGGGCTCCGATGCCGGGCTGCGGCAGGTCGGTCATGGCTTCCCACGCGGCCAGTTCGCCGCGCCGGGCGCCGGCCTGTGCGCTGCGCAGCTGGTGGTTGGCCCAGGTGCGGTAGGAGGTGGTCACGGGCGGCAGGGTGGGGGTGCGGTCCGCGGCCAGGGCCTCGTAGGCGGCTCTGAGGTCGGGGAGCAGGATCCGCCAGGAGACCCCGTCCACGACCAGGTGGTGGACGGCGAGCAGCAGCCGGCCGGGCAGGCCGGGGCCGGCGTCGAAGCGTACGGCGCGCACCATCCGTCCGGCGACCGGGTCGAGGGCGTCGCGGGCGGCTTCGGCGGCCGCCCGGACGGTGTCGTCGAGGCCGGCGCCGGTGAGTCCGGTGATGTCGGTGCGGGTGAGGAGGCCGGGGTAGCGCAGGCCCTTGCGCGGGACGACGAGCCGCTGGTGGTCGCGTTCGAGGCGGGCCCGCAGGGCGTCGTGGTGGTCGAGCAGGGTGTGCAGGGCCTCGGCGAGCAGTTCGTCGTCGGTGTCCGCGGGCAGGGCGAGGAGCATGGCCTGGTGGAAGCGGTCGACCGTGCCGCCACGGCCGAGTACGTCGCGGGCGACGGGCGGCAGCGGTACGGGGCCGAGTGCGGCCGTGGCGGGTTCGCAGGAGGTGGTGGGGGTGTGGTCGGTGCGGGCGGCGACGGCGAGTGCCTCGACCGTGCGGAGCTTGAAGACCTCGGAGGGGGTCAGGCGCAGCCCGTGTTCGCGGGCGCGGGCGACGAGCTGGATGGCCATGATGCTGTCGCCGCCCAGTTCGAAGAAGGAGGCGTCGGCGCCGGCCTTCTCCAGGCCGAGGACCTCCTGGAAGAGGCGGGTGAGGATCTCCTCCCGCTCGGTGACGGGGGTACGGCCCGGGCTCTGCTCGGTGAAGTCGGGTACCGGCAGGGCGGCCCGGTCGACCTTGCCGTTGGGGGTCAGGGGCAGGGAGTCGAGGACGACGACGGCGGCGGGGACCATGAAGGGGGGCAGTGTCTCGGCCGCGTGGGCGCGCAGGGCGGCCGGGTCGAGGGGGCCGCTGCCGGGGGCGGGGGCGGCGTAGGCGACGAGGCGGCGGCTGCCGGGGCGGTCCTCGCGGGCGATGACGATGGCCTGGGCGACGGCGGGGTGGCGGGCGAGGACGCTCTCGATCTCGCCGGGTTCGATGCGGTAGCCGCGGATCTTGACCTGGTGGTCGCTGCGGCCGATGTAGTCGAGGTGGCCGTCGGGGTGCCAGCGCACCAGGTCGCCGGTGCGGTACATGCGGTCGCCGGGCGGTCCGAAGGGGCAGGGCACGAAGCGGTCGGCGGTCAGGCCGGGGCGGCCGGCGTAGCCGCGGGCGAGGCCGGCGCCGGCGGCGTACAGCTCGCCGGGGACGCCGGGCGGTACGGGGCGCAGGCGCTCGTCGAGGACGTAGACGCGGGTGTTGACGATGGGCCGGCCGATGGGCGGTACGCCGCTGCCGGTCAGCGGGGCGCTCATGGTGGTGCAGACGGTGGTCTCGGTGGGTCCGTAGCCGTTGAGCATCCGGGCGCGGGGGGCCCAGCGGGCGACGAGGGAGGGCGGGCATGCCTCGCCGGCGACGAGGAGGGTGCGCACGGTGGGCAGGGCGTCGGCGGGGATGACCGACAGGCCCGCCGGGGGCAGGGTGAGGTGGGTGATGCCCTGCCGGGCGACGAGTTCGATCAGGCCTTCGCCGGGCAGCACCTGTTCGGCGGGGGCGAGGACGAGGCGGCCGCCGGCGAGGACGGAGACGACGACTTCGAAGGTGGCGGCGTCGAAGCTGGGCGAGGCGAACTGCAGGACCCGGCTGTCGTCGTCGAGGCCCATGATCTCGCGCTGGGCGACGATCAGGGAGGCGATGCCGGTGTGGGTGACGGCGACGCCCTTGGGGCGGCCGGTGGAGCCGGAGGTGTAGATGACGTAGGCGGTGTTGGCCGGGGAGAGCGGAGCGCTGCGGTCCGCGTCGGTGGGGTCGGCGGAGCTGCGGGCGCCGAGGGCGGCGCGGGTGGCGGGCTCGTCCAGGACCACGTGGGGGCAGCCGGGGGGGATGGCGCCGGCGGTCTCGGTGGTGGTGACGGCGCAGACGGGCCGGGCGTCCTCGATCATGTACGCGATGCGCTCGGGCGGGTAGTTGGCGTCGACCGAGAGGTAGGCGCCGCCGGCCTTGGAGACGGCGAGCAGGGCGGTCAGCCAGAGGGCGGAGCGCGGCAGGGCCAGCGCGACGGTGGTCTCGGGGCCGGCGCCGGCGGCGATGAGGTGGTGGGCGAGGCGGTTGGCGCGTGCGCCCAGCTCGGCGTAGGTCAGCTCGCCGGTGTCGTCGGCGACGGCGATCCGCTCGGGGCTCCGGCGAGCCTGGGCTTCGAAGAGAGCGGCGATGGTGGCGGGCTCCACCGGCCGGGCGGTGTCGTTCCACGTCTCGGTGAGGGTCAGGCGTTCGGCGATGTCGAGGAGGGCGACGGTGTCGAGGGGCCGCTGGGGTTCGGCGACCACGGCGTTCAGGAAGGCGACGAAGCGGTCCTGGTAGGAGGCGACCTCGGCGGCGCAGTACTGGGCGGGGTCGGCGTCGAAGTCCAGGCGCAGGCCGTTGCCGTCGGAGCGGTCGTACACGGCGAGCGCGAGACCTTCGACGGGGCCGAGGGAGATGTTGTGGGCGGTGGCCGGGTGGCCGCCGAAGGAGAGCTGGTAGTCGAAGGCCATGATGTTGACGACGGGCCCGATGATGCCCATGTCGGTTCCGGTCAGGCCCAGTTCGCGCCGCAGGTCCTCGTAGCGGCAGCCTTGGTGGCGAACGATGTCGCGGACCTCTGCGGAGACGCGCGGGACGAGGTCCTCCAGGCTCTCGCCGGGCTCGACGCGGATGTGCAGGGGCATGACGGTGGAGGCGTGGCAGGGGGTGCGGCGTACGGTCTTGCCGACGCGGCCGGTGACGGGCAGGCCGAGGACGACGTCGCTCTGGCCGGTCATCCGGGACAGGTAGGCGGCCACGGCCGCGATCAGGAGGACCGGGCGGCGGGTACGGGCGGCGCGCGCGGTGTCGGCGATCCGGTCGGCCTGGCCCTGCCCGACGGTGCGGGTGCGGCGGATGAAGGAGGATGCGCCGGCGGCCAGTTCGGCGGCGCTCGCCGCGCCCTGGGGGGTGCCGGGCAGGGGGACGGGGGCCGGGATCGAGGCGAGCCGCCCGGCCCAGTGGGCGCGGTCGGCCGCGACCTCCTCGGAGGCCCGGTAGCGGGCGTCCTCCTCCAGTGCCTCGGCCAGCGGGGGGAAGGTGCACGGCTCGGGGGCGCGGTCCTCGGCGAGGCTGCTGTAGAGCTCGGCGATGCGGCGTCCGACCATGGCTCCGGCCATGCCGTCGACGACGAGGTGGTGGAAGCGCTGGAAGTACAGGAAGCGGTTCTCGGCGACCTTGACGAGGGCGAAGGTGGTGAGGCCGCCGGCGGTCAGGTCGACGGGCCGGTTGAGGTCGGCCCGCATCCAGGCCTCGGCGGCGGCGACCGGGTCTGCCTCGGCGCTGAAGTCGGGTGCGGGCAGGGGAGGCAGTGTGTCGTCGAGGTACTGCCACAGGGTGCCGTCGTCGTCCTGGGCGATGGTGCGCACGCGCAGGGTGTCGGTCTCCAGCAGGAGCATGTGCCAGGCCCGCTCCATGAGGGCGTGGTCGACGGGCCCCTCGATGGCGAAGTACTCGCCCACGTTGTAGTCGCGGCCCGTGTCGTCGAGCTGGTGGGCGAACCAGAGCCCGGTCTGGGCGGCCGAGAGGGGCAGGCGCTGGTGCGGGAACTGCTCAGGCATGACGGTCTCCAGCAGGGTCGAGGCCGAGCCGGCCGGTGAGGAAGTCCATGAGTTCGCCGGCCCGCCCTTCGAGGTAGAAGTGGCCGCCGGGAAAGGTGTGGACCTCGTGTCCGGCGACGGTGTGGCGGGCCCATTCGGCGGCGTCCCGCGAGGTGCAGGAGGCGTCGTCGGCCCCGGTGACCACGGTGAGCGGGCAGGTGAGGGGGGCGCCGGGGGCGTAGCGGTGGGCGGTGAGGAGCTCGAAGTCCCCGCGCAGGGTGGGCAGGGTCAGCTCGCGCAGTTCGGGGATCTCCAGCAGTCCGGCGCCGGTCCCGCCCAGCCCCCGTACGTACTCCATGACGGCGTCGTCGTCGGGGAGCGGCAGCCGGGCGCGGGTGTCGATGTGGGGGGCCTTGCGGGCCGAGGCGAAGAGGCGGACCACGGCGGCGGGGTGGCGGGGGCGCAGCAGGCGGGCGGTCTCGAAGGCGAGGGTGGCGCCCATGCTGTGGCCGAAGAACGCGGCGGGCCGGTCCAGGCCGGGCTCGATGGCGCGGGTGAGCTCGCGGAGCATGACGGCCATGTCGGTGACCGGGGGTTCGTCGAACCGGTCCTGGCGCCCCGGGTACTGCACGACGACGACTTCGAGTTCCGGCGGGGCGGCCTCGGCGAGGTCGCGGAAGGAGCTGGCGCCGCCGCCTGCGTGGGGGAAGCAGTACAGGCGCATGCGGGCGGCGGGCCGGGGGGCGAAGACGCGCAGCCAGGCGGAGGCCGTCGGGGTCTTGAGGACCGGCACGGTTCAGTCCTCCGTGCCGGAGGCGGCCGGGGGCGTGTGGGGCTCGGCCATGGCGACGGCGATCTTGCGGGGGCCCGTGAAGGGCTCGCGGCCGTGCGCGGCGAGCATGTTGTCCACGACCAGGACGTCGTCGCGGCGCCAGTCGAAACGGACGCTCGCCCGGCGGTAGCAGGAGCGCAGGTGGTCCAGGACGTCGTCGGGGATGCGGCCGCCGTCGCCGTAGTAGGTGTTGCTCGGCAGCTCCTCCTCGCCGAACAGTTCCAGGAGCCCCTCGCGCACCTCGGCGGGCAGGGTGGTGTGGTGGAAGAAGGTGATGTGGTTGAACCACACCTCCTCGCCCGTCTCCGGGTGGCGGTGCACGGCGTCGCGTACGGCCCGGGTGCGCATGCCGCCGCCGGGCAGCCATTGCAGTGCGAGGTCCTTGGAGCGGGCGAGGCGCTCGACCTCGGCCCGGTCGTCGGTGTTGAAGACGGACTCCCACGGGATGCCGAAGCGGGGGTGGAAGGTGCGGGTGGCCATCCAGCGCCGGCGGGTGAACTCCTCGCGCACGTCGGGGTGGACGAGCTCCAGGATGCGGCGGGTGTCGGCGAGCGGGGTGGCGCCCAGGGTGTCCGGCTCGGCGATGCAGCAGAAGTAGAGCAGGCGCGGCCAGGACGACTGGTAGGAGTTCTCGTTGTGCAGGAAGATCTCCTCGTCCGGCGGGTAGTCCGTCGAGGTGTAGACGTTGCCCTTGATGGTGGAGCGCGGCGAGGAACGCTCGGAGTAGGCGAGCGGTGCGCCCGACAGGGCCCTGACGGTGGCGTCGAAGCCGTCGACGCCCTCCAGCGGGAAGCCGCGCAGCAGGACCGCGCCGTGCTCGCGCAGGGCGGCCCGGATACGGGCGCGTTCGGCGTCGATGCGGGCGGTGAGGGAGGGGTGGGTCCCGTCGTGTTCCAGGACGAGCGGCAGGGTGCGGGTCTGTTCGGGCTGGGTTGTCGTCATGACGGGTCGACCTTCTCGTCGCTCGTGTCGGAGCCGGATGCGGTGGGAGCAGGGGCGGTGGGGGTTTGCGCCGTGGGGGTTTGCGCGGTGGGGGTTTGCGCCGTGGGGGTGAGGGAGGCGGGGGCGGCGGGTCCGGCAGCCGGTCCGGAGTCGGCGTCCTCCCGGCCGGCGGCCCGGACCGCGGGGTTCACCGCGGCCAGTACGGCCATCAGGGCCATGGCGGCGGAGATGCCGAGCACCGTGGTGGAGGTGGCGAAGGCGGCCAGCAGGAGGCCTCCGACCAGGGCGCCCGTCGAGTTCATCCCGGAGGCCATGAGCATGAACACGCTGCTGACGCGGCCCTGCATCTCGTCGGGGGTGATCCGCATCTGGTGGACCCCGGCGGCCACGTTCATCAAGGAGCCGGCGAAGGCCATGCCGCCGCACAGCGCGCCCAGGGCGAACGGGTTCGAGAGGAACGCCACGGGGGCCATCAGCGCCGCCCACAGCGCGAAGGCGCTGATCAGCAGGGTCGAGGGGGCCACCCGTGCCAGCCACCAGGAGGCGCTGAGGGCGCCGAGGGCGCCGCCCACCCCCTCCATCAGCCCCAGGACGCCGAGCAGCGCGGGCGAATGCCCGGCCTCCTTGAAGATGAGTACCAGGGAGAGGTTGAGGATCTGGAAGAGCAGGTTGCTGCCGGCGACCAGGGCGACGGCGGCGCGCATGAACTTCTGGCGCCACACCCAGGCGACGCCTTCGGACACCTCGGCCCTCAGACCGGCGGTCCGCTCCGCGCGCTCCTCCTGGAGTTCCCGGCGGATGAACAGCAGGCATCCCAGGGCCAGCAGGTGGGCGAGGGCGGTGACGCCGAACGGCAGCCACCGGGTGAGGGCGAACAGCGCGACCCCGGCCGGCTGTCCCAGCAGCCCGGCGACCTGGCTGCGGGCCTCGTTCTGGGAGAGCGCCGCCGGCAGGTGGGCGGGGTGGACCACGTTGCGCACGGCCGCGCGCTCGGCGAGCCGGTAGAAGACGAACGCGGCGCCCTCCAGGAAGGCGGCGGCCATCACGTGCGGCAGCCACAGCCTTCCGGTGGCCAGGGCGACGGCCACGCTGCCCATGGCGAACAGGCCGACGAGATCGCAGACGATCATCAGCTTGCGCCGGTCCCAGCGGTCCACCAGGGCGCCGGCCGGGAGTTGCACCAGCAGGTGGGGCAGCATCGCGGCGAAGCCCACCAGGCCGGCTCCGGCGACCGAGCCCTGCCAGATCATCAGCAGCGGGTACGCGGCCTGGGCGGCCTGTACGCCGAGCAGCGAGAATCCGGCGCCGGTCCACAGGAGCAGGAAGTCGCGGTTGCGGCGCAGCGGTACCGCGGGGCTGCGCGGCGCGTCCGGGGCGGGGCGTTCTTCGAGGAGGGTCATGCCGCTCGCGCCCCTCGGGCCTCGCGCGCCGTCCGGGCGGACGCGCCGGCGGCGCACCACTCCAGGACCGCCATGGCGCTGTGCATCTTGTTCTCGGCCTGCTGGAAGGCGATGCTGTGCGGCCCGTCGAGCACCTCGGCGGTCACCTCCTCGCCGCGGTGGGCGGGCAGGTCGTGCAGGAAGACCGCTTCGGGGCTGCCCTCCCACAGGGCGGCGGTGACCTGGAAGGGGGCGAAGCGCTCCCGCCAGTCGGCGTCGGCCTTGGTGCTCCCGGTGGTCTGCCAGCGGGAGGTGTAGACGGCGTCGAAGCCGGCCGGCAGGTCCCGCATGTGGTGGTGCTCGGTCACGGTGGAGCCGTGGGCCCGGGCGTGGGCCCGGGCCCGCATCCGGACGTCCGGGTCGAGGCCGTAGCCGGGCGGGGTGCGCAGCTCCAGGGTGGTGCCCCGGTAGCGGGTCAGTCCCAGGGCCAGCGCGGCGGCGGTGTTGTTGCCCTCGCCGACGTACAGCACGCGCAGGTCCTCGACGCGGCCGAAGCGCCCGAGCAGGGTGGTCAGGTCGGTGAGGCCCTGGGTGGGGTGTTCCTCGGCGCTCATGGCGTTGACCACGGACATCCGCGGCTGGGCCGCCCAGCCGCGCATCTCGGCGGGGTCGCCCGCGGTCCGGGCGACCAGCACGTCGAGCATCCGGGAGAAGACCCGGCCGGTGTCCTCGGTGCTCTCGCCGGTGTTCAGCTGGAGGTCGTCGGCTCCGTACGTGATGATCGTGCCGCCCAGCCGCAGCACCCCCGCCGAGAAGGCGGTGCGGGTACGGGTCGAGGTCTTGCGGAAGTACACGCCGGTGACCAGACCGCGGAGCGGGTCGCGGTGGGCGTCGGCGCCCGCGGAGAAGGCGGCGCCCCGCTCGACCACGGCGTACAGCTCGGCGTCGGTGAGGTCGTCGAGGGAGATGAGGTGTCGGGCTGACACGGTGTCCTCCAACTGGGGTGGGTTGACGGGGTTCAGGCCTGGTGGCCGGGTTCGGCCAGCAGGGCCTTGACGACCTGCGGTCCGGTGTCGGCGTTGGTCAGGGCGACCAGTCCGCTTCCGTGGGCGAGGCGGGCGGTGGCGACGGCGTGGTAGCCGCCGACCGTGCCCCCGTGGCCGTACTCCGTGTCGGAGCCGGTGGTGTCGACGAGGGTGCCGAGCCCGTAGAGGGTGTCCCGGGGCGCGGCGAGCATGAGGCGGGCGGTGGCCGGGGTCAGCAGGGCCCCGGGCAGGCCCCGGTGGGAGTCGCGCACGGCGAGCAGGGCCCGGGCCAGGTCTGCCGCGGTGGTCCACAGCCCGGCGGCGGCGCTGTCGGTGCGTTCGCGGCCGGTCGCGGGGGCGGGCCGTCCGCCGTCGTGGTGTCCGGCGGCGCCGTCCCGGGGGAAGGCCCCGTAGCCGCTGCCGGCCATGGACAGCGGGTCCAGTACGACGGCGCGCATCACCTCGGCGAACGGTTCGCCGGTGGCGTCCTGGACCAGCTGCTGGAGGACGGCGTAGTTGGCGTTGGCGCTGCGGAAGACCTCGCCGGGCGCGGACTCGCGGCGTACGGCGGAGCGCAGCAGCAGCGGGAGCGGCTCGGTGGGCTCGCCGGTGTACGCCGTCAGGCCCGAGCGGTGGCCGAGCAGGTGGCGGGCGGTGACCGGCAGGTCGCCGCCCGATCCGGGGACCCGCCAGCCGGTGAGGCGGGCGTTGACGTCCTCGTCGAGGGCGATGACCCCCTCCTCGGCGAGGCGCAGGACGCCGAGCGCGGTGACGAACTTGGACACCGAGCCGACGCGGAAGGCCGTGTCGGGGGTGACCTCCCGCTCGCCGCCGGCGCGGAGGCGGCCGTACGCCTCGGCGGTGGTGATCCGGCCGTCCTCGATGACGGCCAGGCTGACGCCGGGGACCGCGTGCTCGGTCATCAGGCGGCCGACCGGGGTCCGGCGGCGGACCCCGGCGGGGACGCGGCCGGCGCCGTCCTCCTGCGCCGGGGTGGCCGTGGCGGCGGCGGCGAGGGCGGCGAGCGTCGTGTGCCGGTAGAGCATGACCGCGGTGAGCGGCAGGCCGTGTTCACGGGCGCCGACGAGCACCTGGGGCACCAGGATGGAGTGGCCGCCCAGGGCGAAGAAGCCGTCGTCGCGGCCGACCCGTTCGACGCCCAGGACCTGGCTCCAGAGGGCCGCGAGGACCTTCTCGGCCGGGGTGCGCGGGGCCTCGTACGCCACGGCGCGGGCGGCGGCGGGGTCCGGGGCGGGCAGCGCGCGCTGGTCCAGCTTGCCGTTGGGGGTCAGCGGGAGGGCGTCCAGGACGGTGAAGGAGGCGGGCACCATGTACTCCGGCAGCAGGGCCGCGCAGTGCCCGGCCAGGGCCGCGGCGTCGGCGGCCCCGGCAGCGGATCCCGCGTCGGCTCCGGCTCCGGCTCCGGCGGCGGTGGCTCCGGCGGCGGCGTGCGCGCCGGCCCGGGGGCCGGTCTCCGTCTCCGGGACCCAGTAGGCCGCCAGCCGTACGTCGCCGGGGCGGTCCTCGCGGGCCACCACGACGGCCTGGCGCACCAGGGGGTGTTCCAGCAGCGCGGACTGGATCTCGCCCAGCTCCACGCGGTAGCCGCGGATCTTGACCTGGTGGTCGATGCGGCCGAGGAACTCCAGGCTGCCGTCGGGCCGCCGCCGGGCCAGGTCGCCGCTGCGGTAGAGCCGCGATCCGGGCGCCCCGAAGGGGTCGGGCACGAAACGCTCGGCGGTGAGCGCGGGCCGCCCCAGGTAGCCGCGGGCCACCCCGGGTCCGGCGACGTGGATCTCGCCGGGGACGCCGATCGGGACCAGGTCGCCGGCCGGGTCGAGCAGGTGGACCGCCAGGTCGCTGAGCGGGCGGCCGATGGCGTTGCCGGCGCCCTCGTCGAAGTCCCTCCGGGTGAGCCGGTGGTAGGTGGTGTGGACGGTGGTCTCGGTGATCCCGTACATGTTCACGAGGGCGGTGCGGCCCAGGCCGCACCGCTCCATCCAGGGACGCAGCTCGGGTATCTCCAGCTTCTCGCCGGCGAACACGACGGCCCGCAGGGCGAGCCGGCCGATGCGGGCGTCCCCGTCCGCCGCGGCCGACACCAGCGACCGGAAGGCCGTGGGGGTCTGGCTGAGGACGGTGACCTGCTCCTCGGCGAGGAGGTCCAGGAACTCCTCGGGCGAGCGGGTGGTCTCGCGGGGGACGACGACCAGGGTGCCGCCGTGCAGCAGGGCTCCCCACATCTCGAAGACGGACACGTCGAAGGCGTAGCTGTGGGCCATGCTCCAGACGTCCGACTCGTCGAAGGCGTAGTGCTCCTGGGCGGTCGTCATGAGCCGTACGACGTTGGCGTGGGTCAGCGCGACGCCCTTGGGGCGTCCGGTGGAGCCGGAGGTGTAGATCGTGTAGACGAGGTTGTCCGGGACGGCCACCGGCCGCGGGTCGTGCGCCGGTTCGCCGTCGGCGTCCGACGGCAGCAGCCGGTGGCCCGTGTACACGTCCTCCAGCAGGGGGGCGAGTTCCTCGCTGGTGACCAGCAGGCGCGCGCCGGCGTCCGCGACGATGTGGCCGAGCCGCTCGACCGGGTTGGCCGGGTCCAGTGGCAGGTAGCCGGCGCCGGACTTGAGGATGCCGAGCAGCGTGGGGACGAGGTCGCGTCCGCGCTCCAGGCACACGCCGACCAGCTGTTCGGGGCCGGCGCCCAGCGAGCGCAGCCGGTGGGCGAGCCGGTTGGCCCGCTCGTTGAGCTCGCGGTAGGTCAGCGACCCGTCGTGGGCCCGCACGGCGACCGCGTCGGGCGTCGCCGCGGCCTGGGCCTCGAACAGTTCGTGGACCAGCCGGTCGACGGGTTCGGCGGCCGGTGCGCCGGCCGCGGCGCCGAGCAGGCGTTCGCGCTCGCCTGCGGGCAGGTGCACGGTGCGCGCGTCGCCGTCGAGGCCCGCGGCGATCGATTCCAGCACCGACCGGTACATCCCCGCCAGCCGGTCCGCGTCGGCGCGGCTGAGCAGGTGGGTGTCGGAGTGCAGGCCGATCCGGTCCTCGCCGTGGACCTGGACGGAGAGGCCGAATTCGGTGGGGGCCTCGCTGACGCCCGCCGCGCCGTCCACCCGGCCGCTGTCGACCTGGTGGAAGTCCACGTAGTTGAAGTGGACGTCCAGCATCCGGCGGCCGCCGCCCCACTCGCGCTGCACGGCGGGCAGCGGGTAGCGGCGGTGGCCCCAGATCCCGGTCTCGGTCGCGAAGACCTGGCGCAGCAGCTCGCCCCAGGTGCGGGCGGTCCGGTCGTGCGGGAAGGGCAGGGTGTTGAGGAGCATCCCGACGAGCCGCTCGGCGCCCGGTGCCTCGGGCCGGGTGTGGAAGACGACGCCGGTGTGGAAGGCGGCGGCGTCGGTGAGCTGGCTCATCACCTTCAGGTGGGCGGCGAGCATGACGGTCTTGAAGGGGACCGCGGCTTCGGTGGCGCGGGCGCGCAGCGCCGCGGCGAGGTCGTCGACGGGGATCCGTACGCCGTACTGCTCGCGGGGGCGGGTCCGGTCTCCCGCCCATTCGGTCGGCGGTACCACCGATGCGTGGCCGGTGGCGATCCGCTCCCAGAAGGCGCGGTCGGCCGGCGAGGCCAGGGACTCCAGCTCGCCGGCGATGACGTCGGCGAAGCGCACGGGCGGCGCCGTGTAGGGGGCGGGGGCTCCGGTGTCGCGGATCTCCCGGTAGGCGTCGAGCAGTTCCATCTGGAGGGTGTGCTGGCTCCAGCCCTCCAGGATGACGTGGGACTGGGTGAAGGTGAGCCACCAGGTGCGGTCGTCCTCGCGGTGGGCGGCGACCCGCAGCAGCGGGGCCCGGCCGAGTTCGAAGAGGCGGGTGCGCTCCGCGGCGACGAACTCCCGGAAGCGGCTCTCCAGTGCCTCCCGGCCGGTGCCGCGCAGGTCGTGGACGGTGACGGGCACCTCGGCGGTGGCGTGCACGACCTGGAGCGGGAGCGTGTGTCCGGTGATGTGGACCGAGGTGCGCAGGACGTCGTGGCGGTCGGTGACGGTCCGCACGGCCCGCTCCAGGGCCTCCGCGCTGAACGGGCCGTCGTCGTGGATCCGCAGGGAGACGACGGTGTGGTAGGCGCCCCGGCCGGTGTCGTCGCCGAGCTGTTCGGCGACCATGGCCAGCTGGACCTGGGAGAGCGGGTAGGCGTCGGCCGCGTCCGCGGGCAGGGCGGCCCGGTCGGCCGCCGGGAGGAGGGCGAAGGGCTCGGCGCCGGCGGCGGGCGCGTCCTCGGCGGGGCCGGCGTGGGCGGCGAGCGCGGCGATGGTGCGGTGGGTGAACACCTCCCGTACGGAGGCCCGGTAGCCCGCGGCGCGCAGCGCGCCGACCAGGGCCACGGCCCGGATGGAGTCGCCGCCCAGCTCGAAGAAGTCCTCTTCGGTGCCGGGGGTGTCGACGCCCAGGACGCGGGCCCAGACCTCGGCGAAGACGACTTCGGCCGGGGTGCGCGGGGCCGTCCTGGTCTGCGCTGCGCCGCAGACGGCGGTCGGGACGGGCAGGGCCTTGCGGTCGGTCTTTCCGTTGGGGGTGAGCGGCAGGGCGTCGAGGACCACCAGGACGGAGGGCACCATCGCGGCGGGCAGGAAGGTGCCGAGTTCGGCGCGCAGGGCGGCCGGGTGCGGTTCGGCTCCGGCGGCGGGCACGAGGTAGGCCACCAGGCGCTGCACTCCGGGGGTGTCCTCGCGGACGACGGCGGCGGCCGCGGAGATCTCGGGGCGCTCGGTGAGCACGGCCTCGATCTCGCCGAGTTCCATGCGCACGCCCCGGATCTTGACCTGGTGGTCGACGCGGCCCAGGAACTCCAGGCTGCCGTCGGCGTTCCAGGAGGCCACGTCGCCGGTGCGGTAGAGCCGGGTGCCGGGCGGACCGTACGGGTCGGGCAGGAAGCGCTCGGCGGTCAGGCCGGGGCGGCCGCCGTAGCCGCGGGTGACGCCGTCGCCCGCGACGAAGAGCTCACCGGGGGCGCCGACCGGGACCTGCCGCAGCCCCGCGTCGAGGACGTGCAGGCGGGTGTTGCGTACGGGGTGGCCGATGGTGACGCGGACGTCGCCGATCGGGTCGCCGGATCCGATGAGGGCGTGGGTGACGTCGTCGGAGCACTCGGTGGGACCGTAGGCGTTGACCACGGGGACGCCCGGGAACCGGTCGAACCAGCGGCGGGCGAGGTCCGGCGGCAGGGCCTCTCCGGTGACCACCATCCAGCGCAGGCGGGGCAGTTCCAGGGTGAGCGCGCCGGTGTCCCAGGAGTCGAGGGCGGCCCGCAGCAGGGACGGGACCACCTCCAGGACGGTGGCGCCTTCGGCGGCGGTGCGCGGGAAGAGCTCCAGCGGGTCGGCCGCGGTGTCCCGGTCCTCGACGTGGACGCGGGCGCCCGCGGCGAGCGGGGCGAGCATCTGCCACACCGAGATGTCGAAGGCGAGCGGGGCGTTGTGGACGACGGTGTCGTGGGCGGTCAGGGCCAGGTCCTCGATCTTGGCCAGCAGGTGGTTGCCCATGCCCCGGCGGTGCACCAGGACGCCCTTGGGACGGCCGGTCGAGCCGGAGGTGTAGATGACGTAGGCCAGGTTGTCGCCGTACGCCAGTGGCACCGGGTCGGTCTCGGGCAGCCCGGCCCAGGCGCCGGCGGGCTCCTCGTCCAGGATCCCGTCGAGGGCGAGGGTGACCGGGCCGTCCCCGGCGGCGGTGCCGGCCCCGGCATCGGCCCCGGCATCGGCTCCGGTATCGGCCCCGGTCCCTGCCCGGCCGCCGCCGCCCGCGGGCTCCCCGTCGGTCAGCAGGAGCGAGACTCCGGCGTCCGCGACGAGGAACGCGAGCCGCCCGGCGGGGTACTCGGGGTCGAGCGGCAGGTAGGCACCGCCGGCCTTGAGGACGGCGAGGACGGCGAGGACGGTGCGGGCCGAGCGCTCGGCCCGGATGCCGACGACCGTGTCGGGGCCCACGCCGAGGGCGCGCAGCCGGTGGGCGAGGCGGTTGACGCGGGCGTTGAGCCGCCCGTAGGTGAGCCGGTGCCCGTCGGCGGTGAGCGCGGTGCGGCCGGGGTCGAGGGCGGCGTGCTGCTGGAACAGGAGCTCGGGGGCCGTCCAGACCGGCTCGGCCGCGGTGCGGTTCCAGTCCGCCAGCCGGTCCTGGTCGCATGCCGCGAGCAGGGTGGCCCGGGCGTCGCCGTCGGGGTCGGTGGCCATGCGTTCGAGGACGGTGCGGTACATCTCGGCGAGTGCGGCGCCGCGCTCGCGGGAGACGACCCCGGTGCGGGTCTTGAGGGTCAGTCCATGGCCCGAGGTGTTGACCTCCAGGGCGAACTCGGTGGCGCCGGAGCCCAGGATGGTGCCGGTGTCCACGGTCCGGTCGTCCATGACGTGGAAGTTCTGGTAGTTGAAGATCACGTCGATGAGACGCTCACCGCCCGCCTCCCGCTGGATCTCGGGGAGGGGAAAGCGGCGGTGCGGCCACATCCGCGCCTCGCGGGCGAAGACGTCCCGGACCAGCTCGCGCCAGGTGGCGGCGGTCCGCCGGTGGGGGAAAGGCAGGGTGTTGACGTACATGCCGTACACCCGGTCGGCGCCGACGACCTCGGGGCGGGTGTCGCAGACGAGGCCGCTGTGGAAGGACTCCTCGTCGGTGAGGCGGGAGAGCACGGACAGGTGCGCGGCGAGCAGGGCGCTCTTGAGGGAGGCGCCGGCGGCGGAGGCCAGGGCGCGCAGACGGGGTTCGAGGTCGCGCAGCGGCACGGACAGGTCGTAGCTCTCGTCCGGTTCACCGGAGCCGGCCGGCCAGGCGGCCGGCAGGGCGAGGGGGGTGTGGCCGGTGACGGTGTCCCGCCAGAAGGCGCGGTCCTCGGCCGACTCCAGGGAGGCCAGTTCGGCGGCGACGGTGTCGGCGAAGCGCACCCCGCCGGCCGGGCGGCCGGAGGGCTCGGCGCCCTCGCGCAGCTCCTGGTAGACACCGATGAGCTCCATCAGCATCGAGTGCTGGCTCCAGCCCTCGGTGACGGCGTGCGACTGGGTCAGGACCAGCCACCAGCCGTCGTCGTCGGCGTGGGCGGCGGCCCGCCACAGCGGGCGGCCGGCGTCGACGTCGAAGACGGCGGCGCGTTCGGCGGCGAGGAAGGCGCGCAGCGTCTCCTCGCGCTCGGGCGTCGTGAGCCCGCGCAGGTCGTGCAGCGTGACCTCGGCTTCGGCGGCGGTGTGCACCAGCTGGACGGGTACGGAGCAGCGGGTGAGGTCGACGGAGGTGCGCAGGATCTCGTGCCGGGCGGCGACCGTGGCGACGGCCCGGCGCAGCGCCTGTCCGTCGAAGGGGGCGCTGTCGCGGACCCGGTAGGCGGCGGCGTGGTGGTAGGCCGCGGCCGCGTCGTGGCCGGGGGCGTCGCCGGCCAGCATCTCGACGAGCATGCCGGTCTGCACCTGCGTCAGCGGGTAGGCGTCGTCGAGGCCGGCGGGGAGCGCGGCCCGGTCCGACCCGGACAGCAGGGCGAAGGGGGCCACGTGGCCCTCGGGGGCGGCCGGGGCGGGCCGTCCGGTGATCAGCTCGGCGAGACCGGCGATGGTGCGCCGCTCGAAGAGGTCGCGTACGGAGACGTCGAACCCGGCGGCGCGGACGGCGCCGACGAGGGCGACGGCGCGGATGGAGTCGCCGCCCGCGTCGAAGAAGCTGTCCTCGACGCCGGTCAGTTCGGGGTCGAGGGCAAGGACGTCTCCCCAGATCTCGGTGAGGCGTGCCTCGACCGGGGTGCGGGCGGCGGTGCCCCCGGCGGCGCCGGTGGCCCGGTCGGAGTCGGCCGGGACGGGCAGCGCCCGGTGGTCGAGCTTGCCGTTGGCGGTGAGCGGGATGCGCTCCAGCGCGGTGAAGGCCGCGGGCAGCATGTACTCGGGCAGTTCGCGGGCGAGGTGGGCGCGCAGTTCGGGCGCCGGGGGCAGCTGGCCGCCGGCCGGTACGGCGTAGGCGACCAGGCGCCGCTCGCCCGGGGTGTCCTCGCGGAGCACGACGCGGGCCCGGGCGACGTCCGGGTGGGCGGCGAGGCGGGTCTCGATCTCGCCGAGCTCGATGCGGTAGCCGCGCAGCTTGACCTGGTCGTCGGCGCGGCCCAGGTACTCCAGGGTGCCGTCGGCCAGCATGCGGACCACGTCGCCGGTGCGGTAGAGCCGTGATCCGGGCGGGCCGAAGGGGTCGGGCAGGAAACGGTCGGCGGTCAGGGCCGGGCGGCCGAGGTAGCCGTGGGCCAGGCCCGCGCCGCCGACGAGCAGTTCGCCGGGGACACCGCGGCCGACGGGCCGCAGCCGGGCGTCCACGACGTGGGCGCTGCTGCGCGGGACCGGCCTGCCGATGGGGACGGAGACGGCGTCCGGGGCGAGTCGCTCGATGTGGTGCGTGGTGGAGAAGGTGGTGTTCTCGGTGGGCCCGTAGCCGTTGAGGAGGCGGCCCGGCGCCCCGTGCGCGAGGACGGCGCGGACGGTGACCGGGTCGAGGGCCTCGCCGCCGATGAGGACGGTGCCGATGCCCGCCACGGCGTCCGGGACGCGGGCGACGGTGTGGTTGAACAGCGAGGCGGTCTGCCACAGGTGGGTGACGCCGTGGGTGCGCAGGGCGGCGGCGAGGGCTTCGGGGTCGAGCACGGTCTCGCGGGCGAGGACCACGGTCCGCCCGCCGCTCAGGAGCGGACCCCACAGTTCGAGGGTGGCCGCGTCGAAGGAGATGGAGCTCGCGTGGGCGAAGCGGGTGGCCGCGTCGAGGCCGAGACCGGGGGCCTCGCGGACCAGGCGTACGACGGCCCGGTGCGGGACGGCGACCGCCTTGGGCGCGCCGGTCGAGCCGGAGGTGTACATCACGTACGCCAGGTGCTCGGGGCTCGCCGGGACGCCCGGCCGGCCGGCGGCGGGGGCCGGGAGGGCGTCGGCGTACAGGGTGGGACCGGACCAGCCGGGGATCCGCGAGACGAGTTCCGTGGAGGTCACCAGGGCGGCCGCGGCGGCGTCGCGGGTCATGAATCCGAGCCGGTCGGCCGGGTACTCGGGGTCCAGCGGCAGGTAGGCGGCGCCGGCCTTGAGTACGCCGAGGAGTACGGCGACCAGGGCGGCAGAGCGTTCCAGGCAGACGCCGACGACGGCGCCGGGCGCGACTCCCGCGGCGGCGAGGCCCCGGGCGACGGCGGTGGCGCGGGCGTCGAGTTCGGCGTAGGTGAGGGCGGTCCCGCCCGCGGCGCCGTCCTCCGTGAGGGCGAGGGCGCCGGGGGTCGCGGCGGCCCGTGCCTCGAACTCGCCGTGCACGGTGGTCATGGGGGCGGGCGCCTGACCGGTGGCGCCGCTCCACCGCTTCGCCACGAGCGCGTGCTCGGCGGCGGGCAGGTGGTGGCCTTCGGCGGCCGGGCCGCGCGCGCCGGTGGCGGCCATGGCCTCCAGCACGGAGCGGTACATGGCGGCCAGCAGGTCGGCGCGGTCCTGGGACAGGGTGCGGGTGTCCGAGCGGAGGCTGACGACCCCGTCGAGGGTGGTGACCCACAGCGAGAACTCGGTGGAGCTGCTGTTGATGCCGTTGCCCTCGTCCTCGGCGCTGTCGTGGCCGGCCGCCCCGAAGTCGAGGTGGCTGAAGAGGACGTCGATGAGGCGGCGGCCGCCGCCCCACTCGCTCTGGACGGCGGGCATCGGATAGAAGCGGTGCGGCCATGCCTCGGTCTCCCGGGCGAACACCCGCCGGACGAGGTCGCCCCAGGTGGCGGCGGCGGCCTGCGCGGCGTCGTGGGGGAAGGGCAGGGTGTTGAGGTACATGCCGAGCAGGCGGTCGGCTCCGGGGATCTCGGGGCGGGTGTGGCCGACGAGTCCGGTGAAGAACTCGGCTTCGTCGCTCACGCGGGAGAGCACCGTCAGGTGGGCGGCGAGCAGCACGCTCTTGAGGGGGACCCCGGCCTCGGCGGCGAGGGCGCGCAGCCGAGGGGTGAGGTCGGCGTAGGAGCATCCGGCGGCCACCGGGACGTTGATCGCCTCGGCCGGGCCGGCCCAGGCGCCGGGGAGGGCGAAGGCGGCGCGGCCCTCGACGACGGAGGCCCAGTAGGCGCGGTCCTCGGGCGAGCCCAGCGCGGCCAGTTCGGCGGCGACGGCGTCGGCGTAGCGCAGGGCGGGCGGGGTGGTGTCGGGGGTCGGGCGGCCGTCCCCCAGGGCGCCGTAGGCGTCGACGAGTTCGGCCAGCAGGGTGTGGTAGCTCCAGCCCTCCAGCACGGCGTGGTGCTTGGTGAAGGAGCAGCGCCAGCTGTCGTCGCTCTGGACGTGGACGTGGACGCGCAGCAGGGGGGCGGCCGAGGCGAAGTCGAAGGGCTGCTCGCGCTCGGCGGCCGTGAAGGCGGCCAGGACCGCCCGGCGGGCGTCCTCGTCGAGGGCGCGCAGGTCGGTGTGGCCGAAGGGGACGGCCGGCTCGGCGTGGACGAGCTGGAGCGGCGTCGTGTACGAGGTCAGGTCGAAGGAGGTGCGCAGGATGTCGTGGCGGGCGGTGACGGCGCGCAGGGCCCGCCCGAAACGGGCGGCGTCGAAGGGCAGGTGGTCGCGGAGCAGGAAGGAGGTGAGGTCGTGGTAGTTGTTGCGGCCCTCGCCGGCGATGCTCTCGACGATCATGCCGAGCTGGTTCTGCGACAGCGGGTAGGCGTCGGTGAGGCCCTCGGGGAGGGCGGCCCGGTCCGCCGCGCAGAGCAGCGCGAAGGGGGCGACGGCCGGGGTGGGTGCGGCGGGCGCGGGGCGGCCGGTGATGCGCTCGCACAGGGCGGCGACGGTGCGGCTCTCGAAGACGTCCCGCACGGTGACGTCGTACCCGGCCGTGCGCAGGGCGCCGACGAGGCCGACGGCGCGGATCGAGTCGCCGCCGAGCTCGAAGAAGCTGTCCAGGACGCCGACGCGCTCGGCGCCGAGGGCGGTGCGCCACACGGCGGCGACGCGTTCCTCGGTCTCGGTGCGCGGGGCGGCCTCGGCGGTGGCGGGGCCGCTGCGGCCGGGGGCCGGCAGGGCGCGCTGGTCGAGCTTGCCGTTGGCGGTCAGGGGCAGCCGGTCGAGGGTGACGAAGGCGGCGGGGACCATGTAGTCGGGCAGGTGGGCCGCGCAGTACGCGGCCAGTGCGGCGCTGTCGGCCGCGTCCGCGGCGGCCGCGCTTCCCGAACCGGTACCGGTGCCGGCCTCCGCGGCGGTTGCCGGGACGAGGTAGGCGACCAGGCGGCGCTCGCCCGGGGTGTCCTCGCGGACGACGGTGCGGGCCTCGGCGACGCCCGGGTGGCCGCTCAGGAGGGTGTCGATCTCTGCGGGCTCGATGCGGTAGCCGCGCACCTTGACCTGGTCGTCGCCGCGGCCGAGGAAGTCGACGTCGCCGCCGGGCAGGACGCGGGCGAGGTCGCCGGTGCGGTAGAGCCGGGCCCCGGCGGGCCCGTACGGGTCGGGCACGAAGCGGTCGGCGGTGGCACCGGGACGTCCCGCGTAGCCGCGGGCGAGGCCGGGACCGCCGATGTGGAGTTCGCCGGTGACGCCGGTCGGCACGGGCTGCATCCGGGCATCCAGGACGTACTGGGTGGTGCCGGGGACGGGGCGGCCGATGGGCACGACCTCGCCGTCGGGGAGGTGGCCGGCGGTGACGTCGAAGACGCTGTTGCCGACGGTGATCTCGGTGGGGCCGTACTCGTTGACGACGCGGCCGCCGCCGAGCAGCGCGCACCAGTGGGCGGCCGTCCGGGTCGCCAGCGCCTCGCCGCCGACGACCAGCACCGGGGCGAGGCCGGCCGCCCGGCCGCCGGACAGCTGGTGGGCGAGCATCTCCAGGTGTCCGGGGGTGAGCTTGACGAAGCCGTACGGGCCCGATCCGACGAGCCAGTCGCCCAGTTCGGAGAGGTCCCGGCCGGGGCCGAAGAGGTGCACCGCTCCGCCCGCCAGCAGGGGGGCGTAGAGGGTGGGCACCACCAGGTCGAAGGCGACGGAGGAGAAGAGCGGGGCGTCCTTGGAGGGACCGTCGGCGAGGTAGTCGCCCACGGCCCACTCCAGGTACCCGGCGAGGCTGCGGTGGGAGATCTGGACGCCCTTGGGGCGGCCGGTCGACCCGGAGGTGTAGATGACGTAGGCGAGCGAGTCGGGATCGGGGTCGGGCGCCTGCGGTCCGGCCGGGGCCGGGGGCAGTTCGCCGTCGGCGAGGAGGACGGGCCCGTCGGTCACGGTGGCGGCGAGGCGGGCGTGGGCCGCGTCGGTGACCAGGACCGGGCATCCGGCGTCCGCGAGGACGGCGCGCAGCCGCTCGGCGGGCCAGGAGGTGTCCATCGGCACGTACGCGGCGCCGGCCCGCCAGGTGCCGGTCAGGGCGGGCAGCAGGGCGTGGGTGCGGTCCAGCAGGACGCCTACCACGCTGTCGGGTCCGGCGCCCAGGCCGCGCAGGGCGTGCGCGATCCGGCCGGCCCGCTCGTGGAGTTCGCCGTGGGTGAGGACGGAGCCGTCGGCGACGGCGGCGGCCGCGTGCGGGGTGCGTGCGGCCTGCTCGGCGAGGAGCCGGGGCACGGTGGCGCCGGCGGGGGTGCCGGGGGTGGTGGCCCACGCGCCGAGCAGGAGGGCGCGCTCGCCCGCGGGCAGGAAGGCGGCCCGCGCGTCGCCGTCCGGGTCGGCCGCCATGGCCTCCAGCACGGACCGGTAGAGGGTGGTGAGCCGGTCCAGCGCGTCCGGGCCGAGGGCCTGCCGGGAGGCGGTCAGGAAGATGTGGCCGGCCCGGGAGGAGACGGTGAGCGGGAACTCGGTGGGGCTGTCGTCCAGGCCCTCGGCGTGGTCGACCAGCGTGGCGTCGACCTGCCGGAAGTCCTGGTAGTTGAAGTACACGTCCAGCAGCCGCCCGCCGCCGCCCCGGGCGCTCTGGATGGCGGGGAGGGGGAAGCGGCGGTGCGCCCACAGGCCGGCCTCCCGCTCGAAGACCTGGCGGACCAGCTCGCGCCAGGTGCCGGCGGTGCGGTCCATCGCGAAGGGCAGCGTGTTGAGGTACATGCCGTAGACGCGGTCGGCGCCGACGGCCTCGGGGCGGGCGTCGCAGACCAGGCCGGAATGGAAGGCCGCCTCGTCGGTGAGCCGGGCGAGCACGCTCAGGTGGGCGGCGAGCAGCACGCTCTTGAGCGAGCCGCCCGCCTTGACGGCCAGGGCGCGCAGGCCGGGTTCCAGGTCGCGCCAGTCGGCGGCGCCGTGCAGGGTGCCGGGCCGCTCCCCCGGCGCCGGGCGCCAGGCGGCGGGGAGGGTGAAGGGGGAGTGGGCGCTGACGACGCCCTCCCAGTAGGCGCGGTCCTCGGGGGACCGCAGGGACTCCAGCTCGCCGGCGATGAAGTCGGCGAAGCGCAGGCCGGGGGCGTCGAAGGGCTCGGGCTCGCGGCCGTCGCGCACCGCCCGGTAGAGGGTGAGCAGTTCCATCAGGAGCGAGTGGTGGCTCCATCCCTCCAGCAGCGGATGGCATTCGGTGACGGAGAGCCACCAGCCGCCGTCGTCTGTGGCGTGCGCGAAGAACCGCATCAGCGAGGGGGTGGCCAGGTCGAAGAGCCGGCCCCGCTCGCGTTCGGTGTGGGCGAGCAGCTCCGCCCGGACCTCCTGGGCGCCGAGCCCGGCGAGGTCCTGGTGGCCGACGGGGAGTTCGGCGGCGGCGTGCACGATCTGCAGCGGGGTGCTGTAGCCGGAGAGGTCCATGGAGGTGCGCAGCGCCTCGTGGCGCGCGGTGACGATCCGGGCGGCCTGCGCCATCGCGGCCGGGGCGTACGGGTGCTCGTCGCGGATCCGGAAGGTGGAGACGTTGTGGTAGAGGTTGCGTCCGCCGTCGCCGGTCAGCATCTCGATGAGCATGCCGAGCTGGTTCTGCGAGAGCGGGTAGGCGTCGGTGGCGTCGGCGGGCAGCAGGTCCCGGTCCGCACCGGAGATCAGCGCGAAGGGCGGGACGCGCGTCTCGGCGGGGGCCGCTGGGCGCCCGGTGATGAGCTCGGCGACCCGGGCGGCGGTGCGGTGGCCGAAGATGTCGCGGACGGCGATGTCGAAACCGGCCGCGCGCAGGGCGCCGACCAGTGCGACGGCGCGGATGGAGTCACCGCCGAGCTCGAAGAAGTCGGCGTGCACGCCGACCCGCTCGGCGCCGAGCACCTGCGCCCAGACCTCCGCGACCTGTGCCTCGACGGGCGTGCGGGGTGCGGTGGTGTCGGTGCCCGCCGCCGTGCCGGCGTCCGCCGGGGCAGGCAGGGCGCGCTGGTCGAGCTTGCCGTTGGTGGTCAGCGGGATCGCGTCGAGGGTGGTGATGGCGGCGGGGACCATGTATTCGGGCAGGGCGCGGGCCAGTTCGGTGCGCAGGGTGCGCGGATCGGTCGTACGGGATCCGTCCGCCACGACGTAGCCGGTGAGCCGGCGGTCGCCGGGGGTGTCCTCGCGGACGACGACGACGGCCTGCCGTACGCCGTCCAGTGCGGCCAGCGCGGACTCGATCTCGCCGAGCTCGATGCGGTAGCCGCGGATCTTGACCTGGTGGTCGATGCGGCCGAGGAACTCGAAGCTGCCGTCGGCGCGGCGGCGGGCCAGGTCGCCGGAGCGGTACATGCGCGAGCCGGCCGGCCCGAAGGGGTCGGGTACGAAACGTTCGGCGGTCAGCGCCGGGCGGCCCAGGTAGCCGCGGGCGACGCCGGGGCCGGCCACGTGGATCTCGCCGGGCACGCCCAGGGGCACCAGGCGCCCGCCGCGGTCGAGCAGCCGGATGTGCAGGTCGCTGAGGGGGTAGCCGACCCGGTTGGGGGCGGAGCGGTCCAGGTCCTGCCCGGTGACCCGGTGGAAGGTGGAGTGCACGGTGGTCTCGGTGATCCCGTACATGTTGACCAGGGCGGGGGCGTCCAGGCCCATCCGGTCGGTCCAGGCGCGCAGTTCGGCGACCTCCAGCTTCTCGCCGGCGAAGACGACGTGGCGCAGGGCGAGCCGCGCCAGCCGCGGGTCGTCGTCGGCGGCGGCCGTCACCAGGGCCCGGAAGGCGGTGGGGGTCTGGCTCAGGACGGTGACGCCCCGGTCGGCGAGCAGGGTGAGGAACTCGTCCGGGGAGCGGGTCACGTCCTGGGGTACGACGACGAGGGTGCCGCCGTGCAGCAGGGCGCCCCACATCTCGAAGACGGAGACGTCGAAGGCGTAGCTGTGGAACATGCTCCACACGTCGGTCGCGTCGAAGCCGTAGTGCTCCTGGGCGGTGCGCATCAGGCGGGCGACGTTGGCGTGGCTGAGGGCGACCCCCTTGGGGCGGCCGGTCGATCCGGAGGTGTAGATGGTGTAGATCAGGTTGTCCGGGAGGGCGGCGGGCGCCGGGTCGCCGGTGGGGGCCGCGGCGAGGGCTTGGGCGTCGGCGCCGTCGAGGACCACGAGCGGGCCGTCGTGGACGCCGTCCAGGACGGGGGCGAGGGCGGTGCTGGTGAGGACCAGGCGCGCTCCGGCGTCGGAGACGACGTACGCGAGGCGGTCCTTGGGGTTGGCCGGGTCGAGGGGCAGGTAGCCCGCGCCGGACTTGAGGATGCCGAGCAGGGCCGGCAGCAGCAGCGGGCCGCGCTCCAGGCACAGCCCGATCAGCTGTTCCGGACCGGCGCCCAGGCTCCTGAGGTGGTGGGCGATGCGGTTGGCACGCTCGTTGAGTTCGCGGTAGGTGAGCGTCTGCGGGCCGGCGACGACGGCGGTGGCGTCCGGTGTGCGGGCGGCCAGGCGCTCGAACAGTTCGTGGGGGCAGGCGGCGACGGGGATGTCGGGGCGGTGGCCGTCGAGGGCGCCGGTGGCCACGGCCCGCTCGGCCTGGTCCAGGATCTCCAGGGCTTCGGCGGGGATGTCCGGGCGGGTGACGGCGTCGTCCAGGAGGAGGCTGAAGTGGCGGGCCATCCGGCGGGCGGTGTCCTGGTCGAACAGTGCGGTGGCGTACTGCAGTTCCGCGTCGAAGCCGCCGTCGGGGCGCTCCAGTACCCGCAGCGAGAGCTCGTTCTTCGAGATGCCGTCGCTCTCCAGGAACGGCTCGATGCGCAGACCGGGCAGGTCGAAGGCGTCGTAGCGCTGCTCGTGGAGGGTGAAGCCCACCTGGTAGAGCGGGGTGCGGGACATGTCGCGCTGCGGCTGGAGCTCGTCGACCAGGCGCGCGAAGGGCACGTCCTGGTGGTCGAAGGCGTCCAGGACGCTGCGGCGGCTCTCGGCGAGGAGGTCGGCGAAGCTCGCCCCGTCCTCCCAGCGGCCGCGCAGCACGACGCTGTTGATGCCGTAGCCGATGAGCTGCTGGAGCTCGGGGCGGGTGCGGCCGGAGACGACGGTGCCGACGGGGACGTCGCTTCGTCCGGTGTAGCGGGACACGAGGACCTGGAAGGCGGTGAGGAACACCGCGAAGGGGGTGGTGTCGTGTGCGAGGGCCAGGGCCCGTACGCGCTCGCCGAGGCCGTCGGGGAGGGCGCAGGGCACCTCGGCGCCCCGGTGGTCGCGGACGGCGGGGCGGGGACGGTCGGTGGGGATCTCGACGGGCTCGACGCCCTCCAGTTCGCTCCGCCAGTAGTCCAGCTGGCGCTCCAGCCGGGCACCGGTGAGCTCGGTGCGCTGCCAGGCGGCGAAGTCGGCGTACTGGAGGGCGGGGGCGGGCAGCGAGGGGGTGCGGCCCTGGGTGTGCGCGGCGTAGAGGGAGGAGAGTTCGCCGGCGAAGATCTGTGTGGACCAGGCGTCGCAGGCGATGTGGTGGAAGACGACGGCGAGGACGTGGTCGTCCTCGGCCAGGCGCAGCAGGGTGGCGCGCACCGGCCGGTCGTGGGTGAGGTCGAAGGGCGTGGCCAGTTCGCGGGCGAGCGCCGCGTGGGCGGCCCGCTCGCGGCCGGCCGGGCCGTCGTCGTCTCCGGCGGGGCGGCGCAGGTCGACCAGGGCGAGTCCGGCGGGGCTGGGCGCCTCGACGATCTGGACGGGCTCGGCGGCGTCCATGGCGTAGCGGGTGCGCAGGATCTCGTGGCGGGCGCAGACGTCGTCGAAGGCGCGCTCCAGGGCGGCGGGGTCGAGGGCGCCGCGCAGCCGCAGGACGAGGGGGACGAGGTACTCGGTGCTCTCGGGCTCCAGCCGGCCCAGGAACCACATCTGCTGCTGGCCGTGGGACAGCCGCAGGGGCGCGGAGCGGTCGGCGGCGGGAATGGAGGCGCGGTGTCTGCCCGCGCCGCGTCCGGCGAGTCTGCGGCGCAGCAGCTCTTCACGGGCGTCCGCGGCCGCGGTCGCCGGCTGTGCGCTGTGGTCGATGCTCATGCGTGCTGCTCCTCGTCGGAAAGCTCGTCGATCTCGGCGCGTATGGCGTCCTCGACCGCCTGGGCCTGGCCCGCCACGGTCGGCTGTTCGAAGACCGTGCGGACCGACAGGTGGATGTCGAACTCGTCCTGGAGTTCGGCGATCAGGCGGATGGCGAGGATCGAGTTGCCGCCGGTCCGGAAGAAGTGGTCGTGCACGGTGACCTCGCGGCCGAGGATGTCGCCCCAGATCCCGGCGATGCGGCGCTCGGCGACGGTGGCCGGGGCGGCCGGGCCGTCGGCGGGCGCGGACTCGGCGGCGGCCGGGTCCGGCAGGGCGGCCCGGTCGAGCTTGCCGTTGGCGTTCAGCGGGATGGCGGGCACGGAGAGGATGACGGGCGGGACCATGTAGTCCGGCAGCCGGCGGGCGCAGTGTGCGCGCAGTTCCTCCTCGGTCGGCTCCGGGTCGCCCGCGGGGACGGTGTAGCCGGTGAGGGCGAGTTCGCCGGAGGGTGCCCGGTGCGTGACGACCACGGCGTCGCGCAGCCGGGGGTGGCCGGCGAGGACGGCACGGATCTCGCCGAGTTCGATGCGGTGGCCGCGGATCTTGACCTGGTCGTCGCCGCGGCCGAGGAAGTCGACCACGCCGCCGGGGAGCCAGCGCACCAGGTCGCCGGTGCGGTAGAGGCGGGCCCCTGCCGGTCCCTGCGGGTCGGGGACGAACCGGTCGGCGGTCGGTCCGGGACGGCCGAGGTACCCGCGGGCCACACCGGTGCCGCCGACGTGCAGTTCGCCGGTGGCGCCGATCGGGACGTCGCGCAGGTTGGCGTCGAGGACGCGCATCACCATGCCGGGCAGGGGGGAGCCGATCGGTACGACGCCCTCGGCGACGGGCGCGGTCAGCGGGTTGACGCAGGTGCCGACGGAGGCTTCGGTCGGGCCGTACTCGTTGACGAGTCCGCCGGGGCCCAGGAGGCGGGCCCAGTGGTCGGCGAGGGTGCCCTGGAGGGCTTCACCGGCGACCACGACGACGGGGGCCAGGGTCGCGGCCTGTTCGTCGCCGAGCTGGTGGGCGAGGATCTCCAGGTGTCCGGGGGTCAGCTTGAGGAAGCTGTAGGGGGCGCCGTCGGCCAGGCGCTTGCCGAGCTCGGACAGGTCGAGGTCCGGGGGCAGCAGGTGCACGCTCTGTCCGCGGGTCAGCGGCGCCCACAGGTTGGGAACGACCAGGTCGAAGGCGACCGATGAGAAGACGGCGCTGCCCCCGGTGCCCGCCCCGGCGAGGGTGGCCGACGCCCAGGCGAGGTGGTGGGCCAGGCCCCGGTGCGGGACGCCGACGCCCTTGGGGGTGCCCGTGGAGCCGGAGGTGAAGATGATGTAGGCCAGCCGGTCCTGGTCGGCGGGGACGCCGGGGGCTTCGGTGGGGCCGGCGGCGATGCGGCCGTCGGGGTCGTCGAGGTCGACGACCGTGCGGCCGCCGCCGGCGACGCGGTCGGCGTGGGCCGCGAGGGTCAGGACCGTACGGGCCTGCGCCACCTCCAGCATCGCGGCGATGCGGGCCGCCGGGAAGGCCGGGTCGAGGGGGATGTAGGCGGCTCCGGCGCGCCAGATGCCCAGCAGGGCGGCGTGCAGGTCGGCGCCGCGGTCCAGCAGGACGCCGACGGCCGATTCGGGGCCGGTGCCCAGGGTGCGCAGGTGGTGGGCGATCCGGTTGGCGCGGGCGTCCAGTTCGGCGTAGGTGAGGGCGAAGCCGTCGCCGCGCACGGCGACGGCGCCGGGGGTGCGTGCGGCCTGGGCGGCGATCAGCTCGGGGACGGTGGGTCCGGCGGGCAGGGCCGGCGTGGTGCTCCACCGCGCCAGGGTGTCCCGCTCCTGGCGGCCGGCGAGTTCGATGGCGTCCAGACGCAGTTCGGGGTCGGCGGCGACGGCTTCGAGGACCCGGCCGAGGTGCCCGGCGAGCCGCTCGGCGGTGGCCGCGTCGAAGAGGGAGGTGGCGTACTCCAGGGCGCCGAAGAGGGAGCCGTCGGCTCCGGGGCGCATCATCAGGGTGAGGTCGGTGTGGGCGATCCGCCAGGACGCGCGGAGGTCGGCGAGGTCCTCCTCGGCCTCGACGCGCCCGTTGAACTCGCCGCCGTGCAGGTCGAAGGCGACCTGGTAGAGCGGGGTGCGGGAGAGGTCGCGGTCGGGTACGAGCTCCTCGACGAGGCGCTCGAAGGGGAGCTCCGGCTGGGCGAAGGCCTCCTTGGCGGTGCCGGCGACGGCGTCGAGGGCCTCGGCGAAGGTCAGCGAGCCGTCGAGGCGGCAGCGGAGCACCAGGCTGCCCAGGAAGAAGCCGACGACCCCTTCGAGTTCGGGCACGCCACGGCCGGCCACCGGGGTGCCGATGGACAGGTCCCACTGGCCGCTGTGACGGGCCAGTACGGTCGCGTAGGCGGTCAGCAGGGTCATGAACGGGGTGGCGCCGTGGCGCTTGCCCAGGTCGGTGAGTCCCTCGACGACATCGGCGGGGACGCTGAAGAGGGCGGCGGCGCCCTTGCCGTCGCGGACGGGGGGACGGGGCCGGTCGGTGGGCAGGGCCGTCTCGGGCGCGCCGTCGAGCTGGGTGCGCCAGTGGGCCAGCGCGGGGGCGAGGGCGGCCTCGGTGAGGCGTTCGCGCTGCCAGACGGCGTAGTCGGCGTACTGGACGGGCAGGGCGGGCAGGACGGAGTCGAGCGGCTGCGTGCCCGTCAGGGCGGCTTCGGTCAGCAGGGCGAACTCGCGTTCCAGGATGCCGCTGGACCAGCCGTCGGTGGTGATGTGGTGCATGGCCAGCCCCAGGACCGCGGTGCCGTCCTCGACGCGGACCAGGAGGGCTCGCAGCAGCGGGCCGTGCTCCAGGTCGAAGCCGTGGGCGCGGTCGGCCGCCAGCAGGGCGCCCAGCTCGGCGCGCGGGGCCTCGACGGTGCGGACCTCGACGCGCACGGCCGGGTCGATGACCTGGACGGGCTCGCCGTCGCTCTCCACGTAGCGGGTGCGCAGGGCCTCGTGGCGGGCGGTCAGCGCGTCCACGACGCGCTGGACGGTGTCCGGACCGGCTTCGGCGGGCACGTCGAGCAGGACCCAGGAGACCCAGTCGGGTCCCTGCGGGGCGATCCGGTCGAGGAACCACAGGCCGCGCTGGCCGTAGGAGAGCGGGAGCGGTCCGCCGCGCGGGACGGGGCGGGGGCCGGGCTCGTCGGCGGGGTCGAGGAGGGCGGCCTGTCCGGCCAGGGTGGTCTCCACGAACAGCCTGCGGAGCTGGATCTCCCGGCCGGAGACGGCGCGCAGCCGTGAGGCGAGGCGGGTGAGCTGGAGGGAGGTGCCGCCGAGCCGGAAGAAGTCGTCGTCCAGGCCGACGGAGTCGGTCCCCAGGATCTCCTGCCAGACGCCCGCGACGAGGCGCTCCGCGGCGGTGGCGGGGGAACGGTGGCGCCCGGCGCGCGTGTCGGCGGTGGTGCCGGGAGCGGGCAGCGCGCGCCGGTCGACCTTGCCGCTGGTGGTCAGCGGGAAGGACTCCAGTTCGATGAACACGCCGGGGACGTGGGTGGCGGGCAGCCGTTCCTGGAGGAAGCCGCGCAGGTCGGGCGAGGTCCGGCCGTCGCGCAGACGGACGTAGCCGGCGAGCCGCTTGGCCCCGTCGGGCAGGGCGTACGCGGTCACGACGGCGCCGGCGACGGCCGGGTGCGCGGCCAGGTGGGCCTCGATCTCGCCGGGCTCGATGCGCACTCCGTTGATCTTGACCTGGTCGTCGAGGCGGCCGAGGAACTCCAGGACGCCGTCGGCCCGCCAGCGCACCCGGTCGCCGGTGCGGTAGAGCCTCGACCCGTCCTTGGCGTAGGGGTCCGGGACGAAGCGGTCGGCGGTCAGGCCGGGCCGGCCGGCGTAGCCGCGGGCGACGCCGGTGCCGCCGATGTGCAGCTCGCCGGGGGTGCCGACGCCGACGGGCGCTCCGGCCGCATCGGTGACCAGCAGGCGGATGCCGTCGATGGGACGGCCGATGGGGACCAGGCCGGAGGTCTGCCGGGGGTCGAAGCGGTGGGCGGCGACATCGATGGAGCATTCGGTGGGGCCGTAGGTGTTCCACAGTGCGGCCGCGGACAGCTCGCGCAGCCGCTGGGCGAGTTCGGCGTGCAGGGGCTCCCCCGCGCAGGTGACGGCGCGCAGCGAGGCGCAGCGCTCCCAGCCGCTCTCCTCGACCAGCAGCCGCAGGACGGAGGGGACGACCTGCAGGACGGTCGCGGCGCTGTCCGCGACGGCGCGGACCATGGCCGCCGGGTCGCGCTCGGCGCCGGCGGGGGCGATGACGACGCAGGCGCCGCAGGTCAGCGGCGCGAAGATCTCCCAGCAGTGCGCGTCGAAGGTGGGGGCGGTCTTGTGCAGGACGCGGTCGGCGGGGGTGAGGGCGAGGCTGGTCACGGCCCAGGCCACGCGGTTGGCGATGCCCGCGTGCGGGACGACGACGCCCTTGGGCCGGCCGGTGGAGCCGGAGGTGTAGAGGACGTAGGCGGAGTTGGCCGGGTCCGGGGAGACCTCGGGCGCGTGGGTGGGCAGGGCGGCGAGCCGCTCGCCGAGTTCGGCGGGCACGACGGGGTCGGCGCCGACGGCGAGGACGGCGTCGGCCGCGTCCGCGGAGGTGACGACCACCGCGGCGCCGGTGTCCTTGATCAGCCAGGCGAGGCGGGACTGCGGCTGCTCCGGGTCGAGGGGGACGTAGGCGGCGCCGGCCTTCCAGACCGCGAGCAGGGCGGTGACCAGGCCGTGTCCGCGCGGGAGGCATACCGCGACCGGCACGTCGGGGCCTGCGCCCAGGGCGCGCAGGTGGTGGGCGAGCTGGTTGGCCGAGCGGTCGAGTTCCGCGTAGCCGATGCTGCGCCGGCCGTCGACGACGGCGACCGCTCCCGGTGTCCTCTGGGCCTGACGGGCGACGAGGTGGTGGGTGAGGGGGATCTCGTCGGGCGAGTATCCCGTCCGCGGTTCGGACATAACGGTGGCACTCCTAGTGAGATCGTCGGGCGAACCCCGGAAGCGGTCGGTGCGGGCGGGCGGCCCGGGCGGGTCCTGACCCGCCCGGGCGGCCCGCCGTGGTGCGGCGGCGCGGGCCGGGCGGACGGGTCAGCCGGCGGCCTGCTCCGCCATGCGGCGGCGCAGGCTCGCGGGGCGCATGTCGGTCCAGATCTCGTCGATGTGCGCCAGGCACTCCTCGCGGGTGCCCTCGGTCCCCTCGGCGTGCCAGCCGGCGGGGAGGTCGCGGTCGGCCCACCACACGGAGTACTGCTCCTCGTCGTTGTGGACGACGCGGAAGGTGGCGGGGGCGGGCTGCTGTTCGGACATGGATGTCTCCTGGGAAGGGGTTCGTGGTCGGTCACACGGAGGTGGTGAGGGGCGTCTCCCAGAGGTGGGAGACCGATCCGAAGTGCTGGTGGACCCAGGCGTCGGAGTACACGGTGTCGAGGTAGCGGTCCCCGCCGTCGGGGAAGACGAGCACGCAGTGCGAGCCCGCCGGGATCCGGTCGGCCAGCTGTTCCAGGGCGGCGACGACGGCCCCCGAGGAGGCCCCGGCCAGCACGGCCTCGCGCCGCACCAGGCGGCGGCAGGCGGCGACGCTGTCGAGGTCGGGCACGTGGACGACCTCGTCGGCCAGGGAGAGGTCGGCGAGCGGCGGCCGGATGGCGGCCCCGTGGCCGGGCAGCAGCCGGGGGCCGGGCGGGTTGCCGAAGATGGCGCTGCCGGCCGCGTCCACGCCCACGACGGTGGTGTCCAGGTCGTGCGCCCGGATGTATTCGGCGCAGCCGCGCAGGGTGCCGAAGGTGCTGACCGCGGAGAAGAGGTAGTCGACGCGGCCGCCGAGGGCACGGTCGATCTCCTCCATGGTGCGGTGGTGGGCGATCGGGTTGAGCGGGTTGGTGTACTGGTTGGGCCAGTAGGCGCCCGGGAGCGTCTCGGTCAGCTCCCGGACCCGGCGCAGCCGGGCGGGCAGGAACTCGCCGGTTTCGGCGTCGGGTTCGGTGACGATCTCCACTTCGGCCTGGTAGGCCCGCAGGAGCGCGATGTTGCGCGCGGTGGTGCGGGCGTCGACGACGCAGATGAAGCGCAGCCCGTAGCTGCGGCACAGCTGGGCCAGTCCCACGCCGAGGTTGCCGGAGCTGGACTCGACGACGACGGACCGGGCGGGTTCGAGTTCACCGGAGGCGACCTTGTCGGCGAGCAGGCGCAGGGCGGTGCGGTCCTTGATGCTGCCGCCGGGGTTGAAGCGTTCCATCTTGGCGTAGATCCGGGACCCGAAGTCCGGCAGGAGCCGGTCCAGTACCACCAGCGGGGTGCCGCCGATGGTTTCGCGCAGCCCCTGGGCGAGGGCGCGGCGTCCAGGTTTCATGAGCGGCTGGTCTCCCCGGGGAGGAAGCCGTCCAGCTCCACGCCCAGCCCCTTGGCGGCGGCTTCGTCGCGGACCCGGGCGGCCAGGGCGATGTCGAGGGCGCCCAGTCCGAACGGCGAGTAGACGACGGTGCGGGCGGGGTCGCGGTGGAAGGAGCCGGGGTCGCGCAGGATCCGGCCGATCTCCGCGTCGACGAAGTCCCGGTTCCCGGTGGCCTGTTCGGCCAGGTGGATGGAGGTCTGCTCCCGGCTGACGTGGTCGGTGTCGTCGACGACGTTCTGCGCGGCGAGGATGTCCTCGACCTTGATGTCCCGCAGCGACACGTGCAGGACCGTGGACCCGGGTGACAGCGGGGACAGGTCCAGGTGGGGCGCGCCGGCGGTGGTGGCGAGGCAGACCAGGCGGTGGGCGGCGAGCGCTTCGCCGACGGTGTCCGCGACGGTGACCGCGAGGCCGGGCAGCTCGGCGGCGCGGGCGGCGAAGAGCGCGGCGCGGGCGGGGTCCCGGTCGTGGACGGTGACCTCGCGCAGCCCGGGCAGCTCCGAGCGTAGGAAGCGCAGCACCTCCAGGTTGATGACGCCGCAGCCGATGAGGGAGGCGCCCCGGGTGTCGGCCTCGGCGGTGAGCAGCCGCGCCGCGACGGCGGCGCTGGCCGCGGTCCGCTTGGCGGAGATCACCGAGCCTTCCACCAGGGCGTCCGGGCGGCCGGTGCCCGGCTCGTTGAGGATGATCGCCGCGCTGGCGCGTTCCAGCCCCCGTTCGAGGTTCCCGGGGAAGGAGGAAATCCATTTCATCCCCATGGCGGGCGCTTCTCCGCCGACGAATGCGGGGAGGCCGATGATGCGGTCACGCGGGGCGTCCGGGAAGCGCAGGAATATCGAGTGCGGCAGTGCGGTGCGGCCTTCGTCATGGGCTGCGTACGTCTTGCGTACGACGTCGGCCACGAGGCGTTCCTGCCCGTCCAGTATGTCCCGGACGTCGGCATGACGCAGAATCAGCATGGTGTCGCATCCTTATGCTCGAAGTTCTCCGGGCAGCGGTCGCCGCCGGCCGGAGCGACGATGACGCAGTTCGATCCGGCGGGGATCCGGTGGGCCAGCTGCAGGAGTGCGGCGGCTGCCGCGCCCGCCGTGGAGTCGGCGAGCAGCCCCTCGGCGGCCAGTAGGCGTTCCCGCATGAGGGCGGCGTCCTTCGGGTCGACCCACACCACGTCGTCCACGCCGAACGGGATGGCGAGCGGGCCGGTCGGCACCGGCGCGGGTCCCCGGCAGACGCCGACGACCGTGGTGCCCAGCCCCTGGATCCGGGCGTACTCGGCGCAGCCCCCGAGGGTGCGGGGGTAGGCCAGGTCGCACAGGACCAGGTCGACCCGGTCCTCCAGCGCTTCGGCGATCTCCCGCATCGTGTCGGTGTCCTCCCGCGGCCACAGCGGTGCGGCGCTGGTGCTGAGCCGGAACGCGGCCGAGACGGTGGCGATGACCTCCGCCAGCCGCTGCGGGGCGGCCTGGGCATCGACCTCCTCGTACCGCGCTCCGTAGGCGGTGAGCAGAGCGGGGAAGGGGTCGGCCGCGGGGCCCTCCAGGAGGGCGAGGAAGTCGATGCCGTAGTAGCGGCACACCTGCGCGAGGGAGACGGCGAGTTCGGGGGAACAGATCTCGACGGCGAGGGCCCCGTCCGGGACGCGGCCCTCGCGCCGGATCACCTCGCGCACCAGCGCGAGCGCCGTGCGGTCCTCGATGCTCCCGCCGGGGTTGTACCGCTCCATCTTCATGAAGACGCGGGACGGGAATCCGTCGAGGAGGCTGGTCAGCTCCACCAGGGGGGTGCTCCCGATGGTGGAGATGATTCCTCGGTGTACGGCCTGGTTCACTCTTTCCCTCTCTCTCCCCTGGACCGCGGGGATGCCTGAACCAATGTGCGGGCGGCCTCTATCAGCCATCTATGCGAATCCCTGCGTCCGTCTCCGCCAGGCGGTGATGGACGACGGGGCCGGCGCTGCCGAGCTCCTGGGCCACGGCCCCGAACAGAGGCGGCCCGAGCGGCAGGTCCTCGACGCGCCAGGTCGCCGGCCCGGTCGGCTCTTCGTGGCGCACCAGCACCGCGGGGCGTGTTTCCGGCCATACCTCGACGCTCGGCAGGTCGACGACGATGCCCACTCCGCTGGCCTTGAGCACGGCCTCCTTGCGCGTCCAGCAGCGGAAGAACTCCGCGCGCCGGGACTGCGCGTCGGGCTGTCCCTCGATGTGGGCGATCTCGGCCCGCGACATGACCAGGAGCGAGGACTCCTCGCAGAAGCCGCTCGCCGCTCCGTCCTCGATGTCCACGCCCACCTGGCGGCCGGCCGCGACGGCGAGCAGCCAGTGCGCGCCGGAGCGGGAGAGGTTGAACTCCAGTCCCGAGTCGGGCCACTCGATGCCCGGCCTGCCGTGGGCGGCTCCCCCGCAGCGGGGGCAGGGGCGCCGGCCGAGCCGCAGCGCGGCGGCTTCCACGCCGGTGTAGCGGGCGAGTATCCGGCGTACCGCGGCGTGGACGCCCGCGTAGTGCACGCCGGCGCCGGCCGCCATGCCGCGCAGCTGTTCGCGCTCCTGCTCGGAAAGCACGGCGCGGTCGGCCGGGGCGAGCAGGCCGGGGGCCCTGCCCTGCCAGACGTGGACCGCGCCGGTGTCGCGCAGACTGCGCCGCAGGGCGGTGGCGGCCGGGGACCGGAGCGCTGCCGGGGTCCCTGACGCGCGCATCAGCCGGACATCGCCACGAGGACGCGGCGGGCGCCGGTGAACGGGCGGCGGCCGTGGGCCAGCAGGACGTTGTCGATCAGCAGGAGGTCGCCTTCGCGCCAGTCGACGTCGACCGCGTTGTCCAGGCCGCGGTCGCGGATCTGCTCGATGTGGGCGGTGGGGATGGGGCTGCCGTCGGCGAAGGTGACGGCCTGGGGCAGGTCCTCGGGCGGCAGGATGGCCGCGAGCTGCGCGGCCGTGTCGTCGCCGAGGCCGGCGGGGTGCCACTGGTCGGACTGGTTGAACCAGACCTCGGCGCCGGTGACGGGGTGGCGGGTGGTGGCCGGGCGGAGCTGGGTGACGCGCAGTCCCCCGTCGGCCTTCCAGGTCCATTCGGCGCCGGAGGAGGCGAGGAACGCCTCGACGTCGTCGCGCTCCTTCGTCTCGAAGGTGTCCTGCCAGCTCTTGCCGAGGCCGTAGCCGTCGTGCAGGTTCTGCAGGTAGCGGACGCCTCCGGCGAAGGCCGCGCGGACCTCGGGGTCGAGCGCGCCGAGCCAGCGCGCGGCGTCGAGCACGGGGGTGGCCCCGCCGGTGGCGGCGGCCTTCTGGCAGTAGAAGGCGAGCCGGGTGGGCCACTGGTGGGCGTAGCTCATCTCGTTGTGCATGGAGATGGTGAATTCGGGCGGGTACTCCGTCGAGGTGTAGACGTTGCCGCCGACCTTCGTACGGGGCGAGTTGCCGTGGACGTAGGCCAGCCGGTTGGGGAGCAGCAGGTCGAGAACGGCCGGGAGGGTGTCGGGGGTGATCCCGAAGCCCCGCAGGACGATTCCCTTCTCCCTGGTCAGCAGGGCGGCCAGGCCCTCGTCGCCGGCGGTCTCGGCCAGCCGGCCGGCGAGCCGGTCCGGGCCGGCCCCGTCGGCGGTGATCTCCAACGGGGCCCAGCTGCCCGTCTTGTCTTCGGCCGTGCTCAGCATGGTCGGATTCCTCTTCTCTGCGCGCGTGTTCGGGGGTGGTGTAGCCGCAGAGTCGGCCGGGGAGCATGCCGAAAACTATGCGGCCCCTACAGCGCCGGTCCGTCCCTCGCGGGTCAGACCGAGGCGCTGCCGTCGACGGCGGGGCTGTTGCCGAGGGCCTTGACGGCCTGGTAGTAGGTCCAGGCGGTCGAGTCGCAGGAGGCCTTCTTGACGCCCGAGTAAGCGGAGCAGACCCGCTTGAGGTCGGCGTAGAGGGCGTCGTCCAGGCGCGGCTTGTTCGCGCTGAAGCTGCCGGCGGCCTTGTAGTTGCGGTAACCGAAGTCGTGTCGCGCACAGGACGTCTGGAACGGGAACCCGAAGGGGTTGTCCGGCGAGGAGCTGCAGTAGTCCGTCGACCAGTCGAATCCGTACGAGGACCAGGTGCCCTGCGCGCCGCGGGCGGCGAGCCACGAGTTGTAGCTGGCCGCGCTGGTCTGGGTCCAGCCGCTCAGCACCTGGGGCTTGTCGGCCGGGGCGGCGGTGGCCGGGCCGGCGAATGCGACGATACCGGTGACGGCGGTGGCGACTACGGCGGCGAGTCGACGGCGCATCAGGTTCCTCCAACAGACGGGGCACCGGGATCTTCCCGGAGCGACACCTCAGACTGTGGGAGGGAGTTATCGGGGAACCCCGCCGCAGCTATACGGAACCTTCTGGAAGGCCACTGCTCCATTTGCCCGAAGAACACGGTTGAAGCACATTTGGCGAGTCGGTCGATCTGGATCTACTGCCCGGTAACTGGTCCCATGGGCGGGTGCGTCGGGGGATCGCACGAAGTACCTTGAGAACCAGGGGGATTGCGACGATGCGAGAGGTCGTCTTCAGGCTTTTAGGGCCTCTCGACGTACACATCGGCGGAAAGACCTTGAAACCGGGCGGGGCCCGACAGCGGACCGTACTGACCATGCTGCTGCTGTCACCAGGGCGGATCGTCTCCGTGGACACCCTGATCGACGCGGTCTGGCCCGCCGGCGCTCCGACGACCGCCCGCAACCAGATCGCCATCTGCGTCGCGGGCCTGCGCAAGGTGTTCAACGACGCCGCGGACGCCGCGGGCCTGATCGCCACCTCGCACCCCGGCTACGTCCTGAACCCGCTGGAGCACCGCATCGACTCGGTCGTCTTCGAGGACCGGGTCCGCCAGGCCAGGGAGTCCGCCCGCGGCGGACGGACCGCGGACGCCTGCGAGAGCTACGCCGAGGCCCTCTCGCTGTGGCGGGGCCGCGCCCTGGACGGCATCGGCGGCGCCCGGATCGAGCAGGAGGCCGCCCGGCTGGAGGAACTGCGCCTGGACGTCCACGAGGAGTACGCGGGCCTGCGGCTCCAGCTCGGCCGGCACCGCGCTCTGATCCCGGAGCTGACCGCCCTGGTCGCGGAGAACCCGCTGCGCGAGCAGGCCCGGGCGCACCTGATGCTCGCCCACTACCGGTCGGGACGGCGGGCGGACGCCCTGGTCGTGTACCGCGACGGCCGCAGACTGCTCGTCAACGAGCTGGGCATCGAGCCGGGCACGGCCCTCCAGGGCCTGCACGACCTGGTGCTGCGCGACTCCCCCGAGCTGACGCAGCCGCGCGCGAATCCCGCGCCGGCCCCGGCCACCGCCGCGGCCGCCCAGCTCCCCGTCGAGTCGGCCTCCTTCACGGGTCGGGGCAAGGAGCTCAGCGACCTCGACCGGATGCTGGACGAGCGGCTGGGACAGTCTCCGCTGACCATGGCCGCGATCAGCGGAATAGGGGGCGTCGGCAAGACGGCCCTGGCCGTCCAGTGGGCCAACCAGATCGCCGCCCGCTTCCCCGACGGCCAGCTCTTCACCGATCTGCGGGGGTACGACGAGACCTTCGAGCCGGTCTCGCCCGCCACCACGCTCGACCGCTTCCTGCGCGACCTGGGCGTGCCGGCCCACCAGATCCCGGCCGACCCGGGCGACCGGGCCGCGCTCTACCGCAGCGTGCTCGGCGGCAAGCGCGTGCTGATCGTGCTCGACAACGCCCGCTCCTTCCACCAGATCCAGCCCCTCCTGCCCGGGAACGGCCGCTGCTGCGTGATCATCACCGGCCGCGACCTGATGGACGACCTGATCGGCGACTACGCGGTCCTGCGCATCGGCCTGAACGCGATGGCCCCGCAGGAGGCCACCGCGCTGCTCGCCGAGGTGGCGGGCGAGCACCGGATCGGCGCCGACCCCGGTTCCACCGAACGGCTGGGGGTGCTGTGTGACCGGCTGCCGCTGGCGCTGCGGATCGCGGGTGCGCGGCTCGCCGCGAAGCCGCACTGGTCCGTACGGAGCCTGGTCACGCGCCTGGAGGACCAGCGGCGGCGGCTGGACGAGCTGAGCCCCGGCGAGGGCGGCGTACGGGCCGGCTTCCGGTTGAGCTACCGCGACCTCCCGGCGCCCACCCGCCAGCTGTACCGCCGGCTTGGCCTGCTGACGGTGCCGGACTTCGCGGCCTGGGTGGGCGCGGCGCTGGCCGATGTCGCCCCGGTCGACGCCGAGGACCTGATCGAACAGTTGGTCGATGCCCAGCTGCTGGAGGTCGCCCCGTCCGGGGGACCCGCCACGCGCTACCGGTTCCAGGACCTGCTGCGGCTGTTCGCCTGGGAGTGCGCCCAGGCGGAGGAGAGCGAGGAGGACCGCGGGGCCGCGCTGGCGCGCGTGTACGGAGGCTGGCTGACCCTCGCGGACGTGGCGCGCCGGCGCACCTACGGCGGCACCCACCGGATGGACTACGGGGAGCTGGATCCCTACGCGCTGCCTCCGGGGCTGGTGGACGAGCTGATGGCGGATCCCGTCGACTGGCTGGAGTCGGAGCGCACGGCGCTGACCGACGTCATCCACCAGGCGGCCGGCTCCGAGCGGTCCGCGGGCTACGCCTGGGCGCTGACGGTGAACAGCACGACGCTCTTCGAGGCGCACAACTACCTGGAGGCCTGGCGCTCCTGCGCCGAGCAGGCCCTGACGGCGGCGGTGCGCACGGGCGACGTCCTCGGCGAGGCGACGATGCTGCGTTCGCTGGGCACCCTCGGCATCTACCAGCGCCAGTACGAGGAGGCCGGGACGGCGCTGGTCCGCGCGCTGAAGCTCTTCGAGCAGTGCGGCGAGGTGCACGGCCGGGCCGTGGCGCTGCGCAACCTGGCGCTGTGCGCCCGCTTCTCCGGTGATCTGGACGGCGCCGCCCGCGATGCCCGGGAGGCCCTGGAGGGCTTCCGGGCGACCGGTGACACGGCGGGCGAGTCCCACGTCCTGGGGCTGATGGCCCAGCTGGAGCTGGAGCGCGGCAACACCTCCCGGGGCATAGAACTGTGCATGCAGGCCATCACCAGGAGCCGGGAGGCCGGCAGTGTCCGGGGGGAGACCCAGAACACCTACCGGTTGGCGGAGGCGCTGCTGCGGCACGGCGATCCGGCGGGGGCGGAAGAGACCTGCTTCAAGGTGCTGGGGCTTACGCGGGAGGACGGCGACCGGCTCGGTGAGGCGCACGCGCTGCGCGGGATCGGCGAGGCGCGCTGGCGCCGGGGCCAGTGGAAGGCCGCGGAGTCCGTGCTGCTCCAGGCGCTGGAGGTGGTCAAGGAGGTGGCCGACCGGTTCCTGCGCGCCCGTATCGAAACCGACCTCGGCTTTGCGCTGGCGGTGCGGGGCGCCCCCGAGGCGGTGCGGTGGCTGGCGTCGGCGCGGACGGTGTTCGAAGAGCTCGGCGCCGCCGTCTGGCGCGAGCGGGCGGGCGCCGCGCTGCGGGCCGTCACCGGGGCCGGGGACCGCCCGGTTGCGCCGGCCGAGCTGATCCGCCTGCTGGAGGACTGAGCGGCCACGGGGCCCCGGAACCGTCAGGTCCAGGGCACCTCGATGACGATGCCGGGGACCGGGCCCGTCCAGGGGACCTCGTCCTGCATGCCGGCCTGGACGGGCGCGGGCGGCTGCTCGCTCGCCGCGGCCTGTCCCGCCGATCCCACCGTCAGGGCCAGGGCGGCGACCACGGCGGGGAGAGTGGCGGCAAAGGCGGTGCGGATGCTTCGCATGCGATGACTCCTAGTCAAGTCCCCTTCGGGGCCGCCGTGGTGGGCGACGAGGACGAAACTATGGAGCGGCGCTGTCGGAGCGATATTGGTTCGATTTCCGCGCGGCACCGTGTCTCAGGGGGCGGGAAAACGGAACCGAACGCGCCGCGCGCCCCTGCCACCGGTGGGCGGCAGGGGCGCGCGGAAGGTGCGGGGTGAGTCCGGGTCAGGCGTTGTTGCCGACGGCGTTGTTGTTGCCGTTCTCGTTGTTGTTGCCGTTGTTGTTGCCATTGCCGTTGTTGCTGTTGTTGCTGTTGCTGTTGCTGTTGCTCATGGCGGTCCTTCGCATCGGGTCGGTGTGTCACGCCGGGCGCCACCAGGCTGGGCCCCCGGGCTATGGCCCTGCTTCGTATACGCGTGCACCCGGGCTATAGATCTCCGATAGGTGGATGCCCGAACCTGGGGTATCCGGATCAGGGCCGCCAGCCTGGAAGTGAGACCGCACATGCCGCGCAGTGCCGCCGATACCCGCGTCCGAAGCGTCGTCGTCCTCGGCGGCGGCGCGGCGGGGTGGATGACGGCCGCCTACCTCGGCAAGGCACTCCAGGGCACCGTGGAGATCACCCTGCTGGAGTCGGGGCCGGCGCCCGCGGTGAGCCTGGGCGTGGCGACCGTACCGAGCCTGCAGCACGCCTTCTTCGACTTCCTCGGCATCAACGAGGAGGAGTGGATGCGCAAGTGCGATGCGAGCTTCCAGATGGCCGTGCGCTTCGTCAACTGGCGGACGGAGGGCGCGGGCGAGGCGCGGGCGAGGGCGCTCCCCCGGCCGTCCCAGGGCCCCGACCACTTCTACCACCCCTTCGGACTGCTGCCCGACTACGACCAGACGCCCCTGTCCCACTACTGGTTCAAGCGGACCTACGAGGGCACGACGCAGGAGCCCTTCGACTACGCCTGCTTCCGCGAGCCGCCCGTGATGGACGCCAAGAAGTCCCCCCGCTGGCTCGACGGCCGCACCGCGACCCGGTACGCCTGGCACTTCGACGCGGGCCTGATCGCCGGGTTCCTGCGTGACTTCGCCGTCGCCAAGCTCGGTGTGCGCCACGTCCGCGACGAGCTCGCCGGGGTGGTGAAGGATGCGCGGGGTTTCGTCACCGGGCTGCGCACGCAGGGCGGCCCGGTGATCCACGGCGACCTCTTCGTGGACTGTTCCGGCTTCCGGGGCCTGCTCATCAACGAAGCCATGGCGGAGCCGTTCATCGCCATGGGCGACCACCTGCTGGGCGACAGCGTCATCACCACCGACGTGCCGCACGACGACGCCGCCCACGGGGTGGAGCCGTACACCTCGGCCATCGCGATGAAGGCCGGCTGGACCTGGAAGATCCCGATGCCGGGACGGTTCGGCACCGGATACGTCTACTCCAGCCGCTTCGCCGGCCGCGAGGAGGCGACCGGCGAACTGTGCGCACTGTGGGGTCTGGACCCGGCGACGACCCGGGTCGGGCACGCGCGCCTGCGGGTCGGGCGGGGCGAGCGCGCCTGGGTGAAGAACGTCGTGGCCATCGGCCCCTCCTCCTGTTTCCTGGAGCCCCTGGAGCCGACGGGGATCCATTTCATCACCACCGCGGTCCACCAGCTGGTGCGGCACTTCCCGGACCTCACCTTCCAGGCCGCCCTCGTGGAGCGGTTCAACCGCGAGATCCGGGTGATGTTCGACGACACCCGTGACTTCGTGCAGGCGCACTTCCACTACGCGCCGCGCAACGACACCCCCTTCTGGCGGGCCGGCAAGGAGCTGGCGCTGCCCCAGGGCATCCAGGAGAAGGTCGCCGCCTACCGCGCGGGGCTGCCCATCGACGCGCCGGTCACCGACGAATCCGCGTACTACGGCCTTGATTCCGGCAGCCGTTCGGCCTGGACGAACGGCAGTTACTACTGCGTGTTCGCCGGCCTCGGCCTGATGCCGGACGCCCCGCTGCCGGCCCTGGCGCACAAGCCGGAGTCGGTGGCCGGGGCGGAGCCCCTCTTCGACACCGTCAAGCGTCAGCAGCGCAATCTGCTGGAGACGCTCCCGAGCACCTACGAGTACCTGCGCCAGCTGCACGGCGACCCGCGCTTCGTCTGACCCGGGGCGCCCGGCGCTCGTCCGGTCCGCACGGGGGCCGTGGTCACCAGGGCCCTTCCCCCTCGGCGAGCAGTGCGTTGGCTTCGGCGTAGGGCAGGGCGTCCGCGCCGAACCCGAATGTGCCGGGTCCGGCGATCTCGCGGGCCGCGCGGGTGAGGGCGCCGAGCGCCGCGCGGGAGAGGGCGGATCCGGTGCTGACCCGGCGCACGCCCAGGGGGGCGCCGGGGCGTCCCCCGGCCCCGGACGCCGGACGGACCGCCGTCAGACGCCCTCCCCCGGCTCGTCCGCCAGCAGCAGCCTCTTCTGCGGTTTGCCCATGGCGTTGCGCGGCACCGCTGACACGAATCGCACCTCGCGCGGACGCTTGTGCACCGACAGGTGGGCGGCGACGAAGTCGGTGAGCTCCGTGCCCGTGACCCCCTCGGCGACGACGAAGGCGACGATCCGCTGCCCGAGGTCCGCGTCGGGGACCCCGACCACGGCCGCCTCGCTGACTTTCGGGTGGTCCAGCAGCGCGTTTTCGATCTCGCCCGCGCCGATCCGGTAGCCGCCCGACTTGATCATGTCGATGGAGGCGCGGCCCACGATGCGGTGCACGCCGTCCGCCGCGTCGACGGCCGCGATGTCGCCCGTACGGAACCAGCCGTCCTCGGTGTACGCGGCGGCGGTGTCCTGCGGACGGCCGAGGTATCCCGCGAACAAGGTGGGTCCGGTGAGCTGGAGTTCGCCGATCTCCGCACCCGGCTCCGCGGCGATGCGGGTACGGATGCCGGGCAGCGGGGTGCCGACCGTACCGGGGCGGACCTCGCCGCCCGCGCGGCCGCTGATCGTGATCAGCGTCTCGGTCATGCCGTAGCGCTCGACCGGCCGGTGCCCGGTGAGCCGTTCCAGGTCCCGGAAGACGGGTGCGGGCAGGGCGGCGCTCCCGGACACCAGCAGGCGCGCCCCCGACAGCGCGGCGGCGGCCGACGGCTCACGGGCGATGCGGGACCACACGGTGGGCACCCCGAAGTACAGGCTCCCGCCGGCGCCGGCGTAGGCGTCGGGCGTCGGGCGTCCGGTGTGCACGAGGCGGCTGCCGGTGCGCAGGGCGCCGAGGACGCCCAGCACCAGGCCGTGCACGTGGAACAGCGGCAGCCCGTGCACCAGGGTGTCCTCGGCCGTCCACTGCCAGGCTTCGGCAAGGGCGTCCAGGTCGGCGGCCAGGGCCGCGCGGGTCAGGACCACGCCCTTGGGGGCGCCGGTGGTGCCGGAGGTGTAGAGGATCAGCGCAGGGTCCCCGGGGGCCGGGGCGGGCCCGGTCCAGGCCGAGCGCCGGGCGAAGTCCGCACCCATCAGCCGAGCGCCGGAATCCCGCAGGATGTGCTCCCGCTCGGCGGGGCCCGCGTCGGGCGGCAGCGGCACGAAGGGCACCCCGGCCAGCAGCCCGCCGACCGCGGCGGCGACCGTCTCCAGGGACGGCGTGGCGCTCACCGCGAAGGCCGGGAGCCCGGCGACGTCGGCGGCCACCGCCCGGGCCGCGCCGAGCAGCTCCTCGTAGGAGGCGGTGCGGCCCGCCACCCCGACCGCATCCGCGCGGTCTCCGTATGCGCCTTCAAGTGCCGTGAGCACGGTGACTCCCCTCTGTGGTCCCGTGCACAGGCTGCCGGACGCGGGGGCGGTGGCGCGAACCCGGCCGGCGGGGCCGGGAGGCCGCAGGGCCGCTCGAACCCTGCTCGAAGGCGGCTCGAATCCCGCACCACCGGGGCCCACCGCGCCCGTATGATCCCCATGACTTGACGATTCGATGACCCGTTCCCGAAGAATCGATGACCGAGAGACTCCGCGGACGGACGAACAGGGGGACGCACGATGGAGACCGCTCGCTTGGCCTCGCTCATCGCCGCCACTGTCACGATGGGACTGGTCAGTGGCCTCTTCTACGGTTTCTCCGTCTCCGTGATGCCGGGTCTGAGGCGCACCGACGACCGTACGGTCATCGAGGTGATGCAGCGCATCAACGTGGCGATCCTGAACGGCTGGTTCGTCCTCGGTTACATCGGCGCGTTCCTCTTCACCGCCCTGGCCCTGGCACTGCACGTCCCGTCCGACGGCCGCGACGTGCTGCCGCCGCTGATCGCGGCCCTGGTCTGTTACGTCGTCGCGATGGGTGTCACCAACAAGGTGAACATCCCGCTGAACAACATGCTGGAGAAGGCCGGGCCGGTCGAGCGCATCGGCGATCCGGCCGCCGTCCGCCGCGCCTTCGAGGGCCCCTGGGCCCGCGCCAACGTCTGGCGCACCCTGCTGTGCACGGCCGCGGTGGGCTTCCTGGCCTGGGCGCTGTACCTGCACGGCCAGACCCGCTGACCGCCGCCGGCTCCGCCCGGCCGCGGCGCGGGACGCACGAAGTCCCCCGGTCGGGTGGCCGGGGGACTTCGTGGTGGTGCGTGGGGGGAGGCTGCGGGCCGCGGGTCAGCGGGTGGCGCGGCCGTACAGGATCAGGGCACGGGAGAGCGCCGTCAGGGCCGCCGTGCAGAGCAGGGTGCGGATGATGTTGGTGGAGACCCAGGTGCCCTTGAACTTGTCGACGATCGAGAAGTCCGTCAGCTTCGCCGCGTCGCCCGCGTCGGCCAGCTCGTTGTTGAGCGGGATGTTCACGGAGAAGGTGATCATCAGGACGACGAAGTAGGCGACGGCGGCCACCCCGACCCAGATCGCCACGCTGCGGCGGCCCTTGCGGAACTCGACGATCGCCGAGGCCGCCGAGGTGAGCAGGGCCAGCACGAAGGCCATGCCGAAGATTCCGTTGCCGTCGATCGCCTTGTTGAAGGACTGCATCGCGGCGACGTAGGTGCGCTCGTCGCCCGCAGCCAGGCCCGGCATCACCGAGACGTCGAAGGCGAAGAAGAGACCGGCCATCAGGCCCACGAGGACCGTGGCGACCAGGAGGAGGACGGTGGCCACCTTGCTGCGCTCGGCGGTCGCCGGCGCGGGGGGCTGGGCATGGGGACCGGGCTGGGTCGCGTACGGGCTCGGGCCGCCGGCGGGGTACTGCTGGGGGCTACCGGCCGGATTGGGGTTCATGGGACATCCTCGTCTGGGGTGGTGGGAGCACTGCTCGCCCTCGGCACGGACATCCGATCGTGACACTCCCCGGGGTACCCGGCCATGGGCTTTCCACCGGCCCTTGAGCGAAGCTCAAGAGCCGGTGGCGCGATCCGTTCGGTCGCCGGTTCGGTCAGTAGCGGTAGTGGTCCGGCTTGTACGGGCCGTCCACGTCCACGCCGATGTAGGCGGCCTGCTCGGGGCGCAGGGTGGTGAGCTTGACGCCGAGGGCGTCGAGGTGGAGGCGGGCGACCTTCTCGTCCAGGTGCTTGGGCAGCACGTAGACGTCGGTCGGGTACTCCTCGGGCTTGGTGAAGAGCTCGATCTGGGCCAGCGTCTGGTCCGCGAAGGAGTTCGACATCACGAAGGACGGGTGCCCGGTCGCATTGCCCAGGTTCAGCAGACGGCCCTCCGACAGCACGATCAACACCTTGCCGTCGGGGAACTTCCAGGTGTGGACCTGCGGCTTGACCTCGTCCTTGACGATGCCCTCGACCTTGGCCAGACCGGCCATGTCGATCTCGTTGTCGAAGTGGCCGATGTTGCCCACGATCGCCTGGTGCTTCATCCTGGCCATGTCCGAGGCCATGATGATGTCCTTGTTGCCCGTCGTGGTGATGAAGATGTCCGCCGTCTCCACCACGTCGTCCAGCGTCGCGACCTGGTAGCCGTCCATCGCCGCCTGCAGCGCGCAGATCGGGTCGATCTCCGTGACGATCACCCGGGCACCCTGACCGCGCAGCGACTCCGCGCAGCCCTTGCCCACGTCCCCGTAACCGAAGACGACCGCGACCTTGCCGCCGATCAGGACATCGGTGGCCCGGTTGATGCCGTCGATCAGCGAGTGGCGGCAGCCGTACTTGTTGTCGAACTTCGACTTCGTCACGGCGTCGTTCACATTGATCGCCGGGAACAGCAGGCCGCCGGCCTGGTGCATCTCGTAGAGGCGGTGGACACCGGTGGTGGTCTCCTCCGTCACGCCGCGGATCTCGGACGCCAGCGCCGTCCAGTCGATGGAGGTCTTGCGCAGCAGGTCCAGGACCAGGGCCATTTCCTCGTTGTCCGCGGTGGACGGGTCGGGAACCGCGCCCGCCTTCTGGTATTCGACGCCCTTGTGGACGAGGAGGGTGGCGTCCCCGCCGTCGTCGAGGATCATGTTCGGGCCGGTGTGTCCGGGCCAGGTCAGGGCCTGCTCCGTGCACCACCAGTACTCCTCCAGCGTCTCGCCCTTCCAGGCGAAGACCGGGATGCCGGCGGCGGCTATGGCGGCGGCCGCGTGGTCCTGGGTCGAGTAGATGTTGCAGGACACCCACCGGACTTCCGCCCCGAGCGCTACCAGTGTCTCGATCAGGACGGCCGTCTGCACGGTCATGTGCAGGGAGCCGGTGATCCGCGCCCCGGCGAGGGGCTGGGAGGAGGCGTACTCCTTGCGGATCGACATCAGGCCGGGCATCTCGTGCTCGGCGAGCGTGATCTCCTTGCGGCCGAAGTCCGCGAGCGAGAGGTCTGCGACCTTGAAGTCCATTGGTTCTACTCCGTGATGGTGGTGGCTGGGTCCGGGCTGACGTTCAGGTTCTGATGGATCTCTAGAGTCGCGGTGGACTTGTTGAGGGTGATGTAGTGCAGGCCGGGCGCCCCCTCGGCCAGCAGGCGCTCGGCCATGGCGGTCGCGTACTCGACTCCGATCCGGTGACCGGCCTCGGGGTCGTCCTTCGCCGCTTCCAGCCGCCGGGCCAGTGCGTCCGGGAACCGCGCGTCGCTGAGCTCGGCGAAGCGCCGGATCTGGCGGAAATCGGTCGCCGGCATGATCTCGGGGATGACCGGTGTCAGACAGCCGACGGCGCAGAGCCGGTCGCGGAGCCGGAGGTAGTCGTCGGCGTGGAAGAACATCTGGGTGATGGCGTAGTCGGCGCCGGCCCGGCACTTGGCGGCGAAGTGCCGAATGTCCTCGGTCCAGCCGGGTGAGCGGGGATGGCGTTCCGGGAAGGCCGCGACGCCCACCGTGAAGTCACCCAACTGGCGTATCAGGGTGACCAGTTCGTGGGCGTGGGTCAGCCCGTCCGGGTGTGGCGTCCACTCCCCCTTCGGATCGCCGGGCGGGTCCCCGCGCAGGGCGAGCACGTCGCGGATGCCCGCGTCGGCGTACTGGCCGATGATGTGGCGCAGCTCGGCGACGGAGTGTCCGACGGCGGTCAGGTGCGCCACCGGGCGCAGGGTGGTCTGCGCCGCGATGCGTTTGGTGACCTCCACGGTGCGGTCCCGGGAAGAGCCGCCTGCTCCGTAGGTGACGGAGACGAAGGAGGGCGCGAACGGCTCGATCCGGCGGATGGCGGCCCACAGGGTGCGCTCCCCGGCGTCGGTCTTCGGGGGGAAGAACTCGAACGAGAAGCTCCGCCGGCCCTGGGCCAGCAGCTCTCGGATGCCGGGGACGGTGGCGGTGGACGTGCGGGGGCGGTCGGTGGTGGCGGTGCGGGGGCGGTCGGTGGTGGCGGCGAGAGCAGCCGGCATGTCGGACTCCTTTCCGGCTCGTCGCGGCTCAGCGCGCGTTGAAGTACTTCGCCTCGGGGTGGTGGATGACGATCGCGTCGGTGGACTGTTCGGGGTGGAGCTGGAACTCCTCCGAGAGGTGGACGCCGATCCGCTCGGGCTGGAGGAGGTCGGCGATCTTGGCGCGGTCCTCCAGGTCGGGGCAGGCTCCGTAGCCGAGGGAGAAGCGGGCGCCGCGGTACTTGAGGTCGAACATGTCCTCGACCCGGGCCGGGTCCTCGCCGCCGAAGCCGAGCTCGGCGCGGACGCGGGCGTGCCAGTACTCGGCCAGGGCCTCGGCGAGCTGCACGGACAGGCCGTGCAGCTCCAGGTACTCGCGGTAGGAGTCGGACGCGAACAGCCGGGCGGTTGCCTCGCCGATCCGGGAGCCGACGGTGACGACCTGGAGGCCCACGACGTCGCGCTCGCCTGATTCCTCGGGGCGGAAGAAGTCGGCGAGGCAGAGGCGCCGGCCGCGGCGCTGGCGCGGGAAGGTGAACCGCGTCCGCTCGTTGCCGCGCTCGTCGAGCAGGATGAGGTCGTCGCCTTTGGAGACGCAGGGGAAGTAGCCGTAGACGACCGCGGCCTCCAGCAGGTTCTCGGTGTGCAGCTTGTCCAGCAGGCCGCGCAGGCGCGGGCGGCCGTCCGTCTCGACGAGCTCCTCGTAGGTGGGGCCGCTGCGGGCCTGCTTGAGACCCCACTGGCCCTTGAAGAGGGCGCCCTCGTCCAGCCAGGAGGCGTAGTCCTTCAGCGGGATGCCCTTGACCACGCGGGTACCCCAGAACGGCGGGGTGGGGACCGGGTTGTCGACGGAGACGTCCGAGCGGACCGAACCCCTCTCGGGAATGTCCTCGATCTCGACCGCTGCCCCCGCAGCGCCCGCCGCTGACACTCCCGTCCGCCGGGGGACGCGGCGCTGTTTGAGCTCGGGCAGGACGACGCCGGGCACGCCGCGTTTCACACCCATGAGTGCGTCCATGAGGCGCAGGCCCTCGAAGGCGTCGCGGGCGTAGCGGACTTCGCCTTCGTAGATTTCGTGGAGGTCCTGTTCGACGTAGGCGCGGGTCAGGGCGGCGCCGCCGAGGATGACGGGGTAGTCGGCGGCCAGCTTGCGCTGGTTGAGTTCCTGGAGGTTCTCCTTCATGATCACGGTCGACTTCACCAGCAGACCCGACATCCCGATCACATCGGCCTTGTGCTCCTGCGCGGCTTCCAGGATCGCGGAGACCGGCTGCTTGATACCNCCTCTCGGGAATGTCCTCGATCTCGACCGCTGCCCCCGCAGCGCCCGCCGCTGACACTCCCGTCCGCCGGGGGACGCGGCGCTGTTTGAGCTCGGGCAGGACGACGCCGGGCACGCCGCGTTTCACACCCATGAGTGCGTCCATGAGGCGCAGGCCCTCGAAGGCGTCGCGGGCGTAGCGGACTTCGCCTTCGTAGATTTCGTGGAGGTCCTGTTCGACGTAGGCGCGGGTCAGGGCGGCGCCGCCGAGGATGACGGGGTAGTCGGCGGCCAGCTTGCGCTGGTTGAGTTCCTGGAGGTTCTCCTTCATGATCACGGTCGACTTCACCAGCAGACCCGACATCCCGATCACATCGGCCTTGTGCTCCTGCGCGGCTTCCAGGATCGCGGAGACCGGCTGCTTGATACCGATGTTGACGACGTTGTAGCCGTTGTTCGTCAGGATGATGTCGACGAGGTTCTTGCCGATGTCGTGGACGTCCCCGCGGACGGTCGCCAGCACGATGGTGCCCTTGCCGTCGTCGTCGGTCTTCTCCATGTGCGGTTCGAGGAACGCCACGGCCGTCTTCATGACCTCCGCCGACTGCAGCACGAACGGCAGCTGCATCTGCCCGGAACCGAACAGCTCACCGACGACCTTCATGCCCTCCAGCAGGGTGTCGTTGACGATCGCCAGCGCCGGCCGCGTCCCCAGGGCCTCGGTCAGGTCGCCCTCCAGACCGTTCTTCTCCCCGTCGATGATCCGGCGCCGCAGCCGCTCCTCCAGGGGAAGGGCCAGGAGTTCCTCGGCCCGCCCGTCCTTCATCGACTTGGTGTTGACGCCCTCGAAGAGCGCCATCAGCTTCTGCAGCGGGTCGTAACCCTCCGCGCGGCGGTCGTAGATGAGGTCGAGGGCGGTGGTGACCTGCTCCTCGTCGAAGCGGGCGATCGGCAGGATCTTGCTCGCGTGGACGATGGCCGAGTCCAGGCCGGCCTTCACACACTCGTCGAGGAAGACCGAATTGAGCAGGACACG
>NZ_LIVQ01000010.1:0-70175 GCF_001905445.1 Streptomyces sp. CB00455 | reverse complement strand
GCCTGACCCTCCTCGTCGATGGTCAGCGCGATCAGCGCCGCACCGTGCTCCCGCGCCAGAGCCGTCACCTTCGCGAACCGCGACTGCGGACCATCACCGTCCTCGTAATTCACCGAGTTGATGACCGCACGCCCGCCCAGCTTCTCCAGACCCGCCCGGATCACGGGAACCTCCGTGGAATCCAGCACGATCGGCAGCGTCGAGGCAGTCGCGAAACGACCGGCCAGCTCCTCCATGTCCGCCACGCCGTCACGACCCACGTAGTCCACACACAAATCGAGCATGTGCGCACCCTCACGGATCTGATCCCGCGCCATCTCCACACAGTCGTCCCAGCGACCCTCCAGCATCGCCTCACGGAACTTCTTCGACCCGTTCGCGTTCGTCCGCTCACCGATCGCCATATACGCCGTGTCCTGACGGAACGGCACCGACTGATACAAGGAAGCGGCACCCGGCTCCGGCTGCGGACTGCGCCCGGTCACCGCCGCGCCCCGCACCCGCTCCACCACCTGCCGCAAATGCTCCGGCGTCGTGCCACAGCACCCGCCCACCAGCGACAGCCCGTACTCCCGGACGAACGTCTCCTGCGCGTCGGCCAGCTCCACCGCACCGAGCGGGTAGTGCGCGCCGTCCTTACCCAGGACCGGCAGGCCCGCGTTCGGCATGCAGGACAGCGGGATCCGCGCGTTGCGCGCCAGGTAGCGCAGGTGCTCGCTCATCTCGGCCGGCCCGGTCGCGCAGTTCAGGCCGATCATGTCGATGCCGAGCGGCTCCAGCGCCGTCAGCGCCGCCCCGATCTCCGAGCCCAGCAGCATCGTGCCCGTCGTCTCGACAGTCACCGAGCAGATCAGGGGCACGGACACCCCGAGCGCCTCCATCGCACGCCGCGCACCGATGACCGAGGACTTCGTCTGCAACAGGTCCTGCGTCGTCTCCACCAAAAGGGCGTCCGCGCCACCGGACAACAACCCCTCCGCGTTCACCTGATACGCGTCACGGATCTGCCCGTACGTGATGTGCCCCAGCGTCGGCAGCTTCGTCCCCGGACCCATCGACCCCAGCACCCACCGCTGCTGCCCGCTCGCCGCGGTGTACTCGTCCGCGACCTCACGCGCGATCCGCGCACCCGCCTCGGACAGCTCGAAGTTGCGGTCCGCGATGTCGTACTCCGCCAGCGCCGCGAAATTCGCACCGAAGGTGTTCGTCTCCACACAGTCCACACCCACGGAGAAGTACGCCTCGTGGACCGTCCGCACGATGTCCGGACGCGTCACGTTCAGGACCTCGTTGCACCCCTCCAGCTGCTGGAAATCCTCCATCGAAGGATCCTGCGCCTGGAGCATCGTCCCCATCGCCCCGTCAGCGACCACCACCCGCGTCGCGAGCGCCTCCCTCAGGGCATCGGCCCGGGTCTGGGTGTCAGCGGGCAGGTTCGGCAGCGAGGCCATGTTTGTGCTCCCTGGGATGCGACGGCTGTCGGCTTTGCACCCCCTCTGTGTCAGGGTGCACGCGGCCAGGGTAACCGCGCGGAAGCCGCCCCGGTGGGGCTGTCCCACGTGGCGGACTGCATTCTGTGNCCCACCGCTGCTGCCCGCTCGCCGCGGTGTACTCGTCCGCGACCTCACGCGCGATCCGCGCACCCGCCTCGGACAGCTCGAAGTTGCGGTCCGCGATGTCGTACTCCGCCAGCGCCGCGAAATTCGCACCGAAGGTGTTCGTCTCCACACAGTCCACACCCACGGAGAAGTACGCCTCGTGGACCGTCCGCACGATGTCCGGACGCGTCACGTTCAGGACCTCGTTGCACCCCTCCAGCTGCTGGAAATCCTCCATCGAAGGATCCTGCGCCTGGAGCATCGTCCCCATCGCCCCGTCAGCGACCACCACCCGCGTCGCGAGCGCCTCTCTCAGGGCATCGGCCCGGGTCTGCGCGTTCGTCGTCATGCCTGCTGCTCCAGCTTCGGTTCCAGCAGCCCGGCCGCGTGTTCCCCGTACACCGTGCGGACGGTGGCGAGGAGGCGCTCGGGCTGGATTTCGTACGCCTGGGAGCCGACGGTCGCCAGGACCAGCGCGGACATCGCGCAGCCGAGCTGGGCGGCGGTCTCCAGCGGCAGACCCCAGCTCACGGCGGCCAGGAAGCCGGAGCGGAAGGCGTCGCCGACGCCGGTCGGGTCCTCGGCGTGGACGTCCGGGATGGCGGGGACGGTGACGGTCGGTTCGCCCTTGCGGTCGATGCGGACGCCCTGCGCGCCCAGCGTGGTGACCCAGGTGCCGACGCGGTCGAGGACCTCCTCGTGGCTCCAGCCGGCCCGTTCGCGCAGCAGCGCGGATTCGTACTCGTTGGTGAAGAGCCAGCGGGCCCCGGTGACCAGGCTGCGCACCTCGGCGCCGGTGAGGCGGGCGAGCTGCTGCGAGGGGTCGGCGGCGAAAGCGATGCCCAGGTCCCGGGCCTGTTCGGTGTGGCGGACCATCGCGCCGGGGTCGTTGGGCGAGACGAGCACCAGGTCGATGGGGGTGCGGTCGTGGACGGTGTGCAGGTCGATGCGGCCGGCTTCGGCCATGGCGCCCGCGTAGAAGGAGGCGATCTGGTTGGAGTCCTGGTCGGTCATGCACATGAAGCGGGCGGTCTGGTGCTCGGCGGAGACGTGCACCGAACCGGTGTCGACGCCGTGCTCCTTGAGCCAGACCTCGTACTCGGCGAAGTCCGGGCCCACGGCGCCCACGAGGAGGGGGGCGAGGAGGAGACCGCCGAGGCCGTAGGCGATGTTGGCCGCCACTCCGCCCCGCCGCACCTGGAGGGTGTCGACGAGGAAGGACAACGAGACATGTTCCAGCTGGTCGGGGAGCAGCTGGTCGACGAACCGGCCCGGGAAGGCCATGAGGTGATCTGTGGCGATGGATCCGGTCACCGCGATACGCACGTGGACTCCTGTGAACTGGTCTGATGCCGGCGGGGCGGAGTGAGGGGTGGGGGGTGGGGGTGGGTGGTGCCTTACGGCGCGGGCCGTGCGCGCCGGGTGCTCAGGCGGCGGCCCTCAGCCGCTCGGCGCGGTCGGTGCGTTCCCAGGTGAAGTCGGGCAGCTCGCGGCCGAAGTGGCCGTAGGCGGCGGTCTGGGCGTAGATGGGGCGCAGGAGGTCGAGGTCGCGGATGATGGCGGCCGGGCGCAGGTCGAAGACCTCGCTGATGGCCCGCTCGATGCGCTCGGTGGGCACGGTGTGGGTGCCGAAGGTCTCGACGAAGAGGCCGACGGGCTCGGCCTTGCCGATCGCGTAGGCGACCTGGACCTCGCAGCGCGAGGCCAGCCCGGCGGCGACCACGTTCTTGGCGACCCAGCGCATCGCGTACGCCGCGGAGCGGTCGACCTTGGAGGGGTCCTTGCCGGAGAAGGCGCCGCCACCGTGACGGGCCATCCCGCCGTAGGTGTCGATGATGATCTTGCGGCCGGTCAGGCCGGCATCGCCCATCGGGCCGCCGATCTCGAAACGCCCGGTCGGGTTGACCAGCAGCCGGTAGCCCTCCGTCTCCAGCTTGATGCCGTCCTCAGCGAGCCGGCGCAGGGTGTGTTCGACGACGATCTCGCGGATGTCCGGGGCCAGCAGGGCCTCCAGGTCGATGTCCGCCGCGTGCTGGGTCGAGACGACGACCGTGTCCAGGCGGACGGCCTTGTCGCCGTCGTACTCGATGGTGACCTGGGTCTTGCCGTCGGGGCGCAGGTAGGGGATGGTGCCGTTCTTGCGGACCTCGGACAGGCGCTTGGAGAGCCGGTGCGCGAGGTGGATCGGCAGCGGCATCAGCTCGGGCGTCTCGTCGCAGGCGTAGCCGAACATCAGGCCCTGGTCGCCGGCGCCCTGCTTGTCGAGCTCGTCCTCCTCGCCCTCCACGCGGCTCTCGTAGGCCGTGTCGACACCCTGGGCGATGTCCGGGGACTGCGCGCCGATGGACACCGACACACCGCAGGAGGCACCGTCGAAGCCCTTCTGCGAGGAGTCGTAGCCGATTTCAAGGATCTTGTCGCGCACGAGCTGGGCGATCGGCGCGTAGGCCTGGGTGGTGACCTCGCCGGCTATGTGGACCAGGCCGGTGGTGATCAGCGTCTCCACCGCCACCCGGGAGGTGGGGTCCTCGCGCAGCAGCGCGTCGAGGATCGTGTCGCTGATCTGGTCGGCGATCTTGTCGGGGTGGCCCTCGGTCACGGATTCCGAGGTGAACAGACGGCGGGACATATCACTCCTGGTGGTATGGGGGACGGGTCGTCGGATCGGTCAGGGTCGGGCGGTGGCGGCCGTCTGCCGCAGCCGCGACACGCCGGACGTCCATGCGCGTGGTGAAGACGAGGACCCGTGCTCCGCGCGCCGCCGGTCCCGGCTCGCAGGACTTCCGCCGGCGCCGGCCGGTTCGACCTCCCTGCCCCTGTGCCCCCGACCATCGCGGCACGCGCCGGAGGCCGACCGGAAACCGGCTCGAGGCCGGGTGCGCCGGCGCCGTGCGTGCTGTATCGGCGCGCGCGGTGCGCGGACGGGGGGGACATGGCCGGCCTCCTGGGGGCACGGTGAGGGACGCAGGGATGCAGGGATGCAGGGATGCAGGGACGCCAGCGGTGGACGCGGGTGTGGACTCGGGTCGGGACTCGGGTGTGGACTCATGCGTGGACTCGTGGGGGACACGGCCGGACATGGTCTGTTACCGAGGATCCTGCCCCCCGGTCCTCGGCCCGTCCTTGAGGACGCGTCGAGCGGAGCTGGGCGACTCCCCCACCTCCGCTCGAAGCCGTACCGGTCCCGCACGCTCCGCGGCGCCGCTACCGGATGCGGAAATTGGCCATCATGCCCATCGCCGAGTGGTCCAGCAGGTGGCAGTGGTAGACGTAGGTCCCCTTGTACGTGTCGAAGGTGGCGTGCAGCTTCACCGTCTCTCCGGGGAAGAGGCGGACGGTGTCCTTCAGCCCGGCCTCACCCGGGGCCACCGGCGCCCCGTTGCGCTCCAGCACCCGGAACTGCACCAGGTGCATGTGGAAGTTGTGCGGGACGAGCTTGTTCGCGTTGGTGACGGTCCAGATCTCCGAGCTGCCGTGGGCGATGGTCTGGTCGATGCGCTGGTAGTCCCAGACCTGTCCGTCCATGAGCCCCCGCGGCTCCTGGCGGCCGTCCTCGTCCATGCTCAGGACGATGTTCCGCTGGACCGTCGCCGTCGGCATGGCGGGCAGGGCGCGCAGCACGTCGGGCACGCGGCTCGCGTCGGAGGCCGTCCGTACGACGTCGAAGCGCAGCACCTTGCCCACCTGGTCGGGCGTTCCCGGGCCCAGGGTGTTCTCCAGGACGATCTTCGTACCGACCCGGTAGCGCGAGAAGTCGATGACCACGTCGGCCCGCTCCGCCGGGGACAGCCCGACGCTGTCCGTCGTGAAGGGGCGTTCCAGCAGGCCGCCGTCCGTGCCGATCTGGATCATCTGGCCGCCGTCCGACAGACGCAGCTGGAAGAAGCGCATGTTGGAGGAGTTGAGCAGCCGGAAGCGGTACTTGCGGGCCGCCACCTCGAAGTAGGGGGTGGGGCGGCCGTTGGCCAGGATGGTGGTGCGGCCGAAGGCGTCGTCCATCACGTAGACCAGCTGCCCGGCCTCGTCGAAGCGGGCGTCGCGCAGCGCGATCGGGACCTCGTACTGGCCCGCCGGCAGCGGGAGCGACCGCTCGTTGTCGTCCGAGAGCAGGTAGGTGGCGGACAGGCCCCGGAAGACGTGCTCCGACTCCATGTGGTGCGCGTGGTCGTGGAACCACAGGCCGGCGCCCGGCTGCTGGTTCGGGTAGGTGTAGGTGCGCGAGGTGTTCGGCCCGAAGGTGTCCATCGGGCCGCCGTCGTTCTCCGGGGAGACGCTGCCGCCGTGCAGGTGGACCGAGACCGGCATGCTGAGGGTGTTGCGGTGGCGGATCACCACTCTCCGGCCGCTGCGGGCCCGCAGCACGGGGCCCGGGAAGTGTCCGTCGTAGGTGAGGACCTTCGTCTGCACCCCGGGGATGATCTCCCTCGCCACCTCCTTGATGGTGACGGCGTAGGTGTCCTGGCCGCCCATCGTGGATATCGGGTCGAGCACCGGCAGGGTGGGCATCTTCACGGAGAAGGGCGGCGGGACGGTGACCGCCCCGGACCCGGCGGCGCCGGTGCCGGAGGCCTGGGCTGTCCGGGCACTGAGCAGCGGCGTCAGGCCACCGGTGGTGAGCAGGCCGGCGCCGGTCGCGGCGAGGGTGCCGCCGAGCACGCTGCGTCTGGTGACCATGGGGTTTCCTCCTGGGAAGGGTGTGGTGTGGGCGGACGCCCGGGGGCGGGGCGGGGCTGGGCGCGCCTGGAGCGGCCGTGGGTGGTCGCGCCGGTGCGCCCCGGACGGCCGTGGGTGGTCGCGCCGGTGCGCCCCGGGCGGCCGACGGTGGTCGCCGGTGCGCCTGGTATGCCCGGCCGTGGTCGCGCCCCGCGTGGGTGTCGCGCCGCGAGTGCACCAGACCCGGCTTGCGCATCACTGGAGCCCAGATGGTGTGCGGGCGTCAGGCGTTGCGCGGGCCTTGCGGGGCCTCCGTAACCCTCCTTGTGCGTACGTACGACCGCGTACGCCCGACTCGTGCCGCCGAACCGGGCGGCCGCTGGGGGAGGCTCCCGTGGATCTGCACGACCTGCACGACTTACGCGACTGGCTGCCGCGCGCGCTCGGGGTGGCGGAGCGGTGGGGAGGGCAGTTCGGCCCGTACGAGACCCACGACGCGCACCGGGTCCAGCCCGAGGCCTTCGCCGAGGCCTTCGGCCGCCTCGCCAAGCGGATGGACCACAACTATCCGTTCTTCCACCCGCGTTACGCCGGACAGATGGTCAAGCCACCGCACCCGGCGGCCGTCACCGGCTACCTCACCGCCATGCTCTTCAACCCCAACAACCACGCCGCCGAGGGCGGCCCGGCGACCACCGAGATGGAGCGCGAGGCGGTTGCCGACCTCGCCGGCATGTTCGGGCTCGCGGCGCACGTCGGGCACCTCACCACCAGCGGCACGATGGCCAATCTGGAGGCCCTGTACGTCGCCCGGCAGCTCCATCCGGATCTCGGGATCGCCTACAGCAGCGAGTGCCACTACACCCACGAGCGGATGTGCCACGTCCTGGGCATGGAGGGCCACCGGATCCCGGCGGATGCGCGGGGCCGTATCGACCTGGGTGCGCTGGAGACCGCCCTGCGCGGCGGACGGATCGGCACCGTCGTCGTCACCACCGGCACCACCGGGCTGGGGGCGGTCGACCCGGTGCACGAGGTGCTGCCGCTGGCGCGCCGGTACGGGGCGCGCGTGCACGTCGACGCAGCGTACGGCGGCTTCTACGCGATCCTGGGCCGGGCGGGCGCCGACGGCATCGACCCGGCGCCCTGGCGGGCGATCGCCGCGTGCGACTCGGTGGTGGTGGACCCGCACAAGCAGGGGCTCCAGCCGTACGGCTGCGGCGCGGTCCTCTTCCCGGACCCGCGGGCGGGCCGGCACTTCGCGCACGACTCGCCGTACACCTACTTCACCGACGCGGACCTGCACCTGGGCGAGATCAGCCTGGAGTGCTCACGGGCGGGGGCGGCGGCCGCCGGCCTGTGGCTGACCCTGCAGCTGCTGCCGCTCACGCCGGACGGCTTCGGGCGGATCCTCGCCGCGAACCGCCGGGCCGCGCTGCGCTGGGCGGACCTGCTGACCGCGTCCGGCGAGCTGGAGCTGTACCAGCGCCCGGACCTCGACATCGTGACGTACTTCCCCGTGACCGCCGACACCTCGCTGTCCTCGATCGACGCGGCGTCCGACCGGCTGCTGCGCGACGGGATGACGGCGGAGGCGGACCCGGTGTTCCTGAGCGTGCTGCGCGCGGACGCCGACGCGTTCGTACGGCGCCACCCGCACGTGGTGCGGGACGCGGAGGCGGCCCGGGTGATCCGCAGTGTCCTGATCAAGCCGGAGTCCGAGCACTACGTGCCGACCCTGCACGCCCGCGTGTCGGAACTGGCCGCACAGGGCCGCGCGGCGGCCTGACGGTCCGGCGGTCCGGCGGTCCGGCGGTCCGGGGCACCCGGTGGCCCCGGCAGTGCCCGCCCCCCTCCGCCTCTCCGCCCCGCTCGCCCCTGTTGCCCGTCCCCTCCCGTTCCTACCTGCGCTTCCTGTCCTTCCCGTCCTTCCTGTCCTTCCCGTCCTTCCCGTCCTTCTCGTCCTTCTCGTCCTTCTCGTCCTTCCGACCGGAGGTCCCCGTCTTGTCCCCGACCGCGTCCATCCCGACCGCCTCCCCCCGGCCGAACCGATCGGCCGTCGCCCACCTGTCCACCCTGCTGTCCTGCGCCTTCCACGACGACGCGCTGACCCGCTGGATGATCCCCGACGAGCGGCTGCGGGCCGAGCTGCTCCCGGGGTTCTTCCGGGTGTTCGTCGAACTGTCCGCCGCCCACGACGGGGTGCTCACCACCCCGGACGGCAACGCCGTGCTGTTGTTCCTGCCGCCCGGTGCCGAGCCGGACGAGGCGGCACTGGACGCCGCCCTCGCCCTGGCCCTGGGCGAGCACGTGGACGCGCTGCGCACCATCGGCCGCCTCCAGGCGGAGCGCCACCCGCGGACGCCGCACTACTACGTCTCCTTCGGCGCCGTCCGCCCCGGCCTCCAGCAGGGCGGCCTGATGTCCGCACTGCTCGGCGACGTCGCGGCCCGCGCCGACGCCGACGGTGTGGGCGCCTACACGGAAGCCAGCTCACCGGGCGGCGAGGCCGTGACCCGGCGCACCGGCTTCGACCGCCTGGGCGGGGACATCACCCTGCCCGACGGCGGACCCGTACTCCGACCGATGTGGAGGGACCCCCGATGAGGGGAGACGATCTGATCCAGTCGTGGACCGCCGGCCAGGTCGCCCGCGGCGAGGTACCGGCCGACGCCATGGGGCCGCTGCTGCAAGTGCTCATGTGGAGCAGGGACTTCCTGGTCTCCAGCCATCCCGAGCTGGGCCGCACCGGCCCGGTGTGCCCGTACACACAGCCCTCGCTGCGCAAGGAGCTCTTCCACCTGGCCCTGCCGTCCGCCCAGTGCGACGACCTGTCCATGGCGGTCGACTCGCTGCGCACCCGCCACGCGGCCCTCTCGCAGCCGCTGTCGCCGGAGGACCGTGAGCTCCTCACCATCCTCCTGGTCCTGCCGGGCTTCGACCCGACGGACTCGGTGGAGCTGGACGAACTCCAGCGCAAGGCGAAGGACGAATTCGTCGCCGAGGGGCTGATGATCGGGCAGTTCCACCCGGTGTGCGAGGAGCCGGGCCTCTACAACGAGTCCTTCCGCCCGCTGCGCGCCCCGCTGCCGCTGCTGGCGGTCCGCAAGCTCCTGGTCTTCGACCTCCCCTTCCTGGTGGGCGACGACTCCCACATGGACCACTACCTCCAGCGCTTCGCACCGGGGCTCCCGGCCCGGATCCGCGACCAGCTGGTGAGCCGGGTGGTGGCCGCCTGAGCGACCCGCCCGTCCCGTGACCGCCGAATGACCGCGCCCCCTCCGCCGGGCGCGGTCATTCGGCGTGCCGGGTCGCCGGTGAGGCGTCCCGCGTCCACCCCTCAGGGGCGCAGGCAGTCCTCCAGGAAGGTCAGGACACGGAGGTGGTAGGCGGTGGCCGCATGGCCGAGGCTGATGTTGTGGCCCGCGGCGGAGAGGTGTTCCAGGGTCACCTGCGGGGCCGAGGTCAGGAGGGATGCCATCGATGCCAGGGTGGAGTCGTCCAGGTGCCACCAGGCCTCGTGCTCGGCGAAGGTGAGCCGGACGGGGACGCGGACGCGGGGGGCCAGTTCCTCGTACTGGCGGGGCCACCGGACGGTCTCGGCGGACTCGCGCGGCGGCGTCGGGGACAGCAGGGCGCGGCTGGCCTGGAAGGTGCCGCGCGGGTAGAGGCCCAGGGGACCCCAGTTGAGCTTGGTGGCTCCGCCTGCGAGCGTGGACGGGAAGTGCAGGGCCTGCGGGTTGTAGTGGTAGCCGACGCCGGAGGCGTCCAGGCCCAGCAGGGGAACGGCGCCGTCGGTGGCCGCCGTGTGGAGGGCCACCTTGCCGCCGTCCGAGTGGCCCAGGAGGAAGACGCCCGCGCCGACGGCGTGCCCGGCGGCATGTTCCTTGAGGGCCGCGTGGAGGGTTTCGGCCTGGCCGGCCAGGCTCTGGCCCTCGGGGAGCAGCTGGGCCGAGTCGCCGTAGCCCGGCCGGTCCAGCGCCAGGACCGCATGTCCCAGGCCGGTGGCGAGGGGGACGAAGGAGTTCCAGTACGCCGCCCGCATGCCCCGGCCGTGGATCGCCAGGATCGTGGAGCGGACCTCCCCGCCCTCGGGCAGTGCCAGGAGCCCGGACAGCGGGATGCCGGCGGCGTTCAGCGTGTACGGGCGTGCGCCGGTCAGGAGGGCCGTCATCGGACCGCCAGCCCCTTTCGCGCACCCGCCATGGCGTCGACCCACTCCACGGGCGACCCGGTGCGCAGCAGCGAGGTGCCCACCAGCAGTCCGCCGAAGCCGGCGTCGAGGAGGTGGGCGGCGGTCACCGGGCCGTCGATGCCGCTGGCGCTCACGGCGCAGGCGGCGCCGGCCGCACGGACCGCCGGGAGCAGGTCGAGCGAGCGGCCGAGGTCGCCGGCGCCGCGCTCGCGCGTCCTGATGTCCTTGTTGTTGACCGCGATCACGCACTCCTCGGGGTGGTGGACCGCTTCGAGTTCGGCCTCCGTCGTGATCTCGACGAAGGGGGTCAGCCCGGCCAGCAGGCACTCCGTGACCAGGGTGCGCATGCTCGATGCCGGGAGCAGCGTGGCCGTCAGCAGCACCGCCGAGGCCCCGAGTTCCTGCGCCGTGCGGATCTGGTCCTTCCGGGTGATGAAGTCCTTCTGCAGGAGCGGGAGGCCGGTCAGGGCGGCCACGTCCCGCAGCAGCGCGGGCGAGCCGCCGAACCAGCGGCCCGTCACCACCGAGATGCAGGGGGCGCCCGCCGTCTCGTACGCCTCCACGATCGCGGCGGGGATCCGGCCGCCGAGCATGTCGTAGCCGTGGGCGTCGCGCCGTTTCACCTCCATCACCACGGGGGTCGGGGAGGCCAGGAGGGCCTCGAGAAAAGGGAAGCCGGTCCGGTTCTGCTTCGTCATCGCGAGAGCTCCAGCTGGGGGTGGTCGGGGACGGAGGTGCCCGTGCGCCAGGCGCGGGCCAGGGCGGCGATCTCCGGGACGCCGAAGCGGCCGGTCGTCCGGTCGCGCGCCGCCGTGTCCACGTCGACGCCGCGGAATCCGGTGTGGCGCACGACGTCCTCGTAGGCGGGGCGGTTGGCCGGGGTCAGGCCGCCGGCCAGCAGGAAGGGCCGGGTCAGCCGGGGCAGCAGGGCGGTGAGGCGGCCCGGGTCGAGGGCGGCGCCGGTGCTGCCGATGCGGCCGTCCCCGGTGGCGGTGTCGAGGAGGAAGAGGTCGGTGCCGGCCCGTTCGTACGCGCCGATCAGCGGGCGTTCCACGCACCCGCCCGCCTCGTCGACGTGCAGCACCTTGACGATGCCGACCTCCGCGGGGAGTGCCTCGCGCAGTGCCCGTACGACGGCGGGCGGCTGGTAGGCGTGGAGCTGGACCCAGCCGGCGCCGGAGCGCCGCACGATCGCGGTCAGCTCGCGGGCGTCGGCCAGGAACGTCACCAGGACCGGCAGGAGGCCGGCCGAACGGGCCGCCGCCGCGAGGGCGGCGAGCCCGTCCGGGTCCAGTTCGGACGGGCCGCCGGGTACGCCGTGCCAGAGCCCGACGCAGTCCGCCCCGGCGGCCGCCGCCGCCTCGATGTCCTGCGGGGCCGTGGCCCCGCAGACCTTCAGCAGTGTCCGGGACAGCGGGCGGGTGGTGCTCACTTGCCCAGTCCCAGCAACGAGGCGATGCGGTTGTACTGGATCTCGTTCGTCCCCGAGTAGATCGTGCCGCCGAGGGCGTTGCGCACGTCCTGCTCCAGGCCGAACTCCGACATGTAGCCGTGGCCGCCGAAGATCTGTACGGCGGTGAGGCTGGTGGCCAGGTTGCTCTCGCTCGTGACGAGTTTGGCGATGGCCAGGTCCACGGTGACGTTCTCGCCGGCCTCGAGCTTCTCCCCGGTGTCGTAGAGCCACTTGCGGGCGGTCTCCAGCTGGATCTTCGTGTCGACGATCTTGTTGGCGATCGTCTGGTACGAACCGATCGCCTTTCCGAAGGACTTGCGCGTCTTCGCGTAGTCGACACACCGCTCCAGCCGGTGCTGCATCTCACCCACGTTGACGATGAAGGAGAAGAGGATCTCCCGCTTCATCACGTGGTCCAGGACGAGGAAGCCGCCTCCGACCCTGCCGAGCACCGCGCTCCTGGGCACCCGTACGTCGTCGAAGAACAGTTCGCTCAGCGGGGAGGTCCGCAGCCCCATCTTCTTGATGGGTTTGCCGACGCTCAGCCCGGGGGTGTTGCGGTCCACCAGGAACGCCGTCGTTCCGAGCGGGCCGCCGTCGGGGTGGGTCCGGGCGTAGACCACGATGACGTCCGCGATCGGCCCGTTGCTGACGAAGACCTTGCTTCCGTTGATGACGAAGTCGTCCCCGTCACGCACGGCCCGGGTGGTCATCGCCATGGCGTCCGAGCCGCCCTCGGCCTCGGTGATGGCGTGGGCGCCGATCGCCTCGCCCGAGCAGATCTGGGGCAGGTAGCGCTCCTTCTGCTCCACGGTGCCGAACTGCTGGAGCGGGATCCCGGTGGAGCAGATGGACGTGGTGACCGAGAAGCTCAGGCCCGAGTCGCGGTTGTACTCGCCGAGGCCCTCCAGCACGTACATGGTGGTGAGGAGCGACTGCCCGAGACCTCCGTAGTCCTCCTCGAAGGGCAGCTGGAGGATCCCCGTCTTCTGGACGAGCTTCCACTTGTCCTCCGAGAAGGCGGACTGCTCGTCGAGTTCGATGTGGTCTGCGCTGAGTGCGTCTCCCCACCGCTCCAGGCCTTCGCGCAGATCTGCCTGGTCGGCGTTCCAACGGATCACGACGGACCCCTTTGATCGGGCTGATGGTTCGGACGGGTGGTGCGCGCCGCGCGCGCCTCAGTAGGCGGAGGAGCTGTGGGCGTCGAGGTTGTGGACCTCGTCGCCGCGCAGGGCCGGCGAGAAGACGCAGACCAGGCGCAGGTCCTCGTGCGGGCTGGCGACGAGGAAGTGGGCGTCGTGCTGGTCGAGGGCGTACATCCGGCCCGGGACTATCTCGTGCGAGGTGCCGTCGAGCTCGATGACCTCGCCGGAGCCCTCGATGCAGTAGCAGGCTTCCAGGTGGTTGACGTACTCCAGGCGGGACTTGGTGCCGGCGAGCACGGTGGTGTCGGTGAGCGAGTAGCCGAGGCCGTCCTCGGCGAGGAGGAAGCGGCGGCTGAGGCCGTTGCCCCACTCGACGGTCTTCACGGACTCGATGTCGCGAACGATCATGGCAATCTCCCGGTGTGAGGGTGGTGCACGGATGTTCCTGATGAGGGGTGGAGCTCGCTTCCGCTGGTCGGGAAGGTCAGTGCGGCACTGCGGCAGGACCGGGCGGACGAACCGAGCGGACGAATGCACGGAAGGCTCCGGTCACGTCGTGGCCGGCCTCCTGCGCCCGCTCGACGACGGCCACCGCGGCGGAGCCGATGATCGCGGCGTCGGCGCCGGCGGCCCCGACGGCTTCCACGTCCTGCCGTGTGCTGACCCCGAAGCCGACGGCTATCGGGGACGTCGTGTGCGCCCGCAGGCCGGTGACCGTCTGCGCCAGCGCGGCATGGCCGGCGGCGGGTGCGGTCCCGCTGCGTCCGTAGTGGGCGACGAGGTAGAGGTAGGCGGAGGCCCGGGCCGCGGCCTGGGCCCGGGTGTCCGCCGGGCTGCTGGCGTAGCAGGTGGTGACGACCGGCAGCCCGGCCGCCTCCGCCGATTCCAGGTGCGGCTCGCGCAGCCGCGGGGGCAGGGCGTGGACGAGGAGTCCGTCCGCGCCCGCCGCGGCGATCTCGCGGGTGGCGTCCGCGAGGTCCCGGTGCTTGAGCGAGTGGCTCCAGTCGGCGAGCAGGGCGATGCGCAGGTGCGCCAGGTGCGGGCGCACGTCCGCGATGAAGGCGAGTACGTCGTCCAGGCCGGCGCCGCCGCGGTCCAGTGCCCGGCGCGCGGAGCGCCGGACGACCGGGCCGTCGGTCACCGAGTCGGGGAAGGGGACGGCGAGTTCCAGGCAGTCCACGCCCTCCTCGTCGAGCATCAGGACGAGGTCCCGCAGGACCGGCAGCGGCGGGTCGCCCGCATTGAGGAAGAGGGCGAGTCCGGGCGGGCCGCCGGGCCTGCGGTGGGCGAAGAAGGGCGCGGGCGCGGGGTGTGCGGCCCGAGCCGACGGCTGCGGCAGGGCGGGGTCCGTGCCCGCCGGGGCGGTCCTAGGCATGGGCCACCGCCGGTGTGCGGGTGCGGGGGGCCGAAGCCGCCGCCACGCGCCGCGCGAGGTCGTGGGCCTCGCCGGAGCGGACCGCGCCCTCGGCGAGCGCGACCGCGGAGGGCCAGTCCCGGCGCAGGCCGCAGGCCACCACCAGGGCGGCGGCGCCCAGGCAGACCGTGCGGGTGGCCACCCGGCCCGCCGTACCGGAAAGGACGGAGAGGAAGTGGCCGGCCGCCGCGGCGGGCTCGGAAGCCGGCCTCAGGTCCCCGAAGGAGCCGTCGCCGGGGGTGAGCTCGCCCGGCCGGATGATCCGGGCCAGGGAGCGTTCGCCGTGGACGGTGTTGGTCGCGAAGGGCAGCAGCTCGTCCGCTCCGGTGTCGTTCGAAGTGAGCCAGATCCGCCGGGTGGTGGTGGTCGCGGCGAGCTGTCGCAGGGTGTCGAGGGGCGCGGCCGCGGAGACCCCCGTGACCTGGGCGGCCACGGGCAGGTCCGCGAGGAAGGGACCCAGTGCGTTCAGGAAGCGGCCGAAGGGCTTCATGGAGTACGGGGCCACCGTCCGCGCCAGCCGGGTCAGCTGCGCCGGGTAGACGAAGGGTCCGGCGAAGGCGATCCCGTGGGCGGCGAGGGTGTCCTCGGTCTGGGCGTAGGAGGAGGTGAGGCGGACACCGAGCCGCTCCAGGAGGTCGACGGAGCCCAGCGAGCTGGTGTAGGCCCGGGAGCCGGTCTTGACGACCTTGACCCCGGCGGCCGCGGCGACGAAGGCCGAAGCGGTGGAGATGTTGAAGGTCTTGGGCCCGCCGCCGGTGCCGACGACATTCACGGTGCCCTCCCAGGAGGTGGTCACCGTCGCCGCCGGCCGGCGCTCGGAGAGCGAGTCCAGCAGGTGGCGCAGGGTCTGGTGGTCCGGGAGCCGGCTGGCCAGGGAGGCCAGCAGGGCGACGACCTCGGCCTTGTCCAGCCGGCCGTCTCCGAGCTGGTCCCACCAGGACCGCCAGGTCTCCCGGCCGACCGGGGCCTGCTGCTCCAGCAGGCCGGTGAGTGCGTCGTGCACAGTCGGTCTCCGTCTCGTCTCCGTCGGGATGGTGGTGGGTGGTTCTACGCGGCCGCCGTGCGGCGGGCCTCCGCGACGAAGGTGTCGATCGCCTCGACGCTGCGGAAGTTGTTGGGGTCCAGGTCGGCGTCGCCGATGGCGACCTCGAAGCGGTCCTCGACCCACGCGATCAGCTTGAGGACGCCCAGGCTGTCGATGACGCCGTCGTTGAGCAGGTCGTGGTCGACCGCGAGCTCGCCGGCCGGGGTGCCGGGAAGGAACTCGGTGATGACGAAGTTCTTGATGGTGTCGATGTTGCTCATGACGGGATTCCTTCGGCGAGAGGTGTGGCGACGGGTGTCGTGGTCGGTGTGGGCGTGGGCGCGGCCGGGGAGGAGCCCAGCCGGTCGAGCCGGTCGAGCGCCTTGCGGTCGACCTTTCCGGTGGCGGTCTTCGGCAGCGGGGTGTCGATGAGGGTGAGCTGGTGGGGCACCGCGGCCCTGGGCAGGTGCCGGGCGCAGTGGGTGCGCAGCTGCAGGCCGGTCAGGGTGGAGCCCGGGGCGCGCTGGACGGCGGCGATGAGCTTCTTGCCGGCGATGGGGTCGGGGAGGGCGGCGACGCCCGCTTCCAGTACGGCGGGGTGTTCCTGCAGGACCCGTTCGATCTCGGCGGTGTTGACGGCGACTCCGCGCACCTTGACCTGGAAGTCGGTGCGTCCGGTCAGGTGCAGGGTGCCCGCCGCGTCGCGCCGTACGAGGTCGCCGGTGCGGAACCAGCGCCGCTCGTCGAGGCCCAGCGGATGGGCGGTGAACTTGTCGGCGTGCCGGGTCCGGTCGAGGTAGCCGCGGGTCTGGAAGGGCGTGGAGACGTAGAGCTCACCGCTGCCGGGCCCTTCGACGGGGGTCTGGGTGTGGGGGTCGAGGACGAGGGCCCCTACGCCCGGCAGCGGGCGGCCGATGGGAACGGGCGGGAAGGTGGTCGCCGAGGTGTCGACCTCGTGGACGAAGCTGTCGTTGGTCTCCGTGCAGCCGTAGATGTTGTGGATGCGGGCCTTGGGGAAGAGCGTCGGCAGGGCGCCGAAGGTGCGCTCGGGGATGGCGTCGCCGGTGAACATGACGTGGTCGACGCCGGGGAAGACGTCGCCGGTCTTGGCCGCCGCGTCCTGGAGGAGCCCGAAGGCCATGGGGACGGCCTGCACGACGTGGACGTCGTGGCGCAGGACCAGGTCCCGCAGGTGGCGCCCGTGGGCGGCCAGCGCCGGGTCGACGAGGACGACGCGTCCGCCGCGGGCGAGGGTGGTCCAGACGTCGAGGAGGCAGAGGTCGAAGTTGAGGGGGGCGTAGTTGAGGACGGTGCGGTCGGGTCCGATGCCGAAGGCGTTGCCGGCCCACCGGGTGAAGCGGTCGACGGCGTCCAGAGCGAGCGGGACGATCTTCGGCAGGCTGGTGGAGCCGGAGGTGGTGAGCATGAAGGCCACGTCGGCGGCCTCGTCGGCCGGCAGCGGCTGGGCCGCGACGTCCGGGTTGGGCGTGACCCGGGCGGGTTCGCCGCCGGGGGCGAGGACACGGGCGCAGCCGGCCTGGGCGAAGAGATCGGCGAGCAGGGTGTCGGCGAGGGCCGGGGAGGGGAGCAGCAGCGGCCGGCGGGCCAGCAGGCAGCCCAGTACGAGGGCCACGGCGGCGGGGGACTTGTCGGCGAGGACGCCGACCGGCACGCCCGGGGCCAGCTGCAGGTGCGCGAGGCGGTCGCGTTCCCGGCCGGCGAGTTCGTACAGCTCGCGGTAGCTGGTCTCCTCTCCGTTGAAGACGAGCGCGGTGGCGTGGGGGCGGTCGCGGACCTGGGTGAGGAACCCTCCGAGGAGGCCGAGCTCGACGGCGGGGGTGGTCGGGGCGTCCGGGGTGCTGGGGGCGGTCAGGCCGGTCGGATCGGTCGCTCCGGTCACCCCGGTCGGTCCGGTCGGGTTCGTCATGGCTGGTCTCCTTCCTGCGGCGGCAGCGGCTGTGCGAGCTCGATCCAGCCCGACTTGACGGCCGCGCCCTTCGGCGTCTTGCAGGTGAAGCGGATGACGTGGGCCTCGGCGTCGGGCTGGAGGGTGATCTCCAGCGGGATGCCGGGGGGCACGGGGGCCGAGAAGCGGCAGCCGAGGCCGCGCACCCGGGCGGAGTCACCGGCCGCGAAACGGTCCACGGCCTCCTCCACGGCGAGGGCGACGACGCTCATGCCGTGCGCGATGACGGTGTCGAAGCCGGCCCCGCGGGCCGCCTCCGCGTCGAGGTGGATGGGGTTGAGGTCGCCGGAGGCGTGGGCGTAGGTGCTGATCCAGTCGGTGGTCAGCGCGTGCACCGCGGTCTGCGGTACCCCGGCGCCCACCGGGGTGGGGGCGGCCGGTCCGCCGGCGATGTCGCCGAACGGTTCGAGCAGGGTCGCGCCGACCAGCAGGGCGGAGATGGCCAGTTCCGCGAAGGGCTCGGGGCCGTCCTCGCCGACGAGCCGGACCCGCAGTGCGATGCGGGCGCCGCGCGGTTCCCTGCGGACGCCGGCGACCTCCAGGGCCACGGTCACCTGCTCGCCCGGCCGGACCGGCCGCACGGTGCGGATGTCCTGGCCGAGGTGGACCACGGAGACCGGGCCGGGCTCGGCGGCGGTCAGCGCGGCGACGGTCTGCTCGGCCACCGTGTGGGCGAGGACGAAGGTGTGGACGGGCGAGGCCTGGCCGGGACGGGCGGTGGGCAGCCCGCTGCGGGCGGCGCCGCGGTAGTCGGTGATCTCGGGTTCGGTGACGGTGAGCGTGCGGACCGGGGAGGGCAGGGACAGGAGCGTCATACCGGCGTCACCACCACGGAGGAGTTGTGACCGCCGAACCCGAAGGAGTTCGTGATGGCGGCTCCCGAGCGCACGGCACGGGGCGTGCCGTGGACGACGTCGATGTCCATTCCTGGCTCCAGCTGTTCGTGGTTGGCGGTGGGAGGCACCTCGCAGTGCCGCATGGCCTGCACGGTGGCGATGAGTTCGACGGCGCCCGCGGCGCCGATGAGGTGGCCGATGACCGACTTGGGCGCGGTGACGGGCGGCTGGGCGGTGCCGAACACCTTGGTGAGGGCGGCGGCTTCGGACCGGTCGTTGTGCGGGGTCGAGGTGCCGTGGGCGTTGACGTGCACGATGTCGCTGGGGTCGAGGCCGGCGTCGGCGATGGCCCCGGCCATGGCCGCCGCGGCTCCCGCGCCGTCGGGGAGCGGCATCGCGAGGTGGTGGGCGTCGGCGGTGGCGGCGTACCCGGCGACCAGGCCGTACGTCCTGGCCCCGCGCGCCCTCGCGTCCTCCAGCCGTTCCAGTACGACGAACCCCGCGCCCTCGCCCATCACGAAGCCGTCGCGGTCCTTGTCGAAGGGGCGCGAGGCGTGCTCCGGGTCGTCGTTGCGCAAGGAGACGGCGTTGAGGTTGCCGAAGCCCGCCAGTGTGACCGGGGTGAGGGTGTGCTCCGCGCCGCCGGCGATGACGAGGTCGGCGCGGCCGGTCTGGAGCAGCATCAGGGCGTGGCCGATGGCGTCGGCGCCGCTGGCGCAGGTGTTGGCGACGGTCAGGGCGGGGCCGGTCCAGCCGAGCCGGATGGCTATGTGGGCGGCGGCCGCGTTGGGCATGGTCATCAACGGCATCAGCGGATTGACCCTGGCCGGGCCGCCCTCGGTGTAGTGGGCGGATTCCAGGTCGCTGGTGGCACGGCCGCCGACGGCGTTGCCGACGACGATGGCGGTGCGGCCGGCTTCGGCGGTGGGCGATCCGGCGTCGCGGTGGGCGGCGAGGGCGGCGGCGGTGCCGTAGTGGGCGAAGGGGTCCATCCGGCGGGCTTCCTTGGCCGGGACCAGTCCGGCGAGGCCGTCGAGGCCGCGGACCCGGCAGCCGATCCGCACCCGGTGGCGGGTGAGGTCGAAGTGGGTCAGTTCGGCGGCGGTGGAGCGGCCGGCCCGCAGCGTGTCCCACAGCTCGTCCGGGGTGCACCCGCCGGGGGTGACCACGCCCATGCCGGTGATGGCTACGGGCGGCTGCGCCGTACTGCCCCTGGACGGTCCAGGCATGTGTCTGCTCCCTAAGGCGTAAGGGCGTTCGTCGTGAGGGCGGTCAGATGATCCGGCACTCGCGCGCCGACTTGATGAAGGCCTCGGCGGCGAAGTCGATGTCGGCCTTGGTGTGGGCGGCGGTGATGGCGATGCGCAGCCGGGCCAGGTCGTTGGGGACGGCCGGGGTGACCACGGGGAGGCCGATGACGCCGTTCTTGCGGCACACGGTGGCGTAGTCGTAGGCGGCGATGTCGGAGCCGGCGATGACCGGGACGACGGCGGTCTCGCTGTCGACGGTGCTCATGCCGGCCTCGTGCAGGGTGGTGCGGAAGCGCTCGGACTCGCGCTGGATGAATTCCACGCGCTCCGGTTCGCGCTGCAGGATCCGCAGGGACTCCAGCGCGGCGGCGGCCTGGGCGGGTCCGAGCGCCGCGGAGAAGAGGAAGGGGCGGGCCGCGTACTTGAGGTGGTGGATGAGCTCGGCCGAGCCGGCGACCCAGCCGCCCATGGAGGGGATGGCCTTGGAGAGGGTGCCGAGCTTGACGTCGACCTTCACCTCGTAGTCGAAGTGCTCCTCGATGCCCTTGCCGGTGGCGCCGATGACTCCGAGCGCGTGGGCTTCGTCGACCATCAGCAGCGCGTTGTGGGCGTCGCAGACCTTGCGCAGGTCGACGAGGGGGGCGATGTCGCCGTCCATCGAGTAGACGCTGTCGACGATGACCAGGCGGACGCCGGTGTCGGGCGCGGCGGCGAGGCGGCGCTCCAGGTGGGCGACGTCGTTGTGGCGGAAACGGGTGACCGTGGCACCGGAGAGCTTGCAGCCGTCGACGATGCTCGCGTGGTCGTACTTGTCGATGAAGACGGTGTCGCCGGGGCCGACGATGGCGCCGACGGTGCCGACGTTCGCGGCGTAGCCGGAGCCGAAGACGAGGGCCTGCTCGCGGCCGGCGAACTTGGCGACCTCCGCCTCCAGCTCCTCGTGCAGCGGCGTGGATCCGGCCAGTGCGCGGACCCCGTGGTTGCCGGTGCCGTAGCGGTCGACGGCGGCCTTGGCCGCCGACACGACGCGCTCGTCGCCGGCCAGGCCGAGGTAGCTGTAGCCGGACATCATCAGCAGGCGCTGGCCGTCCTGGTCCGCGTACGCCGAATCCCGCTCGACGGTGTAGGCCACGAAGCTGTTCTTGCGGTTGGGCTCGTACTCCAGGGACCGGACGCGGTCGCGGAAGTACGCCAGCTTCGGCTCGAGTCGGCTCCAGGCGGCGGATGCGTTCACGTGCTTCTCCTCATCGCGATCGTCCGGCGGACCCGGAACTCCATCGGTGCTCTGCCGTGCTTCCGGCCGGGCTCTAGTGGAATTCCATTAAGACTCGTGGGGCGCAATAGCGGCGCAAGAGCGGGACCACAGCAGTACTCGAAAAGCGAAAGGGAATGACCAGACCCCGGGTTTCATTCGCGAAGGAATGTTTTACCGGCCGCTGTTGACATGCGGAGACGGCCCGCCGGTATCCTCTGAATCGCACGAACTAGGGGGACACGGCCGGAAGCCGACCGTTTCGGAGAGTGCATAGTGCTGATCAGACTCATAGGTCTTGTCACGATCGAGCCGGACGGAGCAGCGCCGCAACACCTGTCGAGCGCCCAGGCGCAGGTGGCCTTCGCCCGGCTGATCCTCGAACGGTCCGGGGGTACGGACCGTGACCAACTGGCCGAGACCATATGGCCCGAGGGCCTGCCGGACACCTGGGCCTCGGCCCTGCGCAGCCTCGTCAGCCGGGTGCGTACGTTCGTCACGACTCCGCAGGACCAGCCGGGGGTCACTCCGCTGGTCGCACAGGGGGGCCGGTACCTCTTGCGGATACCGCAGGACGCCGCCGTGGACGTGGAGTGCGCGGAGACCGCGGTGACCGAGGCGGCGGAGGCGTACGCGGAGGGCGCCTACGCCGTGGCGCAGCAGCTCGCGGCCGGCGCGGTGTCGAACCTGCGCGGTTCGTTCCTGCCCTCGCACGAGGGTGACTGGGTCAACGCGATGCGCGAACAGATCGAAGAGCTGCGTCTGAAAGCGCTGGAGACCGCGAGCCTCTCCTCTTCCGCGCTGGGCGACGAGCACCACGCCCTGCGCTACGCGGAGGAGGCGGTCCGGCGGGCCCCGTTCCGGGAGAGCGCCTACCGCTGCCGGATGGCGGCCCACACCCGGGCCGGCAACCGGGCCGAGGCGCTGCGCAGTTACCAGCAGCTGCGCGAGGTGCTGGCGGAGGAGCTCGGGATCGACCCGGCGCCGGAGACGGAGGCGGCGTACCTGGAGCTGCTGCGCACACCGGAGCCCCGGTCGGCCCCGCGCTCGGTGACCTGCCTGGACCCGGTGCTGATGGGGGTCTTCGAGATGGACCACCGCGCGCCGGCCCCCCGTCCGTGCTCCCTGGCCGACCACGGCTGCGTCACCCATCCGGTGACGTCCTTCCCGGCCGCCTGATCCCCGCGCGAAGGCCGCCGCCGCGAACTCCGCGGCGGCGGCCTTCCGCACGCCCGGGTCCGCAACCCGAGGATGCCCGTATCGCCGTACCCTCCGTATCCCCGTATCGCCGTATCCCCGCTCGCCCGGATACCGGCACGCCCGGATACCGGCACGCGACGACGACGAGCGGCCCCGGCCTCCCCTGGGGGGGTGGGAGGGCCGGGGCCGGGGAGAGGGAACCGCGGGTCAGGTGATGGACACGCCGCTGTCGATGCTGATGACCTGGCCCGTCATGCAGTCCTGGTCCAGGAAGAGGCCGGCGCTGCGGGCGACCTCTTCGACCGTGACGAAGCGGGGGATGGGGGCCTTGCCCTCCATGCCCTCGATCACCCGGTCCGGCAGGGTGTTCGTCATACCCGTGATCATGAAGCCGGGGGACAGCGCGTTCACCGTCACCCCGCGCCGGCCGCACTCGGAGGCCAGCGTGCGGGTGAAGCCGATCAGACCCGCCTTGGACGCCGAGTACGCCGTCTGGCCGGCCGTCGCGATGATGCCCGACGGGGACACGATGTTGATCACCCGGCCCCACCGCTGGCGCAGCATGTGCGGCACCGAGACCCGGGCGGTGTGGAACGACCCGATCAGGTTGGTCTGGATGACCTGCGCCCAGTCCGCCGGGTTCTGCATCGCCATCAGGCTGTCCTTGCGGATGGCCCCGTTGTTGACGAGTACGTCCACCGGACCGAGCTCGGCGCAGATCCGTTCGTGGAGGGCCTGGGTGGCCTCCCACGAACCGACGTCACCGGTGACCAGCACCGACGGGTTCACCAGCTTTTCCTGGACGGCCTCGGCGGCCTGACGGGCGCTGTTGTAGTGGACCGCGACCCGGCAGCCGAGCGCGTCCAGTTCGAGCGCCAGGGCCTGGCCGAGGCCGCCCGAGGCACCGGTCACCAGCGCGACCGGGGACTCGGGCCGCTGACCCGCACTGTTCTTGCTCATGCCGCGACACCGCCCCACTCCATCAGGATCGAACCCCAGGTCATGCCGGCTCCGAAGCCGGCCAGGAGGACCTTGTCACCGGCTTTGATCCGGCCCTCGTCCAGGGCTTCGGTCAGCGCGATCGGGATCGACGCCGAAGCCGTGTTGCCGTACTTCTGGAGATTGGTGATGAGGGCCTCCTGGCGGAGCCCGGTGTGCGACAGGATCGAGTTGATGATCCGGATGTTGGCCTGGTGCGGCACGACGTGGTCCACGTCGGCCGCGTCCACCTTGGCGTTCTCCAGCGTCTCGCGCACCGTACGGACGGTGTACCGGACGGCGTTGAGGTAGATCTCGTTGCCGTTGATCTGCGCGTAGTGCAGACCCGCGGCCACCGTCTCCTCGGTGGTCGGCATCCGGCTGCCGCCGGCGAGCACCTTGAGGGAGCCGGTGCAGGCGCCGTCGGCGCCCAGGTTCCACGCCTTGACCCGGTTCTCCGCGCCCGGCTGCAGGACGACCGCGCCCGCGCCGTCGCCGACGAGGATGGAAAGGTCGCGGTCGGCCGGGTTGGCCGTCAGGGTGTGGGTGTCGGAGCCGATCAGCAGGATCGGCCGGGGGTCGATGGCGATCAGGGCCATCGCGGACACGAGGCCGTAGACGAATCCCGCGCACTCGGAGTTGACGTCGTGCGCGCTCCCCGAGATGCCCAGTTCGTGGTGGACGAACGCGGACGTCGCCGGGGACGGCTGCTCGGGCGTGGCGGTCGCGACGATGAGGTGGGCGATGTCGGCGCCGGTCAGCCCCGCTTTGTCCAGCGCACGCCGGCCGGCCTCGACGGCCAGGGAGGCAGTGGTCTGCCCCGGGTTGACCGCCCGCCGCTCACGGATGCCGCAGCGGCTGACGACCCAGTGTTCGTCCACGCCGAAACGTGTCGCGAGCTCCGCACTGGTGACGATGCGTTCGGGTACGGACATGCCCCACCCGGTGATGTCGAAGCCGGTCACGTCACCCCTCGCTACGCCTGAGCCGGGGCGAGATCGACGATCTTCGCGTACACGTCACGCAGCGTCGTCGTGTCGTCGAGGTCCGCGAAGAGCGACTCGTCGGCCGGGATGTGCGGGTACTGGTTCTGGAAGCCGTACAGCCACTCCATCAGGTCCAGCGAGTCGACGTCCGCGATGTGCTGGAGCGGGGCGTCGGGGCTGACCTCCGCGGCACCCGAGACGGCCTCGAGCTGGCTCGCCAGTTCTTCGATGGTGGGCAGCGACATGGGGTCGGTCCTCTCTCGGCAATGCAACTCGGCAGTGCGTGTCTTGTTTTCGAGAGTGATGAAAGCCGCGCCCCCGCAAGGAAGGCGCAACACGGCGCCGGACCGCGATTTTTGCCCGTCTTGCGCACGCCTTGCGGGGCATCCGGTTTCCTCGGACGCGAATTCGGAAATACGGCCCGCCGGACACGCAGGAAAGAGGATCAGGATGACAACGGTCGCCCCCAAGTCGGTGGACCCCGAGGTCGATGCGATCAGGCACCACTATGAGGTCAGCAACGATTTCTACCGGCTCCTGCTGGGCCCCACGATGATGTATTCGGGCGGCTACTGGGAGGAAGGCGAGGACCTGGTCGCCACCCTGGACGAGGCGCAGGAGCGCAAGCTCGACAAGTTCGCCGAGCTCGCGAACGTGGCGACCGGCGGTGCCAAGCGCGTCCTGGACATCGGCTGCGGCTGGGGCACCATGCTCAACCGCCTCACCACCGTGCACGGCGCGGAGCAGGCCGTCGGCCTGACCCTGTCCCGCACTCAGGAGGCCTTCATCGCCGGCCTCGACAACCCGCGCATCACGACGCTGGTCCAGAGCTGGGCGGACTACAAGGTCGCGGACGACAGCGAGAAGTACGACGCGGCGTTCTGCATCAACGCGCTGGAGCACTTCGTCTCCTCGAACCTGCCGCCCAAGGAGCGCACCAAGCGCTACCGGTACTTCTTCCAGCAGGTCGCGAACGCCCTCAACCCGGGCGCGAAGTTCGTGCTGCACACCATGACCGCCGAGGCGCTGCCGATGAACCGTGCGCTCCTCGACGACCTGAAGTTCCTCCAGCGCTCCGAGTTCGAGGGCTGCCACATCCCGCACCTGAGCGAGCTGAGCGCCGCCGCCGAGGGTCTCTTCGAGATCGACGAGATCGTCAACGAGCGCGAGTCCTTCGCGATGGCCTGCCGCGCGTGGCTGGTCCTGCTGGCCGAGCGCCGCGACGAGGCCGTCGCCCTGGAGGGCGAAGAGGTCGTCTCCCGCTTCGAGCGCTACCTCGACATCTTCGCCTACACGCTCGAGGACAAGTTCTTCAACAACTTCCGCGTCACCATCACGCGCCGCTAAGGAGGCCGACGTGACGAGCATTCTCGAGCCGGCCAAGGACGGCGGAGCACGTACGGGCACCGAGACGGTTCCCGGTGGCCGCGGCCCGACCCGGCACCTGCGGGTCGCGGTCATCGGCACCGGCTTCTCGGGCCTCGGCACCGCCGTCCGGCTGCTGCAGTCGGGCATCGACGACTTCCTGGTGTTCGAGCGGGCCGATGAGGTCGGCGGCACCTGGCGCGACAACAGCTATCCGGGTTGTGCGTGCGACGTCATGTCCCACCTCTACTCGTTCTCGTTCGCACGGAACCCGAACTGGAAGTCGACGTTCGCCTCGCGCGACGAGCTGTTCGCGTACCTGCGCGACACGGCCGACCGTTTCGGCGTGCGCCCGCACATCCGGTTCGGGCACGAGCTGGAAGCCGCCCGCTGGGACGAGGGCGAGCGGCACTGGAAGATCCAGACCTCGCAGGGCGAGTACACCGCCCAGTTCCTGGTCACCGGCACCGGCTACCTCAGCGAGGCGGCCGTACCGGACATCAAGGGGCTGGCGGACTTCGAGGGCAAGGTCTTCCACTCCTCGAACTGGGACCACGACCACGACCTGGCCGGCCGCCGCGTCGCCGTCATCGGCACGGGCGCCTCAGCGATCCAGTTCGTGCCGAAGATCCAGCCCGAGGTCGGGCAGCTGGACCTGTACCAGCGCACGCCCCCGTGGATCGGTCCGAAGCCGGACAAGGCCAACAGCGAGCTGCACACCAAGATGCTCCGCTCGCTGCCCGGCTACCAGCAGTTCCGGCGGGGCTTCAACATGTGGGGCCGGGAGATCCTTGCCTTCTTCTGGAAGCGCCCCAAGCTCGCCGAGAAGGTCCAGAAGATGGCGAGCGACCACCTGGAGAAGTCGGTGCCGGACGAGGCGCTGCGCGCCAAGCTGACGCCGGACTACCTGGTGGCGTGCAAGCGCCTGCTGTTCTCCAACACGTGGTACCCGGCGATCCAGCAGCCCAATGTGGAGATCGTCACGGACGGGATCGCCGAGGTCCGGCCCAAGTCGATCGTGGGCACGGACGGTGTGGAGCGCGAGGTCGACACCATCATCCTGGGCACCGGCTTCCAGGCCACGGACCGCCCGGTCGCCCGGCGGATCTGGGGCAGGGGCGGCGTCCAGCTGCGGGAGACGTGGCGGGACGGCATGTCCGCGCACCGGGGTACGACCATCGCCGGCTTCCCCAACCTCTTCATGCTGCTCGGTCCGAACACGGCGCTGGGTCACTCCTCCCAGACCGTGATGATCGAGGCGCAGGTCCAGTACGTCGTGGATTCGCTGAAGCAGGCGCAGAAGCGGGGACTGGCCAGCATCGAGGTGCGGCAGGAGGCGCAGGACGCCTACAACCAGAAGCTGGACAAGCACCTCGAAGGCACGGTCTGGATGTCGGGCGGCTGCAAGAGCTGGTACCTCGACGCCAACGGCCGCAACACGTCGATCTTCCCGACGTACACCTGGCGCTTCCGACGCGGGACCAAGCGCCTCGATCTGAGCGAGTACCAGCTCGCTTCCCGGGTGCGCAGCACCAAGCCGGTACCTCACCAGTAGGAGACGCACGCAGATGAGCAGCACCCCCAGAACCGAGGCGGGCACCACCGCCGAGCCCTCCCGCCGCCGCATCCTCGGCGGAATGGCGGCCACGGCCGTCGCCGTCGTCGGCTGGAACGCCGTGGACCAGACCTGGGCCACGGCCGCCGAAGCCGCCGGCAACTCCGATGTCGTGCCGGTGCCGGGACTGGTCGGCACCCTGGAGACGACGCCCGCCACGGTCGACGCCTTCGCCAACGACTTCGGGCACCTCTTCGACGGCGCCGCGAGCAAGCCGTGGGCGGTGCTGCGTCCCGGTGGCATCGACGACATCGTCAAGATCGTCAACTACGCCCGTGCGAACAACATCAAGGTCGCCGTCAACGGCCAGGGCGGCACCGGAAACGACATCGAGTCGCACTCGGTCTACGGCCAGGCGCGCGTCCCCGGCGGCATCTCCATCGACGCCAAGGGCATGTCGAAGATCCTGTCCCTCGGCAACGACAGCGCGGTGGTCGAGGCCGGGGTGACATGGGGGCAGCTGACCGACGCCGCCCTGCTGGTGGGCAAGACCCCGCCGGCGCTGCCCGACTACCTGTACATCTCGGTCGGCGGCACCATCAGCATCGGTGGTATCGGCGGCACCGTGCAGCGGTACGGCCTGCTGTGCGACACGGTGCAGTCGATCGACATCATCACCGGTGACGGCAAGCTCGTCACGGCCAGCGCCTCGCAGCGCTCGGAGCTGTTCAACGCGGCGCTGTCGGGCGGCGGCCAGGTCGGCATCATCGTGCGGGCGACCGTCAAGCTGATCCCGGCGCCCCAGCGGGCGGTCATCTTCAGCCTGTTCTACAACACGGTCGAGCAGTACCTCGCCGACTCGGAGAAGGTGCTGGCCGACGGCCGGTTCCAGGTCCACGCCGGTGAGATGCTGCGCACCCCGGACAACTCGGGCTGGCGGTACAAGCTGGAGGTCGGCGCCACCTACAACACGACGCCGCCGAACCGGAACAAGCTGCTGTGCGACCTGAAGGACGTCCGCGCGGACGCGGTCATCGAGGACGTGTCGTTCCGGGACTACATGTTCCGGCTCGACGCCTACGAGGCGATCCTGAAGGAGGGCGGCCACTGGTACACGCCCAAGCCGTGGCTGAGCATGTTCCTCCCCGCCTCGAAGACCAAGGCGTTCATGAAGCGCGTGGAGCAGGAGCTGGACGCGAACTCGCTCGGCGGCGGGTTCCTGCTCTTCTACCCGTTCTACACGTCGAAGATCAAGCGGCCGCTGGCGATGATGCCCAACGAGTCCGTGGTCTACCTCTTCGACCTGCTGCGCTTCCCGAACCCGGGCGAGCCCAACATCCAGGGCATGATCGACCAGAACCGCCGCCTGTACGACCTCGCGGTGGCCAGTGGCGCCAAGCGCTACCTGGTGGGATCCATCCCGATGACGGGCGCGGACTGGCAAAAGCACTTCGGCAACCGCTGGAGCGGCTTCGTCAACGCCAAGAAGAAGTTCGACCCCAACAACATCTTCACACCCGGCCAGGGCTTCTTCGCCTGACGGCAGGCCGGCCGGCCGTGGAGTCCCGGCGGTGGGGGCGGGGAGAGGGACCCCGCCCCCACCGCCTTTTCCCCGTATCGAGTGGAGGCTGCGAGATGACGACGTACGACCTGATCGACGAGGCGGTGATCGACGCCCCGGCGGATGCCGTGTGGGACGCGCTCGTCGCCGAATTCCGCGGCGCGAAGAAGTGGTGGGTCCCGCACAACACGTTCACGGCGGTCTCCGGCGCCCCCGACGAGGTCGGCGGCACGGTGGGCGTGGTCGTGCACACCAAGGGCGTCGACAAGGGCGGGCTGAAGCTGCGCTTCACCTCCCGCACGGTGGCGGTGGAGCCGGGCCGCCGGCTGGACATCGAGTACGTGGACGGTGTCTTCCGCGGTCCGAGCACCTTCCTGCTCGAACCTCTGGCGGACGGCCGCACCCGCGTCTCGATGCACTTCACCGGCAGCCCGCACGGCTGGCTGAAGGTGCTGGCCAAGGTCGCGGACCTGGGCGCGGAGCACTCCAAGGCCACTCTCGCGGCGTTCGAGTCGCTGGACCGGCAGCTGTCGGCGGTGTCGCGGTGACCACGGCTGCGGAGGTCACCCACGAGCTGACGGTCCGTACGGACGACGGCGCGGAGCTTGCGGTGACGGTGCTGGCGCCCCTGGCGGGGGCGCCGGCCGCCGCCGACGTGGTCCTGGTGCACGGCTGGGCGCACGCCCGCCGCGCCTGGGGCACGGTCGCGGACCGGCTGATCCGGGCCGGGCACCGGGTGGTGCTGTACGACCACCGCGGCCACGGCGCGTCCACGCTGGGCCGCACCCCGGTCTCGGTGGAGCGGCTGGCCGCGGACCTGGCGGCGGTACTGGGCGAGACGGACGCGCGCGAGGCGGTGCTCGTCGGCCACTCGGGCGGCGGCTTCGCCGCCCTGTCGTACGCGGCCACCTCGCCCTCGGCCGGCCGGCTGCGCGGTCTGGTGCTGCTGGGCACGGCGGCGCACGGCCAGGACACCCCGGACAGCGAGGTGAAGATGATGGGCAGCCGGCTCTTCTCCCGGGCCCTGCGCCGGCCGTGGCTGGGGGGCAAGCTGCTCGGTTCCACCATGGGCAAGGGCGTGGATCCCGTCGTGCGCGACGTGAACCGGCAGATGTTCGCCGCCACCGTCCCGCGCGTGCGGGCCGACTTCTTCCGCTGTACCCGCGGCTGGGACGTCCGCGAGGCGCTGAAGTCGGTCGCCACGCCCGCAGTGGTCCTGCACGGCGAGGGCGACAAGGTGATCGACATCGCGCTGGCCGAGACCCTCGCGCAGGTCCTGCCGGGTGCCCGCTTCGAACGGGTTCCCGGCGCGGGGCACATGCTCCCGCTGGAGCGTCCGCTGCTGGCGGTCGCGGCCGTGTCGGAGCTCGCCTCGCGATGATCGAGGACATCCTTCCCCCGGGCGTCACGTCATCGGAGGCTTTCGACGACGCGGCGCCCGCTCCTCTCTTCCCGGCCGAGGCGGCCCTGATGGCAGGCCGCCGGGCCCGCCGGCGCCGCCAGTTCGCGACGGCCCGGGCCTGCGCCCGGCGCTGCCTGGCGGACCTCGGCCGCCGTCCGGTGGCCCTGCTCCCGGGCCCGGGCGGCGCCCCCCGGTGGCCGTCCGGCGTGGTCGGCAGCATCACCCACTGCGAGGGCTACCGCGCGGCGGTGGCGGCCCCGGCGTCCGCGGTGGCCGCGCTGGGCATCGACGCGGAGCCGGCCGGCCCGCTCCCCAGGGGCGTGCTGGCCCTGATCGCGTCCGAGGCGGAGCGCGCCCACCTGGCCGCCCTCGCGGCCGCCGCCCCATCCGTCCCCTGGGACCGCGTCTTCTTCTCCGCGAAGGAGGCCGCGTACAAGGCGTGGTACCCGGCGACCGGCATCTGGCTCGGCTTCCGCGACGCGACCCTCACCCTCTCCCCCGCGGGCGGCTTCACGGCGACCCTGCACCCACCGCTCCCGCCGCCCGTGGACCCGGTGTACGAGGGCCGGTGGCTGGCCGGTCCGGAGCTGGTGCTGACCGCGGTCGCGCGGGGGGCAGGCGGCCCCGAGCGGGCCCCGCAACCCGAGATGATCTCCGTGGGGGCGCCCTCGTAGGGTGCGGGCATGAGCACCGCATCCCTGCGCCTGGCCCAGGTCACCGGCGACAACCTCGACGCCGCCTGTGCCATATCCGTCCGGGCCGACCAGCAGCACCTGGTCTCGCCGGTGGTGAAGTCCCTCGCCGAGGCGTACGTCCATCCCACCGCCGCCTGGCCGCGGTTGGTCCTCGACGGGGACCGGGCCGTCGGCTTCGTGATGGCCTTCTTCGACGTGGCCTGGGACGACGACCCGCACGACGTCCGCTCGGGGCTGTGGCGGCTGAACATCGCCGCCGCCGAGCAGGGCAAGGGGTACGGCCGGTTCGCCGTGCTGGCCGTCGCGCAGGAGGTGCGGCGCCGCGGCGCCAAGCACGCCTACGTCACCTACCACCCGGGGCCCGACGGGCCGGAGGGCTTCTACGCCGGCCTGGGCTTTCGCCGCACCGGCGAGAGCAGCGGCGGCCAGGCGGTCGCCGCACTCGCGCTGTAGGACTCCGGGACCTGTCCGTCACGGCGTGGGCAGCACCACCGTGCGCGGTGGCTGCGGTGCCTGCGGCGCGGTGACCGGGTGGGCGCCCGTACGGAACTCCTGGGGGCTCATGCCGCGGACGCGCTTGAAGGCCGTCGAGAGGGCGAAGGCCGAGCCGTAGCCCACGCGCCTGGCCACGGTCGCGATGGTGGCCTCCGGTTCGCGCAGCAGGTCGGCGGCGAGTGCGAGGCGCCAGCCGGTCAGGTAGGCCACCGGCGGCTCGCCCACGACATCGGTGAACCGGCGGGCCATGGAGGCCCGGGAGACGCCGACCTTCAGGGCGAGTTCCTCGACGGTCCAGCCGTGGGCGGGGTTCTCGTGGAGGAGCCGCAGGGCCGGGCCCACGACCGGGTCGCTCTGGGCGCGGTACCAGGAGGGCGCGCCGCTGCCGGGCGCCGCGAGCCAGGTGCGCAACACCCCGATCAGCAGCAGGTCCAGGAGGCGGTCCAGGACGATCTCCTGGCCCGGCTCGTCCTTGGAGATCTCCGAGGTGAGCAGGGTGACCAGGGTGTTGTCCGCGGCTTCGGCCGGGCGCACCAGGATGGTCGGCAGCGCGCTCAGCAGCCGCCGGCCGATCTCGCTCGGCGCCTGGTAGGTGCCGCTCAGCATCACGGCCGAGCCGGCGTCCTGGAAGTCGTCGCCCCAGGTGCGCACGCCGAGCGCCATCGTGTCGGTGACGTCCTCGCCCTCCTCGGTGCTGCACCGCTGCTCGGGGCCGACGGTGATCTGGACCGGCGTGTCGAGGCGGTCCGCGACCGTGTACGGCTCGGGGCCCCGGACGACGGCCACGTCGCCCGGCCGGATCATGACCGGGGTGCCGAGGTCGGGGACCAGCCAGGCGTCGCCGTGCACCATCGTGACGACGGATAGCGGGGCCCTGTCCTCGACGCGCAGCGACCAGGGCGGGTTGAAGACGGACTTGAGGAGGAAGGCCCCCCGGGCCTTGGGGCCTTCGAGCAGTCCGGTCAGCGTGTCCATGCGTACATCCTCTCCGCGTCGTGCGTCCTGTCCAGGGCGTGCGCTCCTGCGGGTCGCGCGTCCCGGCGTCCTGCCCGCCCCCGTCCGGGCACGGCGAAGCGCCCGCTCTCCCGCGGGGGACGGAAAAGAGAGCGGGCGCCGTTCGCGGGGGCGGAACGGTGGAGCGGCGGAGCGGCCGGAGCACGGCCTACGCCGAGGCGCGGCCGTGCAGGGTCAGGGCGCGTCCCAGCGCGGCCAGGGCCGCCGTACAGGCCAGCGTCCGGACGGTGTTGCCGGAGGCCCAGCGGCCGCCGAAGCGGGAGCGGGCCGCCGCGGCGTCGGCGCCGGCCCGTGCCAGCTGGTTGTTGAGGGGGATGTTCACGAGGGCGGTGACGGCCAGCGAGAGGCCGTACAGCGCGAAGGCGAGCCAGCCCCAGCGCGCCGCGTCGCGGCGGCCGCCGCGCTGCTGCTGCGTGGCCGCCACCCCGGTCGCGAGGAAGGCGCCGAGGAAGAGCAGACCGAACAGGCCGTTGTCGATCGCCTCGTTGATGTTGCGCATGGCGGTCACGTAGGTCTGGTCGTCGCCGCGTCCCAGTCCCGGCATCACCGAGATGTCGAAGGCGAAGTAGAGGCCGGCCATCAGTCCGGTGCCCACGGTCGCCGCCACCAGCGTCACGGATTGCGTCGTCGTGCTGCTCACTTCAGGATTCCCTTCACGGTGCGCTCGTAGCGCCTCTGCAACAGCGTGGCGCCGATCAGCCGGACGGGCGGCGGGATGGTGGCGGAGACGTGCGCGACCGACCGGCGGGAGGCGCCGTCGAACATCCACGGCTGGAGGTAGGTCATCACGCGTACGGGGGCGCTGGAGACGACCTTGCGCTCCTCGGCCAGGTAGGCCTGCTCGCCGAGCCGGTCGAAGACCGGGAAGACGATCCGCTCCTCGTCGCGGAGATGGTCGTGCAGCACGCCTTCGAAGGTCTGCGCCGCCGGGACCAGGCCGTCGCCGCGGCGGGCGATGGCCGTCGAGACGGCCGCCATGGCGGCGTCCAGCTCCTCGTGGTCCTCGTGCAGTTCGCGTGCCTGTGCGTCGAAGTCGGCGTCCCGGCGGCGCAGTCCCGGCCACAGGACGTCGTCCTCGCTGGTGTGGTGCCATTCGATGACCTGGCGCAGGCGCTGCCACCACTCGGTGCCCGCGCCGTTCCAGGCGGGGGCCGCCGCGCGCAGCCGGGCCGCGTCGCGCCGCATCGCGATGTGCATCAGGGCGAAGCCGTGGAAGTGCGGGGGAAGGTGTTCCAGTCCGTGTTCGCTGGAATACGGCTTGGGAGCGGGCACGGGAGCCTCCTGCCGGTCGGTCGTGCGCGGTGCCGGTGTGCGTCCCCGGATGCCCCGGGCACCGGGCGGCGGCCGTACCAGAGTCGCCGCCCGGTCAAGGGGTGAGTGGGGTGGTGCCGGCCGGGCCGGCGGTGCGGCGTGCCGTCAGACGTTCCAGACTCCGGAGGCGGCCGCCTCGCGGGCGAAGTCGGAGAAGTCCTTGGGCTTGCGGCCCAGGGCCTCTTCGACACCGTGCACCAGGTGCGCGTTGCGCCCGTCGAGGATCATGGTGAACAGGTCGGCGAACTCCTCCGGGAGGTCGTTCTCGCGCAGCACGGCGCGGTACTGCTCGTTGGTGACGGAGATGTACTTGATCTCGCGGCCGGTGGCCTTGGACAGTTCGGCGGCCACGTCGCTGTAGCTGAGCAGGCGCGGGCCGGAGAGCTCGTAGGTCTTGCCGATGTGCTTGTCGTCGGTCAGCGCGGCCACCACGACGTCGGCGATGTCGTCGGCGTCGACGAAGGCCTCCACGGCGTCGCCGGTCGGCAGGGCGATCTCGCCGGCCAGCACGGGCTCCAGGAAGAAGCTCTCGGAGAAGTTCTGGTTGAACCAGCTGGAGCGGACGATGGTCCAGTCGGCGCCGGAGGCCTTCAGGTTCTCCTCGGAGACCTCCGCGGCCTCCTCACCGCGCCCGGACAGCAGCACCAGGCGGCGTGCGCCGTTCGCGACGGCCACCTTGGAGAATTCGCGGACCTGCTCGGCGGCGCCCGGGAAGGCGAGGTCGGGATAGTAGGTCACGTACACCCGGTCGACGCCCTCCAGCGCCGGTACCCAGGTGGCCGGCTCGTGCCAGTCGAAGGCGGGCTCGCCGCTGCGGGAACCGATCCGGACCTCGCGGCCCTGGGCGGAAAGCTTCTCGGCGACGCGCCGGCCGGTCTTGCCGTGACCGCCGATGACGAGGGTGATCTGCGTGTTCTGAGTCATGAGTACAGTCAAGTCCAGTCTCGCGAGACGGGCCATAGCCACAAAGCTCAGTTCCATATGCCTGCGTCTACGAGTGGTCACCTCGGAGCGCGACGGGGAGAGTGTGGCTTCGGCGTGAGCCCCAGGATCGTAGGCATGCCCCCGGAGGGCGGGCCAGGGCGTCCCGAGTGGTCCTCGACCCCGGATGGACGTGTCGTCGAGCGGGTGTCCAGCGGCTCCCGACCGGCCGCCGAGCGGTCCTGTACGGCGGGACTTGAGCCGTTCTCCGGTCTCCCCCGCCACCATCGGCCCAGGAGTAACGACCCACCCGCTGGGAGGCCGCATGAACGCCACTCCGGATCATCCGGAGCTCGACCGGTTGTCCGCGGACCTGGCCGGCCTGCTCGGACGGATCGGGCTCGACCCGGCCGACGAGTGGTCCGCGCGCCGGGACCGCATCGACATCCGTTTCGCGGCCGCGGCCGCCCGGCATCCGGCCCGGGTCGCCGCCCTGGACGGGGAGGGGCAGAGGACCTACCTCGAACTGGACTGGCTGGCGGACGACATCGCGCGGCGCCTGTCGGGGCGGGCCGGTCCGGGTTCGGCGGTCGCGGTGCGCGCCCAGCGCTCCTGCGCGGCCCCTGCCGCCGTGGTGGGCGTGCTGCGCGCCGGAGCGGCGGTCCTGCCGCTGGAGGCCGGGCACAACGCGGGCCTCCAGGAGTTCCTGATGCGGGACGCCGGCGCTGGGATGGTCGTCTCGGACAGCGGCCTGCTGCGCGACGAGATCCCGGTGGCCAAGGCGGACCGGTTCGTCCTCGCGGTGCGGCCGGAGGCGGCAGTGCGCCGCGAGGTCCCGCGGGCGACGGCCTTCCTCGCGCTCCCGCCGGCCGGCGAGCCGGGCCGGGCGGCGGCCGTGCGGCCGGTGACCCACGGGGACGTGCTGTCGTGGGTGGACGCCTGTCTTCCGATGCTGGAGTCGGGACCGGACGACGTGTGGACGTACTTCCATTCCCTCAGCCTGGACCTGGGCATGCGGGAGATGTGGGGGCCGCTGCTGTCGGGCGGCCGCGCCGTCGTCGTGGACCGCGACACGGCGTCCGACGCCCGCGCGTCGGCGCGGCTGCTGGCCGAGCAGGAGGTGACGGTGCTGACGCAGCTGCCGTCCGCCTTCGCGCGGCTGGCCGCGGCGGCGCGCCGGAGCGGGAGCAGCCTGCCGGCGCTGCGGCACGTTCTGCTCTCGGACGAGCCGGTGGACGCGCCGGCCCTGGCCGACTGGCGGGACGCCGGCACCGCGCCGCAGGCCGTCCTCTGGGACGTCTCGGGGTCGCCGACCGTCCTATAGAGAAGCGGGCACGGGCAAGGGGGAGGGCCGCGGACGGCCGACCGTCCGCGGCCCTCTCCCGCGTGTCCTCGGCCGCGGCCGGCATCAGTAGTTCCCGAGGCCCCCGCACACGTTGAGCGCCTGGGCGGTGATGGAGGCGGCCAGGTCGGTGGTCAGGTAGCCGACCAGTCCGGCCACCTCCTCGGGGGTGGAGTAGCGCCCGAGCGGGATCTTGGATTCGAGCTGCTCCTGCACGTACTCCTCGGTGGTGTCCCACACCTGCGCGTACCCGCTGCGCACGCGCGCCGCCATGGGCGTCTCCACGTATCCCGGGCAGACCGCGTTGACGGTGGTGCCGGTCGGCGCGAGCTCCTTGCCGAGCGCCTTGGTAAAGCCGACCACGGCGTGCTTGGAGGCGGAGTAGGGGGCGCCGAGCAGGACGCCCTGCTTGCCCGCGGTGGAGGCGATGTTGATGATGCGGCCCCAGGGTTCGGCGCCGAGGCCGCCGTTGTTGAGCACCTCGCGCGTCAGCAGGAACACGCTGTTGAGGTTGGTGTCGATGACGTCGTGCCACAGCTCGTCGGTGATGCCCGCGGTGGCGCCGCCGCCGCTGCGGCCCGCGTTGTTGACGAGGATGCTGACCGGCGCGCCGTACGTCGCCACGGCCCCCGCGACCAGCGCCTCCACGGCGGAACGGTCGCGTACGTCGGCGGCCGCGCCCTCCACGCTCAGGCCTTCGGACTGCAGGTCGGCGACGGTCTGCTTGACCGCGGCCTCGGTGCGCGCGCAGATGAACACCCGGTGCCCGCGGGCGCCCAGGTCCCGGGCGACGGCCAGCCCGATGCCGCTGGTCGCCCCGGTGACCAGTGCCACGGGTCGTTCGGGAGCCTTGTCTCTCGCCTTCACCGTCATCTTCGTCCCTCCGTCGTTCGCCCGGTCACAGCACCAGAGCGTGCCGGAGGGCACTCGGGGCGCGACGGAAGTGGGATGGAGTGCGCCTGTGCGCCGTTGCGCCTTTGCGCCTCAGCGCCTGCGCGGTGCGCCGCCGGGTGACGGTGCGGTGCGCCGGCACCGGGTGCGGCTGCCGGTACCGGCGCACCGCATCAGCGCTCGCGCCAGCTTCCCGCGCGGCGCAACCCGCCGGAGCGGTCCCAGCCGGCCGCCTCCGTGCGCGGGGGCGCCGGCGGGCCGGCCCCGGGCCTGCTCAGCCACGCCCGCAGGACCGCCAGGACGGCGGCCGTCTCCACCGCGTCGGGGCGCCCGCGCGCGATCCTCCACGGCTCCGCTCCGTCCCGCCCCCCGGCGCCGGCCTCCGCCTCCGCCTTCCGGGCGGTCATACGGGCGGGTTGCCGTGCTTGCGCGACGGCAGGTCGGCGTACTTGGGGCGGAGCATGGCCAACGCGCCGACGAGCACCGAGCGGGTCTCGGCCGGGTCGATGACGTCGTCCACCAGGCCGCGTTCGGCGGCGTAGTAGGGGTGCATGAGCTCGGTCGTGTACTCCTTGATCTTCTGTGCCCGCATCGCGTCGGGGTCGGCGGCGGCGGTGATCTCCCGGCGGAAGATGACGTTGGCCGCGCCTTCGGCCCCCATGACGGCGATCTCGTTGGTGGGCCAGGCCAGCGCGAGGTCCGCGCCGATGGAGCGCGAGTCCATGACGATGTAGGCGCCGCCGTACGCCTTGCGCAGGACGAGCGAGATCCGCGGGACGGTGGCGTTGCAGTAGGCGTACAACAGCTTGGCGCCGTGCCGGATGATGCCGCCGTGCTCCTGGTCCACGCCCGGCAGGAAGCCGGGCACGTCGACCAGGGTGACCAGCGGGATGTTGAAGGCGTCGCAGAACTGCACGAAGCGGGCCGCCTTCTCGCTCGCGTGGATGTCGAGCACCCCGGCGAGGCTGGCGGGCTGGTTGGCGACGAAGCCGGTGACGTGTCCGTCCATCCGGGCGAGCGTGCACACCACGTTGGGCGCCCAGCCGGGCTGCACCTCGAAGTGGTCGCCGTCGTCGACGACCTCCTCGATGACCTTGCGGATGTCGTACGCCTGCTGCGGGTTGGCGGGGACGATGCCGGACAGCGCCTCGGTACGCCGGTCCGCCGGGTCGTCGCCCTGCTCGCGCGGCGGCGTCTCGCGGTTGTTGGAGGGCAGCAGCGAGAGCAGGTGCCGTACGTCCTCCAGGCAGCTGTGCTCGTCGTCGTAGGCGAAGGCGGCGACTCCCGAGACCGCGGCGTGCACGTCGGCGCCGCCGAGGCCGTTCTGCGAGATCTCCTCACCGGTGACGGCGCGCACGACGTCGGGGCCGGTGATGAACATCTGCGAGGTGCCGCGGACCATGAAGACGAAGTCGGTGAGCGCCGGCGAGTAGGCCGCGCCGCCCGCGCACGGGCCCATCATCACGCTGATCTGCGGGATGACGCCGGAGGAGCGGGTGTTGCGCTGGAAGATGCCGCCGTAGCCCGCCAGGGCCGAGACGCCTTCCTGGATACGGGCGCCGGCTCCGTCGTTGAGCGAGACCAGCGGGGCGCCGGCCGCCTCGGCCAGGTCCATCACCTTGTGGATCTTCTCCGCGTGGGCCTCGCCGAGCGCCCCTCCGAAGATGCGGAAGTCGTGTGCGTACACGAAGACGGTGCGGCCGCCGACCGTGCCCCAGCCGGTGACCACGCCATCGGTGTAGGGCCGCTTCTGCTCCAGCCCGAAGCCGCTCGCGCGGTGTCGCCGCAGGGCCTCTATCTCGTGGAAGGAGCCCTCGTCCACCAGCAGGCCGATCCGCTCGCGGGCGGTGAGCTTTCCCTTGGCGTGCTGGCGCTCGGTGGCCCGTTCGTCGGGGCCGGCCAGGGCCCGGGCCTTGATGCCGGCGAGTTCCGCGGCGCGGTCCAGGTCCGGCAGAGGGGGCGCGTCACTGATGGTCATGTGGATCCTCCAGAGGTGAAGGCCGGATTGTGGCCACCGTCGCGCGGGGGGCTCGGGACGCCGTGGAGGTCCGCTCGAACCCCGCACGAGAAACGGTCCTGGGCGCCGCTGCGACCGGCGGCCTCGGCCCGATGGGGGGCCGGCTTCGGCGGCCCCGATGGCGGGGCCGGGCTTCGGCGGCCCGATGGCGGGGCCTGGCGTCGGCCCCGGGTGCGACAGGGCTCAGGTAGCCAGGTGCAGGGTGAGGTGACCGCGCCCGGCCGGTTTCGTGCGGTACGCCGACGGCCGGCCGAAGTCGTCCCCGCCGGCCGCTGTGAGCGCCTCGCCTGCGGCTGCGGCGATGTCCCGCTCCTCGCGCAGGACGTCCCGCAGGGCCTGCTCGAAGCGGTCGATGTCCTGTGCGGTGTTGTCGTGGTGGACGGACGCCCGGACGGCGGTGGCCCCGCCCTGCGCGGCCGGGTGGAGCGGATTCTCCTGGGCGACGGTCTTCCGGAGGACGACCCCGCGCCGGGCCAGACCGCGGCGGATGCGCGCGGCCGGGACCTCGCCGTGCCGGAAGGCCAGCATGCCGGCCTGCTCCCGGCCCGGTGCGAGCAGTTCGACCCCCGGCGCCCGTTCGAGGGCGGCCCGCAGCCGGGGCAGCAGGTCGTCCTCGTACGGGAGCGAGGAGGCGGCGGTGTGGTGGGCGAGTGCGGCGTTCAGCGCGGCGGCGGCCGCCGGGGCGGGCGCCTGAGGCCGGCCGTCCCACACTCCGGGTGCGGCGTAGGCGAAGCCGGTGGCCTCCGGGCCGCGCAGGAACCTCCAGCCGTCCGCCGTGACCAGGTGGGCGCCGATGCGCGCGGCGTCGACGGGGAGCTGGCCCGCGGAGTGGGAGGCGTCGACGGCGTACCGGGCCCGGTGGGGCGCAAGGAGCTTTCCCACCTGCGCGACCGGGCTGACGGTTCCGCAGGCGGAGGAGACGTGGACGACGGAGACGAGGGCGACGTCCTCGTCGATGTGCGCCCGCATCCAGTCCAGGTCGAGATCGCCGTCCGTCCGCAGCGGGACGACCTCCAGCCGGCATCGGGTGCGGTCGCGCAGGGCGCAGAGGGTGGTCAGGTGGGCCACGCCCTCGTACGGCGTGGTCCAGATCCGGTCGCCGGGACCGAGCTCCATGCCGCGGACGTGGGCGTCGAAGGCTTCGGCCGCGCCGGTGGTCAGTACCGTGTCTTCGGCCGGGACGCCCAGCAGGGCGCCGATGCGTCCGTGCACCTCGGTGTGCAGGACGCCGCCGAGGTGTTCCTCCAGGGCGCGGGTCCCGAAGCGGTCGTCGTGGGCCGTGCAGGCGGTGAGCACGGCGCGCACCCCGTCCGGCATCCGGCCCGTGCCCGCGGTGTTCAGGTGGGCCGTTCGTTCCCTGTGGTACGTCGGCGCGTTCATCCAGGGGCCTCCCCCCGCTGTGGGGCCGCGGCACCTCCACGACCCGGTGTTCCGCATGTTGCCAAAATGCTTGGCAATACCTTGCCCAGCACCTGGCAGATTTGGCAATGCCCGCTCCGGTGAGGCTCTAGTGCGGGCTCGTTGGCAACTTCTGGCAAATATGCGTCCGGCTCTGCCACGACAACTCCCTCGCAGGTCGCCGGGGTTCGGAAACGCGCGGAGGGCCGCAGCGGTCCCCCGTTCCGGCTCCTCCGGCCTTTCCTCCAGCCTTTCTCAAGCGATTGACGAGCACATCCCGAGCGGTTGTTGCCAGTCTTCTTGGCAGAGGACTTGCCAAGACGGTTCGAACAGTTGCCACGGAGGAGTCACCATGAAGAACATCGCCCGCATCGTCGCCACCGCCGCTCTCGCCGGCGCGGCCGTCCTCACGGCCGGCGGCGCCGCCCACGCCGACGGCGGTGCCATCGACTGGCCGGTCCCCCCGACCTCGGCCGCGGCGCCGACCGTTCCCGGCACCGGCCCCCTCACCGGCCGGATCGACTGGCCGTAACCATCCATCGGCGCGAATTCCCCGGCCGTTCGCCCCTCCTCTTACGGTCGGCCTGCCGCCCCGCGAGGAATGCGCACCCGATTGCCGCCCACCGCGAAAGCCGATCGGAATCCCCCTCTCGCATTTTCCGGCACCCCGTGCGCAACGCGGGCGCGCGGAAGTACCCCACCGCAGGTGGAAGGCGGCTCAAGAGCCGCTACAGGAAAGGGATGGAATACGTCTACCCCGGCTAGCGTGCCCCCAACGGGGGCAGCTCCTTGGTCACCGGAGGGAAAGAGCCAAGGAAGTACGGAGGAGACCGTGAGAATTCAGGTTCTGGGTCCGCTGAGCGCCGAGGTCAACGGGGGATCCATAGTTCCGACCGCGGGAAAACCAAGACAGGTCCTGGCACTTCTCGCGCTCTATCCCGGGCGCGTCATGCCGGTTCCCACCCTCATGGAGGAGATCTGGGGAACCGAGCCGCCGCAGAGCGCGCTGACCACCCTGCAGACGTACATTCTCCAGCTGCGCAGGCGGCTGGGCACCGCGATGGGGCCCGACGCTCCCGGCGGCGCCAAGGAGGTGCTGGTCACCCGGCACGGCGGCTACCTGCTGCAGATACCCGAGGCCGGCGTCGACGTGTACGACTACGAACGCCTCGTCCGAGAGGGCCAGGCGGCCTTCGAGTCCGGCGACAGCCTGGTCTCCGCCGCCCGCTACCGGGCCGCTCTGGACCTGTGGCGGGGTCCGGCACTGGTCGACGTACGGGTCGGGCCGATCCTCGACATCGAGGTGATGCGCCTGGAGGAGAGCCGCCTCGTCACCGTGGAGCGGCGGATCGACGCCGACTTGCGGCTGGGCCGGCACTGCGAACTGATCGCCGAGCTCACCGAGCTGACCGCGCGCCACCCCCAGCACGAGGGACTGCACTCGCAGGTCATGGTGGCGCTGTACCGCTCGGGCCGGCAGGCGAGCGCGCTGGACGTCTACCGCCGGCTGCGGGCCCGGCTGATCGAGGACCTGGGCGTGGAGCCGTCACCGCAGCTCCAGCGGCTTCACCAGGCCATGCTGGCCGTCGATCCGCAGCTCGACGTGCTCGCCGGACCGCGCCGCACCTCGACCTTCGACCTGTTCGCGGCGTAGGGAGTGTCGGCGCCGCCCGTGCGGCGGGTCAGGCGCGCCGCACGGGCACCCCGGCGAGCCCCCGGGCGAGCGCGTCCGCGCTGCTCCGGGGACCGCCGAGGCCCGTCATGACGACGCTCACCGCGGAGCCCTTCCCGTGCGCGAGAGCCCGCGCGAGGTCGTACGCCGCCACCGCGCCGGGCCCGCACCCGCACAGCACCAGCCGCCCGCCGGAGAGCGGCAGAGCGCTGAGGGCGGCGGGCACCGCCGCGCCGGGAGGGCCGTCCAGCTCCAACGCCACGATCGTCTCCGGGCCTTGGTGGTCGCGGGTGAACAGCTCGTAACAGCCGTCCACCACGCCGGGGACGGTGAGCAGGCAGAACACGTCCGCCGAGGGCGATCCCCTGCGCAGCGTTCTCACGGCGGTGCGCCGCGGCGCGGGCGGCCGGGGGGCCATGGAGGGGGTATCGACGTCCGCCAGCAGGTCCAGCACCTGCGCGACGGTGGGATCGGGATCCCGCAGTTCGGTCAGGGCCCGCAGCAGCCCGACGCACTGGCCGAGCGCCGCGGCGGCGTCCGCGTCGGCCAGGCGCGCCCGGTCGTAGACGGCGTCGAGCACCAGCGCGCCGCCGCTCGCGTGCCGGGCGACGAGCGTGACGGGCAGGCCGGTTCCGGCGCCGACGGTACGCGGTTCGTCCACCTCGATGCCCTGCGCCTCCAGCTCGCGGCGTACACCCGTCCCCGGACCGGCCGGGCCGTCGAAGACGACGACGGTGTCTGTGAGCCGCTCCCCCGGGGGGCGGCCGGTCCACTCGCGGATGTGGTCCCCGCAGACCCACGGGTAGGCGGCCATGTCCAGCCGGGCGTCGCGCACCTGCCGCAGCAGGCCGCTGAAGGGGGCCGCGGGGTCCACCCGCACCGTCATCGGCAGCGGGCTGCCGAGCAGCCCGGGGATGCCGGCGGCCCCGGGCAGCACGATGTCGCCGCCGGAGAGCCGGACGCCGAAACTCACCGGCAGGGGGCCCTCGGTGGCCGCCGCCCGGTACAGCAGCAGCGCCCACACGGCGTGCAGGGCGCTGCTCTCGCCGACGCCGCGGGCCGCGGCCCAGGAGCGCAGCCGGGAGCCGTACGGCTCGCCCAGCCGCCGGCGCAGGTGTCCGTCGCCCCTCTGCCGGGTGTCCCCGCCGGGGCGTCCGGGGGCGGTCGCGGCGCGGCGCGGGGGTGCGGTGCGCGTCCACAGGTCCCGGGCGCCCTCGGCGCTCTGCCGGCCCAGCCAGCGCGCGTGGTCCCGCAGGTCGGGGCGGCGCTCACCGCCGGGCAGGGCGCCTCCGGCCAGGTAGGCGCGGTAGAACTCGCGCAGCAGCAGGTGGACCCCGCGCTCGTCGAGCAGGGCGCGGTGGCAGGTCAGGAGCACCCGGGTGGGCGCCCCCGGCTCGCCCTCCAGCAGCGTCAGGCGCAGCAGCGGCGGGCGGTTGAGGGCGAAGCCGTGGCGCCGGTCCTCGTCGAGTAGTTCCTGCCAGGTGGTGCCGGCGCGGGTGCGGTGGACGATCTCCACCTCGGCGCACGGGTGCAGCAGGAGCCGTGGCACCGCCGTCCAGTCGAAGGCGGCCCGCAGGATCGACTCCCGCGCGCAGACGGACTGCCAGGCCGCGCGGAAGCGGGCCCGGTCGAGCGGCCCCGACCAGTTCCAGTGGATCTGCTCCAGGTGCGGGTCGGGTCCGTCGGGGCGGGTGACGGCCTCCACGAGCAGTTCGCGCCGGTAGCCGGCCAGGGCCAGCGGCTCGCCCGCGCCCGGGTAGGGGCCCAGCAGGTCGGCCAGCAGCTCGGCGTCCAGCGTCGCGGGGCCGGGCGCGGCGGCGTCCGGGAGGAGGCGCAGGGTGTGGCGGCCCGGTCCGTGGCAGTCCAGGGTGACCTGGAAGCGGCGGTGCCGTTCGGCGATGCGGGCGGCGAACAGCTCGGCGTCCGCATCGTGGCGAAGCCCGCGCAGGCCGAGGACGAGCGCGGAGCCGGAGGCGGCGCGGCCCGCCTCGTGCACCACCGCGAGGACCGGCCCGGGCCCGTCCGCGGCGTCGTGGCGGCTCACCCTCCGGCCCGCACACCGTCGGCCCGCACACGTCCGGCCCGCGCGCGTCCGGCCCCGACACCGTCGGCCCGCAGACCATCGCCGCGCACGCCGCCGGCCCGCGCGCCCGCCGCGTGCTCGTCAGTCGCCGGCACGGGCACGGCACAGCGGGGCCGGCGCGAAGGGCACCGCGCGGAGTTGTCCTGCGTTCACGGCGTCCACCTTTCCTCGCCCCGGCCGGAGGTCACCGGTCGCAGAAAGCGTAGGTGGTCCCCCGGCCCGGGGCCCCTTTCCTCAAGCGGTGCTGGAGCGCTTCGCGAACCGGTGTCGACCGGCGCCGGGACCGCCGGAAGGGCAGGCAGGCGCCGGTGCGCGGCGCCGACCAGGTAGCGGTCCTCGACGAGATGGGTGGCGAAGCTCCACACCCCGGCCGCGGCCCCCTGATCCGCCGCGCCGGCCAGGGCGGGGTGGCCCCCGTCGTCGTGGACGAACCCGACGGCGCAGGAGCGGCGGCGCAGCCCCGGCCCCAGTGCCTTCGCGTGGGCCTCCTTCACGGTCCACAGCCACAGCAGCCGGCCCCGGCGTTCGCTCTCGGGCAGCGCGGCCAGTGCCGCGCGTTCCTCCGCCGTGCACAGGTGCCCGGGCGGCGCCTCGCGGGAGACGTCACGGTCCGCGGGCACCACCTCCACACCGATCGGGCCGGTGCGGCTGACGCCGACCACGATCAGCTCACCGGCGTGCGCCAGGCTCACCTCCACACCTTCGCCGTCGCCCCGCACCCGGGGCTGCCCGTCCGGCTCGTAGCCCAGGTCCAGGGTGTCCACGGGGACGCCCAGCGCGGCGGCGGCGGTGTGCTTCACCACGAAGCGCGACACGGCGAAGCGCATCCTCCCGGCCGCGGCGGCCGTCTGCCGGTAGCGCGGCCAGTCGCTCCCGAGCAGGGGCCGCAGCGCGGGGTCCAGCAGCACGGCCGCCAGCCACTGGCCCCACGTGGTGCGGATGACCGCCCGGCCCGTGTCGTCGAGCCGGTCGCCCACCTCGTCCCAGGGGCCTTCGGGGCCGGCGATGTGCAGGGGTGCGTCGAGGGGCTCGGGGCGGGGCCGGGTGAGGGCCATCGTTACGGCCTCCTTCTCGTGCTCATCGCAGACGGCGGACGGCGCTCTGGGCGTGCCACTTGGCCAGGCGCAGCGTCTCGGCAGCGGCCCGCCCCAGCCATGTGCGTACGTACCGCCGGGCCTCGACGAGATCGGTGCCGGCGCCCAGCACCTCCTCGACCGCCTCTTCGCGCAGCATCACCCGTTGCGCGCAGACGACCCGTACGCCGCTCCCGTCCGGGACCAGGGACCACTCGCCGCTGTGCGCGGCGACCAGGCGGGACGTCGTCAGCTCCTTGTGGACGATCCGTGCGGCCGAGGGGAAGCACAGCCGGACCGAGCGGGTGGTGAGCGTCCGGCCGTCGGGGGTGGCGCAGGTGTCCACGATGGCCAGCTGCACGCCGGGTACGTCCTCGACCACGTCGGCCGATTCCACGTGCGGGACGCGCTCGGGCCAGTCCTCGATCCGGTAGAGGAAGTCGTAGACCAGCTCGGCGGGGCCCTCGACGTGCACGCTGTCCTCGAAGGAGAGCAGCAGCTGGTCCAGGCGGTCCCAGCGCTCGGCGATCGCCTTCATGTGGGCGAGCTGCTCTGCCGGTTCCGCCTGCCACTCCTGCCGGCTGCGCCCGGTCTCGGCGGCGGGCAGTCCCTCCAGGGTGCGCTCCTGGCGCAGCGTCAGCAGCGATCGCGTCCCGCCGTGCTCCTCCACCGTCCAGACGCCGGCCGTGGGCGCGCCCGGGCGGGCGGTGTCCTCCTGCTCGAACTCGACGGTCCTCGTGTGCGGGTGCAGCGCCCGGCGTAGGTGGAAGGAGCGAACCAGCCCGTCCCGCACGTCCCAGAGCCGCAGCCGTTCCCGGACCCCGTCGAAGTCCATCCGCTCGACGTGGACGGGCGGGGGCAGCAGGAGCGGCCAGCGGACGGCGTCGGCCAACAGTCCGTAGACCACGCCGGCCGGAGCGGACACCCACGCCGTCTGCTCGCTCGCGTGCACGCGCTGCGACGACATGAGACGTACCTCCCCTGATCGTTCGACGATGCGCTCCAGGCTGCACCAGGGGACTCGAGCCTTCCTCAACCCCCGACGGCCGAGACCCCGCTGAGCCGGCCCGCCTGACCCACCTGACCTGCGTGGCCCGCCTGACCTGCGTGAACCACCTGACCTGCGTGGCCCGCCTGGGTCAGCGCGTCGGCCAGCACCCGCCAGATCTCGGCGGCCAGGTCGATGTTGGCGTCCTCCTGTGCCTGCTGTGCCAGATCGCGCAGGCCCTGGATCCCGGAGGGGTCGCCACCCAGGATCAGCAGCTGGTGGCGCAGGATCTCCAGCCGTACCTGGCCGCGGTAGGTCATCCTCGGCTGATCGGCGGCCAGCGTGCCGAGCAGGTCGCGCGCGTCGTCGTAGCGGCCGGTGGCGAAGGCGAGGTCGGCCTTGAGCGCGGTCAGGTCCTGCCGCAGGGCCGGTGTGCCCACGAAGGCGAGGGCGGCCTCGGCCTCGGCGGCGCGGCGCTGCGCCTGCTCCGGATCGGCCGGCAGCTTCTGCAGGTGCAGCCGGGCCGTGGCCAGGCGCAGCCGGATCCACAGGACCAGGTCCTCCTGGCTGCCGAAGCGGTCGAGGGCGTCGTCCAGGCAGGACTGGGCGCCGGGGTAGTCGCCCAGACGCATGCGGACGGCAGCGGCCGTCCACATCGCCTCGGCCCACAGCGCGTCGGAGCGGCCCTCGACGAGGACGGTCAGCTCGTCGGCGTGCACACGCGCGTCGCCGATGCGGCCCGCCTCGGCCTGGACGGACACGAGCGCCAGCAGGGCGGTGGCCCGGTCCTCCACGCCCAGCTCCTCGCGCAGCGCGATCCGGTGGGCCTCGACGGCAGCGTCCAGGGCCGGGGTGATCTCCCCGATGGACCGCAGGCAGCGGGCGAGCCGGGTCAGACCGCGTACGCGAAGCTCGCTGACGCCCACTTCCTCGCCGAGGCCGACGAGTTGGTCCAGCCGGTCCCGCTCCAGCGCGTGGTCGCCCTGGATGCGTGCGGCCCGTGCCAGGAGCCACAGCGCCTGCCAGCGCAGTACCGGGCTCTCGTGGCCCTCGGCAGCCAGTGCCCGGCGCAACGCCTCGACGGCGTCGGGGGACCCGGTGGACGCCGCGAGGGTGAGCGCGTGGGCCAGCGAACCGGTGGCCGGCTCCTCGAAGTCTGCGGACTCCAGACCCAGTCGGTCCGCCAGGTACCCCACGGCCCGCTCGGTCGGCTGGCGCGCCCCGGACTCCAGACGGGAGAGGTAGCCGGTGGACATGCCCTCGCCTGCCAGTGCCGTCTGGGACAGCCCCCGGGCCGTCCGTAGCTTTCTCAGGCGGTGTCCGAACGCGGGCTGTCGCAGCATGAGCATCCCTGAGGTCGCGGGCAAGAAATCTGTCGGGAACCGGCAACGAGCGTAGGACGCCCGGCAACAGGCGGGCAAACCTTTGCCACGCCTTCGCGGCCGGCCTCATGCGCACGTCATGCGCTCCTCGAGCGTTCCTCCACGGGGCCGAGGCAGACTCTCCAGAACCCGGCCCTGCCCCCGGCCGGCGCCCTGCTCTTTTCTGGTACGAAGCGCCCTGGAGTCGACGATGAGGCCATCGGTGTGCGCATCCCGCGCGTCCTGGACGCCCGCAGCCCACACCACGCCCACCCGGCCCTCCGCCCGGCGCCCGGACGCGGCGCGCAGGACCCACCCGGACGACGACATCGGCTGGCCGAACAGCCAGGAGGGCTCCAGCAGGCCGGGCCGCCGACCCGCGTGCCGCCCCGCGCGCCGATGCCCCGGCGGCGCGAAGCAGATTTCCTCAAGCATGGTTGAGGACCCTCGATATGATCATATGGCGACATGACCATGAGGACTCTCTACCTGCTCTGCTCCGCCGCACCGCCCGTCTTCGACGTGGCCCACGTGATCGAGAACGCCCAGGCCAGTGGCTGGGACGTGTGCCTGGGTCTCACCCCCACCGCGGCGCACTGGGTGGCCGGGAGCCTCGACGGGCTGGCCGCGCTCACCGGTCATCCCGTGCGCTGGCAGTACAAGCTGCCCGGCGAGGCCGACGTGTGGCCGCAGGCCGACGCGCTGCTCTTCGCGCCGGTCACCTTCAACTCCGTCAATGCGTGGGCCCTCGGCCTGACCGACCGCTTCGCCGTGGGCGTCGCGGCCGAGGCGATCGGCAAGGGCATTCCCGTCGTGGCCATGCCCTGCACCAACGCCGCGCTGGCCGCACACCCCCGCTTCGACCAGTCCCTCGCCGCCCTGCGCGGCGCCGGTGTGGAACTCCTCTACGGCGAGGGCGGCTTCACCCCCGGGCCGGCCGGCCAGGACGACCCGCCGCACTTTCCCTGGCAGGCCGCACTCGACGCCCTGAACCGCCCCGGCACCGCCCAGGCCTGAGGCGTCCGCTTCCCGGCCGCGTTCCCGCGCAAGCAGCCGCTTGCGTCTCACCGCCCATGACGTTGCGGAACCATCCCCGCTCCACCTCCGCCAGGTGTCGCACCAGCACCGGCAGGCTCAGCCCGGACGGCGCCACCGGTCGGCGCCACCGGCCGGACCCCCGCACGTGCGCCCGCGGGCCGGTGAGCGGCCCCGCCCGGGCACCCGGGCTCAGACGGCGTACAGGTCGAAGGTCGACCCCCGCTTCGGTCCCGCCTGCACGTCCAGCGCCGGATCCACCGTCAGCATCGCCTGGTGCAGGCGCTGGAGCTGCGGTGACGGTTCCACGCCCAGGTCCTCGATCAGCCGGCCCCGCAGCCGGCGGTACACGTCCAGGGCCGTCGCCTGGCGCCCCGACCGGTACAGCGCGACCATCGCCTGCGAGTGCAGCCCCTCGTGCTGCGGATGCCGGGCGATCAGCTCGGTCAGTTCGGCCAGCAGTTCCGTGTGCCGGCCCAGCCGCAGGTCCACGTCGATCCGCCGTTCCACGGTGACCAGCCGGCTCTCCTCCAGCCTCATCACCTCGATCTCCAGGATCGGTCCCACCCGTACGTCGACCAGGGCGGGCCCCTGCCACAGCGCGAGCGCCGCGCGCAGCATGGCCGCAGCGCTCTCGTCGTCGCCCTGCTCGAAGTCGCTGTGCCCCCGGGCCACGAGGGTCTCGTACTCGTGCACGTCCACCGCCTCCGGCGGGATCTGCAGCAGGTACCCGCCGTGCCGCGTGGCAAGGACCTCTTTCGCGCCACCAGGACTTCCCGGGCCGCCGCCCGGCCCCATGGCGGTCCCGAGCCGCCGGCGCAGCTGGAGTATGTAGGTCTGGAGGGTCGTGAGCGCACTCTGCGGGAGGTCGGTGCCCCAGAGCTCCTCCATGAGCGTGGGCACCGGCATCACCCGCCCCGGGTAGAGGGCGAGGAGCGTCAGGATCTGCCGCGGCTTGCGTGCGGTCGGAACGATCGAACCCCCGTTGACCTCGGCACTCAACGGACCCAGCACCTGAATCTTCACGGTCTCCTCCGCAAGTCGTCGAGTCCCTCGTCGTTCGGCCTTCGACTCGGGGCACGGTAGCGGGCCCCGAACGATGTCACCGGATCCTCAAGCCCCTTTCGAGCCCCCCTCCAAGCCCCGCCCCACGGCCGCGAACCTGCCGCCGCATCCCGGCGGAACACCGCCTGGACCGCCCCCGGAAGCCCCACCCCGATGTCCAAATCCAGCCCCTCACGCCTCGCGCCCCGGACTCCGCCGCCCCTGCCGGGGGGACGAACCGAACCCACCCCGGACTCCCGGCCCACACCGGCCCGAATCCGCCGTACGCCCCCCACCAGGCCCGCAAGCGACACCGGAACCCACACCTGCCGCGCCCCCGCCCCGGACCGGCACTCCCCCCGCCCCACCGCCGGCCCTGCACCGGCGTGCCGTCCGAGCCCCGCCCGGGCCGGGGCACCCTCCTCAAACGGAATCCACCCCGGCCGTACGTCCCAGCCCGACAGACACTCCCGACCCATGACCGACGCCACCACGCGCCCCACCCAAAACCAGAAACCCCCCGCCGGGCACGCCCCGCCCCTCCACGCCCCACCCCTCCATGCCGAGATCCGCCCGACCACACACCCCGCCGCGCCCACCCCACCTCGCACCCGCACCCGCACCCGCACCCGCACCCGCACCCGCACCGACGACAGCCGTACGGCACCCCCACGGACAGCACGCCCACGCATGAACCACCGCGCCACCCAACGCCGTTGATGCCGACCCCCCAGCCGGTTCCGCCCTATCCCGGCGCCCCGGCCGGACGGCGCTCCGGCGCCCCTCACACACCCGAGGGTCACGACGCCGAAGCGCGCCCGCCCCCTCGCCCGCCGGTCCGGTCCCGGATCCCGCAGCCCCGGACCACGCGCCAGCCGAGCTACTCGCCCGCCGGGTCTCCCCCGACCACGTCGCCCGGCGGCAGCGGCACCACGCCGCCCCCGTCGCCCTCGGCGCCGCCCGCCTTCCCGTTCGGCACCGCTCCCGTCGGCGCGACTCCTCCCAGCGGGGCCGCCCACAGCGGAACCACCGTCCCACCGCTCACAGCGCGCTCCGCACCGCCTGCGCCCCTCCCACCCCGCCCCCGAGGAACTCCACGGCCTCGTCGCACCACTGCCCGCCCGCCGCAGCCGCCCCGGAGCCGGCCGCCGTGCCGCCCCGCCCCGCCGTCCGGTACTCCCGCACCCGCTCGCCGTCCACGAGGCCCGGCAGCAGCAGGGCCCACATGGCCGCCACCTTCCGCTGCAGCTCTGCGTACGGCATCCCCGTCCCGGACAAGACCTCGATCCCGCACGCGACGGCCGCCACCAGCGCCTCGGTGCTCTCCCAGCGGCCGCCCGCCGCCGGGAGTTCCCCCGTGTCCCGTGCCAGCCGGAGCAACGTGCACACCGCCGAGATCCACGCCGCGTGGAAGTCCACCACCACCGGCCGCGCCCCGGCCGGCCCCCGGGGTCCCGCCCCGCACTCCTTGGTGATCCGGAAGCTCGCCGGGACCGCCGGGTCCTCGTGCAGCGTCCGCGCCAGCCAGTGCGTGATGTCGATCAGCGCCTGCAGCGGCGACGCCCCCGCTTCGCGCAGGGCCCGTACCGCATCGTGCAGCAGGGCGTACCCCCGCTGCTGCACCGCCTCCGCCAGTTCGTCCTTGGAGGCGAAGTGGAAGTACAGCGCCCCCTTCGTCACCCCGGCCGCGCCCGCGATCTCACCCAGCGTCGCGTTGGCGTAGCCGTTGCGGTGGAACATCTCGGCCCCGGCGCAGACCAGCCGCCTGCGGGTCCGCTCCGACCTCTCCTGCACCGAGCCGTCTCCTTTTCCGCCGCCGACAAAGCCCCCGCCCCTCGCGGGCCCCTGGGGGCCGGAGGGCGGAGAGCGGTGGTCCCGAAAGGCCCCAGGGCCCCCGGTGACCTGCGAACCACGGCGACGTCAGACCCGTACGAGCCGCTCGCCCCCGGGCTCGACGGCGGGCTCGGACAGGCTCTCCGGACCCGCCATCAGGATGGAGCGCTGCAGGCGCCGCAGCGCCACGGACGGCTCCAGCCCCAGCTCGCGCACCAGCGTTCCGCGCAGCCGCTGGTAGACGTCCAGCGCCTCACCGCGCCGGCCCGAGCGGTGCAGGGCGAGCATGAACTGGCCGTGCAGGTTCTCGTGCGTGCGGTAGCGGGTCGCCAGCACGGTCAGCTCGGCCAGCAGCTCCCGGTGCCGGCCCAGCCGCAGATCGGCCTCGATCCGCTGGTCGAGGGCGCACAGCCGCGTCTCCTCGAGCCGCCGGATCTCCATGTCCAGCTGGACCCCGCCCTGTACGTCGGCGAAGGCGGGCCCGGTCCACAGGGCCAGGGCCTCGCGCAGCAGCCGCGCCGCGGCGGGGAAGTCCCCCGCGTCCATCGCGCGGTAGCCGGTCCCGGCGAGCCGGTCGAACTCCCGGACGTCCAGGGTGCCGCCACCACTGCTCAGCAGATAGCCGCCCGGCAGCGTCACGAGTATGTCCTTGGCGGTCCGCACGGCCGCGCCCGGCGCGGCATCCGGGTCCGCACCGGACTGCTCGCCGTCGGCCGCGCCCCGCTCCAGGGCGGTCGCGATGAGGGCACGTAACTGCAGGACGTACGTCTGGAGCGTCGTCCGCGCACTGCGCGGCGGTTCACCCGCCCACAGCTCTTCTATGAGCGCCGATACGGGCACCACCTGATCGGCATGGAGGGCCAGGAGCGCCAGGACCTGCCGGGGCTTGGGGGCGGTCGGCGTGATGGAGATCCCGTTCTCCCGCACAGCCAACGCGCCCAGTACATCGATGTCCACGCCGTACTCCCCTGTCCTTGGATGAGTCGCACAGTCAGTAGAAAACAGGACCGACGGTTTGTCAATATCAAACCGGTTGTGCTGTTTTGAAGACCAGCGCGACCCCAGCATGGCTCAAGAACCCATTTCCACCTGCGGTTTCGCCTTTTGTTCCACATCCACCGCCAGCGGCCGAACCCCTCAACCACCCCTCGACAAAGGCCACAGGAGGGGCGTCACCCCCTCCTCAAACAGACCGGTCAGTCTGGTATTTCGCCCCGCTGCGCGACGCAATCACGGCCAGTCACACCAGCCGACCCGCCCGCCCCTTCCGGGACCAGCACACCCAGCGTCCGGTCGGCCGCGAGCCGCGGAAGGACCAGCGCCCAGAACCGGGCGAGCGCGTGCGGCGCGAGCCAGTCCCGTTCACCGGCGCCCAGGACCTCCAGCCCCACGGTGGAGGCCACCACCACACTCGCCGCGTCCTGCGGGGAGAGCCCGTCGGCCAGCTCCCCCTGCCGCGCCGCGGCCCGCGTGGCCTCCTCGACCCACAGGCGCCACTGCCGGCGCAGGTCGACCCCGCTCGTGCGGGAGACGTCCGCACACAGCCCGAAGCCCGCCCGGACCACGACGTCCGCCGCCAGCAGGGCCATCAGGTCGTGGGTGGCATCCACCAGCACCTGGAGGGCGTTGCCGTCCACCGGCCCCGCCACGGCCCGTCTCCCGGCGGTGACCTCCCTCAGCGCCTCGGCCGCCCGGTCCTCGACGGCCTGGGCGAGCGCGGTCTTGCTCTCGAAGTGGAAGTGCAGACCGCCGGCGCTCACACCGGCCCGTCGGCTGATCGCCGCGATCGACGCGGTGACGAAGCCCTGCTCGGCGAACACCTCCGCCGCAGCACGGATCAGAGTTTCTCGCGTGCGGGCCGCACGCTCCTGCTTGACCATGAAGTCTCCACAAACCGCCAATGCGGTTTGCCCAGAGGGGTACGGGATCTTGGCGGCCACAGTCTGCGGCCGCAACGGAGCGCGGCTCGTGTCCCACTGGAGCCGTGACACACCAGCCCGCCCCGCGAACGCACTTCAGGCCGTATACCCGGTCCGCGCGCCCTCACCACCGCCAGGACGAGGGGATCGTCCCTCAGCCGCCGGGACGGGAACCGCGATCCGCGGGGCGCGGCCTCACGGCAGCGCCAGTTCGGGCTCCTGCACCGGCTCCGGCCCGAGCCCCATCTCCGCGGTCACCCGCCGCCCCCGGTCGGGGTCCAGGTCCAGCCTGGCGAGCACCGCCGGCGTGGCGATGCTCGGGTAGATGTGCTGGTAGACGGCGGCCACCCGCTGTTCGAGGTCCGTCCGTTCGTTGAGGGTCTGCGAGAAGATCTGCGCACCCGTCCAGCATGCGGAGAGGATCCAGGCCGTCTCGGCGGGATTCACGTGCGGCAGCAGTTCGCCCTGCTCCTTCGCCTCGCAGAGCAGGGCGCGCGTGAATTCGATCCAGCCCGGTACGGACCCCCCGCCGAAGATGTCGCGCATGCCGGGGCCCAGGGAGAGCCGGGCCCCCGCGCTGAGCATCGGTTCGCGCTTCATCCGGTACGCCAGCACCATCGCGACGTCCGCGAGTTCCTGCAGCTTGCTCTCCCGGTGGGGCACCCCGCCCTCGGCGAACTGCTCTTCGAGCACGCCCTGGGCCAGCTCCTGCTTGGAGGAGAAGTGGAAGTAGAGGGCGCCCTTGGTGACGCCCGCCCGGGAGAGGATGTCGGCGATGGTGGCCGCGTCGTAGCCGCGCTCGTCGAAGACCGCCGCCGCCGCTTCCAAGATCGCGCGACGCGTACGTACCGCACGCTCTTGCCGTGCCACGGTGCCTCCGTTGTTCGAGGGATCGCGCTTGCCGGATCCCCGTACAGGATCCACCACCCCATGAAAACCAACCAGAAGGTCCGTATTTTAGTCAAGCACTCCCGCACAGGCCAGCATCACAATCCGTCACCTCTCCGCCAAAACCCCCCTGCCCTCTCCCACCGCTTCCATCCCTCCCACCTCACACACCCCGGGCCTCGGGCCCCAGCACCACCGGAAGCCCCTGCAGTCCGTTGGAGATGAACGACGCCACCCGCGGCAGCCCCCCGGTCCCCGAAGCCGACCGCACCGGCGCCGGAAACCGCTCAAAGAAGCGCTGCACCGCGATCGCGCACTCCGCCCGCGCCAGGGTCGCGCCCAGGCAGTAGTGGGTCCCGAAGCCGAAGGAGAGGTGCTGCCCGCGCGTCTCGCGGGTGACGTCGAACCGCTCCGCGTCCGCCCCGTGCACCTGCGGATCCCGTCCGGCCGAGCCGAAGGACACCAGGATCGGATCCCCCTGGGGGATCACCACCCCCTCGCCCATGTCGATGTCCTCCACCGCGAACCGCAGCAGCCCGTACGAGGCCGGCGGCTCGATGCGCAGCGCCTCCTCGACCACGTCGTCCCAGGAGGCGATCCCGTCGCGCACGAGCTTCAACTGATCGGGGTGGCGCAGCAGTTCGTCCAGAGCGGTGCAGATGAGGTTGACGGTGGTCTCGTACCCGGCCGTGAAGAGCAGGATCAGGTTGTCGACCAGCTCCTTCTCGCTGAGCCGCGCCGCCCCGTCCTCCTCGCCGCCCGAGTCCCGGGCGGCGATCAGCACACTGGTGAGGTCCTCCCCGGGGTGCTCCCGCCGGTGGGCGACCAGGTCGGCCATCGTCAGGTCCAGGTCGACGGCGTTCTGCTGCGCGGCCTCGACCGTGATCGTCGTGTCGAAGAAGGCTTTGATGATCTTGTGCAAGGGGGCCCACGACCGCTCCGGGATCCCGAAGAGCTCGAAGACCATGCGGGTCGGCAGCTCGTGCGCGAACTCCGCCCGCAGGTCGATCACCTGGCCGGGCGGCAGCGCGGCCAGGCCGTCCAGCAGCTCGTCCACGACCTCCTCGATGCGCGGCCGCAGCGCGATCACGCGTCGCGAGGTGAAGGCGGCGGCCACCGGCTTGCGCAGGCGCGTGTGCTCGGCGCCGTAGGCGGTGATCATGTTCTGTACGGACACCCAGATCGCCAGCGGCCATTCGTTGCCGACCTCTCCGCTGATCCACGCCGGCCAGTGCCGGTAGGCGTCCTTCGACACCCTCGGGTCCACCAGCAGCCTGCGGATGTCCGCGTGCCGGTTGACGGCCCAGGCGGTCACCCCGCCGGGCAGCAGCACCGGGGTCGCCGGCGCCTGCTCACGGATGCGCGCCGCCTCGGCGTGCATCTCCGCTCCGGAGAGGTCGATCGCTATGGGGCACTGACGGTTGTTCATCTGAGAGCTCTCCAGGATGGTGACGTACATCGGTCACAGGGTGCAGCACACCGCCGACACCTTGCGTTCAGAAACCATCCATCCGGTTCTTTACCGACCGGTGGCGGCCCCGATTCTGACATTGACCCGCCCCGCCTGCCAATGGTTTGCGAGGTACGTCCGGTCACATGACGATCATTCAAAAGCAGCTCGAACGCCACTCGTTGAACAACACGTGACGATGCCCTGCCGGACCGGCACATATGACCGGAAGACCGGTTCCCACTTGGGGCGTGATCCCCCGCACCACGTCCGGCCGCCCCCGCCCTGATATTCGCTGGTGGACGTCGTGGCGACCCCGTGCCATCCCGTTTGCCCACCCCCCGGCACCCACGCACCGGCGACATCCACTCTCCCTCCGCACCTTGCAAACAAAACCGGAGAGTACGTATCTTGCGTCTCGCGTACGCAACCCATCCCATCCGTCAAACGGCTCTGCGGGAGAGGTCCCATGACCATGCTGACGATCCGGAACGATGCGCCCGTTCTCCCCCTGCGGGGTACGGCGGAGGCCTGGACTCGCTGCAACGAGGCCCCGGTCCTGACCAGGACGGTGCCCAGGGAGTACGTCCACCGCACTTCGCTCGCCGAGGTCTTCCTGACCGGGTGCGACCGCCTGTCCGACGACACCTTCTCCCTCACCGGGCAGTGGCCCCGCGCCCACACCTTCTTCACCAGCGCCGACGGCACCAGCCACGACCCGGTGCAGGCCGGCGAGACCATCAGACAGGCGGGGCTCTACCTGTGCCACGCCGTGTACGGGGTACCCCTCGGTCACAACGTCCTGCTGTGGAGCCTGGACTTCACGTCCCACCCCGAGCAGCTGCGCATCGGCCGGGGCCCCAGCGAACTCGACATCACCGCGAGGTGCACGGACTTCGGCTGGAAGGGCAACCGGTTCTCCGGCTTCCTCCAGGTCGACATCCACCGCGACGGGCAACTTGCCGCTTCCGGCACATCCCGCTTCGCCTGCGTCGCCCCCGCCACCTACCGCCGACTGCGCGGCGACCGCGGCCACGCCGGCATAGCGGACCCGATGGCCCGTCGTACGCCCGTCCCCGCCGCGTCCGCCGGCCGGCTGCTGCCCTTCGACGTGGTCCTCGCCCCCGGCGACCGGCCCGGCCGCTGGCTGTTGAACCCCGACCTGGACCACCCGATCCTCTTCGAGCACGCCAACGACCACCACCCCGGCATGGTGCTGGTCGAAGCCGCCCGTCAGGCCGCCTGCGGGCTGCACCTCCCCGGCGCGTTCACCCCCGCCGGCCTGTCCACCGAGTTCCTCCAGTACGCGGAGCTGGACACCCCGTGCTGGGTCGACGCCACCCTGCTCGCCCCCGGCCGCGTCGAGGTCGTCGGCCACCAGGAAGGCCGCACCGTCTTCACCTCAACGGTGACCGGCGCAGCCTGACCCGCCCGCCCCACCCCGCCCGTATCCCTGCTCCCCCCGCTGCCCCCGAGCCGCACCCCCTGCGGTGACACCAGCTCCCACGGCCGGGGCCGCCGACCCCCGGCCCCGGACCCGCCGAACCAGCAGCGATTCCCCCGGGGGCGTAGACGTACCACCGCACCACCGCATCCCGGCCGTCCGGGACCCCTCAGGGTTGTCCCTTCGATCAGGCCGAGCCAACTGCTCATCTCTTCATCTGCTCACCGGTGAGCCGGATCACCGCGTCCACCGACTCCGGCTCCCCGGCAAGATCCGTTCCCCTGCACTGCGGCCGGCCGCCGTCCCTCGCGGCGTCCCATCAGTGCGGAACCGACAAATCCGGTGGCTCCGGTCACCGGCAGGATTTTTCTCGTCATCACACGTTCCATCCCACCGTGTTACGGTCGCGCGGTGACCGGGGGGACCAGCAGTTCTTTGATGACGGGCAAATCGGCGCTGATCACGGGCGCGAGCGCGGGCATCGGCGCGGCCGCCGCACGCGTGTTCTGCCGTGAGGGCGCCTCGGTGACCCTGGTGGCCCGCCGCGAACCACAACTGGCGCTCCTCATGGAAGAACTGCGCACCGCCGGCCACCAGGCCCAGTACGTGGTCGCCGACGTCTCCCGCACCGAGGACGTGGCCCGCGCCGTCAAGGCGGCCGTCACCACGTACGGCCGCCTGGACGCGGCCTTCAACAACGCGGGCATCGGCGCGACCCCCAAGCCGATGCACCTGCTGGACGAGGACACGTACGACTCCGTCATGGACACCAACGTCCGCGGCGTCTGGAACTGCATGCGCCACGAGATCCGCGCGATGCTGGCCGGCGGTGGCGGCTCGATCGTGAACAACAGCAGCACCGCCGGCCTGGTCGCCACCCCGGTCACGGCGGCCTATATCGCGTCCAAGCACGCGGTCCTGGGCTTCACCAAGGCCGCCGCATCCGAGTACGCCGCCCAGGGCATCCGCGTCAACGCCATCGCCCCCGGCTCCACGCGCAGCGAAATGATCGACGCCTGGCTCCAGGAGAACCCGGCGATGGAAGAGGTCCTCCTCCAGTCGGCCCCCCTCCCCCGCATCGCGAGCCCGACGGAGATCGCGGAGGCGGCCGTCTGGCTGTGCAGCGACCGCGCCTCTTTCGTCCTCGGCACGACCTTGTCGGTGGACGGCGGCTGGACAACCCGATGACCCCCACCCCACCCCGTTAACGCCGTTAACACCCCGCCCGCTCCCGGCCGCGGACCGTTAACGCCGTTAACGCTTCCCACCCGCCGCGGTTCCAGGCCGCTGCCCGTTCCCGCCATGAACGCCGTTAACGCCGGACCGCCGCCCTCCCCAGACGTCTTCACTGCGTTGACGCCCACCACCGCGAGGCAAGGCGTACGGACCCGCGCTTGCCCGAGCGGCAACCGGCACCGCACCCCCGGGCCCCACCCCCCAAAACGGGAAGACCGTTAACGGCGTTAACGGCGTTAACGGTGTCGCCTGACCGGTCCCGCCCCCGGCACCTCGCCAGAGGGAGCCTTAACGGCGTTAACACCCCGACGCACCCTGAGCCCCGACCCAGGACCGTTAACGGCGTTAACGACCGCTCGACTGGGCCACCATTCGCCCGCCACAGGACAGCCAGAGCGGCAACCGGCACCGTACCCCCGGCCCCACCCCGAGAGCAGGCAAACCATTAACGGCGTTAACGGTCGGCCGACCGGTCCCGCCCCCCGGCGCCCCGCCCGGGAGGAGCGTTAACGGCGTTAACACCCGACGCACACCGAGCCCGAGCCCAGGACCGTTAACGCCGTTAACGCCACTCGCTCCCCGCCGCGCCAAGCGGCGCCCCGGCGCCTGGGCCCTCCGCCCTCCAGCCCAGAACGAGCCACCCTTAACGGCGTTAACACCGCGGCGCCCCAATCCAGGACTGTTAACGCCGTTAACGCCGTTAACGCCGTTACGACTCGCCCGCCCCACCCGCACGCCGGGCCACCGCCCGCCGGGACACCAACATCCCGAGCCCGTCCAGGATCCGCTCCAGCCCGAACTCCAGCGCCTGGTCCCTCCCCCCGTGCTCCCTCGCCGACGCCAACGCCGCCCCGAGCGCCGGGAAATCCGCCCCTTGCGTCCGCATCACCTCGCCCAGCATCACCGCGAGCTGCGCATCAGGCCCCTCCCCGGCACCCCCGGCACCCTCACCCTCCGCACCCACACCCCCCGGCCCGGCCGCCCGCTCCTGCTCCGCGATCCCCCGTACGTGCCCGGACAGCAGCACCACCGCGTCCATCGCCTCGGCCCCGCTCAGCCCACAGCCGTCCAGCGCCGCGAGCGCACGCTCCATCCATCCCAGCTCCCGAGGCCCCATCACCCGTACCCCGACCGTCGCCTCCAACATCCACGGATGGCGCCTGAACCCTTCGTACAGCTCCCGCGCCCACGACTCCAACTGCTCCCGCCACCCCCCGCCCCCCGCCCCAGAGCCCGCACCCGCACCCGGCGCCACAGGCACAGGCACAGGCACAGGCATCGCGCCCTCCACCATCAACGCCACCAACTCGGCCTTCCCCGGCACGTACCGGTACAGCGCCATCTTCGTGACCGCCAGCTCCCCGGCCACGCGCTGCATGGAGACGGCGCCCAATCCCTCCGCATCCGCGATCCCGATCCCCGCCCGAGCGATCCCCTCCAGCGTCAGCCCCCGCTTGGGCCCCCGCGCGGACCGGACCTGCGGCCCCCACAACAACCGCACGGCCGCGCCCCACTGCTCACTCGACATCGGATCCCCTTGCGCTCGCACCAAAACTGCGTCTACCGTACACGGTACCGTTTCAGTGTCCATCGGACACAGTTATCCGCAGGAGACCACCATGCCGCACCCCACACCGTGCCCCGCCCCCACGCCGCCGACGACGCCCGCACCCCGCACCGTCCTCATATCCGGCGCGAGCGTCGCCGGCCCCGCCCTCGCCTTCTGGCTCGGCCACCACGGCTTCCGCCCCACCGTCGTAGAACTCGCCGCCGCCCTCCGCCCCGGCGGCCAGGCCGTCGACTTCCGCGGCGCGACCCACCTCTGCGTCCTGCGGCGCATGGGCATCCTCGAAGACCTCCGCCGCGTCCAGACCGGCGGCAGTCCCATGACGTTCGTCGACGCCGACGGCCGCCGCCTGCTCCACCTTCCCGCCCAGTTCGCGGGCGGCGACATCGAGGTCCTGCGCGGCGACCTCTCCCGTGTTCTCCACGACGCCTCCCTCCCCTTCGCGGAGTACGTCTTCGGGGACTCCATCACCTCCCTCAGCCAGACCCCGAGCGGCGTGGACGTCACCTTCCGGACCGCCCCGCCCCGCACCTTCGACCTCGTCATCGGCGCCGACGGCATCCACTCCAACGTCCGCCGCCTCGCCTTCGGCCCCGAGGCCGACCACGTCACCCACCTCGGCCACTACGTCGCCACCTGGAGCCTCCCCAACCGCCTCGGCCTCCGCCCCGGCGCCGGCTCCGTCGGCTACAACGCCCCCGGCCGCCTGGCCGCCGTCGGCGCCGGTCACACCGACCCCACCCGCGCCGGTGCCTTCTTCCTCTTCGCCTCCCCGGAATTCACCTACGACCGCCACGACCCCGAGGCGCAGAAGGCCCTCCTCGAACAGGCCTTCACCGGCATGCCCTGGAAGGTCCGCGACCTCCTCGACACACTCGCCGCCGCCGACGACCTCTACTTCGACTCGATCAGCCGCGCCGACGTCCCCGTCTGGTCCAGCGGCCGGATCGCCCTCGTCGGCGACGCCGCCTGCGGTGCCACCCTCGGCGGCATGGGCACAGGCACCGGAATCGTGGCGGCGTACGTCCTGGCGGGGGAGCTCGCCCGCTCACCCGAGGACCACCGGGCCGCCTTCGCCCGCTACGAGTCCCTCCTGCGGCCCTACGCCCAGGGCTGCCAGAAGGGAGGTGACCGTACGGGCCCCTTCCTGGCCCCGTCCACCAAACTCGGCCTGCGCCTGCGCAACGGCCTGCTCAGCCGGCGCCGCATCCTCGACCGGATGCTGAAAGCGGGCGCGAAAGCCACCACCCTCGCGCTCCCCTCCTACCCGCCCGCACGCCCAGGCGCAGGGACCCTCGCACCCCGCCGGGACCCCGCCGCCGAAATGAACCTCCCGGAAGCTGTCACATTTCCGCTCCCCACTCCGTCAGTTCAGTGAGGGCCCACACCAGGGCCCCACACCAGAACCACCCAGGGAGAACGCAATGACCGCACGCATGGGAAACCCGGCCCTCGTCGTCCCCGGCGCCATGGCGGCCCTCATCGCAGTCGGCAAGACCGTCACCGCCACCGGCATCAGCGAGCGCACCCTCGAACTGGTCCACATCCGGGCCAGCCAGATCAACGGCTGCGGCGTCTGCCTCGACATGCACCACAAGATCGCCAAGAAGCTGGGCGAGACCGACGACCGCATCCACGTCATTGCCGGCTGGCGCGACACCCCGTACTTCTCGGACGCCGAGCGCGCCGCCCTCGCCCTCGCCGAGGCCGTGACCCGCGTCGCCGACCGCAGCAATGCCGTCCCCGACGACGTCTACGAGGAGGCGGCCAGGCACTACGACGAGGAGCAGCTCGCCGCCCTGCTCCTCTCCATCTCCATGGTCAACGTCTGGAACCGCATCAACCTCGCCACCCACCAGCAGGCGGGCACTCCCTGGGCCTGACCGGGCGGAGCGTCAAGGGCATCAAGAGGGGCTGACCGTTAACGGCGTTAACGCCGTTAACGCCGTCCGCCCTCCCACACGCCACCGCCGCCGCCCCCACCCGCCAGAAGGTACTTATCGACTGGTTTCCCTTGACGAGGCCCCACTAGATTGCCCCGTACAGACCACCCCCGGACGACCAGACGACCAGACCGCAGACCGCAGACCGCAGACCGCAGACCGCAGACCGACCAGGAGACGCACACGTGGCGAGGGCCAGGCAGGCACGTGCCGAGATCACCCGGCAGGCCATCCTCAACGGCGCGGCCATCGCCTTCGACGGCACCGGCTTCGGCGGCACCAGCCTCAGCGACGTCGTCAAGCACGCCGGAGTCACCAAGGGCGCCCTGTACTTCCACTTCCCGTCCAAGGAAGTCCTCGCCCGCACCCTGATGGAAGAACAGTTCCAGGTCTTCCGGGACGTCCCCTCCTTCGAGACCCCGGGCCTCCAGACGGTCATCGACCTCACGCACCGGATGGCACACGGCCTGCGCACCGACGTCCGCATCCGCGCGAGCATCCGCCTCGTCATCGAGTTCGGCTCCTTCACGAACCCGGACCCGACCCCGTACGACTCGTGGATCGACATCTGCCACGGCTGCCTGACACCCGCCCAGGAACGCGGCGACATCCTGCCCGCGATCGACGTGCACGGCCTCGCGACCCTCCTGGTCGGTTCGTTCACCGGCATCCAGGTCACCTCCCACGTCCGCACCGGCCGCGACGACCTGCGCACACGGATCGTCGACCTGTGGACCCTGCTCCTCCCGGGCATCGTTCCGACCGCCAGGCTCCCCCGCTTCGACCCGGCCGGCTCGCCCGCCTGCCGGGCCGAGATCGCTCTGCCCGTCCCCGACCCCCAAGCCGTCCCGGCAGGCTGACGGCGCATCCAGGGCGGCTTCGTACACGCCGTGGTGAACCACGGGGGTGCTCGCCACGGCGTGTACGAAGCCGCCCTGAGGCGTATCCGGGCCCTTCTGCCGCCACTTCGTTAGCAAAACTCAAGCGTGGCGGCCACACGCACCCCTGAACGTTAGTAAAGTCCCTCTCATGACTTCGCCCTCGTCCCAGAGCGACCGAGAGAAGGTCGTCTCCAAACTCCCCCCGTGGCTGCGCCAGGAGTTGAAGATCCGCACCGCCCAACTGCGGGTGGACATCCAGGACGCCGTCCACCAGGGGATCGCCCACTGGAGCGCCCTCGCCTCGGCCCCCTCCCCCGTCGACACCTCCGGCGCGGAATCCTTCTCCACCTGGCTCCCGGCCGGTCAGTGGGAATCCTTCCGCGCCGACTCCAAGGACCGCGGCGTCTCCCTGATCCAAGGCCTCGCCCAGTCCGTCCGGCTCTGGCTGGAGCTCAATCCGGCGCCGTCCGTCGTACGCCCCTCCGTCGTGCGCCGCATCATCGTGTGCAACCAGAAGGGCGGCGTCGGCAAGACCGCCATCACCGCCGGCACCGCCGAGGCCCTCGCCGAGGACCCCGCGTCCCTCCATCCGGTACGCGTCGCCCGCCAGCTGGCCCGCCTCTCCACCGACGACGTCCAGCCCGACCCGGGCACCACCCCGCCGGACCTGGAGGACCTCCCGGGCCTCGGCATGCGCGTCCTGCTGATCGACTTCGACCCCCAGGGCCACCTCACCAAGCAGCTCGGCCAGCAGCCGCTCCCCATCGGCGGTGACAGCCTCACCTGCCACATGGCCGGCGAAGCCAAGGGCCCCCTCGCCGACCTGATCGTCCCCGTCCCGGACGACCGCTTCGGCGACCGGCTCCACCTACTGCCGGCCTGCACGGACGCCTTCCTCCTCGATGTCCGCCTCTCCACCGTCCGCGCCCGCGAGGCCGCCCTCGAACGGGCCCTCTCCCCCATCGAGTCCGACTATGACGTCATCCTCGTCGACTGTCCGCCCAGCCTGGGCCTCAGCATGGACGCGGCCATCTACTACGGCCGCCGCCGCGACACCGAGCAGCCCGGCGCCTCCGGCGCGCTGATCGTCGTACAGGCGGAGGACTCCTCTGCGGACGCCTACGACCTCCTCACCTCGCAGATCAACGACCTGCGCGACGACCTCAGCCTCGACATCGACTACCTCGGCCTCGTCGTCAACCTCTACGACGGCCGCCGCGGCTACATCGCGACCTCCTCGCTCCAGGCGTGGATGGACATAAAGGATCCGCGGGTCGTCGCCATCGTTCCCGACCTCAAGGAACAGCGCGAAGCAGTCCGCGTGAAGCAGCCACTGTTCGTGTACGCGCCCAAGGGCGACCAGGCCGTCGCGCTGCGCGCGCTCGCAAGGGAGATCTCATGAGCAAGGCCGACAAACTCGGAGTCTCGGCGTCCTTCGCCCGGGCACAACCGGCCGGCGTCAGCTCCCGCCGCGCGGCGATCGCGGAAGCCACCGGCGCGCCCACCTCCGGGGTGATCCCGCCCTCCGAGGTTCCCATCGACGCCCTCGCGCACAATCCGTTCAACCTCCGCGAAGACCTCACGGAACTGGACGAGCTGGCGCAGTCCCTGGTCTCCCGAGGCCAGCTCCAGCCCCTCGCCGTCGCCACCCGCATGGCCTTCATGGAGGCCCACCCGGGCCGGACCGACGGCCTGGGCCGCGCCCCGTACGTGGTCATCGACGGGAACCGCCGTCTCGCCGCCGCCCACCTGGCGGGCCTCAAGATGATCCAAATCCACGTGAACGACGCCCTGTCCGCGTCGGCGGCGGACATCCTCGAATCGGCGCTCATCGCCAACGTCCACCGCGTGGACGTGGCTCCGATGGACCAGGCCCGCGCCCTCCAGGAGCTCGTCGACGTCCACGGCTCCCAGGCCCAGGTCGCCAAGCGCCTCGGCAAGACCGCGGCCTGGGTCTCCCAGCGGCTCACCCTGCTCAACCTCACCCCCGCCCTCCAGGAGAAGGTGGAGACGGGCGAGCTCAAGGTCGAACCGGCCCGCCGCATCGGCCGCCTCCCCCAGGAAGCCCAGGAGGCGGCGGCAGAGGAAACCGTTAACGCCGTTAATCCCCCCCGCCAGCGCACCTCCCCGACCGTTAACGCCGTTAACGCCGTCAACGCCGTGCGCACCGTCGGCGAGGCACCCCCGCGGATCACCATCTCCACGCACTCCCCGGAGACGATCGCCGACGCGCTCACCGCCCACCTCACCCCCGACGACCTCAAGGCCGTCACGGAACTCCTGATGAACCGCATCTGACGCCACACCCACGCCGGGGCGCTGACGCCGTTGACCATCCACCGTTAACGCCGTTAACGCCCCACGTGTGTTTCATGTGCGTTCAATGGTGCGATTCGCATAGGCTTCGGGTGGAGGTACCGATGCCGAACGACCGAAACAGCCAGCCTGACACCCACGAGCAGGAGGGCCTCTTCGCAGCGGTCGACGCCCTGCTCGAAGAAGCCGCCCAGGACCCGCTCCCCCACCCGGACGAGCGCAAGCGCCTGCGCGAGGCCGCCGGCCTGAGCCAGGACCAGATCGCCAGGGCCCTGGCGGTCCGCCGCGAGACGGTCACCTCCTGGGAAACCGGCCGCACCTCCCCACGCCCGCCCAAACGCGCGGCGTACGCCCGCCTCCTGGAGGGCCTCGCCACCCTCCACCCGGCCGATACGCAAGCCCAGCCGCCGACGCCCCCTGCCATTAACGCCGTTAACACCCCGCAGCCGGACCCGGCACCCGTCGCCCCCGTTAACGGCGTTAACGCCGTTAACGCCCATCCGCAACCCGAGGCGACGCCCCAGCCACTCCCCGAAGAACCGGGCAGCGACGCAGCGACGCCCCAGGCCGCCCCCGCACCCACCCGCGCTCCCCACAAGACAGCCACCACCCCCCGCAAGGCACGCGCCCCCAGGAAGCCCCTGCCCCCCCAGGAGGGCAACGGCCCCCTCGCCGTCCTCGACGGCGCCGGCCACGCCCACACCGCCGGCCACGCCCACACCGCCGGCGGCCTGATCCTGGACCACCCCACCACCGGCGGCCTCCCCGCCCTCGTCACCTGGGCCCTCGGCCCCCAGGCGGACCTGCGCGCCCCCCGCCTCCACCGCAACGGCAAGGACGGCGACCCCCTCCTCGTCCTCACCGCCCCCGCGGCCGAGCGCCTCGGCCTGCCCCTCACCCTCGAAGACCGCCGTGCCCTCCGCCTCCCGGACAACCACCCGGTCGTGAAGCAGCTCGCCAAAGCCAAGTGGCAGCTCACCCGCCGCGGCTTCGGCCCCTGGGCCCGGGTCTACCGCCCCGCCACCCCCACCACCGGCCGCCAGTGCGTCCAGCTCGCGGTCCTCCCCTGGGGCGCCCTCGACCCCCGCGCCTGGGGCGAGAACACCGGCGACCTCCCGGCCCCCGAACTCGCCGAGCTCCTCACCACCTACGCCGCCCGCGTCCTCACCCCCCGCGGATCCACCGCCGTCACCGGCCTCGAACTCATGACGGCCCTGCGTCCCCCCACCCGCGCCGCCCGCAATCCCGAGACCAACGCCTGGGAGTCCGCCCCCGTCGCCGGCTCCCTCACCCGCCCCGTCGATCCGGCCCCCCCGGAAGCCCCGGACGAGCACCCCGTCGTCGCCGCGCTGTACCCCCGCTCCCACCAGCGCACCCCGGACCAGGTCCTCGACGAAGAGGCATACGACTGGATCCGCGACCCGGAGCTCCTCACCGACGCCGAGTGCACCCGCACCCACGCCGTCGGAATCGACGTGAACATGGCCTTCGCCGCGGCCGCGAACCGCCTGACCGTCGGCCTGGGCCCCGCGGTCCACACCACGAACCCGCGCTTCGACCCGTCCACCCCCGGATGCTGGCTGGCGGACCTCTCCGCGCTCCCCGTCGACCCGCGCCTCCCCAGCCCCTTCACCCCGCACGGCAAGGCCCCCACCGGCCCCGCCTGGTACGCCACCCCGACCCTCGCCTACGCACAGGAACTGGGTCACGAGGTGCACCCCACCGAGGCATGGCTCCGCCCCGAGTGCGGCCCGTACCTCGACGCCTGGTACACCCGCCTCCGCGACGCCTACATGGCCACGATGGCGGACCTCGGCGTCACCCCGGGCCTCACCGAGACCGAGTTCCTCACGGCCATGACGACGTACAAGGAACAGGGCAAGGACAACGCCACCGCCGTCCTCTCCGCCATCAAGTCGACGGTCAAGGGCGGCATCGGCAAACTCCGCGAACGCCCCCAGGGCGCCGGCTACCGGCCCGGCGAGCGCTGGCCCGCCCTCGAACGCCCCACCTGGCGCCCCGACATCCGGGCCGCCGTCATCTCCACCGCCCGCGTGAACATGCACCGCAAAATGCATAAGCTCGCCACGGCAGCAGACGAGTATCCCATCGCCGTCCTCTCCGACTGCGCGGTGTACCTCTCCAACGGACCCAGCCCGCTCGACTTCCTCCCGCGCACGCCCGACGGCAAACCCCTCCCCGGCGGCTTCCGTCTCGGCGTCAGCCCGGGCATGGTCAAGCACGAGGGCACCCAGCCCCTCATCTGGGCCGTCGGAATGCTCGACGAAGGTCTCAACCCCGCCCGCCACATCAAGGGCCACGACGCAGCGGCAGACGGCGAGTAACACATGTCCGACATCTCAGACAGCCTGACCAAGGCCGACGAACAACACTTCACCCGCCCCATCCCCAAGTCACCCCAAGCCCGGATGAAGTTCCTGGTGAAGGCATCCAAGGGAACCAAGCAGGCGGCGCAGCGCCTCGGCATCTCCGTCCGCACGGTCGAGCGGTACCTCAAGAACCAGATCAAGACCCCGCGCCCCGACCTGGCAGCCCGCCTCGAAGCCGAAGTGCGCAAGAGCTGGCAGCCCCTGGTCCGCAAGCGCGCCCGCGCGAAGGCCGCCCGGACCACGGGCCTGGTCATCGAGACCCGCGCCCGCTTCGGCTTCACCGCCGCCCCCGGCACCACCGACGACGGCCGCATGCGCCGCATCACCCAGCACCTCCCCCCGGAGTACGCAGACCGCCTCTTCACCGCCCAGGAGGCCGGCGCCGCCGAACCCCAACTCCGCCAGATCGCGGCCGAGGCCCTCCAGGAGATCTACTTCAAGGACAACGGCTCCCGCGCCACGAGCCTCCTGGTCGAGTTCACGGACATCGACTACGTCGACTTCGCGTTCTAGGAACGGCAGCAGACCTCCGAGGCAGAGGGAAGAACCAGAAGGCCCGACAAGGCCCTCCCAGCCCCCTCTCAACCGCGAACACACAAAGGCCCCGGGGATGGTTCCCCGGGGCCCTACACGGCCCTCACGAGCCCGCAGGGGCACTTCACCCCACGGCGTGCAACGTCCTCCGCCGCTTGGACTCGGCAGCCTTCTTCGCAGCCGCCTGCGCGGTCCGCTTCTTCCGCTGCTCGGCCAGCTGATCCTGATACGCCGCCACCGCCTGGTGGTAACTGGCGACGTACCCGCGCGCATCGAGCCGCTCGTCCGGCGCCATGTCGTTCACGGCGGCCACAGCGTCTTCGAAGGAGTTGTACCCGGCCAGCATCGGGTTGATCTGGTACACCCCGTTACGGACCTTCCGCACCAGCTTGGCAAGCTCCAGGCTCCGCAGTGCGGCGTTGACGCTCGGCCGGCTCAACTCCAACAGTCCCCCGACCGTGGCCTGGTCGATGAGGATCCGCCCACCCGGCTCGCTCAGCGAACGCAGCTTCAGCAACACGCGGTAGGCCGCGGGCGGAAGGTCCAGGTCGGAGAGAAGCCCGTCGGCGTTGACCGCAGCGAATCGCAAGGTGCTCACTGAGCTGTCCCTTCTTCCGTGCGCTGCGCCCGGCTCAGCCGACGCGCAGCGCGCTCTTTGGCCCGTTCGGCCCGCAGTTCCTCGATGGCCTGCCGCATGTGGTCCAGCGACGGAAACCGCACCAGGTCGGGCAGGCTCGTGTCACCGCGAATCTGCGAGATGGTGCTGTGCTGCTCCACCTTCACGAACTCACCCGTCATCTCCGTACCCGGGATGAACTCGGCCACTCGGTAACTGTAGGGCGGGTTGAACTGGTACACGCCCCGCCGCACCTTGAAGACGATCCCATGAGACATGACGGTGTGCAGTGCCTCCGACGTCTTTGTCCGGCTGACGTCCAGGATGGTAGCCATCTCCTCCTGCGTAAGAGGAATCCGCCCCCCCGCTCGCTGGCAAGCGATGAGCAGCAGGATCAGCCTCAGCGGCAAGGCTTCCCGGAAGTACTGGGCGATAACCAGGAAGAACTCCAGGCTGTCCATCGAGAACGCATTCGGCTGATTCTGCGTCCCGTAGAACTCCAGCGGCTTGCGCTCGCCGTCCAGCGTCAGCTTCCGACTGGGGTACCGCTTCGCCAGGCTGTCCAGATCCTTGACCGGAGCCAGCGGCTGACTCCACGCCGAGATCGCATCATCAACGGGGAGATCAGGACGCGGCGTACCAGCCGGACTCCGCCGACGCCGTTGTGGCTCTGATGACACGAGGCTTCTCTCCAGTTCGTTGATCTGCAGAGAGAGTATGTCAACAAGGGTGACACAAGTGTCACGCTGGTTGACGTTCGGCGTGTCTTGTGTCCCCTCAGCAGGGACACATCTCGGCCAGGGCCATACCCACGCCTTCCCGCCACCCCCTCCACCAACCCCACCGCCCCCTCCACCAGTTCGCCGACATATCCCGTGCAAAACGTCAGCCCAGCCGACTTTTTAGCCCAAATACCGTCAGTACCTTTGACGTTTTGCACGCGTTGTGTCCCCCTACCAGCGACACATCCCCCGAGTTATGTCCCTTCTGAGGGGACATAACTTTCCCCCCACACCCCCTCTGACCTGCGCAAACGCATCTCCGTACCTTATATAGGCCGTCTCCTACCGCGCTGCGCGTCCTGACCCACGTCTCGAACCCCTCCGCCGACCCAACTTCTCAACACCCCACCAACCCACAGACCCCACCGCACGCCCCACCCGACACCCGCCAACTCCGGGGAATCTGTCTGATTCCTATCTTTATCCAGCCGCCACTTTGAATCAGAACCAACCGTGCCCAGCACCATTAACGCCGTTAACGCCTCCAGAACCACCACAAAACCAAGCAAACCCCACCTCACCCCCGCCAAAAAGGAACAGCCGCCCGTACAAAACCGCCGCAACACACGCACCACTTCAGGCTGGAACGCAGCGGAAGCCTGAAGCCCAAGCTGGCTTTACCTGAAGCGCAGGAAGGGCCACTTGGTACAGCAGTTCAGTCCGTAGCGAAGCGAAGGACTTCCGGCCGAAGGCCCGCCCTTGCCCAGAGCGCAGCGGAGGGCATGACCCTCAGGGGGGATTCAGGCCGTAGCGAAGCGGAGGACTTCCGGCCCCAGGTCGGCTTTTGCCCAGAGCGCAGCGAAGGGCATATCCCTCAAGCAGCCCGTAGCAGAGCGGAGCCCCCATCCCCCTCAGCGCAGCGGAAGGGGATGGGGGCCTCCGTCCTCTAGTGCGTAGCGGAGCGGAGGACTTTCCCAGCAGAAGGCGGGGGGCGCCCGAAGCGCAGCGGAGGGCGCTTCACTCGGGCAGACCGTAGCGAAGCGGAGGTCCCTACGGCCCAAGGCCGGCTTTGCCCGAAGCGCAGCGGAGGGCAATCCATCCAGGGCGCGCAGCGCCCTGGGGCCAGCGAAACCCGGGCAGTCCGAAGCGAAGCGCAGGACCCCGGCCGAAGGCCGGCCTTGCTCGGCGAAGCCGAGCCCGCCGAGCGCAGCGAGGCGGTTCCGCTCCTGAGGCGCGCAGCGCCTCAGGTACCCGCTCCGCGGG
>NZ_LIVQ01000001.1 GCF_001905445.1 Streptomyces sp. CB00455 | reverse complement strand
AGAGTAGGACGCCGCCGAACAACCCGCCCTTTTAGCTCAGTCGGTAGAGCGTCTCCATGGTAAGGAGAAGGTCAACGGTTCGATTCCGTTAAAGGGCTCCAAAGGAAAAGGCCCCCGCCTCTTGGCGGGGGCCTTTTTGCGTTTGCCGGCCGGTCAGTAGTAGCTCGTCTCGCCGTCGAGCAGTTCACGGATCGCGTCCAGGTGGCCGGCGTGCCGGGCGGTCTCCTCGATCATGTGGAGCAGCATCCAGCGCAGCGAAGCCGCTCCGGACCTGAACTCCGTGCTGCGGCCGGTGTCGTCGAGCGAGTGGGCCGCGATGATCTCGTTGGACAGGGTGCACTGGCGGTCGTACTCCTGAAGCAGCTGCGCCAGGGGAGTGTCGTCGACCATGAAGTCCTCGTCCTCCCGGCCCACGAACTGGGGGCCGGTGGCCGGGCGGTTCAGGAAGAGGACCTCGAACCAGCACTGTTCGGTCCACCGGAGGTGGGAGACCAGGCCGGCCACCGTCATCAGGGGCGAGGAGGGGAGGACGGGCCGGTGCGCGTCCTCTTCGGAGAGGCCTTCGCATTTCCACTGGATGATCGAGCGCTGCATGTCCAGCCAGCCGAGGAGCTGGGTGCGTTCGTCGGCGGTGAAGTCGGGGCGGGTGCGAGAGAAGGGCATGGGCACCGACCCTAGAGCGGGACGGCGTGGCCCGCACCCGGATTTCTACTCGCCCTCGCGTTGCTGCGGGACACGGAACGCCAGGATGGCCATGTCGTCCGAGGCGGGTTCCGCCGCGAAGCGTTCCACCGCACGCAGGACGCGTGAGGCGACCGCGCCCGCGGTGAGGCCGGTGCAGGTCGTGAGGACTTCGGCGAGGCCGTCGTCGCCCAGCATGCGGGTGCCCTCGCGGCGCTCGGTCACCCCGTCCGTGACGCAGAGCAGGACGTCGCCCGGTTCGAGCGTGAGGGTCTGCTCGTAGAGTTCGAGGTCCTCGATCACGCCCAGCAGGGGCTGCGGCTCCGCGGCCGGGATGACTTCGCCGTCCGGGCGCAGGCGCAGCGGCAGCGGGTGGCCGGCGCAGACGACCTTCATCAGGGCGCCGCCGTCGGGCTGGGGGTGGAGTTCTCCGTAGAGGAGGGTGAGGAAGCGGCTGCGGGCGCCCTCGTCGAGGATGGCCGCGTTGAGGCGCTCCAGGACGGCGGGGCCCCCCAGACCCTCGCGGGCCAGGAGGCGCAGGGCGTGCCGGGCGAGGCCGGTGACGGCCGCCGCTTCCGGGCCCGTACCGCAGACGTCGCCGATGGCGAAGCCGTACGCGCCGTCGCGGATCGGGAAGACGTCGTAGAAGTCGCCCCCCACCTCGTTGCCCTCTCCGGCGGCGCGGTAGATGACCTCGACCTCCATGCCGGGGATGGCGGGGGAGCCGGGCGGCAGCAGGCTGCGCTGGAGGGAGCGGCTGATGGCGGTGCGCTCGGAGTAGAGGCGGGCGTTGTCGAGTGCGAGGGCGGCGCGGCGGGAGAGGTCCTCGGCGAGTTCGAGGATCTCCTGGCGGAAGTGCTCCTCGCTGGGCTTGCCCAGGGTGAGCATGCCGATGACGCGGTTGCGGGCCAGCAGGGGGAGTACCACGGTCTCGCCGCCGACGGCGAGGGCGGTCTCCGGCCACGGGCGGGCGCCGGCCTCGCGGACCGGCTCGGGCGGGCTGACCCGGGAGAGCAGGACCTTGAGGCCGTCGATGCGTTCCTCGTCCTCGTGCAGGACGTAGGACAGGTACGGGTCCGAGGACTGGTCGGCGATCGTGTAGACGGCGCACCAGGTGGCGAGGGTGGGGACGGTCATCTGGGCCATGAGGGCCAGGGTCTGGTCCCGGTCGAGGGTGCCGGCCAGCAGGTCGGACGCTTCGACGAGGAAGGACAGGGAGCCGCGGCGCAGGCGTTCCAGCTCGCCGAGCCGGGCGGACTCGACGGCGAGGGCGATGCGGTCGGCGGCGAACTGGAGGCGCAGGGCCTCGGCGTTGGAGTAGCGGCCCGGGACCTCGGCGGCGACGCCCAGGGAGCCGGTGAGGCGGCCCTCGACCTTGAGGGGGACCGTGACGACGGAGCGCATGCCGGTGGCCTCCAGGAGCGGGACGGCTCCGGGGACGGCGGCGAGGTCGTCGTGGACGGCGGGCATGCGGGCCGAGCCGTAGCGGTTGGTGCCGGCCTCGACGGGGACGCGCGCGAAGCGCTGGCGGGTGGAGGGCAGGCCGGTGGTGGCGCGGACCTCCAGCTCGGTCTCGTCGTCGGTGGCGAGCAGCAGGAAGGCGGCGTCGGCGTCGAGGAGGTCGCGGGCCCGTTCGACGATGCGCTGGAGGAGCCCGTCGAGGTCGTCGGGGGCGGGGGAGCCGATGAAGACCTCGAAGGGGTCCGCGGGCCGGGGCTCGGTGAGCTGGCCGCTGTCGAGGGCGGGGACGCGGGTGGGGCTCTGGAGCAGGGCGCGCTCGTCGTCGTGGACGAGGAGGCAGACGATGGACGGTTCGCCGTGGGCGTCGCGGACGCGCAGGTGGGAGGCGTAGACGGGGATGACGCGGCCGTCGGCGCCGCGGATGCCGTAGCTGCCCTCCCAGCGGGACAGGCGCAGGGCCTCGGCGATGCCGGTGCCGGTGCCGGGGGTCTGGGGCCAGGCGGCGAGTTCGGCGAGGGGCCGGCCGACGGCCTTGTCGGCGCGGTGGCCGAAGATGTGCTCGGCGTCTTCGTTCCAGGCGGCGATGGTGTCGGCGGAGTCGACCTGGAGCACGGCGACGCGTACGCGGCTGTCGGCGAGGGGAAGCAGCTGGTCGGGGACGACGGGCCCGGCGGAGCGGGTACCGACCGGCCGGTCTGGCGGGTCGAGGCGGAACCACACGTGTTTGTGGGTCGCGGTGTACTCGACTCCCCAGCGGGTGGCGAGGGCGGCGCAGAGCATGAGGCCGCGGCCGTTCTCGCGGTCCGGGTCGGCGTAGGGCCGCTCGCCGGGGTGCTGGAGGGGCAGCTCGCGCTCCGGATACCGGTCGGCGACCTCGACCCGTACGCCGTCCTCGGCGCGCAGGCACAGGACCTCGGCCCGGGTTCCGGCGTGGACCACGGCATTGGTGACGAGCTCGCTGGTGAGCACCACCGCGTCGTCGACGATGTCCGCGAAACCCCAGCCCTGCAAGGTGTCGCGGACGAACGCGCGGGCTGCGGCGACCGAGCGCCCGAGGGGATCGAAGCTGGCAGCCGCCCGTGCCGTGATCACAAGTCTCCTTCGACGCGGTTGGACATCGGGTGCCAGGTTACTTACCTTCGCGGTCGGCGTGGTGCCGCAGTCGGGGATTGCACTCGCAGGGTACGGCGGGTGTGCGATGGTGCCGAAGTGTTATGGCCGGGTTCGGCCAGGGTGAAACACTGGGCAGGCTTGGTAGAGCCGGCTTGTCATGAGTCAGGTGTCCGGTGGAACAGCGGTCGACCCTTTCGGGAGGGACACGGTGGAGTCTGGCGCAGCGGTGAGGCGTACGGGAACGCGGCCGAAAGGCGGGCGGTCCCGGCGGAGCGGTACGACGGAGGTCGATACCGCCGCTCTGAACCGCCTGCTCACGGCCCTGGTGTCGATGCGGGACGGGAATTTCCGCAAGCGGCTGACGGTCTCCGGCGAAGGCGTGATGGCGGAGATCGCCGCCGTCTACAACGAGGTCGCCGACCGGAACCTGCACCTGACGGGGGAGCTGTCCCGGGTCCGCCGGATGGTGGGGCGCGAGGGCAAGCTGAGCGAACGGCTGGAAACGGGTGCCTGTGAGGGTTCCTGGGCGGCTGCGATCGACGCCTCGAACCAGTTGGTGGACGATCTCGCCAGGCCGGTGTCCGAGGTGGGCCGGGTGCTGTCGGCGGTGGCCGAGGGCGATCTCGACCAGCGGATGGACCTGCGGACGCAAAGCCCCGAGGGGGCCGGACATCCGCTGCGCGGGGAGTTCCTGAAGGTCGGGCGTACCGTCAACAACCTGGTCGACCAGCTGTCCGCGTTCACCGACGAGGTGACGCGCGTGGCGCTGGAGGTGGGCACCGAGGGCAAGCTCGGCGGTCAGGCCCAGGTCCGCGGGATGTCGGGTTCCTGGAAGGACCTGACCGATTCCGTCAACACGATGGCGTACCGGCTCACCGCCCAGGTGCGTGACATCGCCCTCGTCACGACGGCGGTCGCCAAGGGCGATCTGTCGCGCAAGGTCACGGTGCACGTGGCCGGCGAGATGCTCCAGCTGAAGAACACCGTGAACACCATGGTGGACCAGCTGTCCTCCTTCTCCTCCGAGGTGACCCGGGTCGCCCGCGAGGTGGGTACGGAGGGTGAGCTGGGCGGCCAGGCGCAGGTGCCCGGGGTCGCGGGCGTGTGGAAGGACCTGACCGACTCCGTCAACACGATGGCCGGGAACCTGACGGCCCAGGTGCGCGGCATCGCGCAGGTGACGACGGCGGTCGCGAACGGTGACCTGTCGCAGAAGGTGCGGGTCAGCGCGCGCGGCGAGGTCGCGCAGCTGGCCGAAACGATCAACCAGATGACCGAGACGCTGCGGACCTTCGCCGACGAGGTCACGCGCGTGGCCAGCGAGGTCGGGGCGAAGGGCCTGCTGGGCGGTCAGGCGCAGGTGCCGGGGGCGGCGGGGACGTGGAAGGACCTCACCGACTCGGTGAACACGGTCTTCCGCAACCTCACCACGCAGGTGCGGGACATCGCGCAGGTGACGACGGCGGTGGCCAACGGCGACCTGTCGCAGAAGGTCACCGTCGATGTGGCCGGTGAGATGCTGGAGCTGAAGAACACCGTCAACACGATGGTGGACCAGCTCCAGTCCTTCGGTGCGGAAGTGACGCGAGTGGCCCGCGAGGTCGGCGTCGAGGGTGAGCTGGGCGGTCAGGCGCAGGTGCCGGGGGCGGCGGGGACGTGGAAGGACCTCACCGACTCGGTGAACACCGCCTTCCGCAACCTGACGGGCCAGGTCCGCAACATCGCGCAGGTGACGACGGCGGTGGCCAACGGCGACCTGTCGCAGAAGGTCACGGTGGACGTCTCGGGCGAGATGCTCCAGCTGAAGAACACCGTGAACACCATGGTGGACCAGCTGTCCTCCTTCGCCGACCAGGTCACGCGGATGGCGCGGGACGTGGGCACGGAGGGCCGCCTCGGCGGTCAGGCCCGGGTCGAGGGGGTCTCCGGCACCTGGAAGGAGCTCACCGACTCCGTCAACTTCATGGCCGGGAACCTGACGTCGCAGGTGCGCCAGATCGCCCAGGTGACCACGGCGGTGGCGCGCGGCGACCTGTCGCAGAAGATCGACGTGGACGCCCGGGGCGAGATCCTGGAGCTGAAGAACACCATCAACACGATGGTCGACCAGCTCTCGGCCTTCGCGGAGCAGGTGACCAGGGTCGCCCGGGACGTGGGTACCGAGGGCCGCCTCGGCGGCCAGGCGCAGGTGCCCGGGGTGGCCGGCGTGTGGCGGGACCTGACGGACTCGGTGAACGGCATGGCCGGGAACCTGACCTCGCAGGTGCGCAACATCGCCCAGGTCGCCACGGCGGTGGCGCGCGGCGACCTGTCGCAGAAGATCGACGTGGACGCCCGGGGCGAGATCCTGGAGCTGAAGAACACCCTGAACACGATGGTCGACCAGCTGTCGAACTTCGCGGAGCAGGTCACGCGGGTGGCCCGCGAGGTGGGCACCGAGGGCATCCTGGGCGGTCAGGCCGAGGTGAAGGGCGTCTCCGGCACCTGGAAGGACCTCACGCAGTCCGTCAACTTCATGGCGAACAACCTGACCTCGCAGGTGCGCAACATCGCCGAGGTGACCACGGCGGTCGCCATGGGCGATCTGTCGAAGAAGATCACCGTCGACGCCAAGGGCGAGATCCTCGAACTCGTCACCACCGTCAACACGATGGTTGACCAGCTGTCGTCCTTCGCGGAGCAGGTGACGCGGGTGGCCCGCGAGGTGGGCACCGAGGGCATCCTCGGCGGCCAGGCCCGGGTGCGCGGGGTCACCGGCATCTGGAAGGACCTCAGCGACAACGTCAACACGATGGCCGGGAACCTGACGGCCCAGGTGCGCGGGATCGCGCAGGTCTCGGCGGCGGTGGCCAACGGCGACCTGACGAAGAAGGTCACCGTGGAGGCGCGCGGCGAGGTCGCGCAGCTCGCCGACACGGTCAACACGATGGTGAACACCCTGTCGTCCTTCGCCGACGAGGTCACGCGGGTGGCCCGCGAGGTGGGTACGGAGGGCCGTCTGGGCGGCCAGGCGCACGTGCCGGGTGTCTCGGGGACCTGGAAGGACCTCACCGACTCGGTGAACTTCATGGCCTCCAACCTCACCGGTCAGGTGCGGCAGATCGCCATGGTCACGACCGCCATCGCCAAGGGCGACATGACCAAGAAGATCGACATCGATGCGCGGGGCGAGATCCTGGAGCTGAAGACCACCATCAACACGATGGTCGACCAGCTGTCCTCCTTCGCCGACCAGGTGACGCGGGTGGCCCGCGAGGTGGGTACCGAAGGCATCCTGGGCGGCCAGGCGCGCGTGCGCGACGTCGACGGCACCTGGCGGGACCTGACCGAGTCCGTGAACGAGATGGCCGGCAACCTCACCCGGCAGGTGCGCGCGATCGCGGCCGTGGCCACCGCGGTGACCCGCGGCGACCTGAGCCTGAAGGTCGACGTGGACGCGGCCGGTGAGATCCAGGTCCTCCAGGACAACATCAACACGATGATCGTCAACCTGCGCGACACCACGTTGGCCAACAAGGAGCAGGACTGGCTCAAGGGCAATCTCGCCCGCATCTCCGCGCTGATGCAGGGCCGCCGGGAGCTGGACGACGTGGCCTCGCTGATCATGAGCGAGCTCACTCCGGTGGTCTCGGCGCAGCACGGCGCCTTCTTCCTGGCGCTGCCGGCCGGCGGCACCACCGAGATCGGGACGGAGGGCGGCGCGGACGGTTCGTACGAGCTGCGGATGCGCGGCAGTTACGCGTACGCCGGCGGTCAGATGCCCATCTCCTTCCGGCCGGGGGAGGGGCTGATCGGGACCGTCGCGGAGGAGAAGCGCACGATCCTCGTCGAGAACACCCCGCCGGGCTACCTGAAGATCTCCTCGGGGCTCGGCGAGGCCCCGCCGGCGCACGTGATCGTGCTGCCGGTGCTGTTCGAGGGGAAGGTGCTCGGCGTCATCGAGCTGGCGTCCTTCACGCCCTTCACACAGATCCAGAAGGACTTCCTCAGCCAGATCGCCGAGATGATCGGTACGAGCGTCAACACGATCAGCGTCAATTCCAAGACGGAGATGCTGCTGAAGCAGTCGCAGGAGATGACCGAGCAGCTGCGCGAGCGCTCCGACGAGCTGGAGAACCGGCAGAAGGCCCTGCAGGCCGCCAACGCGGAGCTGGAGGAGAAGGCCGAGCTGCTCGCCCGGCAGAACCGCGACATCGAGGTGAAGAACACCGAGATCGAGGAGGCCCGGCAGGTCCTGGAGGAGCGCGCCGAGCAGCTCGCGGTCTCGATGCGCTACAAGTCGGAGTTCCTCGCGAACATGTCGCACGAGCTGCGGACGCCGCTCAACTCGCTGCTGATCCTGGCGAAGCTGCTCGCCGACAACGCGGACGAGAACCTCTCGCCGAAGCAGGTGGAGTTCGCCGAGACGATCCACGGGGCGGGCTCCGACCTGCTCCAGCTGATCAACGACATCCTGGACCTGTCGAAGGTCGAGGCGGGCAAGATGGACGTGTCGCCGACGCGGATCGCGCTGGTGCAGCTGGTGGACTACGTGGAGGCGACCTTCCGGCCGCTGACGGCGGAGAAGGGGCTCGACTTCTCCGTCCGGGTCTCGCCGGAGCTGCCCGCCACCCTGCACACCGACGAGCAGCGCCTGCTCCAGGTGTTGCGCAACCTGCTGTCCAACGCGGTGAAGTTCACCGATACCGGGGCGGTGGAGCTGGTGATCCGGCCCGCGGGCGCCGATGTGCCGACGGCGATCCGCGAGCAGCTGCTGGAGGCCGGTTCGCTGCGGGAGGCGGACGCGGACCTGATCGCCTTCTCGGTGACCGACACCGGGATCGGGATCGCGGCGAGCAAGATGCTGGTGATCTTCGAGGCGTTCAAGCAGGCGGACGGGACGACCAGCCGCAAGTACGGCGGTACGGGCCTGGGCCTGTCCATCAGCCGGGAGATCGCCCGGCTGCTGGGCGGTGAGGTCCACGCGGCCAGCGAGCCGGGCCGCGGTTCCACCTTCACGCTGTACCTGCCCCTGCACCCGAGCGAGCTGCCCCCGCAGGGCTACGCGCCGCCCACGCCGGGCAGCGCCCGCGGCGAGCTGTACCGCAGGCCGGCCGACGAGGCGCGGCCCGCGCTTCCGGCGGCGCCCGCGGTCGCGCCCCCGGCGCAGCCGCAGCAGCAGCCGGCGCGTACGGAGCGGACGGGCCCGGCGGGCTCCGGGCCGGCCGGGCAGGGCACGGGCGGCGCCGCGCTGTTCCGGCGGCGGCGCAAGGCGCTGAGCGACCTGGAGCCCCGCACCGCGGTGCCGGGGCAGCCCGGCGCGGGGGGTGCGCAGGACGGGTGGGGTGATCCGCAGGACGAACTGCCGGTCGCGCCGCGGACGTATGACTTCCACGAGGAGAAGGTCCTCATCGTGGACGACGACGTGCGCAATGTCTTCGCGCTGACCAGCGTGCTGGAGCAGCACGGGCTGTCCGTGCTGTACGCGGAGAACGGGCGGGAGGGCATCGAGGTCCTGGAGCAGCACGACGACGTCACGGTGGTGCTGATGGACATCATGATGCCGGAGATGGACGGTTACGCGACGACCTCGGCGATCCGGCGGATGCCGCAGTTCGCGGGGCTGCCGATCATCGCGCTGACCGCCAAGGCGATGAAGGGCGACCGGGAGAAGGCGATCGACTCCGGGGCCTCCGATTACGTCACCAAGCCGGTCGACCCCGACTACCTGCTGTCCGTGATGGAGCAGTGGATGCGCGGGAAGTGAGCACGGGGGAGAGCGGAAGGTTCCCTACCGCCCGGCTGGCCGCGCCCGCGGCGGCGCCGGAATGCGGCGGGCGGGGAACCTTCTGGCCTCCCCCCGCGTTTCCGCTTCGTGCACAGTGACATCCTGGTGACAGGGTGTGGCGATCTCGGGACTGGGGCTACGATGACCGGCACAAGGACGGACGGTGCAAGGATGCCGCCTTCTGGAGCGGGGCCCGGCGTGCAGGCCGGAGCCAGGAGCCGGGGAGGCCCCGCGCCGGGGCGAGGAGGACAGGGCATGGTGCAGAAGGCCAAGATCCTCCTGGTCGACGACCGGCCGGAGAATCTGCTGGCGCTGGAGGCCATCCTCTCCGCGCTCGATCAGACACTGGTCCGGGCGTCGTCGGGGGAGGAAGCGCTCAAGGCGCTGCTGACGGACGATTTCGCGGTCATCCTGCTGGATGTGCAGATGCCGGGAATGGATGGTTTCGAGACCGCGGCGCACATCAAGCGGCGGGAGCGGACCCGGGACATCCCGATCATCTTCCTCACCGCGATCAACCACGGTCCGCACCACACCTTCCGCGGGTACGCGGCGGGCGCGGTCGACTACATCTCCAAGCCCTTCGACCCGTGGGTGCTGCGGGCCAAGGTCTCCGTCTTCGTGGAGCTGTACACGAAGAACTGCCAGCTGCGTGAGCAGGCGGCCCTGCTGCGGCTCCAGCTGGAGGGCGGCGGGTCGAACGGCGTGGACGCCGGCAAGGAGACCGCCGGCCTGCTGGCCGAGCTCTCCGCGCGCCTCGCGGCGGTCGAGGAGCAGGCCGAGGCGCTGACCAAGCAGCTCGGCGAGGATTCGGCCGAGGCGGCGGTGGTGGCGACCGCCGCGCACCTCGAACGCAAACTGACCGGACTGCGGCGGGCGCTCGACGCGCTGGAGCCCGGCACCGGCGGAGGAGCGCCCGTCCTGCCCGTACAGGGCTGAGCGGCGGCCGCTCTGGCGGCACGTCAGGTCTGGTGGTGCGTCAAAGCACCGACGACGCGGGCGACACGAACGGGTGAAGGGGTGGGCAGGCGCGTCCCCCGGGGTGGACACCGGTAATCTCGGGCCCATGGCCTCACGTACGTCCGGCAAGGGTTCCCCGAGCAGCGCGGGCACCGCGAAGGGCCGCACCGGCCGTACCCCGGCGCCGGCGAAGAAGGCGGCTGCCGCGCGCAGGCCTCCCGCGAAGAAGGCCGCGGCCGCCCGGCGTGCCCCGGTCAAGAAGGTCGCGCCGAGGCCCGCGCCGTCCCCGACCGGGGGTGTGGTGCGGCTGGTGCGCGCCCTGTGGCTGGGCTGCGCGCACGCGGTCGGTGCGGTCTTCCGCGGGATCGGCCACGGGGCCAGGAACCTCGACCCCGCCCACCGCAAGGACGGCGTCGCGCTGCTGTTGCTCGCCCTCGCCCTGATCGTCGCCGCCGGAACCTGGTCGAACCTGAGCGGTCCCGTCGGGGATCTGGTCACCATGCTGGTCACCGGCGCCTTCGGACGACTGGATCTGCTCGTACCGGTCCTGCTCGGTGTCATGGCGGTGCGTTTCATCCGTCATCCCGACCAGGCCGACGCCAACGGGCGCATCGGCGTCGGGCTCTCCGCCCTGGTCATCGGCGTCCTGGGGCTGGTCCACATCGCCTGCGGGGCGCCCGGCCGCGACGAGGGCACCACCGCGATGCAGAACGCGGGCGGCCTCATCGGCTGGGGCGCCTCCAAACCGCTGATCTTCACGATGGGCGCGCCGCTGGCCGTGCCGATGCTGGTGCTGCTCACGGTCTTCGGCCTGCTGGTGGTCACCGCGACCCCGGTCAACGCGATCCCGCAGCGGCTGCGGCGGCTCGGCATCAGGCTCGGCATCATCGCCCCGAACGAGTACGACGAGGGGTACGGGGAGGGGTACGGGGGCGCCGAGCCGGTCTTCGCGGGGGAGCGGCACGATCCGCAGCAGTGGCAGGCCCGCACCGGCGCCGCCGCGGATCCGGCCGGCTCCGCCGAGGAGGAAGCCCTGGCCCGGCGCCGCCGGCCCCGGCGGGCCGCTTCCCGGCCGGCCACGGACCGGGGGATGGACGCCGTGGACGTGGCCGCAGCGGCCGCGGCCGCGCTGGACGGGGCGGTCTACGGGGGGCTGCCGCCCTCCCCGCTGGTCGCCGACCTCACCCAGGGGATCGGCGCCGGGCACGACGGAGCGCAGGCCACCACCCCGGTGCCGCCGGCCCGGGCGGGGCGTCCCGTACCGGCCGCCGGGAGCCCGGTCGCTGCCGCCGCCTCCGCAGCCGGGGCCGTCCCGGAGGCGCCCGCCGCCACCGTCGTCGCCGCCGGGAGCACCGGCGCGTCCGCCGGGCGGCCGCACGACACCACCGCCGCGGCCTCCGGGACGCTCTCGGTGCCCGACCTGACCAAGACCCCGCCGGACGCCCAGCCGCTGCCGCCCCGCGCCGAGCAGCTCCAGCTGCGCGGGGACATCACCTACGCCCTGCCCTCGCTGGACCTGCTGGAGCGCGGCGGCCCGGGCAAGACCCGCAGCGCGGCCAACGACGCCGTGGTCGCCTCGCTGAGCAACGTCTTCATGGAGTTCAAGGTCGACGCCAGGGTCACCGGTTTCACCCGGGGCCCGACGGTCACCCGCTACGAGGTGGAGCTCGGCCCGGCCGTGAAGGTCGAGCGGATCACCGCGCTGGCGAAGAACATCGCCTACGCGGTGGCCTCGCCCGACGTGCGCATCATCAGCCCGATCCCGGGGAAGTCGGCCGTCGGCATCGAGATCCCGAACACCGACCGCGAGATGGTCAACCTGGGTGACGTCCTGCGCCTGGCCGACGCCGCCGAGGACGACCACCCCATGCTGGTCGCGCTCGGCAAGGACGTCGAGGGCGGCTACGTCATGGCCAACCTCGCCAAGATGCCGCACGTGCTGGTGGCCGGCGCCACCGGTTCCGGAAAGTCCTCCTGCATCAACTGCCTGATCACCTCCGTCATGGTGCGGGCCACCCCGGAGGACGTCCGGATGGTCCTGGTGGACCCCAAGCGGGTGGAGCTGACGGCGTACGAGGGCATTCCGCACCTGATCACGCCGATCATCACCAACCCCAAGCGGGCGGCGGAGGCCCTCCAGTGGGTGGTGCGCGAGATGGACCTGCGCTACGACGACCTGGCCGCCTTCGGCTACCGGCACATCGACGACTTCAACCAGGCCATCCGGGACGGCAAGATCAAGCTGCCGCCGGGCAGCGAGCGCGAGCTCAGTCCCTACCCGTACCTGCTGGTGATCGTCGACGAGCTGGCCGACCTGATGATGGTCGCCCCGCGGGACGTCGAGGACTCGATCGTGCGCATCACCCAGCTGGCCCGCGCGGCCGGCATCCACCTGGTGCTGGCCACCCAGCGGCCCTCGGTGGACGTCGTCACCGGTCTGATCAAGGCGAACGTGCCCTCGCGGCTCGCCTTCGCCACCTCCTCCCTCGCCGACAGCCGGGTCATCCTCGACCAGCCGGGCGCCGAGAAGCTGATCGGCAAGGGCGACGGCCTCTTCCTGCCGATGGGGGCGAACAAACCGGTCCGGCTCCAGGGCGCCTTCGTCACCGAGGACGAGATCGCCGGGATCGTGCAGCACTGCAAGGACCAGATGGCGCCCGTCTTCCGGGACGACGTCACGGTGGGGCAGAAACAGAAGAAGGAGATCGACGAGGACATCGGCGACGACCTGGACCTGCTGTGCCAGGCGGCCGAGCTGGTCGTCTCCACGCAGTTCGGCTCCACCTCGATGCTCCAGCGCAAGCTGCGGGTGGGCTTCGCCAAGGCCGGCCGGCTCATGGACCTCATGGAGTCGCGCGGCATCGTCGGGCCCAGCGAGGGCTCCAAGGCCCGTGACGTGCTGCTGAAGGCGGACGAGCTGGACGGGGTGCTCGCCGTGATCCGCGGGGAGACCCAGCCGTAAGGGCGATGTGCGGCCGGGGAATTCGCGGGCAACCGTTTCCCCAGGGCCCGCGTCCAGTTGAAGGGAGGTGGCGGCACCGCGCACGGCGCCGGGCCGCCGCACCGGGCGGGGCCTCCCCTCGCCATTCTTATGGCGTAGGAAGTGCACCCTCCGGTTGCTCCACCCTTTCGTCACCCCCCTAGACTGGACATCCAGCAGGTGGCTACACGCTCGAAAGGCGCCCACGTGTCCATCGGCAACTCCAACTCCCCCGAAGAAGAGCGGCCTTCGACCGACGACCGGTCCGAGGACCGCATCGTCGAACGTTCCGTCGAAGGACCGTCCATCGGGACGGCCCTCAAGCAGGCCCGGATCGCCGCCGGGCTCACCGTCGACGAGGTCAGTTCCACTACCCGCGTGCGCATCCCGATCGTGCACGCGATCGAAGAGGACGACTTCACGCGCTGCGGCGGCGACGTCTACGCACGCGGCCACATCCGTACGCTCGCCCGCGCCGTACACCTCGATCCGGCACCCCTGGTCGAGGCCTACGACGCGGCCCACGGCGGCCGGCCGGCACCCACCCCCGCCGCGCCGATGTTCGAAGCCGAGCGCATTCGTCCCGAGAGGCAGCGGCCCAACTGGACCGCCGCCATGGTCGCCGCCATCGTCGCCGTGATCGGCTTCGTGGGCTTCACCGCCTTCAGCGGCGGCGACGAGAAGGCCAAGCGGCCGGTGGCGGAAGGTTCCGCCTCCCCGCAGCCCGCCCCCAGGCAGTCCGGCGCGAAGCCGGCCGGACAGCCCCAGCAGACCCCGCAGGCGCCCAAGCCGGAACCCTCCGACAGCGCCATCGCCGCCGCGCCCAAGGACCTCGTCACGGTCGTCCTGACGGCCGACACCGCAGAGAGCTGGATCTCCGCCAAGGACCACAGCGGCCGCCTTCTCTTCGACGGCACGCTCGCCCGGGGCGAGTCCAAGACCTTCACGGACAAGGAGTCCGTCGACCTCGTGCTCGGCGACGCCGGGGCCGTGAAGCTCTTCGTGAACGGCAAGGAGATCAAGGACCGCTTCCAGCCCGGACAGGTGGAACGGCTCACATACACCAAGGAAGACCCCGCCCAGGGGCAGCCCCAGGCGGGCTGAACACGGGCCGCCCCAGGGCGGAAGGCTCCCCTCCGGATCCCCGGGGTGCCGCGCGGTCCGCGCGGCGGCTCCCGGGGATCTTGCCGTGGGGGGACTTGGGGCGGGGGCCCGTGCCGGGACGAAGTAGTCTTGAGTCCATGCCCGAACGCCGTACCGTCGCCCTTGTCACTCTTGGCTGCGCCCGTAACGAGGTGGACTCGGAGGAGCTCGCAGGCCGCTTGGCGGCGGATGGCTGGGAGCTCGTCGAGGACGCCGCCGATGCGGACGTGGCCGTCGTCAACACCTGCGGCTTCGTCGAAGCCGCCAAAAAGGACTCCGTAGACGCCCTGCTGGAAGCCAACGATCTCAAGGATCACGGCAAGACCCAGGCCGTCGTCGCCGTCGGCTGTATGGCCGAGCGCTACGGCAAGGAACTCGCCGAAGCGCTCCCCGAGGCCGATGGCGTGCTCGGTTTCGACGACTACGCCGACATCTCCGACCGCCTCCAGACCATCCTCAACGGCGGCATCCACGCCTCCCACACTCCGCGCGACCGGCGCAAGCTGCTGCCGATCAGCCCCGCGCAGCGGCAGGCCGCCGAGGTCGCCCTCCCCGGCCACGCCCAGGAGCCCGTCGCCGAAGCCCCCGCGGACCTGCCGGAGGGCGTCGCCCCCGCCTCCGGCCCGCGCGCGCCCCTGCGCCGCCGCCTGGACAAGAGCCCCGTTGCCTCGGTCAAGCTGGCCTCCGGCTGTGACCGGCGCTGCTCTTTCTGCGCCATCCCCTCCTTCCGCGGCTCCTTCATCTCCCGCCGCCCGAGCGACGTGCTGGGCGAGACCCGCTGGCTCGCCGAGCAGGGCGTCAAGGAGGTCATGCTCGTCTCCGAGAACAACACCTCCTACGGCAAGGACCTCGGGGACATCCGGCTGCTGGAGACCCTGCTGCCGGAGCTGGCCGCGGTGGACGGCATCGAGCGCGTCCGCGTCAGCTACCTCCAGCCGGCCGAGATGCGGCCCGGCCTGATCGACGTACTGACCTCGACCCCCAAGGTCGTCCCGTACTTCGACCTCTCCTTCCAGCACTCGGCCCCCGACGTGCTGCGCGCCATGCGCCGCTTCGGCGACACCGACCGCTTCCTGGAGCTGCTGGACACCATCCGCGGCAAGGCCCCGCAGGCCGGCGTCCGGTCCAACTTCATCGTCGGCTTCCCCGGCGAGAAGGAGTCGGACTTCGCCGAGCTGGAGCGTTTCCTCACCCACGCCCGCCTCGATGCCATCGGCGTCTTCGGCTACTCCGACGAGGACGGCACCGAGGCCGTCACCTACGAGAACAAGCTCGACGAGGACACCATCGCCGAGCGCCTCTCCCACATGCAGCGGCTCGCCGAGGAGCTCACCTCGCAGCGCGCGGAAGAGCGGATCGGGGAGACCCTGGAGGTACTCGTCGAGACGGTCGTACCGCTCGACGAGGCGCAGGACGGCGAAGGCGCCTACGGGAGGGCCGCCCACCAGGCTCCCGAGACGGACGGGCAGGTCGTCTTCACGGACGGCGCCGGCCTGGTCCCGGGGCGTATCGTCACGGCGAAGGTGGTCGGCACCCTGGGTGTGGACCTGGTGGCCGAGCCCCTGGGCACGGATCTTGAGGAGGCGGCCGGATGACCGGAGTCCCGGCATCTGCGGCGGGCGGGACCGGCCGTCGGCCCGCGCCCGGCGCGAAGCTGGGAGCCGCGGCGGTCGATCAGGCCAGCCTGTGGAACATCGCCAACATCCTCACGATGATCCGTCTCGTGCTGGTGCCGGGCTTCGTCTTCCTGCTGCTGGCACAGGGCGGCTACGACCCCGCGTGGCGGGCCTTCGCGTGGGCCGCCTTCGCCGTCGCCATGATCACGGACATCTTCGACGGGCACCTGGCCCGGACGTACAACCTGGTCACGGACTTCGGCAAGATCGCCGACCCCATCGCCGACAAGGCGATCATGGGGTCGGCGCTGATCTGTCTCTCCTGGCTGGGCGACCTCCCTTGGTGGGTGACCGGGGTGATCCTCGGGCGCGAACTGGGGATCACGCTGCTGCGCTTCTGGGTGATCCGCTACGGGGTGATTCCGGCCAGCCGGGGCGGCAAGGTCAAGACCCTGGCGCAAGGCACGGCCGTGGGCATGTACGTGCTCGCGCTGACCGGCCCGCTGGCGACCCTGCGCTTCTGGATGATGGCGCTCGCCGTCCTGCTGACCGTGCTCACGGGACTGGACTACATCCGGCAGGCGGTCGTCCTGCGCCGTGCGGGCCTCGCCGCGGAGCGCGCGGCGGAGCGGGTCGCGACGTGACGGACACGGCAGGGGATTCCTCCTGTGGCTGAACCGGGAGCCGGACCGAGGCCGGCCGGGGCGCCCGCGGCCGAGGCGGCCGACGGGACGGCCCTGCACGCGGCGGCCGCGGACGTGCTGCGGCTGCTCGCGGAGAGTGACCAGACGGTCGCCGTCGCGGAGTCGCTGACCGGTGGCGTGGTCGCCGCCGAGCTCACCGCGGTCCCCGGCGCGTCGCGGTCCTTCCGCGGCTCCGTCACCGCCTACGCCACCGAGCTCAAGCACCGGGTGCTGGGAGTGGACGCCGGACTGCTGGCCGCCGAAGGCGCGGTGAACGCCCAGGTCGCGAGGGAGATGGCGGCGGGGGTGCGGCGGGTGATGGCCGCCTCCTGGGGAATCGCCACCACCGGCGTCGCCGGCCCGGACCCGCAGGACGGGCAGCCGGTCGGCACGGTCCACATCGCCGTGGAGGGTCCGCAGGGCGGGAAAACGGCCCGGCTGTGGTTGAACGGCTCCCGCGCGGAAATTCGTAGGGAGAGTGCACGCACAGTACTCGAACTTCTCTCAAGCCAACTCCGTGAGAATGCGCGGAGGCAGGATACGGAACAGAACGGGGGGATTTGATGTTTGCAGCCCTGAGTGAACACGACATCGCTCCCCGCACGGCCGCGGCGCGAGGCGGTACGGTGGGGCGTGAAGGATGCGGCTACACGGTCAGAGGAGGGAGCCACCGATGATTCTGCTCCGTCGCCTGCTGGGTGACGTGCTGCGTCGGCAGCGCCAGCGCCAGGGCCGTACTCTGCGCGAAGTCTCCTCGTCGGCCCGAGTTTCGCTCGGCTATCTCTCCGAGGTGGAACGGGGGCAGAAGGAGGCATCCTCCGAGCTGCTCTCCGCGATCTGCGACGCGTTGGACGTACGGATGTCCGAGCTGATGCGCGAAGTCAGCGACGAACTGTCGCTGGCCGAGCTGGCACAGTCGGCCGCGGCAAGCGAACCGGTGAGTGTGCCGGTCCGCCCGATGCTCAATTCGGTGTCCATGACTTCGGTCCCGGGGCCCGAGCGGGTGACCATCAAGGCGCCTGCGGAAGCGGTGAATGTCGTAGCCGCGTGAGCGAGCACGTGAGCGTGTGAGTGTGGCCGGAGCCCCGGCCGGTGCCTAGAGCACCGGCCGGGGCTCCCGGCTGTTCTGGGTGCGGCGCCGGGAGCGGTGCGGGAGGATGGGCCCGTCCGCATCCCGGCCCTGGGAGGTAGCCGTGCGGCGGTTACGACGCGTACCTGCGGCTTGGGCCCTCGGGCTCGCGGTCGGGGCGCTGTGGTGGTGGGCCGTGCTGAGGCTGGTGCTGGTGCCCGCGGAGTCCGGGCCCGTGGAGGGCGCGGTGGCCGTGGGAGGCTGGGGGCTGGGACTGCTGCCGGTGCACTGCGTGCCGGCGCCGGTGCGCAAGGTCCGGCGCAGGGCCGTCCGGGCCGGTGGCGGCGGCGGGGGCGCCACGGGCGCCCCCGGGCCGTCCGTGGGGGACGGGAGCGGGGCCGCGGCCGGGGCGGCGCGGGACGTCCCGGCTACCAGGGCATCGCGACGCCGCCGTTGGGACGAAGGATCTGGCCCGTCATGAAGGACGAGGCGTCGGACGCCAGGTAGAGCACGGCCTGGGCGATGTCCACGGGCTCGCCGACCCGGCGCAGGGGCGACAGGCGGACCATCATCGCCTCGGTCCGCTCCTGGACCTCGGCGCCGTGGCGGGCGGTCATGGGGGTGCGGACCCAGCCGGGCGCGACGGCGTTGACCCGGATGCCGTGCGGGCCGGCCTCGGTGGCGAGCGTCTTGGTCAGCTGGACCACAGCCGCCTTGGCGGCGCTGTAGCAGAGCAGGCCGGGCTGGGCGGCGTCCACCGCCCCGGAGGCCATGGTGACGATCGAGCCGGGGCGGCCCGCTGCGATCATGGACCGGGCTGCCTCCTGGCAGGTGTGCAGTACCCCCTTGAAGTTGACGTCGAAGACCCGGTCGAGGTCCTCGTCCGAGGTCTCCAGGACGCTGCTGGTGTGCATGATCCCGGCGATGGCGGCGGCGATGTCGAGGGGGCCCGCGGCCGCGACGGCAGCCCGCAGTGAGCTGCGGTCGGTGACGTCGAGGGGGTGGAGCGTGGCGGCCGGGCCGGCCGGACCGGCCGCGCCGGCCGCGGCGATGAGGGCGGCAGTCTGTCCGAGTCCCGCTTCGTCGCGGTCGGCGCAGTGCACGTGTGCGCCGACCGCGGCCAGGAGAACGGCGACGGCGCGGCCGATGCCGCCGGCGGCGCCGGTGACGAAGGCGGTGCGGCCGGTGAGGTCGTACGGGGGCGGGGCCGGAGGCGGGGGTGCGGGCCTCGGCTTGGGGTGGGGCTCGGGCTCGGGCGGGGGCATGCCGGGACCGTACGACCAAAACTGACGGTGCGTCAATTGACTGGCGGGGGCCGGTCGGACAGGACGTGCCTCACGGGGTCGGGCCCGTCTGGCAGGAGGGGCACCAGTAGGTGGGACGGTCGTCCTGGGAGGCCTCGCGGACGGGAGTGCCGCAGCGCAGGCAGGGGCGGCGGAGCCGGCCGTAGACGAAGAGGTCCTGGCCGGGACGGCGGCTGCCGGTGGTGTTGCGGTGCGCGGGCCGGTCGCCGACGTTGGCGGCCAGCAGGCGCTGCGCGGCCGCGGCCAGGCGCAGCAGCGTGCTCTCGGGGAGCGCCCCGACCGGGGTCCAGGGGGTGACCTGGGCCAGGAAGCAGATCTCGGCCTTGTAGATGTTGCCGATCCCGGCGAGGTTGCGCTGGTCGAGCAGGGCTTCCCCGAGGGGGCGCTCGGGGGCGGCCAGCAGGTTGGCGACAGCGCGCTCGGCGTCCCAGTCGGGGCCCAGGAGGTCGGGGCCGAGGTGGCCCACGGCGCGGTCCTCCTCCGCGGTGCGGATGAGCTCCAGGACCGGGAGGCGGTAGCCGACGGCGGTGTGGTCGGCGGTGCCGAGGATGGCGCGGATCTCGTAGGCGGGGCCCCCGTGCCACTTCGCCCCCGCGGGGAAGACGTTCCAGGCGCCGTCCATGCGGAGGTGGCTGTGGAGGGTGAGGCCGCCCTCGAAGCGGGCCAGGAGGTGTTTGCCGCGGGGGATGACGTCGAGGGTGGTGCGGCCGGTGAGGTCGGCGGTCGCGAAGCGGGGGACGCGGAGGTCGCTGCGGGTGAGGGGTTTGCCGGCGAGCGCGGAGTGGAGGCGGGCCGCTGCGCGCCAGATGCTGTCTCCTTCGGGCATGAGCCGATTGTCTCCCGGGGTGGTGGGGCGGGGGTGGGCCCGTCGGGGGCGCCGCGCGGAGCGGATCCCCACCCGCCCTTTCCCCGGGACTCCGCCCCGAACCCCGGCGCCTGAACCGCGGGCGGGGCGGGGGTGCGGGCGCCGCGCTGGGCCTCGGGCCTCGGGCCTCGGGCTCGGAGGTCGGCGGGGTCGGGGTGCGGGTTCTCGCCAGGCTCCGGGTCTCGGGCGTGAGCGGGGCGGGGCGCGGGCTCCGCGCCTCAGACGCCGGCAGGGCCGGGGCCAAGGGGCTTCGCCCCGGGCCCTTGGCCTCGTACGCCAGGGGTGGGGGCCGGGGCCGCCGGGCCCTCGACACTGGCTGGGGCTGGGGCTGGGGCTGGGGCTGGGGCTGGGGCTGGGGGTGGGGGCGCGCGCCGGACCGGTCCGCGCTGGGGTCGGGGACGTGGGCGGGGGCGGGGCTGGGGTCAGGGGCGCAGGCGGAGGCCCCTGGGGGTGGCGTGGAAGCCGGCTGATTCCAGGGTGGGGCCCAGTGGAGAGGTGAGGGAGGGGTTGGTGTTGATGCGTTCCACCGTGAGGGCGGGGAGGGTGCCCGAGCGGGCTGCCGTGGCCAGCGTCTCCACGGCGGCGGTCAGGCGGGGCTCGCCCGGCTCCGGCCAGGCGAGGAGGGTCTTGCCGCCGCGCTCCAGGTACAGGATGAGCTCGCCGTCGACCAGGACCACCAGGGAGCCCGCCTTGCGGCCGGGCTTGTGGGTGGCGCCGGCCGGAGGCTCCGGCCAGGGCAGGGCCGCGCCGTACGCGTTGGCCGGGTCGGCGGCGGCCAGGACCACCGCCGCCAGCGGGGGCGGGGTGCGCTCGGCGGCCCGGAGGCGGTCCACCGCGCCGTCCATCGCGAACTGGGCGGCGCCGAGCCCCTCCACGACGTAGCCGCGGCGGGCCTGGCCGCTGTCCTCGAATGCCGACAGGACGCGGTAGACCGCACTGAAACCGCCTTCCACCCCTTCGGCGGCGACCGCACCGCGCGTCACCACGCCGTGCCGGTCCAGCAGGGTCCGGGCCAGGGCGTGGGCACGGTGGGTCGGGTCGGCGGCCTGCTGCGGCAGCAGCGACCAGCGGCCCGAGACGGTGGGCGGCCCGGTGCGCGAGGCCGTGGCGCTGAGGGTGCCGTAACGGCCGCGCGGGACCGTGCGCCGGGCCCGGTGGGCCGTCGATCCCGCGGTGCGGCCCGAGCCCAGCAGCGCCCGCAGCGGGTTCAGGGTGTCGTTGGTGAGCCGGCCCGACCAGGCCAGATCCCACACCGCCTCCGAGAGGGCGAGGTCGGAGACCTCCGGAGAGCCGGCGCGGACCGATTCGGCGATCTGCCGGAAGAACAGGCCGTACCCGCCCGAGAGGCAGTCCAGGACCGCCTGGTGCACCGGGCCGAGCTCCAGCGGGTGCGGTGGCGGCAGCAGCAGCGGGGCGGCGTCCGCCAGGTAGAGGGAGATCCAGCCGTCCTTGCCCGGCAGGGCGCCGGCGCCGGCCCACATCACCTCGCCGGCGGTGGTCAGGTCGTCCAGCAGCCCGGCGGAGTAGCCGCTGACCCGCGAGGGGAGGATCAGGCGCTCCAGCGCCGAGGCCGGTACGGGTGCGCCCTGGAGCTGTTCGACCGCCCGGGCCAGACCGTCGATGCCGCGCAGGGCCCCGCCCAGGTGCTGCCACTGCGGCAGGAAGGTCGCCAGCGAGGTCGGCGGGACCGGTTCCAGTTCCTGCCGCAGGGCGGCCAGCGAGCGGCGGCGAAGCCTGCGCAGCACCGCGGCGTCGCACCACTCCTGGCCGATGCCCGCCGGATGGAACTCGCCCTGCACCACCCGGCCGGCCGCCGCGAGCCGGTGCAGGGCGCCCTCGGTGACCGCCGGGCCCAGGCCGAAGCGGGTGGCCGCGGCCGCCGTCGTGAACGGGCCGTGGGTGCGCGCGTAGCGGGCGAGGAGGTCGCCCAGCGGGTCCTTGACCGGTTCGGTGAAGGCTTCCGGAACGCCGACGGGCAGGGCCGTGCCCAGCGCGTCCCGCAGCCGGCCGGCGTCCTCGATGGCCGCCCAGTGGTCGGCGCCGCCGATCCGGACGCGGATGGCGCGGCGGGCCGAGCCGAGCTCCTGTGCCCAGTCCGCACCGGCTCCCCGCTCGGCCAGTTCGGCCTCCGTCAGGGGGCCCAGCATGCGCAGCAGGTCGGCCACCGACTCGGGGTCCTTGGCCCGCCGGTCCTCGGTGCGCCACTGGAGCTCCCGCTCCAGCTCCTCCAGCACCTGCGCGTCGAGCAGCTCGCGCAGCTCCGCCTGCCCGAGCAGCTCGGCCAGCAGGCGGGAGTCCAGCGACAGCGCGGCCGCCCTGCGCTCGGCGAGGGGCGAATCGCCCTCGTAGAGGAACTGGGCGACGTACCCGAAGAGCAGCGACCGGGCGAAGGGGGAGGGTTCGGGAGTGGTGACCTCGACCAGCCGGACGCGGCGCGCCTCGATGTCACCCATGAGCTCGGTCAGGCCGGGCACGTCGAAGACGTCCTGGAGGCACTCGCGCACGGCTTCCAGCACGATCGGGAAGGACCCGAACTCCGAAGCCACCTGGAGCAGTTGGGAGGCACGCTGACGCTGCTGCCACAGGGGGGTGCGCTTGCCGGGGCTGCGCCGCGGCAGCAGCAGCGCCCGGGCCGCGCATTCGCGGAAGCGGGAGGCGAAGAGCGCCGAACCGCCGACCTGGTCGGTGACGATCCGGCTGACGTCGCCGCGGTCGAAGACGACATCGGCGGCGCCCAGCGGGGCCTGTTCGTCGTCGAATTCGAAGCCGGCGGGATGCGCCGGGTCGTGGTCGAGCAGGTCCATGGAGAGCAGGTCGGCATCGGGCAGGCGGAGCACGATCCCGTCATCGGCGTGCATGACCTGGGCGTCCATGCCGTACTTCTCGGCGAGCCGGGCGCTCAGCGCCAGCGCCCACGGAGCGTGCACCTGGGCGCCGAAGGGGGAGTGGACGACGACCCGCCAGTCGCCGAGCTCGTCCCGGAACCGCTCGACCACGACGGTCCGGTCGTCCGGCACGTGGCCGCATGCCGCGCGCTGCTCGGCGAGGTACGTCAGGACGTTCTCCGCGGCCCAGGCGTCCAGGCCTGCCGCCAGCAGCCGCAGCCGGGCGTCCTCGTCGCCGAGGCCGCCCAGTTCGCGCAGGAACGCGCCGACGGCGCGGCCCAGTTCCAGGGGGCGGCCCAGCTGGTCGCCCTTCCAGAACGGCAGTCGCCCGGGCACGCCGGGCGCTGGGGTGACCAGGACGCGGTCGCGGGTGATGTCCTCGATCCGCCAGGTGCTGGTGCCCAGGGTGAAGACGTCCCCGACGCGGGACTCGTAGACCATCTCCTCATCGAGCTCGCCGACCCGCCCGCCGCCCTTCTTCGGGTCGGAGCCGGCCAGGAAGACCCCGAAGAGGCCGCGGTCGGGGATGGTGCCGCCCGAGGTGACCGCCAGCCGCTGGGCGCCCGGCCGGCCGGTGATCGTCCCGGCGACGCGGTCCCAGACGACACGGGGCCTGAGCTCGGCGAAGGCGTCCGAGGGATAGCGGCCGGCCAGCATGTCCAGCACCGAGGTGAACGCCGACTCGGGCAGGGCCGCGAAGGGCGCCGCCCGGCGCACCAGCGCCAGCAGGTCGTCCAGTTGCCACGTGTCCATCGCGACCATCGCGACCAGCTGCTGCGCCAGGACGTCCAGCGGGTTCGACGGGATGCGCAGGGACTCGATCGAGCCGGTGCGCATCCGCTCGGTGACCACGGCCGCCTGCACCAGGTCGCCGCGGTACTTGGGGAAGACCACGCCGGTGGAGACCGCGCCGACCTGGTGCCCGGCCCGGCCCACGCGCTGGAGCCCGGAGGCCACCGAGGGCGGGGACTCCACCTGGATCACCAGGTCCACCGCGCCCATGTCGATGCCCAGTTCCAGGCTGGAGGTGGCGACCACCGCGGGCAGCCGGCCCGCCTTCAGATCCTCCTCCACCAGAGCCCGCTGCTCCTTGGAGACCGAACCGTGGTGGGCGCGGGCCAGCAGCGGCGGGGCGCCCTGGGCGGCGCCCGACTGCGCCATGATCTCCGCCGGGGGCGAGCCCTCCGGCATCTTCTCGCCCATGGCGCGCTCGTACGCGATCTCGTTGAGCCGGTTGCACAGCCGCTCCGCGAGACGGCGCGAATTCGCGAACACGATCGTCGAGCGGTGGGCTTGCACCAGATCCGCGATCCGCTCCTCGACATGGGGCCAGATCGAGGGTTTGTCGCCGCCCTCGCGGCCCTCGGTCGCGGGCGAGCCGCCCAGTTCGCCCATGTCCTGTACGGGGACGACCACGGACAGGTCGAACTCCTTGGCGGAAGGGGGCTGCACGATCATGGTTCGGCCGCGCGGTGCGAGGTAGCGGGCCACCTCGTCCACCGGCCGGACCGTCGCCGACAGGCCGATCCGGCGCGCCGGGCGCGGCAGCAGTTCGTCCAGACGCTCCAGGGAGAGCGCGAGGTGGGCGCCGCGCTTGGTGCCGGCCACGGCGTGCACCTCGTCCAGGATCACCGTCTCGATCCCGGCGAGGGCTTCCCGCGCGGCCGAGGTCAGCATCAGGAAGAGGGACTCGGGCGTGGTGATCAGGATGTCCGGCGGGCGGGTGGCCAGCGCCCGGCGCTCGGCCGGCGGGGTGTCGCCGGAGCGGATCCCGACCCGGATCTCCGGCTCCGGCAGACCGAGGCGGACGGACTCCTGCCGGATGCCCGTCAGGGGGCTGCGCAGATTGCGCTCCACATCCACCGCCAGGGCCTTCAGCGGCGATACGTACAGCACCCGGCAGCGCTTCTTCGGCTCGGCCGGCGGCGGGGTCGCTGCCAGCTGGTCGAGGGCGGCCAGGAAGGCGGCCAGGGTCTTGCCGGAGCCGGTGGGCGCCACGACCAGCACGTCCGAACCCTGTGCGATCGCCCGCCAGGCGCCCTCCTGGGCGGGCGTGGGCGTACGAAAGGCCCCCGTGAACCAGGAGCGGGTCGCGGGGGAGAACGAGGCGAGCGCGGAGCCGGACATGCCCCCATCCTGCACCCCGCCACCGACAACCATCCGGACCTGCGAGAACACCCCCGTCCGGCGGGGCGCAGAATGGGTGGATGGGCAAGGACGAGGAGCGCCGGGAGTGGGCCCGGCACTGGCAGTACCCGCAGCTGCCCGGGCTGGACCTGCTGCGCGCCCGCTACGTACGCCACACCTTCCCGCGCCACGCCCACGACGGGTACGTCATCGCGGCCGTCACCGGCGGCGTCGAGGAGATCGGACTGCCCGGCGGTACCGTCCGGGCGGGACCGGGCAGCGTCGTCCTGATCAACCCCGAGGTGGCGCACAGCGCGCGGGCCGGGGTCCCCGAGGGCTGGGCGTACGCCACCCTCTACCCCTCCCGCGACCTGATCACCGAGGTCGCCGCCGAGATCGGCGCCCCGCGCGGAACCCCCGGATTCACCGCCGACATGGTCGCCGACCCGGAGGGCTCGGGGGCGATCGCCGGGGTCCACCGGGCCGCCGAGGCCGGAAACGCGCTGGCCGCCGACACGCTGCTGCGGGGCGTGGTGGCGCGCATGCTCGGCAGGCACGCGGGACCGCTGCCGGCCCGTACGGTACGGCGCGCGGGCGCCGCCGACGCCGAGCGGGCCCGGGCGCTCCTGGAGGAGCGGATGGCCGCTCCGCCCTCGCTGGAACAGCTCGCGGCGGAGCTCGGGACGAGTCCGTTCGCCCTGTTGCGCGCCTTCCGGGACCGGTACGGGATGCCGCCCCACACCTGGCTGACCGACGCGCGGGTCCGGCGGGCTCGACGGCTGCTCGGCGCGGGAACACCGCCCGCGGAGGTGGCCGTCGCCGTCGGCTTCACCGACCAGCCGCACCTGAACCGGCACTTCACCCGGATCGTGGGGGTTCCGCCGGGGGCCTACCGGCGGGAACGGGCCGCCGGGTAGCCTCCGGCCGGGGCCGGGGCCGGGGCCGGGGCGGGCGCGGGCACGCACGACGGCGCGTAGGACAGCGCGTACGCCGCAGCCGTCCCGCGGTCCGGTCCGCCGGCCGGACCGCAGGAACGTACAAGACCGCGCCGCCCCGGCCTGCGTAGCTTCGGGGCGTGGGAGAACATCGGATCATGACGCAGGAGACCCCCGAGGGGGTCGCCGAAGGACGGCCGCGCGGCGCCGTCGTGCGGGACGCGCTCGGGGTGGGGGTGGCCGTCGGGCTGTCCGGGTTCGCCTTCGGGGTGACCGCCGCGGGGGCCGGGATCGACGCGCTCCAGGCCTGCGTGCTGAGCCTGCTCGTCTTCACCGGCGCCTCGCAGTTCGCGCTGGTCGGGGCGCTGGCGGCCGGCGGCAATCCGTTCACCGCCGCCGCCGGCGCCTTCTTCCTCGGGACGCGCAACGCCTTCTACGGGCTGAGGCTGTCGCAGCTGCTCGCGCTGCCGCGCGCCGTACGGCCCTTCGCCGCGCACTGGGTGATCGACGAGACCACCGCCGTGGCGCTGGCCCAGCCGGACCGCAGGTCGGCCCGGCTCGGCTTCGCCGCCACCGGGATCAGCCTGTACGTGCTGTGGAACCTCACCACCCTGCTCGGGGCGCTCGGCGCCGAGGCCATCGGCGACACCAGGGTGTGGGGCCTTGACGCCGCCGGGCCCGCCGTCTTCCTGGCGCTGCTCGCGCCGATGCTGCGGACCGGCACCGAGCGGGCCGTCGCCGCCCTCGCGCTCGTCCTCGGGCTGGGCTTCCTGCCCGTGCTGCCCGCCGGGGTGCCGGTCCTGATCGCCGCGCTGGCCGCGCCGGCCGTGCTGTGGATGAAGGGACGCCGCTCGTGAACGTCTGGATCGCCATCGGGCTGACCGTCGTCGGCTGCTACGCCGTCAAACTGGTCGGGCTGCTCGTCCCCGCCCAGGCCCTGGAGCGGCCGCTGGTGCGCCGGCTCTCCGCCCTGCTGCCCGTGGCCCTGCTCGCCGCGCTCACCGCGCAGCAGACCTTCAGCACGGGCCACGAGCTCGTCCTCGACGCCCGCGCCGCCGGGCTGGCCGCCGCCGCGGCCGCGCTGCTGGCGCGGGCCCCCTTCCTGCTGGTCGTCGCCGCCGCCGTCGCGGTCACCGCGGGGGTACGGGCCCTGGGCGGTTGAGCCCGCTCCCGGCGGACCCTGCGTCCGGGAGGCGTCCGTAGGCGCGCAGCGTCAGCAGCGCCTCCAGGGTGGCGATCGGCCGCCGCTCCAGCGCGCTGCCCGGCGCCCAGGGCCTGCGGCGCTGCGGCCAGCCGCCGTCCGGCTGCTGCCGGCCGGCCAGGAAGTCCAGCGAGCGGCGCAGCTCCTCGGCGGTGAACCAGCCGCGGGCCAGCGACTCGGGCCTCGTGGCGAAGTCGTGCGGGAAAAGCTGCTCCTGCGGCGCGTAGCCGCGGGCGGGCGGATGCTCGCGGCGCCGCGCCGGATCGAGCACGACGAGGCCCTGCGCGCGCACCAGCCGCCCCAGCCGGTCCGCGGCGGCCGTCGCGCGCGCCCGGTCGGGGACGCCGTCGAGGAAGTCCACCGCGCTGCGGACCTCGTACGGGTGCGAGTGGCGCAGCCCCTCGATGCGGTCCCAGCAGAAGTCCGTGGCCCGGAAGAGCCAGGCGTGCCAGACCCGGTTGCGGTGCAGCAGGCCGACGACCGGGCCGGTGGTCAGCAGCGCCCCCGGCGGGTCGTCCTGCGCGAGGTGGTAGGGGGCCGCCGGGTGCTCGCGCGGGCCCGGCGAGAGCACGGGGAGGGCCCCCTCCGCGGTGGAGACGCGGGTGAGGTGGCCGCACAGCCGCTCGACGCGGGGCCCGGCGCAGCGTCCCAGGCCGTCCAGGACGCGCAGCGCGTACACGGTGTGCAGGGGCTGGCTGAGCGGGCCGCGCACATCGGGATCGAGGGCGTGCCCGTAGCCGCCGTCGCCGTTGAGGTGGGAAGCGAGGGCGGTGTCCACCGGTCCGGCGTCCCCGCCGAGGAAGTGGAACGCGAACCGCCGCTGCTCCAGCACGCGGGCCGTGAGCCAGATGAACCGTTCCGCGCGGTCCAGCGGGGCCGAGCGGGCCCCGGGGACCGGCCGGGCCTGCGGCGGGACCGGGGCCGCCGTGGCGGGCGCCGGGGGGACTTCGTCTCCAGACATGCGGGAAACCGTAGGGCGCCGTGGAGCGGCGCCGGGGGACGAACGGGGCGGGTGCACTCTCCGGGGCGGGATACTGGAGGCATGCGGTTGACGATTTTCTGGGAGCGGATGGCGGAGCACTTCGGTGCGGGCTACGCGGACTCCTTCGCCCGGGACCATGTCATGACGGAGCTCGGCGGCCGGACCGTCCACCAGGCGCTCGAGGCGGGCTGGGAGGCCAAGGACGTGTGGCGCGCGGTGTGTTCGGCGATGGACGTGCCGGCCTCGCTGCGCTGACGCCGGGTGCGGGGCCCGGCGCGCAGGGGCGCCGGGGCGGCCGGGCCGGAGCCGGCGCGCGGCGCCGCTTCGCGGTACGGGCCGCCGGTGGGACAGACTTGCCGTGTGGCAGCCACCGAAGACACGACCGACCAGCACGTACACGCCAAGGGCGCGCCGCCGCCCCGGCGGCCCGAGCCCGGCGGCCCCGGAGGGCCGGCCGCCCTCGGCGCCCCGCCCGCTCCCGCAGGTCCGGGGGGTCGGGCCGCCGCTCCCGGCGACTGGTCGGGCCCGGCCGGGCCGGTCCCCGCCCCCGACGGCGGCGGGGAGCCTCCCGCCCGGCCCTTCCCGGCCGGGTACGGGGACCGGATGCCGCGCTGGCTGCCGCGCGCCGTGGTCCTCGTACTGGCGCTCGTCGCCTGCTTCCAGCTCGGCAGCTGGGCCTTCCACCAGCTGATCGGGCTGCTCGTCAACATCCTGATCGCGTTCTTCCTGGCGCTCGCGGTCGAGCCGGCGGTCTCCCGGATGGCCGCGCGCGGCATGCGCCGCGGGCTCGCCACCTTCCTGGTGTTCCTCGCCGTCTTCGCCTTCGTCGCCGGCTTCCTCGCGCTGCTCGGCTCGATGCTCGCCGGGCAGATCGTCGACCTGGTGGAGAACTTCCCGCGCTACCTCGACTCGGTCATCAACTCGATCAACGCGGCCTTCCACACCAAGCTGTCCCGGCTGGACATCCAGGACAGCATGCTGCACTCCGACTGGCTCCAGAAGTACGTGCAGAACAGTGCGAGCGGCGTGCTGGACGTGTCCGCCACCGTCCTCGGCGGACTCTTCAAACTGCTGACGATCGGGCTGTTCTCCTTCTACTTCGCCGCCGACGGGCCGCGGCTGCGGCGCGCGCTGTGCTCCGTACTGCCGCCCGCCAAGCAGTCCGAGGTGCTGCGCGCCTGGGAGATCGCCGTCGCCAAGACGGGCGGCTACCTGTACTCGCGCGGGCTGATGGCGCTGATCTCCGGCGTCGCCCACTACGTCCTGCTGGCGGTCCTCGGCGTGCCGTACGCGCCCGCGCTCGCCGTGTGGGTGGGACTCGTCTCCCAGTTCATCCCCACGATCGGCACCTACCTCGCGGGCGCGCTGCCGATGCTGCTGGCCTTCACGGTCAACCCCTGGTACGCGCTGTACGTCTTCGGCTTCGTCGTCGTCTACCAGCAGTTCGAGAACTACGTCCTGCAGCCCAAGCTGACGTCCAGGACCGTCGACATCCACCCGGCGGTGGCCTTCGGCTCGGTCATCGCGGGCACCGCCCTGCTGGGCGCGGTCGGGGCGCTCATCGCGATCCCGGCCGTCGCCACGCTGCAGGCGTTCCTCGGCGCGTACGTGAAGCGGTACGAGCTGACGCGGGACGCGGACGCCTCTACTGCGCGTCCGCGTCGCCGAGTACGGCTGCCAGGGCTTCGGTGACCCAGGCCTCGACGGCGTCCTTGTCCACGCCGAGGCCGCTGAGCGGGCCCGTGCCGTGCTCCAGCTCCAGGAGCGCGAGCAGGACGTGCTCGGTGCCGACGTAGTTGTGACCCAGGCGCAGGGCCTCGCGGAAGGTGAGCTCCAGGGCCTTCTTCGCGGAGGCGTCGAAGGGGATGAGGTCGGGGACGGCCTCCGCGGCCGGGGGCAGCGTCGCCGTCGCCGCGGTGCGCACGTCGCCGGCCGCGACCCCCTGGGCGGTCAGGGCGAGGGCCGCCAGGCCCTCCGGCTCGCTGAGCAGGCCGAGGAGCAGGTGCTCGGTGCGGATCTCGGTGCCGCCGGCGGCGCGGGCCTCGTTCTGGGCGGTGACGACGACGTTGCGGGCGCGCGGGGTGAAGCGGCCGAAGCCCTCGTTGGGGTCGAGGCCCGGGTCGCCCTCCTTGTCGGCCTTGGGGACGAAGCGTTTCTGGGCGGCCTGGCGGGTGACGCCCATGCTGCGGCCGATGTCGGTCCAGGAGGCTCCGGAGCGGCGGGCCTGGTCGACGAAGTGGCCGATCAGATGGTCGGCCACGTCACCGAGGGACTCGGCGACGACGACGGCGCCGCTGAGTTGCTCCAGGGTGTCGGTGTGGACCTTCTTGATGGCCTCGATGAGGTCGTCGAGGCGTACCGGATTGGTCATGCGGACGGGTTCCACGGGAGGGTTCGTCATGGAGGCAACCCTAGGTTGACAGTTCCGAGGTGTCAACCGTGGGTTGTCACCCGCCCTCGCGTGGTGCGTCATAGGCGGGGTGCGGGCGGGGCCCCCGGGGTATGGCGTGGTGCGCTTGACATAGAAATCGAACATCCATTCTGATGGGTTATCCACAGCCGAACCGGTCGTGGAGGCGCATTGTCAGTGGCAGGCACTAGCGTCAATGGCGTGAAGCGATCGACTCAAGCAAACCGGGTGGAACCCATGGCAGGCACCGACCGCGAGAAGGCTCTCGACGCCGCTCTCGCACAGATTGAACGGCAATTCGGCAAGGGTGCGGTGATGCGCCTCGGCGACAAGCCGAACGACCCCATCGAGGTCATCCCCACGGGATCGACCGCGCTGGACATCGCGCTCGGCGTCGGCGGGCTGCCCCGCGGCCGTGTGATCGAGGTGTACGGGCCGGAGTCTTCCGGTAAGACGACCCTGACCCTGCACGCCGTGGCCAATGCGCAGAAGGCCGGCGGCACCGTCGCCTTCGTGGACGCCGAGCACGCGCTCGACCCCGAATACGCCAAGGCCCTCGGCGTCGACACCGACAACCTCATCCTGTCGCAGCCGGACACCGGCGAGCAGGCGCTGGAGATCGTGGACATGCTCGTCCGCTCCGGCGCCCTCGACCTGATCGTCATCGACTCCGTGGCGGCCCTGGTGCCGCGCGCCGAGATCGAGGGGGAGATGGGCGACTCGCACGTGGGTCTCCAGGCCCGTCTGATGAGCCAGGCACTCCGGAAGATCACCGGTGCGCTCAACCAGTCCAAGACCACCGCGATCTTCATCAACCAGCTCCGCGAGAAGATCGGCGTGATGTTCGGCTCGCCGGAAACCACGACGGGTGGCCGCGCGCTGAAGTTCTACGCCTCCGTGCGCCTCGACATCCGCCGTATCGAGACCCTCAAGGACGGCACGGACGCGGTCGGCAACCGCACCCGCGTCAAGGTCGTCAAGAACAAGGTCGCGCCGCCGTTCAAGCAGGCCGAGTTCGACATCCTCTACGGCCACGGCATCAGCCGCGAGGGCGGCCTGATCGACATGGGCGTGGAGCACGGCTTCGTGCGCAAGGCCGGCGCCTGGTACACCTACGAGGGCGACCAGCTCGGCCAGGGCAAGGAGAACGCCCGCAACTTCCTGAAGGACAACCCGGATCTCGCCGACGAGATCGAGCGGAAGATCAAGGAGAAGCTGGGCGTGGGTGTCCGCAAGGACGCCGCCGCCGAGGCCGGTGCCGAGACGGCCGACGCCGCTGCCGCCGCCACCGCGGTGCCCGCTCCGGCGTCGAAGGCCAAGACGACGGCCAAGGCCGCCGTGGCCAAGAGCTGACCCGTGCGGGAGCAGGGAAGGGGCGGCGGGAACCGCGGCAGCCGTGAAGGCCGCGGCGAACTGCCGCCCCAGAGCCCCGAGGAGCAGGCGCGGGCGATCTGCCTGCGCCTGCTCACCGGGATGCCGCGCACCCGGCGGCAGCTCGCGGACGCACTGGCGAAGCGCGACATCCCCGAGGAGGTGTCGCAAGAGGTCCTCTCCCGGTTCGAGGAGGTGGGCCTGATCGACGACGCCGCCTTCGCCGGAGCCTGGGTCGAATCCCGCCATCGCGGCCGGGGCCTGGCCCGGCGGGCCCTGGCGCAGGAGCTCCGTACCAAGGGGGTGCACGCCACCCTCGTACAGGACGCCCTGGAGCTGCTGGACTCCGAGCAGGAGGAGCAGACGGCCCGGGAGCTCGTGGAGCGCAAACTCCGTGCCACCCGGGGCCTGGAGCGGGACAAACGGATCCGGCGCCTCGCCGGGATGCTCGCCCGCAAGGGCTACCCCGAGGGAATGGCGCTGCGCGTGGTCCGCCGCGCACTGGAGGCGGAGGGCGAGGACGCCGACGACCTGGGGTACCCGGGCTAGCGCCGGCGCCGCCCCGCCCGGTCGCCCCCGCCCGGTTGCCCCCGGCGGGGTGCGAGGAGCGGGCCGAGCGCGGGCCGGCGGGGTCAGGGCCGGGAGATCACCGGGAGGCCCGCCGCCTTCCAAGCCTGGAAGCCGCCCGTCAGGTCCGTCGCCCGGTGCAGGCCCAGGGTGTGGAGGGAGACCGCGGCGAGGCTGGAGGCGTAGCCCTCGTTGCAGATCACCACCACCTGGAGGTCGTGGCTCGTGGCCTCGGCGGCGCGATGGCTGCCCTGGGGGTCCAGCCGCCACTCCAGTTCGTTGCGCTCCACCACCAGCGCGCCCGGGATCAGCCCGTCGCGCTCCCGCAGGGCCTGGTAGCGGATGTCCACCAGCAGTGCCCCGGCCCGGGAGGCGGCGTACGCCTCCTGCGGTGCGATGCGGGTGTACCCCGCACGGAGGCGCTCCAGCAGTTCGTCGATGCCCGTCGGCTCCGCCGCGCTCACTGCCAGTCCTCCGGACGGTCGACCTGCTCCAGGCCGAGCACCGCTCCGCTGCGGCTGTAACGGCGGATCAGCGGCAGCGGCGGATAGTACGCGTGCACCGAGACGGCGTGCTCGCTCGCCGACTCGTTGAGGACCTCGTGCACGTGGTGCTCCCCGAAGGCCCGCCCGGTGCCCGCCTCCAGGCGGCGGCTGCGGTCCACCCCCGCGGCGAGTTCCAGCGAACGCCAGCCCTCCGCGGGCAGCCGTACGGCCAGCGAGTGCTCGGTGAGCCGGCCCCGGGCGGTGGCGAACGCCCCCCGCGACTCGGCGTGGTCGTGCCAGCCGGTGCCGGTCCCCGGCGGCCAGCCGATCAGCCAGGCCTCACTGCCGCAGGGGCCGTCCAGCCTGATCCAGGTGCGGCCCTGCGGATCGAGCGGCAGCGACCCCACGATCGCGGGGTCGGCGGCGGTGCGCAGGGCGAAGTCGAGGAGTTCGGCGGCCGTGGGGCCCCCGGGGGGTGCGGGAGCAGGGGCGGCGGAAGCCGCGGAGGCGGACGCGGGTGCAGACATGGCAGGAGACCGTCCTGGGGTTCGCGGAGACGCGCGCAGGCCGGTGACGGCACGGGGCGCGCGAAAGGGGAAGGCGAATCAGCAGGAGGGGCGACACACGCAGCCCGCGTAGCGGAGCAGGTCCATATGGACCCTCCGCCACAGGCGTACGTCGTTGCCGGTCATGTCCGCGAGTGAACCACGGCTGCGCGGGACCGGTCAATCGATCACCACGGCCGGTGTGGTGGGCGGCGCGGGCGCCGGAGCCGGCAGCCGGGAGGAGGGTGCGCCCGCCCGGACGGCGTCCGCCGCCTCGTACAGCTCCGCCGGGCGCACCCCGGCGAAGGTCGCGGCCAGGTGGCCGTCCGGCCGGATCAGGAGCACGGTGTGAGCCGCAGCCCCCGGGTAGCCGTCCGCGACCAGCAGGTCCGTACGGACGGGCAGGGCGCTGACCGCGGCCGCCAAGCGGGGCATGAGGCCCGCGCCGAGCCAGTGGCGCCGGTCCCAGACCCCGGTGCCCGGCGCGACCAGGACCACCAGCAGCCGGCCCTTGCCCAGCAGGTCGCGCAGCGGCACGGTCGCTCCGTCGGGCGCGGTCACGGGCACGTTCGCCACGGCGCCGCCCGGTTCGGTGGCGGTCGGCACCTCCCGTACGGCTACCGGCGGGGCGTACGCCGGCGCCGCACCCAGCGGGCCCCGCCCCAGGTGGCCGTCGGTCAGCAGGGACTCGGCGGACCGCGTGGCACCGGGCAGGTAGGGCCGCAGGCCCCCGCCCCCGGCCCGCAGCACCGCCAGCGCCTGGTCCGCGGCGCGCAGCCGGGCCGCGACCGCGGTGCGCCGCTCGTCCTCATAGCTGTCGAGCAGGGCCTCGGACGCCCCCTGGTGCCAGGCCAGGGAGAGTTTCCAGGCGAGGTTCTCGGCGTCCCGGAGCCCCTCCTCGACCCCCTGGGTGCCCAGGGCGCCCAGCAGGTGCGCGGCGTCCCCGGCGAGGAAGACGCGGCCGTCGCGCCAGCGCCGCGCCAGGCGGTGGTGCAGGGTGTGGACGCCGGTGTCGATGAGGTCGTAGGGGGGAGTCGTGCCCCCGCACCAGTCGGCGAGGGTGTCCCGGATGAGGTTCACCAGGAGGTCGGGGGTGACGAGGTCCCCGCGCGCCGGCAGCAGCCAGTCCAGCCGCCACACGCCGTCCGGCAGCGGCCGGGAAGTGGCCTCCCGCGGCGGGGCGCGGTGCAGCAGGGCCTCGCCGGGCCAGGGGAGTTCGGTGCGCAAGGCGGCGACGGCGTGGCGTTCCACGGCGGTACGGCCAGGGAAGCGGATGCCGATCAGCTTGCGCACGGTGGAGCGGGCGCCGTCGCAGCCGACCAGGTGGCTCCCGCGCCACCAGGTGGTCTCGGCGCCCCGGGTGTGCGCGGTGACCCCCCGGCCGTCCTGCTCGACGGCGTCCAGACGGCTGTCGGTGACCAGCTGGACCAGCGGGTGCGCGGCGGCGGCGTCGCGCAGCCCGCGGGTCAGGGCGTGCTGCGGCAGGTGCAGCGGGGCCGGGCCGTCGTCGAAGGTGTACCGCCGGGCCGGCCGGCTGCGCCGCATGGTGCGCCAGGCGGCGAAGTAGGCGCCCTCGTCGCGCAGCGTCGTACAGCCCAGCCGGTGTGCCATGGCGGCGGTGTCGGCGTGCAGGATGACGGTGCGGGCCGGGCGGGGATCCTCCTTGCCGGGCCCCTCGTCGAGCACGACGCTGGGCACGCCCTGGCCGGCCAGGGCGAGGGACAGGGACAGCCCGACGGGCCCCGCGCCGACGACGATCACCGGGTCCATGATGTGGCTCCCGGTGTCCGGTATGTGATCACAGAACGTATGCAACCCACTGGAAGTGCCTGCGTCAAGTGACGCCGGTCCGGACAGCGCCGTGTGGTGCGGCGGATGAGTTCCGCCGCACCACACGGGCTACGCAGTATGACTGACCGTACGTCAGGCCCTCGGGGGCCTCGAACCGGGAGGGCGGTCAGGCCGCTCCGCCGCTGTTGCCCCCGGTGGCCAGGTCGCTGACCTCGGCCACCCCGACCACCGCGCCGGAGCCCTTCTTCGATTTGCGCAGCCGGCCCTCCAGCCAGGAGGCGAAGGTGGTGAGGCCGAAGTTGACCACGATGTAGATCAGGGCGATGACGACGAGCGTCGCGATGGTGTTGCTGTAGTTCGCCGAGATCTGCCGGTTCATCGACAGCAGCTCGCCGAGGCCGAGCAGGGAGCCGCCGAGCGCGGTGTCCTTCAGGATCACCACGAGCTGGCTGACCAGGGCGGGCAGCATCGCCGTGACGGCCTGCGGGATCAGGACGTGGACCATGATCTGGCCCTTGCGCATGCCGATCGCCTTGGCCGCGTCCGTCTGGCCGGAGGGCAGGGACAGGACGCCCGCCCGGACGATCTCGGCGATGACGGCCGCGTTGTAGAGCACCAGGCCGGTGATCACCGCGTACAGCGGGCGCAGGTCCGAGGAGACATCGGCGAACTGCACGTACAGCGAGAAGCCGAACAGCATCAGCATCAGCACCGGGATGGCGCGGAAGAACTCGACGACCGCGCCGACCGGGACGCGCACCCAGGAGTGGTCGGAGAGCCGGCCGATGCCGAGGAGGGCGCCGAGCGGAATGGCGATCACCATGGCGATCGCAGCGGCCCTCAGGGTCTCCAGCAGGCCGGGGATCAGGAAGGTGGTCCAGACGCGGCTGTCGGTGACGAAGGGGGTCCACTTGTCGGCTTCGAGCTGGCCCTTCTCGGCCATGAGCGACAGCGCCCACCACGCGGCGAGGGCGAACAAGGCGACGAAGACGCCGCTGTATATCCAGTTGCGGGCCTTGGCCCGGGGGCCCGGGGTGTCGTACAGCACCGAGCTCATCGCTTCACCGCCACTCGCTTGGCCACCCAGCCCATGAGCAGGCCGGTGGGCAGGGTCAGCAGGACGAAGCCGAGGGCGAAGACACCGAAGACGGCGAACAGCGCCTGGGCCTCGTTCTCGACCATTTCCTTCATCAGCAGGGCCGCCTCGGCCACGCCGATGGTCGCCGCCACCGTGGTGTTCTTGGTGAGTGCGATCAGTACGTTGGCGAGCGGTGCGACCACCGCCCGGAAAGCCTGCGGGAGCACGATCAGGGTGAGCACCTGGAAGAAGCTCAGTCCCAGGGCGCGGGCCGCCTCGGCCTGGCCGACCGGCACGGTGTTGATGCCCGAGCGCAGCGCCTCGCAGACGAAGGTCCCGGTGTAGGCGACGAGCCCGAGGATCGCGAGCTTGAAGCCGATCTCCTTGAAGGTTCCGCCGCCCAGCTCGATGCCGAGGGTCTGGTTGAGGCCCAGCGAGCAGCCGATGATCAGCACGGTCAGCGGCGTGTTGCGCACGAGGTTGACGTAGGCGGTACCGAAGCCCCGCAGCAGCGGGACCGGGCTGACCCGCATCCCGGCCAGGACGGTGCCCCATATGAGGGATCCGACCGCCGAGTAGAGGGTGAGCTGAACCGTCACCCAGAAGGCTCCGAGCAGGTCGTACTGCCCGGAATCAAGAAAATCGAACACGATGCCCTGCGCTCTCCCCAGGATGGCCGGCGGGGGGCGCCGCCGCCCGCGACAGGCGGGCGGCGACGCACCTCACCGGTGAATCAGCTGCCTTCGGTGATCTGCGGGGCCGGCTCGTTCTTGTAGTCGGCCGGTCCGAAGTTCTTCTTCACGGCCGCCTCCCAGGCGCCGTCCGAGACCATCTTCTTGAGCGCGGCGTTGATCTTGGTCTGGAGGTCCTTGTCGCCCTTCTTCAGACCGATGCCGTAGTTCTCGTTGCTCAGGCTCAGCCCGACCAGCTTGAACTTGCCCTTGTTCGCGTCCTGCGAGGCGTAGCCGGCGAGGATCGAGTTGTCCGTCGTGAGGGCGTCGACCTTCTTGTTCTCCAGGCCGGTCAGGCACTCGGAGTAGCCGCCCTGCTCCAGCAGGTCCGCTTCGGGGGCCAGCTTGGTCTTGACGTTCTGCGCCGAGGTGGAGCCGGTGACCGAGCAGAGCTTCTTCTTGTTCAGGTCCTCGGCCTTGGTGATGGAGGAGTCGTCGGCGCGGACCAGCAGGTCCTGGTGCGCCAGGAAGTACGGGCCGGCGAAGTCGACCTTCTCCTTGCGCTTGTCGTTGATCGAGTAGCTGGCGACGACGAACTTGACGTCACCGTTGGCGATCAGGTTCTCGCGCTCGGCGCTGACGGCCTGCTTCCACTCGATCTGGTCCGGCTGGTAGCCCAGCTCCTTGGCCACGTAGGTGGCCACATCGACGTCGAAGCCCGTGTACTTGCCGTCCTGGGTCTTCAGGCCCACGCCGGGCTGGTCGAACTTGATGCCGATGACGACCTTGTCCTTGCCGCCACTGCCCTCGGAACCCTTGTCACTGCCGCCGCCACAGGCGGTCGCGGTCAGGGCCAGGGCGACGGCGATGGCCGCGACCGCACCGGTCTTGAAAACCTTCATGGTGAACTTCCCTCGGATGAGACGATGTTGGACGCGGAGCGTCGCGTACGGGCGCTTGCGGGGTGGCAGGAGCCCTCCGGCGGTGGTCCGTCACCGGATGACTACCAGACCCGGTGGTCAGTGGTGCAGGATCTTCGAGAGGAAGTCCTTGGCCCGGTCGCTGCGCGGGTTGCTGAAGAACTGCTCGGGCGCGGCCTCTTCGACGATCTTTCCGTCGGCCATGAAGACGACACGGTTGGCCGCGGAGCGGGCGAAGCCCATCTCGTGCGTGACGACCACCATCGTCATCCCTTCCCGGGCGAGCTGCTGCATGACCTCCAGCACCTCGTTGATCATCTCCGGGTCGAGCGCCGAGGTCGGCTCGTCGAACAGCATCACCTTCGGGTCCATCGCCAGCGCGCGGGCGATCGCCACACGCTGCTGCTGGCCGCCGGAGAGCTGCGCCGGGAACTTGTCGGCCTGCGAGGCCACCCCGACGCGCTCCAGCAGCGCCAGCGCCTTCGCGTGCGCCTCGGCCTGGTCCGCCTTGCGGACCTTGAGCTGGCCCAGCATGACGTTCTGGAGCACCGTCTTGTGCGCGAAGAGGTTGAACGACTGGAACACCATGCCCACGTCGGCGCGCAGCCGGGCCAGTTCCCTGCCCTCCGCCGGCAGCGGCTTCCCGTCGAGCGTGATGGTGCCCGAGTCGATCGTCTCCAGGCGGTTGATGGTCCGGCACAGCGTGGACTTGCCCGATCCCGAAGGGCCGATCACCACGACGACCTCACCGCGGGCAATGCTCAGATCGATGTCCTGAAGCACGTGCAGCGCGCCGAAGTGCTTGTTGACGTTGCTCAGTACGACCAGGTCGTCCGCGGCACCGGCCGCGTCCTGCACGTCCTTGGTCACTGATACTCCGCTCATCGGCTTCTTGCTCCGTCCTCCTCGGTTGGGAGGACAGTAGTGACGAAGCGTGCACATCGTCATCACATCTGAGCGAGAATTGAGGATAACGATCCGGACTCTCCCGGATACGCTCCGTGCGCGGGCTCGCCGCCCCGGCGCCGTGGTCGTACCGGGTGCGTAACGGAAGGCGCGCCGGACCGGAACCCCCTTGACGTGGGCGTCCTCATCGGCGTGGATGCTGGGTGGCCCCGCAACGTACGGAATCCGAAGACCGAGGGAAGGAGAGGGGGACGACATGAGACTGCTGCTCGTCGAGGACGACGACCACGTCGCCGCCGCCCTGTCCGCGATCCTCGCCCGGCACGGCTTCCGGGTCACCCACGCCCGCAACGGCGAGGAGGCGCTGCAGGCACTGCTGCCCGCCGGAGCACCTCCCTACGGTGTGATCCTGCTCGACCTCGGCCTGCCCGACCAGGACGGCTACGAGGTGTGCGGCAAGATCCGCAAGCGCACCGCCACGCCCGTCATCATGGTCACCGCGCGGGCCGACGTCCGCTCGCGCATCCACGGCCTGAACATGGGCGCCGACGACTACGTCGTCAAGCCCTACGACACCGGCGAACTCCTCGCCCGCATCCACGCCGTCGCCCGGCGCACCGGCGCTTCCGAAGAGGCCGCCGCCACCGGGACGGGCACGCCCGCCCTCGTCCGGCTCGGCCCGGTCAGCATCGAGCTGCCCACCCGCCGGGTCAGCGTGGACGGCGCCGACGTACCGCTCACCCGCAAGGAGTTCGACCTGCTGGCCCTGCTCGCCCAGCGGCCCGGCGTCGTCTTCCGGCGCGAGCAGATCATCAGCGAGGTCTGGCGCACCAGCTGGGAGGGGACCGGGCGCACCCTGGAGGTCCACGTCGCGTCCCTGCGCTCCAAGCTGCGCATGCCCGCCCTCATCGAGACCGTCCGCGGGGTGGGCTACCGGCTCGTCACCCCGGCCGCCCCCTAGCGGGACCCGCCCGTGCGCGCCCGGCTGCTCCCCCTGCTCGTCATCCTCATGGCGGGCACGCTCCTCGCCCTCGGCTTCCCGCTCGCCGCGAGCCTGGCCGCCGGGCAGCAGCAGCGGGTGGTCGTCGACCGCATCGACGACAGCGCCCGCTTCGCCGCCCTCGCCCAGTTCGTCGTCGACGCGGAGGGCTCCGGATCCACCGGCACCGACGAACGCCAGGCCACCCTCCGCCTCGAACTGGCCCGCTACCAGGAGCTGTACGGCATCCGCGCCGGCATCTTCTACCGCGACGACAAGGCGATGGCCCAGTCCCCGGGCTGGTGGCAGCTCCCCGAGTCCGGCGAGGGCCGCCGCGCCTTCGAGGAGGCGCTGGCCGGGCGGCGCAGCCACGACCCCGCCCAGGTCTGGCCCTGGCAGACCCACGGCAAGCTCCTCGTCGTCTCCCCGGTCGTCCTCGACGGAGACGTGGTCGCCGTCGTCGCCACCGAATCGCCCACCGACCTGATGCGCGGCCGGATCCTGAAGGGCTGGCTCCTCATCGCGGCCGGCCTCGCCGCCGCCATGCTGGTCGCCTTCGGCGCCGCGCTGCGCCTCACCGGCTGGGTCCTGCGGCCCGTGCGGACCCTGGACGCGGCGGCCCACGGCATCGCCACCGGCCGGATGAACTCGCGCGTGGCCGCCGCCGGAGGCCCCCCGGAGCTGCAACGCCTCGCCCGCTCGTTCAACGAGATGGCCGACAACGTCGAAGAGGTACTGGAGCAACAGCGCGCCTTCGTCGCCGACGCCTCCCACCAGCTGCGCAACCCCCTCGCCGCGCTGCTCCTGCGGATCGAGCTGCTCGCCCTCGAACTGCCCGAGGGCAATGAGGAGATCGCCTCCGTGCGCGCCGAGGGCAAACGCCTGACGCAGGTCCTGGACGACCTGCTGGACCTGGCCCTGGCCGAGCACGCCTCGGCCGAGATCAGCCTCACCGACGTCGGGGCGCTGGCCGCCGAACGGGTCGCCGCCTGGCGGCCCTACGCGGAGGAGAAGGGCGTACGGCTCAAGGGGACCGGCCGCTGCGCCGTCACCGGCTGGGCCGACCCCATCGCCCTCTCCAGCGCGCTCGACGCCGTCATCGACAACGCGCTCAAGTTCACCCCGCCCGGAGAAGAGGTCGAGGTCGAGGTCGCGGTCCCGGCCGCCGGGCGCACCGTCCACGTGGTCGTCGCCGACCGCGGTCCCGGCCTCACCGAGGACGAGCTGCTCCGCGTCGGCGACCGGTTCTGGCGCAGCGGCCGGCACCAGAACGTCAAGGGCTCCGGGCTCGGCCTGTCGATCTCCCGCGCCCTGCTCGCCGCCGGCGGCGGGACCCTCTCCTACGCGACGAACCCGCCGCACGGGCTGCGCGTGACGGTGGCCGTGCCGCGCACCGATCCCCACGCCTCCTGACCGCCACGGCCACGGCCACGACCACCGCCCCGGCCCCGCCCCCTGCCCCCGCGGCTCCCGGTTGCCCCGGCTGACGGCCGTCGGCTACCAGACCAGGGTGGTGCGGGCCGGGGCGGAGAGCGCGTACAGCTCGTCCACGGCCCGGACCTCGAAGACCGCCGCGCGCTCCCGGCCGGCCCGGGGGACGGCGGGCAGGTAGAGGGCGGCGCCGCAGGTACCGCCGAGGAAGCGGCGGGCGCCGCCGGGCAGCACCCGGGACACCTCGTGGTGGCGGACCGGCCCGGCCGCCGGGCGCCACGACAGGCGGACCGAGGCCGCGCCGTCCTGCCGGGCCGAGGCGTCCACGGTCAGGGCGGCGGGCCGCGCCGGGCGCCGCTGAGCCGTCCCGTCGCGTACCGACAGGGCGCCGAGCCGCCACGCCACCGCCCCCTGCCCGCCCGGGGTGATCCGTACGGCCAGCCCGTGGGCCGTGCGGCCCGCCAGCGCCGACAGCCCCACCCGCGCGGTGCGCCAGCCCGGCCCGGAGCCGGGTGCCTGCGCCGGGATCCAGGTGTACGGGACCGGCTCGCCCGCGACCGCGGGCTCGCGCGTGGCGACGCCCACTTCCACGGTGACCGGCCCCGACTCGGTGGCGTGCACCAGCTCCAGGACGGTGGAAGGGGTCAGCGGCAGGCGGGTCGCGTGCAGCCCGACCGCGGCCGGAGCGGTCAGGCGCCCGCCGACGAGGAGACTGGATCCGCCGCGCCAGGCACGGGCGAAGTCCAGGGTGACGCGGGGCCGTTCGCCGTCGGTGGCCACGACCCAGCGCCGCCCGGGCAGCCGGTCCTGGAGCCCGAGGTGGTTCCAGGGGAGGTCGGAGACGACCTCGCCCGCCTCGTACCAGCGCTCCCCGTGGCCGGTGTTGAAGGAGCAGGCGAAGGGCAGTGCGGAGACCGTGGACCGGTCCGCGACGACCGTCGCGGGGGCCCGCCAGCCGTCGTCGGGCGCGGGGCGGGACGGGTCGAGGGACGCGCCCGTCCAGAAGCGGTCGTCGGCGAGGTGGAAGGCGCCGGGGGAGCGGTCGGCGAGATGGTTGCGCGTCCACTCGGGCCGGTAGAAGCCGTAGCTGACGACGTGCTCGCCCGCGCGCGGGACGATCGCGTCCCAGCGGACCGGAGCGTCCCAGCCCTCGGACTCCGTGTCCACCGCCGCCCACAGCTCGTGGCGGGAGCGGCCCAGCCGCTCGGCCAGCGCCCCGGAGGAGGCGAGCTTCTGCGGGGTCCAGCGGAAGTCCAGGAACACCGTGTCCGCGACCTTCCCGGAACGGTCCTCGAAGAACTCCTGGTTCAGTGCGTTGAGGGCGCCCTGCCAGCCGACGCGGCCGGTGGCGTTCATGGCGTCGTACCACGTGGTCCGCAGGCCCGCGCACTCGCCCGCCGCCCGCAGTGCGTGCAGGAACTCCCGCATGCGGGTCGCGAGTCCACTGTCACCGCCGTCGGTCTCCGCGTTGACGAACCAGCCGTCGAAGCCGTGGGCCGTCGCCACCCGCACCAGCTTCTCGGCGATCGGGAAGCTGCCCCGCGCGTCGCGCTGGACGAGGTCGCGGGTCCACTGGAGATCGCCGCCGTAGGCCGCGGGCGGCAGGAACACGTTGCCGAGGACGCGCACCCCGTTGCGGTGGGCGGCGTCGACGACGGGGGCGTTCGGGGCGAGGACGAGACCCTCGCCGCAGGAGCCGCCCCAGAAGACCAGCTGGTCGATGTACGCCCAGTGCGTGAGCGCGTAGAAGTCGGCGGTGGGCGAGCCCTGGGAGGGGTTCTCGGCGGTGGGACCGAAGGAGACGAGGGAGGCGATGCGGGCCTGGCCCGTGCGGGCGTCCCGGTTCGGCGGCACCGGGGTGAAGCGCGGTGCGAGCGGCACCGTCGCGGTGTTGTGGGCGAGGTCCGGGTCGCTCTCGGGGGTCCAGTGCCGCAGCGAGCGCCACACGATTCCCGGACCGGGGGCGCCCTTCGGGAGGGAGTCCGGGTACCAGTAGGCGGCGTACGGGGCCAGGCCGGGCGGGGGCGCCTCCTCGGCGGGCCCGGCGGCGGGGCGGGGGCCGGGGCGGGCGGCGGGCTCGGTGGCGGAGGCCGCCGGGGCGGCGGCCGGTCCGCCCAGCAGGGCGGCGGCCCCCGCCCCGGCCCCGGCGGCCAGCACCCCGCGCCGGGTCGGGCACGGGGGCGCCGGGGCCGCCCCGGGGGCGGCGGCTGCGGCACGAGGGTCGACACCGTGGCCGGTCTCGGACATGCGGGGCTCCTCCGGAAGGGGGCGGCGGGGTCGGACGGGCGGGCGGGTCGGGCTGGTCGGACAGGCGGGCGGGTCGGGCGGGTCCGGCAGGCCGGACAGGCGGGCGGGTCGTCGGCGGCGGTTCAAGCGGGGCCGGGGGACGCGCGGGATCTCGGTGATGCGGCGTGCGGACAGGGGCGCGGGGCGTGCTCCGGCCGCGGGCCGCCCACTCGTGGGCGATCCGCTCGGGACCGGGACGGTCCCGGAGGCCTGGGGGCCGCGGCGGGCGGACCACTGACAACCTGGCCCCCTTCTGCGGGAGCAGTCAACAGGGCCCAACCGGCCGCCACTTGTGCGTCTCACTGCCGTTGGCGGAAAGGGGTCGGCGTCCGGAGAGGGACGGCGTCCGGAAAGGGACCGGTGCCCGGGCCGGGGCGGCGTCCGGAAAGGGACCGGTGCCCGGGCCGGGGCGGGCTTGTGCACGTGGGCCGTGCAGGCACGCAGGAGGCAGGCGCGGTCGCCAGACGCATCCGCAAGAACACCGTCCAGGGCCACGTCCCAGGGTCACGTCGCGGAAGAGCTCCTCGGGACCGGCGGGCGCACGGCGGGCGGCCGGGGCCGCAACCCCACGGGAGCACGGCTGTCCCCGCGACGCATACTGAATCCGGACCCCTTCCTGGAGCCGCCACCGTGATCACTCCCACCACGTCCTTCCCCCCCTCGCGCGCCGGGACTCCGGCCGCCGGCCTGACGGTGGCCATCGACATCGGAGGCACGAAGATCGCCGGGGCGCTGGTGGGCGCCGACGGGACGATGACCGCCACGACCCGCCGCCCGACCCCGCGCGGCATGGACGCGGAGGAGGTGATGGCCGCGGTGACGGAGGTCGTCGCGGAGCTGTCCGGCTCCCCGCTGTGGCGGTCGGCGGTCCGCTGCGGGATCGGCAGCGCGGGCCCGGTGGACACCTCCCGGGGCACGGTCAGCCCGGTCAACATCGGCGCGTGGCGGCGCTTCCCGGTCCAGGAGAGGATCTCGGCGGAGCTCGCGGCGCGCGGCGCCGACCTGCCGACGGTGCTGGTCGGCGACGGGGTGGCGATGACGGCCGCGGAACACTGGCTGGGCGCGGCCCGGGGCCACGCGAACGCGCTGTGCATGGTCGTCTCCACCGGCGTCGGCGGCGGCCTCGTCCTGAACAACCAGCTCCACCCCGGCCCCACGGGCAACGCGGGCCACGTCGGCCACATCAGCGTCGCCTTCGACGGCGAGCCGTGCGTCTGCGGAAGCCGCGGCTGCGTCGAGTCGATCGCCTCCGGCACCGCCATCGCCCGCTGGGCCCTGGCCCAGGGCTGGAGTCCCGCCGAGGCCGACGGGGACGCCTCGGCCGCGGGGGTGGCCGCGGCCGCCGAGGCGGCCAACCCCATCGCCATCGCCGCCTTCGACCGCGCGGGACGCGCCCTGGCCGCGGCCATCGCCGCCACCGCCACCCTCGTCGAGGCGGACATCGCGGTCATCGGCGGGGGCGTCGCCGCCTCCGGCGACACGCTGTTCGCCCCGGTCCGCCGCCACCTCGCCGCCTACGCCAGCCTGTCCTTCGTGCAGGACCTGCGGGTGGTCCCGGCGGCCCTCGGTACGCACGCGGGTCTGATCGGCGCCGCCGCCGCGGCGACCATGCTGCTGCCCTCCGACGCCCCCGCTACGGCTTGACGGAGCGGTAGTAGCGCCGTGCGCCCTCGTGCAGGTCGAGGGGGTCGGTGTAGATCGCCGTCCGCAGGTCCACCAGCTGCGCGGCATGCACCTCGTGCCCGATGCGGTCGCGGCTGAGGATGACGGTGCGGGTGAACTGCTCGGTGAGCCCCGGGTCCGTTCCCTCCGTGGTGACCAGCAGGTTCGGCACGGCCAGGGTCGCCACCGAAGTGGTGTTGCGCGCCCGCGCGTAGGCGTCCTGCGGCATGACCGCCGCCCGGTAGTAGCGGGCCGGGCTGCCACTGCCCTGCAGCGACTCCACCAGGTCCCCGAGCTGGACGAGCCGGATCTCGAACCGCTCCGACAACTCGCGCACCGCGCTCGTCGGCAGACCGCCGGACCAGAAGAACGCGTCGATGCGCCCCGCCTCCAGCTCGGCGGGCATCGTGTCGATGCCGATGGACACCGGGGTGATGTCATGCGCCGGGTCCAGCTTGGCAGCCGTCAGCAGCCGCTCCGAGATCAGCCGCACCCCGGAGCCGGCCTGCCCGACCGCGACCCGCTTGCCGCGCAGGTCCCGCGCCGACTGCACCGGGGAGCCGGCCGGCACCACCAGCTGCACGTAGTCGTCGTAGAGCCGCGCGCACCCCCGCAGGAAGGTCGCGCCGGGCTTGCCGTCCTGGCGGTACTTGGCGACCGCGTCGGCCGTCGCCACCGTGAAGTCCGCTTCGCCGGCGGCCACCCGCTGCAGGTTCTGCTGGGAGCCCTCGCTGGGCTCCAGCCGGACCTTGACCCCGGGCACGTCCCGGCGCAGCTGCTGCTCCAGCAGCTGCCCGTACCGGTGGTAGACACCGGTCCGCACGCCCGTGCTGAAGGTGAGCTCGCCCGTGAGCTGCGGCTGCCCGAAGGGCCTCAGCCACCAGAGCAGGACGCCGAGGACGGCCAGTACGGCCACCAGGGCCCGCAGGGCGTGGCGCCTGCTGATCCGGGGCGGTACGAGAGGCATGGCGCGATCCTGCCACCCGTCGGCCGTCCTGTCACGACGCGGTCCCCTCGCCCCCGGCCGCCCGCGCCCGCCCCGGTCCCGGCCGCCCGCATCCCGCCGCCGGGGAAGCGGGGGCCGCGTCCCCGGGGACCGGAGGGCTCCCGGCGAGCGCCTACCCTTGGTGCATGACCAGCAGCAGCGACCGGAGCACGGCAGTGGACGTCAAGGGAACTTACGAGGTGCGCACCTACGGGTGCCAGATGAACGTGCACGACTCCGAGCGGCTCTCCGGTCTGCTGGAAGGCGCGGGCTACACCCGCGCCCCCGAGGGCTCCGACGGCGACGCCGACGTGGTCGTCTTCAACACCTGCGCGGTCCGCGAGAACGCCGACAACAAGCTGTACGGCAACCTCGGCCGGCTCGCCCCGATGAAGACCAAGCGCCCCGGCATGCAGATCGCCGTCGGCGGCTGCCTCGCCCAGAAGGACCGCGACACGATCGTCAAGCGGGCCCCCTGGGTCGACGTCGTCTTCGGCACGCACAACATCGGCAAGCTCCCTGTGCTGCTGGAGCGCGCCCGCATCCAGGAAGAGGCGCAGGTCGAGATCGCCGAGTCGCTGGAGGCATTCCCCTCCACGCTCCCGACCCGCCGCGAGTCCGCCTACGCCGCCTGGGTCTCGATCTCCGTCGGCTGCAACAACACCTGCACCTTCTGCATCGTCCCGGCGCTGCGCGGCAAGGAGGAGGACCGCCGCCCCGGCGACATCCTCGCCGAGGTGGAGGCCCTGGTCGCCGAGGGCGTCAGCGAGATCACCCTGCTCGGCCAGAACGTGAACGCGTACGGCTCCGACCTGGGCGACCGCGAGGCGTTCTCCAAGCTGCTGCGGGCTTGCGGGTCCATCGAGGGCCTGGAGCGGGTGCGCTTCACCTCCCCCCACCCGCGCGACTTCACGGACGACGTCATCGCGGCGATGGCCGAGACCCCGAACGTGATGCCCCAGCTGCACATGCCGCTCCAGTCCGGCTCCGACCCGATCCTGAAGGCGATGCGCCGCTCGTACCGCCAGGAGCGCTTCCTCGGCATCATCGAGAAGGTCCGCGCCGCGATCCCGCACGCCGCGATCTCCACCGACATCATCGTGGGCTTCCCCGGCGAGACGGAGGAGGACTTCCAGCAGACGATGCACACGGTGCGCGAGGCCCGCTTCGCGAACGCCTTCACCTTCCAGTACTCCAAGCGCCCCGGCACCCCGGCGGCCGACATGGACGGGCAGATCCCCAAGGAGGTCGTGCAGGACCGCTACATGCGCCTGGTCGCCCTCCAGGAGGAGATCTCCTGGGAGGAGAACAAGAAGCAGGTCGGCCGCACCCTGGAGGTCATGGTCGCGGAGGGCGAGGGCCGCAAGGACGGCGCCACGCACCGCCTCTCCGGGCGCGCCCCCGACAACCGCCTGGTCCATTTCACGAAGCCGCAGACGGCGGTCCGTCCGGGCGACGTGGTCACCGTCGACATCACCTACGCGGCCCCGCACCACCTGCTCGCCGAGGGCCCGACCCGACTCGTGCGCCGCACCCGCGCCGGCGACGCCTGGGAGAAGCGCAACGCCGCCCCGGCCGGGCCCGCCGGGGTCATGCTCGGCATCCCGACCCTGGGGGTCCCGGCGCCGCTCCCGGCGGCCACCTCCGGCTGCGCCGTCGACTGACCCTTCACCGCCCCCTGCCGGCGCGGCGGCTAGGCTGCGGATCATGCTCGTAGCCGCCGCCGTCTGTCCCGCCCCGCCGCTGCTCGTGCCGGAGGTCGCCTCGGGGGCCGCCGCCGAACTCGGCGACGCCCGCACCGCCTGCTCCGACGCCCTCGCGGTGCTCGCCGCCTCCCGGCCCGACCTGCTGGTGGTGGTCGGAGCCGCCGACGAGGACCACGGCGGGCCCTACCCCCAGGGCGCCCGCGGCACCTTCCGCGGATTCGGGGTCGAGGCCGGCGTACAGCTGGGGGAGGGTGAGGAGGGGCCGCGGCTGCTGCCCCCTTCGCTGGCCGTGGGCGCCTGGCTGCTGCGTCGCGCGCGCTGGGGCGCCGCCCCCGTGGAAGGGTTCGCGGTCGTCGATGCGCTGGACTCCGCGCGGTGTCTGCGGACGGGCCGGGAGCTCGCAGCGCGTGACGCCCGGGTCGCCCTGCTCGTCATGGGTGACGGCAGCGCCTGCCGGACCGTGAAGGCGCCGGGCTATCTCGACGAGCGGGCCGCCGCCTTCGACGCGGCCGCCGCCCGTGCGCTGGGCGCCGCCGACGTGGCGGCCCTCGCCGCCCTCGATGCCGCCCTCGCCTCCGAGCTCCAGGCCGCGGGCCGGGCCCCCTGGCAGGTGCTGGCCGGCGCCGCCGAGGGCGCGGGCCTGGAGGGGCGCCTGCTCTACGAGGACGCGCCGTACGGGGTGGGCTACTTCGTCGCCACCTGGTCCTAGGGGCCGCCTGGTCCTGGCCGCCGCCTGGTCCTGGCCGTCGTCCGTTCTGGCGAGCGGCGGGCAGGCGCGCCGTCCGGGGACGGCGCAGGGGCGCGGGACGGCCGGAGCCGGTCCCGCGCCCCTCCGGGCGCGTCGTCAGGACGTCGCCGGCGGCGGCGTCGGCGGCCCGCCGGGAGCGTCCTTGTGCGCGATCCTGCTTACGGCGTCCTTCGCCTTGCCCTCGGCGCTGGTGATCCGAGCGCTGTACTTGCCCTTGGTCTTGCCGTCCACGACCTTGGCCATCTTGTCCAGGCCCTCGCCGATCCTGCCCTCGTGCTGCTGCGCGAGGTCGCCGACCTTCTCCTTGGCCGGAGCGAGTTTGGCCTTCAGATTGTCCAGCAGGCCCATGGGACACCTTTCATCAGCGGATGACGGTCACGTACGGGCGCCCTCGCCGGCCTCGCTGTCCGCGGCCGCCTCGGCCGACTGCTGCTTCGGAATCTCCACGGCTTCCGCCGCCGGACCCTCCACCGCGGCCTCGGTCCCGGCCTGGTCGGCCGCAGCGGACTCCGCCGTCACGGCCTCGGCCGCGACCTCCTGCGCCGCAGCCTGTCCTTTACGACGAAAAAGCCGATCAAAAACGCCCATGTCTACTCCCGTAACGTTACTCGTGTGAGTGAAGTTCCGCCGTGGCCGGACCGGCCTCCGCCGGGCGTACGCCGGGCCGGAACCCTGCCAAGGCAACGACCCCGCCCCCACCCCGTCACGTAACCCGATCGGGTACACGCCGTGGGGTTTGCGAGACTGGGGCAGTGAGGAAAGCAGCCCCCGCACCGCGGGTCATCGCCGTCGTCGGTCCCACCGCGGCCGGAAAGTCCGATCTGGGCGTCGCCCTGGCCCGCCGGTTCGACGGCGAAGTCGTCAACGCCGACTCCATGCAGCTGTACCGGGGGATGGACATCGGCACCGCCAAGCTGACGACCGAAGAGCGCGGAGGGGTCCCGCACCACCTCCTCGACGTCTGGGACGTCACCGAGACCGCGAGCGTCGCCGCGTACCAGCGCATGGCCCGCGCCGAGATCGACCGGCTGCTCGCCGAGGGCCGCACCCCCGTCCTCGTCGGCGGCTCAGGCCTGTACGTACGCGGCGCCCTGGACGCCATGGAGTTCCCCGGCACGGACCCCGAGGTCCGCGCCCGGCTGGAGCAGGAGGCCACCCTGCGCGGCCCCGGAGCCCTCCACGCGCGCCTGGCCGCCGTCGACCCGGCCGCGGCGCAGGCCATCCTGCCCGGCAACACCCGCCGGATCGTCCGCGCGCTGGAGGTCATCGAGATCACCGGCCGCCCCTTCACCGCCAACCTGCCCGGCCACGACTCCGTCTACGACACCGTGCAGATCGGGGTCGACGTGGCCCGGCCCGAGCTCGACGAGCGGATCGCGCGGCGCGTGGACCGGATGTGGGAGGACGGGCTGGTGGACGAGGTCCGCGCGCTGGAGGCCCGCGGGCTGCGCGACGGAATCACCGCCTCCAGGGCGCTCGGCTACCAGCAGGTCCTCGCCGCCCTCGCCGGCGAGTGCACCGAGGACGAGGCGAGGGCCGAGACGGTACGGGCCACCAAGCGCTTCGCCCGCCGCCAGGACTCCTGGTTCCGGCGCGACCCCCGGGTGCACTGGCTCAGCGGCGCCGCCGCCGACCGCGGGGAACTCCCCGGACTCGCGCAGTCGTTGGTCGAACGAGCGGTTACAGCCTGATCACGTGATGGCATCGGGAAGCCCCGGGCGCCTGTCGCGGGGCCGGGGGCGTGCCATCATCAAACTGCTGCGGGTGCGGTCACCGGCAGTGCATGGCGGCGTACTGGGTCCGAGTGGGGAGGGCGCGTGGCGATGGAGGCCGGCCCTCGTGACACCTGGCGGGACGACACCAGGCGGGAAGCGGACCCGCAGCTTCTCGACCCCTCGGACGGCCCTGCCGGGCTCGGGCTGCCCGCCGACCCGGCCCGCCTGACCCCGGACGGACCCGACACCCCGGACCCCGCGCAGGCCGAGGCCGTCACCGGGCCCGAGTTCGAGGTCGAACTGCGTCCCCAGCGCCGCCTGCGCCTGTGGCAGATCGCCCCCATCGTGCTGCTCGCCGCGGCCGGCTCGCTCATGTTCGCCTTCCCGCTCGCCTTCGAGTTCGGCGACGGCGGAGCCGTGGTCGCGATGCTCGGCTTCCTGATCAGCTGCTGCGCCGGCGGCTGGGGGATGATGGCCGCCCGTCGCGTGGGGCACACCTGGCCCGGGCTCCCGCCCCGCGGCAGCGGCCGCCGCCCCGACTGGCGCATGGCCGCGCTGTACGCCCTCGCCGCGCTGGCCGTCGTCGCCCTCGCCGTGTACCGGGTCGCCCGGCTCCGCTGACCGCCGCACCCGTACCGCACGTACCGCATACCGCCCGTACCGCCCAGTGGACCGTGCAGCGCCCCTGAGCAGCGGCTCGGTACCATGGGCGGGTGACGCACACCACCCTCTCCTTCCTCAAGGGCCACGGCACCGAGAACGACTTCGTGATCCTTCCGGACCCGGACAACGCACTGGAGCTGCCCGCGTCCGCCGTCGCGAAGCTGTGCGACCGGCGCGCCGGGATCGGCGCGGACGGCGTCCTGCACGTCGTGCGGTCCGCAGCCCACCCCGAGGCCGCACACCTGGCCGGCGAGGCGGAGTGGTTCATGGACTACCGCAACAGCGACGGCTCCGTCGCCGAGATGTGCGGCAACGGCGTCCGCGTCTTCGCCCGCTACCTCCAGCACGCCGGCCACGTCGAGCCCGGCGACCTCGCCGTCGCCACCCGCGGCGGTGTCAAGCACGTCCACCTCGACAAGACCGGCGACGTCACCGTCTCCATGGGCCGCGCCGCCTTCCCCGACGGAGAGGTCACCGTCAGCGCCGGCGCGAAGACCTGGCCCGCGCTCAACGTGGACATGGGCAACCCGCACGCCGTGGCCTTCGTCGACAGCCTCGACGACGCCGGGAACCTGTACACCGCCCCGGCGTTCAGCCCCGAGGCCGCCTACCCGGCCGGCGTGAACGTCGAGTTCGTCGTCGACCGCGGCCCCCGGCACGTGGCCATGCGCGTGCACGAGCGCGGCTCCGGCGAGACCCGCTCCTGCGGAACCGGCGCCTGCGCCGTCGCCGTGGCCGCCATCCGCCGCGACGGCGCCGACCCGGCCGTCACCGGAGACCCGGTCACCTACACCGTCGACCTCCCCGGCGGCACCCTCGTCATCACCGAGCACCCCGACGGCCGGATCGACATGACCGGACCGGCCGTGATCGTGGCCGCGGGCGAGTTCGATGCGGCCTGGCTCACCGAAACGGCTTTCGCCTGAAGCTTCCCTCTAATGGGTGATCCGTTTCACGCTGAGCGAGAGACGGACTGCGCCACGTGGTGGGGTCGGTAACATCAGGCACCGGCCCTGAGGGCTCACCCCATGCCCGCCACCGCCGGTCGAAGCCGCCGGAGGTGCCCATGAGTGCAGAGGCCACGAACCCCGAAGCACATTCCGAAACGCGCCCTGAGCTCCGCAGACGCGGCCGGACCAGGCTCGATCTGCGCCGGCTCGGGCGCGCGGCCCTGCTCGGGCCCACGTCCCGCGACCGTCTCCCCGACGCCATCGGCCACGTCGCCGAAGCGCACCGCGCCCACCATCCGGACGCCGATCTGTCCGTTCTGCGGCGCGCGTACCTCCTCGCGGAGACCTCGCACCGCGGGCAGATGAGAAAAAGCGGTGAGCCGTACATCACACACCCCCTCGCCGTCACCCTGATCCTCGCCGAACTCGGCGCCGAGACCACCACCTTGACGGCCTCTCTGCTCCACGACACCGTCGAGGACACCGAGGTGACCCTCGATCAGGTCGGTGCGGAGTTCGGCGACGAGGTCCGCTTCATCGTCGACGGCGTCACCAAGGTCGAGAAGATCGACTACGGGGCCGCCGCCGAGCCCGAGACCTTCCGCAAGATGCTCGTCGCCACCGGCAACGACGTCCGCGTCATGTCCATCAAACTCGCCGACCGGCTGCACAACATGCGCACCCTGGGCGTGATGCGCCCCGAGAAACAGGCGCGCATCGCCAAGGTCACCCGCGACGTCCTGATCCCGCTCGCCGAACGGCTCGGCGTGCAGGCCCTCAAGACCGAGCTGGAAGACCTCGTCTTCGCGATCCTGCACCCCGAGGAGTACGAGCGCACCCGCGCGCTCATCGCGGCCCACGCCGGGGAACGCGACCCGCTGCCCGCCATCGCCGACTCCGTACGGACCGTCCTGCGCGAAGCCGGCATCACCGCCGAAGTGCAGGTCCGGCCGCGCCACTTCGTCTCCGTGCACCGCATCTCCCGAAAGCGCGGCGAACTGCGGGGCTCCGACTTCGGCCGCATCCTCGTCCTGGTCGGCGAGAACGCCGACTGCTACGGGGTCCTGGGAGAGCTGCACACCTGCTTCACCCCCGTCGTCTCGGAGTTCAAGGACTTCATCGCCGTCCCCAAGTTCAACCTCTACCAGTCGCTGCACACCGCCGTCGCCACGCCCGAGGGCTACGTCGCCGAGGTCATCGTGCGGACCCGGCAGATGCACCGCGTCGCGGAGGCCGGCGTCGTGGCGCTCGGCAACCCCTACGCCACCGCCCCCACCGCGGCCCCGGAAGCCCCCGCCGACCCGTACGAGGAGCGGGTGGACCCGACGCGGCCCGGCTGGCTGTCCCGGCTGCTCGACTGGCAGCAGTCCGCGCCCGACCCCGACACCTTCTGGAGCGTCCTGCGCGCCGAACTGGCCCAGGACCGCGAGATCACCGTCTTCCGGGAGGACGGCAGCGCCTCCGGCACCATCAGCCTGCCGGCCGGGGCGAGCTGCATCGACGCCGCCTATGCCCAGCACGGCGAGGCGGCCCACGGCTGTATCGGCGCCCGGGTCAACGGGCGCCTCACCTCCCTGTCCTCGCCGCTGTCCGACGGGGACACCGTGCAGCTGCTGCTGGCCCAGGACGCCTCCTCCGGGCCGGCCGCCGAATGGCTCGACCACGCGCGGACCCCGGCCGCCCGGATCGCCATCAGCCGCTGGCTCGACGCGCATCCCGACCGGGCGACGGCCCCCACCACGGCCGCGCGGGCCCCGCTGTCGGTGGTGGGGGCGCGGGGCGGCGGGGGCAACGCCGTCGCCGACCTGCCGGACGCGACCGTACGGCTCGCCGGGTGCTGCACCCCGGTGCCGCCGGACGCCGTCGCCGGATTCCTGGTCCGGGGCGGGGCCGTGACCGTGCACCGCGTCCACTGCTCCGCGGTGGCCCGGATGCGCGCGGTGGGGCGTACCTCCGTCGCCGTGCACTGGCGGGCCACGGCGGACTGCCGGGTCACGCTCTTCGCGGAATCGTTCGGCCGCCCCCACCTGCTGGCCGACCTGACCGAAGCCATCGCCCGGGAGGGCGTCGAGGTGGTCTCCGCGACCGTGGAACCGCCCGTCGAACAGCGCGTCCGGCACACCTACACCCTCCTGCTGCCCGACGCGGCCGGGCTGCCCGCCCTCATGCGCGCCATGCGCGACGTGCCCGGCGTCTACGACGTCAGCCGCGCGTAGGCGGCGCAGGGGCGCTGCCGCGCCGGCGCAGGTGAACGTGTGAGGCCCGCAGGGACGGGCCCTTCCCTAGGCCGGGTCGGCGCCCGAAGGCCCCGTTCGGGTGGACCCCTCGCGCGCCGTTCGCGGCCGTGCCACAGGCGCTGGTAAGCGATGGGGGATGCAGCTCACCTCCCCGCGCCTGCGCGCCGCCCTGCTCGCCGCGGCCTCCCTCACCCTCGTCGCCGCCGTGCTCCCCCCGCCGGAGGCACTGGGCATCGGCGACCGGCTGTTCCCGGAGCTCGGCAACCCCGGGTACGACGTCCTCTCGTACGACCTGTCCTTCGCGTACAAGGACAACCGCAGCCCCCTCGACGCGGTCACCGTGATCGACGCGCGCGCCCTGCGGCCGCTGGAGCGGATCAACCTGGACTTCACCCACGGCAAGGTGGCGTCAGCCGAGGTCAACGGCGAGCCGGCGCGGTTCGAGAGCGTCGGGGAGGACCTCGTGCTGACCCCGGCGCGCCCCGTCACGCAGAACGTGCCGCTGCACATCACCATCCGCCACACCAGCGACCCGCGCGGGCGCGCGGACGGCGGCTGGGTACCCACCGAGGACGGCCTGGCCATGGCCAACCAGGCGGACGCCGCCCACCGGGTGTTCCCCTGCAACGACCACCCCGCCGACAAGGCGTACTTCACCTTCCGCGTCACCGCCCCGCAAGGACTCACGGTCGTCGCGAACGGACTGCCGGTGACCCCCGCCCTGCGCGTCGGCCCCCACACCACATGGACCTACCGCACCGTCCACCCCATGGCCACCGAACTGGCCCAGGTCTCCATCGGCCACTCCGCCGTCGTCCACGGCGCCGGGCCGCACGGGCTGCCGCTGCGCCACGTGGTGCCCGCCAAGGACCGCGAGCGGCTCGAACCCTGGTTGAAGAAGACCGGCGGGCACATCGCCTGGATGGAGGAGCGGGTCGGCCGCTACCCCTTCGAGAACTACGGCGTGCTGATCGCCCGGGCGTCCACCGGCTTCGAGCTGGAGACCCAGACCCTCTCGCTCTTCGAGCACAGCCTCTTCTCGGGCGAGGGCTACCCCGACTGGTACGTCGAGTCCGTGATGGTCCACGAACTGGCCCACCAGTGGTTCGGCGACAGCGTCGCCCCACGCACCTGGTCCGACCTCTGGCTCAACGAGGGACACGCCACCTGGTACGAAGCCCTCTACGCGGACGGCCTCGGCAAGTACTCCCTGGAACGGCGCATGCGCGAGGCGTACCAGCGCTCCGACCAATGGCGCGCGGCCGGCGGCCCCCCCGCCGCGCCCAAGGCCGCCGCCCCCGGCGAGAAGATCGGGCTGTTCCGGCCCGTGGTCTACGACGGCGCCGCCCTGATCCTGTACGCCCTGCGTCAGGAGGTCGACGCACCGGCCTTCGACCGGATCGAGCGCCGCTGGGTGGCCGGGCACCGCGACGGCACCGCCGACACGGCCGACTTCGTACGCCTCGCCTCGCAGGAGGCGGGCCGTGACCTGGGCGCCTTCCTGGAGCCGTGGCTGTACGGGAAGACCACCCCGCCCATGCCCGGGCACCCGGAATGGAGCACCCCCGCCGCGCCGAGCGCGCACGCCCGGTCCGCGGAGGGCGGAAAAAGGGTGTGACCGCCGAGGAACGGGCATGTCACCATCGACGGGGCCGTTCGGGGAATCACCGGGCGGTGTGACACGTTGGACGTGACAGTCCACCAGTGCTATTCGAATCGACGTAAGGATCCAATGACCTCCTCTTCTTCCCCTTCCCAGGACGCGCGGGACGCACAGGACGTGCAGGACTCGCCGAGCTTCACCGAGAGCCTTCGGGCCGATGCCCTGATGGAAGAGGACGTCGCCTGGAGCCACGAGATCGACGGAGACCGGGACGGCGAGCAGTTCGAACGCTCCGAGCGCGCGGCCCTGCGCCGTGTGGCCGGCCTTTCCACCGAGCTCGAAGACGTCACCGAGGTCGAGTACCGACAGCTCCGCCTGGAGCGCGTCGTCCTCGTCGGTGTCTGGACCTCCGGAACGGTGACCGACGCGGAGAACTCCCTCGCGGAGCTCGCCGCCCTTGCCGAAACCGCGGGTGCCCTCGTGCTCGACGGCGTGATCCAGCGCCGCGACAAGCCGGACCCCGCCACCTTCATCGGCTCGGGCAAGGCCCGCGAGCTGCGCGACATCGTCATGGAGAGCGGCGCGGACACCGTCGTCTGTGACGGCGAGCTCAGCCCCGGCCAGCTCATCGCGCTCGAAGACGTCGTCAAGGTGAAGGTGGTCGACCGGACCGCCCTCATCCTCGACATCTTCGCCCAGCACGCCAAGTCCCGAGAGGGCAAGGCGCAGGTCGCGCTCGCGCAGATGCAGTACATGCTGCCGCGACTGCGCGGCTGGGGTGCCTCGCTGTCCCGCCAGATGGGTGGCGGCGGCGGTGGCGGCATGGCGACCCGCGGCCCCGGTGAGACCAAGATCGAGACGGACCGGCGCCGGATCCGCGAGAAGATGGCGAAGATGCGCCGGGAGATCGCGGACATGAAGACCGGCCGCGACATCAAGCGCCAGGAAAGGCGCCGCAACAAGGTGCCGTCGGTGGCCATCGCCGGCTACACCAACGCCGGAAAGTCCTCGCTGCTCAACCGCCTCACGGGCGCGGGCGTGCTGGTGGAGAACGCACTGTTCGCCACCCTCGACCCGACCGTGCGCCGGGCCGAGACGCCCAGCGGCCGGGTCTACACCCTGGCCGACACGGTCGGCTTCGTCCGGCACCTGCCCCACCACCTCGTCGAGGCGTTCCGCTCCACGATGGAGGAAGTCGGGGACTCCGACCTCATCCTGCACATCGTGGACGGCTCGCACCCGGCGCCGGAGGAGCAGCTGGCGGCGGTGCGCGAGGTGATCCGCGAGGTCGGCGCGGTGAACGTGCCGGAGATCGTCGTGATCAACAAGGCGGATGCCGCGGACCCGCTCGTCCTGCAGCGCCTGCTGCGGATCGAGCGGCACTCCATCGCCGTCTCGGCGCGCACGGGCATGGGCATCGAGGAACTCCTCGCGCTCATCGACTCGGAGCTGCCGCGGCCCGAGGTCGAGGTGGAGGCCCTGGTGCCGTACACCCTCGGCTCGCTGATCGCCAAGGCGCACGCCGAGGGCGAGGTGATCTCCGAGGAGCACACCGCGGAGGGCACCCTGCTCAAGGCCCGCGTCCACCAGGAGCTGGCGGCGGACCTGGCACCGTACGCGCTCGCGAAGCGCTGACGGGCCGGACACCCGCGGCGTCCGCTTCGGCTGGACGTCTGAACGTCTGAACGGCCGAGGGCCCCCTGCACCGCAGGGGGCCCTCGGCCGTTCTCACCGCCGCCGCCGGGCTTGAACGGCTCGAACGGCTAGAACAACGCAAACGACTCGATCTGCCCGGTCTGCTTGACGATCTACTTGAACTTCCCGCTCACGGCGTCGAAGATGCCCTTCGCCTCGGGGCCCAGCCGAGGTCCGGCCAGCCAACCCGCCTTGGCCGGGCCGATCGAGGTGTTCGACACCAGCGCCGGCTTGCCGTCCGAGCCCGCCGCGACCCAGCCGCCGCCGGAGGAGCCGCCGGTCATGTTGCAGCCGATGCGGTACATCACCGGCGCTGCCGCCGTCAGCGACAGCCGGCCCGGCTTGTCCGTGCACTGGTACGCCTTCTGCCCGTCGAACGGAGCCGCAGCCGGGTAGCCGGTGGCCGTGAGACCCGACACCTTCGCCACCGCGGGAGCGTTGAAGTCCACCGGGAGCGCCGAACCGACCGTCTCCTCCAGGGACTTGCCGCCACCCTTCTCGGGCGTCACGTGCAGCACCGCGAAGTCGTACGGGGCGCCCGCGCCACCGGTCGGACCGCCGGTCGCGATCCACTGGTCGGAGGTCTGCGCCCAGTCGCTCCACCAGACGCCGTACGGGGCCACCTGCTCGCGGGGCGCGCCCTTGAGCTGCGCCGCCGCCTTGGCCGCGTTGTTGTAGGAGGGGACGAAGGCGATGTTGCGGTACCAGCCGCCGGACTTGCCGGCGTGCACGCAGTGGCCCGCCGTCCACACCAGGTTGGACTTGCCGGGGTGCGCCGGGTCCTTGACCACGGTCGCCGAGCAGACCATCGAGCCCTCGGGCCCGTCGAAGAAGACCTTGCCGGCCTGGGGGACGCTCTGGTGGTAGGGCGCGCTCGCCGCCTTCGCGCTCACGGGCACCGGGGTCGGGTCGGTGACGCCCTGGTCCTTGCCCGCGTCCGGGTCGACGGCCGGCTGCTGCGGCTGCTCCGCGTCACGCATGCGGTCGGAGTCCCACAGGCCCTCGATGACCGGGTTGATGTAGTCGCCCGCCTCGCGGAGCCAGTCCTCCTTCTTCCAGTTCTTCCACGCACCCCCCTTCCACTTCTCCACGTCTATGCCGTGCTCTTTGAGCTTGTCCCTGAGCTGGTCCGGGATCTTGATCCCGTCCGTGCCCGGGAGGCTCGCCGACACGGTCGGCTTGGCGTCGCCGCCGGCCTCCGCGTCGCCGGGGCCGCAGGCGGCGGCGCTCAGCGCGAGAGCGGCCGCGCACAGGGCCGCGGTGACCGGTCGGTTCGGTCGCATGTCTTTCGTCCCCCTGGTGGTGTCGAGGCGTGGAGTGCAGCACCCCACTATGCCGCCGAGGTTGGGGACGGCACAGGCCGGGGGCGCGGTTCCCCGAACCTCGTTCCCCCGGTGCCGGCGCCCCCGGGGACAAGGATCTTGGACCCGCCCGTGATCCGTCGCCGTCACCGTCGTTGGTACGTACGGGGGACGGGGGAGCAGCGTTGATGTTCGAGGCGCAATCCGGAAGGGCAATCCGTGCGGGAGGACCGACACTCGTGGCACTGACCAAGCCGGCCGGGGCCGCGGCCGATGCAGCCGCGGCCGTTGACGCCGACCCTGCCGTCGCGGAGACCGCGTCGCTGGTGCCACCCCGGGGGAGCCGACCAGGCCCCGCCAGGGACGGCGGAGTTGACGACGCACCAGGACTGGCGTGCCCGGCGGAACACGGCGATCGGGCGGCATCGGCGGGCCGAGCCGATCCGTCGGGAGCGGCCGACCAGGGCGAGGCGGCGGGGCCGGGTGAGCTGGCGGGACCGGGGCCGGGAGCGGGAGCGGCGGGCCGGGGTGATCCGTCGGGAGTGGTGGACCGGGGCGAGGCGGCGGGGCCGGGTGAGCCGACGGGACCGGGAGCGGCGGGCCGGGGCGGAATGACAGCTCCGGGACCGGCGGGCCGGAGCGCTCCGGAGCGGACCGGAGCGGCGGCGCGGGATACCGGGCCCGGCGGGGCGGCCGGGAGGCCGGGCGCTGGCGCAGCCCCGGACGGCGTCCTGATCCTGCGCCGGCAGGCGCAACGGGAGTCCGCCGCCCGGACCTACGCACGCTCGCTGCCCATCGTCCCGGTGCGGGCCCGCGGGCTCACCATCGAAGGGGCCGACGGGCGCCGCTACCTCGACTGCCTCTCCGGGGCCGGGACCCTGGCCCTCGGACACAACCACCCGGTCGTGCTGGACGCCATCCGCGGAGTCCTCGACTCCGGAGCGCCGCTGCACGTGCTGGACCTCGCCACCCCGGTCAAGGACGCCTTCACCACGGAGCTGTTCGCCTGCCTGCCGGCCGCCCTGGCCGCCGACGCCCGCATCCAGTTCTGCGGGCCCGCCGGTACGGACGCCGTCGAGGCCGCCCTCAGACTGGTCCGCACCGCGACCGGACGCTCGGGACTGCTCGCCTTCACCGGGGCCTACCACGGCATGACCGCCGGAGCCCTGGACGCCTCGGGAGGAGCCCCCGACGTACGGGTGACCCGGCTTCCCTTCCCCCAGGACCTCCGCTGCCCCTTCGGCGTCGGCGGCCCCGAGGGAGCCGAACTCGGCGCCCGCTGGGCGGAGAACCTGCTGGACGACCCCAAGAGCGGCGTGTCCGCCCCCGCCGGAATGATCGTCGAACCGGTGCAGGGCGAGGGCGGAGTCCTCCCCGCCCCGGACGCCTGGCTGCGCCGGATGCGGGAGCTCACCGCGACCCGTGGCATCCCGCTGATCGCGGACGAGGTACAGACGGGCGTGGGCCGGACCGGCGCGTTCTGGGGCGTCGACCACGCCGGGGTGGTGCCCGACGTGATGGTGCTGTCCAAGGCCATCGGAGGCAGCCTGCCGCTCGCGGTGGTCGTCTACCGCGCCGACCTGGACGTGTGGGGCCCCGGCGCGCACGCGGGCACCTTCCGCGGCAACCAGCTGGCCATGGCCGCCGGTACCGCCACGCTCGCCTTCGTCCGCGAGAACCGGCTCGCCGAGCGAGCGGCCGCGCTGGGGGAGCGGATGCTGACGGCCCTGCGCGGCCTGGCCGCCGCCCAGCCCTGCATCGGGGACGTCCGGGGCCGCGGCCTGATGATCGGGGTCGAACTCGTCGACCCCGACACCGGCGCCGCCGCGCCCGCCCTGGCCGCGGCCGTGCGACAGGAGTGCCTGGACCGCGGCCTGATCGTCGAACTCGGCGGCCGCCACAGCGCCGTCGTCCGCCTGCTCCCCCCGCTGATCCTCACCGACGAGCAGGCCGCCGCGGTCCTGGACCGCCTGGCCGAAGCCATCCCGGCCGCAGCCCGACGCCCCCGCTGACCGCACCCCAAGGACCCCCCATGCCCGATCCCCACCCCACACCCCCCACCCCTTTCCCCGCGACCCCGGTCCACGGCGCCCCTGCCTACGGCGCCCTAACCTCGGGTGCGCCGGCCTCGGGCAGGCCCGGTTCAGGTGCGCCGGCCTCGGTCACGCCCGGTTCGGTTACGCCGGCCCCCGGGACCTCCGCTGCTCCACGTTGTGCGGCCGCGGCCGTTCCCGGGGCCGGGGACCCCGCCCCCGCACACCGCCCCGACACCGGTACCACCGGTCCGGCGCCGTTGCGTGGGCACGCCCCCGCAGGCGGGCCGGGCCCAGGCACGCCCGGTGCCTTGGAGTGGCAGGCTCCCCTCACCCCGGGTTCTGCCGGGCCGGCCCAGCGGTCGTCCTCGTCGGCCGGCCCGGGCGCGGGCCTACCCGAAGTCTCGTTCCGGCTCGAACCCGACGCCGTCCGGCCGGGAGCGCGGTGTGCCGAGCAGGGCGTGGGAGCCCAACAGGGCCTGGGTGAGCGTGACACCGCCACCGCATGCGATGCACAAGAGCCACGGTCGGAGGCCGACGAGCGGCACGTCGGTGAGACGCCTCCCGGGCTGCCCGCCGCGGAGGCGGTACGGGGCCCGAACCCCTTGCCGCCCCTACCCCGCAGGGGAGCCAACCGACCGGACAGCGTGCCCGACCCCGCGGCCGGCGGCAGCCCCGGGCCCGGCCCCGAACCTCGCCCCGCCTCCGCGGGGCAATCGCAGCCAGGCCCCCTGCCGCCCCTGTCCTCCGGGGAATCCCGGCAGGTTGACGGCGCACCCGCCCCGGCGGCCGGCGGCGAATTCCGGTTCGGCCTCGCCCCGGCGGAGCAGCCCGTGGCGCCCCTACCCCTCGGGGGGACGGAGCTGGCATACGGCGCTCCGACCCCGGCGGCCGGCGGCAATCTAGGGGCCGGCCCCGAACCTCGCCCCGCCCCGCCGGAGCAACCGCAGCCGGAACACCACACCCCCGCGGCCGGTACCGAGGCAGCCCCCACCGTGCCCCGGCAGAAGGACGGCACGCCGAGGCCCCGGCCGGCCTGGACGGCGTCCGCCGGAGCGGAGCGGGCCACGCAGCCCGACCTCCTGAACCACCCCGATCCGGCCGTCGCCGCAGACGCCGCCGCAGCGGAGAACCTTCTGCGGTGCTGGGTGCGCGAAGCCGGGCTCCGCAGGCCCGACGGTCCGGCCGGAACCCCGCTGCGCATCCCCCTCCCCGTATCCGGCGCGGCCCTGCTCGTCCCCGTACGGCACTGGTCCCTCACGGGCTGGCACCGCTTCGGCCCCGCCCGGCTGGCCGGCGCGCCCACCACCGCCCCCGCCGTGGACGCCGTCACCCTCGCCGCCCTGATCGCCCGAGAAGGCGCCGGCAGCCACCCCACCGCTCCCGGCGCCCCCGTCGAAGGCCCCGGCAACGCCGGCCTCGTCGGACGGGTCGCCGACTCGGTCCGCCGCACCGCGCAGTTCATCGCCGACCGGCGCAGCCGCCCCACCGCCCCCGCCCCCATCGGCACGGACCGCTTCCTGACCGCCGAACAGTCCCTCCTCCTCGGCCACCCCCTCCAGCCGGACCCCAAGAGCCGCGAAGGACTCTCCGAAGCCGAGAGCCACCGCTACTCACCCGAACTCCACGGCTCCTTCCCCCTGCACTGGTTCGCGATCGCCCCCTCCGTCCTCGCCACCGCCTCCGCCTGGACCGAGCGCGGCCGCCCCGTCCCGGCCGCCCGGCTGCTCGGCCGGCTCGCCCCCGGACTTCCGCTCCCCGACGGCACCACGCCCCTGCCCCTCCACCCCTGGCAGGCCCGTGACCTGCTCGAACGTCCCGCCGTCGCCGTCCTCCGCGACGCCGGGCTCCTGCACGACCTCGGCCCCTACGGCGCCCCCTGGTACCCCACCTCCTCCGTCCGCACCGTCCACCGCCCGGACGCACCCGCGATGCTCAAGCTCTCCCTCGGCCTGCGCATCACCAACTCCCGCCGCGAGAACCTCCGCAAGGAACTCCACCGCGGCGTCGAAGTGCACCGGCTGCTGCGCACCGGCCTCGCCGAGCAGTGGCAGGCCGCCCACCCCGGCTTCGACATCGTCCGCGACCCCGCCTGGGTCGCCGTCGATGCCCCGGACGGCACCCCCGTCCCCGGCCTCGACGTCCTGCTGCGCCACAACCCCTTCCGCTCCGGCGACGACGCCGTCTGCATCGCCGCGCTCACCGCGCCCCGCCCGTGGCCCGGCCGGACCACCATGAGCTCCCGGCTCGCCGAGATCGTCACCGGCCTCGCCGCCGCCACCGGACACACCACCTCGGCCGTCGCCGCCGAGTGGTTCCTGCGCTACCTCGACCACGTCGTCCTGCCGGTACTCGCCTTCGACGCCCTCGCCGGCATCGCCCTCGAAGCGCACCAGCAGAACACCCTGGTCCTCCTCGACCCCGCCGGCTGGCCGGTCGGCGGCCGCTACCGCGACAACCAGGGCTACTACTTCCGAGAGTCACACCGCGCGGAACTGGAGCACCGGCTCCCCGGCATCGGCAGCCTCAGCGACACCTTCGTCTCCGACGCCGTCACCGACGAACGCTTCGCCTACTACCTCGGCATCAACAACGTGCTCGGCCTCATCGGTGCCTTCGGCTCCCAGCGGCTCGCCGACGAACGCGTGCTCCTCGCCGCCTTCCGCCGTTTCCTCGGCAAGAACGCGGACCTCGGCCCGCTGCCCACCCGGCTGCTCGACTCGCCGACCCTGCGCTGCAAGGCGAACCTGCTCACCCGCCTCGGAGGCCTCGACGAACTCGTGGGACCCGTCGACACCCAGTCCGTCTACGTCACCCTCACCAACCCCCTCCACGACTGACGCGTCGGCATCGACGCGGGGAAGAGCCCCATGCCCACCACAGACGCGCCCGCCGGCACCGCCACCCACGCCACCGGCACCATCCGCACCACCCGCGCCCCGGGCGACACGGTCGAACTACGGCTCCCGGCCCAGCTGTTGCCCCTGCTCGCCGAGGCTGAACTCCTTGACTCCCCGGCCACCTGGGGCAGTACCCGCACCCCCGCCGGGATCTTCCGCCTCGAACCCGTACGACCGGACCGCGACCTGGAAATCCTCACCCGCTGGATGAACGACCCCGCGGTGGCGGCCTTCTGGGAGCTCGCCGGTCCCGCCGCCGTCACCGCCGCCCACCTGCGGGCCCAGCTCGACGGAGACGGCCGCAGCATTCCCTGCCTGGGCCTGCTGGACGGCACGCCGATGAGCTACTGGGAGGTGTACCGGGCCGATCTCGACCCGCTCTCCCGCCACTACCCGGCGCGCCCCCACGACACGGGTATCCACCTGCTCATCGGAGACGGCACGAACCGAGGCCGGGGCCTGGGCACCACACTGCTGCGCGCCGTCGCCGGGCTCGTACTCGACAACCGCCCCCGCTGCACACGCGTCGTCGCGGAACCGGACATCCGCAACACCCCCTCCGTATCGGCCTTCCTCAGCTCGGGTTTCCGCTGTCAGGCGGAAATCGACCTCCCCGAGAAGCGCGCCGCCCTGATGATCCGGGAGCGGGCGCTGCGCAATCTCCTCTGACTGCCGCTCCGCGCGCCCGGCCGACCTGACCGCTACGCACCTCTCCCTTCGAAAACTCTGCGCGCCCACAGCAAAGTTCCCGATCTCCGAGGAGTCCCGTGCCGAATTTTCCCGCAGCCCCCGATTCCGCACAGACCCCCGTGCCGCCGTCACCCCAGCACCCCCGCACACCCCCCGAACTCACCCAAGCCCTCTGGGAGTCGGCATCCCGCCGCCTGCTGGCCAAGATGCTCGCCGAGTTCGCCTACGAGGAGATCATCAGGCCCGCCCCCGCCCCCGCCAGCGACATCCCCACCCACACCCCCACCCCCCTCTCCACCCGGTCCGCCCCCGGTGACGCCTGGACCCTGGCCCTGGACGACGGCAGCAGCCTCGCCTTCCGGGCCCGCCGACGCTCGTACGGCAGCTGGCACATCGCCCCCGACACCATCACCCTGACCCCGCCGCCCCCCTCCAGCCGCCCACCCGCTCCTTTCGGCGACCCGTACGCCTTCCTCGTCCGCGCCCGCACCCTCCTCGGCCTCGACGGCACCACCCTCGGCCACCTGGTCCGCGAGCTCAGCGCCACCCTCTGCGCCGACGTCCGCATCGACCACACCGCCCAGAGCGCCGACGCCCTCGCCGACCTCGACTACGCCGCCCTCGAAGGCCACCAGACCGGCCACCCCTGGCTCGTCCTCAACAAGGGGCGCATCGGTCTCTCCGCCTCCGACACCGCCGCCTGGGCCCCCGAGGCCCGCACCCGCCAGCGGCTGCCCTGGCTCGCCGCCCACACCTCCCTCGCGGACTACCGCGGGACCGCCGGCCTCGAGGACCCCGCACGCCTCTACGCCGCCGAGCTCGACCCCGCCACCCGCGCCGCCTTCGACCAGACCCTGCGCGACCGCGGCATGGACCCACGGCACTACCTCTACCTGCCGGTCCATCCCTGGCAGTGGGACGAGGTGGTCCTTCCCCTCTTCGCCCCCGCCCTCTCCTCCGGCGCCCTCGTCCCGCTCCCCGCCGACCCCGACGTACGCCTGCCCCAGCAGTCGATCCGCACCTTCCTCAACCTCACCCGCCCCGACCGGCACAGCGTCAAGCTCCCGCTCTGCGTGTTCAACACCATGGTCTGGCGCGGCCTGCCCGGCGACCTCACCCGCGCCGCGCCCGCCGTCACCGCCTGGATCCATTCGGTGCGCGACGCCGACCCCTTCCTCCGCGACGAATGCGGGGTCATCCTGCTCGGCGAGGTCGCCTCCGTCACCGTCCGCCATCCCGTCTACGACGAGCTCCCCGAAGTCCCCTACCAGTACAAAGAGCTCCTCGGCGCGATCTGGCGCGAACCCCTCGCCGGCCACCTGGCACCCGGCGAGCGCGCCCGCACACTCGCCTCCCTCCTCCACACCGACCCGCGCGGCCGCTCCTTCACCGCCGAGCTCGTCGACCGCTCCGGCCTCGCCCCCACCGTCTGGCTCCAGCGCCTCTTCACCGCCCTGCTGCCGCCGCTCCTGCGCTTCCTCTACCGCTACGGCACCGTCTTCTCCCCGCACGGCGAGAACACCATCGTGATCTTCGACGAGCACGACGTCCCGGTCCGGCTGGCCGTCAAGGACTTCGTGGACGACGTCAACATCAGCGCCGAACCGCTGCCCGAGCTGGACGCACTGCCCGACGAGGTCCGCGCGGTCCTGCTGTCCGAGCCCGCCGACTTCCTGCCCCAGTTCATCCACTCCGGGCTCTTCGTCGGCGTCTTCCGTTACCTCTCGGCCGTGTGCGAGGACCGCCTCGGCGTACCGGAAGACGACTTCTGGTCGCTCGTACGGGCGGAGATCCTGCGCCACCAGGCCCGCTTCCCGGAGCTCAAGGACCGCTACGAACTCTTCGAGCTGCTCGGCGAGCGCATCGGGCGGCTCTGCCTGAACCGGAACCGGCTCTACGAGGACGGATACCGCGACCGCCCCACCCGCCCGCACGCCGTCCGGTACGGCACCGTGCCCAACCCCTTGTACCGGCCGTGAACGCTCGCCGGTGCGCTGACTGTCAGCGGGGCCCCGTAGGGTTGGCAGTGCTATGACGAAGCCCTCCCTCCCCGACCTGCTGCACGCCGCCGTCTCCGCCGTCGGCGGCACGGAGCGGCCCGGCCAGGTGGCCATGGCCGAAGCCGTCGCCGAAGCGATCGACGACAACTCCCACCGGCTCATCCAGGCCGGCACCGGCACCGGCAAGTCCCTCGGCTACCTGGTGCCGGCCCTCGCCCACGGCGAGCGCGTCGTCGTCGCCACGGCGACCCTCGCCCTGCAGCGGCAGCTCGTGGAGCGCGACCTTCCCCGGACGGTGGAGGCACTGCACCCGCAGCTGCGCCGCCGCCCGCAGTTCGCCATGCTCAAAGGCCGGTCGAACTACCTGTGCCTCCACCGCCTGCACGAGGGTGCGCCGCAGGACGAGGAGGAGGGACTTTTCGACCAGTTCGAGGCGGCCGCCCCCACCAGCAAACTGGGCCAGGACCTGCTGCGCCTGCGCGACTGGGCGGACGAGACGGAGACCGGCGACCGCGACGACCTCACCCCCGGCGTCTCCGACAAGGCCTGGTCGCAGATCTCCGTGTCCTCCCGCGAGTGCCTCGGCGCCACGAAGTGCGCCTACGGCGCCGAGTGCTTCGCCGAGGCAGCCCGGGAGCGCGCCAAGCTCGCGGATGTCGTCGTCACCAACCACGCGCTGCTCGCCATCGACGCCATCGAAGGCGCCCCGGTGCTGCCGCAGCACGAGGTCCTGATCGTGGACGAGGCCCACGAACTGGTCTCCCGGGTGACCGGGGTCGCCACCGGCGAGCTCACCCCCGGCCAGGTGAACCGGGCCGTGAAGCGCGCCGCCAAGCTCGTCGACGAGAAGACCGCCGACGCGCTGCAGACCGCCTCCGAGTCCTTCGAGCGGGTCATGGAGCTGGCGCTCCCCGGCCGCCTGGAGGTCGTCCCGGAAGACCTCGGCTACGCGCTGACGGCCCTGCGGGACGCGGCGCGCAACGTCATCTCGGCGATCGGCGCGACCCGCGACAAGTCGGTCCAGGACGAGGACGCCGTCCGCAAGCAGGCCCTGGCCGCGGTGGAGGGCGTCCACGGGGTCGCGGAGCGGATCACCAACGGCTCCGAGTACGACGTCGTCTGGTACGAGCGCCACGACCGGTTCGGCGCCACCCTGCGCGTCGCCCCCCTGTCGGTGTCGGGCCTGCTGCGCGAGAAGCTCTTCGAGGACCGGTCCGTGGTCCTGACCTCGGCCACCCTCAAGCTCGGCGGCGACTTCAACGGGGTCGCGGCTTCCATGGGGCTGTCCCCCGAGGGGGTCGAGGGCGAGGACGTACCGCTCTGGAAGGGCCTGGATGTCGGTTCGCCCTTCGACTATCCCAAGCAGGGCATCCTCTACGTCGCCAAGCACCTGGCCACGCCCGGCCGGGAGGGCACCCGCGGCGACATGATGGACGAGCTCGCGGAACTGATCCAGGCGGCCGGCGGCCGCACCCTCGGGCTGTTCTCCTCCATGCGCGGCGCCAAGGCGGCGGCGGAGGAGCTGCGCGGCCGGCTCGACACGCCCATCCTGCTCCAGGGCGAGGAGACGCTCGGAGAATTGATCAAGGCGTTCGCGGCCGACCCGAAGACCTGTCTGTTCGGGACGCTGTCGCTCTGGCAGGGCGTGGACGTACCCGGGCCGAGCTGCCAGCTGGTGGTCATGGACCGGATCCCCTTCCCGCGCCCCGACGACCCGCTGATGAGCGCCCGGCAGAAGTCGGTGGAGGAGCACGGCGGAAACGGCTTCATGGCCGTCGCCGCCACGCACGCCGCCCTGCTGATGGCCCAGGGCGCGGGCCGTCTCGTACGGGCCACGGGTGACCGGGGCGTCGTCGCGGTCCTGGACCCCCGGCTGGCCACGGCGCGGTACGGCAGCTTCCTGCGGGCCACGCTGCCAGACTTCTGGTACACCACGGACCGCAACCAGGCCCGGCGCTCCCTGGCGGCCATCGACGCGACCGCCCAGGCCGACGGCAAGTAGCGGGCCGCGCACGACGGGAAGTACCAGGTCGCGCGCACAGAACAGCCCCGGGACCGGCGCAGTGGGTCCCGGGGCTGGATCAGGGTGGCGGGGGCCGGGTCAGACCCTCCGCAGTACCGCGACGACCTTGCCGAGGATGGTCGCCTCGTCACCGGGGATCGGCTGGTAGGCGGCGTTGTGCGGGAGCAGCCAGACGTGGCCGTCCTCCCGCTTGAACCGCTTCACGGTGGCCTCGCCGTCGAGCATCGCTGCGACGATGTCGCCGTTCTCCGCGACGGGCTGGCGACGGACGGTGACCCAGTCGCCGTCGCAGATGGCGGCTTCGATCATCGAGTCGCCGACGACCTTGAGGACGAACAGCTCGCCGTCGCCGACGAGCTGGCGGGGGAGGGGGAACACGTCCTCCACCGACTCCTCGGCGAGGATCGGGCCGCCGGCCGCGATCCGGCCGACGAGGGGGACGTAGGACGCGGCGGGCTTGCCGGTGGTGTCCGTGGGCTGCGAGCTGGGCTGGTCGGAGCCGCGCACCTCATAGGCGCGGGGGCGGTGCGGGTCGCGGCGCAGGAAGCCCTTCCGCTCCAGGGCCATCAGCTGGTGCGCGACCGACGAGGTGCTGGACAGGCCGACCGCCTGACCGATCTCGCGCATCGACGGCGGGTAGCCGCGCCGCTGGACCGAATCGCGAATCACCTCGATGACCCTCCGCTGCCGGTCCGTGAGCCCGGAGCTGTCGGCGCGGATGCCTGGAGGTCGACCCGGCAGCGAGCGGGCGGGGCGTACGGGCTCCGCCTCCGGGTTCACGTGTGCGTCGTTCATGGCATGCACCGGCTCAAGTCGGCTCTGGGAGCGGTTCTGGGCAGTGATGGTGGCACTGTCTGCGGTGGTGGTCACGTCGGCCCCTCTCGAAATGTTCTCCCTAGCTGGACAACGGTAGTAGCTTTCGAAAGGTTGCGCCAAACACACGTTCGAGTGAAAAATCGCAGATCGCCCCGTCCGGGCTCAGCGTGCGGTGTATAGACGATCGGCCGACCGAACGCGGGTTCGGCTCGGCGCGCGGTGCTTACGGTACCCTTCCCGGTCGGGTCGCCACCTTCCGGGTCCGGCCCCAGTGTGGCACCGCAGACCCCCGTATCCGGCTGTCGGACGCTGCGACACGCGGAGCTCGGTGAATCCACCGCAACCCAAGATCTAGTGGTTGGATGAGCGCTGCCACCCAGAAGTTGTGGTCCCCGGTCCGCCGAGGTCCCCGGCATCGCATATGCTGGTGGCTGCTTCACGAGGTCCCGGACAGAGCCTGTTTCTGTCCTTGAGGAGCCCTGTGAGGTGATTCAGTCGTGCCGAGAAGGAGGGTGAGGGAACCATGCACTGCCCCTTCTGCAGGCACCCCGACAGCCGGGTCGTCGACAGCCGCACCACGGACGACGGCACGTCGATCCGCCGGCGCCGTCAGTGCCCCGACTGCTCCCGTCGCTTCACGACGGTGGAGACGGCCTCGCTGATGGTGGTCAAGCGCAGCGGGGTGACCGAACCCTTCAGTCGCACCAAGGTCATCTCCGGCGTGCGCAAGGCGTGCCAGGGACGGCCGGTCACCGAGGACGCCCTCGCCAAGCTCGGCCAGCGGGTCGAAGAGGCGGTGCGCGCCACCGGGAGCGCCGAGCTGACCACCCATGACGTGGGACTGGCCATACTCGGCCCCTTGCAGGAGCTCGACCTGGTCGCGTACCTGCGCTTCGCGTCCGTGTACAAAGCGTTCGACACCCTTGAAGACTTCGAGGCCGCCATCGCGGAACTGCGCGAGCAGCGGCCTCATGAGTGCGAGCCCCGGGGAACCGGTCCGGTCCCCGTGCCCGCCTCCGCCGCCGGCTGACCGGACGGCCCGTGGCGCGGTGCTCACGCACCGCGACGCGGCCGGTCGGACCGGGGGCGCCTCCCGGCGGCAGTCGGGGGCGACGAGACGTAGAAACAGACACACAGCACCGTGCCGCGGAATAGCGATGGCACTTTAGGGCGTTTTTGCCCGCATATGGGAGGCGGCATGACAGAGACGGCGAGCAGCTCGGCACGTGGTTCCCGCGCCAAGGGGACCAAGGCCGCCAAGGGCGGCCTGCGGATCGAGCGCATCCACACCACCCCCGGCGTGCACCCCTACGACGAGGTGAGCTGGGAGCGCCGTGACGTCGTCATGACCAACTGGCGCGACGGCTCGGTCAACTTCGAGCAGCGTGGCGTCGAGTTCCCCGACTTCTGGTCGGTGAACGCGGTCAACATCGTCACCAGCAAGTACTTCCGCGGCGCGGTGGGCACCGTGCAGCGCGAGACCGGCCTCAAGCAGCTCATCGACCGGATCGTGAAGACCTACACGAAGGCCGGAGAGGACTACGACTACTTCGCGTCGCCCGCCGACGCGGAGATCTTCGAGCACGAGCTGACCTACGCCCTCCTGCACCAGATCTTCAGCTTCAACTCCCCGGTGTGGTTCAACGTCGGCACCCCCCAGCCGCAGCAGGTCTCCGCCTGCTTCATCCTGGCCGTCGACGACTCCATGGAGTCGATCCTCGACTGGTACAAGGAAGAGGGCATGATCTTCAAGGGCGGCTCCGGCGCCGGCCTGAACCTCTCCCGCATCCGCTCCTCCAAGGAGCTCCTCTCCTCCGGCGGCAACGCCTCCGGCCCCGTCTCCTTCATGCGCGGCGCCGACGCGTCCGCTGGAACGATCAAGTCGGGCGGCGCCACCCGCCGCGCGGCCAAGATGGTCGTCCTGGACGTGGACCACCCGGACGTCGAGGCCTTCATCGAGACCAAGGTGAAGGAAGAGGAGAAGATCCGCGCCCTGCGCGACGCGGGCTTCGACATGGACCTGGGCGGCGACGACATCACGTCCGTCCAGTACCAGAACGCCAACAACTCCGTCCGTGTGAACGACGAGTTCATGACGGCCGTCGAGAACGGCGCCGAGTTCGGCCTGCGTGCCCGCATGACCGGCGAGGTCATCGAGAAGATCGACGCCAAGGCGCTCTTCCGCAAGCTCGCCGAGGCCGCGTGGGCCTGCGCCGACCCGGGCATCCAGTACGACGGTGTGATCAACAACTGGCACACCTGCCCCGAGTCCGGCCGGATCACCGCGTCGAACCCGTGCAGCGAGTACATGCACCTGGACAACACGTCCTGCAACCTCGCCTCGCTGAACCTGATGAAGTTCCTCGACGACGACGGCAAGGGCAACCAGTCCTTCGACGCCGAGCGCTTCTCCAAGGTCGTCGAGCTCGTCATCACCGCGATGGACATCTCCATCTGCTTCGCGGACTTCCCGACGCAGAAGATCGGCGACAACACCCGCGCCTTCCGCCAGCTGGGCATCGGCTACGCCAACCTCGGCGCCCTGCTGATGGCCACCGGCCACGCGTACGACTCGGACGGCGGCCGCACCCTCGCCGCCTCGATCACCTCGCTGATGACCGGTACGGCCTACAAGCGCTCCGCCGAGCTGGCCGCCATCGTCGGCCCCTACGACGGCTACGCCCGCAACGCCGAGTCGCACAAGCGCGTCATGAAGCAGCACGCCGACGCCAACGCCGTCGCGCCGCGCACCGAGGACCTGGACAGCACGATCTGGGCCGCGGCCACCGAGGCCTGGCAGGACGTCCTGCGCCTCGGCGAGAAGAACGGCTTCCGCAACTCCCAGGCCTCCGTCCTGGCGCCGACCGGCACCATCGGTCTCGCGATGTCCTGCGACACCACCGGTGTCGAGCCGGACCTGGCCCTGGTCAAGTTCAAGAAGCTCGTCGGCGGCGGCTCGATGCAGATCGTCAACGGCACCGTCCCGCAGGCCCTGCGCCGCCTGGGCTACCTGGAGGAGCAGATCGAGGCGATCGTCTCCCACATCGCCGAGCACGGCGTCGTGGTCGACGCCCCGGGCCTGAAGACCGAGCACTATTCGGTGTTCGACTGCGCCATGGGCGAGCGCTCCATCTCCGCGATGGGCCACGTCCGCATGATGGCCGCGATCCAGCCCTGGATCTCCGGCGCGATCTCGAAGACGGTCAACATGCCGGAGACGGCGACCGTCGAGGAGATCGAGGAGATCTACTTCGAGGCGTGGAAGATGGGCGTCAAGGCGCTCGCGATCTACCGCGACAACTGCAAGGTCGGCCAGCCCCTCTCCGCCAAGAAGAAGGAGGAGGAGAAGGCCGAGGTCACCGCCAAGACGGAGGAGACCATCCGCGCCGCCGTCGAGAAGGTCATCGAGTACCGCCCGGTCCGCAAGCGCCTCCCCAAGGGCCGCCCGGGGATCACCACCTCCTTCACGGTCGGTGGAGCCGAGGGCTACATGACGGCGAACTCCTACCCGGACGACGGTCTGGGCGAGGTCTTCCTGAAGATGTCCAAGCAGGGCTCGACCCTCGCGGGCATGATGGACGCCTTCTCGATCGCCGTCTCGGTGGGTCTGCAGTACGGCGTTCCGCTGGAGACCTACGTCTCGAAGTTCACGAACATGCGCTTCGAGCCGGCCGGAATGACGGACGACCCGGACGTGCGGATGGCGCAGTCGATCGTCGACTACATCTTCCGTCGCCTGGCGCTCGACTTCCTGCCCTTCGAGACCCGCTCGGCCCTCGGCATCCACACCGCCGACGAGCGCCAGCGCCACCTGGAGACCGGCTCCTACGAGCCCCTCGAGGAGGAGCTGGACACCGAGTCCCTGGCCCAGTCGGCCCCGCTGGCCGCGGTGCCGTCGGCCCCCAAGCCGGTCGCCGCTCCGATTCCGGCTCCGAAGACGGCGCACAGCAGCGCCGAACTGGTCGAGATGCAGCTCGGCGTCTCCGCCGACGCCCCGCTCTGCTTCTCCTGCGGTACGAAGATGCAGCGCGCCGGCTCCTGCTACATCTGCGAGGGCTGCGGCTCCACCAGCGGCTGCAGCTGACGGCTGAGCACGGCGGCTGAGTAGCCGAGGGAGCGGGGACCGGCGTCATGCCGGTCCCCGCTTCGTCGTCGTGCAGGGGCATGCGGTGATCCAAGGACGCGGCGCCCGGACGGGGAGACGGCGGAAAGCCGGTTGGAGCACAGGACGGCCGGGCCGATCATGGTGGGGGCCGGAGCGGGTGGCGCGCCGGCCTGTCGTGGTGGGAGACGGGGGAGCCATGTGGAGCGGTGACGAGCTGGATCTCGGTGCGTACCTGGAGCGGATCGGACTGGGCGGGCCTGGACCGGGCGAGTCCGGACCGGGCGGGCCGGACGCGATGGAGCGGCCAGACGGTCCCGGCGCAAGCGGTCCGGGTGCTCCCGGCGCAAGCGGCAGGGGCGGTGCGCGCGGCCGGGAACTCCGGCCGGATCTGAAGACGTTGTTCGCGGTACACCGGGCCCACACCGGTGCGATCACCTTCGAGAGCCTGGACGTCCTGTTCGGCCGCCCCGTCGCGCTGGACGTCCACGCGCTCGAGGACAAGCTCGTGCACGCCGGCCGCGGCGGCTACTGCTACGAGCAGAACTCGCTGCTGGCCGCCGCCCTGGAACGGCTCGGTTTCGAGGTCTCGGGGCGCGGCGCCCGCAACCGCACCCGGGGGGACGTCCTGACACCGGTCACCCATGCCGTCCTGGTCGTCACGGTGGAGGGACAACCGTGGCTGTGCGACGCCGGGTTCGGCTACCAGGGAACTCGCGAACCGGTCCCGCTGGCCCGGCCCGGCCCGGAGGTGCGGCAGGGGGAGTGGACATACCGCGTCCGTGAGGAGGAGGACGGCGTCCTCGTCCTGTGCCTGCTCCGCGGGGGAACCTGGCGGGACCTGTACGCGTTCTCCCCGCAGCGCTACCACCCGGTCGACTACGTCCTGCTCAACCACTACAGCTCCACGCACCCCCGCTCGGCCTTCATCGGGCGCGTCATCGTCCAGCACCCGGGCGAGGACGTCCGCCGGACGCTGGTCGGGCGCGAGCTCAGCCGGCTCCACCCGGACGGGCGGGTCGATCGGCAGCTCGTCGGGCCCCGTGAGCTGTTGGAGGTGCTCGACGGGGAGTTCGGGCTTCGGCTGCCCGATCGGGATGCGGCGGAACTGGTACGGATCCACCGCGCCGGGGACTGACCCGCGCCCCGCCGGGACCGTACGATGGCGCCGTGCTGGTCAAGTGGATTCGCTGCACGGTGACGGACCGACGCGGGTTCGAGCGCGGGCAGCGAAAATGGGCGGGGCTGCCGGGAGAACCGGGATTCCGGGGACAGGGCGGCGGCTGGAGCCGGGGCCGGCAGGGGGTCGCGCATGTCTTCACCTTCTGGGAGAGCCGCTCCTTCTACGACTCCTTCATGGCCCGCGCGCACGACAGGCTGGCCGCCGCCCAGAACGGCACCTACACCGACCTGCGCGCCACCCTCTTCGACCACCGCTTCGACGTGAAGACCGGTTTCGAGCCGCGCTTCACCGACGCCGATGTGGTCCGGGTCGCGCACACCCGGGTCCGGGAGGGCCGGGTCGACCACTTCGCCCTCATGCAGGAGAAGGTCTGGAACCCGGCCATGGCGGGCTCCCCCGGCATGGTCCGCGGCCTCTTCGGCGAGGCGCCGGGCCGGGAGTTCCTGGTGCTGTCGATGTGGCAGGCGGCCGCCGAGCACGGGAAGTACCGCCAGGAGCGGGTGGAACGGCTCTCCCTGCGCGCCCAGATCCAGGCCGATGTCGAGGCGCTCACCGGTGACGTCGTCGACCTCGAACCGTCCTGGACGGTATGACCGTACGACGAATGGACAGCTCCACCGGCGTGCCCGGTCCGCGGGGCCGCCGGTGGCCGAATAGGGTCGTGGGATGGTTCGACCACGGCGCATCGTCCTAGTCCGGCACGGGGAATCCGAAGGGAACGCCGACGACTCGGTGTACGAACGGGAGCCCGACCACGCCCTGCGGCTGACCCGCACCGGGCGCGAGCAGGCTGCCGCGGCCGGTGTACGGCTGCGCGAGTTGTTCGGCGAGGAGACGATCAGTGCGTACGTCTCCCCGTACCGCCGGACCCTGCAGACCTTCCGCGAGCTGCGGCTGGACCCCACGCGGGTGCGGATGCGCGAGGAGCCGCGACTGCGCGAGCAGGACTGGGGCAACTGGCAGGAACGGGACGCCGTACGGCTCCAGAAGGCCTACCGCGACGCGTACGGGCACTTCTTCTACCGGTTCGCACAGGGCGAGTCGGGAGCCGACGTGTACGACCGGGTCGGCTCCTTCCTGGAGAGCCTCTACCGCAGCTTCGAGGCCGAGGACCACCCGCAGAACGTGCTGCTGGTGACGCACGGACTGACCATGCGGCTGTTCTGCATGCGGTGGTTCCACTGGTCGGTGGCCGAGTTCGAGGCCCTGTCCAACCCGGGGAACGGTGAATTCCGGGCGCTGGTGCTGGGCCCGGACGGCCGGTACCGGCTCGACCGCCCGTTTGAGCGGTGGACCACACCCGAGCCCTACGACCTGGACGGCTAGAGTGGCCCGCGATGACCCCTGATTCCACTCCCGAACGGCGCTACGCACGCGCCCTGGCCAGCCTCCGCGGGCTGGCGCTGGGGGACGCCCTGGGCTCCCAGTACTTCGTCCCCGTGAACTACCCGCGCCTCAAGCGCCGCGAACTGCCCTCCGGTACGCAGACGTGGCAGTGGACCGACGACACCGAGATGGCCTGTTCCGTGGTGGCCGTGCTCGCCGAGCACGGCCGCATCGACCAGGACGCGCTGGCGAGCTCCTTCGCCCACCACCACGACTTCGACCGAGGCTACGGGCCCGCCGTGAACCGGATGCTGCGGCTGGTCCGGGAGGGCCAGGACTGGCGCACGCTGGCCGCCGAACTGTTCAACGGGCAGGGCTCGTGGGGCAACGGCGCCGCCATGCGGATCGCCCCGCTGGGCGCCTGGTACGCCGACGATCCCGAGCAGGCCACGCACCAGGCGGAGATCTCCGCCTACACCACCCACCAGCACCGCGAGGCCGTCTGCGGGGCCATGGCCGTCGCCGCGGCGGCCGCCCTCGCGGCCGGCCCGGCCGGCCCGCCCAAGGCCGCCGACCTGCTGGACGGGGTGATCGCCCTGGTGCCGCGCAGCGCGGTGGGCGCCGGGGTGCGCCGGGCGCGGGACATGCTGGACTACGGCGATGCGACCACGGTCGCGGCGGTCCTGGGCTGCGGGCGCCGCACGAGCGCCCACGACACGGTGCCCTTCGCCCTGTGGTCGGCAGCGCGGTCGCTGGACGACTACGAGCGGGCCTTCTGGACCACCGCCCAGGTGGGCGGGGACGTCGACACGACCTGCGCGATCGTCGGCGGCGTGCTGGGCGCGCGCGGCGACGCGGTGCTCCCGGCCGCCTGGCTGGCGCGCACCGAGACCCTGCCGGGGTGGCTTCCGGAAACGGCGCGGTAGCGACCCCCAGGCTGAAAACCGATGGTCGCGGGGCGCGCTCGCCGGATGCGCGGATGCGGGCCGTGCAGCGGTCGAGGGCGGGGTGGGCGCGCGGCACCCTGCCCTTCACGAGTGCGATCATGTGCACGCGGGGGCGGTTTCCCGGCGGGGCCGGATCCGGACCGTACGAGCCGGGCGGTTTCCGATCAGGGGGTTGGTGCCGTCCGGAACCCGGCGGAGTGACGTGCGGTCGGATGCCACGGAGCGTTCGTCGTGGAGGGCGTTCCGGCCGCGCTGATGTACCGCGCGAAGGTGTGCGTAAGCGAATGGTGAGCCGCGGAGATCGCCGAGCCGATCGACCGGGTCATGGCCCTGCCGCCCCGGGTGCGAGCCGCCGTCGGGGGCGCTATGGGGGGGCTCGCGGCGGGGTGCGGGACGAGCCGTGACCGGGCCGGGGTGTGCAGGCGGCGCGGGGCGGCGTAACCTTGGCCGCGCCATGCCGTACGAAGCACCCACCCACACCGTCGAACGCTCCCTCCGTGCAACCACCGGCGCCAAGGTCATCGCCGGGGTCGACGAAGTCGGACGAGGGGCCTGGGCCGGTCCCGTCACCGTGTGCGCGGCCATCACCGGTCTGCGCCGGCCGCCCGCGGGGCTCACCGACTCCAAACTTCTCACCCCCAAGCGGCGCGACGTTCTCGTCGACGTCCTGGAGACCTGGGTCACCGCCTACGGTCTCGGGCACGCCTCCCCGGAGGAGATAGACGAGCTGGGGATGACCGCCGCCCTGAGGCTCGCGGCCCAGCGCGCCCTGGGAGCCCTGCCGGTGCGGCCCGACGCAGTGATCCTCGACGGGAAGCACGACTACCTCGGCGATCCCTGGCGGGTCCGTACGGTGATCAAGGGAGACCAGTCCTGCGTGGCCGTCGCGGCGGCCTCGGTCATCGCCAAGGTCCGCCGTGACCGGATGATGGCCGAGATCGGCCAACACGTCGACGGGATCCAGGACTTCGCCTTCGCCGCCAACGCCGGATACCCCTCCCCCGTGCACCGGGCGGCCCTGGAGGAGCGGGGACCCACCCCGTACCACCGGCTTTCCTGGTCATACCTCGACGGCCTGCCCCGGTGGCGCCACCTGAAGAAGGCGCGCCGCAGCGAGGAGTCGATGGAGCTGGAAAACGGAGGCCAACTCGGCTTCGATTTCTGATCGCACCCATGTGCCACCGACCGGTACGTTTCGTACCGGTGTTTTGATACCCGTCACGACACGCCTCTCACCCCCGCCATCGAGGAGCCTCAGATTCACGAGAGTGCCCAGGGTCCCCGCGTCACGCCGGCCGCGAGCCGCACCGCGCAGACCCCCCGCCCCGTACCTGGTCCGCGTCCCGTAGCCGTGCCCCGGCCCGGACGCCCCGGTCCCTCCCCCGCAGCGGCAAGCCGCGCGGGCGGTGGCCCCTTGCCCGCACCGCCCGCACAGCGTGCGCCGCAGGCCGCCCCCGGACCTGTTCCCGCAGCCCCCGCGGCTCCTGCCGCCTTTGCTCCGGCCCCCGCCGCGCCGTCCGTATCGGCGGCGGTACCGCAGGTCCAGCTGATCCCGGCCTCCGCCGAGGGTGCGCTGGACGCGGCCGAAGAGGCCGTGGACCTGCTGCTCGACACCGGGCGCGCGCCCGGCGACATCCTGGTGCTCACCACCGGCGACCCGCACCCGTGGGCCGCTCACGAACTGTCCTTCGGCGAGGCCGCGTACTGGGCCCAGCACGACGCCGGGGACGACGTCTTCTATGCGGACGCCGCGCAGGCGCAGCGGGCGGCGGGCCGTCCCGTCGTGGTCCTCGCCGTCAATGGCGGACCGGTCGCCGCCGTGGCCGGCACCCTGCCGGCGGCGCTCGCGCGCGCCGGTGCGCTGCTGATCGTGTGCGGTGACCCGCAGCAGGCCAACTCCGTGCTGGGCGCGGGCGTCTGACGTCCCGTACCGGCGTCCCGCATTCCGGCACGGGTCGAGGGGCGGGGCGGGCCGCGGGCCGGCCCCGCTGAAGGCCGGGGGCCGATCCGCCGTACGCCCCTCATGGGTGTACAGGCGTGAGGCCCACCGGCCCGCCCCCCGGCCGTCCGGTCCGTTCGTCGGCCTGGTCCCGTCGGCCGGTTCCTGCCGGCCGCTTCCGGGCGCCTGTCCGGATGTTGGTCCGTCGTCGCGCCCGTCGGTGTGGCTATCGGTGTGGCTGCCGGTGTGGCCGTGCGGGAGGGCGGCCGGTACGGGGGTCAGCGCGCCGCGGTCCGGCGCAGCGCCTGGGCCGCGCCGCTGCCGCCGTGCAGGGCCAGCGGGGCGAACTCCGCCACGGTGTCGCCCAGTCGCTGGGGCCGCGACTGCGAGTTCGGCCTTCGGCCGCCCCGCCCTTCGCCCAGTACCTGCCAGCCGTGACGGGTCAGCGTGATGTACGCGCCGCACCGCAGCCCGTGGAGGGTGCAGGCGTCCCGCAGCCCCCACATCCAGGCGCCGTCCTCCTCGGTCCACCGGTCGTCGCCTTCACGGCAGTAGAGCAGTACCGCCGTCCGCACCGGGGTCCTTCGGCGCAGATCGTGCGGCAGAACCCGGCGCAGCCGGGACAGCAGGGCGTTGCGGTACTCCCAGCCGTCGGCGGAGACGGACCGTTGCACGAAGGAGGCGCTCGCCACGAGCTGCTCCTCCGGGCCGAGGACGGCGATGACCGCGGTCGAGGGCACCGGGCTGTGCCGGGAGTGCAGCCCGCTGACGACTTCGCGCGGGTTGCGGAGGAGGGGTATGCCCGCCGCCGTCCACGCGGCGGGTTCCAGCAGGCGGCCGTGGCGGCTGGCGCCACCCGTGGCCGTGGTCAGGGACGTGGTCGAGGGCGGGGCGAATCCGAAGGTCACGGTCCTCCCTTCGGGTACACGCCCGCGGACGGGCACGGCTGGAGTCGGGCGCGCCGCAGCGCGGCCCAGGAGGGTGCCGCGGAGCCGAGCGGGAGCACTCCAATTCTCGCGTGGCCCCGGAGCATGCGGCAACGAGCAATTGGCGCCGCCGACCGGAATTCGCCGGTATGCCGTTCATATCCTTGCCCCGCCACGCTGAAGATGACGCATTCCGTTATGGCTGGAGCGCCAGCACCAGGGGGAACACCTCCTTCGCACCGGCCCGTCGGAGCAGCCGGGCGGCCACCGCGAGGGTCCAGCCGCTCTCCGCGCGGTCGTCCACGAGGAGCACCGGGCCCGCCGCACCGGCGAGGGCGTCCGCCAGTTCGGGGGGCACGGCCAGAGCCTGGTGGAGTGCCCGGACCCGCTGGGCGCTGTTCGAGGAGGGCAGACCGTACTCCGGGACCTGGCCGGTGTACGCGAGGGTGCCGAGCAACGGCATCCGCCCGACCTCGGCGATGCGTGCGGCCAGGGTGGCGACCAACTCGGGGCGGCCGCGCGACGGCAGCGCGACCACCCCGACGGGCCGGGCGGGGGCGTCCGGCGCCCCGGAGGCCCAGCCGCCCGGGCCGCGGGCCCAGTCGGCCAGCACCGCCACCACGGCCTGGGTGACATCGTCCGGAACCGGTTGGTCCGCAGTCTGCGCCGCCATCATGGGGCGCAGCCGGTTGCCCCAGCCGATGTCCGACAGCCGGCCCAGCGCCCGGCCGGTGGAGGCTTGCTCACCGGCCGGGATACGGCCCTTGAGGTCGACGCCGACGGCCGCGAGCCCGGTCGGCCACATCTTGCGCGGCTCCAGTTCCACGCCCGGGCGGCCGAGTTCGCCGCGTGCGGTGTCCAGGGCGGCGCTGGAGACGTCCGCGGTGAAGCGGGCGCCCGCGCAGTTGTCGCAGCGGCCGCAGGGCGCCGCCTCCTCGTCGTCGAGCTGGCGGCGCAGGAACTCCATCCGGCAGGCGGTGGTCGCCGCGTAGTCGCGCATGGCCTGCTGCTCCGCCGCCCGTTGGCGGGCCACCCAGGCGTAACGCTCCGAGTCGTACGCCCAGGGCTCGCCCGTGGAGGTCCAGCCGCCCTTGACGCGGTGCACGGCGCCATCCACATCCAGGACCTTGAGCATCGTCTCCAGCCGGGTGCGGCGCAGGTCGACCAGCGGTTCCAGGGCGGGCAGCGACAACGGGCGGCCCGCCTGGGCCAGTACGTCAAGGGTGCGGCGCACCTGCTCCTCGGGCGGGAAGGCCACCGAGGCGAAGTACTGCCAGATCGCCTCGTCCTCCCGGCCGGGCAGGAGCAGCACCTCCGCGTGTTCCACGCCTCGGCCGGCGCGGCCGACCTGCTGGTAGTAGGCGATGGGGGAGGAGGGGGAGCCCAGGTGCACGACGAAGCCGAGGTCGGGTTTGTCGAAGCCCATGCCCAGGGCGGAGGTCGCCACCAAAGCCTTGACCCGGTTGGCCTGGAGGTCGTCCTCGGCCTGTTGGCGGTCGGCGTTCTCCGTCTTGCCGGTGTAGGAGGCCACCGTGTGACCCCGGTGGCGCAGGTAGGCGGTGACCTCCTCGGCCGCCGCGACGGTCAGGGTGTAGATGATGCCGGAGCCCGGGAGGTCGCCGAGGTGGTCGGCGAGCCAGGCCAGCCGGTGCGCCGCATCGGGCAGGCTCAGCACGGCGAGGCTCAGGCTCTCGCGGTCCAGCGGTCCGCGCAGGACGAGCGCGTCCGTGCCGGCCCCGGTGCCCAGCTGCTCGGCGACGTCGGCGGTGACGCGCGCGTTGGCCGTGGCGGTGGTGGCCAGCACGGGGACGCCGGGCGGGAGGTCGGCGAGCATGGTGCGCAGCCGGCGGTAGTCGGGCCGGAAGTCGTGCCCCCAGTCGGAGATGCAGTGGGCCTCGTCCACGACGAGGAGGCCGGTCGCGGCGGAGAGCTTGGGGAGGACCTGGTCGCGGAAGTCCGGGTTGTTGAGACGCTCCGGACTCACCAGCAGGACGTCGACCTCGCCGGCCGCCACCTCGGCCTGGATGCCCTCCCACTCCTCGGGATTGGCGGAGTTGATGGTCCGGGCGCGGATCCCGGCCCGGGCGGCTGCCTCGACCTGGTTGCGCATCAGGGCGAGGAGCGGCGAGACGATGACCGTGGGCCCGGCGCCGCTCGCCCGCAGCAGCGAGGTGGCGACGAAGTACACCGCGGATTTGCCCCAGCCGGTGCGCTGCACCACCAGCGCCCGCCGCTTGTGCGCGACGAGGGCCTCGATCGCCCGCCACTGGTCCTCGCGCAGCCGTGCGGTGCCCGTGGGGTCGCCCACGAGGCGGGCTAGTACGGAGTCGGCCGAGGACCTCAGGTCTGCGTTCATGCCCCCATGCAACCCGATGCCTCCGACATCGCGCCAACGCCGCCCCCGAGGCTGTGGAAGTTGAAGGAGCAACTGGTTATCCACAGGGCTTTCGGGATGGGGGCGCCCGCGGGACCTTCGGGACATGACGAACAACCACGAATCGCGCACCCCGTCCGACCGGTGGCCGATCAGGTCGGCCGGCTCCGCACCCGACGCCCGGATCACCCTGCGCAGCCCGGCCGAGCTGGCCGATGCGCTGCCCTACATGCTCGGATTCCACCCCACCGACTCCCTCGTCATGGTCGCCGTCCACGGTGAGGGCGGGCGCTTCGGCGGCCGGCTCCGCGTCGGCATCCCGGCCGCCACCGCGGAATGGGAGGACACCGCGCGGCAGGTCGCGGAGTGCCTGATCCGGGGCAGCGAGCGCCGCGGCTGCAAGCCCGACGGCATCGTCGTCTTCCTCTGCCAGGAGCCGCGCGGCGAGGAGAGCGGCCGGCGGGTGATGACCCGGCTGCGGCCCCTCGCCCAACGGATCAGGCTCGCCTGCGGCGCCCTGGACGTGCCCGTCCTGGAGGCCCTTTGCCTCTCCGCAGGACGTTTCTGGTCCTACGTCTGCCCCGACGAGCGCTGCTGCCCCGCAGAGGGCAGTCCGCTGGCGGCGGTCGGCACCTCGGTGATGGCCGCCGCGGCCACCTTCGCCGGACTCCAGGTCCGCGGCTCCCTCCGCGAGATCGAGGGCAGGTTGATGCCCGCGCGGGGGGTCGGCGCCGCGGAGATGGAAGCCGCCCTGGACCGGGCGGCCTCAGCCCTGGTACCGAAGATCCTCGACGGGGCCACCCGAGAGGAGGTCGGCGCCGAGACCCTCACGCTGGCCCGCTCCCTGATGCGGCGGATGACCCTCGCCCCACCCGTCGAGGGCGGCCCGCACGCCGACGACTGGGACGACGCCCTGCTCGGCCACGACGAGGCCGCCTCCCTGATCCTCGGCCTTCAGGACCGGGAGATCCGGGACATCGCGGCGGAGTGGATGGAGGACGAGGAGGCCGCCCCCGCCCTGCGGCTGTGGCGCGCCCTCGCCCGGCGCTGCGTCGGGGCCTACGGCGAGCACGCGGCGGCTCCGCTCACCCTTGCCGGCTGGGTCTCCTGGTCCACCGGCGACGAACCGACCGCCCGGATCGCGCTCGGGCTGGCCTTGCGGGCGGATGCCGACTACCGCTTCGCCCAACTGCTCCACCACGCCTGCAACGAGGGCATCGACCCCGAAGGCCTGAGGCAATGCCTGCGCGAGGAGCGGCGGCGCCGCGAGCCCCGGCGGGACAACCGGCCGACCGACGGGCGCCCTCCCGGCCGGCGTGTCAGGACGGCACCGCGCCGCGGGACCCGTCGCACCGCGGGGAGCGGGCAGTGAGCCGCCGCGGGGCCCGGTGCGACGCACCCCTCCGGCGGCTGTGCGGGGCCTGGTCGGGCGGGCCGTCGGGCGGGACGGCCCGCCACGACCGCGCGCGGCCCGTGACCTGGGCGGGGGTAGGGGCGTTCAGTTGGGGGGTAGTGGGGCCCCGGCCGCGCCGCCGCCCAGCCGAACCCACCGGAGCGCAGACAAGGCGATGCATGTCTCACCCCGCACCTCCCCGACCACCCGGCGTGCCCCCGGCACGCCGGACCGAGCTGCCGCCCGTACACGGCGCCCTGATCTGCGTCGCCGCACCCTGTCTGGTCATCTCCCCGGAGCACGGCCAGCTCACCGGGCGGGGGATCGACGGCATCTACCGCGCCGGACGCAGACTGCTCTCCCGCTGCGTGCTGCGCGTCGCCGGCCGGGAACCGGTGGCCGTCCAGGGCCGCAGCCTCGGCGCCGACCGGGCGGCCTTCACCGCGACGGTGCGCACCGGGGCCGAGCCGAGTCCCGACCCGGACGTGGGGGTGGAACGCCTCCGGCACGCGGACGGCACCGAGCGGATCACCCTGCGCAGTTTCAGTGCCCGGCCGGTACGCCTCCAGGTGGAGATGCTGCTCGGCACCGATCTGGCCGAGCTCGCCGCCGTGGCCGCGGGCCGGGCCGGGCCCGAGGTACCCGCCGCGGTGCATGCCGCCGGGCTGCGCTGGAGCACCGGCGAGGCGCAGGCCGTCGCCGTCGCACAGCCCCCGCCCGACGACGCGGTGGCCTCCGCCGGCCTGCTGCGCTGGCAGCTCGAACTCGCACCGGGCGAGTCCCGCACCATCGAGCTGCGCACCACGCACGACCGCACCGCCCGGGCACCCGCCGGCCGCGTGGCCAACCCGCTCGCCGACGCCCGGGCCGAGGGGGACGATCCGAGGGCCGAGGCGTGGTTCCGGACCAGCGTGCAAGACCTCGGGGCGCTGCTGCTGAGGGATCCCGGTCATCCGGGTGACGCCTTCGCGGCGGCAGGGGCGCCCTGGCGACTGGGGCTGGCTCCGGCAGAATCCCTGTGGACCGCCCGGATGGCGCTGCCGCTCGGGACCGGGCTGGCCGCCGCCACCCTGCGGATCCTGGCCCGCCACCAGAGCGGCGGGCGCGGCCCCGACGCCGGGAAGATCCCGGGGCCGCTGCGCGGCGCCGGGCCGCAGCTGCCCCCGGGGTGCACGGGCACGGAGGCCACCCTGGCCTTCCCGGTGGTACTCGCCGAGGCCCGGCTCTGGGGAATGCCCGAGGAGGAGGTCGCCCGGCTGCTGCCCGCTGCCGAGGGGTGCCTCGACTGGCTGCGCGGCGCACTGGGGCAAGACGGCTTCCTGGCCGACCCCGATCCGGGGCCGCGGCGGTGCGAAACCCAGGCCCACGCCCACCGGGCCGCCCTGCTCGGAGCCGGTCTCCTCGACGGATGCGGGCGGCCCGGAGCCGACGAATGGCGGCAGTGGGCGGCCGCGCTGAGGGAACGGTTCCGGGCGGAGTTCTGGATCGACGGCCCGGACGGGGGCCGCCCGGCCGCCGCGCTGCACCCCGACGGCCGGCCGCTGCCCCGGCTGACGAGCGCCGCCGCCCACCTGCTCGACACCGGGCTGCTCGGCGGCGGGCGGCTCGCCCCGGGCCTCCTGGACCGGGCCGGCACCGAACAGCTGGCACGGCTGCTCGGGGCCCCCGCCATGGACTCCGGATGGGGACTGCGGAGCATGGCGGCCAGGGAGCCGGGGCACAACCCCTTCGGTCACCGCTCGGGGGCGGTGCGGGCGTACGACAGCGCGGTGGCAGTGAGCGGGTTGGCGCAGGCGGGCTTCGGCAAAGAGGCCGCAAGCCTGCTCCGGGGCCTGCTGGATGCGGCCGAGAGCTTCGGGTACCGGCTGCCCGAGATGTTCGCGGCCGAGCAGCGCACCACCGGTAGCGCCCCGCTCCCGCACCCGGCGGCCTGCCGCCCGGCCGCGGTCGCCGCGGCCGCGGGCATCCAGGCCCTGACCGCCCTGGCCGGGATCCGCCCGGACGCCCCCGCCGGCACGGTCGCCCTCTCTCCGCTCCCCGGCACGCCCCTGGGCGCCCTCAGATTCTCCGGCCTGCGGGTATCGGGTGAACCCTTCACCGTCCGGATCAGCCGGCTCGGCCTCGGCATGGTGGAGGAGGCGGCCGATGCGCTCCAACTGGGCGGCTAGGTCCTCTCTTTCGGACCGTGCCGGGCCCACACTGTCCGCCGCCGCGCCTCCCCGCGTTGCCGCGGCGCCCCACTGCATCCGGTACACAGGCGGCCCCTCCGTCTCGCGCCGCACGGCGCCGGACAACGCGGGCCCGGCCGACCGGATCAGAAGGAGACGGCCCAGCGCCCTGGCCGACCACTGGAAGGGCCTCCTCAAGCTCGCCAAAGCGCTGTTTATCGTCAGGCAGACGACTATGATCGCGGCATGTCGCCCTACGACCCGTCGGCCTTTCCGCCCTTCGCCGTCACCGTCGACCTGGTCGTGCTCACCGTGCGGCGCCACGCGCTGTGCGCGCTGGCCGTCCGGCGGGGTGAGCAGCCCTACCAGGGGCGCTGGGCGCTGCCCGGAGGATTCGTGCGCGGGGACGAGGACCTGGCGGCGGCCGCCGCCCGCGAACTGTCCGAGGAGACCGGCCTGTGCGCACACGACCCGGCCGCTCCGGGCGTGGGCAACGGCGCGCACCTCGAACAGCTCGCCACCTACGGTGATCCGAAGCGCGATCCGCGGATGCGTGTGGTCAGCGTGGCGCACCTGGTGCTGGCGCCCGACCTGCCGGCGCCGAGGGCCGGCGGGGACGCGAACAGCGCCCGCTGGGCCCCGGTGGACGAGCTGCTGGCAGCCGAGGACGAGACTTCCGCGGGGCTCGCCTTCGACCACGCCCGGATCCTCGCCGACGGCGTCGAACGGGCCCGCTCGAAGATCGAGTACTCCTCCCTGGCCACCGCCTTCTGCCCGCCCGAGTTCACCGTCGGTGAGCTGCGCCGGGTCTACGAAGCGGTCTGGGGTGTGGCCCTGGACCCGCGGAACTTCCACCGCAAGGTCACCGGAACCCCAGGGTTCCTGGTGCCTGCCGGAGGCACGACGACTCGTCAGGGCGGGCGGCCGGCCCAGCTGTTCCGCGCGGGCGGAGCCACCCTGCTCAATCCGCCGATGCTGCGTCCCGAGGTCTGAGACCGCACCACCGGCTGTCCCGCCGGCGGGGCCGCCGGCCGCCACTACCGCCGGGCCGCCGGCCGTGAGGCCCCCCGCGCCGGCGGTCGTCGCGACGCCGGTCGTGACGTCCGCCGGGCCACCCGCGGCGAGCGAGCCCGCCCCGGTCGCGTCATCGTTCCGAGGCGCCGCCGCTGGAGCCCGGAGGCGGCGCACGGCACCTGAGCAGTGCGGGACACCTGCGCGCGGCGCAACGGCACTATCGGCATCCCGTCGGACCGGTTGCGCCGTAAATCGGACATATCGCGTTATCTTGCTTGCGGTACTCACCCTGCCGCCGAGCGGTCTCACCCCCCGCGAGAGAAGCGATGCTCCAGGCCATCGGACTGACCAGCACCCCCCGTCCCGACGCCCCGCCCCTGGTGGACGACCTCACCTTCGAGGCCCTCCCAGGAGCCGTGACCGCCCTGCTCGGCGAGCAGGGATCGGGCAAGACCACCGCGCTGCGGCTCATGCTCGAACTGGAACCGGGCCGCGGCGTCACCTACTTCCGCGGTCGCCCCCTGCACCGGATCCCGTATCCGGGCCGTGAGGTCGGCGTGCTGCTCGGCGACGTTCCCGGCAACCCGGCGCGGACCGTGCGCAACCAACTGCGCATGCTCTGCGCCGCCGCCGGGGTGCCGGCCTCCCGGGCCGACACCATGCTGGAGGTCACCGGCATCGGGGGCCTGCGGGACCAGCGGCTCGGCTCGCTCTCGCTGGGCATGGAACGCCGGGTCGCGCTGGCCGCGGCGCTGCTCGCCGACCCCTGCACCCTGCTGCTCGACGAGCCTTCGGCCGGCCTCTCGCCCCGCGAACGCGCCTGGCTGCACGGGCTGCTGCGCGGACACGCCTCCCTGGGCGGGGCGGTGCTCTTCACCACCGCCGACGCCAAGGAAGCCGCACGCTGCGCGGACCGGGTCGTCAGCATCCGGGCCGGCCGGCTCGTCGCCGACCAGGACGCCGCAGACTTCGCCCGTACCCGGCTGCGCCCGCGGGTCGCCGTCCGCACCCCGCACGCCGCCCGGCTCGCCGACGTACTGGGCCGCGAGGCCCGCGCCGCCCGGCGCGCGGTCGAAATCGTGGCGGAGAGCGGCAGCCGCCTCTCCGTCTACGGCAGCAACTGCGCGGAGGTGGGCGAGGCGGCGTTCCGGCACGGCGTGCTGGTCCACCAGCTCGCCGACGAGACCGGGGACACCGGGACGCCGGCGCCACCGGTCCCACGCGCGCGGACCGTCGCCGCGGGCCCGTCCGCGCCCGGCACGGCAGCCGGTATGGCAGCCGGTACGGAGTGCGGCGTGGGATCCGGCGTGGCGACGCACGCCGGCGGCGCACTCGATGCGTCCTCCGAAGCGGCCCCCGGGGGACCGCCCGAGGGCTCCCTCGGCCTGGGCCGCAGCCCGGCCTGCGCCGGGAGCCCCCGGCGCGCGGCCGTGCGGCGACCCGACTCGGCGGTGCGGCGCCTCAGCGGACCGCTGCGCCCGGTGCGCTACGAACTGCTCCGGGTCTTCGGCACCGCCACCCCCCTCCTGACCGCCGTGCTGGTCGTCGTGGCCTCCGCCTTGACCGCCCTGGTGCTGGCCCGGATCGGGCAGACCCCGCAGAACCGGCTGCTCGCCGCCTGGCCCGGACTGCTGCCCCTGCCACCCGCGGCCCTCGGTGCGGGACTCCTCGGCGCCCTGGCCTTCGGCGAGGAGTACCGCTACCCCGCGCTCGCCGCCGATCGCGGTACCGTGCCCCGCCGCATGGGACTGCTCGCTGCCAAGCTCGGCGTCTGCGCCGTCCTCGCCCTGCTCCTCGGCGCCCTGGCGGTGTCGGCCGATGCCGCGGCCCTGGCGCTCGTCTTCGACGCCGGCCCGCTGCGCACCCCGGTGGAATGGTTCATCCCCGCCACCAGTTGGGCCGGGCTGCTCGTCGGCTGCGCCTGGGCCGGCGTCCTGGCCTCCGGGGTCTTCCGGTCCGCCACCGCGGGTTTGGCCGCCGTACTCGCCGTACCGGTGATGGTGGTTCCCCTGGTGCGCAAGGTGCTGGAGGGACCGTCGGCCTACCCGGCGACCGGTCTCGCCACCCGCCTGCGCGGCCTGACCTGGGGGCAGTGGCCGCCGGAGGCCGACCGTCTGATCACGGGGACCCTGCGAGTGATGGCCCAACCTGTGGGAACGGCGCTGGTGTTGTCGCTGATGGTCCTGTTGTGCGCCTATGGGTTCACCGGACTGCGCGGCAGGGTCCGTTGGTGACCGTTCCAGTGCACAGACGGGCCGGACGGGACCGTTGCAGCCCACGTCGCGTCAAGCAGACAGCAACCCCGCGCTAAACGCCCGATTATTTACGATAAGTCGTCAATTGCGTGAGTGGCACCGATCACCCTTTCGTGTGCTTTTCACCAAAGACCTCAAGGGTGATGGAGGCACGACCGACAAAGGAGTCGTGAGTACCCTTGCGCACACCATGATGACCGCCGCCCGCCACGCCGACTCCGGCCTCGCCGGCCCGGGCGATCTCGACCGCTACCCCTACGCGGAGACCCCCGGGTCCGACCGCGTCGCAGCGCCCCACTGGGACGGCGCCGACGTCGAGTTGAGCCGGGTCGGGCGCCGCGCCGCCGGCAGCCGCGGGCGCGGGCTGCACGGCCAACTCGTCCAGCAGCTCGGCCAGATGATCGTCTCCGGCGATCTCGGCGCGGACCGTCCGCTGGTCCCCGAGGAGATCGGCCAGCGCTTCGAGGTCTCCCGCACCGTCGTCCGCGAATCGCTGCGGGTCCTGGAGGCCAAGGGCCTCGTCAGCGCCCGCCCGAACGTCGGCACCCGGGTCCGCCCGGTCGCCGACTGGAACCTGCTCGACCCCGACATCATCGAGTGGCGCGCCTTCGGCCCACAGCGAGACGACCAGCGCCGCGAGCTCGGCGAGCTCCGCTGGACCATCGAGCCGCTCGCCGCCCGACTCGCCGCCGGCCACGGCCGCCCGGAGGTCCAGCAGCGCCTCGCCGACATGGTCGAGATCATGGGCCACGCCCTCGGCCAGGGAGACGTGATCACCTTCGCCCGCGCCGACAACGAGTTCCACGGGCTCCTGATCCAGGTCGCCGGCAACCGCATGCTGGAGCACCTCTCCAGCATCGTCTCCGCCGCGCTCCAGGTCTCCGGCCACCCGGTCACCGCCTGCGACCGCCCGAGCGAGACCTCCGTCGCCCACCACGCGCGGATGGTCGAGGCTCTCGCCGCCGGGGACGCGACGGGAGCGGAGAACGCCATGCGTCAGCTCCTGACGGTGCATCCGGAGGTCGAGCGCGTGGTCCCCGCCCCGCGCGAGCACTGAGCAGCGGACGCGCGGGGGCGTCGCGGGGGTGTATGACATGTCGCCGGGCCCGGTCGGGTCCGGCGACACCGGCGTGCGGCCCCGGTGCGCTCCCGCTCCGACCCCCGGTGTGCTTCCACCCCCCTGCCCGGGGGGTACCCGGGCGCCCACGCCGCGCGGTGCCCCGCCCCGGCCCTTGCCGCCGGTTTCCCGGGCCCCTTCCTCCCGCTTCCCAGGTCTCTCGCCCCCAGGTCCCCCGCGCCCGCAGTCGAAGCGCGCATATGGGCCTATGACCGGCATTGCTGCATGCGGGGTGTGACTCGGGCCACGAAGATAGGGCGTAACGCTCCGCGAGGTCACGCGATGACTTAAGAGGTGATGGCCGACGGAGGGAAGACAGCAGCCCTTGGGGTTGCTGTGCAACTCCCCGGCCCCTGCCCGCGCCGCCGGCCCATCCCCAGTCGGTGGTCGTCGGCTCCGGTCCAGCACCACCAGGCCCGGGGTCGGAAGCCGTTTCCATCGTTCCGAGAGGTTGTTCGTGTCGGCCAGCACATCCCGTACGCTCCCGCCGGAGATCGCCGATTCCGAGTCTGTGATGGCGCTCATCGAGCGAGGCAAGGCCGAGGGGCAGATCGCCGGCGATGACGTGCGTCGGGCCTTCGAGGCTGACCAGATTCCTGCGACCCAGTGGAAGAATGTTCTGCGCAGCCTCAACCAGATCCTCGAGGAAGAGGGTGTGACGCTGATGGTCAGTGCCGCGGAGTCGCCCAAGCGCACCACCCGCAAGAGCGTCGCAGCGAAGAGCCCGGCCAAGCGGACGGCCACCGAGCCCGTGGCCCGGAAGACGGCTGCCAGGACGACTGCGGCGCACACGGCCGCCCCCGCGGCGCCCGAGGCCGAGACGGCGGACCCGCAGACCGTGGACGCCCTCGCGGAAGAGCCCGGAACCGAGGCCCCGGCCAAGAAGACCGTGGCGAAGAAGGCGGCGGCGAAGAAGGCCGCGCCCGCCAAGAAGACGGCGGCGAAGAAGACCGCGGCGAAGAAGACCGCCTCCAAGAAGGCCGCCGACGACACCGGCGACGAGGAGACCCCGGAGGAGGGTCCCGACGCCGCGAAGGCCGACGGCGACGAGGAGGAGGAGGGCGGCGAGAACAAGGGTTTCGTCATCTCCGACGACGAGGACGACGCCCCCGCCCAGCAGGTGGTCGTCGCCGGTGCCACGGCCGACCCCGTCAAGGACTACCTCAAGCAGATCGGCAAGGTCCCCCTCCTCAACGCCGAGCAGGAGGTCGAGCTCGCCAAGCGCATCGAGGCCGGTCTCTTCGCCGAGGACAAGCTGGCGAACTCCGACAAGCTGGCGCCGAAGCTCAAGCGCGAGCTGGAGATCATCGCCGAGGACGGCCGCCGCGCGAAGAACCACCTGCTGGAGGCCAACCTCCGACTCGTGGTCTCCCTCGCCAAGCGCTACACCGGCCGCGGCATGCTCTTCCTGGACCTGATCCAGGAGGGCAACCTGGGTCTGATCCGCGCGGTCGAGAAGTTCGACTACACCAAGGGTTACAAGTTCTCCACCTACGCGACGTGGTGGATCCGCCAGGCGATCACGCGCGCCATGGCCGACCAGGCCCGCACCATCCGCATCCCGGTGCACATGGTCGAGGTCATCAACAAGCTCGCCCGCGTGCAGCGCCAGATGCTCCAGGACCTGGGCCGCGAGCCCACACCGGAGGAGCTGGCCAAGGAACTCGACATGACCCCCGAGAAGGTCATCGAGGTCCAGAAGTACGGCCGCGAGCCGATCTCCCTGCACACCCCGCTCGGCGAGGACGGCGACAGCGAGTTCGGCGACCTCATCGAGGACTCCGAGGCGGTCGTCCCTGCCGACGCCGTGAGCTTCACGCTCCTGCAGGAGCAGCTGCACTCGGTGCTCGACACCCTGAGCGAGCGCGAGGCCGGCGTGGTCTCCATGCGTTTCGGCCTCACGGACGGGCAGCCCAAGACCCTGGACGAGATCGGCAAGGTCTACGGAGTCACGCGTGAGCGGATCCGCCAGATCGAGTCCAAGACGATGTCGAAGCTGCGCCACCCGTCCCGCTCCCAGGTGCTGCGCGACTACCTCGACTGACCGCATCCGCTCCCGCCCTGCCGCATACGGCGCGCCGCCCCGGCGGCGGGGGCCTTCGGCGGTGGCGGTCGCGCGGGTGCGCCCCGCCACCGGGCATCCCACTCTGGGTGGAGTCATGCACACTCGGAGTCAGGAGGCCTCATGCGTCGTCCCTTTGCCCGTGCTCTGGCGGGAGCGCTGACCCTGGCGGCGGGAGCGGCCGCGGCGCCGCTGGCCCAGGTGCCGCACGCAGCCGCGGACGGCGTGGTGATCGGCGGGAAGCCGGTGAAGATCACCGACAGTCCGTGGGTCGTGGCACTGGCCAGCCGTGACCGGTTCGGGGGTACGCGGGGCGGGCAGTTCTGCGGGGGCGTCATCGTGGGGCCCGCCAAGGTGGTGACCGCGGCCCACTGCCTGGGCCGAGAGGTGCTGGGCGGCCCGGTCGGGTCGGTCCCCGACTTCCGGGTGATCGTCGGGCGTACGGAGCTGCAGGCGTCCGGGGGCCGGGAGGTCGCGGTGCGCGCGGCACGGGTGAACCCGGCCTACGACCCGGGCACCAATGCCGGGGACCTGGCCGTCCTGGAACTCGCCGAACCCGTGCCGGCCCACTACGTGCTCCCGATGGCCGCTGCGGGGCACCCCGCCTACGACGCCGGGACCGAGGCCGCCGTGTACGGCTGGGGCGACACCAGCGGCTTCGGTGACTACGCGTACGCGCTCCGGGCGGCGTCCGTGACCGTCCTGGCGGACGAGGTGTGCGCCCGGGCCTATCCCGGGGACGCGGACGGTCAGTACCGGGCCGACTCCATGGTGTGCGCGGGCGACGGCCGCGGCGGCAAGGACGCCTGTCAGGGCGACAGCGGCGGCCCGCTGGTCGCGCAGGGACGGCTCATCGGGCTGGTGTCGTGGGGGCGCGGCTGCGGGCGCGCCGACAGCCCCGGCGTGTACACGCGGGTCGCGCCCCTGGCCGGCTTCGTGACCGGCCCGGAGAAGGCCGTGCAGCGACGCGGTGCCCAGGGATCCCCGTGGACCCCCGCCAGGGCCTCCGGGGCGGCCCCCGGGTCCCTGCGGGGGCATCTGACCGGCCGGGCTCCGTAGGGGCGCGCGGGGGCGGCCGCTCGCGCGCCCCTTCCTTCCCGGAGCGGGCGGGCCGGCGAGCGGCCGCGGACACGAGGACGGGCGGCACCCCTGAGTCTCAGGGGAGCCGCCCGTCGACCGGCCTGGCCGGTCCTGGCTCGTCGGATGTCGAGGTGCAGGCCTTGTGTCAGCGGTCCTCGGGTTCGGCCTGGGCGGCCGGAGCGGACGTGAGCCGCTCGGTCTCATCCTGTATTTCCGCGGCGATCTTCTTGAGTTCCGGCTCGAACTTGCGACCGTGGTGGGCGCAGAAGAGCAGTTCACCGCCGCTCAGCAGGACGACGCGCAGATATGCCTGGGCGCCGCAACGGTCGCATCGGTCAGCGGCCGTCAGCGGGGTCGCGGGTGTCAGAACAGTAGTCACGTCGCCTCTTCTCTAGCTCGACGAGCTGTCGTACCAGGGTCAACATCCAACCAGGCCGAAAACGTTCCCGCTCGCGGCTTTTCCTCGAAACTTCCTTCCGAAGCTGGCCGGCTGTTGCCGGTTGGCGGCGAAGGAGCCGTATTGCGTTGCTTTACGGTTTCGCGTTGTCAGTCGTTCGGTTGTTGCAGTTCCATCCTCCCTGACGCGAGCGCCAGGTTGTTCATGAGGACGTGCCCGAACCCTAAATGGTTCATGCCTGGAAGGGAACGTGATGTTTGCTTCACCCCCACGGGGGATCGAACATCCGTACGGGTGTGGACTAGGCTGAGGGGCGCCCGAGGGTGGCGTTGCATCGGCTCTACCTGGCCTCGGTACCCTTCGACCGGCACCCGAGCCATCCCTGCGCCCGACCGGGCCAGAAAAGAAATTCAGCGAGGAGCGAACTGCGTGACCGCCGACACGTCCGTGCCTTCCAGCGCGCTGCTGTCCGGAGCAGACCGGGACGGTTCCAACTACACCGCGCGGCACCTGCTCGTCCTCGAAGGGCTGGAGGCCGTCCGCAAGCGCCCCGGCATGTATATCGGCTCCACCGACAGCCGGGGCCTCATGCACTGCCTGTGGGAGATCATCGACAATTCCGTCGACGAGGCCCTGGGCGGGTACTGCGACCACATCGAGGTGATCCTCCACGAGGACGCCTCCGTGGAGGTCCGCGACAACGGCCGCGGCATCCCCGTGGACGTGGAGCCCAAGACCGGGCTGTCCGGCGTCGAGGTCGTCATGACCAAGCTGCACGCCGGCGGCAAGTTCGGCGGCGGCTCGTACGCGGCCTCCGGCGGCCTGCACGGCGTCGGCGCCTCCGTGGTCAACGCCCTCTCCGCCCGGCTGGACGTCGAGGTCGACCGGGGCAGCTCCACCCACGGCATCAGCTTCCGCCGCGGCGTCCCCGGCATGTTCACCGAGCAGGGAGCCGACAGCCCCTTCGACCCGGCCAACGGCCTGCGCAAGGTCAAGCGCATCCCCAAGGGGCGCACCGGCACCAGGATCCGCTACTGGGCCGACCGCCAGATCTTCCTGAAGGACGCCCGGCTCAATCTGGAGACGCTCTACCAGCGCGCCCGCCAGACCGCCTTCCTCGTGCCCGGACTGACCCTGGTCGTCCGTGACGAGCGAGGCCTGGAGGGGGCCGGCAAGACCGAGGAGACCTTCCGCTTCGACGGGGGCATCAGCGAGTTCTGCGACTACCTCGCCCAGGACAAGGCCGTCTGCGACGTGCTCCGCCTGACCGGCACCGGCACCTTCAAGGAGACCGTCCCGGTCCTCGACGACCGCGGCCACATGACTCCCACCGAGGTCACCCGCGAGCTGGGCGTCGACATCGCCCTGCGCTGGGGCACGGGGTACGAGACGAACGTCAAGTCCTTCGTGAACATCATCGCCACCCCCAAGGGCGGCACCCACGTCTCCGGCTTCGAGCGCTCGGTCGCCAAGACCGTGAACGAGGTCCTGCGCTCGGCGAAGCTGCTGCGCGTCGCCGAGGACGACGTGGTCAAGGACGACGCGATGGAGGGCATGACGGCGGTCGTCACCGTCCGTCTCGCCGAGCCGCAGTTCGAGGGCCAGACCAAGGAGGTCCTCGGCACCTCGGCCGCCACCCGGATCGTCGCCGCCGTGGTGGCCAAGGAGCTCAAGGCCTTCCTGACCTCGACCAAGCGCGACGACAAGCAGCAGGCCCGCGCCGTGATGGAAAAGATCGTCGCCGCCGCCCGCACCCGGATCGCCGCCCGCCAGCACAAGGAGGCGCAGCGTCGCAAGACCGCGCTGGAGACCTCCTCCCTCCCCGCCAAGCTCGCCGACTGCCGCAGCGACGACGTGGAGCGCAGCGAGCTCTTCATCGTCGAGGGCGACTCGGCCCTCGGCACCGCGAAGCTCGCCCGCAATTCCGAGTTCCAGGCGCTCCTGCCCATCCGCGGCAAGATCCTCAACGTCCAGAAGTCCTCGGTCTCGGACATGCTCAAGAACACCGAGTGCGGGGCGATCATCCAGGTCATAGGAGCCGGCTCGGGCCGGACCTTCGACATCGACGCCGCCCGCTACGGCAAGATCGTCCTGCTCGTCGACGCCGATGTGGACGGCGCGCACATCCGCTGCCTGCTGCTGACGCTCTTCCAGCGCTACATGCGACCGATGGTCGAGGCCGGCCGGGTCTTCGCCGCCGTGCCCCCGCTGCACCGGATCGAGCTGGTGCAGCCCAAGAAGGGCCAGGACAAGTACGTCTACACGTACTCGGACAACGAGCTGCGCCAGACCCTGCTGGAGTACCAGCGCAAGAACATCCGCTACAAGGACTCGATCCAGCGCTACAAGGGCCTCGGCGAGATGGACGCGGACCAGCTGGCGGAGACGACGATGGACCCGCGCCACCGCACCCTGCGCAGGATCAACATCGGCGACCTGGACTCGGCCGAGCAGGTCTTCGACCTGCTCATGGGCAACGAGGTGGCTCCGCGCAAGGAGTTCATCACGAGCTCCGCAGCCACCCTGGACCGCTCGCGCATCGACGCCTGAACCCGGCGGCCGCGGGCCGGTGCCGTCATCGGACACCGGCGCGCGCCGCGAACGGAGGCCGGGGGCTCGCATCGTGACGGGGCATCACACAGATGCTCTTGACCGCATCACCTGATGGAGTGAAGAGCACCGGTACACCAGTCCGGAAAGGGTCCATTCCACACATCCTTGGGAGACACGCGGCCAATGCGGCGGCGGACAAGGAGAGTTCGGTGGACAAGCACGACGGTCGTGATGCCGGAACGATCCGGCTGGACGACCCCTGGTACGACGCACTGGCGGTCGGCTGGGGTGAGGGCGGGGCCGAGGAGACATCCCCGCCGCGCCCCGCACCCGGCGCGTCCGACATCTACCTCGAAGTGCAGCGCAGCGCCGCCTTCCAGGAGGTTCGCAGCCGGTACCGCAGGTTCGTCGTCCCCGCGACCGCCGGGTTCTTCCTCTGGTACGTCGCCTACGTGGTCGCCGCCACCACGGCGCCCGGCCTGATGGCCCGGCCCGTGGCGGGCGCGGTCAACGTCGCCATGCTGGCGGGCCTCGGGCAGTTCCTCAGCACCTTCCTGCTGACCTGGGCCTATGCCCGGCACGCGCGGCTGCGCAGGGACCGTGCCGCGCTCGACCTGCGCTGGACCGTCTTCGAGCAGGAGCGCGACCAGGAGCGGACCCGCGCGAGGGGAGCCGGCCGGTGACCACCGAGCACCAGACCCTCGCGCTGATCCTCTTCAGCGCCTTCGTCGCGGTCACCCTGGGCATCACGACCTGGGTCAGCCGCAACCGCCACGGTTCGGCCGAGGAGTTCTACGCCGGCGGGCGCCTCTTCTCGCCGCTGGAGAACGGGTTCGCCATCGCCGGCGACTACATGTCCGCCGCCTCCTTCCTCGGCATCTCCGGGCTGATCGCCCTCTTCGGCTACGACGGCCTGCTGTACTCGGTGGGCTTCTTCGTCGCCTGGCTGGTCGTGCTGTTCCTGATCGCCGAACTGGTCCGCAACTGCGGGCGCTTCACCCTGGCCGACGTGGTCGCCGCCCGGATGAGCGAGCGGCCCGTGCGGATCGCGGCCGGCACTTCCTCGGTGGTCGTCTCCGTGCTGTACCTCGTCGCGCAGATGGTCGGCGCGGGCAGTCTGGTGGGCCTGCTGCTCGGCAGTTCCGGCGCCGCGGCCCGGACGCTCACCGTGATCGGCGTGGGCGCCCTGATGGTGGTCTACGTGTCCTTCGGCGGGATGCGGGCCACGACCTGGATCCAGATCGTGAAGGCCGTGCTGCTGATGGGCGGCGCGATCACCCTGACCGTGCTCGTCCTGCTGCGCTTCCACGGGAACGTCGACCACCTGCTCACCACCGCCGCCGACCGCAGCGGGCACGGGCTGCGCTTCCTGAGCCCCGGGCTGCGGTACGGCGGGGACTGGACCGCCCGCGTCGACTTCATGAGCCTCGGCCTCGCGCTGGTCCTCGGCACCGCAGGGCTCCCGCACATCCTGTCGCGGTTCTACACCGTGCCCACTGCGCGGGCCGCCCGGCGGTCCGTGGTGTGGGCCATCGCGCTGATCGGCGGCTTCTACCTGATGACGATCGTGCTCGGCTTCGGCGCGGCGGCGCTGGTGGGGCCCGCCGAAGTCCGGGCCTCCAACGCCTCCGGGAACACGGCCGTTCCCCTGCTCGCGGCGTACCTGGGCGGCGGCGCGGGCTCCACCGGCGGCGCGGTGCTCTTCGCCTTCGTGGCCGCCATCGCCTTCGCCACGATCCTCGCGGTCGTGGCCGGGATCACGCTGGCGTCCTCGGCGTCCGTCGCGCACGACCTGTACGCCTCGCTCAAGCGCAGGCACGCGCGCCAGCGCAGCGAGGTCGCCGTGGCCCGGGCCGCGGCCGTCGGCATCGGGGCGGCGGCGATCGCGCTCGGGCTCCTCGCGCAAGACCTGAACGTCGCCTTCCTCGTCGGCCTCGCCTTCGCGGTGGCCGCCTCGGCCAACCTGCCGGTGCTGCTGTACTCGCTCTTCTGGCGGGGCTTCACGACGCGGGGAGCCGTCTGGTCCGTCTACGGCGGCCTGGTGCCGGCCGTGTTGTTGGTCGTCCTGTCGCCGGTGGTCTCCGGGAGCCCCGAATCGCTCTTCCCGGGCGTGGACTTCCAGTACTTCCCGCTGCAGAACCCGGGGATCGTCTCGATCCCGCTGGGTTTCCTGGCGGGCTGGCTGGGCACCGTGACCTCCCGCGAGGAGGCGGACGAGCGCAGGCACGCGGAGACCGAGGTGCGCTCGCTGACCGGGGCGGGAGCGGTCTGACCCGGGCCGGGCGGGCCCCGATCGTGCCGGTCAGCCGGTCAGCCGGTCAGCCGGGTCGCCCCGTGGTCGTCCGGGGATCGCGGCCGCCGGGGCAGGTCCTGACGGCGGTCAGGGCCCGTCCGACGGGAGCCAGGTGTAGCGGTGCTCGGGGCGGCCGGTCTCGCCGTAACGCAGGGCCAGGGACACGCGGCCGCTGCGTTCGAGGAGCTTCAGGTAGCGCTGGGCGGTCTGGCGGCTGATGCCCGCGCGGTCCGCGATCTGCTGCGTGGACAGCGGGCCCCCGGCGGATCGCAGCACCTGGCGGACGAGTTCCGCGGTGGTGGCGGAGTGGCCCTTGGGCAGCTCGTTCGGGGAGCCGGCCGCGGCGAGGGCGCCGAAGATGCGGTCCACCTCCGCCTGCTCCGCCTCGCCGCCGGTCGCCAGGGTGCGGCGCAGCGTTCCGTAGGCCTGGAGTTTCGCGCGCAGGCCCGCGAAGGTGAAGGGTTTGACCAGGTACTGGAGGGCGCCCAGTCGCATGGCGGCCTGGACGGTCGCGAGGTCACGGGCGGCCGTGACCATGATGACGTCGGTGTGGTGGCCGAGCTGGCGAAGCCGCCGGACCAGGTCGAGGCCGTTCTCGTCCGGGAGGTAGTGGTCCAGGAGGATCAGGTCCACCGGGTGGGCGGTGAGGAAATCCAGCGCCTCGGCCGCCGAGTGGGCCTCGGCCACCACGCGGAAGCCGGGGACCTTGGCCACGTACGCCGCGTTGATGCGGGCGACGCGCAGGTCGTCGTCGACGACGAGCACGGCCAGCGGGGCGCCCGGGGTCCCGTTCACCGCAGGGCCTCCGGGAGGACGACGGAGAACTCCGCCCCTCCGTCCGCGGCCTCGCCGGCCCGCGCGCTGCCGCCCTGCCGCTCCGCGAGGCGGCGTACGAGCGCGAGGCCCAGGCCGCGCTCGCGGTGGGCCTTGGGCTGCTTGGTCGACCAGCCCTCCGTGAAGATCTCTTCGCGGCGGGCGGCGGGTACGCCGGGACCGCTGTCGCGCACCCGCAGCACCGCCGCCCGGCCTTCCGCGCGCAGCTCCACCTCGACCAGGGGCGCCGCCGACCCGGCGGCGGCGTCGAGGGCGTTGTCGAGAAGATTGCCGAGGATCGTGACGAGGCCGCCCGGATCCACCACCCGGTCGGGCAGGAGGGTGGTCCTGGCCAGCCGCAGGGGGACCCCGCGCTCGGCCGCGACGGTGGCCTTGCCGACGAGGAGGGCCGCCAGGAGCGGGTCGTGGACCTTCTCGGTGACCTGCTCGGCGGTGCTGCGGTGCACTCCGACGACTTCGGTCACGAACTCCCCCGCCTCTTCGTACAGGCCGAGCTCCAGCAGCCCGAGCAGGGTGTGGAGGCGGTTGGCGTGCTCGTGGTCCTGGGCGCGCAGGGCGTCGATCAGGCCCCGGGTGGAGTCGAGCTCGCGTCCCAGGTGCTCCAGCTCGGTGCGGTCGCGCAGGGTGGCGACGGCGCCGCCGTCCTCGGTGGGCATCCGGTTGGCGACCAGGACCCGGGGGCCCTGGACGGTGAGCAGGTCCCGGCCCGTGACGCGGCCCGACAGGACGTCGGCGGTGCGGCCGGCGCCCAGCACGTCCTCCAGCGGGCGCCCGGCGAGGAGGCCCGAGGAACCGTCCGGGTCCGGTGTGAGGCCGAGCAGGCGGGCGGCCTCGTCGTTGACCAGGCGGACCCGGCCTTCCCGGTCGAGGGCGATGACGCCTTCGCGGATGGAGTGCAGCATGGCCTCGCGCTCGGCGAGCAGGCCGGCGATGTCGGAGAAGGCCAGGTCCCTGGTCTGCCGCTGGATCCTGCGGGACAGCAGGTAGGCGGCCAGGGCGCCCGCCGCCAGGGCGCCGCCCGCGTAGGCCAGCAGTCCCGGGATGGCGCCGAGGAGCCGGTCGTGGACGCTGTCGTAGGCGATGCCGACCGAGACGGCGCCGACGATCTCGCCGTCGGCGGCCACGAGCGGGACCTTTCCCCGGGCGGAGCGGCCCAGGGTGCCCTCGTCGATCTCCATGACCTCGCGGCCGGCCAGGGCGTCGGCGGGGTCGGTGGACACGTGCCGCCCGATGAGGCCGGGGCTGGGGTGGGAGCGCCGGATCCCGTCCAGGTCGACGACGACCACGTACTCGGCGCCGGTGGCCCGGCGGATCCGCTCGGCGGCGGCCTGGACGGGGGTGTCCGCCGATGCCTCGGAGCCCAGGAGGTCCGCGGCCAGTGACGGGTCGGCGGCGGCGCTCTGGGCGATGGCCAGGGCCCGCCGCATGGCCTGGTCGTCGAGCTGCGCGCCGAGCGGGGCCAGGAAGAGCCCGGTGGCCAGCAGGACGACCCCGCCGGCGATGGCCAGCTGGGTCAGCAGGATCTGTGAGACGGCCCGTCTGGGCAGCCCGAGGCGCCGAGCGCTCATGAGGAGGAACCGCATGAGAAGCAACGGTAAGCCGACTCCTGTACAAGCGGAATTTCCATGGTGCACGCAAATCGCTTGCGTCCTGTGTGCCCAGCCCGCGCAGGCAATGTCGGTGTGACAGGGCGGTCTCGCCGCCATCCGACTGGCCAGTCCAGTGCAGTTCTCGCACCGAAGGACGCAAATTCGTGTCGCGCTTGGCGCAGAAGCTCAAGTCGAGGGACGAGGATGTAGGGAAGGCTCCACTGGAGACGGCGCCCACTGGCCTGGCCGATCCGAAGGTGCCTGCACCGTCCGGGCCGCCCGTGGGGCTGCGGCGGCCCGGACGGCGCAGGCATGTCAAGTCGGTCGGGGGGTTCAGCCGTTGTACGGAGCGGTGACGTCCAGGACCCAGGTGATGCCGAAGCGGTCGGTGAGCATGCCGTACAGCGGTGCCCACTGCGCGGGCTCCAGCGGACGCACGATGGTCGAGCCCTCGGCGAGCCTGCCCCACAGGGCGCTGATCTCCTCGGCGTCGTCGCCGCGCACGGAGACGAAGAACGGGTTCTCGCCCTGGTTCCAGGGCAGCTGCGAGGGCACGTCGTAGGCCATGACGCGGAAGCCGTTGTCGCCGGCCACCTCGCCCCACATCACCCAGTCCGCCTCGCTCTCATCCTGCACGGCGCCCGCGTCCTTGTAGGTGACCGCGACAGTACGTCCGCCGAAGACGGACTGGTAGAAGTCCAGCGCCTCACGTGCGGTGCCCCGGAAGTTCAGGTGAGTGGTGGTCGTGACGGACATGACCTGCTCCTTGCTCGATGTGATGAACACGCCGCCGACCGTCCCAGCTCAGCGGCGGCTGCCGTGACCAGGAGCGATGTCTCCCTGGCGGCTCGTTTCCACGATGGCAGAGGTAGAGGACAGGTTGTGTCCGGTACTGCAGGGAGCATGGGTGCCATGCATAAAACATCTGCCCGGCTGCTCGCGCTGCTCTCGCTTCTTCAAACGCCCCGTGACTGGTCCGGCGATGATCTCGCCGAGCGTCTCGGCATCACGTCGCGCACGGTGCGCCGTGACATCGGCCGCCTGCGCGAACTCGACTACCCGATCAAGACCCTCAAAGGACCGGCCGGCGGCTACCGCCTGGAGGCCGGCACTCACCTGCCGCCCATGCTGTTCGACGACAACCAGGCCGTCGCCCTGGCGGTCGCACTCCAGACCGCGGCCGCCGGCACCGCCGTCGCCGAAGCCGCCACCCGCGCGCTTGCCACCCTCCGCCAGGTCATGCCGCCCCGCCTGCGCCACCGCATCGACCTGTTGCACATCACCGCCGTCCAACCGCCCGCGGCGGCCGGCGACACCCCCCAGGTCGACGCTCAGGTCCTGATGGACCTGAGCCGCGCCATCCATGGCCGCGAGGAACTGCGCTTCGACCACGCCCCGGGTCCAAGCACCTCGGCCGATGACGTCCGCTGCGTACAACCCCACCACCTGGTCACCTGGCGTCATCGCTGGTACCTCGTGGCCTGGGACCTCCACCGCGAGGACTGGCGTACCTTCCGCGTCGACCGCATCCGGCTCCGCACACCCACCGGCCCCCGCTTCACCCCTCGTGACCTCCCCGGCGGCACCGTCTCCACCTTCATCACCAGCCGATTCCGCGGCAACGACGGCGCCACCACCGACTGGGCCTGCCAAGGCGAAGTCATCCTCCGCCTCCCGGCCGCCGAAGTCGCGCCCTTCGTCCAGGACGGAATCGTTGAGGAACTCGACTCCCGTCACTGCCGGCTCATCCTCGGCTCCTGGTCATGGACCGGCCTCGCTGCCGCCATCGGCCGCTTCGACACCGATATCGAGGTCATCGGCCCACCTCAACTGGCCACCGCATTCGGGGACCTCGCCGCCCGCTACGGCCGCGCCGCCCGCACCACAAGACCAGAGACCGGCCCCGTGCAGTGAGAACACCCGCGGGCGCCGCGGACGGGCTCTTCCGGGCGGCGCGCGCATGCGTCAAAATGGGCGTAATCGAACCGCAAGGAACTTGCATTTCTTGCGCTAGTCTTGCGTTCATGACGCGACGACTTGCTCAGGTGGCGAAGAAGGTGGGAGTCAGCGAGGCAACGGTCAGCCGGGTGCTCAACGGCAAGCCGGGCGTCTCGGAGGCGACCCGTCAGTCGGTGCTCACCGCCCTCGACGTCCTCGGCTACGAGCGTCCAACCCAGCTGCGCGGCGAGCGTGCCCGGCTGGTGGGGTTGGTCCTGCCCGAACTCCAAAACCCCATCTTCCCGGCCTTCGCCGAGGTCATCGGGGGTGCGCTGGCACAGCAGGGCCTCACCCCGGTGCTCTGCACCCAGACCGCGGGCGGGGTTTCCGAGGCTGATTACGTGGACCTGCTCCTGCAGCAGCAGGTCTCCGGAGTGGTCTTCGCCGGCGGCCTCTTCGCGCAGGCCGACGCTCCGCACGAGCACTACCGGCTGCTGTCGGAGCGCAAGGTTCCGGTCGTGCTCGTCAACGCCTCCATCGAGGACCTCGGCTTCCCCTGCGTGGCCTGTGACGACGCCGTCGCCGTGGAGCAGGCCTGGCGCCACCTGACCTCCCTCGGGCACGAGCGAATCGGCCTGGTGCTGGGCCCGCCCGACCACATGCCCTCCCTGCGCAAGCTGGTGGCCGCCCAGGCGGTGGCTGCCGCGGCCGGCGTCGAGCTCCCCGAAGCCCACGTGGAGCGGTCGCTGTTCTCCCTGGAAGGAGGCCACGCGGCCACCTCCCGGCTGCTGGACCGCGGGGTCACCGGCATCATCTGCGCGAGCGACCCGCTGGCCCTGGGTGCGATCCGGGCGGCCCGCCGCCGAGGACTGGACGTGCCCCGGGAGGTCTCCGTGGTGGGTTACGACGACTCGGCCTTCATGAACTGCACCGAGCCCCCGCTGACCACCGTCCGCCAGCCCATCGAGGCGATGGGCCGCGCCGCCGTCGAGCTGCTGACCGCGCAGATCCAGGGCGCCGCCGTCCAGCCGGGGGAGCTGCTCTTCGAGCCGGAGCTGGTGGTGCGGGGCTCCACCGCGCAGGCCCCGCGCGGATAGCCCCCGTACCGCCGCCGCGTGCCGCGCGCAGGGCTCCGTGACGTCCCAGGGACGTCACGGAGCTCTTTTTGCGTCCCCGAACGACCCTCAACTGTCAATCTCTTACGAAATCTGCGCTCGATATTGCGGTCATCTGTCGGTGGTGGTTGAGTGTGCCGCGCTCGCCCCCACGCCTCCTGCTCGATGCTCGAAGGGGTCCACCGATGAGAACCAACGTCCGACGCAGCGTCGCGGCCGCCCTCGTCTCCGCGCTCGCCGTGACCGCCCTCGCGGCCTGCGGCACGAGCAGCAGCGGCGAAGACAACGAGCCCCGGCCCGGCGGCGGTTCCACCGACGCCACCACCCCGCTCGACCCGAAGACCAAGGTCACCCTCTCCATCGACTGCATGCCGCCGGCGGCGAAAGCGGCCGAGCTCAAGGAGTGGAAGGAGGACGTGGCGGAGTTCAACAGGACCTACGCCAACGTCACGATCGACGGCCGTTCCACTCCGGGGCAGTGCCTGGAGCCGCCGCGCTTCACCGCGATGCTCAAGGCCAAGTCCCAGCCGGACGTCTTCTACGCCTACTTCACCGATCTGCAGCAGGTGCTCGACAACGACGGGGCCCAGGACATCTCCGCGTACGTCACCAGCACGTCGGTGCCCGCGCTCGACGACATCGACAAGAACGTCCTGAACGTCCTGAAGCGGGACGGCAAGCTCTACGGCGTGCCCACCAGCAACTACACGATGGGGCTGCTGGTCAACCGCAAGCTCTTCCAGCAGGCGGGCCTGAACCCCGGCACTCCGCCGCGCAGCTGGGAAGAGGTCCGGGGGGCCGCCAGGAAGATCGCCGCTCTCGGCAACGGAGTCGCCGGCTACGGCGAATACAGCGTGGAGAACACCGGGGGCTGGCACTACACGGCCGCCGTGTACGGCATGGGCGGCGACGTCGTCGGCGCCGATGGCAGGGCCGCCTTCAACAACGCCACCGGCAGGCGGATCGTCGACAACCTCCACGCCATGCGCTGGGAGGACGACAGCATGGGCAAGACCCAGCTGCTCAAGTGGGGTGACCTGCAAAAGCAGATGGCCTCGGACAAGCTCGGCATGTTCCTCGCCGCCCCCGACGACATCACGTACATGGTCCAGCAGCTCGGCGCCGAGTACGGCAACTTCGGCATGGGCCCCATCCCCGGTGGCGCCGCCACCCTGGCCGGCGGCAACGGCTACATGATCAAGAAGGGCAGCTCGCCCGACAAGGTCAAGGCAGCCATCGCCTGGCTGAACTTCAAGACCCTCGCCGTCGGCAAGGGCCAGTTCCGGTACGACCGCAGCAAGGCCGACGGCCTGCCGGTCGGCCTCCCGCAACCCGCCTTCTTCACCGGTGCCAGCAAGGCCGAGGACGACGAGCTGAAGGCAGCGAGCGCCACCATGCCGGTCGCCAACTTCAAGCCCTTTCTGGACAGCCCGGTGCCCGGCAAGCCCGAGCCCGTGAAGGCGCAGGAGGTCTACAAGGTCCTCGACAAGGTGATGTCCGGGGTGCTCACGAACAAGGACGCCGACCCCGCGCAGCTCCTCGGTGACGCCGAGAAGGCCGTCAACCAGGTGCTGGGGAACCAGTAGGGAGCCCGGGCGGGTCCGCGGCCGGCCTGCCCCCCCGGTCCCACCCGCCCCGGCCGTTCGTGCCTGCCGATGACGAGACCCACCAAGGAGCGAGCGGCGATGTCGGCTCCCCCCCTGCCCCGACCCGCCCGGGCGCAGTTCCGCCGGGCGCTCAGGCGCAACCTCACGGCCCACGGCTTCCTGATCGGCGCCGTCCTGTGCTTCTCCTTCTTCTCCTGGTACCCGATGGTCCGGGAGTTCCTGCTGGCCTTCCAGAAGACCGAGGGCGGTACCGCGCACTGGGTCGGCTGGGACAACTTCACCTACGTCTTCGGGGACCCGAGCTTCTGGCAGGCATGGCGCAACACCCTGCTCTTCACCGGCCTGGCCCTGCTCCTCGGCTTCGCCGTCCCCTTCGTGGTGGCCCTGGTGCTGAACGAGTTCCGCCACGCCCAGGGCTACCTGCGCCTGCTCGTCTACCTGCCGGTGATGATGCCGCCGGTGGCCTCGATCCTGCTCTTCAAGTACTTCTACGACCCCGGTTACGGCCTCTTCAACAGGGCGCTGGAACTCCTGCACCTCCCTGCGCAGGACTGGCTCCAGTCCACCGACACCGCGATGCTCTCGGTCGTCATCGCCTCCACCTGGATGAACATGGGCGGTGCGACCCTCATCTACCTGGCCGCCCTCCAGGGCATCCCCGGTGAGCTGTACGAAGCCGCCGAACTCGACGGGGCCGGACTCCTGCGCAAGATCTGGCACGTCACGATCCCGCAGACCAGGCTGATCCTCTCGCTCATGCTGCTCATGCAGATCATCGCGACGATGCAGGTGTTCGTCGAACCTTTCCTGCTGACCGGCGGCGCCGGCCCCGAAGGCTCGACCACCACCGTCGTCGTCCTCATCTACCAGTACGCCTTCAGCTTCAACCAGTACGGCAGCGCAGCGGCCCTGGGCCTGTGCCTGCTCGTCCTGCTCGCGGGTTTCTCCGCCCTTTACGTCCGCCTCAGCCGCGACAACGAGAGCTGACAAGGAGCCCCTCCGATGGCAGAGCGCACCCTGATATCCCCGGCCCGGCTCGGCCGGACCCGCGGCAGGATCCTCTACTGGACCGTCCTCGCCCTGGCCGTGGCCGGCTTCACCCTCATCTTCCTCGGGCCCCTCTACTGGATGGCCGCGGGCGGCCTCAAGAGCACGCAGGAGTTCGCGCAGGTGCCGCCGACCCTGGTGCCGGACTCCCTGCACACCGAGAACTACACGGCCGCCTGGAAGGTCATGGACCTCGCCAAGCTGCTGTTCAACACCCTCTACTACGCCTTCGGGGCACTGGCCTTCCAGCTCGTCCTGGACGTGGCGGCCGCCTACTCGCTGTCCAGACTGCGGCCGGTCTTCGGCAGGGCCGTGCTCGGCATGATGCTGGCGACCCTGATGATCCCGGCCACGGTCCTCGTCGTACCGCAGTACCTCACCGTCCTGGACATGCCCGTCATCGAGCGCAACCTGCTCGACACACCCTGGGTGATCTGGCTGCCGTCCGTCACCAATGCCTTCAACATCTTCCTGCTGAAGCGGTTCTTCGACTCCATCCCGCAGGAGATCCTCGACGCCTCGGCCATCGACGGGGCCGGCGCGCTCCGCACCCTGCGCTCCATCGTCCTGCCGATGTCACGGCCGATCCTGGGCGTCGTGTCGATCTTCGCGATCACCGGTGTCTGGAAGGACTTCCTCTGGCCGATGCTCACCCTGCCCGACCCTGCGCTCCAGACCCTCAACGTCGGCATCTACTCGCTGGCCTCGGGAGTCCCCGAGACCCACCTCGTCGCCGCCCTCGCGATGGCCTCGGCGCCGACGCTCGTCCTCTTCCTGATCTTCCAGCGCAACATCATGAGCGGTCTGACGGCGGGCTCCCTCAAAGGCTGACCATCCGGAGCCCCCGCCCCATCGCCGCGCCCGGCCGTCCCCAGTGAAAGGACCCCTCCGTGGCCGACTTCCCGCTGCCCGAGAACGCCGCCGACTGGTGGCGCTCGGCCGCCGTCTACCAGGTGTACGTACGCAGTTTCGCCGACGGCGACGGGGACGGCACCGGCGACCTCGCGGGTGTCCGCACCCACCTGCCCTACCTCGCCGAACTGGGCGTGGACGCCCTGTGGTTCACCCCCTGGTACCTCTCGCCGCTCGCCGACGGGGGCTACGACGTCGCCGACTACCGCACCATCGACCCCGCCTTCGGCACCCTCGCCGAAGCCGAGGAGCTCATCGCCGAGGCCCGCGAACTGGGCATCCGCACGATGGTCGACATCGTGCCGAACCACGTCTCCGACCAGCACGCATGGTTCCGGGCCGCGCTCGCCGCCGGCCCCGGCAGCCCCGAGCGCGAACTCTTCCACTTCCGGCCGGGCCGCGGCGAAAGTGGCGAACTGCCGCCGGGGGACTGGCCCTCGCAGTTCAACGGGGCCCCCACCTGGACGCAGGTACCGGACGGGGAGTGGTACCTGCACCTCTTCACCCCCCAGCAGCCCGACCTCAACTGGGACCACCCGGCCGTCCGCCGCGAGCACGAGGAGGTGCTGCGCTTCTGGTTCGAACGGGGCGTGTCCGGCGTACGGATCGACTCCGCCGCCCTGCTCGCGAAGGACCCGGCCCTGCCCGACCTGGCCGGCCGTTCCCCGGAGCCCCGGCCGGGCGAGGCCCACCCCTACATCGACCGCGACGAGCTGCACGACGTCTACCGCTCGTGGCGGACCATCGCCGACGAGTACGGCGCGATCTTCGTCGGAGAGGTCTGGCTGCCCGACTCCGAACGCTTCGCCCGCTACCTGCGCCCCGACGAGCTGCACACCGCCTTCAACTTCTCCTTCCTGGGCTGCCCGTGGGACGCGGGGCGCCTGCGCACCTGCATCGAGGAGACGCTCGCCCAGCACGCCCCCGCCGGGGCCCCGGCCACCTGGGTGCTCTGCAACCACGACGTGACCCGTACCGTCACGCGCTACGGGCGCGCCGAAACCGGCTTCGACTTCGCCGCCAAGGTCTTCGGGACCCCCACCGACCTGGCGCTCGGCATCCGGCGTGCGCGGGCCGCCGCCCTGCTGACGCTGGCCCTGCCCGGCGCCGTCTACATCTACCAGGGCGAGGAAGTGGGCCTGCCCGAAGCCGACGTGCCGCTCACGCGGATCCAGGACCCGATGCACCTCCGGTCCGGCGGCACCGATCCGGGCCGCGACGGCTGCCGGGTGCCCCTGCCGTGGAGCGCGGAGCCATGGAACGACCCCTGGCTGCCGCAGCCCGAGGACTGGCCGGCGTACGCCGCGGACCGCCAGGCGGCCGATCCGGACTCCATGCTCAGCCTGTACCGCACGGCCCTGGGGCTGCGGCGGGCGGCGGCCGGCTTCGGCGGCGGCTCGCTGGAATGGCTGCACGCGCCGCCCGGGGTACTCGCCTTCACCCGCCCCGACGGGCTGGTCTGCGTGGTCAACCTGTCCCAGGAGCCCATCCCGCTGCCGGCGCACACCAGTCTCCTGCTGAGCAGCTCCGCCCCGGACGACACGGGGCTGCTCCCGCAGGACGCGGCGGTCTGGCTGCGGACCTGACGCCGCGGCCGGAGCGTCGGTACCACCGCGGGCGCCCGGCTGCCGATCACCACGGGCTCCCGTCCGGCGCGCCGGCCGCCGTCGCGGGACACCGCTGCCCGGCCGCCGGCCCCCGGCCCCCGGCCGCCGTCGCGGCCGAGGGACGCCGCGCCTGCGTCACGGCATCGGCTGGGGCGGGCGGGGCCCGTGGTACTCACCGCTCGGGCGCATCCGCAGCGGCCGCTCCTGGTACTCCTCCAGCGCGTGCGCCATCCACCCGGCCGTGCGCGCCACCGCGAAGACCGTCTCCCCGGCCTCCGCCGCCATCCCGCAGGACACCGTCAGCACCGCAAGGGCCAGATCCACATTGGCGTGCAGCCCGCCCTGCCGTGCCATCACCGCCGCCACCCCGCGCGCCGCGGCGAGCGCGGGACCGGCCGGCTCCCAGCCCTCCAGCCGTGCGAACAGCGCCTGCGCGCGCGGGTCCTCGCCCCGGTAGAGCCGGTGGCCGAGCCCCGGCACCCGGCGCCCCGCCCGCAGGTACTCCGCGACCACCGGCGCGGCCGCGCCCCGCTCCAGCACCTCCACCAGCATCCGGTGCGCGAGCCGCCCGGCCGCTCCGTGCAGCGGCCCTTCGAGCGCGCCGAGCCCGGCGGACACCGCCGCGTACGGATGGGCGCGCGCCGAGGCGGCCACCCGCACCGCCAGGGTGGAGGCGGCCAGATCGTGGTCGACCAACAGGCCCAGCGCCAGGTCCAGGACCGCCAGCGCGTCCGGGTCGGGCTCCCGGGCTGTCAGCCGCGGCCACAGCTGCCGGGCCGTCCTGCCGTCACCGGCCCACCCGGTGCGGCCCACCACGGGGAGCGAGCCGACGAGCGTGGGAACCAGGCAGCGCGCGGAGCCGAGCACCGCCTCCTCGGACAGGTCGAACCGCAGCGGGTCCGCGACCGCGGCGGCGGCGACCGCCACCCGCAGCCGGTCCACCGGCCCGCTGTGGTCCGGCAGGGCGGCCACCGCCCGGCGGGCCGCCGCGAGGGGCTCTGCCGGAGCGGAGAACCGCACCCCGCGCGGGAGCGTCCCGGTCCAGAGCCACTCCGCGACCTCCTCGTAGGCGTACCGCGAGGCCAGGGCCACGGCGTCCACGCCCCGGTAGTAGTACCGGTCCTGCTCGATCAGCGTGAGCGCCGTCCGCACGGAGAGCTCCCCGGCCGGGGCCGCCGCCTCGCGCCGGCTCCGCCGGGCCAGTTCCTCCACTTCGCGGGCGTCGAAACTGCTGCCGCGCCCGACCGCGTCCCGGCGGCTCGTCAGCTGGCCCCGGCTGACATAGGCGTACACGGTCGCGGGCTTCACCCCGAGCAGTTCCGCGGCCTGCCGGGTGGTGAGGCGTCGCTGTTCATCCATGCACGCCAGCCTATACATATTGATTCAATCAATATTGACAAGGATTCCATCAATCATCGATGGTCGATGCATGAACACCACCGACACCACGATCGAAGCACCGCGGGGCCTGGCGGGAGTCGTCGTCACGGACACCGAGCTCGGCGACGTCCGGGGCCGTGAGGGCTTCTACCACTACCGCCAGTACTCGGCCGTCGAGCTCGCCGCGCACCGCACCTTCGAAGACGTCTGGCACCTGATGTTCCGCGGCTCCCTGCCCGCGGACGCCGCCGAACGCGCCGCCTTCACCGCCGAGACCGTCCCGCTGCGCCGGCTGCCCGCCGAGGTGCGGGGGGCCCTGCCCGCCCTCGCCCGGGCCACCGCGATCTCCGGCCCGCTCGCCGGACTGCGCACCGCGCTCTCCCTGCTCGGCGCCTCGGCCGGCTTCCGCCCGGTCTACGACCTCGACCCCGCCCGCCGGGCCGCCGACGCCCTGGCCGCCTGCGCCGCCGTACCGACCCTGCTCACCGCGCTGCACCGGCTGGGGCAGGGCCTGGAACCGGTCGAGCCGCGCGACGACCTCCCCTACGCCGCCAACTACCTCCACATGCTGACCGGTCAGGAGCCGGACCCGGCCCGGGTCCGCGCGGTCGAGCGCTACCTGATCTCCACCATCGACCACGGCTTCAACGCCTCCACCTTCACCGCCCGGGTGATCGCCTCCACCGGCGCGGACATCGCGGCCTGCCTCACCGGTGCCATCGGCGCGCTCTCCGGCCCCCTCCACGGAGGAGCCCCGAGCCGCGCCCTCGACACGCTCGATGCCATCGGCACGGCGGAGCGCATAGCGCCCTGGATCCGCGAACGGGTCCTGGCGGGCGACCGGATCATGGGCTTCGGCCACCCCGTCTACCGCACCGAGGACCCCCGCTCACGCATGCTGCGCGACATCGCCCGCGGGTTCGGCGGCCCCCTCGTGGACCTCGCCGTCGAGGTCGAACGCCAGGTCGAGGAGATCCTCGCCGAGCTCAAGCCCGGCCGCGAGCTGCACACCAACGTGGAGTTCTACGCGGGCGTCGTCATGGAACTGTGCGGCCTCCCGCGCGAGATGTTCACTCCGACCTTCTGCGCGGCCCGTGTGGTCGGCTGGAGCGCGAACATCCTGGAACAGGCCGCCGACTCGAAGATCATCCGTCCGGCGGCCCGGTACACCGGCCCGACCCCGCCGCAGCCGGTGCCACCGCTCGGCTGACCGCGCGCCTGGCTACGATCGACCGGATGAACAGCAGGCAGCCCATCCCCGTCGTCGTCCTCGCCGGATTCCTCGGATCCGGCAAGACCACCGTGCTCAACCACCTCCTCGCCCACCGCGCGGGGACCCGGATCGGAGTCGTCGTCAACGACTTCGGCTCGATCGAGATCGACGCCATGTCGGTGGCCGGCCAGGTCGGCGACTCGATGGTCTCGCTCGGGGGCGGCTGCCTGTGCTGCGCCGTCGACGGCAGCGAGCTGGACGCGTACCTGGAGAAGCTCGCCGCGCCCGCCCACCGCATCGATGTGATCGTCATCGAGGCGAGCGGGCTGGCCGAGCCGCAGGAGATGATCCGCATGCTCATGGCCAGCGAGAATCCCGACATCCGCTACGGCGGGATGGTGGAAGTGGTGGATGCTGCGGAATTCGACGCGACGCGGTCCCGGCACCCCGAGACCGACCGCCACCTCGCCGTCGCCGATCTGGTCGTGCTCAACAAGACCGACCGGGTGGACGACGCCGAGCGGACCCGGATCGAGGGACTCCTGCGCACCCTGTGCGCCCCCGGTACCCCCGTGGTCGGCGCCGACCACGGCCGGATCGACCCGGAGCTGCTCTTCGACCGGCGCCCCTGGACCGAGACCCGCGGCCAGCTGTCCTTCGAGGACCTGCTCGTGCAGGACGGCGAGAACGATCACGCCGGGCACGGGGGCCACGGGGGCCATGAGGGCCACGCGGGCCACCTCCACGCCGCCTACGAGAGCCTCGAATTCAGCTGCGAGCAGGCCCTCTCCCCGCGCCGCTTCATCGATTTCCTCGACCGTCGCCCGGCGGGGCTCTACCGGATCAAGGGCTTCGTCCACTTCGGTGTCCCCGGACACGACGAGCGGTACGAGGTCCACGCGGTCGGACGGTTCCTGCGCTTCGCCCCGCAGCCCTGGGGGCGGGGCGAAGCCCGCCGTACGCAGCTCGTCCTGATCGGCTCCGGCACCGACGGGCCGGGGCTGCTCCGCGAACTGGACGCCTGCCGCGAACCGGCCCCGCACACGGCCCGCCCGGAGAGCATGTGGGGCGTGCTGCGGTACGCGGCCCGCCCGCCGGCCGACACCGAAGCCGGGATCGATCCCCATCCTGACGTCGATCCTGATGCCGATCCCGATCCCGATCCTGATGCCGGGACCGGTTCCGCCGTCGGCATCACCGATCCCGACCTAGACATCGCGGGCCGGAGCGGCGCCGGGGCGCCGGCTCAGGCGACCTCGACGCCGAATTCCCGCAACAGGTCCTCCAGCCCGCCCCGGTAACCCTTGCCGCCGATCACGAAGTCCCAGTCGCCGCTCGCCCGCCGGCGGAAGGAGCCCAGCACCAGGGCCGTCTCGCCGGCCCTGCCGTCCGAGACCTCCAGCTGCCCCGCCTCCACACCCGCCGCGTCGAGGAGCCGGATCCTGGCGTCCGTGAACTCGGCAAGATCCGCGTGCGGATCGACCTCGGGGTCGACAGCGGCCACGAGGACCAACCGGTCGGCCTCCCGGGGCAGTGCGTCGAAAGCGACCTCGACCGCCGCCCTGTCCGGCGCCGCGTGCACCCGGGTCCGCACCGAACCGTCCGGGGTCCGGGGGTTGTTGTAGAAGACGAAGTGGTCCTCGCTCAGCACCCTGTTGCCCGTGCAGACGAGGGCGCACACATCGAGGGCGACCCGGCCCGACCAGGACATGCCGAGCACGCTGTGGCCGACGGCGCCATCCGCCGAAGGAGCGGGATCCTGCGTCCGCTGCGCCGGGAGGGCCGCGCCGCCGCCGTCGCCCAGCCGCCCCCGCAGCCCGTACTGGTGCAGCAGCCCGACGAGCTCGGCGCCGGGAACCAACTCCAGCGGCTTGCCGTTGGCGAAGGTGTACGACCCGGGTCCGAAGGACGAAGTGGTGACCAGCACCCCCTTGTTCGCCCCCGCGTCCTGGACGGTGCCGTACAGGTCCCGTACCGCGGTGGGCGGCACCGTGTTGCGGTAGCGCTTGACCTGCACCACGATCCGCCCGCCCCGGATCGGAGCCGGGTCCAGCGCCTCCACGTCCACCCCGCCGTCACCCGAGCGCTGGGTGGTCACCGCCTCCATGCCCATGGCCCGGAACAGCTCCGCCACCAGGTTCTCGAAGGCGATCGGGTCCATCGCGAAGAGGTCCGGCTCCTCCTCCTCCCCGCCGCCGCCCTGCCCGCCGTGGCTGACGACTCCTCCTCCGACCTCCTCGGGCCTGCGCCCGGGCCGGACCGCGGTCAGCTGGTCGGGCCGCGCGGACAACGCCCCGCGCAACCCGTCGACCAGGCAGTCCACGGCGCTGACCTGTTCGAGTCGCAGCCCCGAAAAGGCGGTGCGCGCCGCGGACGCCGTGGCCAGTACGAAGCGGGTCTCGTGCCCCGTCACCGGATCCGGGCAGTCCACGAAGCCGTTGACCACGACCGAGTCCAGGACGCCGAACTCGTCCGCCGCGTACAGCTCGCGCATCACCAGCAGCATGCACTGCGCCAGCAGGTCCCGGTACAGGGCCCGCCGCTCCGTGGCCGATCGGGGCTTCACCTTGTCCTGGCCGGTGCTGGGCAGGTACTGCACCGCCCTCGCCTCCGGCACCACCGAATACGCGGGCAGTTCCCAGTCCAGCACCAGCTGGCGCTTGACCGGGTCGTAGGCCGCCGCCACCTGCCTCGGGAGCGCCTCGGGCCAGGCCGTGGAGGCGTACAGGGCGGCCGTGAAGTACTCCACCACCGCCTCCGGATCACCGGCGCGCAGGGCTTCGGCCAGCTCGGCGAGCCCGCTGTTGTGCGCCCGCACCCCGGCGAGCTGGTCGGCCGCCCAACGGTCGTACTGGCGGCGATACGAGGCCAGTTCCCGCTGACGCCGCTCCTCGGCGGCGTGCGCGGCCCGCCACGCCTCGGTGTACCGGGCATGCGCCTCCTGCTCGGCCCGCGCCCGGTGGTTCGAACCGAGGGTCCAGCCGCTGCTCTGCTGCTGGAACTGCTCGATGCGCGGCATAGGCACCGGCTGTGCCAGGTTCCCGGGCTCGAACGGTTCCACCTGCTCTGACCGGACCAGCGCGGCCATCCGGAACGCGGGCGCCCGGCAGCCCGTGACCAGGAGGTCCTGCAATGCGGCGACCTCGGCATCGAGCTGCGCGGTACGCCGTCGTGCGTCGGCCTCGCGCTGCTGCCGGTGGCCGCGGGCCGCGTCCCGCTCGTAGGCCCGCTGCCGGCGTTCGGCCTCACGCTGCTGGATCTGCTGCGTCTGCTGCTGCCGGCGCTGTGTCTCCGCCCAGTTCCCGATCAGACCGCTGCTCGACCGACGGCTCATCAGCTGTGTCTCCCCCCACCGCGTATACGGGGAAAACACTAGTCGCCATTCAGGTGGTACGTCCCCCCTTGGGCGTACCACCTGAACGCAGTCGTCCGTCCTACAGCGCCGCGCCCGCCAGCGCCGCGACCACCGCGGGCAGCGCGGTCCCCGAGCCGTCCCGGCGCGGGTCGATGCCCGGCAGTTCGGCCGGGGTGCCGTTCACCGCGGCCGCGCGGACCGGGGCGTTCCCCGCCCAGGCCAGCACCAGTACGTCCTCGCCCTTCAGGAACCGCTGGCAGCGCACGCCACCCGTGGCCCGGCCCTTGCGCGGGTACTGGTCGAGGGGGGTCAGCTTCCCGGACACCACCGAGTCGTCCAGCGTCCCGTGCGAGCCCGCCACCGTGAACACCATGGCGTCCCGGGCCGGGTCCACCGCCGAGAAGTGGATCACCTTGGCGCTGTCCGCGAGCTTGATGCCCGCCATACCGCCCGCCGGGCGGCCCTGTGGGCGCACCTGCGCCGCCGGGTAGCGCAGCAGCTGGGCGTCGTCGGTGAGGAAGACCAGGTCCTCCTCGCCCGTGCGCAGCTCCACGGCGCCGACGATCCGGTCGCCCTCCTTGAGGGTGATGACCTCCAGCTCGTCCTTGTTGGCCGGGTAGTCCGGCACGACGCGCTTGACCACGCCCTGTTCGGTGCCCAGGGCCAGGCCCTGCGAGGACTCGTCCAGCGAGATCAGGCAGATCACCTTCTCGTCCGGCTCCAGCGTCGAGAGGAACTCCGAGACCGGGGCCCCGCCCGCCAGAGTCGGCGCGGAGGCCGTGTCCGGCAGCTGCGGCAGGTCGATCACCGACAGGCGCAGCAGCCGCCCGGCGGACGTCACCACGCCGACCTCCGCCCGCGCCGTCGCCTGTACCTGCGAGATGATCAGGTCGTGCTTGGCCCGCTTGCCGTCGGCCTCGGCCAGCGGTTCGCCCGTCACCGTCCGGGCCAGCAGGCCCGTGGAGGACAGCAGGACGCGGCAGGGGTCGTCCGCGACCTCCAGAGGCACCGCGGCCACCGAGGTGCCCGCCGACTCCAGCAGGACCGTGCGCCGCTCGGTGGCGAACTTCTTCGCGACCGCGGCCAGTTCCGCCGAGACCAGCTTGCGCAGCTCGGAGTCGGACTCCAGGATGCCCGTCAGCTCGTCGATCTCGCCCGTCAGCCGGTCGCGCTCGGACTCCAGCTCGATCCGGTCGAACTTGGTGAGCCGGCGCAGCGGAGTGTCCAGGATGTACTGGGTCTGGATCTCGCTCAGCGAGAACCGCTCCATCAGCCGGGCCTTGGCCTGCGCGGAGTTCTCGCTGTCCCGGATGAGCCGGATGACCTCGTCGATGTCGATGAGCGCCACCAGCAGACCCTCGACCAGGTGCAGGCGGTCGCGGCGCTTGTTGCGGCGGAACTCGCTGCGCCGGCGCACGACCTCGAAGCGGTGGTCGAGGTAGACCTCCAGCAGCTCCTTGAGGCCCAGCGTCAGCGGCTGGCCGTCCACCAGCGCCACGTTGTTGATGCCGAAGGACTCCTCCATCGGCGTCAGCTTGTACAGCTGCTCCAGCACGGCCTCGGGGTGGAAGCCGTTCTTGATCTCGATGACCAGGCGCAGACCGTGCGAACGGTCGGTGAGGTCCTTGACGTCCGCGATGCCCTGGAGCTTCTTGGAGCCCACCAGGTCCTTGATCTTCGCGATGACCTTCTCGGGGCCGACCGTGAAGGGCAGTTCCGTGACGACCAGGCCCTTGCGGCGTGCCGTCACGTTCTCCACTGCCACCGTCGCACGGATCCGGAAGGTGCCGCGGCCCTTCTCGTAGGCGTCCTTGATCCCCGCGAGCCCGACGATCCGGCCGCCCGTGGGCAGGTCGGGACCCGGGACGAAGCGCATCAGCGCCTCCAGGTCCGCCGCCGGGTGGCGGATCAGGTGGCGGGCGGCAGCGATGACCTCGCCGAGGTTGTGCGGGGGCATGTTGGTGGCCATGCCGACGGCGATCCCGGAAGCCCCGTTGACCAGCAGGTTCGGATATGCGGCGGGCAGCGCGACCGGTTCGCGCTCCTGGCCGTCGTAGTTGGCGGCGAAGTCGACGGTGTCCTCGTCGATCGACTCCGTCATCAGTGACGTGGCGTCGGCCATCTTGCACTCGGTGTAGCGCATCGCGGCCGGCGGGTCGTCGTTGCCGAGCGAACCGAAGTTGCCGTGGCCGTCGACCAGCGGCAGCCGCATCGAGAAGGGCTGGGCCATGCGCACGAGGGCGTCGTAGATGGACGCGTCGCCGTGCGGGTGGAGCTTGCCCATGACCTCGCCGACGACACGGGCGCACTTCACGTAGCCGCGGTCGGGGCGCAGACCCATCTCGTTCATCTGGTAGACGATGCGCCGGTGCACCGGCTTCAGGCCGTCCCGGGCGTCGGGCAGGGCACGGGAGTAGATCACCGAGTACGCGTACTCGAGGAAGGAGCCCTGCATTTCGTCGACGACGTCGATGTCGAGGATCCGCTCCTCGAAATCCTCCGGCGGCGGGGTCTTCGTGCTGCGGCGGGCCATCGCTGCGCGGCTCCTTAACCAAGAATGAAGTGTGCTGGGGGTCTGACGCGGACCATTGTGGCCCGAGGCACCGACAGCGCCGACTCCGACCCAGGTGTGACCCGGGAACTTATCCGGCGGCCGACGCGCTTGCATACAGTGGCAGGTCTGACAGAAATCTCTGCATCGCGATCGAAGGGATCACATGCCCATGGGTCACACGGCCACAGCCGAGGCCGGCTCCGGCGGCCTGACAGCGACCGAGCACCGGCTGGCCAACGGCCTGCGCGTGGTGCTCTCCGAGGACCACCTGACCCCGGTCGCCGCGGTCTGCCTCTGGTACGACGTCGGCTCGCGCCACGAAGTCAAGGGCCGCACCGGTCTGGCTCACCTCTTCGAGCACCTGATGTTCCAGGGCTCGGCGAGCGTACCGGGCAACGGCCACTTCGAGCTGGTCCAGGGTGCCGGCGGTTCGCTGAACGGCACCACCAGCTTCGAGCGCACCAACTACTTCGAGACGATGCCGACGCACCAGCTGGAGCTCGCGCTGTGGCTGGAGGCGGACCGGATGGGATCGCTGCTGGCCGCCCTGGACGAGGAGTCCATGGAGAACCAGCGCGACGTCGTCAAGAACGAGCGCCGCCAGCGGTACGACAACGTCCCCTACGGCACGGCGTTCGAGAAGCTGACCGCGCTGGCGTACCCCGAGGGGCACCCGTACCACCACACCCCGATCGGCTCCATGGCCGACCTGGACGCGGCCTCCCTGGAGGACGCCCGCACCTTCTTCCGCACGTACTACGCGCCCAACAACGCGGTGCTGTCGGTCGTCGGCGACATCGACCCGGAGCAGACGCTCGCGTGGGTCGAGAAGTACTTCGGCTCCATCCCGTCGCACGACGGCAAGCAGCCGCCCCGCGACGGCTCGCTGCCCGAGGTCATCGGCCGGGAGCTGCGCGAGGAGATCACCGAGGAGGTCCCGGCGCGTGCGCTGATGGCCGCCTACCGGCTCCCGCACGACGGCACCCGCGAGTGCGACGCCGCCGACGTGGCGCTGACCGTCCTGGGCGGCGGCGAGTCCTCGCGGCTCCACAACCGCCTGGTGCGCCGCGACCAGACGGCCGTCGCGGCCGGCTTCGGCATGCTGCGCCTGGCCGGCGCCCCCTCCCTGGGCTGGCTGGACGTCAAGACCTCCGGCGGCGTCGAGGTGCCCGCCATCGAGGCGGCCGTGGACGAGGAGCTCGCGCGGTTCGCCGCCGAGGGCCCGACGGCCGAGGAGATGGAGCGCGCCCAGGCCCAGCTGGAACGGGAATGGCTGGACCGGCTGAGCACGGTCGCGGGCCGCGCTGACGAACTGTGCCGCTTCGCGGTGCTCTTCGGCGACCCGCAGCTGGCCCTCACCGCCGTCCAGCGGGTCCTGTCCGTCACCGCCGAAGAGGTGCAGGCCGTGGCCGCGGCCCGGCTGCGCCCGGACAACCGCGCGGTGCTCGTCTACGAGCCGCTGGCCGGTTCGGACGGGTCCGAGGCGACCGACGCGACCGAGGCGACCGACGAGAACGAAGGGGCGGAGCAGTGAGCGACACCGCAGCCGTCACGATGACCTTCCATCCGCAGCCGCAGGCCGGGGAACCGCAGCCGTGGGCCTTCCCGGCCCCCGAGCGCGGGCAGCTCCCCAACGGCCTGACCCTGCTGCGCTGCCACCGCCCGGGCCAGCAGGTGATCGCAGTCGAGATCAACCTCGCCGCCCCTCTGGACGCCGAGCCCGAGGGCCTGGACGGCGTGGCCACCATCATGGTGCGCGCCCTCTCGGAGGGCACCGACAAGCACTCCGCCGAGGAGTTCGCGGCCGAGCTGGAGCGCTGCGGCGCCACCCTCGACGCGCACGCCGACCACCCCGGCCTGCGGGTCTCCCTGGAGGTCCCGGCGTCCCGCCTGCCCAAGGCGCTCGGCCTGCTCGCCGAGGCCCTGCGCGCGCCGGCCTTCGCCGACGCCGAGGTCGACCGCCTGGTGCGCAACCGGCTCGACGAGATCCCGCACGAGCTGGCCAATCCGCAGCGCCGCGCCGCCAAACAGCTCTCCAAGGAGCTCTTCCCGGCAACCCTGCGGATGTCCCGCCCGCGCCAGGGCACCGAGGAGACGGTCGCCCGGATCGACGCCGCGGCCGTGCGCGCCTTCTACGAGGCCCACGTACGCCCCGCCACGGCCACCGCGGTGGTGGTCGGCGACCTGACCGGCATCGACCTGGACGCCGTCCTGGCCGACACCCTGGGCAGCTGGACGGGCAATGGGGCCGAGCCCCTTCCGGTACCGCCGGTGACCGCCGACGACACCGGCCGCGTGGTCATCGTCGACCGGCCCGGCGCGGTCCAGACGCAGCTGCTGATCGGCCGGATCGGGCCCGACCGGCACGACCGGGTCTGGGCGGCCCAGGTGCTCGGCACGTACTGCCTGGGAGGCACCCTGACCTCCCGTCTGGACAAGGTGCTGCGCGAGGAGAAGGGCTACACCTACGGGGTGCGCGCCTTCGGCCAGGTGCTCCGCTCGACCGCCGACGGCAAGGGCGCCTCCATGCTCGCCATCAGCGGCTCGGTCGACACCCCGAACACCGGACCGGCGCTCGAGGACCTCTGGAAGGTGCTGCGCACCCTCGCGGAGGGCGGCCTGACCGACGCCGAACGGGACGTGGCGGTGCAGAACTTGGTGGGCGTGGCCCCGCTGAAGTTCGAGACCGCCGCCTCGGTCGCCGGGACCCTGGCCGACCAGGTCGAGCAGGAGCTGCCGGACGACTACCAGGCGCAGTTGTACGCGCGGCTCGCCGAGACCGGGACGGTGGAGGCGACTTCGGCGGTCGTCAGCGCCTTCCCGGCGGACCGTCTGGTCACCGTCCTGGTGGGCGACGCGGCGCAGATCGAGGCGCCGGTGCGGGCGCTGGGCATCGGTGAGGTCAGCGTCGTCACCAACTGACCTCCGCTGACGGTCGGCACCAAGGGGTTCTGGCGGCTTTGCCCGCCGGAGCCCCTTGTGTCCGTTTAGTGGTGAGGTTGCTCGTATGTGATGTGGCGTACGCAACAAAAAGGCGCGTCTGTTTGGCGATTGGCTGATGATCCGCCTAGCGTCACACGTGCTGTCCGTCAGTTCTATCCGCCGCATCCGCGGCACCGGGCAGCGATCGCCGAGTCCCCGTCAGGCGCGAGCCTGGGGAGCCGGGGACCCACAAGCGTCCCTGGGGTGAATCGGACCGCCTCGCAAGAGGAGGCCCGTAGGAGACCTTCCTGCTCCGAACCCGTCAGCTAACCCGGTAGGCGAGAGGGAAGGAAAGGATCAGCCCCTTCATGGCCCTTGGCAGTCGTGCCGCCGGTAAGCACCGTGGCTCCAGTCGTCTGAGCCGCAAGACCGCCGGTTACGCCGGCATCGCGGCCCTCGCCACCACGGGTGTCGTCGGCTCCCTCGCCGCCCCGGCCTTCGCCGCGGACAACGGCATCAGCAACTCAGCCCAGGACAACGCGCTCGGCGCCGTCGTCGTCGCCGAGGACCTCGCGGGCGACCTCCAGGACCAGGCCGACTCCCAGCAGCGCGCCGCCGAGCACGCCGCCGCCAAGGCGCAGGCCGAGGCCGACGCGAAGCAGCGGGCCGCCGAGGCCAAGCGCGCCGCGGAGGCCCAGGCGAAGGCGGAGCGCGAAGCCGCCGAGCGGGCGGCCCGCGAGGAGGAGCGCAAGCGCCTCAACACCTTCGTGGCCCCGGTCGACGGCTCCTACGTCAGCACGCAGTACCACGCGGGCGGCGGCATGTGGTCCTCCGGCAGCCACACGGGCATCGACTTCCACGCCGCCTCCGGCACCACCGTCCACGCCGTGGGCGCCGGTACCGTCGTCGAGGCCGGCTGGGGCGGCGCGTACGGCAACAACGTCGTCATCAAGCACAACGACGGCACCTACACGCAGTACGGCCACATGAACTCGCTGAACGTCTCCGTCGGCGACCAGGTCACCCCGGGCCAGCAGATCGGCCTGTCGGGTTCCACCGGCAACTCCAGCGGCCCGCACCTGCACTTCGAGGCCCGTACCGGCTCGCAGTACGGCTCGGACATCGACCCGCTCGCGTACCTGCGCTCGCACGGCGTCAGCGTCTGACCCGCACCCCCGCACTCCACCGAAGGCCCCGGCTCACCGAGCCGGGGCCTTCGTGCTGCTGCCGTGCTGCTGCCGCACCGGGTGAATGCTGGTCCTTTCCGGCCGCTCTCGGAAATTGTCGCGTGTTGCAATAGAGTCGAGTTACGCGCATGCCTTTCCGAGCGCGCGGCAGTCGGAAATAGGCGGAGGTCCGGTCTTGCGTATTCCTGCACACGCGGTATGCACGGCAATCCGCGACGACATCGTCTCCGGGGTCTTCGAACCGGGCGGCAGGCTGACCGAGGAGGTCCTGGCCCGCCGCTACGGCGTCTCGCGCGTCCCGGTGCGCGAGGCGCTGCGGACCCTGGAGTCCGAGGGGTTCGTGACCACGCGGCGCCACGCGGGCGCCTGTGTGGCGGAGCCGACCGAACAGGAGGCCGCGGACCTCCTGGAACTGCGGGTCCTGCTGGAGCCCCTGGCGGCCGCCAGAGCGGCCCGGCGGCGTACGGAGGCCCACCTCAAGGTGTTGCGCGGTCTGGTCCGGCTGGGCCAGGAGCGGGCCAGGCGCGGCCAGGGCGAGGACCTGCGGTCCCTGGGCGGCTGGTTCCACGAGACCCTCGCGCAGGCGTCCGGCAGCCCCGGGCTGATCGCGCTGCTGACGCAGATGCGGCGCAAGGTGGCGTGGATGTACGTGGTTCAGGCGCCGGCCCGGCCGGTGGAGTCCTGGGCGGAGCACGGGGCGATCGTCGACGCGGTGGCGCGGGGTGACGCGGAACGGGCCCGGATGCTGATGGCGCTCCACGCCGACCGGGCGGCGGGGGCGCACCGGCCGCGGGTCCGTCCGGCGGTGAGCACTTCGCAACCTGGCGTCAACATGACGGGCAGCCGTCATTAACAGGCGCCGTATACAAAGGCAGGTGCCGGTGGGCGGCCGTCGGATCGTAATTCAGGGAGCGTGTGAATTCACCGCGCGCTCCATTCCGGCGGGCGCGAATCCGCGGGCCCGAATCCGAGGCCTGAATCCGAGGGCCCTGAATTCGATGGGGCTGAATTCGAGGGGGTTGAATTCCGGTCTCCGGTCTCCGGTCTCCGGCTCGCGCCGTCGCCGGGAGGCTGCCGCTCCAGGCCGGCGCGCGCGGCCCTGTCGCTCCCGCGCCCCCACGCGCAAACGCCGGAGCCGCGGCCCCGGCACGGGGGGTCGCGGCTCCGGCGGGCGGGCCGTGGGGCGAACCGGAAGGGTCAGACGGTCTCGGGGAGCTCGTCGAGACCCTCGGCGACCAGCTTCGCGAGGCGGTCCAGCGCGGCCTCCGCGCCCTCGGCCTCCGAGGCGAGGACGATCTCCTCGCCGCCCTGGGCGCCCAGGCCCAGGACAGCCAGCATGGAAGCGGCGTTGACGGGGTCGCCGCCCGCCTTCGCGATGGTCACCGGGACGCCGGAAGCGGTCGTCGCACGGACGAAGATCGAGGCGGGACGAGCGTGCAGGCCCTCGGCCCAGCCGACGTTGACGCGGCGCTCTGCCATGGTGATGCCCTTCAGGTTCTTACGGTTGTCTAGACCAGTCTCTCACGACGCCCGGAATGCTCCGACCGGCCTCCGGCCCGGATCTGCCGCCGTTCGGCCCTCCCCAGCTTGCATGGTTCCGCCCCGGGTTGCCGCATGCGCCGCGCGCACGCCGGCCGGTGGTTCCCGGCCGTAAGGTAGGCCCATGACCACCGCGTCGGACCCCTCGTACCCGGCCCACTGGGAAGCGGACGTCGTACTGCGCGACGGCGGCACCGCCCGGATCCGGCCCATCACCCCCTCCGACGCGGGCCGGCTGGTCAGCTTCTACGAGCAGGTCTCCGACGAGTCGAAGTACTACCGCTTCTTCGCCCCCTACCCCCGGCTCTCCGACCGGGACGTGCACCGGTTCACGCACCACGACTACGTGGACCGCGTCGGCCTCGCCGCGACCATCGGGGAGGAGTTCATCGGCACCGTCCGCTACGACCGCATCGGCGCCGACGGCCGCGCCGCCACCGGCCCCTCCGACGAGGCCGAGGTCGCCTTCCTCGTCCAGGACGCCCATCAGGGCCGCGGTGTGGCCTCCGCGCTCCTCGAACACATCGGCGCCGTGGCCCGCGAGCGCCGCATCCGCCGGTTCGCCGCCGAGGTGCTGCCCGCCAACACCAAGATGATCAAGGTGTTCACGGACGCCGGCTACCAGCAGAAGCGCAGCTTCGAGGACGGCTCCGTCCACCTCACCCTCGACCTCGAACCCACCGCCGAGTCCCTCGCCGTGCAGCGCGCCCGCGAACAGCGCGCCGAGGCCCGCTCGGTGCAGCGGCTGCTGGCCCCCGGCTCGGTCGCGGTGATCGGGGTCAGCCGATCCGGCGGCGGCGTGGGCGCCGCGGCCCTGCGCAACCTGCGCGACAGCGGTTTCCACGGCCACCTCTACGCGGTCAACGAAGCGGTCACCCACGACCTCCTCGACGGCGTACGGGCCTACCGCACGATCGCCGCCGTCGCCGCCCCCGTCGACCTCGCGGTGATCGCGGTCCCGGCCGACCGCGTCCCCGAGGCAGTGGCCGCCTGCGGTGAGCACGGGGTGCAGGGCCTCGTCGTGCTCTCGGCCGGATACGGGGAGAGCGGCCCGGCCGGACTCGCCCGCCAGCGCGAACTCGTCCGCCAGGTGCGCTCGTACGGGATGCGCCTGATCGGGCCCAACGCCTTCGGCGTGATCAACACCGCGCCGGATGTCGAACTCAACGCCTCCCTGACACCCGCGCCGATGCCCATGCGCGGCCGGACCGGCCTGTTCACGCAGTCCGGGGCGATCGGCATCGCCCTGCTGTCCGCCCTGCTGCGGCGCGGGGAGGGCCTGTCCTCCTTCGTCTCCGCGGGGAACCGGGCCGACGTCTCCGGCAACGACATCCTGCAGTACTGGTACGAGGACGAGGCGACGGACGTCGGCCTGATGTACCTGGAAACCCTGGGCAATCCGCGGAAGTTCACCCGCCTCGCCCGCCGGACCGCGGCCCTCAAGCCCGTCGTCGTCGCCAAGGGCGGCCGCCACACCCCGGCCGGGCACGTCGTACCCGGCACCCGCCTGCCCGAGGCCACCGTCTCCGCCCTGCTGCGGCAGGCGGGCGTCATCCGGGTGGACACGGTGACGGAGCTGGTCGATGTCGGCCTGCTGCTGGCCGCGCAGCCACTGCCCGCCGGACCGCGCGTCGCGATCCTCGGCAACTCCGAGTCCCTCGGCGTCCTGACCTACGACGCCTGCCTGACCCAGGGCCTGCGCCCGCTGCCCCCGCTCGACCTCACGACGGCGGCCTCCCCGGAGGACTTCCGCACGGCCCTGGCCGCCGCGCTCGCCTCCGACGACTGCGACGCCGTGGTGGTCACCGCCATCCCCTGGGTGAGCGAGCACGCCCTCGCCGACGACCTGGCCGATTCCCTGCGGGAGGCCGTCGCCGAGGTGCCGGGCAAGCCCGTCGCCGTCGTGCACGTGGAGCTCGGCGCACTGGTCGACGCCCTGTCCGCCGCGCGCGGCCCGGCCGGCGCCCGCGCCCGCGCCGCGTCCGCCGCGGCGGCCTCCACCCCGGCCCCGGCTTCCGCGTCCGCCCCGGGCCCCGATTCCGCGTCCGCATCCGCCCCGGCCCTTTCCGGGACCGACGCCGCCCGTCGGCCCCCCGCCGGCGCTGCGGGCGCGGGCGGGGGCGGGGCAGGGGGAGCGGATGCGGCGGGCGGGGGAGCAGGAGGGGATGCGGCGGGCGGCACGGGCGCGGTCCGGATCCCGAGCTACCCCGCCGCCGAGCGCGCCGTACGGGCCCTCGCCGAGGCCGTCCGGTACGGCCAGTGGCGCCGGGCCGCCGCCGAGGCCGGGCACGTCCCCGCCTACGAGGACATCGACGAGGCGGGCGCCGCCGGCCAGCTGACCGGACTGCTCGCCGGCCTCGGCGCGGGGGAGATGCTGACCCTGCCCGACGGGGACGCCCGCGAGCTGCTCGGGCGCTACGGCATCCGCGTCCTGCCCGCCCTGCCCGCGCCCAGCCCCGACGCCGCCGCCCGGGCCGCCCGGATCCTCGGCTACCCGGTCGCCCTCAAGACCACCGCCCCGCACCTGCGCCACCGCGCGGACCTGGGCGGCGTACGCCTCGACCTCCGGGACGAGGCCGAGCTGAGGCGCTCGTACCAGGACCTCACCGAAGCACTCGGCAAGCCCGCCGAGCTCCAGCCGGTGGTCCAGGCCATGGTGCGGCGCGGCGTCGACACCGTCGTCCGCTCCGTCATCGACCCGGCCGCGGGCGCCGTGCTGTCCTTCGGGCTCGCCGGCGTCGCCTCCGAGCTGCTCGGGGACACCGCCCACCGCCTGGTCCCGGCCACCGACCGGGACGCCGCCGGGTTGATCCGGTCCATCCGGACCGCACCCCTCCTCTTCGGCTGGCGCGGCAGCGATCCCGTGGACACCGCCGCCCTGGAAGAGCTGCTCCTGCGCCTGTCGCGGCTCGTGGACGACCACCCCGAGGTGATCGGAGTCGACCTGGAGCCCGTGGTGGTCGCCACCGAGGGCCTCTCCGTGCTGAGCGCCACCGTCCGGATCGCCCACCCACCCGCCCGCGGCGACCTCGGGCCCCGCACCCTCCCCAGCTACTGAGCGGGTCCGGCGTAGGCCGGGGCGCCCCGTACGGGCCTTAGGATGGACCTCATGGCGAAATCCGGTACGACGACCCAGGGGCTGCGCACGGCGATCGAGCGCAGCGGCTACTACCCCGCCCTCGTGGCCGAGGCCGTGGAGGCCGCGGTCGGCGGCGAGCCGATCTCGTCGTACCTGGTCCACCAGGAGACGACCTTCGACTCCAACGAGGTGCGCCGCCACGTCACCGTGCTGGTCCTCACCGGCAACCGCTTCATCGTCAGCCACACCGACGAGCAGGCCGCCGACGCCGGGTCCCCCTCCCCGTATGCGACCACCTCCACCGAATCGGTCAAGCTGTCCAGCATCTCCTCGGTGGTGCTCAGCCGCGTCGTCGCCAACCCGGAGTCCTACACCCCCGGCACCCTGCCCCGCGAGGTCGTCCTGACCATCGGCTGGGGTGCGGTCTCCCGGATCGACCTGGAGCCGGCCGCCTGCGGCGACCCGAACTGCGACTCCGACCACGGCTACACCGGCAACTCCACCGCCGACGACCTCAGCCTGCGGGTCAGCGAGGCGGGCGACGGCCCCGAGGCGGTGCGCCAGACCCTCGTCTTCGCGCAGGCCCTGTCCGAGGCGACGGCGGCCACCTCCACCCCCGCCCGCTGATGGCGTACCCCGCGGCGCACAACTGGGCGGACGAGCCGGAGCTGCTGGACCTCGCGGCCGCACCCGTCCCCGCCTACGGCGCCGGCTCCCTCGCCGACCTGCTGCCCACCCTCGTGGCCGGCCAGGGCGTCCCCGGCTTCACCGCCTCGATCGCGGAGCTGACCCCGGCGGACCGCAACTGCGTCTTCCTGGTCGACGGCATGGGCTGGGAACAGATCCGCAGCCACCCGGACGAGGCCCCCTACCTCACCTCGCTCCTCGCCGGCTCGCGCGGCGGCACCGGGCGCCCCATCACCGCGGGCTTCCCCGCGACCACCGCCACCTCGCTGGCCTCCGTCGGCACCGGCCTGCCGCCGGCCCGCCACGGCCTGCCCGGCTACGCCGTCCGCAACCCCGCCACCGGCGAGCTGATGAACCAGCTCCGCTGGCACCCGTGGACCGCCCCCAAGGCGTGGCAGCCGTACCCGACCGTCTTCCAGCTGGCCGACAAGGCGGGTGTGGCGACCGCCCAGGTGTCCTCGCCCGCCTTCCAGACCACCCCGCTCACCAAGGTCGCGCTGAGCGGCGGCACCTTCCTCGGCCGGATGACCGGCGAGGAACGGATGGACCTCGCCGCGGAACGCCTCGCGGCGGGCGACCGCTCGCTCGTCTACACGTACTACAGCGAACTCGACGGTGCCGGTCACCGTCACGGCGTGGACTCCGACGCCTGGCGGGGCCAGCTGATGTACGTCGACCGCCTGGTGCAGCGCCTCGCCGAGCAACTGCCGCCGCGCACGGCCCTGTACGTGACCGCGGACCACGGCATGGTGGACATCCCCTTCGACGAGGATTCCCGGATCGACTTCGACGAGGACTGGGAGCTGGGCGCGGGCGTGGCCCTGCTCGGCGGCGAGGGCCGGGCCCGGCACGTGTACGCCGTGCCTGGCGCCGAGGCGGACGTCCTGACGGTGTGGCGCGAGGTCCTCGGCGACCGCTTCTGGATCGCGAGCCGCGAAGAGGCCCTGGAACTGGGCTGGTTCGGGCCCCCGGGGGAGTGCGACGAGCGCGTGCGGGGCCGGATCGGCGACGTCGTCGCCGCCGCCCAGGCCGATGTCGCCATCACCGCCTCGCGCAACGAGCCCAACGAGTCCGCACTCGTCGGCATGCACGGCTCGATGACCGCCGCCGAGCAGCTCGTGCCCCTGCTCGAAATCCGCTCCTGACCTGCCGCCCCCAGCCCAGCCCCCAGCCCCACCTCCCAGCCCCGCCCCAGTCCGCACCCCCTTGGTCCCGCGCCCGGCCCACCTGCCGACCACGACCCGAAAGGTCCCGTACTTCCCATGCCCGAGCTGGTGTTCTTCTCCGGAACGATGGACTGCGGAAAGAGCACTCTGGCGCTCCAGATCGCCCACAACCGTGACGCGCGCGGACTGCAGGGCGTGATCTTCACTCGTGATGACCGGGCGGGTGAGGGCAAGCTCTCGTCCCGCCTCGGCCTGGTGACGGAGGCGGTCGAGGCGCCGGAGGACATGGACCTGTACGCCTACCTGGTCGCCCAGCTTTCCAAGGGCGGCAAGGCGGACTACGTGATCGTGGACGAGGCCCAGTTCCTCGCGCCGGAACAGATCGACCAGCTGGCCCGGATCGTGGACGACCTGGACATGGACGTCTTCGCCTTCGGCATCACGACGGACTTCCGCACGAAGCTCTTCCCGGGCTCGCAGCGGCTGATCGAGCTGGCGGACCGGATCGAGCAGCTCCAGGTCGAGGCCCTGTGCTGGTGCGGCGCCCGCGCCACGCACAATGCCCGCACGGTGGGGGGCGAGATGGTCGTGGAAGGCGCCCAGGTGGTGGTCGGCGACGTGAACCGCCCGGCGGGCGAGATCGGCTACGAGGTCCTCTGCCGCCGCCACCACCGCAAGCGCATGACCTCGGCCGCGGCCCACGCGGGCGCCCTCTCCCCGGACGTCCTCCCGGTCAACCACGCCTGAGACCCTACGGTCCGTCCCGGGTCCCGGCGTGGTGAGCGCGGTGTGCTCTTCCCGGCCTCAGCGATAGCGGATCACGCGCACCCCGCACTCCCCGAACGTGTCCAGGCTTCGCAACTCCTCGGCAGAGCCGTCGACGAGGCCCACATGTCCGGCGTGAGTGTGCAGCCCCGTGAGGAGCAGGCCGGTGGATTCGCGGCCGCGTTCGTCCTGGCGGCGTACCCACACCAGCGCCCGTCGCCAGACGGCGTGAGGGTGCGAGGCGGTGAGCCAACGCCAAGGTGCTGGACCGGTGACAGGGGCCGCGAGGATCTCGCCACGTACGGCCAGTTGCGGATGTGACGTGCAGTGACCACCTTCGGGTGGGCGCCGGGCCGGGTGAGGCTGCTTCGGGTTCAGGCTCGGAATGCCTTCCGGAGGAGCTCGCCGAACTCGGCAGGGTGTGTGGTCAGGCCGGTGTTTGTCCGCCTGGGAAGTGCTGGAGTTCGGTGCGGAGACGCTCGGCCAGGAAGGCGGCCGGACGATAGGGCAGCTCGCCGCGTGAGTCCTGGCCGCAAGCGAGCACGAGCCGGTTCGACAGTGCCTCCAGCCCGTTCATGTCCGGGGCGTAGGACATGAAGCTCGGCACGATGCGCCCGACGAAGTAGGGCAGGTTGGTCATCGTCCGCTCAACCCGCGCCGCTGCCTGCGGTGGAAGCTTGATCTCGACCTTCGGATCGGAGGCGTCGCTGTCCTTCTTCAGACCTGCGGCGAACACGGCCATCGCCGGCATGAGCCCCTCCGCGTGGAGCGTCGCCTGTACGCGTGCGAGGAACGCGCGAGGTTCGGGAGCGTCCGGCAGGACCTCCACTACCGGCGGCTCGTGTGCCACGAGGCGCTCGATGCGTCGGGGATGGTCGGTGAGCAGGTGCAGGGCGGCGATCGCGCCCGAGCTGGAGCCGAACACCCGGGCGGGCTCATCGGGCGACAGCAGTTCCAGTATCCGCAGGGCGTCGTCGGCGTGTTCGGCCACGCTCTGCTCGGCTTCGGGGTCGTCCAGCGTGCTGCGGGACATGCCGCGCGGGTCGTAGGTCGCGACGGTGTATTCGGCGGCCAGGTCGTCGGCGATGCCGTCGAAGGAGGCCGCGCCGCCCGTCCCTCCGGGGATCAGCAGCAGGAGCGGGCCCTGGCCGCGCACTTCGTAATGCAAGGTTGCGCCGTCCACGCGCAGGCTGCCGATGGTCGGGTCGGTCATGCGGAGACTCCTTCTTGGGACGGGGGCCAGTGCTCCAGGAGGGTGTGAAGGGCGTCGAGGGCGCGGACCCAGGACTGCTGTGGCGAACGCCGGTGCGCGAACCCGCCCGCAGCCTCCAAGGCCACGAAGCCGTGGAACGTGCTGCGCAGCAACCGGACCGCGTCGGTCAGGTCGGGCTCGGCCAGTCCGTAGCCGCGCAGCATGCCGTAGGTCAGCTCGACGGCGCGCCGCGGTCCGGGCGCCCCTGCGGCCAGTTCCGGGTCGATCGGGAGCGGGGTCTGGGTCGCGGTGTAGCGGCCCGGATGCGTGTGGGCGTACTCCCGCCAGGCGTTGGCGAACGCCACCAGCGCGTCCTTGCCTGCCCGCCCGGCGGTGGCCTCCGCGATGCGGAGGGTCTTCTCGTCCGCCGCCAGCAGCGCGATCCGTCCGCGCAGATCCTGCAGGCTGCGGACATGCGTGTAGAGGCTCGCGTCCTTCACACCGAGTCGCCGCGCCACCTGCGACATGGTCACCTGATCGAGCCCGACCTCGTCCGCCAGCTCGGCGCCCGCGATCGTCACCCGCTCCGCCGTCAGCCCGGCCCGCGCCATGCACCCTCCTCATGATCCTAGGACCCCTAGTTTTAACCTAGGGGTCCTAGGAATCGCAAGCAGGAGGCGTTACCCGTCGCCCCGCGGGCCTGGCCGCGCACGCACAGCCTCGCCGCTGCCGCTGCCGCTGCCGCTGCCGCTGCCGGTCACGGGCCACTGGCAGGCCGTTCCGCTCGCCTGCGCACGCGAGGCCGGCCCCGCTCCCAGGTCGCGCTAGTCCCTGGGGCGGGACCGGACGATCGCGAAGACCGCGCCCTCCGGGTCCGCGACCGTGGCCACCCGGCCGCCGACCCCCTCGTGCGGCGGTTCCACGATCCGGCCGCCCAGGTCCACGACCTTGGCCGCGGCCTCATCGGTGTCCGCCACCTCGAAGTACGTCACCCAGTGCGGCCCGCGGTCGTGCGGCAGCGAGCGGCCGACGCCGTGGACGGCGGCCACCGGGCGGCCCTCCAGTTGCAGGGTCAGGTAGTCGAAGTCGTCGGATGCCGTGGCATGGGTCTCCGCCTCGTGCCCGAAGACGTGCTGGTAGAACTTGCCGACCGCCGAGGTGTCCTGGGTGACCAGCTCGTTCCAGACCGGGGTGCCCGCAGCGCCGTGCAGCCGGGTGCCCATGTGGGTCTGCGCCTGCCACAGGCCGAAGATCGCGCCCAGCGGGTCGGAGCAGATCGCCACCCGCCCCGCGATGCCGGCGTCCAGCGGGCCCACCGCCACCGTGCCGCCGCACGCCCGGATCGCCTCCGCCGTGGCATCGGCGTCATCCGTGGCCAGGTACGTGGTCCAGGCGACCGGAAGATGCCGGTCCGGAGGCATCTCGCCGATGCCGGCCACCTCGCGGCCGTCCAGCAGGGCGCGCACGTACGGGCCGAGCTGCTCGGGGCCCACCGCGTACTCCCAGCCGAACAGGTCCGCGTAGAAGTCCTCGGTGGTCCCGAGGCCGTGCACCATGAGGCTCACCCAGCAGGGAGTGCCGGGCGTGCGTCGCCGTGTCGCTTCCGCTGCCTCGGTCATGTCAGCCGTCTCCTCCGTTGTGCCGCTTACCGGTCCTGATGCTTCCACCCCGGCGGCCTCGGCGCGCCCCGACCGGCCGCACCGCCGGGGCCCGGGAGGAGATGACCGGATCGGTGTGCCCGGTGCAGGACGGCCTTGTCACACGGGCGCCGGGCGGGGTGGAAGATGACTCGCATGACTGCGAAAACTGCGATCGTCTGCGCTGACGAACTGAAGAGCGAGCTGGCTGGTTCCCGGCCTCCCGTACTGCTGGACGTCCGCTGGCAGCTGGGCGGCCCCGACCAGCGCCCGGCGTACGAGGCCGGCCACCTGCCGGGCGCGGTGTACGTCGACCTCGACCGCGAACTGGCAGGTCCGGCCGGGTCGGGCGGCCGCCACCCGCTGCCGGACCCGGAAGCCTTCGGGGCCGTGATGCGGCGGGCCGGTGTCTCGGCGGACGTGCCGGTGGTCGTGTACGACGGCGGTCAGGGCTGGGCGGCCGCCCGGGCGTGGTGGCTGTTGCGCTGGACGGGTCACCCGGACGTGCGGGTGCTGGACGGCGGCCTCACCGGGTGGACGTCAGCCGGAGGTGACGTGACGGCCGACCGGGTGCCTCCGGAGGAGGGCGATTTCAAGCCAACTCCGGGTTGCGTCGAGCTGCTGGACGCGGACGGGGCGGCCGCGCGGGCGCGGGCCGGGATCCTGCTGGACGCGCGGGCCGGGGAGCGCTACCGCGGCGAGGTCGAGCCGATCGACCCGGTCGGCGGCCACATCCCGGGCGCGGTCTCCGCCCCGACGACGGAGAACGTCGGTCCGGACGGCCGCTTCCTGCCGGCCGAAGCCCTGCGGGCACGCTTCGACGCCCTGGGCGCCTCGGACGGCACGCAGGTCGGGGTCTATTGCGGATCGGGGGTCTCCGGCGCGCACGAGGTGCTCGCACTGGAGGTGGCGGGCATCGCGGCGGGGCTGTACGCGGGCAGCTGGTCGCAGTGGTCCGCGGACCCGGACCGCCCGGTGGCCACCGGGCCGCTGCCTCTGTAGCGGGCGGGCGACCGGAAGGGGCCCCGGGCGGTGGGGTTACTCCTGCTTCTTGCGGCGGGTACCGAAGACGATCTCGTCCCAGCTGGGCACTGCCGCACGGCGCCCGGGGCGGACCCCGTCGGCCTCGGCCTGGCGGTCGGTGGTGCCCGTCAGCCGGTCGCGGTGGCCGGCCACCGTACGGGGCATCAGGACGTCGGCGTACGCGGAACCGGCCCCTGCGGAGGCGGCCGGGGCGGGCGGCTCCTCCGCTTCGGGTTCCTCCGTCGGCGGTTCGTTCCGGTCCGGGACCACCAGGTCGCCGCGGAAACTCGGCACCGCCTCCAGCAGGCTGGTCAGCGTGTCCCGCTCCTCCTCCGGATCCGGCGCCGGCCCGGGGGCCGCGAGGCCGGCCGCCCGCTCCAGCTGGCGGTCGAGGGCGCGGTCGAGCGGCCGGTCGCGCGGCAGCCGCGCGATCCTCGGCACGAAGGGGAAGCTCGGCTCCGGCGTGGCGGGCAGGTCGTCCGACTCGCCGATCAGCGCGCGGGCCTCGTCGTCCACGGCGACGACCAGCCGGCGCGGCGGGTCGTAGGTCCAGCTCGCCGCATGCGGTTCGGCCGCGACACGGTAGACGAGCAGGACCTCCCAGGTGCCGTCGTCGCGCCGCCAGGAGTCCCACTGCACCGAATCCTTGTCGGCGCCGCGCAGGGCCAGCCGTTCCTGGACGGCCTCGCCGAGCTGGGGTCCGGTGTTCTCGCCGGGGCGGCGCACGGGGGTCTTGCGGGCCCGTTCGGCCATGAACGCGCGCTCGGCGAGGACGGGGCCCTCGAAGCGGCGCACACGGTCGACGGGGATGCCGGCGAGCTGAGCGACCTCCTCCGCGGAGGCACCGGCCCGTATGCGGGCCTGGATGTCGCGGGGGCGGAGGTGGCTCTCCACCTCGATCTCGATCTGGTTCAGGCGCGCGCGGTCGTTGCGCACGGCAGCCCGCAGCCGTTCGTCGATCGGAAGCGTGTACTCCGTGCTGTCCCCAGCCTTGAGCACCAGTCGTGTGCCGTCATTTGAGACGGCCACGACACGCAGTTCGGGCATGGGGACCTCCCGGGTGGTGCCTGCCGACGTCACGTGCGTCGCTGCTTCCGCTAGTCGAGTGTGGCCTGCCCGGGTGCAGCCTGCCACAACCTTGCCGAGTTAAACCGGCGTGTCGGGCATGCGCCCTTGATCGCCGTCATGGCACGGTTACCTGTTGGGCACGCACAGTGACCGAATGATTACTGTGCGCAGCAGGCGCCCGTGCAATACCGCGGCATCACCGGTCTTCGAGTGCCGTTTTCCATCCGCCGGCCCCCTCTCCCGAGCCCGGACATCCGAAAGGAAGGACGGCCCCAGGGCTCGCCACAGTACTCCATTCGGGCCACCTGGGTGGACCGCCGCGCCGCCGGAGTTCTCCCGGACGGCGGGAGTTGGCATGCCCTCTGCCAGGCCCCACCTGGGCCCGTGTGCGTTTGCGGGTGTCCTGCTTCACAGAATCGCCCGAAATGGAACTTTCCGCTTCGCTCGGGTGTCAGTAACTCCTGGAAGGTTCCGGCGCGGGAGAGGCAGGACACACAGGGGATGGCGATGGGTCAGAAGGCGACGCAGGATGCCGAACCGGAGAAGAAGAAGCTCGACCTGAGCGCGGCCCAGGTGGCCGGCAGCTCGCTGGCGACCGTCGCCGCGGCGCTCCTCGCTTCGCAGTTGGGGGTCTACGGGACCATCCTGGGCGCCGGCGTGGTCAGTGTCGTCGCCACGGCGGGCGGTCCCGTCATCCAGCACGTCTTCCGTCGCACCGGCGACCAGTTGCGCGAGACCACCCGCCTGCGGCCCCGCCGGGCGCTCCTGCCACAGGAGCCACAGCCGGAGCCGGGCGCCGACGGCACCGGCGGGTCGCACGTGCGTCCCCCGCAGGACGCCTCCGACGGGGAGTTCGGCGTGGCCACCCTGCACGGCACCCGCGTACGGGGCTGGAAGCGAACGGCGGTCGCCGCCGGCGCCGCCTTCGCCCTTTCCCTGGGCGCCCTCGGCACCTACGAGGCCATGGCCGGCACCTCGGTCAGCAAGGGCGGCGACACCCTCTTCTCGGCAGGCACCCGCAAGGCCGCGGACCATCGGGAGACCCCGCCGGGCGGGGACGAGGACGCCGGGGGCAAGGGCGGCAGGGACGGCAAGGACGGCAAGGACGGGAGCAGCCCCGGGCCGGGCAGCTCGCCTTCCCCTTCCCCGCCCTCTCCCTCCCCCTCGCCTTCGCCGAGCGGCGGCGGCCGGACCCCGGGCGGCGGCCCGGGCACCGGGCCCTCCGGGACCCCGAGCCCGCCGGTGGGTCCGACGCCGTCCGCGGTGCCCCCGAGCCCGCCGCCCACCCCGAGCGGCGGCCCGTCGCACCCCGCCGCCCCGTCCGCCCCGGCGCCCCGGGGCGACGCCGGGCAGCCGAGCGGTTCCTGAAGGCCCCGGACGGAGTGCGACCGGTCCCGGCCGCTCTCCTGAGGAGCCGTGAGCCGGCGGGCTCAGTCGCCCAGGACCCGCCGCAGGTAGTCGTTGCCGAACACCCGGTCCGGGTCCAGCCGGTCGCGCAGCGCCGTGAACTCGGCGAAGCGCGGGTAGACCCCGGCGAGGTACTTCGCGTCGCGGGTGTGCACCTTGCCCCAGTGCGGACGGCCGCCGTGCGCGGTGAAGATCCGCTCGGCCGCCGTGAAGTAGGCCCGGTACGGGGTGCCCCGGTACATGTGCACCGCGATGTACGCCGTGTCGCGGCCCGACGCGGTCGACAGCGCGATGTCGTCCGCCGGCGCCGTCCGCACCTCCACCGGGAAGCTGATCCGCAGCCCCGACCGGTCGACCACCGCGCGCAGCTCGCGCAGCGCGTCGACCACCTGCTCGCGCGGCAGTGCGTACTCCATCTCCACGAACCGCACCCGGCGCGGACTGGTGAACACCTTGTAGGGGATGTCCGTGTAGGTGCGGGCCGACAGGGCGCGGCTCGCGACGCGGGCGATGGACGGGATGGTGGCCGGGACCGCGCGGCCCAGCGAATTGACCGCCTGGAAGAGGCCGTTGGACAGCAGCTCGTCCTCGATCCAGGCGCTCACCGCTCCGGGCGGGGCGGCGGGGCCCTGGCTGCGGTTGTTCCGCTTGGTGTTGCAGTTGCCGGTGTGCGGGAACCAGTAGAACTCGAAGTGCTCGTTCTCCGCGAAGTGCTGCTCGAACTCGGCCGTCACCCGGTCGAAGCCCATGGGCTCCTCACGGGCCCTCAGGAAGAAGACGGGCTCCACGGCGAAGGTCAGCGCGGTGACGACGCCCAGCGCGCCGATGCCGATCCGGGCCGCCGCGAAGACCTCGGGATTCTCCTTCTCGGAACACGTGAGCAGGCGCCCGTCGGCGGTGACCAGTTCCAGGCCGCGGATCTGGGCGGCGATGGAGGCCGAGTCGCGGCCCGTGCCGTGGGTGCCCGTACTGACGGCGCCGGAGACCGTCTGCTCCATGATGTCGCCCATGTTGGTGAGGGAGAGCCCCTCGCGGGCCAGGGCCACGTTCAGGTCCCTCAGGACCGTGCCCGCCCCCACCGTGACGGTGCCGGCGGTGCGGTCGAGGGACCGGATCCCCGCCAGTGCCTGCGGGCGCAGGAGCACCCCGTCCGTGGCGGCCGCCGCGGTGAAGGAGTGGCCGGTGCCGACCGCCTTCACCCGCAGCCCCTGCTCGGCGGCCCGGCGGACCGCCTCCTGGAGCTCCCCGACCGAGGCCGGGGTCACCGTGCGCACGGGCGTCGCCGTGACGTTGCCCGCCCAGTTACGCCACGCGGTCGCCGCGCCGTTCTTCCCTGCTGTCGCCGTCCCCATCGCTAGCTGGCTCCTCCCCTTGCGCCGGCCTCGTCAGCCGGCGGTATCCCGCGAACGCCACCGCCGCCGCGGCCGTCCCCGCCGAGATGGAGACGACGTACCCGCGCTGCGCGCCGGCCGCGTCGATGACCAGGCCGGTCACCGAGGAGCCGATCGCGACGCCGACCGCGAGGCCGGTACTGATCCAGGTCATGCCCTCGGTCAGCTTCGCGCGTGGTACGTGCGCCTCGATCAGGGCCATCGTGGTGATCATCGTGGGAGCGATGGCGAGGCCCGAGACGAAGAGCGCCACGGCCAGAAACGGAAGGTTCCCGGCCAGTAGGAGGGGGATCATACTCACGGCCATCGCACATACGCCCAGTACCCACCTGCGTTCCGTCCGGCCCTTGAGATGGAGCAGGCCGAAGACGATTCCGGCGATGCAGGACCCCAGGGCCCAGACGGCCAGGATGAGGCTGGCGGAGGACTTCTGGCCCCGCTCCTCGGCGAAGGCCAGGGTGGCGACGTCGATGGAGCCGAAGATGGCGCCCGTCGCCACGAAGGTCGCCGTCAGGACCTGGAGGCCGGGGGAGCGCAGCGCCGTCGTGCGGTCCGTGTGCTCGCCGCGCGGGTGCGGGGCGGGCTCGGTGGCGCGCTGCGCGGTCAGCAGCCAGACGCCGACCAGCAGGCACACGGCGGCGATCAGCGGGCCGGCCTCGGGGAACCAGGTGGTGGACAGGCCGATGGCGATGATCGGGCCGAAGATGAAGCAGACCTCGTCCACCACGGACTCGAAGGAGTACGCGGTGTGCAGTTCGCGCGCGGAGTCGCGGTAGATGACGGTCCACCGGGCGCGGACCATCGAGCCGACGCTCGGTACGCAGCCGGCGATCCCCGCGAACACGAAGAGGGTCCAGTCGGGCCAGCCGTTCGCGGCGGCGACCAGCAGGCCGGCCACCGACGCCACGGAGACGAGGGTCGCGGGGCGCAGGATCCGCCGCTGGCCGTACTGGTCCACCAGGCGCGACACCTGGGGGCCGATGAACGCGGCGGCGAGGGCGAGGGTGCCGGTCAGCGCGCTCGCGAGGGCGTAGCGGCCGGTGATCTCGGAGATCATCGTGAGGATGCCGACGCCGACCATGGAGATGGGCAGGCGGCCGACGAGACCGGCCGCGCTGAACCCCTTGGTACCGGGGGCCGCGAAGATGGCGCGGTAGGGACTGGGCAAGGGGCCCTCCGTTGGGGGACGTCTTCGGCCCCTACAGGTTATGACTGCCGCTGAGGCGCCCGCACGGGGAAATTCCGGACATGGGAGTTAGGCTCACCTTACCTGGGACGCGGGGCAGGTCCCGGCCGGGCCGGTTCCCGCTCGCGGAGCCCGGGTGGCAGGATTCGACGCATGTCAGACGAGCTCCTCCCGCCCGCCGGCGGGCCCGCCGCCCCGTACGACGCCCTGCTGCTGCTGTCCTTCGGCGGCCCCGAAGGACCCGACGACGTCGTGCCGTTCCTGGAGAACGTCACCCGTGGCCGCGGTATCCCGCGCGAGCGGCTCAAGGAGGTCGGAGCGCACTACTTCGGCTTCGGCGGCGTCAGCCCGATCAACGCGCAGAACCGCGAGCTGCTGGACGCGCTGCGCAAGGACTTCGCCGAGCACGGGCTGGACCTGCCGCTCTACTGGGGCAACCGCAACTGGGCCCCGTACCTGACCGACGTGCTGCGCGAGATGGCCGCCGACGGCCGCCGCCGCATCGCCGTCCTCGCGACCAGCGCGTACGCCTCGTACTCGGGCTGCCGGCAGTACCGGGAGAACCTCGCCGACGCGCTGGCCGCGCTCGCCGAGGAGGGCGTCGCCGAGCTGCCGAAGGTCGACAAGCTGCGGCACTACTTCAACCACCCCGGCTTCGTGCGGCCGATGGTCGACGGCGTGCTCGCCTCGCTGGAATCACTGCCGCAGGAGGTCCGGGGCGGAGCGCACCTGGTCTTCACCACGCACTCCATCCCGACCGCCGCGGCCGACACCTCGGGGCCGGTCGCGGAGCACACCGCGGACGGCGAGGGCGGCGCGTACGTCAAGCAGCACCTGGACGTGGCGAAGGTGGTCGCGGACGCGGTGCGGGCCCGGACGGGCACCGAACTGCCCTGGGAGCTCGTCTACCAGTCGCGCAGCGGCGCCCCGCACATCCCCTGGCTGGAGCCGGACGTCTGCGACCACCTGGAGGCCCTGCACGGGGCCGGCGCGCCCGCGGCGGTGATGGTGCCCATCGGCTTCGTCTCGGACCACATGGAGGTCCTCTACGACCTCGACACGGAGGCGACGGCGAAGGCGGCGGAGCTGGGACTGCCGATCGCCCGGTCGGCGACGGTCGGGGCGGACCCGCGCTTCGCCGCGGCGGTCCGCGAGCTCGTGCTGGAGCGGGCCGCCGCCGAGCGCGGCGAGCCCGTCGAGCGGTGCGCGCTGGGGCTGCTGGGCCCCAGCCACGACCTGTGCGCCGTGGGCTGCTGCCCGGCGCGCGCGCCCCGGCCGGCGGCCGCGGGCGCGGACAGTCCGTACGCGTAGGGAGAGGGACCGTGATCTCTGAAGAGCTGAAGGCCGAACTGCTGGACGTGGGTCTGGAAGCCGCCCGGCAGGCCGGGGCTCTGCTGCGCGACGGCAGGCCCGCCGACCTGGCGGTGGCGGCCACGAAGAGCAGCGCCGTCGACGTCGTGACGGAGATGGACATCGCCGCGGAGAAGCTGATCACCGGCATCCTCGCCGAACGGCGACCCGACGACGGGCTGCTGGGGGAGGAGGGCGCCGCCGTCCCCGGGACGAGCGGGGTGCGGTGGGTCGTGGACCCGCTGGACGGCACCGTCAACTACCTGTACGGCCTGCCGAGCTGGGGCGTCTCCATCGCGGCGGAGTACGGGGGCGAGACCGTGGTGGGCGTGGTCGGGGCGCCGATGCGCGGGGAGACCTACCACGCGGTCCTCGGCGGCGGGGCGTGGTCGGGCACGGCCCGTCTCGCCTGCCGGCCTGCGGCGCCGCTGGAACAGGCGCTGGTCGGGACGGGCTTCGCGTACGTCCAGACCCGGCGGGCCCGCCAGGCCGAGGTCGTGGCGCGGATCATCCCGCTGGTGCGCGACATCCGGCGGGGCGGCTCGGCGGCGCTGGACCTGTGCGACGTGGCCGCCGGACGGCTGGACGGGTACTACGAGCGCGGGCTGAACCCCTGGGACCTGGCGGCGGGCGACCTGATCGCCCGGGAGGCCGGCGCGCTGACCGGCGGACGGCCGGGGGAGGCCGCCTCGGGCGAGCTCGCCCTGGCGGCCACCCCGGCGGTCTTCGCCTCCCTGCAGCCGCTGCTGGAGCGGGCGGGGGCCTGGCACGACTGACGGCGGGCCCGGCCGGGCGGCGGGCGCCGCGGCCCGCGGCAGCCGCCCCGCGACATGACGGAACCCCGGCCGCCCGAGGAGCGGCCGGGGTTCGGTGTGCAAGGTCAGGAGCCCGGGGCGGGGCGCGGACGTCAGCAGGCGCTGACGGACACGGGTACCCCGTATTCGGCGGCGAGGCGGTGGAGGTCCTCCAGCTCCGCCTGTTCCACTTCCGCGAGGAAGTCGTCGCCCGACTCGCGGGCGTGCATGAGGTCGGACTGCGTGGCCGTGATGCGCTGCAGGAGACCCGCGGTGAATGCGTCCATGGTGGGTTCGCCCCCTCTTCGTGGGTCGGCGGCGGCACGTGGCGATCCGCCGTCAGGGAGTGGCTGGGGTGTGCAGACGTCATCCCCTGCGCCCCCGGCCCAGAAACCTCGTGAGGCGAGGTAATCCCCACCGCCACCGCTTCCGCCCCGGTGAGCAGCGCCTTACAGCCGGTTTACGGCCGAAACGTGCAGGATGGGCGACGCAACACACGTGTGCCCTTCTGGGCTCGGAGGAAGGAAACGACGTGCGCGTACTCGTCGTCGAGGACGAGCAGCTGCTCGCCGATGCGGTGGCCACCGGACTGCGCCGGGAGGCCATGGCCGTGGACGTCGTGTACGACGGCTCCGCCGCCCTGGAACGTGTCGGGGTCAACGACTACGACGTGGTCGTGCTCGACCGGGACCTCCCGCTCGTGCACGGGGACGACGTCTGCCGGAAGATCGTCGAGCTCGGGATGCCCACCCGCGTGCTGATGCTGACCGCCTCCGGTGACGTCAGCGACCGCGTGGAGGGGCTGGAGCTCGGGGCGGACGACTACCTGCCCAAGCCCTTCGCCTTCACCGAGCTGACCGCGCGCGTGCGGGCGCTCGGGCGGCGCACCACCGTCGCGCTGCCGCCCGTGCTGGAGCGGGCCGGCATCAAGCTGGACCCCAACCGGCGCGAGGTGTTCCGCGAGGGCAGGGAGGTGCAGCTGGCGCCCAAGGAGTTCGCGGTGCTGGAGGTCCTGATGCGCAGCGAGGGGACCGTCGTCTCCGCGGAACAGCTGCTCGAAAAAGCCTGGGACGAGAACACCGATCCCTTCACCAACGTCGTACGGGTGACCGTGATGACCCTGCGCCGCAAGCTGGGTGAACCGCCGGTCATCGTGACCGTGCCCGGTTCCGGGTACCGGATCTGATGGGCGCGGCCGCCACCCCGGCGCCACCGGCGGCGCCACCGAAACCGACCTGGGACCCCGGCCAGCCCGAGGGTCCCTTCCCTTGGCTGCGCCCGACGATCCGGATACGTCTCACGCTGCTGTACGGCGGGATGTTCCTGATCGCGGGCATCCTGCTGCTGTCGATCATCTACCTGCTGGCGGCGCAGGCGCTGCGCGAGGGCAATTCCCTCCAGTACGAGATCGTCGCCGGACAGGGCATCAAGGTCACCAGTCCTTCGTGCCCGGGCGTGTTCCCGACCGGCGAGCTCGAGCGGTTCAACGCGGCGATGAACCAGTGCGCGCTCGACCAGCGCAAGCACGCGCTGGACGACCTGCTGAGCCGGTCGCTGATGGCCCTGCTGGGTCTGAGCATCATCGCCTTCGCCTTCGGCTACGCGATGGCCGGCCGGGTGCTCTCGCCGCTCGGCAAGATCACCCGGACCGCCCGGCGGGTGGTCGGCTCCGACCTGACCCGGCGGATCGAGCTGGACGGGCCGGACGACGAGCTCAAGGAGCTCGCCGACACCTTCGACGAGATGCTCGACCGGCTGGAGCGGGCCTTCACCGCGCAGCAGCGGTTCGTCGCGAACGCCTCGCACGAGCTGCGGACCCCGCTGGCGATCAACCGGACCCTGCTGGAGGTCCACCTCTCCGACCCCGGGGCCCCGGTCGAGCTCCAGCAGCTCGGCAAGACCCTGCTCGCCACCAACGAGCGCAGCGAGCAGCTCGTCGAGGGCCTGCTGCTGCTCGCCCGCAGCGAGAACCAGATCGTCGACCGCAAGCCCGTCGACCTGGCGGAGGTCGCCTCGCGCGCCCTGGACCAGGCGCGCGGGGAGGCCGAGGCGAAGGGCGTGGAGATCCGCGGCGAGCGGGCGCCGGCCGTCGTCCAGGGCAACGGCGTGCTGCTGGAGCGGATCGCCCTCAACCTGGTGCAGAACTCCGTCCGGTACAACGTCCCGGAGGGCGGCTGGGTCGAGGTCACCACGGAAGCCCAGCCGGGCCAGGCGGTCCTCGTCGTGTCGAACACGGGTCCCGTCGTTCCCGCGTACGAGGTGGACAACCTCTTCGAGCCCTTCAGGCGGCTGCGTACGGAGCGTACGGGCAGCGACAAGGGTGTCGGCCTCGGCCTCTCCATCGCGCGCTCCGTGGCCCGCGCACACGGCGGACGGATCCATGCCATCCCCCGGGAAGGCGGTGGCCTCGTGATGCGTGTCACGCTTCCCCTGTGAGACCCTCGCCCTGTGTTCGCTTTTGGCTGAATGCCTGTCCTGTGAAAACGATCAGTTCTGTGTGATCGATCACATTGCCCGGTGTCGGCCCATGTGCGTTCAGTGACCCCGTGACAGCCGGAACGCCCGGGAAGTCCGGGTTTCCGGCCCCCCTGATGGCGGGAAATACACGGGGTGGCGTTTGTGCAAGACGGCCCCCGGACCGTGTACGGTCCCGGTCGTCATCCCAGCCACTCACCGCTTCCGGAGTGCGGCTGGGTGTCGATTGAGTAACAGACCTTGATGTGAGGCAAAATCTCCGCCTCAGGTCGGGCACAAGTCCGGCCTCTCGCGCGTTACGTGCGCTGAGACACCGCTAACACCCAGAGGGGGAGAGCGAACTAATGGCAACGGACTACGACACCCCACGCAAGACCGATGACGACGTCGACAACGACAGCATTGAAGAGCTGAAGGCCCGACGTAACGAGAAGTCGTCCTCGTCCGTCGACATGGACGAGTTCGACTCGGCCGAGAGCCTGGAGCTTCCCGGCGCGGACCTCTCCAACGAGGAGCTGGCCGTCCGGGTCCTGCCCAAGCAGGCCGACGAGTTCACCTGCATGAGCTGCTTCCTGGTGCACCACCGCAGCCAGCTGGCGCGTGAGAAGAACGGTCAGCCGATCTGTCGCGACTGCGACTGAGAGGCGTTGGCCGTGGCTGGCTCCACACCCTTCCGGAAGCGTCGCTTGCGGAAATCCGGTGATCCGGCGGAGACGCAGGTGGGGAACACGGACCCGGCAACGGGTACCGGGGCCCCCGGCGGCTCCGCCCTTGAGGCGACAGCCGAACCCGCCGACACCGCCCCGGCGGTGCCGTCGGAGCCCGAGACCGACGAGGCAGCCCGGCACAGGTCCGGGGCTCGTCGGCTGCGATCCGTCAGGAACGGTGTACGCAGGGGCGGCGAAAGTGTCAGGGGCGCCGTCCTGTACATCACCGACCGGATCATCGAGAACGCTCCCCGCGTCCCGGTTCGGGACCTCGCGACCCTGCGCGCGCAGTTCCCGGGCCTCGGCCCCGATCAGCTGGCCGACAAGCTCATCTCCGGCGCCGCGAACGGCACCTCCGCCGTCGGAGCCGGGATCGGAGCGGCGGCCATGCTGCCCGTCCCGCCCGCCATGCCGGCCGAACTGGCCGCCGAGATCACCGGCGTCGCCGCCATCGAGATCAAGCTCATCGCCGAGCTCCACGAGGTCTACGGCCAGCGCCCGCCCGGTTCCCTGAAGGCCCGCAGCGTCGCCTACCTCACCTCCTGGACCGAGGAGCGCGGCGTCGACCTGACCAAGCCGACCACGCTCAACGCGGCGCTCGGCGGCCAGATGAAGCGCGAACTGCGCCAGCAGATCATGAAGCGGATGTTCCGCAACCTGCCGAACCTCATGCCCTTCATGGTGGGAGCCGCCGTCGGAGCGGTCATGAACCGCCGTGACACGCGCAAAGTCGCCGAGAAGGTCCGTGGGGACCTGCGGAGCCGGGCCGTGCCCTGGGACGCGCTTCCCCCGCTCCCGCCCCTGGAGCAGCCCCTCCAGCCCCTTCCCGAGGCCACCAGGGCCGCACTCGAAGCCGGTCAGCCGCAGGACCGGGACTGAAAAGCCCGCGCGGCCAGCCCCGCGCGGTCAGCCCCGCGCCGCCCGGATCGCCGCGGCCAGCGCCTGCGGCTCCCGCGTGGAGACGTACACGTACGGGGTCGGATCGGCCGGGTCGGTGACCTCCACGCGCACCGCCGTCGGCACGTAGCTGCGCAGCAGCATGAAGGCGCGGGTGTCGGCCTTGTAGGTGCGCCAGGCGCGCGACTCCTCGGCATCCAGCACTTCGGGCTCGCCCAGCGCCGTCACCGGGATCCGGGCGTCCCCGGCGGCCAGCGCCCCGTTGATCACGCGCACGCGCGCGGACCCGTACGAGCTCACCGCCAGACCGGCCAGCGCGGTGCCCCCGACCAGCCCGGCCAGCAGCGGCAGCGTGCCCAGCGGCAGCAGCATCAGCGCGCACGCGATCCCGATGAGTACGGCGATGACCCACCAGGCGCGGGGGGCGGTCAGACGTTCGTCGTGGTGCGCGGGGGAGAGCTGCATGCCGTCAAGCCTGCCACGGGGCGACCGCCGGGTAGCCGCGCGGGTAAGGTCTGCGGCTGTGAGTGGACCAAACACAGCGTTGACGCCCCCGGCCGATGCCACCGCGCCGGTCCGGCACCCCGATGCCCCGGCACCCGGCGAGCTCCTCGGCGCGCACTACGGGCACTGTTTCGGCTGCGGCGAGGGCCAGCCCCACGGGCTCCACCTGGAGGCACGGGCGGGCGAGGGTGTGAGCGTCACCGCGGAGTTCACCGTCAAGCCCGCGCACCAGGGCGCCCCCGGCCTCGCCCACGGCGGCGTACTGGCCACCGCGCTCGACGAGACGCTGGGCTCGCTGAACTGGCTGCTGCGCGTCATAGCCGTGACGGGACGGCTGGAGACCGACTTCGTGCGGCCCGTGCCGGTGGGCACCGTCCTGCACCTGGAGGCCGAGGTCACCGCCGTCGCCGGACGGAAGATCTACTCCACCGCCATCGGCCGGACGGGCGGTCCGCAGGGCCCCGTCGCCGTGCGCGCGGACGCCCTCTTCATCGAGGTGAAGGTCGACCACTTCATCGACAACGGACGGCCCGAGGAGATCCGGGCGGCGATGGCCGACCCGGACCAGGCCAGGCGCGCACGCGCCTTCGAGGTGAACCCCTGATGTCCCAGAACACCCACGACTCCCGCCACCCGGTCGACGTGCTGATCCGCCGCGTCGACCCCGAGGTGCCCCTGCCCGCCTACGGCCACCCCGGTGACGCCGGCATGGACCTGGTGACCACACGGGCCGCCGAGCTGGAGCCCGGTGAGCGGGCCGTGCTGCCCACCGGGGTGTCCATCGCCCTGCCCGACGGGTACGCCGCATTCGTGCACCCCCGCTCGGGACTGGCCGCCCGCTGCGGCCTCGCGCTCGTGAATGCCCCGGGGACGGTGGATGCCGGGTACCGTGGGGAGATCAAGGTGATCGTGGTCAATCTCGACCCGCGCGAGAGCGTCCGGTTCGAGCGTTTCGACCGCATTGCCCAGCTGGTTGTCCAGCGGGTCGAGAAGGTGCGCTTCCACGAGGTGGCACAGCTTCCCGGCTCGGCCCGGGCCGAGGGGGGCTTCGGCTCCACCGGCGGTCATGCGGCCGTGGCCGGATCCGGAGCTGGTCAGCAGGGTGGGAATGGCTACGCTTCGGTCGTAACCGACCGGGAAGGACAGTGACGTGTTCGGACGTCGCAAGAAGAACGACTCCGCCAAGGGCGGCGGCGCGGCCGAGCAGGTCGACGACCGCGTGTCCGGCCTGGACGCCGACGAGCAGGACGGCGCCGAGAACACCGGCGCGGCCGCCCCGCGCCGCGTGAACCTGCCGCCGGCCCCCCGGCCCGACGGCCCCTGGGACATCTCCGAAGTACCCGGCAACCCGGCCGACGGCCGGGTCGACCTGGGCGGCATCCTCGTACCCGGTGTCGAGGGCATGGAGCTGCGCGTCGAGGTCGCCGGTGACGCGATCGTCGCCGCCACCGTCGTCCTGGGCGACAGCGCCGTACAGCTCCAGGCCTTCGCCGCTCCGCGCAAGGAAGGCATCTGGGGCGAGGTCCGCGAGGAGATCGCCTCGGGCATCACCCAGCAGGGCGGCATCATCGACGAGGTCGAGGGACCGCTGGGCTGGGAGCTGCGCGCCCAGGTCCCCGTAGCGCTCCCGGACGGGCAGACCGGCGCACAGCTGGTCCGCTTCGTGGGTGTCGACGGCCCGCGCTGGTTCCTGCGCGGCGTCATCTCCGGCCAGGGCGCCGTGCGCCCCGAGTCGGCGGGCGTCCTGGAGCAGATCTTCCGCGACACCGTCGTGCTGCGCGGCGACGGCCCGATGGCCCCCCGCGACCCGATCGTCCTGAAGCTGCCCAACGACGCCCAGATGGTGCCGGACGGGGTGCAGACGGAGGACCAGGAAGGCTCCCGCTTCGGCGGCGGCATGGGCCAGCTGGAGCGCGGGCCGGAGATCACCGAGGTCCGCTGACCGCCGGCTCCGGCCCCACCCCCGCGCGGGGGAAGACGCGTGTTCACGGCCGGTGGGCCCCACCTCTTCGGGGGCGGGGCCCACCGGCTTTCCCGCGAGCGACACCCGGCACCCGGCGACCGCGTCAGGGATCCGTCAGGGATGGGCACCGGGACCCCCATCGGTGCGTGCGGCACGGGGACGTCCCCGACAATGAGCCCATGGGACGCGGCAGGCTAAGGATCTATCTCGGCGCGGCGCCGGGTGTGGGCAAGACCTACGCGATGCTCTGCGAGGGCCACCGCAGGGTGGAGCGGGGGGCCGACTGCGTCGTGGGCTTCGTCGAGCACCACGGACGGCCGCGCACCGAGGCCGTGCTGCACGGACTGGAACAGGTGGAGCGCCGGGAGCTGACCCACCGCGGCGCGCCCTTCACCGAGATGGACGTGGACGCGCTCCTGGCCCGGCGGCCCGCCGTGGCGCTCGTGGACGAGCTCGCGCACACCAACGTGCCCGGCTCGCGCAACGCCAAGCGCTGGCAGGACGTCGAGGAACTGCTGCGGGCCGGCATCGACGTGGTCTCCACCGTCAACATCCAGCACCTGGAGTCCCTCGGGGACGTCGTCGAGTCGATCACCGGGGTGCGCCAGCGGGAGACCGTGCCGGACGAGGTGGTGCGGCGGGCCGACCAGATCGAGCTCGTCGACATGTCGCCGCAGGCGCTGCGCCGGCGCATGGCGCACGGGAACATATACCAGCCCGAGAAGGTCGACGCGGCGCTGTCCAACTACTTCCGCCCGGGCAACCTCACCGCCCTGCGCGAGCTGGCGCTGCTGTGGGTGGCCGACCGGGCCGACGAGTACCTCCAGCAGTACCGGGGCGAGCACGACATCCGCTCCACCTGGCAGGCGCGCGAGCGGATCGTCGTCGGGCTGACCGGCGGACCGGAAGGCGCCACGCTCATCCGGCGCGCGGCCCGGATGGCCGCCAAGGGCTCGGGCAGCGAGATCCTGGCCGTCTACATCGCCCGCAGCGACGGCCTGACCGCGGCCTCGCCGAAGGAACTCGCGGTCCAGCGGACCCTGGTCGAAGACCTGGGCGGCACTTTCCACCACGTCATCGGCGACGACGTCCCCGACGCGCTGCTGGCCTTCGCCCGCGGGGTCAACGCCACCCAGATCGTGCTCGGCTCCAGCCGCCGCCGCTCCTGGCAGTACGTCTTCGGCCCCGGCGTCGGCGCGAGCGTCGCCCGCGACTCGGGGCCCGACCTCGACGTCCACATCGTCACCCACGAGGAGGTCGCCAAGGGGCGCGGCCTGCCCGTGGTCCGCTCCGCGGCCCGCCTCGGGCGGCCCCGGATCGTCGCCGGCTGGGTGGTCGGCGTGGTCTTCCCGGTGCTGCTCTGCCTGCTGCTCACGCACGTGGAGGCGGATCCCGGCCTCGCCAACGACATGCTGCTCTTCCTGGCCCTGACGGTGGCCGCCGCACTGCTGGGCGGACTGTGGCCCGCCCTGGCCTCCGCCGCCTTCGGCTCGCTGCTGCTCAACTACTTCTTCGCCCCGCCGCTGCACCGGTTCACCGTCTCCGACCCCCGCAACATCGTCGCCATCGCCGTCTTCTTCGGGGTCGCCGTCTCCGTGGCCTCCGTCGTGGACCTGGCCGCCCGCCGCACCCACCAGGCGGCCCGGCTGCGAGCCGAGTCCGAGATCCTCTCCTTCCTGGCCGGCAGCGTCCTGCGCGGGGAGCACACCCTGGACGCGCTGCTGGAGCGGGTCCGCGAGACCTTCGCCATGGAGTCCGTGGCCCTGCTGGAACGGGCGGGCGACCTCGAACCGTGGAAGCCCGCCGGCAGTGTCGGCCCGCGCCCCGCGGCCCGGCCCGAGGACGGGGACGTGGAAATGCCCATCGGGGACCACATGGCCCTGGCCCTGTCGGGGCGGGTGCTGCCCGCCGAGGACCGCAGGGTGCTCGGCGCCTTCGCCGCACAGGCGGCCGTGGTCCTGGACCGGCAGCGGCTGGTCGGGGAGGCCGGCGAGGCCCGCCGGCTGGCCGAGGGCAACCGCATCCGGACCGCGCTGCTGGCCGCGGTCAGCCATGACCTGCGTACGCCCCTGGCCTCCATCAAGGCCTCCGTCAGCTCGCTGCGCTCCGACGACGTGGAATGGTCGCAGGAGGACCGGGCGGAGCTGCTGGAGGGCATCGAGGCCGGCGCCGACCGCCTCGGCCAACTGGTGGGCAACCTGCTGGACATGTCCCGGCTGCAGACCGGCACCGTCACCCCGCTGATCCGGGAGGTCGACCTCGACGAGGTCGTTCCGATGGCGCTGGGCGGCGTACCCGAGGGCAGCGTGGTGATGGACGTTCCCGAGACGCTGCCGATGGTGTCGGTGGATCCGGGGCTGCTGGAGCGGGCCGTGGCCAACGTGGTGGAGAACGCCGTCAAGTACAGCCCGGCCGGCGAGCGGGTGCTGGTGGCCGCCAGTTTCCTCGGAGACCGGGTCGAGGTGCGGGTCGTCGACCGCGGACCCGGGGTGCCCGACGACGCCAAGGACAGGATCTTCGCCCCCTTCCAGCGGTACGGGGACGCGCCGCGCGGCGCCGGGGTCGGCCTCGGGCTCGCGGTCGCCCGGGGCTTCGCCGAGGCCATGGACGGCACGCTCGCGGCCGAGGACACCCCCGGCGGCGGCCTGACCATGGTGCTGACCCTGCGCGCGGTGCCCCGGGCGGAGGCTCCCGGGGCCGGCCCGGGGGAGGAGGCCGGCCCCGCGGATTCGGCTGCCGGGCTGGGCCCCGGCCCCGGCCCGCAACGCCGTCCCGGCGGCGGCGCCGACCCCGGACCGGACGGTGACCGCGACCGGGATCGGGACCGTCCCCGTGAACCCGACCCAGAACCCGACCGCGAACCCGACCCCCATCCCTACCCCGACCCGATGCGACAGAAGGCAGGACCCCGATGACCCGGGTGCTCGTGGTGGAAGACGAGCCGCAGATCGTCCGAGCCCTCGTGATCAATCTGAAGGCACGCAGGTACGAGGTCGACGCGGCCTGCGACGGAGCGGCCGCGCTGGCCATGGCGGCCGCCCGCCACCCCGACGTGGTCGTCCTCGACCTGGGGCTGCCGGACATGGACGGCGTCGAAGTGATCAAGGGCCTGCGCGGCTGGACCCGGGTGCCGATCCTGGTCCTCTCCGCCCGGCACAGCTCCGACGAGAAGGTCGAGGCGCTGGACGCGGGCGCCGACGACTACGTCACCAAGCCCTTCGGGATGGACGAGCTGCTGGCCCGGCTGCGCGCCGCCGTCCGCCGGGCGGAGCCCGCACCCGGCTTCGCCGACGGTGAGGTGGTGGTGGAGACCGAGGGCTTCACGGTGGACCTGGCCGCCAAGAAGGCCGTGCGCGAGGGGCGCGATGTCCGGCTGACCCCCACCGAGTGGCACCTGCTGGAGGTCCTGGTCCGAGGCGGCGGCAGGCTCGTCAGCCAGCGGCAGCTGCTCCAGGAGGTCTGGGGGCCGTCCTACGGCACGGAGACCAACTACCTGCGGGTCTACATGGCGCAGCTGCGCCGCAAGCTGGAGGCGGACCCCTCGCACCCGCGGCACTTCATCACCGAACCGGGCATGGGATACCGCTTCGAGAGGTAGCCGGGGCGCCGGTACGCTTCCTGTATGAGTGCTGAACCGCGTCCCGAGAAGCCCGCGAAGCCGGCCAGGCCGGCGGGCCGGTTCCGCCGGATGATAGAGCGGCTTTCCACCTCGCAGGAGGAGCTGCACTCGGCGGAGCTGCAGGAGGACGCAGAAGCCGCCGGGTGCCTGCGGATCTGCGACTGCGACGACCGCCAGATAGTCAAGGTGGCCGGGACGCTGCGTACCGTCACCCTGCGGCCGCGGGCGGGGGTGCCCGCCCTGGAGGCGGAACTCTTCGACGGCTCGGCCGCGCTGGACGTGGTGTGGCTCGGGCGTCGCTCGATCGTGGGAATCGAGCCCGGCCGCCGCATGATCGCCTCCGGGCGCATCTCCATGACCCACGGCCGCCGGGTGCTCTTCAACCCCAAGTACGAACTCCGACCGCTCGGACAGGAGCACTGACCGGTGACGTCATTCGACAAACCGACCACCCCAGACCCCGGCTCCGGCCCCACCGAGGACCAGAAGGCGGTGACGCAGGCGGCGCTCTTCGACGCCTTCGGAGGTATCCGGGGCACCGTGGAGACGATGCTCCCGGGGCTGCTCTTCGTCATGATCTACACGATCAACAAGGACGTGAAGCTGTCCGCCATCGCGGCGGGCGCCGTGGCCGTCCTGCTGGTGATCGTGCGGCTGCTGCGCAAGGACACGGTCAAGCACGCCTTCAGCGGGGTCTTCGGCGTCGGCGTGGGCGTGGCCTTCGCCCTGTTCACGGGCAGCGCGAAGGGCTTCTACCTGCCCGGCATGATCTACGGCGTCGGGCTCGGCGTGGCCTTCACGGTGTCGGCCCTGGTGGGCTTCCCGCTGCTGGGCGTGATCCTCGGCCCGGTGTTCAAGGAGAACCTCTCCTGGCGGACCCGCAACCCCGGCCGCAAGAAGGCGTACACCAAGGCCAGTCTGGCCTGGGGCCTGATCTTCCTCGCCAAGTACGCGATCCTCTTCCCGCTGTACTGGTGGGGTGACGCCACTCAGCTGGGCTGGGTGCTGATCGCGCTGAAGCTGCCGCCGATGGTGCTCGCGGTGTACTTCACCTGGGTGTTCCTGGCGAAGGCGCCGCCGCCGATCGACGTGATCGCCGAGTACGAGGCGCAGGAGGCGGCCGAGAAGGCCGCGAAGGCGGCCAGGGCCGCCACGAAGGAGCCGGGTCTCTGACCCCGGCGGCACCGGCGGCCCTGGAGGGCCTGCGCGGATGCGAGAAGGGGGCGGGCAGCCGATCGGCTGCCCGCCCCCTTCGTCGTGCGCGCGCCCCGCAGGGTGTGCCGGGGCTTCGGCGGGCGGGAGCGCCGCGGGGAGTGCCGGGCGGGCGAGGGAGCTAGCGGCGGGCCTGGAGGAGGACCTCCAGCTGCTCCTCACGGGCCTGGGCGGCCACGAAGAGGAGCTCGTCGCCGGGCTCCAGGGTCTCCTCCGCGTGCGGGGTCAGCACCCGGTTGCCGCGGATGATGGTGACCAGCGAGGTGTCCTCGGGCCAGGTGATCTCGCTGATCTGGGTGCCGGCGACGGAGGAGTCCGGAGGGAGGGTCAGCTCGACGAGGTTGGCGTCGCCGTGGCTGAAGCGCAGCAGCCGCACCAGGTCGCCGACGCTGACGGCCTCCTCGACCAGGGCCGACATCAGGCGCGGCGTGGAGACCGCGACGTCGACGCCCCAGGACTCGTTGAAGAGCCACTCGTTCTTCGGGTTGTTGACGCGGGCCACCACGCGCGGGACCCCGTACTCGGTCTTGGCGAGCAGCGAGACGACGAGGTTGACCTTGTCGTCTCCGGTCGCCGCGATGACCACGTTGCAGCGCTGGAGCGCGGCCTCGTCCAGCGAGGTGATCTCGCAGGCGTCGGCCAGCAGCCACTCCGCCTGCGGAACCCGTTCCACCGAGATGGCGGTCGGGGCCTTGTCGACCAGGAGCACCTCGTGGCCGTTCTCGAGCAGTTCGCCCGCGATGGAGCGACCCACCGCGCCTGCCCCGGCGATCGCGACCCTCATGCGTGTGCCTCCTCAGGCCCCTCGGCGAAGGCCGCTTCGACCTTGTCGATCTCGTCCGTGCGCATCATCACGTGGACGAGGTCGCCCTCCTGGAGGACCGTCGCCGACGTCGGCAGCATGGCCTCGCCCAAGCGGGTGAGGAAGGCCACGCGCACGCCCGTCTCGTCCTGGAGCTTGCTGACCTTGTGCCCGACCCACGCGGCGGAGGTGTGCACCTCGGCGAGCTGCACGCCGCCGCTCGGGTCGCGCCACAGCGGCTCCGCGCCCGAGGGCAGCAGCCGGCGCAGCATCTGGTCGGCGGTCCACCGCACGGTGGCGACGGTGGGAATGCCGAGGCGCTGGTAGACCTCGGCGCGCTTGGGATCGTAGATGCGGGCGGCGACGTTCTCGACTCCGAACATCTCGCGCGCCACCCGGGCGGCGATGATGTTGGAATTGTCACCGCTGCTGACGGCGGCGAAGGCGCCCGCGTCCTCGATGCCCGCCTCCCGCAGGGTGTCCTGGTCGAAGCCGACCCCGGTGACGCGGCGGCCGCCGAATCCGGCTCCCAGCCGGCGGAATGCGGTGGGGTCCTGGTCGACGACGGCGACCGTATGCCCCTGCTGTTCCAGGGTCTGCGCGAGGGCGGAGCCCACTCTTCCGCAGCCCATGATGACGATGTGCACGGCCGTCCTTCCGGCTGTCAGCGGCTCGCTGGTTCCCAGCCTCATTGCATGCTCTGGCATAAAAGGGTCTCAGACCACGGCCCAAGCTACACACGGGCGGTCACCAGTGTGGCCTCTTGCGGGGCAGACGGGCGCGGACGGGGAGCCGACGGGGAGCGGCCGGGGACGGGAGAGCAGTCGACCGGGGACGGGAGCGGCGCCGGCCGGGGCAGGGCGGGGACGGGACCGGAGGGTGGCCGGGGCGAGGTCCGTGTGCACTCGGGGAGGAATTGCGGCGGGATTGCGTGGTGAAGGGGTGGGGGTTTCGTCAGCTCCATATCGAACGCTTACGATCCTCTGCGTGTCCAAACTGACCGACGTGCCCAAACGGATCCTGATCGGCAGGGCGCTACGCAGCGACCGCCTCGGGGAAACGCTCCTCCCCAAGCGGATCGCCCTACCTGTCTTCGCTTCCGACCCGCTCTCCTCGGTGGCCTACGCCCCCGGCGAGGTCCTGCTGGTCCTGTCGATCGCGGGTGTGTCGGCGTACCACTTCAGCCCGTGGATCGCCCTCGCGGTCGTGGTGCTGATGTTCACCGTGGTCGCCTCCTACCGGCAGAACGTCCACGCCTACCCGAGCGGCGGCGGTGACTACGAGGTCGCGAACACCAATCTCGGTCCCAAAGCCGGCCTCACCGTCGCGAGCGCCCTGCTCGTCGACTACGTCCTGACCGTCGCCGTCTCGATCTCCTCCGGAGTCGAGAATCTCGGATCCGCCGTCGATTTCGTCATCGAGCACAAAGTGCTCTCGGCGATGATCATGATTCTGCTGCTCACGCTGATGAATCTGCGCGGTGTCAAGGAATCCGGAAATCTCTTCGCGATCCCGACCTACATCTTCGTCGGCGCCGTATTCGTCATGATCGCTTGGGGCGCGTGGCGGGGCATCGTCCTCGGCCACACCATGGAGGCCCCCACCGCGGATCTGGAGATCAAGGCCGAACACGAGGGGCTGGCCGGCTTCGCGCTGATCTTCCTGCTGCTGAGGGCCTTCTCCTCCGGCTGTGCGGCCCTGACGGGCGTCGAGGCCATCAGCAACGGCGTCCCCGCCTTCCGCAAGCCCAAGAGCAAGAACGCGGCCACCACGCTGGCCCTCATGGGCGGCCTGGCCGTCACCATGTTCTGCGGGATCATCGGCCTCGCCATGGTCACCAACGTGCGGATGTCGGAGAACCCCGCCGAGGACCTGCTGAAGGACGGGACCCCGGTCGGCGCCGACTACGTCCAGCACCCGGTGATCTCCCAGGTGGCCGAGGCCGTCTTCGGCAACGGCAGCTTCCTGTTCATCGTGCTGGCCGCCGCCACCGCGCTCGTCCTGTTCCTGGCCGCCAACACCGCGTACAACGGCTTCCCGCTTCTCGGCTCGATCCTCGCCCAGGACCGCTACCTGCCGCGCCAGCTGCACACCCGCGGCGACCGGCTCGCCTTCTCCAACGGCATCGTGCTCCTCGCGGGCGCCGCCATGCTGCTCGTGTGGGTCTACGACGCCGACTCGACCAAGCTGATCCAGCTCTACATCGTCGGCGTCTTCGTCTCCTTCACGCTCAGCCAGATCGGCATGGTCCGGCACTGGAACCGGCACCTGAAGTCGGAGCGCGACCAGGCCGCCCGCCGCCGCATGCACCGCTCGCGGGCCATCAACACCTTCGGCGCCGCCTTCACCGGGCTGGTCCTGGTCGTCGTCCTCGCCACCAAGTTCACCCACGGGGCCTGGGTCGCCCTGCTCGGAATGGTGATCTTCTACGGCACGATGACGGCGATCCGCAAGCACTACGACCGGGTCGCTGCCGAGATCGCCGCCGCCGAGGGCCCCAGCGACGACAGCGTGCGGCCCTCCCGGGTCCACTCCATCGTCCTGGTCTCCAAGGTCCACAAGCCCACCCTGCGCGCCCTGGCCTTCGCCAAGCTGACCCGCTCCGACACGCTGGAGGCGCTCAGCATCAGCGTCGACCCGGCCGAGACCAAGGCGCTGAAGGCCGAGTGGGAGCGGCGCGGCATCAACGTCCCGCTCAAGATCCTCGACTCCCCGTACCGCGAGATCACCCGCCCGGTGGTGGAGTACGTGAAGGGCCTGCGCAGCGAGAACCCGCGCGACGCCGTCAGCGTGTACATCCCGGAGTACGTCGTCGGCCGCTGGTACGAGCACCTGCTGCACAACCAGAGCGCGCTGCGGCTCAAGGGCCGGCTGCTGTTCACCCCCGGTGTGATGGTCACCTCGGTGCCCTACCAGCTGGAGTCCTCGGAGCTCGCCAAGAGGCGGGCGAAGAAGCGCCAGGAGTGGAACGCCCCGGGTGCGGTGCGCCGCGGGCCGGTGGACCCCCCGCGCAGCAGCCCGCGTCCGCCGAAGGACCCGGCGGCCAAGTAGCACGGCAGGTCAAGTAAAACGGCATGAGGGTGGCGAACGGCCGGACGAGATCCACGTAAACTGGTGGGTCGGTCGTCCGGCCGTTCCTCTTTTCCATGACTTTGGAGTCTCCCCACCATGACCGAGCAGATCGAGAAGAAGTCACTGGTCGGGGAGGAGTACGAGGTCGAGGTCGGTCCCGTCGCACACGGCGGTCACTGCATCGCCCGGACCGCTGACGGGCGTGTCCTGTTCGTCCGCCACACCCTGCCCGGTGAGAAGGTCGTCGCGAAGGTCACCGAGGGCGACGCCGACTCCCGCTACCTGCGGGCCGACGCGATCACCGTGCTGGACGCCTCCAAGGACCGCGTCGAGGCGCCCTGTCCGTACGCCGGCCCCGGCAAGTGCGGCGGCTGCGACTGGCAGCACGCCAAGCCGGGTGCCCAGCGCAGGCTCAAGGGCGAGGTCGTCGCCGAGCAGCTGAAGCGGCTGGCCGGGCTCACTCCCGAGGAGGCGGGCTGGGACGGCACCGTCATGCCGGCCGAGGGCGACAAGCTGCCGGCCGGGGAGGTCCCGCAGTGGCGGACCCGGGTCCAGTACGCGATCGACGAGGACGGGCGCGTGGGGCTGCGCAAGCACCGCTCGCACGACATCCAGCCGATCGACCACTGCATGATCGCCGCCCGCGGCGTCAGCGAGCTGGGCATCGAGCAGCAGGACTGGCCGCAGATGGCGACCGTCGAGGCCATCGCCGCCTCCGGCTCCGGCGACCGCCAGGTCGTCCTCACCCCGCGGCCCGGCGGTCGCCTCCCGCTGGTCGAGCTGGACAAGCCGGTCTCGGTCCTGCGCGTCGAGGAGAAGGACGGCGGAGTCCACCGCGTCCACGGCCGCCCCTTCGTCCGCGAGCGCGCGGACGGCCGCACCTACCGCGTCGGCATGGGCGGCTTCTGGCAGGTCCACCCGCAGGCCGCCGACACCCTGATCAAGGCCGTCATGCAGGGCCTGATGCCGCGCAAGGGCGAGATGGCCCTGGACCTCTACTGCGGCGTCGGCATCTTCGCGGGCGCGCTGGCCGAACGCCTGGGCGAGACGGGCGCGGTGCTCGGCATCGAGTCGACGAAGCGCGCGGTCGAGGACGCCCGGCACAACCTGACGGAATTCCCCCGGGTCCGGATCGAGCAGGGGAAGGTCGAGCAGATCCTCCCGAAGACCGGCATCACGGAGTGCGACCTGGTCGTCCTGGACCCGCCCCGCGCGGGCGCGGGCAAGCAGACGGTCCGCCAGGTTGCCGGCCTCACCCCGCGCCGCATCGCCTACGTGGCCTGCGACCCGGCGGCCCTGGCCCGCGACCTGGCGTACTTCGCGGAGAACGGCTACAAGGTCCGCACGCTGCGCGTCTTCGACCTGTTCCCGATGACGCACCACGTGGAGTGCGTGGCGATCCTGGAGCCGGTGGCGAAGGGCGCCTGACCTGCGGGTTTACCGATGCGCATGATGCGCGTCGTGGGTGTTGCGGACGATATCTGAGCGTGAGGCGGGTGCATGCAGCGGGCGTGCCCGTTGCGGAGGTCCGCGTTCGGGGTGTCCGGGGCGGTGGGCGCGGGCACGGGGATGCCGGGCCGCCACGGCTGCCCCGGATTGCGATCGGCCGGGGTCGGCACCGGCGGGGACGCCCCGCGGGCAGGTGGACCGGTGGGGGGTCGGCGCAGGTTGCCCGTGGGCCCGATTGTGTGGTCGGTCAGTCGAGCGCCCAGGGCCGGGCAGTGGCGCCGAGCCTGTTCCAGGCGTTGATCACGGTGATGGTCCAGATCAGCTCGGCCAGTTCGACCTCGTTGAACTCGGCGGCCGCCCGGCCGTACACCTCGTCGCTCACGGGGCCGTCGGTCAGACGGGTCGCCGCCTCGGCCAGCTCCAGGGCGGCCCGCTCGCGGTCGGTGAAGAAGGGCGTCTCACGCCACACGGGCAGTGCGTAAAGGCGCTGCTCGCTCTCGCCTCCCGTACGTGCGTCCCGGGTGTGCAGATCGACGCAGTAGGCGCAGCCGTTGAGCTGGGAGACACGGGCCCGCACCAGCTCCAGCAGCGCGGGCTCCAGGCTGACCTTCCGGGAGGCGGCGTCGAGCGCATTGAGGGCGCGGTTGATGTGCGGGGCCAGTTCGTCAACCGGCAGTCGTACGGACGTCACGGAATTCTCCTTCGAGGAGTGATCGGCTCGCAGGTGTGGCGGTCAGGAGACGAGGGTGACCTCGCCGTCGCGGAAGACGCGGTAGAGCACTCCTTCGCGGTCGTAGCGCTCCACGACGCGCTCGATCGATTCGCTGTCGGGGGTCGGTGAGCGGTAGTGGGGAACGAAGGCGTAGTCAAGGAGGCCGAGACCCTCCCAGAGCACCGGCCGGTCGTAGGCGGTGACGGTGTCGGCGGGGTCGTCCACGAGTTCGAGGCCGCGCAGGCTGGGCGACAGGACGCAGGCGCCGGCACTCCAGCCGGCGTAGACGAGGACGTCGCGGTGCAGCAGGTCGGTCAGGATCTCGTCCGCGCCGCTGAGGGCCATTGCCAGCCGTAGGACGAACGGATTGCCGCCGTGGACCCAGACGACGCCGAAGCCGGACAGCCGCTCGGCGAGCGCGCTCGCGTCACCGAAGTGGTCCCGCAGGTCCACCTCGGTCGCCAGGTAGCCGCGCTCGCGCAGCATCGCGATCTCCCGGCCGGTGGCCTGCTGCCGCTGCGGGGCGGGTAGGGCGTCCAGCGCGTTGCCGATGACGGCTGCGGTTCTGGCACCGTCGGCGAGGTCGTCCAGCAGTTCGGGGGAGTCTCCCAGCTTCCAGGAGGAAAGGAACAAACGCATGGTCCTGCTCTCGTGACGAGGGTTCGGGGGCAAGGGACTTCGGGACGGTGTGTCCCGGGTGGCCGGCGGAGGGTCAGCCGGAGACGGTGAGTGCGATCTTTCAGGCGGTACGGCCCGTCTCGCCGATCTCGTGGGCCTTGGTCGCCTGTTCGAGCGGCAGGACCGTGTCGATGCGCACCCGCAGTCGGTGGGACGCGGCGAGGGAGGCGATCTCCTTCAACCCTGCCTGGTCGGCTTCGGTGATCATGAAGGTGGAGCGGAGTGAGGTTCCTTTTGTGTCCGGCACGCCGACCGTGGTGGTCCGGCTGTGCGGGCGGAAAGAGCGGGGGTCTCGCGTTCGGGAGGGGCCGCCGGGTCGTAGGGACGGGGCGGGAGTCTCGGGCGAGGGGTAAAGGTGCCGTGTGAGGGAGGCCCTTTCAGACTCCTATGGGTCCGATGCGCCAACAAGCTGGCATAGTGCAACGGTCGTTAAGGTGGATTTAACGTCCGGAGGAACGAGTGCTGGAGCGGCTTGAGCTGGAAGCGTTCCTGACGCTGGCCGAGGAGTTGCACTTCGGCCGCACGGCCGAGCGCCTGCACGTGAGCACCGCCCGGATCAGCCAGACCATCAAGAGGCTGGAACGTCATATCGGCACACCGCTGTTCGAACGCAACAGCCGTCATGTCTGCCTCACCGAGGCCGGGCGACAGTTGCGCGAGGACGTGCGCCCGGCCTACGACCAGATCGAGGCCGGGGTGGAGAAGGCGATCAATGCCGCGCGGGGCATCGATCGCCTTCTCCGGGTCGGGTTCCTCGGCGCCGCCGCAGGACAGCTCATGGCACAGGCCGCTCGGCTTTTCGACCAGGGTCACCCGGGCTGGCGGGCGCGGCTGAGGGAGATGCAAATCGGCGACGGCCTGCGGCGGTTGCGGGCAGGCGATGTCGACCTTCTGGTCGTGAGCCTGCCGCACCACGAACCCGACATGGTCACCGGGCCGGTCCTGTTCTCCGAACCGCGGGTGCTGGGGGTGTCGTCCGGCCACCCGCTCGCCCGCCGTGACAGCGTTTCGCTGGAAGACCTGGCTGAGGTCAAGATGCTGCAGGTGGCCGAAGCCTTCCCCGATTACTGGCGCGCAGACCGCACACCCCGCCTGACGCCCGCGGGCCGCCCTATCGCTACGGGCCCCCAGTTCGAAACGCTCCAGGAGGCCCTGGCGCTGATCGACGCCGACGAAGGCGCCTTCGTGATGGGCGCGCAGGTGTCACGGTTCTACGCGCGCCCCGGCGTCACCTATCTGCCGCTGAGCGATGCAGCGCCCCTGGATTGGGTGCCCACGTGGCTCGTCACCAGCACCGCACCTGAGATCCACGCCTTCAACCGGGCTGCCCAGAACGTCGCCGTTCGGCTTGCTCCTCCTGTCCGGAGCTGAACAGCCTGCTCCCGGACAGGTGGAACAGTCCGTCGATGACCGGGTCGCCGCGTTCGGCGGTGACGATCTGGTCGCCGGCCAGCAACTGGGCGCCGTCCAGCAGGTAGAACAGCTCGGCGGAGCGGGAATGGTGGCCCGCCACAGTTCTGCACACGGAGTGACCGCCACGCCACGACACGGCGGCTGGTCCCCATGGGTTGTGCTCGGCGAGTTGTTGCGGTGCCCGAGCAACTTACGGCCTGCAGCGAAGAGAGCGAAGCCGTGCCGGGCAACCTGGCACGGCCGAGGGAACCAATGGCCTGCGCAGAGCTCCCCTTGCCTGGCTGGGCGCATCTCACTGCGGAGGTGCCCACGGATGAGCCATTCGCCTCAACCTTCTTGCAGGTGGGGGACCGGCACCTGATGTCGGGCCAGGAACAGGGCGCATAACCATACCGAGCGGCGAAGTCATATGCTGAGCCGGGCGAGGCGGGCGCAGCTCGTGCGCTACCCCCGCCGTCTGCAACCGGGTGCCCCCCGTACGGGGCTCCCGACGAACAACGGGAGTTGACCGGTGATAGCCCTGACCGCAGTCGCAGGAGTGGCCCTAGTCGAGTTGGGTATGGCGTTGACTCCCGGACCGAACATGATTCATCTCGCCTCCCGGGCCATCACCCAAGGGCGCAGGGCGGGCCTGGTGAGCCTCAGTGGGACGGCCGTGGGATTCGTGTGCTACCTGCTGGCCGCAGCTGCGGGCCTGTCCGCGATGTTCGCCGCCGTGCCGGTGACCTTCACGGTGGTCAAGCTCGCCGGGGCCGCCTACCTGGCGTACCTCGCCTGGGACATGCTGAGGCCCGGCGGCCGTTCGCCCTTCGCTCCGGCCCAGGGCCTGCCTCCGGTCTCCGGCGCCCGCCTGTTCTCGATGGGGCTGCTGACCAACCTGCTGAACCCCAAGATCGCCCTGATGTACGCCGCACTGCTGCCCCAGTTCTTGGACCCGCAGGCCGGCCCGGCCTGGGGGCAGCTGCTTCAGCTCGGTGCGGTGCAGATCGTCGTGGGCATCTCCGTGAACGCCCTGATCATGCTGGGCGCAGCACGCATGTCGAAGTTCCTGGCCACCCGGCCCCGCATCCTGACCGCCCAACGCTTCACGGCAGGCGGACTGCTCGGTGCTTTCGCCCTGCACACCGCACTGTCCCGCGACGTCGTCTCCACCTGAGTCAGGCCCCGGGCGCTACCGGCACCTCCCCACCTCACCGAGCTCCTGGACGGCTGGGACGAGCGCCTGGAAGCCATCCTTCGCGAGGGCCGGGACCCGGGACACTTCACGCGACGCGTGGGCCCCGGCCAAGCGCCTGGGCGAGACCGGCCGTAGCCTTCGGGCATGACTGAGATTCTGCCGCCGACGCCCCGCGATGCCTTCGACCTGCTCATGGCCGGCAACCAGCGCTTCGTCTCCGGCACCCCCGAGCACCCCAATCAGGACGCCGCCCGCCGCACCGAGACCGCACCGTCCCAGCAGCCCTTCGCCGTGCTGTTCGGCTGCTCCGACTCCCGGCTGGCCGCCGAAATCATCTTCGACCGCGGCTTGGGCGACCTCTTCGTGGTGCGCACCGCCGGACACGTCGCCGGGACGGAAGTACTCGGTTCCATCGAATTCGGCGCGGCAGTCCTCAACGCGCCCTTGGTCGTCGTCCTCGGCCACGACTCGTGCGGCGCCGTCGCCGCGGCGTGCTCCGCTCTGAAGGACGGGCAGACGCCGGGCGGTTTCGTCCGCGACGTCGTCGAGCGGGTGACGCCGAGCGTGCTGGCGGCCCGCGCCGCCGGACGCGAGAGCGCCGAGGAGATACTGGCCGAACACATCGAGCACACCGTGGACCTGCTGCTGGAACGCTCCCGCGTCCTGGCGGACCGGGTGGCCGACGGCCGCCTTGGCGTGGTGGGGCTCTCCTATCGCCTGGCCGACGGCAGCGCACAGCTCGTCGCCACCCGCGGCCTTGACGCAGTGGCTCCCACCGCGTCCTGACTGCCGCGCTCACCCGGGCGGACCGCCCACCCCGCCGTGGACCTGGCGCGGGCCGTCGGCGCGAGCCGTGCCCGTCGGCCGCAGCGGCGGTCCGCTCAGTCGTGCGAGCCCGCCCGGCGCCGCGCCCGAGGTCTCGGGCGAGGCGTCGCAGCGGATCACACGGTGGGGCGGGGCCCCGCGGCTCGGCGGAGCCGGTTGGCGATCGCAAGCCCCAGCCCCTCCTCCGCCGGCAGCGACGCGACGATGAGGTCACATCCCCGCTGATCGAGCTCGCGCAGGAACCCGTACAGCCCGCGCGCGTAGGCGGCCGGCGAGGCGGGGACCGCTACCACGGCGTGCGCCTTGACCGGAGCGTCGGCGGAGGAAGCAGGCAGGAAGACGCCCACGCGATGGCCCAGCCCGGAAGCGAGTTCCGCTTCGGCGATGACCTTCTCGGGCTCGACGAGGACGACGCGCGCCCGCGGTGCGTAGTGGGACGGGTGCTGGCCCGGCACCCGAACGTGGCTGGTCGAGGGCACCGCGAGCGGGTATCCCAGCACCGCTTCGAGATCCTCGCGGGTCACCCCGCCGGGCCGCAGAATGGCCGGTGCCTCGCCGGTGACGTCGACGATGGTGGACTCGACGCCGACCTCGCAGGGGCCGCCTTCCAGCACGAAGTCGACGGCGTCGCCCAGCTCGGCACGCACATCGTTCGCGGTGGTGGGGCTGACGGAGCCGAAGCGGTTCGCGGACGGGGCCGTGACTCCGCCACCGAAGACCGACAGCAGCGCCAGAGCGACGGGGTGGTCGGGCACGCGCACGGCCACCGTCTCCAGGCCACCGGTCGCTTCGAGCGGCACACGGGCCCCGCGACGCAGGACGAGCGTGAGGGGGCCCGGCCAGAAGTGTTCGGCCAGCATGCGCGCAGCCGTCGGCACGTCCTGCACCCACTCCTCCAGCTGCTCCGCACCGGCGATGTGGACGATCAGCGGGTGGGACGGCGGACGCCCCTTGACCTGGAAGATCCGCGAGACGGCGGCGGGATCCTCGGCGTTGGCGCCCAGACCGTAAACGGTTTCGGTCGGCAGGGCCACCAAGCCCCCGCCGCGCAGCACACCGGCTGCCTTCTCGATGTCACTGATACTCGCCGTCACCCTCGCCATACTAAAGGCGTCAAGGACCCACGCCGGTCATGATGAAGTTCAGCAAGCCGTAGACCGCGGACCACCGTCTCCGCGGCCTGTCCGGTGTTCAGACCGAACGCGAGCGGACGGCATCTGCGGTCCGAGGCGAGATGAATCTTGCTGGTCAGTCCGCCCCGGGACCTGCCGAGCGCAGCAATGATCTGGATCGACGACCTCCTGAAAGCCGCCGACTGAGCACAACCTCACACAGGCCCTAGCGGCTTCTCGTCAACGCCGGGCCGAGGAAGGGGCTCGGCGTTCCGTGCCAGAACACGTCCATGCTGTCCCTTGCGCGTGTTGCCGCGACGAACAGCAGGGAACGGGCGCGCTGCATCTCATGGCGGTAGCGCACCGGATCGGTGGTACGAAGACGACTTACGGTCTCACGCGGCACCAGACCATCAGTCACGCCCGCAATGATCATCCGCTGGTATTCAAGCCCCTTGAATCTGAACATGGTGCCGATGTGTACGCCCTCACTCCCGTTCGGGCCGTCGGAGCGGATCTCTACCGGGCGGATTCCGCGCAGACTCAGTGTGTATGCGACTTCGGTCGCCATCTGGTTCGTGGGCACGCAGATCGCGATCTGCTCGTGCGGGATCCTCGACTCCGGGTCCTCATCCCACTGCTTGATGAGAGCCGCGATGCCTTCCCGTTCTGCCGCCCAGTCGGCGAACGGGTGACCTGCAGGCACCCGGCCACTGAGCACGGACCGGTATCCGGCCAACGTCTCGTCGGCGCCGTCGAGGTCGTCGTACGAGGTCTCCCCCAGTACGTCGAGGGCTGAGCGGAGGATCTGCCGGGTAGTGCGGTAGCTCAGGCTCAGCTTCGAGGACCGGCCTCTGATGTTGATGCCGAGGCTGCCGAGCGTCACTTGGTTCTTGTAGATGCGCTGATGGGTGTCGCCGACGAGGAACAAGTCGTCGGCCTGGCGAGGGGCCATGGCACGCAGCATCTTCCAGTGCGCAGGGCGCAGATCCTGTGCCTCGTCCACAATGATGTGCCGGTACCGGTAGCGCAACCAGCCCCCTGAACCATCCTGGAGGTGGATATTGTCAAGCCCTCCCGCCTCCTCCCGCTGACGCGCGATCGAGAGGATGCGCTGCTCGCGCCCGATTTCCAGCCGCGCGGCGCGCTCGGCCACCTGGTCCCAGGTCTGCCGTCCGAGGCGGTCGAGGCGCTGGGTGAAGCGTTCCGCGAGTTGCCAGATCTCGGCGCGCTCGCCGCGGGTGATGTTCCGGCCGCGCCCGGCGCGACGCGCGCGGAAGTAGTCGGTCCGAGTGGCGACAGCTTGGCCGAGGATTACCTGGGTCCATTCGTCGTGCAGGAACTCGGGGTCCCAACCCTCTTCGCCCAGCTCGTCCAGGAGTGCACGCCATTCGCGCACGGCCTGGCTGTCGTCTATCGCCTGTTTGCCGCTGCCGGGTTCGGCTTCCCGCACGATACGCAGCGCCAGCTGGTCGACATGGCTCACGTCGACTCGGCCCACGAGCTCCTCGCCGCCCAGTTCCAGAAGACGCGAACGGAGATCTGCGGCGAGGTTCTTGTTGTACGTGGTCAGGAGGACCGGCTTGTCACGACCGGGCGGCAGCTGTCGTACGAGATGACGTACCCGGTGGAGGGCGACGATTGTCTTGCCCGTGCCCGGGCCGCCCCCTACCCGGGCGGGGCCCGAGTAGCGACGTTCCACAAGTTTGGCCTGCGTGGGGTGTAGGAAGACCTTCCACCGGCCGAAGTCGCCGCCCTCCAGAGCCTCTCGCAGGGTTTCGTCGGACGTAGTCACCACCGTGGCCGGACGCTCGGCGGCGGCCTGGAAGTCCTCCGGATCGACTGGCTCGGCGGCCGCGACGGGGGTCGTCACCTGGTCGAGCACGTCGTCGAACGACTTGCCGTCGAAGAGTGCGAGCAGCACCTCACCCGTGAGCTGGGGGGCGTACTCGATCAATCCGAGGAGCTGGTCTTCCGTGGTGAGAGTCCGGATGACCGGTAGCAACGGCTCGGCCACGCCGAGATCGGACAACTGGGTGTCGGACCAGTCGCCGAACAGCTTCCGGAGCTCGGCGGGTTCGGGTGTCGCGGTAGGGGGCGAGGGCGGCGCAGGAAGGCGTCGCAGGACACTCTCCTCCACTACCTCCAGGTCGACGTACTCGATACCGCCGGTCACGTGGTTGACGGCGTAGGACAGCCGGTCGTAAACGTCCTTGCGGTGCTTGACGGAGACGATCAGCCAGTCGTCATCGTCAAGTCTGAGCAGCAGGGCACGGTAGTCGTCGCTGACGCGCGCCGACCACAACCTGCTGTCGCCCTTGAGCTGCTGGAGCTTGAGTCCGGTCGTATGCGGGTTGCCCTTGAACTTGTGCTGGAAGTCGAAGAAGGCGCCCTTGACCGTGCGGGGGAGCTTGAGGATCTCCTTGTCGGCCTTGTCGAGCAGGCGCAGCGTCACGCCCGAGGTGTTCATTGCCTGTGCTCCCCGTTGTCGGTGCTGTTGTGATTCTCGGCCTGCCCGGTCAAACGGGCGATCAGCTCGGCAGCGTCCCAGGCCGTGGCAGTGCGTGCGTCCCATCCGGCTGCCGCAAATGCCTCGTCCCGGTCGGCGGATTCGTAGTCGGGCTCCTCGGTAGTTCCCGGTCCTCCTGTGCGGGAGGCCAGGACCACTCCGATGCGGACGGCAGGCCAGGCCAGTTCTGCCTGCCAACCCCGCTCGTCCAGTTCGTAGCCGTCCTGGGGGGCGGGTACACCCGCAACGGCGAGTGCCCGGGAGAGTTCCACGAGGCCGGCCTCGTCCGGATCCAGGTACTCCAGCACCTGGTCCCATGCCGGATCTCTTCCTGCTGCCGGCGCCACGGGCGACTCGACTGGAGCAGCTGTCGCTTCGGTGTCCCGGGCACCGTCGACGTCCTCGGCAGGTGCCGTGGAGGTGACGGCCACGGCAGGCTCTGCCACGGGGATCCTGGTCCGGGTGGAGGGCAGCCATCCTTCACCGCCGGTCACGGTGAGCACGTCGGCGGTGAACCCGTCCAGCAGACTGCTGGCGAGCTGCACGCTGTCACCGCCGCCATGGTCCAGGAACTGCAACACGTTGCTCCAGTACAGCCAGCCCCGCCAGCGGCGGCGATGCACCTGTGAGTCGGCCAGGGCGGCAGCCCTGTCGTCCAGTACCGCGATCCCAGTCCACACTGGCGGGGTGCGCCTGCCGTCTGCGGCCAGGACGAGCCGACAGCCGGAGGCATCCGTCCCGTGGATGAGTCGGACGGGGCCGCCCGGGCCCGTGGCCGTCCCGCCTCGCAGCGCTTCCTGAACAGCCGCCCCAACAGCGTCGGCTTCGAGGGCGCAGCCACCGACGGCCCTGTAGCCGATCAGACCGGCTGCAGCAGCCTCCGCCCGTCGCTGCCAGCGCAGTGCGTCCGGCGACCGCAGATAGGCGAGCAGCAGCCGGGCCGGATTGACCCACACCGAGTCGGACAGTTCACCGGGCAGCCCCTTGCCCACCCGGCTGTAGTAGTCACGCGCCCGGTTCTGCGCATCCGTGCCGTACGGTTCCCAGACCGGGTCCACCGGGCCCGTCCCCGCATATCCGGTGTCGCGCACGCGCTCGCGCCAATCCTTTACGTCGTCGTACGTCAACTGGAACACCCGCAGTCCTTGGCTGCGCAGTCCGGTTCGTTTGGCGGCGTCGTCGGCCAGGCGGTTGTGTGCGGGGGTGGCGTGGTACGCAAAGCCATCCAGGTACACGGCAACACGCGGGCTGGGCGCATCGAGGCGTTCCAGGAGTATGTCGGGTCGCGTGCCGTCCAGAGCGCGCTGCTGTGAGACGCGCCAGCTCACGGTGGTGCCGTCGGCCGCCGTCAGCCGCAGATCCAGGGCATACGTACCGGCCGAGGTCGTGTATGCGTCGGCTGCCGCCTGGGACTCGGACAGTCTGGCCCAGTCCTGGAGCGTGTCGATGAACATGATCTCGAGGTCGCTCTCCGCCTGCCGTTCCAGCGGAATGTGCCGGGTCGTCTCGACCGGTGCGGTCTGCCAGCGCTCACCATCCGCGCCCAGCAGATCGTCCAGCATCTGCCGCACCTCATTGCGGCTGATCTTGTCGTAGTCGGCCGCCGGAACGCGTCGCAGCAGGCACTGGTGGCAGCCGTCAAGTCCCTTCTCGCGGCAGCCGCAACTCTCGATGACCTCGCGCGCCTTCAGCAGCACGTCCCGGAATCCGTCGGCCGACGCCAGCCGGTGCAGGTAGCCGGTGCCTCCGGGCAGGCGGTCGTAGACCACGAGGAATCGCCGCGGCCAGTCCGAGCTGTCAGCGCCCGCATGATCGGGCATCGTCGCCTCGGCGATGTCGATGTGGTCCGGGTCGCCCCCGTACTGGGCGGCGATCCCCGCGAACAACGCGGCGGTGAAGGAGGCCAGACGTTCCTTGGCCCGGGCCACGGAGGCGGGCAGCAGGACGCGCACGGCCTCGGTGCTCAGCTCGTGGGCCAGGAGCAACGGTACGTCCTTGCCCTTGCCCTGTTGCTCACCTGCGTCGCCCGCGGAGGCTCCCTTGCCCCGGCGGCGCGGACACCACAGCAGGTGGTGTGCTGCTGCCGGGGTGCTCGTTGCCCCCGACTCGGTGAGCGCGTGCTGAGGGACGTCCACTACAGGACGTCCCTCTGCGGTGGCCCCTCCACAACTGGTGCAGACATAGAAGGGATTGAGCCGCACGTCCGCACCTGCGAGCGGTGTCGTGCTACTGCCTTCCTCGCGGTCGAGCCCCAGATTGAACGTCCGGATCTTCGCCTGGCGAGTGAAGTCGACCCCGAACACCGCTGTCTCGTGTCGCCAGGAACCCGGGGCGATCCGCTCAGGGTCGATGTCGACGGTCGTCAGCACCGCATAGTGACGACGGTCCCGCTCGTCACGGTCGTCTCGCACCCGGGCGTCGTCCCGCTTGTCACGAGAGATGACCCGCCTCGGCTGGAGCACGTACTGCACGCATCCCGCATCGGCGATCTCCCGACCGCCGCACCGGGAGCACGGACTCGTGTCCTCCTTGGCGTTGTGGTGCGTACGGGCGTACCCGCACGACGGGCAGAGCCGCCACACCGACCAGGCCCGGCGGTCGGGGGTGCCGACGTCGAGCGCGCGCACGATGTGCCGGTAGCCGTTGACGTAGAAGCTGTTGCCGGGGGCGAGTTCCGTCAGGGCAAGCTTGCGGGAACGCTCGTAGTCGCGCGTCTCGCTGCGGTAGATCCGGCCTGCCGCATCCGCAGCGGGGCTCTCCGCCCGCGCACCCTCCTCATCATCCCGGGCCTCCGTCCAGTACAGGGTTGCTTCCAACTGGGTGGTGGTGTCGGTGAGGCTGTAGTTCGGCAGCAGGCCCAGTTCCACCAGGGTGCCGTGGGCACTGGACTGGCTCAACTCACGAAGCAGGTCCCCGGCGCTGCGCCGCTCCGCGAGCAGTTCTCGGCGCTCACGGTCCTGCACGGTGTCCGTACGGACCAGGTGTCCGGCGGCCTCGTCGATCGCAGCGATCCTGCGACGGAGTTCCTCGCGCCGGCCCGTCCAGTCCTCTTCGGCTTCCTGCAGTGCCCTGACGATCCCGTCGGTGGCGTAGGCCTTCAGTTCCTCCGCAGCGTAGGCGGAGACCCCCGCGCCGTCGGAGGCTTCGGTCCCGCTGCCGTCCGGGAAGAGACTGAGGAACTCCTCGACCAGCGCGGCACCGTGGGTCTGCGCCGCGTCTGCCAGGTCCTGGCACCAGCCCGTGGTGCCGAACAGGGCCGAGGACAGCCGGGGGACCGGAGCGAGCGTTTCGCCATCGGAGGTGAGCAGTTCGCCACGTGCCGCGAGGTCCAGCAGCCGTGCCGTGTACTGCCGCCTCAGGATCTCCACAGCGGACAGGTAGCAGCCCGGGGGCAGGATCGTCCCCGCGATCATCTCGCTCGGCTCGTCCAGGTAGTACAGATCGCGGGCCCTGCGCCCGCCGAAGGCGACCACGAGCGCGTTGCCCGTCCGGCGCCCGGCCCGGCCTGCCCGCTGTACGTAGTTGGCGGGGCCGGCGGGCAGCGAGCCGAGCAGCACGGCGGACAGCTCCCCGATGTCGATGCCGAGTTCCAGGGTCGGCGTGCACGACAGGACGTTGGGGTCGGTGTAGTGCGTACCTGTCTTGAAACTGCGTTCGACACGTTCCCGTTCGGCCCGGCTCAGCATGCCCGTGTGCTCTGCCGTGACCACCCGGAAGGTGCCGCCGGTCAAGTAGAGCCGACGGTAGTAGTCGCCTGTGTAGTCCCGCTCACGTACGGACGCACCGAACCCGGACGAACTGGATCCGCTTCTCGGCATGCCGGGCTGGGGAGCGGTCAGCTGCCCCTTGCACCGGTAGCGGGGACAGGGGTGTCCGTACCACCGGGTGAGGCGCTCGGGCGCCACGACCTGCTGCCAGCCGCAGTCCTCACAGCCCACGAATGCCTTGTTCACGACGGAGTCGTCGAGCAACTGCGCGTGGATGTGACCGGGCTGCAGCCCGTAGATCCTGGTCTGCCGGTCCTTCGTGGTGCGTGACGCGAGTACCCGTTGGTCGGTGAGGGCGGGAAGCAGCTTGCGCAGATACTCCGTGGCGCCGACCGCATCCAGGTCCAGGCACCTGCGCGTCCAGTCCTGGTACCAGCCCAGGCGTCCGGTGATGGCGTCGAACTCGGACTTGTCCTTCTGGCCGTCCAGCAGGAAACGCGGTGGAGCTACGCCTTCGGGGAAGGCGGGCATGCCGTCGGGCCTGCGGCCGGAGATGAGGTACCGGTTGGTACCGGCTTCCCTCATCCAGGTGTCGAGCCAGCGGTGGTGTACCGCACCACGCAGCCTGAGGCGCTCCAGGATTCCCCGGACGTAGGCGAGGTAACGCTCGGGCGTGGGCAGCCCGCCCGTGGCCAGGAACTGCCCCGGCAGGGAAAGATGGAGATCGCGGGCGATGTCCGTGACCCGGTCGGGCTCGTCCACGACGACCTCGACCGCGGCGGTACGCGTCAGCTCAAGGGTGCGCCCCATCCTGCTGCGCAGCCCGAACTCCATCACGGTGGCGAAGGCGAGGCGCTCGCCGATCAGCTTCCACGTGCGGGCGTCACCGGTTCCGCGCCCTGACAGCAGCCGGTCGACCCCCGGCTCGTCGTGGAGGTCGGGTGGCACGACGGCGGCCAGGGCATCCGGGTCGTCGACGGACTCCAGCACATGACCGATGAGGTCGTTGAGTGCGGTGGGCGCCCCCGACTCGTCCAGGTTGTGCGCAAGGAGGGACCGCAGCGAGAACTTGTATGACGCATTGGCCACGTATCCGGCCCGGTGTGCCGCGTCCTGGGTGGAGTCGTTGAAGAGCAGCGTCTTGCGCTCTTCGGGAACGAGCGCGATGTCGCCACCCGTGAACAGCTGGGTGACGGTCGCCGAAGCGAGGGCTGCCTGCGAGGTACCCAGGAAGCGGATGCTGTTGTCGGTATGGCAGGCGGGGCAGCGGTCGTCCTTCGCAGCCCGGTCGGCGGACTTCTTGTCGAGCAGGGCCAGTGCGAACCAGGCATCGATCAGCTCGGAGGCGTCCGCGGCCACCGGAAGCCGGTAGGTGCCCTGCCCGCCGTCCAGCACCACCACCGACAGGGGATCGACTCCGCCGTCCGACGGCCGGGCCCCGGTCAGCGCATCGAAGACCTGCTGCCGTTCTCGCTGTGTGGCGGAGATGAAGTAGCGGATGCGCCGCTTGTCCCGGCCCACGGCTGCCCGCCAGATCCGGTCCTGCGCCATGACCAGCCGCTGCGGATCAGTCTCGGGAGACAGGGCTGCCCAGCCGGAGCGCCCACAGTTGCGGCAGTACACGGCGGGCAGATGAACCTCGGCCGGGCGCACGGCCGTATCCGTGCCGGGCAGCGGCTGTGGCCGGCTTGCCGAGGGCCAACCGCCGGAGGGTCCGTCAGGATCTTCGTCGGCGAGCGGAGCGGCGTTGAGGGTGGCCCGGCGGGCGGCGGTGCGGTTGTCCTCGTACCAGCGGAACTCCGGGGACGGCCCTACGCCGCGCAGGACGCGGGTGACGGGCCGGACCCACAGGTGCGCTTCGATGTGCAGGAGGGGGCGAGGGCTGCGCTCATCGGATTCCGGGTCTCGGGCAGCCGAGAGCAGGGCGACGAACCGGGACAGGGCCTGAAGAACGAGGTGCGGATTCTCCCGCGCGGTACGTCCCCAGGAGTATCCGAACCGGGCCAGCCGGTCCCGCAGCGCCCACTCGTCCAACGGCTCCCCGCCCAGCAGCGACAGGACGCCGTGCGTGAAATCGTGCCGCTTGAGCAGCCGCCCGATGCGGAAGGCGTCGAGGCCGGAGCGGCCCAGCATCTTGGCGGCCAGGCCGTCCAGGTCGAGCAGATCGGGCTGCGCCTCCACGCCGGGTCCGCCTGAGACCGCGATGACCTCCTGGGGCGTCGGCGGCTCCGGCAGCTCGTAGTCGACGGCGCCGGTGAACTCCTCGGCCGACATCCGCTCTTCCCCGACGACCGAGTCGGCAGGGAAGGGCATTGCGAAGACGCGCGCGGCGACATCGAGAATGCCGTCGGCTTCCTTTCCCGCAGTGCCCTCTCCGAGGGTGGCCGACGTCGCCACCGGGCAGATGGACCCGAGCGGCTTGCCCGGCCGTGACGCGCCGGTTGCGGCGGCCAGGCGGCGCAGCAGCATCGCCACGTCGGTGCCCTGGGCCCCGTCGTACGTGTGGAACTCGTCGAGTACGACGTAGGAGAGGTCGGCGCCCTCCCACAGCGAACGGTCCTCACCGCGCTGGAGTAGCAGGTCGAGCATCTTGTAGTTCGTGATCAGCACATCGGGCGGCGATACGCGCATCTCCTCGCGCCGCGTCATCACCCGTCGGAAGTCGGTGTCGGGCCGGTCGCCGATGTAGAGGCCCGCGGTGACCTGCGCCAGCTCCGGCCGGCTCAGGTACTCGCCGATGCGCCCGGCCTGGTCGGTGGCGAGGGCGTTCATCGGGTAGAGCAGGATCGCCTTGATGCCGCGGTGGCCCTGGGCCCGCTGACGTCGGCAGTGGTCGAGGACGGGGATGAGGAACGACTCGGTCTTGCCGGAGCCGGTGCCGGTGGTCACCAGCGTCGGCTGGGCGGGACCGTGCAGGGTGGACAGCCGAGTCCAGGCCTTGGCCTGGTGCCGGTAGGGCGCGAAGCCGGGGAAGCCGGCCGTGCACTCGAGTTCCCGCTGCCAGCCGTCGTCGGCGCGGTGGAACGGGGTCCTGATCCGGAGGTAGGGACCCCGGAAGATCCCCGTCTCGGGGTGGCCGAGGAAGCGCTCCAGCGCCCGCCGGGTGTCCTCGTCGGCGAGGGCGTAGGTCGTCGTGAGGTACTGCGTCAGACTGCCGCGCAGTTGGGCGGCGGCCATGGTGGGCTTCACGACGGTCCCCTTTGTCTTGCCGATGCCCTGGTGATCGGTACCACCGTATACGCGCTGCGAAGTGGGGCGATGGTGCCGAGGCCAGCCGGTGTGCCACTGTGTGAAGGGCAGAACAACCGACTACCAGGAGCGCAGCTCGGCCATGAACTCCTCATAGGAGCGGTTCTTGCCATCGGGTTCCATGTGCCCGTCCTTCGATGCGAAGACGTGCTCCATGATGTCAGGGGCGAAAGACTCATCGTATGGAGGATTCCAACCGTGATCTCTCAGCTTTTCCTTTGGCGTATCCACTCTGCTGAGATCGCAGCCTTTGTACCTTGCCTTGAGGATCCAACGGGAGTTGACCTTAGTGAATGCGGAGGGGAATTGCATCAGCCATGCCTCCATCTCGAAGGCGGCAAGTGCTAGCGCCGACGGGCAGCCGAACTCCTTGCGCAGCTCGGCACTGATGCGCTCACGGACCCTCAGGTATTTTGCGTCGTCCACAGCGTCGAGGTCGACGTGGACCACGACCCCGGCCAGCTCTGCCCCCACTGAAGCCGCCTGAGACAGTCGGCGAAGCTCAGCCACGCGGGGGCTGAGCGACGTGTCCGCTTGGCTGAGGGCAGTCTTCTTGTTGACGTTGACGATCTTCGCACCCGGGTGGACGGCAGCGATGAGGTGCCGAAGGACCTGCCGGTCATTCTTGCCTTCACCCGCGACGACTATGACTGGGCTCTTGCCCTTGCCTGCCCTTGCCTTGGGCCTCACAGGCCGCCTCCAAGGGTGTTGGCGAACCAGAGGTCTCCCATGGGCATGCCCTCGGACGCTTCGATTACTTGCCGCACCTCATCCGCCGTGAGGGCGGGGATGACAGATGCTCCGTCTTCGCCACGCTCACAAACGACGAACTCCTCGGGTTCCAGCTCGTTGACGAACGCCGGTGAATGAGTGGTCACAAGGAACTGAGCCCGACGGCTGGCTTCGCGCAGTCTTCCCGCTAGTAGCTCCAACGCATGTGGATGGATGCCATGGTCGATCTCCTCGATACAGGTCAGGAGAGGGGGATTAGGGTCGTGAAAGATGGCCAAGAGGGAAAGAAGTCGCACTGTTCCGAAGGATGCATCTTCCAACCGGGTGCGTCCGCGTAGGCTCGTTTCCTCTAGCTCCACCGAGATATAGTCGGGCCGGCCTGGAGCGTCCACTAGGTGAATGTCTTGAATCTGGGGCACAACTGCCCTGACATCTCTAAGCAGCGCCTCCCAGACGAACCGGCGGCCTTTGTCCTCCTCGCGCGTACTTCTGTGCTCCCAGAGGCTCTTCAGGAAGTCAGCTAGATTAGAGGCGTCGTTGTGAAGGCGCTGCCCCGACCCGGTAATAGGCGACGGCCTCCGCGCAAGACGAACATCGGGGTCGAAGACCCGGACTTGTTCAAGATGCCGTGTCACCACTGCCGCAGCATGAGCGGAAGGGCTGCTGCGCGGGAGAGGCACGGGCTGGTTGAGCACCGAGGCCATGCGTTCAACGTCGATGGGACCCGGTTTCCCATCGTCCTTCAGTGAACTGCTCAGCGTCAGCTGATCGCTTGCCAGAGCGAGAGAGGTTGCGGCGCCCGCCCCCGGATGCTGAGTGAGCTGCTCCTGCCGGAAGAGGACTCGATCGTGTTCACGAGGCTCAGGCAGCCTTCGCTGAGACACGCTCAACTCGTATCGGTCCGGAGACTCCTCGGAGGCGAATTCCGACCATATGCCCTCGATGCCGATGGCGATGCGGGATACGGACCTCTGGCCGCCACGGAAGGCGAGTACGTCGAACCCACCGCGTGCGTCGAGCGCCCGCTCGATCCCCAGTCGCGATACGTCACCCAGGAGCTCCAGGGCGTGCAGGACGTTCGACTTGCCTGCCGCATTCGGGCCGACCATGACCGTCAGCGAGCCCAGACGCAGCTTGACATCGGTCAAGGTGCGGAAATTCCGCACTGTCAGTCCGAGAATCCGGTGATTCAACCCAGCCCCAACGTGCAGTGGTCGACCGCAGCGCAGCGCGGCCGGTATCGACAAGCGTCCCCCGGGCAGACGCACTGTCATACACACACCCCACGTGCAACGTTCGGCTGCCGAGCATCACGAACAGTACCTTGCTGGTCACAGCGCTACCAGGCTTTCGGCAGTTCCAGCCACGGGGGCTGAAAAGGCATCATTCCGCTAAATGGCGAGGTGGCACACCCTGAAGGGAGAGGGATAGGGCACGGGCTGAGCCAAGGGGGAGCCGCCATGTCCGGACCGCTGTACGTTCCCGTCCTGCCGACCCGCCCACACGCCGCTGCGGCTTACGAGCAGCTGAGCCCAGCCATTCAGGCGGCCGTCATGCCGCTCTGGAACCTCCCTCCGCGACCGGGACTGCCCGAGGAGCTGCTCATCGCACACACGCGGCGCGAGGCGCACGCCGCGAGCAAGGTTCAGCGCCACCGACCGGGCTGGCTCGACGCCCCGTTCGCCGGCGAGACACAACTGGCCGTCCTCGCCGACGTGATGTCAGATCTGGGTGAACTGAGTCCGCTGCGCCCGGTCACCGGCCCCGGTCGCCCCGAGTTCCAGCAGACCGCGGCGCTGGAGACGGCCCGGCGCAGCGGGAGCGGCGTCGGCATACGCGTCACGCTCGCGGGCGAGTGGGACGACGACTCCGCCCACACCGTTCGGGACCTGCTCGCCCGCGCCGATCCAGCCGTCGAGACGGACCTCCTCCTCGACCTGGGGGCGGTCCGCGCGGACCGGCCCGACGCCGGGAAGGAAGCGCTGCGCGCGCTCGACGCCCTGATGCCGCTGGCGCCGTGGCGAACCGCCGCAGCCTTGAGCGGCGGCTTCCCCGAGGTGACCGCAGACATGCTGGAGCAGGGGCTGCGCCCCGAACCCCGCGCGGACTGGCACGTCTGGCGCGAGCTGACCGCCGGCGACCGCGTCTACGTCCCCTGGCTCAGCTACGGCGACTACGGCATCCAGCCCGCCCGGATGATCGGTCGCGAGCCGTCGTCCGGACGAGGCGGCCCGGCATGGGGAGTGCTTCGCTACACCACCGAGGAGTCCTTCGTCCTCGCCAAGGTGCTGGCCCGAGGCGAGGACCGGACCGCCGTCAACCGGGCCGCAGCCCGGCAGCTCCTCGAACTGCCGGACTTCCGGGGTGCTACGGCCAGCGCGGGTGAGAGCTGGCTGCGGGACTGCGCGCGCGGCCACGGCTCGGCCGGCACCGGGAATGCCGCGGTCTGGCTCCGTGTCGGCAACGTCCAGCACATGACGTACGTCGTCCGGAGCCTGGGGGCGTGACTCAGGCGAACAGCGGCTCCAGCGCCGAGTCGCCGGCCAGAATCCGCCATGCCGGGATCCGGATCGTCCGTGTCACCGGCCCGGCCTTCGCTCCGGAACCGCCGGACGGCAGGCCCGTCAGCAGGTCGCCGCGCGCGTGGTGCAGCCGCAGATGGCGCGCCGGATCCTGGTCGTGCTGGGGGCCGGGATCGATCAGGACCGCCGTGTTCGCCCCGTCCACCGTGAACAGCAGGTCCACGGTGTGCCCGCCGACCACGGCCGCGCGCTCCAGGTCGGTGATGCCGCATGTGTCCAGGTACTCCTGGAGCCGGTCGGCCAGCTCTTCACGGAACCCTGAGGCCGCCTCGGCCCTGACGGCTCCGTCCTGGTCGGCGTACGACCCCGCACGCAGTACCGCCGACCGCTCCGCGAGCAGCGCGGGGAGTCCCGCCTGCCCCTGCCAGAACGCGTGACTGCCGACGGTGATCAGCTGAGACTTCGCCCGGGTGACGGCGACATTCCACAGGTTGACCTGGCTCGCCACCCAGTGCGTCGTACGGGGCGGAGTGTTGCCGGTGGCCACCGGGCTCAGGACCATGACGTCGCGCTGTCCGCCCTGGAAAGCGTGCACGGTGCCCACCCGGACCCTGTCGTCGTCCGCCCAGACCCGGGCCAGTACCTCCTTCTGTGACCGGAACGGTGTCACCACCCCGACGGTGGCATGCTCGGGCAGCCGCGCGAGCAGTTCGTCCACCGTGTTCCGTACCTGCTCCGCCTCTGCCGTGTTGCGCCAGGACTGGCCACCGCCGCCGCGCGCGGACTCGCCGTGCGGCACGTCCACCCAGCCCAGCACCGGCGCAGGATCGGAGGCGCCGAACGGATCGGCCGCCGGGACCTGGCTCCGGACATCGGTGAGGACCTGCAACTGGCCCGCATAGCAGTAGCCGTTGACGATGTCTGCGATCGCCGGATGGCAGCGGTAGTGCTCGTCGAGCAGCAGCGCCGCCTCACCGTGCTGTGCGGCCGCGTGGTACGAGGCATACACGTGGTAGGCGAGCCGGTGATCCTCCAGTTGCGCTGCGCTCAGCCCGGCCCGCACGCGCGCCTGCCGTTCCTGCTGTGCGGTGATGCCGGGAATGTGCCCAAGCTGCATGGGATCGCCGATGATCAGCGCCCGCTTGGCCCGGAACAGCAGGGGGAGGACCGAGGGAATCGAGCACTGGCTCGCCTCGTCGATCACCACCAGGTCGAAGAGTTTGGGGACGAGTTCCAGCTGGCGTACCGAGTGGGTGCTGATGGCCCACCCCCTGAGGTGCGCCATCAAATTGCGCTGACTCTTCTGGAAGCCCGAGCGCTGGCGCAGTGCCTGGAGCCGCTGGCCCATGAGCGACCGCCCGCGGACCATGGCCTCGGTCGCCACGGCCCGGGCGAGTTCGCTCGACGCCTCCGACAATCCGGCGGCGCTCTCCAGTCGCGCTTGCTTCAGCCCTTCCCCGTCCCGGCCGAGGAGCTGCGGTACGAGCTCCCGTAGCACGCCTTCCACGGACGCAGCTTCGGCCAGGGCGAGGAGGAGCTCGGGCGGAGCCGGCCGCGTCGAGGCCCAGGACGGCCATACGCCGTCGGCAGCGGAGGCGGACGACGCGACGAACGCGGCGAGAGCCCGCCCTCTGCGCCATCGGCCGAGGGTGAGCCATCCGGCGCCGACGGCCTTCCGGGCCCGCTCCTCCCAACGTGCGAGCGCCGTGACCTCGCTGTCGGCCCATGCTGCTGCCAGCAACTCCACCGGCAGACCGAGCTCGTCCGCCTGCCGGGCACGCTGCCCCAGCAGCTCCAGCAGGCGCATCTCGTCACCGACCAGCCGCGCCGCCTCCGTCCGGTGCGCGGCCGACCGGGAGTGCCGGTTGCGCAGCTCGCCGGCCACGGTCGCCGAACCCCGCCCGGGGGCCTCGATGGGCTGGGCGAGCAGCCGTTCGAGCTTCGCCGCTTCGCGCTCCAGCGCCGCCGCGTTGCCGGTCCGCATGAGCAGCCCCGGCGAGATCGCGTCACAGCGCTCGGCCACGACGTTCACGGCCTCGTTGTTCGTGGACGCGACCAGCACGGACTGACCGGCGGCGAGTGCGGTCGTGACCACGGCGGTCACGACCTCGCTCTTTCCGGTACCGGGTGGCCCGGTGGCGACGGTCAGCGGACGGGTCATCGCCGACGAGATCACCAGCTCCTGGCTCTCGTTGCAGGGCCCTGGGGCGACGACGAAGGGCGTTTCGCGGCTCGTGTCCCCGTTGCCGCCGCCCGTCAGGAGCGCGTCCAGCGCGGTGCCGGGAATCTGCCCGGTCCGCGTGGACATTTGGAGCAGATTGTCCACGAGGGCCTCCGTCGCGACCCGTTCCACGCCGGAGGGTGCGAGGAGTACGGCGGCGTTGTGCGCACCGGGCCGCAGCGAGTCCATCACGGAACGCTCGCTGAGCGCCGACAGGTCGAGGGGCTCCAACTCCGGAACGCCGAGCTCCGTCAGGAGTTCCCGCACCGCCTTCACCATCTGCGTGCCATTGCCCTCCTGCCAGGTCGGTTGCCACCGGGCGAGGAGGTCGGCGGCTGCGTCGTCGTCCAGCAGTTCCGTGATCAGCCCCGTGTGCAGGGAGGGCACCCCGCTCGGACGGAGCCTGTCGCGGCCGTCCTCGTCGGGGGCGAGCTCCATCGACTGGATCAGCAACGGCGCGATCTGGACCGCGGTCCGCCGCCGGCTGTCCCCGCCGCGCTCGGGGAGGGTGATGGCCGGATAGCCGTACCAGTACTCCTGCAGCCCGGCGCCATCCGCCTGGGCTCCCCTGCTCTTCGGTTTCGGCAGCTGTGAGGGAGCGGGCAGGGCAGCCCCGAGCCCGGACTGGATCGTCTCGGATCCCTGGCCCAGCAGGAAGTACGCGGAGCCCCGCCCGCTGTCCCGGTCCGGCAGCATGCCCGACGCCGCCTGCGCGCCCAGGCAGTGCACGTAGTAGCGCAGCAGCCGCTGCCAGTCGACCCCGTCATGGGCATCGGACGCGGCCAGCGCACGGGCCTTCAGTAGTGCGGGGGAGGCTTGGGTGGCCTGGCTGGCGGCGTCGCGGGGCGGGGCGGGGAGATTCACGGATCGCGCCACGGAACGGGCGAGCGGCAGGGAGTTCGTCGCCCGGATGGTGGACTTGGTCGGCCGCTGCTCCTGGGGCACGCCGTTGCGCACCATCTGCGAGGTCAGGTACTCGAAGAGGTCGTCCGGAGTGATCCAGCCGCTGTCCTTGATCCGACCGGAGCGCAGCCCTTCCACGATTTCGCCGGTGAACCGGGAGGTACCGAGGGTGGACCCGGCCGGTGCCATCGCGGAGGCGGTTTGGAGGGCGTCGGACGCGGTGATGAAGTACACCCCGGTCGGCCGCAGCAGGGTGCTGGGCGCGGGCCGGTCGTTCGCATCGGCCGCGCCCTTGGCGGTCCAGCCCTGGACGACCGAGCCGCTGGAGCAGCAGTCCAGCAGCACGACCTTGGACGAGGCCCGGCAGGACTGGAGCATCCGCTCCAGGAACTCGGCCGGCACGGCGGTACCCGGCAGATCGTCGGGGTCGGCATCCCGGGTGAGGAAGTACAGCTGGCCGTCCGCCTCGCAGAACTCGCCGTGGCCGCTGAAGTAGAGCAGGGCTGTCTCGCTGGGCTGCCGAGCCTCCAGGAACTCCTCTATGGCGTGCAGCATCTCGGCGCGCGACGGTTCGGGGACCATCGCGCAGTCGTTGTACATGCCGATCTCGGTGCTCTCCAGTACCGCCTGCATGTAGTGCAGGTCGGCCCGGACGGGCGGCAGATTGTGGTAGCGGTCGCTGTCGTACGTGGATACGCCGATGAGCATGGCGTACCGGTCGTTGTCACTCACTCCGCGGCCGGTCCGTCCTCGTGGCCGACCTCCGAGCCGCCGCTGAGGAACCGCTCGATCTGCTCGTCGTCGGCCCGGGCCTCCTTGCCGGAGATGCGCAGCGCCGCTCCGTCGGGGCGGGTGACGACGATGGTCCGCTGCGGCACGCGGGCCAGCCAGATCTGGACACCGGCGGCGACCATGGAGCCGCCGCTGAATACGAGCCCGATCAGGTCGGTGACCGGCCCGCCCTTGAGGGAGTCATTGTCGGCTGCCTGCTGCCGGGGGGTGTCGAGGGTGGCCTGCGGATCGGTGTCGGCGATGGCGGCGAGCAGCTCGCGCGCTTCGCGCCGGGCGCGGAGCGGGTCCTCGTCGACGATGGAGATGCGGTAGCCGGCCGGGCCCGCGTGGATGGCGCTCACGTTCACTGTCCCCCTTGGTTCCCCGTGCGGCGGACACACGGACAGGCGAGGCTATCCGGGACGATGCGTGCGGATCCCGTATTTAGCCGAAACCCGCTGGTCAATGGCTTGAAACGCGCAGCTCCGCCCATACGGTCTTACCGGGAGCGTCGGTACGCGGCGAGATCGCCCAACGGTTGGCGAGCCGGGCCACGACCAACAGCCCGCGCCCCGACTCGGAGTCACCGGGCGGCTCGCGGTGGGTGAGCAGGGGCAGGCGCTCGGTGCGGGTGTCGGTGACTTCGATGCGCAGGGTGTCGGCGGTTCGGGTCAGGCGGAGGTGGAAGTCCCATCCGGCGACGTGGCCGTGGCGCACGGCGTTCGCGGTGAGCTCGGCGGCGATCAGCGTCAGGGTCTCGTTGGCGGGGGAGGAGTAGGGGTGCCCCCAGGTGTCGAGCCGGTGGGACACGAGCCGACGGGCGAGGCGGGCACCGCGGGGTGAGGAGGTGAAGCGCATCGCGAACTCAAGGGCTTCTGGTGCGGGGGAAGTTTCGCTGTTCATGGGGTCCACGCTTCCGCCGCGCCCCTACCGTGGAAAGAGTCGATGCGCTTACAGCGGGTAGCGGTAGGCAATCGGTCTGCGCGTGTAGGCGGTGCGGAGCGTGACGGCGGACGCGGAGTGGCGTTGGCCGATGGAGGTGATGCCGGGCATGAGTGAACCGACGCAATCGGCTGATGAGGACCCAGGGCCTGAGCCTAACTCAGGGGTTGGGGTGCTACGGGCCTTCGGCCGTCAGCTCAAACGCTTCCGCGTGCGGGCCGGCCTGGAACGCACCGAGTTCGGTGAGCGACTGGGCTACTCGGTCTCCACCATCGCCGCGTACGAACAGGGGCGCAGGGTTCCGCCGCCGGAGGTCATCGACCAGGCGGACGAGCTGCTGGACGCGGGCGGTGTCCTGAAGGAGATGAAGGAGGAGGTCGAGCGGGCACAGTTCCCGGCGTTCTTCCGCGACGCGGCGCGGTTGGAGGCCGAGGCGGTAGAGCTGCATGTGTACGCCACGCAGGCCGTGCCTGGGCTGCTTCAGACGGAGGAATATGCGCGGGCGGTGTTCGGCATGCGGCGTCCGCTGCTCGACGAGGAGACCATCTTGAACCGGGTCGCCGCGCGGCTAGCCCGGCAGGAGATCATTGCTCGCCTACCGATGCCAACGATTAGCTTCGTCGTTGAGGAGGCCGTCCTGCGTAGGCCACTCGGGGGCGATGCAGTGATGCGGGGCCAGCTGGAGCAGATCCTGTTGATGGGACAGCGCCGTAACGTTGAGGTTCAGGTCATGCCGCTCGAACGAAGTGACCACGCGGCCTTGGGTGGTCCGTTCACCTTGATCGAAACCATGGAAGGGCGCAGGATCGCCTACGTGGAAGTTCACAAGGACGGCCGGCTGTACACGGAGCGCCGTAATGTCCGCGAGCTCGAAGAGCAGTACGGACTCCTGCGGGCGCAGGCACTTACTCCGCGGGAGTCGCTGACCTTGGTGGAGAAGTTGCTGGGGGAGAGATGAACACCGACCAGACTGCACAGCAGGGTGGCGAACTTGCTTGGTGCAAGAGCAGCTACAGCAGCGGTGAGGGTGGTGAGTGCGTCGAGATCGCCGTGGCGTTGCGGAAGTCAAGCCACAGCGCTGGGGACGGCGGCGGTGCTCTTCCCCACGCCATCCATGTGCGTGACTCCAAAGACACGACCCGTCCGGCACTCATGGTCGGCGCGTTCGCGTGGACCGCGTTCGTTGGTTTCGCGACTCGGTAGGACGCACCCAAGGGGCAGAGGGGCTGCCTCGGACACTTCGGTGTCCGAGGCAGCCCCTCTGCTCTGCGAGCTACGCCAGCTCTCGCTCCCGGCCCATGCCTCTAGCGTTTCGCAGGCGGAGGTGCCCACCGGCCGGCAGCGATCTCTGCATCCAGCCGTGCTTGGAAGTGCGCATGCGCTGCGCGCATCTCGGCCTCGCGGTCGGCTTTATAGAAGGGAGCGGTGTAGCCGGCTGGGACCGGGGTGTTGTCCGGGTCGTTGAGGTGGGCTTCGAAGTCGAGCCAGTCCTGCTTGGTCTGGCCGTGGCCGTATGTGTTGAAGTTCGCGGCGATCTTGCGGCCGTCAGCGTCGAAGTAGGTCGCCGCCTCGTAGTCGTACAGCTGTGGGTAGCGGGACTTGAAGACCGCGACGAGCTGGTCCGCGGTCATGCCGAGCCATACGGCGACGAGGGTGTCGAGCTCGACGAGGGCGGCACGGCGCTCGTGCTCAGTGCGGAGCGGGGTCGTGTACTCCCAGGTCGGCTTCAGGCCCGCAGTAAGGGACTTCAGACTTGGCCAGTCGACGTTTGCCCAGTCTTCGTAGCCCGCCCAGCGGGGGTCGAACAGCTCCTCCCAGAGGGGGGCGAAGTGGGTGGTGAGAGCATTGAGACGCAGAGTACGGACAAGGAGGGCAGGAGCGAGGGGGTGCTCAGGATCTGGGGCAGGCATCTTGAGAGCCTCAGATGCATGCAGATTTGCCCTGCCAGTAGTGCGGAGCAGATAGTCCAGGGGGAGTGACGCCCAAAAACCTGCGTTCAAAGCTGTCAGGTGATTATTTGATAGCGCCATAGAAAACACGCTATCGATGTGAGCGGGACCAGGTGGAATGATGGCGGCGTGCAGGCTGCGGCTTGTATTGAAGGGGACCATCTTGCGCCAGGCCAAGCGGAAGTAGGAGGTGGACGACACCCCGTGCCAGGTGTCCTGCGCCGCTAGATACCCGGCTTGATCAGTGGCCCGAACATAGTTGGTCACAGGGGTAAATAGACTGGGCAAGCCTGTCGGTACGAGGGCATCCCAATACTGGTTGCCCAGGCACGGGATCCGCGGCTGCTTCGAGAAGGGCAGCGCTGCGGCGAAGTGAGGCCCTTGCAGGATGGCATCTGAAAGATTTGAGATGGCTCGATTTCCCCAGCGGATCAAACCATCCTTTTTGGCGTTTGCCTCGTCGTAGCCGCGCGTAATGGATGGATGGAAGTCGCCTAGGCGGATTTTGTACTCCGCGAGCGCTTCGATAGCGCCCTGTTCGCTCCTTAGGACAGGATAAAGTAGGGGCGTCTCCGATGCGCCGCCTGTTGAGCCAGTTAGGTCCCGCCAGCTGGCAAGCAAGACACTATTTACGTGCACTACGCGCTCGCGATGTGGCCGAATATCCCACGAACCGCCATGCCTGATGCCGGGAGCCTCGCCACGCCCATCATGTGTCATCGAGTCAGGCAAGACTTCGGCGCCGCGTAGCTCGCTGAGGTGTATGAAGTTGGGTTCCTGTGGGGTTCCGTATACATGAATTCCGAACTCTGTGTTTCGGCTGAGATCTTCGAATGCCCAGTTGGCCACGTTTACGAAGTGTGCATGTACCCGTAGGTGTGCATAGGCCGCGGCGCGAATCCTGCCTTCCTTCACGCCACCGAAGTGCGTATCTGGGTGAATCATTCCGGCACTGCCATGAGGCGTAGTGTGTCGCCACACCTGCGTCATGAACGCCCGATAGAGATCCCCCTGCGTGCCCACGAGAAGGGGATACATTGCCGCGCTTGCAAGCACATCAACAGCTCCTGCATGGGCGGCTAGTTCCCCAAGTAGGAAGCCTTGCCCGTGCACCTCTGCGGCTAGAACCTCCTCTTTTCGGAGCTTCCACTCCGCCGCGCCGGGCTTCTCTGCAAGAACGAACCAGGGCTCCAGCTCGGCCAGAACCAGATCCTCCTGCCAGCGAGGCCGCACCCACGGCGGATTCCCCACCTGCAGATCAAATCCGCCCAACCCCCCGAACACCTGGGCGAACTCCAGCTCCCAATGGAAGAAGCCGTGCTGCTCCGCCACATCGCTCGCGACTGCAACCCACGGGAATCGGCTTTCCAGCCAGTACGAGCGGTCCATGCCCATCCAGTCGGGCAGCTCGTCTTCGTACCGCTCCAGCGCGTCGAGTGAGTCGAACGACGCGATCAGCGACTCCGCCGGCACCTCGTGCGTGCCGAGCAGCGCCTCCGCGAAGTCCAGCCAGTCGCCGAGGTCCGCGAGAGGGATCACGTTGCGACGCTGCTCTGCGAACGCTTGCTCACCCTTGCGGGCGCCCTTCCTGCGTTTGTCGATGTCGGCGCGCTTGATCTCCTTGACCGTAACGTTGCCGAGGAGGTCGATCTCCTCGTAAGTACGAATCACTTCAGTGGCGTCGGTGGTCTCGGGACTCGACTTGGCGGCGTCCTCCACATGCGCATAACGTCCGTCCGACCCGTCAAGGAGCCCCACCTCCTGAACCGGCCAGAACCACAGCGCGCACCACGCGTCCATGACCTGCTTCAGCCGCCAGTACGGGGTGTCCACCGCCAGCAGGTCCGCCAGGACCTTCTCCCTCGGGACCGCTTCCTTCGGGGAGCGCAGCCAATGGTCCTCCGCCTCCCACACGTCGATGCGGCGCGAGATCTCCCGCTCGGAGATCGTCAGCCGCTGCACGACCAGATCCCAGAGGTACTCAGCCCGCCGGGCCAGGCCCTGGAGGCGGGCAGTCTGCTTCGGGTTCGGGGACTTCGTGATCGCCTTGCGCCAGGCGGCCAGCGCCTTTGTCGCCTCCGGCGCGAGTGCCTTCGCCTCCTTCTCGGCGGCGACCGCGCCCCATTCCTTCGCCGGCAGCAGGAAGTGGTGCACCGCGCCCTCCGGCAGCGGGATGCCTGCCTGCGCGTCCGCCAGCGGGTAGCGCTCCGGGGTCGTGCCCAGCCAGCCGCCCCTCTTCAGCCGCTCGGCCGGGTACACCTCACGCCGGCCGCCGATGAGCGAGTTGCCGCGGCGCAGGTGGAGGCCGAACCAGGGGGCCTCCATGCCCGGGTGCATGGTGTTGAGCCACAGGGAGACCTCGGCCAGCTCGACCGCCGTCTCGTTGAGGTCCACGCCGTACGAGTTGTGCAGGGCGATGTACGCCTTGGCCTTCTGGAGTTCGACCGCGTACTGCTCCGTGTCGATGGCCTGGCCGAGTTCCTGCTGCCTGCGGCGCAGGTACTCGGCCGCGACCTGGTTGATCGCCTCGTTCAGGAACGCGCCCGAGCCGAGGGCCGGCTCGCAGATCTTCCAGTCCAGGAGCTCCCGTGCCTCGGTGGTCGTGCCGTCCTGGTCCAGGCGGTGCTGGAGCGCCAGTTGGACGGTGACCTTCGTCAGCGATTCCGGGGTGTAGTAGGACGCCGAGGTCTGCCGGTCGCGGCCCGAGAGGCGGTACACGAAGGAACCCGGGGCGTACCGCACCCGCAGTTCCTCACCGGTGTCCTTGTGCTGCCGCTTGACGAAGACCGAGTCCGGGTACTCCTCGGTCTTCGACTTCGGCACCAGCCAGGAGCCGTCCTTGGGGTCACCGCCCTTGGCGACCTCGTACAGCTCCTCGCCCGCGATGAATCCGCTGTACGACATCAGGCCCTCGTACACCGCGCCCAGCTGGTTGATGCCCAGCTGGGCATACGAGATGAAGCCGCCCCGCTCGCCCTTCTTGCCCTTGGTGAGCATGAGCTTGTGCAGGACCTCGTACAGCGTGGCGTTGCGCAGCCGGGTGTCGAGGTAGCGGACGGACTCGCCCCGGGCGAGGGCCTCGTCCGCGTCGTGCCGCGGGTCGGGGACGGTGTCCGCGCCGATCAGCTGGATCGAGCCGCGCTCGAAGAGCTTGGAGTGCAGGGGCTCGAAGCGCAGCCCCAGGTCCTCGCTGGTCTTCGCCTCGACGGCCTCGGCCTCGGCCGCCGCCCCGTGAGTGCGACGCGGCCGGTAGCCATCCTGGACCTTGCGGAACAGCAGGTCCAGGGACTCGTACAGGTAGAAACCCTTGCGGGACTTCTCATCGATGAGGTCCCGCTCGGCCACGAGTTCACCGAGCCGCCCGAGGCCGTAGCCCATTTGGTACTCGGGATAGTCGGACGGCAGGATGCCCAGCTCCGGGCGGGCCTCCGCGTACAGCAGGAACAGGATGCGGTACAGGTAGCGCAGCGACTCGCGGGTCAGCTGCTTGCCGAGCTCGGGGAGTTCGCCGATGTCCTCCGGGCGTACGCCCTGCTCGCGCAGGCGCTCCAGTACCTCGTTGGCGATCAGTTCGACGCTCGTGCGCAGGCCGTCGCGGAGTTCGCTGGAGACGCCCACCGCGTGCTTGGTGGACTTGCCGACGAGCTCGGCGAGGGGGTTCTCGCCGCCCTCCTCCGGCGTGCGCAGCGAGTCCGCGCCGAACAGGGCGGCGATCGTGTCGAGTTCGCCGCCTGCGCGGGTGTCGTTGCGCTGCAGTGCCGTGTCGAGGGAGACCGCCAGGTAGCGGCCCTCGCCCCAGACGGCGCGGTCGGCCAGGACGATGACTCCGCCGACGAGCAGCAGGACGTAGCGCGGCGCGTCCTCGCAGGCGAACAGGAAGGAGGCCAGCTTCGAACCGGTGGCCAGGGTGTTCGAGCCGTCGAGGGTCACCGGATCCAGGAGCCGGCCCGGGCCTTCGGGGTCCAGGGCCGCGTCGGGCTCGGCCGCCCAGCCGCAGTTCACCGCGACCAGGCCCTTCTCGGCGTGCGCGACCGGGATCTCGTAGGTCTGGCGGGCCCGTTCCACCGTGATGGTGCGCGGCTTGGCGTCGTAGCCGAGGGAGCGGAGCACGTCGGAATTCAGGGCCAGCACCCGCTCCCGCCAGGCGGGGGCGGCGTACGTCACCGAGTCGTCCTCGGTGTCGGGCGCGGCGGTGTTGCCGTCGGAGTCCTCGGGGAGGGCGAAGAAGGACCGCGCCCGGAAGTAGTCGCGGCGCAGCGCGCGCAGTCCCGCGCGCGGAGTGACGGGGAGCGCGACGCTCTTCGGCTCCCGCACCGCGCCCAGTTCGTCAGGGGCCGTTTCCTGTGCCGCGTCCGCCGGCGGCTTTGCGGCCTCCTCCCGCTCCTTCCACCTCTGGAGCAGGCCCGCCTTGAGGTCCTTGGGCAGTACCTCGGCGAGGTAGTGGGCGGAGAAGTAGTCGCCGCGGTTGACGAGGGAGTCGTACGTCATGACAGGGCTCTTCTCACAGTGCGGCGGGCGCGGCGGACTGGGGCGCGGGCGCGGCGGGTGGGGCGTCGGGGTCGGGAAGCAGGACCGCGAGGACGCGCAGCATGGGGCGCTGTCCGGTGGTCAGCAGGTCGTCGGCGAGGTCGGTGAGCCGCTTCTTGGTGTGCTCGCCGGCGAGAGTGGGCTGCTCCCATTCGCCGAGCCGCTCCTTGTGCAGCGCGATGGACTCACGCAGCGGCCGGTCCCAGGCGTCGCGGTGCTCCTCCATGAAGGATTCGGCCGCGGTCAGCACATCGGGGATGGCGGCCTTCAGAGGTGCGGGGTCGCGGTAGCGGAGCTTGTTCGCCATCGTGGGGCCCACACCTGAGCTGCGCAGCAGCGAGACCATGTCCGCGTTCACGCTCCCGCTCCGCGTCACCCCCATCCACTTCACGACGGTAGGCCTGCCCAGGCTGTTCGAGTACACGCCCTGCACGAGGAACGTGGGCTCCGAGACGCCGGCGGTGATCATCGGGGCTTCCTGGCGGCCGAGCCGGACCAGCACCTTGTCGGTGAGCCACTCGACCACCGGGTGCAGATCGGTCAGCAGCGAGATCTCCGGCCAGCTCGACGTGGAGTCCGCCTCGCGGGCACGCTGAAGCGAATGCTGGGCAAGCCGCCGGTTGAACGTGACGAGCAGCCGCTCGCGCAGTCCCTGCTCCCGCAAATAGTCCACGGGCAGGGCCTTGAGCCGGTGGAGAAGGTCGGCGGGCGGCTTGAACGACAGCAGCCCCGACTGGTCGTCACGGTCGAGGTCGAGCCGGTCGCGGGCGTCGGGATACACCTCGCGCCACGCCTCGTCGAGGAAGTGGGCGGTGGAGTCGAAGAGGCGGGGGAGCACGGCGCCGCTCACGTCCGTGCCGCTTGCCGGCGCTTCCGGTGCGGGAGCAACCGAGGAGTCCTCAGCGGCATCGTCTGCGGCTTCCGCCGGGTGTTCGCCGACCGAGCCGAAGAAGTCCGCGAGGAAGTCGTCCATCACGGCCGCATCCGTGTCGGCTCCGGACGGCCGGGCGTCCAGGGACTCGTCCACGGTCTTGCCGCGCAGCAGGTCCTGGATCAGGGACTTCTCCTCGGCCTCCGCCCGGTAGAGCCCGCTGACGGCCTCGGCGGTGCCGAGCGCGCGGTACGCCTGGTCCTCGCGCTCCAGCAGGCGTTCGGAGACGAGGGTGTCGTCCTTGGCGCCCTCGACCTCGCTGGTCAGGATCAGGGCGCGGAACTGCGGCTGGTGTGCCTGCCCGTAACGGTCGATGCGGCCGTTGCGCTGCTCGATGCGGATCAGCGACCACGGAACGTCGTAGTGGACGAGCTGGTGGCACTGGCGGTGCAGGTTGACGCCCTCGGAGGCCACATCGCCGGTCAGAAGGATGCGCACCGGAGCGCCGGCGAGTCCGAACTTCTCCACGACGTCCATCTGCTGTTCGTCGGAGAGGCCGCCGTGCATGACTTGGGTGCAGCCCTGCGCGGTACGGCCCCGGAATCCGAGGGCGGCGGGCAGGACGGTGGCGAGCCATTCCAGGGTCTGGACGCGCTCGGAGAAGACGACGACGCGGGTATCGGAGGAGGGGCCGACACCGATGGCCTTCAACTGTTGCACCAGCGCCCCGAACTTCGCCGAATCCGCCTCGGTCATGTCCGCGGACAGCTCCACCAGGCGGTGCAGGGCGGACAGCTCCGCCGCCGTGCCCCGGGGGTCGTCCTTCTTCTCCAGGGTCTTGATGCGGGCGGTGACGGTGGCCTTGAACGCCGCGTGGGAGGAAAGGAACGACTTCAGGAGCGTGTACGGGAAGAGCGGTACCGAGCTCACGGAAGTGCCGCCGTCGTTCGGCAGCCAGACCGCCGCCAGCTCCTGGAAGATCTTCTCCTCGGCGGGGGTGGCCGGGCAGTGCACCGCCTCGGACGGGCCGCGGTCCGCCCACTGCCCCTTCATCTGCTCGCGGACCTCGGTGCTGACCTTCGTACGGCGGATGAAGAGGTGCTCGATGTCCTCGGCCCGGTAGTTCTCCGGATCGCGGATCGCCGCGGGGTCCAGGAGGCCGATGAGCTCGGCGAAGGACTTCGCGTCGCCGTTGTGCGGGGTGGCCGAGGCGAGGATCAGGGCGTCGGTGCGAGGGGCCAGGGTCTGGGCCAGCTGGTTGCGGAGCGAGCCGCGGTTGATCAGGTTGTGTGACTCGTCGATGACGACCGCGTCCCAGCGGATCTGCTCCAAGTGGTGCCGGTACTGATCGGTGTTCTTGAGGGTGTCGATGGAGACGATCACGCGCTTGAAGAAGGTGAACGGATTGCGGCCGGCCGGGATCTCCCGCTGGATCCGCTCGATGCCTACCGAGTCCAGCCGCACCAGCGGAATCGCGAACCTCGTCCACAGCTCGTGCTGGAACTGCTCCAGCACGTGCTGCGGGGTGACGACGAGGATCCGCTCCCCGCGGCCGCGGCGGATCAGCTCGGCGAGGGTGAGGCCGATCTCCAGGGTCTTGCCCAGGCCCACCACATCCGCGATGAGCAGGCGCGGGCGCAGATTGGCGCCCGAGAGCGCGAGCTCGGCAGGCCGACGCTGGTAGGGGAGCGGATCCAGCAGGAAGGAGTCCGCGAGGGCCAGCCGGCGTTCCGACTGGGGCAGCGCCGTCCGGCGCAGGACGGCTTCCAGGAACAGACGGGACCGCCGGTAGTTCGGGGAGTCGTCCGCGATCAGCCGGGTGTCCCGGGGGTCGATCAGCTCGATCGTATCCAGACGCGTGAAGAACACGGCCTCCTGGTCGCGTACGAAGTCGGACACACCGACCACTTCCACGCGGGCGCCGTCCTCCGTGGTCAGCACGGAGCTCTTGACCAGCCACACCTCGTCGCGGACGAGGACCTGCGCGCCTGCCGGGAACTGGTCCTGCCCTGCCTCGGCCGGCACGTTGCCGTTCTGCTCGGAGCTGGTCTGGACGACGGTCACCCGTGGCCTCCTGTGGCGTTTCGTGGCGGATGGGGCAGGTCCCCCAGTATCGCGGGTCCGCGCCCGTCAGAAGGTCGCGGATGCCGCATAGGCCTGGCGCAGCCGCTGGGCGGTGATCCGGGCCTGGGGGGAGTGGCGGGGGCGTCCACCACGGGCCCTGGCCGGGGGGCCCGGTGCCGGGAGGGAAGAGAGGGCCCGGCCCGTGTCGGCGGTCGGCGCCGAGGGCGGGTTCTGAGCCGGACCCAATGCGCCGGCGGCCTCGGGCTGGGGTTCGGGGTGGTCGACGAGTGTGGGGGTCCGGTCGGGGCCGGTAGGAGGCAGTACGTGCGCCGTTTCGGTGCCGGTGCCGGTCGACGCGGGCGGTTCCGCGGTCGCCCCGGCCGCCGGCTCTCCGGTGGGGGAGACGGGGACGGTCGGCGCCGTGGCCGGGGGTAGCAGGCTGTCCAGTATCTGCGTGGGCGCAGCCGTGTGACTCGTCAGCCGGCGACGGGCCTGAGCGACCTTGAAGCCCTGCGCCTCGATGACGGCGCGGCACTGCTGCACCACGTCGTCGAGGGCGGGTCGGTCCTGGGCCTGGTGTGCCAGCATCGCCGTCAGCAGGGGCACGAGCTCGTCCGGCACCCCCGACAGGTCGGGGGTTTTCGTGGGGTCGGTGACCTGGTGGAACAGGACGTGGATGTTGGCCGCCTGGTAGGGGAGGTGGCCGGAGGCAGCGAACAGCAGCACGGCGCCGAGCGCGTAAACGTCGACGGCCGGCGTCAGCGGCTTCTCGCCGTTCGCCTGCTCCGGCGGCATGCAGGACGGGGTGCCGACGACGGTGTTGGGCGCGGTCAGGGACACGCTCGACTCGGCGAAGACCGCGAGTCCGAAGTCGATGATCTTCGGGCCGTTGGGGCCGAGGAGCACATTGGCGGGCTTGAGGTCGCGATGCAGCAGACCCTGCTTGTGCACGGTCGCGAGTGCCTCGGCAAGCGTCGCCCCGAGCGAGGCCGTGAGCAGGGAGGGGAGCGGGCCGTGGCTCGCGACGTGCCGGCTCAGGTCGAGTCCCTCGATGTACTCGGTGGCCAGCCACGGTCGGTCGGCTTCCGGGTCGGCGTCCAGGAGCGCTGCGATCCGGGCGCCCCAGATCGTCTTGAGGATCTCCACTTCCTGGGCGAAGCGCTGCCGTGTCTCGGAGTCCACGACAGAGGGCTTGATCACCTTGACTGCGGCAGGCTCGCCGCCCGGAGACTCTCCCAGATACACCTGCCCCATCCCGCCGTGCCCGATCCGACCGAGCAGCTCGTAGCCGCCCAGCTCGGTGGGGTCGTGTGGGCTGAGAGGTGCGATGTGCACGAGTTGCCTTTCCACTCGGGCGGGATGTCATCTGGACAGACAGTTGTGTGCGACTGGGCAATAGCGCACACGGTATCCACCTGGACGACGGTTCCGTACCCGCTGGAGGAGAAGCTCAGGGGAGCTGATGGCCGCTTCAGCCGAGATCCCGCCTGCGTTCCGCGAGACATTGGAGCCACAGCTCGTATGCCTGGCGGGCCTCGTGAACCGACTCGACGGCGAACTCCCGCTCGGCAAAGCCGGCCGCGGCTGCCTCCCGCACCACGCGGACCACGTGGTCCGCCACCTTGTCGAGGCGCTCGGCATGGGCGTCCCGCAGTCGCGGTGCCAGTTCCTCTCCACGGGCGGCCACGGCCATCAGGTCCTCAAAGCCGGTCTCGTCCGTGTAGGCGGAAGGGAGGCCGGGAAGGTCGGCCGACGAGAGATGGAGGACAGCCTGCGGCCTTTGCTGGATTTCTTCCTGGCGTCCGAGGAGGTGGTTCAGCAGAGTGCGTGTCGCGTCCGTGTCGCGGACGAGTGCGGAAGTGGCTTCCAACGCGTCCAGTTGTACGGGGATGTCCCCAGCTGCTTCGGCTGCGAGTAGCTCAGCCAATCGCTCAGCGATCTTTCGGCCCGTCTCCGATGCCTCATCGATGACGTTGTCACAGGCGTCGAGTTCGGAGAAAGCGCGCTCGGCCGTACGTACGGCCGCGCGCACCATGGCAGCCTTGTCGCCGTCGAACCGGCCTACTGCCTGTGCCAGTTGTGAGGCCGTCATGGAGACGGCGGCGGCCAACCCGTCGGGGCGCTGCTGCCTGGCCGTGCCGTTGGGCGTTGCGATTCCCACCGTTTCCCCCTTGCCGTGACGGTGTCCTCGTCGTAGATCATGGACGGCTCTTTGTGCGCGGGGCAATCCACGGCTGGAACCGGTGGCATCCGGGCATCGTCGTTGGCCGAAAACACGCGTATTCCCATCGCAGTGGATCACTGAGCCCCACAATGCGTCCATGCCCACCTACGAGACCTGCCGGTGGCGATGCTCGACGCCGCCCGCGCTGCACCGGCCTCTCCGCACCCGTACCCTTCGCAAGTTCAAGATTTGAGTGACTGCAGCAACCCGGACGAGGAGACCGATGGCCGAGGAATACCCGCAATTCCAGCTGCGCCTGCCGCACGGTGGGCCGACGGCGCGAGGGCGGCTGCTCTCCGAGATGGGTACCAACGGCAGTCAGAAAATGGTCGTGCTCGCCGGGTCCCCTGCTCGTCCGGACGTCGTGCCGTCCTTTCCGTTGAGGACACCCTCCTCGCACAGGCTGCGGGAAAAGCTGATCAAGGAAGGGGCGATACGCGAGACCGGCACCTGGCCCGGGTGGCTGGAGGTGATCCAGGACGTCGAGTGCAATTCGCCGTCCGCCGCAGGTGACATCCTCGTGGGCCGCAGCTGTAACGGGTGGCTCGAGTGGAAGACCGAGGACGGCCGACCGCTCGCCGACTTCCTCGAACATGTTTGGTTCGGCCCCAGCCGCGCGTGGCTCGTGAGGGGTGTCCTTCCGTCGGGCCCCGACCTCGTGCAGAGGGTGTGGCTTCATGAGGGCCGGGTGACCCTCGCCGTCCTCCGGCTGCGGCCGGACGTAGCCCAGGGCGTCAGCAAGGAGCAGCTCCGTACCTTCGTCGACGAGGACTACGAGTCGACTGCGACCTACGACGAGAAGGTGCAGCTCGTCGACGAACTGCACTCATTCTTCTCCCGGATGCGGCCGGGAGACACGGTGTGTACCGTCTCCGACGGCCGGCTCTACATCGGCGAGATCACCGGAAGTGTCGAGCAGCGAGTCGCCGAAGACGGCAGCAGCAACCTGCGCCGCCCCGTGGAGTGGGGGAGGGAGGGCTTCCTGCTGACGGAGCTGCCCGAGGAACTCCGGCTGCAGCTGTCGCTGAAGCACGATGTGGTCGATCTGACGACTTCCAAGGCCATCATCGACGGTCTGGGCGTCAGCGACGAGGAGCTCGTGCAAGAGGCCTTGGACAGCGGGGCTGAGTCCGGGGCCGAGCCCGCGGCTGTCACGGCCCGCCGCGAAGTGGCACTGCCCGAACCCACCGAGGAGCTGCGGAAGACACTCAACGTGCACAGCGTGGAGTGGTTGCAGGAGGTCAGGAACCTCCTGGAGGATGAGAAGCAGCTGATCTTCTACGGCCCCCCGGGCACGGGGAAGACGTTCCTCGCGCAGGAGCTCGCCGAGTACCTAGGCGGGGGACGCGAGCAGGTGAAGGTGGTCCAGTTCCACCCTTCGTACGCGTACGAGGACTTCTTCGAAGGCTTCCGCCCTCGTGAGGACCCCAAGACGCGCGAGGTTGCGTTCCGTCTCACAGCCGGTCCACTGCGGGAGTTCGCGGCGCTCGCCCGCCGCGAGGGAAACCGGCACATCCCGCATTTCCTGATCATCGATGAGATCAACCGGGCCAACCTGGCCAAGGTCTTCGGCGAGCTGTACTTCCTCCTGGAGTACCGCGACCGCTCGGTTCGGCTGACCTACTCGGGCGAGGACTTCTTCCTGCCCCGCAATCTCTTCATCATCGGCACCATGAACACCGCCGACCGCTCGATCGCTCTCGTGGATGCGGCGATGCGCCGGCGCTTCGCCTTCGTCGAGCTGTCTCCGCGCATCGAGCCGACCGGCGGACTTCTGCGCCGATGGCTGGCCGAGGAAGGCAAGGGTCCCGAGCCGGCCGATCTGCTGGACGCGTTGAATGCCCGCATCGACGACGCCGACTTCCGGATCGGACCGTCCTACTTGATGAAGTCCGGAGTCTTCCGGGAGGGAGGACTGGAGCGCACCTGGCGGACCAAGATCCTGCCGCTGCTGGAGGAGCACCACTACGGCGAAGGCGTGGACATCGAAAGCCGTTACGGGCTGTCGGCGCTGCGTGGGGCGGTGGCGATGCAGTCGGGGCAGGACGAGTCGAGTGAGGGGTACGACTCGGAGTGACGGCCGTCGTTTCCCTCGTCGAGCACGCACCCGCCCGAGCCTTCCCGATGCCGGACACGGTCGGCCGCGCACTGGCAGTCTCGAAGATCCTCGAAGAAGCCGCCCCCGACTCCTGTGTGCCGGGGGTGTGGCGCCTGCGTGCGGGGAGCAAGGTCGGGGTGGTGGCCGTTGCCGTCCCGGGTGGCGAGACGGTCACCGTACGGATCACTCCCAAGGTGCCCGTCGCGCGTCTGTTCTTCCTGCTCGGCTACAGCAATGACCCGGCCGGCTGGCGGGACGGCGTGGTCGATGTCGCCGAACACAGCGAATTGCTCCCCGCGCTGGCCCACGCAGTCGAGCGTCAGACCGACCGGGCTCTGCGGCGGGGCCTGCTTCAGGGCTACCGGACCGTCGAGGAGGCGTCTCTCGTCGTACGGGGCCGGATTCGGGAGGCCGAGCAGATCAGACGGCGGTTCGGCATGCCCCTGCCGGTGGAGGTGGCCTACGACGAGTTCACCACCGACATCGCAGAAAACCGGATCCTGCGCGCTGCCGTCGACCGCCTTCTGATCCTCCCCGGTGTGCCCCAGACGGTACGGACGCGCCTGATGCGCCAGCGTGCCCGGCTGGCAGACATCACACCGCTCGTACGCGGACAGGTGATTCCGGCTTGGCGGCCGACGCGTCTCAACACCCGCTATCACCAGGCCCTCCACCTCGCTCAGGTGGTTCTGGACGGGGCGTCGGCAGAGCACCTGCCCGGTGGCCTGCGCATGGATGGGTTCCTCTTCGACATGAACCGGGTGTACGAGGACTTCGTGTGCGCAGCGTTGCGGGAAGCAATGCGTCCCTACGGAGGCCGGAGTGCCCTACAGGCAAAGGACGTACACCTGGACGAATGTGATTCCGTCCGGCTCCGGCCGGATTTCGTCTGGTACGCGGACTCGGGGACGCCGCGCATAGTGGCTGATGCCAAGTACAAGGCCGGCAAGCAGCGAGGCTATCCGAACGAGGACCTCTATCAGATGCTGGCCTACTGCACTGCATTCGGCCTGGCTGAGGGCCATCTGGTGTACGCCAGGGGCAGCGCGCCTCACACCAGTCACCGAGTACGCCGTGCGGGGACGGTCCTCCACCAGCACGCCCTCGACCTGGATCGACAGCCGGAGGCTCTTCTGGCGGAGATCCGGGAATTGACTGAACGTATGGTCGCTGGTGCAAAAAGTTACATTTCGTCACCGCGCTATGACCGTAAAACGCCCCGGCCAGGGTCGTCCTCGGCGCCTCTGCTGCCGGCGTCGCCGAGGGGCTGACGTCACTGCCCGTCCGCGAAACTGTCCGGTATGACCCCGGGGTGGCGCGGCACGGCGAGCGGCACGCTGGGTGGCTCCGGAGGGGGAGTCGAGGACCAGGGCGGCGCCCACCGCCCGAGCCATGGCTATTCGCCGAGTACGTCTTGTCTCTCCAGCGCCTTGCGCAGTGCCCGCACGGCGTAGAAGGCGCGGCTCTTGACGGTGCCGGGCGGGATGCCGAGGTGCTTGGCTGCCTGGGCCACGCTGCATTCCAGGTAGTACATGAGGCTGATGACGGTTCGGTGCTGCTCGTTCAGCTCCCGCAGGGCCCTCAGCACCACGTGGGAGGTGAGCGTGGCTTCCGTGCTGTCCCAGGAGGCGTTCAGCTCTTCGACCGCCATGAGCTCCACGGGGCGGACCTGCCGGGCTCGATGGTGGTCGATGACGAGGTTCCTCGCCACGGTGTACAACCACGGCCGGATGTGGTCGGCGCGGGTGCCCAGGAACCGGGCGTGCTTCCAGGCACGGGTCGCGGTCTCCTGGAGGATGTCCTCCGCCTTGTGCCAGTCGCCGTCCAGCAGCCGTGTGGCGTACCGGACCAGCAGAGGCCCGTACTGATCGTAGATGTCCCGGATGAAGGCGTCGCAGTCGGCGTCCGATGCGTCGTGCCGGGCATGCGCCCGAGCTGGAGCGAGGGTGGTGGTCCCCGTTTCCATGATCCCGTTCATGGGTGGCGCCCATTCCTGTTCAAGTGTTCTGTGGCGTGCTCTCCCGCATGCGCGGGCGAACGGCTCAACACTCGTCGGAAGCCCTTGGCCAAACCTTGTCGTCTTCTTGTCGACCGGACAGGACATCGGCAGGACGCCGCTGGGCGCAAAGGCGCCCGCACGGAGGACGGGCCGCTCTCCGTGCGAGACGCGGGACGATGGCCCCGGACATCCAGCCACCTGCAGGGTGAACCGGAGACCCACGTGCCACGTTCAGCAGACCGAGCGCCTACTGGTGCGCGGGATCACCACTCCGCGGAACCGGGAGCCGATGGCCCCCGACCGCCCTTTCCGGCACGGTGGGCGTGGGGTCTGCATCCGCGTCCAGGGCGGCGAGCCGGTCACGGACCTGCTGGGCGCTGTGCGACATGGCTCGCTCGTCGGCGCTTTCGAGGGCGTGGACCCAGTTCGCTCGTGCGCCTTCCCGGTCGCCCGAGGCCAGCCGGGTATCGCCGAGCCGCATCAGTGTGCCGATGGCATTCCTGTGGTCGCCCAGTTCCTCGAACGCCCGCGACGCCCGCTGGTACGTGGTCACCGAGTCCTCGTAACGGCCGAGCAGACGGAGGTTGTAGCCCAAGATGTCCCAGGCCTGGGCCAGCTGCCACGGCGCGTCCAGGCGCTGGAACAAGGCGATGCCCTCCTCGCTGTACAGAAGGCTCTTCTCCAGGTTCCCCAGGTTGGAGTGGAACCAGGCGAGCTCGAGGAGGCACTCGGCCAGCCACAACTCTTCACCTGTCTCCCGGGACAGCTCCAGTCCCCGCTCGGAGAACGTCACGGCCTCCTGGATCCGGCCGAACAGGAACAGCGCGCACGCCGTGACGTAGTGGGCCCGGGCCTGCTCACCGACTGCGTCGAGCTCTTCGAAGATCGTGGTGGCGCGTTGCAGGTGGTGCAGGGCTTGTTCCCGATGGCCGAGATAGCCGTGGATGCCACCGAGGTGGCGTAGGCAACGGCCCTCTTCGAGGAGGTTGTTCTGGCGCCGGGCCACTTCGAGGGCGGGGGTCAGTGCGGTGATGGCTTCGGGCCAGAATTCCTGGCGGTGGAGATGGTCCTTGAGCGACCACGCCAGCCCGGTGGTGTGGTGGTCCAGCTTCTGGCTGACGGCGGTGTGGAGCAGGCCGGTCAGCACAGGGTGTTCGGCGGTGAGCCATCGGGTGGCCTGCTTGATGGTGGTGAGGTTCTCCGGGGTGGCGCCCGGGTCGGGTGCACCGAGGTCGAGCTCGGGCGTTGTGTCGTGTTTCAGAAGCTGGTTGGCCTCGTAGGCGGTGAACATGTAGTGGTCCAGGACCCGGAGGGTGGCGTGGCGGCGTTCCTCGGGGGTGTCGTGGGTGTGGGCGAGCTCGGTGCCGTAGCCGCGCAGGAGGTCGTGCAGGCTGTAGCGGCCGGGCACTGGCTGTTCCACGAGGCAGGAACCGACCAGGCCGGCGAGGGCGCGGCGGGTTCGGGGGAGGGGAAGGCCGGCGAGGCCGGCCGCGGCGGGGGCGGTGATGTGGGGGCCGGGGTGCAGGGCCAGGAGGCGGAAGAGGCGGGCGGCGGTCTCGTCCAGGGACTGGTAGGACCAGGAGAAGACGGCGCGTACGTCGGTGGTGGTGTCGAAGCCGGTGAATGCGTCGAGGCCGCCGTGGGTGTGTCGCAGCTCGTCGGCGATGGCGTGGAGGGGGAAGGCCGGATCGAGTTCGGCGCGGGCGGCGACCACGGCCATGGCCAGGGGAAGTCGTCCGCACAGGCGGATGATGTCGGCTGTGGCGGTGGGCTCGGCGACCAGTCGTTCGGTTCCCAGGCGTCGTTCGAGGGCTTGGTGGGCCTCGGCTTCCGAGGGCAGTGGGAGGGTGAGGGGTTTGGCGCCGTCCGTCGTGATCAGGCCGGGGAGTTGGTTGCGGCTGGTGATCAGGGTGAGGCAGCCCGCTCCCGCCGGGAGCAGGGGGCGCACTTGCTGCTCGTCGCGGGCGTTGTCCAGGACGAGGAGGATCCGCCGGTCGGCGAGGAGGCTGCGGAAGAGTGTGCTGCGGCCGGGGGTGTCTTCGGGGATGCGCTGGGCGGGAACACCGAGGGCGGTGAGGAAGCCCTGCAGGGCGTTGCCGGGTTCGACGGCGGGTGCGTGGGGATGGAATCCGCACAGGTTGACGAAAAGCTGTCCGTCGGGGAAGGAGGCGGCGATGCGGTGGGCGTGGTGGACGGCGAAGGTGGTCTTGCCGACACCGGGAGCGCCGCTGATGACGACGACAGGGGCCGCGGTCGGTCCGGGCCGGCCCGGTGCACCGCTCACGGCCGACAGCCACGCCCCCTCGGCCGCCCGCCCCGCGAACACCGGCAGGCTGCGCGGCAGTTGTGCCGGACGTGCCAGGGACGCCGTGGTTCTCTCTCCGGCCGCGGCCCCGTCGCAACTCGCATCGGACCGCTCGGCCGCGTCGGCCGGTTCGCAGGCGGCCGGTTCGTAGGCGGCCGGGCCGACGGGCGCGGTTGCCCCGCCCCCGCCCGGCGCCCCGGACATGGGCGACCCGACCGGATCGCTGCCGTGCCCGGCATCCCCGCCGGGGACGGATGCCGCGCCGTACCTGTGCAACTCATCGGCTGAGCGAAGGGGCGGCAGGTCGTGGTGAAGGATGCCGTGGTGCAGGGCGCGTAGGGATGGACCGGGTTCGAGGCCGAGTTCGTCGGCGAGGTGCCGGCGCAGGTCGGTGTAGCGCTGAAGCGCTTCAGGGTGCCGGCCGCCGAGGTACAGGGCGCGCAGCAGCAACGCCCAGCCGGTTTCCCGCAGGGGATGCTCTGTGGTCAGCTCCTGTGCCGCGTCCAGAGCTTCGGTGATCCGTCCTTGCAGGAGCAGGGCAGTGGCGCGGATCTCGCGGGTGGTCTGCCGCAGTTCTTCCAGGCGTGCCGTCTCGTGGGTGGCGAACAGGTGGTGCGCGGCGTCGGCGAACGCGGTGCCGCGCCACATCTCCAGGCCCCTTCGGGCCTCTTCCACGACGCGGTCGGGCCGGCCCTGGTCCATGAACCGGTGTGCCTGGGCAACGGCCCGCTCGAAACGCACGGTGTCACGGCTCTCGGGCGGCACACGCAGGGCGTAGCCCAGGGGTTCGGTGACCAGTACGTCGAAGGTGCCCTGTCGGCGCAGGTGCCGAGGTTCCAGGACCGCACGTACCTTGCTGATGTGGGCGTGCAGGGAGCCCATCGCTGCGCCCGGTGCGCCTCCCGGCTGCTGCGGCCACAGTTCCTCGCACAGCGTCTGCGGAGCGACCGCCCGGCCGTCGGCGAGCAGCAGGCGGATCAGCAGCAGCCGCTGCCTGCGCCGACCCGGATCGAGTACCGTGCCCGCCCGCCGTACCACCAGCGGACCCAGCAGTCCGAAGTCGAGGCCCTGCCCCACAGCTGTCACCGTACCCACCCAGAATCCCGCTCGACGGCGCCACCACCGGGGGCACGCACATGACCATGACCCGCGGACCAGGTGGAGGCCGGAGCAGTGGTCGGAGCGGCGAGGACCCCGTCGTCCGCTTCCCGCATACCGGACAGGACATTAGCAGGACGCACCCCGGCGGCATGATTTCGCAGGCGGCCCGTTGCCGCGGGGACGGGCAGACCGGAGCGCCTGTGCACGATCTCTCCGGGTGACCTCCTGCCCCCGGAGAGGCATCCGTACGGGAAGCCCCCTACCTGCGGCAAAGCGTGAACCGGCGTGAGGTTCATTCCGTTGAGCGGTCGAACGGTCGTCGTCAGGAGTGGGGAAGAGACATGGTCAGCGTCGAAGGAACGAGCACCGCCCGGTTCGAAGCGGTCCGAACGGCGCTGGCAGCGCACCTGGAGTCCGGCGAGGAGTTGGGGGCGTCGATCGCCGTCGATGTCGACGGAGTCATGGAAGTCGATCTGTGGGGCGGGCATGCCGACGAAGCGCGGACCGTTCCGTGGCACCAGGACACGTTGGTCAGCCTGTGGTCGACCACCAAGACCCTCAGCAGTCTGGCGGCCCTCCTCCTCGTCGACCGGGGGGCACTGGATCTGCACCGCCCGGTCGCGCACTACTGGCCCGAATTCGCTGCTCAGGGCAAGCAGGACATCGAGGTGCGGCATGTCCTGTCACACACCTCAGGGCTCTCCGGCTGGCAACAGCCCTTCACCATCGACGATCTGTACGACTGGCCGACCGCGAGCGCCCGGCTGGCCGCGCAGGCGCCCTGGTGGGATCCGGGCAGTGCCTCGGGCTACCACGTGCAGACTCAGGGACAGCTGGTGGGAGAGCTTGTCCGGCGGGTCAGTGGCCGTACCCTGACCGAGTTCGTCGACACCGAGATCGCCAAGCCGTCGCGAGCCGACGTCCAGATCGGTGCACGGCAGGCCGACTGGCCGCGTATCGCCGAGCTGGTGGCCCCCTCGCAGCTCCCCACAATGCCCGCCGGTCTCGATCCCGAGGGGATTTTCACCAAGACGTTGCTGGGAAGCCCCGCCCGGGACGAGCACGTCGACACCCCGCAGTGGCGCCGCGCCGAACTCGGAGCCGTCAACGGACACGGCAACGCACGAGGCATGGCCCGTGCCCTCTCCGTGATCTCCCGTCGCGGCGAGGTGAACGGCCTCCGGCTCCTCTCCGCGGACACGGTGGACAAGGTCCTCGACGTACAGGCCGACGGGATCGACCTGTTCCTGGGCGTTCCCGTGCGCTGGGGCATCGGCTTCGCGCTCGCCGATGCGAGGACGATGCCGCACATGCCCACCGGCCGGGTCTGCTTCTGGGTCGGCCGGGGCGGTTCGATCGTCATGATGGACCTCGACCGGCGCGTCACGTTCTCGTACACGATGAACCGGCTGGGCGACGGAATTCTCGGCTCGGAGCGCACCCACAGCTACCTCAGGCATGTCTACGAAGTCCTGGACTCCACCGGCTGAGGTCGGCGCGCAGCGGACCACCGTGCCCTACGCAGCCACGTTCGCTGCCCGCGGACGAACAGCCCGTCCCCGGGGTGAACCGGCCCTGCCTCCCCGTCGTAGGACAGGACGAAAGACGTTCTGCCCGGCAGTTGGGGGGTCGGGCGATGCTCCAGGGCCAGGCCGGGCGGCAGCCCGGCATCCGCTCTCCGGGCCGCTGTCGCCTGTCGCCTGTCGCCTGTCGCCTGTCGCCCAGCACCCATCCGATCCGCGCCGACCACCTGGCACACACGGCGCGCACAACAACTCGGTCATCCCCAAAGAAACCCGGTGCTTCGTCCCCGAACGCACCGGCCCGCTTCGCCGGCACGGTCCGGTGCGGGCCGACAACCAAGGAAAAGGACATTCACGCATGCGCATCACCCGCCTGGCCCGCCCGAGCCGCAGATCCGCCCTTCTCGGCGTCACTGCGGCCGTAGGGCTGTCCGTGGCCGCCGTCGCTCTGCCCGGCGTAGCCGGTGCGGCGCCCCACCAACCGATACGTCCGACGATCGTGCTGGAACACGGGGCGTTCGCCGACGCCGCGAGCTGGGACGGTGTCGTCACTCGGCTGCAGCGGGCGGGCTATCCCGTGGTGTCCGCCGCCAACCCGCTGCGCGGTCCGGCGACTGATGCCGCTTACCTGCGCAGCGTCGTCGACCACATCGACGGGCCTGTGGTCCTGGTCGGTCACTCCTACGGCGGTACCGTCATCAGCCAGGCCGCCGCGGGCCTGGAGGGCAAGGTGAAGGCGCTGGTCTACATCGCCGCGTTCCTGCCCGACACGGGCGAGAGCTCGCTCGGACTGACGAACAAGTTCCCCGGCAGCACCCTCGGCCAGGCGGTCGAACCCGTCAACTACACGCTGCCCGACGGCGGTCAGGGCGCAGACGTGTACATCAAGCCGGAAAGGTTCCGCGCCCAGTTCGCTGCGGACGTGCCGGCGGACAAGGCCAGGCTGATGGCAGCAGGACAGCGTCCGATCGCCGCCGCCGCGCTGGAGGAGAAGTCGACGAAGGCAGCCTGGAAGACGATCCCCTCGTGGTCGCTGGTCACTACCGAGGACCTCAACATCCCCGTGGCCGCCCAGCGCTACATGTCGGCCCGTGCCGGGGCTCGCACCACGGTCGTCGACGCGTCGCACGCGGTATCCGTGTCCCGCCCCGAGGCCGTCGCCCGCATCGTGGAGCAGGCGGCCCGCACGGTCCGCTGACCGACAGCGCCGCCCTGTCGCGTCATCCCACGTCCCACAGCCATGCCCACCCGGGCACTTCACCACCAGACGCGTTTCAAACAGAAAGGCAGTAACCACCATGGCGTTCATCACCGTAGGCCAGGAGAACTCGACCAGCATCGAGCTGTACTACGAGGACCACGGCAGCGGGCAGCCGGTCGTGCTGATCCACGGCTACCCGCTCGACGGCCACTCCTGGGAGAAGCAGTCCGCCGCCCTGCTGACGACCGGCTACCGCGTGATCACGTACGACCGGCGCGGTTTCGGCCGCTCCAGTCAGCCCACCACCGGCTACGACTACGACACTTTCGCCGCCGACCTGAACACGGTCCTGGAGACCCTCGACCTCAGCGACGTCGTCCTGGTCGGCTTCTCCATGGGTACCGGCGAGGTCGGCCGCTACCTGGGCACCTACGGCTCCGCCCGGATAGCCAAGGCAGCCTTCCTCGCCTCCCTCGAACCCTTCCTCCTCAAGACCGACGACAACCCGGGCGGCGTCGACGGCGCCATCTTCAAGGACATCGAAGAGGCCGTCACCGCCGACCGCTACGCCTACTTCACCGACTTCTACGAGAACTTCTACAACCTCGATGAGAACCTCGGCACCCGCATCAGCGAGGAAGCCGTCCGCAACAGCTGGAACGTCGCCGCCGGCGCCTCCTCGTACGCCTCCCTGGCCTGCGTGGCCACCTGGTCCACCGACTTCCGTGCCGACCTGCCCAAGATCGACGTCCCGGCACTCATCCTGCACGGCACCGCCGACCGCATCCTGCCCATCGAGGCCACCGGAGAACGCTTCCACCAGGCACTCCCGCAGGCCGACTACGTCGTCATCGACGGCGCCCCCCACGGCCTGCTGTGGACCCACGCCCAGGAAGTCACCCAGGCCCTCCTCACCTTCCTGGCCAAGTGACCGACAGACGACGGCCTTCCCGCCGGGAGCGGGCACGCGGCCCGTTACCGGGGGGACGCGAGGCTGAGCCTGCTCGTCCGCTCGCGGCCCGCTCGTCGGCAGGACCGTGAGCCGTGTGCACCCCGCCGTCGCTCCCACGACGGCGGGGTGCACGAACCTCGCCTGGGTCCAGGACAGTTGGCCGCCGAGTGGCAGCGCCTGCCGCTTCACACGAGTCCGTGTCTGCGCGATGGGTCCCGTCCGGGCAGAACGGGATCCGCTGCGGCTCAGTAGGTCCGCGGCCCGGCCGCCAGCCGGACGAACCCGGTCCAGGCCTCAGGCCCAACAGCCAGCACGGGTCCGCCGAACTGCTTGGAGTCCCGGACGTACATGGCTCCGGGTGTCGTGGTGACCTCCAGGCACTCGCCGCCCTCCGCCCCGCTGTACGTGCTCTTTCGCCAGGTGAGTTCCGATGCAGTCGTCGAAGTCCGTGCGGTTTTCATAGCTCTCCCAGCAACTTCTCGATGAATTCAGTGGTCTCTCGCGGGGTGAGAGCCTGCGATCGGATGATTCCATAGCGCGCCGCGACAGAGCGCACGTCGTCGCGGTCGCTGAGCAGGATGCTGCGCCCCTGAACCTCCAGGTATGCGACCTGGTCTCCGCCCTTGTGTGTGATCAGAGTGAAGGGTCCGTCCACTCCTGCATTGTCCTCACGGTCGGTTGGCATCGCCTGGATCTCGACGTTGCGCTTCTGGCCGATCAACAGGATCCGTTCGAGCACCCCACGCATGACCGCCCTGCCGCCGAACGGCCGCCGGAGAACCGCCTCCTCGATGACGAAGCTGATCAGCGGCGCGGGCCACCTGTTGAAGATGTCCTGGCGGGCGATGCGTGCTGTCACTCGTTGCTCGATGGTGTCTGTGTCCAGCAAGGGGCGCCGCATCGCCAGGAGCGCGCGCGTGTACTCCTCGGTCTGGAGAAGTCCCGGGACAGCCTGCACCGCGTACAGGAACAGCTCCAGAGCCTCTGACTCCAGCCGCGCCGCATCCCGGAAGAACGCCGGGTACTGCGCCCGCGCCACTTCGTCCTTCAGTGCCTTCAACACGCCCCCGGCGTCCAGCACCTCGTCCGCCCCATCGATGAATCGCGGAGGCGGAATCCGGCGCCCCTGCTCGAACGACGCCACCGACTGCGCCGCGTACCCCACCAGCTTCCCGAACTCCGTCCGGTCGAGCCCGGCCCGTAGCCGTAACAGCTTCAGCTGGCGGCCGAACGCGGTCACCACGCCGGCGTTCGGCTCGTCCTCCGGGCGTTGGCCCGCCCGCTCCGGCTCCCGCTCGGCCCCGGCCACGGCCCCGTCGTCGTTCTGCATCGGCCTCGCCTCTCCCACGCACGTACACCGCGCGGACCGCCGCGTACAAGCAGCACGCGACTGCGCGTCACGCCTGGTCACGCTACGCCACCGGACGTCACTGTGGAGCCATGACCAGTCACCTCGCAGGCATCGCCGACACCACCCAACCCGGCGACCCCGCCACCCAACCCGGCGAGCACACGCACCACTTCGAGATGCGGCTCAGCTCCACGCCGCGAGGCGCGCGCCTCGCCCGGCGGCTGTGCGGGGAGCGGCTCGATGCGTGGGGCATCCCGTACGGCACGGACGCACACGACACGCTCACGCTCCTCGTGGCCGAAATGAGCGCGAACGCCATCCACCACGGACGCGTACCCGGCCGGGACTTTCACGTACGGCTCACCACCCACGGCGCGGCCGTACGCATCGAGGTGACCGACACCCGCGGCGAGCTGTTCCCGGTGGCCGCCCCCGAACCCCCGGGAATCGACTGCACCGGAGGGCGTGGCCTGCTGCTGGTGGAGTGTCTCGCCGATGGCTGGGGTTGGTTCCCGCGGCCCTGCGGCGGCCCCGGCAAGACGGTGTGGGCGGTGTACACCGGGCCGCAGTGTGAGGGGCAGGACACTTCTCGGCTATAGCTGTCCGACTCGGCCACCTTCCCGGCGGAAGATCGGCATGCCCGCGAGGGGGCCGGCTGGGGACGGGCGCGGGGTGGGGTCAGCGGTCTACTGGGAGGCCCGTCGGTTCCTTGATGCGTTTCATGATGATCTGGGAGTTGACCTCGGTGACTCCCGAGAGGGCCGTGAGTTTTTCGATCCAGAGGCGTTCGTACGCGCGGAGGTCCGCCACCGCGATGCGCAGGAGGCAGCCCGGGCTGCCGAAGAGGCGGTAGGCCTCGATGACGTCCGGGATGTCCTGGAGGGCCGCCTCGAAGGCTTCGACCGCCTCGCGGTCGCGGCGGACCTCCACCGAGACGAGGACCTCGAAGCCGCGGCCGACCGCCTCGGGGGAGATCACCGCGCGGTAGCCCTGGATCACTCCGTCCTGTTCCAGCTGGCGCACGCGGCGCATGCAGGGGGAGGGGGTCAGTCCCACGCGCTGGGCGAGCTCCTGGTTGCTGAGGCGGCCGTCCGCCTGGAGCTCGCGCAAGATATCCCGGTCGATCGCATCCATGGCGCAATTATCGCGCAGTCAGTGTTGCGGGAGGGGGGGAAGGGGCAATCGCATTGCGCGTAGATCTCACTATCATTGCTCCTTCCAGCACATACGTACGAGAAAGGCGGCCAGGGCATGGGACGGATCGTCGTCATCAGCACCGGCGGGACGATAGCCAGCCGCTGGCAGGGCTCCGGCTTCGCGGCGGACGCCGACGGCAGCGAGGTCATGGCCACCGCGCCGCTGCCCGAGGGGATGACCGTCGAGCTGGTGGACCTGTTCAGCGTGAACAGCCCGCGGCTCACCACCGACCACCAGCTCACGCTGCTGCGCACCGTGCACGAGGTGCTCGCCGACCCGGGCGTGGACGGCATCGTCGTCACGCACGGCACGGACACCCTGGAGGAGTCGGCGTTCCTCGTCGACCTGCACCACCACGACCCGCGTTCCGTGGTGTTCACCGGCTCGCAGCGGCCGATGGGCACCGCAGACGGTGACGGCCCGGGGAACCTCTACGACGCCCTGCTGACCGCCGCCACGACGCGTGGGCTGGGCGTGCTGGTCGCCTTCGCGGGCCGGGTGCACGCCGCCCGGGGAACGGTGAAGACCCAGGCGGTGGCGCTCGACGCGTTCGCCGACCCCTCCAAAGAACTGCTCGGGAAGATCGGCTTCGGCAAGGTCACCGTCCTGCGCACGCCGCAACGCCCCGCGCCGCTGCCGCTGCCCGCGATGCCGGAACTCCCGCCGCGCGTGGACGTCGTGGTGCACCACGCCGACGGGGATCCGGTGCTGCTGAACGCCGCCGTCGAGGCCGGCGCGCGGGGCATCGTCCTGGTCGGGACGGGCGCCGGCAACGCGACTCCGGAGATCGTGGACGCGGTCCGGGCCGCTGTGGACCGCGGCGTGCTGGTCGCGCTGACCACACGGGTGATGGCGGGGCCCGTCACCGAGATCTACACGCACGGGGGTGCGGTGGACCTGGTGGCGGCCGGCGCCGTGCCGACGGGGACGTTGCGGGCCGGGCAGGCGCGGATCGCCGTGCTGTCCGCACTGCTGGCGTCCGGTGAGGCGGGGGAGCGGGTGCGGGTCCTGCGGGATGTGCTGGGGGCTGGTGGGTCGGTGCTGGTCGACGCCTGAGCCCTGGCGGGAGGTGGGGTCCGGCTGCGCCGGGGCTTTCGGGGCTCCGCCCCGGACCCCGCGCCTCAAACGCCGGCGGGGCTGGATTGGCGGCGGGGCTGGATGGGGGCCCGCGCCTCAAACGCCGGCGAGGCTGGATGGGGGCCCGCGGCTCAAGCGCCGGCGGGGCTGGATGGGCGGCGGGGCTGGATCGTGCCCCGTGCCTGCGGTGTCGGCGGGGGTGGAGGGGGCCCAGTGGGGGTTGCTTCAGGGGGTCGTGAAGGCTGACAGGATTTGGTCTGCGGCCGCCGTGGCCGTGGTGGTGCCTGCGCGGACCGCCGTTTCGAGGGCCGGGGTCAGGGCGCGGACCGCGGGGCTGGCGCGGAGGCGTTCCAGGAGTTCGTCGCGGACCATCGACCACGTCCACTCCACCTGCTGGGCCGCCCGCTTCGCCGCCAGCCGGCCCCCCGCCTCCAGCAGGGCGCGGTGCTGTTCGAGGCGGTTCCAGACCTCCTCCAAGCCGGAGGATTCGCGTGCGCTGCACGTCAGGACGGGCGGGGTCCAGGCCGCGTCCGCCGGGTGCATCAGGCGTAGCGCGCCCGACAGTTCGCGGGCCGCGGCCTTCGCGTCCCGTTCGTGCGGGCCGTCCGCCTTGTTCACCGCCAGGACGTCGGCCAGCTCCAGGACGCCCTTCTTGATGCCCTGGAGCTGATCGCCCGTCCGGGCCAGCGAGAGCAGGAGGAAGGAGTCGACCATCCCGGCGACCGTCGTTTCCGACTGGCCCACACCGACCGTTTCGACGAGGACCACGTCGTAGCCCGCCGCCTCCATCACGATCATCGACTCCCGGGTGGCCTTCGCGACGCCGCCCAGCGTCCCCGCCGAGGGCGAGGGCCGCACGAACGCCGCGGGGTCCACGGCGAGGCGCTCCATCCGCGTCTTGTCGCCGAGGATGGAGCCGCCCGTGCGCTTCGACGACGGGTCGACGGCGAGGACCGCGACCCTGTGGCCCAGCCCCGTCAGCATCGTGCCGAACGCGTCGATGAAGGTGGACTTGCCCACCCCCGGCACCCCGCTGATGCCGATCCGGCGCGCCTTTCCCGCATGCGGGAGGAGCTCCGTCAACAACGCCTGCGCAAGGGCCCGGTGAGCGGGCAGGGTGGACTCGACGAGCGTGATCGCGCGCGCGATGTGCGCGCGCTTCCCGTCGAGCACCCCCTTCGCGTAGACCTCGATGTCGATCTTCGGCACCGGCAGCCGCCTACAGCTCGTGGCCCAGGTCCGCGGCCAGCCGCGTCACCAGGTCGTGGGCGGCGTCCGGGATGACCGTGCCGGGCGGGAACACCGCCGTCGCACCCATCTCCAGGAGCGTGGGGACGTCCGCGGGCGGGATGACCCCGCCCACCACGATCATGATGTCCTCACGGCCCTCCTCCGCCAGCTGCTCGCGCAGCGCCGGTACGAGGGTCAGGTGGCCTGCCGCCAGCGACGAGACGCCCACCACGTGGACGTCCGCCTCGACGGCCTGACGGGCCACCTCCGCCGGGGTCTGGAACAGCGGGCCGACGTCCACGTCGAAGCCCAGGTCGGCGAAGGCGGTCGCGATCACCTTCTGGCCGCGGTCGTGCCCGTCCTGGCCCATCTTGGCGACCAGGATGCGCGGACGGCGGCCTTCCGCTTCCTCGAACCGGTCGACCAGGGCGCGGGTGCGCTCCACGGACGGGGACTCGCCTGCTTCGGTGCGGTACACACCCGAGATCGTACGGATCTGGCTCGCGTGCCGGCCGTAGACCTTCTCCAGCGCGTCCGAGATCTCGCCCACGGTGGCCTTGGCGCGCGCCGCGTCCACCGCCAGGGCCAGCAGGTTGCCGTCCCCGCGGTCCGCCGCGTTCGTCAGCGCCCGCAGCGTGTCCTGGGTGACCGCCTCGTCGCGCTCCTCCCGCAGCCGCCGCAGCTTGGCGATCTGCTGGGAGCGCACCGAGGAGTTGTCGACCTTCAGCACGTCGATCTGCTCGTCCGTGGCCACGCGGTACTTGTTGACGCCGATCACGGGCTGCCGGCCCGAGTCGATCCGCGCCTGCGTACGGGCCGCGGCCTCCTCCACGCGCAGCTTGGGGATGCCCGCGTCGATGGCCTGGGCCATGCCGCCGGCCGCCTCGACCTCCTCGATGTGCTGCCAGGCCCGCCGCGCCAGGTCGTAGGTCAGTTTCTCCACGTACGCACTGCCGCCCCACGGGTCGATCGACCGGCAGGTCCCCGACTCCTGCTGGAGCAGCAGCTGCGTGTTGCGGGCGATGCGCGCCGAGAAGTCCGTCGGCAGGGCGAGCGCCTCGTCGAGGGCGTTGGTGTGCAGTGACTGGGTGTGGCCCTGGGTCGCCGCCATCGCCTCGATGCAGGTGCGCGTCACGTTGTTGAAGACGTCCTGAGCGGTCAGGGACCAGCCGGAAGTCTGCGAATGGGTGCGCAGCGAAAGCGACTTGGCGTTCTGCGGGTCGAACTGCCTGACCAGGCGCGCCCACAGCAGACGGGCCGCGCGCAGCTTCGCGACCTCCATGAAGAAGTTCATGCCGATCGCCCAGAAGAACGACAGGCGCGGCGCGAACGCGTCCACGTTCAGCCCGACGGCCTGCCCGGCGCGCAGGTACTCCACGCCGTCGGCGAGGGTGTAGGCCAGCTCCAGGTCCGCCGTCGCACCGGCCTCCTGGATGTGGTAGCCGGAGATGGAGATCGAGTTGTACCGCGGCATCTTCTGCGAGGTGAAGGAGAAGATGTCCGAGATGATCCGCATCGAAGGCTTCGGCGGATAGATGTAGGTGTTGCGGACCATGAACTCCTTGAGGATGTCGTTCTGGATGGTCCCGGCCAGCTGCTCGGGGGAGACGCCCTGCTCCTCCGCCGCCACGATGTACAAGGCGAGGACGGGCAGCACCGCCCCGTTCATCGTCATCGACACCGACATCTTGTCGAGCGGGATCCCGTCGAACAGCTGCCGCATGTCGTAGATCGAGTCGATCGCCACGCCCGCCATGCCGACGTCGCCGGTCACGCGCGGGTGGTCGCTGTCGTAGCCGCGGTGCGTCGGCAGGTCGAAGGCCACCGACAGGCCCTTCTGGCCGGAGGCCAGGTTGCGCCGGTAGAAGGCGTTCGACTCCTCGGCCGTGGAGAAGCCGGCGTACTGCCGGATCGTCCAGGGCTGGTTGACGTACATCGTCGGATACGGGCCGCGCAGGTACGGAGCCACGCCCGGGTAGGTGTGGAGGAAGTCCAGGCCCTCCACGTCGCGGCCCGTGTACAGCGGCTTGACTGCGATGCCCTCCGGCGTCTCCCACAGCAGATCGGCGGCCGCGGTGCCGGTGGACTCCTTCACCGAGGCGCGCCACTGGTCCTCGGACACCCCGGCGGAGGCGGTGGGGCCGAGCTCCAGCTCGGAGAAATCGGGGATGCTCATGACGGCACTCCCATCCGGTCGAGTACGGAGGACAGTACGGCGACGGCGTCGCAGCCGGCGAAGACGTACTCGTCCACGGAAGCCCCGGCGGTACCCGGCTTGCCGGCGAGGAACACGGTCGTGGCGCCCGCCTCGCGCAGCGCCGCGGCCACCGCTTCGGCCTGCTCCGCGTACAGCGCGTCGCTGGAGCACAGCACGGCCATGCCGTCGGCGCCGCTCGCGGCGTACGCCTGCGCGGCCGTCGCCGGGTCGACCGACACCGGGTCGTGCACCGGTGTGATGCCGCCCGCCTGGAAGAGGTTCGAGGCGAAGGTGGCCCGCGCGGTGTGCGCGGCGGCCGGGCCCAGGGCCGCGAGGAAGATCCTCGGGCGGGCGCCGGTCGCCTCCAGGTGCGCGTCGCTGCGGGCGCGCAGCGCCTCGTACGCCTCGTCGCGCCGGACGCGGGGCAGCCCGCCGGTGGGCGCCGGCGGTGCGCTCTCGCGTACGACCGGCTTCTCCGACAGCAGCGGGAACTCGCTGACCCCCGTGATCGGCTCGCGCCGCGTGGCCAGCTTCTTCGAGCGGGCGGCCCAGGTGGCGGCCAGCCGCTCGGCGACGAAGCCGGAGCGCAGGGCGGCGGCCTGGCCGCCGGCCCTCTCCACGGTCCGGAAGAACTCCCAGGCGGCGTGGGCCAGTTCGTCGGTGAGCCGCTCGACGTAGTACGAACCGCCGGCCGGGTCGATGACCCGGGCCAGGTGTGACTCCTCCAGCAGGACGGTGGAGGTGTTGCGGGCGATGCGGCGCGCGAAGGCGTCCGGCAGGCCCAGCTCGTGGTCGAAGGGGAGCACGGTGACCGCGTCCGCCCCGCCCACGCCCGCGGCCATGCAGGCCACGGTGGTGCGCAGCATGTTCACCCAGGGGTCGCGCCGGGTCATCATCACCGGCGAGGTCACGGCGTGCTGGAGCTGGGCGCCCGCCTCCGGGGCCCGCGAGGCTTCGGCGACGCGGGCCCACAGGCGGCGCGCGGCGCGCAGCTTGGCGATGGTGAGGAACTGGTCGGCGGTGGCGGCGTAGCGGAACTCCAGCTGCCCGAGGGCGGCTTCGGTGCTCAGCCCGGCCCCCGTCAGGGCCCGCAGGTAGGCCACGCCGGTGGCCAGGGACAGGCCCAGCTCCTCGGCGGCGCTGCCGCCGGCCTCGTGGTAGGGCAAGGCGTCCACGGTCAGGGCGCGGACGCCGGGGTACTCCCCGGCGGCCCGGCGGGCCAGGGATACGGCGGCGGCCTGGTCCAGGGCTTCGCCCGTCCGGGCCTCGTGGCCCAGCGGGTCGGCGCCGAGCGCAGCCCGCACGTCCCCGGGGGAGACGCCGCGCTGCGCGTACAGGTCCAGCAGGGCGCGCGCGGCGCCCTCGTATGCGGCGCCGGCGTCCAGGGAGACGGGAGCGAGGTCCAGGTAGACCCCGTCGAGCGCCCGGGGGAGGGCGTCGAGCGGGATGCCGGCGGGGCCCACGGTCAGCCAGAGGGAGGTGACCCCGTTCTCCAGATCGGCGAGGGCGGCCTCGTTCACGCGGGCCGGATCGGTCCCGGCGAGGCGCTGGCGCACGTCCCAGCCGTTCGCGGTGGTGCCCTGCGGCCTGCCGCCCCGTACGAAGGGGGCGAAGCCGGGGAAACCGGTGTCGGGAGCCGTCCCGTCGGGCGGCGCGGTGTACAGCGGGCGGGTGGTGAGCCCGTCCTCGAGTGGGGTGGACAACGCGTCTTCAGCGGCCTCGCCGGAGGCTTCCTTGCCCGACTTGCGCAGTACGCCCTCTACAAGGCGCTGCCACTGCTCATGCGTCGCGTCAGGGAACTCGGCGGCCAGGGAGAGCCCGTCGTCAGGCAGGACCGTCATGGCTCGAATGTAGGGGAGGGCGCTCAGGTGGCACCATACCGACGGGTGTGATCTCGCACTCTCACGCGATGCCGAAGGGGTCCCGGAACACCCGGCTGAGCAGCACCGTTGCCGCCGCCTCCGGGAGCACGGCCGGCCCGGCGTGCGGGCCGACGATCCGGCCGGGGTCGTCGCAGACGTGCGAGAACGCCGCCGCGGCGCCGCGGATCTCCTCCAGGTATCCCTCGTGCAGCACGCTCGCCAGCTCGGTGACGACCATGACCGCGGGATTGAAGACATCCAACAGAAGCGCCGCCGCACGGCCCACGGCGCGGGCGCGCTCGCGCAGCAGCCGGTCGGCGCGCGGATCGCCGGTGGCGGCCGCGTCCACCAGCAGGTTGACGGACGGGTCCGGGACGATGCCCCGGCGCACCGCCTCCGCGCCGAGCGCGGCATCGGAGGCCGTGGCCTGGAGGCAGCCGGTACGGCCGCACGGGCAGGGCGTCGGCGACCGGGGCACCGGCAGGTGGGCGACGTCGCCCGCGGCCGAGCCGGGGCCCTGGTGCACGGTCCCCTCGATGCCGAAGGCGGCGTCGACGACGTTGCCGATGAACAGGTGCACCAGGCTTCGGCGGGCCTCCGGCCTGCCGAAGAGGATCTCGGCCCGCGCGACGGCGCGGGCGTGGTTGTCGACGCGTACGGGCAGGCCGAGGGCGGTGGCGAGTTCGGCGCCGAGCGGCTTGCGCTGCCAGCGGAGCGCGGGGTGGCGCACGACGGTTCCCGTGTCGGGGTCGACCCAGCCGCCGAGGGCGGCGCCGACCCCGAGGACCGGGCGACCGGTGTCGAACGCGGCCAGGAAACGGCCGAGTTCGGCGGTGATCTCGGCGGAGAGGCCGGCGGGGGGCCGGCCCTGGTGCGGGAAGGACCGCCGGGCGAGGATGCGGCCCCGCAGATCGACGAGGCTGAAGGTCGAGGCGGGCACGCCGATGTGCAGGCCGGCGGCGACCGGGCCGCCGACGGGCCCGGTGTGCAGGTCCAGCGGGATCCGCGGCCGGCCCACCCCGTCGGCGGGGCCGGGCAGTTCGCGCAGCAGGCCGGAGCGGAGCAGGCCGGTGGTCTGCCGGGACACGGCGGCGGGGCTCAGGCCGCAGAGCCGGGCGATCGCGCTGCGCGCGACGGGACCGTGCTCCAGCACCGTCCGCAGCACGGTGGCGGCATTGGCGGCGGCCCGGCTGTCACCGGCCATGCGTGTCACGGGGGCTCCTCGGGGGGTGAAAGGTGTCCCCCGATCATGCCGGGTCCCCTGCGGGGGGCTCGGCGGGGTGGGGCCTGGGGCTGGGGCTCGGCGGGGTGGGGCCTTGGGCTGGCGGGTCGTGCCGGGTGCGGGCGGGTTCCGGCGGGTTTCCTCGCGGGGGCTTCGCGGATCGGGGGCTGGGGCGGGGCCCTTGGGGGCTGGCGGGGTCGGGGACGGGCTCGGCTGTGCCGACGCGCCGTGCCGGCGGCTAGGCGGGGTAGGGCCGGGCGTGGCCGGGGCGGGCCGTGCGGGGGCGGCCTTGGCTGCGGTGGCTGTCGGCCCGGGCCGTGGTCGTGGTGAGGACGGGTTCAGCTGCGGGGTGTGCCGCGCGGGCGGCTTGGCAGGGCGCGGCCGGGCGTGGCTGCGGCGTGTGCCGTGCGGGGGCCCGGCGGGGGCGGCCTTGGCTGCGGTAGCTGTCGGCCCGGCGGGGACCGATTTGCCTGGCGGCCGCGTTTCCGCCGCGCCGGAGCGTGGGGTGCCGGGGCCCGTCGCCGTTTGCGCGAGGGGAGGGGGTGCGCGTAGGGGGCGTGGCGGTCGCGTTGCGGGGGCGTGAAATCCGGCCACGGTTTCCGGCCGCCCCGGCCGGGCTTCCGCCGGGGCGGGAACCGGCCGCCACCTGCAGCTTTCGTGATCCGGACGGTTCGCGGCACTGCTCACCCGGCCCGTGCCGGCGGGGGTTGACCGGCGCCGGGAGCGCTGACAGGCTCCGAGCCATGTCCGCGAACGCACTCCTCGCCCCGCGGCTCCACACCACCGGCCCGTGTACCGCGCCGGCCGGGTGTCCGGGCCGCTGTCCGGCCCCGCGCCGAGCCTGAGCGCCGGCTGCTCCACGGCGCCGCCGGCCTTCCGGCCCCGCCGTCCCGCGGCCCGCCCGCTCTGAACGCGCCCTCCGCGACATCACCTCCGGCCGCTCGTGCACCCGTACGCCCTCCGTGCCGCGCCCACCCGTACCGCCATTTCTTCCGCTGCGGAAATAAATACCCGCGGCCTCGATCAGGGAGCCCTCATGGCCACCGCCACCCACCCCGAGACCACCACCGAAACCGTCACCACCACCGCCACCGCCGTCACCGCCGTCACCGTCCACAAGATCGGCGGCCGCATCGGCGCCGAGATCGGCGGCGTACGCCTCGGCGGGGACCTGTCCGCCGACGCCGTCGCGGAGATCCGGGCCGCGCTGCTCGCCCACAAGGTCGTCTTCTTCCGCGGTCAGGACCACCTCGACGAGGCCGGGCACGAGGCTTTCGCCCAGCTGCTCGGCGCCCCCGTCGCCCACCCCACCGTGCCCTCCGCGGACGGCCGCTACGCCCTCGGCATCGACTCCCACCACGGAGCCCGCGCCAACCAGTGGCACACGGACGTCACCTTCGTCCCCGCCTACCCCGCCTTCTCCATCCTCCGCGCGGTGACCGTCCCCCCGTACGGCGGCAACACCCTGTGGGCCAACACCGCCACCGCCTACGGCAACCTCCCCGCTCCGCTCCGCGCCCTCGCCGACAGCCTGCGCGCCGTCCACTCCAACGAGTACGACTACGCCGCCCTGCGGCCCGACGCCCTGCCCGAGGCCCTCGCCCAGTACCGCGAGGTCTTCACCTCCACCACCTTCCTCACCGAGCACCCGGTGGTCCGCGTCCACCCCGAGACCGGTGAACGCACCCTGCTGCTCGGCAACTTCGTCCAGCGCATCAGCGGTCTCACCGGCCGGGACTCCCGCGTGCTGCAGGACCTCTTCCAGTCCCACATCGAGAGCCCCGAGAACACCGTCCGCTGGCAGTGGCAGTCCGGTGACGTCGCGATCTGGGACAACCGCGCCACCCAGCACTACGGCGTCGACGACTCCGACGACCACGAGCGCACCCTGCGCCGCGTCACCGTCGACGGCGACGTCCCGGTCGGCCCCGACGGTGAGCCGTCGCGCCTGATCAGCCCGGAGGCCGTCCCGGACCCCGCCTTCGGCATCGCCTCCGGCGCCTCCACTGCCGGCACCGCCTCCACCGCCTCCGGCACCGCCTGAACGACCGCGCCTGAACGACCGCGCCTGAACGACTGCGCCTGACGACTGCGCCCGACCTCCAGCTCCCGTACGACACCCAAGGAGCCCCCGTGCCCCAACTGCTCGCCATCACCGGCAGCCCCTCCGTCCACTCCCGCACCGCGGTCGTGGCCGACCACGTGCTGCGCCGCCTCTCCCACAGCGGCTTCGACACCGCCCACCTCGCCGTCCGCGACCTGCCCGCGGCCGACCTGCTCTCCGCCCGGCGCGGCGAACCGGAGATCCGCCGGGCGCTGGAGGCCGTCGCCGCAGCCGACGGCGTCGTCATCGCGACACCGGTCTACAAGGCCTCGTACACCGGCCTGCTCAAAGCCTTCCTCGACCTGCTCCCGCAGGACGGCCTCGTCGGCAAGACGGTGCTGCCCCTGGTCACCGGCGGCAGCCTGGCCCACGTCCTGACCATCGACTACGCGCTGCGCCCGGTGCTCTCCGCCCTCGGCGCCCGGCACGTCACCGCCGGCCGGTTCGTCCTGGACTCCTCCGTCGAGCGCGGCGCCGGCCCCGACCGCCTGCGTCCCGAGACGGAACTGGACCTCTTCCAGGCCGTCGACGAGTTCGCCGGAGCACTTCTGCGCACCGCGGACAGCCCCGCGAACCCCATCGCGCTCACCGCCACCCCGTAGCGACCGACCCACCCCGCACCCCGCACCGACAAGGACCCGCCATGCCCGCAGCCTTCACCTCGACCTCCACCTCCCGGCGCCAGTTCCTGACCCTGCTCGGCATCTCGGCGGCCGCGGTGAGCTGCGGCACGGCCACCGCCGGCGGTTCCGGCTCCGGCGCCCAGATCAAGACCCTGAAGTACCAGGGCGCGGTCGGGGCGGTCACCATCCCCGAACTCGCCCTTGACCTCGGCTATTTCGAGGACGTCACGCTCGAATGGGTCGGCAACACCATCAGCGGCCCGCAGGACATCCAGTCCGCCGCCACCGGCCAGACCCACTTCGGCAGCGCCTTCAACGGGGCGGTCATCAAGCTCGCCGCCGGCAACGCCCCGATCAAGGCCGTCATCTCCTCCTACGGCTCCGACCAGTACTCCTACGGCGCCTACTTCGTCCTGGAGGACAGCCCGATCCGCTCCGCCCGGGACCTGATCGGCAAGAAGGTCGGCATGAACACCCTGGGCGCCCACTACCAGGCCCTGCTCGACCTCTACCTGAGCCGCAACGGCCTGTCCAAGGCGGACGCGGGCAAGGTCGAGGCGCTGGTCGTGCCGCCCGTCAACACCGAACAGGCCCTGCGGGCCAAGCAGATAGAGGTCGGCGTGCTGAGCGGGATCCTGCGCGACAAGGCCCTGGCGAACGGCGGCATCCGCCCGCTGTTCACCGACGTCGACCTGCTCGGTCCGTTCAGCGCCGGCAGCTACATCATGACCGAGCGGTTCATCAAGCAGAACCCGGACACGGTCAGGACCTTCGTGACGGGCGTGGCCAAGGCCATCGAGTGGGCCCGGACCACGCCGCGCGAGGAGGCCGTCGCCCGCATGACGGAGATCGTCAAGAAGCGCGGGCGCAACGAGGACGCCGCCGCGCTCCAGTACTGGCGCTCCTACGGGATCGCGGAGACGGGCGGCCGGATACCCGACTCGTCCTTCCAGCTCTGGATCGACTGGCTCGGCGAGCGCGGCGAGATCAAGGCGGGGCGGTTCAAGCCGGCCGACCTCTACACCAACGAGTTCAACGGATACGGGAAGGGCTGACCGGCATGGCGAAGATCGTGTTCGAGGCGGTGACCAAGACCTTCCGGACGAAGCACAAGGGCCGGGGCACGCAGGAGTTCACCGCGCTCGACGGCATCGACCTGGAGATCGGGGCGGGGGAGTTCGTGGTGGTCGTCGGCCCCAGCGGCTGCGGCAAGTCCACGCTCCTGGACCTGCTCGGCGGGCTCTCCAGGCCCACGTCCGGACGGATCCTGCTCGACGGCGAGCCCGTCACCAGCCCGGGCCTGGACCGGGGCATCGTCTTCCAGCAGTACGCGCTGCTGCCATGGCGCACCGCGCTCGGGAACGTCGAGTTCGGGCTGGAGGCGACGGGGGTGCCCAGACGCCAACGGGCCACGCGGGCGCGGGAGTTCCTGGAGCTCGTCGGCCTGACCGGCTTCGAGGACCGGCACCCGCACGAACTGTCCGGCGGGATGCGCCAGCGCGTCGCCATCGCCCGCTCGCTGGCGTACGACCCCGATGTGCTGCTGATGGACGAGCCGTTCGCGGCGCTCGACGCGCAGACCCGCGAGTCCCTCCAGGACGAGCTGCGCGGCATCTGGCAGCGCACCGGCAAGACCGTCGTCTTCATCACGCACGGCATCGAGGAGGCCGTCTACCTCGGGCAGAAGGTGGCCGTCATGACCTCCCGCCCCGGGCGCGTCAAGGAGGTCGTCCCCGTCACCTTCGGGGACCGCGGCGCCGGCCTCCAGGGCGAGGAGCTGCGCTCCAGCCCGGAATTCGCCCGCTACCGCCACGAGATCTGGACCCTGCTCCACGACGAGGTGGCCCGCGCCCAGCAACTGGAGAAGGAGGAGGCCACCGTATGACCACGAACAGCACACCCCTCGCCGTCGCCGTCGCCGCGAACGCCCTGGTCGCACCGAAGGAGGAGGTACGCGGCTCCGGGCGCGGGGCCGTCGCCCCGGTGCGGGAGCCCGCGGCCGCTCCGGGGGCGGACCCGGCCGTGGCCGGCGGCGCCACCCCGGCGTCCTCGGACGGGACGGGAGCCACGGGGGCCCGGGCCGGAGCCGGAGCCGGGGCCCGATCCGAGGCGGCCGAGGCGGCCGCCGCGACGGACGCGGCCGCCGCGACGGACGCGACCGCCGCGGCCGACGCGGCCGTGGTGCCTTCCGGTGCCGGCGGGACCGTGCGTCCGGCCGCGCACCCGGGCCGGCGGCGGCCCGCGAGGGCACTGGCGCGTTGGCTGCGCTCTGCCGCCCTGCGGTCCGCGGCCGTCCTGGCCCTGCTCGTCGTGTGGGAGACGGCGCCCCGGCTGGGCCTGGTCGACTCCACCTTCCTGCCGCCGGTCAGCGAGGTCGGCGTCGCCTGGTGGGACCTGCTGGGCAACGGCCAGCTCGGCACCCACACCTGGGCCAGCCTCGTCCGCTCCTTCGGCGGCTTCGGGATCGCCGTCGTGGTCGCTGTTCCGCTCGGCCTCCTCATCGGCTGGTACCGGCCGGTCGCGGTGTTGCTCGGGCCGCTGCTTGAGGTGTTCCGCAACACGGCGGCGCTCGCCCTGCTGCCGGTGTTCGTGCTGCTGCTCGGCATCGGGGAGACTTCGAAGGTCTCGATCGTGGTCTACGCCTGCGTGTGGCCGATCCTGCTGAACACCATCAGTGCGGTCGGGAACGCCGATCCCACCCTGATCAGGCTGGCCCGCTCGATGGACCTGTCCACACCGAGGCTGTTCCAGAAGGTGATCCTCCCGGCCTCGGTGCCGGCGATCTTCACCGGCATCCGCCTCGCGGGGGCCGTCTCCATCCTCGTCCTCGTGGCCGCCGAGATGATCGGCGCGAAGGCGGGCCTCGGCTATCTGATCAACGCCTCGCAGTTCAACTTCGCGATCCCGCAGATGTACGCGGGCATCGTCACCATCTCGGCCATCGGGGTGGCCTTCAACCAGCTGCTCGTCACGATCGAACGCCGCCTCAGCGTCTGGCGCGTCCCCACCTGACGCCTCCGGCGAGGTCGGCAGTCCCCCGGAGCCCGACGGGCCCCGGGCCCCGATCCCGGGCCCACGGCCCCGACCCCATGCCGTGTCGGCCCTCTGCCCGCACCTGGACCCGCCCCGGTCCCGGGCCCCGATTTCGGCCCCACAGCCCGGCCCCACAGCCCGGGCCCACAGCCCCGACCCCTGCCGCGTCGTCCCTCGGCCCGCACCTGGACCCGGCCCGGTCCCGGGCTCGATCCCCAGTCCGGTCCCGGTCCCGTGCCCGTCCCCGACATGGCGTGACCCATCTCCCACGAAGCGCCCCGCTCCGTATCCGGACACAAGGAACACAGACATGACCGCACCCCGGACCCTCCACCTCAACGCCTTCCTCATGAACGCCGGGCACCACGACGCCGCCTGGCGGCACCCGGACAGCAGTCCCGAACGCGTCACCGACCTGCGGTACTTCCAGGAACTGGCCCGTACCGCCGAGCGCGGGCGGCTCGACTCGATCTTCTTCGCCGACGGCCTCGCCCTCTGGGGGAAGGCCCGCTACAACGCCCTCGGCGGTTTCGAGCCGCTCACCCTCCTCTCCGCCATCGCCGCCGTCACCGAGCACATCGGCCTCATCGCCACCGTCTCCACCACCTTCAACGAGCCCTTCCACACCGCCCGCAAGTTCGCCTCCCTGGACCACATCAGCGGCGGCCGGGCCGGCTGGAACATCGTCACCTCCGGCACCGTCGACGAGGCCCGCAACTTCAACCGGGACGAGCACCTGGAGCACGGCCTGCGCTACGACCGGGCCCGCGAGTTCCTCGACGTCGCCACCAAGCTCTGGGACAGCTGGGAGGACGACGCGATCGTCCTCGACAAGGAGCGCGGCATCTACGCCGACACCGACAAGCTCCACCCCGCCGCCCACCGCGGCGAGTACTTCGGCGTCGCCGGCCCGCTCAACGTGCCCCGCTCACCCCAGGGCCACCCGCTCCTGGTGCAGGCCGGCTCCTCCGAGGACGGCAAGGAGTTCGCCGCCCAGTACGCCGAGGCCGTCTTCACCGCCCAGCAGACCCTGGCCGACGGCCAGGCCTTCTACAAGGACCTCAAGTCCCGCCTGGGCACCTACGGCCGCGCCGAGGACGACCTGCTCGTGCTGCCCGGCATCGCCCCCGTCATCGGCTCCACCGAAGCCGAGGCCAAGGCGCTGGAACAGCAGCTCACCGACCTCCAGGTGCCGGAATACGGCCTCGCCCAGCTCTCCGGGATGCTCGGCACCGACCTGACCGGCCTCCCGCTGGACGGTCCGCTGCCCGACCTGCCGCAGGAACACGACATCAACGGCAACAAGAGCCGCTTCACCCTCGTCGCCGACCTCGCCCGCCGCGACGGCCTCACCCTGCGCCAGCTGATCGCCCGTCTCGGAGCCGGCCGAGGCCACCGCGTCGTCGCCGGCACCCCCGAGCAGATCGCCGACCAGCTGGAGGAGTGGTTCACCCGGGGCGCCGCCGACGGCTTCAACATCATGGCGCCGGTCCTGCCCACCGGACTGACCGCCTTCGTCGACCACGTCGTGCCGATCCTCCAGCGCCGCGGACTCTTCCGCACGGAGTACACCGGCCGCACCCTCCGGGAGAACTACGGCCTGCCCCGGCCGGCCAACCGCTACGCCGGCGCCGGGGACAGCGCGTGAGCGGCCACCTCGCCGGCCACCGCGCCGGCCACCGCGCCGATCACCGCGCCGATCACCTCGCCGACGTCCTCGTCGTCGGGGGCGGACCGGCGGCCACCTGGGCCGCGCTGAAGGCCGCCGAGGCCGGGGCCCGGGTCGTCCTCGCCGACAAGGGCTACTGCGGTACGAGCGGCGCCACGGCCGCCGGCGGCACCGGCGTCTGGTACGTGCCGCCCGAACCCGCCGCCCGCGAGGCCGCCATGGCGAGCCGCGAGGGCCTCGGCGGCTACCTGGCCGACCGCCGCTGGATGGCACGCGTCCTCGACGAGACGTACGAGCGGATGGACGAGCTGGCCACACAGGGCCGCTACCCCTTCCCCACCGGACCCGACGGCCGGCAGGTGCGCGGCGGCCTGCAAGGCCCGGAGTACATGCGGCGGATGCGCATCCGCATCCGCCGGGCCGGGGTCCGCGTCCTCGACCACAGCCCGGTCACCGAGCTGCTCACCGACGCGGACGGCGCCGTCGCCGGGGCAGCCGGCTACCGCCGCCAGGCCCGCGAGCCCTACCGGGTCCGGGCCGGGGCCGTGGTGCTGGCCACCGGAGGCTGCGCCTTCCTCAGCGGGGCGCTCGGCACCAACACCAACACCGGCGACGGCGCCCTCTTCGCAGCCGAGGCCGGGGCGGACCTGTCGGGCATGGAATTCTCCAACGCCTACGGGATCGCCCCCGAGGGCACTTCCGTCACCAAGACCGCCTTCTACTCCTTCGCCACCTTCTACGGGGAGGACGGCGAGGTCCTCGAGGGGGCGGCCAGCCAGGGCGGCCGCTCGGTGATCGCCCGCGAACTGCTCACCGGCGCCCGGGTGTACGCACGTCTGGACCGCGCCGACGAGCAGGCCCGGGCCGCGATGCGCCTGGCGCAGCCCAACTTCTTCCTGACCTTCGACCGCTTCGGCATCGACCCCTTCACCGACCGGTTTCTCCGTCACCCTGCTGGCCGAGGGCACGGTCCGCGGGACCGGAGGCATCCGGATCACGGGCGACGACTGCGCCACCAAGGTGCCCGGTCTGTACGCCGCCGGGGACGCGTCCACCCGCGAGGAGATCTGCGGGGGCTTCACCGGAGGCGGCAGCCACAACGCCGCGTGGGCGATCTCCTCGGGCAGCTGGGCGGGCCGGGGCGCGGCCCTGCACGCACTCGCGCCGGGCTCCGGCCGGACCCGGCACCGGGCCCTCACCCCGACCGGCGGCGCCGGGCTGCGGCCCACCGGTGCCGCCGGCGGGTCCGGCGGCCACCGGGAGGCGGTGGCGCTCGTACAATCGCAGGTCCTTCCGTACGACAAGAACTACCTGCGGCGCGGAGAAGTGCTCGACGAGGCCCTGCACGTCCTGGACTCCGCCTGGGCCGAACTGCGCGGTTCCCTGTACGGGGAGGGCGCCGATCTGGTGCGGAGCCGGCAGGCCGCGGCGATGACGGCGCACGCGCGGTGGATGTACGCGGCCGCGCTGGCCCGGCCGGAGTCCCGGGGAATGGCCAGGCGCCTGGACCACCCGGAGCAGGACCCGGCCCTGCACCACCGGATCACGGTGGGCGGCCTGGACCGGGTGTGGACCGTTCCCGGCAGGCCGTCGGGGCCGGCCCCGACGGAGGTGGCGGCGTGATCGAACTGGTGTCGGCGGATCGGTGCATCGCCTGCGACAAGTGCGTCGAGGTGTGCCCGACGGACGTGTTCGAGCGGGGACCCGGGGGGATCCCGCTGCTGGTCCGGCAGGAAGACTGCCAGACCTGTTTCCTGTGCGAGGCCAACTGCCCGGCGGACGCGCTGTTCGTGTCCCCGCTGACCCGCCCGCTGCCCGAGGACCCGGCCGTGCGGGACGAGGCCGGGCTGGTGGGGCGCGGCCTGCTCGGCAGCTACCGGCGCGAGATCGGCTGGGGGGAGGGGCGGACGCCCGGCGCGCTGCGAGCGGTCGGGCCGTCACTGGCCCCCGCGGGGCCGCCGATCACCTCGTGAGGCCGCGGGGGCGCCGCCGGGGCCGGGTGCTCGGGCGGCGCCCCCCCGAGCCCGGTGCTCCGGCGGCACCTTCGTACGGGCTCGGGCAGCGCCCCCCGAGCCCGGTGCCCCGGCGGCACTTCCGTACGCGGTGAACTCAGACCGTCAGGACGATCTTGCCTCGGGTACGGCCCGAGGCGCTCAGCTCCCACGCCTTGGCCGCGTCCCGCAGCGGCAGCGCGTGCTCGACGTTGACCGTGAGCCTGCCCGTGTCGGCCAGCTCCGTCAGAAAGGCCAGGTCGGCACTGTCGGGGCGGACCCACAGCTGGTGCGCGCCCTTGGCCGCGGCCTCGTAGTCGGCGATGGAGACCACGCGGTCGCGCTGCCTGACGAGCGACTGGAGGATCTCGACGACGCCGTCGCCGTGGAAGTCGAGGGCCGCGTCGACGCCTTCGGGTGCCAGCTCGCGGATGCGCTCGGCCATCCCCTCCCCGTACAGGACCGGTTCGGCGCCGAGCGAGCGCAGGTAGTCGTGGTTGTGGGCGCCGGCCGTGCCGATGACCCGCAGGCCGAGCGCGACCGCGATCTGCACGCCGAAGGAGCCGGTGCCGCCGGCCGCGGAGTGGATGACGACGCTCTCCCCGGACCGCAGGCCGACGCGGGTGAGCGACTGGTAGGCGGTCAGGCCGGCCAGCGGGATCCCGGCGGCCTGCTCGAAGGTCAGCTCGCGGGGCTTGCGGGCGAGGGTGCGGACGGGGGCGCTGACCAGTTCGGCGTACGTGCCGAGCTCGACCCACTCCTTGCGGACGTAGCCGTACACCTCGTCGCCGACGGCGTGGTCGAAGGTGTCGGGCCCGACCGCCTCGACGACGCCGGCGACGTCCCAGCCGGGTATGACCGGGTAGCGGACTTCGAGGATCGGATCGAGGTATCCGGCGGCCAGTTTCCAGTCGACCGGATTGACGCCGGCGGCCTTGACGCGGACGAGCACCTCGCCGGGCCCGACCTTGGGCTCCGGCACCTCAACGAGGCTGAGATCGGGGACAGTTCCGTAAGTGCTGTAGGTGATGGCCTTCATGATGGGCGCCAACCGAACCCGGCGCGCCCCTATTCCCCGCTCCCTATTCCCGCTCCCCGTTCCCCGTTCCCCGCCAGGGTCACGTGGCCGGGATGGCCGGCGAGGTGAGCGGCCTGCCCTGGAGGTGACGCGGGCGCGCACCGTCTGTCCGTGTCGTTGTTGGGCTGAACGGGTGAAACGCGAGAGGATGGGCGGATGCACATGAAGCGCACGGCCGGAGTGGCCCGGTGAGCAGGTACGACGTCACCGACGAACAGTGGGAGGGGCTCGCGCAGGTCGTCCCGCTGCGCAGTCGCAACGAATGGCCCTCCCGGGTGGACCACCGCACGATCCCCACGGCGCCCGAGGCGTCGGCGGCGGAGCAGCGGCGCTTCGTGGTGCTCCGGGTCCAGATCTTCGCCGACGCACGGGAGGTGGCGGAGTACCTGATCGCGCAGATCCCGGTGTTGCTCGACCTCACCGGGGCGGACAGCGAAGTGGCCAAACGCATCCTGGACTTCAGCAGTGGCGTGGTCTTCGGGCTCGGCAGCGGGATGCACAGGGTCGACCGCAACGTCTTCCTGCTGGCACCCGTCGGGACCGAGGTCGAGGGGATCGCTGCCGTGGCCGTCCCCCGATCGTAGGAAGGTCGCGGCGGCGGAACGGTTCGCCGGGCTTCCAGGGGGTCAGGCGGCCCGTACCGTCCGGCGCATGGAAGCCACCCGCACCCGCACGGACGCCAGCCGCACCCGCCTTGACGCGCCCCGCACCCGCCCGGACGCCCCCGTGACCGCCGGCGCCGCCGGCGTCACCCTGGACGGGGGTGGGGACGGGGACGGGGGCGGGGACGGGGACGGGGACGGGCCTGCTCCCGCGCCCGCCGCAGCCGTCGCACCCGCCCTGCCCGCCGCAGCCGTCGCACCCGCCCTGCCCGCCGCAGCCGTCGCACCCGCCCTGCCCGTCGTGCCCGCTCAGGCCGGCCGTGTCGAGCCGCGACCCGTGGTGACCGGCTTACGGCTCTCCGCCTTCGGGTCGCACCGGGCGACGACCTTCCCCCTCGGGCCCGTCACCCTCTTCGCCGGACCCAGCGGCAGCGGCAAGTCCCAGGCCCTGGCGGCCTACGAAGCACTCGCCGCGCTGGGCTCCGGAGCCACCCTGGAAGAGGTCTTCGCCGATCCGGCCGCCCGCGTCCCGGACCAGGCCGTGCCCGACGCCGAGCGGCGGCGCGGATTCCGCATCGGCTGCACGGTCGACGGCCCCGCCGGTCCGGTCCGGCTGGACCTCGCCGTCCAGGCCGAGCCCACGCTGCGCATCGTCGGCGAACGGCTCTCGCAGGACGGGCAGGTCCTGCTCACCACCGCCCTGCGCGATCCGGGCCGCCCCTCCGTGCAGGCCGCCTGGCTGACCGGCGGCGCCGTCGGCGTCACGCGGGCCCCGCTCCCCGACGACCGGCTCGGCACGGCCCTGCTGCCGCTGCGGGTGGCCGGCGCCACCGCAGGGCAGCGACGGGTCCTGGCCGCCGCCGAGCAGGTCGTGGTGGCCCTGCGCTCGGTGTTCCCCTGCGACCCGCGGTCCGAGCGGATGCGCGCCCCCGTGCCGCCGGGGGAGGGCAGGCTGCTCGGTGACTGCGCCAACCTGGCCGACGTGCTGCGCCGGACGCGCCACGAGTGCGGCACCCGGCACGCGCTGCTGGCCGGGGCGGCCCGCACCGGTTGCGCGGGCCCCGTCGCAGGGCTGGACGTACGGGCTCCCGTGGGCGGCCCCGTCACCGGAGTGCTGGAGCGGGGGCCCGGTCGGCGCCCGACCGAGCTGGCCCGGCTCGGCGCCGGTGAACTGCGCTTCCTCGCATTGGCGCTGGTACTGCTCACGGGACCGGGCGTCCTCGCCATGGACCCCGCCGGCGAGCTGCTCGCCGCGCGCCAGGCCCTGACGGTGCTGGCCGACGGCTTCGACCGCGGGCTGGACCGGCGCCAGATCGAAGAACTGCTGCGCCTGGCGCTGCTGTCCTGCGGGCGCGGCCACGTCCGGCTGGTCGCGGCCGTGGGGGAGGAGACCGGGGCCGCCGCCCGCCGCCTCCCCGGTGTCACGGTGGTAGACCTGACCCCATGAACGAGACGGACGAGACCCCCGCGCCGGACGGCCGTGAGCAGGGCTCCGGTGAACGGCTGGAGAGGCTGCAGCGCAGGTTGGCCGACTTCGCGGCGGCGCGCGGCTGGGAGCCGTACCACACGCCCAAGAACCTGGCTGTCGCGCTGAGCGTGGAGGCGGCCGAACTGGTCGAGATCTTCCAGTGGCTGACCCCGGAGCAGTCGGCGAAGGTCATGGAGAAGCCGGACACCGCGCACCGGGTGGCGGATGAGGTGGCCGATGTGCTCGCGTATCTGCTGCAGTTCTGTGAGGTTCTGGGGGTTGATGTGCTGGATGCGCTCGCCGCGAAGATCGAGAGGAACGAACTCCGCTTCCCGGTGGCGGGTGCCGAGACGCCACATCGTCACTCTTCGGAGTGATGGACTCGTCCACAATCACGATTGTGTCCACATTTTCCGAATACCCCTGGCTTTAGTGGGCGGTTGCCCTCACGCTGGGTAGTGGAGAGTAGACGGAATGTCGTGCGGACGGGGGACGGCATATGGATGCGGTACGGCTCATCGCGGTCGGCCGGCACGCGCTGGCGCAGAGCGGGGCTGAGTGGGACATCGTGGGCGAGGCCTGGCAGGCCCAGGCGCTCGCGCAGGGCGTGGGAAGCTACCTGGCGGTCACCGGACCGCCCGAAATGAGAGCGGAGGCACGGGGGCTGGGCGAAGCGGGAGGCAGAGGCTGCGGGGTGCTCGACCGGGCGGCCCTGCGCGGAGAGGGCAGCGCGCCCGACCGTCCGCCGCGGGCGGCCCAGTTGACGGCGGTCTCCGATGTCAGGCAGGCGCTGCTCGGGCTCCAGGCGCTCCTGGGTGAAGTGGGCATAGCCCTGGTCGGGGTGGCCTGCGGGACGGATGAGGAGACGTTGTACTGGCAGTGCATCGAGTCGATAGACGCGGCTGATGAGACGAGCGACCGGGTCCGGGCGATCCTGCGCCGCATGACGGTCCGCGAGCGAGGATCCGCCTCGGGCGTCGCCTGAGCCGCCACCGCGTGCGCGCCGAGGGGCCGCCCCGGGTCTCGCTTGGTCCGGCCCCGCGTTCACACGCGGGGCGCGCGCAGGGGCCGTGCCCGGCCCGGCGTCGGGTGCACGCGTCGGGGTCGCTTCGGGGTGTCGCCCGGGGGTCTTGCCCGGGCCGGCGTCGGGCTCGTGTGCGCGAGTTGCCTGCTGGCGTCGCGCGGGCCCGGGGCTCGCCCGTGGATGTCGTCCGAGCAGGCGTCGGGTGCACGCGTGGGGGCGCCTCGGGGTGTCGCCCGTGGGTGGCCGGGGCGTTGCGTGGTGCGGCACCAGCTCCCGCGCCCGGGTCGCTTCGCAATCTTGCCTGGGCCGGCATCGCGGCGCGTCCGGGGGGTTTGCGCGGTCCGGCGGGTGCATGCTCGGGGCCCCTCGGGGTGGTGACCAGGTCGGCAGGTCGGCATCGCGTGCGCCCGGAGGTCGCCTGAAGCGCATCGCCCGGGTCGGCGTCGCGTTCACGCGTGGGGGCGCCGCGGGGGTGTGGCCCGGGCGGCGTTCGGGGCCCCGTGTCCGGGCTCGTGCGGATCCGGGGTCCAGGCGCCCTGCCCGGGGCGCTTGGCGCGCCGGGATCAGAACGGGCGGTGGGCCGGCCGTTCGGTTTCCGGCGGGCGGATGCCCGTCGGCGACGACGGCCCGTAGTCGGCGGCGCCGGGCGGGACGGGCGTGCGGTCCAAGGAGGTCTGGAGGTGGGGGTCGAGCTGCGACAGATCGGCGTTCAGGGCCGCCATCAGCTCCTCCATCTGCTGGAGCAGGCCCTTCGGCGCGCCGCCCTGGGCTGCGTTGGCCGGATCGGGCCCCCGGGGGGCGTCTCCGTGCCCGGCTTCCCCGGCCTGCCCGGCTTCCGCGACCTGTCCGGCTTTCGCGGCCTGCCTGGCCTGCCCGCCTTCCCCGGCCTGCCTGACCTGTCCGGCCCCTGGGGCCTGTCCGGCCCCTGGGGCCTGTCCGGCCGGTCCGGCCCCGCCAGCCGGTCCGGCTCCTCCGGCCCTTCCGGCCTGCCCGGCCTCGGCCCCTCCGGCCCCAGCGTTCTGGGGGCCGGTCTCCGGCGTGGGCTCGTGGGACATGGCGGCCTCCTCGGCCCGGGCCCTTCCAAGGACCGGAAGGGGGCGGTGGACGCATCAGCTGGGGGCCGCCGGTGCGCGGGCCGGGCGGTCCGGCTCCGTCCGGGCCAACGATCACCTGCCGGGCCGGTCACCGGCGGGGCCCGGGGCTGCCCGTACGGCGCACCGGGATTCACCCTGCCGGGGAGGGCGGGGCAGGATGGGGACATGGATCTCCGCGTTTTCACCGAGCCCCAGCAGGGCGCGAGCTACGACACCCTCCTGGCCGTCGCCAAGGCCACCGAGGACCTGGGCTTCGATGCGTTCTTCCGCTCCGACCACTACCTGAAGATGGGTTCGGCCGACGGCCTGCCCGGACCCACCGACGCGTGGATCACCCTCGCGGGCCTGGCTCGCGAGACCAGCAGGATCCGGCTGGGCACCCTGATGACGGCCGGGACCTTCCGGCTGCCCGGTGTGCTCGCCATCCAGGTGGCCCAGGTCGACCAGATGTCCGGCGGCCGCGTCGAACTGGGCCTGGGCGCAGGCTGGTTCGAGGAGGAGCACAAGGCCTACGGCATCCCCTTCCCGGCGGACCGCATGGCCCGTCTGGAAGAGCAGCTGGCCGTGGTCACCGGGCTGTGGGCCACCGAGGTCGGCGCCACCTTCGACCACCGGGGCACCCACTACCAGCTGGAGGACTCCCCGGCGCTGCCCAAGCCCGCCCAGGCCAAGGTCCCCGTCCTCATCGGCGGCCACGGCGCGCGCCGCACCCCGCGGCTCGCCGCACGCTACGCGGACGAGTTCAACATGCCGTTCGCCTCCGTCACCGACACTCAGAAGCAGTTCGCGCGGGTCCGGGAGGCCGCCGTCGAGGCAGGACGCACGGCGGACGACCTCGTCTACTCCAACGCCCTCGTGGTCTGCGTCGGCAAGGATGACGCCGAGGTCGCCCGCCGGGCCGCCGCCATCGGCCGGGAAATGGAGGAGCTCAAGGCCAACGGCCTCGCCGGCACCCCCGACGAGGTCGTGGAGAAGATCGGGACCTACGCCGCCATCGGTTCCTCCCGGATCTACCTCCAGCTGCTCGACCTCGACGACCTGGACCACCTGGAGCTGATCTCCGCCCGGGTGCTCTCCCAGCTCGGCTGAGGCGGGAGGAGAAACGATGCCGCGCGCATCCGGCCCACTCGCCGGGGCCCTGGCCCGCAGGGCCGTGCTCCTGGACGGCGGGCTGAGCAACCAGCTCGCCGCCCAGGGCTGCGACCTGTCCGGCGGCCTCTGGACGGGCCGGGTGCTCGCCGAGCGGCCCGCCCAGGTGGAGGCCGCCCACACGGCCTACGCACGGGCCGGCGCGGAGGTGCTGACCACGGCCGGCTACCAGCTCGGCCACCGGACGCTCGCCGCCCACGGCTACGACCGCGCCGCCGCCGACGCCCTGCTGCGCAGCAGCGTGTCCCTCGCGGCCCGCGCGGCCGAGGCCGCCGACCACGAGGTGTGGGTGGCCGCCTCCGTGGGCCCGTACGGCGCGGTGCTGGCGGACGGCTCCGAGTACCGCGGCCGGTACGGCCTGAGCGTGCGCGCGCTCGCGGACTTCCACCGGCCCCGCATCGAGGCGCTGCTCGCCGCGGGCCCCGACGTCCTCGCGCTGGAGACCGTCCCCGACCCGGACGAAGCCGAAGCCCTGCTCACCGTCCTCGCCGAGACGGGCGCCCCGGCCTGGCTCTCCTACACCGTCGCCGACGGCCGCACCCGCTCCGGCGCCCCGCTCGCCGAAGCCTTCGCCCTCGCGGCGGCGGCCCCGCAGGTCATCGCGGTCGGTGTCAACTGCTGCGATCCGGCCGAGGTGTTGCCCGCCCTCGAAAGCGCGGCAGCCGTCACCGGCAAACCCCTCCTGGCCTACCCCAACGACGGATCCGTCTGGGACGCGCCCGCCTCCACCTGGCACCCCCCGCCCGCCCCCGTCCCCTGGCCCACCGGCGCCTGGCTGCGCGCCGGCGCCCGCCTCGTCGGAGGCTGTTGCCGCATCGGCCCCACCCGGATCGCCGCCCTTGCCGCCGAACTGCCCCAGGCTCCGGCCGCCGGAAAATAGGGGGCAGGGCAGGGAGGTGACCGGCAACAATCGGCCGTGTGTTCCTGACGATCTCCACCACCGGATCCCCCGAACGACCCGCGACCGACCTGGGCCACCTGCTGCACAAGCATCCCGGCAGGGCGCAGGCGTTCTCCACCTCCCACGGCACCGCCCACGTGTTCTACCCCGAGGCCACGGCCGGACGGTGCACGGCGGCCCTGCTGCTGGAGGTGGATCCCGTCGCCCTCGTACGGCGCGGCCGGGGCAAGGGTCAGGGCAGGGGCCGGGGCGCAGCTCCCGACGCCGCGCTCGCGCAGTACGTCAACGACCGTCCGTACGCCGCCTCCTCGCTGCTCGCCGTCGCGCTCGGCGCGGTGTTCCGCAGCGCGCTGGCGGGCCGGTGCGCCGCCCGCCCGGAGCTGGCGGAGCAGGCGCGGCCACTGCGCGTCGTGATCCCGGCGCTGCCCGCGCGCGGCGGGACGGAGCTGGTGCACCGGCTGTTCGACCCGCTCGGCTGGGACCTCGTAGCGGCCGAACCGGTGCCGCTCGACGAGCGGTTCCCGCAGTGGGGGGACTCGCGTTACGTGCGGCTCGTCCTGGAGGGCGGGCTGAGGCTGTCCGAGGCCCTGCGCCAGCTGTACGTCCTGCTGCCCGTGCTCGACGACGCCAAGCACTACTGGGTCGCCCCCGACGAGGTCGACAAGCTGCTGCGCGCCGGAGACGGCTGGCTTGCGGCCCACCCCGAGAACGGCCTGATCAGCTCCCGCTACCTCGCCCGCCACGAACGGCTCACCCGCGACGCTCTGGAGCGGCTGGAGCTGGTGCGTCTCGCCGAAACAGACGGCACCGAGGTCGAGGAGCTCGACAACGCCGTCGACGAGGGGCCTGACACCCAGGAGCGGCCGGTCGCGCTCGCCGTGCAGCGGTGCGAGGCGATCCTCGCGGCCCTGCGCACGTCCGGGGCCGCCCGCGTCCTCGACCTCGGGTGCGGACCGGGCCGGCTGGTGCAGGCCCTGCTCAAGGACCCGGCGTACACCGAGATCGTCGGCATGGACGTGTCCGTGCGCGCCCTGCACCTCGCCGCCAAGCGGCTGCGGCTGGACAGGATGGGGGAGCGGCAGAGCGACCGCGTCCGGCTGGTGCAGGGCTCGCTCGCCTACACCGACAAACGGCTGGCCGGCTACGACGCCGCCGTGCTCAGCGAGGTCATCGAGCACATGGACCCGGAGCGGCTGCCCGCGCTGGAGTACGCGGTGTTCGGCTCGGCCCGGCCCCGCACGGTGCTGGTGACCACTCCGAACGCCGAGTACAACGTCCGCTGGGAATCCCTGCCTGCTGATCAGGTCCGCCACGGGGACCACCGCTTCGAGTGGACCCGCGGACAGTTCCGCGCCTGGGCCGGGCGGATCGCCCTGCGGCACGGGTACGGCGTCGAGTTCGTCCCCGTCGGGGACGACGACCCCGAGGTCGGGCCGCCGACCCAGATGGCCGTCTTCACCACCGTCGACACCCCGAAGGAGGGCGCGGCAGCATGACCAGCGATGCCAGCGATGCCAGCGATGCCAGCGATGCCACCGACACCGCGACCACCGACACCACCGCGACCACCGACACCGCGACCACCGACACCCACCACCCCCGCGTGCTTCCCGTCACCGACCTGTCCCTCGTCGTCCTGATCGGGGCCACCGGATCGGGCAAGTCCACCTTCGCCCGCAAGCACTTCAAGCCCACCGAGGTGCTCTCCTCCGACTACTGCCGCGGGCTGGTCAGCGACGACGAGAACGACCAGGGCGCCAGCAAGGACGCCTTCGAGGTCCTGCACCACATCGCGGGCAAGCGCCTCGCCGCCGGCCGCCTCACCGTCGTCGACGCCACCAGCGTCCAGGCCGAAGCCCGCAGGGAACTTATCCGGCTCGCCCGCCGCCACGACGTCCTGCCGATCGCCATCGTCCTGGACATGCCCGAGGCGCTCTGCGCCGAGCGCAACGCCGCCCGCCCCGAACGGGCCGGCCTGCCCCGCGCCGTCATCCAGCGCCACCGCCGCGACCTGCGGCGCTCGCTGCGCGGGCTGGAGCGCGAGGGCTTCCGCAAGGTGCACGTGCTGCGCACCGCCGAGGAGGCCGAGCAGGCCGAGGTCGTCCTGGAGAAGCGCTACAACGACCTCACCCACCTCACCGGCCCCTTCGACATCATCGGCGACGTCCACGGCTGCTCCTCCGAACTGGAGACCCTGCTCGCCACGCTCGGCTACGAGGACGGCGTCCACCCCGGCGGCCGCACCGCCGTCTTCGTCGGCGACCTCGTCGACCGCGGCCCCGACAGCCCCGGCGTCCTGCGCCGCGTCATGGGCATGGTCAAGTCCGGCAACGCCCTGTGCGTGCCCGGCAACCACGAGAACAAGCTCGGCCGCCACCTCAAGGGCTCCGAGGTCCGGCGGACCCACGGCCTCGCCGAGACCATCGAGCAGCTGGCGGGCGAATCCGAGGAGTTCGTGCACGAGGTGCGGGAGTTCATCACCGGCCTGGTCAGCCACTACGTACTCGACGGCGGCAGGCTCGTGGTCTGCCACGCCGGGCTGCCCGAGAAGTACCACGGTCGCACCTCCGGCCGGGTCCGTTCGCACGCCCTGTACGGGGAGACCACCGGGGAGACGGACGAGTTCGGGCTGCCCGTGCGCTACCCGTGGGCGGAGGAATACCGGGGCAGGACCGCCGTCGTCTACGGCCACACCCCGGTCCCGGACGCCACCTGGATCAACAACACTCTCTGCCTCGACACCGGAGCGGTCTTCGGCGGCAAGATGACCGCCCTGCGCTGGCCGGAGCGCGAACTGGTCGACGTACCGGCCGAGAAGGTCTGGTACGAGCCGCTGCGGCCGCTTGCCTCCGAGGCGCCCGGCGGCCACGACGGACGTCCCCTCGACCTGGCCGACGTCCACGGACGCCGGATCGTGGAGACCCGGCACCTGGGCAACATCACCGTGCGCGAGGAGAACGCCGCGGCCGCCCTGGAGGTCATGAGCCGTTTCGCGGTCGACCCCCGGCTGGTCCCCTACCTGCCCCCGACCATGGCCCCCACGGCCACCTCCGGCGAGGAGGGCTATCTGGAGCACCCGGCCGAAGCCTTCGCCCAGTACCGCAGGGACGGCATCGCCCAGGTGGTGTGCGAGGAGAAGCACATGGGCTCCCGCGCCACCGTCCTGGTCTGCCGGGACGCCGGCGCGGCGCGCGAGCGGTTCGGCGTCGGGGGCGCCTCCCACGCCGAAGGCGGCGGGGAAGGGCCGACCGGCTCCGTCTACACCCGCACCGGGCGGCCCTTCTTCAAGGACCCCGAGGTCACCGAGGCGTTCCTCGCCCGGCTCCGTTCGGCGATCACCGACGCCGGCCTCTGGGAGGAGCTGACCGGCTCCGACGGCCCCTGCGCCGAGAGCGACTGGCTGCTGCTCGACGGGGAGCTGCTGCCCTGGTCCCTGAAGTCCGCCGGCCTGCTGCACAACCAGTACGCCGCCGTGGGCGCCGCCGCCGGCGCCGTGTTCCCCGACGCGCTCGCCGCCCTGGAGGCGGCCGCCGCCCGGGGCACCGACACCGGCGCCCTGCTGGAGCGCCAGCGCGGGCGGGCCGCCGACGCGGCGGCGTTCACCGACGCCTACCGCCGCTACTGCTGGACCACCGACGGCCTGGACGGCGTACGGTTCGCCCCCTTCCAGCTGCTGGCGACGGCCGGGCGGTCGCTGGCCGCGGTGCCGCACGACGAGCAGCTGTTCTGGCTTGACCGGCTGGTCGCCGCCGACGGGGCCGCGGGCGCCGGGCTGCTGCGCCGCACCGGCCGGATCCTCGTGGACACCGCGGACGAGGAGTCCGTACGGGCGGCCACCGACTGGTGGCTGGAGCTGACGGAGGCCGGCGGCGAGGGCATGGTCGTCAAGCCGCTCCAGGCCTACGCCCGGGACGGCAAGGGCCGGCTGGTCCAGCCCGGTGTGAAGGTGCGCGGGCGCGAGTACCTGCGCCTCGTCTACGGGCCGCAGTACACGCGCCCCGGCCACCTGGAGCGGCTGCGGGAGCGGCACCTCGGGCACAAGCGCTCGCTCGCCCTGCGCGAGTACGCGCTCGGGCTGGAGGCGCTGGACCGGCTGGCGGCGGGCGAGCCGCTGTGGCGGGTCCACGAGGCCGTGTTCGCGGTGCTCGCCCTGGAGTCGGAGCCGGTCGACCCCCGCCTGTGACGGCGCCCGCCGCGTAAAGCAGGGACCCCCGTACGGCCGCGAATTAGGTCGTATGGGGGAACTTTGGCGGAGAACTCCGGGAAAACCACCGGCGGGATCGTTCATCCAGAGCAGCGGAACGTCCGCGACCCTGGAAGGACGGAACATCACCTATGAAGACGACCGCGCGCGGAAGCATTGCGGCGCTCATGACCTGTATGGCGGCGGCCGGCGCGGCCACCCCGGCGCTGGCCGACTCGGTGCCGGTCGGCGTTCCCCTGGAGGCGGTGGAGACCACGCTGGGCGTGCCGGCCCCGCGCGTGGCCACCGGAGTGCCGGTGCCGGTCGTCGGAGCGCCCGAGGTGCCCCGTCACCACACGGGGGACCTGCTCCCGGCTCCCCTGCTCCCGGCGATCCCGGTCGGCACCGAGCTCGGTGACACCCTCGTCACCTCCCCGGTGCCGAACCTGCTGGGCCGCCCGGAGACGGACGGCGAGGGATCCGTGGACGCGCCCGCCACCACGATGCGCGCCCGCACCCCCGGGGCGGTCGTCGGCGCCCCGCTGACGATGCCCGACGGATCCAACTTCGGTCTGCCGAACCTGACCGTCCCGAAGCTGGGCCTGACCGCCCCCGAGCTCGTCGGCGCCCCGACGGCGCTTCTCGGCCTCGGTGTGCCCCGCTGAGCAGACGCCACGTCAAAAAGCCGCCCGGTCTGCGAACGTGTACGGCATGGGATTCCACGTCGACTCCGAGACCGGGCGGCTTCGCCGCGTCATCCTCCACCGGCCCGACCTGGAGCTGAAGCGGCTCACGCCGAGCAACAAGGACGCGCTCCTCTTCGACGACGTGCTGTGGGTGCGACGGGCCCGCCAGGAGCACGACGGCTTCGCGGACGTCCTGCGCGACCGGGGTGTGGAGGTCCACCTCTTCGGCGACCTGCTGCGTGAGGTCCTCGACATTCCGGAGGCCAGGCACCTCGTACTGGACCGGGTGTTCGACGAGAAGGAGTACGGGCCGCTCGCGACCGACCACCTGCGGTCGGCCTTCGACGGGCTGGGTTCGGCCGCGCTGGCCGAGGCGCTGGTCGGCGGGATGACCAAGCGGGAGTTCCTGGAACGGCACGCCGAGCCGCTCTCGGTGCGTTTCCACGCACTGGAGCTGGACGGCTTCCTGCTGGGGCCGCTGCCCAACCACCTGTTCACCCGCGACACTTCGGCCTGGATCTACGACGGGGTGTCCGTCAACGCGATGCGCTGGCCGGCCCGGCAGCGCGAGACGGTGCACTTCGAGGCGATCTACCGGCACCATCCGCTGTTCACCTCGTCCGGTGCGTTCCACTACTGGTCGCAGGGCCAGGTCGACTACCCCTCGACCATCGAGGGCGGTGACGTCCTGGTCATCGGGAACGGCGCGGTGCTCATCGGCATGAGCGAGCGGACCACCCCGCAGGCGGTGGAGATGCTGGCGCGGGGCCTGTTCGCCGCCGGCTCGGCGACCGCCATCGTGGCGCTGGACATGCCGAAGCGACGGGCCTTCATGCACCTGGACACGGTGATGACGATGGTGGACGGAGATACGTTCACCCAGTACGCGGGCCTGGGCATGCTGCGCTCCTACACGATCGAACCGGGCGACGGACCGGGCGAGCTGAGGGTGAGCGACCACGCGCCGGAGCACATGCACCGGGCCATCGCGGCGGCGCTGGGGCTGGACGCGATCCGGGTGCTGACCGCGACGCAGGACGTGCACTCGGCGGAGCGCGAGCAGTGGGACGACGGCTGCAACGTGCTGGCCGTGGAGCCGGGGGTGGTGGTGGCCTACGAGCGGAACGTGACGACCAACACCCACCTGCGCAAGGAGGGCATCGAGGTGATCGAGATCCCCGGCAGCGAGCTGGGGCGGGGCCGGGGCGGTCCGCGCTGCATGAGCTGTCCGGTCGAGCGGGATGCGGTGGCCTGAGCCCGCCGCGGTCCGCCACCTCGAACACACCTTTGTATATCAATACAGTAGCTCGTATATACTTCCAGCTTCCCCTGTCACCGTGACGCTGGAGCGACGCCATGGCCACCGACCTCGCCGGCCGCAGTTTTCTCAAGGAGCTCGACTTCACCGCCGCCGAGTTCCGCGGCCTGATCGAGCTCGCCGCCGAACTGAAGGCGGCCAAGAAGGCCGGGACGGAGCGGCCGCGGCTCCAGGGCCGCAACATCGCGCTGATCTTCGAGAAGACCTCGACCCGCACCCGGTGCGCCTTCGAGGTCGCCGCCGCCGACCAGGGGGCCCGCACCACCTACCTCGACCCCTCGGGCTCCCAGATGGGGCACAAGGAGTCGGTCAAGGACACCGCCCGGGTGCTGGGCCGGATGTTCGACGGGATCGAGTACCGGGGCAACAGCCAGGAAACCGTCGAGGAGCTCGCCGCGCACGCCGGTGTGCCCGTCTTCAACGGCCTCACCGACGACTGGCACCCGACCCAGATGCTTGCCGACGTCCTCACCATGACCGAGCACAGCGCCGAGCCGCTGGAGCGGATCGCCTTCGCCTACTTCGGCGACGCCCGCTTCAACATGGGCAACTCCTACCTCGTGACCGGCGCGCTGCTGGGCATGGACGTACGGATCGTGGCGCCCCGGGCCTACTGGCCGGCCGAGCCGGTGGTGGCGGCGGCGCGCGACCTCGCCGGGCGCAGCGGCGCCCGGATCACGCTGACCGAGGAGATCGCCGAGGGCGTGGCGCAGGCCGATTTCGTCGTGACCGACATCTGGGTGTCGATGGGCGAGCCCAAGGAGGTCTGGGACGAGCGGATCGCGGCCCTGTCCCCGTACGCGGTGACCATGGACGTGCTGCGGGCCACCGGGAACCCGGACGTGAAGTTCATGCACTGCCTGCCGGCCTTCCACGACCTCGGCACCGCGGTCGCGCGGGAGGTCCACGAGCGGCACGGGCTGGAGTCGCTGGAGGTGACGGACGAGGTGTTCGAATCGGCGCACTCCGTCGTCTTCGACGAGGCCGAGAACCGGCTGCACACGATCAAGGCCGTCCTGGTCGCCACCCTCGGCGCGCCGGACCCCGCCCGCGCCTAGGCGCCGGGCCCCGCCCGCGCCGAGCCGCAAGGTCACCGGCACCGCACCTGGCCGTACCGGCGTACGGCCTCAGCCGACGGCGGGCCGCCCCGCCAGGGTGAACCACACCGCCTTGCCGTGCGGGGTGGGGTGGTGGCCGCAGCCCGAGCTCAGGGTCCGGACCAGCAGCAGTCCGCGGCCGTGCTCCTGCCAGGGGTCGGGGTGGGTGTCGTCGAGGCGGCTCGCCAGGTCTCCCGGCGGCCGCGGGTCGCCGTCGTGGACCTCCACCCGGCAGCCGCTCGCCGGCAGCTCCACGACCAGCTCGACCGGGGCGCCGGGGCGGGTGTGTTCCACGGCGTTGGCGACCAGTTCCGCGGTCAGCAGCTCCGCCGTGTCGCTGTCGGGGGCGGTGTCGGGGGCGGTGTCGAGCTCGGCCAGGGCCGTACGGACGAGGGCGCGGGCCATGGGCACGGCGGCTGCCGAGTGGGGCAGGGCGATCCGCCAGGCGGAAGCGTCGGGCACGGCAGTCGGTCCGTTCCGGGGGTCGTGGCAGGGGTGTACCGGCGGGGATCGCGGCATGGTTCCCCCGGGGGCGTGCAGGGACAAGAGAAATCCCGCTTTCAACGATACGAAGTGGAACCGTCGCCGCGTGGGGCACCCCCCGTCGCCGCCGCGCGGGGCCACGGCCACCGGCCCCACGAGGGCTTCCGGCGCTCGTGGCGGCCATCCCGCCCCGCCGCTTGTCGCGTTTCTGTGACGGCAGTCACGGGGCGGTGATAGCTTGGTCGGTGTGAGCCCCTTCACCGGTTCCACAGCAGCGACCGAACGGTGGCGCCACCTCCGGGTGACCCGGCAGGACGGCGTGGCCACCGTCACCTTCGACCGCCCCGAGAAGCTGAACGCGCTCACCTTCAGCGCCTACGCCGACCTGCGCGACCTGCTCGCCGAACTGTCCCGCGAACGCTCCGTACGCGCCCTCGTCCTCGGCGGCGAGGGGCGCGGCTTCTGCTCCGGCGGGGATGTGGACGAGATCATCGGCGCCACCCTCGCCATGGACACCGCCCAGCTCCTCGACTTCAACCGGATGACGGGCCAGGTGGTCCGCGCCATCCGGGAATGCCCCTTCCCCGTCATCGCCGCCGTCCACGGCGTGGCCGCCGGCGCCGGAGCCGTCCTCGCCCTCGCCGCCGACTTCCGCATCGCCGACCCCACCGCCCGCTTCGCCTTCCTCTTCACCCGCGTCGGCCTCTCCGGCGGGGACATGGGCGCCGCCTACCTGCTGCCCCGCGTCGTCGGCCTCGGCCACGCCACCCGGCTCTTGATGCTCGGAGAGCCCGTACGCGCCCCGGAGGCAGAGCGGATCGGCCTGCTCAGCGAACTCACCGAGGAGGGCAAGGCGCACCAGCGGGCCGCCGAACTGGCCGCGCACCTCGCCGCCGGACCCGCCCTCGCCCACGCCCAGACCAAGGCGCTGCTCACCGCCGAACTGGACATGCCGCTGGCCGCGTCCGTGGAGCTGGACGCCAACACCCAGGCGCTGCTCATGAACGGACAGGACTACGCGGAGTTCCACGCGGCCTTCACCGGGAAGCGCCAGCCCCGGTGGAAGGGCAGGTAGCCGCATGTCAGCGGGCGCCCTCAGGGTCGCCGTCGTCGGCGGCGGACCGGGCGGGCTGTACGCCGCCGCCCTGCTGGCCCGCCAGGGCCACGGCGTCGAGGTCTGGGAACGGGGCGCGCCGGATGAGACCTTCGGCTTCGGCGTGGTCCTCTCCGACGAGACCCTCGGCGGCATCGAGCAGGCGGACACCGTCGTCCACGCCGCCCTGAGCTCGCAGTTCGTGCGCTGGGACGACGTGGACATCGTGCACCGCGGCCGGCTCCTGACCTCCGGAGGCCACGGTTTCGCCGCCCTCGGACGCCGCCGGCTGCTGGAGATCCTGCACGAGCGATGCGCCGGGCTGGGAGTGCGGCTGCGCTTTCGCACCGGGCCGGTGGACGCGGCCGCGCTCGCCGGCTCCCACGACCTGGTGGTCGCGGCGGACGGCGTGCACAGCGCGACCCGGCAGGCCGGCGCCGCGCACTTCGGGCCGACCGTGACGAGCGGCCGGTGCCGCTACATCTGGCTCGCCGCCGACTTCGCCTTCGACGCCTTCCGCTTCGAGATCGCGGAGACCGGGCACGGTGTGATGCAGCTGCACGCCTACCCGTACGCGGCCGACGCCTCCACCGTGATCGTGGAGATGCGGGAGGAGGTGTGGCGCAGGGCCGGCTTCGACCTCTGCGACGAGACCGAGTCCGCGGACCGCTGCGCCAAGATCTTCAGCGAGGCCCTGCGGGGACGGCCGCTCCACGGCAACCGCTCGGCCTGGAACCGGTTTCACACCGTCGTCAACTCCCGCTGGTCGCACGGCAACGTGGTCCTGCTCGGGGACGCGGCGCACACCGCGCACTTCTCCATCGGGTCCGGCACCAAACTCGCGGTGGAGGACGCCCTCGCGCTGGCCGGGGCCCTGGCCGGGCAGGACGGCGTGCCCCGCGCCCTCGCCGCCTACGAGGCGGCCCGCCGGCCCGCCGTGGCCAGCACCCAGCGGGCCGCCGCCGCCAGCATGCGCTGGTTCGAGGAGGTCGCCGGATACGCCGGCCAGCCCGCCCGGCAGTTCGCCTTCAACCTGCTCACGCGCAGCCGCCGGGTCACCCACGAGAACCTGAGGCTGCGCGACGAACGGTTCGCGCGGGCGGTGGAACGGGACTTCGGCTGCCCGGACGAGGACACCCCGCCCATGTTCACCCCCTTCACCCTGCGCGGCCTGACCCTGCGCAACCGGGTCGTGGTGTCCCCGATGGACGTGTACTCGGCCCGGGAGGGCGTGCCGGGGGACTTCCACCTCGTGCACCTGGGCGCCCGGGCCCTCGGCGGGGCCGGCCTGGTGATGACGGAGATGGTCTGCGTCAGCGCCGAGGGCCGCATCACCCCCGGCTGCACCGGCCTGTACACCCGCGAGCAGGCGGCTGCCTGGCAACGGATCACCGACTTCGTGCACACCTCCGCTCCCGGCACCGCGCTCGGAGTCCAGCTCGGCCACTCGGGACGCAAGGGGTCCACACGCGTGATGTGGGAGGGGATGGACGAACCGCTCCCGGACGGCAACTGGCCGCTGACGGCCGCCTCGGAACTGCCCTACCTGCCGGGCGTCTCGGCCGTCCCCCGCGCCCTCACGGAGGCGGACATGGCCAAGGTGCGCTCCGACTTCGCGGCCGCGGCGGTCCGCGCCGCCGACTGCGGCTTCGACCTGCTGGAACTGCACTGCGCCCATGGCTACCTGCTCTCCGGTTTCCTCTCGCCGCTGACCAACCGCCGCAGCGACGCCTACGGCGGCTCCCTGGAGAACCGCCTGCGCTTCCCGCTGGAGGTCTTCGACGCGGTCCGCGCCGTCTGGCCCGGGGACCGGCCCATGACGGTCCGCCTCTCGGCCACCGACTGGGCCCCGGGCGGTACGTCCCCGCAGGAGGCGGTCCGGATCGCGGCGGCCTTCGCCGCGCGCGGCGCCGACGCCATCGACGTCTCGACGGGCCAGGTCGTCGCGGACGAGACCCCGGAGTACGGGCGTTCGTACCAAACGCCCTACGCCGACCGCATCCGCAACGCCCTGGGGATCCCGGTGATCGCCGTCGGCGCCATCTCCTCCTGGGACGACGTGAACTCCCTGCTCCTGGCCGGGCGCGCGGACCTGTGCGCCGTGGGCCGCCCGCACCTGTTCGACCCGCACTGGACCCTGCACGCGGCCGCCGACCAGGCGTACGAGGGGCCGGCCGCCCCCTGGCCGCTCCCCTACCGGGCGGGCAGCCGCAGACCGCCGACGGGCCGCGGCGCGTAGGGCCGGCGGGACCCGGTCCCGGTACGCCGGGCGGGGCGGGGGTCCGGGGCCGGGCCGGATGCCCGCAGGGGCCGGGCGTTCAGGCCCGGACGACTTCGGTGCGGTCCTCGACCGGGGTGTAGCCCAGGCGCAGGTAGATGCCGTTGCTGGTCGGGTTGGCCAGGTCGGTGAAGAGGAGGACCTCCGAGGCGCCCGCCGCGTACGCCGCCGTACTGGCCGCATGGGTGACCCCCGCCGCGTACCCGCGGCCCCGGACGGCGGGCGGGGTGTACACGGGCCCGATGCGGGAGGCCGAACCGATCGGACGGGAGAAGGACGCCAGCGAAACGGGGGTCCCGGCGTGCTCCCAGAGCAGGACGCCGCCGTAGGAGATCCGGTCCCGCAGGGCGTCTTCGGAGGGGCTGCCGGGTTGGCCGGTCTCCGCGTTGAACGCCTCGATCCACTCCAGCAGCAGGGGAAGGTCCGCGGCCGCGGCGAGCCGCGGCCGCCCCTCCGGGGCGGGATCGGGTGCGCGCAGTGCGGCCAGGCGGTAGAGCCGGTTCTCCTCGGCGACCCGGGAGGGGCGCTCCCAGGCGCCGGCGAGCGTCTGGGCGTCCGGCCGGCGGGCGTTGAACCCGCTGATCCCGGCGAGCAGCGGTTCGGTGGCGAGGCAGACCGCCAGCGCGCGGACGGCTTCCGGTGGCAGGGAGCCGACCAGCACCGGGTACGGCGGAGTGCACAGCAGGCCACCGGCGACGGTCCCGTTGGTCCCGGTCCACCAGCCGAAGAGGGGATCGGCGGCGCCGTAGGCATGGGGCCCGCGCCGCTCCAGCGTGTCGGCGGTGGTCAGCAGGATGGTGTTCGATACGGGCTGCGCGGCCACGGCGGGCAGCGCCGCACCGAGGAAGGCGGCCAGGTCTGAGGTGAAGGTCCAGGTCATGGCCCATCCTGCCGCGCGGACGGGAGACCGCGCATGCGAGTTTCCACCGCCACAGTCACAGCCACCGCCATCACGGCCATCACGGCCATCACGGTCACCGGCCGGGCCACCAGCCACCGCCACCGCAACCGACCCGGCCTCCGCCTCGGTGTGGCCTCGCCCCCCGCTGCCGCGTCCGCGGCCCCGCCCGGCCGGCGGTCCTGCCTCAGGGCCCGGCGAACTCCGCGCCCGTCTCCCGGAGCCGCGCGTGGAGTTCCGCGAAGACCGCTTCCGCGCGGTCGCCCGGCCAGTCCGCCGGGAGCAGCTCGCGCGGCAGGCCCGGGTCGGCGTACGGCAGGCGGCGCCAGCTGTCCAGCGCGAGGAGGTAGCCGCGGTAGGCGTCCTCCGGGGTCGGATCCGGGCCCGACTGCAGGGCGCGCAGGGCGGGTTCGTGCCGGTCGAGGAATTCCTCGTGCTGCTTGGCCAGGGCCGTCAGGTCCCACCAGCGGGCCACCGCCTCGGCCGTCGGGGCGAAGCCGAGGTGGCCGCCGCGGAACAGCTCCACGTACGAGGTCAGGCGCAGGCGCTCCAGGGTGTGCCCGGTCTCCTCGTACAGCGCGGCCGGCGCGATCCACACGCCCGGAGCCACCGAGCCGAATCCCAGTCCGGCCAGCCGGGAGCGCAGCAGGTGCCGCTTGTGCCGCTCCTGCTCGGGGACGGAGAACACCGCCACCAGCCATTCGCCCGAGGGCTGCCGCCCCCCGTAGACCCGGCGGTCCCCATCCTCCAGGAGCTGCCGCGCCTCGCCGGAGAGCTCGTAGGCCGCCGAGCCGTCCGCCGCGCGCGCGGGCAGCAGGAAGCCGCGCCGCTTCAGCCGGGACACCGACGAGCGGACCGAAGGGGCGTCCACGCCGGCCGCGCCCAGCAGGCGGACCAGCGCCGACACGGGGACCGGGCCCTCGAAGGCCCGCCCGTAGGCGCCGTAGAACGTGACGATCAGGGATCGCGGGGTGTGCTGCTCGGCCACGGGTTCACTCTAGGACCTGTCGCGCCGGACGGTCCGGGCGAGGGGTCTGCGGTCCGGCCGGCCAGACCGGGACTTCCTCGCGCAGCCGGAAGCGCTGGAGCTTGCCCGTGATGGTGCGGGGGAGGGCGGGGAGGAAGACGAAGGAGCGGGGGCACTTGTGGGGGGCCAGCTCACTCCGCATGAAGGTGCGCAGGTCCTCCTCCGTGAGCACCACGCCCTCGCGCGTGACGGCGTACGCCACCACGACCTGCCCGCGCCGCTCGTCCGGGCGGCCCACCACCGCCGCCTCCACCACGTCCGGATGGCGCAGCAGGGCCTCCTCGACCTCAGGGCCCGCGATGTTGTACCCCGCCGAGATGATCATGTCGTCGGCGCGGGCGACGTAGCGGAAGTAGCCTTCCGGATCGCGCACGTAGGTGTCGCCGGTCAGGTTCCAGCCGTCCTGTACGTAGTCCCCCTGCCGGGGGTCGGCCAGGTAGCGGCAGCCCACCGGGCCGCGCACGGCCAGCAGCCCCGGCTCGTTGTCGGCGACCGGTCGCCCGGAGCGGTCCACCACCCGCGCCTGCCAGCCGGGCACCACCCGCCCGGTGGTGCCCGGCCGGATGTCCTCGTCGGCGGCGGAGATGAAGATGTGCAGCAGTTCGGTGGCCCCGATGCCGTTGATGATCCGCAGGCCGGTGCGCTCGTACCAGGCCTGCCAGGTCGCGGCGGGCAGGTTCTCCCCGGCCGAGACGCAGCGGCGCAGCGCGGAGAGGTCGTGGGTGCCCGTGTCGCGGGGGCCCAGCGCGTCCAGCATCGCCCGGTAGGCGGTGGGCGCCGTGAACAGCACCGTCACCCGGTGCTCGGCCAGCGCGGGCAGCAGGTGGCGCGGTCCCGCCTCCTCCAGCAGCAGGGCGCAGGCGCCGGCCCGCAGCGGGAAGAGGACCAGGCCGCCGAGGCCGAAGGTGAAGCCGAGCGGCGGGCTGCCCGCGAAGACGTCGTCGCGGCGGGGGCGCAGCACACCCCGGGAGAAGGTGTCGGCGACGGAGAGCAGATCGCGGTGGAAGTGCATGCAGCCCTTGGGCCGGCCCGTGGTGCCGGAGGTGAAGGCGATCAGGGCGACGTCGTCGCAGGAGGTCGGCGCGGCGGGGAACGCCCGGCCCGCGTGCCGTTCGGCGAGGTGCAGCAGGTCGTCCGGCCCCCCGCCCCCGTACGGGGTGACGCGCAGACCCGGCACCCGGGCTCTGACCAGGTCCTCCAGGACGTCCGCGTGGCACAACGCGTGTCCCACCCGGGCCATCGCGCAGACCGTGGCCAGCTCCCGGGCGCGCTGCTGCGGCAGCACGGTGACCGCCACCGCACCGGCCTTGACCACGGCGAGCCAGCAGGCGGCGAGCCAGGGGCCGGTCGGTCCGCGCAGCAGCACCCGGTTGCCGGGAACCACCCCGAGGTCGTCGGTGAGGACGTGGGCGAGGCGGTCCACGCGCTCGCGCAGCGCGCCGTACGTCCACACCTCGCCCGCACCGCTGCGGAAGGCCGGGCGGTCGGGCCCGAACCGGGCGATGGTGGTGTCGAGCAGCTCCGCCGCACTGTTGAGGCGGTCCGGGTAGGCCAGTTCGGGCAGTTCGAAGACGAGGTCCGGCCAGCTGTCCGCGGGCGGGAGGTGGTCGCGGGCAAAGGTGTCGGCGTGAGCGGAAGGCTTGAGGTCCAAGGCGGGTACGCCCCCTTGCGACGGTCCGGGGGTGGGGTGGAGCCGGCCGTACGGCCCCCTCCCGGTCACCGCCGCGAGGGTGCACGTGGAGCGTATCGTGATGGTGACGGCAGTCAACAGCACGCGATAGAAGCGGGGATGTTCGGATGACCGGATTCGCGCTCGGGGTGGACCAGGAGGAAGGGTGCGCGCGGTTGCGCGCACTGTCGGCGGACCGGCTGGAGCCGCTGGCGCGGAAGGGGGAACCGGGGCGGGTCAACCGGCCGCTGCTCGCGGCGCTGGGCGAGCTGGGCCTGCTGGAGCGGGTGTTCACCTCCGGCGCGCTGGAGCTGTGCCTGCTGCGCGAGTCCCTCGCCTACGGCTGCACGGAGGCCGAGACGGCCCTCGCCCTCCAGGGCCTGGGCGCGTATCCGGTCCTGCGGGCGGGGAGCGGGGAGCAGCGCGAGCGCTGGCTTGCGGGGGTGCGCGCCGGGCGGGTGGTGGCCGCCTTCGCGCTGAGCGAGCCGGGCGCCGGTTCGGACGCGGCGGCGCTGGCACTGGCGGCCGTGCCCGCGCCCGGGGGCGGATGGCGGCTGAGCGGGGAGAAGTGCTGGATCTCCAACGCCCCAGAAGCGGATTTCTACACCGTCTTCGCCCGGACGGGTGAGGGAGCGGGGGCCAAGGGGGTCTCGGCCTTCCTGGTCCCGGCCGACCGTCCCGGGCTCAGCGGTGAGCCCCTCGACATGCTCTCCCCGCACCCCATCGGCTCCCTGGCCTTCGACGGCGTCCGCGTCGGCACGGAGGACCTGCTCGGGGAGGCCGGCCGGGGCTTCAGGGTCGCGATGGACACGCTGAACCTCTTCCGGCCGAGCGTCGGCGCGTTCGCCGTGGGGATGGCCCGCGCCGCGCTCGACGCGACGCTCGCGTACACGGCGCAGCGGGCCGCCTTCGGCGGGAAACTGAGCGATCTGCAGGCGGTGGCCCACCGGGTCGCCGAGATGGCGACCCGGACGGAGGCGGCGCGGCTGCTGGTGTACGCGGCGGCCGGAGCCTACGACCGGGGCGCGCCGGACGTCCCGCGCCGCGCGGCGATGGCGAAGCTGCTGGCGACGGAGACCGCCCAGTACGTGGTGGACCACGCGGTGCAGTTGCACGGGGCGGTCGCGCTGCGGCGGGGGCACCTGCTGGAGCACCTCTACCGCGAGGTGCGGGCGCCGAGGATCTACGAGGGGGCCAGCGAGGTGCAGCGCACCATCATCGCGAGGGAGCTGTACGGGGACCTGCCGGGTGCTCCGGCCGGGAAGACGGCGGCGCGGTGAGCCCCGAGCGGATCAATCCGGCGGAGCTGTCGCCGCCGACGGGCTTCTCGCACGCCGTGGTGGCGACGGGCTCCCGCCTGGTGTTCCTGGCGGGGCAGACCGCGCTGGACGGCGCGGGCGAGGTGGTGGGCGACGGCCTCCCGGAGCAGTTCGAACGGGCGCTGACGAACCTGCTGAGCGCACTGGCCGCGTCCGGCGGAGCCCCGGCGGACCTGGCGCGGGTGACGGTCTACGCCGTCGACGTGGCCGCGTACCGGGCGTGCGCCGGCGAACTCGGCCGGATCTGGCGGCGGCTGGCGGGCCGCGACTACCCGGCGATGGCCGTCATCGGGGTGACCCGCCTCTGGGACGACCGGGCCCTGGTGGAACTGGACGGCGTGGCCGTCCTGCCGTAGCACGGACCGGGCCCGCCGCCGCCGGCCGGGCGGGGGATCGGCGGACGGATCGGCGGGCAGGCCGGGCCGGATCCGGCCGGCCGGGCAGGGTCCGGGTCGGCGTCCGGGTCGGTGCGTCCGGGCCGCCGTCCAGCGGGGTGGCACGTCCGGACCTTGCCGGACTCGCGTCCGGGGCCGGCGGGTCGGGGCCGGGTCGGGTCCGGGTCGGGGCCGGTCGGGTCGGAGTCGGCCGGGGGTGGTCGGTGCGGGTCCGGGCCGCCGTCCAGCGGGGTGGCATGTCCGGACCTTGCCGGACTCGCGTCCGGGCCGGCGGGTCAGGGTCGGCCGGGGGGTCGTCAGTGTGGGGCCGCACGTTCGGACCCTGCCGGACTCGCGTCCGGGCCCGCGGGTCGGGTCGGGGTCGGCCGGGGGTCGTCAGTGTGGGGCCGGGCCGCCGTCCAGCAGGGCGGCCATCCACTCCTCCACGCCCGCCACCGTGCGCGGCAGCGCGCCCGACATCAGCCGCGCGCCCGTGGCCGTGATGACCAGGTCGTCCTCGATGCGCACCCCGATGCCCCGCAGCTCCGCCGGGAGCGTCTCGTCGTCCGGCTGGAGGTACAGGCCCGGTTCCACCGTCAGGACCTGGCCCTCCTCCAGGATCCCGTCCAGGTAGCTCTCCGCCCGGGCCTTCGCGCAGTCGTGCACGTCCAAGCCCAGCATGTGCCCGCTGCTGCACAGCGTGTACCGCCGGTGCAGGTCGCCCCGCGCGTCCTTCAGCACGCCCCACTGCGCGAGCCCCTCCGCGATCACCCGCATGGCCGCCCGGTGGAAGTCCCGGAAGCTCGCTCCCGGTCGCAGCGCCGCCATGCCCGCCTCCTGGGCGGCCAGGACCAGTTCGTAGACCTGCCGCTGGACGGGGGAGAAGCGCCCCGACAGCGGGAGCGTGCGGGTGACGTCCGCCGTGTAGAGCGTGTCGGTCTCCACGCCCGCGTCCAGGAGGAGCAGTTCGTCCGCCTCCAGCCGGCCGTCGTTGCGGGTCCAGTGCAGCGCACAGGCGTGCGCGCCGGCCGCCGCGATCGTCTCGTACCCGGTGCCGTTGCCCTCGGCCCGCGCGCGCAGGGCGAAGACCCCCTCGATCCACCGCTCCCCGCGCGGGTGCGCCAGGGCGCGCGGCAGCGCCCGTACGACGTCCTCGAAACCGGCCACCGTGTGGTCCACCGCCAGCTGGAGCTGCTCGACCTCCCAGACATCCTTGACCAGCCGCAACTCCGACAGGACCGTCGCCAGTTCACCGTCGCTGCCGGCATCGCGGCCCGTCGGTGACCCCAGCTGTTCCAGGGGTGCGCAGCGGATGCCGGTGAGACGCTCCGTCTCGGCGACGTCCGGCCTGCGGCCCACCCAGAACTCCCCGTGGCGGCGGTCCCGGTAGAACGCCTCGTCGCCCTCGCGGCGCGGCGAGCGCGGCCTCAGGTACAGCACCGCCTCGTGCGCGTGGGGGCCGGACGGCTCCATGACCAGGACGTGGCCGACCTGGTCCTCACCCGTCAGACCGGTCAGCCACGCGTACGCGCTGTGCGGGCGGAAGCGGTGGTCGCAGTCGTTGCTGCGGACCTTCAGTTCGCCGGCCGGGACGATCAGCCGCTCGCCGGGGAAGCGCGCCGACAGCCGGGCGCGGCGGGCCGGGGTGACGGCGCGGGCGGGAACGCGTGCGGAGTCGGGCAGCGGGGACGGTGCCCAGCTCCCCGCCATGAACCGGGACAACTCCGGGGACACCGGCAGGTCGTGACTGCCGATGTGGAGGGGGGAGGGTGCGTCGGTCACGGGGGCTCCTTCAGGAAGATGCGAACTGAGGGGCGCACAGGGCTTGTCAGTGCAATTTCACATTACTATGTTACAGCTCACACCGCGCCACGTTAATCCCCGTCAAACGCCGTGTTGCGCACGGCAATTGGCCTCCCCGTGTCCCGCCGCCCGGGCGTCCGGGCCTCCGCAGGCCACCAACGGCACCCATCGCACCTCACGCACCATGTCCCCCACCTCCCCTCCCCTCAGGAGTCCTTGGTGTTCCAGCACAGAGCTGTGCGTACGTCCCTCCTCTCCGCCGCCGTCGCCGTCACCCTCCTCGCCACCGCGGGCCAGGCCGTGGCCCGGGCCGCCGACCCGGGGGCCTCCGTCGCCACCGCGCCGGGCGGCCAGGCGCCCGCCACCTTCTCCGCCGGCGCTCCCGGCGCGCCGAACCCCTTCGACGAGGTCGACCGCCTCGCCGCGGCGCCGGACAACACCCCCGCACCCGCCCCGGCCCCCGGAACCGGCCAGGCCGCCTCCGGCAGGGTCCCCGGCGCCGCCACGGCCGCCACCGCCCCGGCCGAGCGCACCGAGAAGAGCCGCAGCGCCGCCGCCCAGGCGGCCCCCGTCGCGCGGAGCGTCGCCGGGGGCGTCCCCTGCACCCTGGACGGGATCACGGGCCTCGCCCCCGAACAGTTCGCGGACTTCCTCGCCGACCCGGCCGTCCTCGCCGACGGGTGTCTGAGGGGACTCCTGTGGACCTGGGACGCCCGCCTCGCGCCCGTCATGTCCGACGCGCACGTCCAGGCCGTGTCCCGCCGGATATCCGGCCTGGCCGCCGCCCACGACGGCCGCAACTCCTCCCACCTGGAGGAGATGTTCACCTACCTGCACGCGGTCGCCTACCACGACTACTCCCGCTCCGAGATCGACGTCACCGACGCCCCGACCGTGAACGCCATGCGTCAGGCCGTCGCCGATTTCGGCGCCGCCGCCCGGTCCTTCGACGTGACCCGGACCAACGCCAACAGCCTGCGCGAAGCCCTCTACGCCGCCAGCGCGCCCGGCCTGCGCCAGCACCAGCTCGGCCTGATCAAGAAGGTCCTGGCCACCATGGACCCGGCCCACCCGGCCACCCACCTGGACTCCGGCTGGGCGGGCGCCGCCCTGGCCGCCCTCTCCGTCAACTACCTGGGCGTCTACCCGGGCAACCAGGACGCCGCCTTCCACGCGGCGGTGGCCGCCGACCCCGCGTACCGCGCGGCCTTCAAGGCCTTCTCCGGCTACACCCACCTCGCGGGCACCGGCAACGCCTGGGTGGCCCGCGACGCCCTGGCCGAATACGGCCGCTTCGGCCAGGTCGCCGGCCTGCGGGACCAGGTCGTCGCGGACCTCGGCGCACTCCTGGCCCCGGTCAAGTCGGGCCTGGGCAGCGAGCCCTGGGCCAAACTCGTCTCCTGGCTGAACTTCTACGGGGCCTGCAAGCCGTACGCGGTGTGCAAGGAGGACATCGAGAAGCAGCTCTTCCCCCACACCTACTCCTACGACAACGGCGGCATCAAGGTCCGCACCGCCCTCGACCAGGCCACCGTCGACCAGCTCTACTACGCGAGCAAGCAGGTCAAGTCGCAGTTCCACCGCGTGCTCGGCACCGACCAGCCGCTCGCGGGCGACCCCAACACCACGCTGAACATCGTGCTCTACGCCTCCCGCGCCGACTACGAGAACTACCACCCGATCCTGACCGGCTACGGCACCAACAACGGCGGCATCTACATCGAGGACGGCGCCACCTTCTACACCTACCAGCGCCGCGTCCCGCAGGACTCCTCCCTCACCCTGGAGGAGCTCTTCCGCCACGAGTACACGCACTACCTCAACGGCCGCTACGCCGTCCCCGGCTCCTTCGGCGAAGGCCCCTGGTACGAGGGGGACCGCACGACCGCCATGGACGAGGGCACCGCCGAGTTCTTCGACGGGTCCACCCGCGACAACGGCATCGCCGTCCGCAAGTCCCTGGTGCAGAGCATCATCAGCGACACCTCCGGCGGCGGCCCGCGCATGAGCGTCGAGCAGCTGCTGAACGCCACCTACGACGGCGACGGCTTCCGTTTCTACAGCTACGCCGGCACCTTCTTCGAGTTCCTGTGGACCGAGAAGCCCAGCCTGCTGCGCGAGATGTACACCCACCTGCGCACCAACGACGTGGCGGGGTACGACGAGTGGCGCCACCGGACGGGTGCGGACACCTACCTCCAGCGCGACTACGACCGCTTCCTGAGCGCGCAGATCGCCAAGGTCGCCCAGCTCTACGTGCCGAACACCTCCTTCACCCCCAACGACCGGCTGCGAGAGGCGACCCTCGGCCCCGTGAAGGCGGCCTTCGCCGCGGCCACGTACAACACACCGGACTGCGTGGAGAACGGGGACGCGGGCAAGCGCCGCTTCACCTGCACCGGCCGGATCAGCGCGAACCTGAAGAACTGGCGCAGCGACGACCAGAACTTCAAGGACATGTCCGAGACGGTGGACTACTTCATCCTCGACCGGGCGGGCGCGGCCTCCAACAACCTGGCCGACATGAACTGCTCCTTCGGGCCAGTGGAGATCTGGACCAACAAGAAGGCGGGCACGTCGCCTTACACCTGTGAGGGCCCGCTCCGCAGCTGATCCCCACCGGACCCGTCCCGCCGCCCGAGGGGGGCGGGACGGGTCTGGGCAGCCCTAAAAGAATGTGACATATTACTGCCGTGCTCAAGAGACATCCCTGGGACGTCGTGATCATCGGCGCCGGCGTCGTCGGCGCGGCCTGCGCGTACCACGCCGCCCGCGCCGGCCTCTCCGTGGCCGTCGTCGACCGCGGCCCCGTCGCGGGCGGCACCACCGGCGCGGGCGAGGGCAACCTGCTCGTCTCCGACAAGGAGGCCGGCCCGGAACTCGACCTCGCCCTGCTGTCGGCGCGGCTGTGGCGCGAGCTGGCCGCCGCCCTCCCGCAGGAAATCGAGTACGAAGCCAAGGGCGGCCTCGTCGTCGCCCCGGACGGGGCTTCGCTCCAGGCGTTGCGGAGCTTCGCGGAAGGCCAGCGCAAGGCCGGAGTCGAGGCGGCCGAGGCGGGGGCCCGGGACCTGCGCGCCCTGGAGCCCCATCTGGCCCCGGGCCTCGCGGGCGGCTTCCACTACCCGCAGGACGCCCAGGTCCATCCCGCCCAGGCGGCAGCCCGGCTGCTGGCAGCCTCGGGCGCCGCGCTGCACCTCGGCGAGGAGGTGACGGCCGTGCTGCGGGACGCCGCGGGCGCGGTGCGGGGCGTCCGCACCACCCGGCGCGAGATCAGCGCCCCGGCGGTGGTCAACGCGGCGGGAACCTGGGCCGGATCCGTCGCGGACCTCGCCGGGGTGCGACTGCCCGTCCTGCCGCGCCGCGGCTTCGTCCTGGTCACCGAACCCCTGCCGCGCGTCGTGCGGCACAAGGTCTACGCCGCCGACTACATCGCGGACGTCGCCAGCGGATCGGCGGCCCTGCAGTCCTCGGCGGTGGTGGAGGGCACCCCGTCGGGCCCGGTCCTGATCGGCGCCACCCGGGAGCGCGTCGGCTTCGACCGCGGCCTGTCCGCCGAGGCCCTGCGCCGGCTGGCCGCCCAGGCGGCCGCCCTCTTCCCGGTGCTCGCCGATGTCCGGGTGATCCGCGCCTACCACGGCTTCCGGCCCTACCTCCCCGACCACCTCCCGGCGATCGGCCCGGACCCTCGCGTCCCCGGGCTCCTGCACGCCTGCGGTCACGAGGGCGCGGGCATCGGGCTCGCCCCGGCGACGGGCCTGCTGATCGCCGCCGCCCTGACGGGCTCCCGGCCGCCGCTGGACCCGTCCCCCTTCGTCCCGGCCCGCTTCGACCGCCCCGCTGCGGTGCGGAGCGAGGGCCCGCGCCCATGACCCCGCCACAACCTCGGCGCCGGCCGCCCCGCCCGCGGAGTGGTGGCGGCACGCGGCTGAGGGCGACGCCACGACGCCACGACGCCACGACCCTCCGGTCCGGTGCCGGAACCGGCCCCACCCCGAGGAGGACCCCCGATGCGCAGCCCCCGCTCACTGGTCGGCGGCAGTCCGGCCGGGCAGTTCACGGTCGCCTTCGACGGCCGTGAACTGTCCGCGCAGGAAGGCCAGTCCGTCGCCGCCGTCCTCTGGTCCGCCGGGATCCTCGCCTGGCGGACCACCCGCGTCACCGGCGCCCCGCGCGGCGTGTTCTGCGGGATCGGCACCTGCTACGACTGCCTGGTCACCGTCAACGGCCGCCCCAACCAACGGGCCTGCCTGATCCCCGCCCGCCCCGGGGACACCGTCACCACGCAGGAAGGAGACGGCCATGCCGACCTCACCGTCTGACCCCGCGGACCCCACCGCGGCCGACACCCCGAACGATGTCGTCGAGCCCCCCGCAGGGGCCCGGGGCGCCGCCGCCGTGCCCGTCGGATCTGCCGCGGGCACCCCGGCCGGCCCCGCCGAGTCCGCCGCAGGGGCTCCGGCTGAGGCCGCCGGACGCGTCGGATCTGCCGCAGGCGTGGCGGCCGGGCAGGCCGGGGGCCCTCTCGTCGGCCCCGGCGCGGGCACCCCGGCCAGCCCCGCCGAGTCCGCCCCAGGGGTCCCGGCCGATGCCGCCGGTCCCGCAGCAGGGGGTCCGGTTGGCGCCGTCGAGCCCCCCGCAGGGGCCCGGCGGGCCGCCGGTGACGTGGTGGATCTGGCCGTCGTCGGCGCCGGGCCCGCCGGGCTGGCCGCCGCCGTCGTCGCCGCCGGGCACGGGCTGCGGGTCGCGCTCCTCGACGCGGGGGAGCAGCCGGGCGGGCAGTACTACCGCCGCCCCGCGCCCGGCCTCGGCGCCGCCCGGCCCGAGGCCCTCCATCACGGCTGGGCCGCCTTCGCCGCCCGCGAGGCCGGCCTGCGGGCCCACGTGGCGGCCGGCCGGATCCGCTACCTCCCGGCCCACCACGTCTGGTCGGTGCTCCCGGAGGGGGACGGCTGGCGCCTGCACGCCGTCACCGGCCACGGCCCCGGGGAGCGCGCCGCCGGCGTCCCGGCCCGCGCCGTCCTCATCGCGACCGGCGCCCACGAGCGGCAACTGCCCTTCCCCGGCTGGACCCTCCCCGGAGTGATCGGGGCCGGGGGAGCCCAGGCCATGCTCAAGGGCGGCCTGGTGCTCCCCGGCCGGCGGGTGGTCGTCGCCGGGAGCGGACCGCTGCTGCTCGCGGCGGTCCGTTCCCTCGCCGCCGCCGGAGCCACCGTCCCCGCGGTCGTGGAGGCCGCGGCCTACACGGCGTACGTCCCGAACGCCCCTGCCCTGCTGCGCAACCCCGCGAAGCTCGGCGAGGGCGCCGTCTACGGCGGCTCCCTGCTGCGCCACCGGGTCCGCCTCCTGACCCGGCACGCCGTCACCGAGGCCCACGGCGCCGACCGGGTCGAGGCCGTCACCGTCGCCCGGCTCGACCGCGACTGGCGCCCGCTGCCCGGCACCGCCCGCCGGATCCCCTGCGACGCCCTCGCCGTCGGCCACGGGCTCGTGCCCCAGCTGGAACTGGCCACCGGCCTCGGCTGCGCCACCGGCCGCGACCTCGACGGCACGCCCGCCCTGGTGCTGGACGCCGGGCAGCGCACCACCGTCCCCGGCGTCTGGGCCGCCGGGGAGACCGGCGGCATCGGCGGCGCCGGACTCGCCTTCACCGAGGGGGAGATCGCCGCGCACGCCATCGCCGGCCGGCCGGTACCCGCCGTGCTGCTGCGCCGCCGCTCCCGGCTGCGCGCCTTCGCCGGGGCGATGGCCGCCGCCCACCGGCCCGGCCCCGGCTGGAGCGGGTGGCTCCGGGACGACACCGTCGTCTGCCGCTGCGAGGAGGTGCCGGCCTCCCGGATCCGGGAGGCCGCCGAGGACCTCGGCGCGCGGGACGCCCGTACGGTCAAACTGCTCACCCGCGCCGGCATGGGCTGGTGCCAGGGCCGCATGTGCGGTCCGGCCGTCGCCGCCCTCGCCGGTGAGGAGCCCGCAGCCGGCCGGCGGCCGCTGTCCTGCCCGGTCCCGCTGCGCCATCTCGCCGAACTTCCCCCGGCCTGAGCCCGATCGGGGCGTCCCGGCCCTTGTGGCCGACTCGCACCCACTAGTAAAATGTCACACACCACTCTAGGAGTCCACATGACCCTCGCGCACACCCCCGCGCCGGACCCGGCGCAGCACCCGGCCCCCCGCAGCCGCCCCTGGCACGGCATCATGGTCGCCACCGCGCTCCCGCTGCGCGAGGACCTCACCGTCGACTACGACGCCTACGCCGAACACGTGGCCTGGCTGATCGGTTCCGGTTGCGACGGGGTCGTCCCCAACGGCTCCCTCGGCGAGTACCAGACCCTCACCGACGAAGAGCGGGCGCGCGTCGTGCGCACCGCGGTCGAGGCCGCCGGCGACGGCGCCCGCGTCATGCCCGGCGTCGCCGCCTACGGCAGCGCCGAGGCCCGCCGCTGGGCCGACCAGGCCGCCGAGGCGGGCGCCGGCTCCGTCCTCCTGCTGCCGCCCAACGCCTTCCGGGCCGACGAGCGCACCGTACGCGCCCACTACGCCGAGGTCGCCCGCGCCGGACTGCCCGTGGTGGCGTACAACAACCCCATCGACACCAAGGTGGACCTGGTCCCCTCCCTGCTCGCCCGGCTGCACGCCGACGGCTCCGTCGTCGCCGTCAAGGAGTTCAGCGGCGACGTGCGCCGCGCCTACGAGATCGCCGAACTCGCCCCCGGCCTCGACCTGCTCATCGGCGCCGACGACGTCCTGCTCGAACTCGCCCTCGCCGGCGCGGTCGGCTGGATCGCCGGCTACCCCAACGCGCTGCCGCAATCCTGCGCCACCCTCTACCGGGCGGCCGTCGCCGGAGACCTCGCCACCGCCCTGCCCCTCTACAAGTCCCTGCACTCCCTGCTGCGCTGGGACTCCAAGACCGAGTTCGTCCAGGCCATCAAGCTCTCCATGGACCTGGCGGGCCGCCCCGGCGGCGCCACCCGCCCGCCGCGCTTCCCGCTGACCGGCGAGACCGAGGCCGCCGTCCGCGCAGCCACCGAGAAGGCCCTCGCCGAGGGCCTCGTCTAAGGGAGAACCCCATGCGCACGCGCCACGTCTACCACGCGGTGGACTCGCACACCGAGGGCATGCCCACCCGGGTGATCACCGGGGGAGTCGGCGTGATCCCCGGCGCCACCATGGCGGACAAACGGCTCCACTTCATCGAACACGCCGACCACCTGCGCACCCTGCTCATGTACGAGCCGCGCGGGCACTCCGCGATGAGCGGCGCCATCCTCCAGCCGCCCACCCGCCCCGACGCCGACTTCGGCGTCCTGTACATCGAGGTGTCCGGCCTGCTGCCCATGTGCGGGCACGGCACCATCGGGGTCGCCACCGTCCTGGTCGAGACCGGCATGGTGCCCGTCGTCGAACCGGTCACCACCGTGCGCCTCGACACCCCGGCCGGCCTGGTCAGCGTCGACGTCCGGGTCGAGGACGGGGCGGCCACCGCCGTCACCCTCACCAACGTGCCCTCCTTCTGCGTCGGGCTCGACCTGAAGGCGCAGGTCCCCGGCTACGGCACGATCACCTACGACCTGGCCTACGGCGGCAACTTCTACGCCATCGTCGAACTCGACGCGCTCGGGCTCCCCTTCGACCGCGCCCGCAAGGACGACCTGCTGGCCGCCGGACTCGCCGTCATGGCGGCGGTCAACGCCTCCGGCGACCGGCCCGTCCACCCCGAGAACCCCTCCATCGCCGGGGTCAAGCACGTCTACCTCGCCGCACCCGGCTCCGACGCCCACCGCTCCCGGCACGCCATGGCCATCCACCCCGGCTGGTTCGACCGCTCGCCCTGCGGGACGGGCACCAGCGCGCGCATGGCCCAGCTGCACGCCCGGGGCCTGCTGGAACTGGGCGCGGACTTCGTCAACGAGTCCTTCATCGGCACCGAGTTCACCGGCCGCCTGGTCGCACGGACCACCGTCGGCGGACTCCCCGCCCTCGTGCCCACCATCACCGGACGGGCCTGGATCACCGGCACCGCCCAGTACTTCCTCGACCCGGCCGACCCCTTCCCCGCCGGCTTCCTCCTGTGAACGGCCCCCGCTTCCCGGTGCGCACCACCGACTACCACACCGCCGGGGAGCCCTTCCGGATCGTCGACACCACCGACGGCGCCGACGCCTTCCCGCCCGTCCCCGGCGACACCGTCGCCGAGCGCTGCGCCACCGCCGTCGGACCGGGCGGATCCGCGTCGGCCCCCCGCCCGGGCGCCCTGGACGACGTACGGCGCCTGCTGGTGCAGGAGCCGCGCGGGCACGCCGGCATGTACGGGGGGTTCGTCGTCCCGCCCGACGACGAAGGGGCCCACTTCGGGGTGCTGTTCTGGCACAAGGACGGCTACTCCACCGCCTGCGGCCACGGCACCATGGCACTGGGCGTCTGGGCCGTGGACACCGGCCGGGTCACCGCCCCGGACCAGGGGGACGCGCAGGTGCGCATCGACGTGCCGTCGGGGCGGGTCACCGCCACCGTGCACCGGGACGCCGGCCGCACCACCGGCGTCACCTTCCGCAACGTGCCGGCCCGGGTGAGCGCCCGCAAGGTGCCCGTCGCCACCTCACTGGGCCTGGCCGACGTCGACATCGCGCACGCCGGAGCCTGCTACGCCTCGCTCGCCGCCCGCGACCTCGGCCTCGACGTCTCCCGCGGCTCGCTGCCCGCCCTGGTGCGGGCCGCCCGGGAGGTCCGGGCCGCGCTGGCCGCCCACCCCGCCACCTGGCACCCCGGCGGGCCGCTGCTCTCCGGGGTCTACGGCGTGATCCTCCACGAGGAACGTCCCGACACCCCCTCCGGGCCGCACCAGCGCAACGTCACGGTCTTCGCCGACGGGCAGGTCGACCGCTCGCCCTGCGGTTCCGGCACGTCCGCGCGCCTCGCGCTGCTCGGCGAGGACGGGCGGCTCGGCCCCGGCGAGGACCTGCTGCACGAGTCGGTGACCGGCACGGTCTTCACCGGGCGGATCCTGCCCGGCGCGGTCACCGAGATCAGCGGCAGCGCCCACCGCACCGGCGAGCACACCTTCGTGAGCGACCCGTACGACGCCCTCGGCGCCGGATTCGCCTGGTGATACCGCAGTGGGGCCCCGAGGAGACGGCCCGGCTGCTCTCCCCGGCCGCGGCGGCCGACGCCCTGGCCGCCGCGCTGCGGGCCGGGCTGGACCCGGAAGCCTGCCCGCAGCGCACCAGCCTCCCCGTGCCGGGCGGTGAACTGCTGATGATGCCGGCCGCCGACGGGGCGTACGCCGGGGTCAAGATCGCCGGGGTGGCGCACGGCAACCCGGGCCGCGGGCTGCCCCGGATCACCGGTACCTACCTGCTGCTGGACGGCCCCACGCTGCGCCCGCTCGCCCTGTTCGACGGGGCGGCCCTGACGGCCCTGCGCACCCCGGCGGTCTCCGCGCTGGCGCTGCGCCACCTGCTCCCGGCGGGGGCGGGAGCGCCGCGGCTGGTCCTCTTCGGCTCGGGGCCGCAGGCGTACGGGCACCTGGACGCGGTCCTCGCGGTGCGCGAGCCCGCGGAGCTGGTCGTCGTCGGACGAAGCGCCCGGGGCGCCGGGCAACTCGCCGCGCACGCCCGCGCCCTGGGCCTGCGGGCGCGGACCGGCGTTCCCGGCGACGTGGCCGGCGCGGACCTGGTCCTGTGCTGCACCACCGCCCGGGAGCCGCTCTTCGACGGCCGACTGGTGGCTCCGGGTGCCACCGTCGTGGCGGTCGGCTCGCACGAGCCGGGGGCCCGCGAGACCGACTCGGCGCTCGTACGGCGGTCCGCCGTGTACGTGGAGTCGCGCGCGGCGGCCCTGCGCGAGGCGGGGGACCTGCTGGTCCCGGAGGAGGAGGGCCTGATCGGTCCGGGCCACATCGCGGGGACCCTCGCGGACCTCGTCGCGGGCCGGCGGCCCGCGGGCGGCCGGAGCGGTTGTCCACAGCTCTTCAAGAGCGTGGGCATGGCCTGGGAGGATCTTGCCGTGGCGGTCGCGCTGTTCCAGGCCGCCGGGGCACACAGCGAAACGTGACATTGTACGCTGTTGCCCTGCACGCCGGTGGTGTGAGGGGCTCGGAGGAAAAGCAGTGGGTGACCTGAAGCAGCACAGTCTCATCAAGGCGCAGGAAAGGCTTCGCGACCAGGTCGGCCACGCCCTCCGAGCCGCGCTGATAGCGGGTGAACTGCGCCCCGGGAGCGTCTATTCGGCCCCCGGGCTCGCAGCCGAGCTGGGCGTTTCGGCCACCCCGGTGCGCGAGGCCATGCTCGACCTGGCCCGGGAGGGCCTGGTGGAACCCGTCCGCAACAAAGGGTTCCGGATCACCGAGGTCAGCGAGCGCGACCTGGACCAGTACACCGAACTGCGCACGATGATCGAGGTGCCGACCATCGGGCGGATCACCAAGACCGCCACGACCGAGCAGCTCGAAGCCCTGCGCCCCATCGCCCAGGAGATCGTCACCAGCGCCCGCGACCACAACCTCATCGGCTACCTGGAGGCGGACCGCCGCTTCCACCTCGGGCTGCTCGGGCTCGCCGGCAACGACCGCCTCGTCGAAACCGTCGGGGACCTGCGCAAGCGCTCCCGCCTGTACGGGCTCACCGGCCTGGACGAGGCCGGCAAGCTGGTCTCCTCCGCCGAGGAGCACATCGAGCTCCTCGACCTGATGCTCACGGGAGACGCGGAAGCCGCCGAGGCGTGCATGATGCGCCACCTCGGCCACGTCCGCTCGCTCTGGGCCCAGGGCCGCGACGAGCCGGTGGGCCGTCCCGCCAGCCGGCTGGGCGCCGGCTCCGCCAAGGGCTGAACCGGCTGAACCCGCCCGCTCCGCCGGGGCCCGGACCGTACGGTCCGGGCCCCGGCTGTCTTTCGTGTCCGGGGAAGCGGCCGCGGTGGGAAGTGGACACGGGTGGATAACGGAGGGCCCCACCCCTTGTCAGTGCAATTTCACATTACTATGTTACCGGTCACATCGTAGGGCGTCCTGTCCAGCCTCCAGGACCCTTCCCCAGGCCCGTCCCCGGCCCCGTCCGGCCCTGCACTGGAGTGACCCATGACCAAGCGCGCCCCACTCGCCCTCGCCACCACCCTGGTGGCCGCTCTCGCACTCGGTGCGTCGGGCTGCTCCGACCCGAAGAAGGACGCGGCGGCCGCGGGCGCCCCCAACCCGGCCGCGGGCAGCGCCGGCAAGGTCCTCGGCGGCGCCCCCGTCAAGGGCGGCACCCTCACCGTCCTGTCCAACCAGGACTTCGCGCACCTCGACCCCGCCCGCAACTGGGTCATGCCGACCATGGACTTCGCCACCCGGCTCCTCTACCGCACCCTCGTCACCTTCAAGGCCGAGCCCGGCGCCGCGGGCAGCGAACTGGTCCCCGACCTCGCCACCGACCTGGGAACCCCCACCAACGGCGGCCGCACGTGGACCTTCACCCTCAAGGACGGCGTGAAGTACGAGGACGGCTCGCCGGTCAGGGCCCAGGACGTCAAGTACAACGTCGAGCGCTCCTTCGCCCCCGACCTCACCGGCGGCCCCGACTACGCCGCCCGGTACCTGGCCGGCACCGAGGGCTACAAGGGCCCCCTGGGCGGCAAGCACCTCGACTCCGTCAAGACCCCCGACGACCGGACCATCGTCTTCGAACTGGCGCGGCCCGTCGCCGAGTTCTCCGCGACCGCGACCCTGCCGACCTTCGCCCCCGTACCGCAGGGCCAGGAGAAGGGCACCCGGTACGACGCCCGCCCCTTCTCCTCCGGCCCGTACAAGATCGAGTCCTACGACCGCGACAAGAAGCTGGTCCTGGTCCGCAACGAGCACTGGGACCCCGGCACCGACACCGTGCGCAAGGCATACCCCGACAGGTTCGTGGTCGTCATGGGCCTGGGGGGCGGGCAGATCGACGACCGGATCATCGCCGGCGAGGGCGCCGACGCCTCCACCGTCCAGTACGCCGACATGCGCCCCGAGAGCGCCTCCAAGGTGCTCCCCGCCCCCGCCGTCAAGGCACGGCTGCTGGCCGAATCCCAGGGCTGTACCGAGATGCTGTACCTCAACAACTCCCGGGCGCCCTTCGACGACCCCAGGGTGCGCCAGGCCATGCAGTACGCCGTCGACAAGGAGGCCGTCATCACCGCGGGCGGGGGACCCGCGCTCAACGAGATCGCCACCGCCTACCTGCCCCCGGCCCTCTCGGGCGGCAAGCAGGCCGACACCCTGAAGATCGCCCCCGCCGGCGACCCGGCCAAGGCCAGGGAACTCCTCAAGGCCGCGGGCAAGGAGAAGATGAAGGTCTCCCTGTCCGTGTCCACCGGCGACAAGGCCAAGGCCGAGGCCCTCCAGCAGGGCCTGTCCCGGGCGGGCATCGAGGTCGTCGTCGACACCGTCGACCCCGGGGCCTACTACGACGTCATCGGCGACCTCTCCACCACCCCCGACATGACGCTGACCGGCTGGTGCCCCGACTACCCCTCCGGATCCACCTGGATCCCCTTCGTCTTCGACGGCCGCACCATCAAGGACAAGGGCAACCAGGGCAACTACAGCCAGTTCCGCGACGAGGCCACCAGCAAGCGCATCGACGAGATCAACGCCATGGCCGACGCCAGGCAGGCCGGCCAGGCCTGGATCGACCTCGACGCGGAACTCATGAAGAAGTCCCCGTCCGTCCCGATCCTCCTGGAGCGCAAACCGCTGCTCGTCGGCCCCAACATCGCGGGTGCCTTCGGCCACCCCGTGTGGACCGGCACCATCGACTACGGCACGGTCGGCCTCAAGGACCCCTCGAAGAGCCAGGGCTGAGGACGAGGGAGCCACCGACACCATGACCACCACCGCACCCGGCGCCGGCGGCCAGGCGGCCCCGCCTCCCGTTCCGGACGGGACACCGGCCCCCGACACCGCCGAGGACGCGCCCGCGGCGGCAGCCACCGGCAGCAGCCCCTGGCAGCTCGCCCGCCGGGAACTGCGCCGCCGCCCCGCCGTGCGCGTCAGCCTCTGCCTCGTCCTCCTCTTCGTCCTCATGGCCGCCACCGCCCCCTGGCTCGGCGCGCTCGGCGGGTGGGCCCCCGAGGAGTTCGACAAGGCCGCCGTCGACCCCTACCTGGGGGGCCGGCCGCTCGGCTCCTTCGGCGGGATCAGCCCCGAGCACTGGCTCGGCGTCGAACCCGTCACCGGGCGCGACCTGTTCGCCCGCGTGGTCCACGGCGCCCAGGTCTCCCTCCTCATCGCCTTCGCCGCCACCGCGATCGTGGTGGGCGCAGGCACCGCCGCCGGGATCGCCGCCGGCTACTTCGGCGGCCGCACCGACGCGGTCCTGTCCCGGCTCATGGACGTGACCATGTCCTTCCCGTCGCTGATCTTCATGATCGCGATGCTGTCCGTGGCCAAGGACGTCAACCGGATCCTGCTCATGACCACCGTCATCGGCGTCTTCGGCTGGCCCGGCGTCGCCCGCGTCGTGCGCGGCCAAACCCTCTCCCTCAAGCACCGCGAGTACGTGGACGCCGCCCGCGTGGGCGGCAGCACCCCCTGGCGCATCCTGACCCGCGACATCCTCCCCGGCGTCTCGGGCCCGGTCATCGCCTACACCACCCTGCTCGTCCCCGGCATGATCAGCACTGAGGCGGCCCTGAGCTACCTCGGCGTCGGCGTCCGGCCGCCCACCCCCTCCTGGGGCCAGATGATCGCCGAGTCCGTCGCCTTCTACGAGACCGACCCCACCTACTTCGCCATCCCGAGCGTCTTCCTCTTCCTCGCCGTGCTCGCCTTCACCCTGCTCGGCGACGCCCTGCGCGACATCCTCGACCCGAGGGGCGGCCGCACGTGATCCTCTACCTCGCCCGGCGGCTGCTCGCCCTCGCCGGCGTGCTCCTCGCCATCGCCGCCGTCACCTTCCTTATCTTCCACGTCCTGCCCTCCGACCCGGCGGCCGCCGCCTGCGGCAAGACCTGCAGCCCCGAGCGGCTGGCGGACGTACGGGAGTACCTCGGCCTCGACGAGCCCCTGTGGAAGCAGTTCGCCGACTTCCTGACCGGCATCTTCACCGGCCGCACCCTCGGCACCGGCCAGTACGCCGTCCGCTGCGGCTTCCCCTGCCTGGGCTACTCCTACGAGAACTCCCTGCCCGTGTGGGACCTGCTGACCGACCGCCTCCCGGTCTCCGCGTCCCTCGCCGTCGGCGCCGCCGTACTGTGGCTGGTCCTCGGCCTCGGCGCCGGTGTCACCGCGGCCCTGCGCAAGGGCACCGCCACCGACAAGGCACTGATGGTCGGCGCGGTCGCCGCCGCCTCGCTGCCCGTCTACTTCACCTCCGTCATGCTCATCCACGGCGTCATCCGCATCGCCGGCCTCCTGCCGTATCCCGCCTACCGGCCCTTCACCGAGGATCCGCTCGCCTGGGCCTCGAACCTGCTCCTGCCCTGGACCGCCCTGGCGCTGCTGTACGCCGCCATGTACGCGCGCCAGAGCCGCGGTTCGATGATCGAGGCCATGGCCGAGCCCTACATCCGCACGGCCCGCGCCAAAGGCATGCCCGAACGCACGGTCGTCGTCAAGCACGGCCTGCGCTCCGGGATGACCCCCATCCTGACCCTCTTCGGGATGGACCTCGGCGGGCTGCTCGCCGGAGCCGTGATCACCGAGTCGATCTTCGGACTCCCAGGCGTCGGGCGGCTCTTCTACGGGGCCCTGGTCAGCTCCGACCAGCCGGTGGTCCTCGGGGTCACCCTGCTCGCCGCCTTCTTCATCGTCGTCGCCAACCTCGTCGTCGACCTCCTGTACGCCGTCATCGACCCGAGGGTGAGGTACTGATGGCCGCAGCGCCGACCGCTCCGCTCCTCGACGTGCGCGACCTGCGCGTCACCTTCACCACCCCGCGCGGCCCCGTGCGGGCCGTCGACTCGCTCGCCTTCACCGTCGAGGCCGGACGCACCCTCGGGATCGTCGGCGAATCCGGTTCGGGCAAGTCGGTCACCTCACTGGCCGTCATGGGCCTGCACCGCGGCGCCGAGGTCACCGGTTCCGTCACCCTCGCCGGACGGGAGCTGGCGGGCCTGTCCGAACGGGAACTGGCCGGGGTCCGCGGCCGCCGGATGGCCATGATCTTCCAGGACCCCCTCTCCAGCCTGCACCCCTACTACACGGTCGGCGAGCAGATCGCCGAACACTACCGGGTGCACTTCGGGGCCGGACGGGCCGCCGGCCGCAGGCGCGCCGTCGACATGCTCGGCGAGGTCGGCATCCCGGAACCGGCCCGCCGCGCCGGTGAGTACCCGCACCAGTTCTCCGGCGGCATGCGCCAGCGCGCGATGATCGCCATGGCCCTGGCCTGCGAACCCGACCTGCTGATCGCCGACGAACCCACCACCGCCCTGGACGTCACCGTCCAGGCCCAGATCCTGGAACTGATCGCACGGATCCAGCAGGAACGCGGCCTCGGCGTCGTGATGATCACCCATGACCTCGGGGTGGTCGCCCGCGTCGCCCACGAAGTGCTGGTCATGTACGGGGGCCGGGCCGCCGAACAGGCGCCCGTCGACGACCTGTTCGCCGATCCCGCCCACCCGTACACCCGGGGCCTGCTCGACTCGCTGCCCCGCCTCGACACCGCCGACGACGAACCGCTGCCCTTCATCCCCGGCTCCCCGCCGTCCCTGCTCGCACCCGCTCCCGGCTGCGCCTTCGCCCCCCGCTGCCCGCGCGCCGCCGCCCGCTGCCGTGAGCGTCGTCCGGAACTCACGGCCTACGGGAACGGGCACGGGGCCGCGGCCACAGGAGTGGCCCCCGGCGGGGGCGGCCCGGCCCGGAGCGTGGCCTGCCACTTCGCCGGCACCCGCACCGCCGAGGAGGCGACCCGATGACCACCACGGCCCCCGGGCCCCTGCTGTCCGTCCACGACCTGACGATGGCCTTCCCCGGGAAGCGCTCCGCGACCGGGCGCCGGGGGGCGCCCGTGCGCGCCGTGGACGGGGTCTCCTTCGACCTGGCGGCCGGAGAAACCCTCGGCCTGGTCGGGGAGTCGGGCTGCGGCAAGTCCACCACCGGCAGGATGCTGGTGCGCCTCCTGGAGCCGACCTCCGGGCGGATCGCCTTCGACGGCCGGGAGATCGGCCGGCTGTCCCAGAGTGCGCTGCGGCCGCTGCGCAAGGACATCCAGATGGTCTTCCAGGATCCGCACTCCTCCCTCAACCCCCGCCAGAGCGTCGCCCGGATCATCTGCGACCCCATGCTGGTGCAGGGCTGGAGCGCCGGGGCCGCCCGCCGGCGCGCCGCCGAGCTGATGGAGCTGGTCGGCCTGATCCCCGAGCACATCGACCGCTACCCGCACGAGTTCTCCGGAGGGCAGGCCCAGCGCATCGGGATCGCCCGCGCGCTGTCCACCAGTCCCCGGCTGATCGTGGCCGACGAACCCGTCTCCGCCCTCGACGTCTCCGTACAGGCCCAGATCGTCAACCTGATGGAGCGGCTGCGCGCGGAGCTGGGTCTGGCCTACGTGTTCATCGCGCACGACCTGTCGGTGGTCAAACGCGTCAGCGACCGGGTGGCCGTCATGTACCTCGGCCGGATCGTCGAGATCGGGGACCGGACGTCCCTCTACGAGGACCCCCGGCACCCGTACACGCGGGCGCTGTTGTCCGCCGTACCGCTGCCCGACCCGGTGGCGGAGCGGCGGCGGGAGCGGATCGTGCTGCTCGGGGACCCGCCGAGCCCGGCCGCTCCACCCCCGGGCTGCACCTTCCACCCGCGCTGCGCGGAGGCGCGGGAGATCTGCCGCGCGGAGCGGCCGCTGCTGCGGCTCGCCGCCGGCCGCGAGGTGGCCTGCCACCTGGTCTAGAGGCCCGGGGCGCGGGGGCCCGCGGACAACGGCGTCCGCGGGCCCCCGCGCGCGGAGTGGACCGCCTCGGTCCCTGCCCGGCTTCAGGCCAGTTCGCGGCGGAAGAACTCCAGTTCCAGCGCCATCACCTTCTCCCGGATCCCGCCGGGCGTCATGTGGGTGACACCGGGCAGTGCCAGCAGCTGGTGGGGGTGGCCCGCGTCCGTCAGCGCCTGCGACAGCCGCAGGGTGTGGGAGGGGTGGACGTTGTCGTCGGCCAGGCCGGTGACCAGCAGCAGCGGCCGGGTCAGCCGCGGCGCGTCCGGGATCAGGCAGTTCCGTTCGTAGACCTCGGGATGGTCCTGCGGCAGCCCGAGGTACCGCTCGGTGTACGCCGTGTCGTAGTGCCGGAAGTCGGTGGGCGCGGCGCCGGCCGCCGCCGCGTGGAAGAGGTCGGGGCGGCGCAGTACGGCCATCGCCGACAGGTAGCCGCCGTAGGACCAGCCGCGGACGCCGACCCGGCCGAGGTCCAGGTCCGGATGGCGCGCGCCGAGGGCCCGCAGGGCGGCGGCCTGGTCCTCCAGGGTGACGTCGCAGAAGCCGCGGTACACGGCGTGGGTGAAGGCGGGCGAGACGTAAGGGGTGCCCCGGTTGTCGATGGTGACGACGGCGAAGCCCTGGTCGGCCCACCACTGGCGGGCCTGCCAGCGGCGCGGCTCGGCGGACACGTCCTGGAAGCCGGGGCCGCCGTAGCTGTCCAGCAGTACGGGCAGCCGGCGGCCGGGGACGTGCCCGCGGGGCAGCACCAGGGCGGTGGGGACCGCGTGCTCGGTGACCCGCTCCAGGACCGGGACCACCCGGTAGGGCAGCGGCTGGGAGAGGTCGCCGGGGGTGAACTCCCGGCCGTCGGGGGTGCGGACGGTGCGCCGGATCCCGTCGGCGTCGGCGGAGGTCAGCAGCAGCGTCCCCGCCGAGGCCTGCACGGCGTGCACGCCGGGCCCGTCGGCGAGCGGGGTGTGCTCCCCGGTCGCCGGATCCAGCAGGAGCACCTGCTGTTCGGCGGGGTCGCGCAGCCCGGCCTCGATCAGCAGCAGGCCGTCGTGGACCCCGGCGAAGGCGCGCACCTGGACCCCGTCGCCGGTCAGCGGCCGTCCGTCGAGCGCGAGGGCGCGGGCCGCGCCGCCCGGGGTGTCGACGGCGGTCAGCATCCGCCCGTCCGGGAGGCGGGCCGGGGTACCGGGCACCATCGGGTCCACCCACTGGGGGTGCGTGGTGCGCGACAGCTCGCGGGTGCGGCCGGTGGCCGGGTCGGCGCTGAGCAGCAGGACGGTGCGCTGGAGCCGGTCCTGGACGGTCAGCAGGATCTCCCCGGCGGACTCCCAGGACGCGTCCGAGACGTACGGGTAGGCCTGCGCGTCCCAGTCGAGGCGGATCCGTTCCCCGGCGGGTCCGAGTACCCACAGCTGGACCTCGGCGTTGGGGCCGCCCGCCTCGGGGTACGCGAAGTCCTCGGCCGGGAGCTCGGGGTGTGCGGGGTCGGTGAAGTGGCGCCGCGGCAGGGCGCTTTCGTCGACGCGGGCGGCCAGGAGGCTCACCCCGTCCGGTGACCACCAATGGCCCCGGGCGCGGCCCAGCTCCTCGGCGGCGGCGAATTCGGCGACGCCCCAGCGGGCCCCGTCGTCGGGGCTGACCCGGCCGCCCGGGGTGACGTACAGGGCGTCGGCGGTGACGTAGGCGGTGCGGGTGCCGTCGGCGTCGGGCCGGGGATCCAGGGCGGGTCCGGCCGCCGGAAGCTCCTCGGGCGGTCCGCTGCCGTCGGCGCGGACCGCGTACAGGCGCCCGTAGAGCGCGAAGACGGCGCGCCGGCCGTCGCCGGAGAGCGCGTACGAGCCGATCCCGGCCGCGACGAGGCGGATCCGCTCGCGCAGCCTGCGCTCGGCGACGGGCAGTTCTCCGGGCTCCGCGCACAGCTCGCGGGGATCGGCGAGGCGGGTCTCGGCGCCGGTCGCGGTGTCGAGGACCCAGAGGCTGTCGGAGGCATCGGTGGGACCGGTGGAACGCAGGAACCAGAGCAGCCGGCCGCCGTCGCCGAAAGCGAAGGCGCGCGGGGCCCCGTGGGTGAACCGGGCCGTGGCCGCGGAGAGCCTGAGGAAGTCGTCCATGATCGCAGTCTGGCATGTGACATATCACATTGCCTAGACTGTTCGAGTGGTGACCCCCGAAGCGCGGGCTTAGCGTCGACTAGGTGGACCCGAACGCACAGCCGAGCACCACCGGGACCGGCGGCACGGTCCGAGGCGGCGGACACGGGCTTGCCCTGCTCGTCATCGCGTCCTGCCAGCTCATGGTCGTTCTCGACATCACCATCGTGAACATCGCGCTGCCGCACATCCAGACCGCACTCGGCTTCTCCACCGAGAGCCTCTCCTGGGTCGTCAACGCCTACACCCTGACCTTCGGCGGACTGCTGCTGCTGGGCGGACGCGCCGGCGACATCCTCGGCCGCAGACGCGTCTTCGTCTTCGGCGTCCTGCTCTTCGGCCTGGCCTCGCTGCTGGGCGGATTCGCCCAGAACGCCGGCCAGCTGATGGCGGCCCGCGCCCTCCAGGGCGTCGGCGGCGCCGTCGCCTCCCCGACCGCGCTCGCCCTGATCACCACCACCTTCCGCGAAGGCCCCGAACGAAACCGGGCGTTCGGCGTGTTCGCCGGCGTCTCGGCCGGCGGCGGCGCGATCGGGCTCCTCGCGGGCGGCATCCTGGTCGAGTGGCTCAACTGGCGGTGGGTCCTCTTCGTCAACGTGCCGATCGCCGTGCTGATCGCCCTGGCCACCCCGCGGGTCATCCGCGAATCCCAGCGCCACCCCGGCCACTTCGACGCCGCGGGCGCGCTGCTGTCCACCCTCGGCATGGTCGCCCTCGTCTACGGCTTCATCCGCGCCTCCCAGGAGGGCTGGACGGACCCGCTGACCCTGGGCTCCTTCGGCGCTGCGGTGGCCTTGCTCACCCTGTTCGTCCTGAACGAGCGGCACTCCCCCCAGCCGATCACCCCGCTGCACATGTTCGCCGACCGCAACCGGGCGGGGACGTACGCGATCATGCTCCTGTTCGCCTGCGCGATCTTCGGCATGTTCTTCTTCCTGACCCTCTTCGTGCAGAACGTCCTCGGCTTCAGCCCGCTGCGCGCCGGGCTGGCCTTCCTGCCCATCAGCGCCATGATCGCGGTCACCGCCGGGATCACCTCGCAACTCCTGCCCCGGTTCGGGCCCAAACCCTTCATGGTGACCGGCTCCCTCTGCTCGGCAGGCGGGCTGGCCTGGCTCACGCAGATCGACGTCCACTCGACGTACCCGGGCAGCATCCTCGGCCCGATGCTGCTGTTCAGCGCGGGCATGGGCATGCAGTTCGTCTCCCTGACGCTGATGGCCCTCTCCAACGTCCCCGACCGGGAGTCGGGCGCGGCCTCCGGCCTGCTGAACTCCATGCAGCAGGTCGGCGGCTCGCTGGGCCTGTCCATCCTGGTCACGGTCTACGGCACCGCCAGCCGCACCGAGGCCAAGGACCAGGCCGGCGCCTTCCTGCGCACCGCCACCCCCGAGCAGAAGGCCTTCCTCGCCCGGACGAAGCAGTTCCCCAAGCCGTGGAGCGACCAGGTCCTCACCTCGGGCGTGACCGCGGCCTTCATCGCGGGGGCGGCCTTCACCCTGCTCACGGCGCTGATCGCGCTGTTCGTGATCCAGGTCCGGCCCTCGGACCTGGAACGCCTCAAGGGCCACCACACCCCCGCGGCGGTCTGACCCGCGCGGAGCCGACCGCGGTGGCGCGCCGGTCAGGCGGTGCCGGGCCGCCGCGAGGACCCCGGGCCGTCCGCGCGACGGATCCGGCAGCGCGCCGGACCCTCCGCCCGCAGCGTGATCGCGGCGCTGACGGGGATGTCGGTGTCCACGGCCTCGAATTCGTACGCCCGCAGGATCATCGCCAGCGCGATCACCGACTCCAGCATCGAGAAGTGCTGCCCGATGCAGGCGCGCGGTCCGCCGCCGAAGGGGAACCAGGCGTAGCGCGGGCGCCCTGCCTCCGCCTCCGGGGCGAAGCGGCCGGGATCGAAACGGTCCGGGTCCGGCCAGTGCAGCGGGTGGCGGTGCGTCACCCACGGCGCGAGGATGATGTTCGCGCCGGCGGGGATGGCGTGCCCGCCGACCTCGGTGGCGGCGACCGCCTTGCGGCCGATGATGGGGGCGGCCGGGTAGAGCCGCATCGCCTCCTTGAGGACCTGCGTGAGGTAGGGGAGGCGGTCCAGGTCCGCCGCCTCGGGCGTACGGTCGCCCAGCACCCGGGAGATCTCCTCGCGCGCCAGGCGCTGCTCCGCCGGATGGCGGGCCAGCAGGTGCAGGGCGAAGGCGAGGGAGGTGGCGGTCGTCTCGTGCCCGGCGAGCAGGAAGATCAGCACCTGGTCGCGCAGCTCGCCGGCGTCGAACTCCCCGTCGTGCGAGCTGCCCGCAGCGGCCAGCAGCGTCAGCAGGTCCTCGCCGCCACCACCGCCCGCGGCCGCGGTGCGCCGCTGCGCGATGATCCTGTCGCAGACGGCGTAGAGCTCGTCCAGTGCGGCGGCCGCCCGCCTGTTGGCCGGGGTCGGCCAGCTGCGCGGAACGTTGGCGGGGGAGTAGCCGCGCCGCAGCACGTACTCCGTGATGACGGGGAAGCAGCGGTCCACGACGTCGACCGTCGCCTCCACGTCGGTGCCGAAGAGGATCCGGGCGACCGCGCGCAGCGCCAGGTGCATCATCTGCTCGGTGACGTCGACGACGCCGCCGGGCGCCTGCGACCAGGAGTCGACGACCGACGCGGTCTCGGCGGCGACGGCCCCCGCGTAGCCGTCCACCCGCCGCCGCGTGAACAGCGGCTGCACCAGCCGGCGCTGGCGCAGGTAGTCCTCGTCCTGGCTGGTCAGCAGACCGTTGCCGAAGGAGTCGCGGATTTCCTGGTAGAAGGGGTTGTCCTTGCGGAAGTTGGCCGCCTGGGAGGCGAGCACCTGCTGGGCCCCCTCCGGGGAGAAGACGCAGTACAGCTCGGCCCGCAGCCCGGGCGGACCGGCCGTGATCCGTACGACGTCCCCGTGCCGCTGCTGGGCCCGCAGGTAGGTGCCGAGCGAGTCGGACTTCAGGTCGAACAGCGACCCCAGCAACGGCGCCCCCGCCAGGACGGGCACCTCCGCTCCGACACCAGCGCTCGTCTCGACTGCCATGGCCGCCCCCTCGCTCCGTACCGATGCCCCGATTCTCCGGGCCACGGGCCCCATTTGGCGAGGATTCCCGCGCCATCAGGCCGGATCCCGCCGGTGACCACCCGACGAGCGCGCGCCCCGGGACACGCCGGAGCCCCCGGTGCTCCCGGGCGGGGGGAGTGACGGGGGCTCGTCGTGCGGCGGACACTGCCTCGACTGGACGGCCGGTGCACACGAGGAAGAAGCCTCCGGGGCGGTCAAGCGCCCTGGCTGAGGCCGGCGGCCGTCGGATCCTGCTCGCGCAGCGGGGTGAAGGCATCAGGTGACGCGAATGGACGGTTCGACGTCGCCGTGCTCATAACCGGTCCAATGCCGACTGGCTCTCATCGTCCGCGGCGCGGCAGATCATCAACCGCTGGTCCGGATCTTGGAGTGGCATCAGTACTTCGAAGTGCACGGCGATCACACCGGCGCCCGGATGCCGCAACACCTTGTGTCCGCGGCCGTTGATCTCGATGTCCTGCTCGGCCCACAATCGCGCGAATTCCTCGCTATGGGTGGTGCATTCAGTGATCAGGTGGGTCAATGCCTGATCCTCTGGGTGCGCGGCCCAGGCTGCGCGCAGGTGGGCGATTCCCTCCCGAACGACGCGTTCGCGGTCGACATAGAACTCGCGTATTTCCGGGTGTACCAGGCACAGCCACATCGCATTGCGCTGCGACGGCGGCAGGCTGTCGAAATCCAGCAGCAGCCTCGCCATTTCACCGTTCCAGGCCAGGATGTCGTAGCGGTGGTTCATCAGCATGGCCGGCAACGGCGACAGGTCGGCGACCAGCCGGGCCAGCGGCGGCGCTGCAGTGGTGGCGGCCCTGTCGGCGTTGCGGGGGCGCTGCTGGGCCAGGTTGAAGAGGTAGGCGCGCTCGTTCGGGGCCAGGCGCAGCGCCCGCGCCAGCGCCTCCACCACGTTCGCTGAGGGCCGCAGCCCGCGTGCCTGTTCCAGCCGCACGATGTAGTCGATGCTGACCCCGGCCAGTTCGGCGACCTCTTCGCGGCGCAGTCCCGGGGTCCGCCGCGCCTGCTGACGCGACGGCAGGTTGAAATCGCGCGGGTCCAGGCGTTCGCGCCGGGTCCGAAGGAACGCGGCCAGCTCCTGTGTCGTGTCCACGGTGCGGGTCGTCATGTCTGGTCCAACAGCCAGGGTAGGACTGGTGTTCCCAGGAACTTCTTTCCCTTATCCCCGGCTCGCGGCGGTCACAGTCTTGTTCCCGATGACGGATCACAAGCACAGGAGGACACGATGTCGCTCACCCTGGACACCTACCGGCTGCTGGGCCGCTCCGGGCTGCGGGTCTCGCCGCTGGCGCTGGGCGCGGCGACCTTCGGCACCGAGTGGGGCTGGGGCGCCGAGCAGGACGAGGCGCGCAAGCTGTTCGACCTTTACGTCGAGCGCGGCGGCAATTTCATCGACACCGCCAATACCTACACCAATGGCAGCTCCGAGCGCCTGCTGGGCGAATTCACTCGCGACAACCGCGAAAGCCTGGTGCTGGCAACGAAATACACCACGCTGCGCCGGCCCGGCGACCCGAATTCCGGGGGCCCTCACCGCAAGAGCCTGTTCGCGTCGGTGGAAGCCAGTCTGCGACAGCTGAATACGGACTACATCGATCTGCTCTACCTGCACGTGTGGGATTTCACGACACCGGTCGAGGAGATCCTGCGCGGCATGGACGATCTGGTCCGGCAGGGCAAGGTCTTGTATGTGGCGATCTCCAACGCCCCGGCCTGGCAGGTGTCGCGCATGCAGGCGATCGCGGACCTGCGCGGCTGGTCGCCGCTGGTCGCCCTGCAGATCGAATACAACCTGATCGAGCGTACCGGGGAACGTGACCTGATCCCCATGGCACGCGAGATGGGGTTGGGCGTAGTGCCGTACTCGCCACTGGCCGGCGGGGTGCTCACCGGTAAGTACAGTCGCGACGACCTGACCGCGACGAACGCCGCGGTCGACGACGGCACCCGCAAGAACTTCAACATCGCCAACGGCGGGCTCACCGAACGCAACTTGGACATCGCTGACGTCGTGAAGGAGGTCGCCACCGAGCTGGGCCGCACAACCGCCCAGGTCGGGCTGGCGTGGACCTTGCAGAACCCGGATGTGGCGGCATCTCTCATCGGCGCCCGCACTCTGGCGCAGCTGGAGGACAACCTGGGCGCCCTGGAGGTCGAGTTCACGGCCCCCCAGCTGGCCCGCCTCGACGAGGCCGGCGCGATCGGACTCGGCTTCCCGCACGACATGCTCGCCAGTGACAGGATGCGCGCGGTGACCCACGGCGACTTGAAGGTCGAAACCCGCCGCTGACAGTCAGAACCGCGGCCATAGGGGGCCGGACGCCTATGGACGGCGTAACACGGGCGGGCACAGTACAACCGACCGCACGTGCTCTGATCGGGCAAGGCTCCGGATCCGCAAGCATTGGGGAGTGTCGTGCCCCTCGTCTCCCAGGGGCACGACACTCCGCCGATCAGATGTCGCGGAAGATTTCGATCTGGGCGCCCACCGAGTTGAGGCGCTCGGCCAGTTCCTCGTAGCCGCGGTTGATGACGTAGACGTTGCGGAGCACCGAGGTGCCCTCGGCCGCCATCATCGCGAGGAGGACCACCACCGCGGGGCGCAGGGCGGGCGGGCACATCATCTCCGCCGCGCGCCAGCGGGTGGGGCCCTCGACCAGGACGCGGTGGGGGTCCAGGAGCTGGAGGCGGCCACCGAGGCGGTTGAGGTCGGTGAGGTAGATGGCCCGGTTGTCGTACACCCAGTCGTGGATCAGCGTCTGGCCCTGGGCGACGGCCGCGATGGCCGCGAAGAACGGGACGTTGTCGATGTTCAGCCCGGGGAAGGGCATCGGGTGGATCTTGTCGATCGGGGCTTCGAGCTTGGAGGGGCGGACCGTGAGGTCGACCAGCCGGGTGCGTCCGTTGTCGGCGGTGTACTCCGCCGAGCGGTCGTGGTCCAGGCCCATCTCCTCCAGGACCGCGAGCTCGATCTCCATGAACTCGATCGGGACCCGGCGGATGGTCAGCTCCGACTCGGTGACCACCGCGGCGGCCAGCAGGCTCATCGCCTCTACCGGGTCCTCGGAGGGGGAGTAGTCGACGTCGACGTCGATGTTCGGGATGCCGTGCACGGTCAGGGTGGTGGTGCCGATGCCCTCGACCTCGACGCCCAGCGCCTCCAGGAAGAAGCACAGGTCCTGGACCATGTAGTTGGAGGAGGCGTTGCGGATGACCGTGACGCCGTCGTGCCGGGCGGCGGCCAGGAGGGCGTTCTCGGTGACCGTGTCCCCGCGCTCGGTCAGCACGATCGGGCGGTCGGGGCAGACCCCGGCCTCGACCTGCGCGTGGTAGATCCCCTCGGTCGCGGTGATGTCCAGCCCGAAGCGGCGCAGGGCGATCATGTGCGGCTCGATGGTGCGGGTGCCGAGGTCGCAGCCGCCGGCGTACGGCAGGCGGAAGTGGTCCATGCGGTGCAGGAGGGGGCCCAGGAACATGATGATGCTGCGGGTGCGGCGGGCCGCGTCCGCGTCCATGGCCTCCATGTCGAGGCGGGCCGGCGGGATCAGCTCCAGGTCCACGCCGTCGTTGATCCAGCGGGTGCGGACACCGATGGAGTTCAGGACCTCCAGGAGGCGGTAGACCTCCTCGATGCGGGCCACCCGCCGCAGTACGGTGCGGCCCTTGTTGAGCAGGGAGGCGCACAGCAGGGCGACACAGGCGTTCTTGCTCGTCTTGACATCGATGGCGCCGGACAGCCGGCGCCCTCCGACGACCCGCAGATGCATCGGACCGGCGTAGCCGAGCGACACGATTTCACTGTCGAGTGCTTCACCGATGCGCGCGATCATCTCAAGGCTGATGTTTTGGTTGCCGCGCTCGATCCGGTTCACTGCGCTCTGGCTGGTGCCGAGTGCCTCGGCAAGCTGACTCTGTGTCCAGCCCCGGTGCTGACGGGCGTCACGGATGAGCTTGCCGATGCGTACGAGGTAGTCGTCTGCCATGGCTGCACCGTATCTCAGATATGAGATGTTGATCGCGTCGGGGTGCGCCATACGGGTGTTATCGACCGTCAGCTCCCATGGTGGGCCCTGTAGGCGGGTGATGCCCGGCGAGGCGGCGAAGACGGCGCAGACGGGGGCCCGCGAGGGCTTCGGTCCGTACGCGGGCGCCAATGGCCGCGGTCCGGTCCCTCGCGCGGACCTGGGCCGACGAGAACGCCTCGATTGGATCACAGCGGACATGCGCGCCTCGTCCCCGCGCGCGGACATGTACTAGAGTTATCTCGACATCGAGATATCTGCCAAAGGCGTACCGCAGCCGTCCCGCTGGTAAGGGTAACCTAACTTAGCCTCACCTCAGCGGATTGGCGAGAGCGCCACGCGGCAGGATTGCGGTACTACGCGCGAATTCATGCATGAAGGAGACTGTCGTGTCGGCGAACAGCTTCGACGCCCGCAGCACGCTGCAGGTGGGCGACGAGTCGTACGAGATCTTCAAGCTGGACAAGGTCGAGGGCTCCGCCCGCCTTCCCTACAGCCTGAAGGTCCTGCTGGAGAACCTGCTCCGCACCGAGGACGGCGCGAACATCACCGCCGACCACATCCGGTCGCTCGGCAACTGGGACTCGCAGGCCCAGCCCAGCGAGGAGATCCAGTTCACGCCGGCCCGCGTGATCATGCAGGACTTCACCGGTGTGCCCTGTGTCGTGGACCTCGCCACCATGCGTGAGGCCGTGAAGGCCCTCGGCGGCGACCCGTCCAAGATCAACCCGCTGGCCCCGGCCGAGCTGGTCATCGACCACTCGGTCATCGCCGACAAGTTCGGCACCCACGAGGCGTTCGCCCAGAACGTGGAGCTGGAGTACGGCCGCAACAAGGAGCGCTACCAGTTCCTGCGCTGGGGCCAGACCGCCTTCGACGAGTTCAAGGTCGTGCCCCCGGGCACCGGCATCGTCCACCAGGTCAACATCGAGCACCTGGCCCGCACGGTCATGGTCCGCGGCGGCCAGGCCTACCCCGACACCCTCGTCGGCACCGACTCGCACACCACCATGGTCAACGGCCTCGGCGTGCTGGGCTGGGGCGTCGGCGGCATCGAGGCCGAGGCCGCGATGCTCGGCCAGCCCGTTTCCATGCTGATCCCGCGCGTGGTGGGCTTCAAGCTGACCGGCGAGCTGCCGGCCGGCACCACCGCCACCGACCTCGTGCTGACCATCACCGAGATGCTGCGCAAGCACGGCGTCGTCGGCAAGTTCGTCGAGTTCTACGGTGAGGGCGTCGCCGCCACCTCCCTCGCGAACCGCGCCACCATCGGCAACATGTCTCCGGAGTTCGGCTCCACCGCCGCGATCTTCCCGATCGACGACGAGACCCTGAAGTACCTGCGCCTGACCGGCCGCGACGCCCAGCAGGTCGCGCTCGTCGAGGCGTACGCCAAGGCCCAGGGCCTGTGGCTGGACCCGGCCGCCGAGCCGGACTTCTCCGAGAAGCTGGAGCTCGACCTCTCCACGGTCGTCCCCTCCATCGCCGGCCCCAAGCGCCCGCAGGACCGCATCGTCCTCGCGAACGCCGCTCAGCAGTTCGCCCAGGACGTCTGCAACTACGTCGACGACGTGGACGAGGCGGGCAAGGAGTCCTTCCCGGCCTCCGACGCCCCGGCGAACCACCCGAACGGCTCCCCGTCGAAGCCGACGCCGGTCACCCTGGCCGACGGCTCCTCCTTCGAGATCGACCACGGCGCCGTCACCGTCGCCGCGATCACCTCCTGCACCAACACCTCGAACCCCTACGTCATGGTCGCCGCGGCGCTCGTGGCCAAGAAGGCGGTCGAGAAGGGCCTGACCCGCAAGCCGTGGGTCAAGACCACCCTGGCCCCGGGCTCGAAGGTCGTCACCGACTACTTCGACAAGGCCGGCCTGACCCCGTACCTGGACAAGATGGGCTTCAACCTCGTCGGGTACGGCTGCACCACCTGCATCGGCAACTCCGGTCCGCTGGACGAGGAGATCTCGAAGGCGATCAACGAGCACGACCTCGCGGTCACCTCGGTGCTCTCCGGCAACCGCAACTTCGAGGGCCGGATCAACCCCGACGTCAAGATGAACTACCTGGCCTCCCCGCCGCTGGTCGTCGCGTACGCCATCGCGGGCTCCATGAAGGTGGACATCACCAAGGACGCCATCGGCACCGACACCGACGGCAAGCCGGTCTTCCTCCAGGACATCTGGCCCTCCGAGGCCGAGGTCAACGACGTCGTGGCCAACGCCATCGGCGAGGACATGTTCAACAAGTCCTACCAGGACGTCTTCGCGGGCGACGCCCAGTGGCAGGCGCTGTCGATCCCCACCGGCAACACCTTCGAGTGGGACCCGCAGTCCACCTACGTGCGCAAGCCCCCCTACTTCGAGGGCATGACGATGGAGACCACCCCGGTCTCCGACATCACCGGCGCCCGCGTCCTGGCGAAGCTGGGCGACTCGGTCACCACCGACCACATCTCCCCGGCCGGTGCGATCAAGGCCGACACCCCGGCCGGCAAGTACCTCACGGAGCACGGCGTCGAGCGCCGCGACTTCAACTCCTACGGTTCCCGCCGCGGCAACCACGAGGTCATGATCCGCGGCACCTTCGCCAACATCCGCCTGCGCAACCAGATCGCGCCGGGCACCGAGGGCGGCTTCACCCGCGACTTCACGCAGGCCGACGCGCCGGTCTCCTTCATCTACGACGCCTCGCAGAACTACCAGGCCGCCGGCATCCCGCTGGTCATCCTGGCGGGCAAGGAGTACGGCTCGGGCTCGTCCCGCGACTGGGCCGCCAAGGGCACCGCGCTGCTCGGCGTCAAGGCCGTCATCGCCGAGTCCTACGAGCGCATCCACCGCTCGAACCTGATCGGCATGGGCGTCCTGCCGCTCCAGTTCCCGGAGGGCGCCACCGCCGTCTCCCTGGGCCTGACCGGCGAGGAGACCTTCGCCTTCACCGGTGTGGAGGAGCTGAACAACGGCACCACGCCGCGCACCGTCAAGGTGACCACCGACACGGGCGTGGAGTTCGACGCGGTCGTCCGCATCGACACGCCGGGTGAGGCGGACTACTACCGCAACGGCGGCATCATGCAGTACGTGCTCCGCAACCTCATCCGCGGCTAAGGGCGCGCCAAGCCGAGCCTCGCTCCGCTTATCGGCACCATAGGGCCGTATCCCCATCAAGGGGATACGGCCCTTTCGCTCGTCCGGGGTGTCCGCCGCGGACGGGGTCAGGTGACAGGGAGGTCTCAACTCGGAAAAGCCGGGGTCCATCCTTGTGCACGATCTTGCTCAGGCGAGCGGAAGTGGACTATACCTGTGCCCGTCCGGACCACCGCGAGACGAGCGGCCCCGGACGGGGGGACGGTGGGGACCTGCGGTGTTGCCCGCACGTACGGCAACTGCCGTGTCTTCCTGCCTCCTTCACACTCCTGACGAAGGCGAGGACTTGAGCATGGGATCCACCTCCGCCCACGGCGAGAACAGCGACGGCGCGGGCCTCGGCCGCCGCGATCTGATCAAGCGCTCCGCGGCACTCGGCCTCATCACCGTGCCTACGATGGGCGTCCTGTCCGCGTGCGCCTCCGGCGGCGAGGAGAAGACCGCGAACGGCCCCGCCCAGGCGGCGAAGAGCCCCGAGAACCCCTTCGGCGTCACGAAGGGGGGCAAGCTCGACGTCGTCGTCTTCAAGGGTGGCTTCGGCGACGACTACGCGAAGGCATGGGAAGCGGCCTTCGACAAGAAGTGGGGCACCACCAGCTCCCACCTGGGCACCCAGGAGATCACCGCCAAGCTGCAGCCCCGCTTCAACGGCGGCAACCCGCCGGACGTCGTCGACGACGCCGGTGCCCAGATGATCAAGCTGGACGTGCTGTTCAAGGGCGGCCAGCTCGCCGACCTCACCGCCGTGCTCGACGCGCCCTCGCCGGACGACCCGGCCAAGAAGGTGCGCGACACACTGATCGCGGGAACCGTCCAACAGGGCACCCAGGGCGGCAAGTTCGTCGCCCTCAACTACGTGTACACCGTCTTCGGGCTCTGGTACTCCGGCAAGCTCTTCAAGGAGAAGGGCTGGACGGCGCCGAAGACCTGGGACGAGTTCCTGGCCGTCTGCGCCAAGGCCAAGGAGGCGGGCATCGGCGGCCTCGCCCACCAGGGCAAGTTCCCGTACTACATCAACGTCGTCATCATGGACCTGATCGCCAAGAAGGGCGGTCTGGACGCCATGAAGGCGATCGACAACCTGGAGCCGAACGCCTTCGAGGGCAACGCGACGGCCCTCGCCGCCGTCGAGGCGGTCTACGAGGTCGTCGAGAAGGGCCTGCTGATGCCGGGCACCAACGGCCTCACCCACACGGAGTCCCAGACCGCCTGGAACCAGTACAAGGCCGCCTTTATCCCCTCCGGCTCGTGGCTGGAGAACGAGCAGCTGAAGCAGACCCCGGAGGACTTCGACATGAAGTTCCTGCCGGTACCGCTGCTGGCCGACAGCAAGCTCCCCTTCGAGGCCATCCGCGCGGGCGCAGGCGAGCCCTTCATCGTCCCGGAGAAGGCCGCCAACAAGGCCGGGGGCATGGAGTTCCTCCGCTCGATGCTGTCCCGCGAATGGTCCACGGTCTTCGCCCAGCAGGCGAACTCGCTCACCGTCGTCAAGGACGGCGTCGACCCGAACGTCAAGCTGCGCCCGGGCACCCAGTCGGCGGTCGAGGCCCTCAAGGGCGCCGGTGACAACACCTTCAACTACCTGTACACCGAGTGGTACAGCGAGATGGGCACCGAGATCGAGAACGCGTCCAATGAGCTGATGGCCCAGCGCATCCAGCCCAAGGAATGGATCAAGCGTGCCCAGGCTGCGGTAGACAAGGCTGCGAAGGACCCGAACGCCAAGAACAACAAGCGCAGCTGACACCGCGCCCACCGGTCATCCGGTGGGGGCCCCGCCCGGCGGTAGCCGGGGGAACCAGGGACGGACACCATGAGCCACGTAGCCCGGGGGAGGGGGAAGGGCGGCTTCATCGCCGGCTTCCTCATCGCCCCCCTCGCGTTGTACCTGACCTTTGTGATCTGGCCGTACATCCAGACATTCGGCTACTCCTTCACCAACTGGAGCGGCCAGTCCCCGACCTTCGACTTCGTGGGCCTGGACAACTACACGGCGCTGCTGAAGGACGAGGTCTTCCGCGGCGCCCTGTGGCACAACCTGCTGCTCCTGGTGTTCGTCCCGGTCATCACCATCCTGCTCGCCCTCTTCTTCGCCTTCATGGTGAACGCGGGAGGGCGCAGCGGGGCCGGCGGGGTGCGGGGCGTCGCCGGCTCACGCCTCTACAAGATCGTCTACTTCTTCCCGCAGGTCCTCTCCCTCGCGATCCTCGCGGTGCTCTTCGGCGCCGTCTACCGCAGTGACGAGGGCGGCCTGCTCAACGGCTTCCTGATCAAATTCGGCGCGATCGACGCGCAGCACCCCGTCGAATGGCTCAACGAGCCCAGCTTCGTCGTCTGGTGCCTGCTGTTCGTCGTCGTCTGGTCCGGCGTCGGCTTCTACCTCGTCCTGTTCTCCGCGGCCATGCAGTCCGTCCCCAAGGACATCTACGAGGCCGCGCTGCTGGACGGCGCCGGACGCGCCCAGACCTTCTTCAAGGTCACCCTGCCCCTGCTGTGGGATTCTGTGCAGACCGCCGCGGTCTACCTGGGCATCGCCGCGATGGACATGTTCGTCCTGGTGTCGACCATGACATCGGGGCAGTTCGGCGGCGGACCCGACCACCACAGCGAGGTCATGGCGACGGTGCTGATGCGCAACTTCCTCTACTTCGGCAAGAGCGGGTACGCCTGCGCCATGGGCGTGGTCATGCTCGTCCTGACCATGACCCTCTCCGTCATCACGCTGCGCGCCACCCGCCGCGAGCGCATCGAGTTCTGAGCGGAGTCCACGATGGCTGCAGAGACCACAGTGATCAAGGCTCCGGGCGAAGCGGCCGCGGAGCGGTCCGCAGGACCCGGAGGGGCGAAGGGGCGTGACGGGCGCAGCTCCCAGGGCACGGTCCTCAACGTCTTCTCGCACGGCTTCCTCGCCCTCTGGGCGATAATGATCGTGCTGCCCCTGATCTGGCTCGTCCTCGGTTCCTTCAAGACGGACGCGCAGATCGGCGGCTCGGCCCTGAGCTGGCCCTCCAACTGGCACGTAGACGCCTTCGAGCGGGCCTGGACCAAGGGGATCGGCGGGTACTTCGCACACACGCTGACCGTGCTGGTGTTCTCGGTGCCGCTGACCATGCTGCTCGGCTCGATGGCCGCGTACGTGCTGGCCCGCTACCCCTTCAAGGGCAACCGGCCCGTCTACTACTTCTTCGTCAGCGGGGCGATGTTCCCCGTCTTCCTGGCGCTCGTCCCGCTGTTCTTCATGGTCAAGCGCTTCGACATGCTGAACACCTACCAGGGCCTGATCCTGGTGTACGTCGCCTACTCGATGCCCTTCACCGTCTTCTTCATGCACTCCTTCTTCCGGACGCTGCCGACGGCGATCCACGAGGCGGCGGTCATCGACGGGGCCTCCGACACCCGGATCTTCTTCCAGGTGATGCTGCCGATGGCCAAGCCCGGCCTGATCAGCGTCGGGATATTCAATGTCCTGGGCCAGTGGAACCAGTACATCCTGCCCGCCGTGCTCATGCAGCCGCAGACCAGCGGCGAACCGGAGCGCTACATGCTCACCCAGGGCCTCATCCAGCTCCAGCAGCAGATGGGGTACGAGACGGACCTTCCGGTGCTGTTCGCCGGCGCCACCATCGCGATCATCCCGATGCTGGCGGTCTACCTCTCCTTCCAGCGCCAGATCCAGGCCGGCCTGACCTCGGCCACCCTCAAGTAGCGCGGGTGCGGCCGGCGGCCGAGGGGGGCGGGCGGATGCCCGCCCCCCTCGGCCGCTTTTCACGGCCCGCTCCCGAACCTGCGGACGCTCACCCGACGGGAGCGCCGGGAGGTCGCCGACCGGGACCCGTCCCGGAACACCCCCTCGGCGCAGCGCCGCATTCACAAGGCACCGGATCCGGCCGGAAAGGCCGCACAGGACCGACGCCCCGGCGTCCGTGACACGATCCCCGCGACCGTTGTCTCCCCCTTGTGGCCGGTAGTGGCCGATTCGTGCTGCGTCAGCCTCTTGACGTCTGGAGGGACAAAGGCTCGACTTAAGGTTCACAAGTTGGAGAGACGCCGGGGTCTCGCAACGCGGCACCGCGATGTCCCGGCCGGGGGGCGACGGCGTGCCGTCGCTTATGGGCAGGAGTGGATGAGTCGTGCAGACTCCCGGATCGCAGTCTTCGCTGCATCGCGCGAACCTCGAACGGGTCGTGCGGGCGGTGCGGCTCTCGGGTTCGCTGACCCAGGCGGAGATCGCCCGCACCACCGGACTGTCGGCGGCCACGGTCTCCAACATCGTCCGCGAGCTCAAGGACGGCGGGACCGTCGAGGTCACCGACACCTCGGCGGGCGGCCGGCGGGCCCGCAGCGTCTCGCTCAGCGGGGACGCCGGCATCGTCATCGGCGTGGACTTCGGCCACACGCACCTGCGGGTGGCGGTCGGCAACCTCGCCCACCAGGTCCTGGCCGAGGAGGCCGAGCCGCTGGACGTCGACGCCTCCTGGACGGACGGCTTCGACCGGGCAGAAGTCCTGGTCGGGCGGCTGGTCGCGGGCATCGGCGTGGAGCGCGAGAAGATCATCGGCGTCGGCCTCGGTGTCCCCGGTCCGATCGACGTGGAGTCCGGGACCCTCGGCTCCACCGCGATCCTGCCGGGCTGGGCGGGCATCAACCCCCGCCAGGAGCTCTCGCAGCGCCTCGGTGTGCCCGTGTACGTGGACAACGACGCGAACCTCGGCGCCCTCGGCGAACTCGTGTGGGGGAGCGGCCGGGGGGTCAAGGACCTGGCCTACATCAAGGTGGCCAGCGGTGTCGGTGCCGGGCTGGTGATCAACGGCCAGATCTACCGCGGCCCGGGTGGCACCGCGGGCGAGATCGGACACATCACGCTGGACGAATCGGGCCCGGTCTGCCGCTGCGGCAACCGCGGGTGCCTGGAGACCTTCGCGGCCGCCCGCTACGTCCTGCCCCTGCTCCAGGGCACGCACGGGCCGGAGTTGACGATGGAGCGGGTGGTCGAGCTGGCCCGCGGCGGGGACCCGGGCTGCCGCCGGGTGATCACGGACGTGGGCCGTCACATCGGCAGCGGCGTGGCCAGCCTCTGCAACGTCCTGAACCCGAGCCGGGTGGTGCTGGGCGGCTCGCTGGCCGAAGCCGGTGAACTCGTGCTGGCCCCCATCCGTGAATCAGTCGGGAGGTACGCGATCCCGAGCGCGGCCCGGCAGTTGTCGGTCCTCACGGGGTCCCTCGGCGGGCGCGCGGAGGTCCTGGGAGCGCTGGCCCTGGTGCTCAGTGAGATGGGCGATTCGACGCTTTTGTCGGACCATGGGAGTGGAGTGCGGATGCCCGCCGTCTTGCCTTCAGGTAGATAACGGATGGCACCGTTGTCATCTCGTTAAGGATTCACTCCTTGACGGCAAAACGCGGCCGGGGTTGACTCACATCCACCTCGGCCGCAGTGTTGCGGCCTCGTCAGGGAGGTTCAAGTAATGAACACTCGTATGCGTAGAGCCGCCGTAGCCGTTGCCGCCGGCGCCGTGGCCGTATCCCTCGCCGCCTGTGGCAGCGCCAAGGAGTCCGGCGACAAGGCCAAGGAGTCCGGCGCCGCCAAGGGCGACGCGATCAAGGTCGGCCTGCTGCTGCCGGAGAACCAGACGGCGCGGTACGAGAAGTTCGACAAGCCGCTGATCGAGAAGAAGGTCGCCGAGCTCACCGGCGGCAAGGGCGAGGTCGTCTACGCAAACGCCAAGCAGGACGCCACCACCCAGAACTCCCAGGTCGACACGATGATCACCAACAAGGTGAACGTCCTGATCGTCGACGCGGTGGACTCCAAGGCGATTGCCGGCTCGGTCAAGCGGGCCAAGGACGCCGGCATCCCGGTCGTGGCCTACGACCGCCTGGCCGAAGGCCCGATCGACGCCTACACCTCCTTCGACAACGAAGAGGTCGGCAAGGTCCAGGGCAAGGCGCTGCTGGAGGCGCTGGGCGACAAGGCCAAGGACGGCCAGATCGTCATGATGAACGGTTCGGTCACCGACCCGAACGCCAAGCTCTTCAAGTCCGGCGCGCACTCCGTCCTCGACGGCAAGGTGAACGTCGGCAAGGAGTACGACACCGTCGAGTGGAAGCCGGAGAACGCCAACACCAACATGGCGGCCGCCCTCTCGGCGCTCGGCAAGGACAAGATCGTCGGCGTCTACTCCGCCAACGACGGCATGGCCGGCGGCATCATCACCGCCCTCAAGGCGGCCGGCCTGTCCACCCTGCCCCCCGTCACCGGCCAGGACGCCGAACTCGCCGGTGTGCAGCGCATCGTCGCGGGCGAGCAGTTCATGAGCGTCTACAAGCCCTACGCCCCCGAGGCCGAGGCCGCCGCGAAGATGGCCGTCGCCCTCGCCAAGGGTGAGAAGCTCGACGGCGTCACCACCTCGACGGTCGACAGCCCGTCCGCCAAGGCCGTGCCCTCCGTGCTGATCCCGGTGGTCTCGCTGACCAAGAACAACATCAAGGACACCGTCATCAAGGACGGCGTCTACACGGCCGACGAGATCTGCTCCGAGAAGTACGCGGCGGCCTGCACCACCCTCGGCCTGAAGTAGCGGCCCCCGCCGCCTCGCTGCGAGGCGGCCCCCCGTTCCCTGCCCGGCGCTCCGCGCCTTCTCACCCCGCCATGCGCGCGGCGCCGGGCAGAAACGTTTCCCCCATTCGCCCCGCTCCTGCTCTTTTGCACGACATCCCCGCCGGTCAGGCGGCGAAGGAGATGGTTCATGTGTCCGCTGCGCCCGTGCTGGCGTTGCGAGGGGTCTCGAAGCGGTTCGGCGCCGTTCAGGCCCTGACCGACGTAGAACTCGAGATCCACTCCGGTGAGGTGGTCGCCCTCGTGGGCGACAACGGCGCCGGCAAGTCCACGCTGGTCAAGACGATTGCCGGCGTGCACCCCATCGATGACGGTGTCATCGAGTGGGAGGGCCGGCCGGTCTCCATAGGCAAGCCCCACGACGCCCAGAACCTGGGCATCGCGACGGTCTACCAGGACCTGGCGCTCTGCGACAACATCGATGTCGTCGGCAACCTCTTCCTCGGCCGTGAGATCAAGCGCCGCGGCATCCTCGACGAGGTGGAGATGGAGCGCCGCGCCCGCGAGCTCCTGACCACCCTGTCGATCCGGATCCCCAGCGTCCGTATCCCGATCGCCTCGCTCTCCGGCGGCCAGCGCCAGACCGTGGCGATCGCCCGCTCCATGCTGGGCGAGCCCCAGCTCGTCATCCTCGACGAGCCCACCGCCGCCCTCGGCGTCGAGCAGACCGCACAGGTCCTCGACCTCGTCGAGCGGCTGCGCGAGCGCGGCCACGCCGTCATCCTCATCAGCCACAACATGGCCGATGTGAAGGCCGTCGCCGACAAGGTGGCGGTCCTGCGGCTCGGCCGCAACAACGGCGTCTTCACCGTCGCCGACACCTCGCAGGAAGAGATCATCTCCGCCATCACCGGTGCCACGGACAACGCCGTGACCCGCCGGGCGGCCCGCACCGGGGAGGCCCGCAAGTGAGCACCCACAACCCTGCCGCCGGTCCGCTGGACAAGAGCGCCGCCGGCCAGGCGGAGCACGTGGACCCGGTGAACCCGGCCGCCGCGCCGAACGCCATCCCCGCCGTCGACCCCCGCCTGCTCGTGCGCGAGCAGGGCCTCGCGGGCTACCTCAGCGAGTTCGGGCGCAAGATGAAGGCCGGCGACCTCGGCTCCCTGCCGGTCGTCATCGGCCTGGTCATCATCTGGAGCATCTTCCAGGGGCTGAACTCGAACTTCCTCTCCCCGGAGAACCTCACCAACATCGCGATCACGATGACCGCGACCGGCATGATGGCCGTCGGCATCATCTTCGTGCTGCTGCTCGGCGAGATCGACCTCTCGGTCGGCTCCGTCAGCGGTGTCTCCGGCGCGATCGTCGCGGTCCTGGCCGTCACGCACGGCGTCAACGAATGGCTGGCCATCCTCGCCGCCGTCGCCGGCGGCGCGCTGATCGGAGCGATCCACGGCTTCTTCTTCGCCCGGATCGGCGCCCCCGCCTTCGCCGTGACCCTGTCGGGCCTGCTCTTCTGGTCCGGCGCCATGCTGCAGATCCTCGGCAGCAACGGCACGATCAACCTCGACTCGGACGGCGTCGTCGGTCAGCTGACCACGTACTTCTTCTCGGACGTGGCCGTCGGTTACGGCCTGGCCGCGGTCGCGGTGGCCGGGTACTTCCTCGCCACCTTCTTCGACGCCCGCCGCCGCGAGGCCGCCGGGGTCCCCTCCCGGCCGCTCGGCGAGATCCTGCTGCGCACCGGCGGGCTCGCCCTGTTCACCTTCGGTCCCGCCGTGGTGTTCAACCAGTACAAGGGCCTGCCGCTCGCGGTGGTGCTCTTCCTGCTGGCCCTGGTCGGTACGGACTTCCTCCTGCGCCGCACCTCCTTCGGCCGCCAGGTCTTCGCGCTCGGCGGCAGCGTCGAGGCGTCCCGCCGGGCCGGCATCAACGTCAACCGGGTCCGGATCACGGTCTTCTCGATCGCCGGCACCTTCGCGGCCGTCGGCGGCCTCTTCTGGGCCTCCAAGATCGCGGCGGCCAACCAGAGCGCCGGCGCCGGCGACCTGCTGATGAACGTGATCGCGGCGGCCGTCATCGGCGGCACCAGCCTCTTCGGCGGCCGGGGCCGGACCTGGAACGCCCTCCTCGGCGTCATGGTCATCACCTCGATCCAGTACGGTCTGGCCCTGGAAGGGATCGCGACCCCCATCCAGTACATGATCACCGGTGCCGTCCTGCTCGCCACCGTGGTGATCGACTCCGTCACCCGCAAGACCCAGAAGACGGCCGGACGCGCCTGACCGCGCGCCCGAGCGGCTTCATCCGGCGGTAAGACCGGTCACAGTGCCCGGCGCCACTTCGTGTGGCGCCGGGCATCCGTGCGTGCATCCGTGCGCACAGCTGTGCGGGTATACGCCCGTTTGTGAGGTGTGGGCCCGCCGTGGTGCGCACATGTATGACAAAGGTGTGACCCACCGGGGACGGCCCGATGACCGCACCCGCGAGCGGAACATTAGACTCGACAGACCAGCGAGCAACTGCAAGGAGGCACGGGTGCTGCTGACCCGCATCAAGGGACCGCGCGATCTGGACCGGCTCAGCCAGGAGGAGCTCGAACAGCTCGCCGCCGAGATCAGGTCCTTCCTCGTCGACGCCGTCTCCAAGACCGGCGGGCACCTCGGCCCCAACCTCGGGGTGGTCGAACTGACGATCGCCCTGCACCGGGTCTTCGACTCGCCCAAGGACAAGGTCCTCTTCGACACCGGCCACCAGGCCTACGTCCACAAGCTGCTCACGGGCCGCCAGGACTTCGCCGGCCTGCGCACCAAGGGAGGCCTTTCGGGCTACCCCTCGCGCGCCGAGTCCGACCACGACGTGATCGAGAATTCGCACGCCTCCACCGTGCTGGGCTGGGCCGACGGCATCGCCAAGGCCAACGAGGTACTGGGCCGCGAGGACCACCACGTCGCCGCCGTCATCGGCGACGGCGCGCTGACCGGGGGCATGGCCTGGGAGGCGCTGAACAACATCGCCGCCGCCAAGGACCGCCCGCTGGTCATCGTGGTCAACGACAACGAGCGCTCCTACGGCCCCACCATCGGCGGTCTCGCCAACCACCTGGCGACGCTGCGCACCACGGACGGCTACGAGCGCTTCCTGGCCCGCGGCAAGGACCTCCTGGAGCGCACCCCGGTCGTCGGCAGGCCCCTCTACGAGACCCTGCACGGCGCCAAGAAGGGCCTCAAGGACTTCATCGCACCCCAGGGCATGTTCGAAGACCTGGGCCTGAAGTACATCGGGCCCATCGACGGCCACGACATCGAGGCGCTGGAATCGGCCCTGACGCGCGCCAAGCGCTTCAGCGGTCCGGTCATCGTCCACTGCCTCACCCAGAAGGGCCGCGGCTACGAGCCCGCCGTCCAGGACGAGGCGGACCGTTTCCACGCGGTCGGCGTGATCCACCCGGACACCGGCCTGCCCGTCAGCACCGACGCCGCGAGCTGGACCTCCGTCTTCGCCGACGAGATGGTCAGGCTCGGCAAGGAGCGCCCGGACATCGTCGCGATCACCGCGGCCATGCTCCAGCCCGTCGGGCTGAAGAAGTTCGCGGACGCCTTCCCGGACCGGATCTTCGACGTCGGCATCGCCGAGCAGCACGGCGCCACGTCGGCGGCGGGCCTGGCGACCGGCGGCGCCCACCCCGTCTTCGCGGTCTACGCGACCTTCCTCAACCGCGCCTTCGACCAGGTCCTCATGGACGTCGCCCTGCACAAGTGCGGGGTCACCTTCGTCCTGGACCGCGCCGGCGTCACCGGCACCGACGGCGCCTCCCACAACGGCATGTGGGACATGTCCATCCTCCAGGTCGTCCCGGGACTCCGGCTGGCCGCTCCCCGCGACGCGGAGCAACTGCGCGCGCAGCTCAACGAGGCCGTCCTGGTCAAGGACGCACCCACGGTCGTGCGCTTCTCCAAGGGCGTCGTCGGCCCGGCCGTCCCGGCCGTCGGCCGCATCGGCGGCATGGACGTACTGCGCGCCCCGGCCCCCGAGGTCACCCTTCCGGACGTACTGCTCGTCTCGGTCGGCGCACTGGCCCCGATGTGCCTGGAGATCGCCGACCTGCTCGACAAGCAGGGCATCTCCACGACCGTGGTCGACCCCCGCTGGGTCAAGCCGGTCGACGAGGCCCTGGCGCCGCTCGCGGAGCGGCACCGGGTGGTCGTCACCGTCGAGGACAACAGCCGCGCCGGCGGCGTGGGCTCCGCCGTCGCGCAGGCCCTGCGGGACGCCGGGGTCGACGTGCCGCTGCGCGACTTCGGCATCCCGCAGCGCTTCCTGGACCACGCCTCCCGCAAGGAGGTCATGGCCGAGATCGGGCTGACCGCTCCGGACATCGCCCGGCAGGTCACCGGTCTGGTGGCGAAGCTCGACGGGCGCTACGACAGCGAGCGGGCCGCCACCGTGGACTAGGGCCAAGGCGGACCAGGACCAGACGCCTGCCGGCTGCTAGATCGCCGCGCGGTTGCACGTCACGGGCCGGGAGATCACCCTGGGAGGGGTGGGCCTCCCGGCCCGTTCGTGCGTCGTCACCTCTCGGAGGCGTCGGTGAGCAAGGATCTGAACAGCCCATTTCGCACCAAGACGGTGGAGCAGTCCATCCGCGACACGGAGGAGCCGGAACACGCGCTCCGCAAGTCGCTCTCCGCCTGGGACCTGACGGTCTTCGGTGTCGGTGTCATCATCGGCACCGGCATCTTCGTCCTCACGGGCATCGCAGCCCGGAACAACGCCGGACCCGCCACCGCTCTCGCCTTCGTCGCCGCGGGTATCGTCTGCGCCCTCGCGGCGCTCTGCTACGCCGAGTTCGCGTCCACCGTGCCGGTGGCCGGCTCGGCGTACACCTTCTCCTACGCCTCGATCGGCGAGCTGCCCGCCTGGATCATCGGCTGGGACCTGGTGCTGGAATTCGCGCTCGGCACCGCCGTCGTGGCGGTCGGCTGGTCCGGCTACGTGCGCCATCTCATGCACACCAACCTCGGCTGGGACCTGCCCGTGGGGCTGTCCGGGCCCGACGCCGGCGGCACCTTCGACCTGCTGGCGTTCCTGCTGATCCTGGCGCTGACCGCGATCCTGGTCGTCGGGACGAAGCTCTCGGCCCGGATCACGGCGGTCGTCGTCGCCATCAAGGTGGCCGTGGTGCTGCTGGTCATCGTCGCGGGCCTGTTCTTCATCAAGGCGGACAACTACAGCCCGTTCGTCCCCCCGGCCCAGCCGCAGGAGGCCGGCAACGGTCTTCACGCGCCGCTGGTCCAGCTGCTCTTCGGCTACGCGCCCACCAACTTCGGCGTCATGGGCATCTTCACGGCGGCCTCCCTCATCTTCTTCGCCTTCATCGGCTTCGACGTCGTGGCCACCGCGGCCGAGGAGACCAGGAACCCCCAGCGGGACATGCCGCGCGGCATCCTCGGCTCGCTGGTGATCTGCACGGTGCTCTACGTCGCCGTGACGCTGGTGGTCACCGGCATGCAGAAGTACACGGAGATGTCACCGACCGCGCCGCTGGCCGAAGCCTTCAAGTCGGTGAACCAGCCCTTCTTCTCCGGTGCCATCAGTCTCGGGGCGGCCGTCGGTCTGATCACCGTCAGCATGATCCTGCTGCTCGGCCAGACCCGCGTGTTCTTCGCGATGAGTCGTGACGGACTGCTGCCGCGCGTCTTCTCCGTCACCCACCCCAAGTACCGCACCCCCTACCGGGCGACCATGCTGCTCGGCGGCGTCATCGCCGTCATCGCCGGCTTCACCAGTCTGGAGAAGCTCGCGGAACTGGTCAACATCGGCACGCTGTTCGCCTTCGTGCTCGTCGCCCTCGGCGTGATCATCCTGCGCCGGACCCGCCCCGACCTGCACCGGGCGTTCCGCACCCCGTGGGTGCCGGTGATCCCGATCCTGTCGATCGCGGCCTCGCTCTGGCTCATGCTCAACCTGCCGGCCGAGACCTGGATCCGCTTCGGCGTCTGGATGGCGATCGGCATCGTGATCTACTTCGCCTACGGGCGCCGGCACAGCCGCCTCGGCCAGGCCGGCGCGGACGCGGAGTACTAGACGCCACAAGCCTGAAGCCGGCCCTACGGGTCACCCGTACGGCCGGCTCCGTGCACGCGGGCGCCGTCAGCCCTTGGCGGGGGAGTCCTTCGCGGAGGCCGGTACCTTCCGGTCGTTGCGGAGGGCTTCCCACAACCCCGCCGCCTGCGGCTCGGCCACGACCACCCGGTTGCGGTCGACCTTGTCGTAGGCGACGGGCAGCATGATCGTCTCCATGGTCTCGGGGTCCACGCCCTTCATGCTCCGCGCGAAGTCGGAGAGGGCGGTGAGGGAGGAGAGGTCGGAGTCGGTGGTCAGCGACTTGGTGCCGGCGTCGGCCAGCTTGTAGAGCCGCGCCGGGTTGCCGAGGGCGTCCTGCTTCTTGATCTCGGACAGCATCGCCACCATGAACTGCTGCTGGAGCCCGATGCGTCCGAGGTCGCTGCCGTCCCCGTAGCCGTAGCGGGTCCGTACGAACTTCAGCGAGTCGGTGCCGTTGAGCCGGTGCGTGCCCGCGTCCAGCTTGAGGCCGCCCTTCGCGCCGGTCATCGGCTTGTCCAGGGTGACCGTGACCCCGCCCAGGGCGTCGACCAGACCCTTGAAGCCGGCGAAGTCCACCTCGACGAAGTGGTCCACGCGGATGCCGGACATCTGCTCCACGGTGTTGACCACGCAGGCCGGACCGGCCAGCGAGTAGACGGAGTTGAACATGACCCGCTTGGCGGAGGGCAGGGTCTTGCCGTTCCCGTCCTTGCACTCGGGCCGAGTGATCAGGGTGTCGCGGGGGATGCTCACCGCGGTCGCCCTGGCCCGGCCCTCGGGTATGTGCACCAGCATCGCGGTGTCCGAGCGGGCGCCGCTCACGTCGCCGTGGTCGAGGTCCCCGTTGGCGCCGGCCCGCGAGTCCGAGCCGAGCACGAGGACGTTCTGCGCGTTCGCGACCACCTTGGGCGGCCGGTTGTCGACCCCGATCGCCTGGTCCAGGTCGACGCTGCCGATGTTGCCGTTGAGGTGGCTGTACGTCCACCAGCCGGCCCCGGCGGCGCCCAGGACCAGCACGGCGACCAGCAGCAGGGTGATCCGCAGAATGCGGCGTCGGCGGCGTCTGGGCCGCGCGTGCTTGTCCGTCATGGGGGTGAATCTTAGACAGGTATTCGAACGGCCGAAGCCCGCCCCCCGGAAAGGGGGCGGGCCGGGCCGGGACGTGGACAACAGGTCCGAGTACGGCCGGATCAGGCCGGAACGCTCGCCACACCGGGGGCGAGGAACTTCTTGCCGTTCACGCGCTCCGAGACGCCCTCACGGTCCAGGTACGGCGTGATGCCGCCCAGGTGGAAGGGCCAGCCGGCGCCCGTGATGAGGCAGAGGTCGATGTCCTGGGCCTCGGCCACGACACCCTCCTCCAGCATCAGGCCGATCTCCTGCGCCACCGCGTCCAGGACGCGGTCGCGCACCTGCTCCTCCGTCAGGACGGAGTCGCCCTGGACCAGGAGCGCGGCGACCTCGGGGTCGAGTTCCGGCTTGAAGCCGTTCTCGGCGTTGTAGACGTAGAAGCCGCGCTTGCCGGCCTCGACGACCCGCTTCAGGTTGGGGGAGACCGTGAAGCGCTCCGGGAAGGCACGGTTGAGGGTCTCGGAGACGTGCAGACCGATCGCCGGGCCGACGAGCTCCAGGAGCACCAGCGGGGACATCGGCAGGCCGAGGGGCTCGATGGCCTTCTCGGCGGTGACCACCGGGGTGCCCTCGTCGATGACGTTCTGGATCTCGCCCATGAAGCGGGTCAGGATGCGGTTCACGACGAACGCCGGGGCGTCCTTCGTGAGCACGGCCGTCTTCTTCAGCTTCTTGGCGACACCGAAGGCCGTGGCCAGCGAGGCGTCGTCGGTCTGCTCGCCGCGGACGATCTCCAGCAGGGGCAGGATCGCGACCGGGTTGAAGAAGTGGAAGCCGACCACGCGCTCGGGGTGCTGGAGCTTGGAGGCCATCTCCGACACCGACAGCGAGGAGGTGTTGGTGGCGAGGACCGCGTGCGCCGGGGCGACCGCCTCGACCTCCGCGAACACCTTCTGCTTGACCGACATCTCCTCGAACACGGCCTCGATGATGAAGTCCGCGTCCGCGAAGCCCTCGGCCTTGTCCAGGACACCGGTCACCAGGGCGGTCAGGCGGTTGGCCTTGTCCTGGTTGATGCGGCCCTTGCCGAGCAGCTTCTGGATCTCGGCGTGGACGTAGCCCACACCCTTGTCCACGCGCTCCTGGTCGATGTCGGTGAGGACCACCGGCACCTCCAGGCGGCGCAGGAAGAGCAGCGCCAGCTGCGAGGCCATCAGGCCCGCGCCGACGACGCCGACCTTGGTGACCGGGCGGGCCAGGGACTTGTCCGGGGCGCCGGCCGGGCGCTTGGCGCGCTTCTGGACCAGGTTGAAGGCGTAGATGCCCGAGCGCAGTTCGCCGCCCATGATGAGGTCGGCGAGCGCCGTGTCCTCGGCGTCGAAACCGGCCTGGAGGTCGCCGTCCTTGGCCGCCGCGATGATCTCCAGGGCCCGGTAGGCGGCCGGAGCCGCGCCGTGCACCTTGGAGTCCGCGATGGAGCGGCCGCGGGCCACCGCCGCGTCCCATGCCTCGCCGCGGTCCACCTCGGCGCGTACGACCTCGGTGGTGCCGTTCAGGACGTTCGCCGTCCACAGGAGCGACTGCTCCAGGAAGTCGGCGCCCTCGAACAGCGCGTCGGCGATGCCGAGGTCGAAGACCTGCTTGCCGCGCAGCTGCTTGTTCTGGTTCAGCGAGTTCTCGATGATCACCGAGACCGCGCGGTCCGCGCCGATCAGGTTCGGCAGGAGGGCGCAGCCGCCCCAGCCGGGGACCAGGCCGAGGAAGACCTCGGGCAGCGAGAAGGCCGGGATGGCCTTCGAGACGGTGCGGTAGGTGCAGTGCAGGCCGACCTCGACACCGCCGCCCATCGCCGCGCCGTTGTAGTACGCGAAGGTGGGGACGGCCAGCGCCGCGAGACGCTTGAAGACGTCGTGGCCGCCCTTGCCGATGGCGAGCGCCTCGTCGTGGTTCTTCAGCAGCTCGACGCCCTTGAGGTCGGCGCCGACCGCGAAGATGAACGGCTTGCCGGTGATGCCCGCGCCGACGATGGAGCCCGCGATGGCCTCCTGCTCGACCTGGTCGATCGCCGCGTTCAGATTGGCGAGGGACTGCGGGCCGAAGGTGGTCGGCTTGGTGTGGTCGAAGCCGTTGTCCAGCGTGATGAGCGCGAAGCGCCCGGCGCCGAAGGGCAGGTCCAGGTGGCGGACGTGCGCGGAGGTGACGACCTCGCCGGGGAACAGCTCGGCCGCACCCTTCAGGAGCTCAGTGGTGGTGCTCACTTGGAGTCTCCCTCGGTGTTGAAGTTCGGGTTCTCCCAGATGACCGTGGCGCCCATGCCGAAGCCGACGCACATGGTCGTCAGGCCGTAGCGGACGTGCGGCTGCTCCTCGAACTGGCGGGCCAGCTGCGTCATCAGGCGCACGCCCGAGGAGGCGAGGGGGTGACCGAAGGCGATGGCGCCGCCGTACTGGTTCACGCGGGCGTCGTCGTCGGCGATGCCGTAGTGCTCCAGGAAGGCGAGGACCTGGACCGCGAAGGCCTCGTTGATCTCGAAGAGACCGATGTCCTCGATGGACAGGCCGGCCTGGGCGAGGGCCTTCTCGGTCGCCGGGATCGGGCCGTAACCCATGACCTCCGGCTCGACACCCGCGAAGGAGTAGGAGACCAGGCGCATCTTGACCGGGAGGTTGTTCTCGCGGGCGAAGTCCTCGGACGCGATGATCGCGGCCGTGGCGCCGTCGTTGAGACCGGCGGCGTTGCCCGCGGTGACCCGGCCGTGGGTGCGGAAGGGGGTCTTCAGGCCGGCCAGGTTCTCCAGCGTGGTGCCCGGGCGCATCGGCTCGTCGGTGGTGACCAGGCCCCAGCCCGTCTCACCGACCTCCGCGTTGGTGTTGCGCACCGAGACCGGAACCAGGTCCTGCTGGATCTTGCCGTCGGCGTACGCCTTGGCGGCCTTCTCCTGCGAGCGCACGGCGTACTCGTCGGCGCGGAGCTTGGTGATCGTCGGGTACCGGTCGTGCAGGTTCTCGGCGGTCATGCCCATGAACAGGGCGGACTCGTCGACCAGCTTCTCGGAGACGAAGCGCGGGTTCGGGTCCACGCCCTCGCCCATGGGGTGGCGGCCCATGTGCTCGACACCGCCGGCGAGGGCGACGTCGTACGCACCGAAGGCCACACCGCCCGCGACGGCGGTCACGGCGGTCAGCGCGCCGGCGCACATGCGGTCGATGGAGTAGCCCGGGACGGACTGCGGGAGGCCCGCGAGGATGCCGGCCGTGCGGCCGAGCGTCAGACCCTGGTCCCCGATCTGCGTGGTCGCGGCGATGGCGACCTCGTCGATCTTCTTGGGGTCCAGATCCGGGTTGCGGCGCAGCAGCTCCCGGATCGCCTTCACGACGAGGTCGTCGGCGCGGGTCTCGTGGTAGATGCCCTTCGGGCCCGCCTTGCCGAACGGGGTGCGGACGCCGTCGACGAAGACGACGTCCCTGACGGTACGAGGCACGTTGGCTCTCCTCCAGGTGCGGGTGTGCACTGCTGCGCGGGGGCGTGCTCGGCATGCGTTGCTGAGCGCCCGCTCACCCGGCCCATGCTACTTGCGGGTAACCAATGTGCACACCCCCTCCCCGAGGAGCGGTGAAGGTCACACCCCGCAGACCGGCGCCGGCGCCGGGGGCGCCGGCCCGTCGGCCATGGCCGACGCCGCCCGCGCGGAGGAGCGGACGACCTCCGCGAGGAAGGCGCGACGGCTCGTCCCCAGGGCGCGCAGGGCCGGACCGTGGTCGATCGCAACCAGTGCGCCGGCACAGGCGAGCAGGCCGCGCCAGCCGGCGGTCACGGCCCGCCGGGCGGGCCGGGGGAGGCCCCGGAGCCCTTCGTGCAGGCGCCGGCAGTGGAAGGGGACGTGCCGCTCCTCGTCCGCCAGGATCCGGCCCGCGACCCCCGAGGCCAGCGGATGGGCCGCGCCGTCGCGCAGCGCCCGGTAGTACGCGAGGGCCACCACCTCGGCGATCATCAGCACCAGCAGTTCCACGCGCAGGCCCAGCAGTCGCCGCAGCCGGACGAAGGCCGCGTCGCTCCAGTGTCCGTCCAGTGTCGGGGCCCCCGCGGCCGTCAGGAGCAGGGCCAGCATCCGTGCGTGGTTCTGCTCCTCGGCGATGAAGAGCCGGACCGCTTCGCGGTACGCCGGGTCGCCCGCGCCGTCCGCCTTGCGCAGGAGGGCGGAGCCGTCCCCGTCCTCGCCGACCTGGAACTTCTGGATGCTGCGGATGATCTCGGGAGCCAGGTCCACCGGGCTCCCCCACTCCGGGTCCCCGAGCGCCGCCCGGCGCTCGCGCTCGGCCTCGAACTCGTCCACCCACGCCTCGTACCCAGTTTTGATCACGTTCAAGAACCTAGCGAGAGTTGAGCGTGTTCAAAAGGCCCGGGATGTCATGAGCGCGTAACAAGGGCGCACGCCGTACCCTGCTCCGACGCGAAGAGCCCCCGGCCGGTGGCCGGGGGCTCTTCGCGGGAATCGTGCGGTCGTGCGGTCGTGCGCTCAGGCGGTCGCGGCCAGGGCCGTGACCAGCGCCGGGGTCACCTGCTCGACCTGCCAGGGGCGGGCGCCGTAACCGGCGAGGGCCTGCGCCACCGCATCCGCTTCGAGGCGCTGCGGCGGCTCCCAGCACAGCCGGCGGACCGTGTCGGGGGTGATCAGGTTCTCCTGGGGCAGGTTCAGCTCCTCCGCGATCGCCGAGACGGCCGCGCGGGCCGCCGACAGCCGCGCCGCGGCAGCGGGGTCCTTGTCGGCCCAGGAGCGCGGCGGCGGGGGGCCGGCGGCGCCGGCCCCGGGCTGCGGCAGCTCGCTCTCGGGCAGCGCCCTCGCGCGGTCCACGGCGGCCATCCACTGCTCCAGCTGGCGCCGGCCCATGCGCTGTCCGTAGCCTGGCAGCGCGGACAGGCTCTGTGCGTTCGCCGGCAGCGCGAGGGCGGCCTCCACGATCGCGGCGTCGCCCAGCACCTTGCCGGGTGACACGTCACGGCGCTGGGCGATGCGGTCCCGCGACTCCCACAGCTCCCGTACGACGGCCATCTGCCGGCGGCGGCGCACCTTGTGCATGCCGGAGGTACGGCGCCACGGGTCCTTGCGCGGCGGCGCCGGTGGCGCGGCCGCGATGGCGTCGAACTCCTGACGGGCCCACTCCAGCTTGCCCTGCCGCTCCAGCTCCTCCTCCAGCGCGTCCCGCAGGTCCACCAGCAGCTCCACGTCGAGGGCGGCGTAGCGCAGCCACGGCTCGGGCAGCGGGCGGGTGGACCAGTCGACGGCCGAGTGGCCCTTCTCCAGCGCGTAGCCGAGAACGCTCTCGACCATCGCGCCCAGTCCCACCCGCGGGAAGCCGGCGAGGCGGCCGGCCAGCTCGGTGTCGAAGAGGGAGGTGGGCACCATGCCTATTTCACGCAGGCACGGCAGGTCCTGGGTGGCGGCGTGCAGGATCCACTCGGTACCGGACAGGGCCTCGCCCAGGGAGGAGAGGTCGGGGCAGCCCACCGGGTCGACGAGGGCCGATCCCGCGCCTTCGCGGCGCAGCTGCACCAGGTAGGCGCGCTGGCCGTAGCGGTAGCCGGAGGCGCGCTCGGCGTCGACGGCCACGGGGCCGGTGCCCGCGGCGAAGGCCGCGACCACGCGGGCGAGGGCTTCGGCGTCGGTGACGACCGGGGGGATCCCCTCACGGGGTTCCAGAAGGGGGATCGGCGGCCCGTCGGACGAACTGACGACGTCGTCCGGGGGGCCGCCCCCGGTGGTGGTGCGCAGGTCTGCTGCGGTCTCTTGGGCGTCGGTCACCGGTCAAGGGTATCTGTGTATACGACGCGCCCGTCGCCGGAACGTTCCGGCGACGGGCGCGAGGGAGAGGTGCGGACGTCTCCCCGGGTTCCCCGGGAGTTCGCCCGGGAGCCTCGGGGCGGGATCAGTGGATGATTCCGGTCCGCAGGGCGACGGCGACCATCCCGGCCCGGTCGCCCGTGCCCAGCTTGCGGGCGATCCGGGCGAGGTGGGACTTGACGGTCAGGGCGGACAAGCCCATCGAGACGCCGATGGCCTTGTTGGACTGGCCCTCCGCGACGAGGCGCAGGACCTCGACCTCGCGGCCGGAGAGCTCCCGGTAGCCGCCCGGGTGGCTCGGGGCACCCGGGGGGCGGCGGTGCATGCGGGCGGCGGCGGCGCCGATGGGGGCGGCGCCGGGCCGGCTGGGGAGCCCGATGTTGGTCCTCGTGCCGGTGACGACGTAGCCCTTGACTCCGCCCGCGAGGGCGTTGCGTACGGCGCCGATGTCGTCGGCGGCGGACAGGGCCAGGCCGTTGGGCCAGCCCGCGGCGCGGGTCTCGGAGAGCAGGGTGAGACCGGAGCCGTCGGGCAGGTGTACGTCGGCCACGCAGATGTCGCGCGGGCTGCTGACGCGGGGGCGGGCCTCCGCGATGGACGAAGCCTCGATCACGTCGCGTACTCCGAGGGCCCACAGATGGCGGGTCACGGTGGAACGGACGCGCGGGTCGGCCACGACGACCATGGCCGTCGGCTTGTTCGGGCGGTAGGCGACCAGGCTTGCGGGCTGCTCGAGAAGAACGGACACCTAGGCCTCCTGGGGGAGTGGCGGGACGGCCGGCTGGGGGAAGGAAGCCGGTGCGAACCGTGCGGATGGTCACTGACTCCTTCGGCACGTCACCCGCCCGGCTTTAGGGAATGATCACGATTTGGTGAGTAACAATTCGGGCAATTCGGACGCACGATCGATCATAGGGTGATCAGAAGCCCACAACGGGCGCCGCGTTGCGACACCCCGGTGCGGGCTTCGCTCGTCCGTTCCCCGTCCGGGCCGGCCGTGCGTGCCCCGGCCGGCCGGCGGTCCGCACAGGACGCTCCGTGCCGCCTGCCGCGGCGGCCCGGTGTCCGGCGCCGCCGTCCCGCGGCCTGCCCGCGCCGTGCGCGGTGCCGCCGGACGGCCCCGTGCCTACGGGTGGTGCGGACCGCGCCGCTGTGGCAGGGAGACCACGCCCGTCGCGGTGTCGGTCGGACCCGCCGGAGGCAGTCCCGAGATCTGGCACAGCAGCTCGCACCACGCCGACAGGTGCGCCGAGGTGTCCGGCACCCCGCCCACCCCCTCCCGCGGGGTCCACGAGGCCCTGATCTCGATCTGCGTCGCCGGCCGGCGCTCCGCGAGACCGCCGAAATAGTGCGAGCTCGCCATGGTGACGGTGCCGCTCGGCTCGCCGTACCCCAGCCCGCGCGCCTCCAGCGCCCCCGTCAGCCAGGACCAGCACACCTCCGGCAGGAGCGGGTCTGCGGCCATCTCCGGCTCCAGCTCCGCCCGTACGAGCGTCACCAGCCGGAAGGTCCCCTGCCAGGCGTCGTGGCCGGCCGGGTCGTGGAGCAGGATGAGCCGGCCGTCGGCCAGGTCGTCCTCGCCGTCCACCACCGCCGCCTCCAGCGCGTAGGCGTACGGCGCCAGCCGCTGGGGCGGCTTGGTGGGGTCGATCTCGATCCCCGGGCGCAGCCGCGCCTTCGTCAAGCCGTCGACCGCCCGCCGGAACGGGAGCGGGACGGAGCTCTCCTTCGCGCTGTCCGCACCGTCGGCGCCATCTGAAAATCGTCCCTGAGCCGCAGCCATGCGGGGAAGACTAGGCGGAATGCGCGCCCGTACGGCGCAGGGACACCCGCGCCGGGCCGGGCACTTCTTCATACGTGCGAAGATTTGGGTCGTGAGTGCCAACGACCTTTCCTCCGCGCAGGGCTCCGCCGGCGCCGGGGAGACCCCGTCCCAGGGGCAGCCGAGCCAGACGTACGATTCCGCCTTCCTGAAGGCGTGCCGACGGGAACCGGTGCCGCACACCCCGGTGTGGTTCATGCGGCAGGCCGGGCGCTCGCTCCCCGAGTACCGCAAGGTGCGCGAGGGGACCCAGATGCTGGAGTCGTGCATGCGGCCCGACCTGGTCACGGAGATCACGCTCCAGCCGGTGCGCCGCCACAAGGTCGACGCCGCGATCTTCTTCTCGGACATCGTGGTCCCGCTGAAGGCCATCGGCATCGACCTGGACATCAAGCCGGGCATCGGGCCGGTCGTCGCCCAGCCGATCCGCCGCCGCGAGGACCTCGCACAGCTGCGCGACCTCACTCCTGAGGATGTCTGGTACGTCACCGAGGCGATCGGCATGCTCACGGGTGAACTCGGCTCCACGCCGTTGATCGGTTTCGCGGGCGCGCCCTTCACCCTCGCGAGTTACCTGGTCGAGGGCGGCCCCTCGAAGAACCACGAGCACACCAAGGCCCTCATGTACGGGGACCCGGAGCTGTGGGCGGACCTGCTGGACCGCCTCGCCGAGATCACCTCCGCCTTCCTCAAGGTGCAGATCGAGGCCGGCGTCTCCGCCGTCCAGCTCTTCGACTCCTGGGTCGGCGCGCTCGCCCCGGCGGACTACCGCCGTTCGGTGATGCCGGCCTCGGCGAAGGTCTTCCGGTCCGTCGCCCCGTACGGCGTCCCCCGCATCCACTTCGGCGTGGGCACCGGCGAGCTGCTGGGCCTGATGGGCGAGGCCGGCGCGGACGTCATGGGCGTCGACTGGCGGATCCCGATGGACGAGGCCGTCCGCAGGGTGGGCCCGGGCAAGGCCCTCCAGGGCAACCTGGACCCGGCGGTCCTCTTCTCCACCCCGCAGGCCGTCGAGGCCAAGGCCGACGAGGTCCTCGCCGCCGCGGCCGGCCTGGAAGGCCACGTCTTCAACCTGGGCCACGGCGTCCTCCCGACGACGGACCCGGACGCCCTGACCCGCCTGGTGGACTACGTCCACACCCGTACCGCGCGCTGACGGTCCCCGGTCAGCGGTGCCGGGCCCCGGCGCGGCCCCCGCGCCTCACCGGCAGCGGGGCCGCAATCGACGCCTCCGGGCGATCCGGCCCCGCCGGACCGCCCGGAGCGGGTCACGGCCCCACGGCCCACTCCCCACGCCCTACGCCCCCTGCGGGTCACGCCCGGCCGCTCACGCTCCCGCGGCCCGCACCGCGGTCACCGCGCGGCGGGCCGCCACCAGGACGGGGTCCCAGACCGGGGAGAAGGGCGGGGCGTAGCCCAGGTCCAGGGAGACCACCTGGTCCACGGTCATGCCCGCCGTGAGGGCGACCGCCGCGACGTCCACCCGCTTCGCCGCGCCGGCGCCACCGACGATCTGGACGCCGAGGAGACGGCCCGTACGGCGCTCCGCCAGCATCTTCACCGTCATCTCCTGCGCCCCCGGGTAGTAGCCCGCGGTGTTGGTGGAGGTGATGGTGGCCGTCACGAAGCGCAGCCCCGCGTCGAGGGCGTCCTTCTCCCGCAGCCCCGTACGGGCGATCTCCAGGTCGCAGACCTTGCTGACCGCGGTGCCGACCACGCCGGGGAAGGTCGCGTAGCCGCCGCCCACGCCCGCGCCGATGACCTGGCCGTGCTTGTTGGCGTGGGTGCCCAGCGGGATGTGCCGGGTACGGCCCGCGACGAGGTCCAGGACCTCCACGCAGTCGCCGCCCGACCAGATGTTCTCCTGGCCCCGCACCCGCATCGACAGGTCCGTGAGCAGGCCGCCCGAGGGGCCCAGCGGCAGCCCCGCCGCACGGGCGAGGGCGGTGCGCGGCTCCACCCCGATGCCGAGCACGACCACGTCCGCCGGGTACTCCTCGCCGGCCGCCGTGGCCACGGCGCGGGCCCTGCCCTCGTCATCGGTCAGGATCTTCGTCACCTCGGCGCCGGCGACCGTACGGATCCCCATGTGGTTCATGGCGCTGTGCACCAGCCCGCCCATGTCCGGGTCCAGTGTGGACATCGGCTGCTCGCCGCGGTGCAGCACGGTGACCTCGTAGTCGCGCCTGACGAGGGCTTCCGCCATCTCCACGCCGATGTACCCCGCGCCGACCACGACCGCCCGGCGGCCCTGCGCGCGCCCCGGGCCGCCGGCCCGCTCCAGGGTCGTCATCAGGCGGCTGCCGTCGTCCAGGGTCTGGATGCCGTGGACCCCGTGCGCGCCGATCCCGGGCAGCCGGGGGCGGACCGGCCGGGCGCCCGTGGCCAGGACGAGCTTGTCGTAGTCCGTCCACGACTCGGACCCGCTGTCCAGATCGCGGGAGCGGACCCGGGAGCCGGCGAGGTCCAGCTCCACCACTTCGGTACGCATGCGCAGGTCGATACCGCGCGTCCGGTGCTCCTCGGGGGTACGCGCGATCAGGTCCTGCGGGCCGGCGACCTGGCCGCCGACCCAGTACGGGATGCCGCAGGCGGAGTACGAGGTGAAGTGCCCCCGCTCGAAGGCGACGATCTCCAGCTCCGCCGGGTCCCTGAGCCGCCGGGCCTGTGACGCGGCGGACATCCCCGCCGCGTCGCCGCCGACCACCACCAGCCGTTCCCTCGCCGCCGACGCCATCGCGCACCGCCCCTTCACCGCCGTCATGTGGTGGACACGCTACGGGCGAACGGGTGTTCAGTCCTCTTCGGCCGTGGCCGGCCCCGGCCCGGGCCCCGTCTTGGTGTCGGCCTCCGGAGCCGTCCGCGCGCCCTTGTCCGCGCCCGCACCAGTGTCCGTGCCGGTGCCGGTGGCCCGGTCCAGGGTTCCCGTGGGGTGGTGCGACCTCGCCCCCGGAACCGTGCCCGCGGCCGAGACCGGCCCCGCCCCGGGCCGCGGCGGACGGGCCTTGCGGTACAGCCGCAGGCCCAGCCACACCAGTCCTGCCGCGATCGCGAACGGCAGGACCGCGGCCACCGCCAGGAGCAGCAGGCGCACGATCCGCGAGAACACCGCCCAGCCGCCCGCCAGGGCGTCCGTGAAGCCCGGGTCCCGCTCCTTCTCCTTGCGCGCCGCGGGCGGCTCGGGCTCCGAGACCTTCAGCGTGATCGTGCCCATCGACGTCTGGTCCTTGAGCGCCGTCTGCTGCGCCAGCAGGGACTCCAGGTCCGACTGGCGCCGGCTCAGCTCGCCCTCCAGCATCACCACTTCGCTCAGCGCCGAGGCCTTGCCCATCATCTCCCGCACCCGGGCCACGCTGGCCTGCTGGGAGGCGACCCGGCTGCCGATGTCGGCGACCTTCTCGGTGACGTCCTGCGCGTCGACCTTGCGGTGCAGGAGCCTGCCGCTGCCCTCCATGGCACCGAGCACCGCGTCGAAGCGGTCGCCCGGCACCCGCAGGGTCAGCGTGGAGGTCATCCGGCCGTCCCCGCCGCGTTCGGTCGACTCGCTGCCCACGTAACCGCCCGCGCCGTCGGCGGCGGTGCGGGCCTGGGCCAGGGTCTTTCGCGGATCGTCCGTCTCGATCCCCAGCGCCGCCGTACGGATGACGTTCGGGCGGACCGCGGCCGGAGGCTGTGTGGCCCGGCCCTCGGCGGTTCCCGGTGCCGCCGTCCCCGCCGCGGCCCCCTTCGCGCCTTCCGGGGCCCCGTTGTCCTGCGCGGGCGCCACCGCCGCCTTGTCGCTCGCCGTGCCCCGGCCGTCGTCGGCGGCGCCGCAACCGGTGAGGGCGAGTGCTCCCGCCAGGGAGAGGGCGGCAAGGGCGGCCGCGGAACGCTGTCCGTTCAGGGTGTGCATCGCTGTAAACCCCCGTCGTTCGGCTGGTGTTGCCGGTTCGACGTCCAGAGTCCCGTCGCGGGTTTCGCCTCCGCGGTCCCGGGCCGGTCCCGATAGGGTCACGGTGCGGCGTCGGTGAGCGCTCTGAGACGATGTGTCCATGCATGAAGCGGACACGCGTACGGACCGGGCGGGCGACGTCACCGGCCCCCACCGCGCCGGCGGCCACGTCCCCGGCGGCCATGTCGTCGTCATCGGCGGCGGCATCGCCGGCCTCGCGGCGGCCCACCGGCTGCTGGCCGGGGGCGTACGCGTCACGCTGCTGGAAGCCGGCCCGCGGCTCGGCGGCAAGCTGCTCGCCGGTGAGCTCGCCGGAGCCCCCGTCGACCTCGGCGCCGAGTCGGTGCTCGCCCGGAGGCCCGAAGCCGTGGCGCTGGCCGAGGCCGTCGGCCTCGGCGACGCCCTGCAGCCGCCCGCCACCGCCACCGCCCACCTGTGGAGCCGCGGCGCGCTGCGCCCCATGCCCCGCGGGCACGTCATGGGCGTCCCCGGCGATCTCGGCCCGCTCGCCGCGTCCGGAGTGCTCTCCCCGAAGGGCCTGGCCCGGATCGAGACCGAACGCACCCTGCCGCCCGCCGAGATCGGCGAGGACGTGGCCGTCGGCGAGTACGTCGCCGCCCGCATGGGCCGCGAGGTCGTCGACCGGCTCGTGGAACCGCTGCTCGGCGGGGTCTACGCGGGCGACGCCTACCGGATCTCGATGCGGGCCGCCGTGCCCCAGCTCTTCGAGGCCGCCCGTACGCACGCGCTGCTGGGTGACGGGGTGCGGGACCTCCAGCGCCGGGCGGAGGCAGGGCCCCGCCCGCCCGGTCCGGTCTTCGCCGGCATCGACGGCGGCATCGGACGGCTCCCGCTCGCCGTGGCCGAGGCCTGCCGCTCCGCCGGAGCGCGCATCCGTACCGCTGCCCCCGTGCGCGAGGTCCTGCGTACCGCCGGAGGCTGGCGGGTCGTGGCCGGCGCCGAGGTGATCGAGGCCGACGGCGTGGTCGTGGCCACCCCCGCCGGACCCGCCGCCGCGCTGCTGGAGGGGCTCGCGCCGGCCGCCGCGGTCGAGCTGCGCGAGGTCGAGTACGCCTCGATGGCCCTGATCACGATGGCGTTCCGCCGCTCCGACCTGCCGGCGGCCCTCACCGAAGGCGGCGCCAGCGGCTTCCTGGTCCCACCCGTCGAGGGCCGGACCATCAAGGCGTCCACCTTCTCCAGCAACAAGTGGGCCTGGGCCGGCGCGGACCCCGGGCTCTTCCTGCTGCGCACCTCGGTGGGCCGCTACGCCGACGAGCGGGACCTGCTGCGCGAGGACGCGGAGCTGGTGGACGTCTCGCTCACCGACCTCGGATCGGCCGTGGGCCTCGCGGCCCGGCCGGTGGCCTCCACGGTCACCCGCTGGGACGCCGGGCTGCCCCAGTACCCGGTCGGACACCTGGACCGGGTCGCCCGGATCCGCGCCGCCGTCGCCGCCCTCCCAGGCCTCGCGGTGTGCGGCGCCCTCTACGACGGGGTGGGCATCCCCGCGTGCATCGCGAGCGCCGGCGCGGCGGCGGACGCGGTGATCGCCGCCCTGGGCACCCCTGGCACGGACCACTGATCGGCACACGGGACAATGGGCACATGACTGCACCAGAGAAGATTCCCAACGCGGGGAAGAAGGCGAAGGACCTCAACGAGGTCATCCGCTACACCCTGTGGTCCGTCTTCAAGCTGAAGGACGTCCTGCCGCAGGACCGCACCGGCTTCGCCGACGAGGTCCAGGAGCTGTTCGACCAGCTGGCCGCCAAGGACATCACCGTCCGCGGCACCTACGACGTCTCCGGCCTGCGCGCCGACGCGGACATCATGATCTGGTGGCACGCGGAGACCGCGGACGAGCTGCAGAGCGCGTACAACCTGTTCCGCCGCACCAGGCTGGGCCGCGCTCTGGAGCCGGTCTGGTCGAACATGGCCCTGCACCGCCCGGCCGAGTTCAACAAGTCGCACATCCCGGCCTTCCTGGCCGACGAGGTGGCCCGCGACTACGTCAGCGTGTACCCCTTCGTGCGCAGCTACGACTGGTACCTGCTGCCGGACGAGGACCGCCGCCGCATGCTCGCCGACCACGGCAAGATGGCCCGCGGCTACCCGGACGTGCGTGCCAACACCGTCGCGTCCTTCTCGCTGGGCGACTACGAGTGGATGCTGGCCTTCGAGGCCGACGAGCTCTACCGCATCGTCGACCTCATGCGTCACCTGCGCGCCTCCGAGGCCCGTATGCACGTCCGTGAAGAGGTGCCTTTCTACACCGGGCGCCGCAAGTCCGTCGCCGATCTGGTGGCCGGGCTCGCCTGATACCTCCCCCGGGGGGAAGGGTCGGAGGACCACGCCACACGTGACGTGGTGGCTCCGGCGGATCGGGAGGCCCTGCCCCCGAAACGACGCAGCCGGAGACCGCGCCCGGAAGTTCAGACGACTGGCGGCAGCAGTGCCCTCGGGGCACGTGCGGCCCGGTCGTCCAGCGACACCGGTGCGGGCTCCGGATGCGGCGCACACGTGACACGCCACCCCGAGGTGTCACCTGTCAGCAGATACCGCTCCACGTGACGGTCCACGCAGTCGTTGCGTCCGCCGACCACTCCGTGGGCGCCCGCGCCCCGCTCCGTGACCAGCGCGGCCTGCGGCCCGAGCCGCCGCTGGAGTTCCAGCGCACCCCGGTAGGGCGTCGCCCCGTCCCGTTCCGCGGCGACGATCAGCGTGCGGGGCAGCCGGACCGGCCGGCTGCCGACCGCCACCGGCTGGTGCCCGGTGCGCACCGGCCAGTAGGCGCACGGCAGGTTGAGGAAGGCGTTGGCCCAGGTCTCGAAGGGGGCCCTGCGGGCCAGTTCGGTGTTGTCGCGGTCCCAGGTCTCCCAGTCCGCGGGCCAGGGGGCGTCGTTGCACAGGACCGCGGTGTAGACGGCCTTCGCGTTCTCCGCCTCGGCGGCGGCCGCCGGGTCGGGGGCCGCCTGGGCGGTCAGCGGAGCCGGGTCTCCGCGCAGGAACGCCGCCAGCGCCGCGGCACGGTCCGGCCACACGTCGTCGTAGTACGCGGCCTGGAGGTAGGCGGCCTGGAGCTCGCCGGTGCCGACGCTGCCGCCGGCGGGGGTGCGGGCCACCGCGGCCCGGACCCGTTCGTAGCCGGCCTGGACGGCCGCCGGGGTGGCGCCGAGGCGGTAGGTGGCGTGGTGGCGGGCGGCCCAGGCGCGGAAGTCGTACCAGCGGCGCTCGAAACCAGGCGCCTGGTCGAGGTTGTTGCGGTACCAGATGCGGCGCGGGTCGGGATCGACCGCCGAGTCGAGGACCATGCGCCGGACGCGGCCCGGGTGCAGCGTGGCGTACACCGCACCGAGATAGGTGCCGTACGAGGCGCCCATGAAGGTCAGCTTTTCCTCGCCGAGGGCGGCGCGCAGCACGTGCAGGTCCCGGACGTTGTCCAGCGTCGTGTAGTAGGCCAGGGCGGCGCCGGCCCGCCGGGCGCAGCCGCGGGCGTAGGCCCGGGCGGAGGCGACGCGCTGCTGCTTGTAGGCGGGGGAGGGGGCGACCGGCACCTGGGTGGGGCCCTGTGCGCGGGCGGGCGGGTCCTGGCAGGAGAGCGGGGCGGAGCGGCCGACGCCACGGGGGGCGTAGCCGACGAGGTCGTAGGCGGCGGCGATCCGGTCCCAGCCGGGCAGTTTGGCGACGAGCGGGAAGTACATGCCGGAGGCGCCGGGACCGCCGGGATTGTGGACGAGGGCGCCCTGGCGGGCGGCGCCGCCCGCGCCGGTCGCCGCCACCCGGCTGACGGTGAGGGAGATCCGCGTCCCCTCCGGGCGGGCGTAGTCGAGCGGTACGCGCAGGGTCGCGCAGCGCACGGGGCCGGGCAGGTCCTCGACGGCCGGGCAGGGCCGGAAGTCCAGCCCGGCGGCGGCGGCGCGGCGGGCGACGAGCTCGGCGCCGGCCTCCGCCGCCGCGTCGGCGGCGCGGACGGGCGGGGCCGGGGGCGCGGTGGTGGCGCTCGCGCCGCCGGTGGCGCACAGGATGAGGCAGAGCCCCGCGGCGGCGGCCGCGCGGCGTGCGGGAGTCGTCCGCATGGCGGCCCCTTCCGATCGTCCGATGAGGCGATCAGAGGCCCGGAGGGCGGGCTTGTAAAGGATCACCGGCCGGTGTCGGCCCCAATGGTCCCGTTGCCGGGGGATCCGCCCCCGGTTGCCGTACCCGACCCCCAGCCGGGGTGCGCGCACGTCGTGGCGTGTCCGATGGGCGGTCAGGAACTGCTGGAGCAGCTGGAACCGGACGAACCGCCGCAACTGGAGCTGCTGCCGGAGCAGCTCGAACCCCCGCTGGAACAGCTGGAACCACCGCTTGCGCAGCTGCTGCCGGAGGAACCGCAACCCGAACCCGAGGAACAGCTGCTGCCCGGCGAGCCGCACCCCGAGCCGGAGCCGCAGCCGGACCCGCTCGCGCCGCCCCCGCCGCCGTCGTTCCCGGCGCACCAGACCACCACCGGCACGAGGTCGGTGGCGGAGCCGTACGAGGTGCCCGGGTGGTACGAACGGGAGCGGGACTGGGCCGCCGCCAGCCGGGTGCCGCGCGCGGCGGGCACCAGCTGCGCGCGCAGGAACGGGTCCCGCAGGCCGCGCAGCCCGAACAGCGCCGTCTGCACCTGCGGGGTCCGGTCGTGGAGGTGGTGGGCGCGGATCTCGCGCAGCGCCCGCTGCCCGGCCGGGGTGATCCGCAGCCGGGCCCGCCCGGCGCAGAGGGCCCCGACGAGGATCCCGGCCAGCAGGGCGGGCAGCACCTTCAGGATGAACGGCACGTGCGTGCCCGGGTCCAGGACGAACGCGACGAAGGTCAGGGGCAGCGACAGCGGCACCAGCAGTCCGCACACCGCGGCCTGCACCAGCCCCCGGCGTCGCCACGTCCGCCCGGAACCCGGCGGTGCGATCAGCCCGCGGGCGGCCAGGGCGTCCCCGGTCTCCTGGACGGCCGGGTCGAGCATGGCGGCGTAGCGCACCTGGTACAGCCAGCCCGAAGGCGCCCCCCGGTGGGCGTGGAGGACGGCGCGCTCGGCTGGATCGGCGGCGCGCGCCCCGGGCCGGACGTGGACGATGCCCGGGCCGCCGACGACCAGCCTGCCGTCCGCGAGCATGGAGACGAGGGCGGTGTCCACGACGGCGCCGGGGCCGCCCGCGACGAACGCGGCCTCGGACAGGTCGTGCAGGGTCGGCGGCGGCCCCGCCGGCGGCCGGGGCCGGGAGCGGCGCAGGCCGCGAACCAGCAGCCCGCTGGAGACGGCGACGGCCGTCCAGATCGCGAGGACGAGGAGGTTCATGCCGTTCTCCCCACCAGCGCCCGGGCCCAGCGCACGACCCGCCGGGGCGGCCGCGCCCCGGCCCGGTCCCGCCACCAGGCGGTGAGCCGGCGCCGGGCGGCCTGATCGGCCGGCAGGTCGCGGATCAGCAGGTGCTCGGCGAAGTCCAGCGCGTCCCGCCGGTAGCCCGCCGTCATGGGACGGCCCTTGGCGTAGGTGAGGAAGGCCGCGCGGTACGGGGCCTCGCCGCCCAGGATCGCGGGCAGTTCGGGGGCCAGCCCGGCCACCACCCCGGCCCGCTTGGCGGCCAGCGCCCGGGCCTGCACCCGGACGCGCCCGCGGTCGAAGCCCTCGGGCACGGGGGTGCCGGCCACCAGGGCCGACAGCAGTGCGGCCTGTCCCAGCGCGACGCGGGTGCGGACGGTCTCGTCGGCGCCGCCCCCGTCGGCGGCGTCCCGCTCGCGGGCGGGCGCCGCGGGCGCAACGGCGGTCGACACCGCGGTCGCCGCCGGGGGGCGCCGGGTCGCGCTTGCGACGGACGTGCTTGCCGGGGTGCGGCTTGCCAGGGTGGTGATCGCCGGTGTCGTGCTCGCCAGGGTCGTGCGGATGGCGGACAGTTCGCCGGCCAGTTCCGTCTCCGGCGGGAAGTCGTCGTCCCGTTCCAGGAGGACCCCCGGCGGGTCGACCCGGGAGCGCAGCTCGGCCAGCAGGTCGAGCACCACCGGCGGTACCGGGTGCGCGTGGGTGTCGTGCCAGACCCCGTCCCGCTCGATGCCGCCCGCCACGTGCACGTACGCCAGCGCCTCCAGCGGGATCGCGTCCAGCACGGCAGCCGGGTCCTCGCCCCGGTTGACCCGGTTGGTGTGCAGGTTGGCCACGTCGATGAGCAGCCGGACGCCGGTCCGCTCGACGAGTTCCGTCAGGAACTGCGCCTCCGTCAGCTCCTCGCCGGGCCAGGAGAGCAGCGCGGCGATGTTCTCCAGCGCGAGGGGCACGGGCAGGGCGTCCTGCGCGATGCGCACGTTCTCGCACAGCACGGCCAGCGCGTCGCGCGTCCGCGGCACAGGCAGCAGGTGGCCCGCCTCCAGCGCGGGCGAGGAGGTGCGGACGAAGGCGATGTGCTCGCTGACGAGGGGCGCCCCCAGCGCCACCGCCCGCTCCCCGAGCGCCGTCAGTTTCGCCGGGTCGGGGCGGTCGGCGCCGCCGAGGCCGAGTGAGACCCCGTGCGGCACGATGCGCGTGCCGGCCCCGCGCAGCCTCAGCAGGGACTCGGGGAGATGGTCCGGGCAGATGTTCTCGGCCACCACCTCCACCCAGTCCAGGCCGGGCAGCCGCTCGATCGCGTCCGCGATCTCCGGCCGCCAGCCGATGCCCACCCCCAGGTGTGCCATGGGCTTCATGTCCCCTCGCCCCCTCTCGGCGCCGCTCGCCGCACCGTTGTGCCGATGTCATGGCCCCGGCGGAGACGGGCCAACCGCGAAGAGGGACGTTCAGAGCAACATTTGAGGTTCCCGCAGGCCCCCGCAGGACAGCGCGGCGGGGCCCGGAGCGGGCGGCCCGAAGCGGGCGTGCCGCGGCCGCCGGGCCCCGGGATCGGGCCGGTCCCGGACCCGGGCGACAACAAGCCCCCTGGTCACAGGCCCCGGCCGGTCGCGTACTCAGCCGGTCACATGTCCCAACCCGTCAACACCCCGGCCGGTCAACGCCCCGGCCGGTCACAGGCGGGCCCGGAGCGCCGAGTGGTCCGCCACCACCGTGCACGAGCCCGGTGCGATCTCGGTGAAGCCGGCGTCCCGGACCACCGGCAGCCCGCTCCCGCTCAGCTCCGCCCACCGCTCGCGCGCGGCCGTCCGTACGGCCAGCGCGAAACCGGAGTCCTGCCACGCGGCGCGCTCTGCGCCCGTCAGCTCCCACCACGCCAACTGCGCGGCGTGCCCGGCCTGGGCCATCGCCTTCCCCGCCGACATGTCGAGGCCGGGATTCAGCCACAGCACCGGCAGCCCCGGGGCGGCGGGCGCGGGCGGCTCCGGGTCGTCCAGGTCGGTGCCCGAGACCTGGAGCCTGGCCAATTCCCTGGGCCAGCCGTCCAGCGGCACCGGCGGGAAGACCCGCACCTCGGCGGCGTCGCCGTGCACCGTGACGCCCGGCAGGGTCTGCGCCTTGCGCCACTCCGCCCCGCGCGCCCGCCGGACCACCTTGCGGATCCGCGCGTCCTGCCAGTCCCGGACCGCTTCGGCCCACTCGCCCTCGCCCCGCGCCCGCTCGTCGCTCAGCAGCACCAGCACGGCGCGGGCCGCCGTCTGAAGCGCGTCCGTCCGGGCGGGCGGCTGCGCCTTCTCGATCCGCACCACCAACGGCAGGACGAACTGCGGGGCCTCGTCGCGCACGACGTGCTTCTGCCGGAAGGGGCTGTCCGCCCCGACGGCGGGTACGTCCGTGATGTCATCGGTGTGCCGGCTGCTCATCCTGCCAAGCATGCCAGGCTCCCCCTTCAGGATGATGTCGAGGGTGCTCGCTCCCGGCGAGGATCGACGTCATGAAGAGCGATCTTTTTGCCTCCGAGAACCTGGCCCAGTCGGCCGTCACCCCCGGCATGACCCTGCAGAACGCCAAGTCCGTGAAATACGCCGTCAACGGCGAGATGCTGGCCCGTCAGGGCTCGATGGTCGCCTTCCGCGGCAACCTCCAGTTCGAGCGCAAGGGACAGGGCATAGGCGGCATGCTCAAGCGCGCCGTCACGGGCGAGGGGCTGGCCCTGATGTCCGTACGGGGCCAGGGCGAGGCGTGGTTCGCGCACCAGGCCGCAAACTGCTTCATCATCGACTTCGAACCCGGCGACGCCCTGACGGTCAACGGCCGCAACGTGCTCTGCTTCGACCCCACCCTCTCCTACGAGATCAAGATGGTGAAGGGCGCCGGCATGACCGGCGGCGGCCTCTTCAACAGCGTCTTCACCGGCACCGGCAAACTGGCCGTCATCTGCGACGGCAACCCGATCATCATCCCGGTCACCGCGCAGGCCCCCGTCTACGTGGACACGGACGCGGTGGTCGGCTGGAGCGCCTCGCTGGAGACCGGCCTGCACCGCTCCCAGTCGGTCGGCTCGATGATCCGCGGCGGCTCCGGTGAGGCCGTCCAGCTGATGCTGCGCGGCGAGGGCTTCGTCATCGTCCGCCCGAGCGAGGTCACCGAGACGGCCGCCGCGCACTGACCGGACCGGTACCGGCGGGCGGGGGTGGGTACACGCGCCCGCATGGCAGAGATCTCGGTGGGCGCGTGTTCGTGGACGGATCCGGCACTGGTCGCCAGCGGGTGGTACCCCGCCGGCAAACGGGACGCGGAGGGGAGGCTGAGGCACTACGCCACCCGTTTCCCGGTCGTCGAGGTCGACTCCACCTACTACGCGCTGCCGAGCACCCGCAACAGCGGGCTGTGGGTGCAGCGGACCCCGCCCGGCTTCACGTTCGACGTCAAGGCGTTCTCCCTCCTCACCGGTCACCCGACCCGGACCGCGGCCCTCCCCGCCGACCTGCGCCGGGGCGGGGGCACTTGGGCGCGCCCCGACGACGCGCTTCGCAAGGAGGTGTGGGAGCGCTTCAGCGGCGCGCTCGAACCGCTGCGCGAGGGCGGCCGGCTCGGGACCCTGCTGTTCCAGTTCCCGCCGTCGCTCGCTCCCGGAGCGCGGGCCGAGGAAGTGATCGGCGAATGTGCCGCGCGGACGGCGGGCTGGCCGGTGGCCGTGGAGTTCCGCCATCCCGGGTGGTGGCAGGAGGAGCGGCGGACGCTCACCGCCGAACTGCTGGCCCGGTACGGGATGACGGCCGTGGCCGTCGACACGGTCCAGGGCCTGCCCGCGTCCGTTCCGCCGGTCGCGGTCGTCACCGCTCCGGAGCTGGCCGTCGTGCGCTTCCACGGGCGCAACCCCGCGTGGGGTTCCAGCGGTCCCGGCAGCAAGGAGGAGAAGTACCGCCACGCGTACACGGAGGCGGAGCTGGCGCCGTGGGTGCCGCGGGTACGGGAGATGGCGTCGCGGGCCGCATCCGTGCACGTGCTGTTCAACAACTGCTGCGCGGACGCCTCCGTGCGGGCAGCCGAGACGATGCTGCGGATGCTCGGCGGGGGCGGGGGCGGGGGCGGGAGCGAGGGCGGGGACGGAACCCGGACCCGGACCGAAGGAGCAGGCCCCGGCCTGAGCTGCGTCGGCGCCTCCCGGGACGGGGAGGGCGGCATCCGTCAGACGGCATCGCCGGTGCGGCGCGCGGGTGGGTAGGCTCGAAGCCATGGACCAGGCAGCGAAGGACACCGCCCAGGACCCCGGTACCGCCTACTGCCCCGCGCCCGCCGTACCGGCCGCCCGGGTGGAGGGGCCGCCCTACGCCGACTGCCTGGAGTGCGGCAGGCCCACCGAGTACGGGGTCGCGACGCCGGGCGTGGTGCTCTGCCCGGTGTGCGAGTGGCAGGAGGCGCAGCGCACGGCCTGTTCGGGCTGAGCCGCCTCCGGCTCGCCTGCTTCCCCGGGTGACCCGCCGGCCGGCCCGCTTTCCCCGGGGGTCCCGCCCCTCCGGCTGACCGGCCGGTCCGGATCGGGCCGGCCGGGTATCGGGCGGCGGGGCATTGTCCGGCGTGTCGTGTCGGCGGCGCCGGCGGTCACCTGCCCATGAGCTCGGAGACCTTCGCGAAGCGGTAGCCGCGCTTGCGCAGCTCGGGGACGATTCTGCGGACGGCCTCCTCGGTGACCGGCGCCGCGCTGCGCGTGCAGTGCATGACCACCACCGAACCGGGCTTCACTCCCGCCAGGACCTGTTCGGCCACCGCGTCCGGGTCCTTGGCGAAGGCGTCCCCGCTGACCACGTCCCACTGGACGGCCGTGACCTTGGCGGCGGCAAGGGCCCGCAGCGCCCCGTCGTCGTAGCAGCCGCCGGGGAAGCGGAAGTAGGGGACGGTGTTGACCGCCCCCGCCTTCCGGAAGGCGGCGAACGCCCGGTCCACGTCCGCGCGGGCGGCCGCTCCGTCGAGCGAGGGAAGCCCGTAGCAGGGGGACTTGAAGGCGTGGTGGCTGTACGAGTGGTTCGCGATCTCGAAGTTCGCGTCCGTGCCGATCGCCTTCGCCTGGTCCGGGTACTCCTCGGCCCAGCGGCCCGTCATGAAGACCGTGGCCGGTACCCCGAGGGCGCGCAGGGTGGAGATCAGCTGGGGGTTGTCGAAGTGTTCCCCGTCCGCGGCGCGCGGCCCCTGGTCGGAGGTCATGTCGGCGTCGAAGGTCAGCGCCACGGCCTTGTCGCTGCTCTGCTTCGTCCGCTCGAAGACCGGGGTCAGGCCGTTCGGGCCGGGTGCCATGGTGGGCACCTTGGCCGGCGGACCGGCCTGAGGTGCGGCGGAGGAAGCCGGGGCGGAGCCGGCCGCCGAGGGGGCGGCGGAGGTCGTCGCCGCGTGGGTTCCCATACGGGCGGCGCGGCCGGCGTCGGACGGGCCGGCGCCGCTCCCGCATCCCGCGAGGGCGGCACCGAGGACGGCCATGGCCGCCACTTTACGCGCAGAAATGGTCACATAGGCAAAATATATGACTATGTGCCAAGTAGGAGGGTGCGGCACTCCCCGACATCGAAGTGCCCTTCGGGATACCGCGGACCGATCTCCTCCAGGTGCTCGCGCAGCAGCGTACTGACGGCCCAGTTGCGGTACCACTTGCGGTCCGCGGGGACGACGAACCAGGGCGCGGCCTCGCCGGAGCACCGCTCCAGCGCCACCTCGTACGCTTCCTGGTAGGCGTCCCACAGGCCGCGCTCCTCGATGTCGCCCGAGGTGAACTTCCAGTGCTTGTCGGGGTTGTCGAGCCGTGCCAGGAGACGCTCGCGCTGCTCCTCGTAGCCGAGGTGGAGGAAGACCTTCACCACGGTCACGCCGGCGTCGGCGAGGGACTGCTCGAAGCGGTTGATCTCCTCGTAGCGGTGGTCCAGGACGGCGCGGGGCACCAGCTCGTGCACACGGGTGACGAGGACGTCCTCGTAGTGCGAACGGTCGAAGATGCCGATCTCGCCCGGCTGGGGGAGGGCGTTCATGACGCGCCAGAGGTAGTGGTGGTTGTGCTCCTCCGGCGTGGGCGCCTTGAACGCCTTGATGCGGCAGCCGGAAGGGTTGAACAGCCCGGTCACGTGCTTGACGGTGCCGCCCTTGCCGCTGGTGTCCATGCCCTGCAGGACGAGCAGGAGGCGGCGGCGGTCGCCGGCGGTGCTGGCCGCGTAGAGCCGCTCCTGGAGTGAGGCGAGCTCCGGCGCCATCCGGGCCGTGGCCGCCCGCCCGGCCGCCTTGCCCGCAGGAGCGGCGGGGGTCGAGGCGGTGTCGAGGCGGTGGAGCCCGGGCCGCTTCCCGGCCGGCACGCGCAACAGGTCGCGCAACGACCCGCCCGCGCTCCCTGCCCCTGCGTTCCCGGGCCCTGCGTTCCCTGCCCCTGCGTTCCCGGGCCCTGCCTTCGGCCCGTGCTTCGCGCGCCGCTGCTCTTCGTGCCGATCTTCGTGCCGCTTCCCGTGCCGCTTCCCGTGCCGCTTCCCGGCCATGGCCCACCGCCCCCGTCCTGTCCCGTCGACTCCGTTCGATCCTGCGGCAGGACGAGCGGATCCGCGAGATCAGTGCCAGGGGCCGGTCACCGCGAAGGTGGTCCCCGGGGCGTAGGCGTTGACGTACATCGTCCGTCCGTCGGGGGAAAAGGTGACCCCGGCGAATTCCCCCCACTCCGGGGCCCCCGGCCGCCCGATGTCCTGGGCGTTGCGGGCCACCGGGTACACCTCGCCGCCGATCGTCACGCCGAAGACGTACTGCGCCCCGCCGCCGTCCTCGCACACCATGAGGCCGCCGTCGGGGGCCAGGCAGATGTTGTCGGGGGAGTCCCCGGGGAGTGCGACGTCGGTCGCCGGGCCGAAGAGCACGTCCAGCCGGAGCTGGGCGCGCACCGGGTCGTAGAACCACACCTGCCCGTGGTGGTCGGCGCCCGCGCCCTCCAGGCTGCGGGCGTAGCTGGAGACGAAGTGGACGCCGGTTCCGCCCCAGTAGCAGCCCTCCAGCTTCTGCGCGTGGGTGATGCCGCCCTTCCCGAAGTCCTGGAACCGGATCGGGGTCCGGGCCGCCGCCGGGTCGGGTACGGGGACCCACTCCACCGGGAACCGGGCCCCGGGCTCGTCCACCACGGACAGGTCGGCCAGCCCGGGCACGCGCAGGGCCTCCAGGGCGCCGCCGGCCCGCAGCGAGCCCGGGCCGCCGAGCGGCCGTGCGGGAAGGAAGCGGTAGAACAGCCCGAACGGCTCGATGAAGGCGTCCTCGGTCTCGTAGACGATCCCGCGGTACGGGTCCACGGCGACGGCCTCGTGCGCGAAGCGGCCCATCGCGGTGAGCGGGACCGCGCCGCTGCGGTGCGGGTCCGCCGGGTCGACTTCGAAGACGTGGCCGTGGTCCCTGGTGTAACCGGTGGTGCCCGCGCGGTCCTCGGTCTCCTCGCAGCTCAGCCAGGTGTTCCAGGGGGTCCGGCCGCCGGCGCAGTTGACGGCCGTACCGGCGAGGGCGACCCGCTCGCCGGTGACGGCGCCGGTCGCGTCCAGCTCCAGGACCGTACAGCCGCCCAGGGCGCCGGGGTCGTAGGTGAGCCCGGCGACGGCGGGGACGCGCAGGGTGGCGGTAGCGCGGTTCTCGTGGTTGCGGACGAGCCGCACACGGCCGCGGCCGGCGCCGAAGGCGGCCATGCCGTCGCAGTTGGCCGGGACGGTGCCCCCGCCCGAGCGCAGCGGGTCGCCCGCGCGGGAGAGGACCCGGTAGGCGAACCCGGCGGGCAGGTCGAGCAGCCCGCGCGGATCGGGCACCAGCGGCCCGTACCCCCGAGTCGGAGGGGAGTCCGCGGCCCGGCCGGCGCCGGCGGAGGTGAAGAGGGCGCCGAGCGCCCCGCTGAAGGCGATCCCGCCGGCGGCGAGCAGGCTTCGTCGGGTGACGGACATCGGCAACTCCCGGCGGCGCAGTGAAGCGGGTGACGGCCCCGTGGTACCACGCACCTCCCAGCCTCACACGCGGCCCCCGCCGAGATGTCACTCCCCTGCGCGGGCCGCCCCGAGATGCCGACCGAGCGGGCGGGCGCAAGGGCTGCCGAGGCTCCGCCTCCCCGTACCGGCGTTCCGGTCGCCGTCCCGGGCAGTCCCCGCGTCGGGTGCCCGACCGCGCGAGGGCGCTACGTGACCCGGCGGGGGGTGCGGCCCCGTCCGGCCCCGTCCGGCCCCCGAGGACGGCGCCGGGCCGCGGGCGCAGGCGGTCCCTGCCGGGCGGGCGGGGAGGCTGCCGGGGCTCGGCCTCCCCGTACCGGTCGCCGGGCCGGGCCGGCGACCACCGGATGCCCGCTCGCCCCGGGGCGGCGAGTGACCCGGCGGGAGCGACGCCCGGCCGGCCCCGGGGGCGTGGCACCGGGCGGGGCGGCTGCGTTCCGGTTCCCCGCCGGGGACGGGCGCGGAGGCCGGCGCGAGGCCGGCCCCGGGCGTGCCGTCGGGGGCCGAGCCCCCGACCCGGCCCCGGCCCGGCCCCACCGGACGGACGGGCGTCGGGGCCTCCCCGCAGGCGGTCAGACGAGTTTGGCGCTCAGGGTGATCTTCGTGCCCGTCAGGGCCTGGCTGACCGGGCAGTTCTTCTTCGCGTCCTCGGCCGCGGCGACGAACGCGTCGTCGTCCAGGCCCGGCACCTCGCCCTCCACGGTGAGGTGGATGCCGGTGATGCCCTCGCCGGGGACGAAGGTGACCGCGGCCGAGGTGGTCAGCTTGGCCGGCGGGTTGCCCGCCTTCGCCAGTCCGTTCGAGAACGCCATGTTGAAGCAGCTGGAGTGCGCGGCGGCGATCAGCTCTTCCGGGCTGGTCCGGCCGTTCGCCTGCTCGTCGGTGCGCGCCGGCCAGGAGACGGGGTAGCTGCCGATACCGGACGAGTCGAGGGTGACGACTCCCTTGCCGGTCAGCAGGTCGCCTTCCCAGACTGCGTGCGCGTTGCGTGTGGCGGCCATGGTGGATCCCTTCGCAGAAGTGGAAACGGCCGGACCCCCGGAAGGGCCCGGCGCTGCCAAACCTACTGGGACACCAGGGGCTTCGCGTCGCGCGCCAGCGCGGTGAGCCGAGATATGGCGCGGAAGTACTTCTTCCGATACCCCCCGGCCAGCATGTCCTCACTGAACAGCTTGTCGAAGGGCACCCCGGAGGCCAGGACCGGGACCTCGCGGTCGTACAGCCGGTCGGCCAGCACCACCAGCCGCAGGGCCGTCGACTGGTCCGGCACCGGGCCGACGTCGGTCAGGCAGACCGCCGCGATCCCGTCGGTGAGCGCGCCGTAGCGGCTGGGGTGCACCCGGGCCAGGTGTTCCAGCAGGCCGGGGAAGTCGTCCAGGCTCGCGCCCGGGGTGGCGTACGCGGCCTTGGTGACCTGCTCGTCGGAGAACGGCGCCGGCGCCTCTGGCAGACCCCGGTGACGGTAGTCCTGGCCGTCGATCCGCAGCGGGCGGAAGTGCGCCGACAGCCCCTGGATCTCCCGCAGGAAGTCCGCGGCGGCGAAGCGGCCCTCGCCGAGCTTGCCGGGCAGCGTGTTGGAGGTGGCGGCCAGCGCCACGCCCTGCTCCACGAGGCGGCTGAGCAGCGAGGAGACCAGGACGGTGTCGCCCGGGTCGTCCAGTTCGAATTCGTCGATGCACAGGAGGCGGTGGCCGCCCAGGGTCTGCACCGTCTGCTGGAAACCGAGCGCGCCGACCAGGTTGGTCAGCTCCACGAAGGTGCCGAACGCCTTGAGCGCGGGCTCGGCCGGGGTGGCGTGCCACAGCGAGGCGAGCAGGTGGGTCTTGCCGACGCCGTAGCCGCCGTCGAGGTAGACCCCGCGCGGGCCGGCCGGAGCCGCCGGCTTCTTCGCGAACCAGCGGCGCTTGCCGGCGCCGCTCGCGTGCGCTCCGCCGAGGCCGCCGGCGAAGCCGCTCAGCACGGTGACGGCCTCGGACTGGCTCGGCTGGGCCGGGTCGGGCTCGTACGTGTCGAAGCGCACCGAGTCGAAACGGGGCGGCGGGACCATCTCGGCCACCAGCCGCTCGGCGGGCACCCGCGGCTCACGGGCGCACAGGGACTGCGGGCCCGCGTCGTCGGCTATCGGCGGCCTGCCCGCGGCCCGCCGGGAAGCGGGACCGGAGGCGGAGAGTGAAGTTGACACAGCACTCAACTCTACGTGGCGTGGCACACTGCACCGATGCGACGCCTGTTCCCTGTGACCGATCAGACACCAGCGGCCGGTCAGGCCACGGCCCCGTCCCACGGCTCGTCCCGCGGCCCGTCCGAGCCCCTGCCGGGGCCCGGGTCCCCGGACCCGTCGGGGCCTCTCGCGGACCGGGAGTGGTCGCTGGACGAGCTCGCCGAGGCGTACGCGTACCCGGTCCTCGAGGACGGCGCCCACTGGCTGCGCGCGAACATGGTCTCGACCCTGGACGGCGCCGCCCAGCACGAGGGCCGCTCGCAGCCCATCTCCGGCGAGAGCGACATGCGCATCTTCGGCACCCTGCGGGGGCTGGCCGATGTGGTGGTCGTCGGCGCCGAAACGGTTCGCCAGGAGGGCTACCGGCCGGCCCGGGCGCGGGAGGCCTTCGCCGGCCGCCGTGCGGCCGCCGGGCAGGGCCCCGCGCCCGCCATCGCGGTGGTCACAGCCGGCCTGGACCTGGACTTCTCGCTGCCCCTGTTCACCTCCCCGCTCGTGGCGACCCTGGTGGTCACCGGGGCCGCCGCGCCCGCCGACAGGGTCGCCGAGGCCGTCAGGGCGGGCGCCGAGGTCGTGGTGGCGGGGGACGGGGCCTCCGTGGATCCGGCCAGGGCCCTGCGGGAGCTCGCCGGGCGGGGGCTGCGCCGCCAGCTCACCGAGGGCGGGCCCCGGCTGCTGGGCCAGATCGTGGCCGCCGACGCACTGGACGAGCTGTGCCTGACGATCTCCCCTGTGCTCACGGCGGGCGATGCCCAGAGGATCGCCGGCGGGCCCCCGCTCGCCGTTCCGCACCGGCTCGCGCCCGCCTGCGTACTGGAGGAGGCCGGGTTCCTCTTCACCCGTTACCGTCGGATCTGACAAGGGGCGGAATTCACCGTTCCGCTTAGCTTTCGCTGGGCACATATACCTGCGCAGGCCCCGTGTGAGAGCGGGGCAGGATGGTTTCCGCAGGGGCTGGGCAGCCGGCCTCGGCCCATGAAGGAGAGGGCGTCCGTGTTCACGAGCGTATTGATGATCGAGCAGCCGCTGACCGCGGTGGACGTGGACTTCGTCACCACCCTGCACGGAGACGACCAGGTCTCCTTCATCGTGCTCATGCAACCCCGGGGCGACCAGGACCGGCTGCTGCGCGCAATCGACGACGTAGCGCTCGGTGAGCTTCCCGAGGCCCTCCACGAAGGGGACGAGCCGGAGGGGGAGGCCGCCCGGGGACCCGCCGCCCAGGCCCTCGCCCACTCCCTGAACGCCCTGCGCCAGAAGGGCGCCAAGGCCACCGGCCGGCTCGTCGGGAACCACCCGCTCGACAAACTCAAGGCCGTCGTGGAGGAGGCCGGGGCCGACGAGGTGATCGTCCTGACCGCCCCGCACTTCGTGGAGGAGTTCTTCCACCGCGACTGGGCCTCCCGGGCCCGCCACAAGGTCGGCGTTCCGGTGCTCAAGCTCTTCGCCCACAACGAATAGGCTGGGGCGGTCACGCCCGACCACACACCGCACTCTCGACCCTGGAGCGACCTGAATGAAGCCCGGCCTGCCGACCGCCATGGAACGGCCCCACTTCATCGGCATCGGCGGCGCCGGCATGTCCGGCATCGCGAAGATCCTCGCCCAGCGGGGCGCGCAGGTCGCCGGCAGCGACAGCCGCGGGGACTCCGAGACCGCCCAGGCCCTGCGCGGCCACGGCGTCACGGTGCACGGCGGCCACGACGCCGGCAACCTCGCCCCGGACTCCACGTGCGTGGTCGTCTCCAGCGCCATCCGCGCGGACAACCCCGAGCTGGCCCGCGCCGCCGAACTGGACATCCCCGTCGTGCACCGCTCCGACGCCCTCGCCGGCCTGATGGACGGGCTGCGTCCGATCGCCGTCGCCGGTACGCACGGCAAGACGACCACCACCTCGATGCTCGCGGTGTCCCTGTCGGCCCTGGGCCTGGACCCCTCCTACGCCATCGGCGGCGACCTGGACGCGCCCGGCTCCAACGCCCACCACGGCGAGGGCGACATCTTCGTGGCCGAGGCGGACGAGAGCGACCGCACCTTCCACAAGTACACGCCGCAGGTCGCGATCATCCTGAACGCGGAGCTCGACCACCACGCGAACTACGCGTCGCTGGAGGAGATCTACCAGTCCTTCGAGACCTTCGTCGGCAAGGTCGTGCCCGGCGGCACCCTGGTCGTCGCCCACGGGCAGGAAGGCGCGGCCGAGATCGCCCGCCGCGTCGCCGGCCGCGAGGACCTCACAGTCGTCACCTACGGCGAGGAGCCCGAGGCCGACGTCCGCATCACCAAGATCACCCCGCGCGGTCTGACCAGCGAGGTCACCGTCGTCCTGGACGGCCGGATGCTCACCTTCACCGTCTCGGTGCCCGGCCGGCACTACGCGCACAACGCCGTGGCCGCCCTGGCCGCCGGTGTCGCCCTCGGCATCCCGGCGCACAACCTGGCCTCCGCCCTCGGCAAGTACACCGGCGTCAAGCGCCGCCTCCAGCTCAAGGGCGAGGCGGCCGGCGTCCAGGTCATCGACTCCTACGCGCACCACCCCACGGAGATGACCGCAGACCTGGAGGCCATCCGCGGCGCCGCCGGGGACTCCCGGATCCTGGTCGTCTTCCAGCCCCACCTCTTCTCCCGCACGCAGGAACTGGGCAAGGAAATGGGCCAGGCCCTCGCCCTCGCCGACGCCTCGGTGGTCCTCGACATCTACCCGGCCCGCGAGGACCCGATCCCCGGCGTCACCAGCGAGCTCATCATCGCTGCCGCCCGGGCCGCGGGCGCTGACGTGAGCGCCGAGCACAGCAAGGACGAGGTCGCCGACGTCATCGCGGGAATGGCCAAGCCCGGCGATCTCGTTCTCACCATGGGCGCGGGCGACGTCACGGATCTGGGACCCCGGATCCTGGAGGCGATCCGTCCGGCCCTGCCGTCGAACTGAGGGAGCGGGAACGTCATGGCGTACGAGGTCGAGAAGACGGACGAGCAGTGGCAGGCGGAGCTGACCCCGTCCGAATACCAGGTGCTGCGCCTCGCCGGAACCGAGCCGGCCTTCCGCGGTGAGTACACCGACACCAAGACGGAGGGCGTCTACTCCTGCCGCGGCTGCGGCAGCGAACTGTTCCGCTCCTCGGAAAAGTTCGAGTCGCACTGCGGCTGGCCGTCCTTCTTCGACCCGAAGGACACCGACGCGGTCGAGCTGATCGCGGACACCTCGCACGGCATGGTCCGCACCGAGGTCCGCTGCGCGAAGTGCGGCTCCCACCTGGGCCACGTCTTCGAGGGCGAGGGCTACGACACCCCGACCGACCAGCGGTACTGCATCAACTCCATCTCCCTGCGCCTGACCCCCGCCGAGGACTGAGGGCGGCCGGGGCCGGGGGCGGACCGCCCCCGGCCCCGGGCCCCGGACGCACCCGGCCTCCCGTGTCCGGGCGGCGGGGAGGGGCGGGACGTGTCCAGCCGGCGCCGGCCGCGTCGCCGCGGTCCCTGCGGCGCGGCGCGCGGTTCACCACCGGCGACGCCTGCGACGCCCGCGGCGGCCGCCGGGACGACACGCGGTCCCCGGGCGGACCCCGCCGCCCTTCGGCTTGGTGGCCGGATGCGGCCGGGGCGCCTCCACCGGTTTGCGCTGCGGCGGCGGGCTCTTCGGCGGATAGGACGGCGGAACCTTCGGCCCCCTGACCTCGGTCACGGTCGACTCGCCCTCCCCATCCGCGCATCCGCAGGACCCGTACACCCATCCGTACATCCCGAGCCCGAGCAGCTCGCTGCCCATCCTGGCAGCCCCTCCGGCCGCAGGGAGCACTTCCCGTGGGTTACCGCGCCGCGCCGCGCCCCGCGGTGTGGCCGCGGAGCCGAAGTGGTCAGGCGGCGGAGCCGAAGTGGTGAGGCCACGGGGGCTGTTGGGCGACGGGGATCGCCTTGGCCGTCTTCGCCGGCGCGCGGGCCGCCGGCGAGTGACCTTCCGTTCTCCGTTTGTACGGCCGGGCGTCAGGCAAGGATCCCCGTCCGGTACCCCGGGGCCGCTGTCCTTGGGGCGCCCCTCGACTCCCCCCTCACCCGCAGAGGTCGTCACGCCATGGCAGAACTCAACCGCCGCAGGTTCCTGCAGATCGCCGGAGGAACCGCGGCCGCCGCGATGCTCGACGCGAGCATCGCGCGGGCCGCCGCGATCCCGGCGCAGGGCAGTACGGGAACGATCCAGGACGTCGAACACATCGTCGTCCTCATGCAGGAGAACCGTTCCTTCGACCAGTACTTCGGCGCGATGAAGGGCGTACGGGGCTTCGGTGACCCGCGGCCGGTCCTCCAGGGCAACGGGAAGTCCGTCTTCCACCAGTCCAACGGCACCAAGGACGTCCTGCCCTTCCACCCGCAGGTCAACGACCTCGGGATGCAGTTCGTCGAGGGCCTCGATCACGACTGGGCCGGCGGCCACCAGGCCCACAACAACGGCAAGTACGACAAGTGGGTGCCGGCCAAGACCGCCACGACCATGTCGTACATGACCCGGAACGACATCCCGTTCCACTACGCCCTCGCCGACGCCTTCACCGTCTGCGACGCCTACCACTGCTCCTTCATCGGTGCCACGGACCCCAACCGCTACTACATGTGGTCCGGCCACACCGGCAACGACGGCACCGGTGGCGGGCCGGTCCTCGGCAATCAGGAGGCCGGCTACGGCTGGAAGACCTACCCCGAACGCCTGGAGGCCGCCGGGGTCTCCTGGAAGATCTACCAGGACATCGGCGACGGCCTGGACGCGGCCGGCTCCTGGGGCTGGATCAGCGACGCCTTCCGCGGCAACTACGGCGACAACTCGCTGCTGTACTTCAACTCCTACCGCAACGCCCGGCCCGGCAGCGCCCTGTACGAGAAGGCGCGCACCGGCACCGACGCGAAGGCGGGGGACGGCTACTTCGACCGGCTGCGCGCCGACGTGGTGAACGGGACGCTGCCCCAGATCTCCTGGATCGCCGCCCCGGAAGCCTTCAGCGAGCACCCCAACTGGCCGGTCAACTTCGGTGCCTGGTACATCTCGCAGGTCCTGGACGCGCTGACCGCCAATCCGGCGGTGTGGGCGAAGACGGCCTTCTTCATCACCTACGACGAGAACGACGGCTTCTTCGACCACGTGGTCCCGCCGTACCCGCCGGCCTCCTCCGCCTGGGGTCTGTCCACGGCCGACGTGTCGAAGGACCTGTACGCCGGGGGCGGCGGCTACGCGGCCGGACCGTACGGGCTCGGCCCGCGCGTCCCGATGATCGTCGTATCCCCGTGGAGCAAGGGCGGCTACGTCTGCTCCGAAACCTTCGACCACACTTCGGTGATCCGCTTCATGGAGAAGCGGTTCGGTGTGCACGAGCCCAACATCTCGCCGTGGCGCCGGGCCGTCTGCGGTGACCTCACCTCGGCCTTCGACTTCACGAAGCCGGACGCCTCCCCGGCCGCGCTCCCTTCGACGGCCGGCTACCTCCCGCCGGACCACAACGCCCACCCGTCCTACCACCCGGTGCCGCCCGCCACCGGCACCCTGCCCCGGCAGGAGGCCGGCTCCAAGCGGACCCGCGCCCTGGGCTACAGCCCGTACGTGGACGGCAAGGCCACCGTGTCCACCGGCAAGTTCACCCTGACCTTCGCCGCCGGCCCCACCCTCGGCGCCCACTTCCACAGCACCTCCGGCAACCGCACGGACGGTCCCTGGCCCTACACGGTCGAGGCGGGCAGGACCCTCTCGGACACCTGGAGCACCAGCAGCTCCACCGGAAACCAGATCGACCTCACGGTCTGGGGCCCGAACGGTTTCCTGCGCACCTGGAAGGGCCCGGCGAAGAAGGCCGGTCCCGAGGTCACGGCCCGCCACGTCGGCTCCACCGGCAACCTGGCATTGACCCTGGCCAATTCCGGCAGGGCCGCGGTCAACCTCACCGTCGCCAACGCCTACGGCGGCGCGCCCCGGACCTTCCGGGTCGGACCCGGCGCCACCGTCTCCCACACGGTGGACCTGGGCGCGACCGGCCGCTGGTACGACGTCACGATCGCCTCGGACGCCGACGCCACCTTCCTGCGCCGCTTCGCCGGCCATGTGGAAACGGGCGCCCCGGGCGTCTCCGACCCGGCGATCAGAACCGTCTGACCCGGTCCTGCGCCGTCCGCGCGCGGCTGCCGGCTGCGCGCGGCCGGCAGCCGGCCACGGCCTTGGGAAACATCGGTACAGCCAGCCGTTCGTGCTGAGAACGATCACGGTCGGCTAGCACAGCGATCGTGCCCAGAACAAGGGTTCGCCGAAAGATCGTCGATCACGGGTGGGGCCTGGCTACGGTCCGCGTCATGCCGGTGGAGTTCTCAACTGATGATCAGGCCGAGGCGTACGGGGAGTTCGCCGAGAAGCTGACGAGACCTGAGCTGGAGCGGTTCTTCGTGCGGTACTGGGGAGACGGGCCGTTGGTCTCGGTCGACGGACTGCGGTTCGTCGTCCCTGTACCTCCACCCGGCCGTCGGCGCCCTACGCCCGTTTGCGCGACCCGGACACAGTCGAATTCGACGAGGACGACGAGGGGTAACGGGAGCGGACGCTGGCCGGTTACGTGCGCTGGCGAAGACGTACCACTCCGGTGTGTAGACACGCTCGAATCGTTTTGCGCCCGACGATAGTTTCAGCGCTTGACCTTGACGCAACGGCAGGGTTTCTACTGGCGGCATGCGAATCGGAGAGGTCGCCGCGCTCGTGGGGCTCACCACCCGGGCGATCCGGCACTACCACCATGTCGGGCTGCTTCCGGAACCGGAGCGGCTCCCCAACGGCTACCGGGCCTACAGCGTCCGCGACGCCGTCCTGCTCGCCAGGGTGCGCAGGCTCACCGAACTCGGCCTCAGCCTCGATGAAGTGCGCGACGCCCTCGCCGACGATGCCGGGCGCGAACTGACCGAGATATTGGAAGAACTCGATGCCGACCTGGCCCGCCAGGAAGCCGACATCAGGGAGCGCCGCTGCCGGCTCGGCGCCCTGCTCGCCGAGCCGCCCGGCGCGACCGGGCCCGTTTCACCCGCCCTCGCCGCACTTTTGGCACAGGCCCCCCGAACAGACTCGCCGAGCGCGGCGAAGGACCGCGAGTACCTCGCGCTGCTGGACGCCACCAGCACCGGTAACAAGGAGATGCTCGGGCTGCTCGGGACGCTGGTCGCCGATCCCGAGGTCGTCGAACTGTACGAGCGCCTCGACGCTCTCGCCGAAGCCCCCACCGGCGATCCGCGGATCGCACCCCTGGCAGCTGACCTGATGGCAGCCGTCCCCGCGGAGTTGTTCGCCGCGATCCCCGAGGACGGGGTGGTCGTGACCGGGTTCAGGGAGGCGCTGCTCGCCGAGTACACCCCAGCGCAGGCGGAAGTCGTGGGCCGACTTATGGACGCGTTCATGGAGAGGGGTAGGGGATGAACGGCCGGTCAAGGGGCGTACGGGCGGCGCGGGTCGCGGTCGCCGCCGTACTGCCGGGGGAACTGGCCCTGGCCGCCTGCCTGGTGGCCGGGGTCCGGCCGCCCGGGTGGGTGCTGGCGGGCGCCGAGGCGCTGGTGCTCGTGGTGCTGCTGGTGGAGGCCCGGGTGCTGCGCTCGCTGTACGTGGCCGCGCGCGCCCGCGGTGCGGAGCGCCGGGCGGCGCGGCGGTCCGCCGTGCAGGAGGCGGTGCCGGTGACGGTCCGCCGCCTGGTCCTCCACGAGCTGCGCGCCCTCGCCTCCCTGGGGCGGTGGGTCCGGCGTGGCACGCACGGGGTGCGCCCCGGGGACCTCGCTGCCGCCTACACCGGGCCCCAGACCGCGATGATGTACGGGCTGCTCTTCGTGATGGTCATCGAGACGGTGGGCCTGGCCTTCCTCATCCCTTGGCCGGTGGTCCACCGGGTGATCCTGGTACTCGACCTGTATGGCGTCGTCCTCGTGCTGGCCCTGCACGCCGCCTGCGTCACCCGGCCGCACGTCGTGCGCCCCGACGGCTCTCTGCGGATCCGCTACGGAGCCCTCTTCGACCTCGCCGTACCGCCGGACGCGGTGGCCACGGTCCGGGTCGAGCGGCGCTACCCCGAAGGCAGCCTGATCACTCTCTCCGAGGACGGGGTCCTCGACCTGATCGTGGGCAGCCAGACCTCGGTGACCCTGGAGCTGAACCGGCCACTCCCTTTCACCCGCCCGCTCGGCGCAACGGAAGAGGCCCACACCATCCGCTTCCACGCAGACGACCCGCGCGCACTGGTCAGCGCACTCCGTCAGTCCGCCTGAGCACTCACCCGACCACGGAGCTCCGCAGCCAGACCTCGTGATCAATCTCAGCGCCAACGGCTGTACCGATGTTCCCCGAGGCCGGGCCACCGCGAGGTCGCCGCGGTGGCGGCCGCCCCGGGCGTACCGGAGCGGGAGGGCGCGCGGTTCCCCGGTGTGACCGCATGTGCGGCGGGCAGTACCTACGGCGTCGGTTTTCTTCGTCCCGTCACCGAGGGAGAACGCATGGCCATCGCCCACCGCAGGATCGGCACCGGACCCGTCCGCGTCATCGTGCTGCACGACTGGTTCGGGACGTCCGCCAACTGGGGCTCCGTGCTGGAGTACCTGGACCCGGAGGGGTTCTCGTACGCCTTCCTCGACTACCGGGGCTACGGCGAGCGGCGGGACGTCGCCGGCCGCTACAGCGTCCCGGAGATCGCCGACGACGTCCTCGAACTCGCCGACCAGCTCGGCTGGGACACCTTCTCCCTCCTCGGCCACTCCATGGGCGCCAAGGCGGCCCAGCAGGTCCTCGTCCGCGCCCCCGAACGGATCGAGAAGCTCGTCGGGGTCGCCCCGGTGCCGGCCGCGCCGTACGAGATGGACGACGCCACCCACGCGCTCTTCCACGGCGCCGCCGAGGATCCCGACAAGCGCCGGGCGATCCTCGCGCTGGTCACCGGCAACCGCGCGAGCCGCCACTGGCTCGATCGCATGGTGGGCCACTCCCTCGCCGCCTGCCGGCCCGAGGTCTTCGCCGCGTACCTGGCGAGCTGGCAGCCGCTGGACCTCTCCGCCGCCGTGAAGGGCAACACGGTCCCCGTGCTGGTCCTGGTCGGGGAGTACGACCTCGCCCTCACCGCCGAGGTGATGCGCGCCACGTGGAAGACCTGGTACCCGAACTGCCGCATCAGGACTGTCCCGGGCACGGGCCACTACCCGCCGCACGAGACGCCGGTGGCCTTCGCGACCGAAGTCGAGGCGTTCCTGCGGAGCTAGTGCCGATACGAAAAAGCCCCTGGGGGGTACGAGGAAACCTCGTACCCCCCAGGGGACCATCAGGGTGAGTGACGGGACTTGAACCCGCGGCCACCTGGACCACAACCAGGTGCTCTACCAACTGAGCTACACCCACCACGAAGGGCGGCGGACCACCCGTTCGACGTGCATGCACAGCATAGCCGATCAGGAGGGTGGTCCCGCGACGCGTTATCCGGCGGCGGCGGTGGGTTGCCCGGGGACGGCGGGTCCCGTGGCGTGCCCCGTGGTGTGCCCCGTGGTGTGCCCCGTGGCACGCGCGGCTGCGTGCGCCACGGCCGCCGCGGCGAAGGCCCGGACGACGGGGTGCGGCCGGGTCCCGTCCCCGTGCAGCTCGGGCTGGAAGAGGGTGGCCAGGAAGAAGGGGTGGCCGGGCAGCTCGGCGATCCGCACCTGCCCCTCCTCGTCGTGTCCCGACAGCCGCAGCCCGTGCGCGGCGAGCGCCGGCAGGTGGCGGGGGGCGGGCCCGTAGGTGCAGTGGTAGTGCTCCAGGGAGCGCTCGGCGCCGAGCGCCGCCTCGGCGAGCGAACCGGGCTCGGCCCGTACGAGGCCCTCGTGCCCGACGAGCGAGCAGGCGAGCGGCGCGATCAGCAGGTCCGCCGCCCCTGGGTCGTTCTCGGCGTGGGCGGTGTCCGCCAGCCCGCACACCGTCCGGGCGTACTCCAGCAGGGTGTGCTGGAAGCCGCCGCAGGTTCCGAGGAAGGGGATGCGCTCCTCCCGGGCCACCCGGATCGCGGCGAGCGCCCCGGCCTCGCTGGCGTACGGGCTCCCGGGGAGCACCCAGACCGCGTCGAAGCGGGCGAGCGTGCCGGCGGCGGCCTCGGCTCCGGCGTCGCCGGTGGGGATCCAGTAGGCGTCGAGGACGAGCCCGTCGCGGGCGGCGAGGGCGTCGAGGAGGACCGGGATCCGGGTGTGGGACTCCACGTGGGGCGAGCGGTCGCCGACGAGGGCGATCCGGGCGACCGGGAACGCCGGGGCGGCGGAAGCGATGGCGGAAGCGGCTGTCGTCGACACGGCAGGCGACACGGCAGGCGACGCATCGGGCGACGCAGCCGGCCGGGGGGACGTGCGGGCTCGACTGGATGCGGTGGTCATGTCGTCCATGCTGGTACCGCGGCCCACTTCAGCGCCAACGATTGTTCCTGCACGGTCGATAAGCAGCACTGATGGGATGCTGGAGCCATGGACCCGCACCTGCTCCGCACCTTCGTGGCCGTGGCCCGGCTGGGCTCCTTCTCCGCGGCCGCACGCGAGCTCGGTTACACCCAGTCCGCCGTCTCCCAGCACATCGCCGCCCTGGAGGGCGACCTGCGCGCGGCGCTGCTCACCCGACGGCCCGTCGCGCCGACCCCCGCCGGCGCGCGGCTGCTTGAGCACGCCGGCCCGCTGCTGCTGCGGCTCGACGCCGCGCGCGCCGACGTGCTGCGGCTGGCCGCCGCGCCACCCGGGCGGGTCACCCTCGCCGCCTCCCCGCTCGCCGTCGGCCCGCGGCTGCTCGCGGCCCTGCCCGTCACCGGGGTCACCCTGCGGGTGCTGCCCCCGGCCGAGGTGCCGGCCGCCGTCGCCACCGGCGGCTGCGACCTCGGCCTGGTCGACGGCCCGGCCGCGCCCAGCGACCCGCTGCGGCTGCCCGACGTGGCACCCCTGACCGTGACGGGTCTGGGCGAGGAGGAGCTGGCCGTCCTGTTGCCCACCGGGCATCCCTTCGCCGGGCGGGCAGCGGTCCGGCTGGACGACCTCGCCGAGGCGCGCTGGCTCGACGCCCCCGGCGTGGGCCTCGCGCTGCGGGCCGCCCGCGCCGCCGCCCGCTACGACGGCACCGACCTGTTCGCCCTCTGCGCCCTGGCCGCCGCCGGACACGGTCTCGTGCTGCTGCCGCGCCGGGTCGCCGAAGCCGCGGGCGCGGGGGTCGCCGTACCGCTGTCCGCGCCGCGCCTGGTGCACCGCACGGAACTGCTCTCGCCCGGGATCGTGACCGGCGCGGCCGCTGCGCTCGCCGCACGCCTCACGGCAGGATCCCCGTATGACTTCTGACCCCGCACCCTTCACGGCCGACGACTACTCCGCCCGGATGACCGCCGCCGCCCAGAGCGCCGCCGACGCGGGACTGGCCGGGCTGCTGATCGCTCCCGGGCCCGACCTCGCGCACCTCACCGGCTACCGGCCGACCGCCGAGACCGAGCGGCTGACCCTGCTCGTCCTGGCCGCCGGACGGGAACCGGTGCTCGTCGTACCCGCCCTGGAGGCCCCCGACGCGGCCAAGGCCCCCGGCGCCAGCGCGCTGAGCCTGCGGGACTGGTCCGACGGGAAGAACCCGTACGCGATCACCGCCCCGCTGCTGGACGCGGCCGGGCGCTTCGGCGTGAGCGACAACACCTGGGCCCTGCACCTGCTCGGCCTCCAGCGGGAGTTGCCCGCCACCTCCTACGTGCCGCTCACCGACTCCCTGCCCATGCTGCGGGCGGTGAAGGACGAGCGGGAGCTGGAGCGCCTCGCGGCGGCGGGGGCCGCCGCCGACGCTGCCTTCGCGCAGATCCTCCACCTGCCCTTCGCCGGGCGCCGGGAAACGGAAGTGGCCGCCGAACTGGCCGCGCTGCTGCGCGTGCACGGCCACTCCCAGGTCGACTTCACCGTCGTCGGCTCCGGCCCCAACGGAGCCAACCCGCACCACGAGGCGGGAGACCGGGTCATTACGCACGGCGACATGGTGGTCCTCGACTTCGGCGGCCTGCGCCACGGCTACGGCTCCGACATCTCCCGCACCGTGCACGTGGGCGAGCCGGGCCCCGAGGAGCAGCGCGTCCACGACATCGTCCGCGAGGCCCAGCAGGCGGGTGTGGCGGCGGTCCGGCCGGGGGTCTCCTGTCAGGAGGTGGACCGGGCGGCCCGCGCGGTGATCACCGGATTCGGATACGGCGACCGTTTCATCCACCGCACCGGCCACGGCATCGGCGTCACCACGCACGAGCCGCCGTACATGGTCGAGGGGGAGGAGCAGCCGCTCGTCCCCGGCATGTGCTTCTCCGTGGAGCCGGGCATCTACCTGCCCGGCCGCTTCGGCGTCCGCATCGAGGACATCGTGACCGTCACCGAGGACGGCGCCCGCCGGCTGAACAACGCCCCGCGCGAGCTGGCCGTCGTCGAGTAGGTCTCGCCGGGCAGGTCCCGTCGGGTAGGTCCCGTCGGGTGGGGACCCGACCGGAAGGCGACCCGTCCGGCCGGGGCCCGGTGGCCCGGTCAGCCGGCCGGGACCAGGAGTCAGGAGGTCAGGGGGTCAGGGGCCCAGGACGACCGCGGATTCGCCCGGCAGGTGGATCCGCCCGTCCGCCCCGGGGTGTTCGAGCGGATCCCAGGCGGCCAGCACCCGCACACCGTTGCGGCCCAGCGCGATCGTGGCCGGCTGCGGGGCGAAGTTCACGGCCACGCGGACGTCGCCCCGCCGGAAGGTGATCCAGCGGCGCTCCTCGTCGAAGGCGACGCGGACCGCCGCGAGGTCCGGGTCGCGCAGGTCCGGATGCGTGCGGCGGAGCGAGACGAGGGTGCGGTACCAGGCCAGCAGGCGGGCGTGCGCCCCCTGCCCGGGCTCGTCCCAGTTCAGGCAGGAACGCTCCCGCGTGGCCGGGTCCTGGGGATCGGGGACCGCCCCGGCCTGCCAGCCGTGCGCGGCGAACTCCTTGCGCCGGCCCGTGCGTACGGCCTCCGCGAGCGCGGGGTCGGGATGGTCGGTGAAGTACTGCCAGGGCGTGCCCGCCCCCCACTCCTCGCCCATGAACAGCATCGGCACGAACGGCCCGGTCAGCACCAGGGCCGCCCCGCAGGCCAGCAGACCGGGGGAGAGGGAGGCGGCGAGCCGGTCGCCCAGGGCCCGGTTGCCGATCTGGTCGTGCGTCTGCGTGTAGCCGACGAAGCGGTGGGCGGGGGTCCGGCGGCGGTCCACGGGCCGGCCGTGGGTGTGGCCCCGGAAGGAGGACCACGTCCCGTCGTGGAAGAAGACGCGGGTCAGGGTCTTGGCCACGGCGGCCAGCGGGGCCCCGGCGAAGTCGGCGTAGTACGCCTGGGACTCGCCCGTCAGCGCCGCGTGCAGGGCGTGGTGGAAGTCGTCGTTCCACTGGGCGTGCAGGCCCAGGCCCCCCTCGGAGCGGGGCGTGGTGGTGCGCGGGTCGCACCGGTCGGACTCGGCGATCAGGAACAGCGGCCGGCCGGTCTCGGCGGCCAGCTCGTCCACGGCGGCGGCCAGTTCCTCCAGGTAGGTCAGCGCCCGCCCGTCGGCCAGCGCGTGCACGGCGTCGAGCCGCAGCCCGTCGATCCCGTAGTCGCGCAACCAGGCCAGCGCGCTGTCGAGGAAGTACGCGCGCACCTCGTCGGAACCCGGCGCGTCCAGGTTCACCGCCGCGCCCCAGGGGGTGTGGTGGGCGTCGTTGAAGTACGGCCCGAAGGCCGGGAGGTGGTTGCCGGAGGGGCCGAGATGGTTGTGGACCACGTCCAGCACCACCCCCAGTCCCGCCCGGTGCGCGGCCGCCGTGAACCGGGCCAGGCCGGCCGGGCCGCCGTACGGCTCGTGCACCGCCCAAGGCGCGACGCCGTCGTACCCCCAGCCGTGCCGGCCGGGGAAGGAGCACACCGGCATCAGCTCGACGTGCGTGACGCCGAGGCCGGTGAGGTGCCCGAGGCGGGCCGCGGCGGCGTCGAAGGTGCCCTCGGGGGTGAAGGTGCCGACGTGCAGCTCGTACAGGACGGCGTCCTGGAGCGGGGTGCGCCCGGCGGCCGAACCCGGCGCGGGGAGGGCCGCGAAGTCGACCACCGCCGACAGGCCGTCGGGGCCGTCCGGGAGACGGCGGCCGCGCGGGTCCGGCCGGGGGACGGTATCGCCGTCCAGCAGGAAGCCGTACCGGCTCCCGTCGGCGGCCGGAGCGTGTGCGGTCCACCAGCCGTCCCGGTCCGGATCCGGCGCCATGTCGTACGTCGCGTCGTCGAGTCGCATGGCGACATGACCTGTCAGCGGTGCCCACACCTCGAACTGCACGGACGTTCCCCTCGTCTGCGGCGCTGTCCAGCATGCGTATCGTGCCCATCATTCCGGGCCCGGCGGGGGAGTTCTGGACACTCCGGCCCCGACGGGCCGACAATCACCCTGTGACGTCCAGTTTCGAGTTCCCCGCCTTCCCCGCGCCGCGGCTGTCCGACGCCGAGCGCGACCGGGCGCTGGGCCAGCTCCGGGAGGGCGCCGCCCTCGGGAAGCTGTCCCACGACACGTTCCTGCGCCGGATGGAACTCGCCCTGGTGGCGCGTCGCTCCGAGGACCTCGCGGTCCTCACCGCGGACCTGCGGACACGGGAGGCCGCCGAAAGCCCGTGGACGCGACGGCTGTTCGGCTGGGTGGGGCGGGTCTCCGCCGTCACGGTCGGTGTCCGGCGCGCCTGGGCCGCCGAGAAGCTCCCCAAGCTGTTGCTGCCGCACCCGAGCGCGGCCGCCCTGCGGATCGGCCGCGACCCGGGGAACGGGCTGCGGCTCAGCCACGAGACCGTCTCCCGGGCGCACGCGGAGCTCAGCATGCAGGGCGGGGTGTGGGTGCTGAAGGATCTCGGCTCGACGAACGGCACCACGGTCAACGGACACCGGGTGACGGGCTCCGCGGTGGTGCGGGACGGGGACCAGGTCGGTTTCGGAAAGATGACCTTCCGGCTGTCCGCGAGCTGAGCGGTTCGCCGCTTCGGCGTCCTTGCGACCCGGTGTCCCGACGGGGCGGCGGGGTGTTGCGGTGCCGGCGGTGTCCGGTGGTCCGGTGCGGTGTCCGGCGGTCCGGTGGTTCGGCGGGGTGGTCCGGTGGTCTGGCGGGGCGGTCCGGCGGTCCGGGGGTGGTCCAGTGCGGCGGTCCGGCGGTCCGGCGGTCCGGCGGTCCGGTGGTCCGGTGGTCCCGTGGTCAGGTGTTCCGGCCGGGCGCGCCCGCATGCCCCGGCCGTTTGTCCCGGCGTTTGCCGCGGGGCCGCCGCGCACGCATCGGGGGCCCCGTCCCGTGCGGTGGAACGCGTTCCCGAACGGGTGGCGTACGGCGGGCCGGAGCCGGGCTGCCGGTCACCGGTCCAGGGTGGTGGGGGCCGGAGCGCCGGTGGCGGTGGCGGCGGTGAGACGGTCGTAGGCGGCCAGGACGGTCCGGGACTGGTGCTCGACCTGGGTGGCGACCGGGACCCAGCGGGCCTGGAAGTGGGCTGCGAACTCCTCGCACCACCCGGTGACCAGCCGGTCCAGCCCGGGAGCCGACCGGTGTCCCTGGGCGCGCAGCACCCGCAGCAGCATGGAGGCGGCGCGCAGCGACAGGCGCCGGCCGAAGGCGTCGATGCTGGCGATGAACGCCACGGTCGCCTCGGTCGGGGCGGCGCCGCCGGTCCACTCGGCGGTGATCCGCGGGATGAGCGCGAGCGTCCAGTCCACCGCACGCAGCAGGGGCGCGCAGGCCGGGTCCGACCGCGGCAGCGGGCCGGGCCCGATCCCCTTCCGGACACCGGCCACGAGGGCGGTGTCCGTGGTGAGCCGGCCGGCCAGCATCCGCAGGGCGCGGCGCGGGTCGGGGTGCGGAGCCGGGTCGTCCACCAGGTGGGAGGCCCACATGGGGACTTCGACGATCGCGGTGGTGCCGGCGTAGCGATGGGCGTGGTACCAGGTGCTGAGCCGGGTGTCCTCGGGGTGGAAGGCCCCGGCCGCCCCGCTCCCGGGCTGCGGGATGACGAAGATTCCGGGCCCGGGGGAGGACCAGCCGGCGGCGTCCGAGGCCCCGTTCTCCACCGGGATGCGCAGCTCGGCGGCCGACTTGGCGAACGGCTCGGCGAGGCCGGGGATGTCCCGGGTGAGCTGCACCCAGGAGCCGCCGAGGTCGGTGGCGTGCAGGGAGACCTGGAGGACGGGCCGCAGCTCGTCGATGAGGGCGGTCAGGACCAGGGTCTCGGGCGGCAGCCGGTCGGGGGGCAGTAAAGAGGGCGCCCACTCGGGCTGTTCGGGGCCGGGGGGCCGGAAGAAGTTCCGGTGGTAGTCGAGGAGCGAGTAGGGGCGGGGCGTGCGGTGCAGGGCAGCGCCGTCCGGGTCGGCGCAGAGCAGGAAGTGCCAGGCGCAGCCTGCCCGCGGGGCCGGGTCGCGCAGGACGCGGCGGGCGAGGGAGAGGGCGGTCGCGCCGCCGACGGGCTCGTTGGCGTGGGCCCCGGCGACGACGAGGACGTTGCGGTTGCCGGTGCCGGGGCCGGTGGTGCCTCTGCCGGTGGTGCCGCTGTTGTGGCCGCCGGGGCCGGGGCAGGGGCCTGTGTCGGCGGCCGTGCCCGGGCCCGGGGCGTACGGGCCGGTGCCGTAACGGGAGCCGGCCTCGGCGATGGACAGCAGCCAGAGGGGTTGCCCGGCCCGGGAGGTGCCCACCTGACGGAGTCGGGCCTCGCCGGGGTGGTCGTCCGCCAGGGCCCGCGCGGCCAGGGCGAGTTCGTGCGGTGTTGGGTAGCACATGTCACGGAGGAGGGTCACAAGGGATGCCATGCCCGCCCGCCGCACCGCCTACTGCTCCGCGCGCCCCGCACTTCCCCCGACCTGCCCGTCTACCGGCCGGTACCCCACCCACCGGCCCGTCCCGAGCCCCCGCCGGACCCGCGCTGGGCCGCCTGCCGGGGCGCCCGCCGGGCCCGTGCCGGACCGGCTGGGCCGCCTGCCGGGGCGCCCGCCGGGCCCGTGCCGGACCCCCCGCCAGCCCCGGCCGGTATCCCACCCGTCGGCCCGTCCGGGGCGGCCGTCCGGACCGGCGCCGGACCCGCGCTGGGCCGGCTGCGCGGGCCCGCGCATCGGGCGTCGGCGGGGGCGGGGGCGCGTCCGTGGCTCCTGCTTCAGTCCTTGGCTGCGGTGTCGTACGTCGCCGAGGATCCGGGCTCGCGTCTCAAGCGCTGGCGGGGCTGGGGCGCGCCGGGGCCCTGGAGGCTTCTGCGTCCGGCCGGCCGGACGCTGCCGGGGGGCAGGTCGTGGGTGTGCGCCAGGACCCGGTGGCGAGCGGAGGTCATGGGTCAGGGTTGCGGGGGTTCGGGGGCCGTGCGGAGGAGGAGGGCGACGGGCCAGGTGGTCAGGAGGTCGGCGAGGGGGGTTTCCCCCTCGTGCGGGGGTCCGGGCAGGGTCGGGGACAGGGGGGTCCAGCGGCCCGGTGGCAGCGGCAGGGTGGTGCCGCGCCAGCCGCCCGATCCGGCCAGCCGGTGCGAGAGCCGGGTGGCCACGACCAGCAGGCCGGGCGACCGGGTGTAGGCCAGGCAGTGGTCCGCCGCCGGACCCCGGGCCGTCAGCGGCGCGTAGCCGGTGAAGAGCTCGGGCCGCGCCCGCCGCAGCCGCAGCACGGCGGCCGTGAGCGCGAGCTTCTCCTGCGCGGGGTCCAGGGGGGCGGATCCTGCGTCGAGCCGGGCCAGGGCCTCGCGCGGGAAGTGGGCCGGGCGCCGGTTGTCCGGGTCCACGAGGGCCCGGTATTCCGTCTCCGCGCCCTGGTAGACCTCCGGCACCCCCGGCATCGTCAAGTGCACCAGCGTCATGCCGAGCAGGTTGGCACGCGCCGCCTCCGCGAGGTCCTGCGGCAGCTCCACCGCGCGCGCGGCGTACCCGGCCACCGTCGCCTCATACGCCTCGTCCGGGTCGGTCCAGCTGGTGTGCAGCGTGGCCTCCCGGGCCCCCTTCAGCAGTGCCTCGGCCATCCGCGGGACGGCCTGCGGGACCTCGCCGAGTCCCAGTGCGGTCTGCCGGGCCGTCCACGCCAACTGGACATCGCAGCCGGCGGCCACCGCCCCGGCCCGCTCCGTCCCCGCCGGCTGCGCACCAGTCGCCTCCGCCCCCGCCGCCCCCGCCGGCTCCGCCGCCATCCGCTCCGGTGCCTGGGACAGGACCGAGATCCGGGCACGGACGTCCGCGCTGCGTTTGGTGTCGTGCGTGGACAGCACCGTTCCCGTCCCGGGCCACTCCCGTTCCCTCTCGGCGTTGAAGGCGTGGAACTCCTGCGCACACACCGCCGGTTGCCCCGGGTCGCCGCCGACCTCGGTGGCCGACAGCAGGGGCGCGTACCGGTAGAAGGCGCGGTCCTCCAGGGACTTGGCGCGCAGCGCCGCCGAGGTCTGGGCGAAGCGCGCGGCGAAGGCGGGGTCCCGCAGCAGCAGTTCCCGTACGCCGGCCACCGCGGCCGGCCCGGCCGCCGCCGCGGCCCGTTCCACGGCCTCCGGGGGCGGTTCCGGATCCCGGGGATAGGTCCGGTAGACCGGATAGGCGATGAGCAGCTCCGCCACCGCGTCCGCCAGTCCGGGGCCGGCCCGGCGGACGAGCGTGCCCAATTCGGCGGCCAGGTCGCCGGTCAGCACCTCCCGCGCACACGCCTCGGCCGTCCGCTCCCAGCCGGGCATTCCCGTCGACTCTCCGTAACGCCGGGCCAGTTCGGCCGCGCCCACCGGGTCGGTGAACACCCCGTCGACCCGGTGCAGCGCGTCGTACCCGGTGGTCCCCGCCACCGGCCACGCGGGGGACAGCCGCTCCCGGCGGGCCAGGATCTTCTCCACCACCACCCAGCAGTGCGGCCCGGCCGCCGCGCGCAGCCGCCGCAGGTACCCCTCCGGATCGGCCAGCCCGTCCACGTGGTCGATCCGCAGCCCCTCCACCACCCCGTCCCGGACCAGTTCCAGGATCTTGGCGTGGGTGGCGTCGAAGACCTCCGGGTCCTCCACGCGCACCCCGATCAGGTCCGAAATCGTGAAGAACCGACGGTAGTTGAGCGCGGTGCTCGCCTCCCGCCACCAGGCCGGCCGGTACCACTGCGCGGCCAGCAGCTCGGGGAGCTCCAGCCCCGCGGTGCCCTCCCGCAGCGGGAACTCCTGCTCCCCGTAGCGCAGGACTTCCCCCTCGGCCTTCAGGTCGCAGGCATCGGCCGGTCCGGCGAGCACCGGCAGCAGCACCTGCCCGCCGCCCGCCTCCCAGTCGATGTCGAACCAGCGCGCGTACGGGGATCCCGGCCCCTCCCGCAGGACCTCCCACAGCGGCCGGTTCAGCCGCAGCGGCGCCGGCACCGCCATGTGGTTCGGGACGATGTCGAGCACGAGGCCGAGCCCGTGCGCCCGGGCCGCCGCGCCGAGCGACCGCAGGCCGGCCTCGCCGCCCAGCTCCTCCCGGACCCGGGAGTGATCGGTGACGTCGTACCCGTGGGTCGATCCGGGCACGGCCTCCAGGGCGGGGGACAGGTGCAGGTGGGACACCCCGAGGGACGCGAGGTACGGTACGGCGCCCTCGGCCGCCGCGAAGGGGAATTCCGGACGCAGCTGGAGGCGGTAGGTGGACGCCGGAGTGACAGGTTTCGGAACGTCAGGTTCCGATCGGATGCTTGACTGCGGCTGGCTCATGAGAACGTACGTACCCAGCCTGCCGGATTCCGTGCCATCACCCCATGCATCCGGGTGACTGCGCGCGGTTAACGTCGCTCGGGTGGTTGCAACCGTCAACACCTATCGAAGAGTCATCGCCCTGACCGGGCCCCTCCTTCCCCTCCTGTCCTTCCTCGCCCGACTGCCCGTCGCGATGTCCCAGTTCGGAAGCGTCCTGCTGGTCGCCCAGACCAGCGGCTCCCTGACCACCGCGGGGATCGTCGGCGGCGCCCTCTCCGCCGCCCAGGTGGTCTTCGGGCCCGTCCTGGGCCGGCTCGCCGACCGCCACGGGCAGCGGCCCGTCGTCCTGACCGCCGCGGCCGTCAACGCCGTCGCGACCGCCGCCCTCGTCGCCGGCGCGCTCGGCGGCCTCGCCACCGCCCCGCTCGCCGCCCTCGGCGCCGTCACCGGAGCTTGCGTCCCGCTGATCGGGCCACTCGCCCGCACCCGCTCCGTCGCCCTGGCCCACCGCGCCGGCGCCGACGAGGGCGTGGTGGCGGCCGTCCACTCGCTCGAAGGGACGCTGGACGAGGTCTCCTTCGTCTTCGGTCCGGCCCTCGTCGCACTGGCCGCCCTCCTCGCCCACCCGGCCGTCGCGCTCGGCGGTGCGGCCGGGCTCGTCGCCGTCTTCGGCGCCGCCTACGCGCTGCACCCGACCGCCGCCGTCACGGCCGGGACCCCCGTGCGGGCGCGCGGCACCGCGGGCCGGGTCCGTCAGGCCCGGGTGGTCCACGCCGTCCGCGGCTCGCTCGCCCTCCAGGGCGCCATGTTCGGCGCCTGCCAGGCCGGGATCGCCTCGCTCACCGACCGGTTGGGCGTCCCCGGCCAGGCCGGGATCGTCTACGCCGCCATGGGCGTCGTCAGCGCCGCCGTGGGCCTCGCGCTCGGCGCGCTGCCGGCCCGCTTCGGGCTGCGGCTGCGCTGGCGTGCGGCCACCAGCGCCGCGCTGGTCCTATCGGGCCGCTGTTGTTCACCGACGAGCTGTGGCCGCTGTACGCGGTCGTCACCGTGCTCGGCGCGGCCTACGCCCCGCACCTGATCACCGCCTTCGCGCTCACCGAGCGCGTCGTGGAGCCGGCCCGGCTCGCCGAGGCGATGGCCTTCGCCGCCAGCTCGCTGGTCGCCGGGCAGGCCGTCGCGCTCGCCGTCTGCGGGCGGCTCGCCGAGGCGTACGGGCCCGCCGGGGCGTTCTGCGTCGCCGTGGGCGCGGCCGCGCTGTGCCTGACCCTCGCCCTGGCCACCCGGGTCCCGTCCGCCCGTACCCCGGGCTCGGCCTTCGCCCCGGCCCGGCAGAGCGGCCCCCCGGCGCCGCGGACCGGCGCCCCGGGCGCCGGAGAGCCGCGCATCGGAGAGCTGGGAGACGGAGAGCCGGGCATCGGAGAGCCGGGTGCCGGGGGTCCGGGCGTCGCCGGCTCGACCGTCGGGGACCCGGGCACCCCGGACCCGGCCCTCGGGGACGGCGCCGGGTCCGCCTACGCGGGGCGCTGAAGCACCACCAGGCTCCGTCCCGTGAGCGCCACCCGGTCACCGGCCGCGAACTGCGCCCCGGTGCCGGGCGCGGGCACCTGCGGGCGCGCCGTGTCCACGACCATGCGCCACTGGGCGCCGTGGCCGACCGGGACGGTGAACTCCTGTGGCTCGGCTCCCGCGTTGAACATCAGCAGGAACGAGTCGTCGGTGATCCGCTCACCGCGGGTGCCCGGTTCGGAGATCGCCTCCCCGTTGAGGAACACCGTCAGCGCCCGCGCGTGCTGCGCCTGCCAGTCGCGGGCCCGCATCTCCTCGCCGTGCGGGGTGAACCAGGCGATGTCGGAGAGCTCGTCGTGCGTGCCCTCCACCGGCCGCCCGTGGAAGAACCGGCGCCGGCGGAAGACCGGATGGTCGCGGCGCAGCCACACCATCCGGCGGGTGAACTCCAGCAGTGCGGGCGAGGGCTTGCCCGGCTCCGGCCAGCGCACCCACGCCAGCTCGTTGTCCTGGCAGTAGGCATTGTTGTTGCCGTCCTGGGTGCGGCCGAACTCGTCCCCGTGGCTGAGCATCGGCACGCCCTGCGACAGCATCAGGGTGGCGGTGAAGTTGCGCATCTGGCGCTCGCGCAGCTCCAGTACCCCGGGATCCTCCGTGGGCCCCTCCACCCCGCAGTTCCACGACCGGTTGTGGGTCTCCCCGTCCCGGTTGCCCTCCCGGTTGGCCTCGTTGTGCTTCTCGTTGTAGGAGACCAGGTCGTGCAGGGTGAAACCGTCGTGGCAGGTGGTGAAGTTGATGGAGGCCAGCGGGCGCCGGCCGTCGTCCTGGTAGAGGTCCGAGGAACCGGTCAGCCGTCCCGCGAACTCCGCCAGGGTGCGCGGCTGCCCGCGCCACAGGTCCCGCACGGTGTCCCGGTACTTGCCGTTCCACTCGGTCCACAGCGGCGGGAAGTTGCCCACCTGGTAGCCGCCCTCGCCCAGGTCCCAGGGCTCGGCGATCAGCTTCACCTGGCTGACCACCGGATCCTGCTGCACCAGGTCGAAGAACGAGGACAGCCTGTCCACCTCGTGGAACTGCCGGGCCAGCGTCGCCGCCAGGTCGAAGCGGAAGCCGTCCACGTGCATCTCGGTGACCCAGTACCGCAGCGAGTCCATGATCAGTTGCAGGACGTGCGGGGAGCGCATCAGGAGAGAGTTCCCGGTACCGGTCGTATCCATGTAGTGCCGCGGATCGTCCGTCAGCCGGTAGTACGAGACGTTGTCCAGCCCGCGGAAGGACAGGGTCGGACCCAGGTGGTTGCCCTCCGCCGTGTGGTTGTAGACCACGTCCAGGATCACCTCGATCCCCGCCTCGTGCAGGGCGCGCACCGCCGACTTGAACTCCAGCACCTGCTGGCCGCGGTCGCCCGAGGCGTAGCCGTTGTGGGGTGCGAAGAAGCCGATGGTGTTGTAGCCCCAGTAGTTGCTCAGCCCGTCGTTGACCAGCCTGTGGTCATGGACGAACTGGTGCACCGGCATCAGCTCCAGCGCCGTCACCCCGAGCTTGGTGAGGTGTCCGATGACCGCAGGGTGCGCGAGCGCCCCGTAGGTGCCGCGCAGTTCCTCGGGGAGCTCCGGGTGGTTCATCGTCAGACCCTTGACGTGGGCCTCGTAGAGGACGGTGTGGTGGTACTCGTGGCGCGGGGGCCGGTCATTGGCCCAGTCGAAGTACGGGTTCACCACGACCGAGCTCATGGTGTGCGGCGCGGAGTCCAGGTCGTTGCGGGAGTCGGGACGGCCGAAGTGGTATCCGTACACCGCCTCGCCCCAGTCCACGGTGCCGCTGACCGCACGCGCATACGGATCCAGCAGTAGTTTCGCCGCGTTGCAGCGCTGGCCGTGTTCCGGCGCGTACGGGCCGTGGACGCGGAACCCGTAGCGCTGGCCGGGCATGATCCCCGGCAGGTAGGCGTGGCGGACGAAGGCGTCCGTCTCGCGCAGCTCCACGGCGGTCTCCGACCCGTCGTCGTGGAGGAGGCACAGCTCGATGCGTCGGGCGGCCTCTGAATAGACCGCGAAATTGGTGCCCGCGCCGTCGTAAGTGGCGCCGAGCGGATACGCCTGTCCCGGCCAGACCTGCATAGATAACGACTCTTCCCATCCTGCTCCGGCTGATCCCGCTGCCCCGGCTGGACCACGTCACTGCCAGATCTTCCCCGAAAGAGGGTCCCCACGCGTGGACTTGGGCTGGTCTCTCCGGGTGATGCGCAGAGCTGACAGGCGGGTCAGCGGACTGTGTGCGCATCCGATAATGGGTCAACCGCCGGCCCGTGTACGGCCCATCGGGCTGCACCGGGCCGCACGCGCGGAGTACCCTTCCGTGATCACTGGAGACGGGCGTCCAGACGCAGAAGGCGGTGCACGGGTGAGCTCGGGAGGTCTGGAGCTGCCCCCTGGTGACAGCGGTCACGAGGGTGGCCCGGCGGACGCCCCAGGAAGTGCCCCCCCGGGGGCGCCGGCGGGCGGGGTCGCGGCCGGAGCGGTCTCCCTGGCGGGCGGTCCCGCGGAGGCCGGGGGCATACGGGCCGGCGCGGAGCTGGACTGGAGCACGGAGGCCTGGAGCGAGGTCCGCACCCGGGCGCAGCGGGCGGGCCGCGCGTACATCTGGCTGAACCTCATCGAGCAGCGGCTGCGGTCGGTGGTAGGGGCGGTGCTGCGGCCGATCTACGAACCGGTGCACGGCGGGGACGACTGGGTGGTCGCGGCCGCGGGACCCGCCGGCCAGGAATGGGTGCAGCGGGCGGTGGCCGTGCGCGAGGTCAGCCGGCGCAAGGGCTACCTGCTCGACCAGGCCGACGACAACGTGCTGAGCTTCCTGACGCTCCCGCAGTTGCGCGAGCTGATGGTCCAGCACTGGCCGTGTTTCGAACCGTACTTCGACGACCGGCGCGAGATCGAGCTCGCCCTGGACGAGCTGGAGGTCACCCGCAACGTCGTCTCCCGCAACCGGGCGCTCTCGCGGCCGGTCCTCGAACAGGCCGAGCGGGCCTCGGCGCGGCTGCTGGACGTGCTGGGCGGGGGCGCGGGCAGCCCGGCGGCGGACCGGCTGCCCATCGACGCCGTCGAGGACCTGGTGGGCGACCGGTACGCGGACGTCATCTCGGTCCACCCGGACCGGGTGCGGCTGCAGCGCCAGCTTCCGGCGGAGGACCTCTTCGGGGGCGCGCGGCGGCTGGACGCCATCGGGATAGGACTCAACCTGCTGGTCCAGAACTTCTCGGGCCGAAGACTCGTCCGGCTCACCGAGGCCGGATGCCGGGTGCGGCTGCTGTTCCTGAACCCGGCGAGCAGCGCGGTCAAGCGGCGCGAGCGGGAGCTCGGCCTGCGCAAGGGCGAGCTGAGCCGCTCGGTGGAGATGAACATCCTGCACGTCCGCCGGGTCCGGGCGGGCCTGCGGGACCCCTCGCGCTTCGAGATCCACGTCTTCGACGAGACCCCGCGCTTCACCGCCTACCTGGTGGAGGGGCAGTCCTCGGGGATCGCCGTGGTCCAGTCCTACCTGCGCCGGGCGCGCGGCATGGAATCCCCCGTGCTGGTCCTGCGGGGCGGCGGCCGGGGTGTGCCGAAAGACGCCGACCACGGACTGTTCACCACGTACCGGGAGGAATTCGAGTCCATGTGGGAGGATTCCCGGCCGGTGTCGTGAGCCGCGACGGAACCCCGCTGCGGGCCCCGCGCCCGGCATCCTGCGGCCCCGCGCCCGTGCCTCCCGCGGCTCCGCCCCGGCCCCGGCCACCGGCTTGTCAGTGCCCCGTGTCAGGCTGAAAGCCGTTGAGCGAAGGCGTACGGGGGAGGGGCACGGGGTGGAGGGGCGGCGCGGCATGGGGGACTGGCACGGCGGTGTGCTGATCGGTTTCGACCTGGAGACGACCGGCACGGAGCCGGGGGAGTCGCGGATCGTGACGGCGGCGCTGGTCGAGGTGCGGGGCGGTGAGGTGCGCGAACGGCGCGGCTGGCTGGCGGATCCGGGGATAGCCATCCCCGAACAGGCGTCGGCGATCCACGGGATCAGCACCGAGCGGGCCGTCGCCGAAGGCCGTCCGGTGCGGGAGGTGGCCGAGGAGGTCGCGCAGGCGCTCGTCGCCCACTGGCGGCGCGGCGCGGTGGTCGTCGCCTACAACGCGGCCTTCGACCTGACGCTGCTCTCCGCCGAACTGGCCCGGCACGGACTGCCGTCGCTCGCCGACCGGCTGGGCGGGACGGAGACCGGGCCGGTGGTGGATCCGTTGACCATCGACCGGGCCGTGGACCGCTACCGGCGCGGCAAGCGGACCCTGGAGGCGGTCTGCGGGGTCTACGGGGTCACCCTCCACGACGCGCACGACGCCGGCGCCGATGCGCTCGCCGCGGTGGAGGTGGCCCGGGCGATAGCCGCGCGCCACCCGGAGGTGGCCGCCCTCACCCCGGCCGACCTGCACGCCCGCCAAGGCACCTGGCATGCGCGCTGGGCCCGGGACTTCCAGTCCTACCTGCGCCGGCAGGGCACTCCGGAGGCGGTGATCGACACGGCCTGGCCGCTCCGGAGCCTGGTCCCTGCGGGCGCCTGACGCGAACACTCGGCCCGGCCGCCGTGCCCGCGCCCGCGCCTGCATGCGCCCGCCTGCGCCGGGCTCGCACCGCCCGGCCCGCGCCCGGCACCTGCGACCTCTAGAACGGGTGCCAGCGCACCTCGGGTGCGTCGTCGCGCAGGGAGTTCACCCGGCGGCGGAATTCGGCCAGGGCCTTCGGGTTGGTGGGGGCGTGCTGCGACACCCAGGCGCAGCTGGCCGTCTCCCGGGCCCCGCGCAGCACCGCACAGCCCTCCCACTCGCGCACGTCCCAGCCGTACGCCGTCACGAACGCCTCATAGGACTCGGCGGACAGGCCGTACCGGTCGCGGGAGAGGGCCATCACGACCAGGTCGTGCTCGCGCAGGTCGGCCGAGACGGTCTCCAGGTCGACCAGGACCGGCCCGTCCGGGCCGACGTGCACGTTGCGCGGCAGGGCGTCGCCGTGGATCGGGCCCGGGGGCAGGTACGCGGTGAGCGCGGCCACTTCGCCGGCGTAGGCGTCGCGTCGCGACCGCAGGTACGCCGCGTCCGCCGGGTCGATCGCGTCGCCGGCCATCCGGAGCCAGCGCTCGACGCCGCCCAGCAGGTCCCGCGCGCCGAGCGGGAAGGGCGGCTCGGGCAGGGCGTGGACGCACCGCAGCAGCGTCGCGAGGTCCTCCGCCCGGGCCGGGCGCACGGCGTCCGGGAGCCGGTGCCACACCGTCACCGGGTGCCCCTCCACCAGCCGCGGCTGCGGCTGCGCCGCGCGGACGGCCGGCACCCCGGCCTGCGCCAGCCACCGTGCGACGGCCAGTTCGCGCGTGGCCCGCTCCAGCAGGGCGGGATCCGCGCGGCCCACCTTCACCACCAGATCCCCGGCCGTGAAGACCGCGTTCTCGCCCAGCGTCAGCAGCTCGGCGCCGCCGCCCAGGCCGGCCGCCGCCAGTACGTCCCTGGCCCGCGCCTCGTCCATGTCGTTCTCCGGATCCGGATCGTCGTGAATGCGTCAAGTCTCCCACCCGGCCGCCCGGTGCCTTGACGTGCCACCGGGCCCTGCGCACGATGACCGGGACGGGTCCGTACGATCCGCCGGGGAGGGGTGCAGGTGACCTCAGCCGTCAGGGTCCGCGGGGCTCCGGCTCCGCTTCCGGTTCCGGCGCGCGGGCGGGCCGGCCGGGTCGGCCGCGGAGCCTGGTTCCTGGTGCTGCCGGCGCTGCTGCCGATCCTGCTGCTGAGCGTCGGTCCGCTGCTCTACGGCATCGCGCTCGCCTTCACCGATTCCCAGTCCGGCCGGACCGTTCCCACCCGGTGGACCGGCCTGCTCAACTTCCACGACCTGTTCCACGACCGGCTGTTCGGGGAGTCCTTCCGGATCGGCCTGGTGTGGGCGCTGGGCGTCACCGTCCCGCAGTTCCTGCTGGCCCTCGGGCTCGCCCTGCTGCTCGACCAGAACCTCCGCTTCCGTCCGCTGGCCCGCTCGCTCGCGATCATCCCCTGGGCCATGCCCGAGGTGGTGGTCGCCATCATGTGGCGCCTCGTCTACCACCCCGACGCGGGGATCCTGAACGAGACCCTGTCCGGCCTCGGGCTCGCCGGGGACACCGACTGGCTGAGCGGCCTCGCCACCGCCCTGCCCGCCGTCGTCGTGGTCGGCGTCTGGGCGGGCATGCCGCAGACCACGGTCGTCCTGCTCGCCGGGCTGCAGAACACCCCGCACGAACTGCACGAGGCCGCCGCCCTCGACGGCGCCGGGGCCTGGCGCCGCTTCCGTACGGTGACCTGGCCGGCGATCCGGCCGATCGCCCTGGCCGTCTCGGCCCTGAACTTCATCTGGAACTTCAACTCCTTCGCCCTGGTCTACGTCCTGACCAGCGGCGGGCCCGGCGGGCGCACCCGGCTGCCCATGCTCTTCGCGTACGAGGAAGCCTTCCGCTACGGCCAGTTCGGGTACGCCGCCGCCATGGGCTGCGTCATGGTCGCGGTGATCTCGGTCCTCCTCGCCGTGTTCCTGGCCGGCCGGCTCGGGGGAGGTGGGGCATGAGGGGCCCCGCGCGGGAACGGGAGAGCAGCCGGGGCCGTCCCCCGTCCGCCCGGTCCGTACGGGCCGCCCAGTACGCGGCGCTCGCCGGCTACCTGGTCTTCCTCGCGTTCCCGTTCCTGTGGCTGGTCTCCACCGCCTTCAAACCGGCGCGCGAACTCGGCAGCCTGCACCCCACCTGGCTCCCGAAGGACCCCACCATCGCCAACTTCCGCCAGGCGTTCGCCGAACAACCCCTGCTCGGGGCGGCGCTGAACAGCCTGACCGCCGCCGCGTGCGCGGCGGCGATCACGGTCGTCCTCGCCCTCCCGGCGGCCTTCGTCCTCGCCCGCGGGCGCGGAAGGGCGGCTGCGGCCGCCACCGGCTGGGTCGTGGTCAGCCAGGCATTCCCCTTCGTCCTGGTGATCATCCCGCTGTTCCTCCTGCTGAAGAACCTGCGCCTGGTCGACTCCGTGCCCGGCCTCGTCCTGGTCTATGTGGTCTGGTCGCTGCCGTTCGCGCTGTGGATGCTGGCCGGCTTCGTACGGGCCGTCCCGCAGGAGCTGGAGGAGGCGGCGGCGATGGACGGGGCAGGGCGGCTGCGGACCCTCGTGTCCGTGGTGGCCCCCCTGCTGGCGCCCGGGATCGCCGCCACCGCGCTCTTCGCCTTCATCACCGCCTGGAACGAGTTCTTCTTCGCCCTGGTCCTCCTCAAGACCCCGCGGCAGCAGACCCTGCCGGTCGTGCTGACGCACTTCCTCGGCGCGGAGGGGGCCGCCGACCTCGGTCCGCTCGCCGCCGCGGCCTTCCTCGCCACCCTGCCCTCCCTGGTGATCTTCTCGGTCATCCAGAAGCGGATCGCCGGCGGGATGCTCGCCGGGGCGGTGAAGAGCTGATGGGCCGGGCCGCCCTGGTGCTCGCGCGACGCCGGCGGCGGGCCGCCGCCGCCCTGCTCGCCCTGCTGGCCGGGCTGCTCGGCGGCTGCGGCGCACCGGACGGCGACGCGGACGGCGACGCGGGCGGGGTGGTCCGGCTGCGCTTCCAGTCCCTGGCCTGGCAGAAGGAGTCCGTCGACGCCAACAGGGCCCTGGTCGCCGAGTGGAACGCGGGCCACCCCCGGGTCCGGGTCGAGTACGTCCAGGGCAGCTGGAGCAGCGTCCACGACCAGCTGCTGACCTCCTTCGAGGGCGGCGAAGCCCCCGACGTCATCCACGACGCCTCCGACGACCTCGCCGACTTCGCCCACGGTGGCTACCTCGCCGACCTGCGGCCCCTGCTGTCCGACCGGCTCAGGGCCGACATCCCGGCCGCCTCCTGGGAGTCCGTCACCTTCGGGGCCGAGGGCGGGGTGTACGGGGTCCCCTTCCTCCAGGAGCCGCGGGTCCTGATGGCCAACACCGGGCTGCTGCGCGCCGCCGGGGTCCGCATCCCCACCTCCGAAGCCCCCTGGAGCTGGGAGGAGTTCCGTACGGCGGCCCGGCAGCTCACCACCGAAGGCCGATACGGGGTGGCCTGGCCCCTGAAGGACCCCGTCTCCGCCACCCTCAACCTCGGACTGTCCGCGGGCGGCCGGCTCTTCCGCCGGGACGCCGCCGGGAAGGCCGTGATCCGCTGGGCCGAGGGCGACGCCGTCGTACCCGGCACCGTCCGGGCCATGACCGGGACCGACCACAGCGCCTCCAGGGCCACCCTGGGGATGGGCGGGTCCGACACCCTGCCCGGCTTCTTCGGCGGCCGGTACGCGATGGTGCCGCTCGGCTTCTCCTACCGCCAGCAGATCGCCCGGCAGGCGCCGCCCGGTTTCGAGTGGCAGGTGCTGCCGCCCCCGGCGGGGACGGACGGCCTGGTCCAGGGAGTCAGCCCGCAGACCCTCTCGATCGCCCGGGACAGCCCCCACAAGAAGGAGGCGGCCGCCTTCCTCGACTTCCTGCTCAGCCCGGCCAACACGGTCCGCCTGGCCCTCGGCGACTGGATGCTGCCGACCAGTGCGCGGGCACTGGCCGACCCCGCCCTGCACACCCCCGACCTCGGCTGGTCCACGGGCACCGCCCTGGCGGCCGGACTGCGCCCCGCTCCGGCCCCCTCGGTGCGCGGCTACCCGGAGTGGAAGGACAAGGTCGCCACCCCGGCTCTCCAGGAGTACTACAGCGGGGCGATCGACCTCGCGGAGCTGGAGGAACGCCTGGTGCGGGACGGGAACCGGGTGCTTGCCCGGTACCAGAGGTAGCCCCGGGGGCCCAAGGGGCCCGGCAGGGCCCGGCAGCGGGCGTCGCGCCCCGCGAAGGAAAAAAGATTGCGACGATACGTATCGTCTCGTTAGAGTCGCGGCATGACCACCTCAGCCGAACCCGCCCACATCGCCATGTTCTCCATCGCCGCCCACGGGCACGTGATCCCGAGCATCGAGGTGATCCGGGAACTCGTGGCCCGGGGCCACCGCGTCAGCTACGCCGTCCCCGCCTCCTTCGCCGAGCGGGTCGCGCAGACCGGCGCCACCCCGGTGACCTACACCTCCATCCTCCCCACCGACGACGACCCGGACGCCTGGGGAACCGAGCTCATCGACCACCTGGAGCTCTTCCTGACCGACGCCGTCCAGGCGCTCCCGCAGCTCGCCGCCGCCTTCGCGGGAGACGAACCCGACCTCGTCCTGCACGACATCACCTCCTACCCGGCACCCGTGCTCGCCCACCGCTGGGGCGTCCCCGCGGTCTCCCTCTCCCCGAACCTGGTCGCCTGGGAGGGGTACGAGGAGGAGGTGGGCGAGGCGATGACCGCCCCGGTGAAGGCCACCGAGCGCGGCCGGGCGTACTACGCCGCATTCGCCGCGTGGCTCGCCGAGAACGGCCTCAGCGAGGACGTGGGGCGCTTCCAGGGCCGGCCGCGCCGCAGCATCGTCCTGATCCCCAGCGCCCTCCAGCCGCACGCCGACCGCGTCGACCGCACCGTCCACACCTTCGTCGGCGCCTGCCAGGGCGACCGCAGTGCCACCCAGGGCACCTGGCGGCGGCCGCCCGCCGCCGAGGGCAGGAAGATCCTGCTGGTCTCGCTCGGCTCCACCTTCACCAAGCAGCCCGCCTTCTACCGCGCCTGCGTCGAGGCCTTCGGAAACCTGCCCGACTGGTACGTCGTCCTGCAGATCGGCAGGTTCACCGACGAGGCCGACCTCGGCCCGGTCCCCGGCAACGTCGAGGTCCACCGCTGGGTTCCCCAACTGGACGTCCTGCGCCAGGCCGACGCCTTCATCACCCACGCCGGCGCCGGCGGCAGCCAGGAGGGCCTGGCCACCGCCACCCCGATGGTGGCCGTCCCCCAGGCCGCCGACCAGTTCGGCAACGCCGACATGCTGGCCTCCCTCGGCGTGGCCCGGCACCTGCCCATGGACACCGCGAACGCCACCACCCTGCGGGAGGCCGTCCTCGCCCTGGTCGCCGATCCCGCGGTCGCGGCCCGGTGCCGGGAACTGCGCGAGCGCCTGGCCGCCGAGGGCGGCACACGGCAGGCCGCCGACCTCGTCGAAGCCGAACTGTCACAGGCACTGCCTAAGGTGCGCCCATGACCAAGAAGGAAGTGACCGGCAAAGCCGCGACGCGGCGGTACGCGGCCCTGCTGCGCGGCATCAACGTCGGCGGCCACAAGAAGGTCCCGATGGCCGAACTGCGCACCGTGCTGGAAGGACTGGGCCACGCAGAGGTGCGGACCCACCTCCAGAGCGGCAACGCCGTCTTCAGCAGTACGAGGAGCGACCCGCGGGCGCTCGCCCGGGAACTGGAGGCGGCCATCGAGGCCCACTTCGGCTTCCGGGTGGCGTGCCTGGTGCTCGACGGCGCCTACCTGAGCGCGGTCGCGGCGGCCTGCCCCTTCCCGGCGGCCGAACTGGAGGGCAGACAGCTCCACGTCACGTTCTTCTCCGAACAGCCCCCCGCGGAACGCTTCGCCGCCCTCGACGGGCCCTCCTACCTCCCCGAGGAGTACCGCCTGGGCGACCGCGTCCTCTACCTCTACGCCCCGGACGGCCTCGGCCGTTCCAAACTGGCGGAGGTCCTCGCCCGACCGGCCGTCGTCAAGGGTGTCGACGCGACCACCCGCAACTGGAACACCGTCGCCAAGCTCGTCGAACTCACCCGGTCCTGACCCCGGCCACGGCGCGGGGCGCCGGATGTGCCAGGCTCGGTGCATGCGGTACATCATCATCGGCGCGGGCGCGGTGGGCGCCACCATCGGCGGACGGCTCGCGGAGGCGGGCGGCGAGGTCGTCCTCGTCGCCCGCGGGGACCACGCCCGGGCCCTGCGGGCGGACGGCCTGCGGCTCACGACGGCCGGTGGGTCCCGGGTGCACCGGCTGCCCGTGGTCACCGGACCGGCCGAGCTGGGCGAACTGCGGCCGGACGACGTCCTGCTGCTCGCCGTGAAGACCCAGGACGCCATCGCCGCGCTGGACGCGTGGGGCGACGCGGAGGTCGCGGGCGGCGGTACGGCCGCGCAGCGGCTCCCGGTACTGTGCGCGCAGAACGGCGTGGAGGGCGAGCGGCTGGCCCTGCGGCGCTTCGCGCGGGTCTACGGGGTGTGCGTATGGCTGCCCGCCACCTTCCTGGAGCCGGGCGTGGTCGAGGCGCTGTGCGCGCCGCTGACCGGCATCCTGCACCTGGGCCGCGCGGCGGGCGGCACGGACGCGCTGGCCGCCGCCGTCGCGGCGGACCTGGCCGGGGCCGGCTTCGAGGCGCCCGTGGTCGGGGACGTGATGCGCTGGAAGTACGCGAAGCTGCTGGGCAACCTGGGCAACGCCATCCAGGCGACGACCGGCCCGGAGCCGGACCCGGCCAAGGGCGCTCTGCTGCTGCGGGCCGTCCGTGAGGCGAAGGCGGCCTTCGCGGCCGCGGGCATCGACCACACCCCGGAGGCGGAGCAGGCCGCGGCGCGCGACGGGAAGGCCGAGCCGCCCCCGGGGGTCCGGGGCGGCTCCTCGTGGCAGAGCCTGGCCCGGGGGACCGGCTCGGTGGAGGCGGACTACCTCAACGGGGAGATCTGTCTGCTGGGCCGGCTGCACGGGGTGGCGACGCCGGTGAACGACGTGCTGCGGCACGCCGCCAACATCTTCGCGCGGGAGTCGCTGCCGCCGGGAGCGATGGCGATCGCGGACCTGACGGCGCTGGCGGACGAGGCCACGGCCAGATCCTGACCCCGACCCGCTGCCCGGCCCTCGGGAGGGCCGCCGGATCGCGCCGCGCCGGCGTGCGGCGGTCGAAGCCCCCCCGGGACCCGCTGATCCGTCAGGTTGCCAGGCCATCGCGTCCTCAGGCCCCCAGGCCCTCAGGCCGTCAGTGCCCGGCGGGCGGACGGGGCCGGGGCGGCCGCGTCGTAGCGGTGCAGCAACAGGCGGGCCAGCTCCGGAGCGTCCCCCAGCACGCCCGCCACCACATCGGCCCCCGCGGCTTCGGCGCCGGCCGCGATGCGGTCCGGGAGCCGGCCGGGGGCGATGACGTACGGAGCGACCGCCACCCGCGCGAAGCCCTCGCCGCGCAGGGCCCGTACGGCGTCCTGCGTACGCGGCAGAGCGGCGGAGGCGAAGGCGGGCCGCACGGCGCCCCAGCCGGTGCGCCGCCACTCGCGTGCGATTCCCGCGATCACCGCGATCGCCTCCGGGTCGGTGGAGCCGGCGGACGCGAGCACCACCGCGGTGCCGGCGCGGTCCGCCGGGGCGAGGCCGGCCGCGGCCAGCCGCCGTTCGAGCGCCGAGACCAGCAGCGGGGAGGGCCCCAGCACATCGGCCACCCGCACCGACAGCCCCGGCAGCCGCGCAGCGGACTCGGCCAGCGCCGCCGGGACGTCGGACTTCGCGTGGAAGGCGCGGGTCAGCAGGAGCGGGAGCGCCACGACCTCCCGTACGCCGGACAGGTAGAGCGAGGACATGGCCTGCCCCACGGACGGGGTGTCGAATTCCAGGAAGGCCGTCTCCACCCGCAGCCCGGGCCGCAGCTCCCGCGCGCGCCGGGTGAGGGCGTGCACGGTCGCCGCGTGCCGCGGATCGCGGCTGCCGTGGGCGATGACCAGGAGGGCGGGTGCGGGGGACACGGCGATCAGCTGCTGACCAGCAGGCCGCGGCTGCGCAGCACCCACCGCTCGACGGGGCTGAAGATCAGCAGGTCGATGGCGATGCCGACGACCAGGATCAGGATGATCGCGAGGAACACGCCCGGCAGGTCGATGTTGTTGCGGCCGTTCTCCAGCAACTGGCCCAGGCCCAGGCCCAGGTCGGGGGAGCTGGCGATGATCTCGGCGGCCATCAGCGAGCGCCAGGAGAAGGCCCAGCCCTGCTTCAGGCCCGCCAGGTAGCCCGGCAGCGCCGCCGGCATGACCACGTGCCGCGCACCGCGCAGGCCGGTGGCGCCGAGCGTGCGGCCGGCCCGCAGGAACAGCGGCGGGATCTGGTCGATGCCGGAGACGAGGCCGTTGGCGATGGAGGGGACGGCGCCCAGCAGGATCACCGTGAACATCATGGCGTCGTTCAGGCCGAACCAGAGCACCGCCGGGGGGACCCAGGCGACGGACGGCAGGGACTGGAGGCCCTGGAGGATCGGGCCGATGGCCGCCCGCACGAACTTCACCCGGGCGACGAGCAGCCCGAGCGGAGTGCCGATGGCCAGGGCCAGCAGGAAGCCGAGGAGGCCGCGCGACACGCTGGTCCAGATGACTTCCAGCAGCGTGCCCTTGAGCCACATCGCGGACAGGCTGTCCCACACCGCGGACAGGGCGGGCAGCTTGGTCTCGTCGGTGACCTTCGCGACGACGAGGACCTGCCACACCACCAGCACGAGGCCGACGGCCAGCAGCGGGGGCAGGACCTTCTTGGTGAGGACCTCCCGGACCGGGGTGCGGTGGGTCTGGACTGCGTCCAGGGCGTCCAGGCCGGCCTCCAGGCCCGCCAGGTCCTCGCCCCTGCCCTTGGTGGTGACCTCGGGAGTGGTGTCAGTGCTGGCCATGGCGGCGGATCTCCCCACGCAGGTGTTCGGTGATCTCGAGGGACAGTTCCGCGACGTCCGCGTCCTCGATGCGGCGCGGCTGCGGGATGTCCACGGTCCACTCCTCGGCGATGCGGCCGGGCCGGGAAGAGAGCAGGACCACGCGCTGGGCCAGGCGGACGGCCTCGCGCACGTTGTGGGTGACGAAGAGGACGGAGAGTCCCGTCTCCGCCCAGATGCGGGTGAGCTCGCCGTGGAGCACGTCCCGGGTGATGGCATCGAGCGCGGCGAACGGCTCGTCCATCAGCAGCAGCCGGCTGTCCTGGGCGAGTGCCCGGGCCAGGGCCACGCGCTGGCGCATGCCGCCCGACAGCTCGTGCACGCGCTTGCCGTGGGCGCCGCCGAGCCGGACGAGGTCGAGCAGCCGCTCGGCCTCGGCACGGCGGTCGGCCTTCGCCACCCCGCGCAGCCGCAGGGCGAGTTCGATGTTCTTGCCCGCGGTGAGCCACGGGAAGAGGGCGTGCTCCTGGAACATGAGCGCGGGACGGCCGCCGGGGGTCTCGATGGACCCCGCGGTCGGCGCGTCCAGGCCCGCGACCAGGTTCAGCAGCGTGGACTTGCCGCATCCCGAGGCGCCCAGGATGGTGACGAACTCTCCGGGAGCGACATCGAGGCTGATGTCGTCCAGGACGAGCTGCGATCCGGCCGGGCCGGAGAAGGACTTCGAGACGTGCTCGATGCGGGCGGCGTGCGTCCGCTCCGCTACGGTGCCCTCGGCAGCCTTGGCGAGCGTGGTGGCCATGGTCGTCACCTCCTGGGGTTGCTGGTTGCGGGATTACTTGGCGCCGAGACCGGCGTCGGAGACCTCGGGCTTCCCGGCGGCCTTCAGGACCTTGTTCAGGAGGGTCAGGTCGTAGATGCCGGCCAGGTCGGGCTGCTCGATGAGCTTGGCCTTGACGGCCCAGTCGGACTCCGTCTTCAGCGTCCCCGCCAGCGGGTCGTCGGTGACGAGGATGCTCGTCCACGCCGGGTCGATCACCTTGGCGTCGAGCGGCTTGCCGCCGTCCGCCGCCAGCTTGGCGTTGGCGGAGGCCTTCGCCTTGTCCGGGTTGGCGTTGATCCACTCGTTCGTCTTCACGGTGCCCTTGAGCACGGCCTCGACGACGTCCGGGTGCTCCGCCAGGAACTTCTGCGACACGATGACGTTCGTGATCACGAACTTCTTGTCGGGCCACAGGCTGGTCTCGTCCAGGAGGACGGAGCCGCCTTCGGAGACGAGCTTGGAGGCCGTGGGCTCCGGCACCCAGGCGCCGTCGATCGAGCCCTGCTTGAAGGCGTCCGGGGTGACCTTGTTGTCCGTGCGGACGACGGAGACGTCACCCTTGCCGGACTCCGGGTCGACCGACCAGCCCTTCCCGGAGATCCAGTTGAGGAAGGCGACGTCCTGCGTGTTGCCCTTCTGCGGGGTGGCGATCTTCTTGCCCTTGAGGTCGTCCAGGGTCTTGATCTTGTCCGGGTTCACGACCAGCTTGACGCCGCCGGAGGCGGAGCCGGAGATGATCCGCAGGTTGGAGCCCTTGGACTTCACGTAGCCGTTGATCGACGGCGAGGGGCCGATGAAACCGATGTCGAGAGAGCCGCCGTTGAGGGCTTCGATCTCGGACGGGCCGGCGTTGAAGGACTGCGGCTTGATCCGGGTGCCGTTCAGTTCCTTCTCGATCAGGCCTTCCTGGAGGCCGACCAGGGCGGTGGCGTGCGTCAGGTTCGGGAAGTACCCGATGCGGACCTCGGCGGCGGAGAGCTTCTTGCCGGCGTCCGCGGAGTCGGCCGCGTCGGCGGCCTTCGGCGCGTCCTTCGCGGCGTCGGAGCCGTAGCCGCACGAGGCGAGCGCACCGATCAGGAGCGGGAGGGCGGCGGCGGCGGCGAGGCCGCGGCGCAGTCCCTTCTCACGCCGGGACGCGGAAGGGGCGGTGGTACCGGTGGCAGGCACGGGAGGACTTCCTCTCGGAGCGCCGTGGGATCACGGCGCAGGTCTTCGTCTGTCGAGCGGGGACGGGTACGGCTCGTGGGGGGTGTGGGCGCGCATGCGGTGCGCGTACGTCATCGCGCACATCGCGCCACCCCTCCCTGGCCGCTGCCGAGGGAGCCGCTGCCCACGCGGCCCCCCTCTTTGGCGAAGGTGGAGTAGATGTCGGCGGACACGGGTTAGAAGTCCCACCCTTCTTCGTCGGCCTGGACGGTCGTCCGGGCCTGGGAGGCGAAGGACTCGCCCGCCATGCCCGCCGCCAGGGTGGTGCCGTCGGCCGGGTCGATCAGCAGGAAGGACCCGGTGCGGCGCGAGTCGGCGTACGCGTCGAGCGCCAGCGGCTCGGCGGTACGGACGACCACACGGCCGATGTCGTTGGCCACCAGCTGTCCCGGGTCCGGGTGCTGGGACAGGTCGTCGAGGGTCAGCCGCGAGGGGATCTCCTTGACGATCGCCTTGACCGTGCGCGTCGTGTGCTTGAGCAGCACCCGGGCGCCGACGGCCAGCGGCTGGTCCGCCACGTGGCAGACCGTCGCGACGACGTCCTGCGTGGTGGCCGGCGGGTTCGAGGACGGCGCGATCAGGTCGCCGCGTGAGATGTCGATGTCGTCCGCCAGGCGCAGCGTCACCGACTGCGGGGCCCAGGCGATGTCCACGCCGTGGCCGAGCGCGTCGATTCCCACGATGCTGCTGGTACGGCCCGACGGCAGGACGGTCACGGCCTCGCCGACGCGCAGCACGCCGGAGGCGATCTGGCCCGCGTAGCCGCGGTAGTCGGGGTGCTCCGCGCTCTGCGGGCGGATCACGTACTGCACCGGGAAACGTGCGGGGCAGGCGGTGAGGTCGTGGCTGACCGGCACGGTCTCCAGGTGTTCCAGCACCGTCGGGCCGCCGTACCAGTCCATGTTCGCCGACGGTTCCACGACGTTGTCCCCGGCCAGGGCCGAGATCGGGATCGCGGTGATCTCCGGGACGCCCAGGTCCGAGGCGTACGCGGTGAACTCCTCGGCGATCGAGGCGAAGACCTTCTCCTCGTAGCCCACCAGGTCCATCTTGTTGACCGCCAGGACCACGTGCGGCACCCGCAGCAGGGCGGCGACCGCCGCGTGCCGGCGGGTCTGCTCGATCACGCCGTTGCGGGCGTCGACCAGCACGACGGCGAGGTCGGCGGTGGAAGCGCCGGTGACCATGTTCCGCGTGTACTGCACGTGCCCCGGGGTGTCCGCGAGGATGAACCGGCGCCGGGCGGTGGCGAAGTAGCGGTAGGCGACGTCGATGGTGATGCCCTGCTCGCGTTCGGCCCGCAGGCCGTCGGTGAGCAGCGCGAGGTCGGGGGCGTCCTGGCCGCGCTGGGCGGAGACGGCTTCGACGGCCTCCATCTGGTCGGTCAGGACCGACTTGGAGTCGTGCAGCAGGCGGCCGACCAGGGTGGACTTGCCGTCGTCGACGGAACCTGCGGTCGCGAAGCGCAGCAGCGTGGTCGCCGCGAGGTCGGCGAACTGCTCGGTGGTGCTCGTCATCTCTAGAAGTACCCTTCGCGCTTGCGGTCTTCCATCGCGGCTTCGGACATCTTGTCGTCGGCCCGGGTGGCGCCCCGCTCGGTGAGCCGGGAGACGGCGATCTCGGCGATCACGGCGTCGAGCGTGGTGGCGTCGGAATCGACGGCACCGGTGCAGGACATGTCGCCGACGGTGCGGTAGCGCACGAGGCGCGTCTCGGGCTTCTCGCCCTTCTTCGCGCCGCCCCAGTCGCCGGCCGTCAGCCACATGCCGCCCCGCAGGAAGACCTCGCGTTCGTGGGCGAAGTAGATCTGCGGCAGCTCGATGGACTCGCGGGCGATGTACTGCCACACGTCCAGCTCGGTCCAGTTGGACAGCGGGAAGACGCGCACGTGCTCGCCGGGCGCGTGGCGGCCGTTGTAGAGCTGCCACAGCTCGGGGCGCTGGCGGCGCGGGTCCCACTGGGAGAACTCGTCGCGCAGGGAGAAGACGCGTTCCTTGGCGCGGGCCTTCTCCTCGTCGCGGCGTCCGCCGCCGAAGACGGCGTCGAACTTGAGGTTCTGGATCGCCTCGGTGAGCGGGAGGGTCTGCAGCGGGTTGCGGGTGCCGTCCGGGCGCTCGCGCAGTTTGCCGGCGTCGATGTACTCCTGGACGGAGGCCACGTGCAGGCGCAGGCCGTGCTCCTGGACCGTGCGGTCGCGGTACTGGAGCACCTCGGGGAAGTTGTGGCCCGTGTCGACGTGCAAGAGGGTGAAGGGCACCGGCGCCGGCGCGAACGCCTTCAGTGCCAGGTGCAGCATGACGATGGAGTCCTTGCCGCCGGAGAAGAGGATCACCGGCTTCTCGAACTCGCCCGCCACCTCGCGGAAGATGTGCACGGCCTCCGATTCGAGGGCGTCGAGGTGCGACAGCGCGTAGGGCCCGGCGCCGGAGGAATTGTTCGCAGCGTCGTGCAGGTGGGTGACGGTGGTCGTCATGCCAGGCCCCTCTCGGTGAGCAGCGCGTGCAGGGCCGAGGCCGACTCCCGCACGGACTGCGTGTGCGACTCGATACGCAGGTCCGGGCTCTGTGGCGCCTCGTACGGGTCGTCGACCCCGGTCAGACCCGAGATCTCGCCCGCCGCCTGCTTGGCGTACAGGCCCTTCACGTCACGCTCGGAGCAGACCTCGACCGGGGTGGCCACGTGGACCTCCAGGTACGGGGTGCCCTCGGCGGCGTGCCGCCCCCGGACGGCCTCACGGCTGTCGGCGAACGGGGCGATCACCGGCACGAGCGCCTTGACGCCGTTGCGCGCGAGGAGTTCGGCGACGAAGCCGATCCGCTGCACGTTGGTGTGCCGGTCCTCGCGGCTGAAGCCGAGGCCGGCGGAGAGGAACTCCCGGATCTCGTCGCCGTCGAGGACCTCCACGCGGTGGCCCTCGGCGCGCAGCCGCACCGCCAGCGCGCGGGCGACGGTGGTCTTGCCCGCGCTCGGCAGCCCGGTCAGCCACACGGTGGCGCCCTGGTCGCTCACGCTCATCTGCTTCTTCTCCGTCGGTTCTGTGTAGTTCGCCATCAGCCGTGCAGCCCGCACTCGGTCTTGCCGAGCCCGGCCCAGCGGCCGGCCCGCGCGTCCTCGCCCGGCGCGACGCGGCGGGTGCAGGGGGCGCAGCCGACGGAGGCGTAGCCGTCCGTCAGCAGCGGGTTGGTGAGCACGCCGTGCTCGGCGACGTACGCGTCGACCTCGTCCTGGCTCCAGCGGGCGATCGGCGAGACCTTGACCTTTTGCCGCTTCTCGTCCCAGCCGACGACCGGGGTGTTCGCCCGGGTCGGGGACTCGTCGCGGCGCAGGCCCGTGGCCCACGCCTGGTACGCGGCCAGGCCTTCCTCCAGCGGCTTGACCTTGCGCAGCGCGCAGCACAGGTCGGGGTCGCGTTCGTGCAGCCGCGGCCCGTACTGCGCGTCCTGCTCGGCGACGCTCTGGCGCGGGGTGAGCGTGATGACGTTGACGTCCATCACGGCCTCGACCGCGTCGCGGGTGCCGATGGTCTCCTCGAAGTGGTAGCCCGTGTCGAGGAAGACCACGTCGACACCCGGGAGGGCGCGGGAGGCCAGGTGGGCGACGACCGCGTCCTCCATGGAGGAGGTCACGGCGAACTTCTCGCCGAAGGTCTCGGCCGCCCAGGTGAGGATCTCCAGGGCGGAGGCGTCCTCCAGGTCCCGGCCCGCCCGCTCGGCCAGCTCCCTGAGGTCGCGCGTCTCCTGAACCGTCGTCATATCTCGTCCTCTCCAGCGGTGTCGGACCGGACACCCCGGGCCAGCAGCCCGAGGTACTTCAGCTGGAAGGCCCGGTTGCAGGACCGGCATTCCCAGGCGCCGTGGCCCGACTCGTGGGGGAAAAGGTCCTCGTCGCCGCAGTACGGGCAGTGGAACGGGGCGGCGCGCTCGCTCACGAGAGGCTCTTCTCGTCGGCGCGGGCGGCCCAGGCCGCGAAGCGCTCGCCGTCCTCGCGCTGGTCCTCGTACTGCCGGACGACCCGCTCGACGTAGTCGGGCAGCTCGGCCGCGGTGACCTTGAGGCCGCGGACCTTGCGGCCGAAGCCGGCCTCCAGGCCGAGGGCGCCGCCGAGGTGGACCTGGTAGCCCTCCACCTGGTTGCCGTCGTCGTCCAGGACCAGCTGGCCCTTGAGACCGATGTCCGCCACCTGGATACGGGCGCAGGCGTTCGGGCAGCCGTTGATGTTGATCGTGATCGGCTCGGCGAAATCGGGCAGGCGCCGCTCCAGTTCGTCGATCAGCGAGGCGCCGCGCGCCTTGGTCTCGACGATGGCGAGCTTGCAGAACTCGATGCCGGTGCAGGCCATCGTGCCGCGGCGGAACGGGGACGGCTTGACCCGCAGGTCGAGCGCCTCCAGCGCGGCCACGACCGAGTCGACCCGGTCGGCCTCGATGTCGAGGACGATCATCTTCTGCTCGGCGGTGGTGCGCAGCCGGCCGGAGCCGTGCTGGGCGGCCACGTCCGCGATCTTGGTGAGGGTGGCGCCGTCGACGCGGCCGACGCGCGGGGCGAAGCCGACGTAGAAGCGGCCGTCCTGCTGCTCGTGGACACCGACGTGGTCGCGCCACTGGCCGGTGGGCTGCTCGGGGGCGGGCCCGTCGGTGAGTTTGCGCCGCAGGTACTCCTCCTCCAGGACCTGGCGGAACCGGGCCGGGCCCCAGTCGGCGACGAGGAACTTCAGGCGGGCGCGGTTGCGCAGCCGGCGGTAGCCGTAGTCGCGGAAGATGGAGATGACGCCCTCGTAGACGTCCGGGACCTCGTCGAGGGAGACCCAGGTGCCCAGGCGCACGCCGAGCTTGGGGTTGGTGGACAGGCCGCCGCCGACCCAGACGTCGAAGCCGGGGCCGTGCTCGGGGTGTACCACGCCGACGAAGGAGACGTCGTTGATCTCGTGCGCCACATCGAGCAGGGGCGAGCCGGAGACCGCGGACTTGAACTTGCGGGGCAGGTTGGAGAAGTCCGGATTGCCGACGATACGGCGCTGGATCTCCTCGATGGCGGGGGTGCCGTCGATGATCTCGTCCCGGGCGATGCCGGCGACGGGCGAACCGAGGATGACGCGGGGCGTGTCACCGCAGGCCTCGGTGGTGGAGAGCCCGACGGCCTCCAGGCGGCGCCAGATCTCCGGGACGTCCTCGATCCGGATCCAGTGGTACTGCACGTTCTGGCGGTCGGTGAGGTCGGCGGTGCCGCGCGCGAACTCCTCGGAGATCTCGCCGATGACGCGCAGCTGCTCGGTGGTCAGCCGGCCGCCGTCGATGCGCACGCGCAGCATGAAGTACTTGTCGTCCAGCTCCTCCGGCTCCAGGATCGCGGTCTTGCCGCCGTCGATCCCGGGCTTGCGCTGGGTGTAGAGGCCCCACCAGCGCATGCGGCCGCGCAGGTCGTTGGGGTCGATCGAGTCGAAACCCGCCTTGGAGTAGATCGTCTCGATGCGTGTCCGCACGTTGAGACCGTCGTCGTCCTTCTTGAACTGCTCGTTGCCGTTGAGGGGGGTGTGGTGTCCGACGGCCCACTGGCCCTCACCGCGGTGACGGCCGGTCTTGCGGCGCGCGGCGGCTGCGGGCGTTTCGGGGGTGGCGGCCATGGCGGTACGTCCTTCTCGGGCGGCTCAGGGCAGGGGCGGGGAGGGGAGCGGCGGCTTGACCCCTGGGACGCTGAGCGGGTGCGGCGGATGACCGCGCCTTCGCCGGGGTGGCCGGCGAGCAGGGCGGTATTCGGCCTTCAGGGGGCTGCGGTGATCGACGCGTCCACGGCGGCGATGCCGGGATTGCGGCGATGTGCGGCGGTTGCTGGTTCCGTCAGCTCGCCGGACAGATGGCGCTGGACATGCGGCCGAGGTCGACGTGCCGCCGACTCACCAAGGCAATTCCAGCTCCATTCATGGCGGAAGCGTGTCATGTGCCGATTGGAGGAGTCCACTACTGTCCACGATCCGGACGAAGTCGTCTCGGATCGCGGGACGGCGTGATCGGGGTCACGCTGTGGTGCCCGTGGTGCCCGCACCACCCCCGCGGGCGGGTGAGAGCAGGACCTGGGCGCCCGGCCAGGGACCGGGGGTCGGGGTCTCCTCCTTGGACTCCGTCTCCGTCCGGAAGACCTTGAAGCCGCGGCGCAGGTAGTTGTCCATCGCCGTCGGGCCGTCCTGGCTGCACGTGTGCAGCCAGACGCGGCGCGTCGGCTCGCGGTCCGGCCAGCGCTCCGCGAGGTCCCACGCACGGGCCACGCCCACCGTCAGCAGGTGCCCCCCGATGCGGCGGCCCCGGAAGTCCGGCAGCAGGCCGAAGTAGACGATCTCCACCACACCGTCGTCCTGCGGGTCGAACTCGGCGTACCCGGCCGGCGTCCCGCGGTCGTAGGCCACCCACGTCTCCACGCCCGGCCGCCCCAGCTGCTCCACCCACTGCGCGCGGGTCAGGGACAGCCGGTCCGTCCAGTGGATGTCACCGCCGACCGAGGCGTACAGGAAGCGGCTGAACTCCGGGGAGGGGACCTCCGCACGGCTGACGGTGATCTCCGGCCCCGGGACGGCCGCCGGCACGAGGTCCGACGCAGAGGTCATTTCCAGGGACCAGGTGGTGAGGGTGACGGTGCTCATGCAGCTCAGGGAACCACACCCGCCGCCCGCCGCCCCGGGCCGCCCCGGGGCCCGCTGCGCCCCAGCCGCGCCCGGACCACCGAGGGGGCAGTGGAGTGGGGAAGCAGCGCCGCGGGGTCCCGGGGGCGGACCAGCTCCACCTCGACGTCCCGCGAAAAGCGGTAGGGCCGGCTGTCCAGCACGCCCGCCAGGTGCCGGCGCACCCGGGACATCTCCGCCCGGACCGTCACCGTCCGCCCCGGGTCGCCGAACAGCTCCGCGGACAGCTCCGCCGCCGACCGGCCCCCGGGGCTCTGCGCCAGCAGGAACAGCAGCTCCGCGTGGCGCGGGCTCAGGTCCTGCGACCAGCTCCCGGCGGCCCCGTACACCGTCGCCGACCACGATCCGGGCCGGCTGACGTCGAGTACGAGCCGGGTCGCCCCCGCGGCCGCCGGTTCCCGCGCGATCCGCAGCAGCCAGCCGCCGGGCAGCGGCTCCACCGCGCAGTCGCCCAGCTGCGGCACCCACACGCGGCCCGGCCCGAAGGACTTGGGCAGCGGAACCCGCTCCACCGGGGCCAGGCCCGTCACGGCCGCAGTCCAGCCGTGCGGGTCCACCGCCAGCGCCCGCCCCGGCAGCCTCGCCAGCAGCGGGGCGGCCACCGCCCGCAGCCGCTCCAGCGACTCCAGGTGCCGCAGCCGCAGCTCCCGTTCCGCGAGCCGGGCCACCGACGTCACCCAGGCCAGCGTCGCCGGGTGCATGGTGGCCAGCGGACCGCTCACGTCGACCACGCCCAGCAACCGCCCGTCGCGCGGATCCCGTACGGGCGCACCCGCGCAGGTCCAGTCGTGGTGGCTGGAGACGAAGTGCTCCGCGGAGAACACCTGGACCGGCCGCCGGGCCACCAGCGCGGTGCCCACCCCGTTCGTGCCGACCACGGCCTCGTCCCAGTGGGCACCGACCGCGAAGCCGAGCCGGTCCGCCTTGCGCAGGATCGAGGCGTGCCCCTCCCGCCACAGCAGCCGCCCCTCCGCATCGGCGACGACCATGATGTGCAGGGCGTGGTCCAGCGCCGGCAGGAGGCCCTCGCGCAGCGCCGGCAGGACCTCCCGCAGCGGTGAGACGCGCCGCCGCTCCTCGGTCTCGGCGGCGGACAGCATCCGCGACCGCGCGTCCCGGTCCGGGTGCACCCCGCCGTCGAGCATCCGCCGCCAGGACGCGGCGATCTCCGGACGGGGCGCGGCGGGCGGCAGGTCCCCGGCCAGCGCGGCGGCCCGCACCCCCTTGAGCAGGCGCGCGGCCTCCCGCGGGTCCATGGCCGAGATACGGGCCACGTCGACCGTGCTGCGTGCGGTGTCGGCCACCGGAACCTCCCGTTGCGAACAGGACGTGCGGCGCGCCGCACGGCGGTGCGCGGACGCTTCCCGCGGCGCTCCCGGCGGCGGCGCCGCGGTCAAAGGTTGCAACGGTACGCAACCCTCGCCAAGTTCCGGCCGGACGACCGAAACTGTCCGGACGCCGCCCGGCGGCGTGACAGCTCCTCCTCGGGGCTTCTTCGGGCCGGGGTGGCGCCGAGTCGGCGCGGCGCCACCCCTGTTGCCCGGCCGGCGGGCCCGGAGCGCGGATCGGAGCGGTTTGGGGACCGCGGGGTGCCGTCAGGCACCCCTCACCGACCCGCGATCCGCGCCCGTTCGACGACCGCCCGCAGGTCCAGGCTGTGCGGCAGCGTGCCGAAGGCCGCCCCCCAGTCGCCGCCCAGCCGTGAGGCGCAGAACGCGTCCGCCACCTGCGGCGGCGCCCACCGCACCAGCAGCGAACCCTGGAGCACCAGGGCCATCCGCTCGACCACCCGGCGGGCCCGTGCCTCGATCCCCTCCAGGTCGGCGAGGTCCGTCAGCAGGTCCTTGACGGCCGCGTCCAGCCGGTGGTCGGCGCCCCGTGCCAGGCCCACCTCCTGGAGGAAGGCGTTCAGTGCCTGCGGCTCCCGCTGGAGGGCGCGGAGCACGTCCAGGGCCTGGACGTTGCCCGAGCCCTCCCAGATGGAGTTCAGCGGGGATTCGCGCAGCAGCCTCGGCATGCCGGAATCCTCGACGTACCCGTTGCCGCCCAGGCATTCCAGCGCCTCCGCCACCATCGGCGTGCAGCGCTTGGTCACCCAGTACTTGGCGACCGGCACGGCGAGCCGCAGGAAGGCCCTCTCCTGGTCCGTGCCCGCGTCGTAGGCGGCCGCGAGGCGCAGGGTGAGGGTGGTGGCCGCCTCCGACTCCAGGGCCAGGTCCGCGAGGACGTTGCGCATCAGCGGCTGATCAAGGAGCACCGCTCCGAAGGCGGAGCGGTGCTCCGCGTGGTGTACGGCCTGCGTCAGCGCCTGCCGCATCAGCGACGCCGAGCCGATCACGCAGTCCAGCCGGGTCGCCGCGACCATCTCGATGATGGTCCGCACCCCCCGGCCCTCCTCGCCGACCCGCCGGGCCCACGTCCCGTCGAACTCCACCTCGCTCGACGCGTTCGACCGGTTGCCCAGCTTGTCCTTCAGCCGCTGGATGGCGAAGGCGTTGCGCGTGCCGTCCGGCAGCACCCGCGGCACCAGGAAGCAGGTCAGGCCGCCCGGGGCCTGCGCCAGCACCAGGAACCCGTCGCACATCGGCGCCGAGCAGAACCACTTGTGTCCCGTCAGCAGGTACTCGCCGGACGCGTCCAGCGGCACCGCGGCGGTGGTGTTCGCCCGTACGTCGCTGCCGCCCTGCTTCTCCGTCATCCCCATGCCGAACAGCACCCCGGCCTTCTGCCCGGCCGGCCGCAGCCCCTCCTCGTACACGTGCGAGGTCAGCCGCGGCTCCCACTCGGCGGCCAGCTCCGGATCGGTCCGCAGGGCCGGCACCGCGGCGTGGGTCATGGAGACGGGGCAGCCGTGCCCGGCCTCGGCCTGGGACCACACGAAGAACCCGGCCGCGCGCCGCAGATGGCCGGCCGGGCGGCCCCACGCGTCGGTGAGGCCCGACGTCACGGCGTGCCCGAGCAGCCGGTGCCAGGCCGGGTGGAACTCGACCTCGTCGACGCGGTTGCCGTACCGGTCGTGCGTCCGCAGTCTCGGCGGGTACTCGTTCGCCTGGACCCCCCATCCCTGGGCCTGCGCGGAGCCCGCGGCCGTACCGAGGAGGGTGAGCTCCCGGCCCACCTCGCCGAGCAGTTCCGGGTCCGCGGAGGCGAGGTGCCGCGCCACCCCCTCGCTGAGGGCCCGGTCGCCCCCGTAGACGTCGTAGCCCACGAGGGGCGGGGGCTGGTTGCTGACTGTGTGGGTGGTGGCTGCCATGCGGATACCGTAAGGACGTGCAGCCAGCAAAAGAAACACCCGAGCGGATCCCAGGACGGCTCCACCGGGCCCGCGCCCTCTACCGCAACGTCTCGAAGCGCAAGATGGCCTGGCTGCTCCTGAAGGACACCGTCAACTCCTGCATCGAGTACCGGATCCTCGGGCTCGCGGCGGAGGCGGCCTTCTTCACGCTGCTCTCGCTGCCCCCGCTCTTCCTCGGCCTGCTGGGCCTCCTCGGCTACGTGGACGGCTGGACCGACACCCAGACGGTCGCCAGCATCGAGGAGAACATCCTGGGCGCCGTCGGCACGGTCCTGTCCGACCGGGGCGTCAACGAGATCGCAAAACCGCTGCTGGACGACGTCACCGGCCGGGGCCGCCCGGACCTGATCTCGCTCGGCTTCGCCTTCGCCCTGTGGTCGGGATCCCGCGCCGTCAACGTCTTCATCGACACCATCACCGTGATGTACGGGCTCGACGGACAGCGCGGCATCGTCAAGACCCGGCTGCTGGCCTTCCTGCTGTACGTGATCGCCCTGCTGATCGGCGCCATCGTGCTGCCGCTGATGGTGGTCGGACCGGACGCGGTGGTCCGGCTGGTGCCCTGGGGCACCGAGGTGATCGCGGTCCTGTACTGGCCTACCGTGACCGTGCTGTCGATCGCCTTCCTGACCACGCTCTACCACGTGTCGGTCCCGGTGCGCTCGCCGTGGATCGAGGACGTGCCGGGGGCGCTGGTGGCCCTGGCGATGTGGGTGGTGGGCTCCTTCCTGCTGCGGATCTACCTGACCAACACCGTGGAAGGGCCGACGATCTACGGCTCGCTGGCCGCGCCGGTGGCGGTGCTGCTGTGGATCGGCATCTCCGCCTTCGCGGTGCTCGTCGGCGCGGCCGTCAACGCGGCGATCGACCGGGTCTGGCCGTCGGTGGCCACGGCGGCGGCGCGCGAGGCGAACGAGCGGGCCCGGGAGGCGGAGGCCGCGCGGCTGATCGCGCGGGCCGCCGCCTGGCGGGCGATGGCCGAGGGCGAGTCGGAGGACGACGAGGACGCCGGCATGCCGTCGGAGTTCCCGGAGCGGTGGTCGAAGTTCCTGCCGCCGGAGGACTACACCTCGCGGCTGCGCAAGCACTGAGCAGCCGGGCCCGCCCTGACCGGCGACACACCCCCTAGCCTGGGAGGATGTACGAGGAAACACCGTCGCGAGCCCTGCCCGGAGCCGTGCTGTGGCGGGCCGGGGGCGGCGGCGGGACGGTGCTGCCCGACGGCTGCATGGACCTGCTGTGGGCCGGGGGGCGACTGCTGGTGGCCGGGCCCGACACCGGGCCGCACCCCGCCGGGGAGGTCCCGGGCGGATCCTTCGCCGGGATCCGGCTCGCGCCCGGCACCGCGCCCGCGCTGCTCGGCGTACCGGCGCACGTCCTGCGGGACCGGCGCGTGGAACTGGCGGAGCTGTGGCCGGCCGCTGAGGTGCGCCGGCTGTCCGCACTGGTGGCGGGCCACCGGGACCCGCGGGCCGCACTGGAGGCGCTGGCCGCCCGCCGCGCCGCCGAGACCGGGCCGCCCGACCCCCTCGCCGCCGAGGTCACGGCCCGGCTGCGGGCCGGCGAGGCGGTGGCCCGGATCGCCGCCGCGGTCGGCCTCGGCGAGCGCCAGTTGCACCGCCGCTGCCTCGACGCCTTCGGCTACGGCCCCCGCACGCTCGGCCGGGTGCTGCGGCTGCGCCGTGCGCTGGCCCTGACCCGCTCGGGCACGCCGTACGCCGAGGTCGCCCTCCTCACCGGCTACGCCGACCAGCCCCACCTGGCCCGCGAGGTCCGCGCACTGGCCGGCACCACGCTGAGCACCTACGCGGCCGGGGCCGCGCCGAGCACTCACACGGCCGGTACCGCACCGGGCACTCACACGGCCGGGACCGCGCCGAGCGCCTAGGACCTGTCCGGGCGATCACGAAGTTGTCGGCGGCAGGTTCTTCATGAGGACGATGCTGTCGTAATTGGTGACGTCCCACCTCCAAGTGCCGATCGGCGCGTAGCCTCGCCGGCGGTACCAGTCGACGAGGTCTGTTGCCTGCGAGGAGGTATCGATGACGACCTGCGTCGATCCGAGGGCGGTAATGCGTGACTCTGCCAGAGCCAGCAGTCGTTGTCCGAGGCCGGTGCCTCTTTGCGATGGCTCGACAGCCAGTTGCCAGAACGAGCCCCCTCCCGCTGGCGCTGGGTATCCGGCCGGAGTGATGTGTGGAGCCGACACGGTGACCGTGCCTACCAGTACGTTTCCGTCCATCGCGACCCAGCACTCGCCTTTGCTCAGGCGGTGCTGTGTGTCCTGCGGAGTTTGGTAGGAGGCGAAGAAGACCCGCCCGGCAGCGGCGTGGTCTGCGTAGGCGCGGTGGAGCAGGAGAGTGAGCTGTTCCACCGAATCGTCGTTACGGAAACGCCTGACCTGCACGGTCATGGACGGACTTACTTCCGTCGAGTTGATGTTCATCCTGGCAGTCAAGCGCACTTCTGGGATCTGTCGAGCTCAGTCATGTGGCTCGCCTTCGGGTCAGGACGTGGTTCTGGGCATGGGGCGGGGTGTGGCTCCGAACATGATCGGCCGGACAGGTCCTAGGCGGCGGCCGGCGCCGCCGGGGCGAAGAGCGAGACCCAGCAGCCGTCCGGGTCGAGGACCACCGCGTAGCGCTGGCCCCAGAAGGCGTCCCACGGCTTGAGGTGACCGGTGTAGCCGGCGCCGGTCAGCTCCGCGTACATGGCGTCCACCTCGGCGGGGGAGTCGCACAGGAAGGCGAGCTCCCGGCGGCCGTCCCCGGTGGGACGGGTCCAGGACGGGTCGAAGGAGCGGACGGTCTCCTCCGTGTCCCACGCGATCCGCAGCCCGCCGGGCAGGGCGGCTTCGACGTGCGGCTGACCGTCACCGTCGGCGGGAACCTCCAGCCCGAGGCGGCGGTAGAAGGCGAGCGAGGCGGCCATGTCGGAGACGACCAGGCCGATCATGTCGAGTCGAGGAGTCATACCCGCAGGCTAGGCACCCACGGGCGGCCCCGTCTTGAAGGAAACGGACATGTTCGCCGCCCGCAGATCCGGCTGTACGGCTGTCCGGAGAGCCGGAGAGCCGGAGAGCCGGAGAGCCGGAGAGCCGGAAAAAGAATTGGCCCCCGCCCAGCGGGACTTGTTACCGTACTTCCGTATCCCGCCGACCGGCGTGGAGCCGTCCGCTCGTGTTCGGACCCGGAGGTGAGTTCGTTGATGACTGTCGTCGCGCAGGGCGCTGCCCGCACTCAGAAGACCATCAATGTCACTTCCGTGGTCCCCGGCTGACCTCACACCTCTTCGCGCGCCGCCACCGGGCGGGCGTGCGCTGCCGGGGCCACCCTGTGAAGGGTTCCCCTTGTCTTTCCCGTCTTCCTCTTCTTTCCCCCAGGACTCCTCTTTTCCCCAGGACTCCTCCGCGCACCCCCTCGCCCCCTACGGCTGGGACGACGCCTGGCAGGCCGAGTTCACCCCGTACGCCGCGCAGGGCCTCGTGCCCGGGCGGGTGGTACGCGTCGACCGCGGTCAGTGCGACGTCATGACCCCGGAGGGGATCGTCCGCGCCGACACCGCCTTCGTCACCCCGCACGACCCGCTGAAGGTCATCTGCACCGGCGACTGGGCCGCCGTCGAAGCGGCGGGCAGCCCGCGCTACGTGAAGGCGTACCTGCCGCGCCGGACCGCCTTCGTACGCTCCACCTCCTCGCAGCGCTCCGAAGGGCAGATCCTCGCCGCCAACGTCGACCACGCGGTCATCGCCGTCTCCCTCGCCGTGGAACTCGACCTCGGGCGCATCGAGCGCTTCCTGGCCCTGGCGTGGGAGTCGGGGGCCCAGCCGCTTGTCGTCCTCACCAAGGCGGACCTGGTCCCGGACCCGGCGACGCTCGCGCACCTGGTCCAGGACGTGGAGACCACGGCGCCGGGGGTCCAGGTGCTCACCGTCTCCTCCCTCACCGGGGAGGGCACCGACACGCTCACCGCCATCCTGTCGGACGGCACCAGCGTGCTGCTGGGCATCTCCGGCGCGGGCAAGTCCACCCTGGCCAACACGCTCCTCGGCGCCGATGTCATGGAGGTCCAGGAGGCCCGCGAGGTCGACGGCAAGGGCCGCCACACGACCACGACGCGCAACCTGCTCGCCCTGCCGGCCGGCGGGGTCCTCATCGACACGCCCGGCCTGCGGGGCGTCGGGCTCTTCGACGCGGAGGCCGGGGTCGGCCAGGTCTTCTCGGAGATCGAGGAGTACGCCCAGGAGTGCCGCTTCCACGACTGCGCGCACGAAGCCGAGCCCGGGTGCGCGGTGCTGGCCGCCGTGGAGTCGGGGGAGCTGGCGGAGCGCCGCCTGGACAGTTACCGCAAGCTGCTGCGGGAGAACCAGCGGATCGTCGCGAAGACGGACGCGAGGCTCCGCTCGGAGATCCGGCGGGACTGGCGCCTGAGGGCGGCGGAAGGCCGGGCCAACTACGCGGCCAAGCGCGGCAACCGCTGACCTGACCCAGCGGGAGCCGGCCCCCCCGGGGCCCGGCTCCCGCCTGCCCCGGGGGCCACGGACTGTCGACGGGACCGTGCCCAGCCAGGCTGCCGCCACCAGCAGGCAGGCCGGCAGCTCCACCAGCTCCACCAGCACGCTCGTGCCCACCGCCCGCATCACCGCCCGCATCACATCCAGTACCGACGCCCGTACCGACGCCCGTGCGTCGCCGGGCGCACCCAGGCGCAGCCGCTCGCGCCGCTCGCAGAGGTAGACGCCGCCCACGAAACCCGGGACCGCCCCCACCGCCGGGACCGGTACGAAGCCCGGTACCGCGCCGGCGCCCGCGTACGCCGCCATCCGGGGGGGCGCCCCCACGCGCCGCAGCCGTCGCGGGGGGAGCAGCCACTTCACCACCTGGACCACCAGCAGCAGGGCGGTGGTCCAGGCCAGCAGGGTCCAGGCCCCGGCCGACCGTTCGCGCAGCGCCCACCACAGGACCCCCGCCCACACCAGCCAGGTGCCCGGCACCCCGGGGACCGGCACCCCGAGCGTCCCGAGCAGCAGCACCAGCCCCGCCGGCAGCTGAGGCAGCTCCATCTGCTCCGCCTGACCGACCAGGGACTATCGGGCCACCCAGCCCCGTTCGTACGCGTGCCAGCCCAGCTGGAGCCGCGTCGTGACCCCGGACAGCTCCATCAGCCTCCTGACCCGCCGCTGCACCGTCCGCAGGCCCAGTTCCAGGTGCTTCGCCACGCTCGCGTCCGTCATCCCCGCCAGCAGGAGGGAGAGGATCTCCAGATCCGTTGCGTCCGGACCGCCGTCGGACTCCTCCGGCGCCCCCGAGGCGCCCAGCCGCAGCGGCAGCGACTCCCGCCACACCGCCTCGAAGAGGCCCATCAGCGATTCCAGCAGACCCGACGCGTGCACCACCAGCGCCGCCGGCTCCGCGCCGCGCGACGTCAGCGGGACCATGGCCAGCGTCCGGTCCGCGATCACCAGCTTCGTGGGGACCCCGCCCGTCACCCGCACGCGCTCGCCCCGGGCCAGCGCCGAGGACGCCTCCCGGATCCCCCGCGGCGCCGTCAGGACCTCCCGCTCGATCACCACCCGGTAGGCGACACCGCGCACCGGGGCCCGTTCCTCCGCCTCGTTGTCGCTACCCGTCACCACCTGCGAGCGGCCCCTGACCAGCGCGCACACCTCCTGCGCCGCGCCCAGCTGAAGCTGGTGGAAGCGGTGCGCCACCGCGCTCGCCCCCTGCACCACCTCCACCAGGTCGTGCACCGCCGGCTCGGCCGCCTCCGCCCGGTACTCCTGCGCGAGCAGCACCGCCGCCAGCTCCGCCTGCTCCAACTCGTGCCGCTGCTGCGTCAGCAGCGCCCCGAGGGCGACCCCCGGCGGGGCCGCCACCCAGCGCCCCGGGCGCGAGGAGGACTGGGCGGCCAGCCCCTGGCGCTCCAGGTGCCGCAGCGCCCGCTCGGTCTGCGGGACCGGCAGCGTCAGCCGGTGCGCGAGGTCGGGCACCTCCGCCGCCCCCAGCGCCACCAGCGCGCGGTACGCCGACTCCTGGCCCTCGTCGAGGCCTATCGCACCCAGCAACCCGTCCACCCACCTCTCAGCACAGCGCCTGGCGGGAAGCGGCCACGGCGCAAACCCGCCGCGGACATCATCGCCGCACCCGCCGCCACTCTGCCAAGGTCATTCCACCGCAGCACCGACATCCGCCGGCCACAGGCCACGTACGCGGCAGCTTTGCCGTGCAACGCGGCAGTTGGGCCGGAATCGACCCGGGGAGAGCGATGCGCCCGATATCGCGCACGGCATGGGGAACGGCCACCGCGGCCGTCCTCGCCGTCACCGCCGCGGGCCCCTCCCACGGCACAACCGAGCGGCGGCGCAGCGCCGGAGAACAGACCCGTCGCCGGGAGCGCGGCAGCCGCGGAGCGGCCCGCGGCGCCGACCGCTCCCTGGTCCTCGGCTCGACCGGCGGCGTCGCCCTCGCCGCCGACAAGGCACAGGCCGCCGCTTTGTGGGCCGACGTCACCGGTACGGACGCCCGCGCGCGCTCGGTGTCCGGCGGCCTGCGCAAGCTCTGGCTGGACGGCAAGGTCCGGGCCAGCCTGGACCGCTCCACGAAGCAGGTCAACGCCCCGGCCGCCTGGGCCGCCGGATTCGACGGCAAGGCCACCAAGTTCGCGCGGCGAAGGGCCTGAGCATCGGGCTGGGCGTCACCGGGCACGCGGGCTGCGCGCCCGGTCCGCTGAAGTCGGCGAAGCTGTCGTACTCGTACGAAGGTGAGCACTGGACCGAGGCCGGGGGCAGCGGGCGCGGCGGCAAGTGGACCGCGGTCGTGGACCACACGGGTGCTTCCGGCAAGCCGGTATCGCTGAAGGTCGAACTGACCGACGCGAACGGCGCGTCGGTGACCCAGACGGCCGCGCGGGCGTACGACGTCCGCTAGGCCGTACGGGTAAGGCGGAAGGGGTCCACCGGGCGGCGGCCCGGTGGAACCTTTTCGCGCGTTCGGCGTTTTTCACCCCGGCGGGAGGCCGAGAATGGGGGCATGAGTCAGCAGGGCGCGGACGACTGGTGGCAGAAGCTCTACGAGGACCCGGAACCGGGCCCGGAGCCGGACCCGGGGGACACCCTGGACACCCGCTTCCGCTCGGCCACGATCCTGACCACGGCCCCACCCCCGAACGGACCACCACCCCCCACCCAAGCGCCTGCCCAGACCCGGACGGGCATCCCCGCCCAGACGCCGGACCCCGACGCGGAGTCGGGCCCCGGCCGGGCGCCGGATCCCGTCGGGGCGGGGGTTCCCGACCCTGGGACGGCTCCCGGCGGCCGGGTGCCGGATCCGGCCCGGGCGCCGGAGGATGGTTCCGGGGAGCCGCCGGGGACGCCGGAGGCGCGGCGGGGCACGGAGGGACTCCTGCCAGGCCCTCGGCATCCGGCCTCCGCCGGACCTCCGCCGGGTGACCGACGCGCCGTGCCACCGAGGGGTGTTCCCGCCCCGGGCGGCGTTCCGGCCGCCGATGAACCCGCGCAGGCTCCTGCGTGGCCGGGTGGCCTTCCGGCCTCTGGTGAAGCCGCGCAGGCTCCTGCGGCGCCGGGGGGCCGTGCACTTCCGGACGGGGTTCCTGCCGGCGCACCGCCGCCCCTCGGTGTGCCCCCGCGTCCGGTTCCGCCGCCGGCCGCGCCGGGCTGCGCTGCGCCGCCGCCTGACGGGGCGGCCGTACGCCGGGTTCCGGGCCCGGCGGGTCCGCTGCCCCCGCCTTGCCCGCCCGGTGACCCGGGGCCGGGCGGGGCCTTCGTACGCAGGCCCCAGGGGGAGCCTCCCGCGCCGTCCGGCCTTCCGGTGGATCCGCCTTCGCGTGGTGAGGCCCCCGCCGCTGCGGGGGCGGGGGCCCCGCCCGGGCCCCCGCCCGCCGGCCCGGACCGGGTGGCCGGTGCCGGGTTGCCGCAGGCGCCGTCGGCCGGCGCGCCCTGGTCGCAGGATCCGCGCGCGGACGCGGGCGCCCCGCCCCTGCGCGATCCCCGGGAGGGCGGCGCCACCGGGTACGCCCTCGGGGGTGTGCGGGTCCCGCCGGTGCGCGGACCCGAGCCGGCGCAGCCGCCCGGACTTCCCGCCGAGCGCCGGGGCGTGCCGCACGAAGGGGCGCCCCCCGAGGCCCCGCCCGGGGCCCGCGCCGTTGAGGTCCCGGCAGGCTCCGGTGCCCGGCGCAAGCCGCCACCGCCCCCGACGCCGACGCAGGAACCGGCGCCGTCCCCGCCCGCCGCCGACCGGCCCGAGGTACGGCACCTCGGCGACCGCGCCCCCACCTACGCCGCCGAGCCCGGCACGCTGCCGCTCACCGACCCCGCCTCCCTCAACGGCTGGACCCCGCCGGCCCCCGACACCGTCCTCGAAGGCGCCCGCTACGGCACCTACACCCTGCGGGCCGCCTCCCTGCGCGGGGACTCCGCCCGCTTCCGCGGCGAGGCCCGCCGGGACGTCCTGCTCACGGCCCGCTTCGGCGCCGGCGACGACGCCCTCGTCCTGGTGGCCCTGGCCGGAGGCGACCGCGCGGCGCCGGGCGCGGGCGAAGCCGCCGCCGAGCTCTGCCACACCGTCGCGGGCGCCGTCGGCCGCAGCCGGGAACGGCTCGCCGAGGACATCCGCGCCGGACGCCGTGACGCGCTGCGTTCGGGGCTGCAGCGCCTCACCGACCGGGGCTACGGCCGCCTGCGGGTCCGCGCCGCCGAGCTGGGCCTCGCCGAGGAGACGTACGCGGCCGGACTGCGCGGCCTGCTGCTCCCGGTGGACCCCGCATGCCGCACCCGGGTCTGCTTCGGCGCCGGCGCGGGCGGACTGTTCCGGCTGCGGGAAGGCGCCTGGCAGGACCTGGAACCGGCAGCCGGGCCCCCCGCCGGGCCCCCGGGGGGCGACGAGCCCGCGGCCCCCGCGCCCGGCGCCGCCTGCTTCCGGTTCCGCGCCACCGTGGCCCGCCCGGGCGATGTCCTGCTGCTCTGTTCCGGCGGCCTGGCGGAGCCGATGCGGGAGGAGGAGCTGCTCTGCGCCGAGCTGGCCGCGCGCTGGGGCCGGCCGCAGCCGCCCGGCCTCGCGGCCTTCCTCGCGGACACCCAGCTCCGCCTCAAGGGGTACGCGGACGACCGTACGGCCGCCGCGGTCTGGGAGGCGTAACCGCCCCACACATGGCTGGATGGGAGGCACACACGACGGACCACCGGACGGGACCGGGCCGGACACCGGGAAGGGTGCCTCCCTCATGGCCAAGCAGAACGTGGCAGAGCAGTTCGTCGACATCCTCGTGCGCGCCGGCGTACGAAGGATGTACGGCGTCGTCGGCGACAGCCTCAACCCGGTGGTGGATGCGATCCGCCGGACGGGCGGCATCGACTGGATCCAGGTGCGCCACGAGGAGACGGCCGCCTTCGCGGCCGGCGCCGAAGCCCAGATCACCGGCCGCCTGGCCGCCTGCGCGGGCTCCTGCGGCCCGGGAAACCTGCACCTCGTCAACGGTCTGTACGACGCCCACCGCTCCATGGCGCCCGTCCTCGCGCTCGCCTCGCACATCCCCTCCTCGGAGATCGGGCTCGGCTACTTCCAGGAGACCCACCCCGACCGGCTGTTCACCGAATGCAGCCACTACAGCGAGATGATCTCCAACCCCGGGCAGATGCCCCGGGTGCTCCAGACCGCCATCCAGCACGCCGTCGGACGCAGCGGCGTCGGCGTGATCACCCTGCCCGGGGACATCGCCTCCCAGCCCGCGCCGGACAAGACGGTGGAGCACGCCCTCGTCACGGCACGGCCCTCGGTACGCCCCGGGGAGGGCGAAATCGAGAAGCTGGTCCGCCTCGTCGACGAGGCGGACAAGGTCACCCTCTTCTGCGGCAGCGGCACCGCCGGCGCGCACGCCGAGGTGATGGACTTCGCCGAACGAGTGAAGGCGCCCATCGGGCACGCCCTGCGCGGCAAGGAGTGGATCCAGTACGACAACCCGTACGACGTCGGCATGAGCGGGCTCCTGGGCTACGGCGCGGCCTATGAGGCGACCCACGAGTGCGACCTGCTGATCCTGCTCGGCACGGACTTCCCCTACAACGCCTTCCTGCCCGATGACGTGAAGATCGTCCAGGTGGACATCCGGCCCGAACACCTGGGCCGCCGATCCCAGTTGGACCTCGCCGTCTGGGGAGACGTACGGGAGACCCTGTGCGCCCTGAATGCGCGCGTGAAGGCCAAGACGGACCGCCGCTTCCTGGACCGCATGCTGAAGAAGCACGCGGAGGCGCTGGAAGGGGTCGTCAAGGCCTATACGCGCAAGGTGGAGAAGCACACCCCCATCCACCCCGAGTACGTGGCCGCGGTCCTCGACCAACTGGCCGACGGGGACGCCGTGTTCACCGTCGACACGGGCATGTGCAACGTGTGGGCGGCGCGCTATCTTTCGCCGAACGGCAAGCGGCGCATCATCGGCTCCTTCAGCCACGGCTCCATGGCCAACGCCCTCCCGCAGGCCATCGGGGCACAGTTCACGGATCGCGGACGTCAAGTGGTGTCCATGTCCGGTGACGGCGGTTTCTCGATGCTGATGGGAGATTTCCTCACCCTCGTGCAGTACGACCTCCCCGTCAAAGTGGTCCTCTTCAACAACTCATCTCTGGGAATGGTCGAGTTGGAGATGATGGTTTCCGGCCTGCCCGCCTACGGGACGACGTACACGAACCCGGACTTCGCCGCCATCGCCCGGGCAGCGGGCGCCTACGGGGTCCGCGTCGAGAAGCCCAAGCAGCTCAACGCCGCTCTGAAGGACGCGTTCCGGCACTCCGGACCCGCTCTGGTCGATGTGGTCACCGATCCCAACGCCTTGTCCATTCCGCCGAAGATCAGGGCCGAGATGGTGACCGGATTCGCCCTTTCGGCCAGCAAGATCGTGTTGGACGGCGGGGTGGGCCGCATGGTCCAGATGGCTCGATCCAACCTGCGCAACGTGCCGCGTCCCTGAGGCCGAAGGAGTGCGGATCTGCCCGGGGGGCATGCATCCCGTAGACCTGTTCGAGAGCAGTGGACGCGGGAGGTACAGCGCCGTGCGGGTGGGGGCGAAGACAGGGAAGCAGGGAAGGAGAGGGCGGCCCGAACCGCGCGAACCGTCCGACGGGGACGGGGGAGCGGTGGACGAGCTGGAGATCACCCGGAGCGTGCGCCGGGCGGATCTGAAGGCCGTCGGCGAAGTGCGGCGGGCGCTGCGGGAGCTGATGCGCCATCGGTGCCGGAGTGATTCCGCCGACGTGGCCGAACTCCTCATCACCGAACTCGTCACCAACGCACTCGTCCACACCGGGCAGGGCGCGGAGGTGTGCGCGAGTCTCGCCGCCACCCGTTTACGGGTGGAGGTCCGGGACTACGCCAACCGCCGGCCCCGGCCCCGTCCCCGGCCGCACGTACCGACCGCCGACGACGGTACGCACGGCAGGGGGCTCGTGCTGGTGCAGGCGCTCGCGGACGCCTGGGGCGTGGAGGCGCTGGGGCCGGGCCGCGGCAAGGTGGTCTGGTTCGAGATGGAGGGAGGGCTCGCCTGAACGGGCGGGCCCTGCGGGTACCGCGGGCAGGACCGGTCAGCCGAACTGCTGCTCCAGGTCCTTCAGTTTGCGTTCCAGGGAGTCGAGGCGCGGGATCGTCTGGGTGTCGTCCTCGGCGGTGAGGTCCACCGTCCGGGGGCCGGCCGCTTCAGAGCCTTCGGTTCCGTTCACGGCCTGCAAGGAGGGCCTTCGGTGCGGGGGCAGCTGTCCCTGCGCCGCTATGGCCGGCTCCGCGCCGACCGGCGCGGAGCCCGTTCCAGGAGCCAGCCCCGGCATGTCGCCCTCGCGGGCGCGAGCCCGCCCGAACGCGCGGTTCTGCCGGCCGAGCGCCTTGATGTGCGCCCGGTCCAAGCGGTGCTGCTCGCGCCTGCGGTGCCGGTCGTTCTCCTTCTCCTTCTTGTCCTCGCGCACCTCGTCCACGGCCTCGTCGAGGGTGCGCACCCCCTCCAGCAGCATGAGTGACCACGCTCCGAAGGTCTCCCGGGGCGCCCGCAGCCAGCGGACCATCCGGATCTGGGGCAGCGGCCGGGGGATCAGCCCCTGCTCGCGCAGCGCCGCCCGGCGGGTCTGCTTGAGGGCGCGGTCGAAGAGGACGGCAGCCGAGAGCGACATCCCCGCGAAGAACTGCGGGGCTCCGTCGTGGCCCATGCCGCGCGGGGCGTGCACCCAGTTGAACCAGGCGGCCGCGCCCGCGAACAGCCAGACCAGCATGCGTGAGCCGAGGGCGGCGTCACCGTGGCTGGCCTCGCGGACGGCGAGCACCGAACAGAACATGGCGGCGCCGTCGAGGCCGAAGGGGACCAGGTACTCCCAGCCGCCCGAGAGGTTGAGGTTCTGCCGGCCGAAGCCGACCAGTCCGTGGAAGGAGAGTGCGGCGGCGACCGCGGCGCAGCAGAAGAGCAGGACGTACGAGGCGGACCCGTAGACGGCCTCCTTGCGCCTGCGGCGCTCCTCGCTGCGCTCCCAGCTGTCCTCGGACACGGCCTTCTCGCTTTCGCGCCTGCCCCGGGCCAATACCGCAACTGCCGCAAGTACGCCCAGGATCAGCAGGCTGCCGGGCAGCAGCCAGTCCAGCGATATGTCGGTCAGTCTCATGCGGATGTCCCTTGCCTCGCGTATGCGGCGTTCCGGGCGCCATAGTGGCGCAGCCGGCCGGCCGTGCACGCGGGTTTCGGGGCAAGAGGACGCCATCGGGGGGCGGGGCACGCCGGATAGGGTGTTGTGCTTCGAACGCGTGCCCGTGCGGACGGAGTCCAGTTCGATCGCCGTCACCCCTGGGGGTGGGTTCGGCGCGGGAGGGGCCGCGATGGCCGCCGCCGTGCGATGTCAGGGCTTCCGGGCCGGCGTTCTAGGAGGCGAAGGCATCCGCTGCCGTGAGCCGGGCGAGGCGGTCCGCGTCGCAGGTCCGGGGACAGGTGACGCAGGTGTCCTCGGGCCGGATGGTGTAGAAGAGGCAGCAGCTGGCCCGGTCCCGCGTGGGGAGCTTCCCGCCGTCCGGACCCGTGAGCGTACGGAATCCGGCGCCCCCGGTGTACGGGGCGGTCGAGCCGGGCAGGAGCGCCTCCAGCTCGGCCGTCGCGCGCTGTTCCTCGCCGAGCAGGTGGCCGATGTACCAGAGGCTCTCGACGACTTCGTCGGTCACCATGCCCCACAGCGCGCGGCGGCCGCGCCGCATGCGCGGGCCGAAACCTTCCAGCACGGGCCCGAGGTGCTGGGCCACCGCGGCCCGCACCTCACCCCGCAGCGCCTCCTCGTCGGGCACGACGCGGGCCCCCGGGAGGGCGGCCGCCGGGTCGTCCGGCAGGCAGGCGAACTCCGCGACGTGCACGGCCATCCGGCCGAGGGTCCGGTGGAAGGCCACCTGGCCGGCCGGGAGCCGGGGGACCCGCCGGTGCAGGAACCACGGCAGGGTGATCAGCAGGCAGGCCGGCCACGCGTAGCGGTGGAGGCCGAAGCTTGCGACCACGTCGGGGCGGGCCTGGTGTCCGTAATCTCGCAGGACCTGTGCGTCGTCCCAGGCCAGGAAGGTGTCGAGGGCCGTTCCGCCCGCCGCGAGCTCGTCCGCGCCGACCCAGCCCGCACCGCGGGGGGCCGCTTCGTCCGCGGTCTGCTCGACGACCCGTAGGCCGCCGTAGACCTGCGCGAGGCGCGCGTAGGAGTCGGCCACCGGGGAGCCGGGCGGGGCGGGTGGGAGGTCGAAGGCGCCGGGGGCGCCGAGGGTCGTGACGGTCATGGCGGTCCACCGAATCGCACGATCGTTAACAGGTAAGCCTTACCTTAGCTGATCTCCATGTGCCCGGGGTCGCCTTGCCCGGGTCACCTATTCTCTGGACAGGCCGAGACCAGGTGAGGAGGACCGAGTGCGCGAAGTGGCCCAGGGCGGGATCGGGGCGGAGCCGGCGATCGCGGCGCAGATGCCGGCGCAGATGCCGGCACAGATCCCGGCGCGGATGCCGGAGGGGAAAACCGACCGGAAGGTGCTGCGCCATTCGGTGCGCGGGCAGATCCTCGACGCGTTGCGCGCCGCGCTGGTCGACGGGGAGCTGGCGCCGGGGGAGATCTACTCGGGTCCGGCGCTGGGGGAGCGTTTCGGGGTCTCCGCGACCCCGGTGCGCGAGGCGATGCAGCAGCTGGCGCTGGAGGGGGCCGTGGAATGCCTCCCGAACCGGGGCTTCCGCGTCTTGTCGCGGACCCCGCGCGAGCTCGCCGAGCTGGCGGAGGTACGGGCCCTGCTGGAGGTGCCCGTCATGCTGCGGCTGGCCCGCAGCGTGCCCGCGGAGACCTGGGAGGGCTTGCGCCCGGCGGCCGCCGCGACGGCGGAGGCGGCGGCGGCGGGGGACGTGCCGGGGTACGCGGACACGGACCGGGCCTTCCACCGGCGGGTGCTCGCGCTGGCCGGCAACGAGCAGCTGGTGCAGGTGGCGGAGGAGCTCCACCGCCGGGCGCAGTGGCCCCTGCCGGGCGCTCCGCGGGTTCGGCGGGCGGATCTCGTCGCCGATGCGGCTGAGCATGCGGCGCTGCTGGAGGCGTTGATCGCCGGTGACCTGCCGGTCGTGGAGTCCCTGGTGCGGGAGCACTTCCAGGGCTCGGCGTCCTGACGCACGGCGCGTGCGCCGATCCCGGAGCGCGGCGCCGCCACCGGGGGCCCGCCCCGGACCCCGCGCCTCAAACGCCGGCGGGGCCGGGTGTGCCCGGGTCCTGCGCTTCCGGGCGGGCGGGGCTGCATGGGTGGGCCTTACGCATGGGGCGTCGGGGAGGCAGCCGGTAAGGCAGAGGAGCGAGGCGCGGGCGCGGCGCCGCCGCCGGGGCTCCGCCCCGGACCCCGCGCCTCAAACGCCGGCGAGGCTGGATTACCCGGACCCCGCGCCTCAAACGCCGGCGGGGCCGGGTGTGCCCGGGTCCTGCGCTTCCGGGTGCCGGAGCTGCATGGGTGGGCCTTACGCATGGGGCGTCGGGGAGGCAGCCGGTAAGGCAGAGGAGCGAGGCGCGGGCGCGGCGCCGCCGCCGGGGCTCCGCCCCGGGCCCCGCGCCTCAAGCGCAGGCGGGGCCGGGTGTGCCCGGGTCCTGCGCTTCCGGGGGGCGGGGCTGCATGGGTGGGCTTCGCGCATGGGGCGCCGGGGAGGCATGGAGCGAGGCGCGGGCGCGGCGCCGCCGCCGGGGCTCCGCCCCGGACCCCGCGCCTCAAGCGCCGGCGAGGCTGGATTGCCCCGGGCTCCGCGCCTCCAGGGGGGCGGGGCTGGGTGTGACCGGGCCCCGCGCCTCAAACGCCGGCGGGGCTGGGTTACCCCGGGCTCCACGCCTCAAGCGCCGGCGGGGCTGGGTGTGCCCCGGCTCCGTGCCTCCCGGGGTGGCGGGGTTGGGCAGGTGCGGGTGGGGGGTCAGGTTGCCGGGGCTGGGGCTGGGGCTGGGGCTGAGGTGGGGGTGGGGTGGAGTTGGTCTGCCAGCCAGGTGGGGATGCCGCCCAGGAGGTGGAACAGGCGGCGGGCCTCCGCGCGGAGGCGGGCCGCCTCCGGTTCCGGTTCGGCTTCGGCCAGGGCCGCCAGGGCCGGGGCCGTGCCGATCAGGAAGCCCAGGTCCTCCCGGATCCGCAGGGACTCCGCGAAGCCCTTGCGGGCCTCCGCCACCTCGCCGTCCCGCAGCGCCAGCGCGGCCAGGTGCCGCCAGGTGAAGGACTGCAGGAGCGTGTCCCCGTGGGCCACCGCCCCCTCGTGGGCCCGGCGGTACGCCGGACGGGCCGCCTGCGGCGCGTCGGCCAGGTGCTCCGCCACCAGCCCGCGCCGGAAGTCCAGCAGCGGCCGGGTCCGGGACCCCGGCGACAGCAGCGCCGCGGCCCGGCCCAGCGCGGAGCGCGCTTCGTCGGACCGGTCGCGCACGCCGAGCACGGTGGCGGCGTACGCCAGCTGTCCCCGCTCGCACGCGGCCGCTCCCCGCTCGTCGTCCTCCCTGGCGACGGCCTCGGCGATCCGCAGCGCGTCCTCGGCCTCGGACCAGCCCTGCCCCGTGAAGAGGCACCGTTCCACCAGCAGCGCGGTCCGCTGCACGGCGGCCCCGGCGTCACCGGCCGCGCCGACCCGTGGGGTCAGCAGCGCCGCCGCGTCGGTCCAACAGCCGCGCGAGCGCAGCCGCCATATCGCCCGCTGGAGGGGGTCGTCTCCCCCGGTAGATCCGGCACCCGACATGGCGGTGTCCGCCACATTGCCCTCCCCGAAGCAACCAAGCAGCACATCGTTGAGCCCTGGGGCGAAATGAGAGCACGGATCCACGGCTCCGGCCAAGGGGTCGGGTGAACTCTTTCACAAAGTCCGGACGGATCATCAGCCGCCGCCGGCCGGCGGGGGGCGGCCGCGGGGGCGGATCCGCTCAGCTCATGCGCAGTGCCAGGAAGAAGTCGAGCTTGTCCTCCAGCCGGGACAGGTCACGTCCCGTCAACTGCTCGATTCGTCCGACCCGGTAGCGCAGCGTGTTGACGTGCAGGTGCAGCCGCGTCGCGCAACGGGTCCAGGAACCGTCGCAGTCCAGGAATGCCTCCAGCGTCGGGATGAGCTCGGCGCGGTGGCGCCGGTCGTAGTCCCGCAGCGGGTCCAGCAGCCGGGCCGTGAAGGCGCGGCGCACGTCGTCCGGCACGAACGGCAGCAGCAGCACGTGCGAGGCCAGTTCGTGGTGGCCCGCCGCGCAGACCCGGCCCGGGCGGGCCGCGGCGACGCGGCGGGCGTGCCGGGCCTCCTCCAGCGCGCCGCGCAGTCCCTCCGCGGAGTGCACCGCCGCGCTGACGCCCAGCGTGAGCCGGCCGTCGTCGGCCAGACCGGCCTGGAGCGGGTCGCGTACGGCCGTCAGCAGCACGTCGGCGTGCAGGGCGGAGTCGGGGCCCTTGTCCTCCCCGTCCTCCCCGGCCGGTGCGGGCAGCGGCACCAGGGCGATGGCCTCGCCCCCGGCGTGGGCGACGGCGATCCGGTCCGACGGTTCGGGCCCCGAGACGGACGGGTCGACGAGGATCTCCTCCAGCAGCGACTGGGCCACCGGGCCGCCGGGGATGTCCCCGCCGTCCCAGTCCACCCGCGCCACCACGACCTGCCAGTGGGGTGCCGCGCCCAGTCCGGGCAGCAGTACCGGGGCCGCGACCCGCAGGCGGGCGGCGATCTCCGCCGGCGGGGCACCCGTCTGGACCAGTTCGAGGACTTCTTGTGCGAGGCGGCGGCGCACGGTGCGGGCGGCGTCGCGCCGCTCCCGTTCCACCGCGATGAGCTGGGTGACGCCCTGGAGCAGGTCGAGCCGCTCGGCGGGCCAGTCCCCGGCGTCCGCCTCGACGGCCAGCAGCCAGTCCGACAGCACGCTCTCGCGGACGTCACGGGCGGCCGGACCGGCCGCGCCGCGCCCGTGTCCCCTGATCGGGAAGAGCGAGTAGGTAATACCCTGGAGGGAGATCCGGTGCGGGCCCCTGCGGCCCGTCCGGACCGCGGCGAGGTGCTCACTCGCCAGCGCTGCGCACACGCCTGGTGCCAGCGGCTCGCCCGCCCCGGCGATCTGCCGGCCCGTGGGGGACAGCACCCAGGCCCGGAGATCGAGGTCCGTGGTGAGCAGATCCAGCACCACGTCGGGTCCGCCACCGGCCGGGCCCGACGTCATCAGGCGGCGGTGGCGGTCGACCACGGCCGCCAGGTCCCCGGCGCGCTCCCCCGAGACCTGGCGCACCACGTACTCGGTGATCGTGGCGAATGCAACGTCTTCGTTGACGGCGAACAACGGCAGCCGGTTGCGCCGGCAGGCCGATACCAGATCGTCCGGCACGTCCCCGAGCTCCGCCTCACCCGCCGCGAGCCCCGCCACACCGGCGCTCGCGAGGATTCGTACGAACGGCTCGGAGTCGGCCGAATTCCGCCGCCAGGCCAGGCCGGTGAGGACGAGTTCGCCCCCGGAGAGGTATCGGCTGGGATCACGCAGGTCGGTCGTCATGACCCCGCGGACCGTCCGGTCGAGTTCGTCCTCGCCGCCCAGCAGCCGCAGCCCCAGCGCCTCGGTCTCCAGCAGTGCGCGCAGCCGCATGATGTCGCCGCCGATCTGTCTCGAATGTTGCCGTTGGAAATCGGGCAGGTCGTTGCATCCTGCCTTTCATACGAATCTACAAGACGAGGGAGGCCGCCAGCCAACTCCTTCATGGTTTCGGTGACTGCACCCGGGGGACGCGCGGCTTGTGTACTGACTCCACACCGCGTTAACAGCACGTGAACGACCAGTCGAAGGCCACTGGGCCTCCTGGCTTGAAGTGAACGACACGATGAAGAAGAAGAGAGCCGCTCATGGACTTCCTTCGCCCCGCCAGCTGGGAGGAGGCGCTCGCCGCTAAGGCCGAGTTCCCCTCAGCTGTGCCGATTGCGGGTGGCACCGACGTGATGGTCGAGATCAACTTCGACCACCGCCGGCCGGAGTACCTCCTGGACCTGAACCGCATCGGTCTGCTGCGGGAGTGGGAGGTCGGCGAGGACGTGGTCCGTCTCGGCGCCTCCGTCCCCTACACGCAGATCATGGAGAACCTCCGCACGGAGCTGCCCGGTCTCGCGCTCGCCTCGCACACGGTCGCGTCCCCGCAGATCCGCAACCGCGGAGGCGTCGGCGGCAACCTCGGCTGCGCCTCGCCGGCCGGTGACTCCCACCCCGCGCTGCTCGCGGCGGGCGCCGAGGTCGAGGTGGAGTCCGTACGCGGCTCCCGCCTGATCCCGATCGACGAGTTCTACACCGGCGTGAAGCGCAACGCGCTCGCCGCCGACGAGCTCATCAAGACCGTCCACGTGAAGAAGGCGGACGGCCCCCAGCAGTACTCCAAGGTCGGCTCCCGCAACGCGATGGTCATCGCCGTCTGCGCCTTCGGCCTGGCGCTGCACCCGCAGACCCGCACGGTCCGTACCGGCATCGGCTCGGCCGCGCCGACCCCGATCCGCGCGAAGGCCGCCGAGGAGTTCCTGAACGCCGCCCTCGAAGAGGGCGGCTTCTGGGAGTCCGGCAAGGTCGTCACCCCGTCGATCGCCAAGCAGTTCGGTGACCTCGCCTCCGGCGCGGCCAACCCGATCGACGACGTCCGCGGCACGGCGAAGTACCGCCGTCACGCGGTCGGCATCATGGCTCGCCGCCAGCTCGTCTGGACCTGGGAGCAGTACCGCGGTACCGGCCACGGCCGCTCGCTTGAAGGGGCTGCGTAAACATGCGCGTCAATTTCACCGTCAACGGCCGTCAGCAGGAAGCGGACGACGTGTGGGAGGGCGAGTCCCTCCTGTACGTCCTGCGCGAGCGCCTGGGTCTGCCCGGTTCGAAGAACGCCTGTGAGCAGGGCGAGTGCGGTTCCTGCACCGTCCGTCTCGACGGCGTGCCGGTCTGTTCGTGTCTGGTGGCCGCCGGTCAGGTCGAGGGTCGCGACGTCGTGACCGTCGAGGGCCTGGCGGACTTCGCCAAGCAGCGCGAGGAGCACGGCCACGGCGGGGCCTGTGGCACCGGCGGCGGCTGCGGCGCCAAGGGCGTCACCATCGACGAGGCCAAGCGCTGGACGGCCAAGCCCGGTGACTCCCAGACCGGTGAGGGCGTCGAACTCTCCACCATCCAGCAGGCGTTCATCGACGCCGGCGCCGTGCAGTGCGGTTTTTGCACCCCCGGCCTCCTGGTCCAGGCCGACGCGCTGCTGGAGGAGAACGCCTCCCCGTCCGACCAGGACATCCGTGAGGCCCTGTCCGGCAACCTCTGCCGCTGCACGGGTTACGAGAAGATCCTCGACGCGGTCCGCCTCGCGGCCGCCCGTCAGTCAGAGGCGGTCTGACCATGGCTCAGAACACCCGCACCGTGCCCGCCGGCGCGCCGACCAGCGTCAGCCAGAAGCACAACAAGGGCGGCATCGGCGAGTCGACGCTCCGCCCGGACGGCACGCTCAAGGTCACCGGTGAGTTCGCGTACTCCTCGGACATGTGGCACGAGGACATGCTGTGGGGCCAGACCCTGCGCAGCACCGTCGCCCACGCCGAGATCGCGTCCATCGACATCTCCGAGGCGCTCGCCATGCCCGGCGTCTACTCGGTGCTGACCTACGACGACCTGCCGGCCGAGATGAAGAACTACGGCCTGGAGATCCAGGACACCCCGGTCCTCGCCAACGGCCGGGTGCGCCACCACGGCGAGCCGGTCGCCCTGGTCGCCGCCGACCACCCGGAGACCGCCCGGCGCGCGGCCGCCAAGATCAAGATCGACTACCGTGAGCTGCCGCTCGTCACGGACGAGGCCTCCGCGCTCGCCGAGGGCGCCCCGCTGATCCATGAGGGCCGCACCGACCACCACATCGGTCACGTCCCGCACCCGAACATCGTGCACCGCCAGCCCATCATCCGCGGCAACGTGGAAGAGGCCCGCAAGAGGGCCGACGTCATCGTCGAGGGCGAGTACACCTTCGGCATGCAGGACCAGGCCTTCCTCGGCCCCGAGTCCGGCCTGGCCGTGCCCTGCGATGACGGCGGCGTCGAGCTGTACGTCGCCACCCAGTGGCTGCACTCGGACCTCAAGCAGATCGCCCCCGTCCTCGGCCTGCCCGAGGAGAAGGTCCGCATGACGCTGTCCGGCGTCGGCGGTGCCTTCGGCGGCCGCGAGGACATCTCGATGCAGATCCACGCGTGCCTCCTGGCGCTGGCCACGAACAAGCCGGTCAAGATCGTCTACAACCGGTTCGAGTCCTTCTTCGGCCACGTGCACCGTCACCCGGCGAAGCTCCACTACGAGCACGGCGCCACCAAGGACGGCAAGCTCACGCACATGAAGTGCAGAATCGTCCTCGACGGCGGCGCCTACGCCTCGGCCTCCCCGGCCGTCGTCGGCAACGCCTCGTCCCTGTCGGTCGGTCCCTACGTCCTGGAGGACGTGGACATCGAGGCGATCGCGCTCTACACGAACAACCCGCCCTGTGGCGCGATGCGCGGCTTCGGCGCCGTCCAGGCCTGCTTCGCCTACGAGGCCCAGATGGACAAGCTCGCGGCGAAGCTGGGCATGGACCCGGTCGAGTTCCGCCAGCTGAACGCCATGGAGATGGGCACGGTCATGCCCACCGGCCAGGTCGTGGACGCCCCCGCGCCCGTCGCCGAACTGCTGCGCCGGGTCAAGGCCCGCCCGCTGCCGCCGGAGCGCCAGTGGGAGACGGCCGGCGAGGGCCCGGACGTCCGCGCGCTGCCCGGCGGCCTCTCCAACACCACCCACGGCGAGGGCGTGGTGCGCGGCGTCGGCTACGCGGTCGGCATCAAGAACGTCGGCTTCTCCGAGGGCTTCGACGACTACTCGACCGCCCGGGTGCGCCTTGAGGTCATCAACGGCGAGCCCGTCGCGATGGTCCACACCGCCATGGCGGAGGTCGGCCAGGGCGGCATCACCGTCCACGCGCAGATCGCCCGGACCGAGCTGGGCGTCACCCAGGTGACCATCCACCCGGCCGACACCCAGGTCGGCTCCGCCGGTTCCACCTCCGCCTCCCGGCAGACGTACATGACCGGTGGCGCGGTGAAGAACACCTGTGAGGCGGTCCGCGAGGCCCTGCTGGAGATCGGCCGCCGCAAGAACGGCTCGTACCACCCGGCCTGGGCCACCGCCGAGCTGCTCCTCGAAAGCGGGAAGATCGTCACCGACGGCGGCGAGGTCCTCGCGGACATCGCCGAGGTCCTCGGGGACGAGGCCATCGACCTCGAACTGGAGTACCGCCACCACCCGACGGTCCCCTTCGACCTGGTCACCGGCCAGGGCAACGGGCACGTCCAGTACACCTTCGCCGCGCACCGCGCGGTCGTCGAGGTGGACACCGAGCTCGGCCTGGTCAAGGTCGTCGAGCTGGCGACCGCGCAGGACGTCGGCAAGGCCCTGAACATGCTCTCCGTGGTCGGCCAGATCCAGGGCGGCACCACCCAGGGCCTGGGCGTCGCGATCATGGAAGAGATCATCGTGGACCCGAAGACCGCGAAGGTGCGCAACCCCTCCTTCACGGACTACCTGATCCCGACCATCCTCGACACCCCGACCATCCCGGTCGACGTCCTGGAGCTCGCCGACCCGAAGGCCCCCTACGGCCTGCGCGGAATGGGCGAGGCCCCGACCCTCTCCTCCACCCCGGCCGTCCTCGCGGCGATCCGCCAGGCGACCGGCCTGGACATCACCAAGACGCCGATCCGCCCGGAAGCCCTCACCGGCACCCTCTAGGACGGCACGCTCCGGGGGCCGTCCGGCGCCCGGACCCCCTCGAACTCTCCGGGCGGTGCGACATGGGAACGTCACACTTCACAGGCACCGCCCGGAGTACACGAAGGACCGCACCGCTCGCGGTCCGCTTCACCCGGCAGCACCCCTGCACACACCCCCGTAGTTCCAGCGGTCACCACCGCGCCACCCGCAGGACCGCAGTTCACGCAGAACCCGCAGAACCCGCAGTACACGCAGTGAACATTTCGCTTCGCCTCGGGCCGTCACCCCGGGTCGTGCAGCCAACGGAGTTTCCCAAATCCCGCGTCTCCAATCTTCATGCGGGTGCCCCTTTGAACCTTGGGAGTTAGGCACCATGACCCAGTCGTCTGTGGAGCCCAAGACCACCGCGGAAGAGGCCGGCGACGGCTCTCGCACACCCGCCGGGCGTTCTTGGCTCGACCGGTACTTTCACATCACACACAGAGGATCCAATGTCGGCAACGAGGTTCGTGGCGGCGTCACGACCTTCATGGCCATGGCGTACATCCTGCTGCTCAACCCGCTGATCCTCTCCGGCAAGGACGTCGCCGGAGACACCATGAGCCAGAAGGCGCTGATCACGGCCACGGCCTTCGCCGCCGCCCTGACCACCCTCCTGATGGGCTTCGTCGGCAAGGTGCCGCTCGCCCTCGCGGCCGGACTGTCCGTCTCGGGTGTGCTGTCCTCACAGGTGGCGCCCCAGATGACCTGGCCGCAGGCCATGGGCATGTGCGTCATGTACGGGGTCGTGATCTGTCTCCTGGTCGTCACCGGCCTCCGCGAGATGATCATGAACGCGATTCCCCTCGCGCTCAAGCACGCGATCACCATGGGCATCGGCCTGTTCGTCGCCCTCATCGGCCTGGTCAAGGCCGGCTTCGTCGGCAACGGCGGGGAGTTCGCTCCTCCCGTGACGCTCGGCGCCGCCGGTGAGCTCGCGGGCTGGCCCGTCCTGCTGTTCTGCGTCACCCTGCTCGCCATCTTCATGCTCCAGGCACGCAGGATCCCCGGCGCGATCCTGATCGGCATCGTCGGCGGCACCGTCCTCGCGGCCAGCCTCAACGCTGTCGCGGACATCGACCCGAAGGCGTGGCGGAACGGCCCGCCGGAGCTCTCCGGCTCCGCCATCTCGATGCCCGACTTCTCGCTCTTCGGCAAGGTCGAGTTCGGCGGCTGGGGCGACGTCGGTGTCATGACCGTCGGCATGATCGTCTTCACGCTGGTGCTCGCCGGCTTCTTCGACGCGATGGCCACCATCATCGGCGTCGGCACCGAGGCCAAGCTCGCCGACGACAAGGGCCGCATGCCGGGCCTGTCCAAGGCGCTGTTCATCGACGGCGCCGGCGGCGCCATCGGCGGCCTCGCGGGCGGCTCCGGCCAGACCGTGTTCGTCGAGTCCGCGACCGGCGTCGGCGAGGGGGCCCGTACCGGTCTCGCCTCCGTCGTCACCGGCCTGTTCTTCGCCGCCTGCCTCTTCTTCACCCCGATCACCCAGATCGTCCCCGGCGAGGTCGCCTCCGCGGCCCTGGTCGTCATCGGCGCGATGATGATGCAGAACGCCCGCCACGTGGACTGGGCCGACAGCGCCACCTCGATCCCGGTCTTCCTGACCGTCGTGATCATGCCGTTCACCTACCAGATCACCGCCGGTGTCGCCGCCGGTGTCATCTCCTACGTGGCCATCAAGGCCGCGCAGGGCAAGGCCCGCGAGGTCGGTGCCTTCATGTGGGTGCTGGCCGGCATCTTCCTGGTCTACTTCGCCCTCCACCCCATCGAGGGATGGCTCGGCGTCAAGTAGGTGCGGACGTGATCCGCACCTGACCCCTCCACGCATCCGATACTGGAACCGAACCCTCCGAGGAGGCCCCCATGCTGGACATCGCCGAAGAACTGAACCGGTGGGTCGAGCAGGGACGTGACTTCGCCGTCGCCACCGTGGTGGCGGTCGGCGGGAGCGCGCCCCGGCAGCCCGGAGCGGCCCTCGCGGTCGACAGCGAGGGCACGGCCATCGGCTCGGTTTCCGGCGGATGCGTGGAGGGCGCGGTGTACGAGCTGTGCCGGCAGGCGCTGAAGGACGGCGAGAGCGTCCGGGAGCGCTTCGGGTACAGCGATGACGATGCCTTCGCCGTGGGCCTGACCTGCGGCGGGATCATCGACATCCTGGTGACCCCGGTGGCCGTGGGATCCGCCGTACGGGAGGTGGTCGCGGCCGCTGTGGCCGCCGCCGCCCGCGGTGAGGCCGCCGCGGTGGCGCGCATCGCCGAGGGCCCCGCCGGGCTGATGGGCAGGGCCGTGCTCGTCCGTACCGACGGCGCCCCCCAGGGCGGTTTCGGCGGACACCCCGAGCTGGACCGCACCATCGCGCAGGAGGCCCGCGCCATGCTCGACGCCGGCCGGACCGGCGTGCTGGAGATCGGCGCCGACGGGCGGCTGTGCGGGGAGCCCCTCAAGGTGCTCGTGGAGTCCAGCGTGCCGCCGCCGCGGATGATCGTCTTCGGTGCCATCGACTTCGCCTCCGCCCTCGTGCGCATCGGGAAGTTCCTCGGCTACCGAGTGACCCTGTGCGACGCGCGGCCCGTCTTCGCGACGGCGACCCGCTTCCCCGAGGCCGACGAGATCGTCGTCGACTGGCCGCACCGCTACCTGGAGACCACCGGCGTGGACGGACGGACCGTCCTGTGCGTGCTCACCCACGACGCCAAGTTCGACGTCCCGCTCCTCGAACTGGCCCTGCGGCTCCCCGTCGCCTACGTCGGCGCCATGGGCTCCCGCCGCACGCACGAGGACCGCAACGAGCGGCTGCGCCAGGTGGGCGTGACCGAGCTGGAACTGGCCCGGCTGCGCTCGCCGATCGGCCTGGACCTGGGCGCCCGCTCGCCCGAGGAGACCGCGTTGTCCATCGCCGCCGAGATCGTGGCCAACCGCCGCGGCGGCACCGGGGCCGCACTGACCGGCGCGCACCGGCCGATCCACCCCGACGCCGCGCACACGGTCGTGAGCCGGATCGGCTCCGTCGCTTGAAGAGGTTGCCGAGTTGCCGAGGCTGAAGGGTTTCAGGGGTTCCAAGGGTTTCGAGGCTCAGCCGCGGTGGACGCGGAAGCAGGACGTGGAAAAGGGCGCGCCCCAAGGGGGTTGCGTCCTTTCGGCGTTCCGCCTATTTTACCGGCCGGTAACAGGAGGCACCCTCTCCATCCCTTCCCCACAACGGAGTTGAACGGATGTCACGTACCCTCCGCACCCTGCGCACCCTCGGCGTGCTGGCCGCGGCCACCCTGCTGGCCGCCGTCTCACCGGCCGCCGCAGCGCCCGGCGACGGACTGCGCGAAGTGCTCTTCGTCGGCAACAACTGGGAGGGGACCGCCGACGTCCTCGCCTCCACCGGCGGCCTCGCCAAGGTCGGCCGGATCAACGTCGTCCCCGACAAGGCGGAACGGCTCCGGGAGATCTACCTCAACCCGATCAAGCTGGGCTTCTTCCTCGGCATCCGGGAAACCGCCGGCGAGGGCCACGACCAGTTCGTCGACGACCTGTACACCACCCCCGACGGATCGGCCCTCGTCGCCTCCCGGCCCAGTTTCGCCGATGTCGTCTCCGTCGACCTGCGCACGGGACGGATCAACTGGCGCTTCCCCGTGGCCGGTTACCGCGCCGACCACATGGCCGTCTCCCCGGACGGCACCCGGGTGGCGGTGTCGGCCTCCACCGCCAACACCGTGCACGTCCTCGACATCGCCACCGGACGCCAGATCGGCTCATTCCCCACCGGCGACAAGCCCCACGAGAACACCTTCAGCCGGGACGGCCGCTACCTGTGGAACAGCTCCATCGGGGACGTGACCTCCGCTCTTGACGCCCCCTGGCTCGACTGGACGAAGGGCGACCGCAAGATCACCGTGGTCGACGCCCAGACCTTCCGCACCGTCAAGATCATCGACATGCGGGAGCGGCTGGACGCCTTCGGCCGCCCGGACCTCTCCGACGCCGTGCGCCCCGTCTCCTTCAGCCCGGACGAGTCGAAGCTCTACTTCCAGGTGTCGTTCCTGGGCGGCTTCCTCGAGTACGACGTGGCCACCGACCGGATCACCCGTCTCAAGACCCTCCCGCAGAACCCGGCCACCAGCGCCGACCGCACCACGTGGGTCAACGACTCCCGCCACCACGGCATGTCCATGAGCCCGGACGGCAGCAAGCTCTGCATCGCGGGCACCATGGACGACTACGCCACCGTCGTGGACCGGGCCACCCTCACCGAAGGGCCGCTCGTACCCGCCGTCAAGCCGTACTGGGCCACCGTCGACGGCGACGGCACGGGCTGCGTGATCTCCGAGAGCGGCGCCGACCAGGTCACGGCCATCGACTTCGCCACCGGCACCAAGCGGGTCTCCGTCCCCGTGGGGGACCACCCGCAGCGGGTCCGGATCGGGCACGTCCCGGCGGGCTGGAGCGGCCCCGCCGCCCGGTAGGGCGGCCACGGGAACCGGTCACCCTGGCCAGTACGAGGTATATGGGGTGACCGGTCCCCGATGACCGATTAGTCTCGCGATCATGCTGCACATCCGTGAGGTAGCCGAGGCCGACATCGACCGCGCTCTGGAACTCGCGTACCTGGTCTTCCACGACAGGCCCGAGAAGGAGGTCCGCGAAAGGCACCGCGCCCTGCTGTCACGCTGCGGACGCCTCGGCGCCTACGACGGGGACCTGCTGGTCGGCTTCATGGCGGCGCACGACTTCCGGCTCTCGGTCCCGGGCGCGGACCTGCCCTGCCCGGGGCTCACCTTCGTCTCCGTCGCCCCCACCCACCGCCGCCGCGGCGTGCTCACCGCGCTGATGACCGAACAGCTGCGGCGCGCGGCGGCGGCCGGCAGCCCCCTCGCGGCCCTCTGGGCCTCCGAGGCCGCCATCTACGGCCGCTTCGGCTACGGCGGCGCCACCACCGGCGTCACCATCGAGATCGACTCCACCCGGCCGCTGCCCCTGCGCATCGCCCCGGACCCGCGCCCGCTGCGCCTGGTCGGCGCGGATGAGGCCCTCGCCGTGATCGGTCCCTTCCACGAGGCCGCCCGCGCCGTACGGGCGGGCCGCCCCACCCGGAGCCCGGAGCGCTGGGCCGAGGAATGGCTGGCCGAACAGGACGAGGAGGACGCGGAGTTGAGCCCTCCCCGGATCATCGTCCTGGGTGACCCGGGCCGGCCGATCGCCGGGTACGTCCTCTACCGCACCAAACCGGAGGACGACGCCGGACCCCTGCGCACCCCCGGGCTGGTCCGGGTGGACGAGCTGGAGGCCGAGACCCCCGCGGTCGCCGCCGCCCTGTGGGGGTGCCTCGCCTCCCTGGACCTCACCGGCCGGGTCTGCGCGTGGGGCCGCCCGGCCGACGACCCGCTCCTGCACTTCGCCGCCGACCGGGACCAGGTACGGGTCACCGCGCAGTTCCCCGCGCTGTGGCTGCGCCTGGTCGACGTACGGGCGGCACTGACCGGCCGCGCGTGGGCCGCCGCGGTGGAAGTGGTCCTGGAGCTGACCGACGCGTGGCTGCCCGCGAACGCCGGGCGGTTCCGGCTGAAGGCGGGGCCGGGCGGGGCCGCGTACGAGCCCACCGTGTCCCCCGCGGACCTGGCCATGGACGTGCGCGAACTGGCCGCCTGTTACCTGGGCGGGACCCGGATGACCGAGCTGGTCGCCGCCGGGCTGGTCGCCGAACGTACCGCCGGCTCCGCGGCGGCGCTGGACGCGGCCCTGCGGACCGATGTGCTGGCGCACACCGCCGACGAGTTCTGACGCGCCGCCCGCCGCCCGCCCGGCCGGCCGGGGCGGGCGGCACCGGGGGTGAGGGCGGGGGCGGGCGGGCGGTGGCGGTGGCGGTGGCGGTGGCGGGGCCGGGCGAGCGGACCGGCCCCGCCCCCGGGTCAGGAGGGCAGGGCGATCCGGGTGGCCGACCTGCCGAAGCCCGGGTCCCGGACGCCCGTGGACAGGGCGTCGGGCAGTCCGTGCAGGTCCTCGGGGCGGTAACGGCGGATCTTCCGGTGCCAGTTGAGGATGCCGGCGTGCCAGTCCTTCAGTTCGCCGACGTACGCGTCCAGCGCGCCGCGCGCCTCCCCGCTCAGTTTCCAGTCGTCGTAGAGGAGCGGCAGCTGGTGGGCCACGATGTGCTCGAACTCCTCGGTGCGCTGCGTCATCAGCGCGTGGCAGATGTGCAGTGCCTCCGGGTAGCCGATGTCGAAGAAGTTCCGCGTGACCAGAATGTAGTTGTGGACCTCCCCCTCGACCTCCACCTCCTTCTGGTAGGAGAAGACGTCGTTGATCAGGCACGCCGCGTCCGCGACCGCGTTCTCCAGCGACCGGATGGTGCCCGAGGAGTAGATCTCCGGCGGGATGCCCCGGCCCTGGTGCCCGAGCCGGCACAGGTACATCGTCAGGTAGGTGCCGAAGGTGCGCCGTCGCATCTCCGCGTAGTCGACCGGGTCCGGGATGCGGTTCTGGATCTGGTTGTCCACCTCCCACAGCCAGCTCTCCAGCATGTCCACCAGCGTGGCCCGGAATTCGGTCCGCTGCTCCGTGGACATGCCGGCGCTCGTGCGCACCCACAGGTCGCCCAGGCCGCGTTCCATGGCGGTCAGGGGTTCCGGCTGGTCGGCGTGGTCGACGGGGATCATGGCCACCAGGCGCGCCGTGGTGGCCTTGGCCGCGGGCAGGTTCTTGGCCTGGGCGAAGACCACGGGGTAGTAGTCGTCACCGTAGGTGCCCCAGGTCAGCCAGGAGGCGTTCAGGGTCAGCTGCTCGGGTGTGGCGTCGGGGTCGAGGCCTGCGGAGCAGAGGGCGAAGTCGTAGCCGCGCAGCTTCTGCTCGTTCCAGATGCCCGAGCCGGGATCGCCCGGCTGCGGATCCAGCAGGCCCGTCCGCCGGGCCCACGCCACCGACTCCTCGCGTGCGTGCGCCAGGTGCGGGCTGAGGCTGAGCTGATGGGGCATGTAGATGTCGGGGATGACGGAGGGGCCGGTCTTCTCGAAGGGGACGTGCGTGAAGGAGCGGCGGCGCAGCCCCATCGAGCGCTGCGCGAAGACGGACCGCAGATCGAGCGCAGAGGTGCCGAGGCCGGCCGGGAGGAAGGGGAGGGTGAGGGGGGCGGTGGCCCGGGCCTCCTTGTTCATGTAGCGGCTGGAGACCATGTGCCACTCGTGGCCGCCCGACTGCCAGTCCTGGAGGCCCTTGGCGTAGGCGAGGACGGCGGCGATCTCGGCCGGGTCCATGGCGTGGTCGGCGAAGAGCTGCGGCAGTTCGGCGAGCGCGGTGTGCTCGAACTGCTGGAGTCGGGAGGTGAGCAGGTCGTTGGACGCCTCGGCGGCCTCCTGGGTGGAGCAGCCCAGGAAGGTCTCCAGGACCAGGATGGCGTTGGAGAGCTCACCCTCGTCGGCGACCTCGCGCTCGTAGGAGAAGATGTCGTTCCTGATGTGCACGGCGTCGGAGAAGGCGTCGCGCAGCACGGCGAGCGGTCGCGCGTGCGCGACGCGGGCCGGTACCTCGGCGGAGACGTACTCGATCAGGCCGGCCGACCAGGGGGCGCCGCCCACCTTGCGGCGCATCTCGATGTATTCGAGCGGGTTCGACACGCGCCCGATGTTGATGTTGGCCAGTTCCCACATGGATTCGTTGAGGAGGTTCCTCGTGGATTGGGCGAACCGTTCCCTCCAGTCACCGGACATCGCCGGGACGGTCCGGGCCCACAGGTCCGCCAGCCCGGCCTCGACCGGGTTGGTCGCCTCGGGAAAGCCGTCGGCCAGGTCCATCGGCATGAAGGCGGCGAGCCGGTCGAGGTACTCCTTGGCGCCGTCGCGGTCCTGCGAGCGCTTGTACATCTCCAGGAAGTGGTCGTCGAAGAAGAAGACCCAGACGTACCAGTCGGTGACCAGCGACAGCGCTTCGCTGTCGCAGTCGGGGTGGGTGTAGGCGCACAGCAGCGCGTAGTCGTGGGAGTCGAGGTCGCGTTCTTCCCACACACCGGAACCCTCCAGCATCCCGAGTGCGCGGGCCCATCCCTTGGTGTGGACCCTCGCGTCCTCCAGGTGGGGATTCAGTCGTGCCGGATAGGGCACGTAGAAATCCGGCAGTTGAAACGGCTGCGTCACGGCGGGGTCGGCCTTTCCGTCCGAGGGTGCGGGGGGCCCTTGGCTGCGGCCCCCCCGCACGAGATCAGCAGTGCCCTACCCGTGGTGCCGTTGGGGTAAGGCGGAGTTCACTGCTTCAGGTGACGGAGGTGTCGTTCCGTGGCGGCGGGCCCTGACGCGGGGTAAGGGCGCTGGCTGAGGCGCATGACAGGGGTGCGGTGCCGCCGCCGGAGAAGGTGATGCTGACTGCCGACGCCTTGGCCTTGGCGAGTGCGAAGTCAGCCGGACTCATGGAGCCCTCGGCGACGGGATCGGTCGCGGCAGCAGCAGTGGACGACGGTTGTATTACCACCAAACCGGTAGCAGTAATTCCGTTTATGAGGACCAAGGAAATGAACCGCAACCCCCCTCGCCCATCCCGAGCGCCGGAGAGGCCCTTATTTCTTCTCACGCAAACCGCAAGTGTCGGAGTGCGCCCGGTGACTCTACTCTGAGTGCGCGCCTGCAAGCATGCTAACCTGCGCTTTTTATGGACACTTTATGCGCGCCGCCCCATTTGATCCGCTAGATCCCCTTGGTCGTATCCGCGCAGGTGATGGTGTGTGAGATAGGGGAATTCGCCCTGTTAGTCTGCGCCGGTAATTCTGCTGAGAAACATGGGGTGGGGTGTGAGAAGATTTCGCATGCGAGGGCTTTCTGCAGCATTGGCCGCAGCGGTCCTCTCAGGCATGCTGCCCGGCGCGGTTGCCGTAGCGGACAGCAAACCACGGGCTTCGCTGCCGGAGCTCGAGCAGCCGAAGGCGGTACCGGTCAAGCCGGTCCCTGCGGGCGGCGCGAAGAAGGCCGGTGACGCGGCGACGCCGTGGAAGGCTCCGAAGGTCTCCTGGCCGGCCGCGGGTTCGGCGGAGGTGGACCTGGCTCCGGCTTCGGGCCCGGTCTCGAAGTCGTTCCTCGCCGGTGCGGCGCAGGTTCCGGCCGTCGGTTCGGGCTCGCAGCAGGCGGGCAAGTTCCCGGTCGCGGTGTACGCGGCTCCGGGCAAGGCGGCCGAGGCGCCGTCCAAGGTGAAGGTCTCCGTCGCCGGCAAGGACGCGGCGCGCAAGGCCGGCATCGACGGCGTACTGCTGTCGGTGGGCCGCTCCGACGGTTCCGCGCAGTCCGCTTCGGCGCAGGTCGAGGTGGACTACAACTCCTTCCGGGGGGCCTACGGCGGCGACTACGCGACCCGCCTGCACCTGGTGGAGCTTCCGGCCTGTGCACTGACGACGCCGGAGCGCGCGGAGTGCCGTACGCAGAAGCCGCTGCAGACGCGCAACGACACGCACGCGGGCAAGCTGTCCGCGCAGGTCACGCCGCCTGGCGTCGCGGCGGAGGCGGCGGGCGGGCAGGCGGCCCCGGCGGCCGCAGCCGCGAGCGGCGGTGCGACCGTCCTCGCGGCGACGGCGGGTGACTCCGGCCCGACGGGTGACTACAAGGCAACGTCTCTGCAGCCGTCGGGCTCCTGGACTTCCGGCGGCTCGACCGGCGCCTTCTCCTGGACCTACGGCATCAGCACTCCCGATGTGCCCGGCGGGCAGGCCCCGCAGATCGGACTGAGCTACAGCTCGCAGTCGGTTGACGGCCGGACGAGCGCGTCGAACAGCCAGGCTTCGTGGATCGGCGACGGCTGGAACTGGGAGCCCGGCTTCATCGAGCGCAAGTACAAGGCGTGCAACGACGACAAGACCGGCGGCACCAACACCACCAAGGTGGGTGACCAGTGCTGGTTCAACGACAACGCGACGCTCTCGCTGGGCGGCAAGTCGACCGAGCTGGTCTTCGAGGCGGGCAAGGGCTGGCACCCGGCGTCCGACTCGGGTGAGAAGGTCGAGAAGCTGACCGGCGCCAACAACGGCGACAATGACGGTGAGCACTGGAAGATCACCACGACCGACGGCATGCAGTACTTCTTCGGCCTGAACCGCCTGCCGGGCTGGAAGGACGCGTCGACGCCGGCGACGAATTCCGCGTGGACGGTCCCGGTCTTCGGCAACCAGGCGGGCGAGCCCTGCTACAAGGCCTCGTTCGCGTCGGCCTGGTGCCGGCAGGCGTGGCGCTGGCAGATGGACTACGTGGTCGCTCCCGGCGGCAGCGCCATGGCGTACTACTGGAAGACCGAGACCAACAACTACGGCCGCAACGTGTCGGAGACCACCGGCAAGTCCACGGTCACCCCGTACGTCCGCGGCGGCTGGCTCGACCACATCGACTACGGCCTGCGCTCGGACTCGGTCTACACGGCCAAGGCCATGGGCCAGGTCACCTTCGACGTCTCCGAGCGCTGCCTGACCGCGTGTGGGACCTTCGACGAGACGAACGCGAAGAACTGGCCGGACACCCCGTATGACTTGTTCTGCAAGGACGGGTCCGCCGAGTGCAAGGGCCAGTACTCGCCCACCTTCTGGTCGCGCAAGCGCCTGACCGGCATCAACACCAAGGTCCTCACCGGCGGCGCCTATCAGGACGTCGACTCCTGGACCCTGGACCAGAACTTCCCGCCGGCCGGCGACGGCACCTCCACCCCCATGTGGCTGAAGTCCATCACCCGCACCGGCAGGGCGGGCGCCGCCACGGACACCCCGCTTCCCCCGGTCAGCTTCAGCGGTGAGCAGCGCCCGAACCGGGTGGACGCCACCGGTGACGGTCTCGCGCCGTACATCCGGCTGCGGGTGTCCCAGGTGAACACCGAGAGCGGCGGCACCATCGGAGTCACCTACTCCCAGCCCGACTGTACCCCTACGACCCTGCCGCAGCCGGACGGGACGAACACGACCCGCTGCTACCCCGTCAAGTGGGCAGCGGAGGGCGACACGTCGAAGGTCGACTGGTTCAACAGCTACGTGGTGACCCAGATCGTGGAGGGCGACAACATAGCCTCCACCCCGGACAAGGTGACCTCATACGCCTACCTCGGCGCGGCAGCCTGGGACAAGGACACCAGCGAGTTCACCAAGCCCGAGGACCGAGTGCACTCCGTCGCCCGCGGCTATGAGCTCGTGCAGACGCGCACCGGCGCCGCGAGTGACGCCAAGACGCTCTCCGCGAACCGCTACTTCCGGGGCCTGGACGGCAAGGACGTCAAGGACTCCGCAGGTGTCGCGGTCACCGACCGACCCGAGTTCGCCGGCATGGTCCGTGAGTCGGCCACCTACGAGGGCGACGACACCACCAAACTGATCAGCGCCAAGTCCAACACGCCCTGGCGCTCGGATCCCGTGGCCAAGCGGGTCCGTTCGGGCCTGCCCGACCTCGTCTCGTACAAGACGGGAACGGAGAAGGAGGCCACTCGAACCACCGTCACCGGCGGTACGCGCACGACCGAGGCCAGCCGCCACTTCGACGAGTACGGAATGGTCGACTGGGAGTCCTCGACGGGCGACACCGCCAAGACGGGTGACGAGGCCTGCACCACGACCACGTACGCCCGCAACACCACGAGCTGGATCCTGAACAAGCAAAGCCGCGTCGAGGCCGTGGCCGCGACATGCGGCTCACCCGTCAGCCGACCGTCCGACGTCATCTCCGACGTCCGTACCTACTTCGACAACGGCGCGCTCGGCACCGTTCCCGGTTCGGGCCTGGTGACGAAGAACGAGAAGATCAACGGCAAGGGCGACGGGTACGACGTCGTCTCCACCGTGCCGTCGACCTGCGGCGCCGCCAAGAACCAGCTTTGCTACGACGTCTACGGCCGAGCCCTGGCCGGCACCGACGCCTACAACAAGGTCAGCACGACCGCCTACACCCCGGCCACGGGCGAGGTCCCGACGTCCATGGTCGTGACGAACACGCTCGCGCACACCACCACTTCCGAGGTGGACCCGCTGCGTGGGCTGCCGACGAAGGTGACCGACGCCAACGGCAAGGTCACCACCACGGCGTACGACGCCCTCGGGCGTATGACCAAGGTCTGGTTCCCGAACTGGACGGTCGAGGCGAACCCGAACGCGCCCAGCCGCGTGTTCGACTACACGGTCCGCAACGACGGCCCGAACGTCGTCACCTCCAAGTCCCTGACGCACGACTACAAGTACTCCACCGTCTACTCCATCCAGGACGGTCTGCTGCGCGAGCGCCAGACGCAGACGCAGTCGCCCGACCTGTCCGGGCGTCTGGTCACGGAGACGTTCTACGACACCCGCGGCCTGGCCTGGCGCAGCTCCGGCACCTACTACGCCGACGGCGCGCCCTCACCTGATCTGGTGACGGGTACGGAGACCGCATACCCCGCCTCGACCGACACCGTCTTCGACGGTGCCGGACGGCCGACCGCAGTGATCTCCAAGAAGTTCGGCACCGAGACCAAGCGCGCCACCACCAGCTACACAGGTGACACCACCACGGTGATCCCGCCCCAGGGCGGGACAGCGACGACCACGGTCGTCGACGCGCTGGGCCGCACCGTCGAAAGCAAGCAGTACACCAACGCCGCCCGCACGACTTCACAGTCGACGCTGTACGGCTACAACAAGCTCGGCCAGCTCGCCCAGGTCACCGACCCGGGCAATGCGAAGTGGACAGCCACCTACGACGTCCGCGGCCGCCAGGTCGAGTCGAACGACTCGGACAAGGGCGTCATGAAGGTCACCTACGACGCCGGTGACCGCACCACGGACATCACCGACGCCCGCGGTATCACGCTGCACACCGACTACGACGACCTCGGCCGCCCTACCACCGTCAAGCAGGGCGCGACCGTGCTCATCGCGCAGGTCTACGACACGGTCGCCAAGGGCCAGGTGGCGAAGTCCACGCGCTACGTGGACGGCAAGGCGTACGAGTCCGAGGTCCTCGCCTACAACAACCTCTACCAGCCCCTCACCACCAAGGTCACCATCCCCTCCACCCCGGACACCGGGGCGCTGGCCGGCACCTACCAGTGGACGAACACCTACAACATCACCGGTCAGATCCTGACGACCAAGCAGCCGGCCATGGGCGACCTGCCTGCGGAGACGGTCGGCAGCACCTACAAGTCGGTGTCGGGCCTGCTCAACAACATGGCCGCAGGCAGCAGCCGCCTCGTCTCGGCGATGACCTACGACCACTACGGCCGCAGCACCCGCCAGGAACTCGGTGCCCTCGGTCAGCGCCTGTACCGCTCGACCGAGTACGACGAGCACACTGGTGCGATCAGCCGCGCCTACACCGACCGCGACCTCGCACCCCAGCGGATCGAGGACACCAAGTACAGCAACGACCCCGCGGGCAACCTCACATCCATCGCCACCGCGTACGGCCAGGACGCCGCACGCACCACCGACACCCAGTGCGTCCGCATTGACGCACTGCGCCGCATCACCGAGGCCTGGACCAACAAGGGCGAGGCCTGCGCGAGCTCGCCGTCGGCTTCGGTCATCGGTGGTGAGGACCCGTACTGGACGACGTACACCTACGACGCGGTCGGCAACCGCAAGACCGAGACCAAGCACAAGACGGCCTCGGGCCCGACCGCCGACACCATCCGCACCTACGCCCCGCCGACCGCCGGCAAGCACGACCTGACCAAGGTCACGCAGAGCGGCACCAACGTCCATGACGAGACCTTCACCTACGACGAGAGCGGCAACACCAAGACCCGCAAGAGCGGCACCGGTGAAACCCAGTACCTCGACTGGGACGTCGAAGGACACCTGAAGACCCTGACCCAGGGCACCTCCAGCAACTCCTTCGTCTACGACGCCGCCGGCCAGCGCTTGCTCCGCAAGGACACCAAGAGCACCACGCTCTACCTGCCCGGTGGGAACGAACTCCACCTGGACAAGACCGGAAAGGTCACTGGCACCCGCTACTACGACGGCGTCGCCATGCGCGAGGGCGGCAAGCTCACCTTCACCCTCACCGACCACCATGGCACCGGCACCACCCAGATCACCGCGGACGCGACCCAGGCGGTGACCCGCCGTAAGACCGGCCTGTTCGGTGAGATCCGCGGCACCCAGCCGACCGCCTGGGCCGGCGACAAGGGCTTCGTCGGGGGCACCAAGGACATCGACAGCGGTCTCACCCACCTCGGCGCCCGCGAGTACGATCCCCTGACCGGGCGGTTCATCTCCGTCGACCCGGTCATGGACCTCAAGGACTCGCAACAGCTCCACGGCTACACGTACTCGAACCAGAACCCCTTCACGTTCTGGGACCCCACCGGCAAGCAACTCGAAGAGTGCGCCAGCGGCATGGACAAGTGCCACAACGGCAACGACCCGTACGAGTATGGCAACCGCTACGAGGAGATCGTGGAATCCAACGGCGGAACCCTCTCCCCCGACTATTACCGCCAGAAGCACTATGGGGAGCAGAAGGACGCGTGCGGGTCCTGCTCCAGCGGAGCCGGGGCTGTACCTAACAGAGCCTCGGGCTCGCAGGGGGCGTGGCGGGACTGGCGCTCGCCTTCACGGGGGCCAGACTTGCACAAAGTGTGGTTGATTCGATCGTGAGCACCTTGGAGTTCAGGGGGAGGGGGCGATGATGAAGAGATCGAGGACTCATCTCCTGAAAGGTCTCATCTTTTCCGGCGTCTCCCAGGCTCTTCCGGTGATCGTCATCATCGAGGCCATCAGCTCACCGCACGACACGTACACTCCGCTGGCCCTGACTTTGATGCTCTCCCCCTTCTTCGCATGCTTCGCGTGGCGTTACTATTTCTCGCCCGGATTGCTCGCGAAGAAGGGTCACCTAGTCGTTCGCGAGCCGTATCGCACGACCTGGATTCCATGGTCGGACATTTCTGGGATTAAATGGCAGAAATCCATTCTCGGCTATCAGCTTTGCCTGGTGAATGGAGCGGCTCACGCAGGTGAGAAGTTTTACCCGAGGGCCTTTCAGAAGACCCGGGATGGGGAAGCAGCAAGGACGCGGCTCTTGGCTGACATGGAAGTCATGAGAGATTCCTCGTCCGGCGGGTCGGGAGACCCGCTGCGACATCAGCGGTCCAGCTTCGCGCCGGAATTCGCCTCTACGGCCTTCTTCGTCCTCTGCTTGATCGTGGCACTGACCGGCCAGTGATCACGAGGAGCGGTCCGGCGGGTACTACCCGCCGGACCGCCCTGGGGGCTCCGGGGCGGATCGGCTCGATGAAGATCCTGAAACATCCGCCATCTCCATGAGCTGACGGCGAACCAAGCAGGCCCTGCCCGGGAATCGGGGCAGGGCCTGCATCGTTTCAATCCTGCTATCTACTCCGCCTCGCCCTCCAGGTTGCCCTCCGTGTCCAGGTACACCTGGCGCAGGGCTTCGAGGATCTGGGGGTCCGGCTTTTCCCACATGCCGCGGGACTCGGCCTCCAGGAGGCGCTCCGCGATGCCGTGAAGGGCCCAGGGGTTGGCCTCCTCCAGGAAGGCGCGGTTCTCCGGGTCCAGGACGTACGTCTCCGTCAGCTTGTCGTACATCCAGTCCGCGACCACGCCCGTCGTGGCGTCGTAGCCGAAGAGGTAGTCGACCGTCGCCGCCAGCTCGAAGGCGCCCTTGTAGCCGTGGCGGCGCATCGCCTCGATCCACTTCGGGTTCACGACCCGGGCGCGGAAGACGCGTGAGGTCTCCTCCACCAGGGTGCGGGTCTTGACCGTCTCCGGGCGGGTGGAGTCGCCGATGTACGCCTCCGGCGCCGTGCCGCGCAGGGCGCGCACCGTGGCCACCATGCCGCCGTGGTACTGGAAGTAGTCGTCCGAGTCGGCGATGTCGTGCTCACGGGTGTCCGTGTTCTTCGCCGCGACGGTGATCCGCTTGTAGGCGGTCTCCATCTCCGCGCGCGCCGGACGGCCCTCCAGGCCGCGGCCGTAGGCGTAGCCGCCCCACACCGTGTAGACCTCCGCGAGGTCGGCGTCCGTACGCCAGTCACGGGAGTCGATCAGCTGGAGGATGCCCGCCCCGTACGTGCCCGGGCGCGAGCCGAAGATACGGGTGGTCGCGCGCCGCTCGTCACCGTGCTCGGCCAGATCCGCCTGGGCGTGGGCCCGGACGAAGTTCTGCTCGGCCGGCTCGTCCAGCGAGGCCGCGAGCCGCACCGCGTCGTCCAGCAGGCCGATCACGTGCGGGAAGGCGTCGCGGAAGAAGCCCGAGATGCGCAGGGTGACGTCGATGCGGGGTCGGCCCAGCTCCGCGAGCGGGACCGGCTCCAGCCCGGTGACGCGGCGCGATGCCTCGTCCCACACCGGGCGGATGCCCAGCAGGGAGAGGGCTTCCGCCACGTCGTCGCCCGAGGTGCGCATCGCGCTGGTGCCCCACAGGGACAGGCCGACGGAGGCGGGCCAGTCGCCGTTGTCCGTGCGGTAGCGGGTCAGCAGCGACTCGGCGAGGGCCTGGCCGGTCTCCCACGCGAGGCGCGAGGGGACGGCCTTGGGGTCGACCGAGTAGAAGTTGCGGCCCGTCGGCAGGACGTTGACCAGGCCGCGCAGCGGGGAGCCGGACGGGCCGGCCGGGACGAAGCCGCCGTCCAGGGCTCTGACGACATGGGCGATCTCGTCGACCGTGCCCGCCAGCCGCGGCACCACTTCGCGCGCCGCGAAGTCCAGCACCGCGGCGACCTCCGCCGGCTGCCCGGCGGCCACCTCGGCGACGGCCTGCGGGGACCAGTCGGCGTCCTCCATCGCCTGCACCAGGGCGCGGGCCGCTTCCTCCACGGCGTCCGCCGAGGTGCGGGTGGCCGCCGACTCGTCCAGGCCCAGTGCCTCGCGCAGACCCGGGAGCGCCGTCGTACCGCCCCAGATCTGGCGGGCGCGCAGGATGGCGAGGACCAGGTTCACCCGGGCGGCACCCGTGGGGGCGCCGCCGAGCACGTGCAGGCCGTCGCGGATCTGCGCGTCCTTGACCTCGCACAGCCAGCCGTCGACGTGCAGCAGGAAGTCGTCGAACCCGTCGTCGTCCGGGCGCTCTTCGAGACCGAGGTCGTGGTCGAGCTTCGCCGCCTGGATCAGGGTCCAGATCTGTGCGCGGATGGCCGGAAGCTTCGCCGGGTCCATCGCGGAGATCTGGGCGTACTCGTCGAGGTGCTGCTCCAGACGCGCGATGTCCCCGTACGACTCCGCGCGGGCCATCGGCGGCACCAGGTGGTCGACGAGCGTGGCGTGCACGCGGCGCTTGGCCTGCGTGCCCTCGCCCGGGTCGTTGACCAGGAACGGGTAGATCAGCGGCAGGTCGCCGAGCGCGGCGTCGGGCGCGCAGGCCGCGGACAGGCCCGCGTTCTTGCCCGGCAGCCACTCCAAGTTGCCGTGCTTGCCCAGGTGGATCATCGCGTCGGCGCCGAAGCCGCCGTCCTCGGCGCGGGCCTGGATCCAGCGGTACGCGGCCAGGTAGTGGTGCGAGGGCGGCAGGTCCGGGTCGTGGTAGATCGCGATCGGGTTCTCGCCGAAGCCGCGCGGGGGCTGGATCAGGATCAGCAGGTTCCCGCGGCGCAGGGCGGCCAGCACGATGTCGCCCTCGGGATTCGCCGACCGGTCCACGAACATGTTGCCCGGGGCCTGGCCCCAGTGCCGCTCCACGCTCTCGCGCAGTTCGGCGGGGAGCTCGGCGAACCAGCGGCGGTAGTCGGCGGCCGGGATCCGGACGGGGTTGCGCGCGAGCTGCTCCTCGGTGAGCCAGTCCTGGTCGTGTCCGCCGGCCTCGATCAGGGCGCGGATCAGCTCGTCGCCGTCACCGGAGACCAGGCCGGGGATCTCCTCCACCGGACCGAAGTCGTAACCCGCGGCGATGAGGGTGCGCAGCAGCTCGACGGCGCTGGCGGGGGTGTCCAGGCCCACCGCGTTGCCGATGCGGGAGTGCTTGGTGGGGTAGGCCGAGAGGACCAGGGCGAGCTTCTTGTCGCGGCGCTCGATGTGGCGCAGGCGGGCGTGGCGCACCGCGATGCCCGCCACCCGGGCGGCCCGCTCGGGGTCGGCCACGTAGGCGGGCAGTCCGTCCTCGTCGAACTCCTTGAAGGAGAACGGGACGGTGATCAGGCGGCCGTCGAACTCGGGCACGGCGACCTGGGTGGCGGCGTCGAGGGGGGAGAGGCCCTCGTCGTTCTCCTCCCAGGTGCTGCGCGAACCGGTCAGGCACAGGGCCTGGAGGATCGGCACGCCGAGCGAGGCGAGCGCGCCCGCGTCCCAGGACTCGTCGTCCCCGCCCGCGGAGGCGGTGGCCGGCTTGGTGCCGCCGGCCGCGAGCACGGTGGTGACGACGGCGTCGACGCCCTCCAGGCGGGCCAGCAGCTCCGGTTCGGGCGTGCGCAGGGAGGACACGTAGAGCGGGAGGGCCTGCGCGCCGTGGGCCTCGACGGCCTCGCACAGGGCGTGCACGAAGGCGGTGTTGCCGCTCATCTGGTGGGCGCGGTAGTAGAGCACGGCGATCCGGGGGCCGTCCGTCCGCTGCGCGGTGCGCTCCAGCGGGCCCCAGGTGGGGGCGGCGGCGGGCGGCTCGAAGCCGTGGCCGGTCAGCAGGACCGTGTCGGACAGGAAGCGGGCCAGCTGGTCGAGGTTGGCGGGGCCGCCGTGCGCGAGGTAGCCGTGGGCCTCGGCCGCGATGCCGATGGGCACCGTGGAGGCTTCCATCAGCTGGGCGTCCGGAGCCTGTTCGCCGGTCAGGACCACGACCGGACGGGTCTGGCCGGGGGCCAGCAGCAGGTCGAGGCCCTCCTGCCAGGCGCGCAGGCCCCCGAGGAGGCGTACGACGACCAGGTCGACGCCGTCGAGGAGGCCCGGGAGGTCGTCGAGGGGAAGACGGGAGGGGTTTGCGAACCGGTACGGGACGGGGCCGTCCGCGGCGCGGGCGCTGAGCAGATCGGTGTCGGACGTCGACAGCAGCAGGATCATGCGGCGGCAGGCCTTCCTCGGGGTTTCCGCGCCCCGGGCAGTGAGGACAGCGGGAGTTCCTGACTCACCCCGCCGATCGCTCCGCGGGGTTCACAGTGGCGGGACCGCGCCGGAATCTCACCGGGCTTCCTCCCATGTCGCCGTCCTCGGCGACGGCGGGCCGAACGGTCCGCCAAAAGCCATCCTAGGGGGTGCCTCGTCGGTCGGGTCGGGCCCGGGGCGTCAAGACATCCCAAGACACCCCAAGCCACCCCCTGGGGGCCGTGTTCCGGCCGGGAGCGGGGGTGCGGGCGGACGGATGCGGGGGGCGGGGGTGCGGCGCCGGTGCCGCGACCGCGCCCCGGGCCCAGGGACTTTCCCCGGCCGTGGTCGGACCCGGGGCGTCAAGACATCCCAAGACACCCCCTGGGAGCCGTGTTGAGGCCAGGAGCGGGGGTGCGGGCGGCGCGGGCGACCGCCGCCGGGGCCGCGGGGCTGTGGCGCCCCGGGGCGGGCGGACGCGGAGGGCGGGGGTGCGGCGCCGGTGCCGCGACCGCGCCCCGGGCCGCGGGACTTCCTCCGGTCGCCGCGGGGAGGCGTCCCCGGCCGCGGGACTTCCTCCGGTCGCCGCGGGGAGGCGTCCCCGGGGCGCGGGACTTCCTCCGGGGGGCGGGGAGGGGGTGGTGGCGGACGGGGCCGCCGGGCTGGGGCGCTGGTCGCAGGGGTTGGGGTGGTGACGGACACAGGTCGGCGGAGGGGAATCGTGGGTATGCTCGCCGCCATGCCCCAGCCCCCTGCCGCCGCATCGCGGGACGAACCCGTCATACGGGAGCGCGGCGACGCCTGCCCCGGCGCGCTGCGGCTGCACGCGGCCGACGACGGCCACCTGGCACGGATCCGGATCCCCGGCGGCCTGCTCGACGGCGGCGCGGCCCGGGTGCTGGCCGAGGCCGCCCGGCGACTCGGCGACGGCCACATCGACCTCACCTCGCGCGGCAACGTGCAGCTGCGCGGTCTCGGCGAGAGCTGCGGCGGCGAACTGGCGGACCTGCTGGGGCGTGCCGGGCTGCTTCCCGCGCCGACCCACGAACGGGTCCGCAACATCGTCGCTTCCCCGCTGACCGGACTCGACCGCAGCGGGCTCCCCGACGTGTCCCCCTGGGTCTGCGAGCTGGACCGGCTGCTGTGTGCGAGCGGACCGGCCGCCGGTCTGTCCGGGCGGTTCCTCTTCGCCCTCGACGACGGTCGCGGCGACGTCGTCTCCCTCGCCGCCGATGTGAACCTCGCCGCCCGGCACGACGGCCGGGCCCTGCTGTGGACCGGCGACCCGCGCGACGCCGTGCTCGTGGCCGCGCACGACGCCCCCAGGGCCGCGCTGCTGGCCGCCGAATACTTCCTCGACGCCGTCCGGGCTGCCGGCACCCGCGCCTGGCGCGTGGCCGAGCTTCCGCCCGGACACGCCCTCTGCGGGACGCGGTTGACGTCCCGGCTGGCCGCCGCCGGCATCCGGGCGACCCCCGCGTCCACTTCCGGGCCGGCGTCCGCCCCCGCGTCCGCTCCCGAGCCCGCCGCCGCCCCCGCGCCCGGGCGCCCGCCCGAGCCGGGCATCGTGCCCGGGCCCGGTGACACCGCCGCACTCAGCGTGCTGGCGCCCCTCGGCCGGCTCACCGCGGACCAGTGGACCCACCTGGCCGGCCTCACGGGCCGGATCCGCCTCACGCCGTGGCGCGGAGTGGTCGTCGTCGGCCTGCCCGGCCACGCGGCCGGGGACGCCCTCGCCGCACTGGCCGGCGCCGGTCTGGTCACCACCCCCGACGACCCCTGGCGGTCCGTCACCGCCTGTACGGGCAGGCCCGGTTGCGCCAAGTCCCTCGCCGACGTGCGCGCCGACGCGCGCGCCCTCGTACGGCGGACGCGCGGCACGCTGCCCGTGCACTGGTCCGGCTGCGAGCGCAGGTGCGGTCACCCGCGGGGCACCGCATGGGTGGACGCGGTCGCCACCGGGAACGGGTACCGGCTCTCCGTGCACGGCCGGGAACTGCCGCCCGACCCCGACCGCCCCGACCTCTCCGAGGCCCTCGCGGCCGCGCGCAACACCCCTGAAGAATCCGCAGACGCAGTGAAGAAATGAGCGAGTACACAGTGTTCGAGTACGAGAAGGACGGCGCCGCGATCTACCGCCAGTCCTTTGCCACGATCCGCGCCGAGGCGGACCTCTCCGGGCTGCCCGTCTCGGTCGCCCAGGTCGCGGTGCGCATGATTCACGCCTGCGGGATGACCGACCTCCCGCAGGACCTCGGGTACACGCCCGAGGTGGTGCTGCGGGCCCGCGCCGCCCTGGAGGCGGGCGCGCCGATCCTGTGCGACGTGCAGATGGTCGCCAGCGGCGTCACCCGCAAGCGGCTTCCCGCCGGCAACGAGGTGATCTGCACGCTCTCCGACCCGGCCGTACCGGGGCTGGCCGCGAAGACGGGCACCACCCGCAGCGCCGCCGCCCTCGAACTGTGGCGTGACCGCGGCCTGCTGGAAGGCTCGGTGATCGCCGTCGGCAACGCCCCCACCGCGCTGTTCCGGCTGCTGGAGATGATCGAGGAGGGCGCCCCGCGCCCCGCCGCCGTCATCGGAGTGCCCGTCGGCTTCATCGGCGCCGCCGAATCCAAGGACGCGCTCGCCGCGCACCCGTCCGCGCTCGACCACCTGATCGTGCGCGGCCGGCGCGGCGGCAGCGCCATCGCCGCGGCCGCCGTGAACGCCATCGCGAGCGTGGCCGAATGAGCGCCGCCGAGACCAAGGGGCGCCTCTACGGCGTCGGGCTCGGGCCCGGCGACCCGTCCCTGATGACCCTGCGCGCGGTCGAGGTGATCGCCGAAGCCGACGTCGTGGCCTACCACAGCGCCCGCCACGGCCGGTCCATCGCCCGCTCGATCGCCGCGAAGCACCTGCGCGCCGACCACGTCGAAGAGCCGCTGGTCTACCCGGTCACCACCGAGACCACCGACCACCCCGGCGGCTACCAGGGGGCGATGGAGGAGTTCTACGAGTCCGCCGCCGCCCGTCTCGCCGCCCACCTGGACGCCGGACGGACCGTCGCCGTGCTGGCGGAGGGCGATCCGCTCTTCTACAGCTCGTACATGCACATGCACAAGCGGCTCGCGGACCGGTACGAGACGGAGGTGGTCCCCGGCGTCACCTCCGTCAGCGCCGCCGCCGCCCGGCTGGGCACGCCGCTCGTGGAGGGCGAGGAGGTCCTGACGATCCTCCCCGGCACCCTGCCCGAGGACGAGCTCACCGCGCGCCTGGCCGCCACCGACTCGGCGGTCGTGATGAAACTCGGCCGGACCTTCCCCGCCGTGCGCGCGGCGATGGAGAAGAGCGGCCGGCTCGCCGAGGCCCGCTACGTCGAGCGCGCCACCATGGCCGGGGAGCGCACCGGCGCCCTCGCCGACACGGACCCGGGATCCGTGCCGTACTTCGCCGTCGCCGTCGTCCCCAGCCGCATCGGGAACCCGGGCAGTGTGCCGTCCGGCCCCGGACAGGTCGCCGTCGTCGGCACCGGACCGGCCGGCCCCCTGTGGCTCACCCCCGAGACCCGGCGCGCGCTGGCCGACGCGGAGGTGCTCGTCGGCTACACCACCTACCTGGACCGGGTGCCCGTCAGGCCCGGCCAGATCCGGCACGGCTCCGACAACAAGGTGGAGTCGGAGCGGGCCGAGTTCGCCCTCGACCTCGCCCGGCGCGGGCACCGGGTGGCCGTGGTGTCCGGCGGTGACCCCGGGGTCTTCGCCATGGCCACCGCGGTCCTGGAGGTCGCCGGACAGCCCGAGTACAAGGACGTGCCCGTACGGGTCCTGCCGGGCGTGACCGCGGCCAACGCGGCGGCCGCCGCGGCGGGCGCGCCGCTGGGCCACGACTACGCGACGATCTCCCTCTCGGACCGGCTCAAGCCCTGGGAGGTCATCGCGGAGCGGCTGCGGGCCGCCGCCGCGGCGGACCTGGTCCTCGCGCTGTACAACCCCGGCTCGCGCAGCCGGACCTGGCAGGTGGCGCAGGCCCGCGAGCTGCTGCTGCAACTGCGCTCGCCCGGGACCCCGGTGGTCGTCGCGCGCGACGTGGGCGGGCCTGGGCAGTCGGTGCGGACGCTCACGCTCGCCGAACTGGACCCCTCCGAGGTGGACATGCGCACGCTCCTGCTGATCGGCTCCTCGCAGACCCGGGTCACCGAACGGGCGGACGGCTCGCGGATCACGTGGACGCCGCGCCGCTACCCGTGACCGGGACGGTGACCCCGACCGCGTGAGGCGGGTGCCGGGGAAGCGGGGCCGGGGACGTGGGGCGGGCGCCCCCGGCCCCGGCCCCGTGACGCGTTGACCGGGCCTGCCGGGCCTGCCGGGCCTACCGCGCGGGCCCGGTGGCGCCGAGCCATCGCAGCGCCGCGGCCACCGTGGCGGCCTCCGGCACGCCCTGCGGAACCGGGGGGCGGCGTACGACCAGCACCGGGACCCCCGCCTCGCGGGCGGCCGTGAGCTTGGGCGCGGTGGCCGTGCCGCCGCTGTCCTTGGTGACCAGGAGGTCGATCCGGTGGCGGGCCAGCAGCGCACGCTCGTCGGCGAGGGTGAACGGGCCGCGGGCCAGCAGGACTTCCAGGTGCGGCGGCGCCGGGGCGGCCGGGGGGTCCACCGAGCGCACCAGGAACCAGGTCCCGGTGAGGTGTGCGAAGGTGTGCAGGCCCGTCCGGCCGGTGGTCAGGAACGCCCGCGAGCCGAGATCGGGGAGCAGGCGGGCCGCTTCCTCCAGACCGTCCGCGAAGGTCCACGCGTCGCCCGGCCGCGGCGTCCAGCCGGGGCGGCGCAGTGCCAGCAGGGGGACACCGGTCAGGGCCCGCGCCCCGGCGGCGTTGAAGCTCATCCGCTCTGCGAAGGGGTGGGTGGCGTCGACGACGTGGGTGACGTCGTTGCAGGCGATCCAGCCCGCGAGACCCGCGGCGCCGCCGAAGCCTCCGACGCGGGTCCCGCCCGGCGGGAGCACGGGCGAGGCGACCCGGCCGGCGAGCGAGGAGGTCACCCGGTACGAGGGCTCGGCCGCCAGCGACTGCGCGAGCTGCCGGGCCTCCGTCGTGCCCCCCAGGATCAGGACGTGGCTCCCGGGGCGGGGACCGGACTCAGCAGACATGCCGGTCGCGCTCGGGGGAGTACAGGTGACTGTCGCGGAACTGCTCCGCGCCCAGCGTGCGGCCCACCATGATGACCGCGGTACGGACCAGGCCCGCCTCCTTGACCTGGCCCGCGATGTCGGCCAGGGTGCCGCGCAGGATCAGCTCGTCGGGCCGGCTGGCCATCGCCACCACCGCCACCGGGCACTCGGCGCCGTAGTGCGGCAGCAGTTCGGCGACGACGCGGTCCACGTACCGGGTGGCCAGGTGCAGGACCAGCAGCGCGCCGCTGCGGCCCAGGGTCGCCAGGTCCTCGCCGGGCGGCATCGGGGTGGCCTGCTGGGCGATGCGGGTCAGGATCACCGTCTGGCCGACGGTGGGGACGGTCAGCTCCCGCTTCAGCGCCGCCGCCGCCGCGGCGAAAGCCGGTACCCCCGGGACGACCTCGTAGTCGATGCCCGCCGCGTCGAGCCGCCGCATCTGCTCCGCGACGGCGCTGAAGACCGACGGGTCTCCGGAGTGCAGCCGCGCCACGTCGTGGCCCTGCTCGTGCGCCCGTACGCACTCGGCGATGATCTCGTCCAGGTTCAGCCGCGAGGTGTCGACCAGCCGCGCGTGCGGCGGGCACTCGGCCAGCAGCTCGCGCGGGACGAGGCTGCCCGCGTACAGGCAGACCGGGGCGGCGGCCAGGGTCCGGGCACCGCGCACCGTGATCAGGTCGGCGGCGCCGGGGCCCGCACCGATGAAGTACACGGTCATGGCTGATCCTTCTCCTCGTTGTCCTGGGCCGTCGTCGGCCCCGTGGGCTTCGTCGGCTCCGTCGGCTCCGCGGTGTCCGCGGACTCCGCGGGCTCTGCGCGCTTCGTGGGTGCGGCGTCCTCCCCGTCCTGCGCCGCCGGCTTCGTCACCGACCACTGGGTGACCGGCATCGCCTGCCGCCAGCCCGTGAAGCCGCCGACCGGTACCGCGCGGGCCACCGAGAGCTTGACCAGTTCGCCGCCGTGGCGCCGGTAGCGGTCGGTGAGGACCGCCTCCGACTCCAGGGTGACGGTGTTGACCACGAGCCGGCCGCCGGGGGCCAGCGCCGCCCAGGCCGTATCCAGCAGCCCCGGCGCGGTCAGCCCGCCGCCGATGAACACGGCATCGGGGGCCGGCAGGCCGATGAGCGCGTCGGGCGCCGCGCCCACCACCACGCGCAGCCCGGGCACACCGAGCGCCGCCGCGTTGCGGGCGATCCGCTCCGCCCGCTCCGGTACGCGCTCCACGGCCACCGCCCGGCACGAGGGGTGCGTCCGCATCCACTCGATGCCGATGGAACCGGAGCCGCCACCGACGTCCCACAGCAGCTCACCGGGGGCCGGGGCCAGCGCGCACAGGGTCGCGGCCCGGACGCGGCGCTTGGTGAGCTGTCCGTCGTGCTCGTACGCGGCGTCCGGCAGGCCGGGGGTCGCACCGAGCCGGGGCGCCGGGTGGGCGGGATCACGGCGGCACTCCACGGCCACCACGTTCAGCGGGTCGCCCGGCGCCCGGTCCCAGCTCTCGGCGAGGCCCTCGTACGCGTCCTCCCGCTCCGAGCCGAGCTGCTCCAGCACCCGGATCCGGCTGGGACCGAAGCCCCGGTCGCGCAGCAGGGCGGCGATCTCGCCCGGGGAGCCGGCCCCGGCGCTCAGCACCAGCACCCGCCGGCCCTCGTACAGCGCCGCGGCGATCCGCTCCACCGGCCGGCCGACGACCGTCAGGACCTCGGTGTCCTCCACCGGCCAGCCCAGACGGGCGCAGGCGTAGGAGACGGAGGAGGGGTGGGGGTGGACGCACAGCGCCCCGGCGCCCAGCTCCTCGGCGAGGGCTCGGCCGATCCCGTAGAACATCGGGTCGCCGCTGGCGAGCACCGCGATCCGGCGGCCCGCGTGCCCGGCGATCAGCTTCGGCACGGCCGGCCGCAGGGGGCTCGGCCAGGCGACCCGCTCACCGGCGCACTCGGCGGGGGGCAGCAGGTCCAGTTGGCGCGGCCCGCCGATCAGCACCTCGGCGGAGGTCAGCGCGGACCGCGCGGCGGCGGTGAGCCCGGCCCAGCCGTCGGCGCCGAGGCCGACGACCGTCACGGGCATGGGGGGCGGTGCGGAGCTCACTGCGCGGTACCTCGGAACGGGAAGGGACAAGGGGCGGACCCGCAGCCTACTGGCCTGCCCCTGCGGCCCCCGCTGCCGCCCCTGGCCCCGGGAGGTCTACGCTCGGTCACCCACCGTTCGCGAGGGAGCTGCCATGCCCGGCTGGAACGCCACGAACATCCCCGACCAGAGCGGCCGGACCGCCGTCGTCACCGGGGCCAACAGCGGGATCGGCTACGTCGCCGCCCGCGAACTCGCACGGCGCGGGGCGAGGGTGGTGCTGGCCTGTCGCAGCGCCGCGCGCGGACGGGCGGCCCAGGTCCGGATGCGCTCCGAAGTGCCGGGCGCAGAGGTGGAGTTCGCGGCCCTGGACCTGGCCGACCTGGCGTCGGTGCGGGAGTTCGCGAAGGGGTACGGGCAGCGTCACGCCTCCCTGGACCTGCTGGTCAACAACGCCGGTGTGATGGCGCTGCCGTACGGGCGGACCGCCGACGGTTTCGAGACCCAGTTCGGGGTCAACCACCTGGGGCACTTCGCGCTGACCGGGCTGCTGCTGCCCAGGCTGAGGGCAGCCGCCCCTGGGGCCCGGATCGTGAACGTCTCCAGCGGTTTCCACGTCCTCGGAAAGCTGGTCCCCGGCGACCTCGACGACCCGGGCGCCCTCAGCGCCGAGCCCGGCTACCGGCGCTGGGTCGCCTACGGCCGTTCCAAAACGGCCAACCTGCTCTTCACGCACGAGCTGGCCCGGCGCTTCGGGGCCGCCGGCTCCTCCATCGTGGCGGCCGCCGCCCACCCGGGCTACGCGTCCACCAACCTGCACGCGGGAGCCGCCGGCCAGGAAGGCCGCGGACTCGCCTCCCGGGTGATGGCACTGGGCAACACGGTCATCGCGCAGCCCGCTTCCTCCGGCGCGCTGCCCACCCTCTACGCGGCCACCGCGCCGGGGGTCCGGCCGGACGCGTTCGTGGGGCCCCGGCTCGGCTGGCGCGGCGCGCCCGCGCCGTCCTGGCGGGCGAGGTGGACCCTGGACGACACGGCGGGCGAACGGCTCTGGGCGGCCTCCGAACAGCTCACCCGCGTCTCCTACGCCTCCCTGCCGCGCTGATCCCCCGGATGTCCGGGCCGCCGCGCCGCCGTCGGTACAGCGCCGCGACGAGGCCGCCGCCGTCGCGGCCCGAACTGCCGGATGCGTCCGCAGAACTCGCAACCTAGGGCGTCGTGGCGCGTTCGTACAGGACCCGGACGTCGTCGCCGAAGTAGCTGCTGTACGAGGTCTCGTCGTCACCCCCGCCGTCGCGGCCGCCGATCAGCCCGATCAGCGTGTGCCCGTCCGTCAGCACCGGTCCGCCACTGGTCCCGTTGGGCACGTCCGCACAGTCGAACCGCAGCTGCGCCGGGCCGGCGGCCCGGGCGGTGTTGCGGCAGTCCAGCGGCTGCTCGGAGGTGTTCGGGTAGCCCACGAGCCGGGCCGGGGCGGGCAGTTCGGGGCGGAAGGAGATCGTCAGGCCCCCGGTGACGTCCTCCAGCCGCTGACCGGGGTAGCCGGGGCGGCGCAGCCGGATGAAGGCGACGTCGTGATCGGGGTCCTGGTCCTCGCTCCAGCGGCGGTCCACGTCGATGCGGGTGGGCACCCAGACCCCGTACGGTGCCACGCCGTCGTGGTAGCCGGGGGCGAAGGCGAGGTTCGTGCGGAAGCCGCCCGAGTACACGCAGTGGGCGGCGGTGGCGACGAGGTCGCCGCCGGGGGAGTGCACCACACCGGCCGAGCAGTGGTGGTCGGGGTCGCCGTCGGTACCGGGCGAGAAGAGGGCCCCGACGGCGGGTTCGGCCGGCGCGGGCCGGGCCCGGAGCGGCTCGGAAGGCTGCCAGCCGCCGGACCTCCACCGCTCGGCCGGACCGGTGTCGGCGAAGGCCCTGCCGTCCTTCGGCGGGTCCGGTTCCTCACGGGCGATGCCGTCCAGCACGGCGGCCGCCGTCCGGTCTGCGCGCTCGGGGTCCTGCCGGTAGACGCCCTGGGCGGCGTCCCCGTCCGCACGGTGGGCCACCATGCCGCGCAGCTCCCAGAGGTAGGTGCCGCCCGCGACGGCCGGCACGCCGAGGGCGGCGAGGACCACGCAGATCCGTACGACCCGCCCGCTGACCTTGGTGAACATGTGGCACTCCCCGCCCCGCAGACGCGTCCGACTCTCCGTTCGAGGGGGAGAGCACGGGGCCGGGTTCCGAAAACCCGACGTGTCCGTTCTCACAGCGGCCCCCGGTCGCCTCCGCGACACTCCCCGGTCTTCCGTGGTCCATCCAACTCGCCTACGCTGCGCGCGACTTGAACCCCACAGGACCGACAGGAGCCGACAGGATGAGATTGCGCAACCGGATGGCGGGCCTGGTGACGGCGGTTTCGGCGGCCGTCGCCCTGGCGCTCGGTACGGCCCCCGCGGGCGCGGCGGGTGTCTCCGACGGCCTGCCCTACGCGGGCTCGACCGGAGTGGGCGTGCACAACGCCTACGAGAAGGCCAAGTACCCCTACTTCGCCGACGCGCTGGACTCCGGCGCCGCCATGCTCGAACTCGACGTGTGGACGAACTTCTTCGGCACCTCCTGGCGGGTCTCCCACGACAACCCCTTCGGCAACGACAACAACTGCGAGAACGCCACCAGCCCGGCCCAGCTGCGCACCAAGTCCCGCAACCAGAACCTGGCGGGCTGCCTTGCCGACATCCGCAGCTGGCACGAGGCCCACCCCGGCCACCGGCCCGTCATCCTCAAACTGGAACTCAAGGACGGATTCGCCGCCAACCTCGGACGCGGGCCGGCCGAGCTGGACGCCCTGCTGAACGCCGGGCTCGGTGGCGCCGTCTACCGCCCCGGCGAGCTGGCCGCCGGCCGCCTCGACCTCGACACCGCCGCCCGCGCCGGAGCATGGCCGAGTCGCGCCGCCCTGGCCGGAAAGTTCATCGTGGAGCTGATCCCCGGCACCCTGGAGGAGGGCAACAGTTCTGACACTCTGTGGACCGACCGGGAGTACGCCACCCACCTGCGCTCACTCGCCGCCCAGGGCCGGCTCGGCCAGGCCGCCGCCTTCCCGGCCGTGCACCGGGCCGAGGCGGGCGACCCGCGCGTCCGCTACGCCGACGCCTCCCTGCGCCCCTGGTTCGTCGTCTTCGACGGGGACGCGAGCACCTACGCCTCGGGCTCCGTCGACACCGGCTGGTACGACCGCAACCACTACCTGCTGATCGCCACCGACGCCCACAACGTCACCCCGGCCATCGACTCCACGCACCCGACCGAGGCGCAGGCCCGTGACCGCCTCGCCCTCCTCGCCGGACGGCACGCCTCCATCGTCTCCGCCGACTGGTACCCGCTGCCCCAGGTGCTGGGGACGGTCGTGCCGCGCGGCTGACCGCCGCCTTCCCGCCGGGCCTGCCGTCCTGTCGCGCGTCCCGCCTGCGCGTGCCGCGGGGCGCGGCCCCGGCGGTACGGCAGCTACCCCCCGCCGCCGACCTCGACCAGGCCCGTCTCGTACGCGGCGATGACGGCCTGGGCACGGTCCCGCACGCCCAGCTTGCCGAAGACGCTGGTGATGTGGTTCTTCACGGTCGACACGCTGATGTCCATGGACCGGGCGATCGCGGCGTTGTCGAAGCCCGAGGCCATCAGGCGCCAAACCTCCAGCTCGCGCGGCGTGAGCTCGCCCGCTCGCGCGACCGGCGGGCGCGGACGCTGCGGGGCCCGGACGTACGTGGAGATCAGCCGGGTCAGCAGCCGGGGCGCGACCGCGGCCTCCCCGGTGTGCACCACCCGCACCGCGGCCACCAGCTCCTCCGGTGAGATGTCCTTGGGCAGGAACCCGAAGGCACCCGCCCGCAGTGCGGCCACCACGTATTCGTCCATGTCGAAGGTGCTCAGCGCCAGCACCCGGCACCCGGGCAGCTCGCGCGCCAGCCGGCCGGTCGCGGCGACCCCGTCCAGCACCGGCATCCGGATGTCCATCACGACGACGTCGGGCCGAAGCCGGTGCGCGAGGTCCACCGCCTGCGCCCCATCGCCGGCTTCGCCCACCACCTCGAAGGCCGGGTCGGGCCCGAGGATGAGCGCCAGACCGCGGCGCACCAGCGGCTGGTCGTCCGCGATCAGCACCCTGATCGGCCGGCCGCCCGCCGGTTCACCGGGCGGCCCCTCCGCCGGTTCTTCCGCCGGTCCGGCGGTCGCGTTCTGCTGCGTGCGGCTCATCACAGCACCGCCCCGTCGGCCTTGAGCGGCAGCGAGGCCGACACCAGGAAACCCCCGCCGTCCAGCGGGCCGGTCACGAGCGTCCCGCCGTGCAGTGCGACCCGCTCCCGCATCCCGATCAAGCCGTACCCCGGCCCCGCGCCCGACCGCGCCGCGACCCCGGCTACGGACCCGTGAGCTGCGGAACCGGCTCCGGATGCGCTTGCGGTCACGGCCCCGGCCCCGGCGAGACCGCCGTCCTCGCCCCCACCGTCGTCCGACACGTCCACGGCCACCGCGTCGGGTCCGTACGTCAGCCGTACGGTCGCCCGCGCCCCGCCCGCGTACTTGCGCGCGTTGGTCAGCGCCTCCTGCACGATGCGGAACACGGTCAGGCCCACGCTGGGCGGCAGCGGGCGTTCCTCGCCCCGAAGGTCGAGCGCGGTGGGCAGGCCGGCCCGGCACGACTCGTCGACGATCCGGCCCAGGTCCCCGACACCGGGCTGCGGGGCGGTCGGCGCCTCTTCCATCTCGTCCCCGGCACGCAGTACGTCCAGCAGCTGCCGCATCTCGCGCAAGGCCATCCGTCCTGATCCCTCCAGCGTGACCAGGGCCTCCCTGACCACCTCCGGGTCGCGCGCGAGGTTGGCCCGGGCGCCTCCGGCCATCAGCTGCATGGTGGTGATGTGGTGCGCCACGATGTCGTGCAACTCCCGCGCGATGCGGCGCCGTTCATCGGCCACCGCGCGGTCCGCGAGCAGCCGGCGGTTGGCCTCGATGTCCCGCTGCCATCGGCTGACCACGGTCGCGGTGACGACCACGATCGCCCCGGCGGCGCCGTTGCCCACCACGTCGACGATCCTCGGCGGCCACGACGTCTGCGCGGCCAGCGGTGTCGCGACGGACGCGAGCGTCGCCAGAGCCGACACGACCGGTCCGCGGGACCGTACGACCGTGTAGAGGGCCACCACGGCCGTGGTGTTGAAATGCTGGCCCACCGGCATGTTCAGGTTCAGCACCAGGCCGAGCAGCAGGACTGCCGCGAGCACCAGGGCCGGCATGCGGCGGCGCACCAGCAGCGGCAGCGCGGACACCACCAGGAGCACGCAGCCGGCCGCGGGGACCGTCCCCTGCTCGTCATGGATGGTGAGCGTGAAACCGATCAGGTCCACCACCGCCGCCCCGACCGCGACCAGCGCGTCGTTGCGCGTCCACGGCAGCGCGTCGCCGCGCGGCGGCGCTCCGGTCGTGCCGGAGCCCCCTGCAGTCCCCGATGCCGTAGGAGCCGTCGGACCCCCTGAATCCTCCGCGGACTTCGGGCCTTCCGGGGACCCGGAGGCCCCGGAAGCAGGGCTCGTCGTCGGCATGGTCGTCCTCCCCCCGGCCGCTGCCGCCGGTGCGGCGCGACCGTCGTCTCACGAGCCATTCTGACACCGGAGCCGGCTCCCGGCCCGGGTCCCCGGACCGATGCCGGACCAGGACCAGGGTCCTGGCCGGCGGCCGCACCCGGCCCGTGCTCCCATCCGCCTTCTCGTCCCGCCTCCGGACGATCCGGGCCGTCCGCGCTGATGAGCTGGACAACGGCCGGGAGGACCCGGCCGCCCACCCACTGCCGGAGGACGATGTGATCCGCGCCCTGACCGGGTTCTCCACCCGCAATCCCTGGAAGGTCATCGCCCTGTGGGCGGTACTGGGCATCTTCCTTTCCGTGCTCGGCCAGGCGCTGATCTTCCGCGTCACCCAGACGCAGAGCGGCGACTTCCTGCCCGCCCGGTACGACTCCGCCGCCGCCCTGGAAATCGCAGAGGACCATTTCGGGGTGAAGCCCGACGCCAACGCCGTGACCGTGCTGGTCGCCCGCGCCGACGGCAAACCGCTCACGGACGCCGACCACCTGCGGGTCGGCGCCCTCGCCGGACAGCTGGGCAGCCGGCACGTGTCGATGCCCGACCCCGAGGAGGGCGAGGAGCTCCCGGACTTCCTGACCCAGGACTACTCCCAGACTCCGAAGGTCAGTCCCGCCATGACCGCGCCCGGCGGCGGCTTCGAGCTGCTCTCCGTCCAGCTGACCGGCAACGCGACGGACCCCCGGCTGCACGACCTCTACCGCGCCTTCCGCGACCACGCGAAGGACGTGTTCGCCGAGGCCGGGATGCGCACCGGCTTCACCGGTGGCCTGGCCGACCTCGTGGACACCGCCGAAGCCGAGAAGACCACCCAGCTGATCGTCGGACTGCTGATGACGGGCCTGATCGTGCTGATCAACGTCCTGGTGTTCCGCAGCGCGCTCGCCGCCTTCGTCCCGTTGTTCGCGGTCGTCGTCATCGGCGGCGCGGCCGCGGGTGTGGTCGTGGGCGCCGCCATGCTCACCGGCATCACGCTCGACACCTCCACCCCCAGCATGATCGGCGTCGTGCTGATCGGCATCGGCGTCGACTACTTCCTCTTCCTCCTCTTCCGCTTCCGCGAGGAGCTGCGGGCCCGCCCCGACGCACCCGCGCGCACCGTGTCGGCCGAGGTCAGCGCGCGGGTGGGCACCGCGATCACCTCCGCCGCGCTCACCATCGTGGCCGCTTTCGCCACCCTCGGCGTCGCGACCTTCGGGCAGTTCCGGGTGCTAGGTCCCGCCATCGCGGTCTCGGTACTCGTCATGCTGCTCGCCAGCCTCACCGTGATGCCCGCGCTGCTCGCGGTCGCCGGCCGGAAGATGTTCTGGCCCTCCCGCTCCCTTCGCCGCGAGCCCCGCCCCGGCACGGCCGCCCGTCTCGGCGGCCTGGTCGCCCGCCGCCCGCTCACGCTGGTCCTGGCCTCCGTCGCCCTGCTCGGCGCACTGGCGGCCGGGCTGGCCGGCCTGCGGATGGACTTCGGCCAGAGTGCGGGGTCCCACGACACCCCAGCCGCCACCACCTCCGCCGAGATCTCCCGCGCGCTGCCCGCCGGTGTGTCCGACCCGGCCACCGTCTACGTCACGGCCCGGGACGGCGGCGCCCTCACCGCCGAGGCGGTGGGCACGCTGCCCGCGGCCCTCGCCGAGGTCGAAGGCGTCGGCCAGGTCGGCGGGGTCACCCTGAACGAGGAGGCCGACGCCGTCCGCATCGACCTCTATCTCACCGTGGACAGCCAGTCCCAGCAGGCCCGCGACCTGGTCGCCGGCCCCCTGCGTGAGACCGTCGCCGCCCACACGCCCCCGGGACTGCAAGCCCATGTCGGCGGCACGGCGGCGATATTCGCGGACATCTCCACCGCCGTGGGCCACGACCTCAGGATCGTCTTCCCGGTCGCCGCCGTGCTGATCGCCCTCATCCTGCTCGTGCTGCTGCGCAGTCTGGTCGCGCCGGTCATCCTCATGGTCGCCGTCGGCCTGGGCTTCGCCGCCACGCTCGGCGCCTCCGCGCTCTTCTTCCAGCACCTGCTCGACAAGCCGGGCGTCAACTTCGTCCTGCCACTGGTGCTGTTCCTCTTCGTCGTGGCCCTCGGCACCGACTACAACATCCTGATCAGCGACCGCATCCGAGAGGAGATGGAGCGCCCCGGGCCGGCCCGCGCCGCCGTCGCCCGCGCCGTGCGGCACACCGCCCCCGCCATCGCCACGGCGGGCGTGGTCCTGGCCGCCTCCTTCGGCAGCCTCGCCGTCAACTCGGCGCCTTCCACCCAGCAGATCGGCTTCGCGACGGGGCTCGGCATCATGCTCTCCGCCTTCGTCCTGTCCATCGTGCTGGTGCCGGCGCTCGCCGCGCTCCTGGGCCGTAGCACCTGGTGGCCGGTCCGCCCCGGCCGTGCCCCGGGCCGCCGGCGCAGCGAGCTGCCGGCCGACGCCCGGCCGTACGGGGACCGCGTGTCCGTCGACTGAACGCGCCCGGCAGCGTGCGGCCGGCTTCATGCGGCCGCGTCCGGCCGGCCGCGGGACTCTCATGCTGCTCGTACTCGTCCTCACCCAGGGCGCCCGGGTGGGGCGCGGCGGTCCGCCCTTCTCACGCCGCACACGCGATCGGGTTTCACCGGGCGGGCCGCAGGGGCGAAACGTGCCACGACACCCGGGGGAGCCGTGGCGGCCGGCCGCACCGGTGGGGAAGGATGGGCCGATGAGCGATCACGCGCAGCCCTTCCGCACCACGGTCCTGCGGCTGGCCACCGGCAGCCAGGAGACCGTGACCGACCTGACCCGTGCCTGCGAGGACTTCCTCGGCGAGGCCGCTGCCGGCGGCGACGGCCTGCTGAACGTCTTCGTCCCGCACGCCACCGCCGGCATCGCCGTCATCGAGACCGGCGCGGGCAGCGACGAGGACCTGCTCGGGGCGCTGGCCTCGCTGCTGCCCGCCGACGACCGGTGGCGCCACCGCCACGGCAGCCCCGGCCACGGCCGCGACCACGTCCTGCCGGCCTTCCTCCCGCCGCACGCCACGCTCCCGGTCGTCGCCGGCCGGCTCGCCCTCGGCACCTGGCAGTCGGTGTGCCTGGTCGACACCAACAAGGACAACCCGGACCGTCAGGTGCGCCTGAGCTTCCTGGGCTGAGGGCGGCCCCGCTTCCTCAAGTCGGGTGCGTGAAAGGTTGGTTGATCAACCGGCGGTCCGGTCCGCCGGCGCATATGCTCGGGCCGCACGTACGTACGCACACGCCTCCGTCGTACGCACACGCCTCCGTCATACGCACACGCCTCCGTACGCCCCGCGAACCGTAAGGGGAACGCCTCGTGAGTGTCCGCATACAGCCCACCTCCCAGGTCGACGGGACCGCCGAGCTCGGTGAGGGGACCACCGTCTGGGAACTGGCGCAGATCCGGGAGGGGGCCCGGCTCGGCCGCGGGTGCATCGTGGGGCGCGGGGCGTACGTCGGGCCGGGCGTGCGGATCGGGGACCACGTCAAGCTGCAGAACTACGCCCTCGTGTACGAGCCCGCCGTGCTCGGCGACGGGGTGTTCATCGGCCCGGCGGTGGTGCTCACCAACGACTTCTACCCGCGCGCCGTGGAACCGGACGGCCGCCGCAAGGGCGACGGCGACTGGGAACCCGCCGGGGTCGTCGTGGGCGAGGGGGCCTCGCTCGGGGCCCGCTCGGTGTGCGTGGCCGGGGTGCACGTCGGCCGCTGGGCGCTGGTCGCGGCCGGTGCGGTGGTCTCCCGCGACGTGCCGGACTTCGCCCTCGTGGCGGGGGTGCCCGCCCGGCGGATCGGCTGGGTGGGCCGGGCCGGGGTGCGGCTGGTGGAGCGCGAGGGCGAGCCGGGCGTGTGGGAGTGCCCGCGCACCGGCACGCTGCACGACGAGAAGGAGGGCGCACTCTTCGAGCGCGCTTGACGGGACGCCGACAACTTGGGTCGGCGGCATTTCCTCAAAAGGACAATCAACGAACATCCGTAGGCATACCGTGTCCCTGTTGAGCGGGAACTGAGCAGCCAACAGGCGCTGATCAGTGGGGGGTTGTACGCGACGAGGGCATCGTCGGCGGTGGCGTGGCAGGCGTGCGCAGCGCGCCCGCGGGACGCCGACCGTCCACGCGTGTCCCGGTCCGGGGCATCGCTGGGGGGATCCAGACGGCAGCCGTCGGACGGCTCGTGCCGGGGCGGGATGCCGCCGTGCGCACGGGCGCCGTCATGCGCGATTCCCCTCCGTGGAGTGGTCCGCCAGGTCCGTCCGGGGAGCGATCAGAGGGGGTAGGCGTGTTGGAGCCGTACAGCTCGGACACACGGGGTGCGCGCAGTACGGGGGGAACCGGGGTGGGGATCCGGTGACCGCCTCACGATTAGCATCACTGGCCCACGACGAGCCGTTGCAGGCACTCGCCCGCCGGCTGCTCGAACTGGCTGAGGCGGGGCTGCCGGCGATGTACCTGCCGGAAGAGGAAACGTTCCTGTTCACTCGGGTGGGGACGGTGTCACCCGAGGGCGTCCGCGGCCTCGCATCACGCGGGACCAGTACCCGGTACGCGGCCATCACCGCGCTGGGCGCCCGGTTCCTGCCGCAGGAGCGGCAGCGGACCCTGTTCGGCGGGCGCACCGCCGAGGAGTTCGCCGGACTGCTCGTCCAGCGCCTGCCCGGGGTGAGCGACCTCGGGGACGCGGCCCTCATCGCGTGGGCAGCCGCCGAGACCGGCCACGCCAAACTCTCCGACGCCCTCGACCGGGTCGCCGCGCTCGACGCGCCGGGCACGCCCCGGTACACGGTGGAGGCCGCCTGGGTGCTCTCCGCGCTCGTGGCCGCCCGCGGCGCCGTGGACGTGGACGTGGAGGAGCGCATCACGGCCGCCCGCGACCGCCTGCTCGCGGCCAGGGCCGGCGACAGCCCCCTCTTCCCGCACGCCACCGCGCCGGGCCTGGTGCCCGGGTACCGCTCCCACGTGGCCTGCTTCGCGGACCAGACCTATCCGCTCCAGGCCCTGGCCCGGCTGCACGCGAGCCGCGACGACCCGCGGGCCCTGGCGGCCGCGGACGCCTGCGCCGCCCGCATCTGCGCCCTGCAGGGGGACGGCGGCCAGTGGTGGTGGCACTACGACGCCCGCCACGGCACGGTGGTGGAGGGCTACCCCGTCTACAGCGTCCACCAGCACGCGATGGCACCCAGCGCCCTGTTCGACCTGGCCGAAGCGGGTGGCACCGACTTCGGACCGCAGATCCGCAGGGGCCTGCGCTGGATGACCGAGGTGCCCGAGATCACCGGACCCGGCGGCGCCCCGCGCGAACCGGTGATCCGCGACGAGCTGGGCGTCACCTGGCGCAAGGTCCACCGGGGCGACCCGAAGAAGGCCGTCCGGGCCGTCCGCGGCCTCACCACCCGGGTGGCACCGCACGCCCGGCTCGCACCGCTGGACCGGCTCCTGCCACCCCTCGCGGTGGACCGCGAATGCCGACCCTACGAGTTGGGCTGGCTCCTGTTCGCCTGGCTCGGGGGACCGCGCGGATGACCCGGCGCCAGCACCTCTTCGGCTTCGCACTGGACGCCCTGACCATGGACGAGACCGTCATGCGCTGCCTCGACGCCGTGCGGCGCGGGGAGCGGATCGAGATCGGCATGGTCAACGCCGCCAAGCTGGTCAACATGCGGCGCGACCCCCGCCTCGCCGAGGCGGTCGGCGGCTGCGACCTCGTCCTCGCCGACGGCCAGGCGGTCGTCTGGGCCGGCCGCGTCCTCGGCGTCCGGCTGCCCGAACGGGTGGCCGGGATCGACCTGTTCATGCGCCTGCTCGCCGCGGCCGAGAGCGCCGCCGTCCCCGTCTACCTGCTCGGCGCCGAGCAGCACGTCCTGGAGATGATGCTCGACCGCGTCTGTGAGCGGTTCCCCGCCCTGCGGGTGGCGGGCAGCCGCAACGGCTACTTCGAGGACGCCGATCAGGAGGCGATCGCCGACGCCATCGCGGACAGCGGCGCCCACCTGCTCTTCCTCGGCATGACCTCGCCCAAGAAGGAGATCTTCACCGCCGGCTACGGCAAGCGCACCGGCGCCCACGTCGTGCACGGCGTCGGCGGCTCCTTCGACATCCTCGCCGGCATCACCAAGCGGGCCCCCCTGGTCTGGCAGCGGATGGGGCTCGAATGGTTCTACCGCACCCTCCAGGAGCCCCGCCGCCTCGGCAGGCGCTACCTCACCACCAATGCTGCCTTCCTCCTCATGACGGTACGGGAGCTCATCCACCGCACACCGTCTGCCGGTTCCGCGAACAGGAGTCACTGATGCGCGTCGTCGTCGTGGGACAGGGATACGTCGGGCTGCCGCTGGCCGTCCGGGCCGCCGAGGTCGGACACCAGGTGATCGGATACGACGTGGACGCGCGGCGGGTCAAGAGCCTCGCCGCCGGCGAGTCGTACGTGGAGGACGTCTCCTGCGAGCGGCTGGGCCGCGCACTGGCACTCGGTACCTACCGGCCCAGCGAACTGGCACGCGACTGCGGGGGCTTCGACGTCGCCGTCGTCACCGTGCCGACCCCGTTGCAGGAGGGCACACCCGACCTGCGCCACATCGAGGAATCGGCCCGCACCCTGGCCCGCTACCTGCGTCCCGGCGCCACCGTGGTGCTGGAGTCCACCACCTACCCGGGCACCACCGAGGAGCTGTTCGCGCCGATCCTGGAGGACGGCTCGGGACTCACGGCCGGGATCGACTTCCACCTCGGCTACAGCCCCGAACGCATCGACCCCGGGAACGCCGTCTGGGGCTTCCAGCAGACGCCCAAGGTCGTCTCCGGTGTCGATCCGGCCTCGCTCAAGGCCGTGGAGGCCTTCTACGGCGAACTCGTCGACACCACCGTCCCGGTGCGCTCGCCCAAGGAGGCCGAGCTCGCCAAACTGCTGGAGAACACCTTCCGGCACGTGAACATCGCCCTGGTCAACGAGATAGCGATGTTCGCCCGCCACCTCGACATCGACGTGTGGCAGGCCATCGAAGCGGCCTCCAGCAAGCCCTTCGGCTTCATGAAGTTCACCCCCGGCCCCGGAGTCGGCGGCCACTGCCTGCCGATCGACCCCTCCTACCTGTCGTGGAGGGTGCAGCGCGAGCTCGGCCAGAGCTTCCGTTTCGTCGAACTGGCCAACGACATCAACAGCCACATGCCCGAGTACGTGACGCGCCGCGTCATCGACGCCCTCAACGCCAAACGCCGCTCGGTCAACGGCTCCCGCGTCCTGCTCCTCGGGCTCGCGTACAAGAAGAACACCGGCGACGCCCGGGAGTCCCCGGCGGTGCGCATCTCACAACTGCTCCTCGACATGGGTGCCAAGGTGCGCGCCGCCGACCCGCACGTGGTGGAGGACGTCAAGGTCGACGCCCGGCTCGTCCGCGTCGAGCCGACCCGCAAGGAGCTGGCGGCCGCGGACGTGGTCGTCCTGCTCACCGACCACGACTCCTTCGACTACGCACTGGTCACCGAGCACGCCTCCTTCGTCCTCGACTGCCGCAACCGGCTGTCCGGCGCCACCGTGGAGGTGCTCTGACCATGACCAGCACCAGCACCAGGATCGTCTGCGTCGCCGGGGCGCGGCCCAACTACATGAAGATCAAACCGGTGATGGACGCACTGGAGCGCCGCGGCGCCGAGGTGACCCTCGTCCACACCGGGCAGCACTACGACGAGTCCATGAACGACGTGTTCTTCCGCGACCTCGGCATCCGCCCCCCCGACCGGTACCTCGGCGCCGGCTCCGGCACCCATGCCGAGCAGACCGGCCGGGTGATGGCGGCCTTCGAGCCGCTGCTGGCGGAACTGGCCCCCGATGCGGTGGTGGTGGTCGGCGACATCAACTCCACGCTCGCCTGCGCGCTGGTCACCGCCAAGGCCGGCCCCCTGCTGGCCCACGTGGAGGCCGGTCTGCGCAGCCGCGACTGGAGCATGCCGGAGGAGGTCAACCGGGTCGCCACCGACCGGGTCAGCGACTACCTGCTGGCCCCCTCGGACGACGCGGCCGCGAACCTGCGGTCGGAGGGCTACCGCGACGACCAGATCCACGTCGTCGGCAACGTCATGATCGACACGCTCTTCGCCAATCTGGAGCGGGCCCGGCAGTCGGACGTCCTCGACCGGTACGGGCTGACCCGGGGCGGCTACGGCCTGGTCACCCTGCACCGGCCGGCCAACGTGGACGATCCCACGGTGCTGCGCGGGCTGCTCAAGGCCCTGGCCGAGATCGCCGGCCGCTGTCCGCTGCTGCTGCCCGTGCACCCGCGGGCGGCGGGGCGACTGGCCGAACTGGGGGTGCCCGGCGGCATCCGGCTGGTTCCGGCCGCCGGATACCTCGACTTCATCGCCCTGCAGGACGCCGCGCGGGTGGTGCTCACCGACTCCGGCGGCGTCCAGGAGGAGACCACGGCCCTGGGCGTGCCCTGCGTGACCCTGCGGGAGAACACCGAACGGCCCGTCACCGTCGAGCAGGGCACCAACGTGCTGGCGGGTACGGACCCAGGGCGGATCGTGGCCACCGTGCACCGGGTGCTCGACCGTCCGCCCACGGCGCGCTGCCCCGGGCTGTGGGACGGCCGCGCGAGCGAGCGCATCGCGGGCGTCCTGCTGGACGGCGGGTCGGCCCGCACCCGGCCCAGGCCCACCGACCTCGTCCCGCACGGGGCGGCAGCCGGAGCCGGTACGCGACCACCGCGGTAGCCGCGACGACCGTGCACGCCCTCCACATCGTGCACGCCGTCCACACCGCCCACGACCGCACCATCGGCAATGACAGTGCGGCGGCGCACGCGCGAGCGGGCGCCGCCGCGAGGGGGACACACCATGGATCTCGCGGAGATATCGCGGGTCATGCGCAGGCGCTGGTACGTGCTGCTGCCCGGGCTGCTGCTCACGGCGGTGCTGACCGCCGCCGTGTACCTGCTGGTGCCGGTGGAGTACCGGTCGCAGAGCACGGTGACGCTCCTGAACTCCTCGAAGGCCACCGTGGCCTTCGACGGGAACCCCTTCCTGAGCACCCAGGCCTCGCTGACCGGAATGGCCGACGGCCTGGCCCGCAACCTCAACTCCGACGGCTCGGCCGCCGACCTCAAGGCGCGGGGGGTCACCGGGAAGCACGAGGCGATGATCGCCGACAACGCCCAGGGGCCCTTCATGTGGCTGAGCGTCACCGGTACCGACCCGGCGGCCGTCCTGACCTCGGACGAGCTCCTGACCTCCTACGCGGAGGAACGGCTCCGGCAGTTCCAGGCCCAGCAGTCGGTGGCGCCGGAAGCCATGATCCGGATGACGACGATCGTGCCGCCGCAGAAGCCGCAGGCGCAGACCAAGACCCGGCTCCAGTACCTCGTCATGGCCGGGGTGCTGGGCTTCGTACTGAGCCTGGTGGCCACCTTCTTCGTGGAGGCCCGCCGCCGGACGGCCGGCCGGCACCGGCCCGCCGCCGGTACCGGCGGGGCTGCCGAGGCCGAGGCCCAAGCCCAAGCCCAAGCCCAAGCCCAAGCCCAGGCCGAGGCGGAGGCCGGAACCCAGGCCGATGCGAAAGCCGAGGCCGAAGCCCATCCGGACGCGCGCGACCCCGCCGGGCCGGCCGTGGGGCGGTCCGCCCCGGGCGGCGACCCCGCCGCGGTGCACGCCGCCGCGTCCCCGGCCGGGACGCCGTGACCGCCCCCGGGAGCGACACGCAGAGCACCCCGGCGGCGCCGTCCCTGGGGCGCAAGGTCGGATCCGCGGTCCGCTGGAGCCTGGTCAACACCGTCGTCATGCGACTGGGCAACTTCGCGACCGGCATCGTCCTCGCCCGCTTCTTCCTCGGCCCCGAGGCCTGGGGCGTCTACGGCATCGCCCAGACCGTCCTGCTGGTCCTGCTTTCCGCCAACGAGCTCGGCGTCTCGCTCGCGATCGTCCGCTGGGAGGGCGACCCGCGCCGCTTCGCGCCCACCGTCCTGACTCTGAGCGCCGTCTCCAGCGGCCTGCTCTATGCCGGCCTGTTCGCCGCGGCCCCTGCCGTGGCCCGCATCCTCGGTTCGCCCGAGGCCGCCGGCGTCCTGCGGGTGATGTGCCTGTGCGTGGTCCTCGACGGCCTGTCCCAGGTGCCCGCCGGCTTCCTCACCCGGGAGTTCGCCCAGGGCCGGCGGATGGCCGTCGACGCAGTCAACTTCGTCCTCAGTACCACGCTCACGCTGCTGCTGGCCGTCGAGGGATGGGGCGCGATGAGCTTCGCCTGGGGATCCGTCGCCGGGAACGCCGCCGCCCTCATCGGCTGCTGCCTCGCGGTGCCGGGCACCCTCAGGTTCGGCTGGGACCGGGAACAGGCCCGCGCCCTGCTGCGCTTCGGCCTGCCCCTCGCCGGGGCCAGCATGCTCGCGCTCGGTGTCGTCAACGTGGACACCATGGTGGTGGGCTCGGCCCTCGACCAGCGGGCCCTCGGCTTCTACGTGCTCGCCTTCAACATGTCCGGCTGGCCCGTCCGGATCATCTCCGAGGCGGCCCGGCGCGTCTCCTTCGCGGGGTTCTCCCGGCTGGCGGGCTCCCCACGGGCGCTCGCCGACGGGTTCGGCCGCGCGCTCGGCGTGGTCGTGACCGCGACCGTCCCGCTCTGCGTCCTTCTGGCCGCCCTCGCCGCACCGGTCGTGGAGCTCGTCTACGGCGAGCGCTGGCTGCCCGCCGCCCGCGCGCTGCCCTGGCTGATGGGGCTCGGTCTGGTCCGTATCGGCTGCGAGCTCGCCTACGACTGCCTCGTGGCCATCGGCCGGCGCCGCTCGCTCATCGGCGTTCAGGGACTGTGGCTCCTCGTCCTGGTCCCCGCCCTCGTGGCCGGCGCGGACCTCGGCGGGATCGTCGGTGTGGCCCGGGCCCACGTGCTGGTCGCCGGCGCCGTCGTGGTGCCGGTCTTCCTCCTGGTGCTGCACCGGGGCGGCATCGGCATCGGCACCGTCGCCCGGGCCTGTTCCTGGCCGTTCCTCGGCGGGGCGGCCATGACCGCCGTGGCCCTCGGCCTGGAGCGGTACCTCGGGGACGGCGCGGCCGCGCTCCTCGCCACGGCCGTCTCCGGCCTCCTCTGCTACGCCCTGTGCGTCCTGCCCAGCCGCGCCTTCCTGCGCGGCGACGGGGCGGCGGCGGCCGCACCGGTCCCCGGGTAGGCGGCCGTGACCCACCGCCGAAGACGCCTCCGGGCGTGGCTGCTCGCCGGGCTCCTGCTCGCCGTCGTCCTGGTCGTGTACCGGGCCGGCCGCACCGGGGTGCACGAGCCCCCCGCCGACGGGGCCCCGGCCCCGGCGGTCTCCGCGCCCGTCACGGAGCCCGCCACCACGCCGAGCGGTCCCTCGGCGGCCTCCACCGGCCCCGCCACCACCGCACCGCCCTCGCCGACGGGCCCGCAGGACCGGAGCCCGCAGCCCCCGCCCGCCCGCGACTGCGCCTCGCCCGGCGCCTGCGGATTCCCCGACGCGGCCTCCACCGGTCCGCGCACCGGCCTCCAGCGCCACGACACGGGCAACATGTCCGTCAGGACCAACGGCGCGGTCATCCGCGGCTGGGACATCCACGGCGCACTCGACGTCTACGCCGACGACGTGACCGTCATCGACAGCCGGATCACCTCGGCCAACTGGTGGGGCATCAACCTGCGCCCCGGCTTCAGCGGCCTGAAGGTCCTGCACACCACCATCACCGCCGTGCCCGGCGAGGGCCCCGACAACGGAGGGGTGAACTACGCGGTCTCCAACATGGGCGTCGGCTCCGTCGAGGTCGGCTGGTGCGACATCTCGGTCTTCGGCAACGCCCTGTCCATGGGCCAGGGGGACCTGCACGACAACTACGTGCACGACATCGTCGCCTTCCGAAACCTGGGCGGCGAGTGGCAGCACACGGACGCCGTCATCAGCGGCGGCGGCAACAAGGGCCGGCTGACGATCCGCCACAACACCCTGCTGAACTCCGTCGCGGTGGACCGGGGAGCCTCCGCGAGCATCGGCCTCTTCGCCGACACCGGCGTGGTCTCCTCCGTCGTCGTCGACGGCAACTGGCTCGCCGGAGGAGCGTACGCGCTCTACGGCGGCGGCCCGGGCGCCACCGGCATCCAGGTCACCGACAACGTCTTCTCCACCCAGTACCACCCGGGCGGCGGGGCCTACGGTCCCGTCACCGCCTGGAACGCCGGCGGCGCCGGGAACGTGTGGAAGGGCAACCGCATGTCCGACGGCAGGCCCGTCGTCCCCCCACCCCCAGGCTGACGAGCGACCGAGAGGGACATGATGCGCCGTACCGTGCGGGCCCCGTGGGAGCTGCTCAAGCGGGCCTTCGGCTGGCTGGTGCTCTTCGAGGCCAGGAACAAGATCCTGCTGGCCCCCTCGGCCCTGCGGCTGCGCCGCTTCGAGAGCGCCGAAAGCGCCCGGCTCGCGGCCACCCTGGGCGGGGCGCCGGCCGCCCTGGTCGCCACCGTGATCGCCACGCACCGGCGCCCCGAGGCCCTGCGCGCGGCCGTCCGCTCGGCGCTCGGCCAGACCGTCACCGACCAGGTGGTCCTCGTCGTCGACGACGGCGCAGGTCTCCCCGAACTACCGCCCGACCCACGGCTGTTCGCCGTGTCCCTGGCACGCAGCACCGGCACGGCCGGAGTCGTGCGCAACGTCGGGATCCGGCTGACCAGGTCGCGGTACGTCGCCTTCCTCGACGACGACAACCTGTGGGAACCCGACCACCTGGAGCGGGCGCTGGCGGTCCTGGAGCGGCCCGCCGGCCCGGACGCCGTCTACACCGCGCTGCGCAGGGTGCTGCCCGACGGAACCGAAAGGGACGTCCTGTCGGTGCCCTTCGACCGCCGCCGCGCCGCCCACGAGGCGTTCCTGGACACCAACGCGTTCGTGGCCCGCCGCAACCGCGCTCTGCACTTCAGCCGGCTGCGCCGCGCCCCCGAGGTGCTGCCCCGCGAGGACTGGGAACTGATCCGCCGCTACGCCCGCCGCCACGAGGTGCGCCACCTGCCCCACCCCACCGTCCGCTACCTGGTCAACCCGGAGAGCTTCTACACGGCCTGGCAGCCCCCCGGGGCCTGACGGCGCCCTCGGGGACCGGGGACGGCGCGCAGGGCGGAGCGGCTCAGCAGGGCGCGGGCGGCCGCCCTGCTGGCCGGGCGGCCGAGGGCGGCCCGCGAGGTCTCGCGGAGCAGGACGGCCGCCCGGAACGCGGCGGTCGCCGCCGCCCCGTGCCTGCGCCGGTACAGCCGCACGCGGTTGAGCGTCAGCAGCGTCCACAGCCGGGGCGAGACCCGGGAGTCCCCGCCGAGGTGGGTGGCCGAGGCCGCCGGTTCCAGCCGGGTGAGGAAGCCGCGGTCCCGGGCACGCAGGCAGTACTCGGTCTCCTCCGAGTACAGGAAGAACGATTCGTCCCAGTCCCCGCATGCGTCCAGGCAGTCACGGGAGAGCGCCATCAGCGCGCCCGTGGCCCAGTCCGCGACCGTCCGGCGCTCGTAGGCGGCCGGGTCGGTGACCAGCTCGCTCCAGCGCGGGAAGCGCCCGGCCCGCCGGTTGCCGAGCACCGCCTCGCCGAGCGCCCGGCCCACGCGCGACTCGCGGCGCAGCGAGTGCAGGAGCGTGTGGCCGTCCTCCTCGTACAGCAGCGGGACGCTGATCCCGACCCGGCCGCGGACCCCGGGCGGCGCCGCGTCGAGCGCGTCCACCAGCAGCGCGGCGCACCCCTGCCGCATCCGGACGTCCGGATTGCACACCAGGGCGGCGCGAAAGCCGCCCGCCCACGCGGCGGCGGCCGCGAGGGCGGCATTGACCCCGGCCGCGTAACCCGCGTTGCGGCCCGTCTGGACGATCGTCGCCTCCGGGGCCAGGGAGCGGAGCAGTTCCACGGTGCCGTCGGCGGAGTCGTTGTCGGCGACGACCAGCCGCCACTCCAGCCCGGCCATGCCCGCCGGCAGCGAGGCGAGGAACTGCGGCAGCACCGCCGCGCTGTTCCAGGTGACGGCGACGACGGCCACGGGACCGGTCGCGGGACGGGGACCGGTCACGGGACGGGTACCGGTCGAGGGTCCGGCGCCGGGCACGGCGGCCGGGACGGGGCCGGGAGGACGGGAGGGCATGGGGACTCCACGGTGAGGGGCTCCGGCGCCGCGCGCCGCAGGAAGCCGAGGTAACCGCCTCCGGCGGCGAGCGTCAGGAAGAACATCCCGGCGAACATCGGGAAGCTGAGGGCGTCGAAGGTGGCGCTGATGACCAGGGCGACGAGGGCCGAGGCGAAGAACGCCTGCCCGAGCTCCCGGTCGGACTCGTCGCGGGCCAGCCGGCGGATGGCGCCGCCCTGGTGGATCCCGGTGCAGAAGAGGACCAGGAGCGCGACCAGCCCCATGAGGCCCGTCTCGGCCAGCGTCAGCATGTACTGGTTGTCGGTGAAGAAGTAGAGCTCGGGGAGGAAGGTCCCGAAACCCCGCCCGAACAGGGGACGTTCGTCCAGGTAGGGCAGGATCGCGCTGTACTTGACGGTACGGGCCCGGGTACTGCTGTCGGAGTTCGACAGGAAAGACGCGAACAGCGTGGTGATGGTGCCGATCAGCCCGGGGACCACCACCTTGAAGCAGGCCACCGAGCCCAGCAGCAGGCCGATCGCGGTCCACCGCCGCTGCGGCTTCCACCGCGGCACCATCACCAGCACCACGATGAGCGCCCCGATGATGGAGGTCCGCGACACCGTCAGCGGCAAGGCGCCGCCCATCAGCACGACGGGCCCCCAGCGCCGCGCACGGCCCAGGTGCCGCCGTACCGGATCGAGGGCCTGCTGCACGGCGAAGGGCAGCAGGATGGCGAGCATCCCGCCGAACTCCAGGGGCTGGGCCGTGGTGGAGCGCGGACGGGTGAAGGAGCCGCGGTCCAGCGTGGTGATCGGGGCGACACCGGACTGGAGGCCCGGAACGCCGATGTGGTCGGCGATGTTCGTCGCGGTGAAGAAGTCGTAGTAGCCGATGGCCGCGACCACCGCCCCCATCACGACGGTCCGCCGCAGCAGCACGTCGAGCCGCGCCCGGTCCTGGATGCCGGCCGAGACCAGCACCACCAGCGACACCCACACGAGCAGCGCGATCAGACCGCGGTCCGCCGCGAGGATCTCCTTGTGCGAGGCGCCCCGCGCCGCGTTCGCGACGTAGGAGGCCAGCACCGAGACCGCCAGCAGGCACAGCACCACCCGGGGCAGCCGGGTGGCGCAGGCCGGCCGGATCCCGCCCGTGAGCCAGGTCGCCAGGTACCAGAACAGCCCGAGGAGCGCGAAGGCGTTCGCCGGGGTGCCGACGCCGCCCAGACCCGGCAGCGTCAGGTTCGAGGGGATGAAGAAGGCCAGCGCCAGGTAGCAGCTGAGCACGGCGGTGGCGTCCGGCCGCCGGCGCCGCGGACGCCTGCGGATGCGGCGGCGCTCCACCGGCGCCTGCGGGGAAGCGGCCGCCCGCCGGCGCCGGCGCACCACCACCAGGCTCTCGGTGACGAAGGAGAGCGTGAAACCGGCCGTGGTCCCCAGGATGACGACCCCGGCCACCTGCTGGTAGCGGCTCTTGAGCTGCGCCACCGGGGTCTGCGGCAGCACCACCGGCGCCGTCTGCACGAAGTACGCCGGCTGCACCTTCGCCGCCGTCTGGAGCGCCTTGAGCTGCTCCCCGGCGAAGACGGTGAGCGTGCCGGTCTCCTCCAGTACCTTCGCCCGGTCGGTCCCCGTGACGGTCAGCGTGAGCAGCGGCCCCGAGGTCTTCGTGGCGAAGCCGACCGTGTAGGGGTCCGTCACGCCGAGACCGTGCAGGTCCCGTGCCGCGTCGGTCCCCGACAGCGTCCTGATGAGCACGTCCGCGGTGACCACCAGCGCACCGCCGGCATGGGAGAGGGGATTGCCGAAGGCGGGCGCCAGCTCGGCCACCGCCGTGGAGTCCAGCAGGGCGACCGAGCTCTGCGACTGGTACGTCACCGGCACCGACCGGTACAGGTGCAGACCCGCGAGGAGACTGAGGAGGGTCAGGGGGACCATCACGTACCAGCGCCGGCGCAGCACCGCCGCCATCTCGCCGATGCTCATGAACTCCTCCGCGTGGTGCCGCAATCGGCGACGGTCCCGCGCGTCCCCTGCGAAGATCGGTCAGGACGGAAGGAATCCCCGTGTCGCCTGGTGAGTTGGTCCGTGCGCTGCGCCGGCGCTGGTACGTCCTGGTCGTGGCGATGGCGCTCGCGGCCGCCGGAGCCGTTGCGGTGCTCCGTCCCGCGCCCGTGTACCTGAGCTCGGCCATCGTGGTGGTCGAACCGCCGGTGACCGGCAGCCACCCCAACCAGCTCGCCAATCTCCAGCCGCCGCTCGCCGCCGTCGCCTACGCCGTGGTGCAGCAGCTCGCCTCGCCCGCCGGGGCGGCCGAGCTCCGCGCCGCGGGGGTCGGCGGCACCTACCGGCTCATCCCGCGCAACAGCGGCACCAGCGTCACCCCGCGCTACCTCATCCCCTCGCTGCAGATCCAGGCGGAACAGCCCGGGCCGGCCGCGGCCGACACCACCGTGCGCAAGATCATCGAGGTCTACACGAAGCACCTGGCCGACCTGCAGACACAGCAGGACATCCCCGCCGCGGCCCGGATGAGCGTGGACCTGCTCGTGCCGCCGACCGCGGTCGCGCAGAGCGGCACCAAGAGCCGCGGCCTGGCCGGGGTGGCGTTGCTGGCCCTGGTCGGCGGGGTGGCGGCGGCGCTGTGGACCGACCGGCTCCTGGTGCGCCGCCGCCCCGGCGGGCGCCCCACCGGGGAGGCCGGCGCCCGCCCCGCCCCGGGGCGGGCGCCGGCGGCCGCCGCGGCGTCCCGCTGAGGGACGCCCTTCGTGCGGACGGCCCATCAGATCCCCCGGCGCTTCCAGGACCGCCACCACAGCCACTCGCGCCCCCGGTCGGCGACGGCCGAGAGCACCAGCGGCTGGAGGTAGGGCATGGCGCGCGCGCCGATGCGCCGGCGTCTGAGCAGCGCCCGGTACTCGGGCAGCCCGGTGTATCCGGGCAGGCACTCAGCGGCGAACTCCACCAGCTCGTCGACCGGTACCACCGCGGTACGCCCCCGGTCGTACGCCCGGTAGGCGCGCCGCAGCGCGTACCGGGCCAGCCGGGTGCGGGCCGCCTGCGACAGCCGCTCCGCCTCCGGGAGCAGGCCCGCGCACTTGTCGAGCACCGCGTCGAAGGCGGCGAGGCGCTGGCGCAGGTCGTCGAGCTGCCCGCCGAAGTCGGTGGTGGACATGTTGTTCCCGTGGACCCGGTAGAAGGCCTGGTCGGCGCCGCGGACGTAGCCCACGTCGGCGTGCGCCGCCAGCCGCATCCACATCTCGATGTCCCCGGCGTGCGGAAGCTGCGGATCGTAGCCCCCGACCTTGCGCTGGAGGCTGGTGCGCACGACGACCTCGGGCGAGGTGATGCATCCGGTGCCCTCCCGGAAACGCCGCTCCAGCCACCACCGTCCCGGGTAGACGACGGACCCGGTGGTGGCGGTGCGGGCCGCGGGCAGCGGCCCGCCGTGCTGGAAACGCAGCGGCCGACCGTAGCAGAAGCCCGCCTCGGGATGTGTGTCCAGGAGGGCGGCGGCGCGCACCAGGGCGCCGGGGACCAGCCGGTCGTCCGCCGAGAGCAGGGCGACGTAGTCGCCGTCGGCCCACTCCAGCAGCCCTTCGTTGTAGGTGGCGATGTGTCCCTGGTTGGTCTCGTGGACCCGGACCTCGATCCGCGGGTCGGCGGCCGCCAGGGCGCGCGCCACCGCCGCCGAGTCGTCGGGCGACGCGTCGTCGATGATCAGTACCCGGACGTCGACCCCTTCCTGTTCGTCCAGGACGCTCCTGACGCAGTCGGCCAGGAAGTGGCCGTACTTGTAGCAGGGGATCACCACGCTCACGGTGCTCACCGGCCCGCCACCTCCGTCGCGCCGTCCGCCGGGGCGCTGCCGGGCGGGGGCGAGGTGGTGAAGACCGGGCCGACCCAGTAGTTCACCGAGCCGAAGGTGTTCGCCGGGAAGGCGGTCGCGGGCCCGTACGTGTAGAGGCCGTTGGCGCCGCTGCTCCCGTCGGCCGGGGCGACCAGCGGGTAGGAGCGGTGCGCGGCGGCGAAGTAGCCGCCGTCCACCGAGTAGTTGCCGTTGGGCGCGTGGTAGGAGGCCACGTAGACGGCGCCCGCGGTGACGTGCACCGGGGCGGTGAACCGTAGCTGCTGCCAGCCGGAGAGGGTCTCCCCGGCGAAGGTGCCGGTGGCCAGCAGGGCGCCGGAGGCCGCCCACAGGCTGCCGGTGTGCGTACCGGTGTTGCGGGGGCCCTTGTAGAAGGTGACGCCGGTGACGTATCCGTCCACGGCCGACTGGAAGCGGGTGCCCAGCTCGACGGAGTTGGCGTCGTCGCCCGCGTTGGCGGTGCTGGGGGTGGCGCCCGTGCCCCACAGGGAACAGGGGCAGTGCACCGCCGGCGGCGTGGTGCTGGTGGTGAAGTTCCAGGTGACCGGCGCGGCCATGGTGTTGCCCCACAGGTCGGCGGCCTGCACGGACGCCGTGTAGGTGGTGTTCAGCGCCAGCTCGGTGGACGGGGTGAAGGTGGCGCTGTTCGCGGCCCCGAGCACCTTGGTGCCGGGCACGGGGGTGCCCCCGGCGTCCCTCAGGGTGAACACCAGCGACTCCGCGTCGATGCCCTCGCTGAAGGTGGCCGCCATCGTCGCGGTGATCGGGGTCCCGGTCGCCGCGGACTGCGGTGACGTGGAGCCGATCGTGGGCGGCGCCGTGCTGGCGGTGGAGGTGTCCAGGACGGCGTCCACCCAGTAGTTGCTGCCGGACGAGGCGGTGGAGGGGAACCCGCCGGTGGAGCTGTACCGGTAGACGCCGTTCCCACCGTCGCTGCCGCTGCGCAGCGCGGTCAGCGGGGCCAGTCCGGCGTCGCCGCCCGCGAAGGTGGGGTCGAAGGAGTAGCCGCCGTGGGGCGCGAAGTAGGACGCGACGTACGTGGTGTCGGCCTTCACCGGGACGGGGGAGGAGAAGTTCAGCTGCTGCCAGCCGGAGGCCGTCTCGCTGGTGAAGGTGCCGGTGGCCAGGCGCTGGCCGGAGCTGCTCCACAGGCTGCCGGTGTGGGTGCCGGTGTTGCCGGGCGCCTTGTAGAAGCGGACACCGGTGATCGTGCCGGGCACGGAGGAGCGGATCTTCACACCGAGTTCGACGGCGCTGCCGTCACCCGCGTTGACCGTGCCCGGCACGGTGGCGGCCGGCCAGACGGTGCACGGGCACTGCTGGGGTCCGACGGTCAGCGCCACCGTGGTGGTGGGGCCGATGTTGACGCTGTCGTCCACCGCGCGCACCTTGATCCGGGCGGGGCCGGGCGCCGCCGGGGTCCACTTGTAGCTCCAGGACCCGAGTCCCGTGGTCGCCTTCCACGTCGTGCCGCCGTCGGTGGAGACCTCCACGCGGGCCACCACACCGCCTCCGGTGTCGGTCGCGGTGCCGGTAACGGTCACGGGCCGCAGGGCCGGCACGGTGGCGTCGGCCGCCGGGCCGGTCACCGTGACGGCCGGGCCGGCGGCGTCCGTGGACGCGGTCGCCGCCGCCAGGCCGGACTGGAGGGACCCCGGCTGGACGCCCATGTCGGCGAAGACGTTCACCGTGGCCTGCTGCATCCGCTTGTCCTCGGTGACCACCGCGTCGTCCGGGTTCCCGGTCGGCATGTTCGTCAGGCCCCAGGACCACTGCACGGTGCCCGCCCCGAACACGAGGGCGTGCGAGGTCTGGTCGCGGAAGGCGACCAGGCTGTGCGTCGCCGTGCCGTTCCCGTAGGTGTTGCCGTAGTCGAGCCGCAGCTTGCCGTCGTTGACGTCCACGGTGGTGGAGGACAGCTGGATCTGGCCGGGCGGGCGGCTGCTGTCCTCCACGTCGCTGTCCCACTCGTAGCCGAGGGTGCCGACGGGGAAGGTCGCCGTCTGGGCGGGGGTGAGGTTCGCGACGGTGGTGCCCCGCCACAGCCGCAGCTTGGCGAAGGCGCCCGGCACGGTGATGGCGTCACTGCGGTAGCCGTTGACGCTGAACAACGAGCCGGTGAGCTGGTTCTGCGGCTGGAAGGGACGCCCGCCAAGACCACTGGCCGGGTCCATGAAGGTGCCGGTCCAGATCCCGCTCGGATCGGGGACGCCATTGGGCCGGGGGAAGGACAGCTTGGTCTCCTTGTAGCAGACCAGGGTCCGGTCGGCGGTCCCCGCCGCGTCGATGCTCGGCGCGAGCCGGGTCTTCCAGAAGACCTCGTTGCCGCTGAAGTACGTCTGGTGCCGGCCGGCCCGCCGGGCGTTCAGCACGTTGGTGAACTGGTCCTGGGTCCAGTACTCGTCGTGCCCCGAGGACATGAAGACCTTGTGGCCGGCCAGCTGCGCGCCGCGCGTCGACACGTCGATGCCGGACAGGTAGCTGACGTCGTAGCCGTTGCGCTCCAGCCACGAGATCATCTGGAACTCGGATCCGTAGATTCCGTTCTCCCCGCCGATGTCCATCGGCCGGTTGTAGCTCACCTCGTACGCCCGGCCGTCCGGGGCGGGGCCCCCGCCGTCGTAGAGGTCCTGGCCGCCGTAGTTGTTGTACGCCTGCCAGGTCTGGTCGCTGGTCTGCACCACGATGTCGGAGTGGCTGGAGTCGTCGCGCACGACGAACGGATAGGGCATCACGCCGTTGCCGTCCGCCTGGTCGAAGTTGGCGACGTACAGCCCTGAGACGGCGTCGGCCGGCACGCTCCAGGTCGCCGTGACGGGCCAGTTGCCGCAGTCGACCAGGCCCGTGGACGCCTTGGTGGCGCAGCTGCGCGCACTGCCTCCCGGTGCGACGTTGGCGGGATGGGTCTGGGCCGCCTGCGCCGCGGTCGACAGCAGCCGGGCCCCGTCCCCGCCGTAGTGGCCCAGCCGGTACACCGAGACGCGGTAGGGCGTCGGTGACTGGATCTTGAACTGCACCGTGTCGCCCGCCTGGACGCTCATCTGGGCACTGAAGCCCTTGATGTCCCCGTAGGCGCCGGGGGCGAACCAGTCGGACATGGGCGTGCCCGGTTTGGAGTTCTCGCACACGATCGCGTTGGTGCCGGGCCCGCAGGGGTCGGCCGCGCCGGCCACCGCGGCCGGCGGCAGGACCGTGGCCATCAGGGCCGCGACCACGGTGAAGAGACCGTACCGGAGCAACCTTCTCCGTCTGTTCATCTGTACCTCTTCTTGCGTCAGCGCAGGGCGTCGGTGAACGCGTCCACGACTCGCTGCTGTTGAGCGGAGGTGATCTGCGGGAAGAGCGGGAGGGAGAGCATCCGGTCCGCGGCGCGCTCGGCGTGCGGGAAGTCGCCCGGGCCGTGACCGAGGTGGCGGAAGGCCGGGGTGAGGTGCACCGGCGCCGGATAGTGCACGCCCGCCCCGATGCCCTGCGCGTTGAGCTTGCCGACGACGGCGTCGCGGTCCGCTCCGGCGACCCGCACGACGTACAGGTGCCACACATGGAGGTTGCCCGGCGCGGTGACCGGCAGGGTGACGCGGCCGGCGGCCGCCAGGCCGCCCAGCAGCGCGTCGTACCGGGCGGCCGCCGCCCGGCGGGCCGCGTTCCCCTCGGCCAGCCGGGCCAGTTTCGCCCGCAGCACCACGGCCTGCAGGCCGTCCAGCCGGCTGTTGAAACCGGCGACGTCGTGGCGGTACTTGGCGACGCCGCCGTGGTTGGCGAGCGCCCGCACCCGGTCCGCCGCCTCCTCGTCGTCGGTCACCACCGCGCCCGCGTCGCCGTAGGCGCCCAGGTTCTTGCCCGGGTAGAAGCTGGTCGCCGCGATCCCGCCGCTGCCGGGCGAGCGGCCGTCGCGCGTCGCGCCCTGGCTCTGTGCGGCGTCCTCGACGACCCGTACGTGCCCCGGCAGCCGCGCGGCGACTTCGGCGGTGTCGGCGCACTGCCCCCACAGGTGGACGGGGACCACCGCGCGCGTGGCCGGGCCGACCGCGTCCAGCGCGGCCTGCGGATCCATCAGGAGGGTGTCCGGGAGGCAGTCGACCAGGACCGGCCGGGCACCGATCCGTGCGGTGGCGCCGGCGGTGGCGATGAAGGTGTTGGCGGGCAGCACCACCTCGTCGCCGACGCCGACCCCGCTCGCGCGCAGGGCCAGTTCGAGGGCGTCGGTGCCGTTGGCGACACCCACGCAGTGCCCGACCCCGGCGAAGGCGGCGTACTCGCGCTCGAAGGCGCCGACCTCCTCGCCGCCGATGAAGGCGGCGGCGGCCAGCACGCGGTCGAAGCCGGCCCGCAACTCCTCGGCGACCTCGGCGTGCGCCGCCTTCAGGTCGACGAGCGGTATCTGGTTCATGTGACCGGGCTCCCCATCGGTGTCCGTGGCCGCAGACCGGCCGCTCCGCCATCGGCCCGCAGCTCGTCGAGCGCCGGACCACCCGCCTCGCGCAGCCGGCGGGCCGGGCTGCCGGCCCAGACCTCCCCGGGCGGCACATCGGCCAGGACCGTGCTCCCCATGCCCGTCAGCGACCAGGCGCCGACGGCCGTGTGCTCGCGGACCAGCGCCCCCGCGCCCACGTAGGCGCCCCGGCCCAGCCGCACCCCGCCGCCGAGGCGGACACCGGAGGCGAGCGTGGCGAAGTCGCCGACCTCGTCGTCGTGGGTCAGGACCACCTGTGGCATCACCGCCACGTGGCGCCCCACCCGGACGCCGGCGGTCAGCACGCAGTGCGCGAGCAGCACCGAGCCCGCGCCGAGCACCGAGGACCCCGACACCACCGCCGTGGGGTGGACCACCGTCGCGTACCGGCTCTCCGGCAGCGCCAGACGCCGCACCAGGCGGGCCCGTACCGCGTAGTCGCGCGGACTGCCCGCACAGACCACCAGCCGCGCCCCCGGCGACAGGTCGCGCGCCACCTCGCAGCCGCCGAGCACCGGCACCCCGCCGACCTCCCGGCCGTGCAGGGCCGGATCGTCGTCGAGGTGGCCGGCGAGCCGCCACCGCGGGGCGCGGCCGTGCGCCGTGTCGGCGGCGACGACGTCCCGGACCGCCTGCGCGGTCTCCCGCGCGAACCCGCCCGCACCGACGACCAGGAGGTCCCGGGTCACGCTCCCGCTCATGCGCCGGCCTGCTCCCGCAGCACCGCCACCACCCGGTCCTGCTGGGCGTGCGTCATGGTGTGGAACAGCGGCAGGATCAGCGAGTCGCGGCTGATCCGCTCGGTCACCGGCAGCGGCGCCGCGCCGTGCCCCTCGTAGGCCGGCTCCAGGTGCGAGGCCATGATCCCGCGCCGGGCCGAGATCCCGGCCTCGGCGAGCACGGCCAGCAGCTTGTCCCGCCCGACCGGGAAGTCCCCGGCCGGCAGCACCCAGTACGACTGGAAGTTGCTCCGGCCGTAGCCGGGGTCACGGACCGGGCGCAGGCCCGGGACCGCGCCCAGCAACTGCGCGTACCGCGCCGCCAGCGCCCGGCGCCGGGCCACGATCGCGTCCAGCCGGCCCAGCTGCACCAGGCCGACCGCGGCCTGGATGTCGGTCATCCGGTAGTTGTAGCCGACTTCCAGGTAGCTCTCGGCGACCGGCCGGCTGCTCGCGTGCCGCTCGGCGGCGGACACGTTCATGCCGTGTTCGCGCAGCCGGCGCAGCCGCTCCGCCCACCGCGCGTCGTCCGTGGTCAGCATGCCGCCCTCGCCGGTGGTGATCACCTTGCGGGGGTGGAAGGACCAGGCCGCCAGCAGCGCCCCCCGGCCGACGGACTCGCCGCCCACGGTCGCCCCGATGGCGCAGGCGGCATCCTCCACCAGCGGGAGGGCCCAGCCGGCGCAGGCGGTGCGCAGCGCGTGCACGTCCGCGGGGACGCCGCCCTGGTGGACGACGATGACCGCCCTGGTCCGGGGCGTGCGGACCGCGTCCACGGTGGCCACGGTCAGATTGCCCGTGGCCTCCTCGACATCCGCGAAGACCGGTCGCGCCCCCACGTAGCGCACCGCGTTGGCGGTGGCGATGAAGGACAGGGACGGGACGACCACCTCGTCGCCGGGCTCCAGGCCGAGCGTGACGAGGGCCAGGTGCAGGGCGGTGGTGCACGAGCTCAGCGCGATGCCGTGTCCGGCGCCCACCCGTGCCGCGAAGGCCCGTTCGAACTCGGCGACGCGGGGGCCCTGGGCCACCCAGCCGGAGAGCACCGCCTCGGAGGCCGCCCGCGCTTCCTCTTCGCCGAGCCACGGCAGCATGACGGGGATCCGGCCGGGTGCGGGGTCGGGGGCGGGGCCCGGGGCGGGACCGGCGGTGTGGGTGCTCATCGTCCGGCCTGCCCGGTCTGCGGCTGCCGGGTCGGCACGTGCACGGTCTGGGCCTGGCCGGTCTGCGCGTGCCCGGGCTGCGCCCGCCCGGCCGCGTCGGCGGCGCGCTCGGTCCGCCACCAGTCCACCAGGTCCCGCAAACCGCTCCGCAGGTCGATCTGCGCGGCGAAGCCGAGTTGCCGTGCCGCCCGCGTGGTGTCCGCGAGCCGCCGCGTCACCCCGTTCACGGCACGGGCCGGACCGTGCTCCGGCACCAGGCCGCCCGCATCCATCGCCTCCAGCAGGCCGAGCGCGAGGTCGAGCAGGCTGGTCTCGGTCCCGCTCGCGACGTTGAAGACCTCGTCCGTCACCTCCGACTCGGCGGCCAGCACATTGGCCCGGGCGATGTCCCTGACGTGCACGAAGTCCATGGTCTGGGTGCCGTCGCCGAGGATCAGCGGCGGCTCGCCCGCGGCGATCCGCTCCATCCAGCGGATGAGCACCTCGGTGTACAGCCCGTGGATGTCCATCCGGGGCCCGTACACGTTGAAGTAGCGCAGGGCTACGTAGTCCAGCCCGTACATGGAGTGGAAGCTGCGCAGCACGCCCTCGTTGAAGGCCTTCGCCGCACCGTAGAAGGTGTCGTTGTTGTACGCGTGGTGGCGCTCGGTGGTCGGGAAGGTCTCGGCCAGTCCGTACACCGAGGCGGAGGACGAGGCGATCACCTTGCCCACCCCGGCGGCGGCCGCCGCCTCCAGCACGTTGAAGGTGCCGTCCACCATCACCTCGTTCGCCAGCCGCGGTTCCTCCGCGCACTGGGTGATGCGGATGGCCGCCAGGTGGAACACCAGGTCGGCGCCCTCCGTCGCCTTGCGCACCGCCGTCACGTCGCGGATGTCGCCCTCGACGACCTCCACCACGCCGCTCGGCAGGGCGCGGGCCAGGTTCGCCGTCCGTCCCCGTACGAAGTTGTCGAGCACCACGACCTCGCGGGCCCCGTTGTCCACCAGCAGGTCCACCACGTGCGAGCCGATGGTGCCCGCCCCGCCGGTGACCAGAATCCTCTTGCCTCGTACGCTGCTCAACGCCCTGCCCCCACTGAGTCGGTCATGGTGTCTTGTGCCGCGCCCCGTCCGGCGCACTGTGCGGCGGTCGCCGCGGCTGCCGTGCGAACGGTCAACGCCCGGTGCGCAGTCCGACGACCGCGCCGCGGAACTCCAGGCTCCGGGAGGCGGCTTCGAGTATGTCCAGCACCCGCAGGCCGGCCCGGCCGTCGGTCAGCGCGGGACGGTGCGTCCTGATCGCGGCGGCGAACTCCTCGACCATGCTGCGCAGGGCTTCCTTCTCGCCGATCGCGGGCGCCACCATGTCGCCGGTCCGGTAGGAGACGAGCATGTCGCGGCGCTCGTCCGCGCCGATCTCCTGCGGTGCGCTCAGATCCACGCCGCGGTCGAAGACGGCGATGCGCTGCGCGGGGTTCAGGTCGTCCCACACCAGGGTCCGCTTGGAGCCGCCGACCATGGTGGTGCGGACCTTCGTCGGAGAGAGCCAGTTGACGTGCACGTGGGCGATGGCGCCGGTGTTGAGCTGGAGCGTCAGGTAGGCGACGCAGGACTGCCCGGCCCCGATCGGGTCGGCTCCGTGCGCGGCGACGGCGACGGGCTGGACGTGGTCCGGAAGGATGAAGTCGAGGATGGACAGGTCGTGGGGCGCCAGGTCCCACAAGACGTCGACGTCCTTCTGGACGAGTCCGAGGTTGATCCGGACGGAGTCGACGAACTGGATCTCGCCGAGCTCACCGGCGCGGACCATCTCCCGGATGCGGCCCACCGCCGGGGTGTAGCAGTACGTGTGGTCGCACATCAGGGTGAGACCGCGCTCCTCGGCCTCGGCCACCAGCCGCCGGCCGTCCTCGTAGGTGGCGGCGAGGGGCTTTTCCACGAGGACGTGTTTGCCCGCGCGCAGGGCGGCCAGCGCGACCTCCAGGTGCGTCCCCGCCGGGGTCGCGACGGCGACCGCCTCGACGGCCGGGTCGGCCAGTACGGCCGCGTAGTCGGAGGTGGCCCCGACCGTGGAGTACCCGCCGAGCACCTGCCGCGCCCGGTCCACGTCCAGGTCGCACAGCCAGCGGAGGCGGAACTGCGGGGCGGACTGGAAGTTGCGGACGAGATTGGGCCCCCAGTAGCCGGCGCCGACCACGGCGACGCCTAACGGACCCGTGGGCCCCCGGTCGGCGGAGCCGGCTTCCCGGGCCGGCGCCTGAGCGGTGTCCTTCACAGCGTTCCCCTTCCTTGCGCGCACGCCGTCCGGCGTGACGACGACCCGTGACAGGGACGCGTGCGGGGGAGGGAAGCGAGGAGGGCAACGCCGTCGGCGGCACACCGGACGCCTCCGCGCCCGTGCGTGGCCCGCTGGGCGGTGATGGCCCCCCACAACCGGTGATCTGCTCGATCCGCTCGATCCGCTCGACCGCGTACTTCCGCCCCCCGGCCGACCGGCGCGCCCCTCGCGCCCGTCCGGCCACGGGCAGGCTGCGTGTTCCCCCAAGCAGCCAGACCCGTAACGCCCTTGCCCGTTCCGGATCGATCCCGGCGTTGCCGAAGCACGCCGAATCCGGTCGGCGACGTCCAATCTAGTCCACCGGGCCTACGCCGGGGCGGAGTTGGGGGAAACACCCGGCGCGTGTGTTCGAGCGTGCATACTGCGCGGGTGACCAGCATCGTGATCCCGGCCCACAACGAGAGCCGGGTCATCGGCCGGCTCCTCGACGTGCTCCTGGCCGACACCCCGGCGTCCTCGCCTCAGCCGGGACCGGCCGCCGGGGACACCGAGATCGTCGTCGTCTGCAACGGCTGTACGGACGACACCGCCGAGGTGGCGGCCGCGCGCGGCGCCCGCGTACGGGTGGTCGAGATCCCGACCCCTTCCAAGCACGCGGCACTTCGGGTCGGCGACGAGCACGCCCGCGGCTTCCCCCGGCTGTACGTGGACGCCGACGTCGTCCTCGGGGCCGCCGACGTGCGGGCCCTGGCCGACACGCTCACCGGCAGCCCGGACCTCCTGGCCGCGGCCCCCGGCCGGGACATCCCGCTGGCGGACTGCGCATGGCCGGTACGGGCGTACTACCGGGTGTGGCAGCGGCTTCCCGCGGTCCGCGAGGGGCTGTTCGGCCGGGGCGTCATCGCGGTCACCGCGGCGGGGCACGCGCGGATCGCCGCGCTGCCGCCGCTGATGGCCGACGATCTGGCCGCGTCCCTCGCCTTCGGGCCGGGGGAGCGGCGCGTGGTGGAGACGGCCCGGGTCGTCGTCCACCCGCCGCGCACCTGGTCCGACCTGGTCAGGCGGAGGATCCGCGCGGCGACCTCCTGCGCCGAGCTCGAACGCGTCCAGGGGCGGACGCCGGCCGCGCCCTCCGCCCGCACCGGCACGGCCGATCTGCGCGCCCTGCTGCGGTCCGAGCCCGGTCTGCTGCCGGCGGTGTCGGTCTTCGTCCTGGCCGCCCTGGCCGCCCGCGCGGGAGCACGCAAGGCCGTCAGGAGCGGCGACTTCTCCACCTGGCTGCGGGACGAGAGCAGTCGGCAGGGCTGAGGGTGGGGTGTGAGGTGTGTGACCCGTGGGGTGTGGCGTGTGGCCTGTGACCCGTGGCGTGCGGGAGCAGCCTGTGACCCGTGGTGTGCGGGAGCGGCTTGCGCCGTTCAGCCGGATCGGGCCGCCTCCCCTTCGGGTGGTCCGCACAAGCACCGGGGTCCCACTCGCGCGTTGGAGCGCGTGGGGCCCGGCCCCGTCCCGGTCGTGGCCACGGCCTGCCGGCCACGGCCTGCCCCGGCCCCCACCTGCCCCGGCCCCCACCTGCCCCCGCCACGACCTGCTGCCCCGGCCCGAGCCCGGGGCCGGCCCACACCTGCGGAATCGGGAGCTCCTGAGCATGTACCTCGCGGACCGCTCCGCCCCCGGCGCGGCGACGACCGGGCCGGACGGCCGGCCCGGCAGGTCGTTCGCGCTCGCCCCGGCCGTCCTGGCGCTGGGCACGGTCAGCCTCATCACGGACGTCTCCTCCGAGATGGTCACCGCCGTGCTGCCCCTGTACCTCGTCGCCGGACTCGGCCTGAGCCCCCTGGGCTTCGGGGCGCTCGACGGCGTCTACAACGGGGTCGGCGCGCTGGTGCAGCTGACCGGCGGGCACCTCGCCGACCGGGTCCGCAACCACAAGCTGATCGCCGGGATCGGTTACGGCCTGTCCGCCCTGTGCAAACCGCTGCTGCTGCTCGCGCACAGCCTGGGACCGGTCGGCGTGGTCCTCGCCCTGGAACGCACCGGCAAGGGCCTGCGCACCGCTCCGCGCGACGCCCTGATCTCCCTGTCCACCCCGGCCCGGTTACAGGGCCGGGCCTTCGGCGTGCACCGGGCCATGGACACCACCGGCGCGCTCCTCGGCCCCCTCGCGGCCTTCCTCATCCTGAGCGTGGTGGCCGACGGCTACGACACCGTCTTCGGCGTCAGCGCCTGCGTCGCGGTCCTCGGCGTCGTGGTGCTCGTGCTCTTCGTCCCCGGCGGCCGGCCCGACCCGCTGCGTCACGCGGACCGTGCGGGCCCCGCGGCCCCCGCCGGGCCGGCCGCCGCCGTGCCGGCCGCCCGGGACGGTGTGCGGCCGCCCGCCGTGAGTCCACGCGAGGCGCTGGCCCTGCTGAGGCTGCCCCGGCTGCGCGCCCTGGCGCTCTGCGCCGTCCTGCTGGGTCTCACCACTGTCAGCGACGCCTTCGTCTACCTGCTGCTGCAACGCCGCACCGGCATAGGCGATCAGTGGTTCCCGCTCCTGCCCCTCGGCACCGCCGCCGTGTTCCTGCTCCTGGCCGTCCCCGCCGGGGCCCTCGCGGACCGGATCGGCAGGCGGACCGTGTTCCTCGCCGGCCACGCCCTCCTGCTCGCTGCCTACGGGCTGCTGCTGTGGGCGCCCGGCCGGCCGGCGCTGCCCTGCCTGGTCCTCGCGCTGCACGGCGCCTTCTACGCCGCCACCGACGGCGTGCTGCCCGCCGCGGTCGCCGCCACCGTCCCGTCCCGGCTGCGCGCCACCGGTATGGCCCTGGTCGGCACGGGGCAGGCGCTCGCCCGGTCCGGCTGCTCGCTCGCCTTCGGCGGGGCCTGGACCCTGTGGGGCCCCGGACCGGCCCTCGCCGCCGCCGCGGCCGGCCTGGTCTGCTGCACGGCCGTCGCCGGCGTCGTACTGCGGCCGGCCGCCCCGGACGGGAGCCTTGACGATCCGTCTCCGCATCCGTCCTCCCCGCCTCTGCCCCCGCCCCCGCCCCGGTTCCAGTCCCCGTCCCCGCCCCCGTGAGGAACCCGATGACGCCCTTCCGCCGCCTGCTCGTGCTCGCCGTGGCGGTCCTGCTCCTCGGCGGCCTCGGCACCGCACTGGTGCTGCGCGCCGCCGCCCGCGCCGACCGGCCGCGGACGGGCGGACCGGCGGTCACCGCCGGTGACGTCTCCCTCAGTTGGCAGGGCGGGCTGGCGTTCCTGAACGGCGCCCCCGGCCCGCACCGCGGAGCCCTGGCCTCCGTCCCGGCCCGGACGCCGCAGGCCGGGCGCACCGCCTCCGGCCTCACCTGCCGGCGCTTCTTCGCGGCCGCGGGCACCGGCGTGTGCCTGCGCTCCACGCCGGGCGCGCTGGCCCAGGACAACCAGGCCGTGATCCTCGACGCGGGCCTGCGCACCCTGCGCAGCTTCCCCCTCGCGGGAACGCCCAGCCGGGCCCGGGTGTCCCCCAGCGGCCGGTTCGCCGCCTGGACGGTCTTCGTCTCGGGGGAGTCCTACGGTTCCGCGTTCTTCTCCACGCGCACCGCCATCCTGGACACCCGTACCTGGCGGCTCGAACCGACGCTGGAGGACTTCGCCGTCGTCATGGACGGCAAGGCCCACCGCTCCGCCGACGCGAACTTCTGGGGGGTCACCTTCGCCCGGGACGACGACACCTTCTACGCCACCCTCGCCACCGGCGGCCAGACCTACCTGGTCAGGGGTTCGGTCTCCGGCCGCAGCGTCACCACCCTGGCCCGCAACGTCGAGTGCCCGTCCCTGTCCCCGGACGAGACGCGCATCGCGTACAAGAAGCGCGTGCAGCCGGGCGCGTCACTGTGGCGCGAACACGTCCTCGACCTCGGCACGCTGCGGGAGCACCCGCTCGCCGAGAAGCGCAGCGTCGACGACCAGGCGACCTGGCTCGACGACCGCACCCTGGCCTACGCCCTGCCCGTCGAGGGCGCCGTGGACAGCACCGACCTGTGGACGGTCCCCGCCGACGGCACCGGCACGCCCCGCCTCCTCATGCCGTTCGCGTCCTCCCCGGCCCGTCTCGGCTGACGGCTTTCCGGGCGGTCGCCGGCCGGCCCCGCAGCTGGTGACAATCGGCACATTCCTCCCCCGATCGAGTGATTCGCGGCCATCATTAATCACCTGAATTGTCGGATATGGGCAGGAGACACATGGGACGCGCGGGCAACTGGACCGGTAACTGGCGGATCGCCCTGCCGGTGGCGGGCGGAGCTGTCGTACTCGGCCTGGGCGGCCTGTACGCCACCGGCCTGGTGGCCGGGGACGACGTCGCCCAGGGCACCCGGGTCCGGGGGGTGGACATCGGCGGCATGAGCCGGGAGCAAGCACGGCAGACGCTGACCCGGGAGCTCGGGCCCACCGCCGCGGCGCCCGTCGCCATGAAGATCGGCGACCGCGTCGAGGAGGCGGAGCCCGCGGCGCTGGGGCTGTCCCTGGACGCCGCCGCGACCGTCGACCAGGCCGTCCGGCCCGGTCACGGCCCGGCGACCGTCATCGGCAGGCTCTTCGCCTCCGGTGACCGGGACGTCGAGCCTGTGGTCCGGATGGACCGGGACGCGGGCCGCGCCGCCGTCGAGCGCATCGGCGCGAGCGCCGCGCAGCAGGTCCGTGACGGGATGATCGCCTTCGACAAGGGCGCGGTGAAGGCCACCGCACCGCTGACCGGTGTCGACCTGGTCGAGGACCGCGCCCTGGACACCCTGCGCGAGGCGTACCTGCGTCCGGGCGCGGGCCCCGTCGTCCTGCCGGTCCGGCGCACCGAGCCGCGCATCGGCGCGCAGGAGACCGGACGGGCCCTGCGGCAGTTCGCGCAGCCCGCGATGTCGGGCCCGGTCACGCTGGCCCTCGCCGACCAGCGCATATCCATCAGCCCCGCCGTCCTCGGCAAGCACCTGTCGATGAAGCCCGACGCCCGGGACCGCCTGGTTCCGGCCCTCGACTCCAAGGGTCTGCTCACCGAGCCCGCCGTGGCCGGTCCGGTCGGTGAGGTCACCCGGGCCCCGCGCGACGCCCGGCTCGGCCTCGACGCGAACGGCCGGGTGGTGGTCGACGCCGCCGACCGTACGGGACGCCAGGTCACCGAAGGGGCGCTCCACCAGGCCGTGCTGCCCCTGCTGACCCGCTCGGGCGGGGACCGCAGCGGCGCACTGGCCGCGGCGCCGGTCCAGCCGGACCTCACGAGCGCCGAGGCGCGGCGGCTCGGCATCAAGGAGAAGGTCTCCTCCTTCACGGTGAATTTCCCGGCCGCCCCGTACCGCACCACCAACATCGGCCGCGCCGTGGAGCTCATCAACGGCTCCGTGGTCATGCCCGGCAAGGAGTGGAGCTTCAACCGGACCGTCGGGGAGCGCACCCCGGAGAACGGCTTCGTCGACGGCATCATGATCAATGACGGCCAGTACGTGAAGTCGCCCGGCGGCGGCGTCTCGGCTGTCGCCACCACCATGTACAACGCCGCCTTCTTCGCGGGCGTCAAGCCCGTCGAGCACGGCGCCCACTCCTTCTACATCGAGCGCTACCCCGAGGGCCGGGAGGCCACCGTGGCGTGGGGCAGCCTGGACCTGCGCTGGCTCAACGACTCCGGTCACGCGCTCTACGTCCAGGCCCGGTCCACCGACACGTCGCTGACCATCACCCTCCTCGGTACCAAGAAGTACGACGAGGTGCGGGCGACCAAGGGGCCGCGCACGCACGTCACGCCGCCCGGGAAGCGCACGGGCAGCGGGCCGGCCTGCGAGGTCCAGACCCCTCTCGAAGGCTTCGACGTGACCGTCGGCCGGGTCTTCGTACAGGGCGGCCGCGAGGTCGGGCACGAACAGTTCAAGACCCACTACACGCCCCGCGACGAGGTCACCTGCACCCCGCAGACGCCCTCCCCGCAGGCACCGCAGGCACCGCAGGCACCGCAGGCCCCCGCCCCGCAGCCCGCGGCCGCCACGGCCGAGGCCGCCCCGCGCCCGGTCTGAGGACGGACCCGGGCGGCGCTCCCGCCGCCCGGCCCCGGACCGTCCCGCCGCCCGTCCCACCGGCCGCCGCGCCGGCCGCGCGGCAGGAGCCGGCAGTGACCGGTGGGACGCAGTTCGTGCATGCCGGGGGCCCCGGGCGCCCGGAAGTGCTACAACTGGGTGCGTGACCCTTCCTTGCGACCCGTGCCGGGCACGTCGGTGCGGTCACCCCTAGGCATCCGGTTCAAGAGCGTCGCCGGCCAGGTATTCGTCCTCCAGGTGGCGATCGTGGTCTTGCTCTCCGCCGGGGCGCTGCTGGCCCTCGTCCTCCAGTCGCGGCACGACATCGACCGCGAGGCGCGCAACCGCTCGGTGTACGTCGCCCAGACCTTCGCCCACTCCCTGGGTCTGGAGGCCGCCCTGAAGACGTCCGACCCCTCGGCCATCCTGCAGCCCCTCACCGAGGCCACGCGCAAGGACGCCGGCGTGGACTTCATCGTGGTCATGGACACCAAGGGCATCCGCTACACCCACCCCAAACCGGACCGCATCGGCAAACGCTTCGTCGGCACCATCGAGCCCTCGCTCGCGGGTCAGGTCCACACCGAGAGCGTCCAGGGCCCGCTCGGCAAGGAGATCCAGGCGGTGGTGCCGGTCACCGCGGCCGACGGCCAGGTCGTGGCGCTGGTCTCGGCGGGCCTGACCGTGAAGAACGTGACCGGTGTCGTGGACCGGCAGCTCCCCGTCATCCTCCTGGCCATCGCGACCGGTCTGGCCCTGGCCACCGCCGGCACGGCCCTGATCAGCCGGCGGCTGCGCCGCCAGACCCACGGGCTCGGCACGCAGGAGATGACCCGCATGTACGAGCACCACGACGCGGTGCTCCACGCCGTCCGCGAGGGGGTGCTGATCACCGACGGCGAAGGGCGGCTGCTCCTCGCCAACGACGAGGCCAAACGGCTGCTCGACCTGCCGGCGGACGCCGAGGGCCGCCACATCGGGGACGTACCGGGCCTGGACCGCCGGATGGCGGAGCTGCTGCTGTCCGGCCGGGTGGCCACCGACGAGGTGCTGGAAACCGGCGAGCGGCTGCTCGTCGTCAACCAGCGGCCCACCCACCCCCGGGGCCGGCCGGAGGGCGCCGCGGTCACCATCCGCGACTCCACCGAGATGCAGGTCCTGACCAGCCGGGCCGAAACCGCCCGCAGGCGGCTCAAGCTGCTCTACGACGCGGGCGGCGACATCGGCACCTCCCTCGACGTGGTGCGCACGGCCGAGGAGCTCGCCGCCGTGGCCGTCCCCCGGTTCGCGGACTTCGTCACCGTCGACCTGGCGGATCCCGTCCTCGGCGGCGACGAGCCCGGTCCGGGAGCCGACATGCGGCGCACGGCGGTCAGCGGCATCCGCGACGACCACCCGCTCTACCCGCGCGGCCTGCTGATCGACTTCCTGCCGTCCACCCCGCAGGCCCGCGGTTACGGCACCGGAGAAGCCGAGCTGGTGCCCCACCTGGCGGACGCGCCCGGCTGGCAGGCCCAGGACCCGGAGCGGACCAAGGCCATCCTCGACTACGGCATCCACTCGCTCATCGCGGCCCCGCTCACGGCCCGCGGCGTCGTCCTCGGGGTGGTCAACTTCTGGCGGTCGCAGAAGCCCGAGCCCTTCGACGAGGACGAGCTGTCCTTGGCCGAGGAACTGGTCGCCCGCGCGGCGATCAGCATGGACAACGCCCGCCGCTACACCCGCGAACACGCCCTCGCCGAGACCCTCCAGCGCAGCCTGCTGCCCCGCGCCCTGCCCGAACAGAGCGCGGTGGACGTGGCGCACTTCTACCTGCCCGCGCAGTCCGGGGTGGGCGGCGACTGGTTCGACGTGATCCCGCTGCCCGGCAGCCGCGTCGCGCTGGTCGTCGGAGACGTCGTCGGGCACGGCCTGCACGCCGCGGCCACCATGGGCCGGCTGCGGACGGCGGTCCACAACTTCTCCTCCCTCGACCTGCCGCCCGACGAGATCCTCGCCCGCCTCGACGACCTCGTGCAGCGCATCGACCACGACGGGGACGGCGACGACAGCGACGGCGGCGTCCTCGGCGCGACGTGCCTCTACGCCATCTACGACCCGGTGTCCCAGGGCTGCACGGTGGCGCGGGCGGGGCACCTGCCGCCCTTGGTGGTCGCCCCCGACGGCACCACGGAGATCGTGGAGCTGCCGGCCGGGCCTCCGCTAGGGCTCGGAGGCATGCCGTTCGAGACAGCGGAACTGCACCTGGCGGAGGGCAGCCAGCTCGTCCTGTACACGGACGGCCTCATCGAGGAGCGGACCCGCGACATCGGCGAGGGGCTGGAACTGCTGCGGGCGGCACTGAGCCATCCCGCGCGGGACCCGCACGAGAGCTGCCGGGCCGTGCTCGACATCCTGCTGCCCGTCCGGCCCACCGACGACGTGGCCCTGCTCATCGCGCGGACGCGGACCCTCGGCCCCGACCGGGTCGCACAATGGGACGTGCCGTTCGAGCCCAGCGCGGTGGGCGCCGTGCGCAACGCCGCGTCGAAGAAGCTCGATGCGTGGGGCCTCGCGGACCTGGCCTTCTCCACGGAGCTGATCCTCAGCGAGCTGGTCACCAACGCCGTGCGGCACGGCATCGCGCCGGTCCGGGTACGGCTGCTGCACGACCACACGCTGACCTGCGAGGTGTGGGACGGCAGCAGCACCGCCCCGCACCTGCGGTACGCCGCCACCACGGACGAAGGAGGTCGCGGCCTGTTCCTGGTGGCGCAGCTCAGCGAGCACTGGGGCACCCGCTACACCCCCGAGGGCAAGGTCATCTGGGCCGAGCTGGAACTGCCCGGCTCCCCGGGGGCCTCGGAGCCCGATCTCTCGGTCTTCCTGGACGTGGACCCGATCTGAGGCCAGGCGGCCGCGTCCGGACCGATTTACGATGAGATCCGAGGGACTCGGGGGAGCGACGGCCGGTCCGTTCCAGGGCCGGCGGGAAGCGGGCACCCATGGCTGAGCGTCTCAAGCGATCGGGTTTGATCGGCGAGCTTTCCGCGGAATTCGCCGGCACCATGATCCTCATCCTTTTCGGTTGCGGTGTGGTCGCCCAGGTGGTGGCCGGCGGAGCTCTCACCGATCCCCCCGGCGGCCTCGGCAACCACGACAGCATCGCCTGGGCCTGGGGTCTCGGCGTCACCCTGGGCGTGTACGTGGCGGCGCGCCTGAGCGGCGCGCACCTCAACCCGGCGGTGACCGTCGCCCTCGCGGCGTTCAAGGGATTCCCGTGGAGCAAGGTGGCTCCGTACGCGCTGGCCCAGACGGCCGGGGCGTTCGTGGCGGCCCTGATCGTGCGGTGGAACTACACCGAGGCGCTGGCGAAGGCGGACCCCACCCACACCATCAAAACGCAGGGTGTTTTCTCGACGCTGCCCGCCAACGGCAACCCGAACCTGCCGGTCACCGAGTGGGGCGCGTTGCGCGACCAGATCATCGGCACCGCGATCCTGCTGCTGTTGATCCTGGCGGTCACCGATCTGCTCAACACGCCCCCCGGAGCCAACCTGGCGCCGTTCATCGTCGGCCTGATCGTCGTGGCGATCGGCATGGCGTGGGGCACCAACGCGGGTTACGCGATCAATCCCGCGCGTGACTTCGGGCCCCGCCTGGCCAGCTTCCTGACCGGCTACGGCGGAGCGTGGCGGGATCAGTACGGGCACTTCTACTTCTGGGTGCCGATCATCGGTCCGTTCATCGGTGGTCTGCTCGGAGCGAGCCTGTACAAGTTCTTCATCGGCCGGTTCCTGCCGACCGCTGAGCCGGAGCCCCCGGGACGCGTCCCGGCCCCGGACGAGAGCTGACCGGCTCCCGGGGCGGCCGCGACCCGGCCGCCCCGGGAGAGCCCCAACGAGAGGCGGCATCCCATGGCGGACTTCGTCGGCGCGGTGGACCAGGGAACCACCAGCACCCGTTTCATGATCTTCGATCATGCCGGCAACGAGGTGGCCAAGCACCAGCTGGAGCACTCCCAGATCCTCCCGCGCTCGGGATGGGTCGAACACGACCCGGTGGAGATATGGGAGCGCACCAACTCGGTCATCCAGAACGCGCTCCGGCACGGAAACCTGTCGCCGGACGACCTCGCGGCCATCGGCATCACCAACCAGCGTGAGACGACCGTCGTCTGGGACCCCCGCAACGGCCGCCCCTACTACAACGCCATCGTCTGGCAGGACACCCGCACCGACTCCATCGCCGCGGCGCTCGACCGCTCGGGCCAGGGCGACGTCATCCGCCGCAAGGCCGGACTCCCGCCCGCCACGTACTTCTCCGGCGGCAAGATCCAGTGGATCCTGGAGAACGTCGACGGGGTGCGCGAGGCGGCGGAGCAGGGCCACGCCCTCTTCGGCAACACGGACTGCTGGGTGCTGTGGAACCTCACGGGCGGCCCCGACGGCGGCATCCACGCCACCGACGTCACCAACGCCAGCCGCACGATGTTGATGGACCTGGAGACCCTCGACTGGGACGACGAACTCCTCGGCTTCTTCGGCGTCCCCCGCGCCATGCTGCCCACCATCAACCCGTCCTCCCACCGCGAGGCGTACGGATCCACCCGCACCTCGCGCCCGCTGCGCGCCGCCATCCCGATCACCGGGGTGCTCGGAGACCAGCAGGCCGCCACGGTCGGGCAGGTCTGCTACGCGCCGGGCGAGGCCAAGAACACCTACGGCACCGGCAACTTCCTGGTGCTCAACACCGGCACCGAACTGGTCCGTTCCCAGCACGGCCTGCTCACCACCGTGGCCTACCAGTTCGGCGACAGCCCGGCGATCTACGCCCTGGAAGGCTCCATCGCCGTCACCGGGTCCGCGGTGCAGTGGCTGCGCGACCAACTGAAGATCATCGGCGATGCCGGTGAGAGCGAGCGCCTCGCGCGCACCGTCGAGGACAACGGCGGCATCTACTTCGTCCCCGCCTTCTCCGGCCTGTTCGCCCCGTACTGGCGCTCCGACGCCCGCGGCGCGATCGTCGGCCTCGCCCGCTACAACGACGGCGGCCACCTGGCGCGGGCCACCCTGGAATCCATCTGCTACCAGAGCCGCGACGTCGTGGAGGCGATGGAGCAGGACTCCGGCGTCCACCTGGACGTGCTCAAGGTCGACGGCGGCGTCACCGCCAACGACCTGTGCATGCAGATCCAGGCCGACGTCCTCGGCGTCCCGGTCAGCCGGCCGGTCGTCGCCGAGACCACCGCGCTCGGCGCCGCCTACGCGGCGGGCCTGGCCACGGGCTTCTGGCGGGACACGGACGAACTGCGCACCCACTGGCAGGAGTCCAAGCGCTGGGAGCCGCAGTGGAGCGAGGAACGGCGCGCGGAGGGCTACGCGGGCTGGAAGAAGGCAGTGGAGCGCACGCTCGACTGGGCCAAGGTCGAATAGGACCGCCCCGCCGGGGCGCCTCGCGGGGCGCCCCGGCCAGGTGCGCACGCCCCCGTGCGCGGCAGGAGGAGGAGACCATGGTGAACCCGGCGGCTCTCTCGCCCGCGGCACGCGCGGAGGCCCTCGTCCGGCTCGGACAGGGTGAGCTGGACGTTCTCGTCGTAGGAGGCGGAGTCGTCGGCTCCGGAGCCGCCCTCGACGCCGCCACCCGGGGCCTGCGCGTGGGCCTCGTCGAAGCCCGGGACTGGGCCTCGGGCACGTCCAGCCGCTCCAGCAAACTGATCCACGGCGGGCTGCGCTACCTGGAGATGCTGGACTTCCGCCTCGTCGCCGAGGCGCTCAAGGAACGCGGCCTGCTCCTCGGCCTGCTCGCGCCCCACCTGGTCCGGCCGGTCTCCTTCCTCTACCCGCTGCAACACCGGCTCTGGGAGCGGCCGTACGTGGGCTCCGGCGTCCTGCTGTACGACGCCATGGCCTCCGCCTCCGGCACCCGGGGCGGCCTGCCCCTCCACCGGCACCTGCTCAAGCGCCAGGCGCTGCGGGAGGCGCCCTCGCTGCGCGCGGACGCCCTGGTCGGGGCGATCCAGTACTGGGACGCCCAGGTCGACGACGCCCGCCACACCATGTTCCTCGCCCGCACCGCCGCCGCCTACGGGGCGCTGGTGGCCAACCGCACCCGCGTCAGCCGCTTCCTGCGCCAGGGCGAGCGCGTGGTGGGCGCCGTGGTCACCGACCTGGAGACCGGCCAGGAGACCCAGGTGCGGGCCAAGCAGGTCATCAACGCCACCGGCGTGTGGACCGACGACACCCAGAGCATGGCCGGCACGCGCGGCCAGTTCCACGTCCGCGCATCCAAGGGCGTCCACCTGCTGGTCCCGCGCGACCGCATCAACTCCCGGACCGGGCTGATCCTGCGCACCGAGAAGAGCGTCCTGTTCGTGATCCCGTGGGGACGCCACTGGATCATCGGAACCACCGACACCGACTGGACACTGGACAAGGCCCACCCCGCGCTCAGCTCGAAGGACGTCACCTACCTGCTGGACCACGTCAACAGCGTGCTGACCACACCGCTGGCCGCGCAGGACGTCGAGGGCGTCTACGCGGGCCTGCGCCCGCTGCTCTCCGGCGAGGCGGCGGAGACGAGCAAGCTGTCCCGCGAGCACCTGGTCGCCCACCCGGTCCCCGGGCTGGTCGTGGTCGCCGGCGGCAAGTACACGACGTACCGGGTGATGGCCAAGGACGCCGTCGACGAGGCGGCCCGCGGCCTGGACGAGAAGGTCGCCGAGTGCATCACCGAACGGGTGCCGCTGCTCGGCGCCGACGGCTACCCGGCGCTGTGGAACTCCCGGCACACCCTCGCCGAGCGCTCCGGGCTGCACGTCGCCCGCATCGAGCACCTGCTCAACCGGTACGGCTCGCTCGTCCACGAACTGCTCGCCATGGTCGCCGCCGACCCCGCGCTCGGCGAGCCGCTGCCCAGCTCCGACGACTACCTGGCCGTCGAGGCCGTCTACGCGGTGACCCACGAGGGGGCGCGCCACCTCGACGACGTACTGGCGCGGCGCACCCGGATCTCCATCGAGTCCTGGGACCGCGGCGTGGACGCGGCACGCACCGTCGCCGAGCTCATCGCACCGCACCTGGAATGGGACGAGGCCCAGCGGGAGCGCGAGGTCGACCACTACCTCAAGCGGGTCGCGGCCGAACGCGAGGCCCAGGAGCAGCCCGACGACCTGACCGCGGACGCGGTCCGGCTCGGCGCCCCCGACATCATCCCCGCGCGCTGAGGGGCCGGCGGAGCCGCCTGGACGCGGGCCGGCCGTGAACGCGGTGTGCAGGGCCCGTCACGCCACGCGCCTCCCAAGAATCTGCACATCATGTGCATGACGTGCGCCGCCCACCTCGACCGCTGGGGGAAATGCCGGATGTGTCCTGTGCGTTACGTACGGGTCTGTCCTGTTCTGTTCCTTGTAGGGAACGCGTAGCGCATATCTGTTACTCGATCTTGCGAAGAAGTCGTCATCATTCGGTGAACGTAGCTGCACGGCCGTCCTGCGGGGCGGCCGTCCGCCCGTGAAAGGGCGTCAAGGAGATTGGCCCGGCGCCCCGTTCACGTGCTTACATCGTGCGCACCGCAGCAGTTGAGAAAAGGCGACCGAGTTCCGGCCGCCGGGCCGCTGCGGGAAAAACCTCCCGACAAATGAAAGGTGCGCGCAATGCGTAACGACCTTGAGACCCGCGAGATCGACGACACCGAGCTGGACGCCGTCTCCGGCGGTCTCGTCAGCATCTCCGGTGGCCTGGTCGGCGCCGTGACCAGCGACGTCAGCAACGTCGTGGGCGTCGTGGGCTCCCTCCACACCGTCCAGGCCGCGCACGGTCTCGTCGGCAACGTCCCCGGCCTGGTCGCGGGCACCACCGGCGTTTCCCTGAACACCGGTATCGCCGGTCTCTGACCGGGATATCCCCTTGGCCCTGAACTCCGGAGCGTCCCCCACGGCTCCGGGGTTCAGGGGTGCCCCAAAGGGCGCCCGCACGCCCGGCCCGACCGATACGAATGCCGCTGAAGGAATAGTCCGTGCAGTTTCGCCAAAAGGCTCTTTCCAAGCTGCAATCGCCCGACGAACTCGACATGCCCGTGCGCTTCGCGCGCCCGCAGGGGCGGCTCGTGCTCGCCGTCACCGTCGTCGTCATGGCCGCCGCGAGCTTCTGGGCCCTGACCGGCACCGTCTCCTCCAAACTGAGCGCACCGGGCATCCTCACCCACGCCGCGGGCAGTTACGTGCTGCAGAGCCCCGTCGCGGGACAGGTCACCACGGTCCTCGCCGAGCAGGGCCGGCTCCTGTCAGCCGGCACCCCCCTCCTCAACGTCCGTACGGAGCAGGGCGACCGGCCCGTGCGCGCCGTCACCGGCGGCCGGCTGACCACCCTGCTCGCCAAGGTGGGCTCGGTCGTCGCGACCGGCGCCGACGTGGCGACCGTCGAACGCGTGGAGAGCCCCGACGAGCCGCTGGTGGCCGTGCTGTACGTACCGGGCGCGGACAGCGCGACGATCGCCGTGGGCGCCCCCGTCGACCTGAGCGTCCAGTCCGTCCCGCACAGCGAGTTCGGCACGCTGCGCGGCCGTGTCGAAGCCGTCGGCCACGCCCCCCAGACACCGGCGCAGATCGCCGGCTTCCTCGGCGACAGCGCACTCGCCGGACAGTTCTCCCGCCAGGACAGCCCGGTCGCGGTCCTCGTCCGGCTGGAGCGCTCCTCCCGTACGAAGTCCGGCTACCGGTGGTCCTCCGCGGGCGGCCCCCCGTACGCCCTCGACTCCACCACGCCCGTCACCGGCGCCGTCCACCTCGCCGCGCAGCGCCCCGCCGACTGGCTCCTGCCGTGAGCGCCCCGCAGCCGGGAACACCCGCCCCCGCCCCCGCCCCCAGGCTCCCCGCGGCCGGGCGCCGGCGCCACCGCCCCGAGCCCACGGGCGGCGCCCGCCGCCGGCCGGCCCCCGCACGCGACCCCCGGACCAAAAAGCCCCGCACCGTACGCACCCCCACCGTGCTGCAGATGGAGGCGGTGGAGTGCGGGGCCGCCGCCCTCGCCATGATCCTCGCCCATCACGGCCGCCGCGTCCCCCTGGAGGAACTGCGCATCGCCTGCGGCGTCTCCCGCGACGGCTCACGCGCCGGCAACCTGCTGAAGGCCGCACGCGGCTACGGGCTGACGGCCAAGGGCATGCAGATGGACCTCGCGGCGCTCGCCGAGGTGCGCGCACCGGCCGTCCTCTTCTGGGAGTTCAACCACTACGTCGTCTACGACGGCACGGGCCGGCGCCTGGGCCGCAAGGGCGTCTACGTCAACGACCCCGCCAAGGGGCGCCGGTTCGTCCCCATGGAGGAGTTCGACACCAGCTTCACCGGCGTCGTGCTCACCTTCGAACCCGGTCCGGCCTTCCGCCGCGGCGGCCGCAGACCGGGCGTCCTGCGCGCCGTACCGGGCCGCCTGCGCGGCACCGCGGGCACCACGGCCGTCGCCGTCGTCTCCAGCCTCCTGCTGGTGGCCGTCGGGGCGTCCGTCCCCGCCCTGAGCCGCACGTACATCGACATGTTCCTCATCGGACGGCAGACGTCCCTGCTCGGCGTGCTGTTCGCGTCCATGGCCGTCGCCCTCGTGCTGACCGCCACGCTCACCGCACTGCAGCAGGCCAACCTGCTGCGCGGGCGGATCATCTCCTCCACCCTGGGCAGCGCCCGCTTCCTGCGGCACCTGCTGCGCCTCCCCGTCTCCTTCTACGCCCAGCGCAACCCGGCCGACCTGGTCCAGCGCCTGCAGTCCAACGACGCGGTCGCCGAGACCCTCGCCCGCGACCTGACCGCCGCGGGCGTGGACGCCGTGGTGATCGTGCTCTACGCGGTGCTGCTGTGGACCTACGACCCCCAGCTCACCCTCGTCGGCGTGGCCGTGGCCCTCCTCAACGTGGCGGCCATGCGGATCGTGATCCACTTGCGGGCCACCGGCACCCAGATGCTGCGCGCCGAGAACGCCCGGCTCACGAACACCTCCTACAGCGGCCTCCAGCTCATCGAGACGATGAAGGCCACCGGCGGCGAGAACGGCTTCTTCCGCCGCTGGGCCGGCCAGCACGCCGTCACCCTCGACGTGCAGCAGCGGCTCGGGGTGCCCAGCGCCTGGCTGGCGATCGTCGCGCCCACGCTGGCGGCCCTCAACAGCGCCCTGATCCTGATGATCGGCGGCCTGCGGGCGGTGGAGGGACACCTCACCGTCGGACTGCTCGTCGCCTTCCAGGCGCTGGTGACCAGCTTCACCGCGCCGGTCTCCCGGCTGGGCGGCGTCGCCGGACGGATCCAGGACTTCGCGGCCGACGTGGCCCGCCTCGGGGACGTCGAGAACTTCCCGGCCGACCCGGTCTACGCGCGCCCCGAACCCGCCGGGGGCACCCGGCGCCTCAAGGGCCACCTCGAGCTCGACGGCGTCACCTTCGGCTACAGCCCCCTGGACGCCCCGCTGCTCAAGGACTTCTCCCTGTCGGTCGGGCCCGGGCAGCAGGTCGCCCTCGTCGGCGGCTCCGGCAGCGGCAAATCCACCGTCTCCCGGCTCATATCCGGCCTCTACACCCCCTGGGCGGGGACCATCCGGGTCGACGGGATGCGGCTCGCGGACATCCCGCGCGGCGTCCTCGCGGCCTCCGTGTCCTTCGTCGACCAGGACGTCTTCCTCTTCGAGGGCACCGTGCGCGACAACGTCACGCTGTGGGACCCCTCCGTCCCCGACGAGGCCGTCACCGCCGCCCTGGAGGACGCCGCCGTCCTCGACGTGGTCGCGCGCAGGCCCGGCGGCATCCACAGCCGTGTCGAGCAGGACGGGCGGAACTTCTCCGGCGGCCAGCGCCAGCGCCTGGAGATCGCCCGGGCACTGGTGCGCCGGCCCGGCGTCATGGTCCTGGACGAGGTGACCAGCGCCCTGGACGCGGCCACCGAGCAGGTCATCATCGACAACCTGCGCCGGCGCGGGTGCGCCTGCGTGGTCATCGCGCACCGGCTGAGCACGGTGCGCGACAGCGACGAGATCCTCGTGCTCGACCGGGGCGCCGTGGTGGAACGCGGGCGGCACGAACAACTGGTGGCCGCACAGGGCCGGTACGCCGCTCTGGTCAGGGAGCACTGAGGTGACGCACCCTTACGCGCAGCCGCAGCCGCAACCGCAGCCGTATCCGCACGCGTATGCGTACCGGCAGCCGCCGGCGGACTCGGTCCCGTACCAGGGGACGGCCCCGACCGGGGTGACGGGCAGCGGTACGGCCGTGCCCGCCGCCGGCCCGCCGGGCCGGATCGAGGGCGCGGCTCCCGACACGGTCGTCGCGGCCCTCGGCGCACTGGGCGCCCCGGTGGACTGCGCCGGCCTGCGCAGCCTGTCGCTGGAGGGCCCGCTCGTGCTGTGGCTCGTCGCCGACGGCGCGCTGGACCTCTTCGCCGTCGACGCGGCCCAGGCCGGACCCTGGCACTTCCTGGGCCGGCTGGAGACGGGCACCCTGCTGCTCGGGCCCGCCCAGGGCCCCGAGCACACGCTCGTCGGGCGGCCCCTCCAGGGCTGCCGGCTGCGCCGCATCGAGCTGCGGGAACTGCCGGGACCTGAGTACGGGACAGCGTTCCAGGACGGCCGGTGGTGGGCCGACCAAGGGGCGTACGGCTTCCCGGAAGGGCAGTTGAGCCCCCTCGAAGAGGCCTTCGCGCGGGGCATCGGCCGCGGCCTGAGGGTGCTCTACCAGGCGCCGCTGGACGGCCGGCCCACCACCGCGGGGGACGGGGCCGACGACGACATCCTGTGGATGCAGCTCACACCCGGCAGTCTGCAGTACGGGGCCGCGTACGAGACGGAGGCCGTGGGCACCCTCCTGGTCGACCCGGCGGTGTGGCAGGGCATGGTCGACCAGCAGTACCGGCTGCTGCACACGCTGGACCGCTGGATCGAACAGCTCGAACGCACCCACGAGGACCGCACGGCGGCCGGCATCGAAGCCGGCCGGGCGGCCCGCAGCCAGGCGGACCGCACGCTGCTGGCGTCCATCGGCCGCGGCGGGCGCCGGGCCCACGGCGGCGCGGGCACCGACGCCACCTTCGCGGTGTGCCGCCTGGTCGCCGACGCGGCGGGCATCGCCCTGCGCGAACCGGGCGAGGCCCCGGGATCCGAGCGGACCGACCCCGTCGAGCGCATCGCGCTCGCCTCCCGGATCCGTACCCGCGCGGTACGCCTCGAAGGCCGGTGGTGGCGCGAGAACAGCGGCCCCCTGGTGGGCCGGCGCGCCCAGGACGGCGCGCCGGTGGCCCTGCTGTGGCGGCGCGGCGGCTACGAGGCGGTCGACCCCGCCACCGGCACGCGGGAGCGCATCGGCAGGGGCGGTGCCGGGGGGCACACGGAAGGCACGGCCGCCCGGGGAGAGGGGAATGCCGCCGTCGAGGCGCGTGCCGTCATGTTCTACCGGCCCCTGCCCGAAGGGCGGGTGACCCTCCCGGGGCTGCTGCGCTTCAGCCTGCACGGCACCCTTCCGGAGCTGCGCAGCCTCCTCCTCGGCGGGCTGGTCGCCATGGTCCTGGGCGCGCTCGTGCCCATCGCCACGGGCAAGGTGCTCGGCCAGTACGTGCCGGGGGCGGAGAACGGCCTCATCGTGCAGACCGCCGTCGCGCTCATGGCGACCAGCGTCGTCTCGGCCGCTTTCCTGCTGCTGCAGAACCTCTCCATCCTGCGCATGGAAGGCCATATCGAGGCCACCTTGCAGCCCGCGGTATGGGACCGGCTGCTGCGGCTGCCGACGAAGTTCTTCACGGGCCGCTCCACCGGGGAACTGGCCGGTGCGGCCATGAGCATCAGCTCCATCCGCCGGGTGCTGTCCGGCATCGGCTCGGTCTGCGTCCAGGCGAGCACCGTCGGCACGATGAACCTCGTCCTGCTCCTCGTCTTCAGCGTGCCGCTGGCGATGGCCGCGCTCGCCATGCTGGTCGTCATCGCGGCGGTCTTCCTGGGCCTCGGGCTGTGGCAGCTGCGCTACCAGCGCCGACTGATCAAGCTCGGCAACAAGCTCAACAACCAGGCCTTCCAGACCCTGCGCGGGCTGCCCAAACTGCGCGTCGCCGCGGCCGAGAGCTTCGCCTACGCGGCCTGGGCGAGGGAGTTCGCCCGCACCCGCGAGCTACAGCAGCGCATCGGCCGGCTGCAAAACCTCAGCACGGTGCTGGGGTCGGTCTACCTGCCGCTGTGCACACTGGTGATGTTCATGCTGCTGGCCGGGCCGGCCCGCGGCACCCTGTCGGCCGGCGAGTTCCTCACGTTCGGCACCTCCGTCGCGATGCTGCTGTCCTCCGTCACGCAGCTGACCGGCGCGCTGATCTCGGCGGTCGCCGTGCTGCCGATGTTCGAGCAGGTCAAGCCGGTCCTGCGGGAGGCCCCGGAGGTGCGGGGCGCCGGGACCCGGCCCGGCCCGCTGACCGGCGCGGTCGAGGGCGTGAACCTGTCCTACCGCTACACCGACGACGGCCCGCTCGTCCTGGACGACGTCAGCCTCCAGGTCCGGCCGGGGGAGTTCGTCGCGATCGTCGGCGCCAGCGGCTGCGGGAAGTCGACCCTCCTGCGCCTGCTCATCGGCTTCGACAGGCCCTGCGAGGGCAGTGTGCTCTACGACGGCCAGGACCTGGCGGCGCTCGACCAGACGGCCGTGCGCCGCCAGTGCGGGGTCGTCCTGCAGAACGCCCAGCCCCTTTCCGGCTCCGTCCTCGACTGCATCTGCGGCGCCGAGACGTTCTCGCTGGAAGAGGCATGGGAAGCCGCCGCGATGGCCGGTCTGGCCGAGGACCTCAAGGCGATGCCGATGGGCATGCACACGATGCTCTCCGACGGCGGCGGCACCGTCTCGGGCGGCCAGCGCCAGCGCCTGATGATCGCCCAGGCCCTCATCCGCAAGCCGCGCATCCTCTTCTTCGACGAGGCCACCAGCGCGCTGGACAACGAAGCCCAGCGCGTGGTCATCGAATCCACCCGCACCCTGCGCGCCACCCGCATCGTGATCGCCCACCGGCTCTCCACGATCATGGACGCCGACCGGGTGATCGTGATGGCGGAGGGCCGCATCGTGCAGCAGGGCCCGCCCGCGGTCCTGCTGGGCGACCCGTCCGGCCTCTTCCACGAACTGGTCCGCCGCCAACTGCGCTGACCCCGGCCGCGGGGCCGGAGCCCCGGCCCGTACGCACGCCCGGACACGACGTGCCCGCCGAAGCCCGGGCGGGCCTGCGCCCCATCCGGCTGAAACCAGCCCTCATGCGGGCAGGCCGGTCATAGCCTCGGGTCATGACCACGACCCATGACACGATGTACGACTTCCACGTCGCCCGCCCCGAGGACACCGCGGCCATCGAGGCCCTCGACGGCTCCTTCACCACCAGCACCGTCTTCGAGGTGGCCGCGACCGAGGACGGCTTCGCCCTCCGCGAGGTCCCGGTGGACCCGCCGCTGGTCAAGGTGTTCCCCGCGGACGACGGCGGTGACGACGGCGACGGCGGCGACGACACGCACGCGGCGGACGCCGACAGCCGTACGTTCGTGGCCGTGGGCGCCGACGGCACGCTCGCCGGCTTCGCCGCCGTCTCCTGCTCCCCCTGGAACCGGCGCCTGACCATCGAGGACATCGAGGTCGCCCCCGGCCACCGGGGCCGGGGCGTCGGCCGCGCCCTGATGGAGCACGCCGTGGACTTCGGCCGTGAGCGGGGTGCCGGGCACGTCTGGCTGGAAGTCACCAACGTCAACGCCCCGGCCATCCACGCCTACCGGCGTCTGGGCTTCACCTTCTGCGGCCTGGACACCACCCTCTACCAGGGCACCGCGTCCGAGGGCGAGCGGGCGCTCTACATGAGCATGCCCTGCCCCTGCCCCTGCCCCTGAGCCGCGAGCAGACGGCCCACGGCGGGGCCGGAGCCGTCGCCCGGAGCGACGGTGACGGTCATCAGCCAGGCAGCGGCTCCGTCCGGCCCCGCCGGCGGCTCGTACCACTCCACGCGCGCGTCCAGCAGCCGCCCCCCGGCCTCCCGGCAGGCGGCGTACCACGTCCGGAAGGGCCCTGTCCGCGCCCGCCGGGCAGGCGCAGCCCGTGGACGACGTCGTCCTGCGCTACCTCGCCGCCTTCGGGCCCCGTCCGTCAAGGACATGCAGACCTGGGCCGGCCTGACCCGGCTGCGCGAGGCGTTCGAGCGGCTGCGTCCGGGCCTGGCGCTCTTGCGCGACGAGAACGGGACGGAGCTCTTCGACCTGCCCGACGCCCCCCCGGCCCGACCCCGGCACCCCCGCGCCGCCGCGCTTCCTCCCGGAGTTCGACCACCTCCTGCTCTCGCACGCCGACCGGACCCGTGTCATCGCCCCCGAGGTCAAGGGGCGCACCTGGACGGGCAACCAGGCCCACTGCACCCTGCTCGTCGACGGCTTCCTCGCCGGCCTGTGGCGCCGGGAGGGGAACGTGATCACCGTGGAGCTCTTCCCGTCGGCCACGGCCGAGGAGCAGAAGGACGGCATCGTCGCCGAGGGCGAGCGGCTGATCGCCGCGATGAGCGGACCGCACGACGAGGGACACGGCTCCGCCTCCGTACGCTTCGGACCGATCGACCGCTGAGCCCGGGAGGAGGGGCGAGCGGCGGCCGGCATGCCAGACTCCGTACCACCTGAGGTTCCGACTCACCCACACGGCGACCCACCCCGCCACGTGGCCTCCCGCGACACAGGAGAGAGCGCATGCGGATTCCGATGACCGTCACGGACTTCCTCGACCGGGCGGAGCTGGGGTTCTCCTCCAGCCCCGGAGTCGTCGACGAGCCGTACCAACCCGGACCGCCCGTCCCCGAGTCGACCTACGGACGGCTCGGCGAGCGGGTCCGGGCATGGCAGGCGGGCTTCGACGCGCTCGGCGTGGGCGAGGGCGAGCGCGTGGCGGTGGTCAGCCACAACTCGGCCCGCATGCTGGAGCTGCTGTTCGCCGTGCCCATGAGCGGCCGGATCTGCGTCCCCGTCAACTTCCGCCTGCGGCCCGAGGAGGTCGACTACCTGGTGCGCCAGAGCGGGGCGTCGGTCCTGCTGGTCGACCCGGAGCTGGACGAGTCCCTCGCGGGCGTCACGGCGCGCCACCGCTTCGTCCTCGGCACGCAGACGGAAGGGGAGCTGATGCGGTTCGGCGTCGAGCCCCGCCCCTGGTCGAAGCCGGACGAGGACGCCACCGCCACCATCAACTACACCTCGGGCACCACTGCCCGCCCCAAGGGGGTCCAGCTCACCCACCGCAACATCTGGGTCAACGGACTCACCTTCGGCCTCCACACCCGCGTGTGGGAACGCGACGTCTACCTGCACACGCTGCCGATGTTCCACTGCAACGGCTGGGGCATGCCCTACGTGATGGCCGGACTCGGCGTCAAGCAGGTGGTGCTGCGCAAGGTGGACGGCGCCGAGATCCTGCGCCGGGTCGAGGAGCACGGCGTCACGCTCATGTGCGGCGCGCCCGCGGTGTGGAACGCCGTGCTGGACGCGGCGGCCACCTGGGAGGGCCAGGTCCCGGGCCGTGACCGCGTACGGATCGTCTGCGCCGGGGCTCCGCCGCCGAGCAGGATGATCCAGCGGGTCGGCGAGGAGCTGGGGTGGGAGTTCACGCAGATCTACGGCCTGACCGAGACGTCGCCGCTGCTGACCTTCAACCGGGCCCGCCCCGAGGACGCGCAGCTGCCCGCCGAGGAGCGGGCGCGCAAGCTGTCGCGCGCCGGGCTGCCCGCGCTCGGGGTCAAGCTGAAGGTGGCCGGTTCGGGCGAGGTGCTGGCGCGGTCGAACGTCGTGCTGGACGGCTACTGGGACAAGCCGCAGGAGACCGCGGCCGCGCTGGAGGACGACTGGTTCCACACCGGTGACGGAGGCTCCGTCGACGAGGGCGACGGCCACCTCACGATTTCCGACCGCAAGAAGGACGTGATCATCACCGGCGGCGAGAACGTGTCCTCGATCGAGGTGGAGGACACGATCTTCAGCCATCCGGCGGTCGCCGAGGTCGCGGTGATCGGGGTGCCGCACGAGAAATGGGGCGAGACGGTCAAGGCCCTCGTGGTCCTCGCCGAGGGGGCGGCAGGGGTGGGGGAGGCCGACATCATCGCCCACTGCAAGGAACGGATGGCCGGATACAAGGCGCCGACGTCGGTCGAGTTCCTGGAGGCCATCCCGCGCACGGCCACCGGCAAGATCCAGAAGTTCAAGCTCCGGCAGCCGTACTGGTCCGGCCGGGAGCGCGAGGTCAACTGACCGGGCCCGATCCGTCCCCGCGGCCCGCCCCCGCGCCTCTCCCGTACGCCCGCCCCGTACGCCGGCCCGGCGCGGGGCGGGACCGGGCGGGCCCGGCTAGGCCGGCAGGTGCGCCTCGATCGCGGCGACGACCTCGGGGGACTCCGGCTCGGTGCGCGGGCGGAAGCGCGCGACGACCTCGCCGGCGGGGGAGATCAGGAACTTCTCGAAGTTCCACTGGACGTCGCCGGCCGCACCCTCGGCGTCGGGGACCTTCACCAGCTCCTGGTAGAGCGGGTGCCGGTTCTCGCCGTTGACCTCGGACTTCTCCAGCATGGGGAAGGTGACGCCGAAACCGGCCGCGCAGAAGGTCTGGATGTCCTCGGCGCTGCCGGGCTCCTGCTCGCCGAACTGGTTGCAGGGCACGCCGATGACGGTGAAGCCCTTCTCCTCGTAGGCGAACTGCAGCCGGGCGAGACCCGAGTACTGCGGGGTGAGCCCGCACTGCGAGGCGGTGTTCACGAGCAGGATCACCTTGCCCTTGTGGGCGCCGAGGCTGGTGGGCTCGTCGGACAGCGTGGTCAGCGGGATGTCGTAAAGACTCATGGGGCTCTCCTGGCGGAAGCGGATGACGCCTCCGAGCGTAGGTGATCCCGGCCGAGCCCCTCCCGGGCGTCCCGCCGAGCCCCCGCGGGGCGTTCCGCCAGGGCCCTCGACGGGCCCCCCGCCGACCTCTCGCCGGACATTCTCCCGCCCGGCGGACCGGCGTGCCGGCTCAGGCGTCCCGGCTCAGGCGTCCCGGGGGTCCGGCCCCATCAGCTCGTCCGCCGGGTCGTTGACCGGCTGCGGCATCCCCGTGAGGTCCATGACGAAGAGCGGTACGCCGAGGTCGTCCGCACGGGCCCGCGCTTCCTGCGTGTAGCCGGCCAGGGAGAAGTAGACGCTGGTCGCGGAGGCCGTGAGCCCGTTCAGCCAGACGCACTCCACCGCCCGCAGCCCGGCCGGCGCGGTGGTCGGGTCCACTTGGGCGACCAGCCCCGGGGCCCGCAGGTCCACGACCGCCGACGGAACCGGGCGCCCGTCGGGCTGCCGCACGTCCGGGAAGCCGAGCCAGCGCAGGTACAGCGCGGCGGTGGCCACCGCATCGCGGGCCGTACGGATGGTCACCGGCCGGAAAGCGGGCCGCGGCCCAGGAGCCGTCGGCGGGAGCGGTATGTGCGCCGGGAGACCCCCGCGGTGGTCCTCGACGCGGCCCCGGCGCCGGTCCGGACGGTCCTCTCGCAACCCGTCGCCCCGGCCGGGTCCCGCCGGCGTCCCCGGCGCGGGGCGCTCCACAGGGTGGACCGGGATCCGCACCACCGTCCCGCACGATCCGCACCCCAGCTCAGGGTGCGGCCACTCGCCCTCCCGGCCGCAGGACCCGCAGCGCACCGCCACCCAGCTGTCCGACCAGGTCCGGTGCGTCAGCGCCACGGGCGGCGCGGTCAGGTCCAGCGGCGGACGCACCGGGCTGCCGCAGGCGCACGGGAAGACGGGAGCGGTGTAGCCGTTCTCGCGCAGGCACGCCGGGCAGCGCACCGGTACCGCTTCCGCCATGAGACCTGGACCCCCTCCGTCGCCGCGCGTGGGTCCATGGTCCACCACCGGCGACCGCGAGGGGGGCGGAAGGCCGCGGATCACCGCTGCCGGTGCGCCCGGGCTCTGTGCAACAGACGGAGCCGGGCCCGGCTTTTGGTGCCATCGGGGGTCCCGGACCGCCTTGACGTGTGTGGAGCCTCCGCTTAGCTTGTTCCGTATAGCAGAACAATACTTCCGCATTACGGAAAAGCCTGACCGTCGGACCCGCAGGAGAACCAGATGCCTCGTATGACAGCCGCCGCTGCCGCAGTTGAGATCCTCAAGCGTGAGGGTGTCGGGCAAGCGTTCGGCGTGCCCGGTGCTGCGATCAACCCGTTCTACCGCGAGCTCAAGAACGTGGGCGGCATCAAGCACACCCTGGCCCGCCACGTGGAGGGCGCTTCGCACATGGCCGAGGGCTACACGCGTGCCAAGGCGGGCAACATCGGCGTCTGCATCGGTACTTCGGGCCCGGCCGGCACGGACATGATCACCGGTCTGTACTCGGCGATCGCCGACTCGATCCCGATCCTCTGCATCACCGGCCAGGCCCCGGTCGCGAAGCTCCACAAGGAGGACTTCCAGGCCGTCGACATCGCCTCGATCGCCAAGCCGGTCACCAAGGCCGCCACCACCGTCCTGGAAGCGGCGCAGGTCCCCGGCGTCTTCCAGCAGGCCTTCCACCTCATGCGCTCCGGCCGGCCGGGCCCGGTCCTGATCGACCTCCCGATCGACGTCCAGCTGACCGAGATCGAGTTCGACCCGGAGACCTACGAGCCGCTGCCGGTCTACAAGCCGCAGGCCACCCGCGCCCAGGCCGAGAAGGCCCTGCGGTTCATGCTGGAGTGCGAGCGCCCGCTGATCGTCGCCGGCGGCGGCATCATCAACGCCGACGCCTGCGACCTGCTGGTCGAGTTCGCCGAGCTGACCAACATCCCGGTCATCTCCACCCTCATGGGCTGGGGCACCATCCCCGACGACCACGCGCTGAGCGCCGGCATGGTCGGTGTGCAGACCTCGCACCGCTACGGCAACGCGACCTTCCTGGAGTCGGACTTCGTCCTCGGCATCGGCAACCGCTGGGCCAACCGCCACACGGGCTACAACCTCGACGCGTACATCGGCGACCGCAAGTTCGTCCACGTCGACATCGAGCCCACCCAGATCGGCAAGATCTTCGCCCCGGACTTCGGCATCGCCTCCGACGCCAAGGCCGCGCTGGTGCTCTTCGTCGAGATCGCGAAGGAGCTCAAGGCGGAGGGGAGGCTGCCCGACTTCTCCGCCTGGGCGGAATCCGCCCAGGAGCGCAAGGCGACCCTGCTGCGCCGTACGCACTTCGACAACATCCCGATGAAGCCGCAGCGCGTGTACGAGGAGATGAACAAGGCCTTCGGCCCGGAGACGCGCTACGTCACCACCATCGGCCTCTCCCAGATCGCCGGCGCGCAGATGCTGCACGTCTACCGTCCGCGCAACTGGATCAACTGCGGTCAGGCCGGCCCCCTCGGCTGGACCATCCCGGCCGCGATCGGTGCCGCCACCGCGGACCCGGAGACGCCGATCGTCGCGCTGTCCGGCGACTACGACTTCCAGTTCATGATCGAGGAGCTCGCGGTCGCGGCGCAGCACAAGGTCCCCTACGTCCACGTCCTCGTGAACAACGCCTACCTGGGCCTGATCCGTCAGGCGCAGGGCGGTCTGGGCATCAACTTCGAGGTGAACCTCGAATTCGAGAACATCAACACCCCGGAGATCGGCGTCTACGGCGTCGACCACGTCAAGGTCGCCGAAGGTCTGGGCGTCAAGGCGATCCGCGTCACCGACCCGAACGAGCTGGGCGCCGCCTTCGAGCAGGCCAAGAAGCTGGCGCAGGAGTTCCAGGTCCCGGTCGTCGTCGAGGCCATCCTGGAGCGCGTCACCAACATTTCGATGAGCAAGACGGTCGACATGAGCGACGTCACCGAGTTCGAGGAGCTCGCGACCGAGCGGGGCCACGCCCCGACCGCGATCAAGGCCCTCGCGGTCTGACCGTCCGCCGCCCCGGCCCGCCGGACGGCCCCAGTACCGGCAAGACCCCCGTCCCTCCGTGAGGAGGAGCGGGGGTCTTGCCGGTGGGAGGGTCGGTACGGAGGGGAGCGGTACGGCAGTACGTGCCGTACGGGTCCCCGCGCGCCCTCGGGGGCGCCGCCGTTACGGGCGGTGGCGCGGTCGCTCGCCAAGGCCGGGGTGCGCCGGACCAGGCCGGCCCGGTCCTTGAAGTGGTCGTGGGCGAGCGCGGTGGAGACCCGGCCTCGGCCGCCAACGCCGACCGGGAGGCGGGGCCGTCGCGGACAGGCGCGGACAGGCGCGGCCGGCAGGGCCGTGCGGACAGGACGGCGCCGGGGCACGTCAAAGCGCCGGGTCACGGGACCGTCCGTGACCCGGCGCTCTGGTGCGACCGCCCGACGGAGCGAGGCTGGCGCGACAGGACGTTCGCACCGCCGGGCGGAGTGGAAGGCTCCTCGGCGAACAGGGCGCTTTCGTGCGCGGCCCCGGTACGGAGGAGGAGTGGCCGGGACCGTGGCGGGCGGCGACGAGAACTCCGGCGCCGTCTCCCTCAGGTCAAGAGACGGGCCTTGCGAACCCATGACCACCGCACTGGCTCGCACGCCCGCCACGGTCCTCACGCGGCGCCAGCCGCAGGGGCTGGCGCAGTTGGCCCGCACCGCGCACCACCCCTCATCCGGGTCCGCGGTCCGGGCTCCGCACCCGGGGCATGACCTCCCGTCAGGCCCCGGGTACAGCTGATCGGCTCAGGCGTCGCGCAGGGCGCGGACGGCCTCCTCGACGCGCTTGCCGTAGTCGGCGTCGGCGGCGTGGAAGTGAGCCAGGTTCTTCTCGATGACGTCTTCGAGGGTGACCTGGGACAGGCCACCGGCGATGTTCGCCACCAGACGCTGCTTCTCGGCCTGCGACATCAGACGGTAGAGCTCGCCGGCCTGGAAGAAGTCGTCGTCCTTGGTGTGGGCCGGGGTCTCGTGGGTGCCCGTGTAGCCGGAGACGGCCTTCGGGGCGCCGAGCGCGAGACCGGTCTCGACCGGGCCCTGGTACGAGTTGGGCTCGTAGTTCTTGTCGTGGCGCGAGCCGTTGCGCAGCGCCATGACACCGTCGCGGCCGTAGTTGTCGGCCTTGGTCGCCTTCGGGGCGTTGACCGGCAGCAGGGTGTGGTTCACACCGAGGCGGTAGCGCTGGGCGTCGGCGTAGGCGAAGAGGCGGCCCTGGAGCATCTTGTCCGGCGAGGCGGTGATGCCGGGGACGAAGTTGTTCGGGGAGAAGGCGGCCTGCTCGACCTCGGCGAAGACGTTGTCCGGGTTGCGGTCGAGGACCAGGCGGCCCACCCGCTGCAGCGGGTAGTCGGCGTGCGGCCACACCTTGGTGACGTCGAACGGGTTGAAGCGGTAGTCCGCGGCCTCGGCGGCGGGCATGATCTGGACGTAGAGGGTCCAGCTCGGGTTCACGCCGCGCTCGATGGCCTGGAGCAGGTCGGTCTGGTGCGAGTTGGCGTCGCTGCCGACGACCTCGGCGGCCTGCTCGGAGGACAGGCAGCGGATGCCCTGGTTCGTCTTGAAGTGGTACTTGACGAAGAAGGCTTCGCCCGACTCGTTGGTCCACTGGTAGGTGTGGGAGCCGTAGCCGTTCATGTGACGGTAGGACGCGGGGATGCCGCGGTCACCCATCAGCCAGGTGATCTGGTGCGTCGCCTCGGGGGAGTGCGCCCAGAAGTCCCAGACGTTGTCCGGCTCCTGCTTGCCCGTGAAGGGGTCGCGCTTCTGGGAGTGGATGAAGTCGGGGAACTTGATCGGGTCCTTGATGAAGAACACCGGGGTGTTGTTGCCGACGAGGTCGTAATTGCCCTCTTCGGTGTAGAACTTCAGCGCGAAACCGCGCGGGTCGCGTACCGCGTCCGCACCGCCGAGCGAGTCCGCCACGGTGGAGAACCGCAGGAAGGTCTCGGTCTTCTTGCCGACCGTGTTCAGGAAGGCGGCGCTGGTGTAGGCGGTGACGTCGTCGGTCACCTCGAAGTAGCCGTACGCGGCCGAGCCGCGGGCATGGACCACACGCTCCGGGATGCGCTCGCGGTTGAAGCGGGCGAGCTTCTCGAGGAGCTGCTGGTCCTGGACCAGGAGCGGGCCACCGACGCCGGCGGTGGCGGAGTTCTGGTTGTCGGCGACCGGGGCGCCGGACTCGGTCGTCAGCGTGCGCTTCGACATGGTGACCTTCCGTACGGGTAACTGCGACGGAAAGTGCCTTCCGTCATGCGGAACAGCCTAATTTCGGCGTGAACTCAACGTCAACAGTTTGTTGAAGAATGATGAGGAGAGGTGATCCGGACGGTGCCGGCACTTGGGCGCGACAGGACAGGTGTCAGCACCGGCACCATCCGGAGACTCGGGCGCCCGCGGGGAGTTGCCCCCGGGGCGGGGTGGGTGCGGGCCGGTGAGCGGGCCGCGGACCCGGACGGTCAGACCTGCGAGCCGGAGAGGCGCTCGACGGCGCGCAGCAGCGCGGAGTGGTCCAGGCCGCCGTCGCCCTGGGCGTGCAGCGAGGCGACCAGCTGGGCGACGACCGCACCGACCGGAAGGGCGGCGCCGACGTTGCGGGCGGCGTCCGTGACGATGCCCATGTCCTTGTGGTGCAGGTCGATCCGGAAGCCGGGCTTGAAGTCGCGGTTCAGGAAGTTGTCCTTCTTGCGGGCCAGGACCGTGGAGCCGGCCAGACCGCCGCCGAGGACGTCCAGGGCGGCCCGGAGGTCCACACCGGACTTCTCCAGGAAGACGACGGCCTCGGCGCACGCCTGGATGTTCACCGCGACGATGAGCTGGTTGGCGGCCTTGACCGTCTGGCCCGAACCGTGCGGACCGCAGAGCACGATGGTCTTGCCGAGGGCTTCGAGGATCGGCAGGGCCTCGTCGAAGTCGGCCTGTTCACCACCCACCATGATCGACAGGACGGCCTCGATGGCGCCGGCCTCGCCGCCGGACACCGGGGCGTCGATGACGCGGATGCCCTTCTCGGCGGCGCTCGCTGCCAGGTCGACGGAGGTCTGCGGGGTGATCGACGACATGTCGATGACCAGCGCACCGGACCTGGCGTTCTCCAGGATGCCGTCCGCGCCGTAGGCGATGGCCTCGACCTGCGGGGAGGCGGGCACCATCGTGATGATGACGTCGGCGTCCCTGACGGCCTCGGCGATCGAGCCGGCCGCGGTGCCGCCGGCGGCGGCCAGGCGGTCCAGCTTGTCCTGCTCCAGCGTGAAGCCGGTGACCGGGTAGCCCGCCTTCAGGAGGTTCTCGGCCATGGGGGAGCCCATGATTCCGAGACCGATCCAGGCAATCGACGGGAGCGCAGCGGGGTTGCTCATGATGAGGGTCCTTCTGTTCATGCTTCGTACGAAAAGTTCGTGACGTGCCTGGCGGATCGCCTGGACTTTGTCGGCCTACTGCGCGGCGCGGGCCTCGGCCGGCAGCCACCCGAAGGACGCGGCGGCGTCGGCGGCCTTGTACTCCAGGCCCACGTAGCCGTCGTAACCGGCCTTCTTCAGCTGGTCGAGCAGCTCTTCGAGGGGCAGCCCGCCGGTACCGGGGGCGCCCCGCCCCGGCTTGTCCGCGATCTGGACGTGGCCGGTCTTGGCGGCGTACTTTTCGATGACCTCACAGAGGTCCTCATCGTTCATCGCCAGGTGGTACAGGTCGAGCAGGAACTTGGCGTTCCCGAGGCCGGTGGCCTCGTTGACCTTGTCCACCACCTCGATGCCGGCCGGGGCGCTCACCAGCGGGTAGAGCGGCGACTCGGGCTTGTTGAGGGTCTCGATCAGGAGGACCGCGCCGACGCGGTGCGCGGCCTCGGCGGCCACGACCAGGTTCTTCAGCGCGAGTTCGTCCTGGACCGCCGGGTCCACGCCGTCGACGCGGTTGCCGTAAAGGGCGTTCAGCGCCTTGCAGCCGACCGAGGCGGCGAAGTCCGCCGCCACGTTGACGTTGGCGTTGAAACGTTCCGACTCCGCACCGGGAACCGACACTGCGCCGCGGTCCGGTCCCGGCAGTTGCCCGGCGTAGAAGTTCAGGCCCACCAGCTGGGTGCCGGCGTCCTCAAGAGCCTTCTTGAGGGCGTCGAGCTCCTCCTGTGCGGGGGTGGGGGTCTCGATCCAGGGCCACCACAGCTCGACCGCCGTGAAGCCCGCCGCGGCGGCAGCCGCGGGACGCTCCAGGAGCGGGAGTTCCGTGAAGAGGATCGACAGGTTCACATCGAAGCGCTGGTCCGTGTATCCCATGAAGGGTGTGCGCTCCTTCCGTATTGCGGAAGTTGTTTTCTGCTTGATGGAAGACTGCATGGGCTTCCGCGCCGATGTCAAGTGCGGACTGCCGAAAAATCCTGACCGGGGGGTAGCTTGACCGCGTGCGATTGAGAGTGGAGTTCACGACCGAGCCCTTCGATCTCGAAGAGGCCCCTGCCCATGCCGTGGCCGCCCGCGAGGTCATCCAGAAGGCCCAGCTGGACGCGGTGGACGTCGGCCCCTTCGGCAACACCGCGGAGGGGGAGGCCGGCCGGGTGCTGGACGCGGTGGGCGCGCTGCTGCGCGACTGTCTGGAGTCCGGCGCCACCCGCGTGTCGCTCCAGGTCAACGTCATCGGGGAGGGCGCGCCGTGACCGAGCCCCGCGACCACCCCTTCATCGCCGCGGTCAAGCCGCTGGTGGACGCCATGGGCGGCGAGCTGATGGACCCCGCCCTGGCGCAGCCCGACGATGTCGTGCTCAGCTGGGAGGGTCAGGACCTGCTGGCCGTCCGGCTGCCCCAGCTCTCGGACTCCCTGGACCACATCCTGGCGGCGTTGGAGCGCCGGCACGGCGTGCCGCTGTCCCAGTTGGACCGGAAGTCCAAGCAGGACGTGGTCCGGATACTGGAGGCGCGCGGCGCCTTCTCCGTCCGGCACGGCGTGGAGACGGTCGCGGGCGCCCTCGGCGTCAGCCGGTTCACGGTCTACAACTACCTGAACAGGGAAAACGCCAACAAGAACAGCCAAGCGTGAACGCTGCTTGACGCACGGTGACGAGCCGCCGCCCGATTCATCCGGGCGGCGGCTTTTGTATACGGGAAGTTTCAACAAAGTGTTGACGCCGTGTGGTGGAGGGCGTTAGCTATGCGCAGCCCGTCAAAGCAACAACAGGCCACGGAGGCCTACCGTGACTTCGAGTCCGACACCGGGTCTCGCCCGGTTCAACACCCTGGACGACAGCGCGGCCGCGGCCGAGCTCCACGAGGTGTGCGCCAGTTCGGCATGGGGCGCCAAAATGCTCGCCCGGCGCCCCTTCTCCAGCGTCGAGTCCCTGTTCGCGGCCAACGAGTCCGCCATGGCGGAGCTCACCGCCGAGGACCTGGGCGAAGCCATGGGAGGCCACGCGCCGATCGGCCGGCCGAAGCCGGGAGACCCGACCTCCGCCCGCGAGCAGCGTGGCATGGCCGGCGCCTCGGCGGAGCTCAAGAACGAGCTCCTCGAACTGAACCTGGCCTACCAGGAGAAGTTCGGCCACGTCTTCCTCATCTGTGCCACCGGCGCGACCGGTGAGTTCATGCGGGACGCGGTCAAGGTACGGATCGACCACTCGCCGGAGCAGGAGCGAGAGATCGCGCGCGGCGAGCTCGTCAAAATCAACAGGATCCGCCTGACCCGCCTGGCCGCACCCGCACAAGGAGCGTGAACCATGAGCACCGAGACCACCGCGTCGGTGTCCACGCACATCCTGGACACCAGCATCGGCAAGCCCGCCGAGGGCGTCGCCATCTCCCTGTCGGCCCGCACGGGTCCGGCCGGCGAGTGGGCGGCCCTGGGTGGCTCCGCCACCGATGCGGACGGGCGCTGCAAGGACCTGCCGGCGCTGCCGGAGGGCACCACCCACGTACGTCTCGACTTCGAGACCGAGACGTACTTCTTCAGTGAGCACCGTTCCAAGAAGCAAGCCGAGGCGCAGCAGGACGCCCCCCGCGTAAGGGACAGCGGTGCGTTCTTCCCGGAAGTGACGATCACCTTCGCAGTCACCCCCGGCGAGCACTACCACGTACCGCTGCTGCTCAACCCGTTCGGCTACTCCGTTTACCGAGGGAGCTAGTCATGGCCACGATTCTGGGCCAGAACCAGTACGGCAAGGCAGAGAACCGCGTCGTCAAGATCACGCGGGACGGCGACACCCACCACATCAAGGACCTGAACGTCTCGGTCGCCCTCTCCGGCGACATGGACGACGTCCACTACTCCGGCTCGAACGCCAACGTCCTGCCGACGGACACCACCAAGAACACGGTGTACGCCTTCGCCAAGGAACACGGCATCGAGTCCGCCGAGCAGTTCGGCATCCACCTGGCCCGCTGGTTCGTGGGCAGCCAGGAGCCGATCCAGAAGGCGCGCATCCGGATCGAGGAGTACGCCTGGGACCGGATCGCCACGTCGGACGCCAACTCCCGGTTCATCGGTTCCGACGAGGTGAACCACTCCTTCGTCCGGCAGGGCATGGAGACCCGCGTCACCCAGATCACCTACGACGGGCAGAACTGGGAGGTCATCTCCGGCCTCAAGGACCTGGTCGTCATGAACTCCACGAACTCCGAGTTCTGGGGTTACGTGAAGGACAAGTACACGACGCTGAAGGAAGCCTACGACCGCATCCTGGCCACCCAGGTGTCGGCCCGCTGGCGCTTCAACTGGTCGGACGACGAGCAGCGGATGCCCCAGTGGGAGAAGTCCTACGCCGAGACCAGGAAGCACATGCTCCAGGCCTTCGCGGAGACCTACTCCCTTTCGCTGCAGCAGACCCTCTACCAGATGGGTTCGCGCATCATCAACCACCGTTCGGAGATCGACGAGGTCCGCTTCTCCCTCCCGAACAAGCACCACTTCCTCGTCGACCTGGAGCCCTTCGGCCTCAAGAACGACAACGAGGTCTACTTCGCCGCGGACCGTCCGTACGGTCTGATCGAGGCCACTGTCCTGAGGGACGGCGTCGATGCCCGCATCCCCGTGGACATGACCAACCTCTGATACGGCACGCGCGCCCCGGGGTACCGCAGTGGCCCCGGGGCGCGACACCCCCACTTCGTGAATCGGCACCCGGACGCATCACACGGGGCGGCAGTACCGTCAGCTGTCAAGGCCCCCGGCTCCGGCACTCAAATCCCCCGGGCCCTGCCGTGCCCGCACCGCCACTGAAAGCACGAGGAAGTCCCATGGCAGCATCGGCAGCCCCTGGCAGCGCGGCCCCGCGCATCGTCATCGAGAACTGCGCGATCGCGACCGTCGACGCGAACGACACCGAGTACGCCTCGGGCCACGTGGTAGTCGCAGGCAACAGGATCGAGTCCATCGGTGCGGGCAGGGCCCCCGAGAACCTCGAGAACGTGGTCCGCCGCATCGACGGCACGGGGCACCTCGTCACCCCCGGCCTGGTCAACACGCACCACCACTTCTACCAGTGGATCACGCGCGGTCTGGCCACCGACCACAACCTCTTCAACTGGCTCGTCGCGCTGTACCCGACGTGGGCGCGCATCGACGAGCAGATGGCGTACACGGCCGCGCAGGGCTCCCTCGCGGCGATGGCCCGCGGCGGTGTGACCACCGCGATGGACCACCACTACGTCTACCCCAAGGGCGCCGGCGACCTGTCCGGTGCGATCATCCGCGCCGCCTCCGAAATGGGCGTACGGTTCACCCTCGCCCGCGGCTCCATGGACCGCAGCGAGAAGGACGGCGGTCTGCCGCCGGACCACGCCGTCGAGACCCTGGAAGGCGCGCTCGCCGACACCGAGGCGACCGTGAAGAAGTACCACGACGCCTCCTTCGACGCGATGACGCAGGTCGCCGTCGCCCCCTGCTCCCCCTTCTCGGTCTCCACCGAGCTGCTCAAGCAGGGCGCCGAACTGGCCCGCCGCCTGGGCGTGCGCATGCACACGCACGGCTCCGAGACCGTCGAGGAAGAGCAGTTCTGCAAGGAACTGTTCGGCATGGGCCCGACCGACTACTTCGAGTCGACCGGCTGGCTCGGCGAGGATGTGTGGATGGCGCACAGCGTCCACATGAACGACTCCGACATCGCCGCGTTCGCCCGCACCAAGACCGGTGTCGCGCACTGCCCGTCCTCCAACGCCCGGCTGGCCGCCGGCATCGCCCGCGTCCCGGACATGCTGGCCGCCGGCGTGCCGGTGGGCCTCGGCGTGGACGGCACCGCCTCCAACGAGTCCGGCGAGCTGCACACCGAGCTGCGCAACGCACTGCTGATCAACCGCCTCAACCCGGTCCACCGCGAGCGCGCCCTGAACGCGCGCCAGGCCCTGCGCCTGGGCACCTACGGCGGCGCCCAGGTCCTCGGCCGCGCCGACAACATCGGCTCGCTGGAGGTCGGCAAGTGCGCCGACCTCGTGATGTGGAACCTGAGCACGCTGCTCCACTCCTCCATCGCCGATCCGGTCACCGCGCTGGTCTTCGGCGCGGCCGCGCCGGTCACCCTCTCGCTGGTCAACGGCAAGCAGATCGTCGAGGACAACCGACTGCTCTTCGCCGACGAGGACGCCATCGCCGTGTCCACGCGCGAAGAGGCACAGCGCCTCGCGCGACTGCACTCTTAGCGATCTGGCCGCGCAGGCCTGATCCCACGGAATCCGGCCGGGGGGGACGGCCCCCGGCCGGCGGCCGCGGACCCGAGCGGGGTCCGCGGCAGCCGCTCCCGGGAAGCGCCCCAGGCAATCCGAAGGCGCCCCCGGGTGCGGTGACTCGTGCCACTCACCCCGCAGCACGCCCGGCGCGCCACCGCCACGGGACCCCCAGCCCCGCAGCGCGGGAGACGGCGCGGAAACGGTTCGGGCGCATCGCTTCCGCAGTGCCGAGACAGCCGGTGCAGCACCCACAACTGAACACAGGCTCGACTCGCACAGCTTTCGCACCACCTCCATGACACCCACGTCCTGCCGACGTGTTTAACCGACCGGAGGAAGCCGTGGCCAAGGCGCCCAGGTTTCGCAAAGACGCAGTCGCAGTACCGGAGGAGAAGCACCCGGTCGACGAGACCCTGCCTCCGCTGAGGATGTTCACGAGCGGTCTCCAGCACGTGGCCGCCATGTATGCCGGCGTCGTCGCCCCGCCCATGATCGTGGGCCCCGCCGTGGGCCTCTCCGCCACCGAGACAGCCTTCCTGATGGGTGCCTCGCTCTTCACCGCAGGGCTCGCCACCCTCCTCCAGACCCTCGGTTTCTGGAAGATCGGCGCCAAACTCCCCTTCGTCAACGGCGTTTCCTTCGCCGGTGTGACCCCGATGATCGCGATCGGCAAGGGGGAGGGGGACGACGCCATCCCCGTCATCTTCGGCGCGATCATCGTCGCCGGGATCGTCGGCTTCTTCGCCGCCCCCTACTTCGGCAAACTCGTCCGCTTCTTCCCACCGGTCGTGACGGGTACGGTCATCACCCTGATCGGCGTCTCGCTCCTGCCCGTGGCCTTCAACTGGTCGCAGGGCGGCAACCGCACCGCCACCGACTACGGCTCGATGAAGAACATCGGCATGGCGGCCCTCACGCTGGTGATCGTCCTGCTGATGCGCAAGTTCCTGCGCGGCTTCCTCCAGCAGATATCCATCCTGCTCGGCCTGGTCGCCGGTACGCTCATCGCCCTTCCGCTGGGGATGGCCGGCTTCGACACCGTCAGAGACGCCCCCGTCATCGGCTTCCCGACCCCCTTCCACTTCGGCGCCCCCGAGTTCCAGGTCGCCGCCATCATCTCGATGTGCATCGTGATGCTCGTCTGCATGACCGAGTCCACCGCGGACATCCTCGCGCTCGGCAAGATCGTCGGTCGGCCGGCCGACGCCGGGACCATTGAGGGCGGCCTGCGCGCGGACACCCTCGGCAGCGCGCTCAGCCCCCTCTTCAACGGCTTCATGTGCAGCGCCTTCGCGCAGAACATCGGGCTCGTCGCCATGACCAAGGTCCGCAGCCGGTTCGTCGTCGCGGCCGGCGGCGGCATCCTGATCCTCCTCGGCCTGTGCCCCATGGCCGCCTCCGTCATCGGAGTCGTCCCGCTGCCCGTCCTCGGCGGCGCCGGCATCGTGCTCTTCGGATCGGTCGCCGCCAGCGGGATCCAGACCCTGGCCGGCGCGGCCATGGAGAAGGGCGAGAACGCCCTGATCGTGGCCGCCTCCGTGGGCATCGGCCTGATCCCGATCGCGGTGCCCGGTTTCTACCACGCCTTCCCGAAAGACCTGCTGGTCGTCCTCGACTCCGGCATCAGCACCGGCTGTGTGGTGGCCATCGTGCTCAACCTGGCCTTCAACCACCTCGGCGCCAAGAAGGGCGCGGCGGCCGCGCCGGAACCGGTCCCTATGCACTGACCCGGCCGTCCGGCCGCGCACGGCGGTGCGTACGCCACCCACTGCGGGTGTGGCGTACGCACGGCCGTGTCCGCGTGTCCGCGTGTCCGCGTGTGCGCGTGCCGGCGTGTCCGCTGTCCGCGTGCCGTCGCCCGTCCGCGTGCCGCCGCGCGAGCGGCCCGCCGCTACGGCGCGGGGGTCAGGTACATCCCGCTCTGGTCACCGCCGGGGGTGTTCTTGCAGCCGAAGCCCGAGGTCGCGGGCTGCGCGACCACCAGGGCCAGGCAGCGCCCCGCCGCCAGCTGCCCGTAGTGGTTCGGGTGCATGGACTCCTGGATCAGGCCCTGGGACTCGTTGTTGTCGATCCAGCGCGCCCACTCGCTGGTCCTGGCCGAGGCCGGGACCGTGGCGGTCACCTGCTTGCTGGCCTTCGCACACACCTCGCGCCCCTGGAGCATGTCCCTCAGATCGAGGAACTGCACGCCCTTGACGGCGGCCACGCCCTTGATCCGGTTCGCGATCTGCGGCACCAGCGAGTCGCGCGCCCAGTCCGAGTCCCGGTTCCAGAAGGGGCACCCGCCCGAGTTGAGCCGGCTCCAGTCGCTCTGCGCGTAGCGGTTCTCCGCCGCGCGCGGAATCGGAGACGGGTAGGACTGCAGCACGATCCGGTAAGAGGCGTCGGCGTATCCGGCCCCGCGCATCACGGCGCGGATCTCGTCCACGGACTTGCCGACCTTGCCCATCACGCCGTCGATCCTCTGGTCGACACCGTACTGCTGGTCGTCGTGGCAGTACGAGTTCCAGAGGATGAAGTCGTACGCGCAGTCCTTGATGATGTCGGCGAAGCCGAGGTCGTTCCCGCCGATGGACAGCGCGATCACCTTGACGTCGTGGCTCGCCGCGACGGCGGCCAGCTGGTCGGCCTGCGGGGCCTCGCCCTTGAAGGCCACGCCGCCGTTCGCCGCTCGGAAGACGTTCTCGGAAGTGGCCCCGGAACAGGCCAGGTTCACGGCGACGTCGGCGATCGCCCCGGCGCTGCGCACCTCGGCGGAGTCGGACCGGTGGCAGCCGCCCGCGGTGGTCCCGTACACCCTGCCGGGGTCATAGGTGCTACCGCCGGCCCAGCCCCGGTCGGTCCCGTTCCTGCTGCCGCTGTTGGTCAGGCTGTTGCCCTGCCAGCGCCCGGCTTCGCCGGAGATGTAGCTGTCGCCCATGGACACCACCGCGGTGGGTCCGCTGCCGGGTCCGGCGGCGACGGCCCCGGTCCCTGTGGCCAGCAGCGCGCCGAAGGCGAGCGGCAGAACCATCCCGGCTCCGGCGAGTCGTCGCACACGACTGCCGGCCCGGTCCTTGCTGACGTTGCGGAATCCGATCACTGCGGAACTCCTGCGGTAGGCCATGCGGGAGCGGGAGCCGGGCACGGCTCCGCCGCATGGCTGGGTAAGTGGGGGTACCGCCGGCCGGTGGCAACCGGAAAGGTGACACGCCGCACGTTGTTACCGCTAGGTAGCCGCAGATCACGATGGAGTAACGACCGACCGGTCGTTCGGCCGCGCACACGGCTCCGCCCCCGGCGCCGTGGGGCGACGGGGGCGGAGCCGGCCGTTGCGGCCGCTTTCGACTGCTGTGCGATTCAGCCGAACACCATTGTCTAGCCGATCAGTTGGTCGTACGCCGGCAGGGTCAGGAAGTCGGCGTAGTCCGCGTCCAGGGACACCTGGAGGAGCAGGTCGTGGGCCTGCTGCCACTTGCCGCAGGAGAAGGCTTCCTCGCCCACCTCGGCGCGGATGGCGGCCAGTTCCCCGGCGGCGATCTCACGGGTCAGCTCCGCTGTGGCCGTCCGGCCGTTCTCGAAGACGACTCCGGCGTTGATCCACTGCCAGATCTGCGAGCGCGAGATCTCGGCGGTGGCCGCGTCCTCCATCAGACCGAAGATGGCGACCGCGCCGAGCCCGCGCAGCCAGGCCTCGATGTAGCGGATGCCGACCTGGACCGCGTTGCGCAAGCCCTCGTAGGTGGGCTTCGCGTCCAGCGAGTCGATCGCGATGAGTTCGCCCGGGGCCACCGAGACGTCCTCGCGCAGGCGGTCCTTCTGGTGGGGCCGGTCGCCGAGCACCGCGTCGAAGGAGGCCATCGCGATCGGGACGAGGTCGGGGTGGGCGACCCAGGAGCCGTCGAAGCCGTCGCCCGCCTCGCGGTCCTTGTCGGCCTTGACCTTCTCGAAGGCGACCTTGTTGACCTCGGCGTCCTTGCGGGACGGGATGAAGGCCGCCATGCCGCCGATGGCGTGCGCGCCGCGCTTGTGGCAGGTGCGGACGAGCAGTTCGGTGTAGGCCCGCATGAACGGGGCCGTCATCGTCACCGCGTTGCGGTCCGGCAGGACGAACTTCTCGCCGCCGTCACGGAAGTTCTTGACGATGGAGAAGAGGTAGTCCCAGCGGCCCGCGTTGAGGCCGGACGCGTGGTTGCGCAGCTCGTAGAGGATCTCCTCCATCTCGTACGCGGCCGTGATCGTCTCGATGAGGACCGTCGCGCGGACGGTGCCCTGCGGAATGCCGACGTAGTCCTGGGCGAAGACGAAGATCTCGTTCCAGAGGCGCGCCTCCAGGTGCGATTCCGTCTTCGGCAGGTAGAAGTACGGTCCCTTGCCGAGCTCGATCAGGCGCTTCGCGTTGTGGAAGAAGTACAAGCCGAAGTCCACCAGCGAGCCGGAGGCCGGGCCGCCCTCGAACCGCAGGTGGCGCTCCTCCAGGTGCCAGCCGCGCGGTCGCATCACGACGGTGGCGAGCTGGTCCGCGGGCCCCAGGGCGTACGCCTTGCCGGTGCGCGGGTCGGTGAAGTCGCTGCGGCGCTCGTAGGCGTCGATGAGGTTGAGCTGGCCGAGGACGACGTTCTCCCAGGTGGGGGCGGAGGCGTCCTCGAAGTCGGCGAGCCAGACCTTGGCGCCCGAATTCAGGGCGTTGATGGTCATCTTGCGGTCCGTCGGGCCGGTGATCTCCACGCGGCGGTCGTTCAGCGCGGCCGGCGCCGGGGCCACCTTCCAGTCCCCCTCGCGGACCTGTGCGGTGTCCGGGAGGAAGTCCAGGGTGGAGGTCCGGGCGATCTCGGCGCGGCGCTCGCCGCGGCGGGCGAGGAGCTCCGTGCGGCGGGGGGCGAACCGCCGGTGCAGCTCGGCCACGAAGACCAGGGCCGCTTCGGTGAGGACTTCGTCCTGCCGGGGCAGGGGCTCGGCGTCGACGATGGCCAGCGGGGACGGCGCTGGTGCGGACATATCTGTCACTCCTTCAGCGGCGGTGCCTGGCGGCCGCGGGGAATGCTCGCGCGAGACGGCACGCAGTGTCGTCGGGTGTGGAGAGTTCCGGCAAACGGTCGCGGGCGCCGTCTGGGGGTTCAGGGCGCTTCTGACCAGTGGATAGTAATTTCCTCATGGTGGAAGTTCAATGGTTTGTTGATGTCGAGATTCTCCGAGTCGACAGATCCTGGTGGGTGGTGGCCCTCGGTGCCACCACCGTTACACCGCGCTCAGTCAAGGTGTGCCAGGTCCGACGGCGTGTCGATGTCGAAGGCCGCAGCGACGTCCGCGCACTCCACCAGCACGAGCTCGTGCGCGTGTCGGGCCAGGTGGTCCCGCGCGCCCCTGTCGCCCGTCGCCGTCGCGGTGATGTCCGCCCAGCGGTCGGCGCCGAACAGCACCGGATGGCCGCGCTCCCCGTCGTAGGCCGCCGCCGCCAGGCTCGCCGGCGAGCGGTAGGCCCCCCGCACCCGGGCCACGGCCGCCGCCCCGATCCCCGGCTGGTCCACCAGGCAGACCAGGACGGCCGCGGCGCCCGTCCCGGCCAGCGAGGCGAGGCCCACCCGCAGTGAGGAGCCCATGCCCTCCTGCCAGGCGGGGTTGTCGACGACCACGCAGCCGGCCAGGTCGGCCCGCGCGCGGACCTCGGCCGCCGAGGCGCCCAGCACCACGTGCAGCGGGCCGCAGCCCGCCTCGCGCAGCACCCGTACGGCGTTTTCCACCAGCGGGCGGCCCCGGTAGGGGAGCAGGGCCTTGGGCCGGCCGCCGAGCCGCCGGCCGCCCCCGGCCGCCAGGAGCAGCCCGGCGATCACCGGGGCGGCGCCGCGGACGCCGGGATCCGCGGCGCCGGGGAGGCCCGGACGGGGATCGGGGCCGGGGCCGGGGCTCCGGTCGTGGCCGGCGCGGTCGGTGTGGCCGTGGGATGACATGCCGACGATTCTCGCTCCTGCGCGGCAACCGGAAGCCGCCCCCGCCGCCTCCACGCGCGCCGCAGGGCGGCCAGCGCGGCCCCGATCCGCAGCGGCTCGCCGATCCGGTCTTCCGCGGCGGCCAGCAGGGCTCGTTCGGCACGGTCTGTGATCATCGCGGCGTCTCCTTGCCAATCGGGGGCCAATGAGGCGAGTCTGGTCCCCGATTGGCCTGGACGTCAGAGCCAATCGGGGGAGGTTGGCATGGGACACGGACAAGGGGTCCACATGGCGGACAGGACCCTGGGCAGCCGGCAGCTCGCGGCGCTGCTCCCGGCCGGGGTGCTGGCCCGCCCCGGCTACCGGGCGCTCGCCGACGCCCTGCGCACCCTGATCCTCGACGGGCGGATCGCGCTGCACGTGCGGCTGCCCGCCGAGCGCGAACTCGCCGGGGCCGTCGGCGCCAGCCGGGCCACCGTCACCGGCGCCTACGACCTGCTGCGCGAGAGCGGCTACGTCCGCAGCCGGCGCGGATCCGGCACCTGGACCGAACTGCCCGAGGGCCACCGCCCGGTCGGCGCCCACACGCTCGTCGCGGCGGGCGCCCACGGCGCCGGCGGCGACCCCGGGATCGACCTCGCCATCGCGGCCATGGGCGCCCCGGAAGAGGCCCTCGCCGACGCGCTGGCCCGGGCCGCGGCCCGGCTCCCCGGCGCGGCGCGCGACCCCGGCTACCACCCCTTCGGCCTGCCCGACCTGCGGACGGCGGTCGCCGAGCGCTTCACCCGGCGCGGACTGCCCACCCGCCCCGAGCAGATCCTCGTCACGTCCGGCGCCCAGCAGGCCTTCGCCCTCGTCGTCAGCCTGCTCTGCCGGCCCGGCGACCGGGTCCTGACCGAGAACCCGACCTACGCCAACGCCCTCGACGCCCTGCGCCACGCCCGCCTGCGCACCGGCTCCATCGCCGTGTCCGACGCGGGCTGGGACATGGAGATAGCCGAGTCCACGCTGCGCCAGACCGTCCCCCGGCTGGCGTACGCGATCCCCGACTTCCACAACCCGACGGGCGCCCTGATGCCCCCGGACCAGCGGCAGCGGCTGCTCGCCGCCACGCGCACCACCGGCACCTGGCTGGTGGTGGACGAGACCATCGCGGACATCGCGCTGGACGTCCCCCCGCCGCCGCCGCTGGCCTCGCTCGCCCCACGCGGCGGAGCCGACCACGTGATCACGATCGGGTCCCTGAGCAAGACGCACTGGGGCGGCCTGCGCGTGGGCTGGATCCGGGCCGGCGCCAAGATGGTCACCGAGCTGACGGCCGTACGGGTCGCGGCGGACATGACGGGGTCCGTACTCGACCAGCTGGTGGCGCTGCCGCTCATGGAAGGGCTGGACCGGACCCTGCCCGGGCGTCTGGCACGGCTGCGGACCCAGCGCGAGGCACTGGTGGGCTCCCTCCAGCGGCACACCCCGCAATGGTCCTGGCGGCTCCCGCCCGGCGGGCTCTCGCTCTGGGTCGACCTGGGCGAACCGGTCAGCTCCGCCCTCACCGAGCGGGCCGCCGCCGCGGGCGTGCACATCGGCCGCGGGGCCCGCTTCGGGGTGGATCCGGGGACCTTCGAGCACCGGCTCCGGATCCCGTACACGCTGCCCGCCGACCGCCTGGAGGAGGGCGTACGGCGCCTCGCGCGGGCCTTCCACGAAGGGGTCCCGCTGGCCCCGGCGGTGCAGCGGCCGCACTGGGTCGCGTAGGTCCTAGAGGGTACGGATCAGGCGGCGGGTGGCCGCGGCCGCCACGGCGGAGGTGCGGGAGTCGACGCCGAGCTTGGCGTAGACGTGCACCAGGTGGGACTTGACGGTGGCCTGGCTGAGGAAGAGCCTCTTGGAGATCTGTTGGTTCGACAGGCCGTCCGCGACCAGCTGTAGCACCTCCAGCTCCCGCTTCGTCAGCGCCTGCGCGGGCGTCCGCATCCGGTCCATCAGGCGCAGCGCCACCGCCGGGGCCAGCGCCGACCGGCCCGCCGCCGCCGTCCGCACCGCCGTGGCCAGTTCCTCCGGCGGGGCGTCCTTGAGCAGGTAGCCCGAGGCGCCCGCCTCCACCGCCGCCAGGACGTCCCCGTCGGTGTCGTAGGTCGTCAGCACCAGCACCCGGGGGGCGCCCTGGCGGGCCGTGATCAGGGCGGTGGCCTCGGAACCGTGCATGGCGGGGCCCGGACCGAACTGCAGGTCCATCAGCACCACGTCCACCGCCCCGGCCGCCGCCAGCTCCACCGCCCGCTCCGCGGTCGCGGCCTCGGCGACCACCGTGAAGCCGGGCTCGGTGTCGAGTACCGCGCGCAGTCCCGCCCGGACGACCGGGTGGTCGTCCGCGAGCAGCAGCCGGATGGTCATCGCAGCGCCTCCACGGGCAGCGGCAGGGTGACGGCCACGGCGGTGCCCTGGCCGGGGCCGGACTCCACGGTGAACAGCCCGCCCAGGCTCTCGGCGCGCGAGCGCATCGCAGGCAGGCCGAAGCCGCCGTGGTCGTGGCCGGGGCCGGGGCTGTCACCGGCGGCGGAGGCGGCCGGATCCGGGTCGAAGCCCTGCCCGTCGTCCACCACGTCCAGGGTGACCGAGGAGTCCATGAAGGTGAGCGTGATCCCGGCGCGCCCGGCCCGGGCGTGGCGCACCACATTGGCCAGTGCCGACTGGGCGATCCGCAGCAGCGCGACCTCGTACGGCGTGGGCAGTGCGCGTGGATCGCCGCTGAGGGAGAACCGCACGCGCGGCCCCGCCACCCCCGAGCAGAGCCGCTCCAGCGCCGCGGCGAGCGACCCGTGTTCCAGATCGGGCGGGGTGAGGGCCCGTACGAAGCGACGCGCCTCGGCGAGGTTCTCCTGGGCGGCCTCCCGGGCCCGCGCGATGTGCGCGAGCGCTGCCACGAGCGCGGCGGGGGACACGGCCGGGACGACTCGGGTGGTGACGCCGGTGCCGGTGCCGGCCGTACCCCCAGCTGTACCCGCGCCCGCGCCCGTGCCCGTGCCCGTGCCCGTGCCCGTAGCCGGGGCCGGCGTGGCCGCTCCCGGCCGGTCCTCGCAGAGCGCCCGCTCGGCGGCCCGCAGCAGCAGCTGGATGGAGGACAGCCCCTGGGCCAGGGTGTCGTGGATCTCCCGCGCGAGCCGTTCCCGCTCGGCCAGGATCCCGGCGTCCCGCTCCGCGGCCGCCAGCTCCGCCCGCGTGGTGATCAATTCCTCGATCAGCTCGCGGCGGCGCTCGCTCTCGCGGTAGAGCGCCTGGTAGCCCAGGACGGTCGCCACCGCGACCGCCCCGCCCAGCGACGGCCCGAGGAACGCCCCGGGCGTCAGCGCGCTGCTGTGTACGAGGAAGCCGCCTATGGCCGCGCAGGCGGTCACCGCGACGGCGGCGACCCCCCGGCGCGGCCGCAGCAGGTGCAGCTCCAGGAAGTACAGCGGGAAGGCGACCCACAGCCCCTCGGGGGAGAGGGCGAGCAGGGCCGCCCAGAGCGCGCCCAGCGCGGTCAGCCACACCGCCGCGGCGCGCGGCGAGGTGTGCACGGCGGGGGCCCGTACGCCGCCCGCGTACACGGCGGCCAGCACCGCGCACACGGCGATCACCCAGCCGGTCCGGGGCGCCGAGCCGGCGACGGCCCGGCCCGCGGCCAGCGCGAGCAGCCCGAACAGCAGCGCGTGCAGGCACAGCCGCAGCACCTTCGAGACGGGGGTGAGCGGCCGGACGGGGCCGGCGGGCCGGGCGGGGCCGGCGGGCCGGGCGGGGCGGGGGTCCGGAACAGTCATCGCCCGACCAGCGTAAGCGGGGCCCGGCCACCTCCGGTCAATCGAAAGTTCGATGTCGCGGTGCACCCTTCGACGCCGGGATCGCCACCGGGGCGCGATGCCCCGGGCCCGTGCGGAGGACCAGGGTGGGGGACATGTTCGTCGCATGGAGAGATCTGCGTTTCGCGAAGGGCCGCTTCGCCCTCATGGGCTCGGTCGTCCTCCTCATCACCCTGCTGGTCGGCCTGTTGTCGGGCCTCACCTCGGGCCTGGCCAGGGAGAACACCTCGGCCGTCACCGGCCTGCCCGCCACCCATCTGGCCTTCGCCGCGCCCGCCGGTGACCAGGAGGTGTCCTTCACCGGCTCCCAGGTGCCGGAGAGGGCCTGGCAGGCCTGGCGGTCGCAGCCCGGGGTGACGGCGGCCGAGCCGCTCGGCATCCGTACGGCCCACGCCGCCTCGGGGGAGCGGACCGCCGCGGTGTCCGCCTTCGGGGTGGAGCCCTCAGGGGGCCTCGGCCCGCGCGGCGGCGACCTCGCCCCGGGCAAGGCGGTCCTCACGGAGAAGGCCGCCGAGGAGCTGGGCGGCCTGGGCCCCGGCGCCCGGCTGCGGATCGGCACGCTCGAACTGACCGTGTCGGCCGTCTCCGGAACCGCCGCCTACAGCCACACCCCGGTCGTCTGGATGGATCTGGGCGACTGGCAGCGAACCGGCGGTCCGGGCACCTCCCCCGAGACGCTCGCCACCGTCGTCGCCGTCCGCGGCGACGGCATGGACCTGGCCGCCGCGGACCGGGCCGCCGGCACCGAGACCCGCACCCTGGACGAGGCGCTCGGCGCCATCGGCTCCTACCAGGCCGAGAACGGGTCGCTCCAGCTGATGCGCGGTTTCCTCTTCGCCATCTCGGCCCTGGTCATCGGCGCCTTCTTCACGGTGTGGACGATCCAGCGGAGCGGAGACATCGCGGTGCTGAAGGCACTGGGTGCCTCCACCCCCTACCTGCTCAAGGACGCCCTCGGCCAGGCCGTGGTCATGCTCGCCGCCGGCACCGGGCTCGGTTCGGCGCTCGCCGCCGGCTTCGGAGTGCTGATCGGCGGCGGGAACGTGCCCTTCGTCCTCGACGCCGCCACCGTGCTCCTCCCGGCCGCCGTCATGATCGTGCTCGGCGTCCTCGGCGCCGCCCTGTCCATCCGGCGGATCACCGCCGTCGACCCGCTGACCGCCCTCGGGAGCGCCCGATGACCCTGTCCGTGCACGACGTCACGCTCACCTACCCGGACGGCGACGCCCGGCTCACGGCCCTGGACGCGGTCCGCCTGGACGTGCCCGCCGGCACCCTGACGGCAGTGATCGGGCCTTCCGGCTCCGGCAAGTCCAGCCTGCTCGCGGTCGCCGCCACCCTGGCCACCCCGGATTCGGGGCGGGTGGTCGTCGCCGGCCGGAACACGGCCGGGCTCAGTGCCGCTGAGAAGTCGGCGCTGCGCCGGGAGAAGATCGGCATCGTCTTCCAGCAGCCGAACCTGCCGGCCTCGCTGACCGCCGCCGAGCAGCTCCAGCTCATGGCGCACCTCTGCGGCCGTCCCGCGCGGACGCTGCGCCTGCGCGCCCTGGAGCTGCTGGACGCAGTGGGCCTGGCGGACAAGGCCGACAAGCGCCCCCACCAGCTCTCCGGGGGCCAGCGCCAGCGGGTCAACATCGCCCGCGCCCTGATGAACGAGCCCGCCGTGCTGCTGGTCGACGAGCCGACCAGCGCCCTGGACCACGAGCGCGGGGCGGCCGTGCTCGACCTGCTGGTCACCTTGACCCGCGAGCGCTCCACGGCCACGGTGCTGGTCACCCACGACCACGCCCATCTGGACCGGATGGACCGCACGGCGACGATGGCGGACGGCCGCCTGGTGCAGGGACCGGACCGGGACACCGGCGGGCGGGCGCCGGTCACGGCCGCCTCCTGACCGCCTGCGCGCGGCGTACGAAGGCCCCCGCGGCCCCTTCGGAAGGGGCCGCGGGGGCCTGGCGCCGTACGCGGGGTCCGCAGCCCGTCAGGCGGGTCCCGCAGCCCGTCAGGCGGGGTTCTGGCTGGACAGGGCCACCGACAGCTCCGCCGCGACACCCTGCAGGATCGGCACGATCGAGTCGGTCAGCGCCTCGGTCACCCGGCCGGCCGGACCCGAGATGGAGATCGCGGCGGCGGTCGGCGAGTTCGGCACCGACACCGCGAGGCAGCGGACTCCTATTTCCTGCTCGTTGTCGTCGACGGCGTAGCCCACCTTGCGGACGTGCTCCAGCGCGTCGAGGAAGCCCTCGGGCGTGGTGATGGTCTTCTCGGTCGCCGCGGGCATCCCGGTGCGGGCGAGCAGGGCCCGCACCTCGTCCGCGGGGGTGTGGGCGAGGAGCGCCTTGCCCACACCGGTGGAGTGCGGCAGCACCCGGCGGCCGACCTCGGTGAACATGCGCATGGAGTGCTTGGACGGCACCTGGGCGACGTAGACGATCTCGTCCCCGTCGAGCAGCGCCATGTTCGCGGTCTCGCCGGTCTCCTCGACGAGCCGGGCGAGGTAGGGGCGGGCCCAGGTCCCGAGCAGCCGGGCGGCCGACTCGCCCAGGCGGATCAGCCGGGGGCCGAGGGAGTACCGCCGGTTGGGCTGCTGGCGGACGTAGCCGCACGCCACGAGGGTGCGCATGAGGCGGTGGATGGTCGGCAGGGGCAGACCGCTGGCCGCGGAGAGCTCGCTGAGCCCGACTTCGCCTCCCGCGTCGGCCATGCGTTCGAGCAGATCGAAGGCGCGCTCCAGGGACTGGACGCCACCGCCGGCGGCGGTGGACTTGGCGGAAGCGTCGGTGGTGCTGGCGCTGGACGTCGGCACGGCGCGGTCCTTTCGGTGCTGGCAGGCAAGGAAGCAGCCTACCGGTCGGCCGGCGCCGGCCCTAGAGCCGGGGCGGCGCCTTCCCCGCCGGTCAGAGCGGGTTTGTCCGGGTGGAGAACGTGCTCGTGAAGTTACCCGCCGTCCCCCGGTGGTGGTAGCTACATTCTGTATGGCGAAATTCCCATTCCATCTTGTGGAAACCTCCAAGTGCGGTACAGGTCGGCCGGTGGTCCGTCCGGACGCTCTTGACGGGTCCCGGATCGCCGTGAAGACTCCGTCAACAGAACGTTGAATTTCGCTCTGCGGAAGTAGATGGGGAGGTTCCGGTGGCCGACGCGGCTGTGGAACTGGTACTGCGCTCGACGCGCGTCATCACCCCCGAGGGGACGCGCGCCGCTTCGGTGGCCGTCGCCGGCGGGAAGATCACGGCCGTGCTGGCGCACGGGGCCGAGGTACCGGCCGGAGCCCGGCTGGAGGACTTCGGCGACGACGTCCTGCTCCCCGGCCTGGTCGACACCCACGTCCACGTGAACGACCCGGGCCGCACCGAGTGGGAAGGCTTCTGGACGGCGACCCGCGCCGCCGCGGCCGGAGGCATCACCACGCTCCTCGACATGCCGCTGAACTCCCTGCCCCCGACCACCACGACCGACAACCTGCGCGTCAAGCAGGAGGTCGCCCGCGCCAAGGCGCACGTGGACGTCGGCTTCTGGGGCGGGGCCCTGCCGGACAACGTCAAGGACCTGCGCCCGCTGCACGACGCCGGCGTCTTCGGCTTCAAGTGCTTCCTGTCGCCCTCGGGCGTCGAGGAGTTCCCCGAGCTCGACCAGGAGCAGCTCGCCGCCTCCCTCGCCGAGGTCGCCGGCTTCGGCGGCCTGATGATCGTGCACGCCGAGGACCCGCACCACCTCGACGCCGCGCCCGTCGTCCCCGGCCCCAAGTACGCCGACTTCCTCGCCTCCCGCCCGCGCGACGCCGAGAACACCGCGATCGGCAACCTGATCGCCCAGGCCAGGCGGCTGGACGCCCGCGTCCACGTGCTGCACCTGTCGTCCTCCGACGCGCTGCCGCTGATCGCCGCCGCCAAGGCCGAAGGCGTGCGGATCACCGTCGAGTCCTGCCCGCACTACCTCACCCTCACCGCGGAGGAAGTGCCCGACGGAGCCAGCGAGTTCAAGTGCTGCCCGCCCATCCGCGAGGCCGCCAACCAGGACCTGCTGTGGGACGCGCTCGCCGACGGCACCATCGACTGCATCGTCTCCGACCACTCGCCCTCCACCGCGGACCTCAAGACCCGCGACTTCTCCACCGCCTGGGGCGGCATCTCCTCCCTCCAGCTGGGCCTCCCCGCCATCTGGACCGAGGCGCGCAGGCGCGGCCGCACCCTGGAGGACGTCGTCCGCTGGATGTCCGCCGCCCCCGCGGAGCTGGCCGGCCTGAGCCGCAAGGGCGCCATCGAAGCCGGCCGCGACGCCGACTTCGCGGTACTGGCCCCCGAAGAGACCTTCACCGTGGACCCGGCCCACCTCCACCACCGCAACCAGGTCACGGCGTACGCGGGCAAGACCCTGCACGGCGTCGTGAAGTCCACCTGGCTGCGCGGCACGCAGATCGCCGACCACGGCACCCCGACCGGGCCCACGGGCCTCCTCCTCGAAAGGCAGAACTGACAGTGGCGATCGCATCCTTCACCGGCAACGCGAACCCGTACGGAGGCGGCGACCCGTACGCGGACTACCGCACCGCGGACTTCCCGTTCACCCAGTACGCCAATCTCGCCGCCCGCGAGCTGGGCGCCGGTGTCATCGCCGCCAACGACGAGTTCTTCGCCGAGCGCGAGAACCTGCTCATCGCCGAGGCCGCGCACTTCGACCCCGAGCACTTCGGCCACAAGGGCAAGGTCATGGATGGCTGGGAGACCCGCCGCCGCCGCGGCGTCTCGGCCGAGCAGCCCTGGCCGACCGCCGAGGACCACGACTACGCCCTGATCCGCCTGGGCGCCCCGGGCGTCATCCGCGGCATCGTCGTCGACACCGCCCACTTCCGCGGCAACATGCCGCAGGCCGTATCGGTGCAGGGCGCCTCGGTGGCGGGCTCCCCGACGGCGCAGGAGCTCCTGTCCGGCGACGTGAAGTGGACGACCCTGGTCGAGCGCACCCCCGTCGGCGGCCACGCGGCCAACGGCTTCGAGGTGAACGCCGAGCAGCGCTTCACGCACCTGCGCCTGAACCAGCACCCGGACGGCGGTGTCGCCCGCCTGCGCGTTTACGGCGAGGTCCGCCCCGACCCGAAGTGGCTCGCCGCGCTCGGCACCTTCGACGTCGTCGCCCTGGAGAACGGCGGCTCGGTGGAGAACGCGTCCAACCGCTTCTACTCCCCGCCGTCCAACACCATCAATCCGGGCCGCTCCCGCAAGATGGACGACGGCTGGGAGACCGCCCGCCGCCGTGACAACGGCAACGACTGGATCCGCTACCGGCTGGTGACCGAGTCCGAGATCCGCGCCGTCGAGATCGACACCGCCTACCTCAAGGGCAACGCGGCGGGCTGGGCCTCGCTGTCGGTCAAGACGGGCGAGGACGGCGAGTGGACGCAGTTCCTGCCGCGCACCCGCCTGCAGCCCGACACCAACCACCGCTTCGTGCTGGACACCCCGGCGGTCGGCACGCACGTGCGGATCGACATCTTCCCCGACGGCGGCTTCTCCCGCCTGCGCCTGTTCGGCTCGCCGACGCAGGCCGGCTCGGCCGCCTTCGCCGCCCGCCACCAGGAGCTGGGCGGCTGACCCCGCCCGCTCCGTGACGCGCCCGCCCCGTGACGCGCCCGCCCCGTGACGCGCCCGCCCCGGGGGGCCGGCACCCCCGGGGCGGGCGCCCTGCGCACGGCCCCGAGGGGCGCACCCCCCGCCGGGTGCGCCCCTCCCGCGTACGCGGCGCCGTCGCCGGTGCGGGAAGCAGACGCCGCGTTCCTCGCGCGCCGCACCGGTGAGTGCGCCGCGGCCCTGGAGTCTGGTCCCGGGAACACCGGCAAGACGGAACCGATCCAGGAGCGCAGAGCCATGGGCAAGCTGACCCTCACCACCTTCCTGACCCTCGACGGCGTAATGCAGGCGCCGGGAGGACCGGAGGAGGACCGCACCGGCGGGTTCGCGTACGGGGGGTGGCTGGTGCCGTTCGCCGACGAGGGCATGGGGGAGTTCGTCAGCGGCCTCTTCGGCCGGGCGGGGGCGTTCCTGCTCGGGCGGCGGACGTACGAGATGTTCGCGCGGCACTGGCCGCAGCACGACGACCCGGGCGATCCGGTCGCCCGCCGGCTGAACCGACTGCCGAAGTACGTGGCCTCCACCACTCTGAAGGCCCCGGCCTGGGGCCCGGCGACCGTCCTCGACGGCGAGCACCTCCAGAGCGAGATCATCAGGGTCAAGGACGCGCTCGACGGCGAGCTGCAGGTGCACGGCAGCGGCGCGCTCGCGCAGTGGCTACTGGCCCGCGACCTCGTGGAGGAACTGAACCTGCTGGTCTTCCCCGTCTTCCTGGGAGCCGGACGCAGGCTGTTCCCCACGGGCGGCCTGCCGACGGCCTGTGAACTGACGGCCTCCCGCACCACCTCCCGCGGCACGGCCATCCACACCTACCGGCCGACGGGCCGTGCCGCTTTCGGCACCTTCGCGGACTGACCCCGCCGGGGCCCGCTCACCGCCGGACCTCACCGCCGGACCTCGTCGCGGGGCCAACCGCTCGCCGTGGGACCGGGGACGGCGGCGGCCATGACCGTCGGGAAACGGGTCGCGGGGAAACGGGTCGCGGGGAAACGGGTCGCCGGGCGTGATCGCCTCCGATACCGTGGCCGCCTCCCGTGCGAGCCGCCGAAGTCTCCACCCCTGACCGCCGATGGAGACACCCGGTGACCGTGACCTCGCCCGCCCTCGTCGCAGGACCCCCGGCCCCCCGGCGGGCCTGGCTCGCCGACCTGCCCGTCCTGGCCGTCGCCGTCGTCTGGGGCGGCAGCTACCTCGCGGCCAAGGGCGTCACCACCGCGCACACCGTCATCGCCGTACTGGTGCTGCGCTTCGCGCTGGTGCTGCCCGTCCTGGCCCTGGCCGGCCGGCGGCGACTGCGGGCGCTGACCCCTGCGCAGCTGCGCGGCGGGGGGCTGCTGGGCCTCGTACTGGGCGGGATCTTCCTCCTGGAGACCTACGGGGTCGTCCACACCTCCGCCACCAACGCCGGGCTGATCATCAGCCTGACCATGGTCTTCACCCCGCTCGCCGAGGCCGCGGTGCGCCGGGTCCGGCCCCCGGCCGCCTTCCTGGGCGCGGCCGCCGTCTCGGTCGCCGGAGTCGTCCTCCTCACCCAGGGCGCGGGATTCACCGCGCCCGGCGCAGGCGACCTGCTGATCCTCGGCGCCGCCCTCGCCCGCACGGTGAACGTGCTGCTCACGGCCCGGATGAAGGCCCTTGAGGACGCCGACCCGCTCTCCCTCACCACCGTCCAGCTCGGCGGAGCCGTCCTCGTCTTCGCCCTGCTGGCCGCGACTCCGGGCAGCGGGGACAGCCCGTGGGCAGCGGCCGCCGGCTTCGGCGCCCCGCAATGGGCGGGTCTCGTCTTCCTGTCCGTCTTGTGCACCCTCTTCGCCTTCTTCGTGCAGACGTGGGCCCTGCGCCGCACCTCCCCCTCCCGGGTCAGCCTGCTGCTCGGCACGGAGCCGCTGTGGGCGGCCGCCGCCGGCATCGTCATCGGGGGCGAGCACCTCGGGCCGCTCGGACTCGCCGGGGCCGGCCTCGTCCTGGCCGGGACGGCCTGGGGGCGCCGCGCCGCGGGCTGAGCAAATGGCCGGATCATGCCCGTCCGGTTCCGGGAAGGGGCCCGTACGCTGGCCCCCATGCCGCCGCCGGGAGCCCTCCGTTCACAGGTCCGGGAGTTCCTCCAGCCGGACCGGACGCCGCTCGCGACGCGAGAGTTCGCACGCCTCCGCGACCCGCAGCGCGGCGAGCGCCTCCCGGCCGTCGCACGGATTGGCCCCCTCGCCGCGCACCAGGCGCACGAAGGCCGCGAGTTCCGCCTCGTACGCCGGACCGAACCGCTCCAGGAAGCCCGTCCACGGCTTGCTCGCCGGGGGCGGTCCCTGCGGTTCGGTCGAGGCGATGGGCGTACGGTCGTCCAGCCCGGCGGAGACCTGGTCCCGCTCCCCGGCCAGCTCCATCCGGACGTCGTAGCCGGCGCCGTTGCACCGGGTGCCGGTCGCCGTGACCAGCGTCCCGTCGTCCAGGGTGAGCACGGCCGCGGCCGTGTCGATGTCCCCCGCCTCCCGGAACACGGCCCCTCCCGCGTCCGAACCGGTCGCGTACACCTCGGCCACCTCGTGCCCGGTCACCCAGCGCACGATGTCGAAGTCGTGCACCAGGCAGTCCCGGTACAGGCCGCCGGAAGTCGCCAGATAGCCGGCGGGCGGCGGGGACGGATCGGCCGTCATCGTGCGTACGGTGTGCAGCCGGCCCAGGGCGCCCGAGCGGACCAGCTCCCGGGCCGTGCGGCAGCCCGCGTCGAAGCGCCGCATGAAGCCCAGCTGGAGCACCCCGCCGTGCGCCTCCACCTCGCGCAGCACCGCCAGGGTCCGGGCCAGGTCCGTGGCCAGCGGCTTCTCGCAGAACACCGGAAGGCCGCCGCGCACGGCCCGGACCACGAGCTCCGCGTGCCCCTCGGTGGCGCAGGCCACGACCACGGCGTCCACGCCCCAGGTGAAGACCTGCTCCACGGAGGGCGCGGCGGTGGCGCCGAGCCGGTCGGCGAGGCGCACGGCCCGCGCCGGGTCGGCATCGGCCAGCAGGAGCGAGCCCGCGTCCGCCCGGCGGGCCAGCGCCGCCGCGTGGAAGGACCCGATCCGGCCCGTTCCGATGAGCCCGATGCGCATGCACTCAACCTGACCCCGTACGGGGGACCTGTCAATCCGCGCGCACCCGCCCCGATGACCCCTCATGGTCCACTGTGGCGGATACTGGGCGGCTGGAACCGGAATGACCGAATGATGACGGACGAGGGAAGGGCGCGGCGACGTGGCTAGGGTTCGGACAGGGGTACGCGTCGTGGGCGCCGTGCTCGCGGCGGTACTGGGAGCCTCGCTCGCGGGCTGCAGCAGTACGGGCGGCAAGCGCGCCGAGGAGCGGGCGAAGGCCGCCGAGGCGGGCCGGCCGGCCGTGTCCACCCCGCGCTGGACCTTCGCCATGGTGACCCACGCGGGGGACGGCGACACCTTCTGGGACATCGTCCAGAAGGGCGCCAAGGAGGCCGCGGCGAAGGACAACATCAACTTCGTCTACGCCCACGACGACCAGGCTCAGCAGCAGGCGCAGTTCGTACAGAACGCCATCGACCAGAAGGTCGACGGGATCGTGGTCAGTCTCGCCAAACCGGAAGCCCTCAAGGACGTCATCGCCAAGGCCGTCAAGGCGGGCATCCCGGTGGTCACCGTCAACTCCGGCTCCGCCCAGTCCGCCGAGTACGGGGCACTGACCCACATCGGCCAGGACGAGCAGATCGCCGGCGAGGCGGTCGGCACCGAGCTCACCGAGCGAGGCAAGAAGAAGGCCGTCTGCGTCCTGCACGAGCAGGGCAACGTGGGCCACGAACAGCGCTGCGCCGGCGCGAAGAAGACCTTCGGCGGCGCCATGGAGAACCTGTACGTCGAGGGCACCAACATGCCCTCCGTCCAGGCCGCCCTCCAGGCCAAGCTGCAGGCCGACCCGTCGATCGACGCGATCCTCACCCTCGGCGCGCCCTTCGCGCCCACCGCCGTCAAGGCGAAGGAGGCCGCCGGCAGCAAGGCCGAGGTGGACACCTTCGACCTCAACGACTCCGTCGCCCGCGACCTGAAGTCCGGCGTCCTCGGCTTCGCCGTCGACCAGCAGCCCTACCTCCAGGGCTACGAGGCGATCGACCTGCTGTGGCTGCGCCGCTACAACGCGGACGTGCTCGGCGGCGGCCGTCCGGTCCTGACCGGACCGCAGATCGTCACGGGCGCCGAAGCCGCCGCACTGGAGGAGTACATCAAGCGGGGCAGCCGATGAGCGCCGCCGCCGCCGCGGACGAACGGCTCGCGCCCACGTCCGTGGTCCGCAAACTGCTCGGCCGACCCGAGCTGGGCGCGGTGGTCGGAGCCGCCGCGGTCTTCGTCTTCTTCTCCTTCGCCGCGGACAGCTTCCTGCGGGCCTCCAGCCTCAGCACGGTCCTCTACTCGGCCTCCACCATCGGGATCATGGCCGTCCCGGTGGCCCTGCTGATGATCGGCGGGGAGTTCGACCTCTCCGCCGGCGTCATGGTCACCACCTCGGCGCTGCTGAGCTCGATGTTCAGCTACCAGTTGACCGCCGACGTCTGGGTCGGCGTCCTGGTCTCGCTGCTGGTCACCCTGGCCATCGGCTTCTTCAACGGCTTCATGCTCACGCGTACCGGACTGCCGAGCTTCATCATCACGCTGGGCACCTTCCTGATGCTGACCGGCCTGAACCTCGGGTTCACCAAGCTGATCAGCGGTTCGGTCTCCACCAAGACCATCGCCGACATGGAGGGCTTCTCCTCCGCCCGCGCGCTCTTCGCCTCCCAGTGGACCATCGGCTCGGTCACCCTGAAGGTCACCATCCTGTGGTGGTTCGCCCTGGTCGCCGTGGCCACCTGGATCCTGCTGCGCACCCGCGCCGGAAACTGGATCTTCGCGGTGGGCGGCGGCGCCGACGCGGCCCGGGCGACCGGCGTACCCGTCGTGAAGACCCGCATCGGCCTCTACATGGGCGTCGCCCTGTGCGCCTGGATCTCCGGGCAGCACATCCTCTTCTCGTTCGACGTGGTCCAGTCGGGCGAGGGCGTCGGCAACGAGTTCCTGTACATCATCGCGGCCGTCATCGGCGGCTGCCTGATGACCGGCGGTTACGGCTCGGCCATCGGCTCGGCGGTCGGCGCCTTCATCTTCGGCATGACCAGCAACGGCATCGTCTACGCCCAGTGGAACCCGGACTGGTTCAAGTTCTTCCTCGGCGCGATGCTGCTGCTCGCGACGCTGCTCAACGCATGGGTCCGCAAGCGGGCGGAGGCGAAGTGACCGCGCTGGTGAAGCTGACGGACGTCAGCAAGTACTACGGCAACATCCGGGCCCTCCAGGGAGTGTCCCTGGAGGTCTCCGCGGGCGAGATCACCTGTGTCCTCGGCGACAACGGCGCCGGCAAGTCCACCCTCATCAAGATCATCTCAGGGCTGCACCGGCACGACGCCGGATCCTTCGAGATCGAGGGGGAGGAGACGGTGCTCGCCAACCCGCGCGCTGCCCTCGACCGCGGCATCGCCACCGTCTATCAGGACCTCGCCGTCGTCCCGCTCATGCCCGTCTGGCGGAACTTCTTCCTGGGATCCGAGCCGACCAGGGGCCGCGGCCCCCTGCGCCGCCTCGACGTGCAGCGCATGCGCGAGACCACCCGCGCCGAGATGCTGCGCATGGGCATCGACCTGCGCGACGTCGACCAGCCCATCGGCACCCTGTCCGGCGGTGAGCGCCAGTGCGTGGCCATCGCCCGCGCCGTCCACTTCGGCGCGAAGGTCCTCGTCCTCGACGAGCCCACCGCTGCCCTCGGAGTCAAGCAGTCCGGCGTGGTCCTCAAGTACGTCGCCGCCGCCCGCGACGCGGGCCTGGGCGTGGTGCTGATCACCCACAACCCGCACCACGCCCACCTGGTCGGCGACCGGTTCGTGCTGCTCAAGCGCGGCACCATGGCGGGCAGCCACACCCGTGCGTCGATCACCCTGGACGAGCTCACCCGGCAGATGGCGGGCGGCTCCGAGCTGGACGAACTGAGCCACGAACTGGAGCGGGTGGCAGAATCGGGGCCAGACGCCGCACCCGGCGGAGCCGATCCGGCTCCCGCCGGCCCGACCGCAGCCCAGAGGGACGACACGACTCGATGAGCACGTACCGGGACTTCACGCTCGCCCACCGGGGGTCGGCGCGAGGCACCGTCCTGCGGACCGTCGGGACCCGTGAGCGCCGCTCGCACCTGACCGCACCCCGCGTCCCGACGGTCGGCATCGACATCGGGGGCACCAAGGTGATGGCCGGCGTCGTCGACGCCGACGGCATCATCCTGGAGAAGATCCGGGCCGAGACCCCGGACAAGTCCAAGAGCGCCAAGGTCGTCGAGGACACCATCGTCGAGCTGGTGCTGGACCTCTCCGACCGGCACGACGTGCACGCGGTGGGCATCGGGGCCGCCGGCTGGGTCGACGCCGACCGCTCCCGCGTCCTGTTCGCCCCGCACCTGGCCTGGCGCGACGAGCCGCTGCGCGACGCCCTCCAGTCCCGCCTCGCGGTCCCGGTCATGGTCGACAACGACGCCAACACCGCGGCCTGGGCGGAATGGCGCTTCGGCGCCGGCCGGGGCGAGGACCACCTCGTCATGATCACCCTCGGCACCGGCATCGGCGGCGCCATCCTGGAAGGCGGCCAGGTCAAGCGCGGCCGCTACGGGGTCGCCGGCGAATTCGGCCACATGCAGGTCGTCCCCGGCGGCCACCGCTGCCCCTGCGGCAACCGCGGCTGCTGGGAGCAGTACAGCTCGGGCAACGCCCTGGTCCGCGAGGCCCGCGAGCTCGCCGCCGCGGACTCCCCGGTCGCCCACAACATCATCGCCAAGGTCGGCGGCAACGTGAACGAGATCACGGGGCCGCTGATCACCGAGCTCGCCCGCGACGGCGACGCGATGTGCGTCGAGCTCCTCCAGGACATCGGCCAGTGGCTCGGCGTCGGCATCGCCAACCTCGCCGCCGCGCTCGACCCGTCCTGCTTCGTCATCGGCGGCGGCGTCAGCGCCGCCGACGACCTGCTGATCGGCCCCGCGCGGGACGCCTTCCGCCGCCACCTCACCGGCCGCGGCTACCGCCCCGAGGCGCGGATCGCCAAGGCCCAGCTCGGCCCCGAGGCCGGCATGGTCGGCGCCGCCGACCTCGCCCGGCTCGTCGCCCGCCGCTTCCGCCGCGCCACGCGCCGCCGGGTCGAGCGGTACGAGCGCTACGCGCAGCTGGGCCGGCGCGAGGCCACCGGACCCGAAGAGCAGGAACAGCAGTGACCCCGCCCACCCTGCCCCACCAGGCCCCCGCCCCCGAAGGCGGCGGGACACCCGCGCCGGCCTCCGAGGACCGCAGGCACGTCGTCCGGCGCCGCTGGATCACCGCGATCATCATCCTGCTGCTGGTCGGCGTCCCGGCGGGCTACCTCGCCGTCTCCGCCCAGCAGAGCCGCCAGAGCGGCCGCGACAAAGCCGCCAAGGTCGGCGCGACGAAGGTGCGCCCCGGCTGGCCCTCGAAGGTCCAGCGCAGCATCTACGAGGTCCCCATCCCGGACAAGGCCTGGCGCGTGGGGTTCCTGGAGACCAACAACTGGCGCACCAGCCGGCTCTTCACGCAGTTCGCGGTCACCCCCGGGGACCTGGACACCTTCCTGGCCGACGCCGGCACCGACCGGGAGGCGCTGACCCCCGGCGTGTCCATCTCCCCGCACGACGCCGAGGTCGCGGGCTGGAGCTGGAGCCCGCACGCCAGCTGGTACGAGATCAGCCTGGAGCGGCCCGACCCGCGTCCCACCCGGGACATCACGGTCGACCTGACGGACCCGGAGCACCCCAAGGTCTACGTGGTCTCCTCGACCACCCCGTGACCCGTGACCCGTGACCCGTGACCCGGGGCGGGGCGAGGGCTGTTCCGCAATCCCGGCGGCGCACGACACCGGCCACGGCGCCGCGCTGCGCTGCCGGAACACCCGAATACGCCGGGTACGGGGGCGCCCCCGCGCCGTGCGATGCAGCGCATCCGACGCCGTACGCCGACCCACAGGGGATCACGGGACATCCCTTAGCCTGGGATCATGAAGCTCACCAAGCGGCTGCATTCCTGCGTCCAGCTGGAGAAGGACGGGCGCACGCTCGTCATCGACCCGGGCGCCTTCAGCGAACCGGACGCGGGCCTGGGGGCGGACGCCCTGCTGGTCACGCACGAGCACCCCGACCACTTCGAGGAGGGCCGGCTGCGCGCGGCGCTCGACGCCAACCCCGCGGCGGCCGTGTGGACGCTGCGCAGCGTGGCCGAGAAGCTGGCGCCGGCCTATCCGGGCCGGGTCCACACCGTCGGTCACGGCGACACCTTCACCGCGGCCGGTTTCGAGGTCCAGGTGCACGGCGAACTGCACGCCGTGATCCACCCGGACCTCCCGCGGGTCACCAATGTCGGCTACCTGGTGGAGGGTTCGCTGTTCCACCCCGGGGACGCGCTGACGGTGCCCGGGGCCCCGGTGGAGACGCTGATGCTCCCGCTGCACGCACCCTGGAACAAGATCGCCGAAGTGATCGACTACGTGCGCGAGGTCGGGCCGCGGCGGACCCTGGCCATCCACGACGCACTCCTCGGCGAGGTGGCCCTGCCGCTGTACGGCACGCACGTCGCGAACCTCGGCGGCGCCGAGTACACCCGCCTCGCCCCCGGGGAAGCCGCCACGCTGTGACTGTCGGTGCCGGGCGGTAGGTTGGGACGCATGCGTATCGCCACGTACAACGTCAACTCCATCACCGCCCGGCTGCCGCGCCTGCTGGCCTGGCTGGAGAGCTCCGGTACGGATGTCCTGTGCGTCCAGGAGACCAAGTGCTCGGCGGAGCAGTTCCCGCACGACGAGCTGCGCGAGCTGGGCTACGAGTCGGCCGTGAACGCGACCGGCCGGTGGAACGGCGTGGCCCTGATCTCCCGGGTCGGCCTGGAGGACGTGGTCCTGGGCCTGCCCGGCGGGCCGGACTACGAGGGCGTCCAGGAACCCCGCGCCATCTCCGCCACCTGCGACGGGGTGCGCGTCTGGTCGGTCTACGTGCCCAACGGCCGCGAGGTCGAGCACGACCACTACGGCTACAAGCTGGACTGGTTCCGCGCCCTGGCCGCCGCCGTCTCCGAGGACGCGGCGGGCCCCCGCCCCTTCGCGGTGCTCGGCGACTTCAACGTGGCCCCGACCGACGAGGACGTCTACGACCCGGCGGTCTTCGCGGGCGCCACGCACGTCACCCCCGCCGAGCGCGCCGCGCTGGAGGCGCTGCGCACCGCCGGGCTGTCGGACGTGTTCCCGCGCGCACTCAAGTACGACCGTCCGTACACCTTCTGGGACTACCGGATGCTCGCCTTCCCGAAGAACAGGGGCATGCGCATCGACCTGGTGTACGGGAACGAACCCTTCGCCAAGGCCGTCACCGACGCCTACGTCGACCGCGAGGAACGCAAGGGCAAGGGCGCCTCCGACCACGCCCCGGTCGTCGTGGACCTCGACCTCGACCTCGGCCGCTGAGCGCGGGCCGGCGCCGCCCGCGGGCCGGCGCCGCCGCCCGCCGATCCGGGCGGGCGATCCAGGCGCGCCCTATGGCCCGCGGGGGATCCTGGTGCGACGCTGGGCGGTATGAACATCCCTTTCCTGGGCAACTGGCTGAACCGGCACGAAACGGAACGGGGTGCGGGTCTCGCCGCCGCCCTCGCGGACGATCCCGAGGGCGTCGCCGAGCTGTTCTCGGAGTGCGAGTTGCTGCGTGACCAGGCGAGGTCCGCGGGGCTGCAACTCGACGAGAGTCCGGGCTCCTTGGCCGCGCTCGACCAGCTGATGCCCCGCTGGCGGCGGGATCCCGAGATCGTCCCGTGGCTCGGCAACGACGCCGGCTTCTACCTCGGGACCGTGATCATCCGCACGATCCCGGGCGCCGCCTGGCAGGTGTGGCCCAACGGGCAGCCGGTGATCCGGCTGGCATCCGGCCGGGAGCTCAACGTGATCGAGTCGGGCGTGTCCTGGGCCATGACCGGCTCCCCGGAACTCAGCCAGGCCTACGCCGAGGCGTCCGAGGGCTGAGGACGGCCCGGGGCTGCCGCCTGGAGGTCCGGCGGGTTCGCGGCGGCGCCGTGCCGGGGCCTGCGTGAGGTTTATGCCCCCTTTAGGCGTGTCGAGGTGAAGTGCCCTTCGCGCGCTGGATAGTTTGCGCTGACCTCGACACCGACAAGTGGGCAGGGCAGCGCATGGCCGTCGATCCGTTGATCGAGCTGCGGGACGTGAACAAGCACTACGGGGCGTTGCACGTCCTCAAGGACATCAACCTCACCGTCGGCCGCGGGGAGGTGGTGGTGGTCATCGGCCCCTCCGGCTCCGGCAAATCGACCCTCTGCCGGACGATCAACCGGCTGGAGACCGTCGAATCGGGCACGATCCTGCTCGACGGGAAGCCGCTGCCCGACGAGGGCAAGGAACTGGCCCGGCTCCGCGCCGAGGTCGGGATGGTCTTCCAGTCCTTCAACCTCTTCGCGCACAAGACCGTCCTCGCCAACGTCTCGCTCGCCCAGGTGAAGGTCCGCGGCCGCAAGAGGGACGAGGCGGACGAGCGCTCGCGGGAGCTCCTGGAGCGCGTCGGCCTCGCCGACCAGGCCGACAAGTTCCCCGCCCAGCTCTCCGGCGGGCAGCAGCAGCGCGTGGCCATCGCCCGCGCCCTCGCCATGGACCCCAAGGCCCTGCTCTTCGACGAACCCACCTCCGCGCTCGACCCGGAGATGATCAACGAGGTGCTGGAGGTCATGCAGCAGCTCGCCGCCGAGGGCATGACCATGGTCGTGGTGACCCACGAGATGGGCTTCGCCCGCTCCGCCGCCAACCGCATCGTGTTCATGGCCGACGGCAGGATCATCGAGGACCGCACCCCGGAGGAGTTCTTCACCGCCCCCGAGAGCGACCGGGCCAAGGACTTCCTCTCCAAGATCTTGAAGCACTGAGGAGGCCGGCCCGATGATTCCCGCCCGCGCCCTCGCCGCCCTCCTGCTGGCCGTCGCCGCCGTCACCGGCTGCGGCAAGTCCGGCAGCCCGCCGGTCAAGGGCCCGCAGCCCGAGGACCTGCCCGCGTACAAGGTCGACAGCGCCTTCCGGCTGCCCTCTTCCCCCACCTGGGAGCGGGCCAGGCGCCGCGGCCACCTGGTGGTGGGCGCCAAGGAGGACCAGCCCTACATGGGGGAGAAGGACCCGGCGAGCGGCCGCTACTCCGGCTTCGACATCGAGATCGCCAAGATGGTGTCGGCCTCGCTCGGCTTCGACCCCAAGACGATCGAATTCCGGACCATCGCCTCCGCCAACCGCGAGACGGCCCTGCAGAACGGCCAGATCGACTACTACGTCGGCACCTACACGATCAACGACAACCGCAAGAAGCAGGTCGGCTTCGCCGGCCCCTACTTCATGGCCGGCCAGTCCCTGCTGGTCCGCCGCGACGAGAAGGACATCAAGGGCCCGCAGGACCTCGCCGGCAAGAAGGTCTGCTCGGCCGCGGGTTCCACGCCCTTCCAGCGGCTGCAGAAGGAGTTCCCCCAGGCGGACCTCGTCGCCTACGACACCTACTCGGTCTGCGTCGACAACCTCCTCACCTACCAGGTCGACGCGGTCTCCACCGACGACTCCATCCTCCTCGGCTACGCCGCCAAGGTCCCCGAGGAGCTCAAGGTGGTCGGCAAGCCCTTCTCCAAGGAGCCCTACGGCATCGGTGTCCCGCGCGGCGACAACGCCCTGCGCTTCGCCCTCGACGACGCCCTGGAGGCCCAGGAGAAGAACGGCGACTGGAAACGCGCCTACGAGGCCACCCTCGGCCTGTCCGGCGTGCCGGCGCCGACGCCGCCGCCCATCGACCGCTACCCGGCGAGCTGAAGGAGACGGGCACCGTCATGGACGTACTCACCGAGAACTTCGCGCTCTACTCGCAGGGCTTCTTCGGCACGGTCGAACTGACCGTCTACGCCTCCCTGCTGGCCCTGGTCCTGGGCTTCCTCATGGCCTCCTTCCGGGTCGCCCCCGTCGGCTCCTTCCGGGCCTTCGGCACCGTCTGGGTCACCGTGCTCCGCAACACCCCGCTCACCCTGCTCTTCTTCGCCGTACTGCTGGGCCTGCCCCGCTTCGGGCTGGTCCTGCCCTTCGAGGTCTTCGCCGTCCTGGCGCTGGGCTGCTACACCTCCGCCTTCATCTGCGAGGTGCTGCGCTCGGGCATCAACACGGTGCCCAAGGGCCAGGGCGAGGCGGCCCGCAGCCTCGGCATGTCCTTCGGGCAGACGCTGAGCACGGTGGTGCTGCCGCAGGCCTTCCGGTCCGTCATCCCGCCCATCGGCTCCACGCTGATCGCGCTCGCCAAGAACTCCGCGATCGCCGGCGCCTTCAGCGTCACCGAGCTGCTGGGGACCTACAAGACCCTCAACGAGCTGGGATACAGCATCGTCTGGACCTTCGTCTGGATCGCCGTCGGCTACCTGATCATCACCCTGTCCATCAGCGCGCTCTTCAACGTGCTGGAGAAGCGCTACGGAGTCGCCCGATGACCGCGCACGCGCTCTACGGGGACACGGCTTCCACCGCCCTCTACGACATCCCGGGACCCAGGGCCCGCCGCCGGCACCTCCTCTACGGGGTCCTCTCGACGGTGCTGATCCTCGCCCTGGCCGGCTGGATCCTGCACCTGCTCTTCGACACCCACCAGTTCACCGCGGCCAAGTGGGGTCCCTTCCGGTACGAAGGCATCCAGGAGCTGCTGCTCAGGGGCCTGCGCAACACCCTCAAGGCCTTCGCGTACGCCTCGGTGCTGTCCCTGGTCCTCGGCGCGGTGCTCGCCACCGGCCGGCTCTCCGTCCACCGGCCCCTGCGCTGGCTGTCCACCCTGTGCGTGGAGTTCTTCCGCGCCATGCCCGTGCTGGTGATGATCTTCTTCATCTTCGTCGCCCTCAAGGTCCAGCCGCTGCCCGCGCTGGTGGCGGGGCTGACCCTCTACAACGGATCGGTGCTCGCCGAGGTCTTCCGCACGGGGATCAACTCGGTCGAAAGGGGGCAGCGCGAGGCGGCGTACGCGCTCGGCATGCGCAAGACGCAGGTGATGACCCACGTCCTCGCCCCGCAGGCGGTGCGCGCGATGCTGCCCACCATCATCAGCCAGCTGGTGGTGGCCCTGAAGGACACCTCCCTCGGCTTCCTGATCACCTACGAGGAGTTCCTGCACGCCGGGAAGCTGATCGCCTCGAACCTCGACTACGACCTGCCCTTCATCCCCGTCGTGATGATCATCTCGCCCATCTACATCGGGATGTGCATGCTCCTGTCCTGGTTCGCGACCTGGGTGGCGCGCCGGCAGCGCCGCAACCCCAAGACCGAGGGGGTCGCCCCCGCCCCCGCCGATCCCGCGGCGATGCTGCGGACGGGGGCGTAGCCCCCAGGAGCCGCGCCCCCGGCCGGCCGCAGCCGCGGATCACTGCTCGCGCAGCGGCACCGAGACGTAGGAGGGATCGGTGCGCGGCGAGGAGAAGGTCAGCTGCGCGCCGGTGGGGTTGTGCTCGATGTAGAGCGGGTCGACCGTGTCGACGACGAGGGCGAGCCGGTGGCCCGCGGGCACGTCGTAGGCGGTGGAGTACAGCTCCAGGTCCACGCCGAAGGCCGTGCCGGGCGTGCGGCCGTGGAAGGTGTACGGGGCGTTGCTGATCAGCTTGCCGATGCCGAGCGGGCCGACGTCGTAGAGGTAGGCGACGAAGGTCCCGTCCCCCTTGGTCGGGGTGACGGTGGTGTGGAGCTTGACGGTGCCGCGGACCCGGCGCGGCTCGTCGTGGCGCCCGGACTGCCAGACGGCGGTGAAGGCGCGGGGCAGGAGCGGGACGGAAGCGGCCGGCGGCGCCTGGACCAGCTGGTCCAGGAGACTGGAGAGGAAGATGATGCCGCCGTTGGCGCCGGAGTCGACGTTGGCGAAGAGGTGCTCGGTGTCGGAGAGCGGGAGCTTCTCGGTGCCGGCGGCGCCGACCGACGGCCAGTCGGCGTAACCCTCGTACCCGCCGTCGCTGCGCGGCTTCAGCTGGACGGGCGCCTCGGAGTCGATCCCGTTGCGCTCGCCCTTGAGGTAGCGGTCGAACCAGCGGTGGGCGTTGGTCCAGGTGTCGTTGGGCAGGCCCAGCAGCCCGGTGGCCTCGGCGGTGGCGTGATCGCCCGGGCGGAACTCCAGCCGCTTGGGGCCGGTCAGCCGCTCGAAGAACTTCGCGTACTGGTTGGGCGGGAAGACGGTGTCCCCCCAGGCGTTGCCCAGCATGATCGCGGCGCCGTTCGCGTTGATCCGGTCGACCTGGTCGGCGGCCGAGCGCTTGCGGCCCCACTCGATCATCGCCGGCTCGTTCTCCAGCCGGGAGGCGAGGAAGTCCCCGAGGACCGACTGGAGTTCGGGTCCGGGGCGGCCCGTGAGCGTGCCGGCGGCGCCGAGCAGGGCGGCGGCCTGGAGGTGCTGGGTGCGGCCGGAGTAGATGGACTCGATGAGGTCGGCCCAGCCGCTGAGCGCGACGACGGCCTTGATCCTCGGATCGTGCGCCGAGGCCAGCAGGCTGATGCCCGCTCCGTACGAGACCCCGCCGAGGCCGATGTGGTCCGCGTCGGCGGCGGTGTGGGCCAGGGCCCAGTCGATGACGGCGGAGACGTCGGCGGTGTCGGGCGGGCCGGCCACCTCGATCCGGCCGCCGGAGAGCCAGAAGCCGCGGGAGGTGTAACTGACCACGACGTAGCCGGAGTCGGCGAGCTGCTTGGCCTGGGCGAGGTATTCGATCTGCGGCAGGCCCCAGCTGGTGGGCAGCACGATCAACGGGTACGTCCTGCCCGCCGTGGCACCGGACGGCGTGAACACGTTGCCCTTGAGGGTGATGCCGCCGGAGCCGGGGATGTCGTGGAAGCCCGGTCCGGACGCGGCCGCAGGAGCTTCGGCGGTGACGGCCGCGGTGGGTGCGGGAGCCGCCTGGGCCTGGTGGGGGGCCAGGCCCAGGGCGGCTGCCGCCAGCAGGGTTGCCACGGCTGCGGCGGTGGTGGTGCGTTGCATGGATCGCTCCTCGCGTACGCCGGGGGGTGTCAAAGCGACCCGACGGTAACGGGAGCGGCTTACCGCGGGTAACCCGCCGGTAAGTTACGTGGTGGTAACAATTGGACGAGAGTCGGTGGCCGGTTCCCGCTCAGCCGCTCTGCGGGGCTCCGGACAGCGCGCTCTTCGCCTTCCACTCGTCCCAGGAGAGGTTCCACTCGCCGTAGCCGTTGCCGATGTCCGCCGTGCCCTTGGAGCCGTCGCCCACCACCTCGAAGAGGTCGCCGGGCTGCGCCCGCGCGTAGAAGGCTGCGGCGTCGGAGGAGCTCATCCCGACACAGCCGGAACTGGTGTTGGCGCGGCCGAAGTTGGCGCTGTTCCACGGAGCGGCGTGCACGTACATGCCGGACCAGGTCAGCCGCATCGAAGAGTCGACCATCTTGTCGTAGGAGTCGCCGAGGCCCACCGTCTGCGAGTCCATCCGGATGGTGCCCTCCTTGGCCATCAGCACCATCTTCCCGGCCCAGGACGCCTTCTGGCCGCCCGGAGTGCCGGCCGAGACCGCAATCGTCTCCACGACCTGCCCGTCCTCGGTCACCTTCATCTTCCGGGTGTCGAGGTCGACCTCCATCCGGCGGTCCTTGCCGATCCTGAACCCGGTGTCGTAGTCCCGCACGAAATAGCCGCCGCCCTGGCCGGAGTCGACCCCGTTGAGGTTCATCTCCACCTTCACGTCGGTGCCGGGCTTCCAGTACTCCCTGGGGCGCCAGTCGACGCGGTCGTTTCCGGAATAGTCCTTGAACCAGCCCCAGGAACCCTCGGTGGCGTTCGAGGTGGTGACCTTCAGGTGCTTCTCCACATCGGCCTTGTTCTTCACCGGATTGTCGAAGACCAGGGAGACCGGCTGGGCGATGCCCACCACCCCAGTGGCCTTTCCGGGATTGATCGTGACCTTGTTCACCTTGTCGGCGGCGGTCGTCTTGAACTGCGTGTTCGCGCTCTGGCTGTCGGTGTTCTGCGCCTCGACCCGGTATTCGGCCCCCGGAGCGGCATTGCGTTCAGACGTCCACGACTTCCCGTCGTCGGATATCTTCCCCGCCAGTTCACCGCCCTTCGCGTCGGTCACCTTCACGAGGGCGAACTTGCCGTCGGCCAAGGTCACCTTCACCGGCTCTCCCGCCTTGACCTGATCACCCGTGAGGTTCACCGATATCGCCATGTCCGGCTTCTTCTTCATCTCCGCCTTGCCGCCGCCCCCCGCGGTCGGCGACCCGCCGCCGCAGGCGGTCAGGGCGGCGGCCAGCAGTGCGGCAGCGGCGACGGCGTGCGCGGTGCGGCGTGTACGGCTCAACGAAAACCCCTTTCGAAAAATGATCGTCCGCCAATGAAGAGCGGACACGACGACTGTAGGTTGCGTGCCGCGGGGTGAAAGTCGCGCTGATGGTTGTGACATGGACCGCAGCGAAACGGTCACCGTCCGGTCATAATCGCCGCGCACTGCGGTCATCGACCCCTGTGAGAGTCCTGTGCATCCGTCACCCCGGACGTACAGGAAGGCCGACGACCGTGTGCGCACTGCTCGTGAACCCCGCCCCCCGGCCCCGGCGACAGGACCAGGACGTGGAGCCCGCGGTGCGCGCCCTCTCCGTCGCGGAATACCGGAATTTCCTTTACCGGCACGGGCGGGCGAGTTTCCTGCAGTATCCCTCCTGGGCCGAAGTGAAGGACCTCTGGCGCTCCGAAAGGGTCGGGTGGCACCACCCCGACGGACACATGTCGGGAGCCGGTCTCGTCCTCTACCGCCAGTTCCCCGGCACCCGTAAATACTTCGCCTACCTTCCCGAAGGCCCGGTCGCCGACTGGTCCGATCCGCGGATCGACCTCTGGCTCCAGCCCCTGGTGCGCCACCTGAAGGCGGCCGGCGCCTTCGCCGTTCGCATCAGACCCGCTCCCGCCTACCGGCGCTGGGACGCCGCCACCGCCAAGTCCGCCACCGGCCCCGGCCGGCAGATCTCCGACGTACTGGCCACCGAGGTCGACCCGGTCGGGGCCGCACTCGCCGACCGGCTGCGCACCCGCGGCTGGAAGCGCTGCGGCGGCGAGGACGACGGCGACGCCCAGCCCCGCCACGTCTTCCGCGTGCCGATGGCCGGCCGCTCCCTCGACGACCTGTGGGCCGGGCTGAACCAGGAATGGCGGCGCAATGTGCGCAAGGCCACGAAGGCGGGCGTGGAGACGGTCGAGGGTTCGGCCGCCGACCTGCCCGAGTTCCACCGGCTGCTGTGCCTGACCGAGGAGCGCGACGGCTTCCGGCTCGGCCGTTCCCTGGCGTACTACGAGCGGCAGTACCGGGCCCTCAACGCCGAGGAACCCGGCCGGATGCGCCTGTACCTGGCCGTCCACCAGGGCGAGGTCCTCGCCGCGCACACGATGGTCGTCGCCGGGAAGCGGGTCTGGTACCAGACCGGGGCCTCCGCCGACCACCGGCGCGAAGTACGGCCGAGCAACGCCCTGCAGTGGCGCATGATGTGCGACGCACATGCCCTCGGGGCGGACGAATACGACATGCGCGGGGTACCCTCCACCCTCGACCCCTCGGCGCGTTCCTTCGGGCTGCTGCGCTGGAAGCTCGGCACCGGTGGCCACGTCGTCGAAACCCTCGGCGAATGGGAGGCTCCGATGGACGGATACGGCAACGCGGCGCTCTACAAGGCGTTCCAGGCATACCTGGCGCGCCGGTGAACCACGGCACTTCCGCGACGACCGCCCCGGCCGGCGGATCCATCCCGCACCCCGGCGCCGCACACCCGGCCGGGCCGCCGGCCGGAGCAGCGGTCGCCGCCGCGGCCGCACCGGCGGCCGCCAGGACCTCGGTGCTGCGCAGCGGCGCGTTGATGGCGGCCGGTTCGGTCGTCTCCCGCGCCACCGGCTTCGTCCGCTCCGCCGTCGTCGTCGCCGCCCTGGGCGCCGGGGCGCTCGGCGACAGCTACGCCGTCGCCAACACGGTGCCCAACATCCTCTACATGCTGCTCGTCGGCGGCGCCCTCAACGCGGTCTTCGTCCCGGAGCTGGTGCGCGCCGCCAAGGAGCACGCGGACGGCGGCGCCGCCTACACCGACCGGCTGCTCACGGCCTGCACGGTGGCGCTCCTCGCGCTCACCGCCGTCGCGGTGCTCGCCACCCCGCTGATCATCGAGGCGTACACGCCCTCCTACAGCGGCGCCCGGCAGAGCACCACCGTCGCCCTGGCCCGCTTCTGCCTGCCGCAGATCCTCTTCTACGGGCTCTTCACCCTGCTCGGCCAAGTGCTCAACGCGCGCGGCCGCTTCGGCGCCATGATGTGGACCCCGGTCCTCAACAACGTCGTGGTCATCGGCGTCTTCGGACTCTTCCTGTACCTCTCCCACGACGCCTCGCACGGCCTCACCGCCGCCGACACCCGGCTGCTCGGCATCGGGACCACCGCCGGCATCGTGGTCCAGGCCCTCGCCCTGGTCCCCTCCCTGCGCGCCGCCCGCTTCCGCTGGCGCCCCCGCTTCGACTGGCGCGGCAGCGGCCTCACCCGGCCGCTGCGCAACGCAGGGTGGCTGGTCATGCTCGTCCTCACCAACCAGATCGGCTACTGGGTGGTGACCCGGCTGTCCACCACCGTCGGAGACCTCGCGGGCAGGTACGGCTACGCCGCCTACAGCAACGCCTACCAGCTCTGGATCGTCCCCCAGGGCATCATCACCGTCTCCCTGGTCACGGCGCTGATGCCCCGGATGAGCTCCGCCGCCTCCGACGGCGACCTCGGCGCCGTCCGCCGCGACGTCTCCCGCGCACTGCGCTCCAGCGCCGCCCTCGTCGTCCCCGCGGCCGCCGTCTTCGCCGCCCTCGCGCCGTGGGTGATCGGCGCCGTCTTCGGCTACGGCCGCACCGACGCCGCCGACGTGGAGGCGATGGCGGGAATGCTGACGGCCTTCGCACCCGGCCTGATCGCCTACTCCGCGCAGTACGTGCTCGCGCGCGGCTTCTACGCCCTGTCCGACACCCGGACCCCCTTCTTCCTGAACCTGGTCATCGCCGCGCTGAACGCCGGGCTCTCCGTCGCCGCCTACCTCGTGCTGTCCCCCCGCTGGGCGGTCACCGGCATGGCGGCGGCCTCTTCCGTTGCCTTCCTCGCGGGCGCCACCGTGACCGCGTACACCCTCGCCCGCCGGCTCGGCCCGCGCGCGGCGACCACCCGGGCCGGCCGCCCAACGAGCGCGCTACGGACCCACCTGCTGCTGCTGGCCGCCTGCGCGCCGGCAGCCGCCGCCGGGTACGGCGCGGCCCGCGCCGCCGAGCGGTTCGGCGACTTCGCCGCGGTCGGGGCGGGAACCGCCGCACTGGTGCTCGTCGTCGTCCTGCTCGCCAGACCCCTGCGTCTGACGGAGATCACCGACCAGCTGGACTCCCTGCGCCGCCGACGCGGCCGCCGGGAAATGCCCTGAACCACCTTGGGATACTGACCGGATGCCACGCGTACTGCTGATCGAGGACGACCCTTCCATCCGAGAGGGCGTGGCCCTCGGACTGAGCCGCCGCGGCCACGAGGTGAGCACCGCCGAGACCGGCGAGGCCGGCCTCGCCCTGATGCCCGTCTTCCGCCCCGAGCTCGTCCTGCTCGACCTGATGCTGCCGGGGATGAACGGCGTGCAGGTCTGCCACCGCATCCGGGAGACCAGCGAGGTCCCGATCATTATGCTCACCGCGCGCGGCGACGACTTCGACATAGTCGTCGGCCTGGAGGCCGGAGCCGACGACTACATCGTCAAACCCGCCCGCACCGAGGTCATAGAGGCCCGGGTCAAAGCCGTACTGCGCCGCCTGAGCGACCCGGCCGGGCTGCGCCCCGAGGTCGAACAGCACGGCGAGCTGGCCGTCGACCGTGCCGGGCTCACCGTCGCCAGGAACGGCGAGCGCGTTCCCCTCGCCCCCAGCGAACTCAAGCTCCTGCTGCACCTGTCGGCCTCGCCCGAGCAGGTCTTCTCCCGCCAGCAGCTCCTGGAATACGTCTGGGACCACAGCTACCACGCCGACGCCCGGCTGGTGGACGCCTGCGTCCGCCGCCTGCGCCACAAGATCGAAGACCCCGCAGCCTCCCCCCGCTACATCCAGACCGTGCGCGGTTTCGGCTACCGCTTCGGCCCGCTGTAGGCGGCGGTGGTGAAACGTATCGCCCCGGTCGGCCTGCGGACCCGCCTGATCGCGGCCTTCCTGCTGGTCGCCGCCATCAGCGCGGTGGGCACGGCCGCCCTCACCTACCAGAAGGCGCGCAACGCGATCCTCGCGCAGAGCCAGGACACGGCCGTCAGCACCCTGCGCGACCAGATCGATTCCAGGGCCCTGCGCATCCCCATGGACCAGGAAGCCCTCCAGGCCCTGGTCAACGAACTCGGCAAACGGGGCAAGCCGCACCCCTGGGTCGTCTCCGGCGAGTACGGCGAACTGCGCGCCTCCTCCAACACCGCCCCGGGCACCTCCGGCATGGTCACCGAGCGGCTGCGCCGACAGGTCTCCGCCAATCCGCACGGCGCCTTCCAGCGGGTGGAGGACTCCGGCGGGTCCCCCTACCTCGCCGTCGCCATGCCGGCCGTCTTCGCCCACAAGGGGCGCCGGGAACCCACCGGCGCCGTCTTCTACGCCGTGATGCCGCTGACCACCGAGCGGGCGACGGTCGACGCCATGGTCGACGCCGCCAAGCAGGGCGCGGTCCCGGGTCTGGCGATCGCGGTGGTCCCCGCGCTGCTCGCCGCACGCGGTGTGCTCCGCCCGGTGCGGGACATGCGGCGAGCCGCGCAGCGGCTGGGGCGGGGCCGCCTCGACACGCGGATCGAGGTCAGGGGCTCCGACGAACTCGCCGGGCTGGCCCGCACCTTCAACGAGAGCGCCCGCGCCCTCGAACAGTCGGTCACCGAGCTGCGGGAAGCCGAGGTCCGGGCCCGCCGGTTCGCCGCCGACGTCTCGCACGAGCTGCGCACCCCGCTCGCCGGGATGCTCGCCGTCACCGAAGTCCTCGACGAGGACGCCGAGCACCTCGATGCCGACACCGCCAAGGCCCTGCGCCTGATCAGCGCCGAGACGGGCAAGCTGGCCGTCCTCGTCGAGGACCTCATGGAGATCTCCCGCTTCGACGCCCGGGCCGCCGAACTGAACCTCGACGACGTGGACGTCGCCGTCGCCGTCACCAAGACCCTCGAACGCCGCCACTGGGACGACGGGCAGGTCACCAGCGCACTGCCGCACGGGGTCCGGGCCCGGCTCGACCCGCGCCGCTTCGACGTGGTCCTCGCCAACCTCGTCGGCAACGCCCTCAGGCACGGCGGCGCCCCCGTCCGCGTCACCGTCGCCACCCGGCCGGCCCCCGAGGGGGCGCGGCTGCTGGTCGAGGTCGCCGACAGCGGGCCCGGCATCGCCCCCGATGTGCTGCCGCACATCTTCGACCGGTTCTTCAAGGCCGACGCCGCCCGCACCCGCTCGGCGGGCAGCGGCCTCGGCCTCGCCATCACCCTGGAGAACGTACGGCTGCACGGCGGCACGCTGTGCGCGGCCAACGGACCCGCCGGAGGCGCCGTGTTCACCCTCGACATGCCGCTGGAGGCCCCTGCGTGAGGCGGGTACGCAAGGCCGCGGCCGTCGGCGCCGCCCTGCTCGGCCCGCTGCTGCTGGCCGGCTGCGGGATCAAACCCACCGGGGTGATCGAGAGCGGCGCCCCCGCCACCGTGGTCATCGGCCCGCCCGACCGCGCGGGCGTGGTCTACTTCGTGACGCCCGACGGAAAGCTCGTCCCGTCGCCCCAGGTCGACTCCCCTCCGTCGTCTCCCACCGGGACCCTGCTGCGGCTGCTCTCCGGCCCCGGCCCCCAGGAGCGGGCCGCCGGACTCGGCACGCAGCTGCCCGCGCTGGAGGGCCGGGACGCCGGCTCGCTCGGCATGACGGTCCTCACCGGCGGCTACGTGGAGGCAAGGGTCCCCATCGAGATCGGGAACCTGTCACAGCTCGCCCGGCGCCAGCTGGCGTGCACGGTGCTGTCCCTGGCCCCGAGCGAGAGCACCGCCGAGGACGTCATGCTGCGCGGTCCGGACGCCGCCCTGCTCGGGGAACGCTGCGACATCGCCCGCTGAACACCCCGCACGCCCCCTTGCGGGCCGCGGGCGCTGACGCCACGGTGGCCCCATGGACCACGAGGCTCCCGGCGTTCCCGACGTCTTCGACCCCCGCATCTACGCCGGGGGCGTCCCGCACGACCGCTACCGGGTCCTGCGCACCCACCACCCGGTGGCCTGGCAGGAGGAGCCGGAGATCGCCGGGTGGGACGCCGGCCCCGGCTTCTGGGCCGTCACGCGCCACGCCGACGTCGTCCGCGTCCTGCGCGACCACCAGACGTACTCCTCCTGGCTCGGCGCCACCCAGATCCGCGACCCAGACCCGGCCGACCTGCCCTTCCTGCGGCGCACCATGCTCAACCAGGACCCGGCGAAGAGCACGGGGGACCACGGCCGGCTGCGCCGGCTGGTCTCCCGCACCTTCACCCCCGGCCGTGTCGACGCCTTCTCCGGGCGGGTGCGCGAGCGGGCCCGCACGCTGCTCGCCGGCGCCCGGGACGCGGCCAAGGGCGGATCCGCCGACGTCGTGCGCACCGTCACCGACGACTACGCGCTGCTGAACCTCGCCGACCTGCTGGGCGTCCCGCCCGCCGACCGCGGACTGCTGCTGGAGTGGACCGTACGGGTCATCGGCTACCAGGACCCCGAGGACGCGCCCGCGCCCCTGCCCGGCCCGGACGGCAGGCCCCTCAACCCGCGTTCACCGGCGCTGCTCGGCGAGATGTTCGCCTATGCCCGCGAACTGGCCGCCCACAAGCGCGCACACCCCGGCGACGACGTGATGACGGCCCTCGCCCACGCCGGGCTGGACCCGGCCGAGCTGGAGATGTTCTTCTTCCTGCTCACCGTCGCCGGCAACGACACCGTGCGCAGTGCGGCGCCCGGCGGCCTGCTCGCGCTGGCCCGCGCGCCACGGGCCTACCGGCTCCTCGCCCAGGGTCACGCGCCGGCCGACCGGGCCGTCGAGGAACTCCTGCGCGCCCACCCGCCGGTGCTCAGCTTCCGCCGCACCGCCGCCGTCGACACCGAACTGGCCGGACAGCGCATCCGGGCCGGGGACAAGGTGGTGGTCTTCCACGCCTCCGCCAACCACGACGAGCGCGTCTTCGCCGACCCCGGACGCCTCGACCTCGACCGCGCGCCCAATCCGCACGTCTCCTTCGGGGACGGCCCGCACGTCTGCCTCGGCGCCCACTTCGCCCGGCTCCAGCTGCGCACCTTCTACCAGGAGTGGTGCGCTGCCATGCCCCCGCCCGAACTGACCGGCCCGCCGCGGCGGTTGGTGTCCAACTTCATCAACGGGATCACACGACTGCCGCTGCGGGTGTCCGGGCCGGGCCGGTGACGTCCGCCACCAGTTCGGTCACGTCGGGCCCGTAGGCATCCGAATTGATCACCTTCAGCACGATGCAGAAGGACTCCGTACCGTAGGTGCGGGCCAGCTGCCTGTGGTGCTTGGCGAGGTACCGGGCGGCCGCCTGGTTGCTGTTGGCGGTCTGCCCGGACAGCAGGAACACCGGCCGGGAACCCTGCCCGGTCGTCAGCCGCGCCAGCAGCACGTACTCCACCAGGCCCTTCTCCCAGCGGTAGGTCTCCCCGCCGACCGAGATGGCCCCCCGGTCCGGACCGGGGTCGCCGGAAGTGCCGACCCGCACCCCCGGGAGCATGGAGACCAGGTGCGCCGTCGTACGGGCGTTGGAGGCCGGCCCGCCGACACAGAACTCGGCCCGCTCCCCGAAGCCCTGGCGGGCCCCGTCGTGGGTCACGATCTGTACGTTCGCCCCGCAGTCCTTGATCAGGGCGGAGATCTCCAGCAGGGCGAAGGCGTCGTTGCGGTGCAGGGACGAATCGGTGCCGCCCATCTGCCGGTTGACCACGAACAGGCAGTCGGACCCGGTCGGCAGTCCGAAGAAGGCCTGTTTGCGGCGCAGCGCGCGCCGCCAGAGGTAGGTCCGGGAAAACCAGCCGAACCCGCCGCTGACGGCGGTGGCTATCACGCCGAGCACGATGTTGCGGACGTCGTCGTTCATGCGCTGGATGCTAGCGCCGGGAACGCGGCGGTTCACCAGGCCGGGGCCGGCCGTTTCGCCGGCCGGGGTGCGACGCCCCCGACGGCGGCCGGGCGCCGTCCCCGAAGGGCGGACTGCGGCGCGGCGCGGACGTCCTGACGGGACGGCGGAACGCCGGTTAGGCTCGGCGGACGCTGCCACTGGAGGTCCGGATGCACCGTCCCGTCGCCCGCGCTCTACCGCTGCTCGCCCTCGCCGGCGCGCTCGTCTCGACCGGAGCCGCCGCGCCGCCCTCCGCGGCCGGGACGGCCGCCCCGGCCAAGGTGCCGGTCGCCGCCGGTTACGGCGGGGCCGTCGCCAGTGTCGACGCGGACGCCTCGGCGGCGGGCATCGACGTCCTGCGCTCGGGCGGCAACGCCGTGGACGCGGCCGTCGCCACGGCCGCCGCGCTCGGCGTCACCGAGCCCTACTCGGCCGGCATCGGCGGGGGCGGCTACTTCGTCTACTACGACGCCCGCAGCCACCGCGTGCACACCATCGACGGCCGCGAGACCGCCCCCGCCACGGCCACCGCCTCCCTGTTCCAGGAGAACGGCGTGCCCATCCCCTTCGCCGAGGGGCAGACCAGCGGACGCGGGGTCGGCGTGCCCGGCACGCCCGCCACCTGGAAGAGCGCCCTGGACTCCTGGGGCAGCCGCCCGCTGGGGCAACTGCTGCGGCCCGCCGAGAAACTGGCCCGCGACGGCTTCACCGTGGACGCCACCTTCCGCGCCCAGACCGAGCTCAACCAGGACCGCTTCAAGGACTTCCCGGACACCGCCGAGCTCTTCCTGCCGGGCGGCGCTCTCCCCGTGGTCGGCTCCACCTTCAAGAACCCGGACCTGGCCGCCACGTACGCCGAACTCGCCCGCAAGGGCACCGGCGCCCTCTACCGGGGCCCCCTCGCCGAGGACATCGTCAAGGCCGTCCGCAAGCCGCCCGTCGACCCGGCGGCCACCCGCAACGTCCGCCCCGGCGACCTGACCACCGGCGACCTGCGGGCGTACGCCACCAAACGGCCGGCCCCCACCCAGGTGGGCTACCGCGGGCTGGACGTCTACGGCATGGCCCCCTCCTCCTCCGGCGGGACCACCGTCGGCGAGGCACTGAACATCCTGGAGCGCACCGACCTCTCGAAGCTGTCCGAGGCGCAGTACCTGCACCGCTTCATCGAGGCATCCCGGATCTCCTTCGCCGACCGGGGCCGCTGGGTCGGCGACCCGGCCGCCGAGGACGTGCCGACGCGCGAGCTGCTCTCCCAGCGGTTCGCCGACTCCCGCGCCTGCCTGATCAAGCCCGACCAGGCACTGACCAGCCCGCTCGCCCCCGGCGACCCGCGCCACCCGGCGCCCTGCGCCACCACCGGCCGGCCCGCGCCGACCACCTACGAGGGGGAGAACACCACCCATCTGACGGTCGCCGACCGCTGGGGCAACGTGGTCTCCTACACCCTCACCATCGAGTCCACCGGCGGCAGCGCCATCACCGTGCCGGGCCGGGGCTTCCTGCTGAACAACGAGCTGACCGACTTCTCCTTCGCCCCGGCCGCCCCCGGTGTCCCGGACCCGAACCTGCCCGGCCCCGGCAAGCGGCCGCGGTCGTCCATGTCACCGACCATCGTGCTGGAGGACGGGCGGCCGGTGCTCGCGGTGGGCTCCCCGGGCGGCGCCACCATCATCACGACCGTCCTGCAGGTCCTGACCGGTCATCTGGACCGGGGGCTGCCGCTGGTCGACGCGATCGCCGCGCCGCGCGCCAGCCAGCGCAACCAGACGACCACCGAGCTCGAACCGCCGCTCTGGAACAGCCCGCTGCGCCAGGAACTGGAGGCGCTCGGCCATGGCTTCCGGCAGAACCCGGAGATCGGCGCCGCCACCGGTGTGCAGCGGCTGCCGGACGGGCGCTGGCTGGCGGCGGCCGAGCCGAGCCGCCGGGGCGGCGGCTCGGCGATGGTCGTCCACCCGTACGGAAAGCCGTGACCGGGACGCGGTACGGGTCCTCGGGGTGCCGGGTGATCAGGGCGCGGTGAGGGCCCGTACCAGACGTACCCGGCGGCCGGCCCTCGCGCCGTCGGCGTCGTTCAGGGCGCGGTGAGGGGCCCTGGGGCCCTCGGCGCTGCTCAGAGCGCGGTGAGGATCCTCGGGCCGTCCGCGGTGATCGCGACCGTGTGCTCGGCGTGCGCGGCGCGGCTGCCGTCGACGGTCCGCAGGGTCCAGCCGTCCGCATCGCAGTAGTAGTCGTCGGTGCCGCCGGCGATCACCATCGGCTCGATCGCGAGGACCATCCCGGTGCGCAGCACCGTGCCGCGCCCCGGCGGGCCCTCGTTGGGAACGCCCGGCTCCTCGTGCATGCGGCGGCCGATGCCGTGGCCGCCGAAGCCCTCCGGGATGCCGTAGCCGGCGGCGCGGCAGACCGTGCCGACCGCGTGGGCGATGTCGCCGATCCTGTTGCCGGGCACGGCGGCGGCGATGCCGGCGGCCAGTGCCTCCTCGGCCGTGGCGATGAGGCGCAGGTCCGCGGGGCGGGCCCGGCCGACGGTGAAGCTGACCGCCGCGTCCCCGGCCCAGCCGTCGAGGAGCGCCCCGCAGTCGACACTGACCAGGTCGCCGTCGCGCAGCCGGTGGTCCCCGGGGATGCCGTGCACGATGGCGTCGTTGACCGAGGCGCAGATCACTGCGGGGAAGGGCACCGGAGCGAATGCGGGCCGGTAGCCCAGGAACGGCGAGGCCGCGCCCGCCTCGCGCAGGACCCCGCGGGCCACCCGGTCCAGGTCCAGCAGGGAGACCCCCACACGCGCCCTCTCCCGCGCGGCCGCGAGGGCCTGGGCCACCACGCGGCCGGCGGCGCGCATCTGTTCGATCGATCGGTCCGTCTTCAGTTCCATCATGCCAATAACTATACCGGTATAACTGTAACGGGATAGTTATTGCCGTGCGGGGTAGGATGGGGACATGGTCCGCACCCCCCTGACACCCGAAGAGCGCGAGCGCGGCGAGCGCCTGGGCGCCCTGCTGCGCGAGGCGCGCGGCCCGCGCAGCATGGTCGAGATCGCGGCGGGGGCCGGCCTCTCGGCCGAGACCCTGCGCAAGATCGAGACCGGCCGGGCCCCCACCCCCGCCTTCTTCACCGTGGCGGCCCTCGCCGGGGTCCTCGGGCTCTCCCTGGACGAGGTGATGCGGCGGTGCGCGCTGGTGCCCGCCTGAGGTCCGTCCGTCCGGGCGGCCCCGGCGGCTGAACGGCCCGGCCGGCGGTGGGGGCGCGAAGGTGCGGGCGGGCGTGGAGCGTGCCCGCCTCGCATGCGTCCCGGCGTGCCGGTCCGGCTTTCCCGGCGCCCTCCTTGCGGGGGAGTGCGGTTCGCGGTCTGCGCCGCCCCCGACGGCGGGGCCCCGGCGGGGGAGCCGGGAGACCCCTTGCCGCCATCGGTCCTCGCCGGCCGCCACCCCGGCGCCGGGTAGCCGGGTGGGTGACCACGGCCGGCCGTATCCCACGCACGCACGCCCCCGTAGGGTCTGCCCATGGATCTCGAAGAGCTGGGCAGGGCGAGGTACGTCAGTCTCACCACCTTCCGCAAGGACGGCACACCCGTGGCGACGCCGGTGTGGGCGGTGGCCGACGGCGGGGAGCTGTGCGTGTGGACGCGCACGGAGACGTGGAAGGTCAAGCGGATCCGCAACAACGGCCGGGTGACCGTCACGGCGTGCGATGTGCGCGGGCGCGTCGCGCCGGGGGCGCCCGTCCTGGAGGGCGAGGCCAGGCTGCTCGACGAGGCGGGGCTGCGGCGGGTGCGCAGGCTCATGTCGCGCAAGTACACCTGGCAGTTCTGGCTCGTCGACGTGCCCGCCACGCTGGCGCGGCGGGGGAAGCGGCCGCACACCGCGATCGCCGTCAAGCTTTGAGGCGCCCGTAGCCCGCCCGTAACACGGGTGGGATCCAATGCGCCCATGGAGACCGCGACTTCGCTGGTGATCAGTCAACTCGCCGATTACTTGCGTGGGTTGACGCAGAGACTGGATCCCGGGGCCGGTTGGTACGGGGAGTTCCTGCGGCGGGACCCGGCAGGGGTCCGGGCCTGTCTCGACGGGGCCGCGATACCGCCGTGGGACGTGCTGGAGTCGCTCCTGCGGGACCTGGCGGTGACGCGCGGCGAGCAGGTGGCGGCGCGCGAGACGGTATACGCCGGGCGGTTGCGGGCCGCGGCCGTCGCCGCGTGGGACCGGATGCCGGGCGGGTGGGAGGAACTGCGCTTACAGCGCGCTCAGTCGGCCGCGCAGCGGGACGCGGCGACGGCGGCGTTGCGGAGCCTGACCGCCCGGCTCGCCGCCGCCGCCGGGCCGGCGGAGGCGGACGCGCTGGCGCGCGAGCTCTCCTGGACCCAGGACGACGCGGCCCGCGCGGCGGCCCGCCACGAGGACTTCACGTCCCGCCTCACGGCCCTCCGCCCGCCCGCGGCATCCCCCGGCGCCCACGACCCCTCACCGCCCCGGAACCCGCGGCCCGACGCCCCGACCGGCGGCCAGGGCGCACCCACAGGCCGGTGGTCGTGTGGGGGGCGACGTGCCGGGGGTGCGCGGTACGCCGGGTCGGCGGCTCCCGAGGCCCCGGCCTTCACGCCGCCGCCGGGCCACCCGGACGGTGACAGTCCGCACGACGCGGAGGGTCTCGCGGGACCGGCCCCCCGAGGAGCGCGCTCCGGCCGCCCGGAGGCCGCTCCCTCGCTCCGTCGCGCCGGGCTCGACCGCTCCGAGGACACTGCCCCTGGTACAGCGTTGCCCCACCTGCCCGGGCCCGGACCCTCGGCGGGCCCCGGCGTGCCGGGTCCCCGCCCGGGGGGCGGCCCGACCGCCTTCGTCCACGGCGCGGGTCCGGCCGGTCCGCCGGGGTCGGGGGCGTGGGTCGGAGCCGATTACGCGCAGGCGTCCCCGGGTGAGTCGTCCCGCGCGGTCCGCGGCCCGGCCGCCTTCACTCTCAGCGCGGGTCCGGCCGGTCCACCGGAGTCGGGGTCGGGATGGTGGGAGTCGGGGTCGTGGGATGGAACCGGTTACCCGCAGGCATCCCCGGGTGAGTCGTCCCGCGCCGGGGGCGGCGCGGGCGTCGCCGCTCACGGTGCGGGCGGGGCGCCGGAGTCGGGGGTCTGGGAGGGGACCGGGTACCCCGAGTCGCCCCAGGGGGCGCCGTTCGGCCCCGAGATGCCGCACGGCACGTCGTCCCCGCACGGCACGTCGTCCCCGCCCGGGAGCCGGGCCACACCGGTCGTGGTCGGTGAGCTGATCGTGTTGCGTGCGCAGGGCCGTGGTGGCGAGGCGCACGCGTTGTTGTGCGAAGCGGCTTCCTGGCCCGCGGACCGGCTGCCCGGCCTCGCCGACCAGCTGGGCCGCGCCGGGCTGTCGGCCGACTGGGCCACCCTGCTGTGGGAGGCCGCCTCGCTGCCGCCGGAGCGCCTCGCCGCGGCCGCGGCCGCCCTCGGCGACGCCGGCCGGGAAGCCGACTGCGACCGCCTGCTGCGCCAGGGCGCGGCCCGCCCCACCGCCGAGATCGCCGACGCCGCCCTCGCGCTCGGCGGCGCGGGCCGGTCCCGCGAGGCCGACGCCCTGCTCGGTGCCTTCGTCCGGGTCCGCACCGCGGACGAGGCCGCCGACCTCGCCCGCCGGGCCCCGCAGTGGTTCGCCCCGCGCCTGCTGCGGGCCGCCGCGGCACTGTCCGGCACCCACCACCGGGACCTGGCCCGCGCCCTCCGCGTGGCCGGCATCCCCACGTCGTAAACCGTCCGCCTCCTGACCGCAATCGATCACCCGGCGACGTAAGGTGATCGACTACTCCAACCGCGCACGGCGGTCTTGCCCCACGCTGTGACGCGGCCTACGTTCTACTCCCTACGCACACCGTCTACGTGCGTAGAACCGGCGTTCCCGTCGCGAGGAGCAGCTCATGGCCCAAGTCGTCCGTGCCGCTCTCGTCCAGGCCACCTGGACCGGAGACACCGAATCCATGATCGCCAAGCACGAGGAGCACGCCCGCCGGGCCGCTGCCCAGGGCGCGAAGGTCATCGGGTTCCAGGAGGTCTTCAACGCCCCCTACTTCTGCCAGGTGCAGGAGCCCGAGCACTACCGCTGGGCCGAGGCCGTGCCGGACGGCCCGACCGTCCGCCGCATGCAGGACCTCGCCCGCGAGACCGGCATGGTGATCGTCGTCCCGGTCTTCGAGCTGGAGTCCGAGGGCTTCTACTACAACACCGCCGCCGTCATCGACGCGGACGGCAGCTACCTCGGCAAGTACCGCAAGCACCACATCCCCCAGGTCAAGGGATTCTGGGAGAAGTACTACTTCCGCCCGGGCAACCTGGGCTGGCCCGTCTTCGACACCGCCGTCGGCCGGATCGGCGTCTACATCTGCTACGACCGCCACTTCCCCGAGGGCTGGCGCCAACTGGGCCTGGCCGGAGCCCAGCTCGTCTACAACCCCTCGGCCACCCACCGCGGCCTCTCCGCCTACCTCTGGCAGCTGGAACAGCCCGCCGCGGCCGTCGCCAACGAGTACTTCATCGCCGCGATCAACCGCATCGGCCAGGAGGAGTACGGCGACAACGACTTCTACGGATCCAGCTACTTCGTGGACCCGCGCGGCCAGTTCGTCGGGGAGGCCGCCAGCGACAAGGAGGAGGAACTCCTCGTCCGCGACCTCGACTTCGACCTGATCAAGGAGGTCCGCGACCAGTGGGCCTTCTACCGCGACCGCCGCCCCGACGCCTACGGAGGGCTCGTACAGCCGTGACCAACCCGATCCCCCTGCACAGCCGCCACAAGTCCGTCCTGCCCGACTGGCTCGCGCTCTACTACGACCGCCCCATCGAGCTCACCCACGGCGAAGGCCGCCACGTCTGGGACGCCGACGGCAACCGCTACCTCGACTTCTTCGGCGGCATCCTCACCACGATGACCGCCCACGCCCTGCCCGAGGTCACCAAGGCCGTCTCCGAACAGGCCGGGCGGATCATCCACTCCTCCACCCTCTACCTCAACCGGCCGATGGTGGAGCTGGCCGAGCGCGTCGCCGCCCTCTCCGGCATCCCCGACGCCCGGGTCTTCTTCACCACGTCCGGCACCGAGGCCAACGACACCGCCCTGCTGCTCGCCACCACCTACCGCCGCTCCAACCAGATCCTGGCGATGCGCAACAGCTACCACGGCCGCTCCTTCTCCACCGTCTCGATCACCGGCAACCGCGGCTGGTCCCCGACCAGCCTCTCCCCGCTCCAGACGCACTACGTCCACGGCGCCGTCCGCACCCGCGGCCCCTTCGCGCACCTGGGCGACGGCGAGTTCACCGCCGCGGCCGTAGCGGACCTCGAAGACGTCCTGGGCCAGACCCGCGGGGGAGTGGCCGCGCTCATCGCCGAGCCGATCCAGGGCGTCGGCGGCTTCACCTCCCCGCCCGACGGGCTGTACGGGGCCTTCCGGGAGGTCCTCGACCGCCACGGCATCCTGTGGATCAGCGACGAGGTGCAGACCGGCTGGGGCCGTACCGGCGAGCACTTCTGGGGCTGGCAGGCGCACGCCCAGAACGGCCCGCCGGACATCCTCACCTTCGCCAAGGGCATCGGCAACGGCATGTCCATCGGCGGGGTCGTCGCCCGCGCAGAGCTGATGAACTGCATCGACTCCAACTCCATCTCCACCTTCGGCGGCTCCCCGGTCACCATGGCCGCCGGCGCCGCCAACCTCGCCTACCTGCTGGAGCACGACCTCCAGGGCAACGCCCGCCGCGTCGGCGGCCTGCTCCTGGAACGGCTGCGCGCGATCGCCGCCACCGTGCCCGCCGTACGCGAGGTGCGCGGCCGGGGCCTGATGGCCGGCCTGGAGCTGACGAAGCCCGGCACCGACCAGGCCGACCCCGAGGGGGCCGCCGCCGTCCTGGAAGCCGCCCGCGCGGGCGGACTGCTGGTCGGCAAGGGCGGCGGCTACAACACCAGCGTGCTGCGCATCGCGCCGCCGCTCTCCCTCACCGTCGCCGAGGCGGAAGAAGGCGCCGAGATCCTCGAACAGGCACTCCACCAAGTGCACGGTGTCCAGTAGGGGGCCTGTCATGAGCATCCGCACACTGATCCGCGGCGGCCTGGTCGTCACCGCCGCCGACGAACTGCACGCCGACGTCCTGATCGAGGACGGCCGGGTGGCGGCCCTGGCCGCGCACGGCTCCGCCGTCGCCGAGTCCTGGACCGCCGACCGCACGATCGACGCCGGCGGTAAGTACGTCATCCCCGGCGGGGTCGACGCGCACACCCACATGGAGCTCCCCTTCGGCGGCACCGCGGCCTCGGACACCTTCGAGACCGGGACCAGGGCCGCCGCCTGGGGCGGCACCACCACCATCGTCGACTTCGCGGTGCAGAGCGTGGGCCGCTCCCTGCGCGAGGGGCTCGACACCTGGTACGCCAAGGCCGACGGCAACTGCGCGGTCGACTACGCCTTCCACATGATCCTCTCCGACGTCAACGAAGGCACCCTGAAGGAGATGGACCGCCTCGTCGGCGAGGGCGTCACCTCCTTCAAGCTCTTCATGGCCTACCCCGGCGTCTTCTACAGCGACGACGGGCAGATCCTGCGCGCCATGCAGCGCGGTGCCTCCAACGGCGGGCTGATCATGATGCACGCCGAGAACGGCATCGCGATCGACGTCCTCGTCGAACAGGCCCTGGCCCGCGGCGAAACCGACCCCCGCCACCACGGGGAGGTCCGCAGGGTGCTCCTGGAGGCCGAGGCCACCCACCGCGCCATCCAGCTCGCCCGGGTCGCGGGCGCCCCCCTGTACGTCGTCCACGTGTCGGCCGAGGAGGCGGTCGCGGAGCTGGCCGCCGCCCGCGACAAGGGCCTGCCCGTCTTCGGCGAGACCTGCCCGCAGTACCTGTTCCTGTCCACCGACCAGCTGGCCCAGCCCGACTTCCAGGGCGCCAAGTACGTCTGCTCCACGCCGCTGCGGCCGAAGGAGCACCAGGCGGCGCTGTGGCGGGGCCTGCGGACCAACGACCTCCAGGTGGTCTCCACCGACCACTGCCCGTTCTGCTTCCGCGGTCAAAAGGAGCTCGGCCGCGGCGACTTCTCCAAGATCCCCAACGGGCTGCCGGGGGTGGAGAACCGCATGGACCTCCTCCACCAGGCCGTCGTGGAGGGGCACATCAGCCGCCGCCGCTGGATCGAGATCGCCTGCGCGAGCCCGGCCCGGATGTTCGGCCTCTACCCCCAGAAGGGCACCATCGCACCCGGCTCCGACGCCGACATCGTCCTCTACGATCCGCACGCCGAGCAGGTCATCTCCGCCGAGACGCACCACATGAACGTGGACTACTCGGCGTACGAGGGCAAGCGGATCACCGGACGCGTCGACACCGTGCTCTCCCGCGGGGAACTGGTCATCGACCGGCGCGAGTACACCGGCCGGGCCGGCCACGGGGCCTTCATCCCGCGCTCCACCTGCCAGTACCTGTAAAGGGCCCACCAGCAAGCAGCAAGGAGCAAGGAGCCGCCATGGACTTCGGCCTCGTCCTGCAGACCGACCCGCCCGCCTCCCAGGTCGTCAGCCTCATGAAGCGCGCCGAGCGCAACGGCTTCCGCTACGGCTGGACCTTCGACTCGGCGGTCCTGTGGCAGGAACCGTTCGTCATCTACAGCCAGATCCTCGCCAACACACAAAAGCTGCACGTCGGCCCGATGGTCACCAACCCGGGCACCCGCACCTGGGAGGTGACCGCCTCCACCTTCGCCACCCTCAACGACATGTACGGCAACCGCACGGTGTGCGGGATCGGCCGCGGTGACTCGGCGATGCGGGTCGCCGGACGCGCCCCCAACACCCTGGCCCGGCTCGGCCAGGCCATCGAAGTGATCCGGGACCTCGCCGAGGGCCGTGAGGCGGAGGTGGACGGCAAGCCGCTGCGGATCCCGTGGATCAAGAACGGGAAGCTGCCTGTCTGGATGGCCGCCTACGGCCCGAAGGCCCTGGCCCTGGCCGGGCAGAAGGCGGACGGGTTCATCCTCCAGCTCGCCGACCTCTACCTCACCGAGTGGATGGTCAAGTCCGTCCGGGAGGCGGCCGCGGCGGCCGGCCGCGACCCGGACGCGATCACCGTCTGCGTGGCGGCCCCGGCGTACGTGGGCGAGGACCTCGCGCACGCCCGCGACCAGTGCCGGTGGTTCGGCGGCATGGTGGGCAACCACGTCGCCGACCTCGTCTCCCGCTACGGCGAGCACTCCTCGATGGTCCCCGAGGAGCTGACCGAGTACGTCAAGTCCCGCCAGGGCTACGACTACAGCCACCACGGCCGCGCCGGGAACCCGTCCGCGGACTTCGTCCCTGACGAGATCGTCGACCGCTTCTGCCTGCTGGGGCCCCCGCAGGCCCACATCGAGAAGCTGCGGGCCCTGCGCGACCTCGGCGTCGACCAGTTCGCCGTCTACGACATGCACGACGCGCGGGAGGCGACCATCGACGCGTACGGATCGGAGATCATCCCCGCCCTCACCGGATGACCTCCGCGCACCGTCCGCGCCGTCAGCTTGCGGGCGTCGACATCCACGGTGTTCACCACCAGGCGCCGGCGGACAAGGGGCCCGCTCGTCGTATGGCCGGGAGTCCGATGGGGGACATGCACGCCCCGCCGTCGTTCTCCCAGGCGTCTTCGCGGGTACGGAGAGCGGGCGTTCGGCCGATGACGGCTTCGGCCGCGATCAGCGCACGGGCGGTGAGGACGCTGCCCCGCGCACCGCATCGACCTGCGCCGGTCTCCCGGACGGGATCGTCGACCGCTTCCGCCTGCTCGGCCCGCCGCAGGCCCCCAGCGCCCCGCCGTTCACCGGGAGGTCACGCGCGGGCCGGCCGGCCGTACCGGATCGTCGGTGGGGTTTGTCAGCCGGGCGTGCTTTGCTGGGGGCATGATCGATGAGTTCCTGAACCATGGCCTGTCCGATGTGGAAGAGGCCGTCCGCAAGGCGGCGGCGATCGAGATCATGCCGAGATTCCGGCAGCTCGCCGACCATGAAGTCGACCAGAAGAGCGGACCGCACGACCTGGTGACCGTCGCCGACCGCCGGGCCGAGGAACACCTCACGGCCTCCCTGACGCGGCTCCTGCCCGGCTCGGCCGTGGTCGGCGAGGAGGCCGTGCACGGCGACCCCACCGTGTACGGGGCGCTGCGCGCCGACGCCCCGGTGTGGATCGTGGACCCGGTCGACGGCACCCGGCAGTTCGTCTCCGGCGACCCGGCCTTCTGCACCCTGGTGGCGCTCGCCCACCGCGGTGAGATCCTCGCCTCCTGGACCTTCGCCCCGGCCCTGGAGGAGCTGGCGACCGCCGTGCGCGGCCAGGGCGCGTATGTGGACGGCGAGCGGATCCGCAGCGGCTCCCCCGAGCCCGGCGCGGAGCTGCGGATCGCCATGGCCCACCCGCTGTACACCTCCGAGGAGGACAAGCGGACCCTGGGCCGGCTGGACGTGCCCGGGGTCGCCGCCAGGCCGTGCGGCTCGGCGGGCCTGGAGTACCTGAAGGTGGCCCGCGGCGAGATGGACGGCCTCGCCTTCACCTGGCCCTCGGCCTGGGACCACGCGGCGGGACTGCTGCTGGTCGCCGAGGCCGGCGGGGCGCAGAGCACCGTCGACGGGATCCCCTTCCGGGTGGACCGGGACAACGCGCTGCCGTTCGCCGTCGGGCGGGACGAGGCCACGGCGATACGGATCCGGGAACTGCTGCGGGGGGCGTAGGCCCTGCTCGTCGTAGTCCCGGCCGACCCGTGGCGGTGCCATATCGGGGCGGTGCCGTATCGACGCCACGACCCGGGGCCGGCCCGCCCTCACGGGCCCCGGCCCGCCGCGCCGACCCCCGCCCGGTCGGGGAGCGCGGGCGGGCGCAATATCCTGGACAGCGCAGGCGCCGCCGGACGAAGGAGTCGCAAGTGCCGTCGCTTCTCGATGCGGTCGTGGTGGGAGCGGGCCCCAACGGGCTGACGGCCGCCGTCGAACTGGCCAGGCGGGGCTTCTCGGTGGCCGTGTTCGAAGCCGCCGGCACGGTCGGCGGCGGGGCCCGGACCGAGGAGCTGACCCTTCCCGGCTTCCGCCACGACCCCTGCTCGGCGGTGCACCCGCTCGGTGCGGGCTCCCCGGTCTTCGCCACGATGCCGCTGGCGCGCTACGGGCTGGAGTGGCTGCACGCCCCGCTGCCCATGGCCCACCCCTTCGACGACGGCACGGCCGCCGTCCTCTCCCGCTCGGTCGCGGAGACGGCGGCCTCCTTCGGGCCCGGCGACGCGGGGGCCTACCGGCGGCTCGTCGAACCCTTCCTCGGCAAGTGGGACACCCTGGCCCGGGACTTCATGTCCCTGCCGAACACCGCCCTGCCCCGCGACCCCGTCACCCTCGCCCGTTTCGGGCTCACCGGGCTGCCGCCCTCCACCTGGCTGATGCGCCGTTTCCGCGACGAGCGGGCACGCGCCCTGTTCGCGGGGCTCGTCGCGCACGTCATCGCCCCGCTCGGCGGGATCGGCACGGGCGCCGTGGGCCTCGTCTTCGCCCTGGCCGCCCACGCGGGCGGCTGGCCCGTGCCCCGCGGCGGCTCGCAGTCCATCTCCGACGCCCTCGCCGGGTACCTGCACGACCTCGGCGGCGCCGTCCACACCGGCTTCGAGGTCAAGCGCCTCGACGACCTCCCGCCCGCCCGGACCTACGTCTTCGACACCTCGCCGACGGCGCTGGCCCGCATCGCCCGGCTGGGGCACGCCTACGACGGCTACCGGTACGGCGCCTCCGTATTCAAGATCGACTATGCGCTGGACGGCCCGGTCCCCTGGACCGCCGAGGAGCCGCGCCGCGCCGGCACCGTCCAGATCGGCCCGCGCACCCGTGACATCGACGCGGCCCTGCAGCTCGCCTCGACCGGCCGGGCCCCCCGCACCCCCTTCCTCATCACCGCGCAGCCCAGCCTCGTCGACCCCGGCCGCGCACCCGAGGGCAAGCACGTCTTCTGGGCGTACGGGCACGTCCCCAAGGGCTGGCACGGAGACCTCACGGACGCCGTCGAACGCCAACTGGAGCGCTTCGCACCGGGCTTCCGCGACCTGGTCCTGGCCCGCGCCACGGCCGGCCCGCCCGAGCTCGCCGCCCGCAACCCCAACTACGTCGGAGGGGACATCGCCTGCGGCGCGGCCTCCGGACTCCAGCTCCTGCTGCGCCCCAAGATCTCCCTCTCCCCGTACACGACGGCCCACCCGGCGGTCTTCCTCTGCTCCTCCGCGACGCCGCCCGGCCCCGGGGTGCACGGGATGTCCGGCCACAACGCCGCCAAGGCCGTCTGGCGCCACCTGCGAAAGGACTCCTGATGGCCGCCATCTCCCTGGTGCTCGGCGACATCACCGCCGAGAAGGCCGACGCGATCGTCAACGCCGCGAACTCCTCGCTGCTCGGCGGCGGGGGAGTGGACGGCGCCGTCCACCGGCGCGGTGGCCCGGAGATCCTCGCGGCCTGCCGCGCCCTGCGCGCCTCGCACTACGGCAAGGGCCTGCCCACCGGCCGGGCCGTCGCCACCACCGCCGGCCGGCTCCCCGCCGCGCACGTCATCCACACGGTCGGCCCGGTCTGGTCGCGCGACGAGGACCGGTCGCAGCTGCTGGCCTCCTGCTACCGCGAGTCCCTGCGCGTCGCCGACGAGCTGGGGGCCCGTACGGTCGCCTTCCCGGCCATCTCCACCGGCGTGTACGGCTGGCCCCTGGACGACGGTGCGCGGATCGCGGTGGAGACCGTACGGGCGACCCGGACCGAGGTGGAGGAGGTGCGGTTCGTGCTCTTCGGCGAAGCCGCCCACGAAGCCTTCGCGGCGGCGCTCGAAGCCGCCGGTTAGCCGCCGGTTAGCCGCCGGTTAGCCGACGGGCAGCCGTCGGTGGGCCGCCGCGGACGCCGCGGGCTTCGCTGTGCGGCCCGCGCGTCAGCGGGGGCGCGCGGAGGCGCCCGGCGAGGGGCGCGGGTAGGTCCGCGACTGCTTGACGCTGCCGTACGCGAAGCTCGACTCGATCGAGGCGATCCCCGGGATGGCGTGGATCCGGTGGCGCACCAGGGCCTCGTACGCCTCCAGGTCCTCGATGACGACGCGCAGCAGGTAGTCGCTGCTGCCCGCCATCAGGTAGCAGTCCTGGATGTGCTCGATGACCGCCACGTGCTCCTCGAACACCCCGACCGCCTCGGCCGTGTGGCGTTCCAGCCGGATCCGCACGAAGACGGTGACCGGCAGCCCGAAGGCGACCTGGTCGACCATGGCGGTGTAGCCGCGGATCAGGCCGGCCTCCTCCAGCCGCCGGACCCGGCGCAGGCAGGGCGAAGGGGAGAGGCGGACCCGGTCGGCGAGGTCCTGGTTGCTCAGGCGTCCGTCGGCCTGCAACTCCCTGATGATCTGCAGATCGACTGCGTCCATGGCCGCTCCTTGGCAGATCCTGCCCCAAACGTATGTCCGAGAGGCAGAACTGGCAATCGCCTGCCCCGCTCCAGGCCCTAGCGTTGCCCGCGACGGACCAGACCGGTCCGCCCTCAGAGGCTGGAGCCATGTCCGTGGTCGCGACGAACACCATCGGGGCGGCCGCGCCCGCCGACACGGCGGCCCGGCCGGCCGGGCACCCCGGCCGGCGCGGGCCCTTCCCGTACCGGTTCCTCCCCCCGTACCGGATCCTCCCGGACCGGATCTCCTCCTACCGGCTCTCCCCGCAGGCCCGTGGAACAGCCGCCCTGCTGGTCACCGTGTCGATCTGGGCCGCCTTCGCGCTCAGCGCCCGCGCCCTGAGCGCCTCCACCCTGCTGCCGGCCGACGCGGCCCTGCTGCGCTTCGGCGTGCCGCTCGTCGTCCTGCTCCCCGCGCTGTGGCGCCGCCGGCGCCGCATCGCCGCGGTGCGGCCGGGCCCCGCCCTCAAGATCGTCTGCGGTGCGGGGGTCCCGTTCTTCCTGGCCGCGATGCACGGCGGCGCCCTCACCTCGGCGGCCTTCGTCGGATCGATCGTCCCCGGGATGGTCCCCCTGTTCGTCTCCGCGCTCATGGCGGCCCGCGGCCACGGCGCGCCCCGGGGCACGCAGGCCGCCGGCCTGGCGCTGATCGCCCTCGGCGTGGCCGCACTCGTCTGGCGCTACGTCGTCCCGGTCGACGCGGACGTGCTGGAGGGGGCCGGCACGCTCCTGGTCGCCAGCGGACTGTGGGCCCTCTACACGGTCGGGCTGCGGGACGTCGACCTCGACCCCGTCGGCTCGATCGGGCTGCTGTGCCTGCCCTCCTTCGCCGTGATCGGGATCCTCGTCCTGACCGGGGCGCTCCCGACGGGCCTCGCGCACGCGGCCGCCGGCGACATCGTCCTGTTCCTCGTCGTGCAGGGACTCGGCGTCGGCCTGTGCGCCGGCCTCCTGTACGCCTTCGCCATCCGCAGGCTGGGCGCCGAGCGCAGTTCCGTCGTCGGGAGCCTCAGCCCGGTGGCCGTCGTCCTGCTCGCCGTCCCCCTGCTCGACGAGTCGCCCACCCTCGCCGTGCTCGTCGGCGTACCCCTCATCACCGCCGGGGTCGTCCTCGCCAACCGCCGCCCCGGCACCCGCCCCGTACCCGAGGTTCCCGCAGATGCTTGAGCTCCTCCCCACGCCGCCCACCGACCCGCTGTGGGAGCTGACCGCCGAATTCGCCGCGGACGAGCGGCCCGAGCGCCTCGACCTCGTCCTCGGGGTCTACCGCGACCCCGACGGCCGCACGCCCGTCATGGCCGCGGTGCGCGAGGCCGAGATCCGCCTGGCGCAACGTTCCGACTCCAAGGAGTACCGGGGGCTGTCCGGCAACGCGGCCTTCAACCGGGCGCTGGCGGCCCTGGTGCTGGGGCCGGGCGTACCCGCCGACCGGGCCGCCGCCGTCCAGACCGTCGCGGGCTCCGGCGCGCTGCGGCTGCTGGCCGACCTGATCTGCCGCACCCGCCCCGGGACGACGGTGTGGATCAGCGACCCGGCCTACGTGAACCACCGGCCCATCCTGGAAGCCGCCGGGCTGCGGGTGCGCACCTACGGCTGGTGCGACGCCGAGGGCGGCTTCGACGCGGACGGCGTGCTGCGTGACCTGGGCGCCGCCGGGCGGGACGACGTCGTCCTGCTCCAGGGGTGCTGCCACAACCCGACCGGCGCCGATCCGGCGCCGCGGGACTGGGAGGCGCTGGCCGAGCTGTCCGCCCGCAACGGCTGGGTCCCCTTCGTCGACCTCGCCTACCACGGGCTCGGCGACGGCCTGGAGGCCGACCTGTGGCCGACGCGCCTGCTGGCGGCGCGCGTGCCGGAGCTGCTCATCGCCGTCAGCTGCTCGAAGAACTTCGGCCTCTACGCCGACCGCACCGGCTGCGCCATCGTTCTCGGGGCCTCCGGCCGGGCGGTGCGGCACGCCGAGACGGCCCTGCAGAACGCCGCGCGGACGCTGTACTCCATGCCCCCCGAACACGGCGCCGCCGTCGTGACGGCGATCCTCGCGGACGACGGCCTGCGGGCCGCCTGGCAGGCGGAACTGGAGGCGATGCGCGGCCGGATCACCCACAACCGGGCGGAGCTGGCCTCCCACTTGAGCGCGCTGGGCTGCGAAGCCCAGGCGCGGGCGCTCGCGCGGCAGAAGGGGATGTTCTCGATGCTGCCGCTCACACGGCCGCAGATGCTGCTGCTGCGCCGGCTGTACGCCGTCTACGGGACGACCTCGGGCCGGATCAACATCGCGGGCATCGCGGCCCACCGCATCCCGCAACTCGCCCGGGGCATCGCCGGCGTCCTCGGTTCGGACCACGCGGGGCGGCCCCTGGAAGGGCTCGTGCACTAGCCGGTGCATCGGGAGGCACCGGAGGCACCGGGGCTGTCGGAGGCACCGGGAGTTACCGGAGGCATCCGGGTGCCCGCCGGGTCCCGGGCGCCCGCCGCTTCCGCCCTCCGGCGGAAGAGGCCGGAAGGCGCCGGAGACAGAGCCCCGCGCCGATGCCTCGGTTAGGGTGAATCGGTAGGAATCAGGCCCCCCGGGGTGAGGTCGGTGCGTTGGACACTTACCAGTCGACGAGCGAGGTGCCGGATCCGCCGGTGGCGGCGGTCGGGTACGCCGGCGTGCTCCGCGAGCTGCTGCCGATCGCCCTGTGGCGCGAGGACGCGGACGGCCGGATCGTGGAGTGGTCGCTGGCCGCCCAGGACCTGCTCGGACACCGCCCCGAGGACATCCTGGGCCTGCCGGGCACCGCCGTCCTGGTCCCGGAGGGCAACCGCGAACTCGCCGAAGACCTCACCCGCCGCGTCCAGGCGGGCGAGACCGTGGTCGGCACCCTGCCCGTGCGCCACCGCGACGGCCACCGCGTCGCCATGGAGATGTGGATCGTCCCCGCACCCGATCCGCAGGGCCGCACCGGCGCCATGCTCATCGCCGTGGAGACCTCCCAGGTACTCCACATGAGGGACTCGCTCGCCGCCCTGCAGAGCCTCTTCACCCAGTCGCCCATCGGCCTCGCCACCCTCGGCCGCGACCTGCGCTTCCTGCGGGTGAACGACGCCCTGGCCCGGATGAACGGCGTCTCCGCCGCCGGCCACCTGGGCAAGCGGCTCACCGAGGTGGTGCCCGGCGTCAACGCCGCCGCACTGGAGGCGACGATGCGCCAGGTCCTGGAGACGGGCCGGGCCGTCGTCGACGTCCGGCGCAGCGGGCGCACCGCCGCCGATCCCGGACGGGAGCGGACCTGGTCCTGCTCCTACGCCCCGCTCCGCGACGTCTCCGGGCGGTCCCTCGGCGTGATCGCGTCGCTCATCGACATCACCGAGGGCCAGCGGGCCCAGGCCGAAGCCGAAGGGGCCCGCCGCCGCTTCGCCCTGCTCGCCGAAGCCGGCACCCGCATCGGCACCACCCTGGACCTCAGCCAGACCGCACGGGAGGTCGTGGACGTCCTGGTGCCGCAGCTCGCGGACTCCGCCGACGTCCAGCTGCTGGAGAGCGTGCTCGAACCGGACGACGCCGCCGCCTCCAACCGCGGCGTCATGCGCCGGATCGCGGTCACCTTCCCCGACCCGTCCGCGCCCACCGCGAAACTCGCCGCCGGACAGACCGGGCAGATCCCCGCGGGCTCCGTCTACGAGCGGGTCATCGCCGACGGGCAGCCGATGAACCTCTACGTCTCCGACATCCCGGCGCTGGTCACCGACCCGCGCGCCGAGCCGCTGCGCGCCTACCTCGCCACCCTCGGGTCGGCCCGTCTGATCCCGCTGGTCGCGCGCGGCACGGTGCTCGGCGCCGTCGTCGTCACGCGGGTGCGCGAGCGGGAGCCCTTCGACGAGCAGGACTGCGTCCTGGTCGACGAGCTGGTCGCCCGCGCGGCCCTCAACATCGACAACGCCCGGATGTACACCCGCCAGCGGCACGCCGCCCTCACCCTCCGGCGCAGCCTCACCAACAGCGCCCTGCCCCGGGTCACCGGCCTCGAACTCACCGGCCGCTACCTGCCCGCCAGCGACCACGACGTCGGCGGGGACTGGTTCGACGTCATCCAGCTGCCCGGCGGCCGGACCGGGATGGTCATCGGGGACGTCATGGGCCACGGCGTCCACGCGGCGGCCGTCATGGGGCAGCTGCGCACGGCCGTACGGACCCTCGCGCGCCTCGACGTGCCGCCCGACCGGATGCTCCGCTCGCTCGACGAGACGGTGGCCGACCTCGGCGAGGACGAGATGGCCACCTGTGTCTACGCCGTCCACGACCCCGCCACGGGCGGCTGCGTGATCGCCCGCGCAGGCCATCCGCCCCCGGCCGTGGTCGGCGCCGACGGGACGGTCACCTTCCTCGACGGGCCGCCCGGCACCCCCCTCGGCGCGGGCGGGCGGGATTTCCGCACCGAGGAGGTGAGGCTGCCCGCGGGCAGCCTGCTCGCGCTGTACACCGACGGTTTGATCGAGGCCCGGGACCGGGACCTGGACCAGGGCTTGGACCGGCTGGCGCAGGCCCTTCGCGGGGTGGGGCAGCCGCTGGACGAGCTCTGCGACGGGATCCTGGAGCAGCTGCTGCCGTACGCCCCGCAGGACGACGTGGCGGTCCTGCTGGCCCGCACCCGGCCGGCCTGAACCGTCAGGCGCAGCCCGCAGCCCGCAGCCCGCAGCCCGCAGCCGCAGGCCGGCGCCCACACCACCCGCAGCCCGCCCCGCACCACCCGCCGGCCGAGGCCCGCAGCCCCTCACCCGCCGCCGTCACCGAGCGGCTGCCGGCACCCACCCCCGGTCCCGCTGCCGCCTCACCAGGCCAGGTCCTCCAGGGACTCCAGGTCCAGCGGGGCCGGAGGCGGTGGTTCCGTGCCCCCGGTCAGCGGTAGTTCGGCCCAGATGACCTTGCCGCGCTCCGTGTAGCGGGTGCCCCAGCGGTCGGCGTACTGCGCGACGAGGAACAGCCCGCGCCCGCCCTCGTCCGTCGTGGCCGCGTACCGCAGGTGCGGCGAGGTGCTGCTGCCGTCGGAGACCTCGCAGATGAGACTGCGGTCGAGCATCAGCCGGACCCGGACGGGCGCGCTCCCGTACCGGATGGCATTGGTGACCAGCTCGCTGAGGATCAGCTCGGTGGTGAAGGCGATGCCCTCCAGCCCCCAGGCGGCGAGCTGGGCGGCGCCCGCGTTGCGCACCCGCGAGACGGCCGAGGGCTCGCCCGGCACCTCCCACTCGGCGATCCGGCCGGAGTCCAGCCGCCGCGTGTCGGCGACCAGGAGCGCGATGTCGTCGGCGGGCGTCGGCGGCAGCAGCGCGGCCAGCACGTCCGCACAGGCCTGGTCGGGAGTGCGGCCGGGCCGGGTCAGGGTCTCGGCCAGCATGCGCACGCCGGTGTCGAAGTCCCGGTGACGGTCCTCCACCAGGCCGTCGGTGAACAGCACGAGCCGGCTCCCCTCGGGCAGCTCCAGCACGGTGGCCTCGAAGGGCATGCCGCCGACCCCGAGCGGGAGCCCGGCGGGCAGCTCCGGGAACTCCACCTGACCGTCGGGTCGTACGAGCGCGGGACCGGGGTGCCCGGCACTGGCCACCACGCACCGTCCGGACACCGGGTCGTAGACCGCGTACAGGCAGGTGGCTCCCGTGACGCCGGCCGGTCCGGGCACCCCGTCCGCGATGCCGTCCCCGTCCCCGTTGCCGTTGCCGGGGTCGTTGCCGTTGCCGTTGCCGGGGTCGTCGTCGCCGCTCGCGGTCTCGTCCTGGTCGATCCGGTTGATCAGTTCGTCCAGGTGCCCGAGCAGCTCGTCGGGCGGCAGGTCCAGGGTGGAGAAGTTGTGCACGGCGGTCCGCAGCCGGCCCATCGTGGCCGCCGCGTGCACCCCGTGCCCGACGACGTCGCCGACGACCAGCGCCACCCGGGCGCCGGGCAGCGGGATCACGTCGAACCAGTCACCGCCCACCCCCGCCTTCGCGGGCAGGTAGCGGAAGGCGACGTCCACGGCGGTCTGGTCGGGCAGCACCCGGGGGAGCAGACTGCGCTGGAGGGTCACGGCCGTCGCGTGCTCGCGGGTGTAGCGACGGGCGTTGTCGATGGAGACGGCGGCGCGGGCCGCGAGCTCCGCCGCGAAGGAACGATCCTCCTCCTCGAAGGCATCCGGGGTGTCGGCCGCCCGCCAGAAGTTGGCCATGCCGAGGACCACGCCCCGCGCCTGGAGGGGGACGGAGATCAGGGAGTGCAGGCCGTAGTCGAGGGCCACCCGCGTCCCTTCGGCGTCCTGGGCCCGCCATCCCATGGCGGCGTGCAGATCGGCGGCCAGCACCGCTTCGCCTGCCTCCAGGGCCGCCGCCATCGGCGCCGTCGCCACCACGAACCGGATGACGTCGCCGACCGGCTGGAGCGGCGGCCCGGGCCTGACGCCGCTGATCGCCGCGCGCCGCATCTCCGTGTACGTGCCCGAGGCCTTGGAGGGCTCGTCGCCCCGCAGCACCGGCTCCAGCAGCTCCACGGTGACGAAGTCCGCGAAACGGGGAACGGCGACCTCCGACAGTTCCTCGGCGGTCCGCACCACGTCCAGGGTCGTACCGATCCGCACCCCCGCGTCGTAGAGCAGCTGGAGCCGCTCGCGGGCCACCTCGGCCCGGCCGGAGAGCGCGGCGAGCTCGGTGGAGTCGCGCAGGGTCATGACGGTGCCCGAAGGCTGGCCCGCGTACGGCTTCGTGGGCCGTACGTTGACCGCGAGCAGCCGGTCGCCCGCCAGGTGGACCTCATCGGTCGCGACCCGGCCCGAGACGAGCAGTTCGGCGGTGCGCGGGTCGAGTCCGAGGTCGCCGACGTGCCGCTGTTCGGCGTCGGCCGGCAGGTCGAGCAGGCGCCGGGCCTCGTCGTTGGCCAGGACCAGTCTCCCGTCGGCGCCGATGATGAGCACGCCCTCGCGGACGGCGTGCAGCACGGCCTCGTGGTGCTCGTTCATCCGCGTCATCTCGGCGGCGCCCCAGCCGTGGGTCTGGCGCCGCAGCCGGCGGCTGACCAGGAAGGCGCCCCCCGTGCCCAGCAGCAGCGCGCCCGCCGCCACCCCGAGGAGCAGCGGCAGCTGGCCCTGCACCGCGCCGGAGACGTTCCCCACCTCGATGCCGCTGCCCACCAGGCCGATGACGGCGCCCCGCGCGTCGCGTACGGGCACGACGGCCCGCACCGCGTCGCTGGGCGCCCCCTTGAAGGTCTCGATGAAGGACTCCCCGGCGAGGGCGCGGGAGAGGTCGCCCGTGGCGCGCTTGCCGATGAGTTCGGGGCGCGAGTCGGTGTAGCGGATGCCCTCGGGGCTCATCACGGCGATGAAGTCGACGCCCGCGGCCCGGCGGGCGGAATCGGCCAGCGGCTGGAGTTCGGCGCTCGGGTCGTCCGACTTCAGCGCAGCGGGCAGACCGGGGGCGTGCGCGAAGGCTTCGGCGGCCGCGAGCGAGCGGTTGCGGGCGTCACGCTGGCTGTCGTAGCGGGACTGCACCACCAGCGCCACCGCGGCCGCGGTGATCAGCAGCAGCACGATGACGGCCTGCAAGGCGAAGACCTGACCGGCGACGCTGCGCGCCCCGAGGGACAGCCGCGACAGCAGGCGCGGGGCCCATCCGGTCGGCTGGCGGCCAAAACGTCCGGTCATGAGCCCTTTCTAACACTGTCGCGGGTGTTTGGGGGTGGCTGCGGGACGGCGGCGGCCGCCCGGTAAGCCCGCGGGCTGAGCCCCACGTGGGAGGTGAAGTGCTGGCGGAAGGTGACCTCGCTGGCGAAACCGGCCCGCCGGGCCACCTCCGGGACCGGATGGTCGGTGCGTTCGAGCAGCCTGCGGGCCGCGTCCAGCCGGTGGCCCAGCAGCCACCGGTGGGGGGTGGTGCCGGTGGCCGCGACGAAGTGCCGGGCGAAGGAGCGCGGGGACATGCCCGCCCAGCCGGCCAGGGTGCCCACGTCCAGCGGTTCGTGCAGCCGCAGCAGGGCCCGCTCCCGTACGGCGGCCAGCGCCTCGGCGGTCCGGTCGGCGGCGGGCGTCGGCCGGTCCAGGTACTGGGCGTGGTCCCCGGTGCGGTAGGGGCCCGTCACCATGGAGCGGGCGACGGCGGCGGCGGCCTCGGCGCCGTGCGCCTCGCGGACCAGGTGCAGGCAGAGGTCGATCCCGGAGGCCACCCCGGCGGAGGTCCACAGTCCGCCGTCCTCGACGTAGAGCGGGGCGTCCTCGACGAGCACCCCCGGGTACAGGGCGGCGAGCCGTGGCGCCAGCCACCAGTGCGTCACCGCCCGGCGTCCCTCCAGCAGCCCGGCCTCCGCCAGGACGAACGCCCCCGCGCACAGCGCCGCCACCGGGACGCCCCGGGCGTGCGCCCCGCGCAGGGCGGCGAGGGCCGGCCCCGGCGTCGGACGGGCCGGCTCGGCCAGCGCCGGTACGACGACCAGGTCCGCGGTGGCCAGCCAGTCGAGCCCGCGGTCGGGAGCCAGCGTCAGACCGCCGGGCAGGGAGATCGGCCCGGGCTCCACCGCGCACCGGCGCAGTTCGAAGGGCGGCACCCCGTCACGGCTGCGGTCCGGGCCCCACACCTCGGTGATCACGGCGAGGTCGAAGCTGCGGATGCCGGGCTGGACGAGGATCGCGACACGGTGCACCAGCCCAGTGTGCCATCCTGCCAGCGCTGGCAGGATCCCATCGGTCCGGGGCGCCGACGGCCCTGTCGGCGCCCGGCCCGGACGCAGAGGATGGAGGCATGACACAGACCGCGATCGAGATCGCCCCGAACAGCGCCCTGCTGGTCATCGACGTACAGCGGGGCTTCGACGACCCCTCCTTCTGGGGGCCGCGCAACAACCCGGCCGCCGAGGACAACATCGCCGCCCTGATGGACGCCTGGCGCGCCTCGGGCCGGCCGGTGGTGCTGGTACGGCACGCCTCGCGTCCCGGCTCCGTCCTCGCGCCCGACCACCCCGGGCACGCCTTCAAGGACCTGGTCGAGGAACGCAGGTACGAGTCCCTGCTGATCACCAAGACCGTGAACTCCGCCTTCTACGGCACCCCGGACCTGGCCGAGTGGCTCACCGCCGGCGGCATCGGCCAGGTCGTGCCGGTGGGCATCCAGACCAACATGTGCGTCGAGACCACCGCCCGGATGGCCGGGAACCTCGGTTACGACGTCCTCGTCCCGCTCGACGCCACCCACACCTTCGACCTCGCCGGCCCGCAGGGCCCGGGCCTGACCGCCGACGAACTGGCCACCGCCACCGCGGTCAACCTGGCAGGCGGGGGCTTCGCCCGCGTGGTGACGACGGCGGAGGTGCTGGCGGCCGTCCAGAGCGCCCCCGCGGCCCCGTGAAGCGGGCCGGGCGGCCCGCCCGGCCGCCGCGAGCACGGCCGAGGGCCCGCATCCCCGGGCGGGGATCCGGGCCCTCGGCCGTACGGGGTCAGAGCACGTCGGCCGCGATGCGGGCCGCGACCTGCTCCAGCAGGGGACCGGCGTTCGGGATGGACTTGGCCGGATCGGGTTCCACGTCCGAGAGCGGGTACGCCCTGCGGATGCCGGCGGTCTCCAGCGCCTCCTGGTCCAGCAAAAGCCGGCCGCAGACCGCCACGACCGGCTTGCCCGCGGCCCGGGCGGCCGCCGCGACACCGGCCGGGGCCTTGCCGTGCAGGGTCTGCTCGTCCAGCGAGCCCTCACCGGTGATGACCAGCGTCGCCCGCTCCAGCGCGGGGGCGAAGCCCAGCACCTCCAGCATCAGCTCGATGCCGGGGCGGAAGGTGGCCCCGAGGAGCAGCGCCCCGTAGCCGATGCCGCCGGCACCGCCCGCGCCCGGGAGCGCCGCGCACTCGGCGGCCCTGGCGCCGATCGACTTCTCCAGCACCCCCGCGAAGTGCGCCAGCGCCGCGTCGAGCGCCGCCACCTCCTCGGGGGACGCCCCCTTCTGCGGGCCGTAGACCGCCGGTGCGCCCTTCGGACCCGTCAGCGGGTTGTCCACGTCGCTCGCGAGGACGAGCTCCACCTCCGCGAAGCGGGGGTCGATGCCGGAGAGGTCGGCCGAGGCCAGCCCGGCCAGCGCACCGCCGCCCGGTCCGACCGGTTCGCCGTTCGCATCCAGGAAGACCGCGCCCAGCGCGGCCAGCATGCCGGCGCCGCCGTCGGTGGTGGCACTGCCGCCCACACCGAAGACGATCGTGCGCGCGCCCGCGTCCAGCGCGGCCTTCAGCAGCTCGCCCGAGCCGTACGTGGTGGCCGTCAGCGGCGCGAAGGTGCCCGTCGGCAGCAACTGCAGCCCGGAGGCCTCCGCCATCTCGACCACGGCGGTCTCCCCGCGCAGCGCGAAGGCGGCCGTGACCTGGTCGCCGAGGGGCCCGGTGACCCGTACCTCCCGGCGTTCGAAACCGGCCGCCACCGCGGCCGCGACCGTGCCGTCGCCGCCGTCCGCGACGGGGAGGGTCTCGATCTCCACGCCCGGTACGGCCCTGCGCAGACCCGCCGTCACCCGCTCCGCGACCTGCACGGCCGTGAGCGAACCCTTGAATTTGTCCGCGGCGATGAGCACGCGCGCGGCCTCGTTTACTGCTCCGTCCGTCACCTTGCTGATCCCTTGCTATCGAACAGTGCAGTCGCGCCGCCATGAGCCTATCCGGAGGATCCTCCTATGCCCATGGGTGGCCTGGGTCACACCCGGCCCGACATGCGTCCAGACAGGGACATACGGCTGCGAAGCCGGGCGTGGGCAGGGGCGGACCGGGCAGCCGCGGGCCGTGGGGCCCTGGGTAGGGTGGCGCAGTGACCACCACGGATGACTACGCCACCTACATCGCGAGCCTGCCCCGGGTGCTGGCCGGCGCGGCCGCCCTCTACCGGGACGCCGAGGGTCGCGTCCTGATCGTCGAGCCCAACTACCGCGAAGGGTGGGCCCTGCCGGGCGGCACGATCGAATCGGACCAGGGCGAGTCACCGCGGGCCGCAGCCCGCCGCGAGAGCGCCGAGGAGATCGGCATCGACGTGCCGCTCGGCCGGTTGCTCGCCGTCGACTGGACCTTGGGCGCGGGCCGTCCGCCGCTGGTCGCCTACCTCTACGACGGCGGCGTCCTGGACGCCGCTCAGATCGCCTCCATCACGCTCCAGGAGGAGGAACTCCTGTCCTGGCGGTTCGTGGAGCCGGCCGAACTGACGGCCCGCCTGGGCGGATCGCTGGGTCTGCGCGCCCGGGAGGCCTACCGGGTCCTCCAGTCGGGCGAGGGCACCGTGGAACTGGAGAACGGCCGGCGCCCGGCCTCCTCGTGACACCGGGCTTACTGCGAGCAGGACAGAATCAGCTGATGATCACGATGTACGCCTGGCCCAGTACCGCCGACGGGCCCGACGCCCTGCCCATGGTCCACTTCACCACCGACGAGCAGGCCGGCGGCGAGGTGACCCCGGAGGGGACACCGGTCTGGCTGTTCGACACCGCGATCCGCGAGGGCGGCTGGGCCCAGTTCACCGACTTCGAGGGATGGTCCGTGCCCGCCACCCAGTGGCAGGCCTTCTACCGCCGCGAGGACGACCTCCTCGCCGTCAACGGCCCCGGCTCCTGCGAGGGCTGGTACCAGGGCAACCTCGGCGCCGACGCCGACTGGGTGGCGGCGGCCTGCGCCCAGCAGAGCGTGGTCCTGCTCGCGGCGCCCGTCCAGCACCCGTCGCTCTACGGCTACGCGGTGGAGGCGGGCGCCGCCTTCGCCCTGCTGGTCCCGCTGCTCGTCGTCTAGTGCTGTGACCGGAAGGGTTTGGCGGGCGCCGCGACCCGGTGAACCTCTCCGGTCACAGCACCAGCCAGGGGGTGCCGTGCCGGTCGGAGCACGCGCCCCGGGCCGGCCCGACCTGCACGGCACCCCCTTGCCCCTCCACGCGCCGGCCTCAGAGCTGCCGGGCGCCCGCTTCGAAGGCCAGCAGCCGCACCTTGCGCTCCACCCCGCCGCCGTATCCGGTCATGGCGCCGGAGGCCCCGATCACCCGGTGGCACGGCACGATGATCCCGACCGGGTTCTTCCCGTTCGCCAGTCCCACGGCGCGCGAGGCCGTCGGCCGGCCCAGCTCGGCCGCGAGCTTCCCGTACGACCACGTCTCGCCGTAGGGAATCCGCACCAGCTGGTCCCACACGCGCCGCTGGAAGTCGGTGCCCTCCAGCCGGAGCGGCAGGTCGAAAGAGGTGAGCTCCCCGGCGAAGTAGGCGGTCAGCTGCCGCGCCACCTCGGGGAAGGGCTCCTCGCAGGCGGCGACCCGCTCCCCGAAGGACTCCTCGGCGGGGCGGTGGCGCTGGCCGGTCATGTAGAGGCCGCTGAGGACGCCGTCCGTGGCGACGACGGTGAGCGGGCCGTAGGGGCTGTCGACGACGGTGTGCTGCTTGCGGGCGAGGTGCACGGTCCGCACGTGCAGACCGCCGCGGGCGGCGGCCGGGCGGGTCGCGGCCGGGCGGGTCGCGTGCGCGCCGGTCGCGGTCGGGCCCATCGGGCTCGGGTCCGTCCCGTTCCGGTCCGTCCCGCTCGGGCCGCCCGTGATCGGGCCGCCCGTCATCTGGTCGCCCGTCATCGGGCGGTGCGCGGTCGGGCCGTTCGTGGTCGTGCGGTTCATGGTCCGGGGGCCTTTCAGGCGGGCAGGTGGTTGATGGGGTGGGCGTCCGTGGCCCACAGGTACTGGACGGCGTAGGCGCGCCAGGGCCGCCAGCCGACCGCGCGGGCGGTCAGGGCGGCCGGGGTGGACGGCAGGCCGATCCCCTTCGCCGCCCGGCGCACGCCCAGATCCGACGGCAGGAAGGCGTCCGGGTCGCCGAGCGCGCGCATCGCGATGATCTCGGTGGTCCACGGGCCGAAGCCCGGCAGCGCGCAGAGCCGGGACCGGGCCGCCTCCCAGTCGCTGTCGATGCCGAGCGGGAGCGAGCCGTCCGCCAGCGCCGCGACCAGTGTGGTGAAGGTGGTCCGACGGCTGCGCGGCATGGCCAGGGACTCCGGATCCACCCCGGCGAGGGCCTGCGGGGAGGGGAAGAGGTGGGTGAGGCCGCCCAGCGGGTCCTCGACGGGTTCGCCGTGCGCGGCGACCAGCCGGGCCGCGTGGGTACGCGCCGCCGCCGTGGACACCTGCTGGCCCAGTACGGCCCGTACGGCGAACTCCGCCGCGTCGACCGTACGGGGAACCCGGCGCCCCGGGGCCTTGTCCACGACCGGGGCCAGCAGCGGGTCGGCGCGCAGCTGCTCGTCGACGGCCTCGGGATCGGCGTCGAGGTCGAGCATCCAGCGGCAGCGGCTGATGGCGATGGTCAGATCGCGCAGGTCGGTCAGGGCCAGCCGGCAGCCGATGTGGTCCGGCTGGGGGGTCAGGGCGACGATCCCGGTGCCGTAGGGCAGGCGCAGGGTGCGGCGGTAGGCGCCGTCCCGCCACTCCTCGACGCCGGGGACGGCGGTCGCCGCCAGGTGGCCGAAGAGGTTGTCGGGGTTGAGGGGCGCCCGGAACGGCAGCCGGAGGCTGATCGTCCCCGGGATCCGGGGCTGCGCGTTCTTCCGGAGGCTGGCCTTGACCGCCCGCTCGCGCAGTGCGCTCGGCGAGAGGGCGTAGACCTCGCGCACGGTGTCGTTGAAAGTGCGGATGGAGGAGAATCCGGCGGCGAAGGCCACGTCGCCCATCGGGAGCTCCGAGGTCTCGATGAGCAGCCGGGCGGTCTGGGCGCGCTGGGCCCGGGCGAGGGCCAGCGGACCGGCGCCGAGCTCGGCGCCGAGCTGCCGTTCCACCTGGCGGGCGGAGTAGCCGAGGCGGGCGGCGAGTCCCGGCACGCCCTCCCGGTCGACGACCCCGTCCTGGATCAGCCGCATGGCGCGGGCCACGGCGTCGGCGCGGGCGTTCCACTCGGGGGAGCCCGGGCTGGTGTCGGGCCGGCACCGCTTGCAGGCCCGGAAACCGGCCTGCTGGCAGGCGGCGGCGCTGGGCAGGAAGGTCATGTTCTCGACCTTGGGCGGCACGGCGGGGCAGCTCGGCCGGCAGTAGATCCGGGTGGTCAGGACGGCGGTGAAGAACCAGCCGTCGAAGCGGGCGTCCTTCGACCGCACGGCTCTGACGCAACGCTCGGTATCGGTGTGCATGGCTCCAGGATCCGGCCCCGGCCCCCTGTCGGCTGGCGGTTTTCCGACATCAAGGCTAACGCCCCACGGCGCGTCGGAGGCCTCGGAGGCGTCGCAGGGTCAGCGTCCGGCGGCGCCGGCCGGCAGCACGAAGGCCCCGGATGCGGAGTGCATCCGGGGCCTTCGGGAGCGTGTGGTCAGCGCGGCGTCGCGGCGCGGGCCTCACGACGGTTGTGGCGGAAGGTGTTCGCCCGACGGGTCGTGGCGAACAGCGGGATGGTCGCCGCCAGGGCGATCTGGAGCGCACAGCCCGTCTGGAGCAGCAGCTGGCCGCCCGGAGCGTCGAAGGCCCAGGCCGCCAGCAGTCCCATCGCACCGACGATCCAGCTGAGCATCGCCACCGCGAGGACGCCCCGCGGCTTGGGGTACTCGACCCGGCTCACCATCAGCCAGGCCACGCCCACGATCGCCAGCAGCGTGGGCGGGAAGGGCAGCTCCAGCAGGACGACGGAGACGACCGTGAGGGCGCCGAAGGGGCTCGGCATGCCCTGGAACATGCCGTCCTTCATCGTCACGCAGCTGAATCTGGCCAGCCTGAGCACCACGGCCAGCAGCACCACGATCGCGGCCAGCGCCGACACCTTCTGGTGCGCGTCGTCGGCGACCATGCCGTAGACGAGCACGAAGTAGGCGGGAGCCAGGCCGAAGCTGATCAGGTCGGACAGGTTGTCCAGTTCGGCGCCCATCGGCGAGCTGCGCAGCTTGCGGGCCACGATGCCGTCGAAGAGGTCGAAGACCGCGGCGAGCAGCATCAGTATCACCGCCGTCGCGGCGCTGTGCCGGGCCATGCCCGATTCCCCGCTGCCGGTGAGGTGCGGGATGAGGATCCCTGTGGTGGTGAAGTACACCGCCATGAATCCGCACGTCGCGTTGCCGAGGGTGAGCGTGTCCGCTATCGACAGCCGCAGCGAGAGCGGCATGTCGTCCTCGGCGGACTCCTCCTCGGCGGGCTCGGGCACCCACCCGCCCGACGGCGTGGCGGGAGTCTCGGGGTCAGTCACGGTCAATTCGGGTCACCCCCGCGGTGGTGGCCTGCCCGACCTCGACCGCGACCTCGACACCCTCGGGAAGGTAGATGTCGACGCGGGAGCCGAAGCGGATCAGACCGATGCGCTCGCCCTGCTCGACCTTGGTGCCGGCCGGGAGGTACGGGACGATGCGCCGGGCGACGGCGCCGGCGATCTGCACCATCTCGATGTCGCCGAGCTCGGTGTCGAAGTGCCAGACAACGCGCTCGTTGTTCTCGCTCTCCTTGTTGAACGCCGGAACGAATCCGCCGGGGATGTGCTCCACGGACGTCACCGTGCCGGCGAGGGGTGCACGGTTGACGTGGACGTTCAGCGGGCTCATGAAGATCGCGACCCGGGTCCGGCCGTCCTTCCACGGCATGATGCTCTGCACCACACCGTCGGCGGGCGAGATGACCCGGCCCTGGGCGATCTCACGCTCGGGGTCGCGGAAGAACCACAGCATGCCCGCCGCGAGCGCGGTGACGGGCACGGCCGCCGCGGCCCAGCGCCCGGACTTGCGAGCCCGGGTGAGGCTGAGCGCCGCGGTGGCGACGGTCGGCAGAAGCCACGGCGATGCTCCGCGCGCGAGGCGTACGCCAAGGAGGCTGTCGCGAGGTGCAGAGGTTTGGCTGTGGGGCATGGATGACCTTCGTAGCGGGTGATTGCCGCGCCGCAAACAGGGGGACGGGACGGCGGCTTTACTGGAATGCTATCGGTTGCGCGCAACAACTGGGCAAGCCAGAAGCCGAGTCGATGGCCGTCGGCCAGTGACTGCCAGTGACACTTCTGCGACGGACCAGTGGATGATCCGCCGCAAAAGGTACTTTCAGCCCTGGAGCCGGTACTCCTCCAGCAGGCGTCGCCCGATGATCATTTTCTGGATCTCGGCGGTACCTTCACCGATCAGCAGCATCGGGGCCTCGCGGTAAAGGCGCTCGATCTCGTACTCCTTGGAGAACCCGTATCCGCCATGGATACGGAAGGCGTCCTCCACCACCTCCTTGCAGTACTCGGAGGCGAGGTACTTCGCCATCCCCGCTTCGAGGTCGTTTCGTTCCCCAGAGTCCTTTTTGCGTGCTGCATTGACCATCATGGCATGGGCGGCTTCGACCTTGGTAGCCATTTCGGCCAGCTTGAACTGGATGGCCTGGTGCTCGGCGATCGCCTTGCCGAAAGTGTGACGTTGCTGGGCATACGAGACGCCCAGCTCGAAGGCACGCTGTGCGACGCCGCAGCCACGGGCCGCCACGTTGACCCGCCCGACCTCGACCCCGTCCATCATTTGGTAAAACCCTCGGCCCGTCTGGCCCCCGAGGACCCGATTGGCCGGAATGCGCAGTCCGTCCATGATGAGCTCGGTCGTGTCGACGCCCTTGTAGCCCATCTTGTCGATCTTGCCCGGAATGGTCAGGCCCGGACGCACCTCACCGAAGCCCGGCTCCTTCTCGACGAGGAAGGTCGTCATCGACTTGTGGGGCGCCGTGCCCTCGGGGTGTCCTTCGTCACTCCGGACCAGAACGGCCACCAGAGTGGACGTGCCGCCGTTGGTCAGCCACATCTTCTGGCCGTTCAGGACGTACTCGTCGCCGTCCTTCACCGCCTTGGACGTGATGGCCGACACGTCCGAGCCCAGCGCGGGCTCGGACATCGAGAACGCGCCCCGCACCTCGCCCAGCGCCATACGGGGCAGGAAGTGGTCCTTCTGCTCCTGCGTGCCGTGCTGCTTGAGCATGTACGCCACGATGAAGTGCGTGTTGATGATGCCCGAGACGGACATCCAGCCACGCGCGATCTCCTCGACGCACAGGGCGTAGGTGAGGAGCGACTCACCCAGGCCGCCGTACTCCTCCGGGATCATCAGCCCGAAGAGGCCGAGCTCCTTGAGGCCGTCGACGATGTCCTGGGGGTACTCGTCGCGGTGCTCCAGCTGGGTCGCGACCGGGATGATCTCCTTGTCGACGAACTCCCGGACGGTCTTGAGGATCTCCCGCTGGACGTCGTTGAGCCCGGCGGTCTGGGCGAGTCGGGCCATGGCTACTTCCCCTGTTCCTTCAGCGTGGGCCGGCCGGGCTGCTCGCCGCCGCGCTCCTTGATGTACGTCTCGGTCGGGACCATCACCTTGCGCCGGAAGACGCAGACGAGGGTGCCGTCCTGCTTGTAGCCCTTGGTCTCCACGTAGACGATGCCGCGGTCGTCCTTCGACTTCGACGGCGTCTTGTCGAGGACCGTGGTCTCGCCGTAGAGGGTGTCGCCGTGGAAGGTCGGGGCCACGTGCCGCAGCGACTCGATCTCCAGGTTGGCGATCGCCTTGCCGGAGACGTCCGGGACGGACATGCCCAGCAGCAGCGAGTAGATGTAATTGCCCACGACCACGTTCTTGCCGAAGTCGGTCGTGTTCTCGGCGTAGTTGCTGTCCATGTGGAGCGGGTGGTGGTTCATGGTCAGCAGACAGAAGAGGTGGTCGTCGTACTCGGTGACCGTTTTTCCGGGCCAGTGCTTGTAGACCGCCCCGACCTCGAACTCTTCGTACGTGCGTCCGAACTGCATGGCGCTCAGGCCTCCGGGATCTCGAACTTGCTGGTGCGCTGCATGCCCGCGGCGCGGCCCTTGCCCGCGATGACCAGGGCCATCTTGCGACTGGCCTCGTCGATCATCTCGTCGCCGAGCATCGCCGAGCCCTTCTTGCCGCCGGCCTCGGAGGTGCACCAGTCGTAGGCGTCGAGGATCAGCTCGGCGTGGTCGTAGTCCTCCTGCGAGGGGGAGAAGACCTCGTTCGCCGCGTCGACCTGGCCGGGGTGCAGCACCCACTTGCCGTCGAAGCCCAGCGCCGCCGCCCGGCCGGCCACCTCGCGGTAGGCGTCCACGTCGCGGATCTGGAGGAAGGGGCCGTCGATGGCCTGGAGGTTGTGGGTGCGGGCCGCCATCAGGATCCGCATCAGGATGTAGTGGTAGGCGTCCGCGCCGTAGCCGGGCGGCTGCATGCCCACGACCAGCGTCTTCATGTTGATCGAGGCCATGAAGTCGGCCGGGCCGAAGATGATGGTCTCCAGCCGGGGGGACGCCGCGGCGATCTCGTCGACGTTCACCAGGCCCTTGGCGTTCTCGATCTGCGCCTCGATGCCGATCTTGCCGACCTCGAAGCCCATCGTCTTCTCGATCTGGGTCAGCAGGAGGTCCAGCGCCACGATCTGCTGGGCGTCCTGGACCTTCGGCAGCATGATGCAGTCGAGGTTCTGCCCGGCGCCCTCGACGACGGTGATGACGTCGCGGTACGTCCAGTGGGTGGTCCAGTCGTTGACGCGCACCACCCGGGTCTTGCCCGTCCAGTCGCCGTTGTTCAGCGCGTCCACGATCGTGTGGCGGGCGCCCTCCTTGGCGAGCGGGGCGCAGGCGTCCTCCAGGTCGAGGAAGACCTGGTCGGCCGGCAGGCCCTGGGCCTTCTCCAGGAAGCGCGGGTTCGACCCGGGGACCGCGAGGCAGGAGCGGCGCGGGCGGAGACGGTTCACCGGGTGGACGGGCGTGGTCATGCGGGGACCTCCGAGCTTGCAGCGATTGCGGTGTTGTCGAGCGGGTGGAGCTTGTTGGCCTTGCGGATCTCGTCGACGATACGGCCGATGATCTCCGTGATGCCGAAGTCCTTGGGAGTGAAGACCGCGGCGACTCCGGCGGCCTTGAGCGTCACGGCGTCGGCGTTCGGAATGATGCCTCCGACGATGACGGGGATGTCACCCGCCCCCGCGGTACGCAGGCGCTCCAGGACATCCGGGACGAGCGCGCTGTGCGAGCCGGACAGGATGGACAGTCCCACGCAGTGCACGTCCTCGGCCAGTGCCGCCGAGGAGATCTCCTGCGGCGTCAGCCGGATGCCCTGGTAGACCACTTCGAAGCCCGCGTCGCGGGCCCGGACGGCGATCTGCTCGGCGCCGTTGGAGTGCCCGTCCAGGCCGGGCTTGCCGACCAGCAGGCGCAGCCGGCCCGAGCCGAGCTCCTCGGCCGTACGGGCGACCTTCTCGCGGACCAGGGCCATCGGCGTGCCCGCCTCGGCGGTGACCGCCACCGGAGCCGAGGAGACCCCGGTCGGGGCGCGGAACTCGCCGAACACCTCGCGCAGCGCGTTCGCCCACTCCCCGGTGGTGACACCCGCCCTGGCGCACTCCAGGGTGGCCTCCATCAGGTTCTCGGTGCCCGCCGCGGCCTCCTTGAGGCGTTCCAGGGCCTGCTGCGTGGTGGGGAAGACGAAGGGGTCGCCGTTCCCCTGCCGGTCGGAGGACTCCTGCCGCTCCTGCCGCCAGCGGCCGATGCGCTCCACGGTCAGCGCCTCCACCGCAGCGTCGACCGTCATGATGGCGCCGTCCAGGTCGGCGGTGAGCGGGTTCTCCTCGGTCTGCTGGAAGCAGTTCACGCCGACGATCTTGTCCTCGCCCGCCTCGATCCGCGCCCGCCGCTCGGCGTGCGAGGAGACCAGCTGGGACTTCAGGTAGCCGGACTCGACGGCGGCCATCGCGCCGCCCATCTCCTGGATCCGGTCGATCTCCGCCAGGCACTCGGTCACCAGGGAGTCGACCTTCGCCTCGATGACGTGGGAGCCGGCGAAGATGTCCTCGTACTCCAGCAGGTCGCTCTCGTGTGCCAGGACCTGCTGGATGCGCAGCGACCACTGCTGGTCCCAGGGCCGGGGCAGGCCCAGCGCCTCGTTCCAGGCGGGCAGCTGCACGGCGCGGGCGCGGGCGTCCTTGGAGAGGGTCACGGCCAGCATCTCCAGCACGATGCGCTGGACGTTGTTCTCCGGCTGCGCCTCGGTCAGGCCCAGGGAGTTGACCTGGACGCCGTAGCGGAAGCGCCGCTGCTTGTCGTCCTCGATGCCGTACCGCTCGCGGGTGACCTTGTCCCAGATGCGGCCGAAGGCGCGCATCTTGCACATCTCCTCGATGAAGCGGACGCCCGCGTTCACGAAGAAGGAGATCCGGGCCACCACTTCGCCGAAGCGCTCCTCGGGCACCTGGCCCGAGTCGCGGACAGAGTCCAGCACCGCGATCGCGGTCGACATCGCGTACGAGATCTCCTGGACCGGGGTGGCTCCGGCCTCCTGGAGGTGGTAGGAGCAGATGTTGATCGGGTTCCACTTCGGGATGTGGTTGACCGTGTACGCGATCATGTCCGTCGTCAGGCGGAGCGAGGGCCCCGGCGGGAAGACGTGCGTCCCGCGGGAGAGGTACTCCTTGACGATGTCGTTCTGCGTGGTGCCCTGGAGCCGGGAGACGTCGGCGCCCTGCTCCTCGGCGGCCACCTGGTAGAGCGCCAGCAGCCACATGGCCGTGGCGTTGATCGTCATCGAGGTGTTCATCTGCTCCAGGGGGATGTCCTGGAACAGCCGCCGCATGTCGCCCAGGTGCGAGACCGGGACCCCGACCCGGCCGACCTCGCCGCGGGCGAGGATGTGGTCGGGGTCGTAGCCGGTCTGTGTCGGCAGGTCGAAGGCGACCGACAGGCCGGTCTGGCCCTTGGCGAGGTTGCGGCGGTACAGCTCGTTGGACGCCTCGGCCGTGGAGTGGCCGGCGTACGTCCGCATGAGCCACGGACGGTCCTTCTGGCGCTCTGTCATCTCAGGCTGTCCCTTTGGCCCTTGACCGGTCTCAGACGTTCCGGAAACGGTTGATCGCGTCGAGGTGCTCGGCCCGCAGCTCGTGGTCGCGCACGCCCAGGCCCTCCTCGGGTGCCAGCGCGAGGACGCCGACCTTGCCCTGGTGGAGGTTGCGGTGGACGTCGTAGGCGGCCTGGCCGGTCTCCTCCAGGGAGTAGACCTTCGACAGGGTGGGGTGGATCTTGCCCTTGGCGATCAGGCGGTTGGCCTCCCACGCCTCGCGGTAGTTCGCGAAGTGCGAACCGATGATCCGCTTGAGCGACATCCACAGGTAGCGGTTGTCGTACTCGTGCATGTAGCCCGAGGTCGAGGCGCAGGTGGTGATGGTGCCGCCCTTGCGGGTGACGTAGACGCTCGCACCGAAGGTCTCGCGGCCGGGGTGCTCGAAGACGATGTCGATGTCCTCGCCGCCGGTCAGCTCGCGGATGCGCTTGCCGAAGCGCTTCCACTCCTTGGGGTCCTGGGTGTGCTCGTCCTTCCAGAACTTGTAGCCCTCGGCGTTGCGGTCGATGACCGCCGTCGCGCCCATCGCGCGGCAGATGTCCGCCTTCTCGGGGCTGGAGACCACGCAGATCGGGTTGGCGCCGCCGGCCAGCGCGAACTGGGTGGCGTACGAGCCGAGGCCGCCGCTGGCGCCCCAGATCAGGACGTTGTCGCCCTGCTTCATGCCGGCGCCGTTGCGGGAGACCAGCTGGCGGTAGGCGGTGGAGTTCACCAGGCCGGGGGAGGCGGCCTCCTCCCAGCTGAGGTGGCCGGGCTTGGGCATCAGCTGGTTCGACTTGACCAGCGCGATCTCCGCGAGGCCGCCGAAGTTCGTCTCGAAGCCCCAGATGCGCTGCTCGGGGTCGAGCATCGTGTCGTTGTGGCCGTCGGAGGACTCCAGCTCGACCGAGAGGCAGTGGGCGACGACCTCGTCGCCCGGCTGCCAGGCGTTGACGCCCGGGCCGGTGCGCAGGACGACGCCCGCGAGGTCGGAGCCGATGACGTGGTACGGGAGGTCGTGGCGCTTGCTGAGCTCCGACAGGCGCCCGTAGCGCTCCAGGAAGCTGAAGGTGGACACCGGCTCGAAGATCGAGGTCCACACGGAGTTGTAGTTGACGGAGGAGGCCATGACGGCCACCAGCGCCTCGCCGGGTCCCAGTTCGGGGACCGGGACCTGGTCGAGGTGCAGGGACTTGCGCGGGTCCTTCTCGCGGGTGGTGAGCCCGGCGAACATCTCCGCCTCGTCCTTGTGCACGGTGATCGCGCGGTAGGAGTCGGGGAGCGGCAGGGCCGCGTAGTCGGCGGCCGTCGCGGCCTGCGACTGGATCGCGTCCAGGATGTCCTTCACGGTAGAGCCTCCGGCTTGGCGCTGATGAGGGTGCGCTGGGGGATACGCGTTTGCGTGCGTGTGGGCGGGTGGGGCGGCGTGCCGTCGGTCCGGCTGTGCGGTCGTGCTGGCGACGCCTGTGGTGGGGCGTGCTGGGCCTGGTGACGCAGGCATCCGGGGCGCGTTCCGTGCCGAGTGGGCGTGGGTCGCGGGGACATCCGGACAAGATTCAACGTATGGCACCCCGTGTCACCTAGCAAGGCACCGCGTGCCAAAAGTTTCTCTCATTTGCCTATTGACCTGCGCAGATGAGCGATGATCGATCAGAGTTACCCGCGAGTAGGGGCAACTTGGACATACGGAAACGGCCGCCCCCGTGGTCGGGGGCGGCCGCTGTGACGGATGTCGCCGGATGGTGTGCGCGCGACCGGCTACCTGGTGCGCAGGGCCTCTTCGATGGTCCGCATGACCTCGTCCAGCGGAGCGTCCGTCCGGGCCACCGCCACCAGGACCTCGCCCCGGGTGCGCACCTCGGCGGGCGCGGCGGGCGGCGTGCCCAGGGTACGGCCCGCGCCGATCCCCGTGCCGAAGGTCTTGCGCACGATGGAGAAGGCGTGGTCCAGCTGCGCCTCCACGTCGCCCTCCCCGCCCGCCCGCAGCCAGCGCCGCAGGACGTGGTTGTGGGCGGTGACCACCGCCGAGGCGGCGACCTCGGCGAGCAGCGGGTCGTCGTTGCCGGCGTGGTGGTCCTGCTCGTCGAAGTGCGCCAGCAGATAGCGGGTGAACAGCCGCTCGTAGCGGGCCACCGAGGCGATCTCCCGCTCCCGCAGCGCCGGCACCTCGCGGGTCAGCCGGTAGCGCTCCACCGACACCGCCGGCGAGGCGGCGTACATCTTCATGACTTCCTTGATCCCGCGGCACACCGTGTCGAGCGGGTGCTCGTGCGCCGGGGCGACGTCGAGGACCGCCTCGGCGCGGGTCAGGGTGTCGTCGTGGTCCGGGAAGATGGCCTCTTCCTTGGACCGGAAGTGCCGGAAGAAGGTCCGGCGGGCCACCCCGGCGGTCGCGGCGATCTCGTCGACCGTCGTCGCCTCGTACCCCTTGGTCGCGAACAGCTCCATGGCCGCCGCCGCCAGCTCCCTGCGCATCTTGAGCCGCTGCGCGGCCGCCTTGGTGCCGGCCGTGCTCTCCGGCGCGTCGGAGGCCGATGAGGCACGGGGCGAGGGCTTGGCGGGCTGGGACATAGTGCGAACGTACTTCATCCGCGGGGAGGACCGCGCCCGAGGGGGGTGGGGCGGGGGTGGATGCGGGGGAGGGCAGGCACTGGGCACACAGTGCTCGCCGGGAGGGTTCGCCCGCCGTACTGGTCCGGCGGGCCCGAGGAGCCCTCCCCACGCATCCGGTTCGTGGCCCGGCCGGGGATTACCGGCGGGCGGCGTACTCACGGAATCCGCGACCGGTCTTCCGCCCCAGGCAGCCCGCCGCCACCAGGTGCTCCAGCAGCGGGGACGGGGCCAGGCCCGGGTCGCGGAACTCCTTGTGGAGCACCTTCTCGATGGCCAGCGAGACGTCGAGGCCGACCACGTCGAGGAGCTCGAAGGGACCCATCGGGTAGCCGCCGCCCAGCTTCATCGCCGCGTCGATCTGGTCGAGGCTGGCGTAGTGCTGCTCGACCATCTTGATCGCGTTGTTGAGGTAGGGGAACAGCAGCGCGTTCACGATGAAGCCCGCCCGGTCCCCGCAGTCCACCGGGTGCTTGCGCACCTTCACGCAGATCTCGCGGACCGTGGCGTGCACGTCGTCGGCGGTCAGGACGGTGCGGACCACCTCGACCAGCTTCATGGCCGGGGCCGGGTTGAAGAAGTGCATGCCGATCACGTCCTGCGGGCGCGACGTCACGCGGGCCACCGCGATCACCGGCAGCGAGGAGGTGGTCGTGGCCAGCACGGCGCCCGGCTTGCAGACCTTGTCCAGCGCCGCGAACAGTTCCTGCTTGACCGCGAGGTCCTCGGCCACCGCCTCCACGGCCAGGTCCACCCCGGCGAAGGCGTCCAGCGAACCGGCCGGCGTGATCCGGGCCAGGGTCTGCGCCGCCGCCTCGTCCGTCAGCCGGCCCTTGGCCACCGCACGGCCCAGGGAGCTGCCGATCGCGGCCTTCGCCGCCTCCGCCTTCTCCTGGCTGCGCGCCGCCAGGACCACGTCGTAGCCGGACTGCGCGAAGACCTGCGCGATCCCGCTCGCCATGGTGCCCGAACCGGCCACGCCGACCGAGGAGACGGCACGGCCCCCGCCGGTGCCGGAACCCTCCGCCGGGCTCTGCGGGTCGCGGACGACCTTGGAGCTGCCCGGTGCCTCGTAGGTGTAGAAACCGCGCCCGGCCTTCTGCCCGGTCAGGCCCGCCTCGGCGAGGTGCCCCAGGATCGGGGCAGGGGCGTGCAGCCGGTCGCCGGAGGAGGTGTACATGGCCTCCAGGACGGTGCGCGCGGTGTCCACGCCGATCAGGTCGAGCAGCGCGAGCGGGCCCATGGGCAGGCCGCAGCCGAGCCGCATCGCCGCGTCGATGTCCTCTCGGGAGGCGTACCGCGACTCGTACATGGCGGCGGCCTGGTTCAGGTAGCCGAAGAGCAGGCCGTCGGCGACGAAACCGGGCCGGTCGCCGACGGCGACGGGCTCCTTGCCGAGCTCACGGGCCAGTTCGGTGACGGCCTCGACGGCCGGCGGGGAGGTCAGGACGCAGGAGACGACCTCGACCAGCTTCATCGCCGGCGCCGGGTTGAAGAAGTGCAGGCCCAGCACGCGTTCGGGGCGCTGGGAGTCGGCGGCGAGCCGGGTGACCGACAGGGCGTTCGTGCCGGTGGCCAGGATCGCGTCGGGCCGGACGATCGCGTCGAGCTCGCGGAACACCTGCTGCTTGAGCTCGTAGGACTCCGGCACGACCTCGATGACGAGGTCGGCCTCGGCGGCGGCGCCCAGGTCGGTGAAGGCGCGGAAACGGGCCAGCACGTCCGCCCGCTCCTGCTCGGTGAGGCGCTCCCGGGTGACGGAGCGCGCGGTGGCCGAGGCGAGGGCGTCCGCGGCCCGGCGGGCGGCGGACTCGCTGACGTCGATGCCGATGACCTCCCGGCCGGCGCGGGCGAGGACCTCGGCGATGCCGGTGCCCATCGTGCCGAGGCCGACGACGGCGATGGTCTGGAGGGTGGGGTGACTGGACGGACGGTCCATCGAGGGACTCCAGTGGAAGAGGGTGACGACTGGGGAGCGCGCGGCGCACGGCGCGCGCGGATGCCGTACGGAGTGCCGTGCGGAGGGAGCCCGTGGGCGAGGGCCCGGAGGCGAGGAGCCCCGGGGCGGCAAGAGCCCGGCGGGCCGGAGCGGCGCAACCCTGTCCCGGGGTCACGCCGTGGATGTGGTGCGGGTGGTGCTGGACCGACTGGCACGGGGCGGCTGCGTCACCAGGCCGCTCCGTACGTGTTGTAGCGACAGTAACCCGCCGGTAACTGGCGCGCCAGAGCGCGGAGATGTGACCTGTACCGCCCAAATGTACCGATCATCGATCATCGATCATCAATCGCGGAAAACTGCCGGTGGGGGCGTCGGCGCCGCCCTAAAGTGGCCGGGTGAACGACGTGCTGGAGCGCCTGCGGGCCGAGGCCGGACGCGCGGCGGAGAACCCGTCCGCCGAGCCCCCGGCGGAGTACGAGGAACTGCTGGCGGCGCCCCCCGACGGCCTGGCCGCCTCCCTCGCCTCGACCGGGCTGCCGCTGTGGGCCCGGGAGCTGGCCGCGTACCGGCTCGGTCTCGCCGGCGACGCCCGCGCCTTCGAACCCCTCGTCCTCCTGCTCAACCACCGCGACCCCCCGCGCTGCGCGGCTGCCGCCGAGGCCCTGGCCGTGCTCGGCGACCCCCGCACCGCCCGCGCGGCGGCGGCGCTGGCGACCAACGCGCTGCGCACCGCCTACGCCCTCCAGCCCGTCCGCCTGCTCACCGCGCTGCGCGCCCCCGAGTCGGCCCCGGCACTGATCACCACCCTGAGCCGGCTGCTCGCCCCGCACGACCCGTACTGGCGCGTGGCCCTGGCCTGCGTCGAAGGCCTGGGCGCCCTGGCCGACCCCCGGGCCCGCGAGGTCCTGACCCGAGCCCAGTCCCACCCCCGCCTGGCGGTGGCGGCAACCAGGGCCCTGCACAACCTGCGGTGACGGCGGGCGCACCGGCCCCGGGAAGGACGAAGCGGCGGGCACCCCTCGCAATGAGGTGGGTACCCGCCGCTCGGCCGCCCGTCGGACGGATCTAGCCCTCGAGCTGTTCGAGATTCGTCCAGAGCTGGCTCTTGCCGAACCTGGCCATGTATTCCTCGAGGATGACGTAAGGAGCCTTGGCTACGGGATCACCGTCTTCCCACACCGTGTCGCACTCCTTGCACACCATGAACGTGTCATCACGTTCCTTCACGCGGGCTGCGATGACCCATCCCTGCTCGCATCGAGGACACCAGATCAATGTGATTCTCCCTAGAACATGGGGTGGGCAGTGATGATCTTGTTGGTCCCGGGGACCACCACGATCTTCAGCTTCTTCTCGCCCTGCGTTCCGACTTCCTTGCCCATGTCGATGACGTACTTCGCCGGGTCGGACGGGTCCGGAGTGCCGCGCTTGAGCCAGCCCTCGTCGATCACACCCATGATCCTTCCAGATCCGCCCCGACGGCTCCGTCAACGTCCACCTCAACCGCGGCGGCGACCCCGCCGGCGGCTGGAAGGACCTCGGCACCGTCGCGGGGGGCACCACGAACCGCAGCGAGCAGGTCCGCCTCGCGGACTGGGACGGCGACGGCCGGGCGGACTACCTGACGATCGCCGACGGCGGCGCGGTCACCGTCTTCCTCAACCGCGGCGGCGACGGCCGCGGCGGTTGGCGCGCCCTCGGCCAGACCGCCACCGGAACCACCTCCGACCGGAGCCGGGTGCGCCTCGCCGACTACGACGGCGACGGCCGGGCCGACTACTGGATGATCAGCCCGGGCGGCCCGGTGACCACCTACGTCAACCGGGGCGGCGACGGGCACGGCGGCTGGCAGTCCATCAGCCGCACCGCCTCCGGCGTGACCACCGACCACACCCGGGTCCACCTCGTCGACTTCGACGCCGACACACACGCGGACTACCTGCTCACCGGCGCGGGCGCGGGCGCGGGCGCCGGAACCGGCGCCGCCGTCAGCGCGTACCTCTTCGACGGCGGCGACGTCTCGGGCCCCCACGGGTGGAACCCGTTGGGCACGGTCGTGGACGTCGTCGGCTAGGGGACATCGCCGGCTAGCGCGCCTCCGGCACGATCGCGAAGGCCTCGACTTCCAACAGGAGTTCCGGCCGGAACAGGGCGCCGACCTGAACCGCCGTGGAGGCCGGCAGGCGGTCCGCGGCGATCACCTCGTCGCGGGCCGCCCGCAGGGCCGGCAGGTGGCCGATGTCCGTGACGAAGTACGTCAGCTTCACCACGTCGGCGAAGCCGGCCCCGGCCGCCGCCAGGCAGCGGCGCAGGTTCTCGAACACCTGCCGGGCCTGGGCGGCGGCGTCGCCCGGGCCCACCACCTCGCCCTTCTCGTCGAGGGCGCACTGCCCGGAGACGGCGACGAACCGCCCCGTCCCCCAGACGACGTGGCTGTAGTGGGGACTCGGGCTCACGCCCTCGGGGGCGGCGACGCGGGTGAGGCGTCCGTCGGCGGGTGCGGGTGCGGATGTGGGTACGGCTACCGGCGCGGGTGCGGGATCAGGAGTGGTCACGGCCCCGATCCTGCCCGCCGAAGATCATCCGCGGAAGCCGAGCAGGCCGTGCAGGGCCGCGCCGCCCGCCGAGGACGGGACCGCGCGGGTCGCGGCCGTCGGCTCGGGCGCCTCCTGCGCCGGGCACGTCGCGTCCGCCGCCTCACCCGTCCGCAGGTACGCCGACACCTTCGCGTCGAGGCACTTGTTGCCGCTGAGCGCGACGCCGTGGTTGCCGCCGCCCTCCTCGACGACCAGGGCCGCCCCCTTCAGCCTGTCCCGCATGCCGAGCGCACCGCCGAAGGGGGTCGCCGCGTCCTCCGTCGCCTGGAGCAGCAGCGCGGGCGGCAGGCCGTCGTTGGTCACGTCCACGGCCCGCAGCGGCTGGGCCGGCCAGAACGCGCACGGGGCGTTGTACCAGGCGTTGTTCCAGGTCATGAAGGGAGCCGCGGCGTGCGTGCGCCACATGTCCGCGCGCCACTGGTTCCAGTTCTTCGGCCAGGCCGAGTCCCGGCACTGCACCGCCATGTAGACGCTGTAGCCGTTGCCGGCGGAGGGTTCCACCGCGCCGAAGCGCTCGTAGGCCGACACCAGCGGCGCCGGGTCGCCCTTCACCGCGTACGCCGCGAAGGCCTCGGCCAGGCTCGGCCAGTAGCCGTTGTAGTAGCCGCCCGGCATGTAGGTGTCCTCCAGCTCGGCCGGCCCGACCTTCCCGCCCGCCGGCGCCCCGCGCAGGGCGTCGCGCATCGCGTACCAGCGCTCCTCGACCTCCTGCGGGTCGGTGCCGAGCCGGTAGGTGGCGTTGTACTTCGCGACCCAGGCCAGGAACGCCTTGTGGCGGGCGTCGAAGGCCCGGTCCTGCGCGAGGTTGTCCTCGTACCAGACCCCGTCCGGGTCGACCACGGAGTCCAGGACGAGCCGGTGCACCCGGCCCGGGTGGAGCTTGGCGTACACCGCGCCCAGGTAGGTCCCGTAGGAGTAGCCGAAGTAGCTGATCCGCGGGGCGCCGAGGGCGGTGCGCAGCACTTCGAGGTCGCGGGCGGCCGAGACGGTGTCGATGTACGGCAGCACATCCGCGTACTTGGCCCCGCACGACTCGGCGAAGGACCGCACCCGCTCCAGGTTGGCCCGCTCCGTGGCCGCGTCGCGCGGTACCGAGTCGGGCCGCGCGGAGGCGAAGTGGCCGGCCGCGCAGTCGAGGGCGGGCTCGCTGCGGCCGACGCCCCGGGGGTCGAAGCCGATGACGTCGTACTGGGCGGCCACGTCCTTGGGCAGCGCCGAGGCGACGAAGCCGGCGAGGGAGCGGCCGCTGCCGCCGGGGCCGCCCGGATTGACCAGCAGCGGCCCCTGGGAGGTGGCGGCGGTGTGCGGGACCCGGGTCAGGGCGAGGGTGATCCGGCGTCCGGCGGGCCGGGCGTGGTCGAGGGGGACCTGGAGGGAGGCGCACTGGAGCGAGGGATAGCGGGTCGTCGCGCAGCCCGTCCAGTGCAACGCGGCGGCCTGCCGCGGGGCGGGCGCGGCCGGGGCGGCGGCGACCGGCCCCGCGAGGACGGCGGCGACGGTGGAAAGGGACAGCAGGACAGCGGCGCGCTTCTTCACGGGGTGCAGCATGGGGCCTCCCAGCCGAGGGTTCTGGGCGGAATCGTCCCGGAAACCTCGCCTGGAAGGCGGGATTGGGCCCCGCATTGGCCCGATGTGATGACCCGCTGCCCCTCCCGCGGGGTCAGAGGAGGCTGAGCTGCGTCGGTCCGGCGGCCCCGGGCCGCGCCGCCCGGGCCGCGGGCCGTTCGGGAGCCGTGATCCGGCGGGCCGTCCCGCGACCGTTCGGCCCGATGCCGAATTCGGCCGCCAGCTGGTGGACTTGGCGGGTGATCTGCCGCTGGTACCAGGTGGGCGCGTACGAGCCGCCCGCGTACATCCGTTCGTAGCGCTCCACGAGGTGCGGGTGGCGCTGTGCCAGCCAGGCGGTGAACCACTCGCGGGCGCCCGGCCGCAGATGGAGTACCAGGGGTGTCACGGAGGTGGCGCCGGAGGCGGCGACGGACCGGACGGTCTCCCGCAGCTGCTCCGGGGCGTCCCCGAGGAAGGGGATCACCGGGGCCATCAGCACCCCGCACTCGATGCCCGCGTCGGTCAGGGTCCGTATGGCGTTCAGCCGGGCGGCGGGGGAGGGCGTCCCGGGTTCCACCGTCCGCCACAGGCCGGGGTCGGTGAAGCCGACGGAGACGCAGATCCCGACGTCGGTGACCGCGGCGGCCTGCTGGAGGAGGGGCAGGTCGCGCAGGATCAGCGTGCCCTTGGTGAGGATCGAGAAGGGGTTGGCGTGGTCGCGCAGCGCCTCGATGATCCCGGGCATCAGGCGGTAGCGGCCCTCGGCGCGCTGGTAGCAGTCGACATTGGTGCCCATGGCGATGTGGGCGCCGGTCCAGCGGCGCGAGCCGAGCTCTCGGCGCAGCAGGTCGGGGGCGTTGGTCTTGACGACGATCTGGGAATCGAAGCCGAGGCCGGTGTCGAGGTCGAGGTAGCTGTGGGTCTTGCGCGCGAAGCAGTAGACACAGGCGTGGCTGCACCCCCGGTAGGGGTTGACCGTCCATTCGAACGGCATGCGCGAGGCTCCGGGCACCCGGTTGACGATCGACCGGGCCCTCACCTCGTGGAACGTGATTCCCCGGAACTCCGGGGTGTCGATCGTGCGGGTGACGACGGCGCCGGCCCCGAAGAGCGCGGCCGGTCCGGCGACCGGGCCGCCCGGCGTGTTCCCGGCGTCGTCGTCGGTCAGGTTGTCCCAGCGCATGAGCGCCTCCCTCGGTAGCTCCCGTCGAGAATAGAACAAACGTTCCCATGATCGTGCGCCCCGGGGAACGTGCTGGTCAGTGGGGCGGGGCGGGGGCGGACGGCCTCCCGCGGTACCTCGTCGCGGCGCGGCCGCCCAGGACCCCTCCCCGCGGGCGCGCGGGGGGCGCGACGGGCGACCGGCGCGGGCCGCGTGCCCGCGCCCGGTCCGGATTTGGGCGCCCGGGCCGGAGGTGGTTGGCTTCGCCGTGACGAGCGATCACAACTGCTGGAGGAACAGCTATGGCGCAGGTCGAGGCCACCACGGAGCGGATCATCGCGGCCGACGCGGAGACCGTGTTCGACGCGCTGGCGGACTACACCGGGACCCGGGGCAAGCTGCTGCCCGAGCACTTCAGCGAGTACGAGGTGCGCGAGGGCGGCGACGGCGAGGGGACCCTCGTGCACTGGAAGCTCCAGGCCACCAGCAAGCGCGTGCGCGACTGCCTGCTGGAGGTCACCGAGCCCACCGACGGCCAGCTGGTGGAGAAGGACCGCAACTCCTCCATGGTCACCACCTGGACCGTCACCCCGGCCGGCGAGGGCAAGGCCAGGGCCGTGGTCACCACCGTGTGGAACGGCGCCGGCGGCATCGGCGGCTTCTTCGAGCGCACCTTCGCGCCCAAGGGCCTCGGCCGGATCTACGACACCGTGCTGGCCAACCTGGCCGCGCAAGTCGAGCGCTGAGCAAACCCGTGGACGGCGGGGCCGGACGCCCGGTCCCGCCCGCACGGGTGGACCCACCCGGCCGGCGGCCGCCGCCGGCGCGCACCCGAGAGCCTGCGCGGGCGCGCCGGCCCGATCCGCCGTACGCCCCGGGGCGTGGCCCCGGGCCCGCGGGGGGACGGAGGGCTAGTCTGGGCCCGCGCGTGCTGCCGCTGCGCGTGCGGACGCGCGTGCGCGGGACCGACCGGCCGCGTGCGTACGAAACGACCACGCGCGCGGGCGGTGCGGCGACCGCGCGCGACCGACCGCGTGCACCAGACCGCCCGGGGGCCCGATGAAGATCCTCATCTCCGCCGACATGGAGGGCGCCACCGGCGTCACCTGGCCCGCGGACGTCCTGCCCGGGACCCCGCAGTGGGAGCGCTGCCGGTCGATGTTCACCTCCGACGTCAACGCCGCCGTCCTCGGCTTCTACGACGGCGGCGCCGACCAGGTGCTCGTCAACGAGGCCCACTGGACCATGCGCAACCTGCTCCTGGAACACCTCGACGCCCGCGTCGAGATGCTCACCGGCCGCCACAAGTCGCTCTCCATGGTCGAAGGCGTCCAGCACGGGGACGTCGACGGGATCGCCTTCGTCGGCTACCACACCGGGGCCGGCTCCGAGGGCGTCCTCGCCCACACCTACCTTGCCAACTCGATCACCGGCGTCTGGGTCAACGGGGTGCGCGCCAGCGAGGGACTGCTCAACGCCCATGTCGTGGCCGAGTACGGCGTTCCGGTCATCCTTGTCACCGGCGACAACCTGACCTGCCTCGACGCCGCCGGCTACGCCCCCCGTGCGGTGACCGTCGCGGTCAAGGACCACGTCTCGCGCTACGCCGCCGTGTGCCGGACGCCCGCCCGCACCGCCGCCGACATCCGCGCCGCGGCCAAGGAGGCCACGGCCCTCGCGGTACGGCGCGAACCCGTGCGCGGCGGCCCCTTCACCGTGGAGCTGGAGTTCGACGCCGAGCACCTGGCGATGGCCGCCACCGTCGTCCCGGGCGCCGAGCGCTGCGGCGAGCGCAGGATTTCCTACACCAGCCGGACGATGTACGAGGGGATCCGGACCTTCAAGGCGGTCACGACGGTCGTCTCGGCAGCCGTGGAGGAGCAGTATGGCTGACATGCACACAGTCACCAGCGAGGTCCCGGTCGACGCCGTGGACCGCACAGCCCTGGACGAGGTGGTCGAGTTCACCTCCGGCCTCATCAGGATCGACACCACCAACCGCGGCGGCGGCGACTGCCGGGAACGGCCCGCCGCCGAATACGCCGCCGAGCGTCTCGCCGCCGCCGGGCTGGAACCGGTGCTGCTCGAACGCACCCCCGGCCGGACCAACGTCGTGGCCCGTGTCGAGGGCGCCGACCCCACTGCCGAGGCGCTCCTGGTCCACGGCCACCTCGACGTGGTCCCGGCCGAAGCCGCCGACTGGAGCGCGGACCCCTTCTCGGGCGAGGTCCGTGACGGCGTGGTGTGGGGCCGCGGAGCCGTCGACATGAAGAACACGGACGCGATGGTGCTCGCCGTCGTACGCGCCTGGGCGCGGGCCGGCGTGAAACCGCGCCGCGACATCGTGGTCGCCTTCACGGCGGACGAAGAAGACAGCGCGGTCGACGGCTCCGGCTTCCTCGCCGACCGCCACCCGCACCTCTTCGAGGGCTGTACGGAGGGGATCGGCGAATCCGGTGCCTTCACCGTGCACACCGCGCCGGGCCGGGCCCTCTACCCGATCGCCGCCGGCGAACGCGGCACCGCCTGGCTGAAGCTGACCGCCCACGGCACCGCCGGCCACGGGTCCAAGCCCAACAAGGCCAATGCGGTCAGCCGCCTCGCCGCCGCCGTGGCCCGGATCGGCGCCCACGAGTGGCCCGTCCGGCTCACCGGCACCGTCGTCGCCTGCCTCACCGAACTCGCCGCCTTGCAGGGCCTGCCGGTGGATCCGCGCGCACCCGGCTTCGACCTCGACGCCCTGCTCGGCCGGCTCGGGCCGGCCGCCGCGCTGGTCGAGGCGACCGTACGCAACAGCGCCAACCCGACCATGCTCAGCGCCGGTTACAAACTGAACGTGATCCCCGGGCAGGCCACCGCCTACGTGGACGGGCGGACGTTGCCAGGCGGTGAGGCCGAGTTCATCGCCACCCTGGACGAACTGACCGGCCCGGACGTGCGCTGGGAGTTCCAGCACCGGGAGATCGCCCTCGAAGCGCCCGTGGACGGGCGGACGTACCGGATCCTGCGCGAGTCCGTCGAGCACTTCGATCCGGACGCCCACGTGGTGCCCTTCTGCATGGCGGGCGGCACCGACGCCAAGCAGTTCTCCCGCCTCGGCATCACCGGTTACGGCTTCTCCCCCCTGAAGCTGCCGCCCGGCTTCGACTACTGGTCCCTCTTCCACGGCGTGGACGAGCGGGTGCCCGTCGACGCCCTCCACTTCGGCGTCCGCGTCCTCGACCGCGCCCTGCGCACCCTGTGAGGGGGACCCCGTAATGGCGGTGGCGGCGACCCGGCCCTACGGAAGCTGGCCCTCGCCCCTCGACGCCCGGCTCGCCGCCTCGCTCGACGGCCGCCCCGAATACGTGGGCACGGTCGGTCCCGAGGTGTGGTGGACCGAACCCCGGCCCCGGGAGGGCGGCCGGCGCACCCTGGTGCGCCGGACCTCCCAGGGCGCCGGCGGGCCCGGCCGGGACGGCGCCGTCCTGCCCGCGCCGTGGAACGTGCGCAGCAGGGTCACCGAGTACGGCGGCCACCCCTGGGCCGGCGTCCAGCGGCCGGAAGGCGGGCCGCTGCTGGTCTTCGTCCACTTCGCCGACCAGCGCCTCTACGCCTTCGAACCGGACGCGCCCGGCGGCGCCGAACCCCGGCCCCTGACCCCCCTCTCCGAGGTCGGCGGCGGGCTGCGCTGGGTCGACCCGGTGCTGCGCGGCGGTGAGGTGTGGTGCGTGATGGAGGAGTTCACCGGTCCCGCCCCCACCGACGTGCGCCGGGTGCTGGCCGCCGTACCGCTGGACGGATCGGCCGCCCGGGACCGCGGCGCGGTGCGCGAACTCACCGACGACCGGCACCGGTTCACCACCGGGCCGCGGCTCTCCCCGGACGGCCGGTACGCGGCCTGGCTGGTGTGGGACCACCCGCGGATGCCCTGGGACGGTACCGAGCTGAAACTCGCCGAGATCGACGCCGACGGGACACCGGGCGAAGCGCGGACCGTGCTGGGCGGCCCCGAGGAGGCCGTCGCCCAGGTCGAGTGGACGCCCGGCGGAACCCTCCTCGCGGTCAGCGACCGCAGCGGCTGGTGGAACCCGTACCGGGTGGACCCCGAGACGGGCGAGGCGGTCGGCCTGTGCCCCCGCGAGGAGGAGTTCGGCGGCCCGCTGTGGAAGCCCGGGCTGCGCTGGCTCGCCCCGCTGCCCGAAGGGCTCGTCGCCGTCCTGCACGGTCTGGGCTCCCCGGTCCTCGGCGTCCTGGACCCGGAGAGCGGCGGCCTGGTGGACGCGGCGGGCCCCTGGACGGCCTGGCAGCCGACGCTCGCGGTCAGCGGCACCCGTGTCTACGGGGTCGCCGCCAGCCCGCGCAGCGCCTACGAGGTGGTGGAGCTGGACACCTCCACCGGGCACGCCCGGGCGGTCGGCGGGCGCGCCGCACCGCCGGCGGACGGGGTGGACCCGGCCTACTACCCGGAGCCGCAGAGCCGGACCTTCCCCGGCCCCGACAACCGGGAGATCCACGCGCACGTCTACCCGCCGCACCACCCGGCCTGCCGGGCCGCCGCCGACGAGCTGCCCCCGTACGTGGTGTGGGCGCACGGCGGCCCCACCGACCACGTGCCGCCCGTACTCGACCTGCACATCGCCTACTTCACCTCGCGCGGCATCGGTGTGGTCGAGGTGAACTACGGCGGCTCCACCGGGTACGGGCGCGCCTACCGGGAGCGGCTGCGCGAGCAGTGGGGCGTGGTCGACGTCGAGGACTGCGCGGCCGTGGCCCGGGCCCTGGCCGCCGAGGGCACGGCGGACCCGGACCGGCTGGCCATCCGGGGCGGCAGCGCCGGCGGCTGGACCGCGGCGGCCTCCCTGGCCGCCACCGGCTTGTACGCCTGCGCGGCCGTCCTCTACCCGGTCCTGGACCTGGCGGGCTTCGCCGAGGAGACCCACGATCTGGAGTCCCGTTACATCGACGGTCTCGCCGGGCCGCCGCAGACCCTCGCGGTGCGGGGCCGGGAGCGCTCGCCGATGGCCCGCGCCGACCGCATCACGGCCCCGTTCGTCCTGCTCCAGGGCCTGGACGACCCCGTCTGCCCGCCGGCCCAGGCGGAGCGCTTCCTCGCCGCCATGCGGGGGCGGTCGGTGCCGCACGCGTACGTGGCCTTCGAGGGCGAGGGGCACGGCTTCCGGCGGGCCGAGACGATGGTCCGGGCACTGGAGGCGGAACTGTCGCTGTACGCACAGGTCTTCGGGATCGAGCGCACCGACGTCCCGCGGCTGGAGCTGCGGTCCTGATCGGGCGATCGGGCGATCGGGCGATCGGGCGACGGGCGATCGGGAGGCGATCAGGCGGCGATCGGGTGGTGATCGGGCGGTGTGATCAGGCGGTGTGCAGCCAGACGCGGAGGGGGCCGATCGGGGTGAAGCCGGCCCGGACCGCGGCCTCCAGGTCGTCCCCCGACTCGTAGCCCACGACGGGCAGCCCCGGCCAGCGGGCGGCGATCGAGGCGAGGACGCCGGACCAGGCGGCGTCGGCGCGGGCGTGCGCGGCGGCGCCGGCACGGGCCTCGGGTCCGGGTGCTGGATCCGCTGCGGCGTGGGCGAAGAGGTTGGACACGCCGACCACCGGCCCACTGCCGCGGTGCGCCACCGCCCCCGCCACGATGCGGCCCCCGGCCCGGCCCGCCAGGAAGGCGATGTCCCCGCCCAGCAGGGCCGGGCGGAACAGGCCGGTGCTCCCCCCTCCGTCCCACGCGGCCTCCCAGGCCTCCAGCTCGCCGGCGGTGGTGACCTCGGACCACTCGGGGCCCGGGCCGCACACCCCGGCCGCCGGGGCGGGCCGGTGGATCCACTGCGCCTCGAACAGGACCTCGAAGCCGGCCGGGACCAGATCGAGCGCGGCGAAGCCGTCCTTGACCGAGCAGCCGGGCGAGCCGGTGTCGATCCCGGCCACCAGCGCGGCGCCCGACGCCTCCGGCGTGAGCGTCACGGCGTCCGGGTACAGCGGCGGGGTCCGGCGCGCGGCGGACCAGGCGTCCGGTCCGAACACACCGGGCAGCCCGTGGGCGCGGCACACCGCGTCACACCATTCGGCGTTGTCGCGGGCCGCCGCGGCCAGGAGACCGCGGGTGTCGGAGGGGATGATCACACCGCGGATCCTGTCACATCTCCCAGTGCTGTGACCGGGAAGGTTCACCGGGCCGCGGCGCCCCCAAACCTTCCCGGCCACAGCACTAGCCTGGGCGGATGACCTTTTCCACGTACCTGCGGGAGGGCGGGCGGGTGGGCCTGCGGCCCTACCGGCTCGCCGACGGACCCGAGTTCACCGCCCGCGCGCACGAGAGCCGGGAGCTGCACCGCCCCTGGCTGTTCCCGCCCGCCACCATCGAGGAGTACGAGCCGTACGCGACCCGGCTGACCGAAGGCGAGGGCAGGGCGGGTTTCCTCGTCTGCGAACTCGGGACCGGAGCCCTCGCCGGATTCGTCAACATCAACAACATCGTGCACGGAGCCTTCCGCTGCGGCGCGCTCGGCTACGCCGCCTTCGCGCACGCCGCCGGGCGCGGCCTCTTCCACGAGGCCCTGCGCCTGGTCCTCGCGCACGCCTTCGCGCCGGCCGGGGAAGGTCTGGGCCTGCACCGGCTGGAGGCCAACATCCAGCCGGGCAACACCGCCTCGATCGCGCTGGTCCGGGGAGCGGGCTTCCGTCTGGAGGGGCTCTCCCCGGACTTCCTCCACATCGACGGCGCCTGGCGCGACCACGAACGCTGGGCCGTGACCAGCGACATGCCGCTCCCCTAGTGCTGTGCCCGGGGCCCTCCCGCGGCCGGGTCCGGGTCCCCGGCCGGGTCCGGGTCCGTGCGACGGCCGCCGGTCACGTCCACCACCCACCGCGGGCGCCTTTGCGTAATCCTGACCGGTGGTGATCCGCGGAACCCCTGTGCAGCGGGGGCCCCGGCGTGTTCCCTTTCCTCATGGCCACCACCGTCCGACGCGCCGTACTGACCCTTCCCGCAGCCCCGTTGGGCTCCGAGAACCCGCTGCCCGCCCTGCGCGCACCCGACGGCGTGCACGCGGTGGACGAGGTCCCCCGGCTACCGCCGGGAGGTGCCCCCGGGCGCGACGGCCTGCCGCGCGACATGGCCCGGCAGATCGGCTACGAGCCACTGCGTTCGCTGCTGCCCGTCCGGCTCCGGGACGGCTACGGCCGGGAGCGCTCCGAGCGGGAGTTCGCCTCGATCGTCATCGAGAACGAACACCTGAGGGTGACCGTCCTGCCCGAGCTCGGCGGGCGCGTCCACTCCCTCGTCCACCTGCCGACCGGCCGTGAACTCCTCTACCGCAACCCGGTGTTCCAGCCGGCCAACTTGGCCCTGAACGGCGCCTGGTTCTCCGGCGGCATCGAATGGAACACCGGCGCCACCGGGCACACCGCCCTCTCCTGCGCCCCGCTGCACGCCGCGGTGGTCCCGGCCCCCGACGGCGGTGCGATGGTCCGGCTGTGGGAGTGGGAGCGGCTGCGCGACCTGCCCTTCCAGGTGGACCTGTGGCTGCCCGGGGAGTCGCACTTCCTCTACGTCGGCGTGCGCGTGCGCAATCCGCACGAGCGGCCCGCGCCCGTGTACTGGTGGTCCAACACCGCCGTCCCCGAGGAGGCGGGCACCCGCGTCCTGGCCCCCGCCGACGAGGCCTGGCACTTCGGCTACGAGCGCTCGCTGCGCCGCGTCCCGGTGCCGCGGTGGGAGGGCGCCGACCGGACCTACCCCCTGCGCAGCGAGTACCCCGCCGACTTCTTCTACGACGTCCAGGACGGCACGCGGCCCTGGATCGCCTCGCTGGACCAGACCGGTCAGGGGCTCGTGCAGACCTCCACCGACCGGCTGCGCGGACGCAAGCTGTTCGTGTGGGGCGCGGGCGGCGGCGGCAGGCGCTGGCAGGAGTGGCTGACCGAGCCGGGCACGGACGGCTACGCGGAGATCCAGGCCGGGCTCGCCCGGACCCAGCTGGAACACGTACGCCTGGAGGGAGGGGCGGAGTTCAGCTGGCTGGAAGCCTACGGGCCGCTGGCCGCGGAACCGGCGGCGGTGCACGGCACCGACTGGGCGGCGGCCCGCGGCGCGGCCCAGGAGGCGCTGGACGCCGCACTGCCCCCGGAGCGGGTGCAGGCGGCGTACGAGGCGTGGCGGGCCTGCGCCGACACCGAGCCGGGGGAGCGGCTCGCGACGGGCTCGGGCTGGGGTGCGCTGGAGGTGCTGTGCGGGGGCTTCGAGCTGCCGGGCACCCCTTTCGAGGCGTCCACCCTCGGCGAGGTCCAGGAACCGTGGCTGGAGCTCTGGCGCACGGGCGTCTTCCCCACTCCGCGCCGGGTGGCGCCGCCGGGTCCGAGCCTGGTCGCCGCGCACTGGCGGGACATGCTGGAGACGGCCCCGGCGGACCCGCTGACCGAATACCACCTGGGCGTGGCCCAGTGGCACGCCGGAGACGTGGCCCAGGCGGTACGGAGCTGGCAGCGCGGGCTGCCCCTGGCCCCTTCGCGGTGGCCGCTGCTGCGTTGCCTGGCGGTGGCCGATGCCCTGGCCGGGGACCCGGCGCGGGCGGCCGACGGCTACGCGGAAGCCTTCGAGGACCTGGCGGGGGAGAGCCGGGGAGGCGAGGCGTGGGCGGCCGCGGAGGCCGCGCTGGGGCAGGAGGCCATGGCGGCGCTGCTCGGGGTGGGACGGCTGCCCGAGGCGCGGCGGGTATGGGACCGGCTGCGGCCCGCCGTGCGCGAACAGGGCCGCTTCCGCCTCCTGGCGGCCCGGCTGCTGGCCGCCGAGGGACACGTGGCGGCGGCCCGGCGGGTGTTCGAGGACGGCTTCGAGCTGGCCGACCTGCGGGAGGGGGAAGAGGTCCTGGCCGAGGTCTGGGCCGCGCTGACGGACCGGCCGCTCCCCGAGCGGTACGACTTCCGCATGCGACCGCCGGTGTAGCGGGGGCGGGGCGCGGGCGGGATGGCGCTTCGCCGGGGGTGACGCCCCTGCCGCCCCAGGGCCTGGGCCACGGACGGGCTGGAGGTCTTGCGGCGGTCTGCGGCTGTCTGCGGCGGCCGGTCAGACCCGGCAGAGGACCTCGCCGTGCAGGACCGAGAACCAGGCGTCGGGGTCCGCTCCCCAGGCGCGCCAGGCCCCGGCGATGTCCGACAGTTCCGCCGGGGTCGTGTGGCCGCCGCCGACGGCCGTGTCCGCGTAGGCCGAGGCCGTCGTCCGGTCCGCCCACAAGGACGACCACCAGGCGGCCTCCTCCGCGGTGGCGTAGCACCAGGCCGACGCCGAGGACCGCACGTCCGTGAATCCGGCCTCCCGCGCCCAGGCCCGCAGGCGGCGGCCCGCGTCCGGTTCGCCGCCGTTGGCGCGGGCGACCCTCCGGTACAGGTCCAGCCAGGTGTCCAGGCCGGGCGCCGCCGGGTACCAGATCATCGCCGCGTAGTCGGCGTCCCGCACGGCCACGGTCCCGCCCGGCCGGCACACCCGCCGCATCTCGCGCAGGGCCTGGACCGGGTCCCCGACGTGCTGGAGCACCTGGTGGGCGTGGACCACGTCGAAGGAGGCGTCCGGGAAGGCGAGCGCGTGGACGTCCGCCGTCGCGAACTCCACCCCGCCGGTGCCCCGCTCCGCCAGGTACGCGCGGGCCTGCGCGACCACCTCCCCGGACGCGTCGACGGCGGTCACCCGGCCGCCCGGAGCGACCAGCTCCGCGAGGTCCGCGGTGATCGTGCCCGGACCGCACCCCACGTCCAGCACCGACATCCCGGGGCGCAGCTCGCCGGTCAGGTAGGCGGCGGAGTTCGCGGCGGTGCGCCAGCGGTGCGAGCGCAGGACCGACTCGTGGTGGCCGTGCGTGTAGACGGCGGTCTCCTTGCGGGCGTTCATGGCCTGACCCCTCCTCGTCGAAGCGATGTCCCCACCGTAAGGGAAATGTTCGCCCTGTGAGATATGCGTTTTGACATGTGGACGACTGCCGTGCCCGCCAAGGGGGCCGGGCGGGGCCGTGGCGGACCGGTGCGGGGGCGAGGAGAGTGGACCGCAGGAGGGGCCACAGGGCCACAGGACGGTGAGAGGCATGGCCAAGACGCTGCTGGATCGGCACGCCGAAGCGCTGCGGCTGTTCGGTGAACGGCTGCGCGCCGTAGGGGACGGCCAATGGGACGCACCCACCCCGTGCTCGGAGTGGACCGTGCGGGACCTGGTCGACCACGTCACCGGGGAGCAGCTGTGGGTGCCCCCGCTGGTCGCCGAGGGGCGCACCGTCGAGGAAGTGGGCGACGCCTTCTCCGGCGACGTGCTGGGCGAGGACCCGGTGGCCGCCTGGGAGACCGCATCGGCCGCCGCGCACGCCGCCTTCGCCGCACCCGGTGCGCTGGACCGCACCGTCCGGCTCTCGCAGGGGCCCGCGGAGGGCTCGGCGTACTGCGCGGACCTGATCACCGACTGCGCCGTACACGCCTGGGACCTCGCCCGGGCGGTCGGGGTCGACGACCGCCTGCCGCAGGACCTGGTCGCCTTCGCGGCCGAGCGGGTCGCGCCGCATGCCGACGAGCTCGCGGCGAGCGGGATGTTCGCCGCGCCGGTGGAGGTGCCGGCCGGGGCGGACGCGCAGACCGCACTCCTCGGACTGATGGGGCGACGGGCCTGAACCCGGCAGGCGGCATCAAAGGCGGCATCTGGCCGCAAATAATCGTATAAAGGTGCAGAGTGGGCGGAACCCCCGGGCCGCTAAAGGTGCAGAGTGGTCGGAACCCCCGGGCCCCCGAGCCGCCGGGCCGCCGGAACGTCGGAGCCCACGGCACTCGCGGGACCCGCGGGCCCCGTGGAACGGGCCGAGCGGGACGAGCGCGGAAGGCGGTCGGCGGTGGAGGGGATGCAGCGCACGGTGGCGCAGGGCCGCGGCCCGGTCCGGTACGGCCCGCTCGCTCCGCAGCCCGGCCTGCCCGTGCTGCCCGAACTCCTCTCCGTCCTCGCCGCCGCCGCCGGCCGCGCCGCCCCCGAACCGCCCGGCGGCGGCGAGGCCGTGCGCGAGGCCGCCTGCCGGCACTGGGGGCGCCGCGGACTGGTCACCGCCCCGCAGGACGTCGCCGCCGGACCCGGCGCCCCCGCGCTGCTGCTCGCCCTGCTCGGCGCCTACGGGGGGGACGTGCTGCTGCCCCGACCCTGTCCCGCCTGGTGGACCCCGCAGGTCCGGCTGCTGGGACGGCGCGCCTACCATGTGGCCACCCCTGCGGAATGCGGCGGCGTCCCCGACCCCTACGCCCTGCTGGAAACCGTACGGAGGGTGCGCGCCGAGGGGGGCGACCCCCGCGTGCTCCTCCTGTCGGTCGCCGACGACCCGACGGCCACCGTGCCGCCGCCGGAAATGCTGCGCGAGGCGTGCGAGGCCGCCGAGTCCGCCGGTCTCTTCGTCGTCAGCGACGAGAGCTGGCGCGACACCGTCCACCGCCCGCACGACACCCTGGTCCTGAGCCCCGCAGAGATGCTCCCGGACCGGGCGGCCGTCCTCCTCGACCTGTCCGGGGCGCTGCTGCCCGCAGGCTGGCCCGCGGCCGTGGTCCGCTTCCCCGACACCCCCCGGGGGACCCGGCTGCGCGCCGGCACCCTCGACGTCCTGACGGCCACCGGCGCGCTGGTCGCGGGACCGGTCGCCGGAGCCGCCGCGCACGCCCTCGACGAACCGGACGCCGTCGCCGGACGGGTCTGCGCGGCGGCCACCCTGCACGGCGCGGTCGCCGCCGCGGCGCACCGCGAACTCCTGGCCGTCGGCGCGCTGGCCCGGCCCCCGCAGGCCGGGCGGCACCTCTACGCGGACCTGACCCCGCTGCGCGCCGGACTCGCCCGGCACGGAGTCGGCGACGCCATGGAACTGGAGGACTGGCTGGCAGGCCGGCTCGGCGCCGCCACCCCGGGCGGACAGCGGTTCGCGGACGAGCCGGTGGCGCTGCGGGTGCGGTTGTCGACGGGCCCGCTGCTGGGCGCCACCCCGGAGGAACGGCTGGCCGCGCTCACTGCCCCCGACCCGCTCGCGCTGCCCCACGTGCGGCGCTCCCTGGACCTCCTCGGATCCGTCCTGGCCGGGCTGGCCTGATGTCCGAGCCGGCGGACGGAGACTTCCTGATGAGGGACCGGACGGACGCCTCCACCCGCCCGCCCGACGCGGCACGGGACACCCCCGGCCGGCGGCCCGCCCCGCCGTCGCCCCAGCCCCCGCCGCCACCCCCCGACGCTCCGGAAGCCGCGGCCGCGGGCGGCGGCGTCGCGGGCCCGGCTGTCGCGGGCGGCGCGGTCGCGGGCCCGGCGGCTTCCGGCGGCCCGGGTGTCGCGGGTGGCGGCGTCGCGGGCCCGGGTGTCGCCGGCGGCGCTGTCCCGGGCTCGGGCACCCCGCCCCCGGAGCTCCGGCTCCCCGGCGCCCCGCCCCCGGAGGTCCCGCTCCCCGGCGCCCCGCGTCCCCTCGGCGAGCACCGTCGCTGGCCGCGTTCCTTCGCCGACCGGCTCACCGCTCCGCTCCCCGGCGTCCGCGCCTTCGCCAGGCTCGCCCGCGAGGGGGCCTTCCGGCCCGGCCCCGACGGGCTGCGCGGCATCCCCGACCTGCCGTACGAGCCGGGCCCGCTGCCCGCGGCGGCCCCCGGCTGCGTCGGCGTCACCTGGGCCGGGCACGCCAGCTGGGTGCTGCGGACCGGCGGACTGACCGTACTGACCGACCCCGTATGGTCCCGGCGGATCCTGGGCACCCCTGCGCGGTTGACGCCCGTCGGGGTCCGCTGGGAGGACCTGCCGCCGGTGGACGCGGTGGTCATCAGCCACAACCACTACGACCACCTCGACGCGCCCACCCTCAAGCGGCTCCCGCGGCACACCGCGCTCTTCGTCCCCGCCGGCCTGGCCCGCTGGTTCCGCCGGCGCGGCTTCACCCGGGTCACCGAGCTCGACTGGTGGGAGTCCGCCGAACTGCACGGCGTGCGCTTCGAGTTCGTACCGGCCCACCACTGGTCGAAGCGGTCGCTGATCGACACCTGCCGGTCCCTGTGGGGCGGCTGGATCCTGACCGACACCCTGAGCCCCGAGCCGAAGACGCTCTACTTCGCGGGCGACACCGGCTACGGGCGCTGGTTCGGCGAGATCGGCCGCCGCCACCCCGGCATCGACCTCGCGCTCCTGCCCATCGGCGCCTACGCCCCGCGCTGGTGGCTCGGCGACGTCCACACCGACCCGGAGGAGGCCGTCCGGGCATGCCTCGACCTCGGCGCGCGGCGAATGGCCCCCATGCACTGGGCCACCTTCGTCCTGTCCGCCGAGCCGGTCATGGAGCCGCTGCACCGGGTACGGTCCGCGTGGTCCCGCGCGGGCCTGGCGCGCACCCGCCTGTGGGACCTGCCGATCGGCGCCTCGCGCACCTTGGGCGACGACCCCGCGGCCGCGGGCGCCACCACCCCGCCCGGCGCGGACACGGCGTAGCGGCGCGCCCCGGGCCGATCCGGCCCGGTCCGCACGCCGCCCCTCCCGAAAACTAGCCCTCTTGCGAACCGCCGCCGCGGGCCCGGCGCCACAGGGCCGGCCCCGCGCTGATCAGCAGCGTCAGGCCCACCGCCAGGGCCACGCCCTTCCAGGGCTCCGAGAAGAGGGAGCCACCCAGGATGCCGATCAGCCCGTACGTCGCCGCCCACGCGAGGCAGGCCGGGGCGTCGCCGCGGGCGAAGCGGCGCAGCGGCATCTCCGCCAGCAGGCAGGCCAGCATCACCGGGATGCGGCCCGCCGGAAGCAGCCGGGAGACGACCAGCACCAGCACCCCGTGCTCGTCGAGCTTCGTCCGCGCCTGCTCCAGCCGCTCGGGCGTGGCCCGGCCGCGCAGCGCCTGCAACCAGCGCGACCCGTTGCGCGAGCGCACCCCGCGCCGCCCGAGCCAGTACAGCGCGACGTCCCCGGCGAAGGCCGCCGAAGCCGAGACCGCGAACACCAGCAGCACCCCGAAGGGCAGCGCATCCTGATGGAACGCCACCACGGCGGCCGAACTCACCAGCGCACCCGTCGGGATCACCGGCACCAGCGCGCCGAGCGCCACCAGCACGAACAGCGCGGGATAGCCCACCGCCTGCCCGGTGGCCCCCGGCACCTGGCCCGCCGCCACCGCGAGGTCCCGCCAGGTCACGGCAGCTGCACCCGCTCGCCGTGCGCGGGGACCCGCACCGTCACCTTCGGAGCGAGGCGCCCCGCGTGGCGTGCGAACTCCTCGCCCGGCGCATGGAACTCGTGCGGCCGCACCGCGTCCAGCCCGATCGGCCAGTACGTCCCGTAGTGCACCGGGACCGCCGCCGCCGGAGCCAGCTCCGCCAGCGCCCGCGCCGCCCGCCCCGCGTCCAGGTGGCCCGGACCGAGGTACGGACCCCAGCCGCCGACCGGCAGCAGCGCCACGTCCACCGGACCGACCTCCTCGGCCATGGCGTCGAACAGCCCGGTGTCCCCGGCGAAGTACGTCCGCGCCGCTCCCTGCACCACGTAGCCGAGGGCCGGCGCGGCCTGCGGCCCGAACGGCAGCCGCCGCCCGTCGTGCCGGGCGCTGACCGCCCGTACCCGTACGCCGTCGCGCAGGGGAACCTCCTCGCCCCGCGCCACCTCCGTCAACACCAGCCCGCCCAGCCGGGCGGTCCGCGCCAGGCCCGGCACCGCCCGGCACGCGCCCCTGGGCACGACCAGCCGCGTCCCCGGCGCCAGCCGCGACAGCGAGGGCAGGTGCAGGTGGTCGGCGTGCAGATGGGACACCAGCGCCACATCGGCCACCGCCGCCTCCGGCGGGGGCACCGCTCCGCGCCGCCGCCGCAAGTGGGCCAGCCGCCGGGCGAACAGCGGATCCGTCAGCAACCGGACGCCGGAGTCCTCGACCGTGCACGTGGCATGACCCCACCAGGTGATCTCCACCGGCACTCGCGCCTCCTCCTTCGCACCTCGTCCACGACCACGGGCCGCCGGGTCCCGAAGGTTGCCCGGCCCCGGTCCCCCGAGGGTGTCCTGCCCCGCGGAACCGTCCGGAACCGGAACCGGCCCGCGCCTCCTGCCCGGAGGTGGATCGGAGTAGGGTCGGGCGGCATGGAAGCGCTGCGCGTGGCCGCGATCGCCAGCCTCGCCCCCCTCGAGGACCTCGACGCCGACCCTTTCGCCGTGGACACCCGCGGTCAGCACGCCGTGTGCGCGCGGTGGGCGGCCGAGCACGGGTACGCCGTGACGCGGCACCTGCTCGTCTACGGCCTGCGCCCCGACCATTGCGGGCTCTGGTCCGACGTCGACGCCGGACAGGTCGACCTCTTCGTCGCCGCCAACCCCCGTGTCCTCGCCCGCGCCCTGTGCTCCGTCGAGGAGTTCACCGCCGAGTGCGAGCGGCGCGGCGTACGCCTGGAGACCGCCGGGCACCAGGAGCCGCAGTACACCTCCGCGATGAAGGCCGAGGTGCACCGCCGGCTGTCCATGCCGACCGCCGGCTACGACGGCACCTGACCCGCCCGGCCCGGTACCTGACACGCCCGCCGCCGGACGCCCGGGGCGGGCCACCCGAGCGGGGCTTTGCGGACATCCGTGCCCCACCGGTGTCACCCGGCCGGGCGAGTGCGGCTGTGCGAGCCTGGCAGTGCCGGCCGCGGGGCGCCGGGCGGGCGCGAGCCCGGGGGCCGGGACGGTGAGGCGGGCAGGGCGTGGTGCGAGGACGGTGGCGGACGGCGGGCGGAGCCCTGGTGCGGGTGGCCGTCGTCTGGGCGGTGTCCACGCTGACCATGCTCGCGCTGGCCGGGATCCTGCCGGACTTCCGCCTCCGCTCCGGCGGGGACGAGAGCATCACCCAGATCGGGCTGGCCGCCGCCTGGGGCGCCGGCGCCTTCGGCCTGCTGAGCGCGCTCGTCTGGCCGGTGGTCGTACGGGCCCTGCTGCTGGTGCCCGCCCTGGTCCTCGGAGTGCTGGTCTTCTTCCTCAACGGCTCGCTGCTGCTGATGGCCCTCGCCCTGGTCCCCGCCGGACGGGGCGAAGTGGCACCCGAGACGGCCGTGGTCGTGGCCGCCGTGATGTCCGCCGTCGCCTCGGCGACCTCCACCACGCTCGCGGTGCGCGACGACGAGGCCTACCGGCGCCGGCTCTACCGCCTCGCCGACCGGCGCCGCCGCAGACAGCCGCGGCCGGACGCGACCCGCGCCGGCGGATGCGCGCCCGGCGTGCTCTTCCTCCAGCTCGACGGGGTCGGGTACCGGACGCTGCGCCGCGCCACGGTCAACGGCCTGATGCCGACCGTCGCCGGGTGGCTGGCGGGCAGCCACCGCATCACCTCCTGGCGCACCGACTGGTCGAGCCAGACGGGCGCCAGCCAGCTCGGCATCCTGCACGGCTCCACCTTCGACGTGCCCGCCTTCCGCTGGTACGAGAAGGACACCGGCGAGGTGGTGGTCTGCAACCGGCCCACCAGCGCCGCCGAGCTGCAGCGGCGCGCCGTCGGACGGACCGCCGACGGCGGTCTGCTCACCCTCGACGGGGCCAGCCGGGGCAACCTGTTCAGCGGCGGGGCGGACCAGCTGGCGCTCGTGCTGTCGGTCTCCGCACGCCGGGGCCGGTCCAACCGCTCCCGCGCGGGCTACTTCGCGTACTTCTCCGATCCGGCCAACGCCGTCCGCACGGCCCTGTCCTTCCTCGCCGAGGCCGGCCGGGAGATCGGCCAGTCGGTGCGGGCGCGGATCCGCAGGGACCGGCCGCGCGTCTCCCGCGGCGGCCTCTACCCGCTGATCCGGGCTTTTGCGACCGTGGTCGAACGGGACGTGGTGGTGGCCGCCGTGATCGGCGACATGCTCGCGGGGCGCGCCGCGGTCTATGCCGACCTGGTCGCCTACGACGAGGTCGCGCATCACTCCGGCCCCCGCAGCCGGGACGCCGACCAGGTGCTGGAGCGCCTCGACCGCAGCCTCGCGCTGATCGCCCGCGTCGCCGAGCACGCGCCTCGGGAGTACCGGATCGTGCTGCTCTCCGACCACGGCCAGAGCCCGGGGGAGACCTTCCTCGGCAGGTACGGGCTGACGCTGAAGGACCTGGTCCGGGCGGGCTGCGGCCTGCCGGTCTCCCGCCGGGCGCGCCGTACCCGCAGCGGGGCAGAGGCCCGGGCGGCTTTCCTGGCCGCCCTGCACCGGCCGGTGGAGGAGGGCGAGGAGGCCCGGCCGGGTCCGGGCTCCGACCCGGTGGTGCTCGCCTCCGGCAACCTCGGGCTGATCTCCTTCCCGGACGTGCCCGGCCGGGCCTCGCGCGAACACGTCGAGCACGCGCACCCCGCCCTGCTGGCGACCCTGGCGAACCACCCCGGGGTGGGTTTCGTCCTGGTGGACGGCGTGGTGCTGGGGCCGCGCGGGGCGGTGGCCCGCCTCGACGTCCCCGGCGAGGCGGAGGAGCTGCTGGCGCCCTTCGGCCCCGGCGCGGCCGCGGCCGTGCGCCGTACCGACGGCTTCCCGCACGTGGCCGACATCATGGTGAATTCGGCCTACGACCCGGACACGGGCGAGGTGCACGCCTTCGAGGAGCAGATCGGCTCCCACGGCGGTATGGGCGGGGAGCAGTCGCACGCCTTCCTGATGTGGCCGAAGGAACTGTCGGACGCGGAGACGGAAGCGGAAACGGAAGCGGGCGGGGGCGAGGGCGCGTCGGACGCGGGCGAGGGCGCGGACGTGCGTGCGGATCCGCGTCCGCGTCCGGTCGAGGCCGCGGGGGAGGGCGCCGGCGGGGGAGCCGGGCTGGTGGGCGCGGAGGCGGTGCACGGCGTACTGCGGCGCTGGCTGCGCGAGGTGGACGGCCCCCAGGTCCCGGTGGAGAATCCCCGGCCGCAGGCCACCGGGAGCGGAGTCTTTCCGTCCGCGGACGGTTCCGTACGGGACGAAACCCGCTGATTTGGCGCGTCTCCCGCGGTGGTCGACCATGGGGCGACCTGCCCACCATGTGAGACATCCCGAGGCGCACCACCGATGACCAGCACCGCAGCCCCAGCGGCCGGGGACACCACGCCCCCGGCCCGTGCCAGCCGCCCCGCGCCGGCCGACTCCCCGCACGGCGAGGCGCAGGACTCCCGGCAGGGCGACCCGCACGGCACCCCGCACGCGCGGCGGTTCGGGCTGCCCGTCGCCACCTGCCTCGTCATGGGCAACGTCATCGGCGGCGGGATCTTCCTCCTGCCCGCCTCGGTGGCCCCCTTCGGCACCATCAGCCTGGTCGCCTTCGGCGTGCTCACCCTCGGCGCTATCGCCCTCGCCCTCGTCTTCGGCCGCCTCGCCCACCGCCACCCGCAGACCGGCGGCCCCTACGTCTACGCCCGCGCCGCCTTCGGCGACTTCGCCGGGTTCCTCGCCGCCTGGAGCTACTGGATCACCACCTGGGTCTCCAACGCCGCCCTCGCCGTGGCGGCCGTCGGCTACCTCACCGTGCTCTTCCCGGCGGTCGGTGCCCACCAGTGGTCCATGTGCCTGGCGGCCCTCGCCGTGCAGTGGTTCCCGGCGCTCGCCAACCTGGCCGGCACCCGCTACGTCGGCGCCGTCCAACTGGTCTCCACCGTCCTGAAGTTCGCCCCGCTGCTGCTCGTGGCCGTCGGCGGCCTCCTCTTCTTCGACCCGGCCAACCTCGGCCCCTTCCGGGCCACCGGACAGAGCGCGGTCGGCGCCGTCTCCGCCTCCGCGGCGATCCTGCTCTTCAGCTACCTGGGCGTCGAGTCCGCCGCCGTCAGCGCCGGAGAGGTCCGCGACCCGGCGCGCAACGTCGGCCGGGCCACCATCCTGGGTACCGCCGGCGCCGCCACCGTCTACCTGCTGGGCACCCTCGCCGTCTTCGGCCTGGTCGCCCACGACACCCTCGTCTCCTCCCAGGCGCCCTTCACGGACGCCGTGAACGCCATGTTCGGCGGCACCTGGGGCGGCACGGCCGTCGCCTGCGCCGCCGTGGTCTCGATGGTCGGCGCCCTCAACGGCTGGACCCTGCTCAGCGCCCAGACCCCGTACGCGGCGGCCCGCGACGGCCTCTTCCCGAAGGTCTTCGAGACGAAGAGGCGTGGCGTCCCGGTGGCCGGCGTGATCGTCACGGCCGTCCTCGCCTCGGCGCTCACCGTGTACAACTACACGGCCGCCTCGCAGGGCGTTTTCGAGATCCTGGTCCTGGTCACCACCTTCACCGCGACGGTCCCGTACCTGCTCTCCAGCGCCGCGCAGCTGTACTTCCTGTTCTCGGGCCGGTCCGAGCGCGTCCACCGGGGCCGCCTGGTGCGCGACACCGCCGTCGCCTGCCTGGCCTTCGCCTTCTCGATGTGGCTGGTGGCCGGCTCCGGCTACGCGGCCGTCTACCAGGGCGTGATCTTCCTCTTCGCCGGGGTGCTCGTCCACGCCCTGATGTCGGCCCGCAAGTCCCGCGCCGCCTGACCTGCGCGGTAGCGTGGTAAGGAAGCACCGCCAGGGGGCAGTGAAGGGGTCGCCATGTCCGCGATCAGGAAGAGCATCGAGATCGACCGCAGTCCCGCCGAGGTCTTCTCCTACGTGACGGATCCCACGCACCTGCCCGAGTGGCAGGACAGCGCGCTGTCCGCCGTCCCCGAGGGCGCGCTCCCCGTACACGTCGGCTCGCGGGTCCTCGTCACGCGCCGCATGGGGAAGCGCCGCTTCCCCACGACCATGGAGGTCCTGGACCTGGACCCGCCGAGGAGCTGGCACATGCACGGGGTCGAGGGGGCGGTGCGCCCGGACGTGCGGGGCAGCATCGAACCCCTGGACGGCGGGATGCGCTCCCGCGTCACCCTGTCCCTCGACTTCGAGGGGCACGGGCTGGGCAAGGCGTTGGTCCCGCTCGTCGTCAGACGGTTCGCCCGCAAGGAGATGCCGCGCGGCGAGGAGAAGCTCAAGCACCTGCTGGAGCACTCCACCGCCTGAGAACACGGCGGGGAGGCACCTGCGGAAGCCGGGCGGGCCCGCCCGGCTCCGCGGGTGCCTCCCCGCCGTTCACCCCCCGGGGGCCGGTCTCGCGACCGGCCCGGCCCGGTCAGTCCAGGTAGTCGCGCAGCACCTGCGAGCGCGAGGGGTGGCGCAGCTTCGACATGGTCTTGGACTCGATCTGGCGGATGCGCTCACGGGTGACCCCGTACACGCGGCCGATCTCGTCCAGCGTCTTGGGCTGGCCGTCGTTGAGGCCGTAGCGCATGGAGACCACGCCCGCCTCCCGCTCCGAGAGCGTGCCCAGGATCGACTGGAGCTGCTCCTGGAGGAAGGTGAAGGAGACCGCGTCCGCGGGCACGACGGCCTCGGAGTCCTCGATGAGGTCACCGAACTCGCTGTCGCCCTCCTCACCCAGCGGGGTGTGCAGGGAGATCGGCTCGCGGCCGTACTTCTGGACCTCGATGACCTTCTCGGGGGTCATGTCCAGTTCCTTGCCCAGCTCCTCCGGAGTGGGCTCGCGGCCGAGGTCCTGGAGCATCTGGCGCTGCACGCGGGCGAGCTTGTTGATGATCTCGACCATGTGGACCGGGATGCGGATGGTGCGCGACTGGTCGGCCATGGCACGCGTGATCGCCTGGCGGATCCACCACGTCGCATACGTGGAGAACTTGAAGCCCTTGGTGTAGTCGAACTTCTCCACGGCGCGGATCAGACCGACGTTGCCCTCCTGGATCAGGTCCAGGAAGAGCATGCCGCGGCCGGTGTAGCGCTTGGCGAGGGAGACCACGAGTCGGAGGTTGGCCTCCAGCAGGTGGTTCTTCGCGCGGCGGCCGTCCTCGACCAGGATCTCCAGCTCGCGCTTGAAGGCGGGCTTGTGGTCCTCCTCCTCTTCGAGCTTGTACTCGGAGAACAGGCCCGCCTCGATGCGCTTGGCGAGCTCGACCTCCTGCTCGGCGTTCAGGAGCGGCACCTTGCCGATGAGCTTGAGGTAGTCCTTGACGGGGTCGGCCGTGGCGCCGGCCACCATGACCGTCTGGGCCGGGGCGTCGTCCTCGTCGTCGTCGGACAGGACGAAGCCCTGCGTGCCGCCGGGCTTGGGCGTCTCTTCCTCGGCCTCGTCCGCGAGGTCCTCGGCCGCCCAGTCCTCGCCCTCGGCCGCGGGGGTCTCGCCCTCGTCGGCGTCCTTGGCACCGGCCTTCTTCGCCGCCGTCTTCTTGGTGGCGGTCTTCTTCGCGGTGGCGGCCTTCTTGACCGTCCGCTTCTTCGGCTCGGCGGCGGCCTCGGCCGCCTCCTCCCCGGTGGCGGGAGCCGGCGGAGCGGATATCGCCGCGGCGGCGGCGGGAGCCACGGCGGCGGCCGAGGCCTTCCGGGCGCCGATGGGGCGCGGCGCGGCGGCCGCCTTCTTGGTGACGGTGCGAGCCGGGGCTGCGGCTGCCTTGCGGGGCTTCTTGGCCGCGGCCTTGGTGGCGGGCGCCGCGCTGACGTGAAGGGCGACACCCTCCTCGTCCAGGACCTGGTTCAGGCTGCGCAGGACCCGCTTCCACTGGTCCACCGGGATGCGACCGGCCTCGAAGGCCTGGCGCACGTCGTCACCGTTGATGTGACCCTGCTCGCGGCCGCGCTCGACGAGCGTGACGAGGGCCTCCGATTCGGCGATCTCCGGAGGGAACGTACGGGACGGGCTGAGCGACACAAGGAGCCTCTCGTTGCGAGCAGATAAGGGGTGAGCGGGACATCATCGCGCGAACTCGGGAAACAGACCCGAGGGGGGTCTGTATTCCGGGGCCGCGCGAGGACACCTGTCGGTTCATCGCATGCCCGAGTCGATTCGTTACGCGCTGAATTGAGTGACCTGCGCCACGCTGTGGCCGCGCAACCGATCCGGCGTGGATCCGTCCGCCCCCTCCGTCAGTCCGTTTTGCGGGCTTCGATGAGGAAACGGGCGGCATGTGCGACGAACGGACCTTCGCGATCGATCTGTTCGTGCAGCTCGCGCAACCGGTCCCGGTACTGCCCGACCGTGAAGCCGGGCACCATCCAGATCACCTTCCGCAGAAAGTAGATCACGGCTCCGATGTCGTGGAACTCCGTCCGCAGCCGCTCCGAGCGCAGATCGACGACTTCGAGGCCGGCCCCGGTCGCCGCGGCCACGGCGTCGTCGGGGTGCCGGCCGCGGCGCACCTCCTCCGGCTGCGGGCCCAGGAAGTACTCGACCAGTTCGAAAACGCTCGCCGGACCGACCTGCTGGGACAGGTAGGTGCCCCCGGGCCGCAGGACCCGGGCGACCTCGTCCCACCAGATGGTCACCGGGTGCCGGCTGGCGACCAGCTCGAAGGCCCCGTCACCGAAGGGCAGCGGCGGCTCGTCGTCGTCGGCGACCACCACCGCGCCGAGCGGGTGCAACAGCCGCGTCGCCCTGTCGATGTTCGGCGGCCAGGACTCCGTCGCCGCCATCAGCGGCGGCAGGGGGCCGGCCCCGGCGAGGACCTCGCCGCCACCGGTCTGGATGTCGAGCGCGGACCGCACCCGGGCCAGGCGCTGCGCGAGCAGCCGCTGGTAGCCCCAGGAGGGGCGCTGCTCCGTGGCCCGGCCGTCGAGCCAGGAGAAGTCCCAGCCGTCCACGGAGACGGATTCGGCGTCGGCGACGAGATGGTCGAAGGTACGCGTCATGTCCCGATCGTCGCAGGTGGGGATCGCCTCGACCACCGGATTGCCCGGGGGTCGACTACAGTGGGCGGCGGGCCGTGACTGGCGTTCGGGTGGATCACCACCGGGGAGCGGCCCGGCGCACCCCCTGCGCCGACTGCCGCGCGCCTGGGCGATCCGCGATCCGCAGCGACGTTCAGGAGACCCCGTGACGACTGCCCAGACTGCCTCCGCCCGTCTGATGGACGGCACCGCACTCGCCCGCCGCATCTCGGAGGAGACCGCCGCCCGGGCGGCGAAGATCACCGAGCGCACGGGGACGGCGCCCTGTCTCGCGACCGTGCTGGTCGGCGAGGACCCGGCCTCCGTGACCTACGTGCGCATGAAGCAGAACCGCTGCGCCAAGGCCGGCATCACCTCCCGCCACGTCGAGTTGCCGGCCGAGACCACCACCGGGGAACTGGTGGCCACCCTCACCGCGCTCTCCGCGGACCCGCAGATCAGCGGCATCCTGCTCCAGCACCCCGTCCCGCACCACATCGACGAGCGCGCCGCCTTCGAGGCCATCGCGCCCGGCAAGGACGTCGACGGCGTCACCATGCACTCCTTCGCCGCCATGGGCTTCGGGCTGCCGGGCTTCGTCTCCTGCACCCCCGGCGGCATCATGCGCCTGCTCGCCGCCTACGACGTGGACCTCACCGGCAAGCACGCCGTCGTCGTCGGCCGCAGCGCCATCCTGGGCAAGCCGGCCGGCATGCTGCTGCTGGAGCAGAACGCCACCGTCACCTACTGCCACTCCCGCACCCGGGACCTCCCCTCGATCGTGCGCCAGGCGGACGTGCTGGTCGCCGCCGTCGGCAAGGCCGAGTTCATCCGGGGCGAGGACATCAAGCCGGGTGCCGTCGTCCTGGACGCCGGCTACAACGAGGGCAACGTCGGCGACGTCCACTTCGAGTCGGCCGCCGCCCGCGCCTCGCTGATCACCCCGGTACCGGGCGGCGTCGGCCCGATGACCATCGCCGTCCTCCTGGAGCAGACCGTCCGGGCGGCCGCCGCCCAGGCCGGACTGGACCTCGGAGCCCTCTGACCCCCCTCCGCGCACGGTGGACGCCCCGGGCCCTCGGGCCCGGGGCGTCGCGTTTCCCGGCCGCGCCGAGGGCCCGGCCTCCCGGACCCCGCCGCGGCGGGGCCGGGCCGCACCCGGCCGCCCGGCTCCGTACGCGCACGAGCGCCCGTCACCGGGCCCGGCCGACCGGGTCCGCCGGGCCGACCGGGTCCGCCGGGCCGACCGGGTCCGCCGGGCCGACCGGCCCCGCGCCCCGGCCGAGCCCGGCGACCGCACGCTCGGCGTCGCTCAGCGGCGGCGCGTCGAGCGCACCCCGGTCCGAGGCGCGCAGCACGTGCCACACCACCGACGGGCGCAGCCAGTGGGTGGGGGCGCTGCTCATGGTCAGCACCTTGAACAGGGCGGCGGTCAGGGCCTCGTGCGTGGTGGCCCCCGTCATCAGCCGGCCCGTGTACGCGTTGAGCAGCCCGGATCCGGCCCGCGGCTTCATCCCGGTGGCGCCCGGATAGAGGATGTCCTGCGAGGTGGCCAGTTCCCAGGCGATGCCCACCAGCGGGGTGATCGCGCGCTGCGCCTCCCGGCCGAAGCCGGGGCGCGCGGGGTCCGAGGCGCGCAGCAGGGTCCGTACGGCCAGGAGTCCCTGGGCCGCGACGGTCATGCCCTGCCCGTAGAGCGGGTTGAAGGTGGCGACCGAGTCGCCGACGGCGAAGAAGCCGTCGGGCAGGGCGGCCTTCTCGAAGTAGACCCGGCGGTTGGCGGTGCCCTGGGTGACGGCGACGTCCGTGAGGGGCCTGCGACCCTCCAAGAGCTCTCCGACGATCGGGTCCCGGATGCCCTTGGCGAACGGAATGAACTGCTCCGGGTCGCCGGTGGGCTGGCCGCCGCGGGTGCCGGACAGCGTCGCCTGCCACTGGCCGTTCTCGATGGGCACGATCGTGGCCGTCTGCCCGGGCACGGGCACCCGCGGGTCGGACTGCACGTTCACGATGGGGAAGCCCATCTCGTGCGCCCCGCCGGGCGCTTCGAAGATCCGGGTCGCGTAGACGAGACCGGAGTCGACCTCGGCCTGGCGGATGCCGGTCACACCCAGCGCCTGGAGCCAGGTCCGGGCGCGCGAGCCGCGCCCGCTCGCGTCGACGACGAGGTCCGCGCGCACCAGCCGGTCCTCCTCCTGCGGCGTGTCGACGCGGACGCCGACGACGCGGGACGCGGTGCCCTCCAGGGCCCGGACCCGGCTCTGCTGGAGCGTCGAGACGCCTTCGAGGGCGGTCACCCGGGCGCGGACCACCGAGTCGAGGAGGTCGCGGCTGCACGAGATGTTGAACTGCTTCTCCCCGCAGCGCGGGATCCAGCCCTGGGCGGTCTTGGTGACCAGGTCGGTGGGCAGGCTCCGGCGGATCGCCCCGGCCGCCGTCCAGTCCTGCGTGATGCCCGGCAGGATCTCCTCGATGGCGCGTGCCCCGCCCGACCACAGCAGGTGGGTGTGCCTGGCCTGGGGCAGTCCGCGCCGCGGCGCCGGGCCCTCGGGCAGCGGGTCCGCGTCGATGATCGTGACCGTCGCGTGGTCGGCGAGGACGGCGGCGGCGAGCAGGCCGGCCAGACTGCCGCCGATGACGACGGCGTGGCGGGGCGGGGAGGACTGGGTCATCGTGTCGTGCTCTCTGTCAGGGCCGTGCTGAGGGCATCGGCGCGAGGGGTGCGGCGGCCGGCCGGCCCGGTCACCTGCGTGACGCGGGACGCCGCCGGCCGAGCGAGGTCGTGATGCGCTCGATCGCCTCGGGGAAACGTTCTTCCCTGGGTGGTGGGAGGTACGGAGTGAGGAGCCTGTCCGGGTGCGGGCGTGAGAGCTCGGCCCGGAGGCCGGCCGGGTCCGCGCGCCCGGCCCGGGCGGCGGCCGGCCGGACCGCTCCGCCGGGGAGCGGGCGGCCGTCGGCGGACAGTGCGCCGGGGTGTGCCCACACCGCCCGGGCGGTCCTCACGGGGCCTGCCCCTCGCCGTCGCCTTCGGCCGGGCGGCCGAGGTGGCCCTCCCGGGCGAGGAGGTCGTCGAGGTGGTCGGCGAGCGACTTCCAGCCCCGGGGGGAGAGCCGGCCGGCCCGCGTGACGATGCTCCGCACGTCGTGGGCCCGCATCACGGCCAGCATCGGATTCTCGTGCTCGGCCTCGGCGGACTCCAGCTCGTGCGCGATGCCGGTGAGGGCGCCGGCCAGCGCCTCGGTGTCCTCGGCCAGCAGGAAGCCGCCCTCGACCCCGTAGAACCGCTGGATACCGGCGGCCGCGGCGAGGTTGGGCAGTCCCTCGCCCCGGGCGAGGCGGGTCAGGGACTGCCCCGAGGCGTCGAAGGACCCGGCGATGGCCGCCAGCGAGTGGGCCTGCCCGTCCTCGCGCGGCCTGGTGCGGCGCAGGTGCTCGAACCGCTGGCGCACCTGTTCCTTCAGCGGGACGCGCGGCGGGCTGCCGTCGAGGGTGAGCCGGATGGCCGGCGCGCTGATGCCCGTGAGGTACGAGAGGTGCTCCAGGTCGTCCCGGCCGCCCGTGGCGGTGCCCGCGGACAGCACGAGGGCCCGCTCCACGGCGCTCTTGTGGTCGGCCAGCAGGAAGCCCGCATAGACCCCGAAGAAGCGCTGCACGCCCGCCGCGTGACCGAGCCTCGGCAGTCCGGTGCCGGCGTTCAACGGCCCCAGGGAGGCGCCGGGCGCATCGAAGTCCTCGGCGATCGCGGAGAGCGGCCACTCCCGGCCGTGCTTGTCCCGGCGGGTGGCGCGCAGCCGCAGGAAGCGCCGGTGCACCCGCTGTTCGAGGGGCTCCTCCGCGGCCGTGCCCGCGACCAGCAGGGGGACCCGGCGGGGTTCGACGCCACACAGGTGGCTCAGACGCCGCGCGTCCAGGACGACCGCGGGGTCCTGCCCGCGCCGCTCCGACAGCTCCTCCACGCGCCGCCAGAGCGCGGCGAGGCAGGGACGGGCGGCGGCTCGCACCGGCTGGTTCTCCGTAAGTCGACAGGGAGTTCGAGTGACTCGGGCTGCGTGAAGCCTAACCTTCCGGCCCAGGCAGAACCAGGGAAACCCCAACGTTTCCTGCCCTCCAGCTCAAAAAGGGTTGGCATGACCCCCGAGGTAATCGACCCCCCGGCGGGCCGCCCGGCACAGTGGGACACGCGGGTTCCGGTGCCGCGCACTCGGCTCCGGAGCCCGTCCCCCACCCGCGAACCCGCCCTCGACGCGGGCTGAGCCGCCATGTCCGCAAGCCCGTTCGGCGGCTTCGCCCGCCCCACCGGCACCGGGGCCGGCTGGATCGCCGCGCAGGCCGCCGCGGTCGCCGCCTTCGCCCTCCTCCAGCGGCCGGCGCTGCGCGCGTGCGGTTCAGGAGTCCAGTGACCTCAGGTACTTCGCCGTCGCGGGATCGGCGGGGAGCATGGTCTCGACGGCCAGCTCGGCGACCGTCACGTCCATCGGGGTGTTGAAGGTGGAGATGGACGACACGAAGGACAGCAGCCGGCCGTCGTGCTCGATCACCAGGGGCAGGGCGAAGTACGGTACGGACTGCTCCGCTTGTGCGTCGCCCGGGCGCTGTGCCACCGGGTAGGCCGACACCTCCTCGTGGAGCGCGCGCAGCGGCTCCGAGCGGGCCAGCGCGATCTGACGTTCCATCTGGGCCAGCAGATGGCCGCGCCACTCCTTCAGGTTGTGGATGCGCGGCGCCAGCCCCTCCGGGTGCAGGGTGATCCGCATCGCGTTCAGCGGCGGCCGCAGCAGGTGTTCCGGCAGGCCCGCCAGCAGCATCGTGACGCCCCGGTTGGCGGCCACCACCGTGTAGGTCCCGTCCACGACGAGCGCCGGATACGGCTCGTAGCCGGTCAGGAGCCGCTCCAGGCCCTCGCGCAGCGCGCCCAGCGACGGGTCGTCGAGCGGGGTGTGCGCGTACCGGGGCGCGTAACCGGCCGCCATCAGCAACGCGTTGCGGTCCCGGACGGGGACGTCCAGGTGGTCCGCGAGGCGCAGCACCATCTCCTCGCTCGGCCGCGAACGCCCGGTCTCCACGAAGCTGATGTGGCGGGAGGAGGAGTCGGCGCGGCCGGCCAGTTCCAGCTGGCTGATGCCGCGCCGCTCCCGCCAGGTGCGCAGCAGCGCGCCCACACTCGTCGTCGTCATGCCGCGACGGTAGCTCAGCGGGCCCGGGCCGGGGCCGCTCGGACGGACCCGCGCACAGCATGGCGGGAGGGGTTCGCGCCGGCGCACTGTGGGAACCTTGACTCCACGTCACGGGGACGGGACACGGGAGAAGGAGCCGCTTCATGCCGAGTGCACCGCTGTCACAGAAGGAGATCGAGGACCGGTTGCGGGAACTCCCCGGCTGGGCCTTCGAGGACGACCGGATCATCCGCACCTACCGGCTGGCGACCCACTTCGCGGCCAGTGCCCTCGTCGCCCACATCGCGTGCCTCCAGCAGGAGTTGGACCACCACAGCGACCTGACCCTCGGCTACAACACCGTCCGCCTCTCGGTGCACACCCACGACGCGGGCGGCGTGGTGACGGAGAAGGACTTCGAACTCGCCGAACGGGTCGCATCGCTCGCCCCGTCCCACGGGGCGAGCTGATGCCGCTGCCACCCGCCCTGCTCGACTACGACGCGGAGGCCGAGGCGTACGACGCCACCCGCGGCCTCACGCCGCACGATCTCGCGGCCCGTCTGGAAATCCTGCCCGGCCCGGACGCCCCGCGCGCGGAGCCGACGTACCGCGTACGGAGCTTCGTACGCCGCTGACGGCATCGCGCACCGGCGGGACGGGACCGACAGGACCGGACGGCGGTGCGGCCGCGGCGCGCCCGGGGCCGCGTCGCGCTCACACCGGCTCCAGGCGCCACCACTGGGCGGGGGAGTCGGTGTCCTCGAACTGGCGCGCCCGGCCCTGCGGGTCCGCCTCCAAGGGCAGCCCGCTGATCACGGCGATGAGGGAGACGACGCCCGGATCGTCGAGGTGCTCCTCGACGATCCACTCCTGCGCGCCGAAGGCGTTGGCCCGCCACACCTGGACGCGGGCGCCGCTCTCCGTGGACGCGTTGGCCACGTCCAGCAGCCTGCCGTTGTGGACGCTGACCACGTGGCAGATCCCGCCCCCGGTGTGGACGGGCGAGATCTCCCACTGCTCGGCCGCCGGGAGCGTTCCCCCGGCGGCCACCGAGACCCGGCTGCCGCTCTCTACCAGGAGCAGCAGGCCACTCGCCGCGTTGCGGATCCGGTACACCCCGTCGGGGACGTCCACGCGCGCCGTCCTCCCTCTCGCTCGCCCTGCCCCCGGCTGCCTCAGGCGTCGAAGCCGGCCGGGTCCGGACCGAGCCGGCGGCCCGCCCCGTCCGCGCCCAGCGCGTCCAGCGCCGCCATCTCGTCGTCGGCCAGCTCGAAGTCGAACACGTCCAGGTTCTCCCGGATGCGCGCCGGCGTCACGGACTTCGGGATGACGATGTTGCCGTGCTGCAGGTGCCAGCGCAGCACGACCTGCGCGGCGGTGCGGCCGCGCCGGCCGGCGATCTCGGCCACCGCCGGGAGCGTCAGCAGCTCCTTGCCCTGGCCCAGCGGGGACCAGGCCTCGGTCGCGATCCCGCGCTCGGCGTGCACGGAGCGCAACTCGGCCTGCGGGAAGAGCGGGTGCAGCTCGATCTGGTTCACGGCGGGGACCAGATCGCCGGCCCCGGCCAGTCGCGCCAGATCGGCGGGGCGGAAGTTGGACACGCCGACGGCCTTGGCCCGGCCGCTCGCGGCGATCTCCCCGAAGGTCTCCCAGATGGAGAGGAAGTCGTCGCGCATCGGGCGGGGCCAGTGGATCAGGTACAGGTCGACGTAGTCGAGACCCAGCTTGGCCAGCGAGTCGTCGAAGGCGCGCAGCACCTCGTCGCGGCCCCACGCCTGCGACGGGCCGTTCCACAGCTTGGTGGTGACGAACAGCTCCTCGCGCGCCAGCCCCGAGCCGGTGACCGCCTTCCCGGTCCCGGACTCGTTGCCGTAAACGGCCGCCGTGTCGATGCTGCGGTAGCCCGCCTCCAGCGCGGTCGCGACGGCCTGCTCCGCATCCGCGTCCGGAATCTGCCACACGCCGAAACCGAGCTGGGGCATGAACGTGCCGTTGTTGAGCTTGATGGTGGGGACCTGGTTCACGTCTGGATCGTTCCCTCGCGTCGGTGGGGCGTCGTACTGGGGCCACAACCGGCCCCTCGGACGACGTATTCCCGCCGTCACGGCGCGCCCTCCCGCCCCGCGCCGGGGCACCTCCCGGGACAGGCCTCACGCACCGGGCCGCCCGCCCGCCCGCGCCTCGGCCGCCGACCGGTGTGCACGGCCGGTGTCCACGGTCGGTGTCCACGGCCGGTACAGGCCCGTCTTCACGGCCGGTACAGGGCCGCGACCTCCCGCGCGTACGCCTTCTCGATGGCCCGCCGCTTGAGCTTCAGGGAAGGGGTCAGCAGTCCCCGCTCCTCCGTGAACTGCTCGGAGAGCACCCGGAAGGTCCTGATCGCCTCCGCCTGCGAGACCAGGGTGTTGGCGGCCACCACCGCCCGGCGGACCTCCGCCGCCAGATCGGCGTCGTGCACCAGGTCGGCCGCCGGCAGCTGCGGACGCCCGCGCATCGCCAGCCAGTGCGCCATCCCCTCGGAGTCCAAGGTGATCAGCGCCGCGATGTACGGCCGGTCGTTGCCCACCAGCACGCACTGCGACACCAGCGGGTGCGAGCGCACCCGCTCCTCCAGCGCGTTCGGCGCGACGCTCTTGCCGTTGGAGGTCACCAGGATCTCCTTCTTGCGGCCGGTGATGGTGAGGTAGCCACCCTCGTCCAGCCGTCCCAGGTCCCCGGTGGCCAGCCACCCGCCGCGCAGCACCGCCTCCGTGGCGGGGGAGTCGTTCAGGTAGCCGGAGAAGATGTGCCCGCCGTGCAGCCAGATCTCCCCGTCGTCCGCGATGTGCACCGTGCTGCCCGGGATGGGGCGGCCCACCGTGCCGTACTTCGTCGCCCCCGGCGGGTTGGCGGTGGCCGCCGCGCAGGACTCGGTCAGGCCGTACCCCTCGAAGACGGTGATCCCGGCGCCGTCGAAGAACAGCCCGAGACGGCGCGACATCGCCGAACCCCCCGACATGGCGTGCCGGACCCGGCCGCCCATCGCCTCGCGCACCTTCCCGTAGACGAGCCGCTCGAAGAGCTGGTGCTCCATCCGCAGCCCGGCCGAGGGACCCGGCCCGATGCCGAAGGCCTTCTGCTCGCGGGCCTCCGCGTACCGCACGGCCGTCTCCACCGCCCGGTCGAAGGGCCCGGTGCGCCCCTCCGCCTCCGCCTTGCGCCGGGCCGCCGCGAAGACCTTCTCGAAGACGTACGGGACCCCCAGGACGAAGGTCGGCCGGAACGCGGCGAGGTCCGGCAGCAACTCGGCCGCCGCCAGGGCCGGCTGGTGGCCCAGTTTGACCCGCGACCGGATGGCGGCCACCTCCACCATCCGCCCGAAGACGTGCGCCAGCGGCAGGAAGAGCAAGGTGGAGGGCTGCTCGCCGGGACCGGCCCGGAAGACGGACTTCCAGCGGCTCACCATGGTGTCGGTCTCGAACATGAAGTTGGCGTGCGTGAGCACGCACCCCTTGGGGCGGCCGGTGGTCCCGGAGGTGTAGATGACGGTGGCGACGGCGTCGGGCGTCACCGCCCCGCGGTGGCGGTGCACGACGTCCTCCGCGACACCGCGCCCGTCGGCGACGAGCCCGTCCACGGCCCCGGCGTCGAGCTGCCACAGCAGGCGCAGGCGCGGCAGCCGGTCGATGACCGAGCCCACCGTCATGGCCTGGTCCTCGTTCTCCACGACGCAGGCGGTGCACTCGGAGTCGAACAGGATCCAGTGCACCTGCTCGGCGGAAGAAGTCGGGTAGACGGGGACGGGCTGGGCGCCGACGGCCCACAGGGCGAAGTCGAAGAGGGTCCACTCGTACCGGGTCCGGGACATGACCGCGACCCGGTCCCCGAACCGCACCCCCTGGGCCAGGAGCCCCTTGGCGAGCGCCAGCACCTCCGCCGCCAGTTGCCCGGAGGTCACGTCCCGCCAGGCCCCGTCGGTCTTGCGGCCCAGGACCACCCGGTCCGGGTCCTCCTGCGCATGCCGGAAGACGACGTCGGCCAGACCGCCGACGGGTGTGCCCGTGAGGACCGGTGGAACGGTGATCTCGCGCAAGGCCAGGCTCCTCTCCATGCGGCGCGGCGACGCTACTGCATCGGTCATGCCGTCCGGCGGCTCCGCGGAAACCTCCACAAGATCCCCCCGTGACCTGGCACGGAGCGGGAATCGGCGCACCGGAGCACTCCCCGGAGCACTCCCCGGAGCACTCCCCGGAGCGCCCCCGCGAGCGCCCGCGCCGCGCCCGGACGCGAACCGGCCGCCGACGGTCCGGCGGAGGTCTCGGCCCCGGCCGCGGCGGCCGCTCCCCGGGTGCTGTGACGTCCGCGGGGCCGACAGGGCCAACGGGCCGGTCTGCGGGGGCGCGGTGGAGCCCCTCTCCCCAACGGCCGCTCGCCCGGCCCGGAACGGCCCTGCTGCGGACCCGCCCTCCGGCGCCGGGCAGTGCGACCCCGGGGCCCCACAGCCCGCGCCGGGCCCGGTAACGTGCGGCGGTGACCTGGATACGCCCGATCGCCGCCCACGCCGAACGCCCCTGCACCCTGGTGGTCTGCCGCGGCTGCTGCTGCGGCGATCCCCGCAAGAACCCCGGCTCCGACCACGCCGGTCAGCTCGCCCGGCTGCGCGAGGCCGCCGCCGGTTCGGGGGGCCGCCTGGCCGTCCGGACGAGCGACTGCCTCGGGCCGTGCGCGCAGGCCAACGTGATCGTGGTCCAGCCCACCAGCGAGGCCCGGCGCCGCGGTGCCCGCGCGGCCTGGTTCGGCTGGGCCCTGGACGACACCGCGACCGACGAGATCATCGCCTGGGCCCGGTCCGGCGGTCCCGGCTCCGCCCCGATCCCGGCCACCCTGGACCTCCACCGCATCGACCCGCCGGAGCCCAAGCCCTCCCCGAGCCCGTCCCGCCGCTCCCGCCGCGGCCGCTGACGCCGCCGGTACGGCAAGAGCGGTACGGCAAGAGCGGTATGGGAAGGCCGGTACGGGGAGAGCGGCCGGCGGCGGGACGGCCGGGGCCGTCGGGACCGCCGGGACCGGCGGCGGTGCATCGGGGGCCGGCGGCGGTCCGCCGGGGCGGTTCACCGGCGGGCCGTCACAAGGTGATCCGCTCCTCGCCCGCGTAGATGTTCATGTCCGGCCCGCGCAGGAACCCCACCAGCGTCAGCCCCGACTCCAGCGCCAGGTCCACCGCGAGGGAGGACGGCGCCGAGACCGCCGCAAGCACCGGGATGCCGGCCATCACGGCCTTCTGGGCCAGCTCGAAGGAGGCCCGGCCCGACACCAGCAGGACCGCGCCCGCCGCCGGGAGCCGGCCGGCCTGCAGGGCCCGGCCCACGATCTTGTCCACGGCGTTGTGCCGCCCCACGTCCTCCCGTACGTCCAGCAGCTCGCCTCCGGCCGTGAACAGCCCGGCCGCGTGCAGCGCGCCCGTGCGCTCGAAGACCTTCTGCGCCGCGCGCAGCCGGTCCGGCAGCGTGGCGAGGACACCCGCGGAGATCCGTACGGCGTCGGCGGCCACGGCGCCCGGGAAACGGGTGGCCGTACGGACCGCGTCCAGGCTGGCCTTGCCGCACAGGCCGCAGGAGGACGTGGTGTAGATGTTCCGCTCCAGCGTGATGTCCGGCACCGCAACGCCGGCGGCCAGCTGTACGTTGACGACGTTGTAGGTGTTGGACCCGTCCTCCGTCGCCCCCTCGCAGTAGGTGACGGCGCGGACGTCCGCCGCCGTGGCGAGCACGCCTTCGCTGACCAGGAATCCGACTGCCAGGGCGAAGTCGTCACCCGGGGTCCGCATCGTGATGGCCAGCGGCTTTCCGTTCAGCCGTATCTCCAGCGGCTCCTCCGCCACCAGCGTGTCCGGGCGGACGCCCGCGACGCCGTCGCGGATCCGGACGACGCGGCGGCGCTCGGTGACCCGTCCCATGGTGATCCAGCCACCCCTTCGCTCCTGCCGCGCACCCGACCGGATCCGGCTGCATCGGACAACCTCATTGTCGCGGTTCCGCTTCCCGGCACCGCCCCCGGCAGCCGGATCCTCGGGAAGCTCCAAATTCCGGTGCCGGAATCCTGTCGGGTCACACGCACACGTACCCACCAGTAGCAGGCAAAGCTGGGTGATCCTGACTTCCGTACGAGGGGGGACCCCGCCCATGACCGGTTCACGCGTGGTGGCGCTAGGGCACTACCAGCCCGCAAGAATGCTCACCAACGAGGACCTCGCGGCCATGGTCGACACCACCGACGAGTGGATCCGCTCGCGCGTCGGCATCAAGACGCGCCACATTGCGGGACCCGACGAGCCGGTGGACGAGCTCGCCTTCCAGGCCGCCGGCAAGGCCCTGGCCGGAGCCGGGCTGACCCCCGACGACATCGACCTCGTCCTGGTCGCCACCTCCACCGCGATCGACCGCTCGCCCAACATGGCCGCGCGCGTCGCCGCCAAGCTGGGCATGGGCGGCGGCCCCGCCGTGATGGACCTCAACGTCGTCTGCTCGGGCTTCACGCACGCGCTGGCCACCGCCGACCACGCCATCCGGGCCGGCTCCGCCTCCCGCGCCCTGGTCATCGGCGCCGACAAGATGACCGAGATCACCGACTGGAGCGACCGCACCACCTGCGTGCTCACCGGCGACGGCGCCGGCGCGGCCGTCGTCGAGGCCGCCGCGGAGCCGGGCATCGGCCCGGTGCTGTGGGGTTCGGTCCCCGAGATGGGCCACGCCGTCCGCATCGAGGGCTCGCCGCCGGTCTTCGCGCAGGAGGGCCAGTCCGTCTACCGCTGGACCACCAGCCAGCTGCCGCCGCTCGCCCGGAAGGTGTGCGAGAAGGCCGGGATCGTTCCCGAGGACCTGGCCGCGGTCGTCCTCCACCAGGCGAACCTGCGGATCATCGAGCCGCTCGCCGCGAGGATCGGCGCGGTCAACGCGGTCGTCGCCCGCGACGTCGTCGACTCGGGCAACACCTCCGCCGCCAGCATCCCGATGGCCCTCTCCAAGCTGGTGCAGCGCGGCGAGATCCCCACCGGCGCCCCCGTCCTCCTCTTCGGCTTCGGCGGCAACCTCTCCTACGCCGGCCAGGTCATCCGCTGCCCCTGACCCCCGGCAGCCTGCTGCCGCCGCCAGCGGCCGGGCGCCCCGCACCGGCGCACCCCGCGCCGTATGCGTGCAGGTCAGCACGGCGTGGCGGCCGACCACCCCACCGGATATGTGGTCGGAGAGCGGCCGATCCTTTGCTATTGTTGTCCATGTCGCCGCGGGAAACCGGGGCCGACCACCTGGTCCGGGTGGCGGAATGGCAGACGCGCTAGCTTGAGGTGCTAGTGCCCTTTATCGGGCGTGGGGGTTCAAGTCCCCCCTCGGACACCAGCAGGAGCCCCACACCATGTGTGGGGCTCCTTTTGTTCGTCCGCTGGTCCACCTTGTCCCGTCTTACGTGCCGAGGACCGGCAGGTCCGGCCGGGTGGGCAGGGGGGTGGCTTCGGGGAGGGTCGCGGACGGCGGGATCGTGCCCGTCAGGAGCAGTGCCAGGAGGACCGGGACGGCCTTGCGGTGCAGGGACTCGGTGGCCGGGCGCGGGCGGCGGGCACGGGGCGCCGGGAGGGGGAGCACGAGGCTGCCGGCGGCGCTGCGGGCGGAGATCGGGACCTCCTGGCAGAGGACCCCCGGGGAGCATCCGAGCAGGGCGTGGACTCCGGCGCCGGGGGCCACCGCGTCCAGCGCCGTGAACAGGGCCCGGCTGCCGGTGATGGTCTGCGCGGTGAACAGGGCGGGCCGGGGCTGTTCGGCGTGATCGGCGCGGTGGTCGCGGTCGGGCTGGGACGGCAGGCACGTGTCGGCCGCGCAGGTGTGCGCGGCCGCCCGGAAGTCCACCCACTCACGCACGGGCGGCGCCCCGCGCCCGCCCGCCGTCTGTGCGATGCGGACCTCGCCCTCGGCGTACCGGCCCGGGTGGACGGCGGCGCCCGCACTGTCCCGGGCCAGGACCGGGGTGCTCCGGAGCCGGCCCGTCGGGCCGCCGCCCGGGGCGGACAGCCGGTCCAGGGCCGGCCCGCGCGCGTAGAACCCGGCGCCCGCGCGGTACGCGTACTCCTCCTCGCACAGCATGGACAGGAGGGGGCGCAGCTGGGCCTCGGTGAGGCCGGACGTGCGGGCCAGGCGGCGCAGCCCCACGCCCAGGGGATGCCGCTCCAGGACCCGTACGACGCCCAGGGCCCGCCGGGCCTGCGCCAGGGCGGCGCCCGTCGCGGTCTGGACGACGGTCCCGCGGACAGCCGCCGTGAGGGCCGGGTGGCGCGGCGGGCCGGACCCGAAGCGGGAGGCGGCCGCCTCCGGCGACACGGCGGTGGCGGCAGCCCCGGCGACCGGGACGACGGCCGGGGTCGGGCGGAACGCGGCCAGCACGCCCGGCAGTCCGGGCCTGGGCAGCGGCACCGGGCCCAGATCGGGGTCGTCGAGCTGGTCGACGTAGCGCAGGACGGCAGCCTGCGCGCACGGCCGCGCCTCCCGCGGTTCCCGGTGACCGCCCGGCCGGAAGCCGCGGCAGTGCAGCTCGCGCGCCCAGACCCGGGCGTCGTGGTGCTCGCCGCGCCGGGAGTGGTCGAGGAAGAGGCAGTACGCGGCCGCAGCGGTCCGCGACGTGCCCGCGCCCGCGGCGAACTGCCACCAGAACCGGGCCCCTTCGCGCAGCCCGGCCAGGTACAGCAGGCAGCCGAAGACGACCGAACCGGCCGGGTCGGTGTGCTCGCAGGAGAGGAAGGTGCCGAGCTGCGTCTCGGCCCCGGGGGCGCACACCGAGGCCAGGCAGGCGGCCGTGAGGTCGCGCCGGGCCCGCTCGGAGTCCAGCGGGCAGTCCCGTGCCGGGTCGCTCCAGCCAAGGACCGGCCGGCACCGGGGGCGCGCGCCGTGGGCGGGGGCGAGCGGGTCGGCGTGCAGCAGGCGGGCCTCGGCTGCGCCCAGGTCGTAGTGCGGATAGCGGTCGCGGACGCCCGCCCGGGCGAGGAAGTCGGCCAGGGAGCGGGGGCCCCCGCCACCCTGCGGCGGCTGGCGCCGTTCGCTGCGCTTCATGATGCGGCCGGGTGGGGCGGGACGGCCGGGCCGGGCAGGGCAGCCGGGTCGGGTGCGGCGGCTGGTTCGGGTGCCGCGGGGGTGTCCAGCAGGCGGGCGAGGCGCCGGTGGGCCTGGCCGAGCTGGGAGCGGATCGTGGCTTCGTCGACGCCCATCACGTCGCCGGCCTCCCCGGGGGAGCACTGGAGCCCGTACCGCAGCAGCACCGCGTCGCGCTGCCGCTCGGCGAGCCGGGAGACGGCGCAGTAGAAGCGGATGGTGTCCGACAGCACCTCGTACCGGTCGGCGTGCGCCTCCTTGAGGGCCGCCTCGAAGGCGGTGATGTCCATCGGCTCGGGAGGGTGACGCCGCCAGGGGCGGCGCAGGGGCTGCCGCTCGGCGAGGCAGTGCTTGAGCACGGTCCACGCGTAGGCGTCCAGGCGGTCCATGTGGAGCATCCGGAGCCACTCGGCCATGATCGAGTCGAAGGCGCGGTCCACCGCGTCCTCCGCCGCCGCGTCCGAACCCAGCTGAAGGTAGGCGTAGCGCATGTACGCGGGCCGGCGGTTGGCGTGGAACGCCCAGTACGACAGGCGCGCCGTAGGACCCCACTGGCTCATGGGGGTCGGACGCCGTCGCCGGCTCGGCAGCCCCACCGCCCCACCGGACTCCTCCGGACCGCCATCAATCACCGCTCCACCTCATCCCCTGTGCGCGAACAGGAAACCAGCGCGGGCGCACTCGGGGGCGCAGAGAAGAAACCTGGAAATATTACGTTCGGCGATGAACGACTGATGATCGAAGTCGATCGACCAAGGTCCTGGCCAGCGCAGACGCATATGCCGGCCGCCCCCGTGGGTGACCGGCGCGGTCCGGGCCGAGGCGAACGGCCGGACCCTGACCGCCCCGCTCACCGCGGGGGCCCGAAGGGCGCAGCCGTGTCCTTGCGGGCGGGCTCTGCGGCGGCGCCCGCATCACGGTGCTCGACGGGTGGTCCGGCGGGCGGGACCGAGGGGGTGGGCGACGGTCGGGGGCCGGCCCGGCCCGCTGTAGCATGGGCGCGATCGCGAGGGCCGTGACGGAGAGGTCACTGCCCTCGCTTTTGCGTTACGCCCACCCGAACAAATGCGGCGCGTGGCCTTTCGGCGGTTCGATACGATGAACCGCACTCACAGTCCGTCACGTCACGTTGTACCGCTCAGAGGAAATGGAGCATCCGAGGATGGCTCGACACCTGATCACCAGCGCGCTTCCCTACATCAACGGGATCAAGCACCTGGGCAACATGGTCGGGTCGATGCTTCCGGCGGATGTGTACTCCCGGTACCTCCGCCAGCGCGGCCACGACGTCCTCTTCATCTGCGCCACCGACGAGCACGGCACCCCCGCCGAGCTCGCCGCCAAGGAGGCCGGTCTGTCGGTCGCCGAGTTCTGCGCGCAGGCGCACGACGCCCAGAAGGCGGTCTACGACGGCTTCCAGCTGTCCTTCGACTACTTCGGCCGCAGTTCCTCGGAGCAGAACCGCGAGATCACCCAGCACTTCGCGCGCCGCCTCCAGGAGAACGGCTTCATCGAGGAGCGGGCGATCCGGCAGGTGTACTCGCCGGTCGACGGACGCTTCCTGCCGGACCGCTACGTCGAAGGCACCTGTCCGCACTGCGGCTACGACAAGGCCCGCGGCGACCAGTGCGAGAACTGCACCCGCGTCCTGGACCCCACGGACCTGATCGAGCCCCGCTCGGCGATCTCCGGCTCCACCGAGCTGGAGGTCCGCGAGACCAAGCACCTCTTCCTGCTCCAGTCCAAGCTGCAGCACGAGGTCGAGACGTGGGTCGCGCAACACGAGGAGGAGTGGCCGCAGCTGGCGTCCTCCATCGCCCGCAAGTGGCTGACCGAGGGCCTGCACGACCGCGCCATCACCCGCGACCTCGACTGGGGTGTCCCGGTCCCGGCGGACACCTGGCCCGAACTGGCCGCCGAGGGCAAGGTCTTCTACGTATGGTTCGACGCTCCGATCGAATACATCGGTGCGACGAAGGAGTGGTCGGACCTCGACTCCGCGAACCGCGACTGGAAGTCCTGGTGGTACGAGGCCGAGGACGTCCGCTACTCGCAGTTCATGGCCAAGGACAACGTCCCCTTCCACACGGTGATGTTCCCCGCCACCGAGCTGGCCACCCGTGAGCCGTGGAAGAAGGTCGACTACGTCAAGGCCTTCAACTGGCTGACGTATTACGGCGGCAAGTTCTCCACCTCGCAGAAACGCGGCGTCTTCACCGACCAGGCGCTGGAGATCCTCCCGGCCGACTACTGGCGCTACTTCCTCATCGCCAACGCGCCCGAGTCCGACGACTCCTCCTTCACGTGGGAGCACTTCACCGCCACGGTCAACAAGGACCTCGCCGACACCCTCGGCAACTTCGTCAACCGCGTCCTGTCCTTCTCCCGCAAGCGCTTCGGCGACGACGTCCCCGCGGGCAACGCGGCAGGCGAGGCCGAGACCAGGCTCGGCGAGCAGATCGCCGACCTCCTCGCCGAGTACGAGGGTCACATGGAGGCCCTGCAGTACCGCAAGGCGGCGGCCGCGCTGCGCGCCCTGTGGTCGGCGGGCAACTCCTACCTGGAGGAGAAGGCCCCCTGGCTGGAGATCAAGACCGACCCGGAGGGCGCGGCGCTGACCCTGCGCACCGCGATGAACCTCATCCACCTCTACTCGGTGGTCTCCGAGCCCTTCATCCCCGCCTCGGCGCGCGCCATGCGCTCCGCCTTCGCGCTGGCCGACGACACGGCGGCGTGGGTGAGCCCGGAGCAGGCCAGGGCGCTGGACGCCGTTCCGGCCGGTACGCCGTTCACCGTGCCGCCGGTGCTCTTCGCGAAGATCACCGAGGAGGACCTGGAGTCCTACCGCGAGCGGTTCGGCGGTTCGCCGGAGGCCTGAGCCCCGCGCTGACCCCGTCCCGAAGGGCGCGACCTGTCGAGGTCGCGCCCTTCGGCGCGTCCGGGCCGCGGGCCACCGCCGGGCCCGCACCCCCGCTGCGAGGAGCCTGCGCCTGGACGCCGCCGGGCCGGCGCACCTGCCCCGGCTGGTACGGGCAGCAGGGCGCGGCGGCGAGCGCCACGGAGCCTGCGGCTTCCGCGGCGGCCGCGGAGCAGCCGCAGGACGTCCGGCGGGGCCGGGGCTGCTCGGACTTGCTGGAGTCGATGCCGCAGGCCCCTGCCTTCGCCATCGGGCGGCGCCGCACGGACGTGCCGGCCCGGAACCCGCTCGTCGCCGCCCTCGTCGCCACCCTCGTCACCGGTTTCGGCGCGCTGCCGCCGGAACGGCGCGACGAGGCGTGGCCGGCCGTCCCCGACCCCGAGGTGCGCGGGCGCTGCGTCAACCGGGAGCGCAAGGCCGCGATGTGGTCGCCTCCCTCCGCTTCGACTCCGGGCGCCACCCCCACGCTCCGGGCTTCGCCGCGCCGATCGCCGATCGCCGAACTGCCCGGGTGTAGAGCGGAGTCCAGCGGCGTGCCGGGCCCAGGAGGTGCGTGTGCGAAGCCCAGGAGGTGCGGGAGAAGAGCGCCTCGCCACCGGCGGCTGCCACCTGCGCCACCCGCTCGTGGGGGAGTTCCCCGCGCGCCTGCGAGAGCCTGAACCTGCCGGACGATCCGGACCAGACGCCGATCACGTACACGGCGGAGGGCGGCTCCTCCTCCGGGGCCGCCCTGCGGATCCTCGCGGCCGTGGCCGGGGCCGGCTTGGCCGTCTCCCGCTCCGCGGATCCCCGCGCGGTGTCCTCGCCGGCCGGGGCGCCGTCCCCGGCGGACGACTGACGCCGGGGCCCCTCGTGCCGGGGCCCCTGGTGCCGGGGTCCTTCGTGCCGGGGCCCTTCGTGCCGGAGCCCTTCGCGCCCGGGGCGGGGCGGTCGGGCGCCTGTCCGGCGGTGCGCACCTCAGCCGTACGCGAGGTTCCGCCGCACCAGGCAGTCCTCGAAGAAGCCGAAGCAGCGCAGATGGTAGGAGCGGGCCGAGTGGCCGAGGCTGATGTTGTGGCCGGCCTCCGCCTGCCGCTCGACGTGCACCGACGGGGCGGCCGTGAGCGCGGCCCGCAGCTCGGCGAGCGCCTCCGCGTCGTGCCGCCACCACGCCTCGTGCTCGGCGAAGGTGAACCGTACGGGTACCCGCACCCGGCCCGCCGCGCCCCGGAACACCTCGGGCCAGCGGCTGATGTCGGCCAGCTCGCGCGGTGGCACGGGGGCGGCGAACGAACCGCCCGCGTTGAAGGTGCCGGCCGGATAGAGCGCCAGCGGCCCCCAGTTGCGGCGGCCTCCGCGGGACGCGCCCACGCCGGTGAAGGCGTCGGGCACGTAGCGGTGGCCACAGCCGGAGACCTCCAGGCCCAGGAGATCGGGCCCGGCGTGGTCGGCGGCGGTGAGCAGCGCGACCTTGCCGCCGAAGGAGTGGGCCAGGAGGAAGACCCCGGCCCCCGTCGGGCGCCGGGCGCCGAAGTCGCGCAGCGCGGTGGCGAGCGTGGCGGCCTGCTCGCGGACCGGCTGGCCCTCGGGGAAGCCGCCCGCGGAGTGCCCGTAGCCGGGCCGGTCGACGGCGAGCACGGTGTACCCGAGCCGGGCGCCCAGCGTGAGCAGGGAGAGGTCGGGCAGCGCCTGGGCGTCGAAGTAGCCCGCGCTCATCCCCGCGCCGTGGACGGCGACGACCGTCGCCCGCGGGGAGCCCTCGGCCGGTTCGCAGAGCAGGGCGGACAGGGGAGCGCCGCCCGCGTCCAGGCTGATCCGCCGCACACCCCGGGACAGCTCGGAGGCCTCGGCGCTCATACCGGCGCCGCCGGACCGCGGCGCGGTCGGCCGGGCGGGCCCGGCGGCCCCGCTGCCGCCGCCGGGTGGGGCGGGGGACAGGGGCCGGAACCGTTCCGGGATGTTGCGGGCCGGAGCGGAATCGCGCGCGGGCCGCGCCTGTGCTCGGCGCGCGCCGGGCAGCGGGGGCCGCGCGGCCGTCCGCCGGGCCCGGCCGGCCGGCCGGTCACGATGACGTCGGTGTCCACAGGCGCCATCCTCTGCGCGGACGGCCCTGCCCGGGCCGTGACGCGCCGAACCGCCGCCACGGCCCCCGGGACAGCGGAACGGCCCGCGCGGAGTCCTGGGAGCGCGGGGGCCGTCCGTGCGCGCCCGGGGCGCGCGAACCGGCGCGGTCGGGCGTCGCGCGCCGGGGCAGTTCCGGCCCCATACAGGGCCGCCCGGGCCCAAGTCGGGCGTCCGGGGGTGCGCCCCGGCCCGGTCAGGGCGGTGTGCGCAGGGGCAGGCTCCGGCGGCGTGCGCCAGGGCAGTTCCGGGGCCGGTGTGGGGCCGCCTGGGCCCCGGTCGGGCGGCCCGGGGGGAAGGTTCCCGGGCGCCTGCGGGGCTGCTCTGGTCTCGGCCGGTGCGGACGCCGTGCGGGAAGGTCCGGGTGACCGGCGCACGCGTGGTGCGAACCCGGCCCAGTCGGGCGACGTGCGCCGGCGCGCGACCCGGCCCGGTCGGGGCGGTGTGCGCCGGGGCGCGAACCTGGGCCGGTCAGGCGTCCCGGGGGAGGTTCCCGGGCGCGTGCGGGGCCGTCGGGTCTCGGCCGGTGCGGACGCGGTGCGGAAAGGTCCGGATGCCGGGTGCGCGCGTGGTGCGAAACCCGGCTCGGTCGGGCGGCGTGTGCCGGGGCAGGTTCCGGACCAGAGGGGCCGTGTGCGTCGGGGCGGTTCCGGGGGCCCGTGCGGGGGCGCCTGGGCCCTGGTCGGGTGTCCCGGGGCACGTTCCGGGGGCACGTGTGGAGCCGCCTGGCTCGGGTCGATGCGGGCGCCGCGCGGGGGCCGTCCGTGCAGCGCCCGGGGCGCGAACCCGGCCCGGTCGGGCGGGGGCAGGTTCCGGGGCCCTTGCGGGGCCGCCTGGGCCCCGGTCAGGCGGCCCGGGGCGGGTTCCCGGGCGCGTGCGGGGCTGCTCGGGTCTCGGTCGGTGCGGGCGGCGTGCGGGAAGGTTCGGGTGCGCTGGCCGGGGGCTTCTTGCGGCCGGTTGTGGGGACACGCCCGGGGTCTCCTCGGGGGCGGGCCCGGGTGCGGAGGTGGCGCTGCGACGGCATGGGGCGGGTGTGGGGGTGCGGCGTGGTGGCGGGCGCACGGCGACGTCACCCCCGCGTCAAGGATTCCGACCGGTCTGCCGCGTGTCGAACCCGCTCCGTGATCGTTTCTTCAGCCGTAACCCTCATACGTGCAGCGGAATCGGGAGGACGCGCGGTGACCGTGACCGCTTGGCAGTACCTCGCCGGGGCGGGCCTGGTGGCGGCCCTGTGCCCGCTGCACGCCCACGTGGCCGTCGCCGGTGAAGGCAACGGCAACGGCCACGCCAACGCCAACGCCACCGGCAACGGCGGCGGTGCCCGGGTCGACCTCTGCGTGCCGGCCGGCCGGCCGGGGAGGCCCGTCTTCCGCCCGCCGTCGGTGCTGCCGGCCGTGCCCGGTCCCGGGCGGCCCACCGTGCACCACCCGGGGCGGCCGACCCGGCCCGCCACCGTCGCCGGTCCGCCGGGGCCGCCGACGCCGCCGCCCGGGCCCGGCCCCGGGCCTTCCGCGCAGGCCCGGGCCGGGGAGTCGCAGCCACCGGCGCCCGCGCCGGGTCCTGGGCCCGGGACCGGCCCCGAGCCGGCGCGAGCCCCCGCCCCACCCCGGCTCAAGGCCGCCGCCGCGCCCGTGCCCGCCTTCCACGTGCGCCCGTACCACTCGGTGGCCCTGGAGCGGCGCGGCCCCGGCGGCATGTCCACCGTGATGCTCATGGTCGTCGTCACCACCCCCGCCGTACTGGCCGCAGCCGCCCTGCGGCCGCGCTCCAAGAGCCGCGGCTGACCCCCGCCGCCCCCGCGCGGCCCACCGCCACTCGCCCCGCCCCACCGCCCCCGCCCCACTGCCACCGATCAACAACGGGAGAACCCACGTGTCCGAATGGCTGGTCCTGGCCATCGCCATGGCGCTCGTCTGCACCGTCGTCCTCGCCATCACCGCGATCCGGCACCGCCGCGTCGCCGCCGACGAGGACACCAGCGAAACCCCCGACGTCATCGAGTACATGACGATGATGGTGGGCGTGGTCTACGCCATCGTGCTGGGCCTGGCCATCGCGGGCGTCTGGGAGGCCCGCGGCGCCGCCGAGGACAGCGTGCGCCGTGAGGCGCAGTCGCTGTACGAGGTCACGCAGCGCGCCGACGTCTACCCGGCGCCCGTGCGCGACCGGATTCGCGGCGAGGTGGACGCGTACGTCTCGCACACCGTCGCCGTCGACTGGCCTCGGCTGACCTCCGGTGAGGGCGCGTCGGCCGAGGGCGCCCAGCTGCTGGGCAAGCTGCGCAGCGACGTCACGCACCAGAGTCCCGCCAACGAACTCCAGGCGCAGGCCTACCAGCCGCTGCTGGACCACATCGCGGCCGCCGACGACGCCCGCCACTCGCGGACGCAGAGCTCCGAGTCGACACTGCCGGGCGTGGTGTGGTTCGGGCTGCTCGTCGGCGGCGTGGTCACGGTCGGGCTGATCTTCACCTTGCAGATCCGCCGCTCCGGGCGGGAGCTGCTGCTGGCCGGGCTGTTCAGCGCGCTGATCGTGTTCCTGCTGTTCATGGTGTGGAGCTTCGACGCGCCCTACGGACGGGCCGGCGTCGACTCGGCGGGCCCCTTCCAGGACCTCTTCCCGGCCACGGCGACGGCGGTCGCGGCCGGCGGCTGAGCCGCGGGACGCCGGCCTGGGATCCGCCGGGGCGGCCCGGCGCTCCCGGCAGCACGCGGCCCCGCCCACGGGCCCGGCGCTGCCCGTCTGGACGCGTCTGGGCGAGTCGCTCCCCGTCCAGGCGAGCCGCTGCCCGTCCAGACGAGTCGCCCGGACGCGCCTAGACGAGTCCGGCGCTCCCCTCCAGGGCGGCGGCGCGCCGGCGGACCGTCTGGACCACCGGCGAGTGGCGCAGGGCGTGGGAGATCCGCAGGAGGTCGCGGGGGCCGTCGGAGGTGTCGGCGGCGGCCTCCTCGCTGGCTCCGATGACCTTGCCCTCGGGGTCCGCCGCGCGGGCCTGTACGGCGGCGGCGAGCATGGCGGCGTCGGCGACCGCGCGCGCCGTCCCCTCGTCGGCCCCCTCCGCGAGGGCCCGCTCGTGGGCCCCGTCGCGCAGCCGCTGGTCGAAGTACGGGCCCAGGTGCAGGAAGCCGTCGTGGATGTCGGACTCGCGCTGGATCATGCGCAGTTCGACGGCGGCCCACCACGACATCCGCACGGAGGGGGTGCCGGCGGGGGCGGAGATCTGTACCTCCTGCCAGAGCGGTCCGAGCCGGCGGTAGGTCGACCAGGACCGCCAGCTGTCCGACAGCCGCTGGCAGACCAGCGGGAGCACGAACCCGATCGCGCTGATCAGCGCGCCCAGGGAGGCGAGCGGCGGGGCGACGAAGGTGCTCAGGTAGTCGAGGTCGTGGCCGGTCCAGCGGGCGACGACCGCGGACATCTTGGTGGCGTCGTAGCCGAGGTTGAAGACGTAACCCGTGACGATGATCACCAGGCCGGCCCGCAGCCAGCCGCGCACCTGGAGCGACCAGCGCCAGCACAGGGACACCATCACGACGGCGGCCACGTTGTGGGCGACCAGGTAGAGCGCGATCATCTCGCGGATGTACGGGGTGTTCGCGTAGGCGGTGTCCAGGTCGCGCAGGTGCTCGACGGGGGCGTCGCCGAGGGCGAACAGCACGACCAGTGCCACCACCACGAGGCTGTAGCCGAGGATCCAGCGGCGTGACACGCGCCGGGTCTGCTCCGGCGGGCCGCCCCGCCAGTTGACGACCAGGACCAGGCAGGAGGCGCTGAAGGCCGTGATCAGGCAGTAGACCAGGGGGGCCGAGATGTTGGGGATCCCGGTCCAGCGGTTGACCGCCGCGATGGTCGGCGGTGCGGCGAAGGTGAAGACCGCACCGGCCAGGGTCAGCAGGGCGCAGACCGAACGGAGCAGCGGATCGCGCCAGTTGCTCCGCAGTGCGGGCAGTTTGAAGGCGAGGGAGATCGCCATCGCGGCTGCCGGTATGTAGTAGTCCTTGCCGTTCAACGGTCGTTCCTGTGCCCCCGGTAGCCCAGCGAGGCCTCGATCCGGCCCGCCACGTGGTCGCGCTGCGCCGGAGCCCGGTGGCTCGACGATCCGGCCAGCCAGGTCCGGCACCGGCTGCCCAGCAGCAAGCCGAAGGTCTCGGCCTCGCTCTCCTCCTGGACGTCGGCACGGGTGCGCGCGGCGACGCGGCGCACCGTCTCGCCGATGTCCGCCTGGTCGGACAGCAGCCGCGCGGCGACGGCGGCGCCGTCGACGTGGTGGCTGCAGTGACCGGCCTTCATGTGCCACAGCTCGTGTCCCAGGATGACCAGTTGGTGGTCCGGCGCGGTGCGTTCCTCGATGACCACCAGGTCGCGGTCCGCCATGTCGAGCCACAGTCCGCTGGCCGTCCCCGGCGGGAACGAGGCCATCCGGAAGTCCACCCGGCGGCCGCGGTGCCTGCTCATGCCCTCGCAGAGGGCGGCGTAGAGGTCCATGGGTTCCACGGGGGCGGTCAGCCGGATGCCGGCCACCAGCTCGCCGCACAACCGCCGCTGCTCTCTGCCTATGCTCACCGTTCTCCCCGTCGGCGCGGATCCGGATCAGGACTCAAGGATCAGACCCAGACTTTCGACTGGGTCAGGATTCGTTCGGTTTGACGCTTTCGAGGAGCATGTCCAGCCATTCGGTCACCTTGTCCCGGTGCTTGTCGCTGGGCAGTTGGGCGGCCCGCCAGGCGATGCCCCGTACGCCGTGGTTCTGCAGGAGTCTTGCCAGCGGATCGCCGGCCGAAGCAGTTACCGCCGGTACGTTTTCCCGGGCGCGGCCTGCGAAGTCCTGGAGCAGCTGCTGTTCGGTCCGCTGGAGGGCGTCGGTGAGGGCGTCGGCGTCGTGGGCGGTGAGGAATCCCGCGTGCACGCCGAAGAAGCGCTGGATGGCGTCGCAGTGCTCCATGGTGGGGCGGCGGTCGCCGTTGATCAGGGCGCCGGCCTGCTGCCGGGACATGCCCGCGCCGTCCGCGATCTCCTGCTGGGTGTAGCGGCGGCCGTTGGGTTTGACCCGTGTGCGACGGAGCAGGTCGAGACGCTGGAGGAAGCGGGTCTGGAGATCGGGTTCGCCTGCGGGCCTGCCGTCCAGCAGCGTCCTGACCACGTCCGCGGGCACGCCCGAGGCCTCGGAAAGGCGTCGCAGGTCGAAGACCTGGTTCAGGTCGCGGCCCATCTTGCCCGCGAGTTCGGCGACGCGCGTGACGGTGGCTGCCAGGGGTGCGTTGGCCACCGCGACGGGAGCCGGGAAGCCGTCTGTCACCAGGGGTTCTCCTAGATCGCGCGAAGTCGGACGGGGCACATGGTCGGCTTCTGGAATCTAGCCGTTCCGGCCCCGAAGGGCTAGAACGTGCCACAGCTGTGGCGGGAATGAGCTGTCAAGAGGCTGGAATTGCCACAATAGTTGACACTCGAATGAGGTCGGTAGCAGGATCGCCACACGGAAATGAAGATCCAGACCGTGAGGAGGGGGAGCTCTCGGTGCCACATCTCGCAGCGGTGGGCCCGTCCGATGGCCTCGCCCGAGCCGGTGAGGAGCGCCTGGCGGGCGAGGAGTCCGCACGCGGCGCCGTGCGGTCGGAGCGACGCAAGGAGATTTTGCGCCAGCGCCGCGAGGAGCTCGGACTGAGCCAGGAGGACCTCGCCGCGCGTCTGCGCATCAGCGTGCGTGCGTACGGAAACTGGGAACGCGGCCTGGTCAAGGAGTGGACGGACCGCAAACTGCTCGCCCTCGCCGAGGCGTTGGAGATGAGCGAGCGGCAGTGCTTCTGGCTCTTCCGCGTCATGGTCGAGCGCGACCCGCCGCCCACCTGGCGCGCGGCCGAGGAGAGCAGGCTGCCCGAGGACCCGGCGCAGCGCGACTACCTGTGCGACTACGCCGCCCTGATGGAGGCCGTCCCCTACCCGAGTTTCCTGGTGGACCACCGCTGGGACGTGGCGCTCACCAACTCGGCCTTCGACCAGCTCTTCCAGTCCGTCCGGCCGCATCCCACGGCCCTGCCGGACGACAACTTCCTGCGCTTCGTGCTGTTCCACCCGGACGCCGCGGGCGTGCTGGAGGACCACGAACCGGCCTGGTGCGTGCCGCTGCTGGCCCAGTTCGCCACCGCGCTCGCCGCGGCCCCGCAGGACGAGGGACTGCGCAGCATCCGTCAGGAGGTGGCCCGCGACCCGTTCATGGAGGCGGCCTACCGGTACGGGGTCCCGCACTGGCTGAGCATGCGCGGAGCGGGGGCCGCCGAGCGGGACGGAGCGGTGCGCACCGTGCGCCACCCCGACCCGCGGCGAGGGGTCGTGCGCTGCCGGATGGTGGCCGAGAGCAGCCGCATGCTGGACGCAATGGGGCTGACCCGGATCACCCTGATCCTCTCGGCCCCGCAGGGCGCGCCGACGGGTCCGGTGGCGCCGGGCGGACCCGCCCGCCAGCAGGGCGGCGCCCGGCTGCGCGCCGTGCCGTCGCTGGGGGCGTGACCCGCCGGGGGACACTGGTGTCCTGACTGCGGTGCGCCGACGGCGCACCGCAGGTGTGCCGACCGCGCGCCCGTGGCGTTCTCGCCGCGGGCGCCGGACCGCGGTGTCACGGATCGTGGCACCGGCGCGGGCGCGTTGCCGTCCTCGACGGGGCGTGCTCGCGCTCTCGACGGGCCGGACGGGCAGTGGCACGCCACGGGGCACGGACGAAGGGCGGTAGGGACGTGCGGCTGACGATCCTCGGCGGGGGCGGTTTCCGGGTACCGCTCATCTACGGAGCACTGCTCGGCGACCACGCCGAGGGCCGAGTGACCCGGGTGACCCTGTACGACCGGGACCCGGAGCGGCTCGGCGCCATGGCGCGGGTCCTGGCGGACCAGGCGGCCGCCGCCGGGGTGGCGGACGCCCCGGCCGTCACGGCCACCGCAGACCTCGACGAGGCCCTGCGCGGGGCCGACTTCGTCTTCTCCGCGATCAGGGTGGGCGGCCTGGAAGGGCGGGCCGCCGACGAACGCATCGCCCTCGCGGAGGGGGTGCTGGGCCAGGAGACGGTCGGCGCCGGCGGCATCGCGTACGGCCTGCGGACGGTGCCGGTGGTCCGGGAACTGGCGCGCAGGATCGCCCGCAGCGCCCCGGAGGCCTGGGTCATCAACTTCACCAACCCGGCCGGTCTCGTCACGGAGGCGATGGCCGAGGAGCTCGGGGACCGGGTGATCGGCATCTGCGACTCGCCCGTCGGGCTCGGCCGGCGCATCGCCCGGCTGCTGGGGGCCCGGCCGCAAGACGCCTGGATCGACTACGTCGGCCTCAACCACCTCGGCTGGGTCCGGGGCCTGCACATCAACGGCCGCGACGAACTGCCCCGGCTGCTGGCCGACGCCGAAGCCCTGGAGTCCTTCGAGGAGGGCCGGCTCTTCGGCGCGCAGTGGCTGCGCTCGCTCGGCGCGGTCCCGAACGAATACCTGCACTACTACTACTTCAACCGCGACACCGTACGCGCCTACCTGGAGGCCGGGCAGACGCGCGGGGCCTTCCTGCGTGACCAGCAGCGCGGCTTCTACGCCGAGGCGGGCAGCGGCGGCCTGCCGGCCGGGGCTGCGCTGGCCGCCTGGGACCGGACCCGCGCCGAGCGCGAGGCCACCTACATGGCCGAGAACCGCGAGGTGGCGGGCGTGGGGGAGCGCGAGGAGAGCGACCTGGAGTCCGGGGGCTACGAACGGGTCGCGCTCGCGCTGATGCGGGCCATCGCCCGGGACGAGCGGGCCACACTGATCCTCAACGTCCGCAACCGCGCCACCCTGTCCGTCCTGGACGCCGAAGCGGTCATCGAGGTGCCCTGCCTGGTCGACGCGAACGGCGCCCACCCCGTGGGCGTCGATCCGCTGCCGCTGCACGCGGTCGGGCTGGTGAGCGCCGTCAAGGCCGTCGAGCGGGAGGTGCTGGCGGCGGCGGCGAGCGGCTCGCGGGCGACCGCGGTCAAAGCCTTCGCCCTGCACCCGCTGGTGGACTCGGTGGGGGTGGCGCGGCGGCTGGTGGACGGGTACGCGGCGGAGCACCCGGGTCTGGCCTACCTGCGCTGACGGGGGCGGGGGAGTGAGGGCGGGGGAGCGGGGGCCGCACGGCCCGGGTACCGGCCCCGGCACAGCCCCCCGCGCGCCCCTGGTACGGGGCCTGCGCACATGGTCGTCCTGGGTGCCGGCATCGGCCTGTGCATGCGGGTGCTCGTCTTCGTCGTGCAGAACACCGCCGACCACGCCGACCTCGGCCCCGCGACCTCCGGCGTCACCTTCTCCCCACTTCGCGCCGCGGCTCGCCGTGCGCTCCTAAGTGGTGGTGGGGGCCGGGGCGGTGGGGGTGACCGCGTAGTCGTACGAGGGCACGTCCGGCAGCGTGGGGAGGTCCGGGCGCCAGGCGCGCAGGACCGCCGCGGACGGGGGGTAGAGCGCCCCTGGGACCTCCTGCGGGGTGAACCACTGCCAGCGGACGATCTTGTGCGGTTCGGTGACGACGGCGGCGCCCTGCGCCGCCGAGGTCACGGCGGCGGCCGTCAGCCGGGTCAGGCCGCCCTTGGCGTCGATCTGGACGGACAGCACCCGGATCTGCCCGGGATCCGCCCGCAGCGCCGTCTCCTCCTCCAGCTCCCGGGCCGCGGCCCGCTCGAAGTCCTCCCCGGCGTCGACCTTTCCGCCGGGCAGTTCCCAACGGCCGTCGTGCGCCTGGCCGAGCAGGATCCGGCCGTCGGCGCCGATCACGACGAGGCCGACACCGACGACGGCGTTGGGCTGGGGGACGGCCCGTTCGGGACGCTCGCCGGTGGGGGTCATGAAGGTCCTTCCGATCGGGTGGCGGCCGGCCTGGCGCGGACGTGGATCCGCTCGCCCTGGGGGCCGAAGAGGCTGAGGAACTCCGCCGGCCGGGGGCCGGCGTTGGAGAAACCGTGCGGCGTGCGCGTGTCGAATTCGGCCGCCTCGCCCGGGCCGAGCACGAGGTCGTGCTCGCCCAGCAGCAGCCGCACCTGCCCGGAGAGCACGTACAGCCACTCGTAGCCCTCGTGGACGCGCAGTTCCGGCGGGGGCGGCGGGTCTTCGGCGGGCGGGAGGATCTGCTTGAAGGCGTGCACACCGCCGAGGTTGCGGGTCAGCGGTACGAAGGTGTGGCCGTGCCGGACGAACGGACGCGGGCGGATCCGGGGATCGCCGGTCTCGGGCGCACCGACGAGCTCGTCCAGCGCCACCCGGTGGGCCCGCGCCAGCGGTAGCAGCAGTTCCAGCGTCGGCCTGCGCTGCCCGGACTCCAGCCGGGACAGGGTGGACAGCGAGATCCCGGTGGTCTCGCTGAGCTGGGCCAGCGTGGTGCCGCGCCGGCGTCGCAGGGCGCGCAGCCGCGGGCCGACGGCGGTCAGTACGCCCGCGACTTCGTCGTCCTGCTCCGGGGTGGCCATGACTCCATTTGCCGCATCGGCAACATCATTTGTCAAGTGGGTGCCCCGAGGACGACCCTCACCCGTATGGACGACGACGCGCTGACGAACCGTTTCGACTTCGAGGTGGCGGTGGTGGGCGGCGGCGCCGCGGGGCTCGCGGGGGCCCTGGCCCTGGTCCGGGCCCGCCGCTCCGTGCTGGTGATCGACTCCGGCGGCCCGCGCAACGCTCCCGCCGCGCACGTGCACGGGTACCTCGGCCTCGACGGCGAGGACCCGGCCGGCTTCCTGGCCAGGGGCAGGGCGGAGGTCACCGGTTACGGCGGCCGGATCCGGCCGGGCCGCGCGGTCGCCGCGGACCGGCTGCCCGGTGGGGGTTTCCTGGTCCGCTGCGGGGACGGCTCGACGGTCCGGGCCTCGCGGCTGCTGGTGGCCACGGGCCTGGTGGACGAATTGCCGGCCGTCCCGGGGCTGCGGGAGCGCTGGGGGCGGGACGTGCTGCACTGCCCGTACTGCCACGGCTGGGAGGTACGGGACCAGGCCGTCGCGGTGCTGGCCGACGGGCCCCTCGCGGTGCACCAGGCGGGGTTGTGGCGGCAGTGGACCCGGCGGATCACCCTGCTGTCGCACACCTGGCGGCTCACCGACGCGGAACGGGAGTTGCTGGCCGCCCGCGGGGTCGCGGTGGCGGAGGGCGAGGTGACCGGGATCCTGACCGGGGCGGACGGCGGGAGCGGGAGCGGGGGCGGGAGCGGAGGGGCGCACGGCGGGAGCGGGAGCGGAGGGGCGGACGACGGGGCCGGTGGCGGGGGGAGGGCGAGGGCCGGGGGCGGGGACCGGCTGACCGGGATGAGCCTGGCCGGCGGTGGCACCGTGGCGTGCCGGGCGCTCGTGGTGGCCCCCCGCTTCACCGCCCGCTCCGGGGTGCTGACCGGTCTGGGCCTGCCCACGACCGCCCTGGAACGGGACGGCCACATACTCGGCACCTGTGTCGAGTCCGACCCGCTGACCGGGGCGACCGCACTGCCGGGAGTCTGGGCCGCCGGGAACGTGACCGCTCCCATGGAGAAGGTCGCGGGCGCCGTCGCCCAGGGGGAGCGCGCCGGCGTCGCCGTCAATGCCGACCTGATCGAGGCGGAGACGGCCCGGGAGCTGGCGGCGTACCGGGCGGCGCGGCGCGCCGACGGGGGCGCGGCAAGCTCCTGAGGGGCCGGCGCGGGGTGCGGGGCGCGGAGGGGCGCCGAGCGGGGTGGGGGCGGGGGGCGGGCGGGCGAGGAGGTCAGCGGAATCGGTCAGTCGGCCGGGGGCGCTCCGAGCACCTCGGCGAGGTCGTAGCCCACGACCTCCTCCAACTGGGCGTAGGTGCAGCTCTCCGGCGCCCGGTCGGGCCGCCAGCGGCGGAACTGCGCGGTGTGCCGGAAACGGTCCCCCTCCATGTGGTCGTACGCCACCTCGACGACCCGCTCCGGGCGCAGCGGGACCCAGGACAGGTCCTTCTTCCCGGTCCAGCGGCTCTGCGCACCGGGGAGCCGGGCGCTCTCGTGCGCGGACTCCTCCGCCCAGGCCGCCCACGGATGGCCCTGGGGGTCCGGCATGCGCAGCGGTTCGAGCTCCTCGACGAGCTCGGCGCGGCGCTTCATGGGGAAGGCGGCGCACACGCCGACGTGCTGGAGGGTGCCCCGGGTGTCGTGCAGGCCCAGCAGCAGTGATCCGATGATCGGACCGCTCTTGTGGAAGCGGAAACCCGCGACGACGACATCGGCCGTACGCTCGTGCTTGATCTTGTACATGACCCGGGCATCGGGCCGGTAGGGGAGGTCGAGCGGCTTGGCGACCACCCCGTCCAGCCCGGCGCCCTCGAACTGTTCGAACCACTGCTGCGCGAGCGCGGGGTCGGTGGTGGCGGGCGCGAGGTGAACGGGGGGCCGAGCGGTGGAGAGGGACCGCTTCAGGGCGGCGCGGCGCTCGGCGAGCGGGGTGGCGAGGAGCGCCTCGTCGCCGAGCGCGAGCAGGTCGAAGGCGACGAAGCTGGCGGGAGTGGTCGTCGCCAGCATCTTCACGCGCGAAGCGGCGGGGTGGATCCGCTCCGTCAGCCGGTCGAAGTCGAGACGCCCACCGTGGACGATCACGATCTCGCCGTCCACGACGCAGCGGGCGGGCAGGTTCTCCTTCAGGGCCGCCACCAGCTCCGGGAAGTACCGGGTCAGGCTCTTGCCCGTGCGGCTGCCGATTTCGATCTCGTCCCCGTCACGGTGCACGACGGCCCGGAAGCCGTCCCACTTGGCCTCGTACTGCATGCCCGGCGGGATCTTGGCCACCGACTTGGCGAGCATCGGCTTCACGGGGGGCATCACCGGCAGATCCATACCTGAGATTCTGCGGTGGTCCGCCCGGCCCCGCCCGGTGTGCGCGGCCGGCCGGACCCGCCTACCGTGGCGCACATGGGTGCTGCGGGCAATGCCATCGAGCTTGAGGCGGGCGGCCGCAAGGTGCGGTTGTCCAATCCGGACAAGGTCTACTTCCCGGAGCGCGGCCTCACCAAGCGGGACGTGGCCGAGTACTACCTGGCCGTCGCGGAGGGGATCACGCGCGCCCTGCACAACCGGCCGACGACCCTCGAACGGTTCCCGGACGGGGTGGAAGGCGAGTCCTTCTTCCAGAAGCGGGCGCCGAAGAACCTGCCCGACTGGATCCCGACCGCCCACATCGCCTTTCCGAGCGGCCGCACGGCCGACGAAATCTGCCCGACGGAGCCGGCCGCCGTGCTGTGGGCCGCCAATCTGGGCTGCCTCACCTTCCACCCCTGGCCGGTGCGGCGCGAGGACACCGACCGCCCCGACGAACTGCGCATCGACCTCGACCCGCAGCCGGGCACCGACTACCGCCACGCGGTGGCGGCCGCGCACGAACTGCGGGCCCTGCTCGACGAGGTGGGCCTGCTGGGCTGGCCCAAAACCTCGGGAGGCCGCGGCCTGCACGTCTTCGTACCGATCGCACCGCGCTGGACCTTCACCGAGGTCCGCAGGTGCGCCATCGCGCTGGGCCGGGAACTGGAACGCCGGATGCCGGGCAAGGTCACCACTGCCTGGTGGAAGGAGGAACGCGGCGAGCGGATCTTCGTCGACTACAACCAGACGGCCCGGGACCGCACGATCGCCTCCGCCTACTCCGTCCGCCCCCGCCCGCACGCCCCGGTGTCGGCCCCGCTGCGCTGGGACGAGGTGGACGACGCCGAGCCGCGCGACTTCGACATCGTCACGATGCCGGCCCGCTTCGCCGAACTGGGCGACCTGCGCGCCGACATGGACGACCACGCCTTCGCCCTGGACGCCGTCCTGGAGCTCGCGGACCGCCAGGAACAGGACCACGGCCTGGGCGACATGCCCTACCCGCCGGATTACCCGAAGATGCCGGGCGAACCGAAACGGGTCCAGCCGAGCCGCGCGAAACAAGCGGACTGAGGCCGGCCGGCAACCGCCCGGCTACCGCCCGAACCCGCTGTCAGTGGTGGGTGGGATGCTGGGGAGGGCGGATGCGGTGGGGTGTTGATCAGGCGTTGATCGGACGTCCATCCTGGCGGGTCAGTATCTCCCGCATGTCGATGAACACCACTGCAACCCACACGGCCGACACCGCCGAGACCGCGGACGCCGCCTGGTACGAACTCGCCCTGTGCGCTCAGACGGGGCCGGGCTTCTTCTTCCCGGAGCCGGGGTCTTCGCTGCGCGACGCGAAGCGGTTGTGTGGGGCGTGCGAGGGGAGGGTGGCGTGCCTGGAGTACGCGCTGGCCAACGACGAGCGCTTCGGCGTCTGGGGCGGCCTGTCCGAATCCGAACGCCAGGCCCTCCGCTCGGGCCGCGGCTGATCAGGTCTGCGTCGCCTTGCCGTTCCGCCGCACCAGCCCCACCCGGCGGGCCAGCCCGTCATCCCCACCGACCCACCCGTCCGGGACCACCTTGTCGGGCACAACCCGAACGGGGTAATGCCCCCCGACGGGCGACACGACCCCCCCGAACCGGGGATCCCCCGCGAACCAGATCCGGTCCGGCTGGTCGTTCTCCCGTTCGGCCAGGTTGACGGGGAAAGGGACGATCCGGAGCGTGGCTGTGAAGTCCTCCTGAAAACGGACGAGGATCGTCGAGGGGCTCCCGGTGACGTAGGGAACGTGCCGACACGGCAGCTCACGCCAGGGGTAGGACCGGAGGATCGCCTCGACACGAAGACGTCTGAGATAGGTGATGGCGACCCACGGCAACCAGGGGAGGGATCCGATGATAATCACCAAGAAGGCGACCACGCCGTCGGGGAACTTCCCGAGACCGAGGCACCCCACGGCAAGGAGGAATGGCACACTCAGGCTGACCAGTTGGATGGTGCGTCTCCTGGCCAGCCGCTTGTAGCCGCTGACAGTTCGCGGGTTGTCCCATGCCACTTTGGCGAGCTGAAGTCTCACTGGAGCACCTCCAGAATGCGTGAGGTAGCAGGCGGACCGGGCGGCGCGGGCTTGGGTTCTGGGTCGGAGAAGCTGATGGTGTGTGTGATCGCTTCGATGATTTCGGTGTACGAGTCCAAGTACTGCAACGCCGCGCTGGTCAGGTCCAGTACGAGGAAGTGCAGCCCATCCGCGTGGGCCGTTGTGACTTTGGCCTGAAATAGTGGTTGCTCGATTCCAGGAACAGAAATCGTTCCGGCGACCAAGTAGCACGGAAGCTCAGAGGGCAGGTCGACAATCCGGCGCGTCGAGCTCTTCCACAGGGGGGACCGTGCGGCCGCGAGTGCCTCTCGGGCCACGGTCAGGTGCAGCCTGGAAGGCTCGGCAGGCCGGATCGCCAGGGAGAACAGCGACGAGGACAACCCTGTGATCCCGTCAGGGTGCATCCCGAGCGCGGCGTGTACGACATCATGCCTGGCGAGCTGGTCCAAGCCGTCCATGAGCTGCGCTAGCTCCTGTTGGGCAACCGGGCTGTCGAAGGCGCCCGCAACGGCGTCCAGTAGGCCGCGATCGCTCGCTGAGATGTCGTGAAAGCCTGGGGGCAGTCGGAACCAAACGGGTGGTGCGCTCACGGCGTGATCACCGACCAAGCACGGCTCGTCTTCTCCAAGGCCGAAGGGACGTCGTCCAGTACACCTCGGACACCGTCTGCGGCAGTTGACGCGTGCTCGACCGTATCGCTCTCCGGACCGTAGTCGAGCAGAGCCGTCGTCATACCCATGGTGGGAGCGACCATATTGGCGGAGTTCCTGACCGTGGGATTCGTGGACCGCACGCCCCACGTGAGCAACGGGTTCTCGACCTCCTGGATGGCGAGGCCGGTCGACCATGTCGTGCTGCGGAAGGTTTGGGCGCCCGTGCCGAGGCCCGCCAGGGCGCTGGTTTCCGGGGCTGCCGCAAGGGCCGCGCGGGCTGCCGCCGTGCCGGCCTTCGCGCCTGAGGCGACCGCGGCGAGGCCCGGGACCGAGCCCGCGGTGTCGCCGAGGAGGGTCACGCTGCTCTTCCAGAAGTCCGCGTCGAACTCGCCCTTCGTCACACCGTCGACCAACGGCTTGCGAAACTTCGGATCCGCCATGTGCGCCGTCAGGGCCGCCAGGGACAGGCCCCCCGCGACCAGCATCACCGCCAGCCCCGCCGGCGGGCAGAGCAGTGCCACGCCGGCTCCGATCGCGCCCAGGATCGCCGACGCGTTCGACAAGGCGTCGGCCGGGTCGGCGGTGATTTTGTGCCAGATCGAGGACAGCAGGCCCGGTTCCTTCGGGGCCAGGCGGTCCGATGCCGTGTTCAGGGTGTGGGCCACGCGGCGGGCCGCCGCGCTGTGTTCCGCGGCCAGTTCATGGGCCAGGCGGCGGGCGTCCGCCAGCGCCTCCGGGGTCGTCGCGGCCGCGGCCCTGGCCTCGTACCGGGACGCCAGGGCGCGGTGGGCCAGCAGGGTCTCGTGCCACCCCGTGAGCCGGCGGACGGCCTCCGCGAGGGAGGTGTGCGCGGAGCCGAGATAGCGGGGGAGGTCCTGCGACAGGGAGACGCGGAAGGCGGTCGCCGCCTCCCCCTGCCAGGCCGAGCTGTGCGAGACCAGCGCCTTCACCACGCGCGCGGCCTCGCCGAGCGAAGCTGCCGAGGTGGAGAGCCGCTTCGTCAGGGCCAGGACGGCCACCGGATCCCCGGGCGCCGGGTCGAAGCCCAGCGCGGCGTGTTCAGTCATGCGTGGCCGCCGCCTGGCGGAAGGCCACTCGGATGGCCTCCTCCAGCTCCGCGAACTCCGCGGCGCTGCGGTCCACGCCCTCCCGCACCGTTTTGACGCGCTTGGTCAGCTCTCGTGCGCCGTGCGCCCATCTCTTCTGGAAGCCGTCACACGCCTCGTCCAGGTCCGCCGTACCGAGCTGGTCGGCCCGTACGTGGTCCAGCGCGCGCCGGGCGTCCCGCAGGGAGAGCAGCGAGGAGTCCAGCGCGCGGGTCAGACGGGTCAGCTGGTCGATGTCCACCCGGAGCGAGGTCATGACGCGAAACCCTGGCAGAGCGGGGCTCTGCCAGGGCAATCGGCGTCACCCGACCGGGCGAGCGGAAACCGGTCAGGCCTTGCGGGCGGCGATCCGCGCCGCGCGGGCGGCCAGGCGCTCGTCGAACTTGCGCGCCTCGGCGTCCAGGCCGTTCATGAACAGGCCGAGCTCTTCCTGGGCCTTCAGTCCCTCGGGGCCCAGACCGTCGATGTCCATGATCTTCAGGAAGCGGATCACGGGGCTCAGTACGTCGTCGTGGTGGATCCGCAGGTTGTAGACCCCGCCGATCGCCATCTGCGCGGCCATGCGCTCGAAGCCGGGCATGCCGTGTCCGGGCATCCGGAAGCCGACCACGACGTCCCGCACGGCCTTCATGGTCTGGTCCGGGGCGATCTCGAAGGCCGCGCCCAGCAGGTTGCGGTAGAAGACCATGTGCAGGTTCTCGTCCTGCGCGATGCGCGCCAGCATCCGGTCGCAGACCGGGTCACCGGACTGGTGACCGGTGTTGCGGTGCGAGATGCGGGTGGCGAGCTCCTGGAAGGCGACGTACGCCACGGAGTGGAGCATGGAGTGGCGGTTGTCGGACTCGAAGCCCTCCGACATGTGCTGCATCCGGAACGCTTCCAGCTTGTCCGGGTCCACGGCGCGCGAGGCCAGCAGGTAGTCGCGCATCACGATGCCGTGACGGCCCTCCTCGGCCGTCCAGCGGTGCACCCAGGTACCCCAGGCGCCATTGCGGCCGAAAAGGGACGCGATCTCGTGGTGGTAGCTGGGGAGGTTGTCCTCGGTCAGCAGGTTCACGACGAGCGCGATCTTGCCGATCTCGGTGACCTTGGACTGCTCCGGGTCCCACGCTTCGCCGTCCTCGAAGAAGCCGGGGAAGTTGCGGCCGTCGCTCCACGGGACGTACTCGTGGGGCATCCAGTCCTTGGTGACCTTCAGATGGCGGTTGAGCTCCTTCTCGACCACTTCTTCCAGCGCGAACAGCAGCTTGGCGTCCGTCCACGCCTCCGAGCTGCCGAGGTGGGGAGAGGTGATCGTCACGGGTACTCCTGAGTGCAAAAGCGAATTACCTACGGTTCCGTAGCCTACGGAATCGTAGGTTAAGCGCGACATCAAGAGTCAGCCAAGCCCCAGGGGTGGCTATGTCTGATTACGTCCGGCTATCTATGCAGTTTAGGAGGGGTCTGAGGGGTGCGAGAAGGGAAAGTCGCCTCGGGCGAGCCGCCTCCCGGGGGGCGCCCCCCGGGAGGCGGCGCCGTCGCCGCGCGCCGTCGGCCGGTGCCTCAGTCGTGCCAGAGCGTGTCGCGGACCTCCTCGGCCGTGGTCGGCCGCAGCTCCCCGTCCAGCATCAGCCACCGGGTGATGCCGATCGACTCCAGGAACGGCACGTCGTGACTGGCCACGACCAGCGCGCCCGCGTACGACTCCAGCGCGTCCGTCAGCTGGCGCACGCTCGACAGGTCCAGGTTGTTCGTCGGTTCGTCCAGCATGAGCAGCTGCGGCGCGGGTTCCGCGAGGAGCAGCGCCGCCAGGGCGGCGCGGAAGCGCTCCCCGCCGGACAGGGTGGCGGCCGGCCGGTCCGCCCGGGCGCCCCGGAAGAGGAAGTGCGCCAGCCGCGCGCGGATCACGTTGTTCGTGGCCTGCGGGGCGAAGCGGGCCACGTTCTCCACCACCGAACGGCTCTCGTCGAGCACGTCCAGCCGCTGCGGCAGGAAGCGGGTGCTCACATGGGTCTGTGCCGTTCCGGACTCCGGTGCGAGCCGCCCCGCGATCGTGCGCAGGAGGGTGGTCTTCCCCGAACCGTTGCGGCCCACCAGCGCGATCCGCTCCGGCCCGCGCAGCTCCCACTCGCCCGGCACGGCCGCGCCGTGGACCAGGCGCAGATCGCTCAGCGTCAGCACGCGCCGCCCCGGTGGCACCTGGGTGGCGGGCAGCTCGATCCGGATGGCGTCGTCGTCGCGCACCGCCTCCGCCGCGTGGTCCAGCCGTTCCCTGGCCTGGGCCAGCCTCTCGGTGTGCAGGGTGCGGTGCTTGCCGGCCGACTCCTGCGCCGCCCTCTTGCGGGCGTTCATCACGATCTTCGGCTCGCGCTTGGTGTCGTACATCTTCTGGCCGTACCGCTTGCGCCGGGCCAGTTTGACCTGTGCGTCGGCCAGTTCGCGCTTCTGTCGCTGCACATCGGCCTCGGCGACCCGCACCATCCGCTCGGCCGCCTCCTGCTCGGCGCCCAGCAGTTCCTCGTAGTCCGTGAAATTCCCGCCGTACCAGCGGACTTCGCCGTCGCGCAGGTCGGCGATCTGGTCGACCCGCTCCAGCAGTTCCCGGTCGTGGCTCACCAGGACCATCACACCGGTCCAGGATTCCACCGCCGCGTACAGGCGGCCGCGGGCCCGCAGGTCCAGGTTGTTGGTGGGCTCGTCCAGCAGCAGGACGTCGGGGCGCGCCAGCAGCAGGGCGGCCAGCCGCAGCAACACGCCTTCGCCGCCGGAGAGTTCGCCGACCGTGCGGTCCAGGCCGATCCGGCCGAGGCCGAGCTGGTCGAGCGTGGCGAGGGCCCGCTCCTCGACGTCCCAGTCGTCGCCCACGGCGGAGAAGTTCGCCGCGGTGGCCTCACCCGCCTCGATGGCGTGCAGGGCGGCCCGGGCCGCGTGGATGCCGAGCGCCTGGTCCACGCGCAGCGCGGTGTCGAGGGTGGCGTTCTGCGGGAGGTACCCGACCGTGCCCGACACGGACAATTGGCCCTCGGTGGGCGTGAGTTCTCCGGCCAGGAGTCTCAACAGGGTGGACTTGCCGCAGCCGTTGAGTCCGATCAGACCGGTACGGCCGGGGCCCACGGCCAGGTGGAACCCGTCGAAGACGGGGGTGCCGTCGGGCCAGTCGAAGGAGAGGGAGGAGCAGGTGACGAAGGAAGGGGCGTTACTCATGGAGGCCTCCAGGTTGCGTGAATGGTGCGTGCAACGCGGGGAGACAGCCGACTTCCGTCCCCGGGACGGGGAGGGTGGCGATGAGTGCCACGGCGGTGGCCGGTGTCTCGACCTCAGACGAGCAATGTCCTGCTCCGTTCGACGGCAATGGGGCGTCTTCGAAGCTACGGGCCGCCGCAGCCGCCCGCAATCGAATTACGAGCCTCCTGGCGGGCCGGGGCGACGCCGGGCAGTCAGCAGGTGTCGCGCAGCAGCCGGGCCAGGCTGTGGTCCATGTCGAGGTAGAGGTGCTCCAGCCCGGGCGGGACGACGGTGGAGGCCCGCTCCAGGAAGCGGTGCAGCTCGGACGTCACCATCAGGACGATCGCCACGCCCTCGGGGGCGTGGAACTCGATGGTGGTCCGGTCGGCGTCGTACGGCCGCACCCGCACGTCACCGCAGCCCGACGGGCACTCCAGCCCCGACTCCAGCAGCTCGCGCGAGAACGTCCACGACACCTCGACCCCCTCCAGCGTGGCCGGGGCGGGAAAGGCCATGCGCACCGCGAAGGGATCCGCCCGGTCGTAGCAGAGGGTGACGGGCACGGTGTCGACCTTCGGCGCGGTGGCGACCAGACGGGCCTGTACGGCCTGCTCGATGACAGTGATCAAAGCTCACTCCCTTGCGGCGGATCTGCTGCCGGGCTGGGGGGTGGAACCCGGCAACCCGATAGACGCCGGAAACGGCAAATCCGTGCACGGGAGGTGACGTGAGCTGTGTCACCGAGTGTCCGGAAGCGGTCCGTGTGATCGCACAGAGTGATGACAGAGCGGGTGTGGCGGAAGGAGCCCGGGGCGGCAGCCACCGTCCCCGGTCGGTCGCACAAGGGCCGGTTACCGCTCACTCCAACGGGCGCACGGGAGCATCCGGCCGGCCGCCGAGGCGCTCTGGACGGGATATCGGGCGTGCGTTAGCTTCCGGCGCCATGAGACTTCCGGGTGGCATGGGCATGGGCATGGGCATGGGCATGGGCATGGGCATGGGCATGGGCATGGGCATGGGCATGGGCGTGGGCGTGGGCGTGGGCATGGGCGTGGGCGTGGGCGTGGGCGTGGGTATGGGTGTGCGGGCCGGCCTGGCCGCGGCGGTCCTGGTGCTGGGGGTGGCGGCCGCGCCGTCCCGGGCCGCCGATGACGGGACCCCGCGGGAGCTGCGCGGAGCGGGCTGGGCGCTGAAGGACACCGGCACGGCGGCGCGCTTGCGCGGCCTGGCCGCCGTCAGCCGGACCACGGCCTGGGTGGCGGGCACGAAGGGGACCGTCCTGCGCACGGTGGACGGCGGCCGCAGCTGGCAGGACGTCTCGCCGCCCGGCGCCGTCGCGGAAGGCCTGGAGCTGCGCGACGTCGAGGCCCTCGACGCGCGGCGCGCGGTTGCCCTGTCGATCGGCGAGGGAGAGGCCTCCCGGGTGCTGCGCACCGAAGACGGCGGCGCGACCTGGACCGAGACCTTCCGCAACCCCGACCCCCGCGCCTTCTACGACTGCCTGACCTTCTTCGACGCGCGGCACGGCCTGGCGATGAGCGACCCGGTGGACGGCAGGTTCCGCATCCTGTCCACCGACGACGGCGGGCGCACGTGGCGGGTGCTGCCGGGCGAGGGCATGCCGGAGGCGCTGCCCGGTGAGGCGGGCTTCGCGGCGAGCGGCCAGTGCCTGGTCAGTGCGGGCCCGCGGGACGTCTGGCTCGCCACGGGCGGCGGGGCGGCCGCGCGGGTGCTGCACTCCGCCGACCGCGGCCGGACCTGGAGCGCGGCCGACGCGACCGTGCCGGCGGGCGACCCGGCGCGGGGCGTCTTCGCCCTCGCCTTCCGGGACCGTACGAGGGGCCTGGCGGTCGGCGGCGACTACCGCGCCGGGGAGGCATCTCCCGAGGCCGCGGCCGTCTCCTCCGACGGCGGGCGCACGTGGCGCCGGGCGGCGGCCCCGCCGCCGGCCTACCGCTCCGGCGCGGCCTGGTACCCGTACAGCGGCGGCACGGCGCTGGCCGTGGGACCGACCGGCACGGACGTGACCGCGGACGGGGGCCGCACCTGGCGGATTCTGGACGCGGGGTCCTTCGACACGGTCGACTGCGCGCCGGACAGCGGATGCTGGGCCGCGGGCGAGAAGGGGCGGGTGGCACGGCTGGAACGCCGCTGACGGGCTCGCGCGGGAGGACCGCGGGAGGACCGCGGTGGCCGCGCCGGTGGTCAGGCGGTCGGGGAGATCCGGTCCATGCCCGGATAGCGGCCGGTGACGAAGCCCGCCGCCCGGTACACCGGCTCGCCGTCCGCGCTGGCGTGCAGCTGGATGTAGCCGATCCCCAGACCGGACAGCCACTCGACCAGCCCGTCGACGATGCTGCGTCCGTGGCCCCGGCCGCGCGCCGGCCCGTCGGTGACGATCCCGTCGAGGTAGCCCCGGCGACCGTCCGTCCACTGCGGACCGGGCAGGTGGTAGGTGACCCAGGCCATCCCGGTGGCCAGCAGCGGCTCGCCGGGCGCACCGCCCAGGACCAGGCAGCGCACGTCGGCCCGTTCGCCCACGCGCTCGCCGAACCAGTCGCAGGCGCTGCGCCGCCAGGCGGCATCGGCCGGCCCCGGGTCCACTCCCAGCGAGGCGAGGGCGACGGCGCGCAGGCGTATCAGCTCGGGTATGTCTGCGGGGGTGGCGGGGCGGGGCGGCACCGGAGCGTTCTCCTTCGCGGCGAGCGGGCGAGCGGGCGAGCGGGCGAGCGGGCGAGCGGTGGAGGGGCGGAGGGGTGGAGCGGCGGAGCGGGCGACGGGGAGAGCGGGCGACGGGGAGGGCGGGTGATCCGGAGAGGGAACGCGGCGGCGGGAGCGCTCACGCAGCCGGGTTCTCCCGGACCGTCGACAGGTCCGCGGAAGTCTTCGTGGCGATGAACTCCGTGATGCGGTAGGCGCAGACGCCCGCCAGCGTGAAGGGGTCCTCGGCCGCGATCTTCTCGATCTCCGCCCGCGAGAGCCCGCCGGCCAGGATCACGCCTCCCTCACGGGGGACCTTGCGGCCCGACGCCAGGAAGACGCCGGCGGCGTAGTAGCCGTCCAGCCAGGCGAGGTGGGCGTCCATCTGCTCTTCGACGGCTTCGATGGGCGCGGTGTAGGTGAGCTCCATGACGAACATGATCGCCAGGCTACTCTCGCACCATCATGACGAGGACGAAAACCCCCGCAGACGAGGCCGAGGCCCGGGCGATCCAGGACGAACTGCGCCATCACCTCGTGACCACCGAGCCCGGCCCGGCAGCCGGCAGGGGACTGGTCACGGGCGTGGACGTCGCCTACGACGACGCGCGCGACCTGGTCGCCGCCGCCGCCGTGGTGCTCGACGCCGCCACCCTGGAGGTCGTGGAGGAGGCCACCGCCGTCGGACAGGTGAGCTTCCCCTATGTGCCCGGGCTGCTCGCCTTCCGCGAGCTGCCGACCGTACTGGCCGCCCTCGACTCCCTGAACTCCGAGCCCGGTCTCGTCGTCTGCGACGGCTACGGGCTCGCCCACCCCCGCGGTTTCGGCCTGGCCTGCCACCTCGGGGTGGTCACCGGTCTCCCGGCGATCGGCGTCGCGAAGAACCCGTTCACCTTCACCCACGCGGAACCGGGCCCCCGTCGCGGCGACTTCGCCCCACTGCTCGCGGCGGACGGCACCGAGGTCGGACGGGCGCTGCGCACCCAGGACGGCATCAAGCCGGTGTACGTCTCCGTCGGCAACCGCGTCTGCCTGGACAACGCGTGCGCCCACGTCCTCGCGCTCAGCCCGCGCTTCCGGATCCCCGAGACCACCCGGCACGCCGACTCCCTGTGCCGGCGCGCCCTGCGCGAGGCCGCCGGCCAGGTCCGGTCGTCGAAGTAGCGCCGGCGAGGCCCGCGGCGTCCGGTGCCGTGCCTCGCGAGGCGGAGCAGATCCCGATCACCGGGCGGCGCACTGGGGTGCTCCGACAATGCCGGGGGTACCCCCCCCGGCGGTAGCCGGGGGAGAGGTACGGTGCCGGGCGTCGCGGGTCGGGCGTCGCGGGCCGGGCGGGACTTCGAGGGCAGGGCCCGGCCGCGGTTCGACGGCCGGGGGCCCGGAGGGATCGCCCGGGTGCGTGGCGGCCCCGTAGCGGTCGCGGCGACGTCAGCGCGCGTCCGCCACCCGGAAGGTGATGCCGGCCTTCTGCAGACGGGGGATCAGCGCGTCGCCCATCGCCACGGCCGTCGTCAGCTGGCCGGCGGTCTGCGGCAGGGCGTCGTGCGCCAGGCACAGCGCGGACTCCGCCAGCATCTTCGCCGTCTCCCCGTAGCCCGGATCGCCGCCCGAGACCTCGGTGAACACCCGGCGGCCACCGCCCTCGCCGACGAACCGCACCGAGAACCAGCTGCGGGCGCGCCGCTCCGCGTCCGGCCCCTGGCCGGGCTGCCAGCGGTCCATCAGCCACCGCCGGGCCGGCGGCAGCTGGGCCAGGGCCACCGCCGCGCCCAGCGCCGCCGTACCGCCGAACGCGACGGGCAGGTGCTTGACCGAGGCGTAGTGCCGGTAGCGGAAGTCCGGGCCGTACCGCTCCAGGGCGGCCGCCGACCGCGCCACGACCGCCGGGTCCAGGGTGGGCAGCGGCAGCGCCCAGGTGCCGGTCTCCCGGCTGAACCGCGGCGCTCCCACCGGTCCCCGCGCCCGCCGCCCCAGCAGTCGCGGCTCGTGCATCCGGCGGGCCCGCGCGGCCGCCAGGGTCTGGGGGCCGCGGCCCAGCGCGGTCAGCGCGGAGGCCAGGGTCCCGCCGGAGAACAGGGCGTTGGAACGCATGAACCCGTCGACCGTGAGCGGGACGCCCTCGGGCAGCCGGCCGACGGTGAAGTACGCGCCGAGGTCGGCCGGGATCGAGTCGAAACCGCAGGCGTGCACGAGCCGCGCACCCGTTTCCCTCGCCCGCGTGTCGTGCTCGACGTACATCCGGTCCACGAACTCCGGTTCCCCGGTCAGGTCCACGTAGTCCGTGCCCGCCTGGGCGCAGGCGGCGACGAGTTCCGCGCCGTACCAGACGTACGGTCCGACGGTGGTGGCCAGCACCCGCGTGGAGTCGGCCAGTTCGCGCACCGCCGCGGGGTCGGCGGCGTCCGCCCGCAGCAGTGGCAGGGCCGCGCAGGCCGGGTCGGTCGCGGCCAGCCGCTCGCGCAGCCGTTCCAGCTTCGCGAGGTCGCGGCCGGCCAGGGCCCACCGGCACCCGGCGGGTGCGTGCGCGGCGAGGTATTCGGCGGTCAGCGCTCCCACGAACCCGGTGGCCCCGAAGAGCACGATGTCGTAAGGCCGTTGCGGATGGTCCTGTCGGGCCTGTGCGTTCATGACCGCTCCTCAGCTGGTGTCGGGGGCCGAGGCTAGCGTGCGGACGGACCGCCCGCGCGAGCAGGGCGCCGGCGCACGGCGCAGGCGCACGGCCTCGATGTGCCCGCCTGCCCGTGGACCGGTTCGTCGGGCTGACGTCGCCCATGTCGACAGTGTCGACAGTGAGATCGCTACCGGCCGGGAACCTCTGCGGACGTCGCCCCGAAGGTGTCGGTGGTGCCGGCGCCCGGGCAACGGCGACCGAGGGTCCGGTGCCCGGGCGCTCGCGAACACGAGCACCGGCTCGATGCCGCGCGCTGGTGCCCGGGTGGTGAGGTCGGGCGGCGGGGGCGCCCGAGCGCCCCCGCGGCGGGGAAGCCCGGGCCGGGCACCGGCAGGCCCCTCGTATGTGGTGCGCCGGGGCGCCGCCGGAGCCACCGGGGCCAGGCCGGACCAGGCGGGCAGCCCTCGCCGCCGGCCGCCGCGGCCGGCGGCCAGCGGGACGGGCCGACGGGTCGTCCCGCGCCCTGTGCTGGCCGCATGGACGGGCCGCGCGGGCGCAGTGCGCGGGACAGGCCGACGGGCTCCGTGAAGTTCGCGCGGCCACCCCCTAGCGTGAGGACCGGCCGACCGGCCGACCGGCCGACCGACCGACCGACCGGCCGTGCGAGGCCGCCGGAACCTCCGGATCCCGCCGGACCGGCGGGCCGGTCGGGCAAACGGCTAAGCGCTTGCTCTTGTGCTGAGTGGAACGCGTTCCTAGCATCGCTGGTGTTACATCAGTTGTGTCACACAGTCGCACACCAGAAACGCTGGGGGCTCGATGGCAGTGACAGGGAACGGCCCGCTCGCCGGAGTGCGCGTCGTCGAGCTGGCGGGCATCGGCCCGGGCCCGTTCGCCGCCATGCTCCTCGCCGACCTGGGGGCGGACGTCGTACGCGTGGACCGCCCCGGCGGCGGCGGCCTCGCGGTGGATCCGGCCTACGACGTCACCAACCGTAACAAGCGCTCCGTCCTGGTCGACCTGAAGTCCGGGGACGGCCCCGCCCGGGTCCTGGACCTGGCCGCCCGCGCCGACGTCCTCGTCGAGGGCTTCCGCCCCGGGGTCGCCGAGCGCCTCGGCGTCGGGCCCGCCGACTGCCACGCCCGCAACCCGCGGCTGGTCTACGGCCGGATGACCGGCTGGGGCCAGGAGGGCCCGCTCGCCCACACCGCGGGCCACGACATCGCCTACATCGCCGTCACCGGCGCGCTGGGCATGATCGGCGCCCCGGACGCACCCCCGGCCGTCCCCGCCAACCTGGTCGGCGACTACGCGGGCGGCTCCCTCTACCTGGTCATCGGCGTCCTCGCCGCCTTGCAGCACGCCCGGGCCACCGGCGCCGGACAGGTGGTCGACGCGGCCATCGTCGACGGCACCGCGCACCTCACCGCGATGATCCACGGCATGATGGCCGCCGGCGGCTGGCAGGACCGGCGCGGCGCCAACCTGCTCGACGGCGGCTGTCCGTTCTACGGCACCTACGAGACCTCCGACGGCCGGTACATGGCCGTCGGCGCCCTGGAACAACAGTTCTACGAGCAGTTCACCGAGCTGCTCGGCATCGAGGACCAGGCCCCGGCCCGCAAGGACCCGGCCCGGTGGGGCGAGCTGCGGGAGAGCGTCGCCGCCCGCTTCAAGACCCGCACGCGCGAGGAGTGGACGGCGCTCTTCGAGGGCACCGACGCCTGCGTGGCCCCCGTCCTCTCCCTGCGCGAGGCCCCGCACCACCCCCACCTCGCGGCCCGCTCGACCTTCACCGACTTCGGCGGGATCACGCAGCCCGCGCCCGCCCCGCGCTTCTCGGCGACCCCGACCGCCGTCACCGGCGGCCCCGCGCGGCCGGGCGCGCACACCCGGTCGGTGGCGGCCGACTGGGACGTCCCGGCCCTGCTCGGCGAGGAGAGCTGATGGAACTGTCGATGATGCTCGACTACGCCGGCGATCCGCGCCGGGCCGCCGACGAGGCCGCGGCGCTGGAGTCGGCCGGTCTGGACGCCCTGTGGGTCGCCGAGGCGTGGGGATTCGACTCCCCGACGATCATGGGGTACCTCGCCGCCCGCACCGAACGGCTGCAGATCGGCTCGGCGATCCTGAACGTCTACTCGCGCACCCCCGGCCTCATCGCCCAGACGGCCGCCGGCCTGGACGCGCTCTCGCGAGGCAGGGCGCTGCTCGGCCTCGGGGCCTCCGGCCCGCAGGTCGTGGAGGACTGGCACGGCAAGCCGTACGACAAGCCGCTCGGCCGGACCCGCGAGACGGTCGAGCTGTGCCGCCGCATCTGGCGCCGCGAGACGATCGACCACCACGGCATCACCGACATGCCGCTGCCGCCCGGCAAGGGCGGCCGGCACGGCAAGCCGCTGAAGCTCCTCACCCGGCCGGTCCGGGACACCGTGCCCGTCTACATCGCCGCGCTCGGCCCGGCCAACGTGCGCCTGACCGCCGATCGCCGACGGCTGGCTGCCCACCCTCTTCATCCCCGAGAAGGCCCGAGAGGTCTGGGGAGCCCCCCTCGCCGAGGGCGCCGCGAAGCGCGCGCCGGAGCTCGGCGCGCTGCGGACGGTGGCGGGCGGACTGCTCGCCATCGGTCAGGACGCGGCCGCCGCTCGGGACCTCGCCCGCCCGCAGATCGCCCTGTACGTCGGGGGCATGGGCGCGGTCGGCAAGAACTTCTACAACGACCTCGCCGTGGCCTACGGCTACGAGGAGGAGGCCCGCACGATCCAGGAGCTCTACCTGGCCGGCCGCAAGCGCGACGCCGCGGCCGCGGTCCCGGACGAGCTCTGCGAGCTGACCACCCTGTGCGGGCCCGAGGGCTACGTACGCGAGCGGGTCGAGGCCTTCCGCGAGGCGGGCGTCACCATGCTCAACGTCACCCCCGTCGGCCCCGAGCCGGCCCGGCTGATCGAAACCGTCAAGAGCTGGCTGTAGGAGAGAAGAGAGCCGTCTGATGAAGCGCCAGATCTTCGACGCCGACCACGAGGCGTTCCGCGAGACCGTCCGCACCTTCCTGGCCAAGGAGGTGCTGCCGCACTACGAGCAGTGGGAGAAGGACGGCATCGTCAGCCGCGACGCCTGGCTGGCCGCGGGCCGCCAGGGGCTGCTCGGCCTCGCCGTCCCCGAGGAGTACGGGGGCGGCGGGAACACCGACTTCCGCTACGCCGCCGTGATCGCCGAGGAGTTCACGCGGGCCGGCGCCCCCGGGCTCGCCATCGGCCTGCACAACGACATCATCGGCCCGTACCTGACCTCCCTGGCCACGCAGGAGCAGAAACGGCGCTGGCTGCCCGGGTTCTGTTCCGGACGGACGGTCACCGCGATCGCCATGACGGAGCCGGGGGCGGGCTCCGACCTCCAGGGGATCCGCACCAGCGCCGAGGACCGGGGCGACCACTGGGTGCTGAACGGCTCCAAGACCTTCATCTCCAACGGCATCCTGGCCGACCTGGTGATCGTCGTCGCGAAGACCACCCCCGAGGGCGGGGCGCACGGGCTGTCCCTGCTGGTCGTCGAGCGCGGCGCCGAGGGCTTCGAGCGCGGCCGCAACCTCGACAAGATCGGCCAGAAGGCGCAGGACACCGCGGAGCTGTTCTTCCACGACGTACGCGTGCCCAGGGAGAACCTGCTCGGCGAGCTGAACGGCGCCTTCGTCCACCTGATGACCAATCTGGCGCAGGAGCGGATGGGTATCGCGATGGCCGGCATAGCCGCCGCGGAGCACCTGCTGGAGATCACGACCGCGTACGTCAAGGAGCGCGAGGCGTTCGGCCGACCGCTCTCCAAGCTCCAGCACATCCGGTTCGAGATAGCGGAGATGGCCACGGAGTGCGCCGTCACCCGGGCGTTCCTGGACCGGTGCATCGTGGACCACTCCCACGGCGAACTGGACCACGTCCACGCCTCGATGGCCAAGTGGTGGGCCACCGAACTCCAGAAGCGGGTCGCCGACCGCTGTCTGCAACTGCACGGCGGCTACGGGTACATGAGCGAATACCCGGTCGCGCGCGCCTTCACCGACGGACGCATCCAGACCATCTACGGCGGTACGACCGAGATCATGAAAGAGATCATCGGCCGTTCCCTGCTCGGCTAACCTCCCCTCGAAAGGCTTGACCAGTGAGCACCGAAGCTTACGTATACGACGCGATCCGCACCCCGCGCGGCCGCGGCAAGGCCAACGGCGCCCTGCACGGCACCAAGCCGATCGACCTCGTCGTCGGCCTCATCCACGCCCTGCGCGAGCGCAACCCCGGCCTGGACCCCGCCGCCATCGACGACATCGTGCTCGGCGTCGTCGGCCCGGTCGGCGACCAGGGATCCGACATCGCCCGGATCGCGGCCATCGCCGCGGGACTGCCGGACACAGTGGCGGGCGTACAGGAGAACCGCTTCTGCGCCTCCGGCCTGGAGGCGGTCAACATGGCCGCCGCCAAGGTCCGCTCCGGCTGGGAGGACCTGGTCCTGGCGGGCGGCGTCGAATCCATGTCCCGCGTCCCGATGGCCTCCGACGGCGGCGCCTGGTTCGCCGACCCGATGACCAACTGGGACACCGGCTTCGTCCCGCAGGGCATCGGCGCCGACCTGATCGCCACCATCGAGGGCTTCTCCCGGCGCGACGTCGACGAGTACGCCGCCCTGTCCCAGGAGCGGGCGGCCACCGCCGTGAAGGACGGCCGCTTCGCGAAGTCCGTCGTCCCCGTCACCGACCGCAACGGCCTGGTCGTCCTGGACCACGACGAGTTCATCCGCCCCGGCACCACCGCCGACAGCCTCGCCCGGCTGAAGCCCTCCTTCGCCGACATCGGCGACCTCGGCGGCTTCGACGCCGTCGCGCTCCAGAAGTACCACTGGATCGAGAAGATCGACCACGTCCACCACGCCGGCAACTCCTCCGGCATCGTCGACGGCGCCTCGCTCGTCGCCATCGGCACCCGCGAGGCCGGGGAGCGGGGCGGGCTCGTCCCCCGCGCCCGGATCGTCTCCGCCGCCGTCTCCGGCTCCGAGCCCACCATCATGCTCACGGGCCCCGCGCCCGCCACCCGCAAGGCCCTCGCGAAGGCCGGGCTCACCATCGACGACATCGACCTGATCGAGATCAACGAGGCCTTCGCCGGCGTCGTCCTGCGCTTCGTCAAGGACATGGGCGTCTCGCTGGACAAGGTCAACGTCAACGGCGGCGCCATCGCGCTCGGCCACCCGCTCGGCGCCACCGGCGCGATGATCCTCGGCACGATCATCGACGAGCTGGAGCGCCAGGACAAACGCTACGGCCTCGTCACCCTCTGCGTCGGCGGCGGCATGGGCGTGGCGACCATCGTCGAGCGGCTCTGAAGAACGTCCTGCACCCCCTGATCCCCCCTCTCACACGGAAGTAGCGAACATGAGCGAGTCCACCACGATCCGCTGGGAACAGGACGAGACCGGCGTCGTCACCCTGGTCCTCGACGACCCCGGCCAGTCCGCCAACACCATGAACCAGGCCTTCAAGGACTCCATCGAGGCCGTGGCCGACCGGGCCGAGGCCGAGAAGGACTCCATCCGCGGCATCATCTACACCTCCGCCAAGAAGACCTTCTTCGCCGGCGGTGACCTCAAGGACATGATCCGCCTGCGCCCCGGGGACGCGCAGATCGCCTTCGACACCGGCACCGCCATCAAGCGCTCGCTGCGCCGCATCGAGACCCTCGGCAAGCCCGTGGTCGCCGCGATCAACGGGGCCGCCCTGGGCGGCGGCTACGAGATCTGCCTCGCCTCCCACCACCGCGTCGCCCTGGACGCCCCCGGCTCCAAGATCGGCCTGCCCGAGGTCACCCTCGGCCTGCTCCCGGCCGGCGGCGGCGTCACCCGCACCGTGCGCCTGATGGGCATCGCCGACGCGCTGCTCAAGGTCCTGCTCCAGGGCACGCAGTACGACCCGCGGCGCGCTCTGGAGAACGGCCTGGTCCACGAACTGGCCGCCACCCCCGAGGAGATGCTCGCCAAGGCCCGCGCCTTCATCGACGCGAACCCGCAGTCGCAGCAGCCATGGGACGTGCCCGGCTACCGGATCCCGGGCGGTACGCCGTCGAATCCGCGCTTCGCCGCGAACCTCCCCGCTTTCCCGGCCAACCTGAAGAAGCAGCTGAACGGGGCCCCGTACCCGGCTCCGCGCAACATCCTGGCCTGCGCCGTCGAGGGCTCCCAGGTGGACTTCGACACCGCCCTGACCATCGAGGCCCGCTACTTCACCGAGCTGGTGACGGGGCAGACCGCCAAGAACATGATCCAGGCGTTCTTCTTCGACCTCCAGGCCGTCAACGCCGGCCGCAGCCGTCCCCAGGGGATCGAGCCGCGCAGCATCCGCAAGGTCGCCGTTCTCGGCGCCGGCATGATGGGCGCCGGCATCGCCTACTCCTGCGCCCGCGCCGGCATCGAGGTGGTGCTCAAGGACGTCAGCGCCGAGGCCGCCGCCAAGGGCAAGGCGTACTCCGAGAAGCTGCTCGACAAGGCCGTCTCCCGGGGCCGTACCACCGAGGCGCAGCGCGCCGAGCTGCTCGCCCGGATCACCCCGACCGGTGAGGCGGCCGACCTGGCGGGCTGCGACGCCGTCATCGAGGCCGTCTTCGAGGACACCGCCCTCAAGCACCAGGTGTTCCAGGAGGTCCAGGACGTCATCGCCCCCGGCGCGCTGCTCTGCTCCAACACCTCCACGCTGCCCATCACCGGCCTGGCGGAAGGGGTTTCGCGCCCCGCCGACTTCATCGGGCTGCACTTCTTCTCGCCCGTCGACAAGATGCCGCTGGTGGAGATCATCAAGGGTGAGCGCACCGGCGACGAGGCCGTCGCCCGCGCCTTCGACCTGGTCCGCCAGATCAACAAGACCCCGATCGTGGTCAACGACTCGCGGGGCTTCTTCACCTCGCGCGTCATCGGCCAGTTCATCAACGAAGGCGTGGCCATGGTCGGCGAGGGCGTCGAACCCGCCTCCGTGGAGCAGGCGGCCGCCCAGGCCGGCTACCCCGCCAAGGTCCTCTCCCTGATGGACGAGCTCACCCTCACCCTCCCGCGCAAGATCCGCAACGAGACCCGCAAGGCCTTCGAGGCCGAGGGCCGCGCCTGGGCCGAGCACCCCGCCGACCACGTCATCGACCGCATGGTCGACGAGTTCGGCCGTCCGGGGCGCAGCGGCGGGGCCGGCTTCTACGCCTACGACGAGTCGGGCAAGCGTGCGGGCCTCTGGCCGGGCCTGCGCGAACACTTCACCAAGCCCGGGTACGAGATCCCCTTCGAGGACATGAAGGAGCGGATGCTGTTCTCCGAGGCCCTGGACACCGTCCGCTGCCTCGACGAGGGCGTCCTGACCTCCGTCGCCGACGCCAACATCGGCTCGATCATGGGCATCGGCTTCCCGGCCTGGACCGGCGGCGTGATCCAGTACATCAACGGCTACGAGGGCGGCCCGGCGGGCTTCGTGGCCCGTGCGCGCGACCTTGCCGCCACCTACGGCGAGCGCTTCACCCCGCCCGCCTCCCTCGTGGCGAAGGCGGAGCGCGGCGAGACCTACGGCGACTGACGCACGGTGAGGGGGCGGGGAGGCCGGCGGGCCTCCCCGCCCCTCCTGCGCACCTGAGGTCAGAGCGAGTTCAGGTCCACGGCCCCGGCCATCGCCGTGTAGCCCGCGTCCGTGAGGTGGATCCGGTCGGCCTCCAGCACGTACTCGGCCTTGATCTTCGCGCCCGCGGGGTCCGAGGTGTCGGCGAGGACCCGGTCGAAGTCGACGACGCCGTCGTAGGCGCCGCTGGTGCGGATCCAGGTGTTCACGGCGGTCCGCACCTCGTCCCCGGCGCGGGTCCAGGCCGGGCTGCCCAGGTACGGCGGCATCGTGGCGCCGAGGATCCGGACCCCGTGGGCGTGGGCCTCCCGGACGAGCCGCCGGTGCCCGTCGATCAGCTGCTCGGCGGTGACCCGGGGCGTGCCCGCGGTGCAGTGGTCCACCTCCGTGTCCGGCTGGATGATGTCGTTGGTGCCCTGGAGGACGATCACCGTACGGACGTCGGGGCGGCCGAGCGCGTCCCGCCGGAACCGCTCGACGGCGCTCTCGCCGAAGCACTCCGAGCCGGTCAGGACCTTGTTCCCGCCGATGCCCGCGTTCAGCACCGCACGCGGGGTGCCGTCGGCGGCGAGGCGCTCTGCGAGCCGGTCGGGGTAGCGGTGGTTGGCGCCGGGGGTCGAGCCGAAGCCGTCGGTGAGCGAGTCGCCGAAGGCGACGACGGCCCCGCGGCCCGCTTCGCGGCTCGCGCCCGGGTCGGCGCCGTGCACGTCCACACCGGCCAGGTAGTACCAGGACAGGCTCCGGTCCGTGAACGCCTCCGCGGCCGTGTCGCGCCGGTGGTCGCCGGCCGCCCGGTAGCTCGTCGTCATGGCGACGTTGTGGAAGGTGGCCGGACCGGTGGGCCCGCGAAAGTACAGGGTGACCGTGAGCTCCTCGAAGGCCCGCACGGGCAGGCCCACCGGGTCGCTCGACAGCTCCCTGCCGGCCGGGACCGTCACCGGGCCGGCGCCGCCGAACCGCAGCGCGCGCACCGTGTCCTGCCGGACGGCGGCGCCCCCGGCGCTGCGGGCGACCGTCGCGCCGGTGAGCCGCAGCGGGGTCCTGCCGTGGACGTTGGTGAGCCGGATCCGCACCTCGTCGCCGGCCGCCCCGACCCGCACCACCTGACGCACGGACTGGTCGGTGAAGCCCGCCTCCGACCAGTTGGGATACCAGGGGGTGTGGGCGGGGGCCTGAGGGGAGGCGGCCCAGGCGCTGTGCCAGGGCCCGCCGGCCCGGGTCCCGCCGGCGGTGAGCGCGGCGGCGGGGGTGGTGGTGGCGGTCGCGGCCAGCAGCGCGGCGGCGAGCGGGAGGGCGAGGGCGATCCTGTTCGTGTTCACGTCTCCCTGACCCGCGACCAGGGCGCGGTGTGACAGCCCCGGGGAGATTCCTCAGGCGTCCCGGCCGTCACCGGAGACGAACGCCGCCCGCAGCTCCTCCCTCAGGGACCGCTGGAAGGCCGTCACCAGCGCCTGCACCACCATCGGCTGCATGTGCGCCGACAGCGCCTTCATCGACTCCACCCGCTCCGGGTCGCTCTCGCCCTTGGTGAACGGCCCCCACACCTCGTCCCGGAACAACGCCGTCAGCTCGTGCGCCGCCGAACGGGTGTGCTCCACCAGCACGGTGCGCGCCGCCAGGATCGTCTCGTGGGCGATCGGCACGTCCAGCAGCGCGACCCCCAGCCGCAGCAGCCCCATGTCGACCCGGAAGCCGTCCCCCGACGCGGCGAGCACGTTCATCGCCGTCAGCCGTCGCACGTCGGCGTCCGACAGGCTCCGGCCCGCCCGCTTCTCCAGCTCGGCGCGGGAGGCCTCCTGGGCCCGGTCCGGGGCCCAACTGGCCACCATGGCGCGGTGGATGGCCAGGTCGTGGGCGCTCAGGTCGTCCGGCAGGGCGTCCAGATAGCGCTCGATGGCCGACAGCGTCATGCCCTGGTGCTGCAACTCCTCGATGAGCGCCAGCCGGGAGAGGTGCTCCGGGCCGTAGTGCCCCACCCGGCGCGGGCCGATCACGGGAGGGGGCAAAAGCCCGCGCGTGCTGTAGAACCGTACGGTACGGACGGTGACGCCCGCCCTGGCCGCCAGCTCGTCGACGGTGAGCATCGGCTCGGGTGCCTGGTCGGCCATCGTCTGCGCCTCGCTCTCTGCTCCACAGCTTGGGTTCAACAGTATTGCTGTCGCACCAACGATGTGAAACGGCCAGGAGCTGCCCATGCCCACCGAACTGCGACTGCCCGGACGACCCGGGGAGATCACCCTCCCCGCCCTGCTGGCCCGCAACGCCGCCGAACACGCGACCCGTCCCGCCCTCTCCTGGCGATCGGGGCCCGCGGCGGCGCAGTGGACGACCCTCACCTGGAGCGAGGTACGCCGCCAGGTCGCCTTCCTCTCCTCCGGTTACGCCGCCCTCGGCGTCGGGCGCGGCGACCACGTACTGCTGATGATGGGCAACCGCCCCGAGCACTGGCTCAGCGACCTCGCCCTCGTCCACCTCGGCGCCGTCCCCGTCACCGTGTACGGGACCTCCGCCCCCGAGCAGGTCGCCCACATCGCCCGCCACAGCCGGGCCAGGGTCGCCGTCGTCGAGGGCGCCCGCGAACTGGGCCGGTGGGAACCGCTGCTGGCCGACCCCTCGGTGCCGCTGGAGCGGCTGGTCGTGGCCGAGCCGGCCGAAGCCGGCCCGCACCGCACCTACGGCTCCCTGTACGCGAGCGGCGCCCGCACCCACCGCCCCGACGCCTTCGAGAAGGCGTGGCAGGAGGGCCGGCCCGAGGATCCGCTGACGGTCGTCTACACCTCCGGCACCACCGGCGACCCCAAGGGCGTCCGCCTCACCCACCGCAACCTGCTTCTCCAGGCCGTCCGCCTCGACCGGCACGTGGACCTGCCCGAACACGCCGAGCACCTGTGCTACCTCCCCTTCGCGCACATCGCCGAACGGCTCCTGGGCATCTACCTGCCGCTGCTGCGCGCCGCGCACGTGCGGCTGTGCGCCGACCCCGCCGCCGTCTCCGGGGCGGTCCGCGAACTGCACCCCGTGCAGTTCTTCGGCGTGCCCCGCGTGTGGGAGAAGCTCGCCGCCTCCGTACGGGCCGTGCTCGCGCAGCTCCCCGCGCAGCAGCGCGCCGCCATCGGGGCGGCCAACGAGCTGGCGAGGGCCCGGGCCGGCCACCGGGAGCGCGGCGAGGCGATACCGGCGGCCCTGGAAGCCTCGTACGGCCGCGCGAAGGAGCGGGTGCTGGACCCGCTGCTGGGCCTGGCCGGCCTGGACCGGCTGGTGTGGACGGCCAGCGCCACCGCGCCGATGCCCATCGACGTGGTCCGCTTCTGGGCGGGCTGGGGGATCACCATCATGGACGCCTGGGGGCTGACCGAGACCTCCGGTGTGTGCACGGTCAACAGCCCGGACGCCTTCCGTCTCGGCTCGGTGGGCCGCCCGATCGAGGGGCTGGAGCTGAAGGTCGCCGAGGACGGGGAGGTCCTCACGCGCGGCGATACCGTCTTCGGCGGCTACCTGCGGCCCGACGGCTCGGTGGAGGGCGCCACGGACGCCGACGGGTGGTTCGCGACCGGGGACGTCGGCCGGCTCGACGAGGACGGGTTCCTCTGGCTGACCGACCGCAAGAAAGAGCTGATCATCACCTCGACCGGCAAGAACGTCTCGCCGGCGCTGGTGGAGAACACGGTCAAGGAACACCCGCTGATCGGCCAGGCCCTGGTCCACGGCGACGGCCGGTCCTATCTGGTCGCGCTGCTGGTGCTGGACCCGGAGCTGGCCCCCGCCTGGGCCGCCGCCCGGGGCATCGAAGCCGCCTCGCCCGGCGCGCTCGCCGCCCTCGCCGCGCACCCTGTCGTACGGGAGGAGATCGCCCGCGCCGTCGAGGCGGCCAACGCGCGGCTCAACCGTACCGAGCAGATCAAGCGGTACCGGGTGCTGACCGAGGAGTGGGGCCCCGAGAGCGGGGAGCTCACCCCCTCGCTGAAGCTGCGCCGCCGGGTGGTCAGGGAGAAGTACGGGGCGCTGATCGAGGGGCTGTACGAGGAGCCCGGCCGGGACGGCTGAGATCGCCGGCCCGGCGCGGCGGTGACCGGCCGGATCGGCGGCGCGGCGCGCCGGGCCGCGCCGTCTCGCCGCCGCCGGGCAGGCCCCGCTAGCGGCCGATCAGCGGGAAGTGGTCCGAGAGGTCGGTGTAGGTGTAGGACGTGCCCCAGCTGGAGACCGTCCAGGGCGCGGACTGCTCCTTGACCACGTTGTTCTCCCAGCCGGCCGGACGGGCGTTGCCCTTGCGGTACAGCACGTAGTCCAGGTCCTCGCGCGGGTCGGTCGGGTAGCGGTAGTGGGCTATCGAGTTCTGGGCGGTGTCGAAGGAGTACGGGTGGCCCGTGCGCGTGTCGGAGGGGGCCAGGTCGGCGTCGGCGAGCATGGTCGCGTGCTCCGGGGTGCGCGAGTCGACGTTCATGTCGCCGGCCACGATGACCTGTTCGTCCGCCGGGATGTTCTTCCCGTCGAGGAAGGCGTCGATGGCCCGGAACTGGCGGGCCCGCATCTGCGCCGCCTCGCCCGCGCCGCAGCCCGGGTCGGTGGACTGGGCGTGGGTGCCGACCACGTGCACCTTCGCGCCGTTCACGTTCAGCACGACGTAGGCGAAGCCCTTGTTGGACCACCAGTCGGCGCCGCAGGCGTCCTTGTAGACCACCTGCTCCTTGCGGACGATCGGCCACTTGCTCAGCACCGTGACGCCGCCGTCCTCCGGTGTGGTGGAGGAGTACGCGCCGCCCGTGGCGTCCCAGCCGCTCTTGCTCCGGCCGACGACGGGCGTCTGGTAGGGGTACTGCGCGGCCGAGTTCGCCTTCAGCGCCTGCGAGGCGTCGTTGTCGAAGGCCTCCTGCAGCACGACCACGTCGTGGCCCCGGTAGAAGGACGCCCTCGGGATCTCCGCTGCCCGGTGGTCCTGGCCCCAGTTGGGGTAGAGGCTCTTGCTCATCAGGAACACGTTGTACGACAGGACGCTGAGCCGCGGGGCGGCCTGGGCGCCCGCCCCGGCGGCGGGTGCGGCAGCGGCGGCAGGTGCGGTGGTGGCGGCCAGCGCGCCGGCGGCGGCCGCGGCGACGACCGCTGCGGCGGCCCGGTGACGGCGGTGCGAGGTGAGCAGCATGAGGTCTCCATCATTCCTGCGGGGGAGATCGGCTCCGCCATCCAAGCAGCCGCGGTTACCTCTGGGTAACACCCGTGACAAGACTTTCTGTCCGGCCCGGGACATCGCGGGGGAGCTCCCCGAACGGAGCCGGTCATACTGGTCGTATGAGTACGAAGGAGCAGCCTGCGGAGCGGGCTTCGCGGCCGGCGGGCGGCCGCCGCGGCGACCCCGAGCCCCCGCCTCCCGGCGGGGTGCTGTGGACCACCGCCGGGGACATCCGCTCCCTGCTGACGCTGCCCGCCGCCTTCACCCTCCAGGTCGCCCACCCCGCCGTGGGAGCCGGGGTCGACCAGTACTCGGTCTTCCGCACCGACCCCTGGGGGCGCGGCGAGCGCTCGCTGCGCTCCGTCCAGCTGTGGGTCTACGGCGGCCGGGACGCCGCCGCCGAGGGCCGCCGGGTACGCCGCCTGCACAGGGGGATCCAGGGCGCCGACACCCGGGGGCGGCGCTACCACTCCCTCGACCCCGCCTGCTACGCCTGGGTGCACGCCACCGGTTTCCCGGTCTCGCTGTACGCCGGGCGCTACCTGTTCCGCCGCATCACACCGGCCCAGGAACGGCAGCTGTACCGGGAATGGCTCCAGGTGGGGCGGATCCTCGGCCTGCGCGACCGGGACATGCCGCAGAGCATCGAGGAGTTCTGGCCGTACTACCACCGGATGCTGGCCGAGGAGATCGAACCCACCCGGGTCGCCCGTGAACTCGTCGCCACCGATGTGCCGGTGCCCCGGCCCGAGGGTGGTCCGCCGGCCGTGCGGCTGCTGCTGCGCCTGGCGTGGCCGGTGCTGCGCGTGCTGTACCTGCGCTTCCGGGCCTTCGTGACCGTCGGCTACATGCCGCCCGACGCCCGCGCGGCGATCGGCCTGGAGTGGAGCCCGGCCCAGGAGCGCAGGCTCCGGCGGTTCAGCACGGCCGTCCGGCTCGTCGTACCGCTGCTGCCGCAGCGCATGCGGTACCTGCCCGTCGCGCGGGCGGCACGCGCCCGGTGGCGCGCCGCCGCCCGCTGACGGGTCCCGGGGGGGTTCTGCGGCCCGGGCCTCAGGGGCGCGGGGTCGCAGGGACCTCCGGGGGGTCAGTGCCCGTGGTCGTCGTCGTGGATGGAGTTCGTCGCCGCGATCTTCTTCCACGACTTGGGCTCCGCCTGCCCGGCGGCGGGCGCGGCCTGCCCCGAGCGGGCCGACGGCGACTTCGCCGCCGGCGCCGGGCGGTTCAGCGCCGAGGCGTCCGGCTTGCCCGGGGTGTAGAGCCAGGTCTCGAACAGCTGGGCCAGCGGCTTGCCGGACGCCTTCTCCGCGTAGCGGACGAAGTCGCCGACCTTGGCGTTGCCGAGGGCCCGCTCGGTCGGCCAGCCCTTGAGGATCCGGAAGAACGTCTCGTCGCCGACCTCGTTGCGCAGCGCCTGGATGGCGAGCGCGCCACGGTCGTAGACGGCTCCGTGGAACTGGTTGTCCGGGCCCGGGTCACCCGGCTTGACCTGCCAGAACGGGTCCTCGGCGGGGCGGGTGGCGTAGGTCCAGTCGGCGAGCTCGCGCGCGGTGCCCTCGCCCTCCTTCTCCGACCACAGCCACTGGCTGTAGCGGGCGAATCCCTCGTTGATCCAGATGTCCTTCCAGCCGTCGACGGAGACGCTGTCGCCGTACCACTGGTGCGCCAGCTCGTGCACGACCACCGAGACGTTCGTGCCGTTCTGGAACTGCCGCGGGCTGTAGAACGGGCGGGTCTGCGTCTCCAGGGCGAAGCCGCTGGTCACGTTGGGCACGTAACCGCCGAGCGCGTTGAAGGGGTACGGCCCGAAGACGCCCTCCAGCCATTCGGCGACCTCGGTGGTCCGCTCGACGCTCGCACGGGCCGCACCGGCGTTGTCGCCGAGGTCCTTGCTGTAGGCGTTCAGGACCGGCAGGCCGTTCGCCGTCGTGTCCGTGGTGATGTCGAACCTGCCGACCGCGAGGGTGGTCAGGTAGGTGGCCTGCGGCTTGTTGGAGCGCCAGTTGTAGCGCGTCCAGCCGAGCTTCGAGGACTGCGACTGGAGCACGCCATTGCTGATCGCCTGGAGCCCGTCCGGGACGTTCACCGAGACGTCGAAGGTGGCCTTGTCGAGCGGGTGGTCGTTGCTGGGGAACCACCAGGCGGCCGAGTCCGGCTCCTGCGCCGCGACCGCCCCGTCCGGGGTCCGGGCCCAGGCCGACCAGCCGTCGACCTTGAACTCCGACGGCTTGCCCGCGTACTTGACGACCACCGACAGCGGCGTGTTGCGCGCCAGCGGCTTCGCCGGCGTCACCTCCAGCTCGTGCGCGCCGGAAACGGCGAACTTCGCCTTGGCCCCGTTGACCCGGATCTCGCTGACCTGGAGGCCGAAGTCGAGGTTGAAGCGGGACAGGTCCTGCTTGGCGGTGGCGAGGAGGGTCGCGGTGCCCTCGAGCAGGTCCGTCTTCGGCTGGTACTGGAGGCGCAGGTCGTAGTGCGACACGTCGTATCCGCCGTTGCCGCTGGCCGGGTAGTAGGGATCGCCGATACCCGGGGCGCCCGGACCGGCACTCGCTGCCGACGCCGGGATCACCAGCAGAAGGGAAGCGGCGAGCACGCTCGGGGCGATGACTTTGCGGTGCACGAAGGGCTCCAAGGGGTAGGGGAGTCGGTTCCGTTCGACCGTATTCACCCGCGCCGCCCCACGTCATGTCCATGGCCACCCCTGTCACACGATCGCCATTCGGCCGTCACACCGTCCCGCCGGCCCGCGTCCGGGAGCGCGTCGCTGACGGGCGGACGCCGAGCCGGGCAGCGGGCCGCAGGAGCGCGCACCGCTCCCGTGCGCGCCCGCGGACCGCGAAAGAAAGGCCAGAAAGGACAGGTCCCCGCCGGCGTCCGGCCGGGGCCGCCTACCCGACATACCGAACAGTCGGTACCCTACGGTCCATGACCCTTCCTCCCCTTGCCGCACGGCACTGCTGGCACGCCGCGATCAACCCGCTGCACACCACCATCTACTTCTCGCCGGACATCACCGAGGAGTTCGCCGCCCTCGGGATCACGCACCCCATCGCCGTCAACCTCGCCCACCGCTCCGCGGCCATGGGCGCCGTCGGAGCCGGCACGGTCACCGCCGCCTTCTACAACTACCGCCACGACACCGTCGCCCGGCACCTCCCGGCGCTCTGGGAGACCATCACGCCCGAACAGGCCCTCGCCGCCCGGCTGCGCGCCGCCGACGCCACCCTGCGCCGGCTCCTCGGCGCCCGGACCATCGAGTCGCCCGAGGTCGCCGAGGCCGCCGACCTGGCCGTACGCGCCACCGAAGGCTGCACCCGGCACGCCCGCCCCCTCTACGCGGCCCACGCCGACCTCCCCTTCCCCGAGGAGCCGCACCTGCGCCTGTGGCACGCCACCACCCTGCTGCGCGAACACCGCGGCGACGGCCATCTCGCCGCCCTGCTCCTCACCGGCCTGGACCCCGTCGAAGCACTGATCAGCCACACCGCCACCGGCAAGGGCATGAGCCCGAAATGGCTCAAGGCCGTCCGGGGCTGGGAACAGTCCGACCTGGACGCCGCGGCCGCCCGGCTGCGCGAGCGCGGGGCCCTGGACGCCGACGGCAACCTGACCGCGGAGGGCGCCGCCCTGCGCGAGCGGCTGGAGAGCGACACCGACCGGCTGGACGCCGCCCCCTACGAGCACCTGGGCGCGGCCGGCGTGGCCCGGCTGCGGGAACTCGGCGGCGCCCTCGTCGCGCAGGCGGCCACCGCCGGCGCCTTCCCGGGGGACCTGCGCGGCAAGGTCTGACCGGCCGGAGGGACGGCCGTCCGGTGGGCTTACCCTCCGCTGCCGCGGCCACCTGCCACAATTGGCAGCCTTCCAGTGCAAACGAAGGCAGGCGGGACCCGATCGTGACGACGTCCATCGAAGGCAGGATCGCCGAGGAGCTCGGCGTACGGGAGCGGCAGGTCAGGGCCGCCGTCGAGCTGCTCGACGGCGGTTCCACCGTGCCGTTCATCGCGCGCTACCGCAAGGAAGCGACCGAGATGCTCGACGACGCCCAGCTGCGCACCCTCGAAGAGCGGCTGCGCTACCTGCGGGAGCTGGAGGACCGGCGCGCCGCGATCCTGGACTCCGTACGGGAGCAGGGCAAGCTCGACGCCGAGCTGGAGGCGCGGATCAACGCCGCCGACACCAAGGCCCGGCTGGAGGACATCTACCTGCCCTTCAAGCCCAAGCGGCGCACCAAGGCGCAGATCGCCCGCGAGGCCGGTCTGGAGCCCCTCGCCGAGCGCCTGCTCGCCGACCCCTCCGCCGAACCGGCCGCCGCGGCCGCCGCGTTCGTCGACGCCGAGCGGGGCGTCGCCGATCCCGCCGCCGCCCTGGAAGGGGCCCGCGCCATCCTCACCGAGCGGTTCGCCGAGGACGCCGACCTCATCGGCGAACTGCGCGAGCGCATGTGGGGCCGCGGCCGGCTGGCCGCGAAGGTCCGCGAGGGCAAGGAGGAGGCGGGCGCCAAGTTCGCCGACTACTTCGACTTCGCCGAGCCGTTCACCGCACTGCCCTCCCACCGCGTCCTGGCCATGCTGCGCGGCGAGAAGGAGGACGTCCTCGACCTCACGCTGGAGCCGGAGGAGCCGGGCGAGGTCCCCGGGCCGTCCACCTACGAGGGCCTGATCGCCCGCCGCTTCGGCATCGCCGACCGCGACCGGCCCGGCGACAAGTGGCTGGCCGACACGGTCCGCTGGGCCTGGCGCACGAAGATCCAGGTGCACCTCGGCATCGATCTGAGGACCCGGCTGCGCGCCGCCGCCGAGGACGAGGCCGTACGGGTCTTCGCCGCCAACCTGCGCGACCTGCTGCTCGCGGCGCCCGCCGGCACGCGCTCGACGCTCGGTCTGGACCCCGGTTTCCGCACCGGCGTGAAGGTCGCCGTCGTCGACGCCACCGGCAAGGTCGTCGCCACGGACGTCATCTACCCCCACGTGCCCGCCAACAAGTGGGACGAGTCCCTCGCCAAGCTGGCCCGCCTCGCCGAGGAGCACGCGGTAGAGCTGGTGGCCATCGGCAACGGCACGGCCTCCCGCGAGACCGACAAGCTGGCCGGGGACCTCATCGCGCGCCACCCCGAGCTGAACCTCACCAAGGTGATGGTCTCCGAGGCCGGCGCCTCCGTGTACTCCGCCTCGGCCTTCGCCTCGCAGGAACTGCCCGGCATGGACGTCTCGCTGCGCGGCGCGGTCTCCATCGCCCGCCGCCTGCAGGACCCGCTCGCCGAGCTGGTCAAGATCGACCCGAAGTCGATCGGCGTCGGACAGTACCAGCACGACCTGTCCGAGACGAAGCTCTCGCGCTCGCTCGACGCCGTGGTGGAGGACTGCGTGAACGGTGTCGGCGTGGACGTCAACACCGCCTCGGCGCCGCTGCTCTCGCGCGTCTCGGGCATCAGCGGCGGGCTCGCCGAGAACATCGTCGCGCACCGCGACGCCAACGGCCCCTTCCGCAGCCGCAAGGGGCTCAAGGACGTGGCCCGCCTGGGCCCCAAGGCGTACGAGCAGTGCGCGGGCTTCCTGCGGATCCGCGGCGGGGACGACCCGCTGGACGCCTCGGCCGTACACCCCGAGGCGTACCCGCTGGTGCGGGCGATGGGCAAGACCGCCGGCGGCGAGGTGGCGGCTCTGATCGGCAACACCGCGGTGCTGCGCTCCCTGCGGCCCGACCAGTTCGTCACCGACGCCTTCGGCCTGCCCACGGTCACGGACATCCTGCGCGAGCTGGAGAAGCCGGGCCGCGACCCGCGGCCGGCCTTCAAGACCGCGACCTTCAAGGAGGGCGTGGAGAAGATCGGCGACCTGGCTCCCGGGATGATCCTGGAGGGCGTCGTCACCAACGTGGCCGCTTTCGGCGCCTTCATCGACATCGGCGTCCACCAGGACGGTCTGGCGCACGTCTCGGCACTGTCGAAGACCTTCGTCAAGGACCCCCGCGACGTGGTCAAGCCGGGCGACATCGTCCGCGTGAAGGTCATGGACGTGGACATCCCGCGCAAGCGGATCTCGCTGACGCTGCGGCTGGAGGACGAGGCGGGGGCGGAGCGCGGTGCGGGCGGCGGGGCTCCCCGGCAGCGCGAGGACCGGCAGGAACGGCGGGGCGGCGCCGGCCGTCCGCCGCAGCAGCGGGGCGGGCCGGACGCCCGGGACGGCGGCCGGAACCAGGGCGGCCGCGCCCAGGGCCAGGGCCAGGGCCAGCGCTCCCAGGGCGGGCAGGGCCAGGGACAGGGCCGGCGCGGTCAGGACCAGCAGCGGGACCAGGGCCGGCGGCAGGGTGGCGCCTCCGCTTCCGCCTCCGCCCCCGCGCCCGCCAACAGTGCGATGGCCGACGCCCTGCGGCGCGCCGGCCTCACCGGCCCCGAGGAGCGCCGCAAGCGGTGAGCGAAGACATGCGGCCACCCGGTGTGTGAGGGTTTTGTGATGCGGTGGCCGAATAGGTTCCCCAGCCGGAGACCTCCCTTGCCAACTCGCGTACAAGATCTGTAGGCATGGTGGAACGCCCGTTCGTCACTCGGCGGACGGGCCTCCGCTTTTTCCCCCTCAGGACCGCATTCTCCGAGGCCGCCTTGAAGGCGCAGGACGCCATGCCCATGCCACCACACGCCTACCGACGCTGCCCGAGAAAGGGTCCGAAGAGGGATCACATGCCCCATCGGCAACTCAGCCTGCGCAAACGGTGCGAGAACATTCTCGGCCAACTGGATCTGACCCACCCCTTCTCCCTGGATGCGCTGTGCAGCCGCATGGCCGAGCAGCGCGGCCGCCCCATCCGCCTCCACCCCCTGCCCAGGGAGGCGGCGGAATCCGGCGTCTGCGGCCTGTGGGTCGGCACCACCAGCGTCGACTACGTCTTCTACGAGGCCCAGACCACCCCGCTGCACCGCGAACACATCGTGCTCCACGAGCTCGGCCACATCCTCTTCGGCCACCACTCCCTGGAGGGCGAGGGGGGCGAGGAGGGCGCGGACGGGGCCCCGGTCGTCCTCGGACGCACCAACTACACCACCCGCCAGGAACAGGAGGCGGAGATGCTCGCCAGCATGATCCGCATCCGCACGGCGAACGCCGGCCCGCCCTCGGCCGTCCCGGCCCGGGGCACCCTGGCCCGGCTGGAGTCCGCCATGGGATATCAGCGGGGCAGCGATGTCCGCTGACCTGACCGCCTTCGGCGACTGGCTCGCCGTGCCCAGCGTGCTGTGCCTGTGGACCGCGGTCCTGCTCCGCGCACCCGGCGCCCTGCGCTCCCCGCAGCAGCGCGGTCTGTGGCTGGCCGTCGCCACCGCCGCGGCAGCGATGACCCTGAACCTCCCCGCCGTCGTCGCCTACGCCATGAGCCGCGATGCCGCCTACGCCCACACCATCGGCCTCGTCCGCAACCTCATCGGCGTCCTGTCCGCGGGCGCCGTCCTCTACTTCGTGGCCGCCGCCACCGGCCGCCGCCGGCTGCAACTCGCCGCCTGGACCGCCACGGTGGGCTGGCTCGCCGCGCTCGTGGCGCTGGACCTGGCCGCGCCCCGGCACGGCACCCACACCATGCCGCCGGTGGGCGATCCGGTGCCCTCGTTCGCGTACTGGCTGGTGCTGATCTCCGCCCACGTCACCGCCAACACCATCTGCGTCGCCCTGTGCTGGCGCTACAGCCGCCGCACCGGGAGCCGGGGCCTCGCCGCCGGGCTGCGCCTCTTCGGCCTCGGCACCGCCCTCGCCGGCCTGTTCTGGCTCGCGTACCTCCTCAAAGCCCTGTCCGGCAGCACCTGGGCGATGCCCGCCCTGCCGCTGCTGATGAACGTGCACGGCCTGCTGCGCGCCGCCGCGATCCTCGTGCCGACCCTGTTCACCTTCCGCCGTACCGCCGCCGACGTCGCGACCGCCTGGCGGCTGTGGCCGCTGTGGCGCGACCTGGTCCAGGCCGTGCCGCACGTGGCCCTGAACAAGCCGCGGGCCGGACGGCTGCTGGAGCTGCTGTGGCCGCCGGTGCCGCGCAACCTGCTGGTGTACCGCAAGGTCATCGAGACGCGCGACGCGATCCTGATCCTGGGCGAGTACGTCGCCCCGGGCGCCCTGGAAACCGCCCGCGGCCGGGTCGCCGGGCACGGGGTCCCCGAGCAACGGCGCACCGCGGCCGCGCTGGCCTGCGTACTGCGGGAGGCGCGGCGGGCGAAACTCGCCGGCCTGCCCGGGCAGACCGGCGAGTCGGCCGGCCTGGAGCTGCCCGCCGCGATCCAGACCTCGCAGGAGGGCGCGGACCTGGCGGACGAGGCCCGGTTCCTCGTCGACGTGGCCAGGGCCTACACCGCCCGCAGTGAACCCTTGGACCACCGGGAAGTGGAGTCGTCATGACCACCGTACTGATCACCGGGGCCAGCGCCGGCCTGGGCGCCGCCTTCGCCCGCGGCTTCGCCGCCAAGGGCTGCGACCTCATCCTCGTGGCCCGCGACAAGGACCGCCTCCAGGACGTCGCGCGGGCGCTGGGCCGCGAATTCGGGACGGTGTCCGAAGTGCTGCCCGCCGACCTGCTGGACCCGGCCGACTGCGCGGCCGTCGCCGAACGCCTCGCCGACCGGGCCCGGCCCGTGGACGTGCTCGTCAACAACGCCGGCTTCGGGCTGCCCGCGCCCTTCCCGCACAGCCCGGTCGAAGACGAGGAGCGGATGCTCGACCTGCTGGTCAAAGTCCCGCTCCGGCTCACCCACGCAATTGCGCCGGGCCTGCGCGAACGCCGCCGCGGCGCCGTGCTCAACGTCTCCTCCGTCGCCGGTCTGCTGCCGACCGGCACCTACGGGGCCGCCAAGGCATGGATCACCGCCTTCAGCGAGTCGCTGCGGGTGGACATGGAGCCGTACGGCGTCCGGGTCCTTGCCGTGGTGCCCGGATTCACCCGGACCGAGTTCCAGGAGCGCGCCGCAATGGACGTCAGCTCCCTGCGCGAAGCCGTATGGCTGGAGCCGCAGGCCGTGGTGGCCCAGGCCCTGCGCGACCTCGCCCTGCGCCGCCCGCTCAGCATCACGGGCCGCCGCTACCGGATGTACGCGCTGGCCGCGCGCCACCTTCCGCGCGATTTCGTGGCGCGCAGGATGGCCCGGACCCGGCGGCCCCCGGCCGGCGAGCCGGGCGGACCTGCCGAAGACTGACACCGCGCCGCGGCACCCCGGTGCGCGGACCGGCGAAGGGTCCGCGCACATCGTGCCGGGAAGCGGGACGGGTCAGTACCAGCCGTGTCCTCCGTAACCGTTGTCGTCGTCGTCGTCCCAACCGCCGTTGCCGTACCAGCCGTAGTCGTAGTCGTCATCGTCGTCGTCGTAACAGCCGCCGCCGGCGACGTAACTGACGGAATGGGCAGGGACGGCCGCCGAGGCGGTACCCGCGGTGCCGAGCGCGGCTCCACCCGCCATCAGGAGGCCGGCAGCGGAAACCGCGAAGAGACGCTTGGCTCTCTGTGCATGCATGGGATTTCCTTTCCTTCACCTCCCGCGCCGTCGCGAGGCGTCAGGGGGTGGGCCGCGGCCGCGGGAGGAAACAGCTGCGGCGCGGTCATGGTGCGGTGCCGCGTACGTGCGGAACGTCCGGCCGGTGGGATCAGCCGCCGCCCGGGCCCCGAAGCGGGCGGACGCCAGGGGGTCGATCCCTGCCGTCCCCTCCCAGAACTTCGGCCACAGGGGCGTGTTCCGCGGTTGCGGCTCTCTCCCACACACGCTAGTCGGGTACGCGCCGGTCGGCACCTCGAGCCGCGGCGGGCCGCCTGCCCGGGCCGGCCCGCCACCCCTGCGGACGCACGCGCGACGGGCGGGACACCGCTCAGAGCTCGGTGACCCGGCCGTCGGCGACCCGCAGGCGGCGGGTCACCGAGACGGCGTCCAGCATCCGGCGGTCGTGCGTGACCAGCAGCAGGGTGCCCTCGTACGCCTCCAGTGCGGACTCCAGCTGCTCGATCGCCGGGAGGTCGAGGTGGTTGGTGGGCTCGTCCAGGACCAGCAGGTTCACCCCTCGGCCCTGCAACAGGGCCAGCGCCGCGCGGGTGCGCTCGCCCGGGGAGAGGGTGGCCGCCGGCCGCAGCACGTGGGCGGCCTTGAGGCCGAACTTGGCGAGCAGGGTGCGGACTTCGGCCGGCTCGGTCTCCGGGACCGCCGCGCAGAAGGCCTCCAGCAAGGGTTCGCCGCCGAGGAACAGACCGCGCGCCTGGTCCACTTCGCCGATCAGGACGCCGGAGCCGAGGGTGGCGGCGCCGGAGTCCGGTGCCAGCCGGCCCAGGAGGACGGCGAGGAGGGTGGACTTGCCCGCCCCGTTGGCCCCGGTGATCGCCACCCGGTCCGCCCAGTCGATCTGCAGGCTGGCCGGACCGAAGGCGAAGTCCCCGCGCTTGACGGCCGCTTCGCGCAGGGTGGCGACCACCGAACCGGACCGCGGAGCCGCCGCGATCTCCATGCGCAGCTCCCACTCCTTGCGGGGCTCGTCGACGACTTCGAGGCGCTCGATGGCCCGCTGCGTCTGGCGTGCCTTGGCGGCCTGCTTCTCGCTCGACTCGCCGCGCAGGTTCTTGCCGATCTTGTCGTTGTCGCTCGCCTTGCGGCGGGCGTTGCGCACGCCCTTGTCCATCCAGTTGCGCTGCATCTGCGCCCGGCCTTCGAGGGCGGACTTCCTGTCCGCGTACTCCTCGAACTCCTCACGGGCGTGGTCGCGGGCGCGCTCGCGCTCCTCCAGGTAGGCGTCGTAGCCGCCGCCGTAGAGGTTGATCCGCTGCTGGACCAGGTCGAGTTCGAGGACCTTGGTGACGGTCCGCGTCAGGAACTCGCGGTCGTGGCTGATGACGACCGTGCCCGCGCGCAGGCCCTTGACGAACCGCTCCAGACGCTCCAGACCATCGAGGTCCAGGTCGTTGGTGGGCTCGTCGAGGAGGAAGACGTCGTAGCGCGAGAGCAGGAGCGAGGCGAGGCCCGCGCGGGCCGCCTGGCCACCCGAGAGCGCCGTCATCGGCAGGTCCAGGCCGACGGACAGGCCGAGGTCGTCGGCGACCTCCTGGGCCCGCTCGTCCAGGTCCGCGCCGCCGAGGTCCAGCCACCGGTCCAGCGAGGTGGCGTACGCGTCGTCGGCGCCCGGCGTCCCGTCCACCAGGCCCTGCGTCGCCGCATCCAGCTCCGCCTGCGCGGCGGCCACGCCGGTGCGGCGGGCCAGGAACTCCCGTACCGACTCCCCGGGCCGCCGGTCCGGCTCCTGCGGGAGGTGGCCGACGGCGGCGGTCGGCGGGGAGAGCCGCAGCTCACCGGTCTCGGGGGTGTCCAGCCCGGCCAGCAGGCGCAGCAGGGTCGACTTCCCGGCGCCGTTGACGCCGACGAGGCCGATGACGTCGCCGGGGGCGACGACGAGGTCGAGATCGGCGAAGAGCGTGCGCTCACCGTGCGCGGCGGTGAGCTTCTTGGCGACGAGGGTTGCAGTCATGGTCCGCCGATCCTATCCGGGCCCGGCCGTCAGGTTCCGAGGAGCCCGAGGGCGGCCCACAGGGCGGTGACGGAGGCCGCCAGGGCCGGGGGCGTCGCGAGCAGACCGACCCGGGTGAAGTCGGACAGGGATATGCGCTCGCCGTGCTCGTGCAGGATGCGGCGCCACAACAGGGTGGCCAGGGAGCCGGCGTAGGTCAGGTTCGGGCCGATGTTCACGCCGATCAGCACGGCCAGCACCGGGCCCGGCCCGAGCGGGGCGGCGAGGGGGAGGAGGGCGAGCACGGCCGGCAGGTTGTTGATCAGGTTGGCCAGTACGGCGGCCACGGCGGCCGTCGCCAGCAGCGCGGGCAGCGAGCTCCCGTCCGGCAGGATGCGGGCCAGCCCGTCGCCGAGGCCGTGGTCCACCACGGCCCGCACCACCACGCCGAGGGCCAGTACGAACAGGCAGAAGGCGGGCGCCGCAGAGGCGCCGACGCGGCGCAGCGTCGTCTCGCGGCGGTGCAGCGCCCGTACGGCCAGCACCACCGTGCCGGCCAGCGCCGCCCAGACGGGGCCGGCCCCGGCGAAGGAGGCCACGGCGAAGCCGGCCAGCGTCAGCACGAGGACGGCGAGCGCGAAGCGCGGCAGCGGCAGCCGCTCCGCCGCCTCGGGGACGTGCGCGGCCGGCGCCGCCAGATCCGCCCGGAAGAAGCGGCGCAGCGCCGCGTACTCCACGCCGATCGCCACCAGCCAGGGCAGGGTCATCAGCCCGGCGAAGCGGGTGAAGGAGAGCCCGCTCGCGGTGAAGGCGAGCAGGTTCGTGAGGTTGGAGACCGGCAGGAGGAGCGAGGCCGAGTTCGCGAGGTGCGCCGTGGCGAAGACGTGCGGCCGGGGCCGGGCCCCCAGGCGGGCGGCGCCGGCCAGCACCACCGGGGTGAGCAGGACCACGGTCGCGTCCAGGCTCAGGGTCGCCGTGACGAGGGAGGCCACGGCGAAGACCCCGCCGAGCAGCGCGGTCGGCCCCCGGCCGGCGGACCGCCGGGCCACGGCGGCGCCGGCGGCCCGGAAGAGCCCCTCGTCGGCGCACAGCCGGGCGAGGGCCAGGATGACCGCGAGAAAGGCGACGACCGGCAGCAGCTCCCGCAGCTGCGCCCAGGCGTCGGCCGGGGAGACGACTCCCAGCGCCACCAGCAGCCCGGCGGCCGGGACGGCCGCCGCGGCCTCGGGCAGCCCGCGCGGGCGCAGTACGGCGAAGGCCAGCACCCCGAGCAGCAGGACGACCGACAGGGACTCGGCGGTGACGGTGTTCAGGAGAGGCTCCGACAGGGGTGGTCGCGCGGGGGACCCGGACAAGGATGGCATCGCGCGCGTCCGGACGACGAGCCGGGGCCGGGTGACGAGCCGGGTCCGGGTACGGGCCAGGTCCGGGTACGGGCCAGGTCCCGGCGACGCCCCGGGGCCGGGTGACGAGCCGGGGCCGGGTACGGCCCAGGTCCCGGCGACGACCCGGGTCCTGTGACGTCCCAGGTTCCGGCGACGTCCCGCGTCCGGCCCAGGTCCCGGCGACGTCCCGCGTCCGGGCCGGGCGCGGTGAGGTGCGCCGTCCCTGCACGGTCGGGGGAGGGCGGCGGGCGGCGGGCGGACAGGTGGGAGGTCCGTCCTTGCGGCCACCGCGCACGCGTCACACCATGAGGTCATGTCGTTGCGAAAGGTGCTCGTCGCCCTCCCCTGCGGGGTGCAGGGCCTGGCGGCGATCGCGGCGCGGGCCCGCCTGTCGCCGAGGCGCCTCGTGCGCGCCTTCCGGGCGGAGACGGGGATGACGCCGGGGCGATACGCGGAGCGCGTCCGCGTGGGGCACGCGCGCCGTCTCCTGGAGGACAGCTCCGACGGTGTGGCCCGCAGAGCCCGGACCTGTGGCTACGGCACGCCGCGGGCGCTGCGGCGAACCTTCGTGCAGACCCCGGGCCGGCCCCCGGCCGCGTACTGCCGCCGCTTCGGCCCCCGCCCCTGCCCGCGCCCCCTGGTCCGCTCCCGCCCGAGGCGAGGGGCGCCACCCCCGACTGCTCCGGAGGAGCCATGCAGATCGCCGTACTGCTCTACGACCGCTTTACCGCCCTCGACGCCGTCGGACCCTTCGACACCCTCGGCCGCCTGGACGGCGCCGAGACCGTCTTCGTCTCCGAGCGCTCCGGTCCCGTCCGGACCGACAACGGCTCCCTCGCCCTCGTCGCCGACAAGGCGCTCGGAGAGGTGACGCGCCCCGACATCGTCGTCGTGCCGGGCGGCCCGCATCCCGAGGTGGAGATGGCGAACCCCGCCGTCCTCGACTGGCTGAGGGCGGTCGACGCCACCACGACCTGGACGACCTCCGTCTGCACCGGCTCCCTCCTGCTCGCCGCCGCGGGCCTGCTCGACGGGCGGCGGGCGGCCGGGCACTGGCTGTTCCTGGACCGGCTGCCCCGGTTCGGGGCCGAGCCCACGGGGGAGAGGGTGGTGTTCGACGGCAAGTACGTCACCGCGGCCGGGGTGTCCGCCGGGATCGACATGGGCCTGACCCTGCTCGGCAGGATCGCCGGGGACGAGTACGCCCAGACGGTCCAGCTGATGACCGAGTACGACCCGCAGCCGCCCTACGACGCGGGTTCGCCCGCCAAGGCCCCGGCCGAGCTCGTCGCCCGGCTCCGGGCGGTCAGTCCGCTGTAGGCCAGCGGAAGACGGGTGGGCGCCGCTCCAGGAAGGCGGCGACCCCCTCCGCGGTGTCGCCGCTCGCGGCCGCCTGGGCCCTCCAGTGGCCGTCGCGGTCCGTACGCCCGTCCGCGAACTCCTTGGCCGCGGCCTGCGTCAGCCGCGAGCGCGAGGCCAGCACCCGGGTGAACCGGGCCACCCGCTCGTCCAGGCGGCCGGCGGGCAGCAGCTCCTCCAGGAAGCCGGTCCGCAACGCCCTTTCCGCGTCCACCAGTTCCGCGGAGAACAGCAGGTACTTGGCCGCGGCCGGACCGACCAGCCGCACCAGCCGCCGGGTCGAGGAGGCCGGGTAGACGATGCCCAGCTTGGCGGGGGTCACCCCGAACGACGCGCCCTCCTCCGCGAACCGCAGGTCGCAGGCGGCCGCCAGTTGACTGCCGCCGCCCACGCAGAACCCGCGGATCGCCGCGAGGGTCGGCTTCGGGAAGGCGGCCAGGGCCTCCTCCGCCGCCACGGCGAGCGCCTGCGGGTCCTCGTCGCCCGTCAGGGAGGAGATGTCCGCGCCCGCGCAGAAGGTCGGCCCGGCCCCGGTCAGGACGAGTACCCGCACGGCCGGGTCGGCCGCCAGCGTCGCCAGCAGCTCCGGCAGGGCCCGCCACATCGCGGCCGTCATGGCGTTGCGTTTGGCGGGGTGGGAGATGACGACCGTGGCGACCCCGTCGGAGACCGTGTGCAGCAGGGCTGCGTCGTGGGCTGCGTCCATGGGCCGGATGCTATCCCGGGCCCCCGACCCCATGATCGGGGGAGTCCGCGGGGGGCGTGGAAGGTCGGCCTCGCCCTCGTACCGGGCCCCTTCGGGTCCTGCTGGGCAGCCTGCCCCCCTTCGGCCGGCCCGGCACGAGCCCGTACGTGATCGGAACCTTCTTCTCGCTCGCCCTGCTGTTCGACGGCCCGAGCCTGATCGCGCTCGGCACGGAGGCCCGGCGCATTCCGGGTCTGGTCAGGGAAGACGAGGCGGTGCCCGAGGCGGGCGGGCCGGGCGGGGTGCCCGTGGCGGCCCGTCATCGTCCCGGAGAAGATCAGGAACAGTCGAACAATTGACGGTGTCATACGCCAGTGGTCAAAAAGCGTCCGATTGACGCTGACTTCTGGTCAGGGGTCCGGTCCGGACCGGGGTGTTCACCACTCTGGACGCGTGGAGACGATCGAGCGCGAAGACGGGGGACGCAACATGGACGTCAGCGGGAGTGTCCCGCCGGCCAGGGAGGGGGAGCCGGAGTCGGCGGCCGACCCCCTCGCCTACGAGGGAGTGTGGCGGTTCACCGCTCCCGCGGTAGAAGAATCCGTTCCGCAGGCCCGCCGCGCGGTGCGGGACCTCCTCGGGCGCCAGGGGGTGCCCGCCCATCAGGACCTCGTGTACGCGCTGCTGCTGATCGTCTCCGAACTGGTGACGAACTCGGTCCGGCACGCCGCCCTGCTCTCGCCGGAGGTGGGGGTCGAGGTGGCGATCGGCCGGGAATGGGTACGGGTGGCCGTCGAGGACGACCACCCGTACCGCCCCAAGGCGCTGGAGGCCGACTTCGGCCAGACCGGCGGTCGCGGCCTGCTCCTGGTGCGCGAGATCACGCTGGAGGCCGGCGGGGTCTGCGACGTCGAGCACACCTCGACGGGCGGCAAGGTCATCTGGGCGGCCCTGCCCCTCACGACGCCGAACGCGCCGGTCGCACCGGTCGCGCCCGCCCTCTGACTCCGACGGGCGCACGGGCTACCAGCCCGCGGCCTCGCCGGTCAGCTCGCGGATCGCGGGCCGCGCCGCGTCCAGCACGGTCATGAACCAAGCCGAGAACGGTGCCTCGGCGTGGCGCTCCGCCAGCTCCGCAGCGCTGACGAAGGCGGTCTCGCCGACCTCTTGCGGATCCGGTCGCAGAGCCGCCTGGGCCAGTCCCACGAACAGGTGGTTGAACTCCTGCTCCACCAGGCCCGACGCCGGGTCCGGGTGGTTGTAGCGCACCGTCCCCGCCTCCGCGAGCAGCGAGGGCGACAGACCCAGCTCCTCGTGGGTCCGCCGGGCGGCCGCGGCGAAGGGCGACTCCCCGGGGTAGGGGTGACCGCAGCAGGTGTTCGACCAGACGCCGGGGGAGTGGTACTTCCCGAGGGCGCGCTGCTGGAGCAGCAGCCGGCCGTGCTCGTCGAAGAGGAACACGGAGAACGCCCGGTGCAGCTGCCCGGGAGCCTGATGGGCGGAGAGCTTCTCCGCCGTGCCGATGGTGTTCCCGGACTCGTCGACCAGTTCGAGCATGATCGGTTCTTGAGCTCCGGCGCCGTTGGTCGCGCTGTTCGCGGCGGTGGCTGGTGTGGTCGGCATACCCATCCTTCGCTTCGGACTTCGGCCCTCAGTCTGCCGTACAAAAGGGGCTTGTCCGCACTTCGGGGATCCGCGCATGTCTGCCCCCCGCCGCGTGATAAGCGACGAGGGGCAGATCACCTCCACGCACCCGGCCCGCGGGCGGTCACCCGCGCAGGACGTACCCGGTGTACCCGTACTCGTGCCCGTACCGGGCCCGCACGTCGAGCTCCTCGCGGGTGGCGGCCAGGGCGGCCTCCATCGCGGCGGTCCCCGGCGCCGGGTGGGCGCGCACCCGTTCGGCGAGCGGACCGTAGTACTCGGACCAGTCCGAGTCGGGCAGGTGGTGGATGCCGAGCACCCGGTAGCCGGCCGCGCGGGCGGCCGCGAGGTTCCCGGCGGTGGAGCGCAGCGGGCACTGCGCGTCCCAGAAGGCGCGCGCCCCGGCGGACGGCCGGCCGACCGTCCACTGGCACTCGGTCAGTACGAGGGTGCCGCCGGGGGCCAGCAGCCGCTTCCACCGCGCGAGCGCGGTGTCGAAGCCGATGACGTAGGCGGAGCCCTCCGCCCAGAGCAGGTCGAACGAGCCGTCGCGGAAGGGGAGCGCGCCCATGTCCGCCCGCACGGCGCGGACGCGGTGGGCGAGAGCGCGGGCCGCCGCGGCCGTACGGAGCTCTTCGAGGAAGCCGACGTGCAGGTCGACGGCGGTGACCCGTGCGTCGTGCCCGCCCGCCTCGGCGGCGAGCAGCAGGGCGCTGCGGCCCGGACCGCAGCCCAGGTCGAGGACGCGCGGCCGCTCGGGAAGCGGTCCGCACAGGGACAGCAGGCGCCGGGTGGACGCGTCGGAGCCCGGAGCCTGCCGGGGCAGGTCGCGGTGCAGGGTGAGGAACGCCTCGCGGAAGGCGCCGGACGTGATGGTTCCCGTGTCGTCGGTCAATGCGGACCCTTGGAACGGGGGCTGCGGCCGGCCGGGGGCCGCCCCGGTGACGCCGGGGACGGCTCAGCGCAGGATCAGGACCGGCCGGATGCCCGGAAGGAAGGGGGGACGAACCGGAGTCCGCGGCGCACGGCCGCGGTCACTGCGACGGTCATCGACCCACCTCTTCCCACTCGACACGATCACTCGGCACGGTCAAGGGCGTGTCCACCGTAACACCGCCGCCGTTTGTGGTACCGCGCGGTGATCGTCAATGATGACCCGGCAGGGCCCGGAGCCCCGGGACATCAGGGTTGTCGGGGTGCAAACGGGCGGTGAACCCCCGCTTCCATTCATCCGATAGCCTCTGCCGACGTGCCGCCGCCCCCCGAGGCGCCCGTTACAAGGAGTGAGTTCGTCTGCCGACCGCCATCCTCACCGGCCTGCCGGTCCCCGGATCACCCCTCGCGGACGAGCTGCGCTCCCTCGGCTTCGACGTCCGCCCCGCCACGGGCTCCGAGGACGCCGTGGCCGCGCTGTCGGCCGTACCCCGCGACCAGCGCGTGGCCGTCGTGGACAGCGCCTTCGTCGGCCACCTGCACGCGCTGCGCCTCGCACTGACCGACCCGCGCTTCGACGCCTGCGCGGTCACCGGCGCCCTCGCCGTGCAGCCGGGCGCCCGCGAGGCCCTCGACAAGGCCGTGGCCCGGGCCGGCGCCCATGACGCCCCCGGCACCGGCGCCGCCGCGGCGGCCGGATCCCACAACAGCGCCGGCACCGGCACCGGCACCGTGTCGTACGCGGACCGGCTCGCCGCCGAGGTCGAGACCGCCGGGACGGCCGTCCAGCGCCCCGAGCTCGGCACCCTCGTCGCCGCCGTCCCCGCCACCGCGGCGGACCGGGAGGCGGCGACCGCCGCCGTCGCCGCGGTCGACGACGAGGCCGTGCGCCTGCGCACCGCCGTGAAGTCCCGTGACGGCTTCTTCACCACCTTCGCCATCAGCCCCTACTCGCGGTACATCGCCCGCTGGTGCGCCCGCCGAGGCCTGACCCCGAACCAGGTCACGACCGCTTCGCTGATCACCGCGCTGATAGCGGCCGGCTGCGCCGCCACCGGTGAGCGCTGGGGCTACGTCGCCGCCGGTGTCCTCCTCCTCGTCTCCTTCGTCCTGGACTGCACCGACGGGCAGCTGGCCCGCTACTCGCTCCAGTACTCGACGATGGGCGCCTGGCTCGATGCGACCTTCGACCGCGCCAAGGAGTACGCCTTCTACGCGGGCCTCGCGCTGGGGGCCGCCAGGAACGGGGACGACGTCTGGGGCCTCGCCCTCGGCGCCATGATCCTGATGACCTGCCGGCACGTCGTCGACTTCGCCTTCAACGAGGCCAACCACGACGCCACCGCCAACACCAGCCCCACCGCCGCGCTGTCCGGACGGCTCGACAGCGTCGGCTGGACGGTCTGGGTGCGACGCATGATCATCCTGCCGATCGGCGAGCGCTGGGCGATGATCGCGGTCCTGACCGCCGTCACCACCCCCCGCACCGTCTTCTACGCCCTCCTGATCGGCTGCGCCTTCGGCGCGCTGTACACCACCGCCGGCCGGGTACTGCGCTCGCTCACCCGCAGGGCCGAGCGGACCGACCGGGCCGCCCAGGCCCTCGCCGAGCTCGCCGACCCGGGGCCCGCGGCCGAACTGACCGGCCGCCTGATCGGCCGGACGCTGCCGGGCGCCGGGCTCGCCGCAGCCGTCGTCGGCGCCGGCGCACTGCTCTGGACGGCGTGGGCCCAGCCCTTCGGCAGCCGCCAGGTGGTCGTCGCCGCCGTCTTCTACGCCCTGCTCTCGGGCGCCGCCCTCGCCCGCCCCCTCAAGGGGGCACTCGACTGGCTCGTCCCGCCGGTCTTCCGCGCCGCCGAGTACACCACCGTGCTGGCCCTCGCGGCCGGGGCCGGCGTCCCCGGAGCCCTTCCGGCGGCATTCGGACTGGTCGCGGCGGTCGCCTACCATCACTACGACACGGTGTACCGCATCCGCGGAGGCACCGGCGCGCCCCCGCACTGGCTGGTGCGGACGATCGGCGGCCAGGAAGGCCGGGTCCTGCTGACCGCGGTCCTGGCGGCCGTCCTGGCGACGCGGGAGACGGACTTCCCCGTCGCGCTCACGGCCATGGCCGTGGCCGTGGCACTCGTGGTGCTCGTGGAGAGCATCCGCTTCTGGGTCTCCTCCGGAGCACCCGCCGTACATGACGAAGGAGAACCAGCATGATCGGCCTTGTACTCGCGGCCGGTGCGGGACGCCGTCTGCGTCCCTACACCGACACCCTCCCCAAGGCCCTCGTGCCCGTCGGCCCCGAAGGCCAGGAGGAGAGCCTCACCGTTCTCGACCTGACCCTGGGCAACTTCGCCGAGGTCGGCCTCACCGAGGTCGCCGTCGTCGTCGGCTACCGCAAGGAGGCCGTCTACGAGCGCCGCGAGGCGCTGGAGGCCAAGTACGGCGTCAAGATCACGCTGATCGACAACGACAAGGCCGAGGAGTGGAACAACGCCTACTCCCTGTGGTGTGCGCGTGACGTCCTGAAGCAGGGCGTGATCCTCGCCAACGGCGACACCGTCCACCCGGTCTCCGTCGAGAAGACCCTGCTCGCCGCCCGCGGCGACGGCCAGAAGATCATCCTCGCCCTCGACACGGTCAAGAACCTGGCCGACGAGGAGATGAAGGTCGTGGTGGACGGCGAGCGCGGCGTCCGCAAGATCACCAAGTTGATGGACCCGGCCGACGCGACCGGCGAGTACATCGGCGTCACCCTCATCGAGCCCGAGGCCGGCGAGCAGCTGGCCGAGGCCCTGAAGACCACCTTCGAGCGCGACCCCGACCTCTACTACGAGGACGGCTACCAGCAGCTCGTCAACGACGGCTTCACCATCGACGTGGCCCCCATCGGCGACGTGAAGTGGGTCGAGATCGACAACCACGACGACCTCGCCAAGGGCCGGACGATCGCATGCCAGTACTGACGAGGCTCATCCCCTCGCCCGTCGTCGTCGACATCGGCCGCGGGGCCATGGACGACCTGGCCGGCCTCCTGGCCGACCAGCGGATCTCCGCGTCCGGCAAGCTGGCGATCGCGATCAGCGGCGGCTCCGGCGTCGCGCTGCGCGCCAAGCTGGAGCCCGTACTGCCCCACGCCGACTGGTACGCCGTCGTCGACGGCACCATCGACTCCGCGGTGAAGCTGGCCGACGACATAAAGGGCCGCCGCTACGACGCCGTGGTGGGCCTGGGCGGCGGAAAGATCATCGACGTGGCGAAGTACGCCGCGGCGCGGGTCGGGCTGCCGATGGTGGCCGTCGCCACCAACCTCTCGCACGACGGCATCTGCTCGCCGGTGTCCATCCTGGACAACGACAACGGCCGCGGCTCCTACGGCGTCCCCACGCCGATCGCCATGGTGATCGACCTCGACGTCATCAAGGAAGCCCCGGTCCGCTTCATCCGGGCCGGCATCGGCGACGCGATCTCCAACATCTCGGCCATCGCCGACTGGGAGCTCTCGCGCAAGGTCACCGGCGAGCCGGTGGACGGCCTGGCCGCGGCCATGGCCCGTACCGCGGGCGAGTCCGTGCTGCGCCACCCCGGCGGATGCGGCGACGACGAGTTCCTCACCGTGCTCTCCGAGGCGCTGGTCCTCTCCGGCATCGCCATGTCGATCAGCGGGGACTCCCGCCCCTCCTCCGGCGCCTGCCACGAGATCAGCCACGCCTTCGACCTGCTCTACCCGGGCCGCTCCGCGCTCCACGGCGAGCAGGTCGGCATCGGCGCGGCCTTCGCGATGCACCTGCGCGGCTCCGGCGAGCAGTCCGGCCTCTTCGTCGACGTGCTGCGCCGGCACGGGCTGCCGGTGAGCCCGGAGGAGATCGGCTTCAGCATCGACGAGTTCGTCACCGCCGTGGAGTACGCCCCGCAGACCCGCCCGGGACGCTTCACGATCCTGGAGCACCTCAACCTGTCCGCCGCCGAGATCAGGGACGCTTACGCCGACTATGCCAAGACCATCCGTAGCTGAACTCCGGCCCGTCGTGCACCCGGCGGGCGTGAAGGACCGGCGCAGCGGCGAGCACTGGGGCGGGCGCCTCTACATGCGCGAGGTCTCGCTGCGCATCACCCGTCTCCTGGTCACCACGAAGGTCACGCCGAACCAGCTGACCTACGTGATGACGCTGGCCGGCGTCCTCGCCGCACCCGCTCTGCTGGTGCCCGGCATCGGGGGCGCCGTCCTCGGCGTGGTCGCGGTCCAGCTGTACCTGCTGCTCGACTGCGTGGACGGGGAGGTCGCCCGCTGGAAGAAGCAGTTCTCGCTCTCCGGCGTCTACCTGGACCGCGTCGGCGCCTACCTGTGCGACGCCGCGGTGCTGGTCGGCTTCGGCCTGCGCGCCGCGGACCCGTGGGGCACCGGCCGGATCGACTGGCTGTGGGCCTTCCTCGGCACCCTCGCGGCGCTCGGCGCGATCCTGATCAAGGCCGAGACGGACCTGGTCGGCGTAGCCCGGCACCAGGTCGGCAAGGAGCCGGTCAAGGAATCGGCGTCCGAGCCGCGCTCCTCGGGCATGGCGCTCGCCCGCAGGGCCGCTGCCGCGCTCAAGTTCCACCGGCTGGTCCTCGGCATAGAAGCCTCGCTGCTCATCCTGGTGCTGGCCGTCCTGGACCAGATCCGCGGGGACCTGTTCTTCTCCCGGCTCGGGGTCGCCGTGCTCGCCGGCATCGCGATGCTCCAGACGGTGCTGCACCTGGTCTCGGTCCTCGCCTCCAGCAGGCTCAAGTGACCGCCCCGCTGCGGCTGGGCGCCGTGATCATCACCATGGGCAACCGGCCCGACGAGCTCAAGGCGCTCCTCGACTCGGTGGCCCGCCAGGAGGGCGACCCCGTCGAGGTCGTCGTGGTGGGCCAGGGCGTGCGGGTCACCGGGCTGCCCGAGGGCGTCCGCACCGTCGACCTGCCCGAGAACCTGGGCATCCCCGGCGGGCGCAACGTCGGCATCGAGGCCTTCGGGCCCGGCGGCAGCGACGTCGACGTGCTGCTCTTCCTGGACGACGACGGCCTCCTGGAGCGCACCGACACCGCCGAGCTGTGCCGGCAGGCATTCACCGAGGACCCCAGGCTCGGGATCGTCAGCTTCCGCATCGCCGATCCGCAGACCGGCGAGACCCAGCGCCGCCACGTGCCGCGGCTGCGCGCCTCGGACCCGATGCGCTCCTCGCGCGTCACCACCTTCCTGGGCGGTGCGAACGCCGTCCGCACGACGGTGTTCGGGCAGGTCGGAGCATTGCCCGGGGAGTTCTTCTACGCGCACGAGGAGACCGACCTGGCCTGGCGGGCGCTCGACGCGGGGTGGCTGATCGACTACCGGGCGGACATGGTGCTGCTGCACCCGAAGACCGCCCCCTCCCGGCACGCGGTCTACCACCGTATGGTGGCCCGTAACCGGGTGTGGCTCGCCCGCCGCAACCTGCCCGCACCGCTGGTCCCGGTCTACCTGGGCGTCTGGCTCCTGCTGACGCTCCTGCGCAGGCCCTCCGGACCGGCGCTGAAGGCCTGGTTCGGCGGATTCAGGGAGGGGTGGACCACTCCCTGCGGTCCCCGCCGCCCGATGAGATGGCGTACGGTCTGGCGGTTGACCCGACTGGGTCGACCACCTGTCATCTGACAGGCCCGCGTCTGGGAACATGGCGCGATCACGGGCCTCGCGCCACCAGCCTGATGCCCCTCCTGCCGCATCTTGAAGACGAAAGTTTCAACTTGTGAGTGACACAACCCACGACGGCGCCCTCGCCACGAGCAGGCCGCCGTCCGACGACGCGGGGCTGAGCCCCGCGGAGCTCGCCAGGAAGTACGGCCTCTCCGTGAGCGGCGCACGGCCCCGTCTGGGCGAGTACGTGCGGCAGCTCTGGGGTCGGCGCCACTTCATCATGGCCTTCTCCCGGGCCAAGCTGGTCGCGCAGTACAGCCAGGCGAAGCTCGGACAGGTCTGGCAGGTGGCGACCCCGCTGCTGAACGCCCTGGTCTACTGGCTGATCTTCGCGCTGATCCTCAAGGCGGACCGCGGCATGCCGAAGGGGGTCTACATCCCCTTCCTCGTGATCGGCATCTTCGTCTTCACCTTCACCCAGAGCTCGCTGATGGCGGGTGTCCGCGCGATCCCCGGGAACCTCGGCCTGGTCCGCGCGCTGCACTTCCCGCGCGCCTCCCTGCCGATCTCGTTCTCGATGCAGCAGCTCCAGCAGCTGCTGTACTCGATGATCGTCGTGTTCGTGGTGGTGATGGCCTTCGGGAACTTCCCGCGGCTGTCGTGGCTGCTGGTCGTCCCGGTGCTGGTGCTGCAGTTCGTCTTCAACACCGGTCTCGCCCTGGTCTTCGCGCGGGCGGGCTCCAAGACCCCCGACCTCGCGCAGCTGATGCCGTTCGTCACGCGTACGTGGATGTACGCCTCCGGCGTCATGTTCTCGATCAGCACGATGCTCAAGGACAGGCCCCAGTGGATCGCCGATGCGCTCCAGTGGAACCCGGCGGCGATCTACATGGACCTGATCCGGTTCGCGCTGATCGACAAATACGGCGCGGAGAACCTGCCGCCGCACGTCTGGGCGTTCGCTGTCGGCTGGGCCGTCGTCATCGGCCTCGGCGGCTTCGTGTATTTCTGGAAGGCTGAGGAGCGGTACGGCCGTGGCTGAGAACACCCAGGGGCGCGTCCCCACCGTCATCGCGGACGACGTGCACATCGTCTACCGCGTCAACACCGGCAGCTCCGGCAAGGGCAGCGCCACCGCCGCGCTCAGCAAGATAATCCGCCGGGGCAAGGGCGATGCACCGGGCGTGCGCCGGGTCCACGCCGTGCGCGGCGTCACCTTCACCGCGTACCGCGGCGAGGCCATCGGTCTGATCGGATCGAACGGTTCCGGCAAGTCGACTCTGCTGCGCGCCATCGCGGGGCTGCTGCCCTGCGAGGCGGGCAAGGTGTACACCGACGGCCAGCCCTCGCTGCTGGGTGTCAACGCGGCGCTGATGAACGACCTCACCGGTGAGCGCAACATCGTCCTCGGCGGTCTGGCGATGGGCATGAGCCGTGAGCAGATCAAGGAGCGCTACCAGGGGATCGTCGACTTCTCGGGCATCAACGAGAAGGGCGACTTCATCTCCCTGCCGATGCGCACCTACTCCTCCGGCATGGCCGCGCGTCTGCGCTTTTCCATCGCGGCGGCCAAGGACCACGACGTCCTGATGATCGACGAGGCCCTGGCCACGGGTGACCGCAGCTTCCAGGTGCGCTCCGAGAACCGCATCCGCGAACTGCGGGAGAAGGCCGGCACGGTCTTCCTGGTGAGCCACAACAACAAGTCCATCCGTGACACCTGCGACCGGGTGCTGTGGCTGGAAAAGGGCGAACTCCTCATGGACGGGCCCACGGAGGAAGTCGTCTCGGCGTACGAGAAGGCGTCCAACGGCTGACCGCCGGGCCGGGCGCCCCGGCCCGGCTCCGAGGCCCCCGCCGCTCAGCGGCGGGGGCCTCGGCATGTCCGTCCGGTTCCCCGGCGACATTCGGTGGCGCGGCGAATACCCAGGCGGCTTCCGCGGCGTTGTACAGCGTAAGCTGAAGCAGTCCTCAATCGCGGCAAGAGGGGACGATTCACCGCAGGTGAACGGCCCAGGGTCACCCCGGGGAAACCCAGGCGGCGTGTCCGAAATAGGATGTATTGGGTCGGCAGTGTAGAACGGGAGATGTGACGGCAATGGCTACGGGAATTCTCCGGCCCCCAGGCACGACGGCCGTCCCCGCCCCGGGCGGCGGGCGGTGACCCGGGGGGACGGCATCCGCCCTCTGTCCGACACGCTCCACACGCGCGCCACCCTCGCCAAGGCATCGGCCGAAAACTTTCCCGTCGCCCCCGCGTTCCTTCCCCGCGCCTGGCGCGACGGCCTGATGGCGGTCTACGGGTACGCCCGCCTCGTCGACGACATCGGCGACGGCGACCTCGCCCCCGGCGGCCGCGACGCCGTGCTCCTCGGACTGGACCCCGCCGCGGCGGACGACCGGCTCGCCCTGCTCGACGCCCTGGAGGCCGACCTGCGGCGCGTGTTCGGGAGGACCGACGGGCTGCCGCGACACCCCCTCGTACGGGCCCTGCTGCCCGTCGCCCGCACCCACGGCCTCACTCCGGCGCCCTTCCTCGCACTGATCGAGGCCAACCGGCAGGACCAACGGGTCGCGCGCTACGAGACGTACGGAGAACTCCTCGCCTACTGCGAGCTCTCCGCCAACCCGGTGGGGCGCCTCGTACTGGCCCTGACCGGCACGAGCACCCCCGAGCGCATCCGCCGCTCCGACGCCGTCTGCACCGCCCTGCAGATCGCCGAACACCTCCAGGACGTCGCCGAGGACCTCGGCCGGAACCGGATCTACCTGCCCGCCGAGGACATGGGGCGCTTCCACGTCGGCGAGCCCGACCTCAAGGCCGCCAGCGCCGGCGCGTCCGTACGCTCGCTGGTCGCGTTCGAAACCGCACGGGCACGCGAGCTCCTGGACGAGGGGATCCCGCTCGTGGGCAGCGTGCACGGCAGGCTCCGGCTGCTGCTCGCGGGTTTCGTGGGAGGAGGGCGCGCCGCCCTGAACGCGGTCGCCGGCGCGGGATTCGACGTGCTTCCCGGCCCACCCAAACCCACCAAGGGCGGCCTGCTCCGCGAGGTGGCCGCCGTCCTGCGCACAGCGCCGAGAAAGGGGTGAGCCCGACCGTGGAGGGCCCCGCACACACGTCCGTACCGTACGCGCCGTCCGCACCGGTCCTGGCCGCCTACAGCTACTGCGAGGCCGTCACCGGCGCGCAGGCGCGCAACTTCGCCTACGGCATCCGGCTGCTGCCCGTCGACAAGCGGCAGGCGATGTCCGCGCTGTACGCCTTCTCCCGGCGGGTGGACGACATCGGCGACGGCACGCTGGCCCCCGAGGTGAAGCTGGCCCGGCTGGAGGAGACCCGCACCCTGCTCGGCCGGATCCGGGCCGAGGAGATCGACGAGGACGACACCGACCCCGTTGCCGTCGCCCTCGCGCACGCCGCGCGCCGCTTCCCGATCCCGCTCGGCGGCCTCGACGAACTCATCGACGGCGTCCTGATGGACGTGCGCGGGGAGACCTACGAGACCTGGGACGACCTCAAGGCCTACTGCCGCTGCGTGGCCGGGGCCATCGGACGGCTCTCGCTCGGCGTGTTCGGGACGGCGCCCGCCACCGGGCCCGCAGCGGCCGGCGCCGCGCGCGCCGCGGAGTACGCCGACACGCTCGGCCTCGCCCTGCAGCTCACCAACATCCTCCGGGACGTCCGCGAGGACGCCGCCAACGGACGGACCTACCTGCCCGCCGAGGACCTCGCCAAATTCGGCTGCACGGACGCCTTCCGACACGACCGGGCCCCCGCGGGCGCCGACTTCGCCGGACTGGTCCATCACGAAGTCCGCCGCGCCCGGGCCCTGTTCGCCGAGGGCTACCGGCTCCTGCCGATGCTCGACCGGCGCAGCGGAGCCTGCGTGGCGGCCATGGCCGGCATCTACCGCCGCCTTCTCGACCGCATCGAGCGCGAGCCGGAGGCGGTCCTGCGCGGGCGCGTCTCCCTGCCGCCGCACGAGAAGGCGTACGTCGCCGTGCGCGGGCTCTCCGGCCTCGACGCGCGGACCATCTCCCGCCAGAGCAACCGGAGGCGGGCCTGATGGACCACCGGACGACCGCCCCGGCGCGGCGGTACGCTCCCGTGCGTCCCGTGCGTGCGGGCCGCCGCGCGCCGGTCCCGAGCACGGTGCGGGCAACCCGCCGGCCGGGGGCGGCGTCTGTCCACCAGGGCCGTACCCGCGCCGGGCGGACCGCGCGCCCCGTACGGCACCGGCCGGCCGGATGGGCCGGCAACCAGACACAGGGGGAGGGCTCATGAGCGGCAGCGACCACCGGGGCGGCCACGCCGTCGTGGTGGGCGGCGGCCTCGCCGGCGTCACCACCGCCCTCGAACTCGCCGACGCGGGGATCGAGGTCACCCTCCTCGAAGGCCGCCCCCGGCTCGGCGGGCTCGCCTTCTCCTTCAAGCGCGGCGAGCTGACCGTGGACAACGGCCAACACGTCTACCTGCGCTGCTGCACCGCCTACCGCTGGTTCCTGGACCGCGTCCGCGGGGCGGAACTGGCCCCGCTCCAGCGCCGGCTCGACGTGCCCGTCCTCGACGTCGCCCACCCCGGCGGCCCGCGCCTGGGACGGCTGCGCCGCAGCGCCCTGCCCGTGCCCCTGCACCTGGCGGGATCCCTGGCCCGCTATCCGCACCTCTCCCTCGCCGAGCGCGCGCGTGTCGGCCGCGCCGCCCTCGCGCTGCGCCGGCTCGACCCCGCCGACCCGGCACTGGACGGCCTGGACTTCGCGACCTGGCTCGGCCGCTACGGCCAGTCCGCCCGCACCATCGAAGCCCTCTGGGACCTCGTCGGCATCGCCACGCTCAACGCCACCGCCGAGCAGTCCTCGCTGGGCCTGGCCGCCATGGTCTTCAAGACCGGCCTGCTCTCCGAGAACGGCGCCGCCGACATCGGCTGGGCCCGCGTACCGCTCGGCGACCTGCACGACAGCCTCGCCCGCAAGGCGCTCGACGCGGCCGGGGTGCGGACCGCACTGCGCACCCGCGTCACCAACATCTCCCGTACGCAGAGCGGCGGTTGGCTCGTCCGGACGGAGGAGGAGACGATTCCCGCCGACACCGTCGTCCTCGCCGTGCCCCAGCGCGAGGCCCACGGGCTGCTGCCCGCGGGCGCGCTCGCCGATCCGGACAAGCTCCTCGACATCGGCACCGCGCCCATCCTCAACGTCCATGTCGTCTACGACCGCAAGGTGCTCAAGCAGCCCTTCTTCGCCGCGCTGGGCTCCCCGGTGCAGTGGGTCTTCGACCGTACCGACGCCTCCGGACTCACCGACGGCGGCCAGTACCTCGCGCTGTCCCAGTCCGTCGCCCAGGACGACATCGACGAGCCCGTCTCCCTGCTGCGCGGCAAGTACCTGCCCGAGCTGGAACGGCTGCTGCCAGCCGCCCGCGGCGCCAAGGTACGGGACTTCTTCGTGACCCGGGAGCGGACGGCCACCTTCGCCCCCACGCCCGGCGTCGGCCGGCTGCGCCCCGGCGCGCGGACCGACACGCCGGGGCTCTACCTGGCCGGTGCGTGGACTGCGACCGGTTGGCCCGCGACCATGGAGAGCGCCGTCCGCAGCGGACTGAACGCGGCCCACGCCGCGCTCGCCGCACTCGGCCGCCCCCGCCAACACCCTCTGCAGGAGGCGGCATGACGACGACCACGAGCACGACCGGCACAGCACGTACAGGAACAAGAGGAGAGCCAGTGAACCCGGGGAATCCGGCTGTCGAGAACGCGGATGCCACTGTGGGCACGGCCGGCGGGGGAGTGGAGAAGGCCGACACGATCGCCCTCCTGGAGCGCGGCCGCACGCTGTCGACGCCCGCTCTCCGCGCCGCCGTCGAGCGGCTCGCGGCGCCGATGGACACCGTCGCCGCCTATCACTTCGGCTGGATCGACGCCCAGGGCAACCCGGCCGACGGCGACGGCGGCAAGGCCGTGCGGCCCGCCCTCGCGCTGCTCTCCGCCGAAGCCGCCGGTGTCGCCGCCGAGGTCGGCATCCCGGGCGCCGTCGCCGTCGAACTCGTGCACAACTTCTCGCTGTTGCACGACGACCTGATGGACGGCGACGAGCAGCGCCGCCACCGCGACACGGTGTGGAAGGTGCACGGTCCGGCCCAGGCCATCCTCGTCGGCGACGCGCTCTTCGCCCTCGCCAACGAGGTCCTGCTGGAGCTGGGCACCGTCGAGGCGGGCCGCGCGGCGCGCCGGCTGACCACCGCCAGCCGGGGGCTCATCGACGGCCAGGCGCAGGACATCTCCTACGAGCACCGCGAACGCGTCAGCGTCGAGGAGTGCCTGGAGATGGAGGGCAACAAGACCGGCGCGCTGCTCGCCTGCGCGGTCTCCATCGGCGCCGTCCTCGGCGGCGCGGACGACCGTACGGCCGACAAGCTGGAGGAGTACGGCTACCACCTGGGTCTCGCCTTCCAGGCCGTGGACGACCTGCTCGGCATCTGGGGCGATCCGGAGGCCACCGGCAAGCAGACCTGGAGCGACTTGCGCCAGCGCAAGAAGTCCCTTCCGGTCGTCGCCGCCCTCGCGGCCGGCGGACCGGCCTGCGAGGAGCTCGCCGAGCTGCTGGCCGCCGATGCCAAGAGCAACGACTTCGAGAACTTCTCCGAGGAGGAGTTCGCGGCCCGAGCGGCGCTCATCGAGGCGGCCGGCGGCCGGCAGTGGACCGCCGACGAGGCCCGCCGCCAGCACGCCGTCGCGATCCGCGCCCTCGACGACGTCGACATGCCGCAGCGGGTCCGCGACCAGCTGGTGGCCCTGGCCGACTTCGTCGTCGTGCGCAAGCGGTGATCGCCACCCGATCGAGGATATGACTCGCGAGTCGCCGGCCGGCGCCCCTGCCTGACAGGGCGGGCACCGGCCGACGGCAGACCCCAGCACAGCAGAGGACACACTGTTCGAAGGGGAAGCCATGACAGCGACGACCGACGGCAGCGCCGAGAGCGCCGGCGCCGGCAACGGGACCGGTGCGCAGCCGCGCCCCGGCCTCTCCGGGCCCGGCCACGCCGGCGGCCCGGCACCGTCCGCGCCCGCCCGGGCGGGCGGCGGGGAGGCGGGTGCCATCCGGGTCCGTGTGGGCGGACCCGCCGCAGCTGCGGCCCCGGCGCAGCAGGGCAGGGGGCCGGCGGGCCGGGGAGCGGCGGGCAGCGCCCCGCCGGGTTTCGCCGCCGACGGGCCGGACACCGGCGGCGGCGGGATCCACGCGCATGCGGGTACGGCCACGGGCACCACCACGACGGCGACGGCCACCGCCAGTGCCCTCGCGGAGGCGCCCTTGCGCGGGGGGCCCCGCACGGCGCCCCCCGGCGGCCAGCCGGCGGGGCGCGCCACCACACGGACCGGGACGCCGATGACGGCCCGGATCACCGCGGACCTCCTCCTGCCCCCGGCGGACGGCCGCGAGCGGCCGGACGGCCCCTCCCTCCCCGGACAGCCCGCGCCCGCCGACCCGGCCGACCTGGCCGCGTACGAGGCGACCCTGCGGGCGACGCGGAACCTGCTGGAGCGCCAGGACCCCGAGGGGTGGTGGAAGGGCGACCTGGAGACCAACGTCACCATGGACGCCGAGGACCTCCTGCTCCGGCAGTTCCTCGGCATCCGCGACGAGGCGACCACCCACGCCGCCGCCCTCTTCATCCGCGGCGAGCAGCGCGACGACGGCACCTGGGCGACCTTCCACGGCGGCCCGCCCGAACTGTCCGCCACGATCGAGGCGTACGTGGCCCTGCGCCTGGCCGGTGACGCGCCCGGCGCACCGCACATGGCCCGCGCCTCCGCCTGGGTCCGCGCCCACGGCGGGATCGCCTCCGCCCGGGTCTTCACCCGCATCTGGCTGGCGCTCTTCGGCTGGTGGAACTGGGACCACCTGCCCGAACTCCCGCCCGAGCTGCTGTTCCTGCCGCCCTGGGTGCCGCTGAACATCTACGACTTCGGCTGCTGGGCCCGCCAGACCATCGTCCCGCTCACCGTGGTCTCCGCCCTGCGCCCCGTCCGCCCCGCCCCCTTCGCCCTGGACGAGCTCCACACCGATGCACAGGTACCGAACCCCGCCAGACGGCGCGCCCCGCTGACCAGTTGGGACGGTGCGTTCCAGCGGGTGGACAGGGTCCTGCACGCCTACCGGCGCTTCGCCCCGCGCCGGCTGCGCAAGGCGGCGATGGCCGCCGCCGCCCGCTGGATCATCGAGCGCCAGGAGAACGACGGCTGCTGGGGCGGCATCCAGCCGCCCGCCGTGTACTCCGTCATCGCCCTGCACCTGCTCGGCTACGACCTCGGCCACCCCGTGATGCGCGCCGGGCTGGAATCCCTGGACCGGTTCACGGTGTGGCGCGAGGACGGCGCCCGGATGGTCGAGGCCTGCCAGTCACCGGTCTGGGACACCTGCCTCGCCGCTATCGCCCTGGCCGACGCGGGCCTGCGCCCCGACCACCCGGCGCTCGTCAAGGCAGCCGACTGGATGCTCGGCGAGGAGGTCGTCCGCAGCGGGGACTGGGCGGTACGCCGCCCCGGGCTCGCCCCCGGCGGCTGGGCGTTCGAGTTCCACAACGACACCTACCCCGACATCGACGACACGGCCGAGGTCGTCCTCGCGCTGCGCCGCGTCAAGCACCCCGATCCGGCGCGGGTGGAGGCCGCCATCGCCCGCGGGGTGTCCTGGAACCTCGGCATGCAGTCGAAGAACGGCGCCTGGGGCGCCTTCGACGCCGACAACACCAGCCCCTTCCCCAACCGTCTGCCCTTCTGCGACTTCGGCGAGGTCATCGACCCGCCCTCGGCCGACGTCACCGCCCACGTGGTGGAGATGCTCGCCTTCGAGGGCCGGGCCGGCGACCCGCGGACCCGGCGCGCCGTCGCCTGGCTCCTCGCCGAGCAGGAGCCCGACGGGAGCTGGTTCGGCCGCTGGGGCACCAACTACGTCTACGGGACCGGCTCGGTGGTCCCGGCCCTCACCGCCGCGGGCATCGCCCCGGGGCATCCGGCGGTCCGGCGGGCCGTGCGCTGGCTGGAATCCGTACAGAACGAGGACGGCGGGTGGGGCGAGGACCAGCGCTCCTACAAGGACCGCTCGTGGGCCGGCAAGGGCGCCTCCACCCCCTCCCAGACCGCGTGGGCCCTGATGGCCCTGCTCTCGGCCGGTGAGCGGGACGGCGACGCCGTCGAACGGGGCATCGCCCACCTGGTGCGCACGCAGGCCGAGGACGGCTCCTGGGACGAGCCCCACTTCACCGGCACCGGCTTCCCCTGGGACTTCTCCATCAACTACCACCTGTACCGGCAGGTGTTCCCCCTCACCGCGCTGGGCCGCTACCTGTACGGAGAACCGTTCGCCCCCGCCGGAGCGCGTACCGGCCCGGCCGGGAAGTCCTGATGCCCGCCGGCACAGGCGGCGGCGAGGGGGACCGGCCCGGCAACCCCGATCCCCTGCTGGTCGCCTGCGCACTGCGGATCGAGCGCACGGCGCTGCGCAGCGCGGACCGGGGCGGACGCGGCGAACGGCCGGCCTCCTACGCCATCCTGCGCACCGGGATGGGGCCGCGGGCGGCCGAACGGGCCGTTCGCCGCGCGCTGGAGCGGCCCGGGATGGACCGGGCCGCCGTCCTGGCGACCGGCTTCTGCGCGGGGCTCGTCCCCGGCATGCACCCCGGCGACCTGGTCGTCGCCGCGGCGGCCGGGGACCCGCGGGGGAGCGTCCCGTGCACCGGGACCGCCCTGCTCGCCGAGGCACTGGCGCGGGCCGTGCCCGGCCGTACCGTGCACACCGGCGCTCTGACCGGATCCGACCACGTCGTCCGCGGCCAGGAGCGCGCGCGGCTGCGCGCCACGGGCGCCGTCGCCGTCGACATGGAGTCCGCGGCCACCCTGTGGACCGCCACCCGCGGCGCGAACCGCGCCGTTGCGGCCGTCCGGGTGATCGTGGACGCTCCGGAGCACGAGCTCGTCCGCATCGGCACCGTCCGCGGTGGAATATCGGCCTTCCGTGTATTGCGTGCCGTACTGCCCGCGTTCTATGACTGGCACCGTTCTTTGCTGCTCCCCAGGAGGTGAGCCAGATGGCCATGCCGCTGCGCCAGACCGTCAGGGTCGGGACCTATCTTCTCGAACAAAAGCTCCGCAAGCGTGAGAAGTTCCCGCTGATCGTCGAGCTGGAACCGCTCTACGCCTGCAACCTGGCCTGTGAGGGGTGCGGGAAGATCCAGCACCCGGCCGGGGTGCTCAAGCAGCGCATGCCGGTCGCCCAGGCGGTCGGCGCCGTGCTGGAGTCCGGCGCTCCCATGGTGTCCATCGCGGGCGGAGAGCCCCTGATGCACCCCCAGATCCACGAGATCGTGCGGCAGTTGGTCGCGCGGCGCAGGTACGTCTTCCTCTGCACCAACGCCGTGCTGTTGCGCAAGAAGATCGAGAAGTTCACGCCGTCCCCCTACTTCGCCTTCGCCGTGCACATCGACGGCCTGCGCGAGCGGCACGACGAGTCGGTGGCCAAGGAGGGCGTCTTCGACGAGGCCGTCGAGGCCATCAAGGAGGCGAAGAGGCGCGGCTTCCGGGTGACCACGAACTCCACCTTCTTCAACACGGACACCCCCCAGACCATCATCGAGGTGCTCAACTACCTGAATGACGACCTCCAGGTGGACGAGATGATGATCTCGCCCGCCTACGCCTACGAAAAGGCCCCCGACCAGGAGCACTTCCTGGGTGTGGAACAGACCCGAGAACTCTTCCGCAAAGCCTTCGCGGGAGGCAACCGCAGGCGCTGGCGCCTCAACCACTCGCCGCTCTTCCTGGACTTCCTGGAAGGAAAGGCCGATTTCCCCTGCACGGCCTGGGCCATTCCGAACTACTCCCTTTTCGGGTGGCAGCGCCCCTGCTATCTGATGAGCGACGGATACGTGAGCACCTACCGGGAACTGATCGAGGACACCGACTGGAACAGTTACGGCCGCGGCAAGGACCCGCGCTGCGCGAACTGCATGGCCCACTGCGGCTACGAGCCGACCGCCGTCCTCGCCACCATGGGCTCGCTCAAGGAGTCCCTGCGCGCGGCGCGGGAGACGATCGCCGGCAACCGGGGCAGCTCGGCATGACCCCCGCCGGACAGGGCCGCCGGGAACGGGACGGGGGCGGCCGGGGCCAGGGCTTCGACCTCGGCGCCCTGCTGGCGGAGCGGGGCGGGGAGCGGTACGAGCTGCACACCCGCCACCTCAACCACCAGCTGCCCCGGATGCTGCGCACCATCGGCTTCGACAAGGTGTACGTACGGGCCGAGGGCGCCCACTTCTGGGACGCCGAGGGCAACGACTACCTCGACATGCTGGCCGGGTTCGGGGTGATGGGCCTGGGCCGGCACCACCCCGTGGTCCGGCGCGCCCTGCACGACGTCCTGGACGCCCAGCTCGCCGACCTCACCCGCTTCGACTGCCAGCCACTGCCCGGACTGCTCGCCGAGAAGCTGCTCTCCCACAGCCCGCACCTGGACCGGGTCTTCTTCGGGAACAGCGGCACCGAGGCGGTGGAGACCGCGCTGAAGTTCGCCCGGTACGCCACCGGACGCACCAGGATCCTCTACTGCGACCACGCCTTCCACGGGCTCACCACCGGCTCGCTCTCGGTGAACGGCGAGGACGGCTTCCGGGACGGCTTCGCGCCGCTGCTCCCCGACACGAAGATCGCGCTCGGCGACCTGACCGCCCTGGAGCGGGAACTGGCGCGGGGTGACGTGGCGGCCCTCGTGGTCGAGCCGATCCAGGGCAAAGGGGTGCTTTCCGCCCCGCCCGGCTACCTGCTCGCGGCGCAGGAACTGCTGCACCGCCACAAGGCCCTGCTGATCGCGGACGAGGTGCAGACCGGTCTCGGACGGACCGGTGATTTCTACGCGTACCAGCACGAACCGGGCGTCGAACCGGACCTGGTGTGCGTGGCCAAGGCGCTCTCGGGCGGCTACGTGCCGGTCGGTGCGACCCTGGGCAAGGACTGGATCTTCAAGAAGGTCTACTCGTCCATGGACCGGGTCCTGGTGCACTCCGCGAGCTTCGGGTCCAACGCCCAAGCGATGGCGGCCGGGCTGGCGGTGCTCTCGGTCATGGAGGACGAGGAGGTCGTCGCCAACGCCCGGGCGACGGGCGACCTGCTGCGCGGCCGGCTCACCGCCCTGGTCGGCGAGTACGAGCTGCTGCACGAGGTGCGCGGGCGCGGGCTGATGATCGGCATCGAGTTCGGCCGGCCGTCCTCGCTGGGGCTGCGGGGCAGGTGGACCATGCTGCAGGCGGCCCGCAAGGGGCTCTTCGCGCAGATGGTCGTGGTGCCGCTGCTGCAGAAGCACCGGATCCTCACCCAGGTCTCCGGGGACCACCTGGAGGTCATCAAGCTCATCCCGCCGCTGATCGTGGACGAGCGGGACGTGGAGCGGTTCGTGACGGCCTTCCGCGCGGTCATGGACGAGGCACACGGCGGCTCGGGTCTGATGTGGGAGTTCGGCAGGACCCTGGTGAAGCAGGCCGTCGGCAACCGCTGACGGCCCGCTGCGGATCACACCAGCAGCTTGTCGCGCAGCGCGGCGAGGGTCGCGGGCGTCAGCCCGAGGCCCTGCGCCAGGTAGGGCTCCACGCCGCCCCACTGCTCGTCGATGGCAGCGAAGGCCGCCTCCAGGTAGGTGGCGCGCGCGTCGAAGAGCGGGGCGAGCAGCTCCATCACCTCGGGGGAGCGGGCCTCGGCGGACTCGCCGCTGCGGCGCACCGGGTAGCGGCGGTGCGGGGCGTTCGACTCCAGGTAGTCCGCCACGATCGCCTCGCGCTCGACACCCAGCGCCAGCAGGGTGACGGCGATCGACAGCCCCGCCCGGTCCTTGCCGGCGGCGCAGTGCAGGAGCGCGGGCACGCTGTCCTCGGCCAGGGCGCGGAGCACCCGGCCGTGCTCGGCGGTGCGGTGCCGGATGATGCCCCGGTAGGAGTTCGCCATCCGGGCCGCGCCCTTGCCGTCGCCCAGGACCGCGTGGAGCTGGGCGAGGTCGCCGTCGCGGACCATCTTCCAGAACTCCCGCCCGTCGGCCGGGTCCGAGAGCGGGATGTTGACGTTCCGTACGCCGGGCAGTTCGACGTCCGGGCCCTCCAGTGCGTGGTCGGCGGCGTTGCGGAAGTCGAAGACGGTGTGGAGCCCGAGCGAGACGAGGAATTGCGCATCGGTTTCGGTGGCATGTGCCAGATGTCCGCTTCGGAACAGTCGTCCCGTCCTGACCGTTCGCCCATCAGAAGTCGGCAATCCGCCCACATCGCGGAAATTACGCACTCCGGTCAATTCCGGCTCCGGCTGCGGAGGTGCCGGCGGGGTGGGTATCTGCTGGGTCACGGGAACTCCTCCGCATCGTCGTGTGGTGTCCGAATTGCACTACTAGGCGCTAACTTGCCGTACGCGGAGGCGAGATCGGGCACGTCCCCGTGAGCCAGATCATACGGTGACCGTGCGTGCCTGATCACAAAAGGCGAACCGCCCGGCCGGGGCGGTTGTTGGGGTGGGGGAATGGACGCAGGGTGACCGGAATTCCGCCGGCCCCTCATTTTTGTGAATGCGTCAGGGAATTCACGGCTTGTTCCCCGTGGCGGTACTGGTTTACCTTCGCGATCGATCCGGGCGGACCGCCGAATCCTGCCGCCACCCGGAAACCGCACCCGACTATTCGCGCGCGGCAGGAGCGGGGGAACCAGGTAAGCCGCCGTCCGGGATCTTTCCTCCGGAACGGCTAGGGGTGAAGCCGCACATGTCCCGGACACGGACGGCCGGACATCTCCAGTCCGAACCCGACAGCTCACCTCGCAGGCGACGGAGAGGAAAAAATCATGCCCGCAAAGGGTAAGCACCGCCGCCCCAAGTCCCGTTCCCTGTCCCGCGGTCTCGCCGTCGCCGGTACCGGTGGCGCGGCTCTCGCCCTGCCGCTGATGGGCGCCGCCGGTGCCCACGCGGCCGGCGCTCCGGCCATCGCCCCCGCCGTGACTCCCGCCATGCCCCCGCAGGCCCCGGCCCCGCAGCTCCCGGTCTCGCTCCAGGCCGCCCCTGCCGCGGCCGTGCAGGCCGCGCCGACCGTCTACACGGTCGTGCCGGGGGACTACCTCTCCAAGATCGCCGCCGAGCGCCACCTCCGGGGCGGCTGGGAGCGGCTCTACGCCGACAACCGCGAGGCCGTCGGCGGCAATCCCTCCCTGATCCACCCGGGGCTGAAGCTCACCCTCGGCGCGAAGGGCGAGGCGGCACCGGCCGAAGCGGCCCCTGCCCCGGCGCCGGCCGAACGGTCGTCGACCGGTTCCCCGGCCGCCGGCGCGGTCTCCCCGGACGTCCAGGACGCCCCGGCCGCCCCGCGGCCGGTTCCCCGGCAGAAGCAGAAGGCGCAGAGCGGCGGTTCGGCCGCGACGACGACGACCCCGGCGACCGCCCCGGCGACCGCCCCGAGCGGCGCCGGCTTCGTGGCCCCCGTCAGCGGCGGCATCTCCACCGCGTACAAGACCGCGGGCGCCATGTGGTCCTCCGGCTACCACACCGGCGTCGACTTCGTCGCGAGCACCGGCACCACCGTCAAGGCCGTCGGCGCGGGCACCGTGGTCTCCGCAGGCTGGGGCGGCGCCTACGGCAACGAGGTCGTCATCCGGCACGCGGACGGCAAGTACTCCCAGTACGGCCACCTCTCCTCGCTGTCCGTCTCCACGGGCCAGAGCGTCACCGCCGGCCAGCGCATCGGGCTCTCCGGCGCCACCGGCAACGTCACCGGCCCGCACCTGCACTTCGAGATCCGCACGGGCCCGTCCTACGGCTCGGACATCGACCCGCTGGGCTACCTCCGCTCCAAGGGCGTCAGCATCTGACGGCAGCCGCCGCGGAGCGCGGACACACGTCAGGCCGGGGCCCGAGGGGGGTCCCGGCCTGACCTGTTCCCTGTCCCCCGTGCCCGGGGTGGTGTAGATCACGGTCCGTCAACCCCTGCTTACGTTGGCGTAGGTCACCTGTGCGGGTGAAGGATGGTGTCCCGTGGCAGCGACGACGACGACACCCAAGACCATCGGCTCGTACGCGGCGATCGGGGACAGCTTCACCGAGGGCGTGGGGGACCCAGGACCCGGGGGCTCCTTCCTCGGCTGGGCGGACCGGCTCGCCGTGCTCCTGGCCGATCGGCGTGACGAGCACGACTTCCGTTACGCGAACCTGGCCGTGCGCGGCCGGCTCCTCGACCAGATCGTGGCCGAACAGGTCCCGCGGGCCAAGGCGCTCGCGCCCGACCTCGTGACCTTCTGCGCGGGCGGCAACGACATCATCCGGCCCGGCAGCGACCCCGACCACGTGGCGGAGCGGTTCGAGGCCGCCCTCGCCGACCTCACCGGGTCCGTCGGACTGGTCATGATCACCACCGGGTTCGACACGCGGGGCGTGCCGGTCCTGCGGCACCTCCGGGGCAAGATAGCGACGTACAACGCGCACGTCCGCGCCATCGCCGACCGGTACGGCTGCCCGGTCCTGGACCTCTGGTCGCTGAGGTCCGTACAGGACCGGCGGGCCTGGGACACCGACCGGCTGCACCTGTCGCCCGAGGGACACACGCGGGTCGCGCTGCGCGCCGCGCAGGTGCTCGGTCTCGAGGTCCCCACCGACCCGGACCAGCCGTGGCCCCCGCAGCGGCCGCGCGGCTCGGTGGACGTGACACGGGACAACATCCAGTGGGCGCGCGAACACCTCGTGCCGTGGATCGGCCGCCGGCTGCGGGGCGAGTCCTCCGGGGACCGCGTCGAGGCCAAGCGGCCTGACCTGCTGCCGCTGTAGTCCCCGTCCTCTTCCGCCGTGCCGGGCGCGGCGGAAGAGGACGGGACCGTGAGCGCAATCCTTCGGGGCGCGTGTACGGAATCCTTCGGGGCACGTGTGCGTTGGGATGGTCGAAGACCGACGACCGTCCCGACCCCATCCCTTCAGGAGGCGCCTTGACCGGCTCCCGTCCCTTGCGTCCCCGGCTGCGCGCCCTGCGTCCCGAAGCCTTCGGGGCGGACCCGTCCGGGGCGCGGCTGGAGCGCATCCACCGCTCGCCGAACTTCGCCGACGGCACCTTCCAGAACCCTGTCGGCGCCCGGACCCGGCCCTCGGGCTCCATGGCGGAGTTCGCCAAGATCTACTTCCGCAAGGAGCAGCGGATCCGGCGCAACCCCGGCGCGCCCGTCCCCGTCTACCCGACGACCCTCGCGGAGCTGGCGAAGCCGCCCGCGAGCGGGCTGCGGCTCACCTGGATGGGGCACTCCAGCGTCCTCGCGGAGATCGACGGCCGGCGGGTGCTGTTCGATCCGGTGTGGGGCGAGCGCTGCTCCCCCTTCCCCTTCGCCGGGCCCAGGCGGCTGCACCCCGTGCCGGTGCCGCTGGCCTCGCTGGGGGAGGTCGACGTCGTGGTCATCTCGCACGACCACTACGACCACCTCGACCTTCCGACGATCAAGGCTCTGGCCGGTACGGACACGCTCTTCGCCGTCCCGCTGGGAGTCGGCGCGCACCTGGAGCGCTGGGGCGTCCCGGCCGGCCGGCTGCGCGAGCTCGACTGGAACGAGAGCACCGAGGTCGCCGGGCTCACGCTCACCGCGACGCCCGCCCGGCACTTCTGCGGGCGCGGCCTGCGCAACCAGCAGCACACCCTGTGGGCGTCCTGGGTCGTCACCGGGGACGAGCACCGCATCTACCACAGCGGTGACACCGGCTACTTCCCCGGCTTCAAGGAGATCGGCGCCGCACACGGGCCCTTCGACGCGACGATGATCCAGATCGGGGCCTACTCCGAATACTGGCCCGACATCCACATGACGCCCGAGGAGGGCATGCGGGCCCACCTCGACCTCCAGGGCGGTACCCCGCACGGCACGATGCTGCCGATCCACTGGGGCACCTTCAACCTGGCGCCCCACCCGTGGGAGGAGCCGGGCGGGGGCACCCTGGCCGCCGCCGAGGGGGCCGGAGCGGCGGTCGCCCTGCCGATCCCGGGCCAGCCCTTCGAGCCGGGCGCGGCCGGGGCCCCGGCGCAGCCGTGGTGGCGGCCCTTCGTGGCGGGGGGCCCCGCCACGCCGGCCGTGTCCTCGGCCGTGGTCGCCACGGCCAGGGTGACGGGCGTGGTCCGCGAGGAGCCCGAAGCGGTCCAGTCGTAACGGCCGGCCCCGTTCATCGGCCTTCGGCCCGGGGCGGCCGGAGCCGCGGGTGAGGCCGTGGGCCGGGCAGCAGGCGGACGGGTCCGTCCGTGGCGGGTGGCGGGTGGTGGGCGGTCGGCGGTGTGCGTCGCGGACGGGTGGCCTCCGGCCAGGCCGGCTCCGACCACGCTTCCGGGCTCGGCTTCCGACCAGGCTTCCGACCTGGGCGGCTCCGGCCCGGCCGGCTCCGGTGAGGCTTCCGACCCGGCCTTCCGACCAGGCCGGCTCCGGCCCGGCGGCCTCCGGTACGTGCGTTCCGGCGGGTGGCGCGTGCCGAGCCCGGGGGCTCGCGCCCGGTCCCTGTCCGCGACTGCGGGGTCCGGCGGATTCGGGCGGCTGTACGAGCGCTCCACCGGGAGCGGGAAGCACCCCCGCGAATTTCCCCAACCGGCCGCCCGGGGCGGGAGGGTGCGGTCTAGCGTGGGTATCCGGTGATCAACACCGGGCCCCGGGATCGCTGGGGGCCGGGTCCCACGTACCGAGGACGCCGATGTCCGGACCCCGCGCCGCCCGCCACGCCCCGTCGAGACACGCCGTCACCGGTCCCGCCCGGCAGATACGGCCCCAGCTGGTCCGCGCCGCCGTACTGCCCACGCTCGCCGCCGGGCTCAGCGGCGCCGCGGCGGTCATCTTCACCCTCCAGCTCGGCGGCGGAGCCGCAGACCGCGACGCCCGGCTCTGGCCCGTGCTCGCCGGCTGCGGCCTCCTCGTCGTCGGGGCCCTCGCCGCCGCCCTCCTCGGAGCCCGGCGCGCGGCCTCGGCCGTCCGGGACCGGTGCGAGGCGCTGCGCCGCTCCAGCGTGCGCGGCCGCCAGGAGCTGCGGACCGCCGCCGACCGGCTGGAGCGCGGCGAGACCCCGCCGCGCGCGGTGCGCGCCGGGCCCTCCGCGCCCCCGCCCGGCGCGGACCCGGCCGGGGTGGACGAATTCTGGCTGCTCTCCCAGGAGTTGCGCGGCGCCCGCGAACAGGCCCACGCGACCCTCGTACGGCTGGCCGGCCCCGCCGCTCCGTCCGACAGCGAACGGAAGATCGAGGTCTTCGTCAACCTCGCCCGCCGGCTCCAGTCCCTGGTCCACCGCGAGATCTCGCTGCTGGACGAACTGGAGGACACGGTGGAGGACCCGGACCTGCTCAAGGAGCTCTTCCAGGTCGACCACCTCGCGACCCGGATCCGCCGCCACGCCGAGAACCTCGCCGTGCTCGGCGGCTCCGCTTCCCGGCGCCAGTGGACCCGGCCCGTCGACTTGAGCGAGGTGCTCCGCTCCTCGGCCGCCGAGGTCGAGCAGTACACCCGCGTCAAGGTCGTGCCGCCGGCCGGAGGCAGCGTCCGGGGCCACGCCGTCGCCGACGTCGTGCACCTGCTGGCCGAACTGGTCGAGAACGCCACGGTGTTCTCCGCTCCCGACACCGACGTGGTGCTTCGGGCGGAGCGGGTCACGGCCGGGATCGCCGTCGAGGTGGAGGACCGCGGGCTGGGCATGTCGGCGGAGGAACAGCGCCGGATGAACGCCCTGCTCGGCGACCCCGACCAGGTCGGCGTCCGGCATCTGCCGGCGGACGGGCGCATCGGCCTGTTCGTGGCGGCCGCGCTGGCCCGGCGGCACGGGATCGCCGTCGAGCTCAAGTCCAACATCTACGGCGGGGTGCTCGCCGTGCTGGTCCTGCCGCAGGAACTGCTCGGCGCCCAGGGGCCGGGCGCCGCCGACGCCGCGGACGGCTCCCGTGCCGCGTCGTGGGGGACGGGGGAGGCGGCGCCGCCGCTGGAGCCGGTACGCGTCACCGCCCCCCGGGCGGCCCCCGGGAGGTGGCCGGGCGCCGCTGCCGCTGCCGGTTCCCCGACCGGGCCCGCAGTCCGGGAGGCGGCCCGTGCGGCGCCGGTGGCCGCGCCGCACGGGGGCGTACCGGCTCCGGTCCCGGTCACACCTGCGCCGGACGCGTCCGTCTTCGGGCCGGCGCCGTTCGCGCCTGCGCCGGATATGTCCGTCTCCACGCCGGTGCCGTTCGCGCCTGCGCCGGATACGTCCGTCTCCACGCCGGTGCCGTTCGCGCCTGTGCCGGATACGTCCGTCTCCACGCCGGTGCCGTTCGCGCCTGCGCCGGATACGTCCGTCTCCACGCCGGTGCCGTTCGCGCCGGTCCAGGTCGCGCCCGTCTTCGCGCCGGGGCCGGTCACGCCGGTGCCCGTCGCGCCCGTCCTCGCGCCGGTGCCGGTCGTGCCTGTTCCGGCCCTGTCCGTGCCGCCCCCGGTCGTGCCGGTCCCGGTCGGGCCGCCGTCGCACGCGTTCGTGCCCGTCCCCGCCGTGCGCTCCGTCCATGACCGGCCTCCGTTGCCCCGCCGCCACGCCCAGCAGCACCTCGCACCACAACTGCGGGACGCGCCCGCTCCCCGGCTCGCGCTCGACGACAGGGAGCAACCCGTGAACGACCCCGGCTTGATGGCCGCCTTCCGACGGGGCTTCGGCCTCGCCCAGTCGGAGAGCCAGGCATGATCCCGACCCCTCACCCCGGCAAGGAGCGCACCCCCATGGGCAGCGGAGCGGCGACGGAGACCAGCTGCCTGCTCTCGGACCTCGACTGGCTGCTCAGCGGCCTCGTCCAGCGCGTGCCGTACACGCGCAGCGCCGTACTGCCACCGCCGACGGCCTCGTGAGCCGCGTCCACGGGATGGACGCCGACGGTCCCCACGGGAACGCCGGCGGCAAAGGTGCGCGCGACCACCCGGTGAAGTGCGGTATTGTTCTCCTGCGCGTTCAACCTGGGGAAACCCCAGGTCAGCGGGCATCGGGACGTGGCGCAGCTTGGTAGCGCACTTGACTGGGGGTCAAGGGGTCGCAGGTTCAAATCCTGTCGTCCCGACTGTGCGGAAACGCAGGTCGGAGGCCGTTCTCTCATCCATGGGAGGGCGGCCTTCCGTGCGTCCGGAGCCCTGGTGGTCGCGGTGTGGTCGCATGCTTCGGCCAGGGCCCGTTGGCGTACGGCCGGCGCTGCTTCGTCCGGACCGCGGTGCCAGTGGCTGGCACCGCCCCCGCTGTGCCGCCTTTTGAGAGCTGGTCCACGAGGTACGGGTACAACCCGGCATCATCCCGCGACCGTACCCATGCTGGGGCCGTTGACCAGGACCTATGCCGAAGTCCAGCTGGAGTACCAGCCGACGCGGCTGCGAGCCCGGCGCGAGGTGCCCGATCCGGTCGTGCGTGGGCAGGTACCTCGCCGCGCGGACTGTGCCCGCCACGCGGACAGGCACCCGGCCGCCCCATGCCGTGGCGGGCCGCGGGCGGCCGGAAGCCCGCGTCGGCCGGGGAGGGGTCAGCCCCTTGCGTGCTGGTGGAGAGTGGCGGCCAGGAGGTGGGAGTCGAGCAGGGAGACGTCTGCCGTCCTGTCCGCCCGTGCGTAGCCGGCCAGCATCCGCTTGGTCAGGACGAGTGCTTCGGGCGAGCGTCGGACGAGGGGCCTGGTCCAGGAATCGACCACCTTGTCCAGCTGGTCGAGCGGGGCGGTCCGGTGGAGCAGGCCGATACGGTGGGCCGTGTCGGCGTCGAAGACGTCGCAGGTGAGCATGAGCTCGCGAATCCTGGAGGTGCCAACCTCGGAGACCAGGCGTCCCATCGCCCCGCCCCACGCCGGCGGCAGCCCTATGCCGACCTCCGGCATGCGAAAGCGGCTGGTGTCGGCGCCGGCGCGCAGATCGCAGAAGGAGGCGAGGGCGAGACCCGCGCCGATGACCCGCCCGTGCAGCCGGGCGATGGTGACCGCGTGGGTGTTCTCCAGGGCCTGGCACAGGCGGTGCGCCTTGTCGGCGATGCGCCGCAGGGCCACGCCGGACGGATCGGCGGCCAATGCCTCCTGGTACTCGCCCCGGTCGGCACCCAGGCAGAAGTCCGTACCGAGGGACGACAGCGTCAGGATCCGGACGTCGGGTCTCTCGTGGAGGTCGTCGAGCAGGGTGGTGAGGTCGTCGAGGACTGCGGCGTCCAGCGTGTCCTCCTGCCCCCAGGGATTGAGGCGGACATGCAGGACGGGACCGTCCTGCTCGGTACGTATCGCCTTGGGAGCGGTCCGGGCGTGTGCGGGGGTGGGGACCGATTCGGTCATGCGAGTGCCACGTCCAGATTCAGCAGGCGCCGGAACGCCACACGGGGCGCCATCGACGGGGGGCGTACGAGGGTGAGGCGGGGAAGGCGCCGGATCAGTCGGCGGAGAAGGGTCTGGGCTTCGAGGCGCGCCAGCGGCGCGCCGAGGCAGTAGTGGATGCCGCCACTGAATGCGAGGTGGCCGGGTGTGCGTTCGGGGTCGAACCGGTCCGCGTGGCTGTGTCTGGCCGGGTCCCGGTGCGCCGCTCCGATCATGAGGTGGACCATCTCGTCGCGGCGGATCTCGATGCCCCCCAGCACGGAGTCCTGCGATGCGACCCTGCTGATCACGTGGGTGGGCGGGTCGTAGCGGAGCGTTTCCTCCACGAACCCGGGTACGAGCCCCGGATTGTCGGCGACCATGTCCCAGCGTTCCGGGCTCTCGACGAGGCGGAGCGTCATCGTCGAGAGGAGGGTCGCGGTGGTTTCCAGGGCGGCCAGCAGGACGAACAACACCAGGAAGTAGACGCCCTCGTCGGCCTTGTCCTGGTCGGGCTCGATCGCGTCCCACGTCCGGATCCACCGGGTGACGGGGTCATCGCCGGGGCGGGAGCGCCGATCACGCACCAGGTCCGTGAAGTACGTGCGGAGTTCGGCCGTGGCCGCGTCGGACAAAGCCAGTTGGCTGGCCGACGGCAGCAGCTCCTGGGTGAAGACCTGATCGTGGGTCAACTGCCGCAGCGTGGGCCAGTCGGCCTGCGGCAGCCCGAGCCAGTCGCCTATGGTGGCCACCGGCAGCTCCTCGCAGACGAGCTCCGAGAAGTCCGCCTCGCCGGTGCGTATTCGCTCCGTGAAGGCGTCGAGGAGCCGATCCGTGGTCCGGTGCACATTGCGGCCGATGCGCTCCACAGTGGCTCGGTCGAACGTGCCCGCCGCCCGTCTCGCCTTGGTGTGGTCCGGGGGGTTGAGAGCGGCGAGCGTGTTGCTCATCTCGCGTGAGGAGGGCGCGTTCCAGCGCGTCCCGGGCCCCTGGCGCTCCCGCCACTCCCGGTCGGGCTCCAGCCATTGACGGGTGCGCAGAACCTGGTCACAGGCGGCGAAGCCGGTCACGGCGAAGCCGCCCCAGGGGGCGGGTACCACCTCGCCCCGTGAGAGGAGTCCGGCGTATATCGGGAAGGGGTCGGCCTGCCCTCCAGCCGTCCGCAGACGGGAGAAGAGGGAGGCGGACGCCCGGCGGTCGTACGACGGAATTGTGGCAACGCCCATGATGGCGGCTCCTTCCTGAGAACCAGCCGCCATGCATACCCACATGATCGTTAGAGCATCCACTACCACTGGGTACTCAGGAAGTTACCAGTGTCACACTTGCTTCACTCGCCCTCGCCTCACTCGCCCCGGGTCCATGCCAGGAAGCGGCTGAACAGTCCTCCCTTGGCCTGCGGCGCGACACCGGCGTTCGTACGCGAGGGTCCGGAGCCGGAGGGCGAGGAGGGCGAGGAGGCGGCTGTCTGCTGCTGGGGCATCTGGCCCGCGCTGGGCCCGGACGGCCCGGATGCCTGGGGGACGGCCCTCGGGGTGAAGCGGATCGGGAGGGTGACCAGCGAGCGGCTCCACGGGCTCGGCGCCCAGGTGAGCGCCTTGAACGGGACGCGCAGCTCGACGTCGAGAAGCTGGTTGAGCAGTGTCTCGACGGCAGTCACGGCGATCATGAAGGCCGGGTCCTTGGCGGGACAGGCGTGCGGGCCCGCGCCGAACGCCAAGTGTGCTTTGGCACTGAGCTGTTCGCGGTGCTCGGTGAGCTTGGGGTCGGTGTTGGCCGCGGCGAAGGAGATGAGGACCGGGTCGTTGGCCCGGACCACCCTGCCGCCGATTTCGACGTCGTGCGTCGGGTAGTGCGCCGCGTAGTTGGCGATCGGCGCGTAGTTCCAGAGGGTCTGGGAGACCGCGTCCTCGACCGGGAGGCCGACCTGCCAGTCCTCACCGAGGTACAGGGCGCTACTGGTGCCGATGGCCGCGGCCAGCGGCGCGGTGCCACCGGAGAGCAGGGTGACCAGCTGGTGCAGCACCTCCTCGTCGCTCAGCTGGGCCGAGTGCTCCATCAGGCGCGTCGTCAGGTCGTCCGTCGGGCGACGCCGCTTGAGGGCGATCAGCTCGGTGAGCGCCCCGCCGAGCACCGCGTCGGCCCCGGGTGTTCCCTCGAAGATGCCGCTGATCCCGGCGATCACGCGGTCGCCGATCTCGGGCGGGCAGCCGAACAGGTCGCTGAAGACCAGCAGGGGAAGCGGCTGGGCGTACTCGGCCATCAGCTCCGCCTGGCCGCGGATGTCGGTACTGAACTGGCTGATCAAGTAGTTGGCGGACTGCTGTGTCTGCCTGATGAGCTGGTGCTCGTTGACCGTGGCGAGACTGTCGGTCACGGCCCGGCGCAGGCGCGCATGTGCCGCACCGTCACTGAAGAGCGCATTGGGGCGGTAACCCATCATGGGCAGGGCCGGGCTGTCGGCCGGGACGCGACCCTCGCCCAGGGCGTTCCAGCGACGGGAGTCGCGCACGAAGGAGGCGGGGTTCTGCAGGACGTACAGAGCGGCGTCGTAGCTCGTGACGAGCTCGACCTGGACGTCGGGGGCGATGTCCACGGGCGCACTGAGACCGAAGTGACGCAGCTGCGCGTAGTGGCTGTCGGGGTCGGCACCGAACGAGGGGCCGTACAGCTGGACGTTCCCGTGCGCGGGGCAGCCGGGGGGTATCTCCTGCGGTTCACGTGGCTGTTGCATTCCTGCGCTCCTAGCCGAGTTGGGACATGAGGTGTTTCACGAGGGTGATGAGGGCCTGCGCCGAGGAGTTCTCGTCCCGTACGTCGCACTCCACGACAGGGGTCTCGGCGGTGAGGTTCAGGGCCTCGCGCACCTCGTCGAGCGGGTAGTGCGTGGTGCCCTCGAAGTGGTTCACGGCGATGGCGTACGTCAAGCCGAAACGTTCGACGAGGTCCAGGACGGGGAAGGACTCGTGCAGTCGCTCCGGGTCGACGAGCACCAGCGCGCCCAGAGCGCCCCGGGAGAGCTCCTCCCACATCTCCTTGAAGCGCTCCTGGCCGGGCGTTCCGAAGAGGTAGAGCACCAGGGTGTCGCTCAGGGTGAGCCGGCCGAAGTCCATGGCGACGGTGGTCGTCGTCTTGTCGGGCGTGCCCGACAGGTCATCGAAGCCCACGCTGGCTTCGGTGATCTCTTCCTCGGTCCGTAGGGGCTCGATCTCGGAGAGACTGCCGATGCAGGTGGTCTTGCCGACCCCGAAGTGCCCCACTATGAGGATCTTCACCGCGTGGGAGACATCTGGATCCAGGTACACGCGTTACGCTCCGAATCGATTCTTCAGGCCCTCGAGCACGGCACTGACCAGTTCTCTGTCGACACGTTCGGCGCGCGGTATCGGTGTCCTCGTGAGGATGAGACCGTCCTCCTCCAACTGCGCCAGCAGGATGCGGACGATGCCCAGGGGCAGGTGCGTATGCCCTGCCACCTCGGCAACGGACAGAAAGCCGTTCGCGACCAGGTCCATGACCTGCGCCGCTTCCGGGGACAGCGTGCGGGCGGCGGCCTGGCCGTTCTCTGCCGCCGTCGGCGCCGCCGTCACGAGCGTCGTGTGCTCGTACTCGTGGTCCGGGGGCAGCGCTCGTCCGTTCGTGATCACGAAGAGGGGGACTAACGGGGACGTCAGTTCCAGCTCTTCATCGTGTTCGAGACCGTCAGACATGGCCTGTCCCCTTCCCCTTCCCGGGTGTCGCCGCCGCGGTCAGTCCGGGAACCACCTCGTGCAGACGCGTGGTGAACTGTTCTATGTCGCAGTCGTGTTCGGCGGAAGCGGCCAGGAAGGCATCGGGGCCGGCCGCCATCAGGAAGATCCAGCCGTGCTGGAACTCGATGACCGTCTGACGCCATCGCGCGTCCTCGGTGACCCCCGCGAACTGGGAGGTGACCCGACTGTAGGCGTGGATGCCCGTCATGGCCGCGGAGACCGTATCCGCGAGGTCGCGGCTCATTTTGCCGGTCGCCCCGCGGGGAAGGCCGTCCGATCCCAGCAGCACCGCGTGGCGGGCGCCCTTGACCTCGGACATCACCTGGTCGAGTGCGCCGAGGACGAATCCCGCGTCACCGGAGCCCTCCTGCCGGGGGGCGCTGCCTCGCGGACCTCCGGCGTCCTCGGCGCTCACCCGCGGCGGCGAGGTGAGGTTGTTGCCCAGCCGGGCGACAAGGCGGTGCATGCGGAAGGAGATCTGCTGCATGTCCACATCGGGCGCGGCCGCGGCGGCGAGGTAGGAGCCCTGCCCTGCCCCGATCAGGAAGATCCAGCCGTGCGAGAACTCGATGACGGTCTGGTTCCACTGCCTGTCCTGCTCCGGGCCGGCGAAGTGGGCCGTCGCCCGGCTGAGCGACTGCATCCCGGCCATGGCCGCGGAGATGGTGCGCACGTCCTTCTCGGTCAGGCCTTCCGTCGCGCCGCGAGGGAGGCCGTCCGCGGACAGCAGGACGGCGTGCCGTGCATGGGGCACGTTGTGCACGATGTCCTCGAGCATCCACGACAGGTCTGCGGTCATGCCTCTTCGGGCCCTTCGAACGAGGTGGCGTCAAGGTTGCGGCCGGAGAGCGTGCCCCGCTGGAAGGCCCCCAGACCGCGCCCGGAAGCGCGGCCCGTCTCCCCCGGGGTCCGGGGCGCCGGCGAGGCGGTGTCGGGATCGGGGACGCTCGCGATGGGCGCCTGGCGTGCGCCGCGCTTGGGCAGACCGTGCATCGTGCGTGACGTCGCGCTCTGGGGCCGGCTCTCGGTGGCGCGCCGGATGTCGCTGACCGGAGCCTCCTGTGCGGGCGCCATCTCCTCCATGGTCCACAGCTCCTCGGGCAAGAGGACGACGGCCCTGACGCCGCCGTACCGGGAGACTCCGGTGACGTCGACCCTGAAACCGTGCTGACGCGCGATCAGGCCGACGACCGGGAAGCCGAACTTCGGCTGGGTCCCGAGCTGCGACAGACGGGGGGCGACTTCTCCGGAGAGCAGCGCGGTCGCCCGCTGCCGCTCTTCGTCGTTCATGCTGACACCGGCGTCGTCGATGACGATGCACAGGTTGTTCTGGACGCGCTGGAACGTCACCTCGATCGGCGCGTCGTGCTGCGAGAAGCTGGCAGCGTTGTCAAGCAGCTCCGCCACGGCGAGGGCGACGGGCGCGACCGCGGACGCCTTCAGGGCGAGACTGGTCTGCTGCATGATGGCGACCCGGTGGAAGTTGCGGATCTGGCCCTGGGCACTGCGCACGACGTCGTAGACGCTGGCGGGCCTGTTGCGACGGCCGAGCGGCGCACCGCACATGACGGCGATGCCCTGAGCCTTGCGCGCCATCTGGGCGTTGGCGTGGTTGACGTCCAGCAGATCGCTGAGGACGGCGTGTCCGCCGTACTTGCGCTGGATGCCGTCCAGAAGGGTCGTCTGCTCGGCCGCGATGCTCTGCAGAAGGCTGGCGGCACCCTTGAGGACGGCCTTGGTGTTCTCCTCCGCTGCTTCCTTGGCTTCGCGGAGCGCGGCGTCCTGCTCGTTGCGGAACCTCTGCAGCTCGGCGCGCGACGCGTGCAGCTGGTTGTCCGCCGTGAGGAGCTGGTGCCTCAGTTCGGCCTCGGTGTGCTGCTTCTTCGCCCCCAGCGCTCTGTTGCGGGCGACGAGTGCCACGACCGCGACAACGGCTGTCGCCGCCACCGCAACCAGGCACCACACAAGTGCGTCTCGATTCATGGAAACCTTTCCGGGCGCATGGCATGCGGACGGCTGCGGATACACCTCGCGGGGCCGCCCCGCGTCACAGCCGATCGGTACGGTTCACCTGCTGTTACGCGGAGAGCATGCCGCCGATCACAAATCAGCATCTGCGGTCAAAATGGATCAAGATCACAGATGCCGGGATGCTATCACCGGATCTTCGCCTCCCCGGACGCCTGCCATGGCGCCGCATTCGCCCAACCCGACTGGCACAGGCGCGGGTTGACAAGGCCTTTCGCCCCCCGCGCCGGCCCTCGGCCGCCGCTCTCGCCACCGATCCGTTAAGCAGTTCTTCACGGAAGGAGTGTCGATCTCTCACATCGGCATGGGGCACCGTCAATCGAACCGAGGGCGGGCCTCGTCGGCGGGCATCGGCGCAGCAGATGTCGGCCATGCGTTTTCGGCATCCTCCGCAGGTGCATGGTGCTGGAGGCGGTTCCCCGCGGTGCGGGGGACTGCCTCGCGCATTCGCGCCCGTGACACTGTGCGGCTCTGGTCCTTGACCGGTTGTGCGCGCTCGTGCCAACCCCTGGGCGCAGGAGGTCAACCCGGTCGGTCGGGTCGCTCATAGCGTGAAGAAGTGCCGAGCCGCGGATGCGGCGGGCACGTTGCCGATTGCTTCGAGAGGACCCCTCATGTTCGACATCAACAAGGTGCAGGCCGCCCCGAGCAAGGATCTGCTCACGCCCGACAACTCGGTCATGCTCTTCGTGGACCACCAGCCGCAGATGTTCTTCGGCACCGGGAGCGGCGATCGCGCCGCGATCATCAACAGCACCGTGGGTCTCGCCAAGGCGGCTCGGGCCTTCGATGTGCCGGCCGTCGTGACCACGGTCGCCGCCGAGTCGTTCTCCGGACCCCTGCTGCCCCAGCTCGCCGAGGTGTTCCCCGAGCACGAGGCCATCGACCGTACGACCATGAACGCCTGGGAGGACGAGGCGCTCGTGGCGGCGGTCAAGGCGACCGGGCGCAGGAAGATCATCCTGTCCGGCCTGTGGACCGAGGTCTGCCTGGTGCTGCCCGCGCTGTCCGCGCTTGAGCAGGGATACGAGGTGTACGTGGTCTCCGATGCCTCCGGCGGCGTCAGCCCGGCCGCCCACGAGCACGCGCTGCAGCGGATGATCGCCGCCGGAGCGGTGCCGGTGACCTGGGTGCAGGTGCTCCTGGAGCTGCAGCGCGACTGGGCGCGCCAGGAGTCGTACGGCGCGGTCATGGAGATCGTCAAGGCCCACGCGGGTGCGTACGGCCTGGGCGTCGTGTACGCGCAGAGCGTCATCGGCGCGCACGCCGCCGGCTGACCCTGTGGACACCGGCATGCTGATCCTGCGTCTGCTGGTGGGACTGCTCGTCGCCGGCCACGGTGTGCAGAAGGTCAGCTCACACTTGGGCGGCAAGGGACTCGAGGGTGGCGCCGAGGAGTTCCGCGCCGACGGTTTCCGCGGCGGTGCCCTCACCGCCCTGGCGGCGGGCGCCGGTCAGATCGGATCGGGCCTGCTGCTCGCCGCCGGCCTGCTGACCCCGCTCGCCGCGACCGGCGCCATCGGGGTCATGACGGTCGCGCTCACCGTGAAATGGCGCCACGGGCTGTGGGTGCAGAACGACGGATACGAGTACCCGCTCGTCCTCATCGGCGCCGCCGCCGCCCTCGCCGCCACCGGCCCCGGCGCCTGGTCCCTCGACGCGGCCCTCGGCCTCGCGCCGTACCCGCTGTGGTGGGCGGCCCCCGCGCTCGTGGCCGGTCTCGCCGGCGGACTCCTCACCCGGCTCGTCCTGCACCGGCCCCCCGCCCCGGCGGTCGCCGACCGCTGAGCGCGAGCCGCACAGACCGGGCCCGGCCGCCCGCGTACCCCCGACCGGGCGGCCGGGCCCTTCCCACCCTCCCTCCCGAACAGGAGCACCCGATGGACACCCTCACGACCCCGCACGGCGGCGGCCAACCGCTGCTGCACCAGAAGGGCGCCGAGACCCAGGCGTTCGGCACGCTCAAGCAGGTGCCGATCGGCCTCGGCCACGACACCCGCATGTACGCCTGCCAACGGCTGAACCGCGTTCTCGCCGACACGCAGATCCTCTACTCCCTCTACAAGAAGCACCACTGGCTCATGCGAGGGGCGACCTTCTACTCGCTCCACCTGATGCTGGACGAGCACGCGGGGGCCCAGCTGGTCATCGTGGACGCGCTGGCCGAGCGGGTCCAGAGCCTCGGCGGCGTCGCCGTCGGGGACCCGCGCCACGTCGCGGAACTGACCGCGATACCCCGGCCGCCGGACGGCGTCGAGCCGGTGCCCGTCATGCTGTCGCGGCTCCTCGACGCGCACGAGCGGATCCTGATCGACGCGCGGGACGCCGCCGCCCGGCTCTCCGAAGAGGGCGACGAGGGCAGCGCCGACCTGCTCGTCTCCGATGTCATCCGCACCGGCGAGGCGCAGGTGTGGTTCCTGGCCGAGCACCTCGTGGACACCCCTCTGGTGCGCGGCTGATGGACGCGCCTTCTCGTACGTCCCCCGAAGGAGAACCCCTCATGAAGAACCGTCCGGTCCTCGAAGCCGCCGCGCAGGCCTTCGCCGACGCCACCGCCCAGCCGCCGTACCTCTACCAGATCCCCGTCGCCGAAGGCCGTAAGGCCGTGGACGGCGTCCAGAGCGGTGAGGGCGTCCCCCTGCCCGAGGTCGACGAGGAGTGGATCACCGTCCACGGCGGCCCGACCGGCGACGTCCGCGCCCGGATCGTCCGCCCCCGCGGCGCCACCGGCCCGCTTCCCGTCATCCTCTACATCCACGGCGCCGGCTGGGTCTTCGGCAACGCCCACACCCACGACCGGCTCGTCCGCGAACTCGCCGCCGGTACCCGGGCGGCCGTGGTGTTCCCCGAGTACGACCTCTCGCCCGAGGCGCGCTACCCCGTCGCGATCGAGCAGAACTACAGCGTCGCCCAGTGGATCGCCCGCGAGGGCCACCACAAGGACCTCGACGGCACGCGGATCGCCGTCGCGGGCGACTCGGTCGGCGGCAACATGAGCGCCGCCCTCACCCTCATGGCCAAGCAGCGCGGCGACGTCCACCTCGTCCAGCAGGTCCTCTTCTACCCGGTCACGGACGCGAGCTTCGACACCGACTCCTACCACCAGTTCGGTGAGGGCTACTTCCTGCGCCGCGACGCCATGAAGTGGTTCTGGGACCAGTACACGACCGACGAGGCCGAGCGGGCCCAGATCACCGCCTCGCCGCTGCGCGCCTCCACCGAGCAGCTCAGCGGCCTGCCGCCGGCCCTGGTCATCACCGCCGAGGCAGACGTCCTGCGCGACGAGGGCGAGGCGTACGCGGCGAAGCTCCGCGCCGCCGACGTCCCCGTCACCGCCCTGCGCGTCCAGGGAGCCATCCACGACTTCGTCATGCTGAACGCACTGCGCGAGACGCAGGCCGCGGAACTCGCCATCGGTCTCGCCACCGACACCCTGCGCAAGGCTCTCGCATGACGGGGCAGTCGACCAGCATGCCGGTGGCGGGCCTGGTCCCCGCCCCGCGCCCGGAGCACGAGCACGCCGACCTCCTCGTCCGCAACGCCAAGGTCTTCACCGGTGATTCCGACGGGCCCGAGGCCCGCGCCGTCGCCATCCGCGACGGCCGGGTCGCGGCCCTCGGCGACGACCACGACCTCGCCCACCTCGTCGGGCCGGGGACCAAGGTCGTCGACGCCCTCGGCCGCCGGGTGATCCCCGGTCTCAACGACTCGCACCTGCACGTCATCCGGGGCGGCCTGAACTACGTCCTGGAGCTGCGCTGGGACGGCGTACGAAGCCTCCGACACGCCCTCGCGATGCTGCGCGAGCAGGCCGGCCGCACCCCGAAGGGGCAGTGGATCCGCGTCGTGGGCGGCTGGACCGCCGAGCAGTTCGCCGAGCGCAGGATGCCGACCGTCGCGGAGCTGAACGCCGCCGCACCCGACACCCCGGTCTTCGTCCTGCACCTGTACCAGTCGGCGCTGATGAACCGGGCCGCGGTGCAGGCAGCCGGATTCACCCGCGACACCCCGGATCCCCGCGGCGGGCAGATCGTCCGGGGCCGGGACGGCGAACCGAGCGGCGTGCTCCTCGCGGCGCCGAGCGCCCTGATCCTGTACTCGACCCTCGCCAAGGCGCCGGCTCTCGACGAAGCCGACAAGCGGACGTCGACGCGCCACTTCCTGCGCGAGCTGAACCGCTTCGGACTGACGTCAGCGGTCGACGCCGCCGGCGGGTTCCAGAACTTCCCCGACAACTACGCCACGGTCGTCGACCTCGCCCGGTCGGGGGAGCTGACCCTCCGGATCGCCTACCACCTCTTTCCGCAGACGGCCGGCCAGGAGCTCGCCGACCTCAAGCGCTGGACCGAGACGGTCAAGCCCGGGGACGGGGACGAGTGGCTCCGGCTCAACGGCGCGGGCGAGAACCTGACCTGGGCCGCCGCCGACTTCGAGAACTTCTCCGAACCACGGCCCGAACTCGCCGCCGGCTACGAGAGCGAGTTCGAGAGCGCCGTCCGGCTCCTCCTGGAGAACGGCTGGGGCTTCCGGCTCCACGCGACCTACGACGAGACGATCCGCCGCGACCTGGCCGTCTTCGAGAAGCTCGCCGCCGAAGGGCTCTTCCCGGGCGGCAACCGCTGGCTCTTCGACCACGCGGAGACGGTCTCGGCCGACAGCCTCGACCGGATCGCGGCCCTCGGCGGCTCCCTCTCCGTCCAGAACCGCATGTCCTTCCAGGGCGCCGCGTTCCTCGACCGCTACGGCGCCGAGGCCGCCGCCCACACCCCGCCGGTCCGGGCCATGCTCGACCGGGGCCTGACCGTCGCCGCCGGAACCGACGCCACCCGCGTCTCCTCGTACAACCCCTGGGTCGCGCTCCACTGGCTGGTCACCGGGCGCACCGTCGGCGGCACGGCCCTCTACCCGGCCGGCAACCTGATCGACCGGGCGACCGCCCTCGGCCTCTACACCCGCGGCGGGGCGGAGCTCACCGGCGAACAGGACGTCAAGGGCGTGCTGCGAGAGGGGTGTTACGGCGACCTGGCGATCCTGTCGGACGACTACCTCACCGTGCCCGAGGCCGTCATCCCCGACATCGAGTCCGTCCTCACCGTGGTCGGCGGCCGCATCGTCTACGCGACCGCCGAGTACGAGGGCCTCGACGAGGCAGTCCCGCCGGTGAGCCCTGAGTGGAGCCCGGTGGCCCACTTCGGCGGCTACCGGAGCGGTGCGCAACAGGCGGTGTCCGTGGCCGAGGCCGTCGCCGAGTCCGAGCAGCACCGCCGCTGGCGCGTCGCCCGCGGCTCCGTCCCCGACACGACGCCGTCCTTCGTCGACCCCTGCTTCGAGCACTGAAAGAGGGATCCACCCGATGTCCGAAGCCTCTCCCGCCGCAGCCGGCGGCGACACCCCGGCGACCTCGCCGGACGCGCCCCCGGGACGCCGTTTCGAACCGGACCTCCGGTCGATGACACGGATCAACCTGCGCCCCATCGCCTCACCCATGCCGCTCGGCTTCTTCACGATAGCCATCGCCTCCGTGATGACGGGCTGCCTCCAGCTCGGGCTCTTCGACGAGGCGGCCCGCGCCGCCGTCGCCTTCACCGTGCTTCCTGCCTTCGTCCTCCAGCTCATGGTGAGTTTCCTGGCCTTCGGCGCGCGTGACGTGATCGCGGCGACGCTGATGGCGGTCTTCGCCGGCAGCTGGCTGCCCTACTCGCTCATCATGCTCAGCGGCGCGGCCGACGGCCTTCAGGTCCTCGGCGTGTTCAACCTGGCGCTCCTCTGCTTCGGGGCCCTGATGGCCGCCGTGACCCGGCCCAAGCGCGCGCTGTGGCTCGTCCTCGCGGTCTCCCTACCCCGCTGGGCGGCCACCGGCCTCGGGGGCGTCACCGGCGCCCAATGGCTGACACGCACGTCCGGTGCGCTCGGCCTCGTGGTGGCGCTGGTCGCGATGTACACGGCGTTCGCCCTGATGCTCGAGGACATGCGCAGCGAGCAGGTCCTGCCCATCGGCCGCAGCGGCCCCGCCCACCTCGCCGTGGAAGGCGACCTGGCCGTCCAGCTCCGCAACCTGGAGCGCCAGGCGGGCGTACGCCGCACGCTCTGACCGTGCCCACCCACCCCGTCACACCACGACCGCACAGGAGCACCCATGGAACCGCAGGTGACGGACCGGCCCCAGATGTCCCGGTACGAGATCCTCGCCGGCGACGACGGCACCGAGACCGCGGGCTTCGCCGAGTACCACCTTTCGGAGGGCGAGATCGCCTTCATCCACACCGAGATCGACAGCCGGTTCGCCGGCCAGGGTCTGGGCGGTCTCCTTGCCCAGGGGGCGCTCGACGACGCCCGGGCCCGTGGGCTGCGCGTCCTGCCGTACTGCCCCTTCATCCGGGGCTGGATCGGCAGGCATCCCGAGTACGCGGGCCTGGTGCCCGAGGCGAGGCGCGCCCGCTTCGACCTGTGAAGCACCGCGCGTCCCTCTCCCGCATCCCCGCCCCACCCTCCGCCCCACCCTTTGCCCCATCGCCCGTCACGCACCGAGGAGTTCCCCCATGTCCCGACACGCCCGCCCCACCGTCGTCCTGGTCCACGGCGCCTTCGCCGACGCCTCCAGCTTCGCCCGCGTCATCCCCGAGCTGACCGCCGCCGGCATGGACGTGGTGGCCCCGGCGGTGCCCAACCGCAGCCTCGTCGATGACGCCGCGTACATCGCCTCGGTGATCCGCGCCGTCGAAGGCCCCGTGATCCTGGTCGGGCACTCCTACGGCGGTGCCGTCATCACCCTCGCCGGGACCGAGGACAACGTCCGCGCACTGGTGTACCTCGCGGGATACGCGCTGGAGGAGGGCGAGAGCCTGGGCGAACTGCAGGGCCGCTTCCCCGGCTCCGGTCTCGCCGACGCGCTCGTCTACACCCCGTTCCCGGTGGCCGGCTCCACCGAGACCGGCACCGACGTCTCGGTGGAGATCGAGAAGTTTCCCGCCCTCTTCGCAGCGGACGTCGACCCCGACCTCGCCGCGGTGCTCGCCGTCTCCCAGCGCCCCCTGGCAGCACGTGCCTTCTCGGAGGCGGCGCCTGTCGCTGCGTGGAGGACCAAGCCCTCGTGGGGCCTGGTCGCCTCCTGCGACCGCACGATCAACCCCGATGTGGAGCGCTACGGGTACGAGCGCGCCGGCATGACCACCGTCGAGGTCGACTCCTCCCACCTGGTCATGCTCGCCCAGCCCAAGGCCGTGGCGGAGCTGATCCAGGACGCGGCCAGGTCCACCGCCCACTGACCCGATCGTTCAGGATCGAACGATTAGTCGATGATGTCCGAGCGCTGGTAGCTTCTGATCGCCCCCGAGGCCCCCTTCGGCGGGCGATCGGAGGAGATACACCCATGAGGTTCGGCGCGAGGCTCGCGCTCGCGGTCATAGCCCTCGCCGCCCTTGCCACCGCCTGCGGTGTTCCCCAGGACAGTGGTTCGCAGTCGCACACCGCCGTGGACTGTGGGCCGTACGCCAGGTACGGCAAGCACCCCGGCACCAAGGTCACCGTCTACGCGGAGAACCGGGACCGGGAGGCCGACCTGTTCGAAGAGACCTGGGCGGACTTCGCGCACTGCACGGGAATCGGCGTCCGGTACGAGGGGGACGGGGAGTTCGAGGCCCGGATCCAGCTCCGGGTCGACGGCGGGAGTGCGCCGGATGTGGCGTTCTTCCCTCAGCCCGGGCTCCTGGAACGCTTTGCGCGGGAGGGGAAGCTGAGGCCCGCGAGCGCCGGGGTCGTGGCCCTCGCGAAGCAGGGCTGGTCGGCCGACTGGAACAGCTACGCGACCGTGGACGGCACCCTCTACGGCACGCCGCTGGTCGCGAACGTGAAGTCGTTCGTCTGGTACTCCCCGAAGTTCTTCCGCGACAGGGGACTGAGCGTTCCCCTCACCTGGTCCGAGCTGATGGCCGTGACGGAGAAGGTCGCGGCGTCGGGTGTCAAGCCGTGGTGCGCGGGCATCGAGTCCGCCGAGGCGACCGGCTGGCCCGTGACGGACTGGATCGAGGACGTCCTGCTGCGTCAGCAGGGCACGGACGCCTACGACCAGTGGGTCGCACACGCGATCCCGTTCAACGACCCGCGGGTGATCAAAGCCATGGACACCGTGGGGTCCATCCTCAAGAGCGACCGGTACGCCAACGGCGGTTTCGGCCCGGCCCGTTCGATGGCGTCGATCTCCTTCCAGGAGGCCGGCACACCGGTTCTCTCCGGCGACTGTGCGATGCACCGCCAGGCCTCGTTCTATGCCGACATGTGGCCGAAGGGCACCGAGATCGGACCGGACAAGGACGTCTACGCCTTCCTCCTGCCGGGGGCCGGCCCGGCCGACCGCCCCGTACTGGGCGGCGGGGTGTTCACCGCGGCGTTCGCCGACCGTCCCGAAGTGCGGGCATTCCAGGAGTATCTGGCCTCCGCGGACTTCGCGAACGCGCGTATGCGGAAGGGCCCGTTCGTCTCGGCGAACAGGGGCGTGGATCCGGCGAACGCCGCGACCCCGGTCGACAGGCTCTCGATCCAGCTGCTCCAGGACCCCGGAACACAGTTCAGGTTCGACGGTTCGGACCTGATGCCCGCGTCGGTCGGCGCCGGGACGTTCTGGAAGGGAGCCGTCGACTGGATCGGCGGCGCGGACACCCGCCAGGTCGCCGACTCCATCGAACGGTCCTGGCCGAGGCGCTGATGTCGTTCGACGTCGTCGCCCAGCAGCCCAAGCTGCTGTACCTGCTCCAGGGCGTAGCCGCCTTCGCGGCGGTGGTCTCCCTGATCCTGCTGGCGCTGCACCGGGGGCCGGTACGGAGGAGGGCCGCGGCCCTGATCCTGCTGGCCCCCGCGCTGCTGCTGCTCACGGTCGGTCTTCTCCTGCCCGCTCTGCGCACCCTGGTCCTGTCGTTCACCGACAGCTCGGGAGAGGCGTGGGCCGGCATCGACAACTACGTGTGGATGGTCACCGACCCCCGGGCGCTGGTGGCGGTGCGCAACACCCTGGCGTGGGTGGTGCTCGTGCCGTTGTCGGCGGCCTCGGTCGGTCTGCTCTACGCGGCGGCCGTCGTACGGTCGCGGTTCAGAGCGTTCGCGCTGTCCCTCGTCCTGATGCCGATGGCGATCTCCTGCGTCGGCGCTGGTGTCGTCTGGAAGTTCGTCTACGCCTACCGTCCCGCGCAGGCCCGGCAGATCGGGCTGCTGAACCAGCTCGTCGTCGCGTTCGGCGGGGAACCGGGGCAATGGCTCGTGGACTCTCCCCGGAACGTCCTGTTCCTCATCGTGGTGATGGTGTGGACACAGGCGGGCTTCGCGGCCGTCCTGCTGGCCGGCGCGATCAGGGCCGTGCCCGGAGAGCTGACCGAGGCGGCCCGACTCGACGGCGCGTCCCCCCGGCAGATCTTCTGGCGGATCACCATGCCGTCGATCAGGCCCACGCTGCTCGTCGTGGTCCTCGCCCAGGCGATCGGCACCTTCAAGGCCTTCGACATCGTCAAGACCATGACCGGCGGACAGTTCGACACCGGCGTCATCGCCCACGAGATGTACGACCAGGCCTTCCGCTACGGCGAGACGGGCCGCGGCGCGGCGCTCGCCGTGCTCCTGTTCGTCCTCGTCACCCCCTTCGTCTCCCACCAGGTGCGGGCGCAGCGGAGGGCGGGGTGAACGGCGTCCGGGAGCGGCTGGCCTCCCGCGCCTTCACGTCGATCGCCGTGGTGATCGCGGTCCTCTGGACGACGCCGACCCTCGGTCTCCTGCTCTCCTCGTTCCGCCCCGAGGAGGCGATCAAGACGACGGGCTGGTGGACCGTGTTCGGTACGCCGCACCTCACGCTCGACAACTACGGCGAGGTGCTGTCCGGCGGCGGGAACGGGTCGGGGCGGCTCGCGGAGTACTTCGTCAATTCCGTCGTCATCACCCTCCCTTCGGTGTTGTTCCCGCTCGTGCTGGCGTTCTTCGCGGCGTACGCCCTGGCGTGGATCGACTTCAGGGGGCGGGACGCGCTCGTCGTCGGCATCTTCGCGCTCCAGGCCGTGCCGCTCCAGATGGCGCTCGTCCCCCTCCTGAAGCTGTTCTCCCAGGGCTGGCTGTTCCTGCCCGCGTGGAACCTCACCGGTCCCGCGCGTTTCGGCCAGGTCTGGTTCGCCCACACCGTCTTCGCGCTGCCGTTCGCGGTCTTCCTCCTGCACAACTTCCTGGCGGGGCTGCCCCGGGACCTGATCGAGGCCGCCCGCGTCGACGGCGCGTCCCACGGGACGCTGCTGCTCCGGATCGTGCTGCCCCTGGCCCGGCCGGCCCTGGTCTCCTTCGCCATCATCCAGTTCATCTGGGTGTGGAACGACCTCCTCGTGGCACTGACGCTGTCGGGAGGGACGGCCGAGACCGCGCCGATGACGGTCAGACTGGCGAGCCAGGCCGGGACGTACGGCAACGAGTGGCACCGGCTCACCGCAGGAGCCTTCGTGGCGGCGTTCGTCCCGCTGCTCGTCTTCCTCTCCCTCCGGCGGCACTTCGCACGGGGACTGCTCGCCGGATCGGTCAAGGGATGAGCCCCGACCGGCCCGGGGGAGAAGGCATGGCGGTGCCCGGGAGCGCGGGGCTGAGCCGGCCCGGGCTGCGGGGCCGCGAAGCCGAACTGGAACGGCTGCGCGCCCTGGTCGAGGCGGTGCAGGGCGGCCAGGGAGGAGCGATCGCGCTGCTCCTGGGCGAGCCCGGCATCGGGAAGACCGCACTGCTGCAGGAGACCCTCTCGACAGCGCGGGCCCACGGGTTCGTCGTCAGCCATGGACACGCCGAGGAACTGCACGAGCTGGCACCGCTCGCCTCACTGGCCTCCGGCCTCCTGCACGGTGACCCGCCGCTGCTGTCCGGCGCGGACTTCGCAGACCTCGCGGGCCATCACGACCAGCGCATCTGGCTCGTCGAACGCCTGGCCCAGCTGATCGAGGAACGCGCGGCGCTCACGCCCGTACTGATCGCGGTCGACGACGTCCAATGGGCCGACCCGCTGAGCCGGTTCGCCCTGAGCGTCATGCCGGCACGGCTGCTCAGCTCCCCGGTCCTCTGGCTGCTCACGGGCAGGAACGACCCGGAACTGTACGGGCAGGGGCCGCGGACGACGACCCTCCCCCTGCGGCCGCTGTCCGACACGGCCCTGGCCGAGCTGGCACGGGACGTCCTCGGCGGGGACGCGCCGACGCAGGTCGCGAAACTTCTCGACGGGGCGGGAGGCAACCCCTTCCTCGCAGCCGAGATGCTCACGGGCATCGCGGCGTCGGGCACGGACGCGACGGAGCCGACGGAGCCGCCGGAGCGGCTGGTCCTCGGTGTACGCGACCGGCTGGCCGACCTCCGGCCGGACACCCTCCACTTCCTGCGGATCGGCTCGGTCCTCGGCCGCGCCTTCTCGCTCGCGGACGCCGCCGCCCTGTGCGGCCGGCCCGCCTCCGCACTCAGCGCCGAAGTGGACGAGGCGATCGCCGCCGCCCTCCTCCACGACGACGGCGAACGCCTCGTGTTCCGCCACGACCTGCTCCGGCAGGCGGTGTACGCCGATCTCGCCCCCTCCGTACGCCGGGCGCTCCACCGTGAGGCCGCGAGCCGGCTCGTCGCGGCGGGCCGGAGCTCCACCGACGCGGTCCCGCATCTGCTGAAGAGCGCCGAACCCGGCGACCAAGAGGCGATCGGGCTGCTCGGCGAGGCCGCCACGGACGTGATCGCCGTGATGCCCGACCTCGCCGCCGACCTGGCCGTACGCGCCCTGGAACTCGCATCGCCCCATGCGCCCATGGTGTTCGACGTGGGAGAACGGGCCATCGTCGCGCTGACCCGCGCGGGCCGGTACACCCAGGCACGGGATGTCGGCGACACGCTGCTCGCCCGGCAGCCGCCCCTGGACGTCTTCGCCCGTCTGCAGTCCGTACTCGGCGACACGCTGTGGCACCTCGACGACGTCCATGAGCTGACCCGCCGCTCGACGGCAGCCCTGGCAGCCGTCACCGACCCGGTGATCCGTGCCCGGCTCACCGCCCGGCAGGCCCTCGCCCGCTCCCGCGGGCGCGACCTCGGGGCCGCTCGCGAGACCGGCGAACGGGCGCTCGCCGAGGCGGAGCGGTCCGGTGACCGGGAGGCACGTGTCCTCGCGCTGTGGGGCCTCGGCGAGATCGCCCTCAACGCGGGCGACTGCGCCGCCGCCGTCGCACACCACACGGCGCTGAGCGTGTTCGACACGGCCTTCCTGCCCGAGGAGGCCGTCGCCCGGATCCACATGGACGACTTCGACACCGTACGGCGACTGCTCCGGACGGCGGGCGACGCTCCCCTGCGCCCCGCCATGCTGATCTGGGCCCAGGGAACCCTGAACATGGGGCTCGGCCGGCTCGACGACGCGGACGCCGACCTCGTCACCGCCGAGCGGCTCGAAGCAGACCTCCACGTGCCCGGCAACCTGGTCAACATCCGCGTCAACCGCGGCCTCCTCGCGATGCTGCGCGGCGACCGCGAAGCCGCGCGGGAACACCTGGGCGTGGTGCGGGCGACCGTGGCCGAGCGGCCGAACACGGGCAACCACGCCACGCACCAGTACTTCGAGGCCGTCGTCGCCGACGCCGACGGCGACCACGCGGCAGCGGCCGAACTGATCCGATCCGTGCAGCGGGACCATCCCTTCCTCCGATGGCGGCTCCTGCGCCCCCATGTCGTCCAGGCCGTGCGGATCGCCCTGCGCGGCGGGGACCGGAACCTGGCCGAGGACCTCGCGGCCCAGGCGGCAGAGCACGCCACCCGCAACCCTTCCGTGCCGACCGCACAGGGGACGGCCGCCCACGCGGCCGGCCTGGTGAACGCCGACCCCGGACTCCTGGAGCGGTCGGTCCGCGTCCTGCTCACCGGCCCCCGGCCGCTGCCCCTCGCCGCCGCATCCGCCGACCTCGGGCGCGCTCTTCTCACGGCGGGCGACCCCGCTGCGACACCCGCCCTGACCAGGGCCCACGACATCTACGCCCAGGCGGGGGCCGACGTCGAGGCAGACCGGGTCCGGGCCGATCCGGAACGGGCCACCAGCCGCTCCGGCCGGCGCACCGGAGGCCTCCGGCCGCGCCCCGGCCAGGGCTGGGACGCGCTCACGGCCTCGGAACGCAAGGTGGCCCGGCTGATCGCCGCGGGCCACACCAACCGGTCGGCCGCGCAGGCCCTCGTCGTCTCCCCGCACACGGTCAACACCCACCTGGCGTCGATCTTCCGCAAGCTCTCGGTGCGCTCGCGCGTCCACCTGGCCCGGATCGCGCTTGCGGAGGGCGACGCCGGAACGGTCACCGGTGGCTGAGTGACCTCTGCGCCCCCGTGCAAGGTGTGGTGCGCGGTACGGCAACCGGAGGCGTGGGACCGGTCCTAGCGTGACGGGCATACCGCGCCGCTTCGACGCGCGGACCAGCCGACCCGAATCGAGGACGCATCCCCATGCCGTACATCACCGTGGGCCAGGAGAACACCAACCCCGTCGAGCTGTACTTCGAGGACCACGGTGCCGGGCAGCCCGTCGTCCTCATCCACGGCTTCCCGCTCGACGGCCGTTCCTGGGAGCGCCAGAGCGCCGCGCTGCTCGACGCCGGCTACCGCGTGATCACGTACGACCGCCGCGGATTCGGGCAGTCCTCGCAGCCGACGACCGGCTACGACTACGACACCTTCGCGGCCGACCTGAACACCGTGATGGAGACCCTCGACCTGAACGACGCCGTCCTGGTCGGCTTCTCCATGGGCACCGGCGAGGTCGCCCGCTACGTGTCCAGGTACGGCTCCGGCCGGGTCGCCAAGGTCGCCTTCCTGGCCTCCCTCGAGCCCTGCCTGCTCCAGAGCGACGACAACCCGGACGGCGTCGCCCCGAAGGAGTTCTTCGACGGCGTCGTCGCCGCCGTCAAGGCCGACCGCTACGCCTACTACACGGCCTTCTTCAGCGACTTCTACAACCTCGACGAGAACCTGGGCACCCGCATCAGCGAGGAGGCCGTCCGCAACAGCTGGAACACCGCGGCCCGCGGCGGCTCCTTCGCCGCGTCCGCCGCGCCGGCGACCTGGTACACCGACTTTCGCGCCGACATCCCCGCGGTCGACGTGCCGGCTTTGATCCTGCACGGCACCGCCGACCGCATCCTGCCCGCCGAGGGCACCGCGCGCCCCTTCCACAAGGCGCTCCCGTCGGCCGACTACGTCGAGATCGAGGGCGCGCCGCACGGTCTGCTGTGGACCCACGCCGAGGAGGTCAACACCGCCCTCCTCGCCTTCCTGGCGAAGTGACGCCGCACCGTTGACCACTGGGTGACGCCGGAGCCCCCCGGCGTCACCCCGGCCCCCGGTTCCCCGGCGCGGGAACCGGACGAGCTCAGGAGAGCAGACACCCCATGCAGTTCGGCATCTTCACCGTCGGGGACGTGACCCCGGACCCCACCGACGGTCGCACTCCGACCGAACACGAGCGCATCAAGGCGATGGTCGCCATCGCCCTCAAGGCCGAGGAAGTGGGCCTGGACGTCTTCGCGACGGGCGAGCACCACAACCCGCCGTTCGTCCCGTCGTCGCCGACGACCATGCTCGGCTACATCGCCGCCCGCACCGAGAAGCTGATCCTGTCCACGTCCACGACGCTGATCACCACCAACGACCCGGTGAAGATCGCCGAGGACTACGCGATGCTCCAGCACCTGGCCGACGGCCGGGTCGACCTCATGCTGGGGCGCGGCAACACCGGTCCGGTCTACCCGTGGTTCGGACAGGACATCCGCCAGGGCCTCGACCTCGCCAAGGAGAACTACACGCTGCTGCGCCGGCTGTGGCGCGAGGACGTCGTGGACTGGGAGGGCACGTTCCGTACGCCGCTCCAGGCCTTCACCTCGACGCCCCGGCCCCTGGACGGCGTCCCGCCCTTCGTCTGGCACGGATCCATCAGGTCCCCCGAGATCGCGGAGCAGGCCGCCTTCTACGGCGACGGCTTCTTCCACAACAACATCTTCTGGCCGGCCGACCACACCAGGCGCATGGTGCAGCTCTACCGGCGCCGGTTCGCGCACCACGGCCACGGCCGGCCCGAGGACGCCATCGTCGGCCTGGGCGGACAGGTCTTCATGCGCAAGAACTCCCAGGACGCCGTTAGGGAGTTCCGTCCCTACTTCGACAACGCTCCCGTGTACGGCCACGGCCCGTCGCTGGAGGACTTCACCGAGCAGACCCCGCTGACGGTGGGCTCTCCCCAGCAGGTCATCGAGCGGACCCTGTCGTTCCGGGAGGGCGTCGGCGACTACCAGCGCCAGCTGTTCCTGATGGACCACGCGGGCCTGCCCCTGAAGACCGTCCTTGAACAGCTGGACATCCTCGGCGAAGAGGTCGTGCCCGTCCTGCGGAGGGAGTTCGCCAAGGGACGTCCGGCCGACGTGCCGGAGGCCCCCACGCACGCGTCGCTCCGAGCCGTCCAGGAGGTGTCCGCCGCATGAAGCTGATCGCCGTCTCCGCGGGGCTGAGCACCCCCTCCTCCACCCGCCTGCTCGCGGACCGGCTGGCCGAGGCGGCCCGCGACGAACTCGCCGCCCGGGGCCAGGCGCCGTCGACCGAGGTCGTGGAGCTGCGCGAACTGGCCGGGGACATCGCGGACCACCTCGTGACCGGATTTCCACCGCCGCGACTGAGCGCCGCGATCGACGCGGTGACGGCGGCCGACGGCCTGATCGTGGTGACTCCCGTGTTCGCGGCTTCCTACAGCGGTCTCTTCAAGTCCTTCTTCGACGTGATCGATCCGGACGCCCTCACCGGGAAGCCGGTCCTGATCGCGGCGACGGGCGGCACCGCCCGCCACTCCCTGGTCCTGGAGCACGCCGTGCGCCCGCTCTTCGCCCATCTCCGCTCCGTCGTCGTCCCCACCGCCGTGTTCGCGGCCTCCGAGGACTGGGGCTCGGGGGGAGACGAGTACACCGACGGCCTGCCCGGCCGCGTCCGCCGGGCGGGCGCCGAGCTCGCCGCGCTCATGGCGGCGCGCCCGGTCGGTGAAGAGCCCGCAGACGACGTCAGCCGCCTCGAACGGCACATCGCCGACCTGCGCTTCGACTGAGACGGGCCCCTGGGCCGGGCGCCGGAGGGGCGGTTCACATGGTTCATACTGATCCGCCGTATGAGCGTGAACCGAGTGACGACAAGGACCGTGCCCGAGGAACTGGAGGGTCTACGGACGCCGCTGCGCGGCAGGGACGCCGAACTGGCGTTCATCGAGGCGCGGCTCGACGCGCTCGACCAGGGCGAAGGCGGGATCATCCGCGTCGAAGGCCCCGTCGGCATCGGCAGGTCCAGGATCCTCGCGGAGGCCGCCGTAGCCGCGAGGCGGCGCGGGACGAGGGTGTTCGAAGGAGCGGCGGACCCCGACGAACAGTTCGTGCCGCTCGGCCCGCTCCTCGACGGTCTGCTCTCCGGCGAGGAACCGCTGTCCGGCGCCGTCCGTCTCAGGGACCTCGCCACGACGCCCGGCCAGCGCTTCTGGCTGCTCCAGGAACTGGGGGACCGCCTGCGGGAGACGGCTCGAAACGGCCCCCTGCTCGTCGTCCTCGACGACCTCCAGTGGTGTGACGACCTGACTCTCCTCACCTTCAACACCCTCGCGGCCGGACTCTCGTCGCACGCCATCCTGTGGCTGGTCGCCGTGCGCGGCGGCAGCGTGCCGTCGGGAGTGCGCACGGCCCTGGACCGGATCCGGCAGGCAGGCGCACACGAGCTGGCGCTGGGAGCGCTGGACGACCAGGCGGCCACACAGATCACCGAGGACGTCCTCGGCGCCGCTCCCGGCCCGGACGTCCTCCGCGTCGCCCGCCGCGCCGAAGGAGTCCCGCAGCTGCTGGTCGAGCTGCTCGGCACGCTGCGGGAGGCAGTGACGATCGAGAACGGCACGGCCAGGCTGTTGGCCGGACCCCCCGCCCCGCGGGAACTCCCCTCTGTCGTGCGCCGCCTCGACCGGCTGTCCGACGAGACGCGGGAGCTGGTGCAGACGGCGGCCGCCGTGGGCGGCCCGGTCACCGTCGCGCTGCTGACCGAACTGCTGGGCAGGTCCTCGGCGGCGCTCATCACGGCGGTACGGGAATCCCTCGACGCCGACCTGCTCACCGAAAGCGGCGATCGCCTCGCCTTCCGCCACGACCTGATCCGCGAGGCGGTCGAAGCCGGCCTCCCCCTGCCCCTGCGTCAAGCCCTGCGTGGTCGAGCCGCAGAGCTGCCGCAGGGGAGCGCGGCCTCCCCCGCGGAGCGTCCCGGGCCTTCGGCCGGGAGAGCGCCGGCAGATGCGGCGGAGGCCGGGAAAGCGGGAGCGGGAGACGCGGCGGAGGCCGACCGGCTGCGCACCGCCGCGGCGCAGCTCGCGGCCACTGCTCCCGGACCCGCCGCGGAACGCAGCCTCAAGGCCCTGGAACTCACCCCGGCGGACGCTCCGGAGCGGCCGAGGGTCATCGCCGAGACGATCCCGCTGCTCTGGCAGACGGGCCGGGCCGCCCAGGCGCGTGAGCTGGGAGCCTCCGCCCTGGCGACCGGCGGTCTCGGAGCTGAGGACGAGGCGGGCATACGCCTTGCCCTGGCACGCCTCGCCGCACCGTTCGACTTCTCCGAGGCGGTCCGGCAGGCCCGCGCCGGGGCGGCGCTGCCCGGGATCCCCGTGGACGTGAGGGGGCGACTGCTCGCCATGCTCGCTGTCGGCCTGTCGATGGCGGGCAAGCACTCGGCGGCCGAGCAGGTCGCCGCGGAGGCGTGGGAGACCGCAGCGGCAGCGGGGGACCGCTCCGCCGAGGCCACGTTGACGACGGTCCGCTCGGCCGTGAGTTTCCACCGCATGGACCTGGCCGAGGCGTTCCGGCAGGCCGAGCGGGCCGCCGCGCTGGCCGACGCCCTGGGCGTCAGCACCTCGCTGTGGGTTCCGGAGGCCCTGTGGCACGCTCTCCTGTCGAACACCACCGGACGCTCAGCGCAGGCGCTCGCTGCCGCCGAGGACGGCATCCGGATCACCAGGGAGCAGGGCCGGACGGCGGCCACCCGCATGTGGCTCATGACCCGCTCCCGCATCCTTCTGGAGGCCGGACGGCTGACGGACGCCCGGGCCGACGCCGAAGCCGCGTCCGTGACGACCGACGATCTCGGCCCGGGCAACCTCGCCGACGTCACGCTCCGGTACGTGATGATGCGCGTCGCCCTCCACACCGACGACCGGCAGACCGCACGAGCGTACGCGGCGGAGGCGAGGCGCATGCGGAGCGACGGCGCACCCGTCGTCCGGCACTTCGGCTCCTGGATGCTGGCACTGATGGCCGACTCCGAAGGCCGGCCCGACCGTGCCATGGCCGAACTCGACGGGGTGATGACGTCGCCCGCCGCGGACCGGCCGGCCTACGCGGGCCTGGTCGACCCCGCCGACGCCCCGGTCCTCGTCCGCCTGGCGCTGCGCGGCGGCGCGCACGAACGGGCCGCCCAGGCAGTGGTGCTCGCCGAGCGACTGGCCGTGCTCAACCCCGACCTCACGTTGCTCGCCGCCACCGCCGCGCACGCCAGGGGGCTCCTCGACAACGACCTCGTCCCTCTCGTACGCGCCGTCCGGCTGTACGAGGACTGCCCTCGGCCGCTGGCCCGGGCGTCGGCACTGGAGGACGCCGGACGCAAGCTGGCGGCGACCCGCAGGTCCGAGGCGGTGCCGTACTTCGACACGGCCCTCGCGCTCTACGCGCGAGCGGGCGCAGAGCGGGACGTCGCACGTGTCCGCCGGCGCCTGCGGGCCGCCGGTGTCCGCCGCCGGCCCTCGACGCCCGGACTCTGCGGTGCATGGCCCGAGCTGACGGCCGCGGAGATACGGGTGGTACGACTCGTGGCCCGGGGGCTGACCAACCAACAGGTGGCCGAGCACCTCTCCCTGTCGCCGCACACCGTGAGCTCGCACCTGCGCCGGGCCTTCACCAAGCTGGACATCACCTCGCGCGTGGAGCTGGCCCGGCTGGTGAAGCATCGCGACAGCGCAGAGTAGTCGCTTCGCATCCCCCGTGGACGTCATGGCGATGGACGATTCGTGCGATGTGCCGACGCCGCCGTTTCCTCAGAATGATCAAGAGCCGCGGAATGGAGAAGTCCGCGGGGAACCGTTGGTCGAAAGAGGAACAGCGTATGACCGCAAGGCTCCAGCGAGCCCGCCCCGGCAGCCCCGAGCTCCAGGCGCTTGTCGACGAGCTCGCGGAGCGGCTCGGCCGGTCCGTCGCCGTCGACGACCCGCTGGTCCGCATGGTCTGCACGAGCCGCCACTTCGGCGACGAGGACCCGGTCCGCATCGGCACCCTGTTGCAGGGCCGCGCCGACAACGCGTCCATCCGCTACGTCCTCGCCCAGGGAGTGACCCAGTGGTCCCGAGCCGGATTCATCGACGGCCGTGACGATCTCGGACTGCTGCCCCGGTACGTCGTGCCCCTGCGCGAGCGCGGGCATCTCCTCGGACTGCTCCTGGTGGTCGTGCCCGAGAAGACGCTCGCGGAGCACGAGACACGTGCCATCGGCCGCGCCGCGGACGCCATGGCCGCCCAGATGTACGGAGAGCACATCGCCGCCGACACCCAAAAGGCCGACGAGCGGGACCTGGCCCTCGAACTCGTTGGTACCGACCTCGCCGCCCGTACCAGCGCACGGCGGCGAGGCAGGGAGCTCGGACTGCTCGGAGCGGCGGAGCACGTCCTGGTCACCGTCGTCCAGCTGAACTGGGCGACGGACCTCGTGCGGCAGTCCGAGGCGGCCCTGTGGGGGGCCTTGGAAGGGTTTCGGCAGACGCGCTCCGCCCAGGGCCTCATCGCGATCGGCAAGGAGCGGGCGACGCTGCTCCAGCTACGCGAGCGCCCACCCGGTCCGGACGAGGTCGCTGCCCAGTCCGCTCGCATCCTCGACGAACTCCGCACCTTCCTGGGCCCGTCGGCGGACCCCGTGGTCGGCGTCGGCGGCCGGCACCCCAGTCTGGACGACGCATGGACGTCGTACGAGCAGGCGCTCGTGGCGGCACGCGCGGCACGCCGACTGCCCACCCTGAAGAGTGCCGGTGACTGGGAGCTGCTCGGGGAGGTCGCGGTGCTGCTCCAGCTCCCCGAGCACGCCCTGAACGCGTCTTTGGTCCCGAAACCGCTCCGTGTCCTGAGCGACACGCATGGCGGCGACCGCCTGCGGGACACCCTGCACTGCTTCCTCGAACACGCGGGATCGGTTCCCCGGACCGCGCAGACGCTGGGAATCCACCGCACCTCGCTCTACTACCGCCTGCGCCGGATTCAGGAGATCACCGGACTCGACCTCGACGACGGCGCCCACCGGCTCACTCTGCACCTCGGCCTCAGGATCGAGGAACTGCTCGCTCCGGGCGGCGACGGGGCCGTCGGACCACGGCCCCTCTGACCACGGCCCCTCTGACCACGGCCCCTCTGACCACGGACGTGCTTCGACAAAGCGAGGAGGACCCACGGCCCGATTCCTACAGCGCGCGGTGGTGCGGGCGGCGGGCCCCATTCGATGATGTCAACGACGGGCGGGAGCGGTGTACCGCCTCTGACCAGGGGAGAGGTCATGAAGGAACTGATCACGACGGACGGCGCACGGCTCGCGTACCAGGACACCGGCGGCGAGGGCGTGCCGCTGGTGATGCTGCACGGCTGGGGGCAGACGCAGGCGATGTTCCGCCACCAGATCGAGGGGTTGGCGCCCGGCCGTCGCGTCGTCACCATGGATTTCCGCGGCCATGGGAAGTCCGGCAAGCCGCGTCACGGCTACCGCATCGCCCGGCTCTCCCGCGATGTGCTCGAACTCGTCGACCATCTCGGTCTCGACCGGTTCGACGCACTCGGCTGGTCCATGGGTGTCTCGGTGTGGTGGAGCTTGATCGACCAGTACGGGACCGGACGGATCCGGCGCTTGGTCGCCGTCGACCAGCCCGCGGCGGTCGCCGCCGTGCCCTGGATGACCGAGCGGGAACAGCGGGACTCCGGTGCCATCTTCGATGTGTCGGGGCTCTTGTACTTGGGGGCGGCCCTCGCGGGGCCGCAGGGCGACACGGTCCGCGCCGACTTCGTGCGCGGCATGTTCTCCGGCGAGCCCGACCCAGAGGTGCTGGCCTTCGTCGCCGAAGAGATCCGGTCCACACCCGCCTACGCGGGCGTACCGCTGTTGTTCGACCACTGCGCGCAGGACTGGCGCGACGTGCTTCCCCGGATCGATGTGCCGGCCCTGGTGATCGGCTGTGAGGGAAGCCACGTCCACCCCGATTCGCAGCGCTTCGTCGCCGAGCGGATTCCCGGCGCACGCCTGCACGTCTTCGCCTCCGACGTGGCGAGCTCGCACTTCCCCTTCCTGGAGAACCCGCCGGCCTTCAACGCCGTGGTGGAGAAGTTCCTGGCCGAGGAGCCGGCGAACGGGGTGTGAATCCGCCCTCCGCCCGCACGCACCTACGGCTAGGAATTCCCATGACCCTCACACTGATGTCTCCTGCGCCCCACCGGGTGCCCCGGCAAGCGCCCGCTCCGGCCCCGCCCTCCTCCCGCCCGGGGTGGCTGGTCCAGATGCTTTCCGAGATGCCGGAGACGAACGACCGGACCCACGTCTACCTCGGCGTCCATGTCCGTGGGCCCGTCACCGTCGTCCACGACCGTGCCAAGACCCTGTTGGAGCCGAACGACCTGTTCGTCTGCGACCCGGCCCGACGGCATCTGCTGCGGTTCGGCGAGGGCTGCCAGACGATCTTCTTCCGGGTGCCCCGGTGCTATCTGGGCGTCACGGAGTCGGAGCTGGACCAGGTGCTCGGCGTACCCGTACGCGGCGGGGAGGGGATCGGGGCGCTGGTGTCCGACTTCCTGACCGCGCTCGCCGCCGAGGCGGGGTTGCGCCACTCCACGATCGGGGACCGGCGCGCCCGGACAGCCGTACATCTCCTCTCCGTCCTGGTCATGGAGCTCCTCGACGCGGACGCGACGGACGAGGCAGACGACGCGCCCGGGACCGTCAACGAGATGCTGTCGCGTATCCGCGTCTACATCGAAGAACATCTGATGGACCCGGACCTCTCACCGGAGTCGATCGCACGCGCCCACCACATCTCCGTCCGGTACCTGCAGAAGCTCTTCCAGAACGCCGGCAGCACGGTGAGCCAATGGGTGCGGCAGCGCAGGCTCGAATTCTGCCGGGTCGAGCTGGGCCGCTCCAACCGGAGGATCACCATGGCCGCGGTGGCACGCCGCTGGGGCTTCAGCAGCCCCTCGCACTTCAGCCGCACGTTCCGCGGGGCCTACGGCATGAGCCCCAGCGAATGGCAGGCGCTGGCGACCTCGGCCTTCGCATCGACCACTGCCGCCGTCCAGGACGAGCGAAGGGCCTGAGAGGTGTGTGCGCCGTCATGACGGCGCGGATACGCGCACGTACAAGAGGTGCCGCTTCCACAGCTCTACCGTGAGTAACCGTCGCACGCACCTCTTACCGACGTCCGGGCCGCGCTCCGACCGCCGTGACGACGCCCCACACGTGCCCGATATCGAGAAGAGAACGCGCATGCCCAACCCCACCGTCGTCCTCGTGCACGGCGCCTTCGCCGACGCGACAGGCTGGATAGGCGTCATCTCGGAACTGCGCAGCAGCGGCATCCCGGTGATCGCTCCGTCGAACCCGCTGCGGGGGCTGACGGCGGACGCCGCCTACCTCGCCTCCGTCCTGGCCCAGGTCGAGGGCCCGGCCGTACTCGTCGGCCACTCGTACGGCGGTGCGCTGATCACCGTGGCCGGCGTCGCGGAGAACGTCGTGGGGCTCGTCTACGTGGCCGCCTACGTGCCCCACGAGGGCGAGAGCCTCGGCCAGCTCCAAGAGCGCTTCCCCGAGTCCTCGCTGACGGGCAGCCTGAAGAAGTGGACCTACCCGCTCCTCGACGGCGACTGCGGGGTCGAGGTCACCATCGAGGAGACGGCCTTTCCCGCCGTCTTCGCGGCGGACGTGCCCGAGGACGTCGCCGCCGTCCTGGCAGCGACCCAACGCCCGCTCGCCACGGCCGCCTTCACCGAGACCGCGTCCGCGGCGGCGTGGCGGACCAAACCGTCCTGGGCCCTGGTGGCCGGGGCGGACCGCACGATCAGCCCCGAGGTCCAGCGCTTCGGCGCGGCACGGGCCGGAGCCGTCGTCGTCGAACTGCCGGACGCCTCCCACGCCGTCGTCCTCTCCGAGCCCACCCGGGTCGCCGACCTGATCAGGGAAGCGGTACGGGCGGCGAGCTGACCGACCGTCCTCCGTGACGACAGGAGCGGGACCGGGCCGCCCGGGGTGCCACCCCTCGCTCGGGCCGGGCTCGGACCGGAACAGACCGGAACCCGGGGGAGGAGATCACCCGCATCACTTCTCCCCGGGGAGTTCCCACCAGGGTGGGGGCGAAGAGGATGGCGGCCCACGAGGAAATCTTCTTGAAGTCGTCACACGCACGCCGCTGACCTGCGGAAAGCGCCCGGAGAGGCCCCCTGATCTGCGGCGATCAGCCTTTCCGTCCCTTTCACCGTGCTGCCCGTTTGTACGGCCGATCCTCCCCTGCCGCTCCACAACGCGGCTTCAGCAGCGAGGCAGGAGTAGGTGACCGTCATTCGCTTGGTGGTAGCTCGTGGCTGGGTACGGCTGCTCGTTCACAGGGGAACAACCGCTGCGCTCCCCGACGCCCAGGCCGTGGCGCCGCCCCTGCCCACCGGCCCGCCTCTGGCTGGAAAGGGAACCGGCCCTCCGCCTCCGGACGAGACTGGGGGAAGTCGATCACCAGGATGAACAGGAGGCAAGGGTCCCGATGAATCCGTACGCGTACGTGCCCGCCGACGATCCGCTCTTCGGCACGGTCCGGATCGAACTCGACCATGAGACCGGGACGCTGGGCGTGAGCGGGGACGGTCTGCCGCCGGTCGACATCCGGCGGGCCCCGAACACAATGCCGGAGAGCCATGTGCCGATCGGGACGCGCGACCCCGAGCACCTCACTCTGCTCGTCGACGGTGCAGAGGAGACCCTGCGGCCGTCCAAGGGATTCCTGACCCGGCGCTCGTACCGGGTCGAGGTCGTCTCAGGGGCGCGGGATTGCAGCTATCTGCTGGTTCCGGATTCCCTCGGTACCAGCCGGCTGCTGCGGGACGAGCGGCTGCTCGGCGTCTTCACATCGAGCGGCGACGGGCGCGTGTCGGCCGACTGGGAGGCGGCGGGCGAGTCCGAGCGTGCCAGGGACCCGTACGACACGTCCGTGGGGTACGGGCTCGCTGCGGCATTCGGCACCGGTGCCGAACCGATGTGGCAGCTGACTCTGAACGCCGCGCTCGACCTGTGGCCGTGAGAGAACCTCAGTCCTCCGCCGCGGGCAGCAGGTGGGAGCAGGTCGAGCGTGCTACGAACGCGATGCCGTCATAGTCCTCGGCCGGGACGAGCGGGGCGGTGTTCAAGCGGTAGAGGAACCGTTGGACGTTGGCGCCGAAGCTGCGCTGCGCGTGCGGGGCGTGCAGCCAGGGCGCGGCGTCGGCGGGGGAACCCGCGGCGCGGAAGTCCGCGTAGTAGTCGCCGGGTACGGCGTGCGTGAGTCTGGCCTCCAGGGAGCGGAGGCCGGTGCCGATGCGGTGGCGGGCCGGCGGGCGCTGAAGGTCGTTGCCGCGGCGGGCCAGGAAGGAGCCCTTGCCGAAGAGGAGGGCCAGCGCGTAGTAGGTGTCGCCGTAGCGTTCGCGGAGCTTGCTGCCGAGGGCCGGCACCTGGTCCCCGTACGTGCCCTTCGCAATGTGCCCGTTGTGTGCCCAGAGCATGATGCGAGCCTCGGGGTCGTCGTCCACGAGCCGTGCGACGGCCTCGGCCATGTAGCGGTCACGCGCGGCGAGCACGCCGTCCTCGCCGGCCGAGGCTGCGAAGGGCCGGGTCACCAGGTCGGCGGCGCGGACGAGGATCCGCGCGTGTTCCAGAGCCTCGCCGGCGTCATCGCCGGGACCCGGCCGCTCAGCGTGGTCCGCGATGAGGCGGGCGATCTCCTCTGCGCGTCGCATCAGGGCCTTGTCCGGGTCCGGAAGCGTGCTCGGGCGGGCCCCGGCCAGTACGTCCAGGGCGCTGACGCGCCCGGCCTGATCGGGCGCAGCCCGGAGCAGAAAGGCGGCGACGGCCTCGACCGAGTCGGCGCAGAGCTGGGGGTCGGTTCCCACGAAGCGGACCCGGCGCTCTTCGGGCAGGTCGCGATTGTGGGCGCGCAGCCACTCGACGAGATCGACCATCTCGCGGGTGCGCCAAGTCCAGAAGCCCAGCCTGGCGACGAGCCGTTCGGGGGAGCCCGTGCCGTACCGGACGTACGCGTCGAGTGCGCGGGCCGCGGACTGGCTGGCCTCCATGGCGAGGGTGGTGAACCCCTCCTCACGGACCAGGAACTCCACGATGCGGTGCTTCAGCCGGAAGAACTCGCCCGTGCCGTGGGTGGATTCCCCCAGACCGACGATCCGTGTCCCCCGCAGTGCCTCGCCCAGGGGTTTCAGGTCCTCCACCGGCGCGCCGGGGGTCAGGGTACTCAACGGGTTGGCGTGCTCGTTCAGCCATCGGGCGATGTCGTCGGGCATCGTCTTGCCTCTCCTCACCGCGTGCGGGAGGGCGGCACGCGGTCGTGCCCTGGCCTCTCCCACCCGTTCATGGGTCAGTTCGTCGCTTCCCGGCAGGCCGCGAGGATCTCCTGGAGGTCCCGTACGGCGTCCGGTCGGCCATGCTCGGAATACACTCCCGCGACGTTGACGACAACTTCGTCCACCCCCGCCCGATCGAATTCGGCCAGCTGTGCGGCGATGTTCCCGGGCGTGCCGTAGAGGAAGACTCCGGAGTCGACGAGGGCGCGGGCGCCGAGGCCCGGGCGGTTGTGGTGGACGCGCAGTCCGGCGCGGCGCAGCATGTCGCAGTAGTGCGGCCCGGCGAGGTGGACGTGGGCCGCTGCGAAGGCGAGCCGGTAGGCGTGGCGTCCCGGGCGGTCGACGGCGGCGTGCACGACGGTGACCATGCGGGGCACCGGGCGGCCCGACTCGGCCGCGCCCTTCGCCATGGCGGGCAGCAGGGTGTCGCGGACGTAGCCGGGCGGGGTCATCCAGCTGATCGCCGCGTCCGCCGCCCGGCCCGCGGCCCGCGCGAGCGTCGGCCGGAGCACACCGAGCCCGGTCTCCACTCCCGGGTGCCGCAGGCCCGGCAGACCGATGGAGGCGCCGATGCCGGGTCCGGCGGCTCCGTCCTCGGTCCCGATCAGGCGCCGCACCTCGGTCAGGTATTCCACACAGGCATCGCGTGGGCTGTCGTACGGCTTTCCGTGCAGTCCGGCGACGACGTCGGGGGTCGCGGGACCGAGGATCCGCCGAATGCGCGAGCGCGGGGTGCGGCTGCTCACCGGCACGGACGCGGGCGTGAGCCGGGCGGTCTTCGATGACTTCGTGTCCAGTCTCGAGTTCTTCGCCCATCTGGGCTGCACCTCGCAGGAGATCGTCGACCTGGCCACCTGCGAGGCGGCGGAGGCACTCGGGCTGGGCAAGGTCACGGGGCGCCTGCTCCCCGGCCTCCGCGCGGACCTCCTGGTCGTTGATGGTGATCCCCTGAGCGATCTCCAGGCGCTGCGCCGCGTTCGGCTGGTGATGGCGGATGGCCTTGTGCATGCCTGACGGGCTACCGCTGCCGGTGCCCCCCGTTGGTGCGTGAGGGGTCAACTGACTCCTACAGCCAGTCCCGCTTCTTGAAGATGACGTACAGGCTCGTGCAGACGACCGCCATCAGCAGGATGGCGAAGGGGTAGCCCGCCGCCCAGTGCAGTTCGGGCATGGTCTCGAAGTTCATGCCGTAGATGGTTCCCACCAACGTGGGTGCAAACAGGATGGCCGCCCACGAGGAGATCTTCTTGATCTCCTCGTTCTGCGCGTGGCCCGCCTGGGCCAGCTGCTTCATCTCCTCATTCTGCTGCTGGCTGACCAGGGTCGCGTTGACGGCGAGGATGTCCTGGAGCGCGAGGCGGAAGCCGTCGACGCGTTCGGTCACGTGGGTGGCGTGGTCGGCGACGTCGCGCAGGTAGCGGCGGAGTTCCTCGTCGATGCCGTACTTCTCGAACCCGGCCGAGAGCCCTTCGAGGATCCGGGTCAGGGGCCGGGTCGCGCGGGCGAACTCGACCACTTCCCGGGAGAGTTCGTAGATGCGGCGGGAGACCTTCGGGTCTCCGCTGAAGACCTCGGTCTCGATCTCGTCCACGTCGTTCTCCACGCCCGCCACGACGGGGGCGTACCCGTCGACGACTGCGTCGAGGATCGCGTACAGGACGGATTCGGGACCGCGCTTGAGGAGGTCCGGGCTGCTTTCCATCCGGCGCCGGACCGCTGCCAGGTCCGGGGCGGCGCCGTGGCGGACGGTGATGACGAAGTCGGGTCCGACGAAGACGTGGAGCTCGCCGAAGTCGACCTCTTCGGCGGCGTCGAGGTAGCGGGCGGCGCGGAGCACGACGAAGAGGGTGTCGCCGTAGCGTTCCAGCTTGGGCCGCTGGTGGGCTTCCAGCGCGTCCTCGACGGCGAGGGGGTGCAGGTCGAACTCCTCGGCGACGGACAGCAGCTCGGTCTCGGTCGGCCGGTGCAGGCCGATCCACGCCATGCCCCCTTCCGCCTCGCGGAGCTTGCCGAAGGTCTGGGCGAGCGAGTCGTGGGTGCTCGTGCGGACACCGTCGTGGTAGATCGCGGCCGTGACCACGCTGTTCCCGCGCGGTGGCTGCGGGCCGGCCGCCACGGTCGGCGCGGGCTGTCCGGCATCGGGGCGGGGCTCGGCGGGGCGCTTGGCGGGCTTGGTGAACGCGCGCAGGGCGCGCAGACGACGCTCGGACACGGCAGGGGTCCTTCCGCAGGCAGAAGCAGCAAGGCGTGAGGGATGCGCAAAGGGCACGCCGCAGACGCCGCCTGCAGAGCCGGCTACGAGCCGGGCACGGCAGCGCCCCGCGGCGCGCGACTGGGAGGTTCACCACACATCGGGGAACTCACCTGCCTTTCGCTGCGCACGGGACATGGGCCATCGAGCAGGGTATACCCGCCGCGAGAACGCCCGGGACGCCTCCTCGCGGCACACGCCGAGGGGGACGTTCCGGCGCCGCCGCCGCGCCGGCGCCCACCCCGGTCAGGGACGCGGGTGATCACCTGGCGGTCGTGGGTAGGTTGCACCTCTACGCATCGGACAAGGCACAAAGGGACAAGAGGCAGCACATGGCGGCGGAGCGGGGTGGCGAGGGCGGCGGGGGCGGTGCGGTTCTGCCGTCGGCGGTGGTGGACTGCGCGCTCTACGAGGACGGGCACCGCATCCCCGGCCAGGTGACCCTGGACACGGTCATGAAGCGCATAGACCCGCGGGAGGGCCGGTTCGCGTGGATCGGTCTGTACGAGCCCACCGAGGAGCAGCTCCAGGAGGTCGCCGAGGCGTTCGGCCTGCACCCCCTCGCCGTGGAGGACGCCGTCCACGCCCACCAGCGGCCCAAGCTGGAACGCTACGGAGACATGCTGTTCCTGGTGCTGAAGACGATCGTCTACGTCGAACACGAGACGGTCACCGCGACCAGCGAGATCGTCGACACCGGCGAGATCATGGTCTTCGCCGGCCCCGGCTTCGCGATCACCGTCCGCCACGGCAGCGCCCCGCCGCTGGATGACGTGCGCCGACAGCTCCAGGACGATCCGCAGCAGCTGGGCTGCGGACCCGCGGCCGTCCTGCACGCGGTGGCGGACATGGTCGTCGACCGCTACGTCGAGGTCGCGGACGCCTTCGCCGGCGACGTCGACACCCTGGAAGCCGAGGTCTTCTCCCCGGGCCGCCCGGTGGACGCCGGGCGGATCTACCAGCTCAAGCGCGAGCTCCTCGAATTCAAGCGCGCCGTGATGCCGCTCGCCGGCCCCCTGCAGCGCCTCGGTGAAGGCGCGGTCCCCGGGGTCCCGTCGGAGGTCGCCACGTACTTCCGGGACGTGGCCGACCACCACCAGCGGGTCAGCGAACAGATCCTGTCCTTCGACGAACTCGTCTCCGGCATGCTCAGCGCGAGCATCGCCCAGCTCGGCGTCCAGCAGAACGCCGACATGCGCCGCATCAGCGCCTGGGCCGCACTCATCGCCGTCCCCACCATGATCGTCGGCGTCTACGGCATGAACTTCGAGCACATGCCCGAGCTCAGGTCCCCGTACGGCTACCCCGCGGTCTGGGGCTTCATGGCGATCGTGTGCACGGTCGTCTACCGGGCGCTGCGCCGCAACAAGTGGCTCTAAGGGCTGTCCCGCAATCCCCGGCGGGCGCACGACGACAGCTACGGCACCTCGCTGCGTTGTCGGAACGCCCGAATACGCCCAGTATGAGGACGCCCCTCCGCCTTGCAATGCACCGCATCTGACGGCGTGGGCTGATCCACCGGGGATTCCGGGACAGCCCTTAGTGCGGCGACCGGAAAGCTTCACCGGGTCGCGGCTCCCGGCCGGTGCGTCGGGGGACGTCAGCTCGTGGAGAGCGCCTTCAGGGCGATGTTGAGTTCGAGGACGTTGACGCGCGGTTCGCCCATGAAGCCGAGGGTGCGGCGGCGGTGTGGTCGGTGGTGTGGTCGGCTACGAGCTTCTCGACCTGTGTGACGTCGAGCTTGTTCCGCTCGGCGACCCGGTGGACCTGGAGCTTGGCGTACTCGGGGGAGATGTCCGGGTCGAGGCCGGAGCCGGAGGAGGTGACGGCGTCGGCCGGGACGTCCTTCGGTTCGACCTGGCCCCCGTCGTGGGTCCAGGGGTCAGGCGCGGGCGAGGAGGAGGCCGCCCATCGTGAGCATGGTCGCGGCGACCAGGCCGTCCAGTACGCGCCAAGCGGCGGGTCGGGAGAGCAGGCCCGTGAGCAGGCGGGCGCCGTAGCCGAGGGTGGCGAACCAGGTCAGACTGGCCAGGCCGGCGCCGATGCCGAAGGCCCAGCGCAGGTCACCCCGGTCGGCCGCGAGGGAGCCGAGCAGCAGGACCGTGTCCAGGTAGACGTGCGGGTTCAGCCAGGTCATGGCCAGGCAGGTCAGCACGGCCCGGCGGCCCGAGCCGGCCGCGGCCCCCTCCGCGCTGAGGGCGGCCTCGGGGCCGGGCCGCAGCACCCGCCGGGCGGCGAGGACCCCGTAGCAGACGAGGAACCCCCCGCCGGCGAGGCCGACCACCGTCAGCGCGGCGGGCCATGCGGTCACGAAGGCGCCGACGCCCGCGACGCCCAGAGCTATCAGCAGGGCGTCGGACAAGGCGCAGATGGCGACCACGGCGAGCACCGTGTGGCGGCGGGCGCCCTGGCGCAGGACGAAGGCGTTCTGCGCGCCGATGGCGACGATGAGGGAGAGTCCGGTGCCGAAGCCGGCGAGTGCCGCCGTGATGATGCCGTGAGTCATGGCTCCGACCGTAGACAGCGGCAGCGGTACAGTACAGCTAAGGATTTTCACGTACCTTTAGCGTTCGTGATGGATGAGCTTCCCCTCGACCAGGTCCGGACCCTGCTCGCCGTGGTGGACGAGGGCACCTTCGACGCGGCGGCGGCCGCCCTGCACGTGACGCCGTCGGCGGTCAGCCAGCGGGTCAAGGCGCTGGAGCAGCGCACCGGACGGGTGCTGCTGATGCGGACGAAGCCGGTGCGGGCCACGGAATCGGGTGAGGTGGTCGTCCGTTTCGCCCGGCAGCTGGCCCGGCTGGAGCGTGACGCGCGGGCCGAGCTGGGGATGGCCGAGGGGCTGGGCCCGGTGCGGCTGCCGATCGCGGTGAACGCCGACTCCCTGGCCACCTGGTTCCTCCCGGCGCTGGCCCGGGTGCCGCAGGACCCGCCGGTCTGCATCGAGCTGCACCGCGAGGACGAGTCGTACACCACCGCACTGCTGCGGGAGGGCCAGGTGATGGCGGCGGTGACCTCCTCGCCGGACCCGGTGGCCGGGTGCAGCGTACGGATGCTGGGCCTGGCCCGGTACCACGCCGCCGCCGCCCCCGCCTTCGCGGCGCGCCACCTGGCGGGGGAGCCGGGGCAGGACCTGCCGCGGGCCCCGGTGATCGTCTTCGACCGCAAGGACGTGCTCCAGGACGTCTTCGTGAGGTCGCTGACGGGGGACGCGGCGGCCTCCGCCGGGCCGGTGCGGCACTACGTGCCCACCTCGGAAGGGTTCCGGGACGCCGTCGCCGCGGGCATGGGGTGGGGGATGGTGCCGGAGCAGCAGGCGCATCCGCTGGTGCGGACGGGAGAGCTGGTCCTGCTGGCGCCCCGGCGTCCACTGGACGTCCCCCTGTACTGGCAGCAGTGGAAACTCGACTCGCCGGCGCTCTCCACGGTGGCGCAGATCATCGCCGGGGCCGCGGCGCAGGCGCTCCGGGGGCCTTCGGCGGGCGGCGCCTAAGCTGCGGGGCATGGAGTCCTACACGATCGGCCAGGCGGCGCGACTGCTCGGCGTGAGCGTCGACACGGCCCGGCGCTGGGCGGACGCCGACCGCTTCCGCACACGCCGGGAGGGTACGCGGCGAATGGTCGACGGCCCGGACCTGGCGGCGTTCTGCGTGGAGGCCGCCCAGGAGAGCGGCGACGGCGAGGAAGCTCCGTACACCTCGGTGCGCAACGCCTTCCCGGGGATCGTCACCGGCGTGAAACTGGGCGCCGTGGACGCACAGGTGGAGATCCAGGCCGGCCCGCACCGCATCGTCTCGCTGCTCACGCGGGAGGCGGTGGAGGAGCTCGGCCTGGTAGTGGGTGCCCGCGCCACGGCGCGGGTGAAGTCGACGAGCGTCTTCATCGACCGGGCCTGACCCGGGCGGTTGCCGCGGGTGAAGGCCCGGCAGGGCGCTCGGCGCCGTGGGAGCTGCCCGGGAGGGATGGCACACTGGCCGGTGTTCAGCCGAAGAGGAGCACGTCGTTGTCCATGTTCAGCAACCTCCGCCGGGTCGTGCGCCGCGGCTACCGGCGGGCCGTCGACCTCAGCCACCCGGCCCGCTCACCGCTCGGCAGCGCCGTGGTCAACTGCGTGGTCTACCGGGACGGCGTCCGCCAGGACGGCTGCTCGGAGGCCGAGGAGGCGCTGCGCCGCGTCCGCAAGACGGGCGACGGCTTCGTCTGGATCGGCCTGCACGAACCCTCGCAGGAGGAGCTGGCCGGGCTCGCGGAGCTGTTCGGGCTGCACCCGCTCGCCGTCGAGGACGCCGTGCACGCACACCAGCGGCCCAAGGTCGAGCGGTACGACGACACGCTGTTCTCCGTCTTCAAGACGGTGCGTTACGTCGAGCACGAGGAACTCACCGCCACCAGCGAGGTGGTGGAGACCGGCGAGCTGATGGCCTTCACCGGCGAGGATTTCGTCATCACCATCCGGCACGGGGGCCACGGCACGCTCGGCCCGGTCCGCGAGGCCCTGGAAGCCGATCCGGAGCAGCTGGCCAAGGGCCCGGCGACCGTCCTGCACGCCATCGCCGACCACGTCGTGGACGACTACCTCGCCGTCACGGACACGGTGCAGAACGACATAGACGCCGTCGAGACCGCGGTGTTCAGCGAGGACGGCGGACGCGGTGACGCCGGCCGGATCTACCAGCTCAAACGCGAACTGCTCGAACTGCGCCGGGCGGTGGCGCCCCTCGGCCGCCCGCTGGAGCAGCTGGCCACCCAGCCCGTACCGGTCATCCCGCCGGAGGTCCGCGCCTACTTCCGCGACGTGGCCGACCACCTCACCCGGGCCACCGAACAGATCGGCGCCTACGACAACCTGCTCGACTCCATCCTCCAGGCGCACCTCGCGATGGTGACGGTCGCGCAGAACGAGGACATGCGCAAGATCACGGCGTGGGCGGCGATCGTCGCGGTGCCGACGATGGTCTGCGGGGTCTACGGCATGAACTTCGAGCACATGCCCGAACTCCACTGGAGGTATGGGTACCCGCTCGTCCTCGTCGTCATGGCGCTCGCGTGCGTCGTGATCCACCGCGGCTTCCGGCGCAACGGCTGGCTCTGACGCGGGCGGACGAAGAAGGGGAGGGGCGGGTCGCCGGCGGCGGGCCGCCCCTCCCCCCGTACCCGGGCCCGCCAAGTGCTGCGCAAAGCCCGGGACTTGAGGCGTGGCGAACTCTGGTAGTAAAGTTTCCTAACGAAACCGGGAACGCCTCAACTCTCCCATGGAGGCCTTGTGTTCGCCCCTCACCGCACATCACTGGTGATCAGCACACTGCTCGGCAGCGCCCTCCTCGCCGTACCGGTCACCGCCGCCGGCGCCACCCCCGCCAAGGCGACCGCGGCCACGGCCGCGACCGTGACGGCGGCCGCGGCCGTCGGGCTCGACGATCCGGCGAAGAAGGACATCGCCATGCAGATCGTCTCCAGCGCGGAGAACTCCTCGCTGGACTGGAAGGCGCAGTACAAGTACATCGAGGACATAGACGACGGCCGCGGCTACACGGCCGGCATCATCGGCTTCTGTTCCGGTACGGGCGACATGCTCGACCTCGTCGAGTACTACACGCAGGTCAAGCCGGGCAACGTGCTCGCCAAGTACCTTCCCGCCCTGCGCAAGGTCGACGGCTCCGACTCGCACGCCGGCCTCGACCCCGACTTCACCAAGGACTGGGCGAAGGCGGCCCGGGACGCCGAGTTCAAGAAGGCCCAGGACCACGAGCGCGACCGGGTCTACTTCAACCCGGCGGTCAAGCAGGGCAAATCCGACGGGGTCGGCGCCCTCGGCCAGTTCATCTACTACGACGCCATCGTCATGCACGGCGACGGAGGCGACTCCACCAGCTTCCGCAACATCCGCAAGCGCGCCCTGTCCAAGGCCAAGCCCCCGGCCCAGGGCGGCAACGAGACCACCTGGCTGAACGCCTTCCTCGACGCCCGCGTCTGGGCGATGAAGCAGGAGGAGGCGCACAGCGACACCAGTCGCGTCGACACCGCGCAGCGCGTCTTCCTGAAGAAGGGCAACCTCAACCTCGACACCCCCCTCGACTGGAAGGTCTACGGGGACTCCTTCCACATCGGCTGACGCACCGCCCGCGGGGCGCCGACCGCCGCGCTCCGGGCCCGGGCCCCTCCTCAGGGCCCGGGCCGCGGCGCCTCGTCCGGGCCTTCGCCGGGCGCTCCCGGCGCGTCGCAGTGCGGTAACGATCTGCGGGCCCACCGGCACCGCCGCGATGACCCAAAGCGACCCCGCAGCCGGGACGTTACGGACTTCCCGGGACACGGCGCCCCTGTCACCTCCGGCCAAAGGGACTTTCCGTACCGGAAATCGGCCCGTGCGGCCGAAATGGTGTCGCCGGAACTGGCTTGACCGCGCCATAAGCGGGGCATAAGTTCTGCCCCGGCTTGCTCCAGCAGGACGGGCCGAAATTCCGTCCTCTGGGGGGACCATGCACTACTACACCGACGTCCTGAAGAAGTACACCGAGTTCTCCGGCCGCGCGCGCCGCCAGGAGTACTGGATGTTCGTCCTCTTCAACCTGATCGCCCTGATCATCGTCGCTGTCATCGACAACCTGATCGGCACCTACCCGCTGCTGTACGCGATCTACGCCCTGGCCGTGTTCCTGCCGAGCCTCGCGGTCGGCGTCCGCCGCCTGCACGACACCGGCAAGTCCGGCTGGTGGATGCTCATCAGCTTCGTCCCCCTCATCGGTGGCATCTGGCTCCTCGTCCTCATGGCCACCGAGGGTCAGCCGCAGCCGAACGAGTACGGCCCGAGCCCCAAGGCCGTCCACGTCTGACCTGCCCCGCAGGTCGCAGTGCCTGAGCGTCGCCCCGGCCGGAAACGGCCGGCAGGCGGCGCTTTCGCCGTTCCCGGGGCCCGGCGGGCGAGACGGTCACGCGCAGGCGTGACACGCGTCTCCCGCAGACAGGGGCGGGGGGCTGTCCGGACCGGCCCGATCACGAGATATCTTGATGTCGAGCAATGTTGCAGACGAGAGACGCAGACTGTGGAGCGGAGCATCCGGTGACTGACTCGACCATCATCTACACGCACACTGACGAGGCCCCGGCCCTCGCGACGTATTCGTTCCTGCCTGTGATCCAGGCGTACGCGTCGACGGCCGGTGTGAATGTCGAGACCCGTGACATCTCCCTGGCCGGTCGGATCATCGCCAGCTTCCCCGAGTACCTCGAGGAGAGCCAGCGGATCGCCGACGCCCTCGCCGAGCTCGGCGAGCTGGCGAAGACCCCCGAAGCGAACATCATCAAGCTTCCCAACATCTCGGCCTCGATCCCGCAGCTCAAGGCCGCGGTCGCCGAGCTCCAGGCCCAGGGCTACGCCCTGCCGGACTACCCGGACGACCCGAAGAGCGACGAGGAGCGCGAGATCCGCGCCCGCTACGACAAGGTCAAGGGCAGCGCCGTCAACCCGGTCCTGCGCGAGGGCAACTCCGACCGCCGCGCTCCGGCCTCGGTCAAGAACTACGCCAAGGCCCACCCGCACCGCATGGGCGCCTGGACCTCCGAGTCGAAGACGAACGTCGCCACCATGGGCGCCGACGACTTCCGCTCCACCGAGAAGTCCGCCGTGATGGCCGAGGCCGGCACGCTCCGCATCGAGCACGTCGCCGCCGACGGCGCCACCACCGTCCTGCGTGACTCCGTACCGGTCCTGGCCGGCGAGGTCGTGGACGCGTCCGTACTGCACGTCGACGCGCTGCGCACCTTCCTGAACGACCAGATCGAGCGCGCCAAGTCCGAGGGCGTCCTGTTCTCCGTGCACCTCAAGGCCACGATGATGAAGGTCTCCGACCCGATCATCTTCGGCCACGTGGTCCGCGCCTTCTTCCCCAAGACCTTCGCGCGGTACGGCGAGACCCTCGCCGCCGCCGGCCTGTCCCCGAACGACGGTCTGGGCACCATCCTGAACGGCCTCGCCGCGCTCCCCGAGGCCGACGCGATCAAGGCGTCCTTCGACGCCGAGATCGCCGCGGGCCCCGCGCTCGCGATGGTCGACTCCGACAAGGGCATCACCAACCTGCACGTCCCGAGCGACGTCATCGTCGACGCCTCCATGCCGGCCATGATCCGCACCTCCGGCCACATGTGGGGTCCGGACGGCGCCGAGGCCGACACCCTCGCGGTCCTCCCGGACAGCAGCTACGCCGGTGTCTACCAGGCCGTCATCGACGACTGCCGCGCGCACGGCGCCTTCGACCCGTCCACCATGGGCTCGGTGCCGAACGTCGGCCTCATGGCCCAGAAGGCCGAGGAGTACGGCAGCCACGACAAGACCTTCGAGATCGCCGCCGCGGGCACCGTCCGCGTCGTCGACGCCGAGGGCAACGCGGTCCTGGAGCAGGAGGTCGCCGCCGGCGACATCTTCCGCGCCTGCCAGACCAAGGACGCGCCGATCCAGGACTGGGTCAAGCTCGCCGTCACCCGCGCCCGCGCCACCGGCAACCCGGCCGTCTTCTGGCTCGACGAGGGCCGCGCGCACGACGCGCAGCTGATCGCCAAGGTCAAGACGTACCTCGCCGACCACGACACCGACGGTCTGACCATCAAGGTCCTCTCGCCGGTCGAGGCCACCGCGTACTCGCTGGAGCGGATCCGCCGCGGCGAGGACACCATCTCGGTGACCGGCAACGTGCTGCGCGACTACCTGACCGACCTCTTCCCCATCCTGGAGCTGGGCACCAGCGCCAAGATGCTGTCGGTCGTCCCGCTGATGAACGGCGGCGGCCTCTTCGAGACCGGCGCCGGCGGCTCCGCCCCCAAGCACGTCCAGCAGCTGGTCAAGGAGAACTACCTGCGCTGGGACTCGCTCGGCGAGTTCCTCGCGCTGGCCGTCTCCTTCGAGCACCTCGCCACGACCACCGGCAACGCCCGCGCCCAGGTGCTGGCCGACACCCTGGACCGCGCGACCGGCACCTTCCTCAACGAGGACAAGTCGCCGAGCCGCAAGCTGGGCGGGATCGACAACCGCGGCAGCCACTTCTACCTCGCCCTGTACTGGGCGCAGGAGCTGTCCCGCCAGACCGACGACCCGAAGCTGGCGGCGGCCTTCGACCCGCTCGCCAAGACGCTGGCCGAGTCCGAGCAGCGGATCGTCGACGAGCTGATCGCGGTACAGGGCGCCCCGGCCGAGATCGGCGGCTACTACCGGCCCGACGCCGCCAAGGCGTCGACGATCATGCGTCCGTCCGCGACCTTCAACGAGGCCATCGCGACCCTGGGCTGATCCGCCCCCGGATCCGCCGCCCCGGAGCCGCCGTCCGGAGCCGCCGTCGCGGCTCCGGGGCCCGGTCCCGGCAGCCCTACGCCTATCGCCCCGGCCGGCACCCGCCCGGCCGGGGCGCAGCCGTGTCCGCGGCCGTCCGTCACGGCCACGACGCGGGACCGCGGCATGCCCCGTGACCCGCGGTGCACGGGGGGTCGGCCCGCGCCGGATCCCGGCGCGGGCGCGGGCTCCGGCCGCCCCCGGCGCCCGGGCGGCGGCGGCCGGGAGCTCGCGGCCGGTGGTGCAGCCGTCGCGTCGGTGTTGCACGCTCCGGCCCCCGGACCTCAGAGCCGGTGGACCCGTTCCTGTTCGAAGCCCAGCGGGGACCGACCGGCCGCGAGGATCCGCACGCCGGGGGCTACGTCGAGCAGGCCCCGCAGCCACGCCGCGGCGTCGGGGTGCAGCTCCTCGGTGCCGTCCAGGACGAGCAGCATGTCCCGTTCGGCCAGCCACGAGGCGGCGTTCGCGGTCCCGCACGGCAGGAAGGGCATGCCGGGTACGCAGCCGAGTTCGGCCGTCAGTTCGCGCACCCCGTAGCCGCCGTGGTCCGGATCGAAGGCGATGGCCGCGACCCCGTCGTAGAAGTTGGACGCGAGCCGCCGGGCGATCTCGCGCACCAGCACGCTCCGTGGTCCGCGCAGGGCGCCGGTCACGGACAGCACGCGCCCGCGGCGCACGGCGGCGAGCAGCCGTGACATCTCACCGGACGTCACCGGCAGCGTGCCGCACGGCCCTGGTTCCCTCATCGGCACGATGCCCCCCATTGCATGCGTGACCAAGCGCGGCAACAGGGTCGATTCGAGCCGCGTGACGACGATTATGCGCCGCTTCTGCCGTAAGGCCAGGGGAATTTCGCATTCCGTCGGCCGGGACCGAGCCGCCTCCGGTTTCCCGCGGCGTCGATGATCCCGTAGACGTCGCCCAGGAGGTCACGGGCGCCGGGCTCCCGGGCCCGGCGTAGTGCGCATGGTCCCCGTGACGTACGCGTCCGGGCCCGGGCGCCTGCGAACGGTTGTCCGGAAGCCGGTTGTGGGCTGTACTGCTGTGCAGCCCCGACCGGGGCATATGCGCGGGAGGGACACGATGACTGCGGACCGGGGAACGGACCGGCGAGCGCGGGGGCGGCGGGCGCGACAGCGGGTGCGCAGGCCGGCCGGGCCGGGGTCGCACCGGCGCAGACCCGGCTTCCGGGGACGCAGACCGCTGCTGCTCCTGATGACCGGCTTCCTCCTCGTCGGCGTGTGTGCGGCCACCGGCATCGCCTGGGACCCCTTCGGCGCGGCCGCCGGCCAGGCCGGCCCGGTTCCCCGCGCCGGCGCGCCGTGGCCCACCGCACCGACCGCGGCCGCCGAGACCGCAGGCCCCGCACCGGCCGCCCCGCAGTCCACCGGGGTCGAGCCGCAGACCGAGGGAGCGGCCGCCGAGGGCACCCCCGAGGGCGCGGCCGAGACCGGCGCCGAACGCCCCGCCGGAGCCCTGCCCTTCGACATGCCCCAGCCGGCCGCCCTGCGCTCGGGCGCGGCGGGCAGGAAGCTGGTCTTCGCCCACTACTTCACGCCGTACCCGCTCTCCCTCGACAACGTGAGCGCGGACGGCGACTACTACACCCGCAACTACCTCGACCCGGACGGCGAGAGCGGCAAGCACGAGAGGTACGGCGGCCTGCTGCGCGACCGGCCGCTGCCCACACCGCCCAAGGGCGGCGACTGGGAGTACGCCAACCTCCGCCAGGAGGTGCGCACGGCCCGCGCGGCCGGCATCGACGGCTTCACCCTCGACGTGCTGTCCCTCTCCGGCAAGAACTGGGACCGCTCCAACCTCCTGATGGCGGCGGCCCGTTCGGTGGATCCGTCGTTCAAGATCATGTTGATGCCGGACATGACCTCGCTCAAGACCGACGACCCCGCCGTCCTCGCCGACGCGATCGCCACCCTCGGCGGCGCCCCCGCCGCCCACCGGCTCCCCGACGGACGGCTCGTCGTCTCGCCCTTCAAGGCGGAGGCCAAGAGCGCGGCCTGGTGGACCCGGGTCATGGACGTACTGAAGTCCCGGCACGGCATCCGCACCGCCTTCGTCCCGCTCCTCCTCGACTTCGGCGCGCACAACGGCGAGTTCGCCCCGATCAGTCACGGCTTCTCGGAATGGGGCAGCCGCAGCTACGTCGGCCAGGAGGGCAACACCCGTGACGTGCAGCGTGCGCACGGCATGGGCAAGATCTGGATGCAGCCCGTCTCGGTGCAGGACGCCCGGCCCAACCAGGGCATCTACGACGAGGCCGGGAACACCGCGACCCTGCGCTCGACCTGGACGCACGCCATCGAGGACGGCGCCGACTGGGTCCAGCTCACCACCTGGAACGACTACTCGGAGGGCAGCCACTTCGCGCCCTCGCTGCACAACGGCTACGCCTACCTCGACCTGACCTCGTACTACCTGACCAAGTTCAAGACGGGCAGCTGGCCGAAGATCGTCCGGGACACGCTGTACCTCAGCGCCCGCACCCAGTTCGCGAACGCCGACCCGACGGGCGACCAGTCCCTGATGATGGCGCTGCGCAAGGGCAGCGCCGCCGCCCGCGACACCGTGGAGGTGCTCAGCTTCCTCGCCGAGCCCGCGACGGTGCGCACGGCCACCGGGTCCGCCAAGAGCAGTCACCAGGCACCCGCGGGAGTCCACTGCGAGCTGTTGCCGCTGAAGACGGGCACCGCCACGGCGGCGGTGGTACGGGACGGCAAGGCCGGGGCGGACGTGAAGCTGCCCTTCCCGGTGGATCCCAAGGTGGAGGTCCAGGACCTCCAGTACTACGCGGCGACCAGCGGCCGCGCCCAGTAGCCCCCGGGCGGGTCCGTCATGGAGGGCCGGTCCCGGCCCGGGGGGCCGGAGCCCTGCCTACTCGGTCGGCGGCCGGACCGGGCGGGGCCGGGCCGGGCCGGACCACGCCGGATCTGACCGGATCTGACCGGACCAGACCGGATCATGCCGGGAGCGGCCGGACGGACGGGGTACCGGTCACGGCGGCGCCGGGAGATGATCCGCAGGACAGCCGCACCACGCCACGCCGCACCACGCCACGCCGCACCAGGCCACGCCGCACCAGGCCACGCCGCACCAGGCCGCGCCGCACCAGGCCGCGCCGCGAACGCCGCACCCCCGGAGGACCCGTGACCGAGCCGACCCTCCCCGCCGAGCCGCCCGCCGGGTTCCCCGGCGGCCCGGGGCTCTTCCGCCTCGACCCGGGCGTCGCCCACTTGAACCACGGCTCCTTCGGCGCGGTCCCCGTCCCCGTCCAGGAGGCCCAGGCCGCGCTGCGCGCCGAGGCCCACGCCGACCCCGACGCCTTCTTCCTCGCCGTCCCCGACCGGCTCGCCGCGGCCCGGACCCGGATCGCCGCGCACCTGGGCGCCGACCCCGACGGCATCGCCTTCATCGCCAACGCCACCGAGGGCGCCAACCTCGCCCTCGACGCCATCCCGCTCGACGACGGCGACGAGATCCTCGTCACCGACCACGGCTACGGCACCGTGGTCGCGGCCGCCGCCCGCCGCGCACCGGTCACCACCGTGGCCCTGGACCCCGGCCTACCCGACGAGGACGCCGTCCGCGAGACCGTACTGGCCGCCCTGACGCCCCGTACCCGGGTCGCCGTCCTGGACCACGTCAGCTCGCCCACCGCCCGCCTCATCGCCGGCCCCCGGCTCCTCGCCGACCTCGCGGCGCGCGGGATCACCACGGTCGTCGACGGCGCCCACGCCCCCGGGATGCTCGCCGAGCCCCTCGCCGGCGGCGCCGACTTCTGGTTCGGGAACCTCCACAAATGGGGCTACGCCCCGCCCGGCAGCGGGATCCTCGCCGTCGCCCCGCAGCACCGCGGCCGCATCCGGGCGCTCGTACCGTCCTGGGAGGACCAGCACGGCTTCCCGCGGTCCGTCGAGAACCGCGCCACCGCCGACTACACCGGCTGGCTCGCCGCGCCCGAGGGCCTGGACCTCCAGCAGCGCCTCGGCGCCGACCGGGTGCGCGCCCACAACAGCGCCCTCGCCGCCCACGGCGCCGCGCTGCTCGCCCAGATCCCCGGCCTCGCCGCGCTCCCGCACACCCCCGGCCTGGCCATGCGCACGCTGCGCCTGCCGCCCGGCGTCGCCCAGACCCAGGACGGCGCCCGCGCGCTGCGCGAGGAGCTCGCCGCGCGGCTGCGCGTCCGGGTGCTGATCTGGGCCTGGCCGGGCGCCGGCGGCATCCGGATCTGCGGGCAGATCTACAACCGGCCCGGGGAGTACGAACGCCTGGCGGCCGCCCTCCCCGACTACCTGCGATGAGCCCTCAGCCGCGCCTGAGCAGGTAGGTGTCCATGATCCAGCCCTTGCGGGCCCGGGCCTCGGTGCGCAGCTCCTCGATCCGCCCGGCGACGTCGGCGAGCCGGCCCGAGACCAGGATCTCGTCCGGCGTGCCGACGTAGGCACCCCAGTAGATGAACAGGTCCTGGTCCAGGTGGGCGGTGAAGGCGTGCCGCGCGTCGAGCATCACGACCACGTCGTCCACCCCGTCGGGCCAGCCCTCGGCCAGCCGCCGCCCGGTGGTGATCTGGACCGGCCGGCCGACCCGGTTCAGCTGGGTCCGGTGCCGGGCCAGCAGCGCCGAGACGCTGCTGATGCCGGGGACCACCTCGTGCTCGAAGGCCACCCGCCCCCGCTCCAGCACCTCGTCCAGGATGGCGAGCGTGGAGTCGTACAGCGAGGGATCGCCCCACACCAGGAACGCCCCCGTCTCGCCCTCCGCCAGGTCCTGCGCGATGAACCGCTCGAAGAGCTCGGCCCGCGCGCTGCGCCAGCCGTCCACCGTCGGGGTGTAGTCGGCGGGGGCCCGGTCCCGGTCCGGGTCGCGGCCCTCCACCAGCCGGTGGCCGGGGCGCGCGTGCTCGTCGAGCATCGCGCGCCGCAGCCCGGTCAGGTCCGCCTTCTCCTCGCCCTTCTCCAGGATGAGGAATGCGTCCGCCGCGCCGATCGCCCTGACCGCCTGGAGGGTCAGGTGGTCAGGGTCGCCCGCGCCTATGCCGATCACTGAGAACTTCTTCACCCGGCTATTCTGCCCGTCATGCGTGTCGCCCTGTTCGTCACCTGCGTCAACGACGCGCTCTACCCCCGCGCCGGCATCGCCGTCGTCCGCCTCCTGGAGCGGCTCGGGGTCACCGTGGACTTCCCGGCGGCCCAGACCTGCTGCGGGCAGCCCCAGTACAACACCGGCTACCGGCGCGAGGCCGAACCCCTGCTGCGCCGTACGGCCCGGGCCTTCGCCGGGTACGCGTACGTCGTCACCCCCTCAGGGTCCTGCGCCGCGATGATCCGCGAGAACTACCCGCGCATCGGCCGCAGGGCGCAGGCCGAGGGGCGCGGGGCGGAGCTCTCCGGCCTCGCCGGATCCCTGGCGCCGCGGGTGTACGAACTGACCGAATTCCTGGTGGACGTCCTCGGCGTGAGCGACGTGGGCGCGTACTTCCCGCACACCGTCACCTACCACCCGTCCTGTCACGGCCTGCGGAGCCTCGGGCTGGGGGAGAGGCCGCGGCGGCTGCTGGCCGCGGTCAGGGGCCTGGACCTGGTCGAGATGCCCGGCGCGCAGGAGTGCTGCGGCTTCGGCGGCACCTTCGCCGTCAAGAACCCGGACGTGTCGGCCGCCATGGGCACGGACAAGATCGGCAACGCGGTCGCCACCGGCGCCGAGGTGCTGTGCGGCGCCGACAACTCCTGCCTGGCCCACCTCGACGGGCTGCTGCGCCGGGCCGGGGCCCCGCTGCGGACCGTGCACCTCGCCGAGATCCTGGCCGCGACCGGGGACGAGGAGCACACACCGTGACCGCGCGAGCCGACCGCACCTTCCTCGGCATGCCGGCCGTCCCGGCCTTCCCAGGCTCCGCTGCCGCCTCCGGCGCGCCGGCCGCTGCCTCCGCCTTCCCGGCCTTTGCGGATGCGGCGCGCGAGGCCGTACGGGACGAGGTGCTGCGCGGCAACCTCCGGCACGCCACGCACACCATCCGCGACAAGCGCGCCCGCGCGGTGGCCGAACTGTCGGACTGGGACCGGCTGCGCGCGGCGGGCAAGGCCGTCAAGGACCACACGCTGCGCCACCTCGACCGCTACCTGCTCCAGCTGGAGGCGGCCGTCACGGCGGCCGGCGGCACCGTCCACTGGGCGGCCGACGCGGCCGAGGCCAACCGCATCGTGACGGACCTCGTCCTCGCCACCGGCGAGCGGGAGCTCGTCAAGGTCAAGTCCATGGCCACCCAGGAGATCGGCCTCAACGAAGCGCTGGAAGCCGCCGGGATCACCGCGTACGAGACGGACCTCGCCGAACTGATCGTCCAGCTCGGGCACGACCGGCCCTCCCACATCCTGGTCCCCGCCATCCACCGCAACCGCGCCGAGATCCGCGACATCTTCCGCTCGCAGATGGGCAACTGGGGCCGGCCCTCGCCCGACGGGCTCGGCGACGACCCGCGCGAGCTCGCCGAAGCCGCCCGCCTGCACCTGCGCGAGAAGTTCCTGCGGGCCGAAGTCGCCGTCTCCGGAGCGAACTTCATGGTCGCCGAGACGGGCACGATGGTCGTCTTCGAATCCGAGGGCAACGGCCGGATGTGCCTGACCCTGCCCAAGACGCTGATCTCCGTCGTGGGCATCGAGAAGGTCGTCCCCACCTTCCGGGACCTGGAGATCTTCCTCCAGACGCTGCCGCGCTCCTCCACGGCCGAGCGGATGAACCCGTACACGACGATGTGGACCGGTACGACCGACGGCGACGGCCCCTCCGCCTTCCACCTCGTCCTCCTCGACAACGGCCGCACCGACACCCTCGCCGACGACGTCGGCCGCCAGGCCCTGCGCTGCATCCGCTGCTCCGCCTGCCTCAACGTCTGCCCCGTCTACGAACGCGCCGGCGGCCACGCCTACGGCTCCGTCTACCCGGGCCCCATCGGCGCCGTCCTCAGCCCCCAACTGCGCGGCACGGGCAGCGCGATCGACGCCTCCCTGCCGTACGCCTCCACCCTGTGCGGGGCCTGCTACGAGGTCTGCCCCGTCGCCATCGACATCCCCGAGGTCCTGGTCCACCTGCGCGAACGGGTGGTCCAGGGCGGCCCGGTGACCCGCGACGGCATCCGCGTCACGATCCGTCCGGCGCACGGCCACGCCGCCGAACGGGCCGCCATGCGCGCCGCCCGGCTGCTCCTGGACCACCCCGGCACGCTGCGCACCGCCCAACGCCTCCTGGCCCGCGCCCGCCGGCTGCGCCCGCGCCGCCTGCCCGGGCCGGGGCGGGCCTGGACCGACAGCCGCGAGCTGCCCGCCCTCCCGGCCGAGTCCTTCCGCGCGTGGTGGGCCCGGGAACGGGAGGCGTCCCGATGAGCAGCAAGGACCGCATCCTGGCCCGCGTCCGCCGGGCGACGGGCGACCGGGGCCCGGAGCCGGAACCCGCGGTCCCCCGGGACTACCTCCAGGTCCACGGCGTGCGCACCCCCGCAGAGCGGACCGCCCTGCTGGCGGCCAACCTCGCCGAGTACCGCGCGAAGGTCCACCGCAGCGACGAGGACGCGCTCCCGCACCTCCTGATGCGGCTGCTCGCCGAGCGGGACGCGCGGCAGGTGCTGATCCCGCACGGCTTGCCCGCGGGGTGGACGGCCGCCGTCGACGCCACCCTCGTCCATGACCGCCGCGCCTCGACCGCCCGCCAACTCGACCTCGTGGACAGCGTCGTGACCGGCTGCGCCCTGGCCATCGCCGAGACCGGCACGATCGTCCTCGACGGCGGCCCCGCCCAGGGCCGGCGCCGCATCACGCTGGTCCCGGACCACCACGTCTGCGTCGTCCGCGTCCCGGACCAGGTGGTGGACTCCGTCCCCCAGGCGCTGCCCCTGCTCGATCCCACCCGTCCGCTGACCTGGATCTCCGGCCCCTCCGCGACCAGCGACATCGAGCTCGACCGGGTCGAGGGCGTCCACGGCCCCCGGACCCTCGACGTGGTCCTGCTCGGCGCACAATAGGGCCATGCCCGCACACATCGCCCTCACCACCCTCGTGGTCCACGACTACGACGAGGCCATCGACTTCTACACCCGCGCCCTCGGCTTCGACCTCGCCGAGGACACCGCCCGCCCCGACGGCTCCCGCTGGGTCGTGGTCCGCCCGCCCGGCGCGAAGGAGGCCGCGCTGCTGCTGGCCCGCGCCAAGGACGACGCGCAGCGCTCCCGGGTCGGCGACCAGACGGGCGGCCGCGTCGGCTTCTTCCTCCACACCGACGACTTCGCGCGCGACCACACCCGGATGACCGCCGAGGGCGTCCGCTTCCTGGAGGAGCCCCGCCACGAGGCGTACGGTTCCGTCGCCGTCTTCGAGGACCTGTACGGCAACCGCTGGGACCTCCTGCAGCCCGCGCAGTGACGAACGGGCGGGACGGCCGCCCAGCGCCGGCGCTGTGGCCGCACTAGGGGGCGCCAGGCAGGCCGCCCCCGAGCCGTGGTGCCTCCCGTACGGGATCGACCGGGGGAACGCCGTCCCGCGGTCCGCCTTCCCGCCGCCCGCCGTCCTCCACGCGGCCGGCCAGCTCCCGGGCCCACCGGACCATCCCCGGCACGTCGATCCCGTACGGTCGCCCGTCCAGCCCCTCGATCCCGGCGGCCCCGCGCCGCAGCAGCCGGGCCCCGCCGACCGTGTTCCCGCGTGCGGCGTGGGTCAGCCCGACCGCGAGCTGCGCGAGCCCCCGCCAGAGCGGGGCCGCCTCCGCGGGCCCCGACTTCCAGGCGTCCTCGAACACCTCGTGCGCGTGGAACGGCATCCCGGCGTCCAGCAGCCGCTGCGCCTCGCGGACGGTCTCCCCGGCCGAGCGCACCACCCCCTCGGCCTGCCGCTCGACCCCGGGCACCCCGTACGGCAGCGGCCGCCCCAGTCCGTCCCGCGGCCGCGCGCTGCGCGCCCGCCCCTCGTCGTCCCGATCCCGTGCGTTCACCGCTCCATCCTCGCCCCCGCCGATCACCGGTGCGTGCACACCCCTCGGCGTGGGGTAATGTTCTGCATGTGCCGCCGGGACACCGGGGCACGACGGGACGTGGCGCAGCTTGGTAGCGCACTTGACTGGGGGTCAAGGGGTCGCAGGTTCAAATCCTGTCGTCCCGACTCGAAAGAGTCGCAGCTCAGAGGCCGTATCGGAGAAATCCGAGACGGCCTCTTTGTCGTTTCCGGGACCCCGGCGTCACCGGTGCCGTGGGCCGGTCGGCGTGGCAAGTGCCCGGTCCGGCCGGGGACATGGGCCGCTGCGGGACCGCCGGGCGCTGCACCGGCCGGACCCGAGCCGGACTTCCGGCCGGCGGGCCCGCGCGCCGCGGGCGGGCCCGGGGGCGGGGGTGCGCGGGCGGGGGGACCGGCTGGGCCGGGGGAGGCGTATCTCCGTGGCTTCGGGGAAGGTGCAGGGACGTGACGGAAGGGTGATGCCGGATGGTGCCCGGAGCCGACAACGATCGTTTCACCGTCGCGGTGCGAGCCGCCGACGTGGCAGTCGTCCTCAAGCTGGCGGGAGAGCTCGACCACGACACCGCCCAGCCCCTGCGCGCCGCCCTCGACGCGGCCGTCGCCCGGGGCGGCCGCCTGGTGGTCGACCTCTCGGGACTGGGCTTCTGTGACTCGACCGGACTGAACGTGCTCCTGCACAGCCGGCTGTCCGCCCAGGAGGCGGGCGGCACCCTGGAGCTGGCCGGGCTGCGCGGGTCGGTCGCCCGGATGTTCCGCATCACCGGCGCCGACGCGGTCTTCCCCGTCCACGCCGATGTCGCCCAGGCCCTGGGGACGGGCGGCCCGCCCCGATAGCGCCCTGCCGCGCGCGCGGGCACGTCGACCTCGCGCGGCCACGTCGAGCTGTCGACACGGAGGAGTCTGAGGCGTCATGGAAGAGCGGAGGTCACCCGACCGGACCTGGTACCTGGTACTGGACGGGGCCACCGACGTCGTGACGCGCAGCCGGGACTTCGCGCGGCGGGCGCTGGCCGCCTGGCACTGGCTCCCGGCCTCGACGCAGGCGGGACGGGACGCCGCCGAGGACGTCCTCCTGCTGGTGTCCGAGGTGGTGTCCAACGCCTGCCTGCACGGGGGCGGTCCGAGCGCGCTGCTCCTGGACTGTGACGAGGAGCGGCTGCGGATCGAGGTCACCGACGGGAATCCGGCGCCGCCCGTCCCCTTGCGCTCCCGGGCGGCGTCCCGGCCGGGTCAGCCCGGCGGGCACGGACTGGTGATCGTGGACCGGCTGGCCCGCAGGTGGGGATCGCGGCCCGCCCCGGACGGCAAGTGCGTCTGGCTCGAAGTATCCGCTCCCGGGGCGGTCACGCGTCCAGAGCCGCGATGACCTCGTCGGTGGCGCTGACCCTGCCGATCCGCGGGAAGATCTTGCCGAAGGAGTGGGCGTGGGAGTCCGCGTCGGTGTCGGCGGTGGCGTCCTCCACGAAGACCAGGTCGTAGCTGAGCTCCCAGGCGGTGCGGGCGGTGGATTCGACGCCGACGCTGGTGGAGATGCCGGCCAGGACGATCCGGTGGATGCCGCGCCGGCGCAGCTGGAGGTCCAGCTCGGTCCCGGTGAAGGCTCCCCAGTGGCGCTTGGTGACGACCACGTCGCCCAGCGGGGCGAGCTCGGCGGGGATCTCCGAGAACGAGGGCGGCGGGGCTGACGCCGGCCCCGGGCGGTCCACGTTCACGGTGGGCAGGTCGCCTCCGTCGGGGGACCAGGCCACCTTCACCAGCACCACGGGCAGCTTGCGGGCGCGGAACGCCTCGGCCAGCGCGATGCCCTTCTTGAGGACCTCGGGGGCGGGCCTGGTGGTGGGCAGACCCAGGATGCCCGTCTGGAGGTCGATGAGGACCAGGGCGGTGTCGGTGCCGAGGACGAGGTGGTCGGGGTTCGGTCCGGCGGTCACGGAGTCTCCTTGGGGGCTCGGGCGGGTTGCGCGGGGGCGGCAGGGGCATCGTCGGCCCACTCCTCGGCGAGGCGGCGCAGCAGCGGAACGGCCTCGCCGAGCAGGCGCTGCCGCCCCGGCCGGCCTCCGGCTCGCGGCGGTGTGCGCGCTGCGGCGCGCCGATCCGGCCGGTCCGCCGGGGCCGGCCGCACTGGCCACCGCCTCGGGCGCCGGAGCCGGCGCCCCTGAGCCGGCTCTTCCGGGAGATGCCCGGATTCTACGGGCGCCCGTAGCGCAGGAGCACGACGCCGTTGCCGAAGGTGCGGGTGCCCTCCAGGCGCAGCGGAACCGGGGCTCCGTCGACGGGCGGGAAGAGCGGCTTGCCGCGCCCGATCCGCACCGGGTGCACGTAGATCCGGTACTCGTCCACGAGGTCCTGGCGCAGGAACGCGGCGGCGAGGTCGGCCCCGCCGAGCGCGAAGTCACCGCCGGGAGCCGCCGCGAGGGCGGCGACCTCCTCCGGGACGACGTCCCGCACGATCGTGGTGTTCCAGTCGGCACGGTCGAGGCTGCGGGAGTACACGTATTTCGGCATCTCCCGCCAGATGCCCGCGAACTCGGCCATCGGCCCGGCGTTCGCCGGGTCGGCGTCGGCGGTCGGCCAGAACTCCGCCATCAGCTCGTACGTCACGCGGCCGCTGAGGAAACCGCCCATCGTGCGCAGCTCGTCGTTGAAGTGCTGGTGCAGCTCGTCGTCGACGACGTGCCAGTCGATCTGCCGATCGGGCCCTTCGAAGAAGCCGTCCAGGGACACCGACATCATGAGGATGATCTTCCGCATGGTCGCCCAGGCTACGCCCACGGACCGCCCGGCACCCGCCACGGCGCGGGCCGCGGAGGTGCGGAGATACTGGGCGGCGTGAAGACCGAAGACGATCACGACCAGAACCACGGGCACGACCGCAACCGCGCCGCGCGGGGCGGGAGCGACGGGCACGACCGGAGGCGCGCGCACGGCCGGGGCGACGGGCACGACGGGAACCACGAGCGCGGTACGGGCGACGGTCACGGCCGGGGTGACGTGCAGGGCGCGCACGATGACGGCGCCGTCCTGCTCCAGTGCCAGGGCCGGACCGGAGTGATCACCCTCAACCGCCCCAGGGCCCTCAACGCCCTCACCCACCCCATGGTGCTGCGGATCGACGAGGCCCTCACGGCCTGGGCACAGGACCCGGCCGTCGACCAGGTCCTGATCCGCGGCGCGGGTGAGCGCGGGCTGTGCGCGGGCGGGGACATCCGGGCCATCCACGACGACGCCAAGGCCGGCAGCGCCGCCTCCGCGGACTTCTGGCGCGACGAGTACCGCCTCAACGCCCGCATCGCCCGCTACCCCAAGCCGTACGTCGCCCTCATGGACGGCATCGTCATGGGCGGCGGCGTCGGCGTCTCCGCCCACGGCGACGTCCGCGTCGTCACGGAGCGCTCCCGCGTCGCCATGCCGGAGACCGGCATCGGCTTCGTCCCCGACGTCGGCGGGACCTGGCTGCTCGGCCGGACGCCCGGCCTGCTCGGCACCCACCTGGCCCTCACCGGCGCGGCCGTGGGCGCCGCCGACGCGCTGCTGTGCGGTCTGGCCGACCACTTCGTCCCCGCGGACCGGCTGCCGGAGCTCGTCGCCGCTCTCGCCGCGGAGCCCGCCCACGAGGTGCTGCCGCGCTACGCCGCCACGCCCCCGCCCGGTGTGCTCGCCGACGGCCGGACCTGGATCGACCACTGCTACGCCGCGGACACCGTCGAGGAGATCGTCGGCCGGCTGCTCGCCCGGAAGGAGCCCGCCGCCGTGCGGGCCGCCGCGGCGATCCTGGCCAAGTCGCCGACGGCGCTGAAGGTCACCCTCGCGGCCCTGCGCCGGGCCGCGGCCCTCGGATCCCTGGAGGCGGCCCTGGCCCAGGAGTTCCGCGTCTCCTGCAATGCGCTGCGCTCGCCCGACCTGGTGGAGGGCATCCGGGCCCAGGTGGTGGACAAGGACCGCGATCCGCGGTGGTCGCCGGCGTCCCTCGCCGAGGTCGCCGACGCGGACGTGGAACGGTTCTTCGCCCCGCTCGCCGCCGGCGACCCCGGCTTCGGCTGAGCGGAGACGCCGCGGCGGGCCACCACCCGCCGCGGTGCGCACGACCCCGGCGCGGCCCCAGCAAGCGCTCGACCGCCGGACATCCGTCCGCCGCTCGACCGCCGGCCGGACATCCGTCCGCCGCTCGACCGCCGGCCGGGCATCCGTCCGCCGCTCGACCGCGGGACGTACGCCCCCGCCGACGCCAGTGCCATGGGGGTGCCCTGCCGGTCGGGCCGAGCCCGCCCGGCCCGACAAGACGCTCTCTAGCGGTAGCCGGTGGTGTCCGCCGGGCGGCCCGGGTCCTGGACCTCGACCATGTACCGCCAGGCGTCCGGCCGGCTGCCGTCGAGATCCGTGAACCCGTACACCCCGGCGAGCTGCCCGCTGGAGAGGGACCGGCCGTTCCAGCGCGCCACCTGTGGGTCCGCGGCCAGTGCCGCGACCGCCCGGCCCACGTAGGAGGGGGTTTCGGAGATCTCGAAGTGCGGGACCGCCTCCAGCGCGTCCCGCCAGTTCTCCTCCGTCACGCCGAAAGTCTCCAGCATGATCTCTGAGCGCATCCAGCCCGGGGTCAGCGCCACCGCCGTGGCCCCGCGCGGTCCCACCTCGTGGCCGAGCGCGAACGCCATCCGCAGGACCGAGGACTTGGCGATGTCGTAGAAGAAGGACACCCGGTAGCGGCTCGCGTTGTACTCGGCCGTGCCGTCCGTCATCTCCACCACCAGGCCGCCCGGCTCGCGCAGCAGCAGGGGGAGCGCGAAGTGGCTCGTGACGGCGTGCGTCTCCACCGCCAGCCGCAGCAGCCGCAGCCCCTTGTCCAGGTCGTGCTCCCAGACCGGGCTCTCCCACTCGAAGAGCAGCTCCCCGCCCCAGATGTCGTTCACCAGGACGTCCAGGCGGCCCTGCTCGGCGTCGATCCGCCGGACCAGCGCCTCCACCTCCGCCGGCACCAGATGGTCGGCGACCACGGCGATGCCCCGCCCGCCCGCCGCCGTCACCAGCTCGGCCGTGTCCTCGATGGTCTCCGGCCGGTCGTACTCCGAGCGGCCCGCGCGCGAGCTGCGGCCCGACGCGTACACGGTCGCGCCCTGTGCGCCCAGCTGGACCGCGATGCCCCGGCCCGCCCCCCGCGTCGCCCCGGCCACCAGGGCGACCTTGCCTTCGAGTGTGCGCCGTGACTGCTCCATGGCCCGACCCTACGGCGACCGGCCGGAGCGTGCCACGGGCCCGCGTGGCCGGTCCGCGCACCCGCGACGGGGGCGCCGGGCGGCGGCCCTGTACAACACGCCCTCCACGCCGCACTGTTGACCGCGTTGCGTTCCAACAGGTCAGGAGATCCGCGTGCCGGCCCACCACCCGTCCGTCCCGCACGTCATCGACCCCGCCGGCGGCTGCCCGCACGCCCTCAACGCCCGGTTGCGCGCGCAGGGCCCCGTGGCCGGGGTCGTCCTGCCCGGCGGGGTGCCCGGGGCCGTCGTCCTCGGACACGATGCGCTGAAGGAGTTCCTCGCCCATCCCGACGTGGCGAAGGACTCCCGGCACTTCCCCGCCCTCCACGACGGGACCATCCCCCCGAACTGGCCGCTGCGGGTCTTCGCCAACGCCCAGGGCATGCACACCGCCGACGACGCCGACCACCGCCGCCTGCGCTCCCTGGTCGGCAAGGCCTTCACCGCCCGCCAGGTGGAACGGTTGCGGCCGCGCGTCGAGGAACTGGCCGCCGGACTCCTGGACGACCTGGAGCGGGCCGCGGCCGGGGCCCCCGACGGGGTCGCCGACCTGCGCACGCACTTCGCGCTCCCGCTCCCGATGAGCGTCATCTGCGAGCTCCTCGGCGTGGACCCCGAGCACCGGGGCCGGCTGCACCAGCTGTCCAACACGGTGATCGTCGCGACCGACACCACCCCCGCCGAGGCGATGGCCGCCGTACGCGAACTCGTCGAACTCATGGGCACGATCGCGGCCGCCCGGCGCGCGGCGCAGGCGCGGGGCGACGCGGGCGAGGACCTCACCAGTGCCCTGCTCGCCGCCCGCGAGGGCGACGGGGACCGGCTCAGTGAGGCCGAACTCATCGGCACCATGCGGCTGATGCTCGTCGCCGGCCACGAGACCAGCCAGAACCTCATCAGCAACGCGGTGCGCGCCCTGTGCACCCACCGCGACCAGCTCGCCCTCGTCATGGAAGGGAAGGCGAGCTGGACGGACGTCGTGGACGAGACCCTGCGCTGGGACGGGCCGGTCAGCTGGTTCCCCTTCCGCTACCCCACCCGCGACCTGACCGTTGGAGGAACCGTGATCCCGCGGGGCACGCCGGTGCTCGCCGGCTACACCGCGGCCGGGCGCGACGGAGCCTTCCACGGCGCGGATGCCGACTCCTTCGACATCACCCGGCCCACCGCCGCCCGCAGCCTCTCCTTCGGTCACGGCGCCCACTACTGCGTGGGCGCCCCGCTCGCCCGCCTGGAGGCCACCATCGCCCTGGAGCGGCTCTTCACCCGCTTCCCCGACCTCGACCTGGCGACCCCGGAAGCCGAACTCCCGCACCAGCGCAGCTTCATCGGCAACAGCGTCGAGACGCTGCCGGTGCGCCTGGCGGGGGGCCGGGCGGTCTGAAGGCCGTCCCGCAGTCCCCGGCGGGCGCATGTCGCCGGCTCCGGCTCCAGCTCCGGCACCTGTCTCCCGGCTACCGCTGGGAGGTACCCCGGCGTTGCCGGAACGCCCGCATGCGCCCGGCGCGGAGGCGCCCCTCCGCCGTGCGGTGCACCGCGGAGGGCGGCGTGCGCCCAGACCCGGCGATCACGGGGCGACCCTCAGGCGAAAGAGACGGCCCGGCCCCGCCGGGCGGGGGCTCCTCACGGGCCGGGGCCGACGTCTACCGTCACCGCGTGCCAACCCGTCGCCCCGTCCGGCAGGGTCCCGGCCCGCCGCCCCGTCTGCACGGCGCCGGTCCGGTCCGTGGCCCGCACCTCCAGGGTGTGCCGGCCCGGGGCCGCGTCCCACCGCCACACCCACTGGCGCCAGGTGTCGTCGCCGTCCGCGGCGGCCAGGCGCGCCTCGTGCCAGGGGCCGCCGTCGACCCTGGCCTCCACCCGGCGGATACCCCGGTGCTGCGCCCACGCCACGCCGGCGACGGCGACCGGGCCGGGCGCGAGGCCGGCGTGCGGGCGCGGGGTGTCGATCCGCGACTGCGTCTTGACGGGGGCCCGGGCCGCCCACGACCGGCGCACCCAGTACGCGTCGTACGCACCGAAGGTGGTCAGGCGCAGCTCACGCAGCCACTTGCACGCCGAGACGTACCCGTACAGTCCCGGTACGACCATCCGGACCGGGAACCCGTGCGCGAAGGGCAGCGGCTCGCCGTTCATCCCGACGGCCAGCAGCGCCGCCCGGCCGTCCATGACGGCCTCGACGGGCGTGCCGGTCGTCATGCCGTCCACCGAGCGTGCCACCAGCTGGTCGGCCGGGCCGCCTTCGGAGGGCGGCCGGACCCCTGCCTCGCGGAGCAGGTCCGCGAGGCGCACGCCGAGCCAGCGGGCATTGCCCGTGTACGGGCCCCCGACCTCGTTCGACACACAGGTCAGGGTGATGTCGTGCTCGACCAGGGGGCGGTCCAGCAACTCCCGCAGGCCGAGGGTGAGGGGCCTGGCCACTCCGTCACCGTGAATGTGCAGCTGCCAGGTGTCGGCGTCCACGCGGGGTACGACCAGGGCGGTGTCCACCCGGTAGAAGCTCCGGTTCGGGGTGAGGAAGGCGGAGACACCGGGCACCCGGAGGTCCGCGCCGGTGGGCACCGGCGGCGCGGGTACGGCCGGCCGGGGCAGGCGGAAGCCGGCCCGCGAGGCCGTCGCCCCGGCAGACCCGTGGGCGCCGAGGCGCCGCCCCGCGAGTGCGGCCCCGGCCGAGGCCGCCAGGGTGGCGGCGACCAGCCGTCCGAAGCCGCGACGGTCCATCGCGCCGGCGCCGTGGGGCTCTGCTCCGGCCGGCCGGAATCGGGGTCGCGGTCGCGTCAACGCCCTGACCAGCAGGTACAGCGTCCCAGCCGAGGCCAGTGCGCCCACGAGGGACGGCAACGCGTCCGGCCATGCCGCCTCCGGGCGGCTGAGCGCGGCCGCCGCGCCCAGCAGTCCGAAGCCGCCGGCGACGGCCACGCCGGCGGGGAGGTGGTGGACGGCGAGGATCCCCGCCGCCACGGCGACGAGGGCGAGGGCGGTGACGACGCCCAGCATCAGCACCGTCTTGTCGGCGGTGCCGAACTGCCGGACGGCCCACTCCTTGAGGGCGGCGGGCGTCCGGTCGACGACCGTCGCACCGACCGCCGTGAGGGGCGAGGAGTCCGGCCGGACGGCGGCCGCGGCCAGCCCGGCGACGGCCAGCCCGGCGACCGCGGCGACCAGGCCGCCGACGGCTCCGCCGAGGAGCAGCCGCCGCCGGGCACGCGACGCGGACTCCGCACGCCCCATGTACTGTCACCGCCCTCACGCCGGCCGGCGCCCTTGCGACCCGGCTCCGCCTGGCCCCTACTGCTTCCATGGTGACTCCGCTGCGCGTTTCATGGTGACTCCGCTGCGCGCGGCCACGCACGGGGAGGGCTGGTACGCCCTGTGGCGTGGGCTCGCCGTCACGGCCGACAGCTACGCTCCGCGACGGCGACGGCGACGGCGACGGCGACGGCGACGGCGACGGCGACCGCGGCTCCGGCCGACGGACAGGGCCGGGTGGCTACGGTGTGTCCGGGCCGCGGTGGCTGCGTGCGGGGGTGCCTCGACGGCGCGCGCAGGGGCCCCGGAGCCGCAGGGCCCCGGAGCCGCGGGCCCCCGCCCCCCGAGGCCGGGCCCGGGTCACGGGGAGGGAGGGGTGGCTACGGGGCGCCCCGACAGCGGTGTCTCGTCGTCATCCGCATCCGCATCCGCATCCACGGCCCGACCTTCCCGGATCCCCTCGCTCCAGCCGTGGACCGGCATCGCCCGGCGCTTGCGGAGCTCCACCACCCCCTCGGCGAACGCCACGGCAGGGGCCCGCTCCTGTTCGGTCTCGGACATGCCCCTGATCATTCCGGGCCCGCCCCGTACGGGGGAGCGCTCGGTCTGCTCTCCCCCGTACGGGCCGGGACTTTCCCTCGACAGGGTGACGATCAACGGATAAGGCGATCATCGCTCCACGCGGCGTTGTAAGAAGGTCAGTTGACCGCCGGGAGGAACGCGGCGACTGCGGCCGCCAACGCGTACGGATCACCCGCCGGACGGACCGGATGACGGGTGGTCCTGCGGGCCCACTCCTCCTCCACGGTGTGCCAGTCGATCTCCTGCGGCGCCGTCCTGCGGGCCAGCGCCTCCTCCAGCGAGTCGAAGTACCGGTCCCACCGCCCGGCGTAGAACTCCCCGACCAGACCACTCCATTCGCGGTTCGCGTAGTCGTGCAGGAAACCGCCCTCGCTGGTGCTGCGCCGGCCCCACACGCTCAGGACCGAGCGGGCGTCGTATTCGTACCGGTCCTGCTCTGCCCGGTCGGCGCCCGCGGACCGAGCCCGCTCCAGCCAGCGGCCGAAGAGGAAGTTCGGGTCGGTTCCGGTGACGGCGTCCAGCTTCCGCTCCCCGTCCCGCCATTCACCCGTCAACTTGCGGAAGAGGGCCAGGTCGCCGGCCTCGTACGCCGTCTTGATCTTCGGCAGCAGGACCCGCGAGTGGTTCGCGAGGGCCTGCCGGGCGGTGTCCACCAGGTCGAACCGGTAGGCACTGGACCCGCGCAGCCCCGGAGCCACCTTCAGCAGGTGATCCAGGGCCCGGCGTACCGAACCGGCCGGGTAGCGCATCGACTTGGGGCTCCAGTAGGCCGCGCCCGACGCCGTCAGGCTCGGCCGGGCGGTGAACAGGCTGTCCTGCGACTCCGACCACAGCCCCGAGGAGGTGCTGTACGGCCCCTTGCGCAGTTCCTCCCACGCCGCGGCGGCCGCGGCGTCCGGCCGGCCGTAGCGGCGCTGCGCGAAGTCGGCGAACCACCGCCGTTGGTCGACGGGCCCCGGCTCCCACGCCAGGTCGGTGAACAGGTCGAAGGCGGCCGGATTGGTTCCGGTGGCCTCGGGCAGGTAGGCGATCCCGCTCAGGGCGCTCCCGCTCTTGGCGCGCCAGGCGGCGAACCGGTCGGTCCACACGGAGGTGTTGGCGCCGATGGTGGTGTGGCCGCCGAAGTTGTAGATGGTCCCCAGGGCGTACGGGACACCGCCCCAGCGGGTTTCGCGGTCGAGGCGGTTGTACCGGTCCGACAGCCCGTCCAGGATCAGCAGCTTCGAGGTGTCCACCCCGGCGAGAAGTTCCGCGGTCGGGTCGTCCTGCCAGCCCAGCACCGCCCACAGCGCTCCCGGGTGGGCGGCGTGCAGGGCGGACTGGATGGTCCCGGCGGCCGCGCCGACATCGACGGCGCCGCTCCGGCCGCCCTCGTGCAGCGGGCTCATCCGGTACATCGTGCTGTCCCCGAACACCGCGCGCTGCTCGGCGTAGTAGGCGGCGGCCAGCTCGCCGAACACCGGCGACGCCGGATCCAGCCAGTCGGGCCGGTCGAAGCCCGCCCAGTCGCCCTGCGCGACGGTGGTGGCGCCGGGGTGCCGCTCGGCGAACCGCGGCGGGACGGTGCCGAAGTAGCCCGGCAGCACCGGGGTCATGCCGAGCCCGCGCAGCTGCTCCGCGATCCGCCCGCCGAGCTCGGCGCGCTCGTGCATCAGCCGCTCGGAGACCGGGCCGCCGAAGCCGCTCAGGTTCTGCAGCAGCCACCAGCTCTGGTGGGCGGGCCCCGGGATCCACTCGCGCAGCTCCTCGGCGGAGTAACCGAAGCGCTGTAGCGCCCGGTAGTACGGGTACTCGGCGCCGACCTGCACGAACACCTCGTTGATGCCGTGCAGGGCGAGCAGGTCGATCTGCCGCTGGTACTCCTCGAAGGTGCGGTACGGGCCGGAGTAGCCGTCGTCGGTGTCGTTCAGCGCGTACCGGTGCGGTACGGCGGCGCTGCGGGTGACGGGGGCGGGGACGCCCGGCAGCCGGGCGGGCAGCATGCCGATGCTGTCGCCGGGCCAGCCGATGTCGGCGCCGGCGACGTGCTGGAGGTACCAGCCGACCGCGGTGAGGAGGGTGGCTCCGGTGCTGCCGCGCACGGTGACCGCCCCGGGCACACCGGACACGGTGAAGGTGTCGGCGGCCGCCCCCGTGTCGGGAACGAGGGTGAACTGCGCCGCGTGGCGCGGCAGCAGCCGCTCCAGCGCGGCGCGGGCGGGTGCGGTGTCGAAGGTGCGGGGGCGGGCGGTGACGGGCGGTGCGGGAGCGGGGCCCTGCGGCCGGGCGGGCGACTGCGCCCGTACGTCTGCCCGCGCGCCCACTCGTACGCTCGCTCGTACGTCTGCCGGTGCCTCTGCTCGCACCTCTGCCGGTACCCCGGCGCGCACGTCTGCCGGTACCCCGGCGCGCACGTCTGCCGGTACCCCGGCGCGTACGCCCGCGCTCGGGGCGGTCGCGGCGGGTGTCGCGGCCGCGCAGACCAGGGCCAGCAGCGCCGCGGGCAGCGCGGCCAGACCGGCCGGGCGGAGGAACGGCAGCCGCCCGCGGGTCCGCGCGGGGGCGCCCGGGGCCGGCACCGGCGCCGAGACCAGGTCCGGTACCGGGTCCAGCGCCGACGGCGACGGCGACGCCGGGTCCAGCGCTGGCACCGACGCCGGGTCCGACGCCGGGTCCGGCATCGGTGCCGAGGCCCGGTCCGCGTTCTGCGCCGGGTTCACGATGCGCTTCGGGCTGTGGTCGGTCATCGGGTTCGTCATCCGTTCGCCGTCAGACCGGGAGGGACCAGGCCTGGTCGGCCCGGTGGTCGCCGCAGGGGGTCAGTCGCAGCCTCTCGGCCGGGGCGTCCGGGGCGGCGGGGGAAGCCGGGGCCGTCAGGCACCGGCCGCTCGCCGCCTCCACGAGCGCGCCGTCGCGGCGGTGCGCCCAGCGCTGCCCGGGCCGGTCCATCGCCGCGGGCGCGCAGCGCGCCAGCTCCACCCGTCCCTCCTCGCCCGCCGACAGGCACTGCCCGGCGAGCCGCAGGCGGGCGTCGCCGCCCAGGGTCCAGCGCTGGTCCGGCGCTCCGGTGCAGGTGCCGAGCACGACCGCGCCGACCCCCGAGGTGCTGGCGCCGTCGGCGCACCGGGCGCCGTCGCCCACGATCTGCCCGGTCGGCACGGTCTCGGCGCAGCCGCGCGGGGTGAGCCGCCAGAGCGCGGTGTCGTGAGCGGCCACGCTCCCGGTCAGGGTGTCGGAGACCCGCCGGCGCAGGCCGCTCCACAGGTCCCGTGCGTCCGCGGTGCAGGACGGCAGCCCGATCTCGTCCAGCGGTACGTTCACCGTGCGGGTGGCGGCCGAACGGTTGAGCACGGCGACGGCCCGGTCCCCGTTGGCGAGCGGCCGGACCAGGATCTCGAAGGTGGCGTTGGAGGAGACCACGGCGCCCTGACGGCCCATGGGGTCCTGGTCCAGCTCGATCAGCCGCTCGTTGCCGAGCGCCGCGAGCCCGGCCGGGGACAGCTGGGAGACCTCGGACGACAGGATGAACGGGGCCGCCATCATGGCCCACAGGGCGACCTGGCTGCGGCTCTCGGCCGCGCTGAGCCCGGGGGCGCCGGCGATGAGGAAGTCGGGGTCGTTCCAGTTGCCGGGGCCCGCGAAGCGGCCGAGCCAGCGGTTGTAGCCGTAGTTGCCCAGGACGGAGCTCCACCGGGAGGCGGTCGGGGCGGCGGGCTTGTACACCGTGATGTCCCGGCCCTCGCGCCACAGTTGTCCGGTCTCGCCCACCCAGCCCAGGACCTTGTGCCAGTCGGAACCTCCCCACTCACCCTGCTGGAAGTAGGCGGGCGCCGAGGCCGACAGCACCATGTCCCGGCCGCTCGCCCGCAGGGCCGCGGCGACGGCGTTGTAGGCGTCCCGGTAGGCCTGCTCCTTCGTCTTGCCCTGCGGCACCCACAGGTTGCAGCCGTCCATCTTGACGTAGTCGACGTTCCAGGAGGCGAACTGGCGGGCGTCCTGCGCGTAGTGGTCCTCGCCACCGCCCTGGGGGGCGCCGCTTCCCGGATACTTCTCGCAGGTCAGGGAGCCGGCGTCCTGGTAGATGCCGAACTTCAGGCCCTTGGCGTGCAGGTGGTCGCCGAGCCAGGCCATGCCGTGCGGGAACTTCCGGGTGTCGGCCACCAGGGCGCCGTGCGCGTCGCGGCTCTTGGTCATCCAGCAGTCGTCGACGGTCACCGTGTCGTAGCCCTTGGCGGCCAGCCCGGTGGACACGAGTGCGTCCGCGTTCGCGACCACCTTCGCCTCGTCGATGTCGCACATGTAGTGGGCCCAGTTGTTCCAGCCCATGGGCGGGGTCAGCGCGAGCGGGGTGTCCGAGGTCGCGGTGGGCTCGGCCCCTGCCGGGGCGGGGGAGAGCGCCAGGGCGAGCAGGGCGGCCGCGGTCAGACAGGGGAGCGAGGCGCGCAGGCGAGACGGCACGGAGTCTCCTAGACGTGGGGGCAGTCGTGCGCCCAGTGCAGCGATGCGACTACGCGCTGTCAACGCACGCAGGTGGTTCTCCGTCAATGACCAGCAATATGGCCGCAGTCGGGTCCCGCGCTGAAGCTCCCGCCCGTCCTGTTACGCCGTATGTTACGGTGTATCGCATGCCGAGGAGATCAGTCGCCCTGGACCGCGCCACGCCCGAGGCGATCGCGGTCGCCGCCCTGCGCATCATCGACGAGGAGGGTCCGGCGGCCCTGAGCTTCCGCGCCCTCGGCGAACGGCTCGACGTCTCCCATGCCACCGTCCAGCGCCGCTGCCGGGACCTGGCCGGGCTGCTGGACCTGTGTACGGAGCACCTGGCCGCGCAGCTGCCCGACATCCCCGCCGGCACCGACTGGGCCGAAGCCACCGAGCGGCGGTTCACCGCCCTGTACCGGCTGCTGACCGCCCACCCGGGACTGCTGGTGCTGCGCGGTGGCCGGCCCTGGCTCGGGCGGCAGCTGCTCGCCCGGCTCGTGGAGCCCGCCCTCGCCGACAGTGTCGCCGCGGGGATGAGCGCCGCCGGGGCGATGACCGCCTACCGCCGCATGTACCTGCTCACCCTGGGCAGCGCTGCCTTCGTGGACCACCGGGACCCGGCCGGAGCCACCGCCGCGTCGCGGGCGGCCCTGGCCGCGCTGGACCCCGAGCGGTTCCCCGTCCTCTCCGGCGGGCTGGCCGACGTACTGCCGCCGCTGACGGACCACGAGGTGTACTACGGCGCCCTGCGCCAACTGATCGAAGCCGCCCGGCCCGCGCGGCCCACCGCCTGATGGGGAGACACGCCATGCACCCGCGACAGCACCTCGACTACGCCGCCGTGCGCGCCGCCGCCGGGCGGATCGCCGGGGCGGTACGCCCCGTCACCGTGGCACCTGCGGCGGACGGGGTCTGGTACGCGCTGGAACACCTCCAGCACACCGGCTCCTTCAAGGCGCGCGGGGCGCACAACTTCCTCGCCGCCCACGCCGGGGCCGGCACCCTCCCGGCCGCCGGTGTCACCATCGCCTCCGGCGGCAACGCGGGACTGGCCTGCGCCTGGGCGGCCCGCGCGCATTCCGTGCCCGCGACCGTCTTCCTGCCCGCCAACGCGCCCCGGGTGAAGGTGGAACGGCTGCGGGGGTACGGCGCCCGGGTGCGCCTCGTCGGCGACCGCTATGCCGACGCGCTGGACGCCTGCCGGGAGTTCGCCGCCACAAGCGGGGCGCTCAGCAGCCACGCCTATGACCACCCGCTGGTCGCGGCGGGCGCCGGAACCCTGCTCGACGAGATCCGGACCGCCCTGCCCGGGCTGGACACGGTGGTCGTCGCGGTCGGCGGGGGCGGGCTGTTCGCCGGGGTCGCCACCGCGGCGCGCAAACACGGCGTCCGGGTGATCGCGGCCGAACCGGAGAACTGCCGCGCCCTGAACGCCGCCCTGGAGGCCGGCCGGCCGGTGGACGTCACCGTGGACTCCGTGGCCGCCGACTCCCTCGGCGCCACCCGGGTCTCGGTCGACGCGCTCGCCGCCGCACAGCAGGAGGGCGTACGGTCCGTCCTCGTCCCCGACGCGGCGATCACGGCCGCCCGGCGCGCACTGTGGGAGGAGCACCGGATCGTGGTCGAGGCGGCCGCCGCCACCGCGCTGGCGGCGCTGCACGCTGCGCCGCGGCCGCCGGGGGAGCGCGTCGCCGTCATCCTCTGCGGGGCCAACACCGACCCGGGGGACCTGACGGTCCCCGCGGCCTGACCCCGGCGACGATCGTCGCGAAGGCCGACGACTTTCGGGGACTGCTCCGGTCCCCGCCCCGCTGCGAAGGTCGTCGTGTCCCGGCGGGCGCCGCGGACGCGGAGCGACACGGAGGAACGGGCGTGGCACAGCGCAAGGGTTGTCTGATCGGCTGCGGGGTGGCGCTGGTACTCGGCCTCGCCCTCGCGGCGGCTGCGGTCCTCGGCATCGGGAAGGTACGGGACATCGCGGACAGCACCGTGCTCGATCCCGCGGTCTACGAGTCCGTGAAGACCGGCGACGCCGAGGACGTGGTCCGCGCCAAGCTGCCGTCCGGCGACTCCTTCGTCAAGAGCGCCCTCAAGGAGGGCGGCCCGGCGCAGCCCGAGGGCAGCACCTGCGCCTGGTACGTCGCCGGTGGTGACACCGCGCTCGGTGAGGAGACCGTCCTGCGCTTCTGCTTCAAGGACGGCCGGCTCGCGGAGAAGGCCGCCTACCGCATGCGGTAGGCGTACGGGCCGGCGGCCGAGCGCCCGGCGCGGTCGAGAGCGGCCCGGCGACTTCGGGAACCGTCGATAAGGAGTCAACTCCCGCCGCGTCCGGCTCGCGCGTCATTGACGGGGACCTGCCCGCGGACGACCGTGGGCACCGCCTCCGGCAACGAGGCCGGACTTCTGCGAAGGCGGCGACGATGACCCGTTCGAACCCGGCCCGGACGGCTGTGGCCACGCTGGTGGCCGGCGCCCTGCTCTCGACCGCCGCCTGCGGGATGGGCGGCATGTCGGGGAAGGCCGGACAGGCCGCAAGGACGGGCAGGGTGGAGGGGCGCATCACCTTCCGCACCCTGCAGTTGAAACCCGTCTTCACCGCGTACGTACAGGGCGTCATCGACTCCTTCGAGCGGGAGCACCCGAAGGTGGAGGTCACCTGGGAGGACGTCCCGGGCGGCGGCTACAACGAGAAGCTCGTCGCCGACGCCCAGGCCGGCGCCCTCCCGGACGTGGTCAACCTCTCCACCGACTCCTTCCAGCTCCTCGGCGACCGGGGCATGCTCGCCGACGTCGCCGAGCTCGACGCGGCGGTGGCCCACGAGTACGTGCCGGGCGCCTGGGAGCAGTTCAAGCTCCCCGGCAAGGGCGAGGGCGTGTACGCCTACCCCTGGTACGTGACGCCGGAGATCCTCACCTACAACAGGGAGCTCTTCGCGAAGGCGGGACTGGACCCGGCCGAGCCGCCCACCAGCGTGGAGCAGTTCTTCGACTACGCCGAGCGGATCGCCGCCTCCTCCGGCGGCCGGTACTGCGCCTTCATGGCCGACCCCAAGGGGCGCCTGCCCGGCGACTGGCAGAAGATGGGCGTCCCCCTCCTCGACGCGAAGGGCGAACGCTTCACCTTCGACACCGACACGGCCGTCGCCTGGGTGCAGCGGATGAAGGACCTGTACGCCAAGGGCGCCATGCCCAAGGAGTCCCTCCTCGCCTCCGACGACATCAACCAGCTGTACGGCGCCGGGAAGCTCGTCTTCGGCCCCGGCTCGCCGGGCTTCGTCAAGGACATCAGGCAGAACGCGCCGCAGGTGTACGCGAACACGCAGGTCGCGGGGGCCGTCACGGGCAAGCTCGGGCACATAGGCATCTACGCCCAGTCGCTCGGCATCCGCAAGGACACCGAGCACCTGGACGCGGCGGCCGAGTTCGCCAAGTGGGTCACCAACGGTCCCAACCAGGTGGCCTTCTCCAAGAAGGCCACCATCTACCCGTCGAACGCCCGGGGCCTCACCGACCCCTACTTCGCGGACAGGGGCGACGGCAGGGACGCGGAGACCCTCGCCCGCGCGGTCGGCGCCGAGCAACTGAAGACCGCCGAGCTCGACGCCAACACGCCCGTCCAGTGGACCAGCCAGGTCGGCGACGCCGTGGTCCGCGAGGTCCAGCGGGCCATCAAGGGCGAACAGGACCCCCGTACAGCGGTGAGGAAGGCCCAGGAGGAGGCCAACGAGATCCTCGCCCACGCGGCCCGCAGGTGACCCGCGCACCCGGAGGCACGGCGCGGCGGGCCGTGGAGGCCGAGACCGGTCTGCTCCACCGCCGGTGGTGGGTCCCCTACCTCTTCCTCGCCCCCGGCCTGCTGATGGTGGCGCTGTTCGGCCTCTGGCCGTTCGTCAACACCGTCGTCCTCTCCTTCACCGACTCCCAGATCCTGCGCGGCGGTACCTTCGTCGGCTTCGAGAACTACACCCGTGCCGTCACCGACCCCGACTTCTGGGTCGCGACCGGCAACAGCGTGCTGTACCTCCTGGTCGTCGTGCCCTGTCTGGTGTTCCTGCCGCTGGCCCTCGCCGTCCTGGTGCGGACCGAGGTACCCGGCATCGGCTTCTTCCGCTCCGCCTTCTACACCCCGGTGATCGCCTCCGCCGTGGTGGTCGGCCTGGTCTGGCAGTGGGTGCTGCGCAGCGACGGACTGGTCAACACCGTCTTCTTGGGGCTGGGCGTCGTCTCCGAGCCGGTTCCGTTCCTCACCGACAACACCCTGCTGCTGGTCTCGGCGATGATCGTGACCGTGTGGAAGGGCCTCGGCTACTACATGGTCTTCTACCTCGCGGCCCTCGGGAACGTCCCCGGCTCCCTCTACGAGGCGGCCGCGCTCGACGGCGCCGGCCCGGTGCGCCGGTTCCTCAGCATCACCGTGCCGCAGGTCAAACCGATGATGCTGCTGGTCGGCACGCTGTCCGCGATCTCCGCGCTGCGCGTCTTCACCGAGATCTACATCCTCGGCGGTGAGAGCGGCGGCCCTGGCGGCGGCGCCCGGACCCTGCCCTTCCTCATCCGGCAGGTCGGCCTCGGCTTCTCCGGCGAGACCGGCTACGCCTCGGCCATCTCCATCCTGCTGTTCCTCCTCACGCTGGTCTTCAGCCTGCTGGGCCGCCGTCTGTCGAAGGGAGACGAGAGGTGAGCGCCCCCTCCCCCTCCGGGAGCAGGGCGTCCCGGCGGCGCGCCGGGGCCGGCCGCCGCCGCTCGCCCGGCCTGGCCGGCCGGTACGCCACGCTGCTCCTGATGCTCGTCGTCATGCTGGGCCCCCTCGTGTGGCAGTTCCTCACCTCGGTCCGCGGCCGCACCGAGAACGTGTACGACGGACTGCTGCCCTCGCAGCCCACCTTCGACAACTACGTCCGTGTCGCCGCGTCGTTCCCGCTGCTGCGGTACGTGGGCAACACCCTCGTGGTGGCCGTCATGGCCATCGTCTCGAACACGCTGTGCGCGGCGATGGGCGGCTACGCCCTGTCCCGGGCCGGCTGGAAGGGCCGCGGAGCCGTCTTCACCGTCCTGGTGGCGACCCTGATGTTCCCCTTCGAATCCGTGATGATCTCGATGTTCCTCACGGTGCGGGGGATGGGCCTGGTCGACACCCTCGTCGGCGTGTGGCTCCCCGGCGCCGTCTCCGTGCTCAACATCATGATCATGCGGGCGGCCTTCCTGTCCGTACCCCGGGAGGTGGAGGAAGCCGCGGTGCTGGACGGTGCGAACGAGTGGGCCCGCTTCACCCGGGTCTTCCTCCCGGCGGCGAAGGGCACGCTGGCCGTCGTCTGCATCACCAGCTTCATGGGCGCCTGGGACGACTTCCTCTGGCCCCTGCTCGTCCTGACCGACAGCGACCACTACACCCTCCAGCTCGGCCTGAAGTCCCTGGCCGGCGCGACCACGGTCAACGACCAGCGGCTGATCGCCGCCGGCGCGATGGCCGCGCTCCTCCCGATGGTGCTGCTCTTCTTCGCCCTGCAGCGTTTCTTCTTCAAGGGCGTCGGCGAAGGAGCCGTCAAGACCTGACCCGCCGCTGCCCGTCCACCGCACCTGCCGACCTCCTCCCTCCCCTCTGGAGCAGCCGTCATGCACGACGACCGCAGCATCACCGAGCACCGCCTGCGCCGTGTCCTCACGGAGCGCATCAAGCCCGCCGTCCGCTCCCGGGCGGTCCCGCTGACCGTCGAGCGGTGGGAGGTCCCCGGCGAGCCCGTGCCCGTCGCCGAGGGCCTGGCAGCGGCGTACGAGCCCTGCGCGCCGGGCCGGACGTGGGGCCCGGCCTGGGGCACCACCTGGTTCAAGGTGACCGGCACCGTCCCCGCCGGCTGGGCCGGCCGCACGGTCGAGGCCGTCCTGGACCTCGGCTTCGACCGGATGATGCCCGGCTTCCAGTGCGAAGGGCTCGTCCACCGGGCCGACGGCGCCGAGGTCAAGGCGCTCAATCCCCACAACGACTGGGTGCGCGTCGCCGACCGGGCCGTCGGCGGCGAGCGCGTCGAGTGGTACGTCGAGGCCGCTTCCAATCCGGTCCTGGTGGACCACCGGGCCACCTACGAGGGCGACCGGCCGACCAGCGGCGGGCAGCCCCTCTACCGGCTCGGCCGGATGGACCTCACCGTCTTCGAGAGCGAGGTCTGGGAGCTGGTCCAGGACCTGGAGGTCCTCCACGAGCTGATGACGCAGCTCGGCGAGGGGGACGCCCGCCGGTACGGGATCCTGCGCGCCGTCGAGGCCGCCCTGGACGCGCTGGACCTCGGCGACGTGCCCGCCGCGGCGGCCGCCTCCCGCGCCCGCCTGGCCGACGTGCTCGCCGCGCCCGCCCACGCCTCCGCGCACCGCGTCAGCGCGGTCGGCCACGCCCACATCGACTCGGCCTGGCTGTGGCCGCTGCGCGAGACGGTGCGCAAGGTCGCCCGCACCACCTCGAACGTGGTGGCCCTGATGGACCGGCACCCCGAGTTCGTCTTCGCCATGTCGCAGGCGCAGCAGCTCGACTGGATCAAGACCTACCGGCCCGAACTCTTCGAGCGGATCAAGAAGAAGATCGCGGACGGGCAGTTCGTGCCGGTCGGCGGGATGTGGGTCGAGTCCGACACCAACATGGTCGGCGGCGAGGCCATGGTCCGCCAGTTCCTCTACGGCAAGAAGTTCTTCCTCGACGAGTTCGGCATCGAGACGCACAACGTGTGGCTGCCCGACTCCTTCGGTTACACCGCCGCGATGCCGCAGATCGTCAAGCTGTCCGGCTCCCGCTGGTTCCTCACGCAGAAGATCTCCTGGTCCCAGGTCAACGCCTTCCCCCACCACACCTTCTGGTGGGAGGGCATCGACGGCACCCGGATCTTCACCCACTTCCCGCCCGTCGACACCTACAACGGCGACCTGGGCGGAGCGCAGCTGGCGCACGCCGCACGCAACTACCGCGAGAAGGGGCGCGGTTCGCGCTCCCTGGCCCCCTTCGGCTGGGGTGACGGCGGCGGCGGCCCCACCCGCGAGCACCTCGCCCGCGCCAAACGCCAGCGGGACCTGGAGGGCTCTCCCCGCGTCGAGATCGAGCGGCCGGACGCCTTCTTCGAGAAGGCGCACGCCGAGTACGGGGACGCGCCCGTCTGGGCCGGCGAGCTCTACCTGGAGCTGCACCGCGGCACCTACACCTCCCAGGCGAAGACCAAGCAGGGCAACCGGCACAGCGAGTCGCTGCTGCGCGAGGCCGAACTGTGGGCGGCCACCGCCGCGGTGCGGGACCCGGAGTACGCCTACCCGTACGAGGACCTGGAGCGGATCTGGAAGACGGTGCTGCTGCACCAGTTCCACGACATCCTGCCCGGCTCCTCCATCGCCTGGGTGCACCGCGAGGCGCGCGAGACGTACGGGAAGGTGCGCGCGGAACTGCGGGCCATCACGCTCGCCGCACAGACGGCGCTGGCCGGGGAGGGCGCCGGGGAACTGGTCTTCAACTGCGCCCCGCACGCCCGGCGCGGCATTCCGGCCGGAGGCGCGGGCCGCCCGGCCCCGGCGGCGGAGCCGGTCACGGTGGAGGAGCGGCACGGCGGCGGACACGTCCTCGCCAACGGGCGGCTGCTGGTGGAGATCGACGGCCGCGGGCTCGTCGTCGGCGCCTACGACCTGGAGGCGGGCCGCGAGTCCGTCGCGCCGGGGACCGCCGCGAACCTGCTCCAGATCCATCCGGACTTCCCGAACATGTGGGATGCCTGGGACATCGACGCGTTCTACCGCAACAAGGTCACCGACCTGGACGGCCTGGACGGCCTGGACGGCCTGGAGGTCACCGGGAGCGGCCCCGGGATGGTGACCGTACGGGTCTCCCGTTCTTTCGGCGCCTCGAAGGCGGTCCAGTCCCTCACGCTGCGCGCCGGAGCCAAGACGCTCGACATCGTCACCGAGGTCGACTGGCACGAGACGGAGAAGCTGCTCAAGGCGGCCTTCCCGCTGGACGTCAAGGCCGACCGGTCGGCCTCGGAGACGCAGTTCGGGCACGTCCACCGCGCCACCCACACCAACACCTCGTGGGAGGCGGCGAAGTTCGAGATCTGCGCCCACCGCTGGATCCACGTGGAGGAGCCCGGCTGGGGCGTCGCCCTGCTCAACGAATCCACCTACGGCCACGACGTGACCCGCGACGTGCGCCCCGACGGCGGCCAGACCACCACCGTCCGGCTGTCCCTGCTGCGGGCCCCGCGCTATCCCGACCCGGAGACCGACCAGGGGACCCACACCCTGCGGTACTCGCTCGCGCCCGGCGCGGACATCGGCGACGCCGTCCGCGAGGGCCACGCCCTGAACCTGCCCGAGCGCACCCTGACCGGCGCGGGCCCGGTCGCCCCGCTGGTGGCGGTGGACGACGACGCGGTGGTCGTCGAGGCGGTCAAACTCGCCGAGGACCGCAGCGGCGATGTGATCGTGCGCCTCTACGAATCGCGCGGCGGCCGCGCCAGCGCCACCCTCACGGCCGGATTCCCGGTCACGGCGGCGGTCGAGAGCGACCTGCTCGAACGGCCCCTGCGGGGTTCAGCCGTCGCCGCCCCGGCCGCGGACGGCGCCACCGCGCTCACCCTGCGGCCCTTCCAGATCGTGACGGTCCGCCTCCACCGCGCCTGACACCTCCGGCCCCCCGGCGAGGAAGGGCGCACCCGGGTGAACTCCCGGGGGGCGGCGGCGTGGATCAGATGTCCGGCCGGGACCGTCGTCAGCCGGGCGCCCGGTATCCGGCGGACCAGTTCGGCGAGGTGCGCGTGCGGGACGTGGCTCGTGGGGCCGCCGCCCAGCACCAGGGTCCGGGCGGTGATCCGGCCGAGCCCCTCCAGCCAGGCCGGATCGGGCCGGTCCAGCTGCGCCCGGACCGCGAGGACCATCGCCCAGTCGAAGTCGAGCTCGCCCCCGGGCCGGACGGGGACGACCGGCTCACGGGGGAACGGCGCGGGCGCGTCCTCCAGCACGAGCCGGCCCACTCGCCAGGGCTGCGCCTGCGCGACCAGGTACGCCACGAACCCGCCCAGCGAATGGCCGGCCAGGTCCACCCGGTCCAGGCCGAGGGCGTCGAGGAGGCCCAGCACGTCGTCGCGCATCAGCTCCAGCGAGTACCGGTCCGTCCGGTCGCTGCGGCCGTGCCCGCGCAGGTCCACCGCGTAGACCCGGCGCCCGGGGGCCATCGCGTCGCGTACGGGGGCCCAGTGCCCGGCCGTCTCGCCCAGCGCGGGCAGCAGGATCAGCGGATCGCCGTCCGGGGGCCCGGAGACCTCGTACGCCAGCCGCACCCCGCCCACCGTGACCACGCGCCGCTGCGTCATGGGGGCGACGTTACCGGGAGCGGCAGCGGCAGCATGAGCCGGTGCGGGTCGGAGCGCATCGGGCGGGGCGCAGGTCGTGAACTCCGCCACACGGGCGGGCGCGTCGGCCCCGGGGGCCCTGGGGTCGGGGGCCGCCCGCCTCCCGAGCGGTTTTGCACCTAGTTGCAAAACCGCTTCCGCCTCGCTAGAACAGGGTCATCACCCGCGTGCGAGGAGGCACCCCAGATGAGCCCGCAGAGTCCCCAGAGCCGGTACCCCCACCTGCTGAGCCCCCTGGACCTCGGTTTCACCACGCTGCCGAACCGCGTGATCATGGGCTCGATGCACACCGGGCTCGAAGAGCACGAGCGCGGCTTCGAGCGTCTGGCCGCCTTCTACGCCGAGCGCGCTCGCGGCGGCGCCGGCCTCATCGTCACCGGCGGCATCGCCCCCAACGACGCCGGCCGCCCCTTCGAGGGCGGCGCCCGCCTCACCACCGAGGAGGAGGCCGCCGAGCACCGTGTGATCACCGACGCCGTGCACGCCGAAGGCGGGAAGATCGCGATGCAGATCCTCCACTTCGGCCGCTACGCCTACCACAAGGACCTGGTCGCCCCCAGCGCGCTCCAGGCCCCCATCAGCCCCTTCGTCCCCAACGAACTCACCGACATCGAGGTGGAGCGCACGGTCGAGGACTTCGTCCGCGCCGCCCGCCTCGCCCGCCTCGCAGGCTACGACGGCGTCGAGATCATGGGCTCCGAGGGCTACCTGATCAACGAGTTCATCGCCGCCGCCACCAACAGGCGCACCGACCGCTGGGGCGGCGCCTACGAGAACCGCGTCCGCTTCCCGCTGGAGATCGTCCGCCGCACCCGCGCGGCCGTCGGCGAGGACTTCATCCTGATCTACCGGCTCTCCATGCTGGACCTGATCCCGGGCGGCTCCACCCTCGACGAGGTCGTCCACCTCGCCAAGGAGATCGAGGCCGCCGGCGCCACCATCATCAACACCGGCATCGGCTGGCACGAGGCCCGCATCCCCACCATCGCCACCTCCGTCCCGCGCGGCGCCTACACCTGGGTCACCAAGCGGCTGATGGGCGCGGTGTCCGTCCCCCTCGTCACCAGCAACCGCATCAACACCCCCGAGATCGCCGAGGAACTGCTCGCCGACGGCCGCGCGGACCTCGTGTCCCTGGCCCGCCCCTTCCTCGCCGACGCGGACTTCGTCGCCAAGGCCGCGGCCGGCCGCTCCGAGACCATCAACACCTGCATCGGCTGCAACCAGGCCTGCCTCGACCACACCTTCAGCGGGAAGATCACCAGCTGCCTGGTCAACCCGCGCGCCTGCCACGAGACCGAACTGGTCCTGTCTCCCACCCGGGTGAAGAAGCGCGTCGCCGTCGTCGGCGCCGGACCGGCCGGACTGGCCTGCGCCGTCTCCGCCGCCGGACGGGGTCACGCCGTCACCCTCTTCGAGGCGTCGGGCCACATCGGCGGCCAGCTCGACATCGCCCGCCGGATCCCGGGCAAGGAGGAGTTCGAGGAGACGATCCGCTACTACGGAACGCAGCTCGTGCAGAGCGGCGTCGAGGTCCGCCTCGACACCCGCGCGGACGTGGAGACCCTCCAGGGCTACGACGAGGTCGTCATCGCCACCGGCGTCACCCCCCGCACCCCCGACATCGAGGGCGTGGACCACGACCACGTCCTCACCTACCTCGACGTACTGCGCGACGGCGCGCCCGTCGGCGAGCGCGTCGCCGTCGTCGGGGCCGGCGGCATCGGCTTCGACGTGGCCGAGTTCCTCACCGACAGCGGCGAGGGCGCAGCCCAGGACCCGGCCGTCTACTTCCGCCACTGGGGAGTCGACACCGCCTACACCGGGCCCGGCGGACTCGCCGCGCCCGAACGTCCCGCGCCGCCGCGCCGGGTCCACCTGCTCCAGCGCAAGACCACCAAGGTCGGAGCCGGTCTCGGCACCACCACCGGCTGGATCCACCGCGCCGAGCTCAAGCACCGCGGGGTGGTGTCCGTCGCCGGGGCCTCGTACGACCGCATCGACGACGAGGGCCTGCACATCACCGTCGACGGCGAGCAGCGCCTCGTCCCCGCGGACACGGTGGTCCTGTGCACCGGCCAGGAACCGCGTCGCGACCTGTACGAGGCGCTGCGCGCGGCCGGCGTCGAGGCACACCTCATCGGCGGCGCGGACGTGGCCGCCGAACTCGATGCCAAGCGGGCCATCCGCCAGGGCACGGAGCTGGCCGCCGCGCTCTGACCGGAGCGCAGGGCGGATCAAAAGTGTTGTGGCGGCCCGCCCGGGCCGCCACAATCTTCCGGTGACGCTGACACCGGCAGAAGCCGACAAGATCCTCGCCGACAACTTCGCCCCCTGGGTGCTCGCGTTGGGCCTGACCGTCCGGGAGACCGGGGAACGGCACGCCGTCCTGCGGCTGCCGTGGTCGGACGCCCTGGCCCGGGACGGCGGCGGGCTGAGCGGACAGGCCCTGATGGCTGCCGCCGACACCGCCACCGTCATCGCGATCTCCGCGGCGCGCGGGGAGTACGGCCCGATGACCACGGTCCAGCAGTCCACGAGCTTCCAGCGGCCGGTGAACGGCGCCGACGTGCTGATCCACGTACGGGTCACCAAATTGGGCAGGCGGATGGCCTTCGCCGACATCACCATGACCCCCGAGGGTGCGGCGGAGCCGTCCGCCACCGCCTCCACCGTGTACGCGCTGCCGGGATGAGCCCGCTGCGGCGGAACAAGGACTTCAACGTCTTCTGGCTCGGCCAGGCGCTGTCCGTCCTCGGCGGGAGCATCTCCATGCTCGCGCTCCCGCTGCTGGTCCTCGACGCCACCGGCTCGCTGGTGCAACTGGGGCTGATCACGGTCGTCTCGGGGACCACCGCCGTCGTCACGGGACTGGCCGCCGGTTTCGTGGTGGACCGGTCGGACCGCCGCCGCCTCATGATCGTCTGTGATCTGGGGCGCGCGGCGCTGCTCTGCGCGGTGCCGCTCGTGTGGTGGGCCGACGGGCCGCGGATCTGGCTGCTGTACGCCCTCGCCGCCCCGATCGCCGTGCTGAAGACCCTCTTCGACGTGGCCTACGTGACGGCCGTGCCCCGCCTCGTACGCAGGCAGGACCTGACCACCGCCAACGGACGGCTGATGGGCACCTTCGCCCTCGGGACCCTCCTCGGGCCCGTGGCGGCCGGCTTCCTCACCTCAGCGGTGGGCGCGGACCGGGCCCTCGGCGTGGACGGCGCGACCTTCCTCGTCTCCGCCGTCAGCCTGGCCTGGGTACGGTTCCGGCAGCCCGCCGACGGCCCCGCGCAGAGCGCGCCCCCGCCCCGGACTGCCATGCTCCGCGAGGTGTTCGTCGTCGGATTGCGCTTCCTGTGGGGCCACGCGCTGCTGCGGCCCCTGACAGTGCTGCTCACCCTGCTGACCTTCGTCACCACGGGCGCCACCGACCTGCTGATCTACCGGGTCCAGAACGACCTGGGGCACGGCGCGGCCACCCTCGGTTACGTGATCGCCGTGAGCGGCGCCGGTGTCGTCGCCGCCGCGCTCACCGCGGGCAGACTGCGGCGGACCTTCGGCTTCGGACCCTGCTGGCTGGCCTCGGCCGTGATGATCGGCGCCGGCGTGAGCGTGACGGGCGTCAGCACGAGCGTGCCGCTGATCGCCGCCCTGGCCGCCGTGTTCATGTTCGGGGTGACCCTGGGCGGCGTCTGCAGCATGACCCTGCGCCAGGAAGTCACCCCCGACCACCTGCTCGGCCGGGTCACCTCCGCCTTCTGGACGGTGCACAACGCCTCGGGGCCGGTGGGCGCGGCCGTGCTGACCGTACTGGCCGCCCGCCACGGCGTGCCCGCGGTGAGCCTGGCCGCAGGCGCGTTCTGCCTGCTGATCGTCGGGTGCGGGCTGCTGACGCCGCTGCGCACCGGCGGGGGCGCCGCCGGCGCCGCCCCCGCGGGACCCCCGGCCCGGGAGCCCGCCGCGGAGGCGTCCGCCGCTCCCTGAGGAACGGGGGCGGATCAGATGTCGATCACTCTGTAGGCGATCGTGTACGCGCCGCCGGAGCCCTCCAGCGAGCGGTACTGCACCTCGCCGTTGAACTCGCTGCCGGTGACCAGCGTCGCGCCCAGCTTGTCGTCCGGGCTGGTCGTGTCGTAGTCCCACAGCGTGAGCGTGCGCGCCTGCTGCTTGCCGAGGACGAGCGCGGCGTTGCCGTTCGCGTCCCCCAGCGGGCGGACGTAATCGGTGCCCATCGTCTGGTACTTGCCGCTGCCGGGCCAGACCTTGACCTGGTTGCCGTTGGCGTCGGTGATCTTGATGTACGCCTCGTCGTGGTCGCCCTCGCTCTGCTTGTGGCAGGTCAGCTCCAGCAGCTCGATGCGGACGTAGTCGACCGGCTCGGCCTGCGCGGCCCCGGCGAAGCCCGCGAGGCTGCCGGCCGCGAGCAGGGCGGCGGTCGCGAGGCGTGCGGCGGTTCGGCTCATGGTGTCCCCCGTGTGTCGTGTCACCCTCGGTGACCCGGAGTGCCGGTCCCCCCGGCACGTCCACCACTGTGCACGCCGCGGGTGCCCCGCATCCACGCGCGTTCCGCTGAGTGGAACGCGCGGAGCGCCGGCGCGGCCGCCCGTCAGCGCAACAACCCCGGCGGCAGCCCGGACGGCCCGCGCACCCCGCGGCCGAGACCGCGGGTCACGGCCGCGCCGGCCTCCGCGACGGCGTGCGCGAGACGGGCCGGCGACTGCCCGGCCGGGACCAGCGCCGCGAGCGCAGCCACCACCGCGCCGTTGGGGGAGCGCACCGGGAGCGCCGCACAGCACACCCCGGCCATCACGTCCTCCCGGTCGAGCACGGCCCCGGACCGCCGGGGGCCGCGCAGGGCCCGTCCGACGGCCGTGTCCAGGCGGAAGCCGGTCCCGTTGCGGACGGGGAGCACGGGCTCCAGGGCGCCCGGAACCGAACTCACCGTCAGGGCCACCGTGTCGTCGAGCGCCGTGTCGTGGAGCACCGTCAGGACCACACTGGCCCCCGTCGCCGCCCGCAACCGGTGCAATGGCAGCCGGGCGGCTGCGCGCAGCCCGGGGTGGGGCTGCCAGGCCTGGCCGATCCGGTAGAGCTGCGCGCCCAACCGGTAGCGTGCCCCGTGGCGTTCGACGGCGCCGAGGGCCACCAGCTGGTCGAGCAGCCGGTGCACGGTCGCCTTGGGAACCCCGCAGGCGAGGGCGAGTTCGGTCACTCCGGCCTCGTCGCCCTGCCGGCGCAGCGCCTCCAGCACGGCGAAGGCCCCTTCGAGCACGCCCCGGCCGCGCGGCGCCCCGGCCGGGGCGCCGCCCGGGCCGGACCCGCGGGCGCCGCCTGCCGACGACGGATGTGACGAGCGCGAGCGCGCGGACGCGGCCATGGGTCCCCCCGGACTCCTCGGCCCGGCCGTGGCCCCCCAGCGGCACGACCCGGGCACCGCCCATCATGACGCGGACGGTGCCCGGTGCGAAGCGGTTTCGCGGCGTGCCGTGACAGGTGACCGGACCCGCGCGCTCACGAGTGCCGCCGTGCGCAGGCGGCACCGTGCGCAGGCGGCACGGTGCGCAGGCGGCGCGTCCGACGCAGTCCGGTCAGAAGCGGCGCGTCAGAAGCGCCGCAGTCAGAAACGGCCCGGTCAGAAGCGGTGCGGACCGGCCGGGAACGGAAGGGGGCCGGCCGGGGCTGCGGACGCGCGCCGCTCCGCACCACCGGACGGGTTGGTGCACGTCACGTCCTCGGCGGGCAGCCGGCCCGTGGCCAGGTACGCGCTGACCGGGGCGTTGGCGCAGGAGGTCGGGTCCGCGAGGTACACGCCGTGGCCCTCGCCGCCCGCCGCCAGCACCATCCGCGAGCCCTTGAGGGCGCGGTGCAGACCCTGCCCGCTGGTGAGCGGCGTCTGCGAGTCCCACTCGTTCTGCACGGTCAGCACGTTGGCGCGGGTGCGCATCGGCGTGGCCGCCTCGACGGGCCGGTCCCAGAATGCGCACGGCTTGATGTTGGAGGCGAAGTCCCCGTACAGCGGGTACCTGGCCTTGTCCTTGGCCGCGTCCCGTTCGTACTGCTCGGTGTAGCGGGGCCAGGACCCGGTGTCCCCGCACACCACGGCCCAGAAGACGGCCGTGCCGTTGTCCGGGGCCGGCTCGCCGGCCGGGCGGGCCGGCTGCCCGCCGGAGAGCAGCTTGCCGGCCTCGGCCGCCGTCATCCCGGCGGGCAGCGGCTTGCCCTCGGCCGCGGCCTTGACGGCCACGATCAGCGGGGTCGCCTGCGCGGGGTAGAAGAACAGCCCGCGGGCGGAGCGCAGGGCGTCACCGGTGATCTTCTGCCCGTCCAGGTCGACCGGCTCCCGGTCGGCGCGCGCCACCAGCCCCCAGAAGGTGTCGGAGACCGCCTTCGGCGTGTCACCGAGCCCGTTGTCGGCCGAGCGCTCCGCGGCCCACCGCGTCCACCGCTGGAAGGCGGGCTCCGCCTCGGTCGCCCACACCTGGATCATGCCGCGCCAGATCCGCTGCGGGTCCACGCCGCTGTCGAGCACGAAGCGGTCCGTGCGCTCCGGGAACATCTGCGAGTAGACCGCCCCGAGGTAGGTCCCGTAGGAGTACCCGAGGTAGGAGACCTTGCGCTCGCCCAGGGCCGCGCGGATCGCGTCCATGTCGCGCGCCGTGTTGCGGGTGGTGATGTAGGGCAGCACCGCGCCCGCCTTCTCGCGGCATTTCTCGGCGACGGTGCGCGCCCACGCCACATCGGCGGGGAAGCTCTCCGGCCGGTAAGCCCGATCGAAGTTCTGCTCGGCGTCGTTCAGTTCGCAGGTGATCGGGCTGCTGGCACCGACCCCGCGCGGATCGAAACCGATGAGGTCGTAGCCTTCCCGTACGTTCCCCGGCATGATCCCGTCGACGGCGAGGGGCAGACCGAGACCGGAGCCGCCCGGGCCGCCGGGATTGAGCAGCATGACGCCGTGCCGCTTGGCCTGGTCCGGGCTCTTCATCCTCGATATCGCGAGGTCGATCATGCGGCCGCCGGGACGCCGGTAGTCGAGCGGGACCTTGAGGGTGGCGCACTCGTACGAGGCCGGCTGGTCCGGACTGCAACGGTGCCAGGCGGGCTTCTGCGGCCGGTACTCCGCCGCCGGCGCGGCGGAGACCTGAGTGGCGGTCAGCAGGGGCAGGGACGTCGCGAGGAGTCCGGCGGTGGCGAGCAGCGGTGCGAGGCGTTTGTGGCGCACGGGGGCCGTTCCTTTCGGTGAAGGCACTTACCCGCTCACCCTGTTGCACGTACGGCTGCGGCGAATCATCCCGGAGGGCAGGGATGCGTGCATCTCACGAAGGAGGTCTTATCCTGACAACTGGCCGACACGCCGCGCCCGCGGGCTCAGTGTCCGGCGTCCGCGTGGGGGGAGTGGGCCGCGTGGTCCCCGTGGTCCGCGCCGGCCTCCAGCGTCCCGCCGAGCCGTTCGCGCAGGGTGCCGAGGGCCTCGGGGGACGGGGCGGTCACCACCCAGCGGCTGCCCACCAGATAGGTGCCTCCGTACACGCGGGCCTCGGTGAGCCAGGAGCGCAGTCCCTGGTCGGCCGCGAAGGTGACCATGCGGAACGCACCCTCGCCGGTGTCGCACCCGCCTTCCCGCAACTCCTCGGCCTGCACGTCCACGTGCGCGGTACAGCCGACGGCGGCGGCGATCTCCTCGATCGACGTGGACGGCGCGGCGCCCTCCCCGGCCGCGGCGGACGGCGCGCTCTCCTGCGCACGGGCTCCGCCCCGCGCCGGGCCGCCGGCGCAGCCACCGGCCAGCAGCACGGCGCAGAGCGCGGCGAGCCCCGCCGATGCGAACGGGACCCGGCGGCGGTGCGGGAGGTACGGGCGGACGGTCGACGGCGCCATGGCTGCTTCTTCCTCACTGGCCGGTCGGGACGGGGGCCGTGGTGCCCGGGGTGGGAGGAGCCCGGGCACCACGGGTCGGTACGGGCCGGTCCTAGCTCACCGCCTTCGCCTTCTTGCCCTTGTCGGTCACGGCGAACCAGAGGCCCTGCTTGTTGTGCCCGTTGATATCGCCGGGCTCCTTGTCGCCGGTGAAGAGATAAACCGGCCAGCAGTCGATCGTCAATTGCTCGGAACCGTCGGGGCGTTTTACCGAGCCGACCAGTTCGGCGGAAATTCCCGTCACCTTCGTCTTGTCGACGGGCTTCGCGGGCTTCCAGGTGTCCAGGCAGGCATCGAGGCAACCGAATTTCATCGGCCAGGCGCTGTCCTTGTCGAACCGGTAGAGCGTGCGGCCCTCCGCGTCGGCGATGATCGCTCCGAGCTTCGCGTTCTGCGCGACGGACAGTTCGGCGCCCTGCGCCTGTGTCGCCGCCTCCGGCTTCCTGGCCGCGCCGGCCGGCTTGCCGTCGGCCCCCAGTACGTGCCAGGTGCCGCCCACGCCCTCACCGAGCGCGTCGCCCGCCTTGGTGTCCTTCGCGTAGCGGTAGGCCGGCCAGCCCGCGACCGTCAGCTGCCGGGTGCCGTCCGCCCGGGCGACAGAACCGAGGAGACCCGCGTCGATGCCCTCGCCGGCCGTGGCATCGTCCGCCGCCACCGCAGGCCACGTCGTGGCGCAGTCCCCTTCGCAGTTGGACTTCGGGGGCTTGGCCGTGTCCTTGTCGAAGCGGTAGAGGGTCAGGCCCCCGCCGTCGGTGACTCCGCCGCCGATGTTCGGGAGCTGCGCCACCTTCAGCGTTCCGGCCGGCCCGGCCTTGCCGGTCGCGGCCGCCGGGTCGGCGCCGGAACCGCTGCCGTACCCCCCGTCCGTGCCGGCTCCCACGGCCGCGTCCGACCCGTAGGCGCCGTCCGCGCCGTACGCCGCCCCGACCTTCTTGCTGTCGCCGACCGGCTGTACCGCATTCCCCTTGCCCGGGGGTTTTTCGGCAAGTCCACATCCGGCTGTCAGCAGCAGTACTGCGATCGCCGACCCGGCGAATATCTCACGACGCATTTTCTTCACGATCTCTCCTTCAGGTTCGGTGCCGACTTTTCGTAAATCCCTTCGCCCATTGATACGGGCCCGGCGCCGAACGGAGTTCACATCACCTGGAATTTGTCAGATCGCGCCAAGAATGAACGCGCGCCCCGTCCGGAGCCGTGCACCGGCCCGGTTCAGTCCTGGATCCGCAGCGCGAGGGCGGGGCAGCGCCGCACCGCCCGCAGCGCCTTCGGCCGCAGCCGGGCCGGCACCGGCATGGACGCCTTCGCCGGGTAGCCGTCCGCGTCGAGCTGGACGACGTCGGGCAGGACGTCCACGCACAGCCCGTGCCCCTTGCAGAGCGTCCAGTCGACCACCAGCCGCTCCGGGCTCTCGTCCTGCGGCAGGGGCAGCGCCCCCAGGACCCGTCTGCCGCATCCGCTGCCCAGGGCGTGGTCGTGGAACTCGTCGGGGAAGGAGGCGAGCGCCGAGGCCACGAAGTGCGAGGTGCCGTCCGGGTGGCTGCAGGCGCCCCGCCCCCGGACCGACATCAGCCGTGCCTCCACCGCCTCCAGGGCCGCGCCGCCCCCGCCCCGGACGGCTTCGTCCAGTACGTCGGCCAGGGCCGGCAGGCCGCGCACGCAGGGCCCGCACTGGCCCGCCGTCTCCTTGGCCATCCACCGCGTCACCCGCGCGACCTCACCGGCCGGACAGGTGTCCTCCGGAAGCGGCAGCACCGCCCCCGCCCCCAGCACCGCGTTGAAGGAGGCCAGGGACTGCCGGGACACCTGGGCGGAGCGGGCGGCCACCGGGTCCAGCCATCTGCCGTGGTAGCCGCCGACCAGTACGCCCTGTCCCGGATCGGTACCGCACAGTTCCAGGACGTACGGCAGCGAGGCCCCGGTCGGCGTCTCCACGACGGTGGTGCCGGCCACGGTCAGCAGGACCGTGCCCGGCTCGGTCGGAAGTCCGGTCGCGCGGTAGTCCTGCGCACCGAGCCGTGCCGCCACGGCGAGCTGGGCGAAGGTCTCGGTGTTCGACAGCAGGGTCGGCGCACCCGCCAGCCCCCGCTCGCTGGTCCGTACCTTGCGTCCCGAGGGGACCACGGCGCCGCCGTTCAGACCGCTGACGAGGGCGGTCCCCTCTCCCGTCACGAAGCGCTCGGGAAGCAGGGCCACGCGCACCCGGCGGCCGGCCGGACCGCGTTCCGCCACGGCGTCCCGCACCGACTGCTCCACGTCCGCCCGGGTGACCCCCACCACCACGTCGTCCGCGCCGAGCGCGGCGGCGGCCAGCAGGGCCCCGTCGAGCACGAGGTGCGGGGCGTGCAGCAGCAGGGCGGTGTCTTTCAGACAACTCGGCTCCCCTTCACTGCCGTTGACCACGACGGCTGGAGCGGTGTCCCGGCCACGGGCCGAGCGCATGACCGCCCGGAGCTTTCGCGCGAAGGGGAAACCCGCGCCGCCGCGGCCGCGCAGGTCGATGTCGTCGGCGAGTTCGACCAGTTCGTCCGGGCGGTACCGGGGCAGGGTGCCGTGCGCGCTCAGATGGGCGGCGCGGTCCAGCCGCGGAACCTGGTCGAGGCCGGCCAGCAGCCGGGGAGCGCCTACACAGCCGAGGCCGGGGCGCGGCGCGGCGTTCACAGCCACCGCTCCGCCGCCGCGGGCTGCTCGCCGTACAGCTGGCGCCTGCCCGCGGCCCGGCCTGGCGAGGCCGCCACGGCGTACGGCCGGGCACGCGGACGGCGCACCGCGGCCGGCCCGGCGGAGACGAGCGGACGCCCGCCGCGGCCGGAGCCCGGGCGCGGCCCCGGGACGGTGACGGTGACGACCGGTCGGGAAACCTCCTCACGGGTACGGGACTTGAGGCGGAAGAAGAGGACGGCGGCGACACCGACCAGGCAGAGCGCGTACGCGGTCGTCACCCAGGCACCGCCCGGGCGGCCCGCCTTCAGCCCGTGCACCAGGGACGCGCCCCAGGCCGGGTAGGCGCCGAAGTGCAGCGCCCGCCACCACAGGGAGCGGCTCTTGGTGGCGAACACGCTGCGCACCGCGCCGGAGACGGCGACGGACACGAACAGGTAGCCGGCCAGGGTGCCGAGGCCGATGACGACGGGCTGGTCGCGGTCCGCGAACGGCACGACCGCGGAGGCCGCGCCGGTCTGCTGTTTCGCCACCTTGATCCATATGTGCAGGGCCAGGAAGGACAGCCCGGACACGGCCAGGCCGCGGTGTGCCCCTTGGGCGAGCAGCCGGTGTCCCGGACCGAGCAGCACCCGGTCGGTGGCGGCGAGCCCCCACAGGACCGTGGCGGTGAGCGAGACGAGCGAGAGCACGCCCGCCCCGAAATCGAGGAAGTCCGTCACGTGGGTCAGGGCGCCCACGCGGACCACCACGACGGCGGAGATGAGAACGGCCAGCACCACCGGGGTCGCCACGGGGTATCGACCCCTGCGACGGGCTCGGTGCGAGCGGCGTGTGTGAGGCTGGGACAGGGGCATCCAGATCTCCTGTGGCCCTGGGCTTCCGAGCACTCCACCTGGCGCTCGGCACCCGGGGGTTGTTGTCGCTCGTGCCCGGCAGCGCTGTGAAATTCCTGCGCCGGCCGAGGAGCTTGGGGCCGGAGTGCAGAAGCATCGTGGAGCCGCCCGGTGCCTCCACGGGATTTATCGAAACGTGATAATTTCTCGCAGCGCGTCTCCGGCGCATCGAACAACACCGGAAGATTCCCCTCCAGCGGAGGTTGCGACAGGCCACCGCGCCGCCCGCCGCCTACGCGTACCCGACGGCAAAATCAAGGCAAAACCACGGGACCGTTGGTGGCCGGACCCCTCCAGGAGGGAGTACGAGGATCGCAACTCTCTTGCTGTACAAGCCTGTTGGCATGAGAGGCCCCCTCGGGGGGCTCGTCGCTGCGTCACCGGACGAGCCTCACCACGGCACGAACGAGGAAACGATGTGCGAACTTCTGAACCGCATCTGGTCCCGCCCCCGCGGAGAGTGGACCCGCGTCCTGCGAAGGGAACTCCCCGCGCTGGCCGCCGAGATAGTGGAGGAGCTTCTGCATGGAATTCCGGGATTTTCCACACTTATCGATGACAACGATGCCATCGATGACGAATTGCTCAGACAGCGGGTGGAAGAGGCCCTTCTCACCGCTCTCGGCTACCGCGACGCGCGCCACGGCCACGCGGGCAGGGACCAGGAGCGACATAGGCGGCAGACGGCCGGGAGGCACATGGACGAGGACGGCGGCGGGATCCGGGGCGCGGCCGCAGGAGCGCAAGCGGCGGTGACCGGGGCCGGGGCCGGGGCCGGGGCGACGCCCGGGGCCGGCTCCGCTTCCCTGGCCCCGTCCCTCGCCCTGGCCGCGGCCCCGGCCGTGCCCGGGGGCGAGGGTGCGCGGGAGCACGGGCGGGAGCACGGGCGGGAACACACGCGGGGTCACGAGCGCGAACACGAGCGTGAGCACGCGCGGGAGCACGGGCGCCCGGGTGAGGAGGGGGGCCTCGGCCGGGGCGCGGCGCCGAGCGGGGGCCGGGTTCCGGACGGGGGTCGGGTTCCGGACGGGGTCCGGGTCCCGGTCGAAGGCGGGGGGGAGGCCCCGGCCCGGGTCCGGGCCGGCAGCGACCAGGCCCGCCAGGAGCTGTTCCAGGCCCTCACCGACGACCGGGCCGCCTGCGAGACCTCCCTCGCCGAACTCGCCGAGGCGGCCGGCTGGACCCTGCCGGTCTCCGTACGGGCCGTCGCGCCAGCCACACCCGGTGAGGTCCAGCAACTGACCACCGTCATGGACGACGCCCTCGCCGGAACGTTCGCCAGCCGCCCCTGCCTGCTCGTCCCGAGCCCCGACCCGGACACCCGCGCCCCGTTCGAACTCGCCCTGCGCGGACGGCCGGCAGCCGTCGGACACGCGGTTCCCCTGCGGGACACCGCCTCCTCGCTGCGCTGGGCGCTGCGGCTGCTCGCGCTGACACCCACCCGCACGGGCCCGGACGCCCGGCCCGTCTTCGTGGACGACCACCTCTCGACCCTGCTGCTGCTCCAGGACGAGCCGCTGGCCCACGCGCTGGCTGCCCGCTGGCTCCGTCCGCTGGCCGACCTGACCCCGCGCCAGAGCGAACGGCTGGAGGTGACGCTCCTGGCCTGGCTGGAAGGCGGCGGCGCCCCCGAGGCCGCCAAGGCCCTCAGCGTGCACCCGCAGACCGTCCGGTACCGCATGCGGCAGCTGGAGAAGTTGTTCGGGACCGGCCTGCGCGACCCCCGCACCCGCTTCGAGCTGGAGATGGCCCTGCGCAGCCGCAGGCTGATGGCCCAGGTACGGCGCCAGCACTCGCGGGTCGGACGCAGGGCGGGGCGCGTCGTCACGGCCGACTTCACGCCCGTCGTGGTCGGCCGGATGGCCCGCGTCAACGGTTTGTGACCCCCCACAGCGCACGGCAGACCGGCCCGGCCCCGTACCTTCGGGGACCGGGCCGGTCCGCACGCATGCGCGCCCGTCCCTGAGGGCGGCGGTACGGGTAGCCGCCGGGACGGGGCGCCCGACGGCGCGCCACGCACGTGGGCCGTAGTAGCCGTAGTGGCCGTAATCGGCCGTACGGGCTGTCGGCCGCGGCGTCCGCAAGCCGCACGGCTGTCGGCCATGGTGTCCAGAGGCCGCGAGGCGCGCCTCGCGCAGTCCCTCCCCGGCCCGTCCACCTGGCCCGTCCACCTGGCCCGTCCACCTGGCCCGTCTTGCCGGTCCGTCCACCCGCCCGGGTCACCGCGCTCGGCGAGCGGCCCGAGTGCGCGTCGGCCGCCCGCGGAAGGCCGTGCGCGGCCAGGGCCGGAGCCGTTCGCCCCGCAGGGACAGGCACGGGCCGAGCGTCTGCGGCAGGAGCTCGCACGGGCCGGCGCCGGCCACCGGTGTGCCGGCCCGCCGGCGGCCCCCGTACGGCAGACCGCGCCGCGCCCGTGTCCCGGGCGCCGGGCCCCGGCGCCCGGCCGGGCACACGGAAGCGGTGTTGGCCCGAAGTCGGCTTCGGACCAACACCTTTCCCGGGCGGCGCGCGGTGCGAGGGGGAGGGCGGGCACGCCCCGCCCGGGAGTCCGCAGGGCCGTACCGCGGGCGTCAGCGGCAGGTGCGCCCGCCGTTGATGCAGCCCACGGCGGTCGCCATCAGCTTGTCCGGCATCACGTTGATGAAGTCGTCGTGGTCCGTCACCGGCTTGTGCAGTTGCTCCGGGAAGCTGTCCACGGCGAACCGCGCACCCGGGGCGACGCCGTAGGTGAGCTTCTGCACCAGCTGCGGGATGGCGGTGAAGCCCTTCGGGCAGCGGCCGTCGCGGTCGGGGAAGGCCACGTGGGTACGGTGGTTGGCGCTGTCGGCGTTGCGGCCGTCCCAGCAGCTCTGGAAGGTGAAGGTGCGCACCACGTCACTGCCCTTGGGGCAGATCGGGTACTTGTCCTTCAGCTGGCGGTTCTCGAAGCCGGTGCAGCTCCACGAGGCGTTGGCGTTGGCCGTGCCGTTGGTGAAGGCCTTGGCGTCACCCGTGATGATCCGCAGGAAGCGGGGCATCGCCTTGACCTTGCCCACCGGGCTCCCCTTGAAGGTGATGGACACCTGCTTGGGCCGCAGGATCGTGCCCACGTTCGCGTCCTGCCCGCCACCGGGCGCCTTCGCGTCCTTCTCCGCCTTTCCGTCGCGCAGCCGCAGCACCGGCCAGTAGTAGCTGGAGAGGTCGCCGTTGCTGCAGGTGGTGCCGGCGGCGGCGAGGCTGTCGTTGGTGGAGAAGCCGTCGGTGGACTTGTTGCCGACGTAGTCGTGCATGTGGTGGGCGCCGTTGGAGACTCCGGGGGCGACGATCACGTTGTCCGGATTGGAGTGGCCGTTCTCGTTGCGTCCGCACTGGGAGCTGAAGGAGCCCGAAGAGGCACCGGCCGCGGCCCCGGGGGTGCGGACGTTCGGCCGGACCTTGCCGATGGCGACGAAGTCGCTGCGCGCCGGGCCGCCCTTGCCGCCGACGTTCCGGGCGAGGCTGCCCTGGTCCTCGGCGGCCGCCGCGGCCGGGTCGTCCTGCGCCGCCGCCTCCTTCATCTGGCAGCCGCTGAGGGACTTGAGCTCCTCCGGACGCGGGGCGGACCGGGCGATCGCGTCCGACATGCGGCCGATGGTCTTGTCGCGCTTGCCCTGGAGCTCACCGAGGAGGGCGTTGCCCCCGGCCTCGCCGCCGGCCAGGCGCCGGTAGGCGTCGGCGACCTGTACGTCCAGCTCGGCGAGGCTCTCGTCGACCTCGGTGCGCGCCTGGCCCGGCACGGAGGTGAGCCGGTCGCCCACGTCGGGGCAGTCGATGGTGGCGGTCACCTGCGTGGCGCCGCCGGGACTTCGGCCTCCGTCCTGGCCCGCGTTCGCGTTGCCCGCGACGACGGCTACTCCGCCCCCGCCCAGGACCAGGGCGGCGACCATGGCTATGACCTTGCTGGACAATCGGGGGCGTTTGTGGCCCTTTGCGTTCATGGGATCACTTCACTTCGTCGATCGGACGTCGGTGGAGGGGGTGGGGGTCACGTCGGGGACGACGAGCGCGTCGAAGTCGACCAGCCCGCTGTCCTCCAGGACCGTGATGTGGTCCAGGACCGTCGTGTTGGCTGATGTGGCGAGGGCTCGGACCATGGAGTTGCGGGTCTGGGCCCGTATCTGGGCCAGGAGCGCGAAGACCTTCCCGTGCGCCCGGCGCAGCAATTGGACGAACAAGCGCTCGTATTCGTCACCCTGGGCCCGGGTCAGCTGCCCCAGCCAGCCCCGCTGCTGTTCGGAAGGCTGGTTGGGCAGGTCGATGCCGAGGGCCTGGCCGACCTGGATGACCTGCCGGTCCAGCTCGGTGTGGCCCTCCACGAGGTGCTCACCGGCCGTGCGCACCGCAGGGCGCGTCCCGCGCTGCTGGGCCTGCCGCCCGGCGGGCAGCTCCCACAGGCCGGCGAGCCGTACCTTCCGTACGAAGTCCCGGTCCGCGGGGGTCAGCGGCCCGTACGCCGTGCTCATGGTGCCGGCCCCGTCGTCGTCGGCGGCGGGGCGCGCGGCCGCGGCCGAAGCCCGGCCGCCGAACTTCTCGACGGGTATGAGCAGCGCGATCAGCGTGAGGGCCAGGGCGGCGATGACGAATCCGCTGCCGATCGTGTATCTCGCGGCCACTGAAAAGCTGCTGATGGGTCGCCGTCGCAGTGACAGCACGGTGCCTCCTTGGTCCGGGGGCCGGGAGGGGCAGGCGGGGCCGGAGGGTCCGCACGGGCCGCCGTGCGGTGCACACCCGCATTCCCGGGGTGCCACGGGACGCTAGTGCCAGGGCCGGTGCCCGGGGAGGGGGACCATCACCATCGGATAAACAACCGGACCGGGCCCCGAAAGGGTGGTATTTTGCCGCGCCCGCGTACCGTGCGCCGCACGGCCCCTGCGCCCGGTCCCCGTGTGCCCGGGAGACCCCCGCCGACCTGGCATGCGGAGCGCCGCAGGGGAGCCGGGACCACCCCCCGGCCCTCAGCCCGGGACGGCCTCGGCCCAGCCGCGGTTGACGGTCTCCCTCGCCTTCTCCGTCTGTGCCTCCGTCGGAAACGTCGGCGTGCCCTCGACCGTCGGCAGTTTCTCCGCGGCCATCTTGTCGAGGGTGCCGTCCTTCTCCATGGCTTCCATGAGGACGGGGCGCGCATAGGCGGCGAGCCGGATGTTCTGCCCTTCCGGGCTGAAGGCGTACTCCTGCCACAGACGTGCCGCGGCGGGGTGCGGGGCGTCCTTGTTCACCCCGCTCGCGTAGTACTCGGCGAAGCTGCCGTCGAAGGGGATGGCCGTCCGCCAGTCGACGTCCGACCCCTGCTCGCGGAACTCCTCGGCGTACCCGAGGTTCAGGAAGTCCCAGTCGATGCTGATCGGGGTGCGGCCCTTCGTGATCGTGGCCGGTGAGGATTCGACCGGGATGAAGTTGCCGCTCTTGCCGAGCTCGGCGAAGAAGTCGATGCCGGGCTGGATGTCGTCGAAGGAACCACCGTTCGCCAACGCCGCGCCGTACACTCCGGCGAAGGCGGATTCGGATCGGGTGGGGTCGCCGTTGAGGGCGACCTGGCCCTTGTACTCGGGCCTGCGCAGATCGGCGAAGGTCGAAGGGCAGGTCTTGACGCGGTGGGCGTCGCAGCCGATCGAGATGTAGCCGCCGTAGTTGTTGGACCAGCGGGCCCGGGGGTCCTTCTGTTCCCTGGGGATCGCGTCGTACGCGGCGACCTTGTACGGAGCGAGCAGGCCCTCGCGGGCCGCGGACTGGGCGAACGACCTGCCCACGTCGATCACGTCGGGGGCGCGGCCTGCTCCCCGGTGCTCCTTCAGGGCGTTGATCTCGCCCTGGCTGGTACCTTCCGGGTCCTCCACCAGCACCTTGATCCCGTACTTCTTCTCGAAGCCGTCGATCAGTGCGCCGTAGCCGGCCCAGTCGCGCGGCAGCGCGATCGTGTTGAGCGTGCCCTCCTTCTTCGCTGCCGCGGCCAGAGCCGCCGTGCCGCCGGCGTCCGCGGCTGAGGTGGCCACGGCGGGCGCTCTGGGCGCGGGGGCGGGTTCGTCTCCGCAGGCACCGAGGGCCCCCGCCGCGAGGGCCAGGCAGGCGGCGACGGAGGCTGTCCGGATGCGGGGTGCGGACACAAAGGCTCCATAACGGGCGTTCGCGTACAGATCGAAGCCAGCGTACGTTCGGCGGCCCCGGCAGCGCAGTCCCGGACGGTGGTGTCCGCCGTCTTCCCGCGGCTGCCGTACCGGTGCGTCTCAGAACCCCTCGTCGTCCCACCCGGCCAGGAGCGCCTCCCCGAGATCCATCGAGGGCGGTGCGGCCCCGTCCTGGAGTGCCTGCTCGCTCCAGATGATCTTGCCGCGGTCGGTGTAGCGGGTGCCCCAGCGCTCGGCGAACTGCGCGACGAGGAACAGGCCGCGGCCGCCCTCGTCGGTGGCCTCGGCCCGGCGCAGGTGCGGGGAGGTGCTGGAGCCGTCGGAGACCTCGCAGACCAGGCTGCGGTCGTACAGCAGCCTCACCCGGATGGGCTCGGTGCCGTGGCGGATGGCGTTGGTTATCAGCTCGCTGAGGATGAGTTCCGTGGTGAAGGCGATGTCCTCCAGGCCCCAGTCGGCCAGGCGGCGGGCGCAGGCGTTGCGCACCGGAGACACCGCCGCCGGATCGGGGGGCACCTCCCACTCGGCGATCCGGGCGGGGTCCAGCCGGCGGGTGCGGGCCACCAGCAGCGCGACGTCGTCGCTCGGTCTGGCGGGCAGCATCGCCTCGATCACCACGGTGCAGGTTTCCTCCGGGGTGCGGGCGGGCCCGGCCAGGGCGGCGCGCAGCGCTGCCAGGCCCGCGTCCGGATCGCGGTCCCGGCTCTCGATCAGCCCGTCGGTGAACAGTGCCAGCCGGGAGCCTTCCGGCAGGGTGAGGGTCATGGTCTCCATGGGCAGACCCGCGCCCAGGCCCAGCGGCGGGGAAACCGGCACCTCGGGGAAGGACACGGTTCCGTCGGGGTCGACCAGAGCGGGTCCCGGATGCCCGGCGGTGGCCGCGGTCACCTGCCCCGAAACGGGATCGTAGATGGCGCACAGGCAGGTCGCCCCGGTGATCCCCTGCCACTCCTGCTCGTCGGTGTCGATGTGCGCGACCAGCTCGTCCAGGTGGCTCAGCAGCTCGTCCGGGGGCAGGTCGAGGGTGGAGAAGTTGTACACGGCGGTGCGCATGCGGCCCATGGTGGCGGCCGCGTGCAGACCGTGGCCCACGACGTCCCCGACCACCAGCGCCACCCGGGCGCCGGGCAGCGGGATGACATCGAACCAGTCACCGCCCACCCCCGCCTGCGCGGCCAGATACCGGTGCGCGACCTCGACGGCGGACTGCTCCGGTACGCCCCGGGGCAGCAGACTGCGCTGCAACGTGACGGCCATGTGGTGCTCGCGGGTGTAGCGGCGGGCGTTGTCGACGGACAGCGCCGCCCGGGCGGTCAGCTCCTCGGCGAAGGACACGTCCTCCTCGTCGAACGCCGGGGAGTCCTGCCCGCGCCAGTAGCCGGCCATGCCCAGCACCACGCCGCGGGCCCGCAGGGGCACGACGATCAGGGAGTGGATGCCGCGGTCCAGGATCTGCAGGGCGTTGGCCTGGTGCTGGGCCCGCCAGCGGTGGGTGGCGCGCAGGTCCGCCTCCAGGACCGCCCGCCCGCCGGCCAGCCCGGCCGCCACGGGACCGGTGGGTGCGAAACGGATCAGCTCGCCGACGGGGGACAGCGGGTGATCGCCCCGGAGGCCGACGACCGCGGTCCGGCGCATCTCGGTGCTCGCTTCGGGAGGCTCCTCGCCGCGCAGCACCGGGTCCAGGAGGTCGACCGTCACCACGTCGGCGAACCGTGGGACCGCCACCTGTGCCAGTTCCTCCGCGGTGCGCTCCACGTTCAGCGTCGTGCCGACCTGGACCCCCGCGTCGTAGAGCAACTTCAACCGCTCGCGGGCCACTTCGGCCCGGCCGGACAGCGCCCGCAGCTCGGTCGTGTCCCGCAGCGTGACGACGGTCCCGGCCGGCCCGTAGGGGGCGGTGGGCCGGATGTTCAGCGCGAGCAGCCGATCGGCCGCCATGTGCAGCTCGTCGGTCGCGGGGCGGCCGGAGGCGATCGGACCGGCGATCGCCTCCTCCAGGCCGAGGTCCGCGACGGGGAGCCCTTCCGCGTCCGCCGGCAGGTCCAGCAGCCGCCGCGCCTCGTCGTTGGCCAGCAGCAGCCGTCCCCCGCTGCCGACGATCAGTACGCCCTCTCGCACCGCGTGCAGCACCGCATCGTGGTGCTCGTACATCCTCGTCATCTCGGCCGGTCCCAGGCCATGGGTCCGCCGCAGCAGCCGACGGCTCACCAGGGCCGTCCCGCCCGCGGACAGGGCGAGCACCGCGGCCGCGCTGCCGAGGACGACCGGCAGCTGCCGGTTCACCATGTTCTGCACGTTCTGGACCGTGACCGGGGAGGAGACGACGGCGATGACACGGCCGGCGGGGTCCTTGACGGGGACCACCGAGACCACGGACCGGCCCAGGGACCCCTGGAACGTCTCGGTGAAGGACTTGCCGGCCGCCGCCTTGGAGAAAGGGCCCACGACGCGCTTCCCGATCTGTCGTGGATCACGGTGGGTGAGGGTGACCCCGTCGAGGGAGTACACGTTGATGCCGTCGACCTCGGCGATCTTCCGGGCTGCCTGCGCGCGCGGCTGCAGCACCGCGCTCGGATGGGGGCTGCGCAGCGCCGCGACGATTCCCGGGGATTCGGCGAACGTGCCGGCGGCGGCGAGCGTACGGTGCCGGGCGTCCAGCATGGCGGCGCTCCGGGCCTGCACCACGAGCGCGACCACCGCGGCGGCGACGAGGAGCATCACCACGGCCAGCTGCAGGAGGAACACCTCGCCGGCCACGCTGCGCACGCTCAGCAGGGAGGACAGACGCTGCGGCCGCCCGGCCCCGGCCCCCGGGCGCCGGGCGCGCTCCCGAGGCCCCTGGGGGCGTCCTCGGCGGGGACGCCGAGGGGGAGAGGGGGAGCTCGTGGCCGAGCCGAGCAGCCTGCGCCGGAGATCTCCCAGGAAGTCGCCCATACTCCATGGTCTAACCTCTGCGGGTCGTCGGCAGCGGGGAGCGCCGCTCGCCGGGCGGAGCGGACCGCGGTGGCGTCCATGCGTCCGTGCGAGGCAGGCTGTACTCATGAGAGCGCCTTCGCGCTCGACCCCGGGACCGGGAGCCGGCGGCCACCACCAGGTCCTTTTCACCCTCGCCCAGTGCCTGCCCTACGCGGTCGCCCTGCTGGTGCTCCTCGTCGAGCTCACGCCCGCGCACGTCGTGTACACCGGACCCCTGCTGGTCGCGACCCCCGCTCTGGCGGCGGTGACGACGGGCCCCAGAGGCACGCTCGCCGCGACGGCAGCGGCCGTGGGAGTCAGCGTGATCACCGCCACCTCCAACCATGCCTGGGGTGGCCGACAGGTCTACACGAACTTCCTCGCCCTGTTCCTGGTCTCGGTGGCGAGCTTCATGACGAGCGGCGCCGCCCGCACCCGCCGGGAGAACGAGCTCAACCGGATCCGCCGGATCGCCACGGCCACGCAGGAGGTCCTGCTGCGGCCGGTGCCGGACCGGCTGGGCCCCCTACGGGCGGCCAGCCTGTACCTGGCCGCCGAGGCGGGCGCGCAGATCGGCGGCGATCTGTACGACGTGGTCCAGACCCGGTACGGGGTCCGGATGATCGTCGGCGATGTCCGGGGCAAGGGCCTGCCCGCCGTACGGGCCGCCGCGGTCGTGCTCGGTGCGTTCCGGGAAGCCGTGCACTACGAGGACGACCTGGTGGAGGTCATCAACCACTGCGGAGCGGCCCTGCGGCGGGACGCCGTCATCGCGGGCGTGGCCGACAGCGACGACGCCCTCCTCGAAGGGTTCGTCACCGCTCTCGTGGCCCAGGTCCCCGGCGGCCCGCCACCGGGCCCGGCCCCCCGCCTCGAAGTGATCAACCGGGGCCATCCGCCACCGCTGCTGCTGCACGACGGCGTCGTCCGGTCCCTGATGCCCACCACCCCCCTGCCGCCGCTCGGTCTCGAGGAATTCATCGGCGGACCTCCCGGGCGGGCCGACAGCCATCCCTTCGCACCGGGGGACCGGCTGCTGCTGTGCACCGACGGCGTCATCGAGGCACGCGACCGGGACGGTGCCTTCTTCGACCTGCCCGAGGCCATGGCGGCCATGCGCGACCACACCCGCCAGGCGTTCCTGGAGGACCTGTCCCAGGCCCTGCTGCGCCACACGCAGGGCCGCCTGTCGGACGACGTGGCGGTCGTCCTCGTCGACCGGCTCGCAGACGGGGAACACGGACCGGCCGGCGGCGCGGCCCTGGGCCCGGGGTCCGGCAACGGCCCGAGCGGGTCCTGAGAACCCCGGGGACAAGCCGGAACGGTGGTGGGGGCCGGGGTGGGGGCCGTTCGGGGGCCGTGGTGGGGCCGTGGTGTGGGCCGGCAGCCCGCCGGAGGAGGTCAGCTGGTCAGCCCGCCTGCCGCAAGTCGATCACCCATGTAGCGCACCAACCCCGTGCCCGAGCGGTCAGCCGCGGATGCGGCGGCCCGCCTTGCGTGACCGCGACAGCCGGCTCGCAAGCGCACGGAGCAGCGCGCTGCGCTAGGTGGGGCGGATTTCGGTGAGGGCGCTGAGGGCGCCCTGTTCTGAGCCGTCGGCATGACAACGGGCTCGTTCACGTCACCCCAGGTGACGTGAACGAGCAGGTCGTTCCGCTCGAAAGCCGTACTCGGCGGCCCTACCCCACCGCGCGTGCCACGAAGGCGGCCCACTCGCCCCGGCCGACCCGCAGCACCGGCCCACCACCCACGGCCTTCGAGTCCCGTACGTACACGGCGTCCGGACCGGCGGCCACCTCGACGCAGTCGCCGCCGCCCGACCCGCTGTAACTGCTCTTGAACCAGTGCAGCCCGCCAGCGTTTTCGGATACCTGCTCCACGCTCATGTCTCTCCCACCAGCCGTTCGATGAGCCGCGCAGACTCGACGCCGTTCAGAGCCTGCGATCGCAGCTTGCCATACCGCAACCCGAAGGCGCTGACCTCTGCGGGATCAGGCACGACGCACCCGACTTCCTGCGACTCGATGTAGCCGAGGTGCCGGTGCTCCTTGGTCTCCAGCACCACGAACGAGCCGTTCAGACCGGAGTGGAAGCCGCTCGCGGCAGGCATGACCTGAACCTCCACGTTCCGCAAGGCGTTCACCTCCAACAGGTGTTGCCACTGTCCGCGCATGACCTCCGTGTCGCCCACAGGATTCCGTAGCGCCTCCTCCGCGATGATGAAGGACAGCTCCGCGAGGGGCACCCGGGTCAGCAGCTTCTGCCGACTCAGCCGCGCCTCTGTGTGTTGGTCGGTGATCTCCGCGCTCAGCGGCGGGCAGTGGCCAGCGAACAAAACCCGCGCGTACGCCTCCGTCTGCAACAGCCCGGGCACGAGCAGCGGATCGTAGGAAAAGCGACTCACGGCCTCCGCCTCGAAGAGCGCGAAGTTCCTGAAGAACCGTGGCAACTTCGCCCGATCGACCTCCCCCTGGAGTGCCTCCAGAACCCCGCCCGCCTCCAGCGCCCGCTCCGCCGCCGCCGTGAACGCCGCCTTGGCCGGCCGCCGACCCTGCTCCACCGAGGCAACCTGCTCCAGTGAGTAGCCGATGGCCTCCCCGAGTTGCTGCTGGTTCAGCCCGGCCCGCTTCCGCAGGTACTGCAACAGCACCCCGTAGGCCGACCACACGCCCGGAACATCGGCCTCCTCGTCCTTGGGCTTCGTGCCCCGCCCCGTCGCCCCGTCCCGTACGTCCCGTACCGTCCTCACAGTCCCACGCCCTTCCCATCCCGCTCCGCGCCCCGCCCACGGCCGCGCTCGCCACCGGTCCATGTCCAACGCGACGCGCGGCAACCGGGACACGCGCCGGACCCGTACAACGCCCGTACAAGCCCCGTACAACCGAACCCACAGCCGGCCGCCCGCGCCGTACGACGATGACGACGTACGGCCGTCGTACCTGGTCAGCCGACCATTCACCCCGCCACGCTGAAACCGTGACCCACCATCAACCGACACATGAGGCCCATTCGGCTCACGCTCCGGCCCGCCAACTGACCCTGTGGTTCAGCAGCACCAGACGAGGTGCCCGCCTCGCCCGCCACCTCGCCGTGCAGCAGTTCACCGAGTGGACGGCCCTCCCGTACGACTCCGACCCGGTCTGTGCCGTCGCCCTCGTCACGGCCGAGCTGGCGTCCAACGCGGTCCGCCACGGCCGCCTCCCCGGTCGGGACTTCCGGCTGGGGCTGTACCTCCTGCCCGACCGCCTTCGCGTCGAGGTCACGGACACCCGCCCCGAACGCCCGCCACTGCTCGCTACATCACCATCCGCCGACGAGACCTCGGGCCGCGGACTGCTCCTCGTCCAGGCGTACGCGGACCGGTGGGGATGCACGGCCCGCGACGCGTACACGAAGACGGTCTGGGCAGAGATCCCCATCCACGGGCACGCCCCGCCGCATACCGACCATCGGGCTCGCGGGACGTAATAGCCCAGCGTCCGGCCCACCTGCCGGGCAGAGTCTCCACGGCAGGGCTCACCGCCGTCGCCGGGTCAGGCCAGTTGCTTGCCCTGGGTGAACCACGCGGCCTCTAGCTGACGGCTCGCCTGAGCGCGGTGGCGTCCTTCCTCGGCACCGTGTCCACGGGCGCGGCGCCCCGTCCCGCCGGGCTCGCGCGGCCGCACCCCTCGCGCATGCGCGTCCCGCCAGCCCCCGTCATCCAGACTCACCTCCCGCAGCTGGGCGAACTTCTCCGACCGTTGCCCCTCCGGCGACAGGTTGATGACCCACCCCTCGTCGCACGTCCTGCGCAGATAGTCGCGCGACTCACCGAGCGAGTGCGGACGCGCCTATGCCTGTGCGGGCAGCGCGGGGAACACGACCACCGAGCCGTCCTTGTCGCGGGCCATCTCGATCGCCACGTCTGTCGCAGGGTTGTTGACCACGACGTCGTCACCCAGCCTGTGAATCCGGTGTGCCACGCGCATCAGGCGATCGACTTCACCGGTCGTGAAGACGGGCCGCAAACCGTTCGGGCGAGCCAGCTCCAGCGCCGACAGGCGTATCAGGACACTGGCGATGCCTGACTCCAGTTTGTCGAGGCGCTGCTGGTCGGCCTTGAGTGCGCGGGCGAAGTTCTCGAACAAGTTGTCGGGGTCGCTCTGGGCATGCTCGACGGCCTGCAAGACGACGACCCGCCGCTTCAACGCAAGGGCCAAAGCGGCGAGTTCGAGGTGGGCTCGGAACCTGCCGCCGTGGTCGTCGACGCCGGGGAACGACTTGGTCAGCGTGTCGATGTCGACGGCCTTGCCGTCGGGCAGCTTGTCGAGTGCGCGCTGCCACCGGGCAAGGCGGCGGTCAGCGGCACCCAGCGCCGTGTTGATGGCATGCACTGCCGAGTCCAGTCCCAGCGAGATACCGAGCTTGCCCTGGTCGAGCAGAATGGCGGTGGCTTTGTCGATGGCATCGCGGCAGCCGTCGAGTTCGCTGTGTTCCTCATCGAGCTTGTCTTCGTGCAGTTGCTCAAGCAGTTCCGTGATGTGTTCGATGGCTTGCTGGCGCTTGGAGTCGGCGTTCGCGCTCACCCCCACCGCTACGGCCATGAGCACGAGCGGCGCGGCCACGGTGAGCGCCGCGCTGCCGGCGACCGCGACGCCGGCTGTCGCACCGGCTCCGCCGACTGCGCCTGCTGCTGCCGCTGTACCGACCGGAATGAACTTCGCCTGGGCGGCGATGCCCGTTGCGTTCATGAGCGCACTGTGAATGCCACCGTCCGCCCCCTTCGCCGCCATCGGGCGAACGATGCCCTGACCGAACTGGGCGGCAACCTTCGCCGGAACCACCATGCGATACAGACCTTCGCCGGCAGCGGTCGCCTTGGCCGCCACAGGGGAACTCCGCGCTGACTGCGTGATGAGCTGGGACAGGTGCTGTGCCAGGGGACTTACGGCATCGAGTGGGATACCTCGGCTGCGGTCGAGTTCGTCGGGTAGCGGATGTACCTCAAGTGTGGCGATGGGTTGGTCGGCCAGGCAGGCCAGCACACCGCGCAGTTCAGCCAGGCGCTCGGCCGTCATCGGCTCGTCTCCGCCGAATGCGGACACCCGGACGTCACCGGTCGCCAGCGTCCACACCGGAACGATTGTCTTGCGGTAGTCAATCATCGTCTCACCGTCTCCCCTTGCTCTCCAACAAGAGCCTACGGCTGGCGTCCGGCAAGAAGGCATGACCAGATCAAGAACGTCACGAAACGGGGCGCCCGGAAGACGAGGGGTAGTGAGTGAGGCCGGCGGCTCATGGTTTGGGCAGACGAGAAGAACCTCGTCGGGCAGGCGCACGCATGTCCCACGCGGACGGCGCTGAACGGATACGCCGGCCTACAGGCGTCCACACCCGACCCGCAACCGAAACCCCTTCGATCTCCGCCCGGGCGACGCCTACCCTGGCGACATGGCTCATGCGAAGACCTCGTACGTCTGCCTGCCCTGCAGGGCCTCGTACAAGCAGCCCTACGACGACAGGGACAGGCAGACGCGGATCTGTCCCCGCTGCGCGCAGCCGCTTATCCATGTGGGCTCCGCCTTCGCCGCACCCCGGCGCCGGGACGTCGCCGCCTGGCGGACGCTGTCCGTGCTGCTGCACGCCGGCGTCCGCTTCCGCAAGAGTTGTTGTGGCGGGCCCGGTTACCGTCCCCGCACCCTGAGCGAGGTCCGCGAACGGATGACGTACGCCCGGCGCAGCGGCGAGCCCTTCGCGAGGTCACTCGTACGGTACGAAGTGCCCTCTGCCCCGCCGCGCGGCTGAGGGCAGCGGTTGCGGACGAGGCCACTTCGACCGGTATGGAAGCTAGCTCTCCAAGCGGACCGGCATCAGGAGTGAGAAGGCGCCTTCGTCGTCGGGCCTGCGGATCACGAGCGGCGCCGTGGGCGCGCCCAGCTCCAGGATCAGCTCGTCCCGGCCTCCGGCGGCGAGCGCGTCCAGCAGGAACGCCCGGTTGACTGCCACGTTGTTCCGGTCGTCGTCACCGTCGTCGCAGACGACCACGGTCCCGTTCTCCGCCACCCTGAGCACACTGAGGTCGTGAGGCTCGGCGTCCTGTTCCCGTGTTGCGCTCGGGCGGACCGGACCGGTCTCCAGGGCCTGGCGAAAGACCGATGTATCAACGTGGGCGCGGTGACCGGCCGGGAGGTGGACGAGGCGGCGATAATCGGGGAACTCGTGGCCGAGGCTCCGGCCGGCCGTCTGCCGGTCCTCGGTCTCCAGCGTCACGCGGTCACGGTCCAGCGAGAGCTCCACCGGCTCTTCGCCGGTCAGTAGCGCCCGCATCGCGTCGGCGAGCGGAAGCGGTACGACGACCTGCGTCCGGGGCCCGCCGTGTCCGATGGTGCGTGCTCGTGCGACAGCCATTCGGTAGCGGTCGGTGGCCACGAGGTGGAGTTCCTCCCCCTCGGCGTCGAACAGGATCCCGCCGAGCATCGGCAACTCCGCGTCGTTCCCGGCGGCGAAACGCACCGCGTCCAGCGCGGCTGCCAGCTCCGGCGCGAGGATGGACAACCGGGCGGTGGCGGTGTGGAGTGAGCTCATGGGGTCTGTCTCCCTGTGGTCGAGTAGCGCTCGGAGCGTGGAGAACTCGCTGCGGGCGTCGGACAGCCCCAGCTCGAGACGGCGCAGGTGAGCCCGAAGCAGACCCCGCACCAGGTCCGTGTCCGCGCCGGCCCAGCCGGCCAGCACGAGCCGGATGTCGGCCAGCGGCATGCCCGCCCGGCGCAGCCGGGCCAGCAGCCGGGCCTCCTCCAACTGCTCGGGCTCGTACCAGCGGTAGCCGCTGACCGGGTCCACCCAGGCGGGGACCAGCACACCGGCGCGGTCGTAGAACCGCAGCGCGCTCACGCTCAGTCCGCCGTCCCGGGCCATCTCCCCGATGCTGCGCATGTCGTTCTCCACATCGGTGACTCTGGGCCCTCGACAAGGTCGAGGGTCAAGTGCGGCCAGTCGCGCCCCGCACTCCCCGCGCTCTCCTCTGCGGGATGACGGGGAGCCGCTGCCGTACTTGCCCGGGTACCGAAGGCTCCCCTCAGGCGGCACAGGTTGAAACTGCGTTGGGGGGGCGTCCGGACCAGTAGAGCGGTTCGGTGTGGACCCCTTGGCGTAGTTCCTCGTTGCTCGGCCAACGCCGCCGCCCATCCACTCACGAGCGCGAAGTTCGCTTCGGCTCTGGTGGCGATGGGTCGTCCGCGGATGCACTCGCTCCTGATCGCCATCCACAGGACAGCCTGGCGCTGTCGCCTGGTTCTCAGAACGTCAGTCACGACCGTGACATGCCTCACGGCACTGTGAACCAGCAGATGTCACCGGAGTCGGGCAACCGGGAATGCGCATGGACCTCCGCTGCGACGCGCGCCAAAGTCCCGGCCCTGTCCGAATTCCATGGCAGGAAGGGGTCCTGTTCCGACTCCGTCAGGTCTCCCGGTCGGGCCCCGGCGCCGTACAGATCGGCGACGATCCGTAGGAGCAGTCCCAGCTGTTCCTCGAACGTGGCGCCCCGTCCGAGCAAACTCCCCACGGCTCCGCTGACGACCGAGAAACCGAGCCAGTCGTCGTGTGCGTACTGGCTGAGATAGTCCAGCTCTCGGCGGTACTCGTCGTCATTCACCATGCTCAGTTCCCATGCTGTGGGATGTGGAATCGTTTCATGTCCAGGTCGTCCACGTGCCCGGAGACGAAGCTGCGGGCAAGGATGAGGGGGACGGCTGGGGGAAGGGAGGTGTCGGTGGCGGACGTGACCATCTCGTCCGTGGCTACGTCGATCGGTTCGCCGGTGGTGCACTGTCGTCGCGCACTTGGCGTACGTGCCTGGCTCCCCGTCCACTCGGCCGCCGGCACTGCCGTCGCGGGAGGGCGCGGCCGCGGTCGGTCAGGTGCTTCAGGGCGGCTCTGGCCGCGCTGCCGCCACACACCAGGCGCCGCCCGCCGCCGGTGGCGAGGGCGAGCAGGAGGTCGGGGCCCAGCCGTTCGCGTCCTTGTCGGCAAACGGTCAGCATGAGTCCTGAAAGACCTGGAGAAAGCTGACCGAACATGCGAATCATTGTAAGCTCCGGAGACCGCCCTTGACCTGCGTGAAGCAGGCAGGGAGCAGACGAATCGGGAGTGTTTCCATGCTTCGCACCATGTTCAAGTCCAAGATCCACCGGGCCACCGTCACCCAGGCCGACCTGCACTACGTCGGGTCCGTCACCATCGACGCCGATCTGCTGGACGCGGCGGACCTGCTGCCCGGAGAGCTCGTCCACATCGTGGACATCACCAACGGGGCCCGCCTGGAGACCTACGTCATCGAGGGGGAGCGCGGTTCCGGGGTCATCGGGATCAACGGAGCCGCCGCGCACCTCGTGCACCCCGGCGACCTGGTCATCCTCATCAGTTACGCGCAGGTCGAGGACGCCGAGGCGCGGACACTGCGGCCGCGCGTCGTGCACGTGGACGCGGACAACCGGATCGTGGAGCTGGGCGCGGATCCCTCCGCGCCCGTGCCCGGTACGGACCAGGAGCGCAGCCCCCACGCCGTGGCCGTCTGAGGGGAGTCGGAACCATGGCGCAGGGTGCGGGTCCGGGCGCGGAGATCGGGTTCGAGGACGACCGGAAGACCGGCAGGCTGCTGGCGGTCGAGGCCGGGACGGCGGTGGGGCACATCGCCTACTTCGTGCTCGACGAGCCGCCGCACGCCCTGGTGGCCGTGCACACCGTCGTCGAGCCGGGCCACGAGGGCCGCGGCATCGCCGGGCGGCTGGTGGAGACCTTCTACGCCATCGCCGCCGCCGAGGACGTGCCCGTGGTTCCGCTCTGTCCGTATGCGGCGAGCTGGGCCGCCAAACACCCCGACCGGGCGCCCGAGGCGCCGGCCGGGGTCGTGGCCGCGGCCGAGGCGCAGCGCGCCCGCCACCGGGGCCGGGGGTGAGCGCTCCCGGCCTCGTCCTCCTGCACACCTCGCCCGCGCACGTCCCGGTTTTCGACGCCCTGCGGGACCGCAACCACCCGGGCGCCGTCCTGCGGCACCTGGTGGTTCCGGACCTGCTGGAGCGAGCGCGCGCCGCGGGCCCGGAGTCGGTCGCCGGCGACCTGCGCGGGCTCCTGTCGGAGGCCGGACCGGTACCCGTCCTGGTCACCTGCTCGACGATCGGGGCGGTCGCGGAGAGCCTGGCCGCCGAGCACGGCGCGCCGGTGCTGCGGGTGGACCGGCCCATGGCGGCCGCGGCCGTGCGCGCCGGGCGGCGGATCGCCGTACTGGCCGCCCTGGAGTCGACCTTCGCCCCGACCGCGGACCTGCTGGCCGAGGAGGCGGGCGGGGCGCCGCTGGTGGTCCGTACGCACCTCGTCGCCGGGGCCTGGGAGCGCTTCGCCGCGGGAGATACCGCCGGGTGCCTGGCTCGCGTGGCCGACGCCGCCGACGCGGTCACCGGTGCGGACGTCATCGTGCTGGCCCAGGTATCCATGGCCGGCGCCGCGAATCTGGTGACGACCCGGATCCCAGTGCTGGCCAGCCCGGCTCCCGGCCTGGCGGCGGGCCTGGCCCTGGCCCGGTAGGGCGGGCGTACCCCGTGCGATCGGGGGAAGGCGGGGGGCATGGTACGAAACGCAGAGCAGACGCAGCCGCCGGTCCCCGGCCCCGACCCGGTTCCGGCGCCCACCCCCTTCCCGGACCCCGGTCCGCAGCCGGCACCGCCCGTACCGGCCCCGGTACCCGAGCCGGATCCGGTCCCGGCGCCCCCGGGACCCGCGCCGATCCCGCAGCCCGGCCCCCTGAGCTGACCACCCCGCTCCACACCCTCCGTACGCCGGGGCCTCCGTATGCCGCGGCGGTTCCGCGGCGCGGTATGCCGGAGGCGGTTTGCCCCCGCGTGGTCAGCCAGGCGCACCCGGGCGCGGCCCTGTCCCCTGAGCGGACTGGGCCCCTGAGCTGACTGCATCCCTCCGTATGCCGGGACGGTCCCGCCGCCGGTATGCGCGGCCGGGCGCGGCCCGCCCCCCCCGCACCGATGCGGGGCGCGGGCCGGCCGGTCAGTCCGTACGGATCTCGGAGCGGTCGCGGCTCCAGAGCGTGTGGAAAGAGCCCTCGCGGTCGGTGCGCCGGTAGGTGTGCGCGCCGAAGAAGTCGCGCTGCCCCTGCGTGAGGGCCGCCGGCAGCCGCTCCGCCCGCAGGGCGTCGTAGTACGCCAGCGACGCGGAGAAGGCAGGCACCGGGATGCCCTGGCGGACCGCGGCCGCGATCACCGACCGCCAGCCGTCCTGGGCCGCCCCGATCTCGGCCGCGAAGTCCGCGTCCGCCAGCAGGCTCACCAGCTCGGGCTGCGCGTCGTACGCCGCCCGGATCCGGTCCAGGAACGCGGCCCGGATGATGCAGCCGCCGCGCCACAGCGAGGACACCGCCCCCAGGTCGATCCCCCAGTCGTACTCCTGGCTGCCGGCCTGGATCTGGTGGAAGCCCTGCGTGTAGGAGACGATCTTCGAGGCGTACAGGGCCTCCTCGACCTGGGCGGCGAAAGCGTCCGCCTCCTGCGTCGAGAGCGCCGCGGCGGACGGCCCGGCGAGCCCGCGCGAGGCCGCGCGCAGGTCACCGTGGCCCGACACGGCGCGGGCGAAGACGGCCTCCGCGATCCCCGACACCGGGACTCCCAGGTCCAGGGCGATCTGCACCGTCCAGCGGCCGGTGCCCTTCTGCTCCGCGGCGTCGGCCACCACGTCCACGAACGGCCGGCCCGTGGCGGCGTCCGTGTGGGCCAGTACCTCGGCCGTGATCTCGATCAGGTACGAGTCCAGGCGTCCCCGGTTCCAGGACCGGAAAGTGTCCGCGATCTTTTCGGGGGAGTAGCCGGCGACCTCGCGCAGCAGGTGGTACGCCTCGGCGATGAGCTGCATGTCGGCGTACTCGATGCCGTTGTGCACCATCTTGACGAAGTGTCCGGCACCGTCCGGCCCCATGTGCGAGGTGCACGGGGTGCCGTCGGCGGCCTTCGCCGCGATCTTCTCCAGCATCGGACCGAGCGACGCGTACGACTCCTTCGAGCCGCCGGGCATGATGCTCGGGCCGAGCAGTGCCCCCTCCTCGCCGCCCGAGATGCCCGCGCCCACGAAGTGGATGCCCTGCTCGCGCAGCTCCTTCTCGCGGCGCCGCGTGTCCTCGAAGTGTGCGTTCCCGCCGTCGATGATGACGTCGCCCTCCTCCAGGAGCTGGGCGAATTCGCGGATCACGGCGTCGGTCGGATCCCCGGCCTTCACCATGATGACGAGACGGCGGGGGCGCTCCAGCGCGTCGACGAACTCCTTCGCCGACTCTGCTGCCACGAAGGTGCCCTCGTGACCGAACTCCTGCACGAGCGCCCGGGTCTTCGAGGCGGTGCGGTTGTGGACGGCCACGGTGTAACCGTTGCGGGCGAAGTTGCGGGCGAGGTTGCTGCCCATGACCGCGAGCCCGGTGACGCCGATCTGGGCTGTGCTGGTGCTCATGCGTGCGCTCCTGCGTGCGTCGATGTGCGGGGAGCACCGACGCTACCCCGACACGGCCCGCCGCCGGTCTCTCCCGCGTCGATGGAGCGTCAAATTCCGCTCTAGGGCCCTGGGTTGCGCCCCTTGTCATGCCCCGATCGTGCCGTTAGGTTGTGCGCTTCCTGATGTCTTCAATGGGGGCTCCCATGCGCGTACGGGGCCGGCACCGCCGGTATCAGCCGAGCAGCATCAACCGGGCCTCGCTCGCCGTCACCGCCGGTGGCGCCGGGATCGCGCTCCCTCTCATGGGAGCCGGAGCCGCGCACGCCGCCTCGGTGGACACCTGGGACAAGGTGGCCGCCTGCGAGTCCACGAACAACTGGCACGTCAACACGGGCAACGGCTACTTCGGCGGCCTCCAGTTCAGCCAGAGCACCTGGCGGGCCTTCGGCGGCGGCGCCTACGCCGCCCGCGCGGACCTGGCGACCAAGGACCAGCAGATCGCCGTCGCGGAGAAGGTCCTGAAGGGGCAGGGTCCGCAGGCCTGGCCGCAGTGCGGCAAGCGCGCCGGACTGAGCCGCAGCGGACCGGCGCCCGCCGCCGGGCAGCAGGGCCAGGGTCACGGTGTCCAGGGCCAGGGCCAGGGCAAGGGCCAGGGTCAGGGCGTCAAGGTCCAGACGCAGGTCCGGACCCAGGTCCGGCCCGCGCAGCCCGCGGCGGCCAGCCCACAGGCCACCGCCCCCCGCCCGACCGGGACCTCCGTCCTGCCGAACCCGTACGTCGTCGCGCCCGGCGATTCGCTCTCGGCCATCGCCACCGACCAGCACGTCGAGGGCGGCTGGCAGGCGCTCTACGAGACCAACCGCTCCACCGTGGGAGCCGACCCGGACCTGATCTTCCCCGGGCAGCGGCTCACCCTGCGGATCACCGCGGCGCCGCCCGCGCAGAACCCGGAGAAGCCGCCCCGCACCGCCGAGCCCGTCAAGCCGGTGGAGCCCGCCGCGGAGAAGCCCGCCCCGGCCCCGCCGAAGCCCGCGCCCAAGCCGGCCGAGAAGCCCGCGGAGAAGCCTGCCGAAAAACCGGCCGCGCCGTCCGCGTCAACGCAGCAGCAGCAGGCCTCGGTCGGCTTCACGGCCCCCGTCGACGGCTCCCTCGGCACTCGCTACCGCGTCTCGGGATCCTCCTGGTCCAGCGGCTACCACACCGGCGTCGACTTCCCGGTGGCGACAGGGACCACCGTCAAGTCCGTCGGGCCCGGCTCGGTGGTCTCCGCCGGCTGGGCCGGTGCGTACGGCTACCAGGTCGTCATCCGGCACAACGACGGCCGCTACTCCCAGTACGCCCACCTCTCGGCGCTCTCGGTCAAGGCCGGCCAGCAGGTCTCCGGAGGTCAGCGGATCGGACGGTCGGGCTCGACGGGGAACACCACCGGGCCGCACCTGCACTTCGAGATGCGCACCGGCCCCGGCTACGGCTCCGACATCGACCCGCTCAAGTACCTCCGCGGCCACGGGGTCGACATCTGACCCCCGCACGTGCGACGGCACGGCGGTGAGCAGGATCAGCCCGGTCGCCGTCAGGACGGCGCTGCTCACGGCCGCCGCCGCGCCGGCCGTCCCGAACCGGAACCCCTCCCCGAACAGCGAGATGCCGATCGCCGCCGCGACCACGGGATTGACCACCGTCACCGTGGCCAGCGGCGCGGTCAGCCCCGCGCCCCGGTAGGCGGCCTGCGAGAGCAGCAGCCCGGCGCAGGCCAGGACCGCGATCGCCACGAGACCTGGCCCCAGGACCCCCGGAGCCCCTGGTGAGACGGCGCCGGTCACCGATTTGGTGAACACCGAGGCCATGCCGAAGGCGATACCGGCCGCCGCGGCCAGTACCACGCTGCGCAGTACCGCACGGCGCATCCGGTGCGCCGTCAGGAACAGCACCGTGACGGCCGCCCCGGTCACCGCGAGGAGCAGCGTTTCCTCGCGGCCCGCCAGGGACTGATGCCCCCGGCCGCCCCCGCCGGTCAGGGCCAGCAAGCCGGCCAGGCCGACGCTGGCCAGCCCCGCTCCGCGCCAGGCCGCCGCGCCGGCGCGCCGGTGTACGAAGACGGCGGCCATCGGCAGGGCGAACACGATGGTGAGCGCGCCCAGCGGCTGGACCAGGCTCAGCGGCCCGAAGGCCAGGGCCGCCGCGTGCAGCAGCGCGCCGAGGCCGTTGAGCCCCACCGCAACCCACCAGCCGGCACGGCGCAGCGGAGCGTACGGGCGGTCCGGCGTATGGGCCGCCACCCGCTCCTGGAGGATCGCGCCACCCGCGTACGCGAGGGCGGACACGATGCAGAGCAGGACCGACAGCGCCAGTGCACTCATGAATCCCACAATGCCGGGCCCGACGTGGCTATTCCTCCGTCCACAGGCGGTCACCGGTCGTACTCCGGGCGTAGTACGGGAGTACGCCCGCGGGGCGCCGGCGAGGTGCGGCGCGAGCGTCCGCACGGCCGCACGTGACCGCATGCCCAGCGGCCCTCCCCGCGCCCGCCCGGACGCGTGCCGTGACGCTCCGCTCGCGGTCGGTGAGGCGGGGGAGATCGGGTTTGGCCCCGGGCGCGTGGGATCCGTACAGTTTCCCTTTTGGGGACTTCCGCAGCAGGCGGATGCGGACGAGTGATCAAGGAACGGCAGCGGCCATGACGGTGACCGAAGACAGCCACGCCCAGGAGCACGCCTACGGACCGGGCATCGACCCCGAGCGGCTGGCCCTCTGCCTGAGCGTGCTCGACGAGCTGGACAAGCTCGACGTCGACCACCCCGACGCCGTCACCGTACGCCGCGCCACCGCCGGTCTCTACCGCACGGTCAAGCAGCGCCGCCGCCAGGAGCGCCGCGCCGCCAAGACCGCCAACGACAAGGCCGTCACCGAGGCCACCGCCACCGGTTCCGCCGAACGGATCGATGACGAGACCCAGGGCAACGCCCTGACCGCCGCCACCAAGGGCCCGATCGCCGGAATACTCCAGCGCCCGCGCTCCTGCTACATCTGCAAGACCCGGTACGTCGAGGTCGACGCCTTCTACCACCAGTTGTGCCAGGACTGCGCCGCCTTCAACCGGGCCCGCCGCGACGCGCGGACCGACCTGACCGGCCGCCGCGCCCTGCTCACCGGCGGCCGCGCCAAGATCGGCATGTACATCGCGCTGCGGCTGCTGCGCGACGGCGCGCACACCACGATCACCACCCGCTTCCCCAACGACGCGATCCGCCGCTTCAAGGCCATGCCCGACAGCCCCGAGTGGCTGCACCGCCTGAAGATCGTCGGCATCGATCTGCGCGACCCGGCCCAGGTCGTCGCGCTCGCCGACTCGGTGGCCGCAGAGGGCCCCCTCGACATACTGATCAACAACGCCGCGCAGACCGTCCGCCGCTCGCCGGGCGCCTACAGCGAGCTCGTCGCCGCCGAGAACGCCCCCCTGCCGGCCGGTGAGCTCCCCTCCGCCGAGGTGATCGGCACCTTCGGCAGCGGCACCGTCGACCGCGTCGCCGCCCTGCCCACGGGCAAGGGCGAGAAGCTCAGTGCCCAGGACATCACCGAGCTCGCGCTGGTCTCCGGTTCCGCCTCACTGGAGCGGATCGCGGCCGGCACCGCCATCGACGCGGGCGGCCTCGTCCCGGACCTGCACGACACGAACAGCTGGATCCAGACCGTGTCCGAGGTGGACCCGATCGAGCTGCTCGAAGTGCAGCTGTGCAACTCCACGGCGCCGTTCATCCTGATCAGCAAGCTCCGCCCGGCGATGGCCGCGGCCGAAGCCGGCCGCCGGTACGTCGTCAACGTCTCCGCCATGGAGGGCGTCTTCAGCCGCGGCTACAAGGGCGCCGGACACCCGCACACCAACATGGCGAAGGCCGCGCTGAACATGCTGACGCGCACCAGCGCCCAGGAGATGTTCCAGAAGGACCAGATCCTGATGACCGCCGTCGACACCGGCTGGATCACCGACGAGCGCCCGCACCCGGACAAGATCCGCCTGGCCGAGGAGGGCTTCCACGCCCCGCTCGACCTCGTCGACGGCGCGGCGCGGGTCTACGACCCGATCGTCCGCGGCGAGGCGGGCGAGGACCTGTTCGGCGTCTTCCTGAAGGACTACGCCCCCGCGAACTGGTAGGCCCCGCCCCTGCCGATCCGCCCGACCGGCCCCGGCCCCCTCGGCACACCGCCGTGGGGGACGGGGCCGTCGTGTGCCGCCGCGGTCCGGCGGGCGCCGCCGCGACCGGTTCCCGCACCGGCGGCAAGGCCCCAGCCCGCCCCGCGTCCAGGCCGGCCGCTTCGGCCTCCTCCATGGGCCTGACGCAGGGCCGCCGCGGCGTCGGCGTCCTCGCCGCGCCGGTTCCGGGCCGTCCGCACCCCCTGACGGCCCGGGCCGTCCGCACCACCTCACGAGCCGGGCCACCCGGTCCCCCCGACAGCGGGCGGACCGCCTCGGCCGTGAGATCGGCGCGCAGCGGTCGCCCCGGGCCGTCTGCGTGACCGCAGGTGGACACTGCGTCACCCGGAAGGAGCAGTTCGCCGAGGTCGCTGTGAAAGCGGAGATCCGGGGTGCCTCATCGCGGGGGGCGGGTGCGCCGCGGCAGCGCCGCCGTCCGCATTCCGGGGCCGTGGTGGCAGGCGGGGAGGGGTGCGGAGCAGGTCCATCAGCTCGGGAACGCCTGCTGCGCAAGGCACTTCGGACCCGCGTGCTCCGCCCCTTTCCCCTGCCGCTCCCTCCGCCGTCCCCGCGCGCACCCACCGCCGGGCGGACCATGCTTGTCGCACCCGCGGGCCGACGACCGGCTGAACTCGCGGCGAAACCAAAAGGGCGACGCGGATTTTGCCTTTCCATCGAGCGGGGGTCCGCTCATATGTGTACTGTGGGGCATCAAGAAGGCCCCATCAGGGCCACGCTCCACCAAGGCGCCACCGCGTCCGGAAACCCTTTTATCCCTGCCCGGCGAGCGGTCAGCCCGCCGGGTTACGCGACACAAAGGAGTGCGCGGTGACTGAAATGACGAAACCCGAACCGACGTTGGTGGAGCGGACGGGGTCGCGGACGAAGCCGAAGTCCGACGAACTCGGAAGCCTCGAAGTCTGGGCACGGTCCGCCCCCATCCGGCTGGCCGGGTACGAGGACGACCTGGCGGAAGCGCACATCCTCCCCGGGATCGACTAGCCGTAACAGCGTGACGGCAGCGCCCCCCGTGCCCACCGGCACCGGGGGCGCTGCCGTACCCCGTCCTGGGGCGGCGGGCTGGGCGTCCCGCACGGGCAGGCCCCCACAGGGGCCGGGGGGCCCTGCCCGGTTCCCGCAACCCGTACGCTCTGGGCGTCATCGCTGACGGCGATCACGGCTTCCGCCGTCCCGGCCGCCCCGGCACGCTGAACCGCATGAAACTGCTGATGCTCGGCGGAACCGAATTCGTCGGCCGCGCGCTCACCGAAGACGCCCTCGACCGGGGTTGGGAGGTGACCGTCTTCCACCGCGGCCACCACGCTCCGCCGCCCGGCACCTCGGCCCTGCACGGGGACCGCACCACGCCCGGCGGCCTGGACGCCCTCGCCCACGGCACGTGGGACCTCGTCGTCGACACCTGGGGCGGCGCCCCCACGGCCGTGCGCGACAGCACCCGCCTCCTGCGCGAAAGGACCGGCGGCTACGTCTACGTCTCCAGCCGCTCGGTCTACGCCTACCCCGCCCCCGCGGGCCTCGACGAGGACGGCCCGCTCGTGGAGGGCTCGCCCGACGCCGGGGCCGTCGCCTACGCCGAGGACAAGCGCGGCGCGGAACTCGCCGCCCTCGACGCCTTCGGCGACCGCGCCCTGCTGGTGCGCGCCGGACTGATCCTCGGCCCGTACGAGAACGTCGGCCGGCTGCCCTGGTGGCTGAACCGCACCGCCCGCGGCGGCCCGGTGCTCGCCCCCGGCCCGCGCGAACTGCCCCTCCAGTACATCGACGTCCGCGACCTCGCCCGCTGGACCCTCGACGCCGCCGCAGCAGGCCTCGGCGGCGCCTACAACGTGGTCTCCCCCGCAGGGCACGCCACGATGGGCAGCCTCCTCGACGCCTGCGCGTCCACCACCGGCAACGCCGCCCAACTGCGCTGGACCGCCCCGGAGCCGATCCAGGAAGCCGGCGTGCAACCCTGGACCGAGCTGCCGGTCTGGATCCCGGCCGGCGAGCCGCACGACTTCATGCACGGCGGCGACGTGTCCAAGGCCGTGGCGGCGGGCCTCACCTGCCGCCCCGTGGAGGAGACCGTCGCCGACACCTGGGCCTGGCTCCAGACCCTGGGCGGGAGCGCCCCGCAACGCCCCGACCGGCCGGCGCCGGGCCTCGACCCGCAGCGGGAGGCCGCGCTACTCGGGCTCTGACCGGGCCGCGCCGCCGAGACGGGTGGGCGGCAGGTACTCGCGCACCAGCGTGCGGTGCCACCAGGCACCCGTCTCGCGCAGCTCCCGCCAGGTGGTGAACCGGTAGCGGTACAGCAGGGCGCGGACGTAGCGGGGCGGCGCATCCGGGAAGGGGTTGTGGCGGATCAGCCGCAGCGTGTCCCGGTCGCCCGCCAGCAGCCGCTCCACCAGCGGACCGAACCAGTCCCGCGCGTAGCCGGGGGAGAGCGCCGCGAACCACATCAGCCAGTCCAGGCGCAGATGGTACGGGGCGAACTGGCGCGGGAGGCGGCCCACTTCCCCCGGCTTCCCCCGGAAGCCGTACTCCCGCCAGTCCCCGTCCGCGCGGGGCGCCCGGTCGGCGGTGCCCTCCACCACCACCTCCTCGCGGACCCGGCTCACGGTGCCGAACGCCCCGTAGGTGTTGACCAGGTGGAGCGGGTCGAAGGAGCGGTTCATCACCTGGCGGCGCGACACCATGTTCAGCACCGGGTGCCGGCTGAGCACCAGCACCAGCACGGTGACCGCGCAGACCAGGACCACGAACCACACCGGCGCCGGGCGCGAGGCGGCGGCCGGCGGCTCGCCCGCGAACCGGGTGAAGTCCACGGCCGACAGGGCCAGTGTGATCGTCAGCCAGTTCAGCCAGGCGAAGTTGCCCGACAGCACCAGCCACAGCTGCGTCGCCACGATGACGCCGGCGGCGTACGAGGCCACCGGCTGCGGGGTGAAGAGGAACAGCGGGACCACCAGTTGCGTCACGTGGTTCGCCGCGCACTCCACCCGGTGCAGCGGCTTCGGCAGGTGGTGGAAGAACCAGCTCAGCGGTCCCGGCATCGGCTGCGTCTCGTGGTGGTGGTAGAGGCAGGTGAGCCGACGCCAGCAGGAGTCCCCGCGGATCTTGATCAGCCCGGCACCGAACTCCACCCGGAAGAGCACCCAGCGCAGCAGCCAGAGCACCAGCACCGGCGGTCCGGTCCGCGCGTTGCCGAGGAAGACGGCGAGGAAGCCCACCTCCAGCAGGAGCGACTCCCAGCCGAAGGAATACCAGGTCTGGCCCACGTTCACGATGGAGAGGTAGAGCAGCCACAGCATGGCCCACATCGCCATCGCCGCGCCGGCCGGTACCGCGTCGCCGGCCCCGGCCGCCAGCGCGGCGGCCAGCGCCGCCCCTGTCCAGGCACACGCGGCGAAGAGCCCGTCGCCGTAGCGCAGTTGGAAGAGGCTCGGGGCGCGCCGGAAGGGCACGTACCGCACGTAGTGCGGCACGGGCAGCATGCCCCGCGCTCCGATCAGGGCCCGGAACTGCAGGGCGGCACCGATGAAGGCGAAGAGGTAGACGCCGGCGAGGGCCCGCTGGAACACCAGCCGGGCCGGCCAGTAGCCGGGCGCCGTGAACCAGTCCATCGCCTCCAGTATCGGACCGGTCAGGCGGCGTTCGCCAGCCTGCGCAGGCGGCGGGTCAGCCGGCGGGCGTAGCGCAGCTGGAGGAAGGGGACGACCGGGCCGGCGAGCCGGGTGTACCAGCAGGCGGGGCGGCTGAAGGCGGTCACCGTGAACCACACCGCGCCGTCGGCGTCGAGGTCCACGACGAAGGACTCCTCGCCGCTCTCGGGGTGCCCGGACAGCGTCCCGTAGGCGAAACCGGTGCGCGCGGGCCCGTACGCCGTCCAGATCACCCGGCACGGCACGGTGATCGCGAGCGGGCCCAGGCCGATCCCCACTTCGACGCGGGCGCCGGGGCGGACGGCTCCGTAGCCGGCCCGCACGAGCATCCCCGAGGCGCGGTGGGCGTGGAAGGTGGTCACCGCGGCTCCGGCGGCCTCGAAGGCGGCCCGGCCGTGTCCGATACGGGCGCGGTGGTTCAGGTGGTTGTAGCCGCCCGGCAGCGGCTGCCGGGCGGTGGCGCCCCGGTCGGGGTAGGTGAGGGTGTCCCGGCCGGCGCTGGTGAGGCGGGTCATGGTGTGGTCTCCTGTCGGTCGGCGGTTCGACTGCTCGGCGGTGCGGCGGTGGGGCAGTGCAGTGGTTCAGCAGTTCGGCGGTCCGGCAGGTCGGCGGTGCCCGGTCCGCCGGGTCCGCGGGTCAGCCGGCCCCAGGCCAGCACCGAGCAGAGGGCGAAGCCGAGGGCGTTGCCGAGGCCGTGGGTCGCGGCCATCCAGGTCAGGGTGGGGTGCACGATCCCGGTGGCCTCACCGAGCGCCCACCACAGGGCGCCCAGCATGGTGGCCACCAGGATCACCGCCGAGGTCGCGAGCAGCGTCCTGGTGGTGCGGTCGCGCCGGGCGCGGGGCCGGATCTCCCGCCAGGTCGTCAGGGCCACGGCCCACATGCCGCCGGTCAGGACCACCGCGCCCGCCAGTTCGGCCCAGTCGTCGACGAAGTAGCCGAGCAGTACGAGCAGGGTGCCGGCCGGGACGCTGTACGCCGCCCAGCGCGGGACCGGCCCCGGCGCGGCCGACCGGCACACCAGCCCGGCGACCAGGGCGGCCGCGAACCCGGCGAAGTGGAAGTGGGGCACGGTGAGGGCCAGGACGTCGAGGTCGAAGCCGAAGAGCCGGCGGCCGGCCCGCTCGGCGACCAGGGCGGTCCCGGCGACCGACGGCGAGACCAGCGCGGTGGCCACCGCGAGCCGCGCCGGGCCCGGGGTGTCCGCCCCGCCCGCCGCGGAGCCGGTCCTGAAGCCGGTCCTCCCGGTCCGGGCGGCCGAGGCGCCACCGGGGGCAGCGCCGGCGGGCCGGCGCCGCCGCAGCAGGACGCCGGGGGCCCGCGCCGCGAGGGTCAGGCAGGCCGCCGCGTAGACGGCGGCGAGCGCCGTGGCGGGCGCTCCCCGGGGCAGCCACAGGCACAGGGCGCCCAGTGCGGCGGGCAGCGGCCACAGCCGGGCCGTCCGGCGGAAACCGAGCGGGTCGATCAGGCGCAGTCCGGCCGGGACGACGCAGAGCATGCCCAGGGTCACGATCACGTTCACCAATGCCGTCACCGCACACTCCCCTCCAGTGCTGCCGATGCTTTGAACGCGTTCAACTCACAGACGCCACTCTACGAGGTGCTTTGAACATGTTCAAGAATTTCTCCGGTTGCGGCTCTCGCGCGGATGCGGCAGACAAGAGGAAGCAACCGGGGCGAAAAGGGAGACACACGTGCACGCACCGACACCTCCGACTCCTCGTCAGGCGCCGCGTCGTCACGCACCGGCCGGCGCCGCCCTCTTCGCCGTCCTCGGCCTCTTCGCCGCGGCCTGCGGCGGCCCCGAGGAGAACCGGGGGAGTGCGGGGGCGGAGAGCCAGGAGGTCCACCTCCAGCCGGTGGCCTCGGCGGGTCCCGCGCCTTTCACCGCCTCCTCGGCCACCGGCGAGTCCGCCCCCGTACAGCCCCCGCTGCCCAATCCCACCGGGCAGGGCATCCGCACCGTCAACGCGGCCACCCCCGGCCTGTACGGCGGCACCGAGCGGCTCGGCAGCTGCGACGTGGAGCAGCAGGTCGGCTACCTGACCGCCGACAACGCCAAGGCCCGGGCCTTCGCCCAGGCCTCCGACATCGAACAGGCGAAGATCCCCGAATTCCTGCGGGGCCTGACCCCCGTCGTGCTGCGGGCCGACACCCGGGTCACCAGCCACGGCTTCCGCGACGGGAGGGCCGAGAGCTTCCAGTCCGTCCTGCAGGCCGGCACCGCCGTCCTCGTCGACGAGCACGGGATGCCGCGGGTCCGCTGCGCCTGCGGCAACCCGCTGCTACCGCCCCGCGCCCCCAAGGGTTCCCCGGTGCACAAGGGCGAGCCGTGGAACGGCTACCAGCCCAACCAGGTCGTCGTCATCGAACCCACCAGCCAGGTGATCAACAACCTGGTCATCGTCAACATCGCCGACAACACCTGGATCGAGCGCAAGCGGGGCGACGACGGCGCCCAGGACCGGCCTCCGCAGACGGCGCCCCCTTACGACCCGGCGGACGGCATCCCCGAAGGCCCCCTCACCCCGCCCGGGACCGAGCCGGCCGACCCCTGCCCCACCCCCGACAGCAACAGCCTCGCCCGCACCGCGCCCCCGGCCACCCCCGACGGCGCCGCGACCTCCCCGCCCCCCGCCGCGGACTGCGTACCGTCCGGGCAGCCCTCACCCCCGGCGCCCGGCGAGCCCCGGCCGCAGCGCCCGGGCGTGCCGCCGCCCCCCGCCCTGCCTCCGCAGCAGCCGCCCTCCGACGTGCCGACCGACCTGCCGCCGGACGCCCCCCTGGATGCCCCTATGGACGTCCCGTCGGACATCCCCTCCGGCGTCCCCTTCGACCCGTCACAGATCCCGGGCGATCCGGCGCTGCCGCCGCCCGACGGCCCGCTGCCGCTGCCGGACGACCCGTACGGCCCCGCGGACCCGCACGCCGTACCGGACCAACAGCAGCCGCCGCCCTCCGACCCCGGCCACACACGGGAGAGCGCCTGACCGGTCCGTGTGTCATGGTGGACCGGTGCCGAGCACCGTATCCCTGCCGGACGACTGGCCCGCCCACCCGGACCGGTCGCTCGCACTGAACCGCATGGGCAGTTTCGACTGGGACCTGGTCACCGGCCTCATGCACATGGACGCGGCAGCGCTGGACGTCTTCGACACCGCCCCCCACGAGTACGACGGCCGCCCCGAATCCCTCTCCCCGCGGGTTCCGCCCGCCGAGGCCACCCGCCTCGACGCCCTCGTGTCCAGCGCCCTCAAGAGCAGCGAGGACAACTACGGCGCCTACTTCCGCATCCGCCGCCGCGACGGCCGGCTGCGCTGGACGCACACCCAGGGCCGCATCATGCGCGGCCCGGACGGGCGCCCGTACCGGATCATCGGTATCGTGCGGGACGCCACCGAGGAGCTCAGCCACTCGGCGGAACGCCTCGGCCTCGACGAGGAACGCCGCCGCCAGACCTCGGTCGTCGAGAGCACCACCGCCGCCCTCGCCCACGCCCGGACCGTGCAGGACGTCATCGACGCCCTCGGCGACGCCCACGGCCTGGAACGCCTCGGCTCGATGGGCATGGTGATGGGCCTCGTCGAGGCCGGGCGGATCCACCTCGTCGCCGAAGGGCCCGAGGGCAGCTTCGTCCCCGGCACCCGTTACACCCGCGTGGACGAGCAGTACCCGATGAGCGAGGTCGTCCGCTCGCTCCAGCCCCGCTTCCTCGACTCCGCCGAGGAGTTCGCCCGGGACTACCCCTCCCTGTGGGAGAAGATCTCGTACATGGCGATCTCGGCGGCCGCCTATCTGCCGCTGATCGCCCAGGCCCGCCCCATCGGTGCGATCGGGCTGCTCTACCAGGACAAGGACGGCTTCACCCAGGACGAGCGCAACCTGCTCGTCGCGCTGGGCAGCAGCATCGCGCAGAGCCTGCAGCGGGCCATGCTGCTGGAGCAGGAGCACGACCTCGCCGAGGGCCTCCAGCAGGCCATGCTGCCGCGGCGGATCCCCTCGGTGCCGGGCGCGGAGATCGCCGTACGCTACCGCTCGGCCCGGATGGGCCAGGACATCGGAGGCGACTGGTACGACGTGATCCCGCTGCCGGGCGGCCGGGTCGGCGCGGTCATCGGCGACGTCCAGGGCCACGACACCCACGCGGCTGCGGTCATGGGCCAGCTGCGCATCGTCCTGCGCGCCTACGCGGCCGAGGGCCATTCGCCCGGCACGGTCATGGCCCGCGCCTCGGTGTTCCTCCACGAACTCGACACCGACCGCTTCGCCACCTGCACCTATGCGGAGGCCGACCTGGCCACGGGAGTGCTCCAGCTGGTCCGGGCGGGCCACATCGACCCGCTCCTGCGCACCAGGGACGGCGACTGCCGCAGACTGGCGGTGCAGGGCGGGATGCCGCTGGGCCTCTCGGCGGAGTTCGGCCGCCTGGAGTACCCGGTGACGACGGTCGAACTGGATCCGGGGGAGACGATCCTGTTGTGCACGGACGGCCTCGTCGAGCAGCCCGGCGCCGATCTCGACGACGGGATCCGGCTCCTCACCTCGCTGATCCGCAGCGGCCCGGCCGACCTCCAGCTCCTCGCCGACCGGCTGTGCGGGATCGTCGACGAGCGGGGCGGGGACGACGACATGGCCCTGCTCCTGCTGCGCCGCCGCGCCGAGGACGTCCCGCAGGGCGGCGGACGCCTCCAGCAGCACGTGGCGCCGGGCGACCCGGAAGCCCTGGTGGCGGCTCGCCACATGATCGGCGCAGCGGTGCGGGCGTGGGGCGCGCGGGAACGGGCGGATGAGATCGAGCTGGTCGCCGACGAGCTGATCGTCAATGCCATGATGCACACCGACGGCCCGGCGATCGTGACCTTGCGGGTGCTCACCGGCCACGAACGGCGCCTCCGGGTGGAGGTGGCGGACCGCTCCAGCGCCCTGCCGCGGCGGCGCGACGCGGGCGGGGCGGGGGTCTCGGGGCGGGGCCTGATGCTGGTGGACCGGCTGGCGGACGTGTGGGGCGTGGAGCCGCGGGGGAGCGGCAAGTGCGTGTGGTGCGAGTTCGTCCTGGGCTGACCCCCGCCCCTCCTGCCCCTTGCCCTCCTGTCCCTTGCCCTCTGCCCCCTGCCCCCTGCCCCCTGCCCCCTGCCCCCTGCCCCCTGCCCCTGCCCTCTGCCCCCTGCCCTCTGAGCGCACGTCCGGGCGGCCCCGGGCGGAGCGGCAGCACTCGCGCCGCGCCGCAGGCGGGGGCAGGCTGGGACCATGCCTGAGCTGCCCGAGGTCGAGGCCCTGCGGGAGTACCTCGACGAGCACCTCACGGGGCGGGTGGTCGAGCGCGTCCTGCCCGTCGCCGTGAGCGTGCTGAAGACCTACGACCCGCCCCTGACGGCCCTCGAAGGGCAGACCGCCGGGGAGACCGCCCGCCACGGCAAGTTCCTGGCCCTGCGGATCGGCGGGCTCCACCTCGTCACCCATCTGGCCCGGGCCGGCTGGCTGCGCTGGCAGGACGCCCTCCCCGAGCAGCCGCCGCGTCCCGGCAAGGGCCCGCTCGCGCTGCGCGTCGCGCTCCGGGGCGGCGGCGGGTTCGACCTCACCGAGGCGGGCACCCAAAAACGCCTCGCGGTGTACGTGGTGCGCGACCCGCAGGAGGTCCCCGGCATCGCCCGCCTCGGCCCCGACCCGCTCGACGCGTCCTTCGACCGGGACGCCTTCGCGGCCCTCCTCGCGGGGGAGCGCCGGCAGATCAAGGGCGTCCTGCGCGACCAAGGCGTCATCGCCGGGATCGGCAACGCCTACAGCGACGAGATCCTGCACCGGGCCCGGGTCTCCCCCTTCAAACTGGCCGCTTCCTTCGACGGGGAGCAGGTCACCCAGCTCTACGCGGCCGTCCAGGACACCCTGCGCGAGGCCGTCGAGCGGGCGCACGGGGTGGCCGCGGGGAAGCTCAAGGCCGAGAAGAAGAGCGGACTGCGGGTCCACGGGCGGGCGGGGGAGCCGTGTCCCGTGTGCGGGGACACCGTCCGCTCCGTGTCCTTCGCCGACTCCTCGCTGGAGTACTGCCCCACCTGCCAGACCGGCGGGAAGCCGCTCGCCGACCGCCGCCTCTCCCGCCTCCTCAAATAGCCGGTTCCGCGCCTCGCCCGGTCCGGCGGCGCTGCGTAGACTCCCAGGCCATGGCCGAGGAGCAGCAGCCGCCGCCCCGGCGCGAGGTCGTCACCGGGCTCCCCCGGGCGGCACGCCGCCGGCCGCCCGCGCACACACCGGCCTGTTCCGAGATCACCGAGCAGACCACGCTGGGCGCCACCTACCTGCGGGCCCTGATGCGCAGCCAGCTGCGGGCCGCGATGGGGGCGCTGGCCGCGCTCGCCCTGCTGGTCGGCACGCTGCCGCTGGTGCTGCTCCTGCCGCGCACCGGGTCCGGGCCGCTGGTCTGGCTGGCCCTCGGGGTGCTGGTGTACCCGGTGATGTGGCTGACCGCCCGCTGGTACGTCACCCGGGCCGAGCGCAACGAGCAGGACTTCACCGGGCTGGTGACGGACCCGGCCGAGGACCCGGGCCCCCGCCGACCCGATTGGACCGGTTCCGGTCGGACCGGATCTGAGTAGGCCTGGCTCTGAGTAGACCCCGCTCCGGGTGGACCCCGCTCCGGGTGGACCGGCCCCCGGCTGGCGGACCGGTCCGGGGCCGGTCCTCAGAACAGGTGCATGGCCAAGTGGCCCAGCGGCAGACCGAGCTGCCAGGCCGGGGTCCAGACGCGCGCGTTCTCGTCCAGCCCCGGCGGGGTGTCGGCCCGGCCGTGCCGTCCGGGGTCGAGATTGGTGGCGAACAGTTCGGTGCCGTCCAGCCAGCGCCAGGCCGCCCGGGCCAGTTCCAGGTCCGGTTCTCCTGCGCGGCCGCGCTCCCGGGCCTGTTCGTCCAGCGCGAGGAAGCGCGTGTGCACCCAGTCCCGCCAGGGGTGGCCGTACGCGGTCAGCGAGAGCCACTCGTCGAGCTGGGAGACGACCCGGATCCCCGAGAGTTCCCCGGCCGCGTCCGAGAGGTAGATCGTCAGCGCGAGCGTGTCGCGTCCGGCCCGGAACTCCAGGGTGCTGACCGGGATCAGCCGGCCCGTGCGCAGCAGTTCGTCCGCGATGTACTCGGCGTACAGCCAGGCCATGGGCACCGCGAGCCCGCCGTCACTGGTGCCGTTCGTACCCTCGGGCTGCACCGTTCCACCTTCTCCCGCGCGTCGAGCGTCCCGTCGTCAGTCCAGAGCCTTCACCGAGCGGCTCGACGGGCGGGGGATGTTTACTCAACTTGAACGGTCCGATACCGAATTCGATGCGCTTGGTGTCCGGTCCGCGCCCATTCGAGGCCTTCTCCGATCCCGTCCGCGCGCACCGGGTCAGGCGCCGAGGCCGTACCCGTACCCCTGGAGGTCCTTGCGCAGGGCGCGCAGGGCGTAGTGCGTGCGGGACTTGACCGTCCCGGCCGGAATCCCCAGCACCGCTGCGGCCTCGGCCACCGAGCGGTCGCGGAAGTAGACCTGCACCAGCACCTCGCGGTGCTCCGCGCCGAGGGATCCGACGGCCCGCCGGACATCGATGGCGGCGACCGAGCCGGCGACCGCGTCCTCGGGGGCCGGGAGGTGTTCCAGCCCCTCCGCACCCACCTCGTGCGGCCTGGACAGGCGGGCCCTGCGTGCGTCGATCGCGAGTCGCCGGGCCACCGTGAAGAGCCAGGGCCGCAGGGAGTCGTGCCCGCTCGTGAGTACGTCGGGGTGCTGCCAGACCCGTACGAGGGTCTCCTGCACGAGGTCCTCCGCGCGCTGGGCGTCCCCGGCGGTCAGCCCCAGCAGGAGACCGAACAGGGCCCGCCCGTGGTCGCGCTGGAGTTCGGCCAGTGCTTCGGGATGCGTACGCCGGAGGGTCGGGGAGAGCGGCACGGTGGGCTCCTTCCGGGGGTGCGGAGGTCCGTCGGGGAGGGGACGCATCCACCCTGACCTGCACCGGGCCGCCCGGGAACCGTCCGGTCCCGCCGGTGCGCCCAACCACCCGGCTCATCCGGTGGGCGGACGGCCGGGGCGGTGAACGGTCGAACGGCGCGGCGAACGGCAGGGAGCCGTCCGGGTGGTGCGCGCCCGCCTGACGGATCGTCGCCGGACCCGTTCCTTGACTTCCGACGTCTGGTCATATGGATTGAAGATCGGATAGTCGTACCGATGGGAGCCGGCTGAGATGACCAAGCGCCCCCCGCAGGCCGTCGCCCTCCTGTCGGCCCTCCTGCTGGCGGCGGCGGCCGGCTGCACGGCCGCCGGGCGGCCTGCCCCCGCCCGCCTCGCGCAGTCCGGCAGCCCGGCCTCCGCGAGCACGGCGGGCTCTCCCGCGGGCAAGGGGTTCACGCTGGTCGCGAGCGGTGACGTGCTGCCGCACACCTCGGTCATCCAGCGGGCGGCCGACGACGCGGCCGACAGCGCGGACGGGGACCCGCCGGGCGACGGGCACGACTTCCGGCCGATGTTCTCGGGCGTCAAGCCGCTGGTCTCCGGAGCGGACCTGGCGCTCTGCCACATGGAGACCATCTACGGGGACGAGGACGGCCCCTTCTCCGGCTACCCCGCCTTCGTCTCCCCGCCCAGCGTCGCCGACGCGCTGAAGGACGCCGGGTACGACGGCTGCTCCACGGCCTCGAACCACACCCTGGACGACGGGCGCGAGGGAGTGCGCCGCACCCTCGACCGCTTCGACAAGGTCGGCCTCAAACACGCAGGATCGGCCCGCACGGCCGCCGAGGCGGCGACGGTGACGACGTACGGTGCGGGCTCCGCCAAGGTCGCGCACCTGGCGTACACCTACGACACCAACGGCTACCCCCTGCCGGAGGGGCAGCCCTGGGCCGTCAACCCGATGAAGCAGGACAAGATCATCGCCGATGCGCGCGCCGCCCGGAAGGCGGGCGCCGACGTGGTCCTGGTCAGTGTGCACTGGGGCACGGAATGGCAGACCGAGCCGGATGAGACCCAGCTCTCCCTCGGCAAGGCCCTCACCGCCTCGCAGACCGGCGGGCGCCCGGACATCGACATGATCCTGGGCACGCACGCGCACATCCCCCAGGCTTACGAGAAGGTCAACGGGACCTGGATCGTCTACGGCATGGGCGACCAGGTCGCCGGCGAGATGTTCAACCACTCGGGCGCGCGGGACCTGCGCGGCAACTACGGCTCGATCGGCCGCTTCACCTTCGCCCCGCCGGCCGCCGCGGGACAGCGCTGGCAGGTCACCAGGGCCGAATTCGTCCCGCAGATGATGGACCTGTCCAGCGGCCGGGTCGTCAACCTTCCCGCCGCCCTCGCCAAGGACCCCGACCAGAGCGAGTACGAGACCGCCCAGGACGCCATCGGCGAGGCCGTGCTCGGCCGCGGCGCGGCCAAGGACGGCCTGACCATGGCCAAGTAACCCGGGAGACGCCCGGGCCCCGGCGCCGGCCCTACGGAACCACGGTCACCGGCCAGCGGCCCGCCTTGACCAGGCGGATCGCCACCGAGCCCACGATGCGGTGCCCCGCCTGCTCGGACGCGCCGACCACCACCGCGTCCGCCGTCAGCTCCTCCGCGGCGCTCACCAGACCCGCGTACGGGTCGCCGCGGAAGGTGTGGAACTGCCAGCGGACCTCGTATATCCCCTTGAGCCGCTCCGCCGACTCGCGGATCTCCGCCACCAGGCCCGCGGCGATCTCCCCGGTGGTGTCGGCCACCGGCACGCCCAGCGAGGCCCCCGCCGGCATCACCGGCTGGACGTACACCAGCGCCAGCAGCGCGTTCTGCCTCCGGGCCAGTCCCGCCGCGTAGGCCGCCGCCCGCAGCGAGGACTCCGACCCGTCGACCCCGGCCAGGATCACCTTCGGACCGTCCGTACCGCGCTCGAATCCCGTGTTCCCGTGCTCAGTCACCCTCCCGAGGCTATCGGGCTCGGCGCGCGCACCCGCGCGGGCCTCCCTACAGTGCGAACCATGAGTGCCACCGTGGAGGAGACGCGCGGAACCCGGAACCGCTTCCTGAACCGGGTGCCCGACGGTTTCGCCGCGTTCTTCGGAACGCTGGGCCTGCTCTGCGCCCTGCTGGCACTCTCCCCGGGACTGCGGCGGCTCCTGCGGCCCGTCGTGCGCTTCCTCGACGACATCGTCGTCCCGGTCAGCGCGAACCTCGCCTACGCCGTCTTCCTCTTCCTGCTCGCCGCGGCCCTCGGTACCCGCAAGAAGGTCGCCTGGTGGATCGTCGTCACCTATCTGGCCCTGCTGATGCTCGTCGACGTACTGACGATGGGCGTCGGGGACTACTGGACCGGCGTCCCCTCCATGGCCCTGGCGGTGGCCGCCACGGCCGTCCTCATCGCCGCCCGGGGCGAGTTCTACGCCGCCTCCCGTCCCGGAGCCCTGTGGCGGGCCATGCTCGTGCTCGGCATCGGGCTGCTCGCGGCCGTCCTCGTCGGCTGGGGCCTCGTCGCCCTCTTCCCCGGCACCCTGCCCAAGGGCCAGTGGCTGGACTGGGCCGCCAAACAGGTCTTCGGCGGCCTGTTCTCCGCCCGGCAGTTCGACGGCCGCCCGGCCCGCCCGCTCTACTTCCTGCTCGGCCTCTTCGGCGCCGTCGCCCTGCTGAACGCCGCGATGACCCTCTTCCGCTCGCAGCGCCTGACCGCGGCCCTGCACGGCGACGAGGAGCCCCGCATCCGCGCCCTCCTCGGCGCCTACGGCCGGGGCGACTCCCTCGGCTACTTCGCCACCCGGCGCGACAAGGCCGTCGTCTTCGCCCCCAACGGCATGGCCGCCGTCACCTACCGCGTCGAAGCCGGCGTCTGCCTCGCCAGCGGCGACCCGGTGGGCGACCCCGCCGCCTGGACCCCCGCCATCAACGCGTGGCTGGCCGTGGCCCGCCGCCACGGCTGGCAGCCCGCCGTCATGGGCGCCTCCGAGGAAGGCGCCACCGCCTACGCCCGCTCCGGACTGAGCGCCCTCCAGCTCGGCGACGAGGCCATCCTCCAGGTCGCCCACTTCGACCTCGACGGCCGCGACATGCGCGTCACCCGCCAGGCCGTCAACCGCGTCCGGCGCACCGGCGCCACCACCGTCATCCGCCGCCACCGCACCCTCACCGAAGAGGAGATGCGGACCATCGTCGACCGCGCCGACACATGGCGCGACACCGAGACGGAACGCGGCTTCTCCATGGCCCTCGACCGGCTCGGCGACCCCGCCGACGGCGACTGCCTGCTGGTGGAAGCCCTCGACGCCCGGGGCGAGCTGATCGCCCTGCTCTCCTTCGTCCCCTGGGGCAAGGACGGCATCTCCCTCGACCTGATGCGCCGCGACCGCGCCGCCCCCAACGGCGTCATGGAGTTCATGGTGGCCGAGCTCTGCGCCGCCGCCCCGGCCCTCGGCGTGCGCCGGATCTCCCTGAACTTCGCCGTCTTCCGGTCCGCCTTCGAGGAGGGCGGCCGGATCGGCGCGGGCCCCGTCCTCAAACTGTGGCGCAAACTGCTCCTCTTCTTCTCCCGCTGGTGGCAGCTGGAGGCGCTCTACCGCTCGAACGTCAAGTACGGCCCCGAGTGGTACCCGCGGTTCCTCTGCTACCAGGACGCCGGCTCGCTCGCCCGGGTCAGCCTCGCCTCCGGCATCGCCGAAGGCTTCGTCTCCGTACCCAGCCTGCGCACACTGTGGGGCAAGGGCCACGCCGGGGGTCTGACCAACCCCGCGAGCACCGCGGGGCTGCCCTCCATCGACTCCCTGAACCTGGACACCGGGAAGGAGGGCGCGGCCGCCCGCCAGGAGCGCCTGCCCGAGCAGGTGCGCGTGCGCCACGCCAAGCTCGAACGCATCCGGGCCTCCGGGACCGACCCCTACCCCGTCGGCATCCGCCCGCGCACCCACACCGCGGCCGAGCTGAGGGCCGCCCACCCGGACCTGGCGCCCGGCGCCCGCACCGGACAGACGGCCACCCTCGCCGGACGCGTCATGATCGTGCGCGACCTGGGCGGCGTGGTCTTCGCCGTCCTGCGCGACTGGTCCGGGGACACACAGCTGATGCTCACCAGGGAAGAGGCCGGCTCCGAGGTCCTGGCGGCCTTCACCGCGCAGGTCGACTTCGGCGACCACGTGATCGCCAGCGGCGAGGCCGGCGCCAGCAAGAGCGGCGAAGCGTCCCTCGTCGTCCGGTCCTGGCAGCTCACCGGCAAATGCCTGCGCCCCCTGCCCGACAAGCGCAAAGGACTGGCCGACCCCGAGGCCCGCGTCCGGCGCCGCTACCTCGACCTCGTCGCGAGCCCCGGGGCACGGGACGTCGTGCGGGCCCGTTCGACCGCCGTGCAGGCCCTGCGCCAGGGGCTGCTGGAGCGCGGCTACCTGGAGGTCGAGACCCCGATGCTCCAGCAGATCCACGGCGGCGCCAACGCCCGCCCCTTCCGCACCCACATCAACGCCTACGACCTCGACCTCTACCTGCGCATCGCCCCCGAGCTGTACCTCAAACGGCTCTGCGTCGGCGGCATGGAGAAGGTCTTCGAGATGGGCCGCACCTTCCGCAACGAAGGCGTCTCCTACAAGCACAACCCCGAATTCACGATGCTGGAGGCCTACCAGGCGTTCGCCGACTACGACGTGATGCTCGACCTCACGCGCGAACTGATCCAGGGCGCCGCCACCGCCGCCTTCGGCTCGCCCCTCGCCCACAAGGCGGGGCCCGACGGCCGGCTCGTCGTCCACGACATCTCCGGGCCCTGGCCGGTCAAGACCATGTACGGGGCGATCAGCGAGGCCCTCGGCGAAGAGGTCGACGCCGACACCCCCGAAACCCGGCTGCGCCGTCTGTGCGACCGGGCCGGGGTGCCGCACACCCCCGAGAACAGCCGCGGCGACGTGGTGCTGGAGATGTACGAACGGCTGGTGGAGGAACGCACCCAGCTGCCCACCTTCTACAAGGACTTCCCGACCGACGTCTCCCCGCTCACCCGCCAGCACCGCAAGGACCCGCGTCTGGCCGAACGCTGGGACCTGGTCGCCTTCGGCACCGAACTGGGCACCGCCTACTCGGAACTGACCGACCCGGTCGAACAGCGCCGCCGCCTCACCGCCCAGTCACTGCTCGCCGCGGGCGGCGACCCGGAGGCCATGGAACTCGACGACGACTTCCTGGACGCCCTGGAGTACGCCATGCCACCGACCGGCGGCCTGGGCATCGGCGTGGACCGCCTGGTCATGTTCCTCACGGGCCTGACGATCCGCGAGACCCTCCCCTTCCCCCTCGTCCGCCGCGGCTGAGGACGCGCGCGACCGGACGCCGCCCGGTCGTCCGTGCGGGTGACGGGCAGCGGGCTCGTCCGCGCCCCGCCCCATCAGTCCGGATGTCGTTGATACGTAGTAATAATGACAAATGACGAGACGACAGCAGGGCGGCGCGTACTCCTGCGCAGCGCCGTCTTCCTCGCAATCGCAGCCGCCGCCGGGCTGATCAACTCGGGCGGCAAGGGCGGCGAGGGCGGAGCCCCGGCGCCCGGCGCGACCGGAGGAGCGCCGGGGGCCGGATCCGCGGGCGGGGCCGGGCCGCGCCCCGCCGCCGGGCCCCCCGGAAGACCCGCGGGCCTGGCCGCCGAGAAGTCCTACCGGCTGCGGCCCATGACCGCCGAGGCGCCGCTGCGGCCACCCGTCGTCAAGCCCGCCGTCCGCACCCGCCCCATCCTGGAACTCCCGCCCGGTCCGGACACGGCCCGCCGCTCGATGCTGCTCACCTTCGACGACGGGCCCGACCCCCGCTACACCCCGCACATCCTCGACACCCTCGCCCGCCACGACGTGCGCGCCGTGTTCTTCGTCTGCGGGGAGATGGCCACCGAAAACCGCGACCTGCTGCGGCGGATGGCCGCCGAAGGACATGTCATCGGCAACCACACCTGGACCCACCCGCTCATCCCCAGCCTCAGCCGGCCCGCCCTCGTCTCCGAGATCGGCCGCACGAGCGAGGTCGTCCAGCAGGCCGTGGGCGAGGCGCCCGTGTGGTTCCGGGCGCCGTACGGGGCGTGGAACCGGGCCGCCTTCGAGATCGGCGCGGAACTCGGCATGGAGCCGCTCGCCTGGACCGTGGACAGCCTCGACTGGAAGGAGCCCGGCACCACCGCGATCGTCTCCCGGATCGTGGCGGGGGCCGCGCCCGGCGTGATCGTGCTCTCGCACGACGCGGGCGGCAACCGCACCCAGAGCGTCCAGGCGATCTCCTCGTACCTGCCCCAGCTGCTCGCGAACGGCTACCGGATGACCCTGCCGACGCTGCCGCCTCGCTGAGGGAACGTTTCCCCCGGCGGGGCGGCGCCGCTCAGCGCGCCTCCACCATCCGGGCGAAGACGACCACGTTGCCGTCGTAGCCACGGCCCTTCGAGTAACCGCCGCCGCAGGTGATCACCCGGAGTTCCGGGTGCCCGGTGTCCCCGTACACCCGGGCTCCGGGGAAGGCGTCCTTGGAGAACACCTCGACGCCGTACACCTCGAACACCGCCGTGCGCCCGTCGTACCGCTCCACCTCGATGTGGTTGCCCGGCTTGACCGAGCCCAGGCCGTAGAAGACGGCCGGGCCCTGCGCGTTGTCCACGTGGCCCACGATCACCGCCGAGCCCCGCTGGCCCGGCGAGATGCCGTTGAGGTACCAGCCGGCGAGGTTGCGGTCCTGCGGCGGCGGGGCGTCGATCCAGCCCTCCGCGTCCAGCCCGACCGTCATCACCGGCGCGTCCACGTTGATCGTGGGGATCCGGATGCGCTGCACCGACGAGTGCTCCAGCACCTCCATGTCCGGCGGAGCCGACGGCGGATCGGCCGGCAACTGGTCGGCCCTCACCGCGACGGCCGAGGCCGCGGTGGGCTGGGGCGGCCCGTCGCCCATGTCCACACCGTTGCGCACCATGGCGAGGCCCGTGAGCATGACCAGGGCGAGTACGCCCCACGGTGAGCGTTTGCGCGACTGCCCGGTCTCGTCCTCGCCCATCGTTCTCCCTTCCCGACGCGGGGGTCCCGACCCGCGTTCCCGTCCCGCCCCGTACGCCCTACTTCACGCACGTTAAGGCTGCTCCCACAGGACGGCGAGGGGGGAAGCCCGAACGGGTGGCGCCCAGCGCAAGGGGGGAGCGGCGAACGGGCAGCAGGGCCTTCGGGGGGCCGTAAGGGGTGCGCCCATCCAGGTAATCGTCACATAAACGCCTGACGGGTCGTGACCTGCGGATCCGTCAGCTCACCTGCCCGCGCTTCGGCGTGTCGGTCAACCGGGCGGCCCAAAGTCGGAAATGCGGAGCTTGCGGGCCGCCCGGAGGGTTCGACGTGGGAGGCGTTCTCGTCGATCATCCGGGGCCGACGCTCCGGGGCGCTTCCCGCTGGAGGTTCCACCATGCGTGTTTTGCGCGCTCTCACCGTGACGGCGGCAGCCTGCGCCGCGATCGGCCTCAGTGCCCCCTTCACCTCTGCCAGCACCCCGCTCGGTGGGGGCGGCGGGCCCAGCAACATCTCGGTCAACCCGTACGCCGTGCACCAGGGATCCACGATGCAGGTGAGCGCGTCGGGTTGCGGCCACGGCGGCACCGTCACCTCGCACGGCAACTTTCCGCCGGCCAACCTGTCCGCCGGTTCCATCGGCTTCGCCACGGTGCGGATCTTCAACCACGCCTCGCCGGGCCACCACACGCTGTCGGTCAAGTGCAACGACAACAGCCTCGTCGCGACGCACCGCTTCACGATCCTGGAGGGCAACCCCTCCCAGGGCGGCATCGGCGGCTCCTTCGGCCCGTCCACCGCCGAGACCGCCATGGGAGCGGGTCTCGTCGGTGCGGCGGCACTCGGCGCGGGCGCCCACGTGCTGCGCCGCCGCCGCCCGGTCCGCGGCCGGGTGTGACCGGCCGGCCTCCCCGGTCGGTCGCCCTCACCGCCGGTCGCCCCGGGTCCTGGCCGGGACCCGGGGCGACCGGCGGTGGGCTCAATGGTCCCGGCCCGCGCCGCTGCGGTGGCGGACGGCGTAGGCGGTGCCGCCCGCGGCGGCCAGGAGGAGACCGGCGCCCCCAGCCAGCTCGACGGGATCCATCCCGGCCACGCTGCCGCCGATGCCCCCTCGGACCCCCTGCGCCGAAGAGGGGACCGTGTAGGGGGCGGGGGTCGTGGTCCGCGTGGAACTCGTCGTCGGCCTGCTGGTGCCACCCGCGATGGTCAGGTCGGCCGAGCCGGTCTCCCCGTTGCAGGTGAAGGAGACGGAGTACAGCGCGCCGGGGCGGGCGTCCCGGTCCACCGTGACCCGCACGCTCCGGCCCCGGGCGATGCTCACGGTGTCGAAGACCCCTGAGGAGGCGGTGGCGTAGGCGGCGTTGCAGCCGGTGACGGAGAGCACCGTCTGACCGCCGGGTGCGACGGTCGAAGGGGTGATGGCGAACCCGAACGAGGTGATCTGGGCTTCGGCCGCGGACACCGCGGGCGCGCCGAGGAGGCCGAGCGCGAGTACGGCGCCCGTGGCGCCGGCGCTCAGCAGGGCTGTGGCGGAGGTACGTATCGCACCCATGGTTGATTCTCCGGATCCCCGAGGAGCAGCCGCGGAAGGGTTTCCGCACGTGGGGGGTCGTGCGCCTCGATGCCCGCCACGCTAGGTCCGGGCAGGGTGCGCCGCGATCAGGAACGGGCGAATGGGGCACGGCTGTAGGCCGAACCGGGGACGGGGGGCCCGTCCCCGGTTTACCCGGGCGCCGGCCGGTACGGACCGGAGCCGGACCGGAGCCGGACGGTACGCCGCGGTCGCAGCCGCCCCGGTCAGTCGTCGAGGCCCAGATGCGGGAACTGCGCGAGGAACGGCTCGGCGGTGGCCGCGATGCCCCGCCCGAACGGCGAGTCGAAGTCCCAGATCAGGAACAGCAGGAAGGCGATGAGCGCGCTGAACAGGCCGGCGAGCAGCAGCTCCCGGAAGGACCGCCGGATCTGCAGGGTGAAGATCAGGCCCACGGTGACCAGGGCCCCGGCGATCAGCCCGAACCACACGACCCCCGGCATCGTCGCCCCGGCGCTCTGACCGCGGGCACTGCGGGCGTCGTCCACCACCGCGACCTGGTCGACCAGCGGCTGGTACGCCTGCCCCTCGTGGTCGGTGTGCGGTTCGTAGTCGGTGACGTCCCGGCGGATGCGTTCCAGCAGTTCCCCGCCGCGGTCCGCCAGCGTGCCGTGGTCGGCCATCTCCTTCCACTCCGTGTCCACCACGTACGTCACGTACGCGTCGACATCGGACCGGATCTTCTTGCGCACCTCGGCCGGGTACACCTCGGAGCGGGTACTGATCTCGTGCAGGGCCTGCGCTTCCTGGCGCACGTACTCCTGGGCGGCGCCGCGACCCTCCCAGACACCGGCGATCGCCAGGCCCAGGACGATCGCGTAGATCACGCCGATCATCATCGTCATGTACTCGATGACGTCCGGGGTTTCGCTCGGATCGTCGTCCTCGCCGATCCGGCGGTGGTTGAAGGAGGCGATGGACAGCACCACGGCGCAGGCCGCGGCCATCGCGAGGGACAGGACGAGCCATTCCGACAAGATGACTCCCGATCGGTCAAGGGTGGGGCGTAAGGGCTACCGCGGGCGCAGCGCGACGATCGCGAGCACGGCGGGAGCGGCGGTCATCAGGGTGAAGGTCACGGGCGAGACGTGGTGCTCGGCCGGCTTGCGGGAGGGGGCGTGGTAGGCGGGACGGGCCACCGGCCTGGGCGCGGGAGACGGGGCCGCCGCCGCGGGCGCCGGTTCCGGCGGGGGAGGCGTCCGGATCACCCGGGGTGGGGCGGGGGCCGGCTTGGGCGGTGGGGGTGCGGGCGCGACGGGCTTCGGGACGGGCTTGGGCGCGGGTGCCGGTACGGGCGGGGGCGGGAGTGGGGGAGTGGGCTTGGGCGGTGGGGTGGGTTTCGGCGGAGGCGGAGGCGGAGGCGGGGGTGTGGGCGGAGGTGTGGGCTTGGGCGGTGGTGGGGGAGGCGGGCACGGCGGGGGAGGCGGAGGCGGGCACGGGGGCTTGCCGTGCGGGTGCCCGCCGTGGCCTCTTCCGTGGCCTTCGCCGTGGCCTCCTCCGTGGCCCCCTCTGTGGCCTCTTCCGTGGCCTTCGGCGGGGCTCCCTCCGCGGTGGTCGACCTGACCGTCGTGGTGATCGCGGCCGTGATGTCCGCCACCCGCAGCGCCACCGTGACCGCCGCCGGCAGCCACCGCGACCACTGCGGCGACGGCCGCGCCGTCGCCGGGACCGGTCGTCGCGTAAGCGCGGCTATCAGCCACGGCCGGCGTGGCGGACAATGCCGCCCACAGCAGGACCGGGACCGCCAGCAGGCGCCTGGCACAGGCTTTGTTCACCCGGGGAGCATGGGCCCGCACGCGCCCGCGCACCCGCAGGTCCGCCCGGGTTCGCCTGAACGGGTGGAGTGTCGACCATAGAGGTTTGAGCCACTCCGGTTCCGGTTGGCGGGCGACTGCGAGCCCCTGTCGGGCAATTCCCAAAAGGGATGTGTCGGTATCGATCATTCGCCGGTCAGGGGCGGCAGGGGCCTTTGGTGTGTGACGAAGAACGGACCGCCAATTTCCGCTTTTGCTCGCCCTGTTGGGAAATGATCAGTACATTCGGCTCGGACAGGAGTCCGACCCCGCACGGACCGCCGCATGAACAAGGCTTGGAGACCTCGATGGAGCGCCCCGCCTGGGCCCCGCCGGGCATCGACATATCGGTGCCGAGCGTGTCCCGCATCTACGATTACTACCTGGGCGGCTCCCACAATTTCGAGGTCGACCGCCAGGCTGCCCGCCGCGCCATGGAATTCATGCCGGGCCTGCCCAAGATCATGCAGGCGAACCGGGCATTCATGCGCCGCGCCGTCCGCCACGCCGTCGGCGAGGGCATCACGCAGTTCCTCGACATCGGCTCCGGCATCCCCACCTTCGGCAATGTCCACGAGGTCGCCCAGGCCGCCAGCCCCGAGGCACACGTCGTCTACGTCGACCACGACCCGGTGGCCGTCGCGCACAGCCAGGCGGTCCTGGCCGGCGACGAGCGCAGCGGTGTCGTCGCGGGCGATCTCCGCAAGCCGCAGGAGATCCTGGCCGCGCCCGAGGTCGCACGGCTGCTCGACTTCGACCGCCCGGTCGCGCTGCTGCTCGTCGCCGTCCTGCACTTCCTGGAGGACGCGGACGACCCCTACGCCGCCGTGGCCGAGCTGCGCGACGCGCTGGCTCCAGGCAGCCTGCTGATCGTCACGCACGCCTCCTACGAGGGCATCCCGCTCACGGAGGAGGTCGCGGGCGGCACCGTCGGCGTCTACCGGGAGATCCGCAACCCCCTCGTCATGCGCAGCGGGGAGCAGATCCGAGGCTTCTTCGACGGCTTCGAACTGCTGGAGCCCGGGCTGGTGTCGATGCCCGACTGGCGGCCGGACGGACACGGGGCCGAGGGCGACGCCGAAGCGCGTGCCGAGGACCCGTACGCCTTCTCCGGCTTCGGTGGCGTGGGACGCAAGGCGTGAGACTCCCGGCACAGACGGCGGGCGCGCCGGACACCGCGGTGGCGGCCGCGGACGTCCCGGCCCCGGTGCCCCCTGCCCCGGCGTCCCGTGCCCAGGCCCCCGCTGCCCAGGCCCATGCCCCGGCTCCGGCGTCCCCGGTGCCCGCTGCCCCGGCGCCCGGGGCGGCGCCCGCGCCGGCCGCGACTCCCAAGGGCGGCTTCGAGGACCGGATCGCCCGGTTCGCCACGATCTGGGGACGGGCGATCTTCCCCGTCACGGCGACCTCGCTGACGCGCGCCGAGTTCGAACTGCACCTCGTACCGCTCACCCGCACGCTCGCCGAGGCCCTGCACGCCCGGCCCTTCGACGCGGCCGTCGGCCAGCGGGTGGGGGCCGAACTCGTCGCCGTGCACTGCACCGACCCCGAGGCCCTCGCCGGCACCCTCGGGGTGGTCGAGTCCTACCTGGTGCTCTACTGCGGCGCGGGCGCCGGTCGCAGCCCGAGCGGACCCGGCGCCTCCGGCGTGGAGGACACCGAGGAGTACCGGTCCCGCTGCGCCCGCCTGCAACACGGCATCGCGGCGGGATTCGCCCGCGCTCTTCGCGAACGCACCCTCAAGGAGCAGGAGGCCATCGCCCGCTCCGCCCTGACCGCCCGCATCGACGCCCAGCAGGCCCTGCACGCCAGCGAGGCGCGCTTCCGGGCGGTCTTCGAGGGGGCGGCCGTGGGGATCGGAATCGCCGACCTCGACGGGAACATCCTTGAGGTCAACGACACGCTGTTGCAGATGTTCGGCGGCCTGGAAGGCCACGTCCGCAGCCGCAAGGTCAGCGAGTGGGGCCATCCGGACGACACTCCGCACGTCTGGAAGATGTACGGCGAACTGGTGCGGGGCGAGCGCGAGAACTACCGCGTCGAGAAGCCGTACTACCGGCACGACGGCACCGTGCTCTGGACCAACCTGACGGTGTCGCTGCTCCGGGACGCCGACGGCGTGCCGCAATACCAGCTGGCACTGATGGAGGACACCACCGAACGCCGGCTGCTGAACCTGCGCCTGCGCTACGAGGCCACCCACGACGCCCTGACCGGCCTGCCCAACCGGACACTGTTCTTCGAGCGGCTGGAGAAGGCCCTGAGCGGGGCCGGCGGCGCGCGCTTCGGCCTGTGCTACCTCGATCTCGACGGGTTCAAGGCGGTCAACGACAGCCTCGGCCACTCGGCGGGGGACCGGCTGCTGGTCGAGGTCGCCGACCGGCTCCAGAGCTGCGCGACCGGCCCCGGCGAGGTCGTCGCCCGGCTCGGCGGCGACGAGTTCGTCGCCCTGACCACCGGCTCGGACACCGAGCAGGAGGTGACCGACCTCGCCGTGCGCATCCTGTCCGCCCTCGCCACGCCGATCCGGCTGGAGGGTCGTGAGCTGACCGTCCGGGGCAGCATCGGCATCGTGGAGGGTCCGGCCAAGGAGCGCACGCCGGCGGAGGTCCTGCGCAGCGCCGACATCACGATGTACCGGGCCAAGGCTGCGGGCGGCAACCGCTTCGAATTCGCCGACGCCGAGGCCGACGCCCGCGCCATCACCCGGCACGGACTGACCAACGCGCTGCCGGCGGCGCTGGAACGCGGCGAGTTCTTCATCGAGTACCAGCCGCTGGTGCACCTGCACGACGGCAGCGTGCACGGCGCGGAGGCGCTGGTGCGCTGGTCCCACCCGCAGTACGGGGTGCTCGGTCCGGACCGTTTCATTCCGCTCGCCGAACGGACCGGGCTGATCGTGCCGCTCGGCCGCTGGGTCCTGGAGGAGTCCGTCCGCCAAGCCCGCAACTGGCAGCGCCAGCACGGCGGCTCTGCCCTGCGCATCAACGTCAACCTCTCACCGACCCAGCTGCACCACCCCGGCCTGGTCGCCGACACGGTCGCCGTGCTGGAGAAGTCGGGCCTCGCCCCGGGCGCGCTGTGCCTGGAGGTCACCGAATCGGCCCTGATAGGCGCCGACGACGAACTCCTCGAACCCCTGCGACGGCTCGCCGCCCTGGGGGTGGACATCGCGCTCGACGACTTCGGCACCGGCTACTCCAATCTGGCCAACCTGCGCCGCCTCCCGGTCAGCGTCCTGAAGCTGGACCGCTCCTTCACCCAGGGGATGCAGCACAGCCCGCCCAACCCGGTCGACGTCAAGATCGTGGAGGGTATCGTCGCCCTGGCCCACAGTCTCGAACTGGCCGTCACGGTCGAGGGCGTGGAGACCGGTGTGCAGGCCGCCCAGCTGCGAGCCCTCGGCTGCGACACCGCCCAGGGCTGGTACTACGCCCGCCCCGGCTCACCGGACCGCATCCACACCCTCTCCCTCTCGGACGCCGCGCCGGCACCCTCCTGACGCCCGCACCGCCCGGCGCGGGCGTCGGTCGGGCCCGGGCCCGGGTCCGGACCTGGGCCGCCGCCCCGGCCCGACGCGTGCTCCCGGGCGGCGAGCGACGGCAGTGGGGGACCGGGACCGGCGGGGGTGAGCGGCGGAGGGCGACCGGCGGTCGCCGGAGGCCGGTGGTGGGAAGGCCGGCGCCGGCCAGGTCGTCAGTCCATGCCCGCCTCCGTGCCGACCCCCGGCTCGCGGACTGCCGCCAGGACCCGCTCCATCCGGCGCGTGGTGTCGGCCAGCAACTCTGCCGCCACCGGCAGGCGCTCGGCCTCGTACGCGTCGAGCGCGTCCTCCCGCAGCGATCCGCCCGGGTCGGTGAGGACCGCCGCCAGCGTCCGGCCGAGGGCGGCCGCGTCCTGGATCCCGGTGTTCATGCCACGGCCCCCGGCTATCGGATGGACGTGTGCCGCGTCCCCGGCGAGGAAGACCCGGCCCTCCCGCATCCGGGCAGCCATGCGGACGTTGCTGCGCCAGGCGGAGAGCCAGGTGGGATCCGCCAGCCGGATCCCCGGCAGCCGCGCGTGCCGGTCGAAGAGCCGCTGGAAGCTTTCCAGCGTGGGCGGCATTGCCCCGCCTTCGCCGTCCTCTTCCGGCGAGCCCTGTAGTTGGAAGGTCTCCGTCCCCGGTATCGGGCACAGCATGATCCCCCCGCCGTCCGAGGTGAACCACTGGTGCCAGTAATCCCTGCTCAGGCCGGGCGCCCTCACATCGCCCAGAACCATCATCAGTGCCTCCTCGGTATGTCCTTCGAACGGGATCCGCAGGAGGGTCCGGGTCGAGCTGCGGCCCCCGTCACAGCCGGCCAGATAGCGCGTGCGGACCGTGCGGCCGTCGGCCAGCCGTGCGGTGACCCCCGCCGCCTCCTGGGCGATGCCGACGAGCTCCGCCCCGTATTCGACCCGGACGCCCAGCTCGGCCAGCCGCTCGCGCAGGACCTCCTCGATCCGCCATTGACCGATCAGGAGGCCGTCGCCGCTCGCAGTGTCTTTGACGTGTGCGCCGTCGAAGTACTTGCGCAGGATCACCTTCCGCGCGCCGGCCGCGCACATCCGCTCGGCCGCTCCGATCCGGCCGAAGACCTCCAGGGACGCGGGGTCGAGGCCCTTGCCCCGCGACTCGCGGTGGGGCCCCTCCCGCTGCTCCAGGACGCGGACGGGGATGCCGCGGAGTGCCAGTTCGCAGGCCAGGGTGAGGCCGGTCGGGCCGGAGCCCGCGATCAGTACGTCCGTCATCGGAAGTCCTCTCATCGCCGTCGTCGTTGCCTCAAGGAAACCGGCTCCCGACCGAAAAAGCAACCCGGTAAAAAAAATTACCCGGTCACGAATCCGTGCTAGTCTTCACGCATGGACAACACGACGGGTCTGCGCGAGAACAAGAAACTGCGTACGCGTCGCCAGTTGGCGGCCACGGCGCTGGAGCTCTTCCTGGAACGGGGCTTCGATGCCGTCTCGGTGGCGGATGTCGCCGCCGCGGCGGAGGTCTCCAAGCCCACGCTGTTCCGGTACTTCCCGAGCAAGGAGGACCTGGTGCTGGACCGGTTCGCCGACCACCAGGACGAGGCGGCGCGCGTGGTGCGCGACCGGCCGGCCGGGCGGGGGCCGGTCGGCGCCGTCCACGCCCACTTCCTGGAGGCCCTCGACCGGCGGGACCCGATCACCGGGCTCTGCGACCACCCGGACGTCGTGGCCTTCCAGCAGCTGCTCTACTCCACCGCCAGCCTGGAGAGCCGGCTCGCCCACTACACCGCACGCGAGAAGGAGCTGCTGGCCGCCGTCCTCGAGGCGGAGTCCGCCCCCGCGCTCACCGCGCGACTGGCGGCGCAGCACCTGGTGGCCGTCCGTCAGGAGCTGGGCCGGGAGAACTGGCGCCGGATCCAGTCGGGACAGAGCGCCGATGCGGCCCATCCGGCCGCCGTGGCCGACGCCGACGCGGCGTTCGCGATGCTGGCGGGCGGCCTCGACCGGGTGTTGCCCATACGCACCCTCTGACACCCGCACCGCCACCCGCACCGCCATCGGCACGGGCGCAGGCGCCGCCGCGGCCGCCTGTCAGCCCACCAGGATGCGTTTCAGTTCGCGTGCCGCGCGCGGGGGAGCCACATCGGTGCGATGGGCCAGGGCGATCGTCCGGCGCAGCGGCGAGGCCGCCAGGGGTGTTGCCCGCAGGCCGGATCCGGGCCGGTCCGCGACCATCGCCGGGACCACCGCGACACCCAGCCCCGCCCGTACGAAGCCCAGCACCGCGTCCATCTCACCGCCCTCCACCGTGAACGCCGGCTCGAAACCCGCCGCGCGGCATGCCGCCACCGTCAGTTCCCGCAGGTCGTACCCATGCCGGAACATGACCATCGGCTCGTCGCGCAGCCCCGAGATGGTCAAAGGCGCGCCCCCGCCGGGCGCCGGCAGCTCGGCGGACGAGACCACCACCAGGTCTTCCGTCAGCAGCTCCACCGTGGTCAGCGAGGGAGCCGAGGGCGGCAGCGGCAGGACGACCAGCGCCAGGTCCAGGGCGCCGCGAGCCAGTTCCCGCACGAGGTCGAGTGAGCCGCTCTCCTCGATCAGCAGCTCGATCCCCGGATGCGCCGTGTGGAACGTGCGCAGGACGTCCGGCAGCAGGCCCGTACACACGCTCGGTGTGGCGCCCAGCCGGACCCGGCCGCGGCGCAGCTGCGCGAGTTCCTGTACCTCCAGCCGTGCGGTGTCCGCGTCCGCGAGGATCCGCCGGGCCAGGGGCAGCAGCGCCTCACCCGCGTCGGTCAGCGTGATGTTGCCCCGCGCCCGGCTGAACAGCTCGGCCCCCAGCTCCCGCTCCAGCGCCTTGATCTGCTGGGACAGCGACGGCTGGGCCACGTGCACCCGCTCGGCAGCACGGGTGAAGTGCCGGGTTTCTGCGACGGCGACGAAATACAGGAGCTGCTGGAACTGCATCCCTCCAGGCTACCGCCCGATAGGGAAAAACTATCGCGATCAGCCCCATCATGTCTTGGACCTTTCGGGGCCTCGGTCCTTACGGTCGTCGTATGGCTCTGGCAACGCGGACGGGCCGACGGCCGTCCACCACGCGCACGCTCTGGGACTCGTCCGTCGGCAAAAAGACCGTGATGGCCGTCTCCGGCCTGATCATGCTCGGCTACCTCGTCGCGCACATGCTCGGCAACCTCAAGATCTTCTTCGGGCCGGAGGAGTTCAACGGCTACGCCCACTGGCTGCGCACCCTCGGCTCGCCCTTCCTCCACCACGAGTGGGCCCTGTGGATCGTCCGCGTCGTGCTCCTGGCCGCCGTCATCGCCCACGCCGTCTCTGCCTACCAGCTCAGCCGGCTGGCCATCGGGGCACGCCCGGTGAAGTACGCGCACAAACGCCGCCGCGCCGCCTATGCCACCCGCACCATGCGCTGGGGCGGCGTCATCCTCGGCCTGTTCATCGTCTGGCACCTGCTCGACCTCACCACGCTCACCGTCAACGAGCGCGCCTGGGCCGGGCACCCGTACGAGAACGTCCTCGCCACCTTCTCCACCTGGTACGGCAACACCCTCTACATCGTGGCGATGGCAGCTCTCGGCCTGCACGTCCGGCACGGCTTCTGGAGCGCCGCCCAGACACTCGGCGCGGGCAACGCCCGGCGCGAGCGGACCCTGAAGCTCCTGGCCAACGCCCTGGCCCTCGTCCTCTTCGCGGGCTTCGTCTCCGTCCCCGTGGCCGTGATGGCCGGAGTGGTGAACTGACCATGAGCGACACCGTCAACGACTACACCCGCTACACCACCGGCGAACCCCTCGTCGACACCAAGGCCCCCGACGGCCCCATCGCGGAGCGCTGGGACCGCCGCCGCTTCGAGGCCCGGCTGGTCAATCCGGCCAACCGCCGCAAGCACACCGTCATCGTCGTCGGCACCGGTCTGGCGGGCGGCGCGGCCGGCGCGACCCTGGCCGAGCAGGGCTACCACGTCGTCCAGTTCTGCTTCTCCGACTCCCCGCGCCGGGCCCACTCCATCGCCGCCCAGGGCGGTATCAACGCCGCCAAGAACTACCGCAACGACGGCGACTCGGTGCACCGCCTCTTCTACGACACCGTCAAGGGCGGCGACTTCCGCGCCCGCGAGTCCAACGTCCACCGCCTGGCCCAGATCTCCGTCGAGATCATCGACCAGTGCGTGGCCCAGGGCGTCCCCTTCGCCCGCGAGTACGGCGGTCTCCTCGACACCCGCTCCTTCGGCGGCGTCCAGGTCTCCCGCACCTTCTACGCCCGCGGCCAGACGGGCCAGCAACTCCTCCTCGGCGCCTACCAGGCCCTCTCCCGGCAGATCGCCGCCGGCGGCGTCGAGATGCACGCCCGTACCGAGATGCTCGACCTGATCACGGTCGACGGCGTGGCCCGCGGCATCGTCGCCCGCGACCTCGTCACCGGCGAGGTCTCCACCCACTACGCCGACGCGGTGGTGCTCGCCAGCGGCGGCTACGGCAACGTCTTCTACCTCTCCACCAACGCCATGAACTCCAACGCGACCGCCGTGTGGCGGGCGCACCGGCGCGGCGCCTACTTCGCCAACCCCTGCTTCACCCAGATCCACCCCACCTGCATCCCGCGCACCGGCGACCACCAGTCCAAGCTCACCCTGATGAGCGAGTCCCTGCGCAACGACGGCCGCATCTGGGTCCCCAAGGCCCAGGGCGACACCCGCCCCGCGGCCGACATCCCCGAAGCGGAGCGCGACTATTACCTGGAGCGGATCTACCCCTCCTTCGGCAATCTCGTGCCCCGCGACATCGCCTCCCGGGCCGCCAAGAACGTCTGCGACGAGGGCCGCGGCGTCGGCCCCGGCGGTCAGGGCGTCTACCTCGACTTCGCCGACGCCATCCGCCGCATGGGCCGGGACAAGGTCGCCGAGAAGTACGGCAACCTCTTCGAGATGTACGAGCGGATCACGGCGGAGAACCCGTACGAGGTCCCCATGCGGATCTATCCCGCCGTGCACTACACCATGGGCGGCCTGTGGGTGGACTACGACCTCCAGACGACCGTGCCGGGGCTCTTCGCCATCGGCGAGGCCAACTTCTCCGACCACGGCGCCAACCGCCTCGGCGCCTCCGCCCTCATGCAGGGCCTCGCCGACGGATACTTCGTCCTCCCCTCCACCATCAACGACTACCTGGCCCGCCACCCGCACCAGGACGCCATCGACGACACCCACCCCGAGGCGCGGGCAGCCCTCCGGGACACCCGCGAACGCCTCGCCCGCCTGCTCGCCGTCGACGGCGACCGCACCCCCGACTCCTTCCACCGCGAGATCGGTGAACTCATGTGGGAGTACTGCGGAATGGCCCGCACCGAAGAGGGCCTGCGCACGGCGCTCGCCCGGATCCCGGAGATCCGCGAGGAGTTCTGGCGGCGCGTCAAGGTTCCGGGCACCGGCGAGGAATTCAACCAGTCCCTGGAGAAGGCCAACCGCATCGTCGACTACCTGGAGCTCGCCGAGCTGATGTGCCTCGACGCGCTCGCCCGCGCAGAATCCTGCGGCGGCCACTTCCGCGAGGAGTCCCAGACCCCGGACGGCGAAGCCGAACGCCGCGACGAGGAGTTCTCGTACGTGGCGGCCTGGGAGTACCGGGCGCCCGCAAGCCCGCCCCCGGGAGGAGGCGCCGGTCCCGCCGGCGCCGCCCCCGTCCTGCACAAGGAAGACCTCGTCTTCGAGTACGTCCACCCCACCCAGCGGAGCTACGCATGAAGCTCACCCTGCGCGTCTGGCGCCAGCGGAACCCCGAAGCCCCCGGCGCCATGGCCTCGTACGAGGTCGACGGGATCACCCGGGACATGTCCTTCCTGGAGATGCTCGACACCCTCAACGAGGACCTCATCCTGCGCGGCGAGGACCCGGTCGCCTTCGACCACGACTGCCGCGAGGGCATCTGCGGCGCGTGCAGCCTCGTCATCAACGGCGACGCCCACGGCCCCGAACGCACCACCACCTGCCAGCTTCACATGCGGTCCTTCGCCGACGGCGACACCATCGACGTCGAGCCGTGGCGGGCCGCCGCCTTCCCCGTCGTCAAGGACCTCGTCGTCGACCGCGGCGCCTTCGACCGGATCATCCAGGCGGGCGGCTACATCACCGCCCCGACCGGCGCGGCCCCCGAGGCGCACGCCACCGCCGTACCCAAAGCCGCCGCGGACCACGCCTTCGAACACGCCGAGTGCATCGGCTGCGGCGCCTGCGTGGCGGCCTGCCCCAACGGCTCGGCGATGCTCTTCACCGCCGCCAAGATCAACCACCTCAATGTCCTGCCGCAGGGCTCGCCCGAGCGCGAGACCCGTGTACTGGACATGGTGGCCCGCATGGACGAGGAGGGATTCGGCGGCTGCACCCTGACCGGCGAGTGCGCCACGGCCTGCCCCAAGGGGATCCCGCTCCCCTCCATCGCCGCCATGAACAAGGAGTGGCTGCGGGCGGTCCGCAAGGGCTGACCGCCCTGATCGCAGGGCCGCCCCGCGATGGCGGGGCGGGCCGAACGCCTGCCGCCCCGCCCGCCCGACTGCCCGCCGCCTGTCTGCCCGACCGGAAACCGGCGCCGAGAGCCGCCCGCTCGCACGCCCGGCCGCCCGCACCACCCGCCCGACCGGATGCACCGGCCTGATCGGCCCATCCGGCCGCCCGTCCGGACACCCGTCCGGTGGCCCCATCCGATGCTCAGGTCCGGTCGGGCGTCATGGTGCGCAGGCCCGCTGCGCCGTCCGGTGCGCGAGCCCGGTGGTGACGGGGTGCGCTCATCCGATCGGCCGCCCCGCTCCGCCGACCGGGCGCTCGTACGGGCCGTACGACGCGCCGCGCCCAGCCCCGGCCCGGCGCATGGCCGACAGTGGCCCCATGCCACAAGCCCCCGCCGGTTCCGGACCGCGCCGCCGGACCGTGCTGACCGCCGCTCTCGCCCCCCTCGCGCTGGCCGGCTGCTCCACGGACGACGCCCCGGCCGACCCCGCCTCCGGCCCGCAGGCCGCCAAGGACGCCCTGATCATGGTGATCCGGCACGCGGAGAAGCCGTACACCGGCGACTCGGGCCAGGACGAGACCGGCGAGGACGACCCCGGCTCGCTGGCCGGCCGCGGCTGGCGCCGGGCCGAAGCGCTCGGCCGCCTCTTCCCGCCGACCCGCGGGGCCTCCCTGCCCCGCCCCGCCACCATCTTCGCCGCCGGCGGCAAGACCCCGGCCCCCGCCCGGTCCAGGCAGACCGTGGCCGCCCTGGCCACCGCGCTGCGCGTCCCGGTCCGCACCGGCTTCGCCGTCGGCGCCGAACCCGCCCTCGCCCAGGCCGCGCTCCTCTCGCCGATGCCCGTGCTCGTCTGCTGGGAGCACAGCGGCATTCCCCGGCTCGTCCGCGCCCTCGGTGCCCACCAGGTCCTCGGCGTCCCCGCGTACTGGCCCGACCGCTACGACCTCGTCTGGATGTTCACCCGCCGGCAGGGGCACTGGAGCTTCCGCGAACTGCCGCAGCACCTGCTTCCCCAAGACGCCTGAACTGCGCCTAAACCGCCAGCGCCCGCGCCAGATAGACCGCCGTGCGTCCCGTGCCCGCCGCCGCCACCTCGGCCGGGGTGCCCGCAGCCACGATCCGGCCGCCCTCCGTGCCACCGCCCGGTCCCAGGTCGACGACCCAGTCGGCGTCCGCCACCACCGCCATGTCGTGCTCCACGACCACCACCGAGTGCCCGGCCTCCACCAGCCCCTGCAACTGCCGCACCAGCACGCGCACATCGGCCGGGTGCAGCCCCGTCGTCGGCTCGTCCAGCACGTACAGGGTGTGGTCCCGGCGCATCCGCTGCAATTCGGTGGCCAGCTTGATCCGCTGCGCCTCGCCGCCCGACAGCTCGGTGGCCGGCTGCCCCAGCCGCAGGTAGCCCAGCCCGATCTCCTGCAAGGCCCGCAGGCTGCGCGCCGCCGCCGGCACCTGCGCGAAGAAACCGGCGGCCGACTCCACCGTCAGCGCCAACACCTCCGCGATGTTCAGTCCCGCGTACCGGACCTCCAGGGTCTCGGCGTTGTACCGCGCGCCCCGGCACTGCGGGCAGGGGGAGTACGTACTGGGCAGGAACAGCAGCTCGACCGAGACGAAGCCCTCGCCCTGGCACGTCTCGCACCGGCCGCCCGGCACGTTGAAGGAGAAGCGGCCCGCCTTCCATCCGCGCGCCCGTGCTTGCGGCGCCGCCGTGAACAGCCGGCGCACCACGTCGAACAGCCCGGTGTAGGTGGCCAGATTGGACCGCGGGGTGCGGCCGATCGGCTTCTGGTCGACCTCCACCAGCCGCCGGACCGGGAAGTCCGGCTCCGCCATCCGTTCTGTGACCTCCCGGGCCAGCACCTGCCCGACCAGCGTGGACTTGCCCGAGCCCGAGACGCCGGTCACGGCGGTGAACACCCCGAGCGGAAATTCGGCCTCGACGTCGCGCAGGTTGTGCAGGCCGGCCCCGCTCACCCGGACGGACCCGGTCGCGGCCCGCACCGGGCGGGACCGCGCCGGCTCGGGCGCGCCGAACAGGTACGTGCCCGTCGCCGACTCCTCCACCCCCGCCAGGGCCTCCGGCGGCCCGCTGTAGAGCACCCTGCCGCCGTGTTCCCCGGCCAGCGGCCCCACGTCCACCAGCCAGTCCGCGTGTCGCACCACCGCCATGTCGTGTTCCACGACGAACACCGTGTTCCCGGCCTCCTTCAGCCGGTCCAGTACGCCGAGCAGCGCTTCGGTGTCGGCCGGGTGCAGCCCCGCCGACGGCTCGTCCAGGACGTACACCACCCCGAACAGTCCCGACCGCAGCTGCGTGGCGAGGCGCAGCCGCTGGAGCTCGCCCGCCGACAGCGTCGGCGCCGCGCGGTCCAGACTCAGATAGCCCAGCCCGAGCTCGACGACGGGCCCGATGCGCGAGCGCAGGTCCTCCGCGAGCACCCGGGCCGCCTCCCCGCTCGCTGCGGTCGCCGCTGCATCTGCATCTGCATCTGCCGCTGCCGTCGTCGTCGCTCCCGTGACCGCGTCGGCCAGCACGCGGTCCAGTTCGGTCAGTGCCATGCCCGCCAGGTCGGCGATGCCGTGGCCCGCGAACGTCACGGCCAGGGCCTCCGGCCGCAGCCGTCTCCCCGCGCACACCGGGCAGGGGGAGTCGGTGAGGAAGCCCTCCGCCCGGGCTCGCAGCGTGGCGCTCTTGCTGTCGGCGAAGGTCCGCATCACGTACCGGTGGGCGCTCATGTACGTGCCCTGGTAGGGCCGTTGGATCCGGTCGGCGTCCCGCACCGGGTGCACGGTGACCACCGGCTGCTCCTCGGTGAACAGGATCCACTCCCGCTCCTTCGCCGGCAGCTCACGCCAGGGCCGGTCCACGTCGTGTCCGAGTGCCTCCAGGACGTCCCGCAGGTTCTTGCCCTGCCAGGCGCCCGGCCAGGCGGCGATCGCGCCCTGGCGGATCGACAGTTCCGGATCGGGCACCAGCAGTTCCTCGCTGGTGCGGTGGATCCGTCCGAGGCCGTGGCACGAGGGGCAGGCGCCGGCCGCCGTGTTGGGGGAGAAGGCGTCCGAGTCGAGCCGGCCGGCGCCGGGCGGGTAGGTGCCGGCCCGGGAGTACAGCATCCGCAGGGAGTTGGACAGCAGGGTCACCGTCCCGACGGAGGACCGGGAGCCGGGCGAGGAGCGGCGCTGCTCCAGCGAGACGGCGGGGGGCAGACCCGTGATGGAGTCCACCTTCGGAGCGCCGATCTGGTGGATGAGCCGGCGGGCGTACGGGGCCACGGACTCGAAGTACCGGCGCTGGGCCTCGGCATAGATCGTGCCGAAGGCCAGCGAGCTCTTCCCCGAGCCGGAGACCCCGGTGAAGACGGTCAGCGCGTCGCGCGGGATGTCCACGTCGACACCGCGCAGGTTGTGCTCGCGGGCCCCCCGAACGCGTACCTGGGAATGACGGGCGGCATGAGGATCGGCGGACTGGTGCATTCGTCCCAGTTTAGAGGCCCGCGATCCGGGCCAGCCTGCGGTAGGAGTCCAGCAGTGCCGCACGGTCGTGGGTGGAGGTGGTGACGAGCAGCTCGTCCGCCCCCGTCAGGGCGGCGACCTCGGACAGCCCGGCCGCCACCTGCTCCTCGGTGCCGTGGAGGTGCCCGGACAGGGCCCCTTCGTAGAGCTCGCGCTCCTTCGGGGTCATCTCCAGGGCCTCGATCTCCTCGGCCGGACGCAGCGGAGGGAAACTGCCCCGGGTGCGGGAGTAGGCGAGGGACCACGCCTCCGGCACCAGGATCCGACGGGCGTCCGCCGCGGTGGCGGCCACCGCCACCGTCCCCGACACCACCACGTAGGGCTCCGCGCCCCAAGCGGAGGGGCGGAACTCCTCGCGATAGCGCTCGATGACCTGCGTGACGCGGCCGCGGCTGCGCAGGTCACCCACGACCACCGGCAGCCCGGCGCGGGCGGCGATCCCGGCGCCTTCGCCGACGGCCAGCACGTAGGGCGGGATGCGCAGCCCTTCCGCCGGGCGGGCATGGACCTCGGGATGGGCGCGCTGGCTGCCGTCGAGCCAGCCCAGCAGCTCGCTCAGCTGCTCCTCGAAGCGGTCGGCGTCACCGGTGCCGCGCCCCAGGGCCCGCCGGATGCCGTCGGTGAAGCCGACCGAACGGCCGAGCCCCATGTCGATCCGACCGGGGAACAGCGCCTCCAGGACGCCGAACTGCTCGGCGACGACGAGCGGCTGGTGGTTGGGCAGCATGACCCCGCCCGTACCCACGCGGATGCGCCGGGTGGCTCCGGCGACGGCGGCGGCCAGCACGGTCGGCGCCGAACCGGCGACTCCGGGCACGCTGTGGTGTTCCGACACCCAGAAGCGGTGGTAGCCGAGCCCTTCGGCCGTACGGGCGAGCTCCACGGTGTCGCGCAGGGACTCGGCGGCCGGGTGGCCCTCGCGGGTGCGGGACCGGTCGAGGACGGAGAGTTTTCGGATCACACAGGTGTCAACGCCGACGGGCCGTGGGGATTCCCGCGCCGGCGGGCCCCACCGCGCCACGGGCCCCCGGCCCGACCGACTTGCCACCCCCTAGGGTTGCGGGATGAGTGAGAACCCGCGCCGGCCGCTGGCAGTCTTCGACATCGACAACACCCTGGCGGACACGGCTCACCGCCAGCACTTCCTGGAGCGCCGCCCCCGCGACTGGAACGGCTTCTTCGGCGCGGCTCCGGCCGATCCGCCGATCGGGCGAGGGGTGGCACTGGCGGTGGAGAGCGCGGCGGACTGCGAAGTGGTGTACCTGACCGGGCGTCCGGAGCGGTGCCGGGCGGACACGGAGGAGTGGCTGGTACGGCACGGCCTGCCCGAGGGGCGGGTGTGGATGCGCGGGAACCAGGACCGCAGGCCGGCCCGGACGACCAAGCTGGAGGTGCTGAAGCGGATCGCCCGGGGCCGGGACGTGCGCATGGTCGTGGACGACGACGAGCTCGTGCACCAGGCGGTCCGCGCCGCGGGCTTCCACGCCGTACTGGCCGACTGGGCCGCGGACGCGCCGGAACTGAAGAGCGCGCAGGAGGACGAGGGACGCACCTGAGCCGTTCGGGCGCCGCCGGACGCCGGACGCCGGACGCCGGACCCCGGACCCCGGACACCCAGCCGGCCGGAGGCCGCACCCGGCCGGCCGCCGCGCCGCCCACCGGGCCGGCCGCGCGCCGCTCGGACCCCAGGTCTATTCCTCGCCGTCGAGGCGGAAACCGACCTTGAGCCCGACCTGGTAGTGGGCGACCTCGCCGTTCTCGATGTGTCCGCGCACCTGGACGACCTCGAACCAGTCGAGGTTGCGCACGGTCTGGCCCGCCCGGGCGAGCCCGTTGCGGATGGCCTGATCGATGCCGTCGGTGGAGGTGCCGACGATTTCCGTCACCCGGTACGTGTGGTTGGACATGGGGGTCTCCCGACAAGTGGGTGGCTTTTGCCTTTTTCCACGGTGCCCCAGTAAGTCCGACCGCGCGAACTTTGCGCGAACACTCCCGTACCCAAAACCCTTGACCTACCCATTGGTCTATGCCAATTTCAAGCCATCCGAGTCCCGTTCCCAGAAGGTGACCTCCGTGAAGATGCGCTTCCCAGTCCTGTGCACCGCGCTCGTGGCCGCGGCCGCCCTGACGGGCTGCGGCCAGTCGGACGGTCAGGCCGGGGGGTCGCAGAAGGTGACCCTCTGGCTGATGAAGGGCAGCGCGTCCGAGGACTTCACCGGCAAGTTCACCGCCTCCTTCGAGAAGGAGCACCCCGGTGTCGACCTGGACGTCCGGATCCAGGAGTGGAGCGGCATCGGCGACAAGGTCAACGCCGTGCTGGAGGGCAGGAGCCCGGAGGGCGCCGACGTCATCGAGGTCGGCAACACCCAGGTCGCCCAGTACATCGAGACCGGCGGCATCTCCGAGCTCACCCTCGACGGCCTGCGCGAATGGGGCAGCAAGGACTGGCTCAGGGGCCTGTCCGACCCCGGAAGCATCAACGGCGCCCAGTACGGCGTCCCCTGGTACGCGGCGAACCGCGTGGTGATCTACAACAAGGACCTCTTCGCCAACGCGGGGATCAAGACCACGCCCAGGACCCGCGCCGAGTGGATCCAGGCGACCCAGAAGCTCGACAAGGGCGACCAGCAGGGCATCTACCTCGCGGGTCAGAACTGGTACGTCCTGTCCGGCTTCATATGGGACGAGGGCGGCGAACTCGCCGTCGAGAACAGCGGCGAGTGGACCGGCACCCTGGACGACGAGAAGGCCCTCGCCGGCATGGACTTCTACAAGCAGCTCCAGGCCCTCGGCGACGGCCCCAAGGACGCCGACGAGGAGACGCCCCCGCAGTCGGGGGTCTTCGCCCGCGGCGAGGTGGCCCAGATCATCGCCCCGCCCGGCCAGGCGGCCGAGATCGAGGCGGCCAACCCCGCGCTGAAGGGCAAGCTCGGCTACTTCCCGATCCCCGGCAAGACCTCCGACAGGCCCGGCGCCGTCTTCACCGGCGGCTCCGACCTGATCATCCCGGAGAAGACCGGGCAGCGGAAGCACGCCGTCGAGGTGATCACCGCGCTCGTCAGCGAGAAGTGGCAGACCGAACTGGCCCGCACGATGAGCTACGTACCGAACAAGACCACGCTCGCGCACGTGGTCGAGGGCAACGAGGGCGCCGCCACCATGGCCGTCGGCGCAGCCCAGGGCCGGGCCACCCCCAAGTCGGCCCACTGGGCCGAAGTCGAGGCCAAGAACCCCATCAAGCCCTTCATGACGGCCGTCCTCACCGGCCAGGACCCCAGGCAGGCGGCCAGGGCGGCCTCCGACACCATCAGCAGGGTGCTCAACTCCGGTCCCTGACCGCAGCGGGCGGCCGCCCGCCCCGCCCGCCCCCCACCGCCGAGTTCAGCGTCCCCACATCCGCGGGCCGCTGCGCGGTCATGTCGAATCCAGCCGGTCACGGAAGAAGTAAAGGAGCCAGGCCGCACGCCTGCGGGACTGGCTCCCGTGCCCGGATCAGGAGCCGCCATGACCATCGCACCCCTGTCCCCGTCCCCCCTCCCCGCCACCACGGGTACCGCTCCCACCACCGCCACGGGTACCGCTCCCGCCCCCGCCCCCCGCTACGCCGTACGCCTCGCCCGCGACGAAGATGAGGTGCGCGCCGCCCAGCGGCTGCGCCATGAGGTCTTCGCCGGCGAACTCGGCGCCCGCCTGGACGGCCCCGAACCCAGTCTCGACGCCGATCCCTTCGACGCGTACTGCGACCACCTCCTCGTCGTCGACGAGGAGACCGGACAGGTCGTCGGCACCTACCGGCTGCTGCCCCCCGAGCGCGCCGCCGTCGCCGGACGCCTCTACTCCGAGAGCGAGTTCGACCTCTCCGCCCTCGCCCCCATCCGCAACGACCTGGTCGAGGCCGGCCGCTCCTGCGTCCACCCCGATCACCGCAACGGCGCCGTCATCGGCCTCATCTGGGCCGGCCTCGCCCGGTACATGGACCGCTCCGGGCACAACTGGGTCGCGGGCTGCTGCTCGGTGCCGCTCGCCGACGGCGGGGTCCTGGCCGCCGCCACCCGCGAGCGGGCGCTCGCCCGCGCCCTCGCCCCCGAGGAGTACCGGGTCAGCCCCCACCTGCCCTGGAACCCCGAAGGCATCGCCTTTCCCGCCCGCACCGGGCTTCCCCCGCTGCTGCGCGGCTACCTGCGCCTGGGCGCCTGGGTCTGCGGAGAACCCGCCCTCGACGCCGCGTTCGGCTGCGCCGACCTGTACGTACTGCTCTCCCTGCGCCGCACCGACCCGCGCTACCTCAAGCACTTCCTCACGCTCGCCCCCGCCGCATGAACGTCTGGCTGCCCACCTCGCCCTGCACCCCCGAAGCCTGCGCCGGCCACCGGGGCAGCATCGCCGGCATCCCGCGCGCCGTGGTGCGCCTGGCCGCGGCCGTCGCCCTGATCCTGGCCGGCATCCTCGCCTCCCCGCCCCTGCGGCTGCTGCCCGACCGCCCCCGGCACGCACTGGTACGGGCCTGGTCGGCCGCGCTGGTAAGGGCCTTCGGCATACGGATCACCGTGCACGGAAACCCCGGCCCGGACGGCGGCCGCCTCGTCGTCGCCAACCACATCTCCTGGCTGGACATCCCGCTCGTCGCCGCCGTCCTGCCCTGCCGAATGCTCGCCAAGAGCGACATCCGGGCCTGGCCCGTCCTCGGCCGTCTCGCCGCGCGGGCCGGGACCCTGTTCATCGAACGCGACCGGATCCGCTCCCTGCCCGCCACCGTCGGAGCCCTCACCCGCGCCCTGCTGGCCGGCGACCGCGTCACCGTCTTCCCTGAGGGCTCCACCTGGTGCGGACGCGCCCAGGGGCCCTTCCGCAGGGCCGCCTTCCAGGCGGCCCTGGACGCGCGGGTCCCCGTGCAGCCCGTACGACTCGCCTACCTGCACGCCGACGGCGCCCCGGCCGGGACGCCCGCCTTCGTCGGCGACGACCCGCTGACCGCCTCCCTCTGGCGCATCGCCCGGGCCCGCGGAGTGCGGGCCGAGGTCACCCTGCTGCCGCGGATCCCGCCGGGCCGCCACCCGGACCGGCGGGATCTCGCGACCGCGGCTCAGACGGCCGTCACGGCCGGCTCACCGCACTCGCTCCTGCCCGGCATCCCCGCTCAGCCCGCCTCCCTTCCGGCCACCGACAAGGACAGCGCGAAGCGGCCCGCCGCATCCGTCCACCACTGGGTCAGCTCCAGCCCCGCGGCGGCCAATTCCCTGCGCACGCCCTCCTGACGGAACTTCGCGGACACCTCCGTCAGGATCTCCTCGCCCGCGGCGAAGGGCACCACCAGATCCAGCGCGCGGATCTTCACCACGGCATCCGACCGGGCCCGCAGCCGCATCTCGATCCACTCCCTCTCACGGTTCCACACCGCCACATGAGTGAAATCGGCGGTGTGGAAGTCCGCCCCGAGCTCCCGGTCGATCACGGCCAGCACGTTCTTGTTGAACTCGGCCGTCACCCCCTGGGCGTCGTCGTAGGCCGCCACCAGCACGGCCTCGTCCTTCACCAGGTCCGTGCCGATCAGCAACGTGTCCCCGGGCGAGAGCATCTCCCGTACGGACGCCAGGAACTGCGCACGCTCCGGCGGCAGCAGGTTGCCGATCGTGCCCCCCAGGAACACCACCAGCCGCGGCCCCGGAGACTCCGGCAGCCGCATCGCGCGCGTGAAGTCCGCCAGCAGCGCGTGCACGCGCAGTCCCGGATGCTCCTCCAGGAGCTTTCCGGCCGCACCGGCCAGGGCGCTCTCGCTCACGTCCACCGGGATGTAGGTGTCCAGTGCGGGCATCGCCTCGATCAGGTGCCGCGTCTTCTCCGAGGAGCCCGAACCCAGCTCCACCAAGGTCCGGGCCCCGCTCGCCGACGCGATCTCCTGCGCCCGCTCCAGCAGGATCTCCCGCTCCGCACGAGTGGGGTAGTACTCGGGCAACCGCGTGATCTCCTCGAAGAGTTCACTGCCCCGCGCGTCGTAGAACCACTTCGGCGGCAGCACCTTGGGCGTCCGCGTCAGTCCGTGCAGCACGTCCGCGCGCAGCGCGGACTCCGCCGCGTGCTCGTCGAGGGTCCGAGTCATTTCGAAGTCACTCACAAGCGCTCCTTCTCCCCCGCGGGGGACTCCTTGAGCGGGGTCAGCTCGACCCGGGAACAGGTGGCGGTCAGCAAGGTCCGGTCGGGCACTTCACACCAGCGGGGATCCTCGTCGTACGGCTCCGACGCCACCACCGTGCGCTCGGCCGACGGGTCGGTCAGGTACCAGAGCGAATCGCCCCAGGCCGTGGCGGCGATCCGGGACCCGTCCGTCAGCAGCAGGTTCAGCCGCGAACCGGGAGCGGCCCCGGCCACCTCACGCACCGGCTCCGCGAGCGCCGTCCCGAGGTCGTCGCCGGCCCGCAACCGGTGCAGGACCAGCGCCCAGAGCAGCGCCGAATCCGTGCGCGCGGCCAACTGCAACAACTCCTCGGGCGGCAGGCCGAGGGCGAGCGGCCCCACCGCGTCCGGCCAGTCCCGGACCGCACCGTTGTGACTGAACAGCCACGGTCCGTCCGCGAACGGCGCCGCCGCCGCCTCCCCGTCGGCGCCGGGGCGCGTGGCATCCCGTACGGCGGCCAGCACGGCCCCGCTGCGCACCACCCGGCCCAGATCGGCGAAGGTCAGGTCGGACCACACCGGCCCCGCCCGGCGGTAACGGGCGGGAACCGGATCGCCCTCGGCGTACCAGCCCACCCCGAAACCATCCGCGTTGACCGTGCCGCTGCGCTGGCGGCGCGGCTCCCAGGACTGGCGCACCAGTGAATGCTCCGGATCGCTCAGCAGCCGCCCGAGCGCCACCACAGGTCCTACATAAGCGAGATGACGACACATCAGACGTCCCTCGCGGTCCGGAAGCCGGAGAATATCTGCCGGCGCACCGGAAGGTCCCAATTGCGGAAGGTGCCGCGGCAGGCCACCGGGTCGACCGCGAAGGAGCCGCCGCGCAGGACCTTGTGCCCGGGGCCGAAGAAGACCTCCGAGTACTCGCGGTACGGGAAGGCCCGGAAGCCCGGATACGGCAGGAAGTCGGAAGCAGTCCACTCCCACACGTCGCCCACGAGCTGGCGCACCCCGAGCGGGGAGGCGCCGGCCGGATAGCTGCCCGCCCGCGCCGGACGCAGATGGCGCTGGCCCAGGTTCGCGTGGGCGGGCGTCGGATCCGCGTCGCCCCACGGGTAGCGCAGGGAACGGCCGCTCACCGGATCGTGCCGGGCCGCCTTCTCCCACTCCACCTCGGTCGGCAGCCGGCGCCCCGCCCAGCGGGCGTAGGCGTCCGCCTCGTACCAGCTGACGTGCAGGACCGGCTCCTCACCCGGTACCGGCTCGGTCACGCCGAAGCGGCGGCGCAGCCACTGGCCGCCCTCCCGGTGCCAGAACAGCGGCGCCTTGATGCCGTGTTCGCGGATTTGCGCCCAGCCCTCCGCAGCCCACCAGCGCGGCTCGTCATAGCCGCCGTCCGCGATGAACACCTCGTACGCGGCATTGGTCACCGGCAGCGTGTCCATCCAGAACGGAGCCGTCTGCCTGGTGTGCGCGGGCCGTTCGTTGTCCAGCGACCACGGCTCGGCCGAGGTCCCCATCGTGAACGGCCCGCCCGGAACCAGCACTTCCGCCGTTGCCGGCGGATCGTACGGGGCGTCCGGTTCGGGGGCGGACAGTACGGGTCCGCCCCGGCGCAGCTGGTGCGTGATCAGCATGGTCTCGTCGTGCTGCTGTTCGTGCTGGGCGATCATGCCGAACACGTATCCTGAGTCCAGCAGCGCCGTACCCTCCAACGCGGTGCTCTCCAGCAGGTCGAAGACCCGGCCCCGGACCTCGGCCGCGTACCGCCGGGCCTCGTCGGGCCCCAGCAGCGGCAGCTTCGGACGCTCGGAGCGGGGGTGTTCGAAGGCGTCGTAGAGCGGGTCGATCTCCGGGCGCATGGACGCGCGCCCGGCGACGTTGCGCAGCAGCCAGAGCTCCTCCATGTTCCCGATGTGCGCCAGGTCCCAGACGAGCGGGGACATCAGGGGGGAGTGCTGCGCGGTCAGGTCCTCGTCGGTGACGGGATCGGTGAGCGCGGCCGTGCGGGCCCGCGCAGCGGTCAGCGCGGCTGCCGCCCGCTCCCGCATGCCGGGATGCGATTCGGTGGTCACGGGCGGGCCTCGCTCCCGGTGGGCAGCTGATGGGGGGCTTCGTCGGCCGGACAGCGGCCGCGCAGGACGAAACGCTCGGTGAAGGCACCGACCGTCTCGCGTACGTGCGCGCTCGCGCCGAGCCTCGGCAGCGCCTCGGCAGCCGCCAGGAAGCACGCCTTGGCGGCGGCCCGCAGCTCCGGATCGGCCAGGGCGCGACGGGCGGCCGACCGCCAGAGCGGGTTGCGGGGCGCGGGCCCGGACCCGTAGGTGTCCGCCAGCGCCTTCGTCACCCGGTACGCGGTCTCCGCGGCCTCCGGGTCGTCGAACAGCGCGTGCACGACGGCCACCGGCACCAGCCAGCCGTCGTCGCCGGGCTGCGCGTCGATCATCCGCAGCTCCATGTGACCGCGCGGCCGCACCGGCGGGAACAGCGTCGTCAGGTGATAGTCCAGATCCTCCGCGGTGGGCGGCCGCAGACCCCGGGAGCCACCACCGGTACGCAGCCAGTCGCGGAAGGTCAGCCCGCGCGGCAGCGCCCACGGCTCGTCCGCGTCGGAGCGGACGCACATCACCTCGGCGTCCAGCGCCTGCCGGGTCCAGCCGTCGCGCGGGGAGCGGTCCAGGGGCGGGGCCAGCGCGCGCCGGCCGTCGATGTCGGCCCAGATGCCCTGGCGGGCACAGCGCCAGCCGGCGTACGGACCCTCCAGCGCGGGGGAGTTGGCGAAGGCCGCCACCAGCACCGCGCCCAGCAGGTGCGCCAGCCGCCAGCGCCGGCCGTGACCGAGTATGCCGGGCTCTTCGTACCCGGCGTCCACGCAGACCTGGACGGAGGCGGAGCCGCACATCATGGCGCGCCCGGCCGGTCCGGTGCGGTCGAAGTAGCTCTCCATCGCGTCGTAGCGCGGGCTCGCCAGCATCCGGCGGTAGGGGCGGCGGGGGTCGCAGCCGCTGCCGTCCAGGACGAGGCCCTGGGAGAGGAGGGCGGCCCGCACGGCGGTGAGATCGGCCTGCAGGCTGTCCACGCATGCGCTGAGGGACGCCGCGGGTGGCGAGCTGAGCTCCAGCTGACCGCCGGGTTCGACGGTGACCTCGGAATTCAGGGGCAGGGCGTGCGCGGCGGCGTGCGCGGCGCGCAGCCGTTCGGGGGGCAAGGGCCGACCGGGCCGTTCCGCGTCCAGCACGAGCCATTCGAGCTCGGCGCCGAGGAGGCGGGGCGGGCCGGTCTTGAAACAGATGCCGTGGAGCAGTTCCTCGGCTTGTGTCTCCGTAAGGGAAGCAGGGGGCGGGTGGTCGGGCGAATCCAGTGACATGACCGGGTCCTCGTCTCCTTCGTCGGTCGTGACATCACCCGTCCCTACCCGTCCGGCGGGCAAGAATTCCTTTGCCGCCGGGGATCGGGGTGCGCAGGATGGCGGCGTGAGCAGCAGATTGCGCGCCATCGCGCGGGAGAACGCGGACATCCTGGCGTCGGGGGGCTACCGGACGCGTACGGGACGGCAGGTCGCACTGGCCGCCGCCCTGGCGGACGCCAAGGCCGGAACCAGGATATATGGACCGAAGCCGGTCATTCCAGGCGAAATGCGCCTGGTGGTGGGAGGTGGGACGGCCGTCGAGGTCACCGCCGAGAGCAGCACGGTCGCGGCCCGCAGGCTCGCCGCACCCGGCGTGGAACGGGCCCCGGAGGGGGCCGCGGTGGCGGTGCTGAACTTCGCCTCGGCCCGCAATCCCGGGGGCGGCTACGTCCGCGGCGCCAAGGCCCAGGAGGAGGCGCTGTGCCGCGCCTCGGCGCTCTACGAGACGCTGCTGGAGGCGCCGGAGTACTACGAGGCGCACCGTGCGGAACGCAGCACCTTCTACACCGACCGGGTGATCCACTCGCCGGGGGTACCCGTTTTCCGCGACGACCGGGGCGAGCTGCTGGAGACCCCGTTCCGGGCCGGCTTCCTCACCTCCCCGGCCCCGAACGCGGGCACGATCCGGCGCCAGGAGCCGGAACGGGCCGCCGAGATCCCCCGGGCGCTGGCCCGCCGCGCGGAGCGCGTGCTGGAGGTGGCCGCACTGCACGGATACGGGCGGCTGGTGCTGGGGGCGTGGGGCTGCGGGGTGTTCCAGAACGACCCGGCGGAGGTCGCCGAAGCCTTCAGGAGCCTGCTGGCGGGGCGCTTCGCGGGGGCGTTCGAGCAGGTGGTCTTCGGCATCCTGGACCGCAATCCGGACACGCGCGAGGCATTCGAGCGGGCGTTCGGGGGGTGGGGGGCTGCCGGGGTCGGGGGCTGAGAGGGCATGGAGGGCGGGGGCGGGGGCGAGGCGGGGGGCAGGGGGGTCGGGGGGTCGGGCGTCAGGAGGGGGCCGGGCCGGGCTGCCGCCCTGCCCGGCCCGGCGGGGTCACTGCCAGCCGTAACGCTCGCGCAGCCGGTCGACGACCAGCTGGAAGCGTCCCGGCTCCAGCGCGCAGGCCTCCCGCCGCATCCCGGACTCGTGCACGCGAAGCACCCGGTCGACCGCGACCCAGGACTCCCGCCCGGCGCTGTCCCACGGGCCCGTGCCGATGGGCACCCACTCCCGGTCATGGTCGTGCGGCTTGCTGGACAGCTGTACGGCCAGCAGCGTCCGCCCGCCCGCTTCGCGGGCGACGACCAGCACCGGGCGGTCCTTGCCGCGGCCGTCGTTCTCCTCGTACGGAACCCAGGTCCAGACGATTTCTCCCGGGTCGGGATCACCGTCGGGATCCGGGGCGTACGAGGTCCGCACCGGCCCGATGGCACGCGGATCGGCCTCGACGGTCCCGGTGGCGCCGCCCCGGCCGGGCTGGTCGAGGCGGCCGGGCTGGCCGGGCTGGTCGATGTGGTCCATGTGGTCGCTGCCGTGCTGGGGAAGTGCCGTCATCCGGGTGAGGGTACTGGGTGGGGGTGGTGCGGTCGGTGTGGCGGGGGCGGGGGCGGGGGCGGGGTCGATGGGCGTGGCGGGGTTCGGGGGCGGGGTGTGTGCCGGTCGGGGTCGGGCGGCTGGGTGGGGGCTTCGGGCGTTGCGCCGCCCGGTTCTCCGTGGACTCCAGGTGTGCCGCCAGGCTCAGTAGGGGCGGATCCGAGTGGGCCGGGCCGAGGAGGTGGGCTCCCCGGGGAAGGCCGGTGCGGGTGAAGCCCGCCGGGATGTTCACTCCCGGCCAGCCCGGGACGTTCCACGTCCAGGCGTACGGGCATGCGGCGATCATCGCCCGGTCCGTGGCCATCGCGCCGAGGCACGCCAGGGCTCCCTCGACCACCGAATGGACCTCGGGATCGAGGGACTCCGCCGTCCCGTGAAGGGCATGGCGAAGGAGAGGGCTGCGCGCAGCGGCCGGGGTGTGCGGCCGGCCACCTCGACGGCCGAGATGCGGGCGGCCGGTGCAGGCCCTCCGGGTGCGGGCCGCTCGCGGCGTCCGGCAAGAGGGCCGCGTCGGCGACCGTGCGGGCGCTGCTCGTTCAATCGCGGCTTGTGGTCCGTTTCCTGGACCAGGCGGTGGCGTCGGCTCCGTATCGAGTCAGGAGCCGTGCGAACTGGATCCGCTCCTCCGGTGACCAGGCGACGGTGATCTCCAGGAACGCTTCTCGCTGTTCGGCGGCGAAGCGGTTGCGTTCGGCCTCGCCGTGCTCGGTGAGTTCGAGCACGGTGCGGCGTCCGTCGGACTGGGATGCCGCCCGCCGCAGCAGACCGTCCGCTATGCAGGCGGCGACGGTCCGGCTGGCCACCGGCTGCGCGACGCCCATCTCGGCGGCAAGTCCGCCGACGGTCGTCTCGCCCGGAGCATCGGCGATGACGTTGAGCACGAGGTTGCGGGAGAGGTCCTTGCCCGATGCCGGTGCGCGTCGCCGCAGACGGGACAGCGCCGGGCCGATCTGATCCAGTGCCGGGTCGTCGGGGGGCGGCTCGGAGGAGGACGTGCTGCTCATGTGCCGAGTCTAGACCCGGCCGGCACATTTGCATACCATGGGATAAGTGCATAGCATCAGGTATGTAAATATTGAACGACTAGGAAATGAGGCGGACCGCCATGGAGCTCACCGCGATCACCAACGCGCAGATCTTCGACGGGGAGAAGGCGGTCGGCGTGCGGACCGTGGTCATCGACGGCGGGAGGATCGCCCGCGTCGGTGGCGACGCTCCCGCGGGCAGCGAGATCGTCGACGGCAGCGGCGCCACACTGCTGCCGGGACTCATCGACGCCCACGTCCACTCCGCCCCGGGCTCCCTCGCGCTCGCCCTGCGGTTCGGGGTGACGACCGAACTGGAGATGCAGGGGATGAACACCCGGGAGAACCGCGGGGCCATCACCGACGACGACACACAGGCCGACGTGCGCTCCTCCGGCTTCGCCATCACACCGCCCGGTGGTCACCCGAGCGAGCTGATGCCCGAAGGGTTCCGGCCCAAGTGGGACCTCCCCCCGGTGATGCCCCTGATGCCGTTCTCCACCACACCCGAGGAGGCCGCCGCTTTCGTGCCGCAACTCCTCGCCCGGGGCTCCGACTTCATCAAGTTCATGATCGACGACGGCAGCGTGGAGGGGCACCCCGGGCTGCCCGTGCTCGACCAGGCCACCGTGTGCGCTGGTGTCGCCGAAGCCAAGAAGTACGGCGCACTGACCGTTGCCCACGCACTGACCGTGGAGGCCACCAGGACGGCCGCCGAAGCCGGCATCGACGGCCTCACCCACGTGTTCATGGACCAGCCGCACACCGCCGAGATCATCCGCCTGATCAAGGACGCGGGCATGTTCGTCATCCCCTGCATCACTCTCAACGCCTCGATGATGGGGATCACCGGCAGCGAACTCGCGGATGACCCCCGGGTCGCCGCACGCCTCGACGCCGACTGGGACCGGACCCTGCGCTCCAGCTTCAACCGCTACCCGCAGGGCAAGCTCCACGACGTGTACGACACCGTGCGCGCGCTGGACGCCGCCGGTGTCGACGTGCTGGCCGGCAGCGACGTCTCCATACCCGAGACGTTCTTCGGGGGCCTGGCACACGGAGCGAGCCTGCACCACGAACTGCAATACCTCGTGGCGGCCGGCCTCACACCCGCACGGGCCCTGCGCGCGGCCACGGCGACCACGGCCCGCCGCTTCCGCCTCAGCGACCGGGGCCGCATCGCCGAGGGCCTCCGCGCCGACCTCCTGCTGGTCGACGGCGACCCGACCAGCAACATCGGCGACACCCTCAACACCCGTGCCGTCTGGCGCCGCGGCACCCGCCTGGCCGCATGACCGCGGTCCCTCCCCTTCGAGGGAGGGACTCGATCGCCCTGACGTCGCCACGCCCTGACGTCGACACGCCCCGACCCCGGGCCGCCCCGACCCCGGCCCGATCTGACCCCGCCCGCCGCGACCTCGGCCCGCCGCGACCCCGCTCCGACCTGACCCCGCTCCGACCCCGCTCCAGCGCCCACGGGTTCCTCCTGACGCCGTCCCCGCGGGACCGGGCGCGGCGGGGGACCGTTGACAGGCGGTGACCTGCGGACGGAGACTGCGGGCGCGCCCCACAGGGCGCGCCCGGCGGCGTCTTCGGTGCCACACGCACACCGGTGCGCCGGCTCCCGTACGGATCCGCCCAGGAGAGACCCCATGAGCATCCGCACCGTCCGCGACGTCTACGTCGTCGACGCCGTCCGCACCCCGATCGGCAAGTTCGGCGGCGCATACGCCGGAGTCCGGCCGGACGACCTCGCCGCGCACGTGGTGCGCGCGCTCGTGGACCGTACGCCCCGTCTCGACCCGGCGCGCATCGACGACGTCGTCTTCGGCGACGCCAACGGGGCGGGGGAGGACAACCGCGACGTCGCGCGGATGGCCGTGCTGCTGGCCGGGCTCCCGGTGACCGTCCCCGGCGTCACCGTCAACCGGCTGTGCGGGTCGGGCCTCGAAGCCGTGATCCAGGCCGCCCGTGCCATCGCGCTCGGCGACGCTTCTGTCGCCATCGCGGGCGGCGTCGAGTCGATGACCCGCGCCCCCTGGGTGGTGCAGAAGCCCGAGCGTGCCTTCCCGGCCGCCCACCAGCAGATGTGGTCCACCACCCTCGGCTGGCGGATGACCAACCCGCGCATGCCCGCGGAGTGGACCGGATCGCTCGGCGAGGGCGCCGAGCTCATCGCCGACAAGCACGGCATCACCCGCGAGGCGCAGGACGCCTTCGCGCTGGCGAGCCATCGCAACGCCGCGGCCGCCTGGGCCGCCGGACTCTACGACGACGAGGTCGTGCCGTACCCGGGGGCCGACCTGGTACGGGACGAGTCGATCCGGGAGGGTTCCACCCCCGAGGCGCTGGCCCGGTTGAAGCCGGCCTTCCGGACGCAGGGCGGTACCGTCACCGCCGGAAACGCATCCCCCCTCAACGACGGAGCCGCGGCCCTGCTGCTGACGGACGAAGCGGGGCTGGCCGCCACCGGCCGGGAGCCGCTCGCCCGGATCAGCGCCTGTGCCGTCACCGGTATCGAGCCCCAGTTCTTCGGTCTGGGGCCGGTGGACGCGGTCCAGCGGGCACTCGACAAGGCCGGTCGGAGCCTGACCGACCTCGCCGTCTTCGAGCTGAACGAGGCTTTCGCGGCGCAGGCGTTGGGCTGCCTGGCGGCCTGGCCCGAACTGGACCCGGCCGTGGTCAACCCGCGCGGCGGCGCGATCGCGATCGGCCATCCCCTCGGGGCGTCGGGAGCCAGGCTGGCCGGCTCCGTCGCGCACCAGCTGGCGGCGGCGGGATCCGGCACCGGCATGGCGGCGCTGTGCATCGGCGTCGGTCAGGGCATCGCCCTCGTCCTGGAGCGCTGACCGGTACGGAACGCTGACCGGTACGGAACGCTGACGGGTACGGAACGCTTGCCGGTCCGGACCCGCCCCGGCCCCGGGTCGTCGATCGTTTCCGGTCACCGCGGTCTCCCAACTGCCCAATAACTGAACAGAAGTGACGCCTCCGGTCTGGCACGATGGCGCGTGCTGCCGCCCCCCGCCCCGCCCATCCCCACCGGAGGCCCCGCGCCATGCCGCTCCTCGACCCGACGCTCTGGCAGGACGGACCCACCCTCACCGGCGGCGCCTCCCCGGTCGTCGAACCCGCCACCGGCCTCACCCTCGCCACCATCGACCTGGCCGCTCCCGCCGACGTCGCGGAAGCCGCCGTACGGGCCCGGTCCGCCCAGCGCGACTGGGCCCGTGCCACCCACCTCCAGCGGGCGGCCGTGCTGCGCCGCGCCGGCGATCTGTTCGGGGCGCACGCCGACGAGCTCCGCGAGTGGCTGGTCCGGGAGTCCGGCTCGATTCCCGGCAAGGCCGACTTCGAGCTGCACGTCGCCGCCCAGGAGTGCTACGAGGCGGCCGCGCTGGCCTCGCGCCCGACCGGGCAGGTGCTGCCGAGCGAGGCCCCGCGGCTGTCCTTCACCCGCCGGGTGCCGGCCGGGGTGGTCGGGGTCGTGGCCCCGTTCAACGCCCCGCTGATCCTCTCGATCCGCTCGGTCGCCCCGGCGCTGGCGCTCGGCAACGCCGTGCTCCTCAAGCCGGACCGGCGCACCGCCGTCTGCGGCGGGCTCGCGCTCGCCGCCGTCTTCGCCGCGGCCGGTCTGCCGGGCGGTCTGCTGCACGTGCTGCCGGGCGGCGCCGGGACGGGGGCCGCCGTGGTCGCCGACCCCCGGGTCCGGGTGGTGTCCTTCACCGGCTCCACCGCCGCCGGCCGGACCGTCGGAGAACTGGCGGGACGTCACCTCACCCGTGCACATCTGGAGTTGGGTGGCAACTCCGCTCTCGTCGTGCTCCGTGACGCCGATGTCGAGGCCGCCGTGGCCCAGGCCTCGTGGGGCTCCTTCTTCCACCAGGGCCAGATCTGCATGACCGCCGGCCGCCACCTCGTGCACGCCTCGCTCTACGACGAGTACGTCGAGCGCCTCGCCGTGCGCGCCGAGGCCCTGGCCGTGGGGGACCCCCACCGCGAGCAGGTCCACCTGGGCCCGCTGATCGACCGCGGTCAGCTGGAGCGCGTCCACGCCCTGGTGGAGGCGAGCACCGGGCAGGGGGCCAAGCTGGTCGCGGGCGGCACCCACCGGGAACTGTTCTACCGGCCCACCGTCCTGGCCGGGGTGGCCGACGACACCCCCGCCTACGCGGAGGAGGTCTTCGGCCCGGTGGCTCCCGTACGGTCCTTCGCGACGGAAGAGGAGGCCGTGGAGCTGGCCTCGGCGGGCCCCTACGGACTCTCTCTCGGCATAGTGACCCGGGACGCGGCGCGCGGCCTGGACCTGGCCGAACGGATCCCGACCGGGATCGTGCACGTCAACGACCAGACGGTCAACGACGAGGCCGTCGCCCCCTTCGGCGGGGTCGGGGCCTCCGGCACCGGTGCGCGCTTCGGCGGAGAGGCGAACCTGGACGCCTTCACGGAACTGCGCTGGACCACGGCCCGCACCAGCCCCCCGGGGCATCCGTTCTAGGCCGGGTGATCCGCACCCCCTTCCCGGGCGCGGAATGATGCGGACGGATCGTTCGTTCAAGGAGCAGACGCACAAACAGGAGGTCCGGACACCGTGGCTACAGTCGAGCTCACCAAGGAAAACTTCGACCGGACGGTCAGCGAGAACCCGTTCGTTCTGATCGACTTCTGGGCGGGCTGGTGCCGGCCGTGCCTGCAGTTCGCCCCGGTCTACGAGAAGGCTTCGCAGGCCCACCCCGACCTGGTCTTCGCCAAGGTCGACACCGAGGCCCAGCAGGAGCTGGCCGGCGCGTTCGAGATCACCTCGATCCCCACGCTGATGATCGTCCGGGACCAGGTGGCCATCTTCGCCCAGCCCGGCGCGCTCCCGGAGGCGGCCCTGACGGACCTCATCGCCCAGGCCCGTCAGCTCGACATGGACGAGGTGCGCGCGAAGATCGCGGCGGAACAGAAGCCCGGGCAGCAGGCTCCGGAGCAGACGCCCACGCGGGAGCCCGGCACGCCGGAGGCGTGAGTGCGTGACGCGGCCCCACGCGGGCGGTGACACTGGCCCGTATGACTGAAGCCGTGGAGTACGACGTCGTGGTGCTCGGCGGGGGGCCGGCCGGCGAGAACATCGCCGACCGGACCCGCGCCGCCGGGTTGAGTACGGCCCTGGTCGAGAGCGAGCTCGTGGGCGGCGAGTGCTCGTACTGGGCCTGCATCCCCAGCAAGGCGCTGCTGCGCCCGGTGCTGGCCCGGGCCGAAGCGCTCAGGGTGCCGGGGCTCGCCGGGGTCGTCCGTGGGCCGCTGGAGGCGGCGGCGGTGTTCGCCCACCGCGACTACTGGACCGCGAACTGGAAGGACGAGGGCCAGATCGGCTGGCTCGACTCCGTCGGCGTGCACCTGTACCGGGGCCACGGCAGGCTCTACGGGATCCGCAAGGTCGCCGTCAGCAGCCCCGAGGGCGAGCACCACGTGCTGTCGGCCCGCCATGCGGTGGTGGTCGCCACCGGCACCCGGGCCGTGATCCCCGACCTGCCCGGCATCGCCGGGGCCCGCCCCTGGACCAGCCGCGAGGCCACCTCCGCGCAGGAGGTGCCCGGCCGGTTGCTGATCGTGGGCGGCTCGGTGGTCGCCGCCGAGATGGCCACGGCCTGGCAGGGCCTGGGCTCGCAGGTCACCGTCCTGGTCCGCGGCTCGCGGCTGCTGCCGAGAATGGAGCCCTTCGCCGGCGAGCTGGTGGCCGACGCGCTGCGCGAGGCGGGCGCCGTCGTCCGTACGGGCGTGGCCGTCGAGGCCGTCGTACGGGACGGCTCGACCGGCCCCGTCACGGTCGTGCTGGAGGGCGGCGAGACGCTGGAGGGCGACGAACTGCTGATGGCGACCGGCCGCTCGCCGCGGACCGAGGACATCGGGCTCGACACGGTGGGCCTGACGCCCGGCGAGTGGATCGGGGTCGACGACAGCTGCCGGGTCCCCGGCCACGACTGGCTGTACGCCGTCGGAGACGTCAACCACCGCGCGCTGCTGACGCACCAGGGCAAGTACCAGGCCCGCATCGCCGGCGCCGCCATCGGGGCCCGGGCCACCGGCGCCCCGTCGCTCGACACCGCGCCCTGGGGCGCGCACGTGGCCACCGCCGACACCCGGGCCGTCCCCCAGGTGGTCTTCACCGACCCCGAGGCCGCCTCCGTGGGCCTCAGCCTGGCCGAGGCCGAACGGGCGGGCCACCGGGTGCGGGCCGTCGACTACGACCTGGGCAAGGTCTCCGGCGCCGGACTGTACGCCGACGGCTACCGCGGCCGTGCCCGGATGGTCGTCGACCTGGAACGCGAGGTGCTGCTCGGCGTCACCTTCGTCGGACCGGGCGCCGCGGAACTGCTCCACGCGGCGACCGTCGCGGTGGCCGGGCAGGTGCCGGTCGACCGGCTGTGGCACGCGGTACCGGCCTTCCCCACGATCAGCGAGGTGTGGCTGCGCCTGCTGGAGGCATACCGGGACGGAGCGGCCGGCTGAGCGGCCTCACCGCGCGGGCGTCGCCCGCCGGTAGCTGCTGCCGTCCCGGGTCCGGGTGAGGTGGCCCGAGGTGATCAGGTAGCGCCGCAGTGCCGAGCAGTCCTCGTGCACCGTGCACAGGGCGTCGTTCACCTCGGGCTCCGTGTAGTCCCGCGACGGCTGGAAGAGGGTCTCGGCGAGGTGGGCGAGCAACTGCTCGCGCCGGGCCGCCTTCCGGGGGATCGCCGTGAGCCGTCCGCCGGAGAAGAGGTCGCCGACGTCCCGCACGGTGCGGGGGCCCGTCGCGGCGCGCGGCTCGGCCGCGGTCCCGGTCCCGGTCCCGGGGCGGGTCGCGTTCGGGGGTTCGGTCGCGGTCGGGGGTTCGGTCGGCGTCATTCGGGATCGCCCGCTGTTCTGTGACATGCCGCCAGCCTTCCCCGCGCCCCGCCGCCGGGGCAACGCGTTTTCCGCCGGCGCCGGCGCCATCCGGCCACTTTCGGGCTCGCGTTGCCCCGGCCGCAAAAAGTGACGACCGTTCATCTTACTGAGTGGTACGCCCGCCAGTACCCTCCCCGTGACCGGTTCCTGCCCCCCACGGAGGAGCACGTATGCGACGTCCCACCGCTCGCCTGAGAACAGCCGTCGCCACCGGGCTGATCGCGCTCGGAGCCACCCTGCTCTCCCCGCTCGCCCCCGCCGCCGCCGACCCCGTGCCGCCCCCCGCCGCCGACTACTGCGGCGGCCAGTGCTCGGACATCCTGCCGCCCGGCCAGAACGGCAACGCCACCCTCGCCCAGATCCTCCTCCACAAGGCCTTCGGCACCATGCCCGCGCACGCCTCCGACCAACTGGCGCGCTACGACTCGCTGGTGTCCGGATACCCCGGGCTCACCGACGCCAAGGTCAACGACTTCTTCAACGACGCCTCCTTCGGCGTGCCGGCCGACCAGGTGGAGTCCACCACCAGCCCGCGCCCCGACGTCACCATCACCCGCGACAAGAAGACCGGCGTCCCCCACATCAAGGGCACCACGCGCTACGGCACTTCGTTCGGTGCGGGCTACGCCGCCGCCCAGGACCGCCTCTGGCAGATGGACCTCTTCCGCCACGTCGGACGCGGCGACCTGACCCCCTTCGCGGGCGGCGCCCTCGCCAACCAGGGCCTGGAGCAGCAGTTCTGGCCGCAGGCCCCGTACACCGAGGCCGACCTCCAGGCGCAGGTGGACCGGATCCGCACCACCGAGGGCGAGCGCGGCCGTCTCGCCATGCAGGATGCGCAGGCCTACGTCGACGGCATCAACACCTACCGCACGCAGTCCAAGAACGGCCGCTACTTCCCCGGTGAGTACGTCCTCACGGGCCACATCGACTCCGTGACCAACGCCGGTGAGATCCGGCCCTTCGAGCTGACCGACCTCATCGCGCTCGCCTCCGTCGTCGGCGGCCTCTTCGGCGGCGGAGGCGGCGGCGAGGTCCAGGCCGCGCTGTCCCTGCTCGCCGCACAGCAGAAGTACGGCCTGGAGGAGGGCACCCGGGTCTGGGAGTCCTTCCGCCAGCGCGAGGACGCCGAGGCCGTGCTCACCGTCCACGACGGCACGAGCTTCCCCTACGCCCGCAAGCCCGCGAACCCGCAGGGCACCGCCCTCCCGGACGCCGGCTCCGTGCTCGCCGAGCAACTCGTCTACGACCGCACGGGCGCGGCGGCCTCGGCGGAGGCCGCGAATCCGCCCAGGCCCGTGAAGCAGAGCATGTCCAACGCCCTGCTCGTCTCCGGCGCCCACACCGCGAGCGGCCATCCGGTCGCCGTCTTCGGCCCGCAGACCGGCTACCTCGCGCCCCAGCTCCTCATGCTCCAGGAGCTCCAGGGCCCCGGCATCAGTGCCCGCGGCGCCTCTTTCGCGGGCGTCAGCATGTACGTGCAGCTCGGCCGCGGCCAGGACTACGCCTGGAGCGCCACCTCCGCGGGCCAGGACATCACCGACACCTTCGCCGTCGAGCTCTGCGAACCGGGCGGCGGTCTGCCCACCCGGTCCAGCACCTCCTACCTCTACCGGGGCACCTGCACCCCCATGGAGAAGCTGGAGCGCACCAACGCCTGGAAGAAGACCGTCGCCGACGCGACCCCCGACGGCTCCTACCGCATGCAGGTCTGGCGCACGAACTACGGCATCGTCACCCACCGCGCCACCATCGAGGGAAAGCCGGTCGCCTACGCCGCGCTGCGCTCCACCTACCGCCACGAGGCCGACTCGATCATCGGCTTCCAGATGCTCAACGACCCCGCGTACGTCAAGGACGCCCGGACCTTCCAGCAGGCGGCCCAGCACATCGGCTACGCCTTCAACTGGTTCTACGCCGACTCACGCGAAGCGGCGTACTACAACAGCGGATCGAACCCCGTCCGGGCCACCGGCGTGGACGCCGCCCTGCCGGTGCACGCCCGGCAGCAGTACGAGTGGCAGGGCTTCGACCCGGCGGCGAACACCGCCGCCTACACGCCGGCCGCCGAGCACCCGCAGTCCGTCGGCCAGGACTACTACATCAGCTGGAACAACAAACAGGCCAAGGACTACGGCGCGGCCGGCTTCGGCATGGGCGCCGTCCACCGCGGCGACCTCCTGGACCGCCGCGTCAAACCGCTGGTCGCGGCCGGCGGAGTCACCCGGGCCGAACTCACCCGGGCCATGGCCGAGGCCGCCGTCACCGACCTGCGGGCCGAGAACCTGCTGCCCGAACTCCTGGCCGTCCTGCGCAGCCTGCCGTCCACCGACCCGGCGCTCTCCGCCGCCGTCGACAAGCTGGCCGCGTGGCAGGCGAGCGGCGCCCAGCGCAAGGAGACCGCCCGGGGCTCCAAGACGTACGCGCACGCCGACGCCGTCCGGATCATGGACGCCTGGTGGCCGCTGCTGATCGAGGCGGAGTTCAAGCCCGGCCTCGGCGCCCCGCTGTACGACGCCCTGCGCGCCTCCCTGACCGTCGACGAGGCGCCAGGCGCCGGTCACGGGCCGACCGGCGCGCATGCCGGGTCGGCCTTCCAGTACGGCTGGTGGAGCTACGCGGACGAGGACCTGCGCATGGTCCTGGGCCGGCCCGTGGCCGATCCGCCCTCCCGCGTGTACTGCGGGGGCGGTTCCCTCGCCGCGTGCCGCGACGCCTTGGCCGCGGCCCTGAAGCAGGCGGCCGCGGCCACTCCCGCCGCGGTGTACCCGGCCGACGGGACCTGCGCGGCGGGCAACCAGTGGTGCGCCGACTCGATCGTCCAGCGGCCGGTCGGCGGCCTCGCCCACCCGCAGGTCAACTGGCAGAACCGGCCCACCTACCAGCAGGTGGCGGAGTTCGCCGCCCACCGCTGAGACGGGCGGCGCACGAAGGCCCGCCCGGCCCCGGAGTCCTCCGGGGCCGGGCGGGCCCATGTGCCGGTGTTTCTGTGTTCCCGCCCGTCAGCGCCTGCGCCGGTGCCTGTGCGTGGGTGCGGGTACGGGCGCGACGGGCGGCTCCGGGGTCAGGGGCCGACGGTGATCTGCTGGGCCGGGTTGGTGGTGTCGGCCACCTTGTACACGGCGTTGAAGGTGGAGGAGGTCGCGCTGGTCGGGCAGCCGAAGCCGCCGGTGACCGTGACGGGCACCGACGCGTTGGTGAAGGTCAGGGTGGAGGGGGCGCCGTTCACCCAGCTGCCGCCGACGTTCGCCGGGGCCGTGGGCGCCGCGGTGACGGTGCAGTTGGCCAGGCCGCTCGTGGTGACGACGAGCCCGCCGACCGGCACCTTCATGGTCGCGGTGATCGGGGAGCCGTTCTGCATGGACACCGTCCAGGCACCGCTGGTGGTGACCGTCGGGGTCACGCCCGGCATGCTGGAGGTGCAGGAGGTGTAGGTGGGCGGCGAGATGGGCGAGGAGACCGCCCCGGCCGGATTGGTGTTGCCGGGCGCGGCCGGCACCGTGCCGGTGGAGACGGAGACCGTACAAGTCACCGTCACCGATCCGGCCTTGAGGGTGGCCTTCCCGCTGAGGGTGGCCTTGAAGGAGTGCCCGGCCGGGGTGACGGTGGTGGAGCCGGCCAGCGGTAAGGGTGCGGCGGTGGCGGTGGCCGAGGCCAGCGACAGGGCCCCGGCGGCTGCTATCCCGAGGGCGAGCGCGGTGCGCGAACGGCTCATGACTGAGCTCCTTGGGGATCGTGGTGCGGGGTGGGCGTGGGGGATGGGGCTGCGGGTGGGGCCGCGGAGACCGTGTCCCCGGCCAGCGGGGTGACGGGGTCCGCGTCCCCGGCGGGCGGTGCGGCGTACGGCTGCCAGGCGAACATCAGGCCGCCGCCGAGAATGCCGAGCAGGGTGCCGATCAGGAACCCGCCGAGGTTCGACAGGACCAGCGCGGCGGTCGCGATCAGCGTGGTCAGGACGCCGGCCAGATTCCGCTGAGGGGGCGAGAACCAGGCGGTGAGCCCGAGCACGATCATGACGATGCCCATCAGGACGGACGGGATCCCCGCCACGCCCTGCTGGAGCATGACCTTCATCGGTGCCAGCGGCAGGACGCAGATCTCGGCGCCGGCGAGGAGGGCGAGGAGCCCTCCCCAGAACGGTCTGCTCCGCCGCCAGCGGCGGAAGCGGCCCGGACGGCGACCGGTGGGGCGGGTCAGAAGCATTCCTTCTTGCCCTTGCTGATGTTCATGCTGAGCCCGGAGAGCTTGAAGGTGCCGGCGTTGGTCGCCCACGCCGTCTGGTGCAGGTCGGTGATGCTGACCGTGTCGGCCTGCTGGGCGAACAGGTCCTGCATGCCCACCGCTTCCGCCGGACCCTTGTCGAGGGTGGAAGCGTCGCGGCCGATCTCGATGTTGCTGAAGACGGCGTCGCCGGAGAGCTGCGTCGCGTCGACGAACAGGTTGCTGGCCTCGACCGGGTTCTTCTGGCCGGCGGTGAGGTTGAGCGAGATGTCCCCGACCACCGGGAGGGTGGTGACGACGGACTGGCAGAGGCTGTGGAGCTTGGCCTCCCGGATCGCGGTGACGGCGACGGGGATGAGCTCTTCGCGGGCGTTGACGTCGACGCTGCCGTACTGCGCGAAGCCCTCGCCCTCCAGGCTCTTCGCCGACACCTTGAACTGCTGTCCCGAGACCGCGAAGGAGGCGGCGAGCGCTCCCTGCGCGAGGGCGATGCCCAGGCCCGCGGTGACGGCGACGGCGGGCACGGTCAGGACGGCGAACCTGCGCCAGCGGACCCGGCCGCCGTCGTGGCCGGCGTCGCCGGGTGGATCGGTTAACTGGGGGGAACCTGCCATGAGATCGTCCCTTAACTTCGGCTGTGCACCGTTGTTACCGACGAGTTGAATGTAAGAGTGCCAATGGAGGTTGGCAAGGTTGTGCGAGCGCACCCTTTCGGCCGACTCCTACTGCTCCGTACGCAGCAGTTCGGCGACCTCCGCGTCCACCCGGCGTGCCATCGCCCGCGCGAACTCGGTGGCCACGACCTCACCGGCGACCGGACGCAGGGCCGTCACCGCCGCCGTGACGTGCTGGAGCTGCGTGGCCGAAAGGTGCTCCAGTGCCTGCGCACCGATCACGTGCTGCCGGAACAGTCCGACGAACCGGTCCGCGAGCGCGGCCGCCTGGGACTGTACGAAATCCCCCGCGTCCAGGATCTCCGCCAGCGGCACCCCCTGGCGCACCAGCGCGAGCGTGGCGTCCAGCAGCCGGCGGCTCGGGTGCGTCACCAGGTCCCCGTCGACCGTCACGTAACCCAGCTCCGCCGCCCGCCGGGTGTCCTCGGCGGTGGCCGTGGGACCGAACAGCGCGCGCAGCTCGGCCCGGGTCATCGTGACGGCTTCCTCGTGCACCCAGTCCCGGGTCATCTCCCGCTCCAGGCCCAGCAGCCCGGACAGGCCACCACCCTCCTCCCATGCGTGCAGCAGCTCGGCGATGCCGTTGACCGTGTAACCCCGCCCTAGCAGGTCGTTGATCAGCCGCAACCGGGTCAGGTGGTCGTCGGAGTACCAGGCGATCCGGCCCTCCCGGCGCGGGGGAGGCAGCAGCCCGCGCTCCTGGTAGTAGCGCAGGTTGCGTACCTTGACGCCGGCCGCGCGGGCCACCTCCTCCCGGCGGTAGCGCCCGCTCGCCGTCTCGCCACTGCTGGCCGCCTGGTTGCTCACGCGGCCGAGTGTAGGACGTACCGGCAGGTCACATAGGCCGCGGGCGGTCCTGCTTGACCGCGCGCAGGACCACGAACTTCGGTTCGCTCGCGACGACTTCGCTGTTGCCGAACAGCCGGCGCAGGTGGGTGTGATAACCCATGTGCCGGTTGGCGACGATCCACAGCTCCCCGCCGGGACGCAGCACCTTGCGCGACTGCGCGAACATCCGCAGCGCCGTCGCGTCCGTCGTGGCCTGGTGGGAGTGGAAGGGCGGGTTGCTCAGCACCAGGTCGACCGAGCCGGGGGCCAGCATCGCCACCCCGTCCCCGACGAGGAACTCGGCGGTGCGCCGGCCCTCGCGGACGTTCGCCCGGTAGGTGGCCTGTGCCGAGGCGACCGCCTGGTAGGACTCGTCGGTGAAGACGACCTCGGCGTCCGGATCGCCCACCTGGACCGCCGTACCGACGACGCCGTTGCCGCAGCCGAGGTCCACGACCCGGGCGCCGTCGGTGTTCGTCGGCAGGTTCTGCAGGAAGAAGCGGGTGCCGACATCGAGCCGGTCGGCGCAGAAGATGCCCGCGTGGTTCACGACGGTCAGCCCCGAACCCGAGCCGGCGTCCTCGTCCACCGTGTACGTCAGCGGCCACGGCCCCGGCGTGGTGGGCCGGGTGGCACCCGGAGTGCCCGGCGTGCAGAAGATCAGCCGCGCCTTCTTCTCGGCCAGCGAGGTCTTCGTCGGGCCCAGGATCTTCTCGAAGAGCCGCAGCGTGGAGGTGTGGATCTCCTTCACCATGCCGGTGCCCACGACCACGGTCCCCGCGTGCACGTGCGGAGCCAGCCGGTACAGCTGGTCCTCCAGCAGCGCGAGGCTCTTGGGGACGCGCACCAGCAGGACGTCGATCCGCTCCGGCGGCGGGTCCTGCGTGGTCAGCAGCGTCACCGTCGACTTGGACGTGCCGATCCCATTGCGGTCGAGGTTCGCCGCGGTGGCGGAGCGGGTCAGGGAGGAGTCGGTGATCTGCGTCGGCCGGTACGCGGCGAGCGCCGTCGTCAGCGTCCCCCAGCGGTCCCCGAGCACGGTGACCTGCCCGGCGCCGGCCAGGTCCACCGGCCCGCGGTCCCCCGTACCGGAGTCGAGGTGGCGCAGGAGGTACTCGTCGGCGGCGTCCCAGGCGCGGAGCCGGTCGCGCGGATCCTCGGGGAAGCGGGTGAGCTCGTAGGAGCCGAAGGGCGTGGTCAGGCGGTTCATATGCGACCCAGGCTAACCGAGCCGGAGCCCCGGCCCCGCACGGACGGGCCGCGACCCGCGGCCGGGCCCCTCCGGCGCTCCGGACGGGCCCCGCGGACCGGGACTACTCGGGGAGGTCGCCGGCCATCGCGGCGGCCATCCGCAGGTACGGGCGCGCCTCGGCGGCCCGCCCGGCGCGCTCCAGCGTCCGACCCAGCATGAGCTGCGCGTAGTCCTCCACCGGCCAGCGCTCCAGGATGGCGCGCAGTTCCCGCTCGGCGCGGGAGAGCTGGGCGGAGTGGTAGTAGGCGCGGGCCAGCAGCAGGCGGGGCGCCAGCTGCTCGGGGACCTCGCCCGCCAGGGGCTCCAGGATGAGGGCGGCCGTCGCGTACTCCTTCGCGTCGAAGAAGAGCCGGGCCCGCGCCCAGCGCTCGGCTGCCGTCCCGTGCTCGAAGTACGTCGTCGGCGCGTTCATCGCGATCGCGTTCCCTTCCCGGGTGCGTGTGTTCCGTGTGAGTCGGGGTTCCGTGCGTGTCGGGGTTCTGTGTGTGTCCTGTGCCTCGAACGCGTCCGTAGCGCCGAACATTCCGCTCAACGCAGCCGCCCCCACACGGTTAGGTTGTCCGCATGAGCAATCTTGATCGCCAGCCCGCCCTCTCCGCCTGCGGCGGCCGCGGTTTCGTCGTGGCCGAACCGGTCCGCGAGCTCCTGAGCCCGCGCACGGTCAGGCTCGGGGAGTCCACCGAGGTCCGACGGCTCCTGCCGAACCTGGGCCGTCGGATGGTCGGCGCCTGGTGCTTCGTGGACCACTACGGGCCGGATGACATCGCGGACGAGCCGGGCATGCAGGTCGCGCCGCATCCGCACTCCGGGCTGCAGACCGTGAGCTGGCTCCACGAGGGCGAAGTGCTGCACCGCGACAGCGTGGGGAGCCTGGCGACCGTGCGCCCGCGCGAGCTGGGCCTGATGACCTCCGGCCGCGGCATCAGCCACTCCGAGGAGAGCCCGCACCCGCACGCCCGCCTCCTGCACGGCGCCCAGCTGTGGGTGGCTCTGCCCGACGCCCACCGCGACGTCGAGCCGCACTTCCAGCACCACGCGCAGCTCCCGACGGTGACCGCCCCCGGCTTCACCGCGACGGTCATCCTGGGCACCCTCGACACCGCGACCTCGCCGGGCACGGCGTACAGCCCGATCGTCGGCGCGGACCTCGCCCTGGAGGCCGGCACCGAGACGCGCCTCCCGCTGGACCCGGACTTCGAGTACGCGGTCCTGTCGATGTCGGGCGAAGCTCACGTCGACGGCGTCCCGGTCCTCCCGGGCTCGATGCTCTACCTCGGCTGCGGCCGCACGGAACTGCCACTGCGGGCAGCCTCGGACGCGGGCCTGATGCTGCTGGGCGGCGAACCGTTCGAGGAGGAGATCGTGATGTTCTGGAACTGGATCGGACGGTCCCAGGAGGAGATCGAGCAGTTCCGCGCGGACTGGATGCAGGGCAGCCGCTACGGCGAGGTGAAGGGCTACGACGGCCCTGCGATTCCCGCTCCTGAACTTCCGGCGACCCGTCTGAAGCCCAGGGGGAGGGTGCGCTGAACTGCGCGTATGCCCTGAAGGTGGAGTGCGGTGCCGTGGCCGCGCCGCCGCTCCGCTTCCAGCGGCCTCGTAGAGGCGAACTCCCGGTGGACGGCGGGGGGCCGGCCCCGGTCATGGGCTGCTACTGATCCGCGTGGCGGGGGCACCTGCCACCCGGTAGCGTCGAAAAGGCGCGGTCCGTGCAATCCGCTGCGGCCTGGCCCGTCAGGGGCGCCGCCGATGGCAGAGGAACGAGACCCCATGCCGAAGCACAGCATCCCCGCGGTGGCTGCCGGTGCAGCTCTGGTCTGTCTCGCGGCCTTTTGCCCTCAACCCGGCAGCGCCGCGTCAGCACCCGTCCGGACCGGCCCGGCAGGCTCGTCCCGGTTCGTGCCCGGCCCTTGTCCGAAGCCGCCCGAACCCATCGAAGCGCTGAGCGACGCCCGGTGCGGCACCCTGGAAGTTCCCGAGAACCGCTCCAGGCCCGGCGGCCGGACCATCAAGCTGGCCGTGGCCGTCATTGCGGCTGTCACCCCGGCGAAGCCCGCACAGGCCCCCGTGGTGTTCATGGCGGGCGGCCCCGGTGCCGACACGTTCGACGACATTCCCTTCCTCGTCGACTCCGGCCTGAACAAGGACCGCGAACTGATCATCATGGCCCAGCGCGGCAACCTCTACGACCAGCCGGACCTCGCCTGCCCGGAGATCGACCGGTCCAACGCGCAGGCAGTCGGCCTGGGCTACGACGCGCAGGAGGCAGAACAGCTCTTCCTGAAAGCGGTGAAGGACTGCCGGGACCGCCTGACGGCCGACGGAACCGACCTGAGCGCCTACAACACCACGCAGAACGCCGCCGACTTCGCCGACCTGCGGACCGCTCTGGCCATCCCCGAGTGGAACGTCTACGGGTACTCCTACGGCAGCAACCTGGCCCTCACGTACCTGCGCCTGCACCCCGAGGGAATCCGCGCGGTGGCGATCGACTCGGTCGCCCCTCCCCAGGTCGTGACCCTGCCGTGGACATGGGGCAGCACCGCCGAGGGCATCGACACCATCTTCGACGCGTGCGCGGCGCAGCCCGCCTGCAAGGACCGGTACCCGGACCTCCGCCGCACGCTGACGGAGCAGGTCCGCAAGCTGGAGGCACGGCCCCTGACGCTGAACGTCCCGCCGCCGAGCGGAGGAAAACCGGTCAAGGTCGTCCTCGACGGAGGCGCACTGCTGAACCTGATCGTCGCCTTCACCCCCCGACCCAAGGACATCCCGGCGGCGCTGGAGGAACTCGCCAACGGGAACCCGGAGCGTTTCGCGAAGGCCCGTGCGGCCGGCTCGGTCCAGAAGGTCGGCGAGTTCGCCCACGGCCTGACGAACTCGGTGGCGTGCAGCGAGTGGGCGCCGGGGTACTCGGAGCCCGACGTGCTGAAGGCGGGGCGCAAGGCATTCCCCGGCTGGCCGGACACGGTCCTGGCCCAGGTGCCGCAACTTCCCTTCCAGTACCCGGCATGCGGGATCTGGGACGTTGCGGACCGAGCCTCCGTCCAGCGGGTGGCCACGGTCAGCTCCGTACCGGCGCTCGTCATCTCCGGCACGTTCGACGTGAAGACCGGGGCGAGCTGGGCGAAGGGCGTCGCACGCAACCTGTCCGGCTCGACCGACATCCAGGTCCCCGGGATCGGCCACTGGGTGGTCCCGCAGTCGCCTTGCGCGCAAAGCGTGCTGGCCTCGTTCTTCGCTCGCCCGACCGCGCCCGACACCGGTTGCGTGGACGGTCTGGAGCCCGAACCGTTCACGATCATCCCGAGGTAGCCGGGAGGGCAGATGAGACGCCATCGAGCGCACCGTCGTCGCCGCACCGCACGACGACTCCTAACCGCGTCGGCCGGCATGGCGACCGGCCTCCTCGTCACCGGCCTGCTCACTGCGGCCGCTCAGACGCAGTCACACGCCGACGACGGCACCGGAGCGCCGATCGGCACCGTCGCCCGGACGGTGGGCGACGCCCGCTACGAGCCGGGCCCCTGCCCGAAGACACCGGAACCGATCGAGGAGCTCGAAGGGGCCCGCTGCGGAACGCTCACCGTGCCCGAGAACCGCGCCGGACCACGCAGCAAAACGATCGAACTCGGTGTCGCGATCGTGCCCGCCGCGGCCGGCACACCGAAACCCGACCCCGTCGTCTGGCTCGCCGGCGGACCGGGAGACGACGCCGTGGGCGAGGCGAAACTGGTCGTCGACGGCGGCCTGAACCGCGACCGTGACGTGATCCTCATGTCCCAGCGCGGTACCTACTCGGCCGACCCGACGGCCCTGTGCCCCGACATCGACAAATTCAACGCACGCGCGGTCGGCCTCGTCTACGACGCTCCGTCCACCGGACGCCAGCACGTCGAGGCCACGAAGGCCTGCCGCGACCAACTGGCGGGCCGCGGGCTCGACCTCAGCGCCTACAACGACACCGAGAGCGCCGCCGACTACGAGGACCTGCGCGCCACGCTGGGCATCAAGCAGTGGAACCTGTACGGCATCTCCTACGGAACCCACCTGGCACTGGTCTACATGCGCCTGCACCCCGAGGGGCTCCGCTCAGTGGGCCTCGACGGCATACTGCCGCCGTCCAGGGCCGGGTCGGCGGCGACATGGAGCAGCGCCCGGCAGGGCTTCGACGGCCTGTTCAAGGCCTGCGCGGACCAGCCGGCGTGCAACAAGCGCTACCCGAACCTGTCGGGCACCTTCGACAAGCTCGTCAGCGACCTCGAAGCCAAGCCGGTCACCACCACCGTCACGCTCCCCGGCAATGACAAGCCGGTGAAGGTCGTGCTGGACGGCGGAGCCCTGGTGAACTGGATGACCTCCGCCACCCACGTGGCACCCCAGGTGCCCGCCGCCCTCGAAGAACTGGCGAACGGCAAGCCGCAGCGGATCGCCCGGCAGTGGGCGGGCGGCAAGCTCAGCCCGGCGGCCATCGGCAGGATTGCGCACGGTCTCGCCTACGGCGTCTTCTGCAGCGAGTGGACGCCGTACGAAAGCCGGGAGCAGGCACTCAAGGGCGGACAGGAAGCCTTCCCGTCGTTCCCCCGCTCGGTGCAGGCGCAGGCTCCGCAGCTCCCCTTCCTCCACCCGGACTGCGATGTCTGGAACGTCCCCCCTGCGGAGCCCTCGATCCGCGACGTCACGCGCGGCGACATCCCCACCCTCGCCCTGTCCGGCAGCTTCGATTCCCAGACCGGGGCGGACAACGGGCCGTACGTCGCCCGCACGCTGAGCAAGGCCAAGGTCGTCACGATCCCCTACCAGCCGCACGTGGTGATCGCCACGTCGAAGTGCGCTCAAGAGATCGCCGTCTCCTTCTTCGAGACCCCGGACTCGCCGAAGACCGCATGCCTGAAGGGCCTGGAGCCGCCCGCGTTCGAGATCGCTCCCTGACCACCGCTCGTGGCGCTGGTGGTCCGCTTCGAGACCACCAGCGCCGTCGGTGGTCCCGGCCGCGGGGACGATCCCGCTTCGCGGGGCAGTCGGGCGTCATCGACGCAGGGGCGCACAGCACGGGGTTCGCTTGCGTCCGGCTCAATCACGATGAGTTCTTAGCATCAGAGGTCAAGTATGCGCTCCTGCGCTCGGTGAACGACTACAAAGAACCGGACCGAACGAGCCCCGGAGACACGGACGATGCGCGCCGTCGTCGATCGGGTTCATGTCGAAGGCGGTGGATGTGTCGTGTGCCAGTGCAGCAGGATCGAACCGGCTGCGGTCGAATACCTTCCCGGGGGCCCGGATTTCGAGCTCCTCCACCTGACGGATGCCGTCCTGCTGGAATCCGTATCCTTTTCCGTCGAGGTCGCCCCGGTGGAGGATTACCGGCTCCTCGTCTCCGCCATCCGGTCCAGAGCGGCAGAGGCGCCGGGAATTTCCGGGAAAGGGAGGCGGGGGGAGCGGAGGGTGCGTTATCTTCCCGTCAACATTCAGCTGAGGGGCTTGTCCGTCGAGCTCTACGTCGCGTTCCACTCGCGGGACTCCGGCTCGACGCGGGGCGTTCGCATCGTCGGGTTCCGCAACACCTTCGAGGACGGGCAGGCCCCGCCGGAAGCGTACTTCCGTCACGTGCGGGACTCGGTTGCCCCGCCGGGCATTCCCCGGTCGGCAGCACTGCCGTTCGGCGGGGAACCCTCCGCTCTGGAAGCTGCGGCGGATTGCCGGCGGACGGTCCTTCCCCTCGGGCGCCGCCCCATGGTCAATGCGGTCATCTGGTTGCACCGGAACAGCGATCCCAAGTGCACCGCACGCGGAATTCTCGTGCTCTCGGAGATGCTCTGCGCGGCTGCCCTTTCCCCCGTGCTGGCGGACGACGTGTCACGCATATGGATGACCGGCGGGCCTTTGTCGACTGCGGCATGGGCGGCCGCGTAACCGGCGGACGATCAATCCGCCCCCGTACGATCTGCGATTCCCGCCCGGGAGTCCATGGAACAGGAGTGAATGTGACAGCCAAGCGCGCTGGTCGCCGTCTCGTGGCAGTGGCCACCTTGCCCGCCGCCGCGTTCCTGACGTTGGGCCTTTCCGTTCCGGCCCTCGCCGACGCCGGTAAGGCGTACCAGATCGACCTGGCGCAGCTGAACGGTTCCGGTTCCCGAGGCACCGTCATGCTCAGCCTCAAGGCGAACCAGTTGACCGTGCAAATAGAGTCCGAGGGCATGGTGCCCGGACAGCCGTCGGCCCAGCATCTGCACGGCTCGACCAAGGGCCACGATTTCCACTGCCCGGACGCCAGTGACGACACCGACGGTGACGGAGTCCTCAGCAACACCGAGGCCACCGTCGACTACGGCGACATCAACATCTCGCTCACCACCTCGGGGGACACCAAGGCGGCCAGCGGGCTGGCCGTGGATCGCATGCCCGTCGCCGACAAGCAGGGCAAGGTCTCCTACGAGCGGACGATCACCGTCGGTCAGGACGTGGTCGACCACATCAAGGACCTGCACGTCGTGCAGCACGGCATCGACCGCAACAACAACGACAAGTACGACTTCGAGGGCGCCGGCAAGAGCGAGCTCGACCCGAAACTGCCCCAGGAGGCCACGGCGCCCACCAACTGCGGAGAGGTCAAGGGCGCGGCCGTGGGGTCCGTACCGGTCGGCGGTATCGAGACCGGCGGCGGCCCGCCGCAGAGCGCGGCGCTGCCGATCGCGACGCTGGCCGGGGTGACGGTCCTCGTGTACGCGGCGACGGCGGGTGCGATCGCCGCCGCGCGGAGGCGGGCCGCCGTGGTCCCCGGCCGTAGGGAGACCCCGGGGGGCGCCGCGTGAAGTCCACCGGCCCCTTCCCGCCGGCGGCGTCCGCCGCGTGGCCCCGGCGCCGCCGCACCGCGGGCCTCCTCGCCGCCGGCGCCCTGGCCGCACTGCTCCTGACGGGGTGCGCCGGCCGGGACACGGGGGCAGCCCCCGCCCCTCGGGGCCCGGCCCCGCAGAGCGCGACGACGCCGGCCGGCGGTGGCGCCCAAAGCACTCCGTCCGGGGCGGCGTCCGCCGGCGGCCACAGCGGCCACGGCGCATCGGCCGCGGGTGGGGCGCAGAGCGGTCCGGGCCAGGCCGAGCCCGTCCTCGCCCGGTCGGAGCCGCAGAAGATCACCATTCCGTCCCTCGGTCTTTCCAGCTCCCTGGAGACGCTGCGGCTGAACCAGGACGGAACCATGCAGACCCCGAAGGATCCGGCTCTCGCCGGCTGGTACGAGCCGGGGCCGACGCCCGGCTCCCAGGGGCCGGCCGTGATCGCGGGCCATGTCACGTGGAACGGCGCCGCGGCCGTGTTCGAGAAGCTGAAGACGATGAAAGCCGGTGACACCATCGAGGTGACCCGGCGGGACGGCAAGAAGGTCACCTTCACGGTGGACCGGGTCGCCGAGTACCCCAAGGACAGGTTCCCCACGCTGGAGGTCTACAAGAACCTCGACCACGCGGGCCTACGCCTGGTCACCTGTGGCGGCGATTTCGACCCGAAGAAGCACTACTACGACAGCAACGTGGTCGTGTTCGCCCGCATGACGGGGACCGCGTGACCAAGGCCGCCTCGACGCACCGGACCGAACCGGACCGGACCGGACCGGACCGGACCGGACCGGAGTGGAGTGGAGTGGCGTGGCGTGGCCCGGTGCGCACCGGACCGGAGCGCACCGGACCGGACCCGGTCTGCCTCCCGTGCGCCGGGGGTGGCAGGGCCCGCTCGCCCCGGTTGCGGCGGCGCGGGTCCGCGACACCCTGGAAGAGACGGCTGTCGAGGAGGTCCCGGCGTGGTCGCCCTCGATCGGCAACCTCGGCGAGGCGACGGTCCGACCGCGGCCGGGGAACCGCAGCATGACCGGACGGCAGGCGGGTGACCGGACCCGACGGGACCCGACCGGCCCCCCGGCAGGGACCGGTCGGCCGAAGCGGGACGGAGGTACGTGGACGGAGCCTGGCGGTGACCCGTTCCCGCACAGCACAGAGAGGCCGCAGTCATGAAGGCACTCGTCTTCGAGGGCCCCGGGCAGACCGCCTGGCAGGACGTCCCGGACCCCGCGATCAAGGACGCTGCCGACGCGATCGTCCGGATCGAAGCCGTCACCATCTGCGGCACCGACCTGCACATCGTCAAGGGCGACGTACCGGAAGTGACGCCGGGCCGCGTGCTGGGCCACGAGGCCGTCGGAAGCGTGGTCGAAACCGGCGGCGACGTGCGCAGCGTCCGTCCCGGCGACCGCGTCCTCATCTCCTGCATCTCCTCCTGCGGCCGCTGCCGCTTCTGCCGCGAGCGCCACTACGGACTGTGCCGCGGCGGCGGCGGCTGGGTCCTGGGGCACACCATCGACGGCACCCAGGCCGAATACGTCCGTGTCCCCTTCGCCGACCTCTCCGTCCACCCGCTCCCCGGGGCCGTGGACGGACCCGACGCCGTTCTGCTCGCCGACGTCTTCCCGACCGCCTACGAGGTGGGCGTGCTCAACGGAAACGTGCGCCCCGGCGACACGGTCACCGTGGTGGGAACCGGACCCGTGGGACTGGCCGCCATCGCCACCGCGAGGCTCTACAGCCCGGGGCGGATCATCGCCGTCGACCTCGACGCCTCCCGCCTGGCGGCCGCACGCGACCTCGGCGCTGATGCCACGGCCAGCGCGCGGGAGGAGCCGGAGCGGCTGGTCGAGGACCTGACCGGCGGTCTCGGCGCGGACGTGGTGATCGAAGCCGTGGGTGCCCCCGAGACCTTCGAGATGTGCACCCGCATGGTCCGCCCCGGCGGACGCGTCGCCAACATCGGCGTCCACGGCAGGCCGGCCACCCTGCACCTCGAAGACCTCTGGATCAAGGACGTCACCATCACCACCGGTCTCGTCGACACCCACTCCACCCCCATGCTGCTGCGCATGATGACCGCGGGCCGCCTGCCCGGCGCCGCGATGGTCACCCACCGCTTCGAGCTGGACCGGATGGAAGAGGCGTACGACGTCTTCTCGCGCGCCGCCGACACCGGCGCGCTCAAGGTCGTGCTGGGCGGGTCCCGGCACGACATCGTCGCCGTAGCGCCCCAGGAGCAGTGACTGCCGTGGAGAGCACACCGGGCACGCACCCGCAGCACTCTGGCGAGAGGGCCGGACGCACCGACCTCGGCCGCCGCATGGCGGCCCGCCGCACCGCCCTCGGCCTCAGCCGTGAGGAACTGGGCCGCAAGTGCGGGGCCGACGCCAATTACATCGCCTACCTGGAGGACCACGCGGCCTCTCCGTCCTTCGGCACCCTCGTCCGCGTCGCCGACGTACTCGGCGTCACGGTCGACGACCTGACCGGCGCGAACGCCGGACGCGTACGCGGCCGTTCCACAGCCCGCCGCGACACCGCGCTGGTCACGCTGGAGGAGGACGAGTGCCGGGGACTGCTCGGTACGCACGGAGTGGGACGCATCGCCGTCTACACCCCCGACGGTCCGGCCGTCTTCCCGGTCAACTACCTGATCGCGGGGGCCGACATCGCGTTCCGCACCGCCGCGGAAACCCTCGCGGCCCAAGCGGAGGGGACCGAGGTCGCCTTCGAGATCGACAACATCGACGACGTCACCGCCGGCGGCTGGAGCGTCCTGGCCGTGGGCGAACTGCGAGCCGTCACGGACCCCGAGGAGATCCAGCACCTGGTGGCCATCGCGCGGTCCCAGCCCTGGGCCGGCGGCCCGCGCACCCACTGGATGAAACTCACCCCCCTGCGGCTCACCGGCCGTCGCGTCACGCACGAGTCATGAGCGAAGGGGGCGCGGACCCGGACCCACGACGCGGACCCGGGCCCACGACATCAGCGCCGAGCTCGCCGCCCGAGCCGGCGGGCCGACTGGGACGGATCACGGAGGCGCGTCATGCCCCACCGCACGCCGGGGGCCCGGGACAATCCGCTCAGGCGTGACGCCGACCGCACGCGTGCCCGCCTGCACGTCGCCTTCCTTCTGGCCTGCCTGCTGGCCGTGATCTGCGGCGCCGCCGTCGGACGCACTGCCTGGACGGACGCCGGCCGCGCCGCCGAGGAGACCGCACGCCACCGGCACTCGGTCACGGCCGTGACGGTCGGCCGGACCACCTACCTGGCCGGGACGGGACCGGGCGCCCGCCCCGTCCCGGTGGCCCGCGCGACCTGGCGTGATGGCTTCCACCGCGTCCATACGGCCACCGTCTCCGTCCCGGCGGCGACCAGGAACGGAGACACCGTGCACGTCCGGGTCGACGACAACGGCAACGCGGCCGCCGACCCGCCCGGCACGTCCGACATCGCCCTGAACGCCCTCGGGCTCGCCGCGGGGGCGGCGGCCCTCATCGTGCTCACCGCGGGCGCCGCCATCTGCGTGCGCCTGCGGTCCGTCGACGCACGCAGCGGACGGGCGTGGGAGAGCGAATGGGAGAGCGTCGAGCCCCGGTGGTCCGGCCGTCTGCGGCCCGGACAGGAAGCCGGCGACGACTGACACCACCGCCGGCCGGGCTCACGACCGCGGGCGTCATTCGCGGCGGACGCCTGCCGGATGGCCGGGCGGAAATCGGGTAGCCGCACCGCATGAACGAGCGAGAGAACCCGACCCCCCAGGACGACGCGGGCAGCCCGGCCAAGGACGTGGAGGACTGGGTGACCGGTGACGAGCCAGCGACCGCGCCCCAGCTCAGCTACCTCCGGACGCTGGCCCGCGAAGCCGGTGAGCAGCTTCCGGAGATGCTGACCAAGGCCGAGGCGTCCACACTGATCGACCGCCTGCAGCAGGCGTCGCCCCGTACCGGGGAGGACCCTTCTTCGTAGGGGCCCGGCCGGCGGCGGCAGGGGGCGGTCCCGTGGTCCTGCCACCGTGCGGTGGCCTCAGGTGACAGTGGGAGGAAGAGCCGTGCACGAACCGGACGCAGCGCCCCTGGTGGTCTTCGCCAATTTCCTCTCCGACCTTGCGGTCGATCTTCAGGAGGGCCAGGTGCTGGAGCGGTGGGCCGAGCAGGCACCGCGCAAGGCCTGGCTGCTGCGGGCCGGGGACGTGCTGGTGACCCCGGGGCCCCTCAGCGACGAGTTCCGCCGTTACGTGAGCCGCCTGACGGGAGTGCCCGGCGAGCGGACCGCTGTCATCGAAGTGCCACCGGCCGGTGTCGTCCCCCTCGCGGAAGCGGTCCACCGGGCCGGGCTCCTGGAGCGGGTACGGACCTACGCCGGCCGGCCGGGCACGGCTCTGCTGCCCACCGCCCTGGACGCCTCCGCCATCGCCTTCGCGCGGGAACTCGGGCTCACCGTGCACCCCTACGCCACGGTGGACCATGCGGCCGCCGCACTGCTGACGATCATGCTGCTGAACACGAAGGCCGGTTTCCGCCACGCCGCCGAGCAGCTGGACATGCGCCTGCCGGCGGGACGGGTGTGCCTGCGCCCGGAAGTCGAGGAGGTCGTACGGCAGCTGCTGGAGCGGCACGAGCGGGTGGTGGTCAAGCCAGACCGCTCGGCGGGAGGCCACGGGCTGCGCTTCCTCTCGCGGACGGACGTGCGGGAAACCGACCTGGCGCTGGACACGGTCGGCGGCCCGCAGGGCACGTGGGTGGTGGAGGAGTGCGTGCCCGTCGCCGAGTCCGTCAGCATCCAGATGGAGAACACCCCCTCCGGAACGCGCGCCCTGTTCAGCGGTGCGATGCGCACGGAACGGGGCGCCTTCACTGGCTACGTGTCGCCGCTGCCGCCGTCCTGCGCGCACGTGGCCGCAGAACTGGAGGAGTGGGGGATGCGGCTGGGCCGTCACTTGTCCGGCCACGGCTACCTCGGCCCGTTCGGGGTGGACGCCCTCGTCGGCACGGACGGCGTGGCGTACGCCAGTGAGAGCAACGTCCGCCGTACGGCGACGACGACGCCCCACGCGATGGTCATGCGGCTGGCGGCGGCTTCCGGCCTCGCCGACCCGGCCTGGGTGGTGGCGAAGAGACGGACGCGCCGCCCCCTCGGCTTCGAGGAAGCCCTCGACCGGCTGCGCGTGCACGGCCTGGCTTTCGACCCGGAGCACGGTCAAGGGGTCGTGCTCTACGCGGATGCGCCGCAGGACGGCCGTTCCTGGCGCTACGCGGTCATCGCCGCGCACGAGGAAGGGGTGCGCGAGCGGGAAGAGGGACTGGCGCGGGCCCTGGAGTTCGAGGACGGCTGAGCCGCGCCTGCGTCGGCCGCGTCGAGTGGCCGGCGTGCGGTGCGCAGCGCGCAGCGCGCGGTGCGCGGCGTGTCGTCGCCCGGGACCGGAGGGGTGCCGGGCGGGTGCCGGTACGGCCACGGTGGTCCCGCTCGTGGCGAGCCGCCTCGTGAGCGGTACGACGCACCGCCCCGGGAGCCCGGGCGCTCGGGACCCCGGCGGCCCGAGAGCCGGAGAGTCCGGGAGTCCGGGATCCGAAGCGCCCGGGGGCCTGGTTCTGCCGTCGGCCTCCGGGATCCGCCGGATCTGACGGCGCGGGCGGGGCTCCCCGAAAGCGCTCTCACACCCGCTCGTCCGCTGTCCCGTCCCGGGAGAAGGCCACCCCGTACACCCCGAAACAGGGCCTACGGTCCGTGGCGCGTGGGGTGGGCGGCCGCTTAAGTGACCTTCGGGCGGGCAGGGGCCCCGTATGTCCATCGCCCGAGCGGACCGGCCCGCAAGCGCCGGCCCCAACTGGCACAGGAGTGAAGAATGTCGTACGTGACCTGGTCCTCCACGGAGATTGAGGTCGTGAGGGGGCGCTGCCCGCGAAGCGCCGTCCTCGTGGTGAACGCGCCGGCTGCGGTAGGTGCCCCGTGTGCGGCTTGAGCGGAGAGGTGCGTTTCGACGGCGGCCGACCCGACCTCGCCGCGGTCGAACGCATGACCGACGCGCTGGAGGCGCGCGGACCGGACGGCAGAGGCGCGTGGTCGCAGGGGGCGGTGGCCCTCGGACACCGGCGCCTGAAGATCATCGACCTCTCCGAGCGCGGCTCCCAGCCCATGAGCGACGCACAGCTGGGACTGACGGCCGTCTTCAACGGCTGCATCTACAACTACCGCGAGCTGCGCGCCCGGCTCGAAGCGCTGGGCCACCGCTTCTTCTCCGACTCCGACACCGAGGTGGTCGTCAAGGCGTACGGCCAGTGGGGACGGGAGTGCGTCCAGCACCTCGTCGGCATGTTCGCCTTCGCTCTCGTCGAGCACGAGACCGGCCGCGTCGTGCTGGTCCGTGACCGGCTGGGCATCAAGCCCCTGTACGTCACCGAGGACGGCGACCGGCTGCGCTTCGCCTCCACCCTGCCCGCCCTGCTGGCCGGCGGAGGCGTCGACACGTCCCTCGACCCGGTGGCGCTCCACCAGTACCTGACGTGGCACGGCACGGTGGTGGCGCCCCGCACCGTACTGGCCGGAGTGCGCAAGATCCCGCCGGCCACCGTCCGCGTCATCGAGCGGGACGGCACCCACCACGACCACTGCTACTGGCAGCCCTCCTACACCCGGCACTCCGAACTCGGCGAGGACCCGGCGCTCTGGCAGGAAGCGGTGCACGACGCGCTGCGCACGGCCGTACGGCGGCGCACCGTCGCGGACGTCCCCGTGGGCGTGCTCCTGTCGGGCGGCCTGGACTCCAGCCTGATCGTGGCGCTGCTCGCCGAGGAGGGGCGCGCGGACCTCGCGACCTTCGCGATGGGCTTCGAATCGGAGCACGGGGAGGAGGGGGACGAGTTCCGGTACTCCGACCTGATCGCCCGCCGCTACTCGACCGACCACCACCAGTTCATGATCCTGTCCGACCGGCTCCCGGCCGCGCTGGAAGCGGCGATCGGCGCCATGAGCGAGCCGATGGTCAGCCACGACGCCGTGGCGTTCCACATGTTGTCGGAACAGGTCTCCAAAGAGGTCAAGGTCGTGTTGTGCGGCCAGGGCGCGGACGAGGTGTTCGCCGGATACCACTGGTACCCGCAGATCGCCGCGGCCCCCCGGGCGGGCGCGGCGGACGCGTACGCCGACGCCTACTTCGACCGGACGCACACCGAACTCAGCGCCATGCTGCACCCGGACGCCGTGGCGGACCACGACGCCTCGCGGGACTTCGTCCGCACCCATATGGCGGCCCCGGGGGCCGAAACCGCCCTGGACGCCGCCCTGCGCATGGACGTCCACGCGCTGATGGCCGACGACCCCGTCAAGCGGGTCGACAACATGACGATGGCGTGGGGCCTGGAGGCGAGGGTCCCGTTCCTGGACCACGAGCTCGTCGAACTGGCCGCGGCCTGTCCTGCGCAGCTGAAGCTGGCGCAGGGCGGCAAGGGCGTGCTCAAGGATCTCGGACGCACGATCCTGCCCCGGGAGATCGTCGACCGCCCGAAGGGCTACTTCCCGGTGCCGGCCGTCCGGCACATGGCCGAGCCGGTGCTGGCGCGGGTACGGGACGCCCTGACGGCCCCGGAGGCGCGCCGCCGGGGGATATTCGACCAGCGCCACGTGGCCCGGATGCTGGCGGAACCCGACCGCTACCGCGCGAAACGCGGGGCCAGCACCCTGTGGCAGGTGGCGACGCTGGAGATCTGGCTCCAGGCGCACGGCATCCACTGATCACCCGAGCGGTCGCAACACCCCGGAAGCGGACGCACACCGCGGAGAGGCGGGCCATGCCCCCGGACCACACGAAACCGCCGGAGCGCGCGCTCGGGGCGCCGAATGCCGTGCCGCCTGCGGCGGGCCCCGCGCCGGACCACCCGCCGAGCCCCGCGCCGACACCCGTGTCGGGCCGGACGCCGGCACCCGCGTCCGGCCCCGCGCCGGAATCAGCGTCGGGCCGGGCGCCGGAATCAGCGTCCGATCCGACGCCGGGTCAAGGCCCGGGCTCCATGCCGGGCCCGGTGCCGGGATCAGCATCGGGCCGGGCGCCGGGACACGTGCCGGGCTCCCCATTGGGCCATGCGCCGGAATCCCCGCTGGGCCGGGCGCCGGAATCAGCGTCGGACCAAACGCCGGGTCAAGGCCCGGGCTCCATGCCGGGCCCGGTGCCGGGATCAGCGTCGGGCCGGGCGCCGGGACACGTGCCGGGCTCCCCAGTGGGCCATGCGCCGGGGCGAGAGCCGGGCTCCGGGCCGGGCAAAGCCCCGGGCTCCGCGCTGAGCGGCAGGCCGGGCCAAGCCCTGGGTTCCGCGCCGGGCCAGGCGCCGGGCCGAGCCGCGGGGTCTGCGTCGGGTCAGGCGCCCGGCTCCGCCCTGGGGCATACGCCGGGCCGAGTCCCGGGCACCGCGTCGGGCAACGCGCGGGGGCCAGCCTCGGGCACCGCGTCGGGCCGGGCGCCGGGGTCAGCCTCGGGTACCGCGTCGGGCCGGGCGCCGGGGTCAGCCTCGGGCCCAGCCGCCGGCTCCGCGTCGGGCCGGGCGCCCGGGCACGTGCCGGGCTCCGTGTCGGGGTTTGGGGTGGGGGGCCTGGAGGGCCCGTCGGCTGCGGTTGGCGCGGTGGGGGGCGCGCCGTCCGCCGGGCCGCCCGCGCCCGCCCCCGTGCCGGTCCGGATGTCCGACCACCGCAGCGCCGATCCGCCGACCCTCCTCACCGCCCACGGGTGCTGGTACCCCTCCGCCGACCCCACCGGCGAGCACGTCGCGTTCATCTGCGACCGCGCCGGCGTCCCGCAGCTGTGGAGCGGACCCGCCCGGGGGACCGAGGCCCACGTGCTGGACGGGGACCCGGAGCCGGTGACCGAGGTCTCCTGGTCACCCGACGGGCGCTGGATCGCCTACACCTCGGCGCCGGGCGGCGGCGAGCACACCCGTGTGCTGGTGGTGCGTCCGGACGGAACCGGACGCCAGGTGCTCGCGGGCGCCGAACCGGGAGGCTCGGCGCACCTCGGCTGTTGGACGCGGGACGGCGCCGCACTGACCGTCACGGTCGCCCAGCCCTCCGCGACGGGCGCGGAACACGCCGGGCCGGGACACCTGCCGCCGGACGCCGGCGGCGCGCCCGGCGCCGGGGCGAGCGCTCCCGGGGCCGCCTGGTCCGAACGCGGCGGCCCCGCGACCCTGCTCGGCGCGGGTGCCCCGCACCCAGCCGCCCGGCCGGGCACCATGCCGCCCCTGACCGGCCCGGCCCGCACGGACGATGGCCGCGCCGCGGTTCCGGGTCTCGGCGCGGATGGTGCCCGCGCCGCGGTGCCGGGTCTTGGTACAGACGGAGCCCGTGCCGCGGTCCCGGGTCTGGGCGCGGATGGCGGTGGCGGCTTGGCCGCCTACCTGGTCGACCCGGACGGAGCGAACGCACCCGTGCTGCTGTACAGCGAGGCCGGGGCAGCCTCCCTGCGCGTGTGCGACATGAGCGCGGACGGCCGCTTCGCGCTCGTCCGCCGGGGCCCGCGCGGCCGCCGCGAGGCCCTCGTCCTCGACACCGCCTCGGGCCGCACCACCTTCGCGCTGCACGTCGCCGACGGGGACCCCTGGATCGGCCGGTTCTCCGCCGACGCACGGACCCTGTGGCTGCGCAGCGACGCCGAACGGGAATTCGCGGCCCTGCTGCGGGCCCGGCTGGACGAGGAGGGGACTTGCCGGGGCCTTTCCGTCGCGGTCGAGCGCGAGGAGTCCGGGCTCGACCTCCTCGCCGTCCCCGACCACGGCCGGTGGGCCGTCCTGGCCTGGAACGCGCACGGCACGAGCCGGCTGGAGAGCGTCGGGCTCCCCCTCACCCACACCGACGGGGACGTGGTACCGCACCAGCGCCCGGTCCTACCCCACGAAGTCGTCACCCGCATGGCGGCACTGGAACGCGGCGGCCTCTTCGCCGCCCTGTCGGGATCCCGCCGCAGGCCCGGCATCTGGCGGCTCGACGGCGTCCTGGAACCCGCGCGCGTCGGCTGGTCGGCGCGGGACGCCGACGCGGCCCCGCCCGGGCGCCCTCCCGTACGGCCGGTGCCCCTGCGCTGCCGGGCCCGGGACGGACTGGTGCTCGGGGGCTGGTACTACCGGGCTCCGGATCAAGAACCGGGCCGGCCCGCCCCGTGCGTGATCCACCTCCACGGCGGGCCGGAAGAACAGGAACGGCCCGTGTTCAGCCCCCTTTACCACGAGCTCCTCGGCAGGGGCCTGGACGTGTTCGCCCCCGACGTCCGCGGCTCCGGCGGCTGGGGGCGGTCCTTCGTGGACGCCGACCTGGGCGCCGGCCGGTTCGCGGCGATCGACGACGTCGCCGACTGCGCCGCGCACGTGGTCTCCCTCGGGTACGCCGACCCCCTGCGGCTGGGGGTGATGGGCCGCTCGTACGGCGGCTACCTCACCATGGCCTCGCTGGTGTGGCATCCGGAACTGTTCCGGGCGGGGGTCGCCGTCTGCGGGATGTCGGACTTCGCCACCTTCTTCTCGGGCACCGAACCGTGGATCGCGCAGTCCGCCGCCGCCAAGTACGGCCACCCGGAACACGACCGCGAGCTGCTGCGGGCCCTGTCCCCGATGAGCCGCGTCGACCAGTTGCGCGCCCCCCTGCTGGCCGTCCACGGCGAACACGACACCAACGTGCCGCCGACGGAGTCGGAGCAGTTCGTCCGCGCGGCGCGTGAGCGCGGCGTACCGGCCCGGCAGCTGACCCTGCGCAACGAGGGCCACGAGTTCTTGCGAGCGGACAACCGGCGGCTCTATCGACGTGCCGCCGCGGACTGGCTGGAGCGGCACCTCGGCCGCAGCCCGGCCTCATGACCGGGCCTCATGACCGGGCCCCGGGCCCGGAGCCCGGGAGCCGTGCCCGGGAAGCCGGAGCCGGCCTTCAGTCGTCGTCGGGGTGCGCCTGCGTGCGCAGCGTCCAGGCCTTGCCCGAGCAGTCGTACGGCAGGGGCGGGAAGTGGTGTCCGCGGACATCCGTGCTCTTGCTCCACAGGTGTTCCCGGCCGCAGTCGCAGGCGTAGATCCCGCTCTGCGGCACGATCTCACCGGGACGCCACCGATTCGTCTCGTTCATGCCCAGCCCCTACCCGTCCCCTCCGGGCGCACTCCGCGGCCGGAGGCGGTCTTCGGCCGCGGCAGGCGGTCCCGCGGCGGTTTCCGCGTCCGGCGGGGAGCGATCAGGCCAGGTCCAGCTCGAAACCGCTGCGCGGGAGGGTCGGCATGCGGGACAGGGAGATGGTCAGGTCCTGGTCGGGGACGCCGTAGTCGAGTCGCGCCAGCTCCGTCACGATGACCGCGAGCGCCGTCACCGTGACGGCCTCGCCGGGGCAGCGGTGGCCGCGCGCCGGATCGCCGCCGCCCTGGGGGACCAGGTCGTCCAGCCTGCCCTGCGGGTCCTGCGGGCCGGTGAAGCGGTGGGGGTCGAACCGGTACGGGTGCTCCCACAGCGCGGGGTCGTGGTTCTGGCCGTAGAGGTCGAGCAGGACCAGGGTGTCCTTCGCGACGCTTTCGCCGCGCCAGGTCAGGTCCCGGGCCGCGAGGCCGCCCACGAAGGGGGCGAAGGGGTAGAAGCGCCGGACCTCGTGCGCGAACGCCTCGGCGTAGGCCCCCTGGGGGTCGGAGCGCAGCAGGTCGCGGTGGGGGGGCCAGCGGTGCAGCGCGTGCGCGGCGAAGGTGGCGAACCAGGCGACCGCCACCGTCGGCCGGATGATGTTCAGCAGCTCCACGGCGGCGGTGTGCGGGTCCAGGAGGTTCCCGTCCAGGTCGCGGTGGCGGGCCACGGCCTCCAGGGCCGAGCCCGCTCCGTCCGTCTCCGGGAACTCGGAGGCCGCCGGGGCCCGCGGCGTCCCGCGGACGGTGGCGATCAGGCTCGCCAGCGCTTCCTCCTGGCGGCGCCGGGCCCGCCGGGCGCGCAGGTGGCGGGGGCCGGGTGTGGCGAAGCCGTCGACCATGGACGCGCAGTCGCGCGCCATCTCGGCGGCCGCCGCGTCGGACAGCGGCACGTCCGCCCAGTCGCAGACGGCGCGGGCCAGGACCTCGGCGGCCACGTCGAACAGCTTCACACGGCCGGGCGCGCGCCCGGACACCGCTTCGCGCCACCGCCGGCCGACGTGCTCGCCCAGCGCGGCGACACCCGCCTCGTCCTGCAGGAGAGCGAGGAACATCGCTTTGCGTACCCGGTGCGCGTCGCCGTCGAGGGTATGCACGGCGCCCTGGCCGAAGAGGGTGTCCAGGACGGGATCCGGCAGGGCGGCGGTCCGCAGGACGTGCTTCTCGTCGTAGAAGAAGTCCACCGCCTCCGGGCCGCGCAGGGCGATCGTGGGCCGGCCGAGCAGGCGCGTCCTGAACGTGCCGTCGACCGCGTTCCGCATCCGGTTGGGCATCCAGGCGTAGCCGTGGGCCAGGAGAGCGAGCGTGCTGTCGCTCCAGGGAGCCACGGAGTTCTTGAGAAGGGGCATGGGGGGCGCGTACCCGGCGCGACGGGGGGCACACGCCCGATGACCTCACGTCACCCGGTTCCCCGCCGCACTCGTCCGGGTGTCCCTCTCAGAGCCCGGCCGCCTCCTGCTCGCGCAACCGCTCCCAGGCCCGGGCCGAGAGCCCCGCGTCGGTGAGGACATCAGCCGCCGTGCAGGCCAGGGCCTCGGCGGCCGCGAGCATCACCTCGCGGCCGCGCCCCGAGGCCGCGGCCCGTGCGAAGGCGGGGGTGTGGTCCGATGCCCCATCGCCCAGGATGGCCACGAAGGGATGGATGGCGGGGACCCGCACGCTCACGTCGCCGATGTCGGACGAACCGAGGAACACCCCGCCGACGGGCTCGGTGAGCCGGATGCCGGACCGGGCGATGTGCCGGGCGAACCGCTCCGAGAGGACGTCGCTGTCGCGGAAGTGGGCGTAGCCCCGGCCCAGACGGGTCACCTCCACCGTGGTGCCGGTCGCGGCCGCCACACCTTCGGCCCAGCCGCCGACCTCGGCGACCAGGGAGTCGAGCGCGGTGGTCGTGGCCGCCCGCAGTCCGAACAGGCCCTCGGCGTAGGCCGGCACGATGTTGGTCGCGGTGCCCCCTTCGGTCACGATCCCCTGCACGTGCGAGGCCGGCGGCAGGCGCCTGCTCACCACCGCCGCGGTGTTGAACAACTGGACGAGGGCGGCCAGGGCGTCGATCCCGCCGGTCGGATCGCCCGTCGGGTGCGCGGCCCGGCCGTGGAAGCCCACCCGCACCTGGGTCTGGGCCGTCAGCGGCGCCCACGACCAGTCGTGCACGCCCGGATGGAACATCAGCGCCGCGTCCACCCCGTCGAACACCCCGGCGTCGGCCAGCGCGACCTTGCCCCCGCCCCGCTCCTCGGCCGGAGTCCCGACGGCCAGGACGCTGCCCGAGTCCTCGCCGAGGACGGCGTGCAGCGCGAGCGCGGCTCCCAGCCCGGCCGCGGCGATCAGGTTGTGACCGCAGGCGTGCCCGAGGTCCGGCAGCGCGTCGTACTCCATGAGCAGCGCCACGCACCGCCCGGGCCCCTTCTGCGAGCGGGCCAGGAAAGCCGTGTCGAGCCCGGCGACCCCGCGCTCGACTTCGAACCCGGCCCGGCGGAGCTGGCCGGCGAGCAGACGGGCAGCGCCGTGCTCCTCGTAGGCGGGCTCGGGATTCGCGTGCAGGGCGCGGCCGACCTCCCACAGGTCGTCCGCCCGGCGGGCGCACTCCCGGCGCAGTCGCGTGTACAGGTCTTCGGACGGGTCGCCCACGTTTCCTCCTCGGCAGCTCCGTCGGTGCTTGTGTCCATTCGGCGGCCGCTCACGCGTCCGCCCGGGCCGCGCGAGGCCCGCGTGCCGCGCGGACGGGCCGTTTTCCTCCCGGGAGAGGGGGCAAATGCACGGCATGGATCATTCGAAAGCCCCGGTGCTGGAAGCTCTGGCCGCCTACCACCGTCGGGGGGAGACCGCTTTCACACCTCCCGGGCACAAGCTGACGCGCGGGGTGGATCCGCGGGTCAGTGCCGTCCTCGGAGAGGCCGTGTTCCTCTCGGACGTGCTGGCCACGAGCGGACTGGACGACCGCACCGCCTCCCGGGGGATCCTCGAAGAGGCCCAGGCGCTGATGGCCGACGCGGTCGGGGCCGAACACGCCTTCTTCTCCACCTGCGGCAGCTCCCTGTCCGTGAAGTCCGCCATGCTGTCCGTGGCGGGCCCGCACGAGAAGCTCCTCGTCGGCCGCGACGCGCACAAGGCCGTGGTGTCGGGCCTGGTCCTCTCCGGCATCGAGCCGATCTGGGTCGACCCCCAGTGGGACCCGGAACTCCACCTGGCCCACCCGCCGTCGCCCGAGGCGTTCGAGGCGGCCTTCCGCGAACACCCCGATGCCCGCGGAGCGCTCGTCACGACCCCCACCCCCTACGGCACCTGCTCCGATCTGCGGGCCATTGCCGAGGTCTGCCACCGACACGGCAGGCCGCTCATCGTGGACGAGGCGTGGGGCGCGCACCTGCCCTTCCACCCCGACCTGCCCACCTGGGCCATGGACGCGGGAGCGGACGTCTGCGTCACTTCCGTCCACAAGATGGGTTCGGGCATCGAGCAGGCGTCGGTGTTCCACCTCCAGGGCGATCTGGTCCGCCCCGAGGTGCTCTCCAGCCGGGAGGACCTCCTCGGCACCACAAGCCCGTCCGTCCTCATCTACGCGGCGCTGGACGGCTGGCGCCGGCAGATGGTGGAGCAGGGTCGCGAGATCTACGACGACGCCCTCGGCCTCGCCCACTCCGTACGGGCCCGCATCGCTGAGATCCCCGGCCTGCACGTGCACGGCAGGGACGACTTCTGTGCGCCGGGCCGGGCGGACGACATGGACCCGCTCCAGATCATCATCGACATCACCGCCCTCGGCACGACCGGGTACGCGGCGGCCGACTGGCTGCGCAAGGAGCACCACATCGACCTGCACCTGTCCGACCACCGCCGGATCAGCGCGCAGCTGACGCATGCGGACGACGGGGAGACGACCGTAACGCTGCTGGCGGCGCTCAAGGACCTCTCCGTCTCCGGCCCGCAGCACCGGCGGGGCTCTCAGAGCCCGGCGGGGGCCGCCGGCCCGGTCGAGGTGCCGTCGCCCGCGGCTCTGCGGCTCGAACAGGTGCTGCTGCCCCGCGACGCGTTCTTCGCCGAGACGGAGCAGGTCCCCTGGCAGAAGGCGGTCGGCCGCGTCGCCTCCGAGATGATCACTCCGTACCCCCCGGGGATCCCGGTCGTGCTGCCCGGGGAGCGGATGAACGAAGAGGTCCTGCGCTACCTGCGCAGCGGGGTCGACGCCGGCATGGTGGTCCCGGACGCGGTCGATTCCGAGGTCAAGAGCGTGCGGGTGGTGAAGTCGGAGCGGTGAGGCAGAGCGGCCGGCCGGGGCGGCACAGGCCGGGCGCGCCGCCGGCCGGCCCCGGCCCGCAGGTCGCCCGGCACCAGGGGACCGCCCGGCCAACCCGGCCCGGCGGTCCACTGGTGCGGCTCCCCGCGGACCGGCCGGCTCAGCCGTCCGTACCGGAGGCCGGGGCCGCCATGCCGCGGTGGACGTGGGCCTTGACGCTGTCGGGCAGTACGCGGCCGGCCAGGCCCTGCGCCCGGGTCTTCCAGGAGCCGGCGACGACCTTGTCCCTGCCGGCCATCATCGCCTCGAAGCCCTGCGCGGCGACCTGGGCGGGGTCATCCTTCTCCGACCGGCCGACCTTCGTGTCCAGCATGCCGGCACGTTCGAAGAATTCGGTCTCGGTCGGACCCGGCATCAGCGAGGTGACCGTGACACCGGTGTCCTTCAGTTCGTTCTGCAGCGCCTGGGCGAAGGACTGGAGGAACGACTTGCTCGCGTTGTAGACGGCCTGGAAGGAACCGGGCATGGTGGACGCGATCGAGGACGTGATCAGCACCCGCCCCTCCCCGTCCTCCACCATGCCGGGCAGCAGCCCCTTCGCGAGGTGGACGGTGGAAGTGACGTTCAGGTCGATGATCTCCAGCTCATCGGCCAGGTCGGTCTCCAGGAAGGGGCCGCCCCGCCCGACGCCCGCGTTGAGCGCGGCGGCGGCCACGGGCCGCCGGGTGGCGGTGACGGCGCGCAGGAGCTTCTCGACGCCCTCGCGCGTGGTGAGATCGGTCCGGACGGCCTGGGCGCGCCCGCCCTGGGCGGTCAGAGCGGCGGCAGCCACGTCCAGCGCGTCGTCCTCCGCCGCGATGATCAGGTCGAATCCGTGGGCGGCGAACTGTTTGGCCAGTTCGTAGCCGATGCCGCTCGACGCACCGGTGACGACCGCCAGAGGGTTGAGTGTGTCCATACGCAGCGCCTACCCGTCCGGGCCCTGCCAACCGTCCCCGGTCCGACCGTCCCCCGTTCAACCATCCCCGGTCCGACCGGCGGCCCCCTCCCGCCCGTTCCCGCCCCTCGCGCGCGCTGGCCCCCCCCACACCCCCCCCGCCAGGCCGGTTCCGCCGGAGTGACTACGATGAGGTCACATGCGGTCGCGCGGTGTTACGGAGGCGTCATGATCGGTCTGGGTCCGGTTCCGGACGCGCAGCCCGGAACGGGGGCGGGCGGCCTGGGACTCGATGAGATCACCGCCCGGCCGCTGCCGTTCAAGTGCATGGGGCGCAGCTACCGCGCCGCACGGTCGGACGGGGCGGTCGTCATCCAGGACGTCACCGACATCACCCGTCCGTTCCCCCTGGGCCGCGCCGAGCCCTGCTCGGAGAGCCTGTGGAGCGTCCACACCCCGCAGGGCCTGCTGGCCGGCCGCACGGGCGGGACCCTGCACGCCATCGCGGTCCTGCGGGAGGCCGCCTGGCCGTCCCACGACCCCTCCCCGGCCCTGACGGGAGGGCCGGATCCGGTATAGGCGGGGCGTCGTGCGGGTGCGGTGCGCGCGGTGCGGACGGATCGGCACCGCAGCGGCGGAGCGTCACCCGGGTCACCCGTGTCGGCGCGCCGGGAACGGGTAGCGGAAGGGCGCGGGCCCTCGTACGGCGTACTGCGTGACACAGGAGGACATACGACATGGCGGACAGCCACCAGATGCTGCTGATCTCGTTCACCGGTCCGGCGGCGGGCCGTGCGGCGTTCCAGGAGGCGCTGGGCCTGCCGGGGCTCCGGCAGGCGGCGGTCCTGGAACGCTCGCCCGACGGGCTGCTCCACGTGCCGGAGAGCCACGTGCACGGCTCCGGGATCGCGACCGCCGGTGGTGGCCTCGCCGGGGGACTGGTCGGCCTGCTGGGCGGACCCGTCGGCGTGTTCCTGGGCACGGCGGCGGGCGCGGCCCTCGGCAGCGCCGCGGAGAACCAGCAGCTGCGGGAGGACGGCGCCGGTCTGATCATGCTGAGCAGCCGCGTCGACGACGGCGCCTCGCTGCTCGTCCTCGACGTGCACGAGTCCTCGCCGCAGCCGGCGGACGATCTCGCCCGCCGCCACGGCGGCATCCTGGAACGCGTCCCCGCCAAGGACTTCGCGGCTCAGGTCCGGGCGGCCGAACGGGCAGCCGAGCAGGCCGCGGAGAAGGCCCCGGAGAAGCCGCAGTTCTCCTGACCCCGGCCAGGTGTACGGCGCGCCCGCACCCCCCGCATCGCCCGCCCGGCCGGTGGTCGCCTACGACCCGGTGCGGCCCGTCGTGAGGGGCCACTCACGGTGGAGGGCGCCCAGCGGGATGCGGTGTTCGAGGACCGGTGTCCCGAAGAGGGAAAGGGCGAACTGGAGCTGACCGCTCAGGTCGAAGCCGCCGTGCAGCGCCCAGGAGACGGACGGCGCGGGCTTGCCGCCACTGGCCGCCGTCGCCTTGGCCTCGGCCTCGCCGCGCAGGTAGGGGGCGAAGTCGGCCGTGACGCCGACGGCTCCGTACAGGCCGACGGAAGCCTCGGCGCCGAGGGCGGCCTTGACGCTCCCGGCCGCGGTGACGCCCGCCTTCACCGGGGAGCTCTGCACGGCCGAAGTGGCGACCGGGGTCCAGCCCTTGCCCGGGGCGTAGCCCCCGCCGACCCGGAAGTCGCCCCGGACGTCCTGCCGGACGTCCAGGGTCACGCGCCCGTCGGCCTCCACCTGGACGTAGCAGGTCAGGTCGAGGGTGACGACGACGGGGACCGGGCCGACCTGGATGACGGGGGCGCTGTGCAGCTTGGCGAAGGGGATGCGCCGGGGCGCGCCGGTGCTCGCGGCGGCCCGGCCCTTGAGCTCCCACTGGGACGACCAGGCGCCGCTCATGCCGAGGAAGGCGGAGTTGGGGGCCAGAGCGGCGCCCGAGGCGCCGTCGTAGGAGAACTCCACCTCGGGGGCCAGCTGGACGAAGCCCGACACCGAGGCGCCGGCGGAGAGCGGGGCGCCCGCGGCGGTGTCCACCGAGGCGTCCACGTCGAGCCGCAGGCTGCCCAGGGGCAGCGTCGCGCCCTTGGGTCCGAACCGTGCGCCCTGGCCCTTGGCCCAGGAGAGCGTGACGCCCTTCATCAGGGGTTCGACGGTGACCGAGGCCGGGTCGACCGGGACCTTGCCGTCGGCCTTGTCGTCGTTGAGGACGGAGGACAGCGTCGTGGGGGCGGTCTTCACCTCGGTACCGCGACCGGTCTTCCCGACGACCTCGGTGACTTTCGCGAGCAGGCCGTCCGGGGCGCCCGGCGCCGGTGCGCTGGCGATGACGTCGCCCACGGTGACGGGCGCGTCGGGTGTGGCCGGTGTGGCGGGTGCGTCCGGCGCGGGGGAGCGGCCCGGTGAAGCGGTGGCGCCGGAGCCGTTGCCGTTGCCCGAAGCGGGTCCGTTGCCGGGGCCCGGGCCCGATATGACGGCCCGTCCGCTCGCCTTGTCGTAGGAGGCGACCTTCAGCGGGGACTTCTCGGGCCCCTTTCCGGTACGGGTCCGGGCGATGGCCGTGGGGGCGGCCGACCCCTGCGGCGCGGCCGCCACGTCGAGCCGCTGCGACCCGGCGTCCGCCGCCGCCGTGGTGGCACCGGCAGGGGCCGCGGGCCCGGCAGCGCCGGTGTGCGCCGCGGTGGAGCAGCCGGTGGCCGTGAGCGCCAGAGCGGTCAGGCAGGGGACGAGGAGGCGTCTGGCGAGCGTGCGCACGTGCGTGTGACCTTCACAGGGGGAGGGGAGAGGGGCGTTACTCGTAAGTAACAGGAAGGTTGATCATGCCATGGGCGCGCGCCGGCGGTCATCCCGGGATCCGGCCAACTCGCTTGCGCCACAAGGTCGTTGAATATTCATTTTGTGCGGTGGCGGAACCGCCTCCACCGTCGGGCGTCCGGTCCCCCCGGTCCGCCCCGGGACGGCGTCGCCGTTCCATGTACGGGACGCTCCGCCCGGTCGCGGCGCGGACGGCGGACTCGCCCACGGCAGAGCGGAGTTCGGCGCCCGGCCGCAGGCCAGGGACCCCGACCCCGGCGCCGTCCGGTCGGCCCCGGCCGGCGGCCGGGCGGCGCGGTGAAGGACTGGGCCAAGGACTGAAGGAGCGACCGGACCCGCGGGGCCGGTGCGTGTGCCCGCCGGGCTCAGCGCCAGGCGGGATGCCCTTCCGCGGCGCCGCCGGGGGTGAGGGCGCGCTCGCCGGTCTTGTCCGCGCGAACGGCCCAGACCACCGGCTTCTCGTACGGGCCGCGGACGAAGGCCACCCAGGTGCCGTCCGCCGACCACGCCGGGTCCATCTCGTGGGCGTCGGTCACCACCAGATCCCGGTCGTTCGCGCCGTCGGCCCCCACGAGACGGATGTCGCCCTGCGTGCCCGTGCCGTACGTACCCGCGGTGTACGCGAACGTGGTGCCGTCGGGGGACCAGGCCGGGTCGAGCGCGGGGTGGGGCAGCCGGGTCACCTGCTGGGGGGCGCGGTCGGCCGCGGCGGGGTCGACGACGTGGATCTGCCAGTTGCCGGACCCCGTTTCCAGGCACAGGGCGATGCGCTTGCCGTCCGGCGACCACGCCGGATCCTCCACGGGGCGGGCGCCCGTGGTGAGCTGCTGGGCGGAGCCGTCGGCAAGGGACACCACGAACAGTTGCTGCACGCCGTCCTTCTTGCGCAGCACGGCGAGCCGGGTGCCGTCCGGTGACCACGACACCCGCCCTCCGGCGGTGGGGGTGATCCGGCGGGCGCCGGAGCCGTCGGCGTTCGCGGTCCAGACGGCCGCGCCGTCGGACGTGGTGCGGGTGAACGCGAAGGACGCGTGGTCCGGAGACCACTGGGGCAGGGTGTCGCACGCACCGCCCGCGGCGACGAGCTGCCGGGGCGCGTCGGTCGCGGTGTCGCGGAGGGCGATGACGCCGTGACAGGTCGCGGGCCAGCCGGGAGCGGTGTCCTGCCGGATCAGCAGGGGGGCGGTGGAAAAGGGGGCCGGAGTCGGGGCGGAGCGGGTGGGCGCGCCCTTGCCGGCGCCGGGCTCGGCGTCGTCCTCGGTGGCGCCGGTCCAGGGGTGCCAGACGAGCAGGCCGGCGCTCGCGAGGACCGCCAGGAGCGCCGCCCCCGCCACGGCGCGGCGCCTGCGCCGCCCCGGCGGCCGGGGCCGTCCGGGGTCCGGCGCCCCGGGTGCGGCGACCGGTCGCTCCTGCCCGGCGGACGGAGCTGCCGGGGCGCCGCCGGATACGGGCCCGGACCCGGGGGCCGCGCAGACCGCGGGCGCCGCGACCACCGTGGGGGCAGGACCGGCCCCGCCGCCCGGTTCCACTGCGGGTGCCACCGTGGCGGGCTGCTCCGGACCGGCCGCCGGGGCGACGGCGGCCGTTGGGGAGGGCGCGGCCGGGCCGGCGGCTCCGGATCGGGGATCCACGGGCGGGCGCGCCGCATCCGGCTGCGCCGCGCCGGGTGTGGAGGAGGCGGCCCGGGCGGGGGTGGAGTCGGGGGAAGGCCCGGCTCCGGCTTCCGGCCGCGCGGCGCCGGGCGTGGAGGGGGCGGTTGACCCGGGCGTGGCAGCGGGGGAAGAGCCGGGCGTGGCTGAGGGGGACGGCCCGGCTCCGAGCCGACCCGCCTGTGCCGCATCGGGCGTGGAGAAGGCGGCCCGGGTGGGGGTGGCGGCGGGGGACGGCCCGGACCCGGGTCCGGGGGACGGCGCCGTACGGGGCTGCGGGCCGTTCGCTGCGGCGGGAGGCGTCGGGGGTTCCTGGCGGGGGAGGAGCTGCGTGGCGGCGTCCGGCAGCCAGTGGTCACCGGCGGGGTGGCGCACCACCAGCCGGCCGAGGAAGGCCGTCGGAGTGGGCCGCGCCGCCGGGTCCTTGGACAGACAGGCGGCGATGGCTTCGCGGAGCTCGTCGGGGACCGCAGTCAGGTCCGGTTCCTCGTGGACGACCTTGTAGTGCCGCGCCGCGGACGGTCCGTCGCCGAAGGGGGAGCCGCCCGCCGCCTGGGCGAGCACCACCCCCAGGGCGAACATGTCCACCGCCGGGGTGACCGCGCCACTGGTGAGCTGCTCGGGCGCGAGGAAGCCCGGCGTGCCGATCTGCATGCCGGTCTGGGTCAGGGCCGTCCCGTCCAGAGCGCGCGCGATGCCGAAGTCGATCACGCGCGGCCCGTCCTCCGCGACGATGATGTTGGCGGGCTTGAGGTCGCGGTGGATGACCCCGGCCCGGTGGATCGCCTCCAGCGCCTCGGCGAGGCCCGCCGCCAGCACGGTGAGCGTGTCCACGGGCAGCGAGCCGACGCGGGCCATGACCGCCCGCAGCGTGGGGCCGGGCACGAACGCCGTCACCAGCCAGGCCGGTTCCCCGTCCGGATCGGCATCGACGACCGGAGCCGTGTGGAAGCCGCCGACCCTGCGCGCGGCCGACACCTCGTCGGCGAACCGCCGTCTGAACCCGGGCTCCGTGCTCAGCTCGGGGCGCACCACCTTGACGGCCACCGCACGGCCGGACCGGGACCGGCCGAGGTAGACCACGCCCATGCCCCCCTGGCCGAGCCGCCCCACCAGCCGGTAGCGGCCTTCGCCGACCGAGGTGGGATCGCCCGTTTCGAGCGGCTTCATGTTTCCCCCGTTTCCAACCCTGCGCGGTGACAGCCTCTCCCTACCGGCAGCGCGAGGTACCAGTCAAGCGGCGTCCGGACGCCGCCACGGGCCCGCCGCCCCGCGCCGTGCCCGCCGCCTCGGTCCGCCTCCCGCCCCGGGGCCCCGCCCATCGCGCCCCGGCCCGCGCGCGGGCGTATACGGACGGCAGGGTTCCAGGCTCGCGGCCGAGCCCGTCGCACGGCGCCGGACCTCGGCGGCAAGGGGTACACAAAGGTGATCCCAGGGGCCTTGACGGCTTCGTTGTTAGCGTTAACACTCGTGTAACGCCAGGCCGGAGCGACAGTCACGAGGCCGGTCCACAGCACCCCGGCCACCCAAGCGGACCCGGCCGCAGGCAGTTCGCCCGGGGCCGCCCGGCCGGCCCCCGCCCCGTCACGCCGGGTCGCGGCACACCACTGGAGGAAACGTGCGGAGAATATCGACCGGTCTCGCCATCGGGGCCCTCACGCTCATGCTCGCGGCATGCGGCCAGAGTGCGAACGGTGTCGGCGACGGCGCGTCCGCCGGTGACGCCAAGGGGGGGCTGATCGGGATCGCCATGCCGACCAAGTCCTCCGAGCGCTGGATCGCCGACGGCGACAACATGGTCAAGCAGTTCCAGGCCAAGGGCTACAAGACCGATCTCCAGTTCGGCGACAACGTCGTGGAGAACCAGGTCGCCCAGGTCGAGAACATGATCACCAAAGGTGCGAAGCTGCTGGTCATCGCCCCGATCGACGGTTCCTCGCTCAGCGATGTGCTCCAGAAGGCCGCCGACGCGAAGATCCAGGTCATCTCCTACGACCGCTTGATCCGCGGCACCGGGAACGTCGACTACTACGCCACCTTCGACAACTACAAGGTCGGCGTCCTGCAGGCCACCTACATCGCCGACCGGCTCGGTCTGAAGGACGGCAAGGGCCCCTACAACATCGAGCTGTTCGCGGGATCGCCGGACGACAACAACGCCGCGTTCTTCTACCAGGGCGCGATGAGCGTCCTGAAGCCCCACATCGACGCCGGCAAGCTCGTGATCAAGAGCGGCCAGAGCGACTTCAACCAGGTCGCGACCCTGCGCTGGGACGGCGGCGTCGCCCAGTCCCGGATGGACAACCTGCTCAGCAAGGCCTACACGTCGGCCAAGGTCGACGCGGTGCTCTCCCCCTACGACGGCATGTCGATCGGCATCGTGTCCTCCCTGAAGGGGGTCGGTTACGGCGCCGCGGGCAAGGCACTGCCCATCGTGACCGGCCAGGACGCCGAACTGGCGTCGGTGAAGTCCATCATCGCGGGCGAACAGACCCAGACGGTGTACAAGGACACCCGTGAACTGGCCAAGGTGACCGTGCAGATGGGCGACGCGATGCTCACCGGCGGCAAGCCCGAGGTCAACGACACCAAGCAGTACGACAACGGGGTCAAGGTCGTGCCTGCCTACCTGCTGCAGCCCGTCAGCGTGGACAAGGAGAACTACCAGAAGCTGCTCGTCGACTCCGGCCAGTACACCGCCGACCAGCTGAAGTAGCCGCCACCGGGCCCCCAGATCCGGGCCGAAGAACCGGTGGCGCGGCCGGCCCCCCAGCACGGCCGGCCGCACCACCCCAGCCGAACGGACCCACCACCATGGCCGGACCCGTCCTCGAGATGCGTTCGATCAGCAAATCCTTCCCCGGCGTCAAGGCGCTCTCGGACGTCAACCTGACCGTCGCCGCAGGCGAGGTCCACGCCATCTGCGGCGAGAACGGCGCGGGCAAGTCCACCCTGATGAAGGTGCTGAGCGGGGTCCACCCGCACGGTTCCTACGAGGGCGAGATCCGCTTCCAGGGCGAACCGTGCGCCTTCGGGGACATCCGCGCCAGCGAGCGCCGCGGGATCGTGATCATCCACCAGGAACTGGCCCTGATCCCCTACCTGTCCATCGCCGAGAACATCTTCCTCGGCAACGAGCACGCCTCGCGGGGCTTCATCAGCTGGCACCGGACGCTCACCCACGCCAAGTCCCTGCTGGAGCGCGTCGGCCTCCCCGACAACCCGCAGACCCGCGTCGCGGACATCGGTGTGGGCAAACAGCAGCTGGTCGAGATCGCCAAGGCCCTGGCCAAGGAGGTCAAGCTGCTCATCTTGGACGAGCCGACGGCCGCGCTCAACGACGAGGACAGCCGCAAGCTCCTCGACCTCATCCTCGAACTCAAGGCCCAGGGCATCGCCTGCATCGTCATCTCCCACAAGCTGAACGAGATCGCGCGCGTCGCCGACACCGTCACCATCCTGCGCGACGGCCGCACCATCGAGACCCTCGCCGTGGATGCGGGGAACGTCTCCGAGGACCGCATCATCCGCGGCATGGTCGGCCGCGACCTCGAACACCGCTACCCCGAGCGCAGCCCGCAGATCGGGGACGTCGCGCTGGAGATCCGGGACTGGACCGTCCTGCACCCGATCGACGTGCACCGCAAGGTGGTCGACGCCGCGTCCCTCACCGTCAGGCGCGGCGAGATCGTCGGCATGGCGGGCCTGATGGGCGCCGGCCGCACCGAGCTCGCCATGAGCGTCTTCGGCCGCTCCTACGGACGCCGCACCGGCGGGCAGGTCCTGCTCGACGGCAAGGAGATCCGTACGCGCACGGTCCCCGAGGCGATCGGACACGGCCTGGCCTACGTCACCGAGGACCGCAAGCACCTCGGGCTCGACCTCAAGCAGGACATCCGCCGCAACATCTCGCTGAGCGCCCTCGGCAAGGTCTCCCGGCGCGGCTGGGTCAACGAGCACGAGGAGACGCGCGTCGCGGAGAAGTACCGCAGGACCATGAACATCAAGACGCCCTCGGTGTTCGCGCAGACCGGCAAGCTCAGCGGCGGCAACCAGCAGAAGGTCGTCCTCAGCAAGTGGATCTTCTCCGAGCCCGAGGTGCTCATCCTCGACGAGCCCACCCGCGGCATCGACATCGGGGCGAAGGCCGAGATCTACGCCGTGATCGCCGATCTCGCGGCCCAGGGCAAGGCCGTCCTCGTCATCTCCTCCGAACTGCCCGAGCTCCTCGGCCTGTGCGACCGCATCTACACCATGGCCGAGGGGCGCATCACCGGTGAGGTGCCCGGTGCGGAGGCCACGCAGGAATCCCTCATGCGCCTCATGACCGTGAGCGCAGCCACCCACAACGAGCAGGTGTGACGCATGACCCAGACCCAGAGCACGGCCGTCGGGGCCGACTCCTCGACCGGGGACAAGGGCCCCCGTGAGGCCGACGGCCCGCGCACCCTCCTCGTGCACCTCCTGCGCGGCAACGTCCGGCAGTACGGCATGCTGGTGGCCCTCGCGCTGATCGTCGTGCTGTTCCAGATCTGGACCGACGGGACGCTGCTCAAGCCGCTCAACGTCACCAACCTGATCCAGCAGAACGGCTACATCCTCATCCTCGCCATCGGGATGATGATCGTCATCATCGCCGGCCACATCGACCTGTCCGTCGGCTCCCTGGCCGCCTTCGTCGGCGCCGCGGCGGCCGTGATGATGGTCCACCACGACATGCCCTGGCCGGTCGCCGTGGCCCTCTCGCTCCTGATCGGCGCGGTGGCCGGAGCCTGGCAGGGATTCTGGATCGCCTACGTGGGCATCCCGTCGTTCATCGTCACCCTCGCGGGCATGCTGCTGTTCCGCGGCGGGACGCAGATCCTGCTCCAGGGCCAGTCGGTGGCCCCCTTCCCCACCGGCTTCCGCCAGATCAGCAGCGGCTTCCTCCCGGAGGCCGGCCCGCACACCAACTACCACAACCTCACCCTCCTGCTCGGTTTCGGCGTCCTGGCGCTGGCCCTCGTGCAGGAGGTCCGGGGCCGCCGCCAGGCCGCCTCCTACGGGCTCCCCCTGCTGCCGGCAGGGCTGTTCCTCGTCAAGCTGGCGGCCGTCGCCGCCGCCGTCACCGTCTTCACCCTGCTGCTGGCGAGCTACCACGGCTTCCCGATCGTGCTGCTCCTCCTCGGCGTGCTGCTGGTCGCCTTCGGCTACGTCATGCGCAACTCCGTCCTGGGCCGCCACACCTACGCCATCGGCGGCAACGAGCCCGCCGCCCGGCTGTCCGGCGTCAAGAGCAAGCGCATCGTCTTCCTCGCCTTCGTCAACATGGGCGTCCTGGCCGCGCTGGCCGGCCTGGTCTTCGCGGCGCGCCTCAACGCGGGCACGCCGCAGGCCGGCATCAACTTCGAACTGGAGGCGATCGCGGCGGCGTTCATCGGTGGCGCTTCGGCTTCCGGCGGTGTGGGCACCGTACTGGGCGCGATCATCGGCGGACTGGTCCTTGGCGTGCTGAACAACGGCATGTCGCTGGTCGGCATAGGCACCGACTACCAACAGGTGATCAAGGGACTGGTGTTGCTGGCCGCCGTCGGATTCGACGTGTGGAACAAGCGCAAGGCCGGCTCCTGACGGCCGCAGCGGGAGACGACACGGCCCGGCCCGGCCCCGCCCGGGGCCGGGCCGCCGTGCGCAGCGGCCCCGGACGGGGAGGCGTACGGGGGCACAGGGACACCCGGACGTCCACGGACACCGCCCGGCGGCCCCCGCCGGCGGGGCCCCCGGCGACCGTCGCGCGGGCACCGCGGCGGAGGTGTTCAATGAGATGAGGGGCCGCTGCCGAGCTGCCGGAGAGAGGGACGAGTGAGCGACAACGGCCGCAGGGATCCCATCGCCTCAGCGATCTTCCCGACGGCGGTTCTGGTGCTCGACGCCGCGGGTACGGTCCTGACCAGTACCCGATCCGCGTCCTCGATCCTGGGCTCGCCCGACCCCCTCGCCGGCCGGAACGCGGAGGAGTTCTTCGCCGACCCGGCCCTCTGGGCGCGCCTCGTCGCCGGAGCCGTGGGCGGCTCCCGCCGCACGGCCCACGGCCGGCTGCTGCGGCCGGACGGCGGGCAGGCCGCCGCATACGTCGACGTCGTCGCCCTCATGGCGGGATCCCCGGCACGGTTCCTGCTGCGCCTGAGCCCGGCCGATCCGCACGTACCGGCCACCGAAGCCGCCGACGTCCGCCGCGAACCCGCCCCACCGGCCGCCGGAGCGCGGGCCGCGGAACGTCTCGCGCTGGTCAACGCGGCCGCCGCGGAGATCGGCAGGTCCCTCGACATGGTGGTCAATGCGGAGCAGCTCACCGCCGTCCTCGTCCCGGCCTTCGCCGATCTGGCCGCCGTGGACCTGACGGAACCGGTCCTGCTCGGCGAGGAGCCCGGTGACCTCGTCGCCGGCGCTCCGCTGCGCCGCGTGGCCGTCATGGCCGCCGACGGCCGGTGGCCCGCCGAGATATACGCCCTGGGCGACGCCGTCCGGATCGAGAGCGTGGAGAGCCAGCACCTGCGCGCCGGGTCCGCGGTCTACCTGCCCGACCTGACCGAGCTCCGCGCGGTACTGGACGGGGAGGACGACCGCTCACGGCTGATCCTGCCCCCCGGGGCGGTCTCCCTCATGGTGGTGCCGCTGCAGGCGCGCGGCCTGGTCCTGGGCGCCGTCGTCCTGTGGCGCCGGGCGGGGCGCCGCCCGTTCGACCAGGCCGACGCCACGCTCGCCGAGGAGGTCGGCTCGCGGGCCTCGCTCAGCATCGACAACGCCCGCCGCTACACCCGCGAGCGCCGTACCGCGGAAGCCCTGCAGCGCAGCCTGCTGCCCCGGCCGGTCATGGACGTCACCGCCGCGGAGACCGCCGGCGAGTACGTGCCCGCCGCGACGGCGGCGGGCATCGGCGGCAGTTGGTTCGACGTCATCCCGCTGTCCGCGACGCGGGTGGCGTTCGTCATGGGCACCGTCGCCGGGCACGGCCTCAACGCCACGGCGGCCATGGGCAGGCTGCGGTCGGCCGTGCAGACGCTGGCCGATCTCGACCTCAGCCCGGACGAGCTGCTGGCCCACCTCGACGGCCTGGTCCTGCGCTTCGCCGAGGACGAGGGACAGCGCGAACCCGATCGCGACGCCCCGAGCGCCCTGACCGGCGCCACCTGCCTCTACGCCGTCTACGACCCCGTCTCCGGCACGTGCCTGATGACCGGCGCGGCCCACGCGCCACCGGTGCTCGCCGCCACGGGACAGCCCGAGGCCCACACGGTGACCTACCAGCCCGGCCCCGTCCTCGGCACGGGCGGACAGCCCTTCGAACAGGTGGAGCTCCACCTGCACCCCGGTGACGTGCTGGCCTTCTACGGCGGCGCCCTCGCCCAGGGCACGGACCAGGCGGAACGGCAGCTGCGGATGATCCGCGACGGGGCCCGCGAGGGCGCCGACAGCGGCCGCCCCGCCGCCGACATCGGACACCGCATCCTGGGCGAACTGCTGCACGAGCCGCCGGAGGACGACCTGGCGCTCCTCGTGGTGCGGGTCCGGCAGGTGCAGCCCGGCGCCACAGCGGCATGGGAGCTGCCCGCCGACCCGTCCGTCGTCGGGCGCGCCCGTGAACTCGTCACCGGCCAGCTGACCGCCTGGGGGCTGGAGGAGCTGGTCTTCACGACCGAGCTGATCGTCAGTGAGCTGGTCACGAACTCCATCCGCTACGCCGGCGGCCCCGTCGGCGTGCGGCTGATCAAGGACCGGGTCCTGATCTGCGAGGTCTGCGACCCCAGCCAGACCCAGCCGCACCTGCGCCGGGCCCAGCTCACCGACGAGGGCGGACGCGGGCTCTTCCTCATCGCGCAGCTCACCCACCGCTGGGGCAGCCGGTACACCCCGAGCGGCAAGACCATCTGGACCGAACAGCTCCTGACGGGCGGTTGACGTTCCGCGACCACCGCCCGGGCGGCGCCGGGCGGTGGTCGCGCCGCGGCCGTTCCCGGAGGAAGGCGGCGTCGGCGGTGGCTTCACCTCTTCCGTACGGAGTGTTCCGTACGGAGTGACGTGGTCAGCCGGTCCGCAGCTGCCACTCCTGGCAGGGGTTGGCGAGCCAGGTCCACTGGCGGACTTCCGTGCCGTCGCGGGTGCCGCAGCCGGCGACGTCGGCGACCTTCCCGCTGTGCGCGTTCTCCAGCCGCACCGTGCCGCCCGCGCCGGCGATGAGCCGGAACCGCTGGCAGGCGTTGTTCAGCCAGGTCCACTGGCGCAGGTGCGCTCCGTCGGCGGCGGAGCAGTCCGCCAGGTCGAGCACCTTGCCCCCGGCCACGTTGACCAGCCGGCTGGTGTCGTCACCCTGGTCCTCGAAGCGCCACTTCTGAGCGGTGCTGCCGTTGCACGACCACAGCCTCACCTCCGCCCCGTCGGCGGAGGAACCGTCCGCGAGGTCCAGGCATGTGCCGCTGTTGCGGTTCACCAGCGTGTACGAGTCGGGGGTGGCCGCCGTCTCGCCCGCCGGGGCGGGCAGTGGCGTGCCGACGGGCACCGGAGTACCGAAGTCCGGGGTGCCGTCCGGGCGCCAGGTGAATTTCTGGGCCCGCGTGGTGCGCCGGTTGTCGCAGCCGCCGGCCTTGGTGTCGTTGGCGTGATAGACGAGCCAGCTCTCCCTGCCGTCGGGGGAGGTGAAGAACCCGTTGTGCCCCGGTCCGTACACCCCTGCCGCGTCGCTGCGCTGGAACACCGGGGCGGGTGCCTTGGTCCATGACGCGGCGCTGAGGGGGTCGGCGCCGGTGAGCTCCAGCCGGCCGAGCTTGTAGTCCGGCGTGTTGCAGCTGGAGGCGGAGAAGGTGAGGAAGGTCCGGCCTTCGTGGTACAGCGGCTCGGGGCCTTCGTTGACCGATCCGCCCTGGGTCTCCCAGCCCGACGTGGGACTGGAAATGATCCTGAAGGGGCCGCTGAGCGTGTAGGGGTTGCTCAGGGGGGCGATCACCAGGCTCTGGCGGCTGCCGCCCATGAAGCCGCTGCCCAGCAGGTACAGCTTTCCGCCGACCCGCAGCAGGCTCGCGTCGATGAGCCACCCGCCGGGCACCAGGTCGGATCCGGTCAGGATGTTCTTGTAGGTGTACGGGCCCATCGGATCGCTGCCGGCGCTCTGCAGCACGTGGGTGCGCTGCGAGTCGCAGCAGGCGGCCCCGGCCTGCCCGGCGGAGTAGTAGAGGTACCAGCGCCCGTCGACGAAGTGCATTTCCGGCGCCCAGATGTTGGTGCTGCGCGAGGGGGTGTCGTCGGACCACACCCGTACGCTAGGGGCGGTGGAAAGCCCCTCCAGCGTCGGCGACTTGCGCATCGTGATCTCGAGGGTGAAGGTCGAGGCGACCAGGTAGTAGTTGCCCGCGTGGTACTGCATCCAGGGGTCGGCGCCCTTCTGGGCCTTCACCGGGTTGGTGTACGTACGGCCTGCCGCGGCCTCGGCGGGGCCGCCGGTGACCGCCGTGGCCGGGAGCAGCGCCAGCAGGACGACCGCCAGGGCGCCCCAGAGCGGCGGGCGGGGACGCCGCACCGGGGTACGCCGTACTGCGATGCGGCGTACCGCGGTACGGCGTAACCCTGCGCGGCGTAACCCGGTACGGCGCGAGCGGAAGTGGATCACTTGTGTCCCTTCTGAACGGCGGGCGTGGTGGTGGCAGGCGTCAGAACCCCTGCGCCAGGCGGTGGTAGGCCTGGTTCCAGCGGATCTCCTGCGTGAAGCGGCGGATGCCGGTGTCCCCGTCGATGACCAGCAGCTCGGTGCCGAGGATGTCGGCGAGGTCGCCGAGCTCCTCGGTGCCGACGGCACTGGACAGGACGGTGTGGTGCGGGGCTCCGGCGATCAGCCAGGCCTCGGTGGAGGTCCGCAGGTCCGGCCGGGGGCGCCACACGGCGCGGGCCACCGGCAGGTTCGGCAGCGGCTCCACCGGCTCCACCACGTCGATCTCGTTGGCGACCAGGCGGAAGCGGTCGCCCATGTCGGCCAGCCCGACCACCACGGCGGGGCCGGTGTGCGCGTCGAAGACCAGACGGACGGGGTCCTCGCGGCCGCCGATCCCCAGCGGGTGGATCTCGCAGGTAGGCGTCCGCGCCGCGATCGACGGGCACACCTCCAGCATGTGTGCGCCGAGGATCAACTCCCTCCCCGGCTCCAGGTGGTAGGTGTAGTCCTCCATGAAGGACACGCCGCCCGGCAGCCCTTCGGACATCACCTTGAGCGTGCGCAGCAGCACCGAGGTCTTCCAGTCGCCCTCGCCGCCGAAGCCGTACCCGTCGGCCATCAGCCGCTGCACGGCCAGGCCGGGCAGTTGCCGCAGCCCTCCCAAATCCTCGAAGTTGGTGGTGAAGGCACGGAATCCGCCCGTGGTGAGGAAGGCGCGCATGCCGAGCTCGATGCGCGCGGCGTAGCGCAGCGATTCGTGACGGTCCCCGCCGCCGCGCAGCGCGGGAGCCACCCGGTAGGTGTCCTCGTACTCCTTGACCAGTTCGGTGACGTCGGCCTCGGCGGTGGCGTCGACGGCCTCGACGAGGTCGTTGACGCCGTAGGTGTTGACGGAGACCCCGAAGCGCAGCTGCGCCTCCACCTTGTCGCCTTCGGTGACGGCGACGTCGCGCATGTTGTCACCGAAGCGGGCCAGCCTGAGGCCGCGCAGCTCCGCCCGGCCGGCGGCGGCCCGGGCCCAGGAGGCGATGCGGGCGGCCACGGAGGGATCGCTGACGTGCCCGGCGACGGTCTTGCGGGTGACGCCGATGCGGGACTGGATGTAGCCGAACTCCCGGTCCCCGTGTGCTGCCTGGTTGAGGTTCATGAAGTCCATGTCGATGGACGACCAGGGCAGGGCGAGGTTGGCCTGGGTGTGCAGGTGGAGCAGGGGTTCGCGCAGGGCGTCCAGGCCGGCGATCCACATCTTGGCGGGGGAGAAGGTGTGCATCCAGGCGATGAGCCCGATGCAGGTGTCGTCGGAGTTCGCCTCCAGGCAGATGCGGCGAATCGCCTCGGCGTCGGTGAGGACGGGCTTCCACACGATCCGGACGGGGACGTCCGGATCGTTCTGAAGGGCCTCGGCGATCTGCTGGGACTGCCGGGCCACCTGGTTCAGGGTCTCGTCCCCGTAGAGGGACTGGCTGCCGGTCAGGAACCATATCTCGCGTTCCTGGAGTGACGTCGTCACGGAAGGGCTCCTCACCGGTCAGCGCTGCTGGCCGTACACGTTCTGGTAACGGTGGTTGAGTGCGTCGATGTCGCTCTGCGCGAGGGGCAGTGGCTCCCCGAGCTGGCGGGAGATGTGGACCGTGCGGGCGACGTCCTCGCACATCACGGCGGCCTTGACCGCCGCCTCGGCGTCCTTGCCGATGGTGAAGACACCGTGGCTCTGCATCAGGACGGCGGGAGAGCGGTGTCCCCGCAGGGTGGCGACGATGCCCCGGCCGATGGAGTCGTCCCCGATCAGCGCGAAGGGACCGACCGGGATCTCGGCGCCGAACTCGTCGGCCATGGCCGTCAGGACGCAGGGCACGGCCTCGCCCCGGGCCGCCCAGGCGCAGGCGTAGGTGGAGTGCGTGTGCACGACGCCGCCGACCTCGGGCATCTGCCGGTAGACATAGGCGTGGGCGGCGGTGTCGGAGGAGGGGGCGTGGCCGCCTTCGACCACCTTTCCGTCCAGATCGCAGACGATCATGTTGTCGGGGGTCAGCTCGTCGTAGGGGACGCCGCTGGGCTTGATCACCATCAGGTCCTCGCCCGGCACGCGGGCCGAGACGTTCCCGGCCGTCCACACGACGAGGCCGTAGCGGACCAGTTCCCGGTGCAGGTCGCTGACCTCGCGGCGCAGCTGCTCGATCGGTGACGTCATGAGGGGGTCAGGGCCTCTCGGTCGGGGTGGTCGCGCCGGTGTCGTGCGCGTCGGGGTCGTGCGGGCCGGTGTCGTGCGCGTCGGTGTCGTGCGGGGCCGCGCTGCGCAGGGCGGCGTTGCGCAGGGCGCGCAATCGGTGCAGCTGCTTGTCCGCGCCGGTGCCGAAGTGCTCGTGCAGGGCGCGGTACTCGGCGTACAGGGCGTCGTAGGCGTCGGCCCGGCCCGGGTCGGGCAGGTAGGCGGCCCGCTGGAGGCTGCCCATGGCGGCGGACGCGCTGCGGACGTCCGGGTGGGCGCCGGCGGCGACGGCCGCGTGGATGGCGGAGCCGAGGGCCGGGCCCTGCGCGGAGGTGGCCAGGGAGACGGGACGGCGCAGGACGTCGGCGTAGATCTGCATCAGCAGGGCGTTCTTCTTCAGGCCGCCGGTGACGATGAACTCGTGCACCGGTACGCCGCCCTGTTCGAGGGCGTCGACGATGGTGCGGGTGCCGAAGGCGGTGGCCTCCAGCAGGGCCCGGTAGATCTCCTCGGGCCGCGTCGCCAGCGTGAGGCCGACGATGACGCCGGAGAGGTGGTGGTCGACCAGGGTGGAGCGGTTGCCGTTCATCCAGTCCAGGGCGACCAGACCGTGGCCGCCCACCGGCTGACCGGCGGCCTTGCGGGTCAGCAACTGGTGCAGGTCCTCGCCGGCCGCTTCGGCCTCGGCCTGGTAGCCGGCCGGGACGCCCTGGGCGAGCCACCAGGCGAAGATGTCGCCGACGGCGCTCTGTCCGGCCTCGTACCCGTAGGCACCCTCGACGATCCCGCCGTCCACGACGCCGCAGATGCCGGGGACGTCGGCTAGCACCGCGCCGTTGACGACGTGGCAGGTGGAGGTGCCCATGACCGCGAGCAGCCGGCCGTTCTCGACGGCCTTCGCCGCGGCGGCGGCCACGTGGGCGTCGACGTTGCCCGCCGCGACGGCGATGCCCTCGGGCAGGCCCGTCCAGCCGGCGGCCTCCGCGGTCAGGGAACCGGCCCGGGAGCCCAGCGGTACGAGCGGGTGCTCCAGGCGGGTGCGGGCGAAGTCGGCGAAGTCCGGGTGCAGCGCGGCGAGGTAGTCCTCGCTCGGGTAGCGGCCGTCCTGGTGGATGCCTTTGTAACCGGCGGTGCAGGTGTTGCGGCTCTCGGCTCCGGTGAGCTGCCAGACGATCCAGTCGGCCGCCTCGATCCAGCGCTCGGTGGCCGCGTAGGTCTCCGGGTCCTCCTCCAGTACCTGGAGCGCCTTCGCGAACTGCCATTCGGCGGAGATCTTGCCGCCGTAGCGGGTGATCCACTTCTCGGCGCGCAGGTGGGCGAGGCGGTTGATCCGGTCGGCCTGGCCCTGGGCGGCGTGGTGCTTCCAGAGCTTGGGCCAGGCGTGGGGTCGGTGGCCCAGGCCGGTCTCGGAGAGCGGCGTGCCGTCGCGCCGTACCGGCAGGACGGTGCAGGCGGTGAAGTCGGTGGCGATGCCGATGACCCGGGCGGGGTCCACGCCGGCGGCCCTGACGGCCTCGGGAACGGCCGTGCGCAGTACCTCGCGCCAGTCGTCCGGGTGCTGGAGCGCCCAGTCGGGCGGCAGGGCGGCGCCGGTGGTGGGCAGTTCGCGGTCGATGACGCCGTGGCGGTACGCGTGGACGGCGGAGCCGAGCTCCGCGCCGTCGTCGACGCGGACGACCACGGCCCGGCCGGACAGCGTGCCGAAGTCGACGCCGACGACGTAGGCCGCGGGGTTGCGGGTGGGTGGAGTCGGGGTCATGTTCACCGCCTTGGTTCGGAGCCGGCACCGGGAGTGGAGCCGGGGCGCGGGCGCGGGGTTGCCGTCGGGGCCCCCGCCGGCAGGCACACCGGGAGGCGTGACCCTGGACAGATTGTTAGCGTTAACAATTGGCTGCGCAAGAGCGCTCGGGCGCAGCGTTACCCAATCTTGACCGTCACGCGCGGGGACCACCGACCGCCGGACGACCACGCTGATCAGCCCGGATCCGGGGGGCGGGCGCCCGCGCCGACGGGTGCGGGTCGCACCACCGATGCAGCCGTCACGGGCCGCCGGAGCGGGACCGGGACGGGCCGGAGTGGGGGTGGGGAGGAGTGGTCGGGGGAGTTATCGGGGGGACGGGCCCGTGCTGCGGCGCAGGACGATGTCCGCGGGTACGAGGACGTGCCCGCGCGGCTGCTCCGCACGGTCCGGCCCCGTCAGCTCCTCGACCAGCAACTCCAGCGCACGCCGGCCCAGCACGGCGAAGTCCTGGCGCACGGTGGTCAGCGGCGGGGCGAAGTAGCCGGCTTCGGCGATGTCGTCGAAGCCGACCACGCTCATGTCCTCGGGGATCGCCCGGCCGGCCTCGTACAGCGCGCGCAGCAGTCCCAGCGCCAGGTGGTCGTTCGCGCAGAACACCGCGGTCACCGCGGGGTCCCCGGCGATCCGCAGGCCCGCTTCGTAGCCGGCCCGGGCGCTCCAGTCGCCGGGATGCACCGGCGGTACCCGTGCTCCGGCCCGCTCCAGGGCCGTGCGCCAGCCGGTCTCGCGGGTCGTGGTCTCCAGCCAGCCCGGCGGCCCGGAGATGTGGTGGACCGTCGCGTGCCCGAGGTCGAGGAGGTGGCGGGTGACGGCCCGTGCGCCCGCTTCGTTGTCGACCGACACCGTGGGCACGCGCGAACCGCTGCCCGCCCCGACCGCCACCACCGGCACCGCGGTCGACAGCTGGGCGATCGCGCTTTCCGCGGAGGTCTGCGGCGCGATCACCACGATGCCCTCGACCCCCTGGTCCCGGAGCCGGTCCACGGCCTCCTGCACGGAGCGGGTGTCCAGCGACCGGATGCTCGCCACGCTCACGAAATAGCCGGCGCTGCGCGCGGCCTGCTCGATGCCGTCCAGCATGGAGGCGGGTCCGTACAGGGCGCTGCCGAAACTCACCACGCCGAGGGTCTGGGACCGGCGGGTCACCAGGGTCCGGGCCGCGACGTTGGGACGGTAGTCCAGCTCGCGGATGGCGGCGAGCACCCGCTCGCGCGTACCGGGCCGGACGTGCGGCGCGCCGTTGAGCACCCGCGACACCGTCTGGTGGGACACTCCTGCGACCCGGGCCACATCGGCCATCACAGGCTGGCGGGATTCAGGTTCCGTGTTTCCCGTTCCCACTGGCAGCCCTCTCGTCGACGAAACCCGCGAACCTGCGCAGTGCGCTGCCGGGAGTCTAGTTGTTCACGATCACACGGCAGCGGTGGTGGGCCTACCCGCCCGGCGTCTTCGTGCGCGCGTGCGGGCGCGGGACGCCCGGGCCCGCCCGCAGGCCCGGGCGCCGAGGCGGTCAAGGGTCGACGGTCGACGGTCGACGGTCAGCGGCCGGCGGTCAGCGCAATCCGGCCTCATCGGCGGCCCGCCCGGGTACACCTCCCGCACACCCCCCTACGAAAGGCTCTTTTCAGCATGCCGCGCATCAACGCAAGCACCCAGAAGGGCAGTGCCGTCGAGCTCCACTTCGAGGACCGCGGCGACGGCCCGCCGGTCGTCCTCATCCACGGCTGGCCGCTGAGCGGCCGCTCCTGGGAGCCGCAGATCGGACCGCTGGTCGAGGCCGGCCACCGGGTGATCACCTACGACCGCCGGGGATTCGGTTCGTCGTCCCAGCCCTGGGAGGGCTACGACTACGACACCCTCGCCGCCGACCTGGACGCGCTCCTCACCCACCTCGACCTGCGGGACGTCACCCTGGTCGGCTTCTCCATGGGCGGCGGGGAGGTCGTCCGCTACCTCAACAACCACGGCAGCGGCCGCATCAGCCGGGCCGTCCTCGCGGCGGCCGTCCCCCCGTACCTCTACAAGAGCGCGGACAACCCGGACGGCGGCCTCGACGACGCCGCCATCGGACAGTTCCAGGACGGCGTCCGCGACGACCGGCCGGCCTTCCTCGACGGCTTCGTCACCGCGTTCTTCCAGGCCGGGGAGAACACCGGTCTCGTGAGCCCGGCGCAGCACCGCTACCAGGTGCACCTCGCCGAGGCGGCCTCACCCAAGGGGACGCTGGACTGCATCGACGCCTTCGCCCGCACCGACTTCCGCGGCGACCTGGCCGGGATCGACGTGCCGGTGCTCGTGATCCACGGCACGCAGGACGCCATCGTGCCGTTCGAGGTCAGCGGGATGCGTACGCACGAGGCGCTCAAGGGGAGCACGCTCGCGCTGATCGAGGGAGGGCCGCACGGGCTGAACGTCACGCACACCAAGGAGTTCAACCGGCACCTCCTCGACTTCCTCGCCCGCTGAGGGCCGGCGCACTCGCCAGCCGGTCGGACGGTCGGACGGTCGGCCGGGCACACCGAGTACGCCGTCCACGGGGTCCGTGCCCCCGTCGTGGCCGGGCGGCGCGCCATGGCCGGGGGCCGGGGGTACGTACGCTCGCGCGGGTGCGACCGCCACCGACTCCTCGGGCGGCCGAGGGAGCGGGCGCACGCGTTGTCTTCCGGGGTGGCTGCGGACCCGTGCGGCAGCCCACCGCCGCTCGCAGGGAGCGGCGCCGGGCTGGGCAGTCGGCCCTCTCGGCCGCGAGCCTTACGCGGGTCAGGACCCACTGCCATGCTCCGTCTCATGACGCCAGAGCGCACACCCGACCTCGCCCAGATCACCGGCGGCCGCGAGGTCACTCCGGAACTGCGACGTCAGCTGATCGACTGCTGGGTCGCGGTCACCAACTCGGGCGGCGCCGCGGGATTCCCCTTCGCACCCGTCCGCGACGATGACGTGGCGCCCGTCACGGACGAGCTCCTCGGCCGTCTCCACCCGCAGCACAGCAGACTCGTCGTGGCGGGATTCGACGACGTTCTTGCCGGATGGGTTCTCCTCGATCGTGCCCCCTCCCGGCTGGTCGGCCACTGGGGCACGGTCCACCACCTCCAGTCCCATCCCGGATGCCGTGGCCGCGGTGTGGGCTCCGGTCTCATGCAGGAGGTGCGCAAGATCGCCCGTGATGAGCTGGGCCTCGAACAGCTCCATCTGGCGGCCCGGGGAGGAGAAGGGCTGGAGGACTTCTACAGCCGGCTCGGATGGCGTGAAATCGGCCGCTGGCCCGGAGCCCTGCGCCTCGCACCCGACGACACCCGGGACGAGGCACTGATGCTCCTCGACGTCCTCTGACGGCCCGGAGCAGGCATCCGATTCGGGACCCCGGGGTGGTCTCCGCATCCGGCGCGGGCTCGAAGAGCCCGCGCCGGTCGGAAAGTGGCATTCGGAATCGGGTCGGGGCCGCGGCCCGACCCGTCCGGACCCACGCGCGGCCCGACCCGTCCGGGCAAGGCCGGGCAGGGCCGGGCAGCGGGCCGCGGCCCGACCCGTCCGGCCCACAGCCATGCGCGCCACGCTTCACCACCGTCGGGGGTGGTCCTCCTCCTGCCCCTCGGGCCGGATCCATGAGCAGGCGCGCCCCGTCACGTGGTTCAGCCGAGGAGTGCCAGGGGGCGGCGGTCCTTCGGCGTGGGGGGCGTGTCCCTGCCGGTGGGTGACGGGAGGCCCGGGGCGGGGGTGGTGGCCGGCGGCTCGGTGTCCGTCAGGAGGATCATGAGCGCGGTACGGGCACGGGCCACTCGGGAGCGGACGGTGCCGACCGGGCAGCCGATGGCCTCGGCCGCCTCCGCGTAGGGCAGGCCCAGCAGTTGGGTGAGGACGAAGGCGTCGCGCCGCTCGGAGGGGATGGCCGTCAAGAGCTCGGCGAGGGCGACGCCGTCCTCGAAGCCGGGTATCCCGTGCGGCTGTGCCTGCTCGGCGGCGGTCTGCCAGTCGTGCCGGTCGCACAGCCGGGGCCGGGCGGCGGCGTGGCGGAGGCTGTCCACGACGGTGCGCCGGGCGATGGACAGCAGCCAGGTGCGGGCGGAGGAGCGGCCCTCGAACCGGTGCAGGCCGGCGAGGGCGCGCAGGAAGACGTCCTGGGTGAGGTCGTCGGCCGCCTGGGGGTCGGCGCTGAGGTAGGCGACGTAGCGCCAGACGTCCCGGTGGAGCGCGCGGACGAACCGGTCCGCCTTCGCCGGGTCGCCGTCGCGCGCGGCAAGGGCCAGCCGGGTCACCGCGCTGTCGGTGTCGGGGGTGTGCGCGTGCCGGTTCGGCCTTCGGCCGGCGGCGGGTTGCTGGGTGGTCAGGGCAGGGCTCATCGCCACAACGTCCTTACGAGCAAGGGGTGTCCGGCTCCGCGCAGGGCGGACCGGTGAAGGGTGTACGGCGTGCCGGAGGGCACGGCCGATGCCCGAGGCGCGGCGCGGTGGCCGGTGCGCGCTCGGGGAACCGGCTGTCAGAGGACAGCGGTTCCCGTCGGCGGACCCCGTGAGGTGATGGCGTGGACGAGGAAGAGCCGCCGAGGAGCACGCACCTGGCGCCGGCGGCGTACGCGGGGCGTCGGACGGTGCGGCGCGGCCGTGGTCCCCAGGAGCAGACGCAGCGGTGCCCGCAGCCAGGCCGCGAGGGCGCGCAGGAGGCCGAAGGCGGCCCGCTCCCCGTAGGCCAGCCACAGGCCGGCGAGCAAGGCCGCCAGCAGGTGCGCGGCGAGTATCCCGGACGGGGACATGCCGGTCATGTCGTGGCCGCCCGGCAGGCCGGCGCCGGCCGCCGCCGCCGCGGCGGCCGAGACCGGGGCGGTCGCGCCCGCCGTCACGTCCACCGCCGAGTCCACCGTTCCGTGCAGGGCGTGGGCGGTGTGGGCGGCGTGGTGGACGTGGGCGCCCATGTCCGCCATGTCGGGCATCGGCGGCGGCTGGGACGCCGCGCCGCCCGGAAGGGTGTCGGTGAGGACCCGCAGGGAGTTCCGGGAGGAGAGCGCGCCGGTCGCGCCCTCTCCGCACGTCAGGTACTCGGCCCACTGCCGCGCGAAGGAGCTCCCGGTCGGCAGGGCCGGATGGACCACGGCCTGGACGAGCGAGAAGCACGCGTGGAGCGCGGCCTGGACAGCGATGACCGACGCGGTCACCACGGGCAGCCCGCGTTCCCGGCCGGCCAGGGCCCAGGCCGCCGCGGTCGTGCATGCCAGCGAGGCGGCGATCGCCCACCAGGGCACGGCAGTCCCCGACATGACGATGTGGCCGGTGGCCGCGAGCAGCACGCAGACGGCTGCGAACATCGCAGCCCGAACGGCTCGGGAACAGTGGCCTGGCGTCATTGCGGGCCCATCCTGCACCACCAATCGGGGCCGCGCACGAAGGTGCGCACGATCTGAGCAACTCCAGGAACCTCGGCGCGGCACGCCCCGGGCAGGCGGCCCGTGTGCCGCGTTGCGTGTGACGCGGCACACACTGGGAGGAAGGAACTGATCCGCCGGTCCACCCGACTGACTTCCCGTTCGGCAAACCGTTCAACACCGGGAAAGGGAGGCGTCTGTGGCGGCGGCACACGGTGCGGCACCCGGTGCGGGGGGCTCGGCGGGCGCCGCCCGCCCGACGGGCACGGCGAGCGCGGCGGCGCCCGTGCCCGTGTCCGGGACGGAAACAGGGACGGGGACGGAAACGGGGACGGCGGTGGTGGCGGGGACGGCCACGGGCACGGGCACGGGGACGGCGGCGGCGGAACGCACGGCCGTGCGGCGGCTGACCGTGCTGCTCACCTGCGCCATGGCCTTCTCGATGCTCCAGCTGTTCCTGCTCGGAGCCCTCGGTCCGCGCCTGGTCGACGAGTTGGGCATCACGCCCACCGTGCTCGGGCTGACGACCACGATCGGTTTCGGGACGGCCGCCGTCCTGTCACCCGTCGGCGGGCGGATCGTGGACCGGTTCGGTCCCCGGCGCTCGCTCGTCGCCCTGCTCCTGGTGGCCGCCGCCGCCCTCGCGCTGATCGCCGCCGCCCCCGGCGCCGGACTGCTGCTGGGCGCCGTCGCGCTGGGAGGCGTACCGCAAGCCCTGGCCAACCCGGCCACGAACAAGGCGATCCTGGCGGCCGTACCCACCGCCCGGCGGGGCGCGGTGACCGGGCTCAAGCAGTCCGGGGTGCAGCTCGGGGCGTTCGCCGCCGGGCTGCCGCTCGCGGCGCTCGCCGGCGGCCTCGGCTGGCGCGCCGCTGTGGGGACGGCGGCGGGTGCGGCGCTGCTCGCCGGGGTGTGGGCGGCGTGCGCCCTGCCGAACGACCCGCCCGCGCCCGCCGCCGGTCCCCGCACGCCGTGGGTCCCGTGCGGGCCGGTGGCCTGGCTGGCGGGCTTCTCGCTGTTCCTCGGCGGGGGCATCGCCTCCGTCAACACCTACCTGGCGCTCTTCGGCGTACGGGAGTTGGCGATGGACCCGACGACGGCCGGGACCCTGGTCGCCGTGCTGGGAGTGACGGGCATCGCGGGCCGCGTGGGCTGGTCCAAGGCGGCCCGGCCGGGCCGGGCCGAGTGGCTGCCCGGCTGGCTGGGGAGCGGCGCGCTGGGCGCGGCGGTGCTGCTCGCGGCCGCGGCCGGGCCCGCGCGGCCGCTGGTGTGGGCCGGCGCCGTCGCCGTCGGGGTCTTCGCGGTGTCCGGCAACGCCGTGACGATGGTGATCGTGATGCAGCGGGCCGCGCCGGGGCGGGCCGGCCAGGACTCGGCCCTGGTGGCGGCGGGGTTCTTCGCCGGATTCGCGGCAGGCCCCCCGCTGTTCGGACTGCTGGCGGAGAGCGGGCGCTACGGGACCGGCTGGCTGCTGGTGGCGGCGGAGTTCGCCGCCGCCGCCGCGGTGGGCTTCGTATGGGCCGCCCGGGACCGTCGCGCGCGGGCGGGGCGGGTGCGGTGAGCGCCGCGGAGGAGCGGGGCACGGGGCGTGCCGAGGAGTGGGTCGGGCCGGCCCTGGCGGCGGTCGTCGAGCGGATCTCGGTGACCGAGGCGGAGGTGGGTGCCCGTTTCCCGCTGTACGCCGAACCGGGTACGGGGCGGTGGACGACGACCGGCCGCGGTTCCTGGACCGGCGGCTTCTGGGCCGGGTTGCTCTGGCTGCGGGCCCGCACCACGGGCGGCGAGGCACACCGGCGGGCGGCCGCCGCGTGCACGGCCCGGCTGGCGCCATGGGTGGGCGCGGACACGGCCACCCGGGGCCTGATCTTCTGGTACGGAACCGCCCTGGCGGGCGACGACACCGCAGCCGCCGCACTGCGGGCCGGCGCGGCCCGCGCCTGCCTGGCGGCCCGCGACCCCGGACTGGGCCTCGTGCCCTGGGGGGACGCCCTGGGCGGGCCGCGCATGCTGGCCCGGGTGGACGGCGTGCCCGGCATGGTGCCGCTGCTGGCCGGAGCCGGACCCGGCGGAGCGGTCGCCGCGGCGGCCCATCTGCACCGGCACCTCGACCTGTGCCTGGAGGGCGGGGATCCGGCCGGGGATCCGCCCCGGGAGCTGCCCGGGGGCGCAACCGGGAAACCGGCCGCGAGGCCGCTGCCGCCACCGGTCTGGCGGTTCGACGGGGAGTCGGGGTGGCTGCCCTGCGAGGACCCGCCCGCGGGCTGGAGCCGCGGCCGGGCCTGGCTGCTGCTGGCGGTCGCCGACGCCCTGCTCCTCCCGGAGGTCGTCCGTGCCCTGCCCCCGACGACGGCCGCCGCCCACGGCCGGACCGGGCCGGCCGGCGGGGCAGCGCCGGCCGGCGCACCGGACCCGTCCGGCGGCCCTGGCGGCACCGAGCGGCTGCGGGGTCTTGTCGAGCGGCTGCTGGTGGACGGGGAGTTGGCGGGCGGGCCGCTCGTACCGGCGGCCGACGTGGGCAGGGCGGCTGGTCCTTGCGACACCTCGGCCGCCGCGATCACCGCCGTGGCCCTGCTGAAGCTCACCCGGGTGCTGCCCGGGCCCCGGGCGGCCGAGTGCTCGGACCGGGCCCGCGCGATCCTGCGCAGGCTGGTCGATGCCCACCTCTCCGGTCCGGGGCGGGCCCGCCCCGCCGGGATGCTGCTCGACGGGTGTTACGACGCCGGCAAGGGCCTCGCCGTGCGGCACGAACTGGTCTGGGGTGACTTCTTCCTGGCGCTCGCCCTGGCCGCGCTCGCCGGCGCCGTCGACCTCACCCGGGTATAGCCGTCGACCTCACCCGGGTATGGGGGAGGAGTCCTGCCCGTAGCCCCGCAGTACGCGCCGGGCCACGGAGGTGATGTGCAGTTCGTCGGGCCCGTCGAGGATGCGGGCCGCGCGCCCACCGCGGAAGAGCGCGGGCAGCGGGGTGTCCGGCCCGAGTCCGGCGGCGCCGTGCACCTGGATGGCACTGTCCGTGACCTGCTGGAGCATGCGCGCGGCAGCGACCTTCGCGAGTCCGACCTCGACGTGCGCGTCCTGCCCGGAGGCGATCAGCTCCACCGCCTGCTGGACCAGCGGGCGCGTGGCCCGCAGCGCGAGCAGGGAATCGAAGACGTGCTGCTGCACCAGCTGGTGATCCCGCAGCGGTCCGCGTGCGCCTTCGCGGGTGGCCGCGCGCTCACACATCAGGTCGAAGGCGCGCCCCGCCTGACCGAGCCAGCGCAGGCAGCGCAGCGTACGGCCCAGCTGGAGCCGCTCACCGGCCACGGCGAGGGCGCCGCCGGGCTCGCCCAGGAGGTGGTCGCCCGGCACCACGACCCCGTCGAGTTCGATCTCGTACTGGCCGCCCGCGCCCAGCACCGGCAGCTCGCGCACCACCCGGAAGCCCGGCGCGCCGGTGGGCACCAGCAGCAGGGACAGCCCGGCCCGCTCGCCGGCGGACCCGCTGGTGCGGGCCAGTACGGTCACCAGGTCCGCACCCGCCGCCCCGGAGGTGAACCACTTGCGGCCACTCACGCGCCAGCTTCCGTCCGCCCGGCGCTCGGCCCGGGTACCGGTCAGCGCGGGGGCCGTGCCCGGCACGTCCGGCTCGGTCATGGCGTAGCACGTGCGCGTCCGCCCGGAGACCAGGTCCGCGAGGTACTCCTCGCGGACGCGGGCCCCGCCGTGGCGCGCGAGCATCGTGACGTCGAGCAGGGGCGCGGAGCCCAGCGCGGCCGGTCCGTGGTCGCTGGCTCCCTCCGCCTCGGCCAGTGGGGCGTATGCGCGCAGGTCCAGACCGCCCCCGCCCAGTTCCCGGGGGAGCGGCAGGGCCCAGAGGCCCGCCTCGCGGGCGCGGGTGCGCAGCTCGTCCAGGGCGGCGGCCGCCGGGGGGCCGCCCGCGTCCAGTACGGGCTCGTACGGGATCACCCCGGACTGCACGAAACGGGTGATGCGCTCCCTCAACTCCGTTAGTTCGCAGTGCTGTTGGCTCTGGGTGCTGCTCGTTGTACGTGGATCGGCCACTGCATTTCTCCAGTTTTCCGGGAACCCGTGGGAACAGCAGTCCGACTCTCTGTCCGTGGAACTGGTCGGGCGCGCACGCTCCCCGGTTCCCGCGTTCGGAAGCGAATCCGGCGACGGCCACCGCCGCGCCAGGAGAGGAGAGGCATGGCGACACCGGCAACCACGCGGACGGTCCGGCCGCTCGACACACTGCGGTTCACCCCGCCGGGCAACGACGCGACGGGCCACGGCACTTCGGCGCCGCCGCAGATCACGAGCGTCGTCGCGGAGCACCTGCGGCTGCTCGGCGCACGCGCCGACGGCGCCCCCCGGGGGCGCCCCTCCGACGGCCGCATCACGCTCCACGGCGGCGGCTTCGAACCCGCCGGGGCCCGCGTCGCCTGGGCGGATCCCGCGAGCGGCATCGTCGACGAGGCCACCGTGCAGGCCGCCACCGGCATCATGGCCGTGCACGGCCGCCGCGACGGCAGCCCGCGCGGCCTGGGGACCGACTACGCGGCGACCGCCACCGCGGTCCTCACCGTCCAGGGCCTGCTCGCGGGCCTGATCGGCCAGGCGCGGGGGCTGGCCCCCGCCCAGGTGGCGACCAGCGCGGACCGGGCCGGGCTGCTGACCGTCGCCCAGTACATCGCCGCCGCCGGAGCCGATGAGGAGGAGGCGGCCGAAACCGCCGCCGGCGGACCGCCCTTCACCTCCGCCGAAGGGATCCTCTTCGAACTGGAGACGCTCGACCCGGGCGCCTGGGCCGCCTTCTGGCGGGCCCTGGAGGCTCCCGCCGAAGCGATCCGGGCCGGGTGGCGGCCCTTCCAGTTCCGCTACGCCACCGCCTGCGCCCCCTTTCCCCAGGTCCTCCACACCGTGACCCGCTCCTGTCCCCTGGAACGGATCCGGCAGGCCGCAGCCCGCGCCGACGCCGAGGTGTGCGTCCTGCGCACGCTGGCGGAACGCGCCGCCGAGGACGACGGAGCCGCGCCGTGGTCCTTCCGGCCGATCGGCCCCGGACCCGGCGAGACCAGCCCCGGGGCCGGCGACGGCACCCGCCGCATGGCCGCCTACACGGACCGCACGGTCCGGGACGCCCTCCTCGGGACCCGGCACGCCCTCCTCACTGCCCCGAACGCCCCCCGCGTCGCCCGGGACGCCCGCCCCCGGGCCACGGCCCGCGCCACCGGCCCGGCCCGTCCCGGCGCGCTGCCGCTGGCGGGGCTGACGGTGCTGGAAGCGGGCCGCCGCATCCAGGCGCCGCTCGCCGCGCACCTGCTGGGCCTGCTGGGCGCCGAGGTCATCCGCATCGAGCCGCCGGGTGGGGACCCGCTGCGCGGCATGCCGCCCACCTGCTCGGGCACCTCGGCCCGCTGGCTCGCCCTCAACCGCGGCAAACAAGCCGTCGAGATCGACATCAAGTCGGAGGCGGACCGGCGCAGACTGCGCGGGATGGCCGCCGGAGCCGATGTCTTCCTCCACAACTGGGCCCCCGGCAAAGCCGCCCAACTGGGCCTGGACCACGCCGATCTCGCCGCGGTCAACCCGTCCCTGGTGTACGCGTACACGGGCGGCTGGGGCGGCCGCCTCCCCGACGCCCCGATGGGCACGGACTTCATGGTCCAGGCCCGCACGGGCGTCGGCGAGGCCGTACGCCCGGCCGGTGAGCCCCCGGCCCCCTCGCTGATGACCCTCCTCGACGTGCTCGGCGGCCTGCACGGCACCGAGGCGGTCCTGGCGGGGCTGCTGCTCGCCCTGCGGACCGGGCACGGCGTACGGGTGGACTCTTCCCTGCTCGGGGCGGCCGACACCCTGACCGGCCCCGCCCTGAGGCGGGCGGCCCGGGGCCAGGACCCCCGCCCGCCGGCCGGTTACCGCTACCCGCTGGCGACGGCCGACGGATGGATCGCCCCCAGCGACGCCTGCGCGGCCGCCGCGGCCGCCTACGACCTGCGGGAGCTGCCCACCGCGGCCGCCCTGTCCCAGCTGCGCGACCACGGACTGGCCGCCACCGCGGTCACCACCGACCTGTCCGCACTGCACCACGATGCGCGCTTCGCCGGCTCGATCAGCCGCGACGCGCACGGCGCCCCTGCCGTTCCCGACCCCTGGAGCTTCAGATGACCGTCGCCCTGCACGACCTGCTGCCCGCCGAACTCCGTCGCTCCTGGGCGGCCGACGGCACCTGCCCGGACCTCGACCTCTACAGCCTCTTCCGGGCCCACCGGATCGCCGACCCGCACCACACCGCCGTCATCGACGCGAAGGGCGCGCTCTGTTACACCGCCCTGGACCGCAAGGTGCGATGTCTGGCCACCGGACTGCGCGACCTCGGCATAGGCCCCGGCGACGTGGTCGGCGTCCAACTCCCCAACACGCGCAACGCCGTGATCGCCGACCTCGCACTGGCCGCGCTCGGCGCGGTCGCCCTGCCCTTCCCGGTCGGCCGGGGCAGCCTGGAGGCACAGTGCCTGCTGCGCCGCTCCGAAGCCGTCGCGGTCATCGCCGCCACCGACCACCGCGGCAGCCCGCACGCCGCCGGCCTCCACGCCCTGGCGCCGTCCCTGCCCGCCCTGCGCCACGTGATCGCGGCCGGGCCGGGGACCGCCCCTGAGGGCACGGTGCCCTTCTCCGCACTGCTGCACCGCGACGGGCGCGCGTTCGTTCCGGCCCGCCCCGATCCGGACGGCGCGGCCCGCATCCTGGTCTCCTCCGGCTCCGAAGCCGAGCCGAAGATGGTCGCCTACTCGCACAACGCCCTCGCGGGCGGCCGGGGCAACTTCCTCGCCTCGCTGATGCCCGGCGGCACGCCGCCGCGCTGCCTGTTCCTGGTGCCGCTGGCCTCGGCCTTCGGCTCCAACGGCACGGCCGTCACCCTGGCCAGGCACGGGGGCACGCTCGTCCTGCTCGACCACTTCACCCCGGAGGGCGCGCTGGCCGCCGTACGGGAACACGCACCCACGCACGTCCTCGGCGTACCGACGATGGTGCGGATGATGCTCGACCGGCTCGACGCGGAGGCCGGCGCACCGCCGGCCCCGACCGCGCTCGTCCTGGGCGGGTCGGCACTCGACGAGGCGACGGCCAAGGAGGCCGCCGACGCGTTCGGCTGCCCCGTCGTCAACCTGTACGGCTCGGCCGACGGCGTCAACTGCCACACCGGGCTGGCTGTCGCGGCCCCGGCGGCGGAGGGACACGGAGTGGTGGCGGGCCGCCCGGACCCGCGCGTCGCGGACATCCGCATCGCCGACACCGAGACCCACGAGCCGCTCCCCGAGGGCGCAGTCGGGGAGATCATCGCGCGCGGGCCGATGACCCCGCTCTGCTACGTGGCCGCCCCCGACCTCGACGCCCGCTACCGCACGCCCGACGGCTGGGTGCGCACGGGAGACCTCGGGTTCCTCGACGGTGAGGGAACCCTCCACCTCGTCGGACGGCTCAAGGACATCGTGATCCGCGGCGGCGCCAACATCAGCCCCGCCGAGGTCGAGCGCGAGCTGGCCCGTCACCCGTCGGTGCGCGACGTGGTGTGCGTGGGCGTCGAGGACGCGGTGATGGGGGAGCGGCTGGCGGCCTGCGTCGTGCCCCGCCCGGGCAGGACGCCCACGCTCGACGACCTCTGCGCGCACCTGGAGCGCCGGGGCCTGGAGCAGCGCAAGCACCCCGAACGGCTGCTCGTGGTCGGGGAGCTGCCGCTCACCCCGGCGGGCAAGCCCGACCGGCCCGCACTGCGCCGGCTCCTCGGCGGGGTCCGGCCCCCGTCGTACGCCGGGGCGGCCCCGCTCGCGCAGGCCGGATGAACGGCGGGGCCCGGCCGCGCCCTGGCGCCGGACCCCGCGCGGCGGCGGCCCCCCGGTACCTGCCGGCGGGACCGCCTGCCGTCGTGTCCGCGCGCAGATGCGCCGGACCGCTCAGGAGCCGCCCATGGCCTTCTTCAGCTCGGCCGCGGCGTTGCGGTACACCGGCAGCAGGTCGAGGTCCTCGCCCGGATAGTTGACGATCTTCACCTGCCTGGCTCCCGTGTCGGGCAGCACCGTCCCGGTCGACATGTGGGCGTTGTCCAGGACCAGCGCCGGCTTCTTCGCGGAGAGCTCGGCGAGCTGCGCCGGAGTCACGGCCTCGGGTCCGTAGCTGCCCACGGTGGTGGCGCCCGCGAGCTTCGCGGACCAGGCCGTGAAGACCTGCGTGACGGCGGACGGGCTCGCGCCGCCCGGCCAGGCGGCCCGGAGCTCCTCGTGGAGCTTCGCGTACTCGGCGTCGAAGCCGCCGCGCCACTGCGCGGCGGCGTCACGGGTGCCGAACAGGACGCTCAGCCGGTCCACTTCGGCCTTCGCCTTGTCGGGGTCGTTGTCGAGACCCACCTCGACCAGCTCGGCCTTGGAGCCCGCCGCCTGCCTGATCTTGGCGGCGTACGGTTCGAAGGGCGCGTAGAGCACGAAGTCCGCCTTGGCGACGGCCGCGAGGTCGGAGGGCTTGGGGTCGTAGTCGGGAGCGTGGTGCACCGACTGCGGCACGATGACCTCGATGTCCTCGGCTCCCGCCGCCTTGGCGAAGGCGCCCTCCCAGGTGGTGGTCACCACCACCACGGGCTTGCCGCCGGCCGCCCGGCCGCCTTCCGCGGAGGAGGGCCCGGTGCCGCAGGCCGCGGTCAGGAAGAGGGCTGCGCTCAGTGCGAGGAGGGCAGGGATGTGGACGCGGGTACGCGCCATGAGCTGGTTCTCCGTTCGGGTAGGAAGTGCACGGCGAGGACCAGGGCCCCCGCCGTCAGGACGAGGACGGGGCCGGGCGGCCAGTCCAGCCACAGGGCCAGCAGGAACCCCGTCAGATTGACGACGACGCCGATGCCGACAGCCCAGAGCGCGATCGACTTGAGCGAGCTGCCCAGGCGGCGGGCCGCGAGGGCGGGCAGCAGTGTCAGGGCGTCGACCAGCAGGGCGCCGGTCAGTTTGATCGCCCCGGCGACCGCGATCGCGACCAGCACCAGCAGCGCCGCGGTCAGCGCCCGCACCGGCACGCCCGAACACTGCGCCAGCTCCCGGTCGTACAGCAGCAGGCCGATCTCACGCCGGCGCCACCAGAACAGGCCGGGCACCAGGGCCGCCAGCACCGCCAGGACGGCCAGGTCCGCGCCGGCCACGGACAGGATCGAGCCCCACAACAGGGCGAAGGCACCGGAGGCGTTGACCCCGGAGACGGCCAGGAGCAGGAGCGCGCCGGCGATGGCCAGGCTCATCAGCAGGCCCATCGCACCGGACAGGCCGTCCGGGGTCCGGGCGAGCGGGGCGACACCGGCGCCCGCCAGCGCGCAGGCGACGAGCGCGCACACCATCGGGTCGACCCCGGTGAGCAGGCCGACCGCGATGCCGAGCAGGGCGACGTGCATCATCGCGAAACGCACCGGCATGATGTCCAGTCCGACGATGACCACGCCGATGACGGGCAGTCCCACCGCGGCCAGCAGCAGGGCGATCCCGGCCCGTTGAACGGGCAGGAGCCCCAGGAGTTCGCCGAGATCGGCGGTGGCGAGGGTCACCGGACCTCCCGCAGCCGGCCGGCGGCCATTTCCAGCACGCGGTCGCAGCGCTCCGCGAGCGTGCGGTCGTGGGTCACCACCACCAGGGTCACCGGCAGGGCCGTCAGGACGTCGGCCGCCTCCGCCTGCCCGTCGAAGTCGAGGGCGGCGGTGGGTTCGTCGGCCAGCAGCACCTGGGCGCCGGCAGCGACGCAGCCGATCGCCCGGGCCAGGTACATCCGCTGCAACTGGCCGCCGGAGAGGGTGTGCAGGGGCCGGCCGGTCAGCCCGCCCACCCCGAGGCGGGCAGCCGCTTCGGCGGCGTCCGCCGGTGCGGCACCGGCGGCCAGCAACTCGGAGCCGAGCAGCGGGAAGCGGCCCGCGGCGGGCTTCTGCGGGATCCAGGCGCAGGCGCGCCGCCGCAAGGCCCACTCCGCCGGCGACCGGGCGTCCCGTCCGCCGACCAGGATCGATCCCGCCACCTGCCGGTGCAGTCCGAGCACGGCCCGCAGCAGCGTGGTCTTGCCCGAGCCGTTGGTTCCGGTCAGGGCCACCCGCTCACCGGCCGCGATCTCCAGATCCACACCGGCGACCGCCTCCACCCGCCCGTGCCGGCAGCCCACCTGCCGCATGCGCACATCCAGCCCGCCCATCACACGCCCCCCGCTCCTCGTGGCCGTGCGGGCGCGACGGGACCTCCGCCCACCCACGCTCCAGTAGTCGGACGGAGGGCGCACCGGGTTCCCGGGTCCTGACAACCGTTCGCCTGCGACAGGTCAGTTCGCTAATGCATCGGGAAGATGTCGCGCATGTGTGGGTGATTCGAAGAGTGTGGTCATTGTGCGGGGCTGCGGCGGAGGTCTCTTCGAGAAAGCTCGTCGAACAACCCCCACGGCCGGGACACCCTTGAATCAACCCCGGTAATCGGCAAGGGTTTCGAACGAACCCCCGGAGATCTTCCGGCTCTTCCGGGGGTGCGCGAAAACGCTTTGACGCCCCACACGTCAACACGAGGAGCACCCTCTTCATGTCAACTCGCAAGCACGCCCGCATAGGTTCCCGCGGTTTCCGAACCCTTGCAGTGGCCACGGGAGTTACCACTGCAACCGGCCTGTGCATGATGCTGTCCCCCTTCGCGGGAGCGGCCGCCCCGGCCGAGGGAACGGTGTACGGGCTCGGCGCACCCGGAGCGCTCAGCGGCAGTTACATCGTCATCCTCGACCATGACGCCGACAAGCAGGCGCTCGCCAAGAAGTACGGGGGTGAGCTCAAGCGCAGCTACGGCTCCGCGGTCAACGGCTTCTCCGCGGCCGGGCTCTCGCAGACCGCGGCCAAGCGCCTGGCCGCCGATCCGGCCGTCGGCAAGGTCGTGCAGAACAAGAAGTTCTCCATCAACAGCACCCAGGACAACCCCCCTTCGTGGGGGCTCGACCGGATCGACCAGACCGCGACGGCGGGGGACAAGAAGTACACGTACCCGGACGCGGGCGGTGAGGGCGTCACCGCGTACGTCATCGACACCGGCGTGCGGATCACCCACAAGGACTTCGGCGGCCGCGCCGAGCACGGCTTCGACGCCGTGGACAACGACCAGAGCGCCGATGACGGGAACGGCCACGGCACGCACGTCGCCGGGACGATCGCCGGGCAGTCCCACGGGGTGGCGAAGAAGGCCAAGATCGTGGCCGTGCGCGTGCTCGACGACAACGGGTCGGGCAGCACCGAGCAGGTCGTCGCGGGCATCGACTGGGTGACGCAGCACCACACCGGTCCCTCGGTGGCCAACATGAGCCTGGGCGGCGGCGTCGACGAGGCGCTCGACGAGGCCGTGCGCCGGTCGATCGCCGCGGGTGTCACCTTCGGCGTCGCGGCGGGCAACGAGTCGAGCGACGCGGGACAGGGATCGCCCTCGCGGGTCCGGGAGGCGATCACGGTCGCCTCCAGCACGAACACCGACGCGCAGTCCTCCTTCTCGAACTTCGGCTCCGTGGTGGACCTCTACGCTCCCGGCTCGGACATCACCTCCGACTGGAACGACAGCGACACGGGCACGAAGACCATCTCCGGCACCTCGATGGCGACGCCGCACGTCGTGGGGGCGGCCGCCGTCTACCTGGCCGGCCACCGGGGTGCCTCGCCCGCCCAGGTCGAGCAGGCCCTGACCGCGGGCGCGACCGCAGGCAAGATCACCAACCCGAGCGGCGGAACCCCCAACAAGCTGCTGAAGGTCGCCGCGCAGTAGGCGCGAGCCGGCCGCCCGGCCGCCGAGGCCGTCGCACCCGAGGGGGGGTGCGACGGCCTCGGCCTTCGGCGGCGCCCCGTCCCGGCGGGCGGCCGGGTCCGGCGCCGTGCGCCGGGGGATCGGCGCCCGGGTCCGCGCGGTGCGCCGGGGGAGCGGGGAGCCCGGGTCAGCCCGGCGCGCCGGTCACCGCACCCACGGCTTCCAGACCTGCTCGTTGCGCTCCACCCACTTCTTCGCCGCCTGCTCCGGCGGGAGCTTCTCCTCGGCGATCATCAGAGCCACCTCGTTCTGCTCCTCCACCGTCCAGTGGAACTTCTTCAGGAAGGCCGCCGCCGTCCCGCCCGACCCGGCGAACCGGGTGTTCAGGTACTTCCGCAGCGGCGTGTGGGGGTAGGCGCAGGCCACCTTCTCCGGGTCGGCGTCGCAGCCCTCCTGGTACTCGGGCAGCTTCACCTCCGTCATCGGGACCCGCTCGAACAGCCACTGCGGCTTGTACCAGTAGGTCAGGAACGGCTTGTGCTCCTTGGCGAACTGCTTCATCTGGGTGATCTGCGCCGCCTCGGACCCCGCGAAGACCACCTCGAAGTCCAGGCTCAGGTTCTTCACCAGCGCCTTGTCGTTCGTGACGTACGACGGGGAGCCGTCCATCAGCTGGCCCTTGCCGCGGCTCTCGCCCGTGCGCAGCCGGTCGGCGTACTTGTCGAGGTTCTTCCAGTCCGTGACGTCCGGATGCTCCTCGGCGAAGTACGTCGGGACGAACCAGCCGATGTGGCCGGTCACACCGAGTTCGCCGCCCGGGGTGATGGTCTTCTTCTCCTGGACGTACCGCTTCTCCTGCTCCGGGTGGCCCCAGTCCTCCAGGATCGCGTCGACCCGGCCCTGGCTGAGCGCGTCCCACGCGGGCACCTCGTCCACCTGCACGGTGTCGACGCGGTAGCCCAGCTCGTGTTCCAGAAGGTAGGAGGCGACGGCGGTGTTCGCCTGCGCGCCGACCCAGGACTGGACGGACAGCGTGACGGTCTTCGCGCCCTGCGCGGCGGCGTACGGAGAGGCCTGGCGGGTCATGTCGGCCGCCCCGCAGCCCGTGAGGACGGTGGCGACCGCTCCGGTGGCGAGTGCGACCGCGAGGACGGCCGGGACGCGCCGGCCCCCGCCCCGGCCGGGGCGGTGGTGTCGAACCGGCATGTCAGGCCTCCTTCGCGGGCTGGGTGACGCGGTCGAGCATCAGCCCGAGGCAGACGATCGCGGCGCCGGCCACCAGGCCGGTCGCCAGGTCGCCCTGGGCGAGGCCCAGTACGACGTCGTAGCCGAGGGCGCCGCCGCCGACGAGGCCGCCGATGATGACGACGGCGAGGACCAGGACCACCGCCTGGTTGACGGCGAGCAGCAACGCGGGCCGGGCCAGCGGGAACTGGACCTGGCGCAGCTGCTGCGACCCGGTGGCGCCGAGCGACCGGGCCGACTCCATGGCCGCCGGGCTCACTTCGCGCAGGCCGTCGGCGGTGATGCGGACGACGGCGGGCAGCGCGTAGACGACGGCGGCCGCGGCGGCCGGTGCGCGGCCGACGCCGAACAGCGCGACCACGGGGATGAGATAGACGAACTGCGGCATGGTCTGGCAGACGTCGAGCACCGGACGCAGCATCCGCTGGAGGCGGGAGCTGCGGGCGGCTGCGACAGCGATCGCGAAGCCGAGGACGAGGGTGACGGCGACGGCGGCCAGCACCTGCGACAGGGTGTCGAGGGAGGGCTCCCACACCCCCAGCACACCGATGGCGGCCAGGGCGAGGACGGCGGTCAGGGCCGTGCGCCAGGTCCCGGCGAGCAGGCCGAGCGCGGCGACCAGGAGCAGCAGCAGCCACCAGGGCGCGGCCTGCAGCCCGGACCGCAGGGGGTCGAGGATCCAGCCGGTGAAGCGGGCCGCCCAGTCGGCGGTGCCGCCGATGACGGGCACCCCGGAGTAGAGGTGGTCCGTCATCCAGGCGACGGCCCGGTTGACGGGCTCCGCTATCGGCACCGTCCAGGAGCCGGGCCACAGGGAGGCTCCGGCCATGCGGCCCGCCACCGCGACGGCGACGGCCGCGAGGAGCGTGAGCAGCCTGCCGTACCAGCCGGCGAACACCCGGCGCAGCAGCGACGGCTCGCAGGGGGCGACGGCGGGGTTGCCCAGGCGGCGGCCCGCCGCGTCGGCGGTGCGGTCGAGGACCACCGCGAGCAGCACGATGGGGATGCCGGCCGCGAGGGCCGCGCCGACGTCGACCGAGGCGAGGGCCTGGTAGACCCGGTCGCCGAGGCCGCCCGCACCGATCACGGAGGCGATGACGGCCATCGAGAGCGCCATCATGATGGCCTGGTTGACGCCCAGCAGGAGCTGCCGGCGGGCGAGCGGGAGCCGCGCGGTGAGCAGGCGCTGACGCCCGGTCGCGCCGAGCGAGGCCGCGGCCTCCAGCACCCCGGCATCGGCCTCGCGCAGGCCGAGCGCGGTCAGCCGGGCCATGGGCGGGGCCGCGTACACCACGGTGGCGAGGACGGCGGCGGGCACACCGATGCCGAAGACCAGGACCATCGGCAGCAGGTAGGCGAAGGCGGGCAGCACCTGCATGGTGTCGAGCACCGGGCGCAGCGCACGGTCGGCGCGCGCCGAGAGGCCGGCCGCAAGACCGAGGAGAGCGCCGACCACGACGGAGGCGGCCACGGCCACCACCATGAGCGCGAGGGTCTGCATCGTCGGCACCCACATGCCGAGCAGCCCGCAGGCGGCGAAGGCGGCCACGCAGGTCAGGGCGAGCCGGACGCCCGCCAGCCGCAGGGCGGTCAGGCCGGCCAGAGCGGTCACCCCGGCCCAGCCGGCGCCGAGCAGGACGACGTACACCGCGCGGACGGACACGACCACGGCGTTGCTGACGTGCCCGAAGAAGTAGAGGAAGAGCGGATGGCTGTCGCGGTTGTCGATGATCCAGTCGCCGGCCCGGCCCAGCGGCCCGGACACGTCGACGGCCAGGGCGGAGGGCCAGCTTCCGGCGCCGGGGAAGAGCAGCGCGAGCGGCAACAGCAGCGCCGCGGCGACGACGAGGGGCAGGAACCTGCGGCCGGCGCGGTGGTGGAGCAGGACCCTGCGCCGTCTGCCCGGCGCGCCGGCGTCCGCGGCGGACCGGGGGCGGCCGGGCTGCTCGCCGCCGCCCTGCCGCTGCGCGTCACCGGCCCCGGTGCGCTGGTCGGGATCCCGTACGGGTGTGGTGGTGGTCATCCGCACCACCGCCCGGTACCGGGGACAGGGGCGGCGCAGGGGGCGGGGCGCATCATGCCGCCACCCCCCGGCCCGTCGCCGGCGGCAGGCCGGCCACCACCGCGAGCAGCCCGGCGTCGTCGACGACGCCCAGGCACCGGCCGTGGTCGACGACCCGCGCGGGCCCACCGCTGCGGGCCACCGCCTCGATGGCCTCCACCACGGTGGTGGCCGGGGTGAGCGCGGGCCCCTGCCCGGCTTCGCCGGCCGCCACCGGGCGCATCGCGCTGCGCACGGTGAGCACCTGCTCCCGCGGCACGTCGCGGACGAAGTCCCGTACGTAGTCGTCGGCGGGCGAGCCGACGATCTCCTCGGGGGTGCCGAGCTGCACGATCCGGCCGTCGCGCATCAGGGCGATCCGGTCGCCCAGGCGCAGCGCTTCGGACAGGTCGTGGGTGATGAAGACCATCGTGCGGCCTTCGTCGTGGTGGAGCCGGGCCACCTCGTCCTGCATCTCGCGGCGGATCAGCGGGTCCAGCGCGCTGAACGGCTCGTCGAAGAGGAGGACTTCGGGGTCGGCAGCCAGTGCGCGCGCCAGCCCCACCCGCTGCTGCTGACCGCCCGAGAGCTGGCCGGGGCGGCGGTCCTCCAGGCCGTCCAGGCCTACCTTGGCGACCATCTCGGCCGCCTTGGCGCGCCGGTCGGCGCGGCCCATGCCCTGGATCTCCAGACCGTAGGCGACGTTGTCCAGGACGCTGCGGTGCGGCAGCAGCCCGAAGTGCTGGAAGACCATGGCGGCGCGGTGGCGGCGCAGCTCGCGCAGCCGGGCCGCATTCATGGCGAGGACGTCCTCGCCGTCGATGGCCAGGGTCCCGGCCGTCGGCTCGATCAGCCGGGTCAGACAGCGCACCAGCGTGGACTTGCCGGAGCCGGACAGGCCCATGACGACGAAGACCTCGCCCCTGCGGACGTCGAAGGTGACGTCCCGCACCGCCGCGGTGCAGCCGGTCCGCTCGCGCAGCTCGGCCGGGGACAGCGCGGCGTCCTCGGAGCCGGGCACCTTGGCGGCCTTGCGCGCGGGGCCGAAGACCTTCCACAGACCGTCGACGCAGAAGACCGGAGAGCTCCCGGAGCCGGACGCGCCGCCGGCGCCGGCCGTGAGGCCACCGGGGTGGACCGCGGTCACCGGACCTCACCACCCAGCAGCTCCGCGGCCTTCTCGCCGACCATGAGTACTCCGATCATCGGGTTGACCGCGGGCATCGTCGGGAAGACGGAGGCATCCGCGATGCGGATGCCCTCCAGGCCCCTTACCTTCAAGTCGGGCCCCACCACGGCCCTTTCGTCACCGGGGGCGCCCATCTTGCAGGTGCCGGCCGGGTGGTAGACGGTGTGCGCCACCGAACGGGCGTACGCGCTCAGCGCCTCGTCGTCGGTCATCTCCGGGCCCGGGCACACCTCGCGCTTCAGCCAGCCCGCCAGCGGCTCGGCGGCGGCGATGCGGCGGGCCAGCTTGATGCCGTCCACCAGGGTCCGGGCGTCGTAGTCGTCCTCGTCCGTGAAGTAGCGGAAGTCCAGGGCCGGCTTGACGGCCGGGTCCGCACTGGTGAGGTAGAGCCGGCCGCGGCTGCGCGGCTTGGGGATGTTCGGGGTCAACGACACACCGTGCGCGGGCCGTTCGTAGCCGAGGCGCTCGGGGTTGTCGGTGAAAGGGATCTGGTAGAAGTGGAACATCAGGTCCGGACCGGGCGAAGCAGGGTCGCGCCGGACGAAGAGCCCCGCGTCGCTGTCCATCGCCGAGTTCTCCGGGATGGGCCCGTCCGTCTCCCAGACGATCACCGACTCCGGGTGGTCGAGGAGGTTCTCGCCTACGCCCGGCAGGTCGTGGACCACCGGGATGCCGAGGGCCTCCAGGTCCTCGCGGGGTCCTATCCCGGAGTGCAGCAGGAGCCGCGGGGTGTCCACCGCGCCCGCGCACACCAGTACCTCGCGGCGGGCGGTGACCAGCGACTCGGTGCCGTCCGCGGCGCGGACGTGCACGCCGCACACCCGGGTGCCGTCCAGCTCCAGCCGGTAGGCCCAGGTCTCCAGCCAGATCCGCAGGTTGGGCCGGTCGTCCATGACCGGGTGGAGGTAGGCGACCGACGCCGAGGAGCGCTTGTTGTCCTCCGGGTGGTAGGCGAGGTCGAAGAAACCGGCGCCCTCGTGGAACGGCCCCCGGTTGAAGCCTTCGACCAAGGGCACGCCCAGCGCGTCCTGGGCGGCCTCCACGAAGTCGCGGGCGATGGCGTTGCGGTCCGCCTGGTCGACCGGCACGATGTTGTTGAGGAGCCGGTCGAAGTACGGGTCCATCGCGGCCGAGTGCCATCCCTCGGCGCCCGCCTCCGCCCACTCGTCCCAGTCCGAGGGCAGCGGCTTGAAGGCGATGAGGGTGTTGTGCGAAGAGCACCCGCCCAGGACCCGGGCCCGGCTGTGCCGGATGTGCGAATTGCCGCGCGGCTGCTCGGTGGTGGGGTAGTCGTAGTCGAGGTCGCCGCCGAGCAGGCCCATCCAGCGGCGCAGCGTGAGGACGTCGGGGCGGTCGACGTCGCTGGGGCCGCCCTCGATGACGGCGACGGTGACGTCCGGGTCCTCGGTGAGGCGCGAGGCGATCACCGAGCCGGCGGTGCCGCCGCCGACGACGACGTAGTCGTATTCGTGAACGGGCGCGTCCGCGGGTGCGCCCTCGCCCTCGCGCTCGTGCAGGGCGTGGTGCGTGGTGGTCGTGTTCATGGGTCCTCCTGCCTCAGCCCGCGAACCAGCGCACGGGGCGCGGGGCGAGGTTCTGGTACACGTGCTTGGTCTCGCGGTACTCGGCCAGACCGGCCGGCCCCAGTTCACGCCCGATGCCGGACTTCCCGAAACCGCCCCACTCGGCCTGCGGCAGGTAGGGGTGGAAGTCGTTGATCCAGACGGTGCCGTGGCGCAGCCGGCCGGCCACGCGGCGGGCGCGCCCCTGGTCCGACGTCCAGACGCCGCCGGCCAGTCCGTACTCGGTGTCGTTGGCGAGCGCGACGGCCTCGTCCTCGGTACGGAAGGTCTCCACGGTCAGGACCGGTCCGAAGACCTCCTCGCGGACGACGCGCATGCGGCGGTGGCAGCGGTCGAGAACGGTGGGGCGGTAGAAGTAGCCCGGCCCGTCCGGCCGTTCGCCCCCGGCCCGCAGCACGGCGCCCTCGGCGAGCGCGGAGGCAACGTAGGACTCGGTGCGCTCGCGCTGGGCGGCGGAGACCAGCGGTCCGCATTCGACGCCCGGGTCGGTGCCGCGGCCGATACGGATCTTCTCGGCGCGACGGGCGAGTTCGGCGACGAAGCGCTCGCGCAGCGGTTCTTCGACGATCAGGCGCGCGCCCGCCGAGCACACCTGCCCGCTGTGCATGAAGGCGGCATTCAGCGCCTGGTCGACGGCGGTGTCGAAGCCGTCCTCGGTGGCGCAGGCGTCGGCGAAGACGACGTTCGGGTTCTTGCCGCCGAGTTCGAGGGCGACCTTCTTGACCGTCTCGGCGGCGGCGCGCATGACCTTCGTACCACTGGCGAGGCCGCCGGTGAAGGAGATCAGGTCCACGTCGGGGTGGGCGGCGAGGCGCGCACCGACCGGATCGCCCGGCCCGGTGACCAGATTGGCCACTCCGGCCGGCAGGCCCGCCTCCACCAGCAGCTCGATGAGGGCCACTGTGGACAGCGGGGTGATCTCGCTCGGTTTGATGACGAAGGTGTTGCCCGCCGCCAGGGCCGGGGCGACCTTCCAGCTGGCCTGGAGCAGCGGGTAGTTCCACGGGGTGATCAGGGCGCAGACCCCGACCGGTTCGTGGACGACGACACTGTGGATGTCGGGTGACCCGGCGTCCACCACCCGGCCGGCGCCCTCACCGATCACGAGGTCGGCGAAGTAGCGGAAGGCGTCGCTGACGCAGTCCACGTCGATGCGGCCCTCTTCGAGGGTCTTTCCGGCGTCCCGGCTCTCCAGGAGCCCGATGCGCTCGCGGTCACGCTGGAGCAGGTCGGCCGTGCGGCGCAGCAGCGCCGCCCGCTCGGCGACCGGGGTCCCGGGCCACTCTCCGCCGTCGAAGGCGAGCCGGGCGGCGCTGACCGCGGCGTCGGTGTCGGCGGTGCCGCCCTCGGCGACCACCGCGAGGACGGTGCCGTCCGCCGGGTCCAGGACCTCCCGTGAGGCTCCTGAGGCCGCGGACCGCCATGTCCCGGCCGTATGAATGGTCTTGTGCTCCGACACGACGCGCTGTACCTCCGATTGCGCCACCGCGGCGGACCCACGGCGAGCTCGTAATCGCCGCGCATGCCCCCGCCCCCCGCGATCATGTCCCACCAGTCACTCGAAGTGGCCGGAGTCACGCCCGGAGCGTGCGTACGGGAGGCTCCGGATGCCGGAAGGGCCGGGCTGCGCGAGGGAACGGTCACTCAGCGCAACGGTGCACCGGCATCGTCCAGTTGCATCTGCGGGCGGCCGGTCACCAGCAGCCAGCCCGGCAGCAGCGCCACGGACAACAGCGGCAGCAGACCGGGATCCGGGGCGAGGATCGCGGCGGTGAACAGGCTCACCCAGCCCTGCCGGGTAACGGCCAGCAGCACGCCGAGGACCCCGCAGGTCACCCCAACGGCCGGCTGCACCCCGGGCACCAGGGCGTGCGCGGCCAGGCCGAACGCGACCCCGACGAAGACGGACGGGAAGATCCGCCCGCCGCGGAAGCCGGAGCCACAGGCGACCAGCACGGCGGCGAGCTTCACCACGCTCATCAGGGCGAGCGAGCCTGCCGAGTACGCGCCCGGATCGGCCGCCAGCTCGCCGATCTGCTCCAACCCTTTGAAGAGGGTGAGCCGGCCCCCGAGCGCCCCGAGCAGCCCCAGCACCACACCGCCCAGGGTCAGCGCGAGCACGGGGTGCGGCAGCAGCCGGAAGAGGCGGTGGACGTGCGGGAACGCGTATACGCCGGCCATGCCGAGCGCGGCCGCCGCCGTCGCGATCACGAGCGCGGCGAGCAGGTCGGGCCAGTGCGGGCCGACCAGGCGCGGCAGGGACAGGCCGAAGACGGGAGCGGCGACCAGCGTGCTCGTCAGCCCGCCCGCACCCGCCGCGATCAGCGGGGCGAAGAGCTGGTCCCAGAGGGTGGGCGCCCGCCCGCCCGGCACGGCCGGCCCCTGCCGGGGAGCGGCCGCGATGGATTCCGTGAGGATCAGCACGGCCGCGACCGGGGTCCCGAACAGCGCCCCCACCGTCCCCGCCGCGCCCAGCGCCACCCACACCTGCGGCGGCCGGGCGGACGAGATCCGCCGGCCGAGCCAGCAGGCGAGGGCGATGTTCACGGCGGTGATCGGATTCTCCGGGCCCAGGCTCACCCCGCCGGCCAGGGACAGCGCGGTCGCCAGCAGCAGTCCGGGAACCACCGCGGGTGCCAGGGGCGCATCCACCAGCCCGGTGGTCGCCGGGTCGGGCCCGGCGTGCCCGTGGACCTTCCCCACCACGATCCCGACGGCGAGACCGGTCGCCGTCAGCACGGCCAGGATCCACGCGACGGACCAGCGCCCGACGCCGATCGCATCGGGCAGGGTCTGCCACAGCACGTTCTTCAGCAGGTCGGCCACTTCGCTCACGCCGTAGAGCAGCAGGCTCGAACCGACGCCGATGACGAGGGCGGGCAGGACGAGGGGGAGCAGTGCCCGGGCCGGGGAGGGCCGGGGGGCCGCGACGGGCTGTGCGGGGGCGGTCACCGGAACAACGTAGCGGTGAATCACCCGAAAACCCCTCAAATGCCATCATGTGCCCGTCGGGGGCAGAGCGGCCCGGCGCCGGGCCCCTTACGGCCAGTCAGCTCTCCTTGAGCAGGGCGCAAGCGAGGTCCTCCCGCACCGTGCGGAGCCGGGCCGGCGGGGCGGGCTTGTTGTCCTTGCCGGTCCGGGTGGTGACGGAGAGGGCCAGCGACCGAATGCCGACGCCTCAGGAGGAACGGGCGCCGCGCAGGCGCAGGGTGTCGTAGACGGGGGCGCATCCCATCCGGTCGGCGGTCAGGGCCGCGGCGAAGCAGGCCGTCAGCAGCGGCACGAGCAGGGAGGTGGCCCCCGTCATCTCGACGACGAGCACCAGTCCCGTGACGGGCGCGCGGACGACGGCGGCGAACAGTGCGGCCATGCCGAGGACCGCGAAGACCACCGCGCCCGAAGGCGGGGCCGCACCCGGGACCGCGCTCACGACCGCGCCCGAAACCGTACCGGCGCCCGCTCCGGGCAGGAGCGGCGCCGCCAGCCCGTGGACGAGCGCCCCCCACAGGGCCCCCAGGGCCAGCAGGGGAGCGAACAGGCCGCCCGGTGCGCCGGAGGCATAGCTGAGCGGGCCGGCCACGAACCGCACCACGAGGTAACCGGCCAGGAGGGGGACCACGGGGACCTCGCCGCCCAGCAGCCGCCCGCTCAGCGGGTCACCACCGCCGGCCAGCGCCGGGTCGATGCCGAGCAGGAGGCCGACCACGCCCCCGATGACGGCCGCCCGGGCGACCGGCGGGACCAGGGTGACGCGGTCGCAGACGGCGAGGGCCCCGACGACGAGGCGGCTGTAGGCCACCCCCACGACGCCCGTGGCCGCGCCGAACAGCAGGAAGACGGGCAGCAGCGCGAGAGGCGGCCCGACCGGGGCCGCGACCGGGAAGAGGGGCCTGCCGTCCACCAGGAGCCGGGAGCACCCGACGGCCGTGGCGGTACCGATGAGCGTGACGAGGACCAGCCGCGCCCGGACCACCCGGGTCACCTCCTCGCAGACGAACAGCACTCCGCCGAGGGGCGCGGTGAAGGCCACCGCCAGACCCGCGCCGCCGAGGGAGGTGTGCAGGAGGGTCACGTCCCCGGCGCCCATCCGCGCACGGCGCCCCGCCTCCGCCCCGATCACCGCGCCCATGTGCACCGTCGGGCCTTCCCGCCCGAGCACCAGCCCCGAGCCCAGGGCGATCAGGCCGCCGGCGTACTTGGCCGGCAGGAGCCACGGTGATCCGGGCGGCCGCTCCCCGCGCCACACGGCCTCGACGTCCTGGATGCCGCTGCCCGCGGAGCGGGGGACCCGCCGTGCGATCGCGCACGCGAGGGCCGCTCCCGCCGCCGTGAGCAGGACGGGAAGCAGCCAGACCGGGCAGCCGAGCCGCTCGGCGGCCCCGGGCAGCGAACCGCGCAGCTCCTCCGCCCGTGCCAGGCACCAGCGGAAGCTGCCGCCCACCAGCCCGACGAGGCAGCCGGCGACCGCCGCGACGAGATGGACGGCGGCGCCGCCGCCACGGGAAGTACCGGCCATGCACAGACCTCCGCCGAGCCGTGGGTTCGCGTCCGCCCGAGACTGGCCCGCCGTCGGCGCGACGCGTCGGACGTCGCCACGGCCCCGCCGCAGCCCGCCCCGACCGGACCAACGGCAGCGCCCCGCCGCGGCGGCGGCCGACCACACCTCACCGCGTGCGGCGGCCCGGACCCGGCCCGCCCGGCGGCACAACGGCGTCTCCACGCCGGGCGGTTCACGGCGGCCGGGACGGTGCACCCACGGGCCGCCCGGCCGGGGTGAACGGACCGACCACGCCGTCGATCCGGCAAACCACCCGGTTGCTGTGCGGCGTCATCGCCTTCGTCTCGCCCCCGGCCGCGGTGCTTGCCCTGCGGCACCCCGCGCAGGCCCGGCAGCCGGCGCCGGTGGAGCCGGTCCCCTTCCCGAGGGCATGCTGCGTGCCTGCCGCCGCTACTACTCCGCTCCGGCGCGCCGAGTGGCCGCGTCAGGGCTGCCGGATCGCGGACACCTCGAACTCCAGCACCACCTTGTCTCCGACCAGGACGCCGCCGCCCTCCAGCGCGGCGTTCCAGGTGATCCCGAACTCCTTGCGGCTGATCGGCACCGAGCCCTCGAAGCCGACGCGCAGGTTGCCGAACGGGTCCTGGGCGCTGCCCTGGAACTCGAAGTCGATGTCGATGGGCCGGGTGACGTCCTTGATGGTGAGGTCGCCGGTCACCCGGAAATGCGTGCTGTCGAGCTGCTCCACGCCGGTGGACGCGAAGGTGATGTCCGGGTAGGTCGGCGCGTCCAGGAAGTCGTTGGTGCGCAGGTGGCCGTCACGCTGCTCGTTGCGGGTGTCGATGCTCGCGGTCTTGATGGTGACGGACACCTGGGACTTGGATGGGTCCTCACCGTCGAAGTGCCCGGTGCCCTCGAACTCGTTGAACGCGCCCCGGACCTTGGTGACCATGGCGTGCCGTGCCACGAACCCGATCTGGGTGTGGTCGGGGTCGACGACGTAGTCGCCGGTGAGTGAGGCGAGGGGGGTGGTCATGGACCTGCTCCGCGGGGTCTCGGGGACGCGTGGACGAGGACGACGCGCCCACGCTAGCCAGGCCCGTCGTGAGGGGCGTCCGACCGCGCCCGCACGTCACCCGATCGGCCCGGGCACACCGGGCCGCCGCCTGCCGAGGCTCGTAGCCCCTGCCCGCCGCCTGCCGCCTGCCGCCTGCCGCCCGCCGTACGAACGCCCGCCGTACGAACGCCGGGGCCCGCCGTACGGTCGCCGCGCCCCCCACCCGTCCGTACCCTCCGTGCGGCGGGCCCCCGTTCGGCCGCAGCCGCCACCGCCGTCCGGCGGCCCCTGCGGGCCCGTGCGGCATTGCGCCGCCCGCTCCGTCCGCTCCCGTGGTTGCATCTCCAGCCGGGCCCGCGTCCGCCGGGACCGGTGAGGAGGCCGGATGTCCGGCGCGGCCGAGGATCCCGGGCGGCACGCCTCCGCCCGGAAGCGGCGGCGGGTCGGGCGGAGCCCGCTGTTCCATGGCCGCACGCGTGCCGTGCGCCGGGACCTGTCACAGCTCGTCTGCGCCCTCGCCGGGCTGGGGCTGGGCCTGCCGGCACCGCTCATCACGGGGGGACCGCAGGTGAACGCCGGACGGGTGGTCAGCCTGCTGTTCACCCTCGGCTTCGGCGTCATCAGCCTGGTCAGCATCATCTACTCCATGCTGTTCCTGGTGGTGCAGTTCTCCGCCAGCACCTTCACGCCCCGCCTCGGGCTCTTCCGGGACGAGCCGATCGTCTGGCGCACCTTCGCCTTCACCGTCGGGGTGTTCGTCTTCACCATCACGGCCGGTCTCACCATCGGGACCCGCGGCACCGTCTCCGTGCTCGTGCCCTGCGCCGCCATGATCCTCGCGCTGGTCGCCCTCGCTCTGATGCGGACGCTCCAGATGAGGGCCTTCAGCTCGATCCAGCTCGCCCACTCCCTGACCGCCATCGTCACCCGGGCGCACCGGCTCTTCGACGCGCTGTACGTGCGGCCGTACGATCCGGGCCGGGCGCCCGCCGCGCCGGCCCCCCAGACCCCGGCCCCGTCGGCGGCGGTCGTCACGGTCCGGTGGTCCGGGCCGTCCGCCGTGCTCCAGCAGATCGACGCCCGCTCGCTCATCCGCACGGCGCAGGAGCACGACTGCACGCTCGCGTTCCGGGCGGCCCCGGGGACGACCCTCTGGCAGGGCCGGCCCCTCGTCGACGTCACGGGCGGCCCGATGCCGGACACGGCACTGCGCGACACCATGGTGACCGGCGTCGAGCGCACCTTCGACCAGGATCCCGAGCTGCCGCTGCGCCTCCTGGCCGACATCGCCTTGCGGGCACTGTCCCCGGCCGTGAACGACCCGGCCACGGCGGTGGAGAGCATGGACCGTATGGAGGACCTGCTGGGACGGCTCGCCGGCCGCGATCTGGAAGTCGGCCGGTTCACCGACGGGACGGGCCGGACGAGGCTGACCGTTCCGCTGCCCGACTGGGACCGGTACGTCCGCACCGCCCTCGACGAACTCCTCTTCGCCGCCGCCGGCTCCCCGATGGCCCTGCGCCGCCTGCGCACCCTGCTGGCCCGGCTGGCCGAGCAGAGCCCGCCCGGCCGGCGTGCCGTCCTGGAGGAGCGGCTGCACTGGGCCGACGGGGCGGGAAACGCTGCCTACCCGCTCGTCTGGGCGGCCTCCGAAGGCCGTTAGCAGCGCCTGCCTCAGGCCAGGACCTTGGCCTTGGCGCGCTCGTACTCCTCCGCAGTGATGTCGCCCTTGTCTTTGAGCGCGGAGAGCCGGTGCAGTTCCTCCGCCGGACTGGCACCGGTGCCCGTGCCGGTGCCGGCCGCGCTCTGGACGTACTGCCGGAAGGACTCCTCCTGGGCCTTGAGCTGCCTCGCGTCCCGCTCGTGCATGCTGCTGCCGCGCACGATGAGGTAGATGAGCACACCGAGGTACGGCAGCAGGAGGATCACGATCAGCCATGCCGCCTTCGCCCAGCCGTTGAGGCCCGGGTCACGGAAGATGTCCGTGATGACCTTGAAGAGCAGGAAGAACCACATGACCCAGAGGAAGATCCACAACATCGTCCAGAACAGGTTGAGAAGCGGGTAGTCGTCCATGCTCGACTCCGATCATGCCGCTGGTCCTCCATTCATACCCCCGGCCCGATCACCCCGCATGCGGGGCCGTGCGGGAGGCGCTGCCACAACCGGGAGCCCCGCCCGCCCGATGGAGGGTGCGGGGCGACGAAGCCGCCGCACCGAGCCGCCGACAGCGCCGGCGCATCCTGGCGGGGCACCTCCCTCCCTCGGTGCTCGCGTTCTGGCCGGCGGACCAATCCGTCCGCGCGCCCGCTCCGAAGCAAGGGCAGGACCGCACCGAAGCGAGCCCGCGGCCGGCCCCACCGGCACCAGGGGGCCGGTCCTTTCGTCAGTGAAGGACTGCTCATGCGATGGATCCACGACCGCGGGCACCTCGCCGCCGCGGCGCGGCGCCCGGTACCGCAGTTCGGGAAGGAGTGCCCGTGAGGCAGCCCCTGCCGTTCGCCGGCCACAGCTCCGCCGGCCCCGGGCTGGAGGAGGTGATGGAGCTGGTGGCCCGCGGCGACAAGGACGCTTTCGCCACCCTCTACGACGCCGTCGCCGGCACCGTCTTCGGGATCGCGCTACGCGTCGTACGGGACCGCGCGCAGTCGGAGGAGGTGGCGCAGGAGGTGATGATCGACCTGTGGCGCCAGGCCGCCCGCTACCGCCCCGAGCAGGGTTCCGTCATGACGTGGGCGGCCACCATCGCCCACCGCCGCGCCATCGACCGGGTCCGTTCCGCCCAGGCCGCCGCGAACCGCGACCACGACACGGCCGTACGGGACGGGCAGCGGCCCTACGACGAGGTCGTCGAGCAGGTGGAGAAGCGCCTGGAGGGGGAGCAGGTGCGCCGCTGCATGGGCGGTCTGACCGAGCTGCAGCGCGAGGCCGTCACGCTCGCCTACTACCAGGGCCTGACCTACCGCGAGGTCGCGGAAACGCTGGGGACCCCGCTCCCCACCATCAAGACCCGTATGCGCGACGGACTCATCCGGCTGCGCGACTGCATGGGGGTGACCACATGAAGCACGAAGCGGACCTGCACACCCTCACCGGCGCGTACGCCCTCGACGCACTCACCGGCGAGGAACACGAGGCCTTCAGCGCGCACTTGGCGCACTGCGCCTCCTGCCTCCAGGAGGTGGCGGGCTTCGCGGCGACCTCCGCCCGGCTGGCGGCAGCCGTCGCCGTGCCTGCGCCGCCGGGGATGAAGCAGACGGTCCTGCGCCGCATCGACACCGTCCGCCGCCTCCCCCCGCACACCCGGGCGGCCAAACCGGCCAGGCTGGCCGCGGTCCTGACGCGCCGGACGGGGCCGTTCGTCATCGCGGCCTGCGTCGCCGCCGCGACGGCCTTCGGCGGGCTGGCCGCCTGGCAGCACCAGCAGGCGGACCAGGCCCGGCTGGCGGCCCGGCACGCCGAGCGCCAGGTCCGGGACCTGGCCGCCGTCATGGCCGCCCCGGACGCCCGGACGGTGCACGGCCGCACCAGCGGCGGCGCCGCCGCCTCCGTGGTGACCTCGGCGCGGCTGAACAAGTCGGTCTTCGTGGGGTCCGGCATGCCGGCCGCCCCCGCCGGCAAGGCCTACCAGTTGTGGTTCGACGACCACGGCACCATGCGCCCGGCCGGCTTGCTGCGGCACGACGGAGCCGTCCTCATGGACGGAGACCCCGGCCGGGCTCGCGCGGTCGGCCTGACCCTCGAACCGGCGGGCGGCTCCCCCCGGCCCACCACCGCGCCGCTGATGCTCCTGAACCTTCCCGCGTGAGCCCGCGCGCAAGTAGGGCAGACTCGGTGCTCCCACCACCTGCCACCGCTACCGCTACCGAAGGAACGACTCCATGGGCCGCACCCCCGCAGTGGGCGACATCATCGGCGACTTCTCCCTGCCCGGAGGCTGCCTCACGGAGGACCGCTTCGAGCGGGGGGACTACAGCCTCCGGGAGCAGCGGGGGAAGCCGGTGGTGCTGGCCTTCTACCCCGGGGACAACACCCCCGTCTGCACGGCGCAGTTGTGCTCCTACTCGGACGGGCTCGAAGACCTCCGGTCCTGCGGCGCCACCGTCTGGGGCATCAGCCCGCAGGATGTCGACAGCCACGAGCGGTTCGCCCGCGAGCGGGGGCTGCGGATACCGCTGCTCGCCGACGCGGAGCGGAGCGTCGCCCGTGCCTTCGGCATCGACGCGCCCCTCATCGGCCTGCGCCGCTCCGTCTTCATCGTCGCGCCGGACGGCAGGCTGCACTGGAAGCGCGTGGGCACTCTCGGTGCGACCTTCCCCGCCGCCAAGGTCCTGGCCGAACAACTCGCCACCGCCGGCGCACGCTGACCTCGGGCGACCTCGGGCGACCTCGGGGACCTCGGGCGACCTCGGGCGACCTCGGGGACTTCGGGCGACCTCGGGGACCGCGGGCGACCTCCGGACCCGACAGGCCTCCGGGGTCACCCGTCGAGACCCGGGCGGCGCGGGCCTCGGGCGCCGGCAGGCCCCGGGCGGCGGCCAATCCGTCAGGCGCTGGCCGGCCCGTCAGACTGTGGCCGGTCCGTCAGACGCCGGCCGCTCCGTCAGGCGGTGGCGGGGCGGCCGGTGGCCGGCGGCCTCGGACCGCCCAGGCGCGGGCGCGCAGGGCGATCGAACCGTCCTGCGCGACCGGCAGGGAGGCGCGCAGGCGCTCCCGCAGCCGGTCGCGGCCGGGCGAGGCGAGGGAGGCGACGTAACCGGGCGCGGGCCCCTGGCCGGCCAGGAACGGCTCCCAGAGGTCCGCGAAGCCGCCGAACACGGTGCCCACCCCCAGCGCGGCCACCTCCACGTCAGCCAGCCCGGCCTCCTCCCACAGTGCCCGCAGCGGCTCCGGCCGGCACAGCGGGAACCTGCGGCCCTCGTCCAGCGGCAGGGCCGAGGCGTCCACCGCCGTGGCCGCCTCCCAGAAGTACCGCAGGAGCTCCATGCCCCCGGCGTAGTCCCATACGTAGGCGGCGACCGTTCCACCGGCCCGTACGACCCGGACCGCCTCGGCGACCGCCCGCCCGGGCTCGGGCAGGAAGTTGAGCACCAGCCCGCTGACCACGCCGTCGCAGGCCCCGTCGGCGAAGGGCAGCGCCTGTGCGTCGCCCACCACGCACGGCGCACCCGGGGCGCCGTGCGCCGAGGCGGCGAAAGCCGCGTAGGCGGGGGAGCGCTCCAGCCCCACCACCTCCCGGGGCCCGGCCCCGGGGGCCGGCGGCGCGGCCAGCGCCGCGGTCAGGGCCCCGGTGCCGCACCCCGCGTCCAGCCACCGACCCCCGTCCCCCGGATCGAGCCACGCCACGAACCGGCCGGCCAGCGGACGGCTCCACCGGCCCATGTACCGCTCGTACGCCTCCCCGGCGGCCCAGCTGTCGTACCGGTCCTCGGTCATGGTCCGGACGTCCGCCTCCCTCCCACCGGCCGCGCCGCGTGCGTGTACCGGGCGACACGATGATGGCCCCCCATCCGCGCCGTGTCCCGCACCCCGGCCGAACACCCCTGGGGGTATCTCCCGGGCCGAGGCGGGCCGAGCCAGGCCGGGCGGGGCCCCGGCCCGGGGCGGGCTGATCCGGCCTGCACACCCCGAGGCGCAGGAGCTCGCGACGACCGGACGTGACTCGGGGTGCTCCGACGACACCGGGGGCACCTCCCAGCGGTAGCCTCCCTGACGGGAGGTGCGGTGCCGGGCAGCGCGGACCGGGCGGGACTCGTCACCACAGGGCCCAAGGGCCGTCCCATGATCCCCGGTGGGTCGGCGCACGGCGGAGGGCGCCCCGTACCGGGCGTATTCGGGCGTTCCGAAACAACGCGGCGAGGTGCCGAATCCGGCGTCGTGCGCCCGCCCCGGGGATCACGGGGCAACCCTTAGGCTCGTGACGTGGCAGCGGACACCTCCCAACGGGCTATGACACGACGACTCCTCGACGCATACGGCCGGACCCACGCCGAGGAAGCGGGCATCCGGCTGCGCGACATGCCCGCGCCCCTCTATCAGCTGCTGACGCTCTGTGTGCTGTTCTCCGTCCGGATCAAGGCGGACATCGCCGTCGCCGCAGCCCGGGAGCTGTCCGCGGCAGGGATGCGCACCCCGCGGGCCATGGCCGCGGCCGGCCGCCAGGACCGGGTGCGCGCCCTCGGCCGCGCGCACTACCGCCGCTACGACGAGAGCACGGCCACCGCGCTCGGAGAGGGCGCGGGACTCCTCCTCGACCGCTGGCGCGGGGATCTGCGACAGCTTCGGGCGGCGGCCGACGGGGACCCGGCCCGGGTGCGGGACCTGCTGAGGGAGATCCCGCGGATCGGTCCGGTGGGGGCGGACATCTTCTGCCGGGAGGCACAGGGCGTGTGGCCCGAGCTGCGCCCGGCCTTCGACCGCCGCGCCCTGCAAGCGGCGGCCGGGCTGGGACTGCCGGGGACGCCCGAAACGCTGGCGGCCCTGGTCGGCGCCGATGAGCTGCCGCGGCTGGCAGCCGCCCTCGTCCGGGTGGGCCTCACCCGCGGAGCCGCCGCCGGCCTGCGCGAAGCCGACTGAGGAAACCGCCGTGCGGTGCTGCCCCGGCGGCCGCGGCAGGGACGAGCCCGCGCGCCCTGCGCGGAGCAGCCCGAGGAGGCCGCCGTACGGTACTGCCCCGGGCGCGGCAGGGACCCAGGTCCGGTCCGCAGGCGCACACCGGACCCCCACGGCCCATGTCCCACGGAGCCAGGACAAAACGCCTGCGCCTACGCCTACGTCTGCGCTCTGTCGGACGGCAGGTCCAGCAGGCGGGCCGCCGCCTCGCGCATCTCGATCTTGCGGATCTTCCCCGTGACGGTCATCGGGAACTCCTCCACCACGTGGACGTACCGCGGGATCTTGAAATGGGCCAGCCGGCCCTCGCAGTACGCGCGCACGCTCGCTGCGGTCAGTGGCTCCGCGCCCTCCCGCATCCGCACCCACGCCATCAGCTCCTCCCCGTACTTCGGGTCGGGCACGCCGATGACCTGTACGTCCAGCACGTCCGGGTGGGTGTGGAGGAACTCCTCGATCTCGCGGGGGTAGAGGTTCTCGCCGCCCCGGATGACCATGTCCTTGATGCGGCCGGTGATGCTCAGGTAACCGTCGTCGTCCATGACCGCCAGGTCCCCCGTGTGCATCCAGCGCGCCGCGTCGACCGCCTCGGCGGTCCGCTCGGGCTGACCCCAGTAGCCGAGCATGACCGAGTAGCCGCGGGTGCACAGCTCGCCCGGCTCCCCGCGCGCCACCGTCCTCCCCGACTGCGGATCCACCACCTTCACCTCCAGATGCGGCCCGACCCGGCCGACCGTGGACACCCGGCGCTCCACGGAGTCGTCCGCCCGCGTCTGCGTCGACACCGGCGAGGTCTCCGTCATTCCGTAGCAGATGGACACTTCGGCCATCCCCATCCGGTCGATGACCTCCTTCATCACCTCCACCGGGCAGGGCGAGCCCGCCATGATCCCCGTCCGCAGACTGGACAAGTCGTACCCGTCGAAGCCGGGCTCCGCCAGCTCGGCGATGAACATCGTCGGGACCCCGTACAGCGACGTGCACGCCTCCGCCTCCACCGCCGCCAGCGTGGCCACCGGGTCGAACGACGGCGCGGGGATCACCATGGCCGCGCCGTGACTGGTGCACGCGAGGTTCCCCATCACCATGCCGAAACAGTGATAGAGGGGCACCGGGATGCAGACGCGGTCGTGCTCGGTGTAGTGACACAACTCGCCCACGAAATAGCCGTTGTTGAGGATGTTGTGGTGCGAGAGGGTCGCACCCTTGGGGAAGCCCGTGGTCCCCGAGGTGTACTGGATGTTGATCGGGTCGTCCGGGCTGAGCGCGGCCTGCGCCCGGGCGAGGTCCGCGGGGTCGCCGCGCCGGCCGCGCTCCAGCAGCGAGGACCACAGCGGCCCCTCCAGCAGGACCACGAACTCCAGCTCCGGACAGCGCGGCCGCACTTCCTCGATCATGGCCGCGTAGTCCGAGGTCTTGAAACGGTCGGCAGCGGCGAGCAGCCGGATCCCCGACTGCCGCAGGACGTACTCCAGTTCGTGCGAGCGGTAGGCCGGGTTCACGGTGACGAGGACCGCCCCGATCCGCGCCGTCGCGTACTGCACCAGCGTCCATTCAGCGCGGTTCGGGGCCCAGATGCCGACCCGGTCGCCCTTGCCGATGCCGAGGTCCAGCAGGCCCAGCGCCAGGGCGTCGACGTCGGCGGCCAGCTCCGCGTACGTCCACCGGCGTCCGGCGGCCATGTCGATCAGGGCGTCCCGCTCCGGGAACCGCCGGACGGCACGGTCCAGGTTCTCGCCGATCGTGTCGCCCAGCAGCGGCACGTCACAGACCCCCGACGCATAACTCGACTCGCAGGACACACGGATCTCCCGGACTCGCAGGCGGTGCGCGGGACCCGGCGGCCCGGCGTCCCCTCATGATCCCCGCCGCCCGCAGCGGTGGCCAGTCCCCGGACGGGCGGGAGCGCCGGCCGCGCCGGACCCACCGGCCGCCGGAAGCGCTGAGGTGGGTCCCCGGGACGGGTAGGGGGCAGAATTGACGGGAAGCCCGAAAGGGGGCGTCTGGTGCCGACGGTTCCGCCGGGGGGCGAGGATGCCCCTGGCCTCCTGAGGTCAGAGCCGGGCACGCTGCTGGAGCACGTGGCAGTGGCCGTCTTCGGGCTGGATGACCAGCACCGCGTCTGCTATTGGGGGCCCGGCGCCCAGGGCCTCTTCGGTTATCCGGCGGACACCGTGCTCGCCCGCCCGGCGGACGTCCTGTTCCCCGATCCGTCCCCGGGCGCCGGCAGCCCGGCCGCCCAGCTGACGGAACGCGGACGGACCCTGGGGTACTGGCGGGTACGCATGCCCGTCGTCCACCGCGACGGGACGGTCTTCGACTGCGGCTTCCGGGTCTTCCCCGTCACCGGCCCCGGCGGCAGCTCCGTCGTCATGGGCCTGGCCAGCCGCGGCGAGGACCTCGACCGGGTGAAGACGAACCTGGCGTTCCTCGACGCCCTCTTCGAGACCTGCCCCATCGGCCTGGTCATGCTCGACGAGGAGCTGCGGTACGTCCACCTCAACCAGGCCCTGGCCGACATGGACGGCATGTCCATCGGCGACCACCTGGGCCGCCGCATGTGCGACGTCATGCTCACCTCCGACGGGGGCGAGTACGAGCGCACGCTGCGGGCCGTTGCCGAGGAGGGCCGCCCGGTGGTCGGCACCCTCGTGGGCCTGCGCACCCCGGGCCGTCCCGACCGGGACCAGGTCCGCTCCGTGAGCCTGTTCGCACTCAGCGGGGCCGTCGACACGCGGCCCGGGGTCGGCGGCCTGCTGGTGGACGTCACCGACCGGGAGCACGCCATCCTGGAGGCCACCGCCGCGCGCCGGCGGCTCGCCCTGCTGGACCGGGCCGCCGCCCGCATCGGCACCACCCTCGACCTCCACGTGACCGCACAGGAACTGGTCGACACGGCGGTCCCGGACTTCTGTGACGGCTCCGTCGTGGAACTGGTCGAATGGGCGGACGAGTCGGAAGCCTTCGATCCGCAGCGGCCCCTGGTGACCCGCCGCATCGCGTCCGGGACCAGCCTGCCACCGCCCGCGGAGGAACTGGTCGGCGGCCTGGAGCGCGTCACCTACCCACCGGGCTCCGCCATCCACGCCATGCTGCGCACGGGCCGGCCCCTGTCGGTCCCCGTCAACGAGGACTTCGTGACCCGGACCGTCGCACACCGGGAACGCGCCCGGCTCCTGCGCGACAGCGGACTGGCCCGCATCCTGGTCGCCCCGCTCGTGGCCCGGGGGACGGTCCAGGGCATCACCATGTTCGGCAGGTCCTCGGCCCGCCCGGTCTTCACCGAGGAGGACCTCGCCCTGGCGGCGGAGCTGGCCTCGCGCGCCGCCCTCTGCCTGGACAACGCCCGCCTCTACAACCGCGTCCAGGACATCGCGCTCACCCTCCAGAGGGCCCTGCTCCCCAGTGCCACGGGAGCGGGCCCCTACGTGCACGTCGCGCACCGGTACCTGCCCGGCGGCCACGTCACCGAGGTGGGCGGCGACTGGTACGACGTGATCAGCCTGCCAGGCGACCGGGTGGCCCTCGTCGTGGGGGACGTGATGGGGCACGGGGTGGCGGCGGCCGCGGCCATGGGCCGGCTGCGGATCACCACCAAGGCGCTGGCCCGCCACCACCCGGACCCGGGGGCGCTGCTCGCCGAACTCGACACCTGCGCCCATGACGCCGGAATAGAACTGGCCACTTGTCTCTACCTGCTCTACGACCCCGCGACCGGGACGGCCCTGATGGCCAACGCGGGACACCCGCCGCTCCTGGTCCGCCGCCCGGACGGCGCCGTCGAGACGGTGGCCCCCGCCTGCGGGGTGCCGCTGGGCGTGGGCGGCTTCCCCTTCCCCACGACGGAACTGGAGCTCCCGGAGGGCTCCACGCTGGCCCTGTACACCGACGGTCTCATCGAGACCAGGGGCCGGGACATCGACGCGGGGATGGACGCCCTGCGCGCCCAACTGCGGGGAGCCGAGGGCACCATGGAGGAGGCCGCCGACCGGATCCTGGCGAACCTGCTCCCCGCCGGCCCGGCCGACGACACGGTCCTGGTCCTGGCGAAGGTCGGCCGGGTCCCCGGCGGCGTCGTCGGTCCCGCGGCCGCCGGCCGCGGGCCGGCCGGCACCTGAGCGGTACCCCGCCCTCAGGGCGGGGGTGGCGGCCTGCGCGTACCGGGGCGGGTCCCTGCCCCGGCGGGCTCGATCCCCCCCGTCGCATGCCCGTGGGAACGGCTTCCCGCCCGTGTGCCGTCCGCGTGGAGGGCCATCGGTATGCCGGCCGAAACCGGGTCGCCTTCCCGGTCGGGACGGGGGTGACTCGCGGCGCCGGCCGGGACGGGGTGACTCGCGGCGCCGGCCGGAACCGGTGACCGTGGCGAGCCGCGGCCCGGGCGCGCCCGGGCCGCTGTCGGCGCCGGCTGGGCAGTCAGCGGGCCGGGGAGGGGAGGGCGGCCGGGCGGGGACGCCCGAGGTTGCGGGTCAGCAGGTCGGTCGAGAGGGCGACACCGACCGCCGCGCCGTCGACCGCCGCGCCGTCGACCTCCGGCAGGCGGCCGTCCCCGGACTTCAGCTCGGTCAGCGCGGCCTCCATGGCCCGGTGCGCGGCGAACAGGCAGGGCGTGCTGTAGACGGCCGCGTCCACGCCCAGGCCGGACAGCTCCGTGAGCGAGAACCGCGGTGACCTGCCCCCGGCGATCTGGTTGAAGAGCAGCGGCTTGTCCCCGGCCGCGGCCCGGATGCGCTCCAGCTGCGCGGAGCTGCGCACGCCGTCCACCAGCACCATGTCGGCGCCCGTCGCCGCCAGGGCCCCGGCGCGCAGCAGCATCTCCGGCTCCTGCGTGGCGTCGGTGCGCGCCACCACGAACAGGTCCCCGCGCGCGTCGAGGACCCGCTCCAGCTTGTCGAGGTACTGCCCCAGCGGCAGGATCTGCTTGCCGTCCGCGTGCCCGCAGCGGCGCGGGCGCTGCTGGTCCTCCAGGACGACGCCCGACGCCCCGGCCCGCTCCAGCCGCCGCACCACGTGGGCGGCCACCTCCGGGTCGCCGTACCCGTCGTCGATGTCCACCAGCAGGTGGTGGCCGGGGAACGCGGCGCGGAGCCGTTCGGTGAAGGCCACCATGTCCGGCCAGGCGATGAAGCCGATGTCCGGAAGCCCGTAGAAGGAGGCGGCGAAGCCGAAGCCGGAGACGAACAGGCCCTCGTAGTGGCCGGCCGCCACCGAGGCCGAGTACATGTCGTACACCCCGATCAGGGGTGTCGTGCCGGGCTCCGCCACCGATGCCCTCAGCGCCGTTCCGAACTGCCCGCCCACCATGACGCAGCCTCCTCACCTGCCGGGCCGCCGATCGGGCCCGGTCGCGGCGATCCTCGCGGGCCGGGCCGGCGCAGGAACGATCCGGCCGATCCGGCCGCGGCGGCTTTCACCCGGATGAGCCGCCCGGCCCCGACCACGGCCCCCCGCGCCGCACGAGCGGCACGGCGGACCCTCCTGCGCCGGCTTGCGGCGGGTATCGCGCCTGCGGTGCGGCTATTTCAGCGCCGCGAACGCCCTGGTGAAGGCCAACGGCTGCTGGAGGATGGAACTGCACGTCGGATCGGCATAGTTGACGGCTCCCGCCGCGCACTGCCGGTCCCGGGCCGCGGACCACATCGCGAGGCGGCCGATGCCCTTCGCCGCCGCGAAGTCCACGAGCTGCGAGGCGTCCGAGACGCTGAAGACCTCGCTCGCGACGTCGTTCACGCCGATCATCGGGGTGACGGCGACCGCCTTCCAGGCCGCCGCGTCGGACAGCCCGAGCACGCCCTTGAGCTGACCCTGCGTGGCCGTCGCCGCCTGGATCGCGTACTGCCCCATGTCGCCGTTGTACGCGGGCCCGTAGTCCATCGCCATGACGTTGACGGCGTCGATCCGCACGCCGTTCTTCTTGGCGTCGGCCAGCAGCGCCACGCCGGGCTGGGTCAGCCCCTCGGGCATCACGGGCAGGGTGAAGGCCACGTCCAGGCCCGGGTGGGACTTCTGCAGCCGGGCGATGGCCTGGGCGCGGCGCGCGTTGGCCGCGGTGTCCGGCAGGGCCGCGCCCTCGATGTCGAAGTCGACCTTGGTCAGCCGGTACTGGTCGACGACCTTGCCGTAGGCGGCGGTCAGATCGTCCACGGTGGCGCAGTTCAGGGCCAGCTCGTGTCCGGCGGCGCCGCCGAACGACACCCGGACGTCGCCGCCCTGGGCCCTGAGGGCGCCGATCTGGGCCGCGACCTTGTCGCTCGCGAGGTCCGTGGCCCCGCCCCACAGCGGTGCGCAGCCACCCGCGGAGGTGATGAAGGCGAGGTGGAACTCCTTCACGCCGGTCTTCGCCGCCGTGTCGACCAGGTCGTAGGCGGGATACAGCGAGGTGTCCACGTAGGGGGCGAAGCGCGCGCCGCCGGGCGTGCCGGGAACGGGCGCGGTGGCGGTGGCGGTGGGCGTGGCGGTCCGGGTCGGCTGCGCGGAGGTGGTCGGGGCGCCGGTCGTCGCCGTGGGCGCCGGCGTGGAGGTCGGCGTGGGGCGCACGGTGGGCCGCCCGCTCGGGCCGGCCGTGGCGCCCTGGTCCACCGAGCACTTCAGCCCGTTGATGCGGCAGCCGGTCGGGTTGCCCGGGGTGCCGGATCCGCTGGTCACGAAGCCGACGGTGACGGAGGCCCCGGCCGCCAGCTGCCCGTTCCAGCTCGCGGGCCGCACCGTGACGTGCTGCCCGTCGACCGTGTGGGTACCGTTCCACAGGGAGCCGATGCTCACCCCGGAGGGCAGGTCGAACTGGAGCGTCCAGCCCGACTGGGCCTGGCCGGTGTTGTTCGTGATGACGTACTGGCCGGTGTAACCACCGCTCCAGGAACTGGACTTGGTGTACACGGCTCCGACGGAGCTGGCCTGGGCGGTCCCGGTGAACGCGAAGGCCGCCCCGCCGATCACCGCCGCCGCCACGATCGTGCCCGCGGCCTTCGCGGCCCGGCTCGTCCTGCGTCGGTGGCCCACTGTCCTGCTCATGGCGTCCTGCCTCTGTGTTACTGGGGAGTTGGTGATGAGGCAGCACGCTAGCCGCCCCGAAACGGACATCCGTTCGTTTCGGGGCGGTGCTGACGAACCTTAGGTTCCGCTTAAGGCGGCGGTAAGAAAGCGCTCAGGAAGAGGTGCGGGAGAGGACCGGGAGGGGCGGGATGAGGCGGGCCGGCCAAGCCGCCGGGTCGGCCGTGAAACGGGGGGCGGCCGTCACCTCCCACCAGGAGCGGGCCGTCGTCGCCTGCTCGGTGCGCCCGGTCCGCCCGTCGACGTACCCGGCCTCGCGCTCCCCGGAGTGCCGCACGGCGACCTGGCCCCGCTTGCACGCGTCCGGGTAGTCGTTCCAGTCGATCCGCTTCTGCGACCAGAGCAGTTCCCGCATCGCGCCGGTCGACACCCGGTGCAGCCGCTCGTGGGAGAAGTGCGCCTGCGCGGCCATAGAGATGCTGTTGCGGACGGCGTCCCGCTGCCGCCACACGAAGTAGTTCGCGACCTCCACCGGGTCGGACATGGTGAACAGGCGGGCGTCGAAGAGCGCCCGCCTGCCGGGCCGCCGTTCGTTGAGGACCGCGGTGGCGAGCGAGGCGGCCACGGTCAGCTGCTTGGCGACGACCCCGCCGAACCAGGGCTCCGTGCCGGGCGACGCGAAGTCGGTCAGGAGCAGGCTGATCTCGTCGGACTGGGTGTAGGCGAGGGCCGCTCCGGCCGCCTCGGCGCACAGCGCCTCGGTCACCGCGGCCATGTCCGCGGTGAAGGACATGTCGAAGGGCTTGTCGGCGTCGCGCAGGTAGGTGCGGAAGGCGCGGCCGTCGAGCCGCAGGATCGTGTACGTGCGGCGCGGCAGGACCGCACGGTGCGCGGCCTCGTACCGCTTCATGCGGTCGCCGAGTGCGGTCGAGTCACCCATGGTGTGCCCCCTGACGTGAACGTCGCACCCAGCCTATCGGCCGGCACCCGGGCCGCCCCGCCCGTTCCTGCCCGATCCGGAATCTCCCCTGTCATATGCCTACCGGCCCGCCCGCGGCCGTGCTTAAGGTGTGGCTCCGGACCAACCCGGGCCCGCCGCCCTCCCGGCTCCCCACGGGAGGGCTGCCGCGCGCCCGGCGGTGCCTGGTGGTGCCTGGTGGTGCTTGGTGGGCCCGCCAGTGCCTCTGGGGTCTCAGGGCAGGTCGGCGGGTGGCGGTCCGGCCTCGGCCTCGTACACGTGCGGTGCGTCGACCTTCCAGCCGATCGCGGCCGAATCCCCGAGCACCAGCTCGTCCGGGTCCGGCAGCTCGATGCGCCGGAGGAACTCGATCACGTCGGCGTCCGAGTGGGCGACGCCGAGGATGGTGTCATGGCCCTGGATCCGGATGGTCACCCGCCGCCCGCCCGAGGCGGAGACCGGGTGGACGACGATCGGCGCGTGTTCCATACGTCCAGACTGGGGTCCCCCGCCCGGCGCGGCACTCCGAACGCAGCGTTCGGCGGGCAGCGGGCAGCGGGCAGCGGGCAGACGGCGGCAGCGGGCGCGGGCAGCCGGCCGGCCGGAAGCCAGGGAGGGGCCCGCCCCGACCGGCAGGGCACTCCTATGCGAGCCGCTCGATCGCCACCATCGCGGCGTCGTCGCCGAGGGTGCTGCCGGCCGCGTGGGCGAGCAGGTCCGTCCGCAGCCGGTCCAGGAGGGCCCGGGGGCGCAGGTCCGACCAGGCCGCCGCCCGCTCGGCGAGCGGGTAGAACGCCCCCGTCCGGTCCCGGGCCTCCAGAACCCCGTCCGTGTACAGGAGCAGTACGTCCCCCACCGCGAAGGGGAAGTCCTGTGCGGTGACCGAGGACGGCGCCAGTGCGCCAAGACCCAGCGGCGGCGCGGGCTGCTCCACCGCCAGGAGGACGGGCGGGCGGCCGCGCCGCAGTACCAGCGGCGGCGGATGGCCGCAGCTGACGAGGTGCACCAACGGCTCGGCGTCCGGGATGTCCAGGACGGCCGCGGTGATGAAGCTCTCGCCCTGGCCCCCGGAATCGTCCAGGTCGGGGGAGACCGCCGCTTCCAGGTAGCTCACCAGTCCCGGCAGGCCCGCCTCCTGATGGGCGGCGGCCCGGAAGGCGCCCAGCACGAGCGCCGCCTCGCCGACGGCCTCCAGCCCCTTGCCGCGGACGTCCCCGACGATCAGCCGGGTCCCGGTGGCCGTCCGGGCAGCGGCGTAGAGGTCTCCGCCGATCTGCGCCTCGGCCGCCGCCGCCAGGTAGAGGGAAGCCACGTGCAGCGGGCCGATCCGGTCGCGCAGCGGCCGCAGCACCACCTGCTGCGCGGTCTCGGCCACCGACCGCAGCTGGACCAGCTCCCTCTCGTGCACCTCGCGCAGATGGGCGAAGAGCGTCACGAACACGGAAATCATGATCAGCGCGACGATCTGGAAGGTGTGGTTCAGGTCGGTCAGGGTGGTGCGCGCCATTGCCACGGCCACCTGCGCCACGACGGCGACCAGGCCGACGAACCCGGTCATCCGGGGGCCCGCGAACGAGGCCGTCACGGCCGGTGCGGCGACCAGGAAGGGACCGAGGTGGACCTCGGGCGGAGCGAGCACGTCGACCACCGTCACCAGGGCGATCAGTGCGAAAGGGACCGCCAGCTGCGCGTGGCGCACCTGCCGGGACCGGTGGCGGGGAGCACGCGACGGCCGGTTGTCCATGCCTCCTGCATACACCGCGTCGCGATCCGGACCCGCCAGACCCGGCCGTCGCGGTCCGCCACTGTCCCGGCCGGGCCCCGGCGCGGTCGCTTCGCGGCATCCGCCACTCCGGCGACGCCGCTGCGCGGCGCCCGGTTCCGGGGCGGCCCTGACCCCGAGGCTCCCGCTCCCGTGGTCTGCGGGGCGGCTGCGGCCCCGACGCTCCCGCTCCCGTGGTCTACGGCCGGCGGCGGGGCTTGCCGCTCCTGCCGCCCTTGGGGCCACCGGAGCTGCCGGCACTCCCGCGGGCGCCGCCCTTGCCGGCGGGCTTTCCGGAGGCGGACTTGCGCTGTGCGCCACCGCCGGCGTCAGCCCGCTTCGCCTTCGCCTTGTCCTTGGCCTTGACCTTCGGCTGCGCCGCGCCCTGCTGCCGGCCGCGCGTGCTGTTGACGGTCCGCCCGCGCACGATGCCGATGAACTCCTCCACCAGATCGGTGGTCTCCTCCTGCGGCCACGACAGTGCCACGCGCGACTCGGGGGCGTCCGAGACCGGCCGGTAGGTGAGGTCCTTGCGGTGGTGCAGCCGCGCGAGGGACTGCGGTACGAGGAGCACGCCCACCCCGGCGGCCACCAGCTCGATCGCGTCGGCCGTCGTGGCAGGACGCTCGATCGCGGGCAGTCCCGGCAGCCGCTCCCAGTCGAGCGTGTCGTCGAGGGGATGCAGCACGATCTGGTCGGCCAGGTCCCCCGTGGACACCTCTTCGACCGCCGCCACGAGGTGGTCCTTGGGGATCACTACCACCGTGGTCTCGGTGTAGAGGGGGATCGCGCTGAGATCGGCCCCGTCCACCGGAAGCCGTACGAAACCGGCGTCGGCGTCACCGTCGCGCAGCGCGCCGAAGGCCTCGGTGGGGGACACCGCCACCAGGGTCAGCGGGACATCGGGCAGTCGCTCGTTCCAGATCCGGATCCACTTGGTGGGTGTGACCCCGGGGACGTAAGCGAGCCGGAACGAATGCGGTACTTCCGAGCCTGTCACCCCGCCAGGTTACCGGTCGTGGTCGGAGGTAGCGCACATGCTCGATACCCTTGACACCATGACGTCGCACCAGAACACCCAGACGATGAAGCCCGCAACCGCGGCGAAGAAGCTGGGCGTGTACCTCGAGGCCACCCCCGCCGAGTTCCAGGAGGGTGTCGTCTCGCGCAGTGAATTGAGTGCGCTGCAGGCCGACCCGCCCGAGTGGCTGCAAGAACTGCGCCGCAACGGGCCGCACCCCCGTCCCGTGGTCGCGTCGAAGCTGGGCGTCTCCATCGCCGGCCTCGCCCGCGGCGGGGTCACCGAGCCCCTCACCACCGAGCAGATCGAAGAACTGAAGAAGGAATCCCCGGAGTGGCTCCAGCGCGAGCGCGCCACCCAGGCCGACGTCCGCAAGGAAGCGGTGCGCATCAAGGAGAAGAACGCCGCCAAGAGCGCCGAGCGAGCCGGCGAGGACGGCGAGGCGCGTCCTTGATCTCGGCTCGCGTCCGGTCCTGAGGCCCGTCCCCTTCGGGGGCGGGCCCGGCCGGCGGCCGGCGCAAGGCCCATAGCAGTCGGCGGGCCCACCGCACGCCGGCGGCGTCCCGCCCGGCGAAGGGCTCGTCGGAGGAGCAGCACCGGGGGATCGCCCAGCAGCGCCGCGGGCAATGCGCTGCCGCTGCCGCTGCGTGGGGCAGTACGTCCGCACCCGCCGCCGCGACTCCTGCGACGGGCCCGCCTCCTCCAGCACCTCCGCCACCAGCCCCGGTCCGGCGCCTCGGCCGCGGGCGAGCGCCGACAGCTGCGCCGCGGGCGTACGCCGGCCGCGCTGTGCGTCGGCGGCCGACAGCGCCCCGACCCGGTGCGGGCTGCGGGGCCGCCGGGACCCCGCCCACGGCGGCCGACCCCGCCGTCCGAGCCCTCCGACCCCAGGACCAGCCGGAGCGCGCGGTCCTGCTGGCCCCCGCCGGCCCCAGCAGTGCGGTGACGGCGCCGCGCCCGGCCGTGAAGGACAGCCGTCGCCGGTCGCCGGCCACCGCGGCCCCGTGCAGCTCGGTGAGTCCCCGACCTCGCTCGTGCCCGGCCTGCCCGGAGGGCTACGCGGGGTACATCGGTCCAGTGGCGGCATCGCGGGGGGCGTACCGGTCAGGGGGGCGTACCGGCCCGGGGGCGTACCGGCCCGGTGACACCGCCCCCGGGGCGTACATCCGGGGGCCGATGTCCGCACCCGGCCCGCTCGCTACGGTCACGGCATGGACAACTCACCACCCCCGACGCACGGTCCGTCACCGTCGGCGAGGACACCCCTCGCGGCCTGGGGCGGCGGCGCCCTCTACCTCGTGGTGGCCCTGCTGCTGATCGGAGGGGTGCCGTACGCCGGCGGCCCGCTCATGGCGGCCGTGCTGCTGCTCGGCGCGAGCCTGCTCGCCGGGCTGCTGCGCCACCGCCCCCTGACAGCCCTGGCGGCGGCCCTCCTCGGCGCGACGCTCGTGGCGGCGGCCACCCACGACCACAGCCCCGGCCGCCTCCTGGTCTTCCTCGCGTCCGACCTCATCCTCGGCTTCATCGTCGCCACACGGCCCCGCCGGGACGCCGTGACCGCCGGAGCCGTCGTGTTCTGCGTGGAACTGCCGGCCGTTCCGCTCCTGGCGTCCGGCCCCTACGACATGATGAGCTCCGGCCTGATCTCGCTGCTGGCGCTGCTCACCTCCGCCATGGCGGGCCAGCTGTTCAAGGAGCGCCGCGAGCACGCGGGGAAACTGCGCGCCCAGGAGGTGTCCGAAGCCGTCACCGCCGAACGGCTGCGGATAGCGAGGGAGTTGCACGACATGGTCGCCCACAGCGTCGGCGTGATCGCCATCCAGGCCGGGGTGGGCAGCCGGGTCATCGAGACACAGCCCGCGGAAGCCCGCACAGCCCTGCGCGCCATCGAGGCCACCAGCCGCGAGACCCTGTCCGGCCTGCGCCGCACGCTGGTCGCCCTGCGCCGGTCCGAGCCAGGCGAGGGCCGTGTGCAGCCGCCGCCGGGACCCGCCCCCGGGCTCGCCGACCTCGACGGGCTCGTCGCGACCACGGCGGCCGCCGGTGTCCGCGTCGACGTACGCACAGAAGGCCGGGAACGCCGGCTCCCGCCGGACATCGACCTCTCGGCCTACCGCATCGTCCAGGAAGCGCTGACCAACGTGGTCCGCCACGCGGCGACCGGGCACTGCCGGGTGACGATCGGCTACGGGGTCGGGGAACTGACCGTGGAGATCGCCGACGAGGGCCGCGGGACTCCCGCCGGCCCGGGGGACACGGGCTTCGGCATCACCGGCATGCGCGAGCGCGTCGGGCTGCTGCACGGCCGGCTCAGCGCCGGACCGCGTCCCGGCGGCGGCTTCCTGGTCGAAGCGGTGCTCCCGCTCCCCGTCCCCGCGGACGCCGCGGAGCCGGGCCGATGACCACCGGCCCCGACCGGGCGATCCGCGTCCTGCTCGTCGACGACCAGCCGCTGGTGCGCTCCGGGCTGCGGGTCCTCACGGCCGATACGCCCGACCTGCACGTCGTCGGCGAGGCCGGGACGGGCGCGGAAGCGGTCCGCCTCGCCGGGGAACTGCGCCCGGACGTCGTGGTGATGGACATCCGCATGCCCGGTATGGACGGCATCGAGGCCACCCGTCTGATCACCGGACAGAACGGGGCGGTGCGCGTCCTCGTCCTGACCACGTTCGACGAGGACGACCACGTCTACGGGGCCCTGCGCGCCGGCGCGAGCGGGTTCGCGGTCAAGGACATGGCCCTGGAGGACATCCTCGCGGCGATCCGCGTGGTGGCCGCGGGGGACGCGCTCATCGCGCCGGGGGTGACCCGCCGCCTGATCGCCGACATCGTGCGCGGCCCGTGGCCGGGCTCAGGTCCTGCCCCCGGCCCGGGGGCCGCGGCGGCGGACGACGGCGCCCGGCCGCCGGGCGCGGGGATCACCGAGCGCGAGCGGGAGGTCCTCACCCTGGTGGGGCGGGGCCGGTCGAACACGGAGATAGCCGAAGAGCTCTACATCTCGGCGGCCACGGCCAAGTCGCACGTGGCGCGCCTGTTCAGCAAGCTAGGCGCCCGCGACCGGGTCCACCTGGTGATCACGGCCTACGAGATGGGCCTGGTCGCGCCGCCCCGCTGAGGCGGCGCGACCAGCGGGGCGGCCGGGGCGGGGACTCCCGCTACGCCGCTGCGGCCTGCGGGCCGCGTTCGTCCCGGTGGCCTCGTCCGGAGGCGCGCGAGGCGACGAGGCCGTCCACCGCGAGCGCACCCGGGCCGGTGAACCCCAGCAGGAGGAAGGCCCAGCAGAACATCGCCGCTCCTTCGCCGCCGTTCTGCAGGGGCCACAGGGCGCCCGGCTGGTGGACGGTGAAGTACGCGTACGCCATCGAGCCCGAGGCGACGAAGGCCGCCGGCCGGGTACCGGCGCCCAGGAGGACCAGGGCGCCGGCGACCAGCTGGATGGCGGCGGCGTACCAGCCGGGCCAGGTACCCGCGGCGATGGTGCCACCGCCGCGCGCGCCGCCGAGGACGCCGAAGAGGGAAGCCGCGCCGTGCGAGGCGAACAGCAGGGCGGTGACGATGCGGAACAGGGCGACGGCGTAGCGCTGGTGGCGGTCGAGACCTGAGGCCATGGGGGCTCCTTCGGCGGGGAAGCTTTCCGACGTCGTACCGAGGCGGTGGAGGAGGAGCCGGGTGCGGTGGGCGGCGTGGGGCGGCACACGGCGAGCCCGTGATCGGATCGGCCTGACCTGGCTGGCGGGCCCGACTTCCGGCCCCCGCCGGGGCGGTGCGGCGCAGGACGGCGTACGGCCGGTCCATCGCCGACGCGTGCTGCGCGAGGACCCCGGCCCACGGCCGCGCAGCCCGACGCTACCCGCCACCCTTGCCCCGACCCGGACGGCGCGCAAGCGGTTCCCCTCCACGGCGCAAGCATCCACCCGGCCCCCGCCCCGCCCCGGGGGGACGCCCCCGACGGCCCCGAACCCCCGGGGCGGGGCGGGACGGGCGGCGGCGCCGTGCACGGGCCGGTGCGGGTGCCGTCCGGGCAGGGGCAGGGGCAGGGGCGGGGCAGGGGCGGGGGCCGGGGCCGCCCGCCGACTCGCCGCGGCGGCGGTGGGGACGGAGGATGGGTTGTTGTGATGACGGTGCTGGTGGTGGGCGTGCCGGAGGGCGAAGAGCTGGAGCGGCTGCGGTCGCGGATCCAGAGCAGCCCGCACTTCCGGGTCATCTCCCACGCCAACGGGCAGGCCGTCGCCCTGGCGCACGCACGCGCCCTGCTGCCCGACATCACGGTCCTCGCCCTGCCCGACGGCCTGGACAGCCTCGACGGCGACCCGGACGTCCTCGGCGTCTTCCAGGGGGTCCGCGCCCTGGACCCGCCGAGCGGAGTGGTCCTGCACGCTGCCTCCGACGCCCACCGGGCCCTGTCGGGTCTGGAGGTCGACGGCGCCGTCCACATCGTTCGCGACGGGGACACCGGCGGCCTGATGCACGCCCTACGGGCGATCGGCCTCCGCCGCGAGAGCTGCGACCCGGACGCACCGTAGGCGGCGTCTCCCGCCACCACACCCCCACCAGCCCCTGCCGGGCCAGGACGACACCCACCCACCCGGCTGCGGGACCGCCACCACGCGGTGCCCGCGGCGGCCCGCAGCCCCGTGCCCGGCCGCGGCCGGCGCGGACCGGCGCCGCCGAGTGGGGTTCCGACGTGAGGCGGGGAGGGGCCCCGAGCGAACGCAGCCGGAGGGTCGGCCGGCCCGGTGGGACCGTCCTCAGGGTGGGGCCGCGGCCCGGTGGGAGCGCCGGAGCCCGGGAGGTGGCCGGTCCGGTGGCGGGGTGTTGCGCCGTGGGGTCCGCTGGAGAGGTGAGGCCACATTCCGGGTGCGGCTGGTGGGCCGGGCTCACCCCCGCGGCCGGCGCCGCCGTCATGGCCGCCGGCATCATCTCCGCCGGCCTGCACCTGACCGGCCGCGCCGTTGCCTCCCTGGTGTTCCTCGTCGTCGCCGCGGCGCTGTGGCTGGTGCTCGCCGCCGACTTCGCGATCCGCCTGCTGGGCGACCGCGGCCGCTTCCGCGCCGAGGCCGACACCCCGGCCGCCCTGACCGCCGTCGCGGCCAGCACCGTGCTCGGGACCCGGCTCTCCATGCTCGGATGGCAGCGTGCGGCCGCCGCCCTGCTGGTGCTGTCCGCCGCGCTCTGGCCCTGGCTGCTGCTGGGCGTCCTACGGCGCTGGGGGCGCCGGATGCCGGGGGTGGCGTTCCTCGTCTGCGTGGCCACCCAAGGGCTCGCCGTGCTCGCGGCCGTCCTCGCCGCCTCCGCCCACCGGGACTGGCTGGCCCGGTCCGCGCTGGCGGCCTTCTGCCTCGGGCTGCTGCTCTACGTCGCCGCCCTGCGCCATTTCGACCTCCGCGAGGTCGTGGGCGGCGCCGGCGACCACTGGGTGGCCGGCGGGGCGCTCTCCATCTCCGCGCTGGCCGGCGCCAAGCTCACCGCCTCGCCCGTCTGGACCGGCGCGGCGCACACCGCGCTGCGGACTCTCACCCTGGCCGCGCTCGCCCTTTCCCTCGTCTGGTACGCCGTCCTCCTCGGCGCCGAACTGCGCCATCCCCGGCCGCACTACGACGTCCGCCGCTGGGCCACCGTCTTCCCGCTCGGCATGACGGCCACCGCCTGCCTCTCCGCCGCCGGGCCGACCGGGGTGGCCTGGCTGCGCCCGGCGGGCGAGGTGTTGCTCTGGGTCGCGGTGGCCGCCTGCCTGCTGACCTGCGCCGCCTTCCTGACCACCCGCCGGGCGGCTGCGGTGACGGGCTCCCGCTGACCGCGGCCCGCCGCGGCGCAGCCGACGGCATGCGCTGGCGGCCGACCGGTCTCCTCAGTAAGGTCCCGGCATGGCATACACCTTCCAGGTCACCATCGACTGCGCCGACCCCCACCCGCTCGCCGACTGGTGGGCGGACGCCCTCGGCTGGGAAGTGGAGGCCCAGGACGAGGAGTTCATCCGCGGCCTGATCGCGGCGGGCCAGGCGAGCGAGTCCGACACCACCACCCACCGCGGCGGCCTCGTGTGGAAGGTCGGCGGCGCGATCCGCCACCCCCAGGGCTTGGAGCGCGCGCCCCGCATCCTGTTCCAGCTCGTGCCCGAGCCCAAGACGGTCAAGAACCGCGTCCACCTGGACGTGCGCACCGGATCCGACGACCCGAAGGACGTCGTCGAGCGGCTGATGGCCAAGGGCGCCACCTTCCTCCACGAGAAGCGGCAGGGCCCCTTCGCCTGGACCACCCTCGCCGACCCCGAGGGCAACGAGCTCTGCATCACCCACTGATCCGGCCACGACAACGCTCCCGACCAGCCGAAATCAGGTACCGCGCGGCACCTCCCACAGGCGAGAATGAGCCATCTCGAACCGGGAGGACCCCATGAGCCAGGACCACCTGACTCTGCACGACCTGCTGCCCGCACAGGCGCTGGCGGACTCGATCGACGCCGGGTACGTGACCCGCAAGACGCACCCCGAACTGCCACTGTCCCTCTACACGTACACGAGGACGGCCCAGTACGAGCGCGTGTGGAACCGGGTCACCACGCGCTGCCGCGGCCTCGTCGCCGACGACACCACCGGCGCGGTCGTCGCGCTGCCGCTGCCGAAGTTCTTCAACGTCGGCGAGCACGAGACGGGCCAGCCCTACGCCCCCGCCCTGCCCGACGAGCCGTTCGAGGTCTACGACAAGGTCGACGGCAGCCTCGCGGTGGTCTTCCACTACGCGGACCGCTGGCGGGTCGCCTCCAAGGGGTCCTTCACCAGCGCCCAGGCGACCTGGGCGCAGCGCCTCCTCGACTCCAGGGACACCACGGCCCTGCGCCCCGGCACCACGTACCTCGCCGAGATCCTCTACCCGCAGAACCGCATCGTCGTCGACTACGGAAACCGCCGGGACCTGGTCCTCCTCGCCGCCTTCGGGCCGGACGGCACGGAGGTCCCACTGGCGGAGGCCGCGCCCCACTGGGAGGGCATCGGAGCCGTCGTCACCGTGTGGCCCGCCATGCCCCTGGACGAGCTGATCGCGCTGACCGAGTCCAACACCCTGCCCGGCGGCGCCCCGGCGACCGGCACCGAGGCCGAAGGCTTCGTCCTGCGCTTCGCCTCCGGCGTGCGCGCCAAGGCCAAGCTGTCCGAGTACGTACGGCTCCACAAGGTGCTCACCGGGGTCACCGAGCGGGACATCTGGCGCGCCCACGGCATCCAGCGGTTCGCGGGGCTGCCCGCCAAGCAGGTCGCCCAGGGCCTGAATTGTTCGGTCGCCGACCTCGGCGCCTCGGGAGGGAAGCCGCTCGACGCGCTGCTGGAGCAGGTGCCCGACGAGTTCGACACCTGGGTGCGCGAAGTGATCGCCCGGCTGGAAAGCACGGCCGAGCGTCACGAGCGGGCCGTCGACGAGGCGTACGCGGGCCTCGCCCCGCTGGCCGCCGACCGGGGAGCCTTCGCCCGGGCCGTCAGGGAACTGGCCGATCCGGGGATCCGCCCGGCGATGTTCCTGCGGCTCGACGGCAGGTCGACCGAACTCACCACCTGGCGCCACGTGCGTCCGCAGACGGCCGACCCGTACACCACCGACGAGGAGAACTGGGCAGTGTCAGAAGAAGTGTCCGTGCGCGAGCCCGAGCGGCTCGCGCACGAGCCCGAGTCCGCGCCGAAGTCCACGCCGGCTCCCGTGCCCGTGGCCGCTCCCGCACCGGCCTCCGAGGCGGCGCCGGAGCCCGTGCCCGCGCCGGGGCCGGCCCCCGTGCCCTTGCCGGCGGCGGCCTCTGCGCGTGAACCCGCGCCGCAGACCGGGCCGGAGACCGTCCCCGACGAGCCCCGGCTGCCCGTCGTGCACGTCATGACGGGGCTGCCGGCCTCCGGCAAGACGACAGCCGCGCGCGCCCTCCAGGCGCGCTCGGGCGGCCGGATGCGCCGCGTCAACCTCGACGACCTGCGCAGCATGCTCGACCTGCCCGACCCCGAGCGGGGCCGTTCCCACGCGCACGAGCAGACCGTCCTCGCCGTGCAGGACGCGGCGGTCCGCGCGGCCGTGGACGGCGGTTTCGACGTGGTCGTCGACAACACCCACCTGACGCAGCACATCCCGAAGCGGCTGAAGGCGGCCGTCGGCGGGCTCGCCACCTTCGTCGTGCACGACTTCACGGACGTCCCGCTGGAGGAGTGCGTGCGCCGGGACGCCGCCCGCGAGCGCCAGGTCGGCGAGGAGGTCATCCGCGTCCTGGCGGAGAAGCACCGCAAAGCCCGCAAGGGCGGCTGGCGGCTCACCGCGCAGTGGCTGAACGGCGGTTCCGCCGGGGCGGCCGTACCGCCCGTGACCGCGTACGTCCCCGATCCGGCGCTGCCCACCGCGGTGATGTGCGACATCGACGGCACGCTGGCACTGACCGGCGACCGGGGGCCGTACGACTTCTCGCGCTGCGAACTCGACCTGCTCAACGAGTCGGTCAAGCACGCGCTGGACGCCTTCCGGCGCGCCGGCGGGGACACGATCGTGCTGCTGTCGGGCCGCAGCGAGGAGCACCGCCCGCAGACCGAGTCCTGGCTGCGGCGGCACGAGGTGCCGTACGACGAGCTGTGGATGCGCGCGGCCGGCGACACACGCCGCGACGACGTGGTGAAGGCGGAGCTGTTCGACGCACACGTACGCCACCGGTACGCGGTCCGGATCTCGCTCGACGACCGGGACCGGGTGGTGGCGGTCTGGCGCCGCATGGGCCTGCCCACCTGGCAGGTCAACTACGGGGACTTCTAGACCGTGGCCGGCGTACTGATCGTGGACGGTGCCAACGTCGTCGGCTCGGTCCCGGACGGCTGGTGGCGGGACCGGCGCGGGGCGGCCGAGCGGCTGCGGGACCTGCTGGCGGCGCGGGACGGCGACGAGGAGGAGGTCATCCTGGTCGTCGAAGGCGCCGCCCGGGGCATCAGGTCCGTGCCCGGGGTACGGGTGGATCCGGCGCCCGGGAGCGGGGACGACCGGATCGTGGAGCTGGCCGCCGCCCACGCGGGACGCGGCTGCGTCGTGGTCACGGCCGACCGGGAACTGCGTGAACGGGTCCGGGCATACGGCGCGCGGTGCGTGGGGCCGCGTGCCGTACGCCCGGACCTGTGACCGCCCGGGGTCAGCTGCAGTACTTCACCGGGCTGAGGTTTTCGACGTAGCGGGCGGAGACCCAGCGGTCCTGGCCGTAGGCCTTGCGCTTCTTGGCGGGGCCGGCGGCCGTCTCGCGGCCCGTCTCGCGGCCGGTGTCGCTGCCCCAGTCGTCGTTCTCGTCGATGCGCCCGTCGTTGTCACGGCCGTTGTCGTCACGGCCGTTGTTGTCACGCCCGTCGTCGTCGCGGCCGTTGTCGTCACGGCCGTTGTTGTCACGCCCGTCGTCGTCGCGGCCGTTGTTCTCACGCCCGTCGTCGTCGCGGCCGTCGTTGTCCCCGTTCTCGTTCTTGTCCTGCAGGCGGTACCAGAGACGGTTGCCGTCGACCGCCTCGCCGCGCGTCTTGCAGTCGATCTCGATCCTGCTGTGCGGGGCGATCTGGCCGAGGATCTGCGAGCGGGTGGTCGGCTTGCTGCGGATCTTCAGCGGGTTGTGCGAGATGACCTTGCCGGTGGCGTGCTTCCGCGCGTAGTCGTCGTCCGCGACCGCGTTCCCCGCCCCGACCAGACCGAGCACCAGGCTTCCGGCGGTGAGAGCGAGGATGGTCCTGGTGGGCTTCAGCATGAGCCGGCTCCTCTACGAAGACATCCACCCGGCCGCGGCGCGCGGCACGGGGCGACGACCAGGCGGTCGCCACGGACGACTATGGCGAAGGCGGGGCATTTCGCCCTGGTGGCTCACCGTCTTTTAGCCCGATATGCCCAATCGACCCCCCGCCGGATGGCGGTGCGCCCGCGCTCCCCGGGTGGCGGGGTAGCGGAGTTCATGGCACAGGGGCTCCGGACGGGCGGGGTCCGTCGGCAGGGCCCGTCGGCAGGGCCCGTCGGTGACGGCGCTCCGCCTGCCGTGGAGGAACGGTCACGGCCGCCCTCCGGATGCGGGTGGCCGCGGGGCGGGTGAGAGTGGGGCCATGGGTATCGATGACTACGGCGGCGGTCCCGGCGCGCACCAGACCGGCGTCCTCGTCGTGACGACCAACGACGTCCCCGGCCACCGCGTGGAGCGGGTCATCGGAGAGGTTTTCGGTCTCACCGTGCGCTCGCGCCACCTCGGCAGCCAGATCGGCGCGGGACTCAAGTCGATGATCGGCGGAGAGCTGAAGGGCCTCACCAAGACCCTGGTGGAGACCCGCAACCAGGCCATGGACCGGCTCATCGAACAGGCGAAGGCGCGGGGCGCGAACGCGGTCCTGATGATGCGCTTCGATGTCACCGAGGCCGCCGACATCGGGACCGAGGTGTGCGCGTACGGGACGGCCGTCGTCCTGGGGCCCGCCTCCGACTGACGTCACGCTCATCTGACGTCACGCTCCAACTGGCGTCCCGCCTGCGGCCACTAGGCCGGGTCGTCCGGTCCTGCCCGTGCATCCGCCCGTGGACCGTGGATGCGTCACGATCCGCCCGATCTCCGGTCCGACCGCGTACTGACCAGCCGGCGGCCCCGTAAGTCCAGGACGGCGCACCGCTGTGTCCATGGGCCTGCCCGGCCCCAGGTCCGCAAGCACTCGCCGTCGGCTGCCGCCCGCCCCTGAGGAGCGTTGTCCTCCCCGGCACGGCGGTGCTTTTCGCCGTCCCGGGTACGCCCCGGCCGCCGGGCGGGCATGCTGCGCTACAGGGTGGTGGACGCCCGGCGGTTTCCAGGAGTTGAGGGGTCCCGATGAGTGGTCGAAAGTCCGCGGCAGAGGTGTTCGACGCGCTGGGGGAGCGCTACGAGGACGTGTTCGGGCGGGTACCCGGCCAGCTGGCCGCCCTCCAATGGCTCACGGAGCGGCTGCCGCGCGGGGCCCGGGTGCTGGACGTGGGCAGCGGCACCGGCCGGCCCACCGCCGAGGCGCTCGTACGGGCCGGCTGCGCCGTCACCGGTATCGACGTCTCGGCCGCCATGGTCGAACTCGCCCGCGCCAGGGTGCCGCAGGCGCGTTTCGAACAGGCCGACGTGCGCACCTATGCCCCTGGGAGCGCCGGGTTCGACGCCGTGTGCGCCTTCTTCCCGCTGCTCGTGATGGACCAGCCGGAGGTCGCGGAGGCGCTGGACCGCATGGCGTCGTGGGTGGCCCCCGGCGGCTACTTCGTGATGGCGACCGTCCCCGGCGACATCCGTGGCCTCGACATCGAGTGGATGGGCCACGAGGTCACCGTCAGCAGCCTGTCCACCGAGGACCACCTCGCCCGGCTCGCGGACGCCGGTCTGGAGGTGCTGCACCACCACACCGCGCTCTTCCGGCCGGGGGACGCCCTCGCCGTCCCCGAGGAGCACCTCTTCTGCTACGCGCGGCGGCCGTAGGGCGGCTCGCCAGCCGGCCCTCGCACCGACAGCCGGGCCCGGAACCGTAGGGCGCCACGCCCCCGCGGCGGCCGAACAGCCGACTGGAGTACACAGGATGCTCGCCCCCGCCCCGCCGGGCGACCCCGGCGACCGGCAGGTCGGTGCGGGGGCCGGCAGAACCGTCGCCCGGCTCGGTCCGATCCCCGGGACACACTCCTTGGCCTCTCTCCCGGAACTGCGCCGCACCGCGCACCCCAGCCGACGCAGCGGCATCGTGAGCCGGGCCGCGTACCCGGCCACCGTGACCGGCAGCAGTGCGCCCCGCGCCAGGGTCTCCACGCCGGCGCCCCCGTGCCCGGACACCCCGGCGCGGGCGCGGCGCAGCGCCACCCGGCAGCCCGTGCGCGGCGGCCGGCGGCCTCGACCTCCGGCAGCGGTCTGCCCGCCGGGCGGCCCTGACGTCCCCGTGCCCGGACACCCCGGCGCGGGCGCGGCGCAGCGTCACCCGGCAGCCCGGGCACGGCGGTCGGCCGCCTCGGCCTCCCGCAGCGGGCCGCCGTGCCGGGCGGCCCTGGCGGTTCCGTCCACCACGTGCTGCATCCCGGCCGTCCCGCTCGGCGGCGCCAGCGGCCCGTCCGGGGTCACGCAGCCGAGGACGGTGTACGCCTCCACGGCGGCGCTCGCGAAGTCCACGAAGCACTCGTCCCAGCCGGTTCGCCGGCCGGGCCGTAGGGGTGCTCCACCCGCCCCGGCACGCGCGGGCGCGGACACCCGGTGGGCCGGGCGGCCGCCCTGGCGGACGCAGCCCCGGCCGCGCGGCGACCACGGTGACGTGGTGTTCGAACCCGCGCGGCCCCACGAGGGGCAGTTCGCCCTGCTGCATCCCCACGCCAAGGCAGGCCAGGCCGAGCCGGCGGTAGTCGGCGGCGGGGGAGAGGTACGCCGTCCAGCTGCGCTGCGGGGGCGTCGCCCTCTGCGGATGGTGATCCACGAGGGCCGCCGCCATCGAGGGGCCGCCGCTCCCCGCACGGCGCGGGCCGGGGGCGTCCACCCGTCCACCGGAGCCCGGGGAGGGCGCCGCCCGTCCCGCGCGCCGTCCTGCGCGAACCTTCTTCTGCCGTGGGGCCGGTGATCGGGCCGCACGGGCCCCGGCGGGTGGGCCGTCGCGCCCGGCCCCGGCGTCGTCGCCCGAAAAGTTTTCCGGCAACGGCGGCAACCTCCGCGGGGGTCGCGCGTCGTGCGGGGGTGAGGGGCGCAGTCCGGCGCCCCCGTCCCGACCGTGGAGAACCACCGTGATGAACCTGAAGCGCGCCCCCCGCACCGTCCGCCGGGCTGCCGTCGCCGCGGCCGCCGCCGGGGTGGCCGTCGCTCTGGCCGGCCCCGCCTGCGCCGCGTACGCGGCCCCGGCGGTCCCGGCCGCCGCCACTCCCAGCGCGGCCCCCGCACCGGCGACGCCCGCCGTACCCTCCGCGTCCCCCTCCCTGCCCTCTGCCACGTCCCCGTCCGCGGCGCCCTCCGCGGTGCCCTCCGCGTCTCCGTCCCGGCCCTCCTCCGAGACGCCCTCGGCCTCCCCGTCCGTCGCGTCCCCCGGGTCTCCCGGCGCGGCCCCCGGCCCGGCGGCGCCCGCTGCGCCCGGCGGTTCCGAGCTCGCGCATACTGGCTCCTCCGCCACCACCACCGCCCTCGCGGCCGGGGCCGCCGGTCTGATCGTCGTCGGCGCCGGAGCCCTGTACACCGTGCGGCGCCGCGCCAACGGCTGAGGAACCCGTGCTCCACGTCCTACCGACCGCCGGCCCCGCCATGCCCGTGCCCGACCGGGTGTGGCGGGGCCTGTGGTCGTTCCTGCGCCGCGACCGTGCCACCCGGCCGGCCTCCCCGCGCCGCTTCGGGGACCCGTACGCCTCCGATCACGGTCTTGATCACAGCTTCAATCACGGCTTCGGTCACGGCCCTCACCTCGACCTCGACCCCGACCGCGCCCGGGACCACCGCCGTGCCCCCGCACACGGGCCCGCCGGCGGCGGCTTCGGCCACGCCCACCACCAGCCGCCGACCGTCACCGCGCTCTATCACGCCCACCGCCTGCGGATGGTCCGGCTGGCAGTGCTGCTCGTCGACGACCTCGCCACCGCCGAGGACGTGGTACAGGACGCCTTCACCGCCCTGTACCGCCGTCACGGGGAGCACATCACCGAGGTGGACAACGCGCTGGGCTACCTGCGCACCGCCGTCGTCAACACCTCACGCTCCGTGCTGCGCCGCCGGCGCACCGCCCGGGCCTGGACCCCGCCGGGGGAGGCCGACGAACCGTCCGCCGAGGACCACGTGGTCCTCGACGAGGCGCACCGCGAGGTGCTCGCCGCTCTCGGCCGGCTGACGCCGCGCCGGCGGCAGGTGCTGGTCCTGCGGTACTGGGGCGACCTCACCGAGGCGGAGATCGCGACCACCCTGGGGATCAGCCGGGGATCCGTGAAGTCGAACGCGAGCCGTGGCCTGGACGCCCTGGAACGGATCCTGGAGGGACGGATATGACGCGCACGGCCCAGGAGGGCGAACGCCCCGTCGAGCGCCGGCTGCGGCGGGCCCTCGACGCACGCGCGGCCGGGATCACCGTCCGGGAGCTGCGCCCCGCCGATCCGCCGGCCGCGCACGCACGGCGGCTCTTCCCGATGCGGTGGCGGTCGCGGCTGCGGGTTTTCGGGGCACCCCTGGCAGCGCTGGGGGCTGCGGCCGTCGTGGTGGGCTACGCCGTCTTCGCTCCGGACACCGGTCCCGCCCGCCCGGTACCGCCCGCTTCGCCGCCGGAGATCACCGCTCCGGGTCCGGAGCCCGCGCCGCGGTCCCCGAGCCCACGGCCCTCGCCCTCCACCCGCGCGGTGTCCGGGAGCGCGTCGCCCTCGACGCCGGCCGGAGCCTCGCCGGCGCCCACCCACTCCACCCCGTCGGCGAGTTCGTCCGCCCTACCGCCGTCGCAGCCGTCCGCCTCGCCGTCGTCGCTCCGGGCACCCTCGCCGAGCCGGCCCAGTGCCTCGGTGCCGGCCACGACGAGTCCGTCCGCGGGGTGACCCGTGGAAGGGAAGGGCAGGGCCCTGGCCCGCCGCGCGCAGGCCCCCTCGCGGGAGCGCCCGTGACCTACGAGGCCGTCGGCCGGGTGTTCTCCACCGCGGCGACCAGCGGGGCCAGCTCGGGATTGCGCGCCGCCTCGTCCAGCGCTTCCCGCAGGGCGGCGTCGTTCGTGGGCCGGGCCGCGGCCAGCAGGGCCAGGCCGGCCCCGCTCACATCGGTGTAGATGCCGCGGCGATCGGTGTCGCAGATGTAGCGGCTCAGCAGCCCGCGGTCCTCCAGCCGGCTGACCAGGCGGGTCGTCGCGCTCTGGCTGAGCACCACCGACTCGGCGACCTGGTGCATCCGCAGGTGCCCGCCCGGACCGCTGTGCTGGCGGCTCAGCACGTCGAGCAGTGAGTACTCGCGCACGCTGAGGGCGTGGCCCGCCTGGAGCGCCCGCTCGATGTGCGCCTCGATCCGCCCGTGGAGCAGCGAGAGGGCGCACCAGCCCTGCGCGAGGGCGGTGAGCGCGCTGTCCGTGGCCGTCATGGGGCTCCTCCTTGGAGGCGTCTGGTCGTGTGTCACCAGGATAGGCCACCTATGCAATAGCCCGCGCTTGCAAATATCCCGCGTCTGCAATTAATGTGGACGCACGTAAGCAGCGACGGCAAAGATGCCGCGCCCCCGGCGGCCCGGGCCGCCCGTACTTCCACCTTCCTGAAGGGCGCCTTCCCCTCATGCCTCTCGCACTCCTCGCCCTTGCCATCGGGGCCTTCGGGATCGGCACCACCGAGTTCGTGATCATGGGCCTGCTCCCCGAGGTCGCCGCCGACTACGGCGTGTCCATCCCCACTGCGGGCTTCCTCGTCACGGGGTACGCCCTCGGGGTGGTCCTGGGGGCGCCCCTGATGACCGTCCTCGGCACGAGGATCCCGCGCAAGCGGATGCTGATGCTGCTCATGGGCCTCTTCATCGCGGGCAACGTGCTCTCCGCGCTCGCCCCCGCCTTCGGGATCATGCTCGCCGGCCGCGTCGTCGCCTCCCTCGCCCACGGAGCTTTCTTCGGCATCGGTGCGGTCGTCGCCGCCGAACTCGTCGTCCCCGAGAAGAAGGCCGGAGCGATCGCCATGATGTTCACCGGCCTGACGGTGGCCAACGTGGTCGGCGTCCCGCTCGGCACCCTCGTCGGCCAGACGCTCGGCTGGCGCATCACCTTCCTGATCGTCGCCGCGCTCGGCGTCCTCGGCCTGCTCGGCATCGCCCGCCTGGTACCCGAACTGCCCCGGCCCGAAGGCGGCGTACGGATCCGCCGCGAGGTGGCCGCCTTCCGCAACGTCCAGGTGCTGCTCGCGATGGCGATGACCGTCCTCGGCTTCGGCGGCGTCTTCGCCGCGATCACCTACATCACCCCGATGATGACGAACGTCGCCGGCTTCGCCGGCTCCTCCGTCACCTGGCTGCTCGTCCTGTTCGGCCTCGGCATGGTCGCAGGCAACCTCATCGGCGGCCGGTACGCCGACCGCGCCCTCATGCCGATGCTGTACGTCTCCCTGGGCGCGCTCGCCGTCACACTGGCCCTCTTCACGCTCACCGCCCACTCCAAGGCCGGCGCCGCCGTGACCGTCGTGCTCATCGGCGCCCTCGGCTTCGCGACCGTGCCCCCGCTCCAGAAGCGCGTCCTCGACCAGGCCGCCGGTGCGCCGACCCTGGCCTCCGCCGTGAACATCGGCGCCTTCAACCTGGGCAACGCCCTCGCCGCCTGGCTCGGCGGCCTCGTGATCGCCGCCGGACTGGGCTGGACCGCCCCGAACTGGGTCGGCGCGGCACTGGCCGCCTCCGCCCTCGTCCTCGCGCTCCTGTCCGGAGCGCTGGAGCGCCGTACGGCAGGACGTGCAGCCGGCGGCAGGGCCGCCGCGGTCACCGAGCCGGCGGCCGCCCGGCCGGCGGCGCCCGAGCCGGCGGGATGCGCCGCCGCCCGCCACTGACCGACCGGTTCCCCTCGACGGGCCGCTGCCGTCCATCGCGGCCGGGCTGCCGGTCCACCGCGAGGGCCGTCTCATCGGCGCCCTCGCAGTCGGCGGCGGCGCCCCCGGAGCAGGACCAGGGCTTGGCCGCCGCGGCGCTCGACACCCTGACCTGATGCCCGGGTCCGGGGTCCGCTGCCCCGGTCCGACGCCCCGCCGCGACCCGCGGAGCCGGGCCCGCCGGGTCGCGCGTCCGTGCCCCCCGTGCCACTTTGGTACGGGGAACACTGGTGCATGATGCGGAAACCGAGGCTTCACAGGAGGGTCCACGTCAGCGCGACGGCCACCGCCGCCGCGCTGGTCGCCCTTGCCGTCCCCGGCTGCTCCGCCGCCTCCGACGCCCCCGCCGCCCCGAGTCCCGCCGCCCAGAGCCCCGGCGGCGGCACGCCGGGCCCGGCCACGGCCCCCGGCGACACCCCGTCCCCGTCGCCGACCTACCCGCTGTCCGCCGCTCCGCGCACCATCCCGGCCGTACGGGAGCACGTCCCCGCGCGGGGTCCCGGCTGGAAGCCGGCCGCCGCGGCCCGCGTGGTCGTGGCGCCCGCGGACAAGGCGGCCCTGTCCGACGAGGGCACCCTGCTCGCCCGTGAACTCGGCATGGGATACGCCGAGTCCAAGGAGGCGCGCCCCGGGGATGTCCAACTGGCCCTCGGAACGCGCGAGTCAGGTCCGGCCGAGTCCTACACGCTCGCCGTCGCGGACGGCCGGGTCCGGATCACCGGCCCCGACGAAGCGGGCGTCTTCTACGGCACCCGCACCCTCAAACAGGCCGTGCGCAGCGCCGGTTCGGCCCCCGAGGGCACCGTGCGCGACGGGCCCGCGCGGCCCCAGCGCGGCCTCAACCTCGACATAGCCCGCAAGAACTTCACCCCGGACTGGATAGAGGACCGGCTGCGGGAGATGGCCGACCTCAAACTGAACCAGCTCGGCCTGCACTTCTCCGACGACCAGGCCTTCCGGATCGCATCCGACAGCCATCCCGAGATCGTCTCCACCCCGCACCTCACCAAGGCCCAGGTGCGCGGCATCACCGCACTGGCCTCGCGGCTGCACATCACCGTCGTCCCCGAGATCGATTCGCCCGGACACCTCGGCGCGGTGCTGCGGGCCCACCCTGAACTGCAACTGCGTGACGCACAGGGCAGGGCGGTGAAGGGGGCGGTGGACATATCCAACCCCGCCTCCGCCAAGCTCGTCGACGAACTGCTGCGCGAGTACCAGCCGTTGTTCCCCGGAGGGGCCTGGCACCTGGGCGCCGACGAGTACCAGGCCCTGGTGGTCCGCGACCCCGAAGCCTCCTTCCCGCAGCTCGCACGCGCCGCCCGGCAGCGGTACGGGGCCGCGGCCCGGGTCCAGGACCTGGCGACCGGCTGGCTCAACGACCGCGCGGCCGTGGTGCGTCCCTCGGGCAAGACGCTCAAGGCGTGGAACGACGGCTTCTTCCGCGGCGGCGTCGCGAGCGCGGCGAAGGACCTCCAGGTCGAATACTGGACCGGCAAGGAGATCGGCGCCCGCCCGCCGCTGGAGTACCTGCGCGAGGGCCGCAAGGTCGTGAACCTCAACGACGAGTACCTGTACTACGTGCTGGGCGAGCCGAACGACTTCGCCTACCCCACCGGACGCCGCATCTACGAGCAGTGGACCCCGCTGGTCCTGCGCGGCACCACCGCGGTCCCGGCGCAGTACGGCAAGCAGATCCTGGGCGGCCGGCTCGCCGTCTGGGCCGACCTGGCCGGCGCACAGACCCAGGACCAGGTGGCGGCGGGCATCCGCCTGCCGCTCGCCGCGCTCTCCCAGAAGGTCTGGGACGCGCGCACGCCCGCACTTCCCTGGACCGGTTTCCAGACGCTCGCCGACCGGCTGGACCCGCCCGGCGGCTCCTCGGCGCCGGCTGACTAGTGCGCGGGGCCCCGCAAGGCGGCGTCGCACTCCGCCGGGCCGGCTTGTGCGGCCCCCGTGCACAAGGTCGCCTCCACCTTGCCCAGCAGGCGGGTCAGCTCCGCACGCTCGGCCTCGTCCAGCCCCTCCAGGGTCTGCCGCTCCAGCTCGCCCCAGGCCGTGCGCACCCGGGCCAGGAGCCCCCGGCTGGTGTCGGTGGCCTCGACGAGTGACGCCCGCCGGTCGCAGGGGTCGGGGCGGCGGCGTACGTGTCCGGCCTGTTCGAGGCGCTGGAGCATCTTGGTCACCGTCGAGGGGTCGAGCCCGACCGATTTGATCAGCTCGGACTGGCGCACGGCGCCGCAGTCCCACAGGTGCATCATCAGGAACTCCTGTCCCGGATGGAGCCCCAGCTCGCGCAGGGCCCGGCCCGCCGCGATCCGGTGGAGCCGGGCGACGCGGCTGATGGCGTGGCTGACCGGCCCGTCCAGCACGGCGCTGGGCACCGGGGCGCACTCCGCGGGCGAGCGGGGTTCCCGGGCGGTTGGCGCGGTCATGGCAGCGCTCCCTTTCCTTGCGGTCCTTGCGGTCCTTGCGTTCACGGCGTCTTCGTTCACGGTGTCTTGGTCGCGGCGACTGCGATCGCGTCCGGTCGACGGCGGCCGGACGCACTCCGTGCCCCGTCCCTGGATCCTACCGTCACACGCTCTTTACCTTGGCCGACCAAGTAATGGGGTAGGGTGCAACCCCATGGCCATTCATTGGCCGACCAACTATCTTTATGAGGCGCATATGACCAGCGCGTTCGACCCCATTCGCATCGCCGGCGGCACCCTCCCGAACCGGATCGCCGTGGCTCCCATGACCCGCAGCCGCGCCGCGGAGGGCGGGCTCCCGACGGATCTGGTCGTCGAGTACTACACCCAGCGCGCCTCCGCCGGCCTGATCATCTCCGAGGGGATCCAGCCCTCGGTCGTCGGGCAGGGCTACCCCTACACCCCCGGGCTGCACAGCGCGGAGCAGGTCGCGGCCTGGCGCCGGGTCACCGACTCGGTGCACGCGGCGGGCGGCCGGATCTTCGCCCAGCTCATGCACGCCGGCCGCATCGGCCACCCGTCCCTGCTGCCCGACGGCCTCGTCCCCGTCGCGCCCTCCGCGGTGACCCCGAAGGGGCAGGTGTTCACCGCGGAGGGCGCCCAGGACTTCGTGACCCCCCGCGCGCTGACCGGCGCCGAGGTGCGGGCGACCATCGCCGACTTCGCCGAGGCCGCCCGCAACGCGGTGGAGGCCGGTTTCGACGGGGTGGAGCTGCACGGGGCCAACGGCTACCTGATCCACCAGTTCCTGGCGCCGGGCACCAACCGGCGCGACGACGAGTGGGGCGGCACCACCGAGAACCGGATCCGCTGCGCCGTGGAGCTCGTCAAGGCCGTTTCCGCGGCGATCGGAGCCGAGCGCACCGGCCTGCGCCTTTCGCCCGGGAACCCGTACAACGACATGGCCGGCGCCGAGCCGGACCCGCAGCCCCTCTACGAGGCCCTGGTCAAGGAGATCGACGGCCTGGGCCTGGCCTACCTGCACCTGATGGAGTACGGGCCCGACGCCCGGGAGACAACCCTGGCGCTGCGCAAGCACTTCTCCGGCCCGCTCGTGCTCAACCCCGCCACCGAGGGGCCCACCGACCACCGCGCCCTCGCCCTCGTCGAGGACGGCACCGCGGACGTCCTGGCCTTCGGCGCCCTCTTCCTCGCCAACCCCGACCTGCCGGAGCGGCTGCGGACGCAGGGCCCGTACAACACCCCGGACCCCTCCACCTTCTTCGGCGGCGACGCCCGCGGCTACACGGACTACCCCGCCCGCTGAGGGCTGTCCCGCAGGCACTGCCGCCTGCCGCTGCTGAACGAGCCGGCCGGTCCGGCGCTGCCGCCGACAGCGGGCCCGGGGGCCCGGTGAGCGGCAGCGCCGTGCCCGGCGTCAGGATCGTCACCAGATGGAGCTGACCCACTCCGGGTGGTCGACGAAGGGGTTGCGGTTGTGCTGGTAGGTGTCGAATATGACCTGGTTGCGGCGCTGCTCGAAGGCGTCCGGCGGGTCCTGCTGGTTCCACTGCTTGAGCAGGCTGATCCGGCCGATGGCCGGTGCCGAACCATTGTTGACCTTGTCGTTGACTTCGAGGTCCGCGAAGCCGTCTCCGCCGTCATAGCGCACGGCCATGTAGAGGATCATCCGCGCCACGTCGCCCTTGACCGCGTCGCGCGGCTCGAAGGAGTCGCCGTCGGTGAAGCTGCCGGGGGCCTCCGCGACCGGGCTGCCGCCCTTGTCGAAGTCCTTGTTGCCCCGGGTGCTGTTGACCGTGACGTCCTCGGGGCGCAGGTGGTGCAGGTCGGTGCCCGGGCCGGTGGCGGTGCCGAAGTCGCCGTGGCTCTTGGCCCAGACGTGCTCGCGGTTCCAGTCGTTGACGCCGCCGCCGTTGGTGTTCTTGGACTGCGAGCGGCCGGAGTAGACCAGGATGACGTTGTTGGGGTTCGCCGGGTCCTGGTCGGTCACCTTCAGGGCGTTCCACACGCCGTCGTAGGTCACCTTGGACTGCGTCTTGATGATGTTGTGCAGGGCGGTCTTGAGCGCGGCCCCGGTCTTGCCTTCGGCCGCCGCGTAGTAGGAGTCGTACGCGGCCGAGGCGGCGTGGGCGTCCGCCGATCCGGCGGTGGCGGCGTGGGCGTCCGCCGTCCGCTGCTGGCCGGCGGAGGCGGCCGCCGGTACGGCGAACAGGGCGGCGGCCGCGAGGGCGGCCGCCCAGGGGGTCAGGCGGGAGATTCTCTTCACGTGGGGGTACCTCTCCACACGCACCGCTCCCGCCCGGGGAATTGGCGGGATGTCAGGTGGCAGAGCGAGGCTCACATTGTCATGTGCCCTACAGGTAAAAACCATGTGTCGGCAGTGCGGACCTTGGTGTGTGCCGTCCGCGCGCCGCGGGAAGGGTAGCGGTGGCCCCGGCGGGGCCGAGCCGACCGTGAACAGCCCTCCCTGGGAGCAGCCCATGGCAGTGAAGATCCTCATCGTGACCGGAGACGCGGCCGAGTCGCTGGAGGTCCTCTATCCGTACCAGCGCCTGCGCGAGGAGGGCTACGAGGTCCACATCGCGGCCCCGTCCGTCAAGAAACTGCGGTTCGTGGTCCACGACTTCGAGGACGGCTTCGACACCTACACCGAGAAGCCCGGCTACACCTGGCCGGCTGACCTGGCTTTCGCGCAGGTGGTGACCGAGGACTACGCAGCCCTGGTCGTCCCGGGCGGCCGGGCGCCGGAGTACCTGCGCAACGACCCCGAGGTGCGGCGGATCCTGGCCGCCTTCGCCGAGGCCGACAAGCCCATCGCCCAGATCTGCCACGGCCCTCTGATCACCGCGGCTGCCGGGGGCCTGGCGGGCCGCCGGGTGACCGCCTATCCGGCGCTGGAGCCGGACATGAAGGCGGCCGGGGCCGACTTCGAGGACTCCGAGACCGTGGTCGACGGCACGCTGGTCTCCGCCCGCGCCTGGCCCGACCACTCGCGCTGGATGCGGGAGTTCCTGACCGTGCTGCGCGCCAAGGCCCCGGTGGCCTGACCCGGTGGCCTGACCCGGTGGTCTGACCCGGTGGCCTAGCGGGTGGCCTGACCGGGTGGTCCGGCGGGCTGCCCCGCCGGGCGCCGGGCGCCGGACTGTTGCCCGCCCGTCAGCCGACCGCGGTGACCGCCGGCGCGGGCTCGTACTTGTAGCCGGGGCCGAAGTTCTTCTTCACCGCCGCTTCCCAGGAGCCGTCCGCGACCATCTTCTTCAGCGCGGCGTTGATCTTCTGCTGGAGTTCCTTGTCGCCCTTCTTGATGCCGATGCCGTAGTTCTCGTTGCTGAGGGACTGGCCCGTCAGCTTGAACTTGCCCTCGTTGCCCTTCCGGGCCGCGTACCCGGCCAGGATCGAGTTGTCCGTGGTCATGGCGTCGACCAGGTTGTCCTCAAGGGCGACGAGGCACTCCGAGTACCCGGGAAGCTCCAGCACGCTCGCCTTGGGGGCGAGGTTCTTCTTCACGTTCTCCGCGGAGGTGGAGCCGGTGACGGAGCAGAGGCGCTTGCTGTTGAGGTCCTCGGCCTTGTTGATGGAGGTGTCGTTGGCGCGGACCAGCAGATCCTGATGGGCCAGGAAGTACGGGCCGGCGAAGTCGACCTTCTCCTTGCGCTTGTCGTTGATCGAGTAGCTCGCGGCGACGAACTCCACCTCGTTGTACTGGAGCAGCAGTTCGCGGTCGTTGCTGTAGACCTGCTTGAACTCGATCCGGTCCGGCGTGTAGCCCAGCTCCTTGGCCACATAGGTGGCGACGTCCACGTCGAAGCCGGTGAAGGTCCCGTCCGTCTCCCGCATCCCGATGCCCGGCTGGTCGAACTTGATGCCGATGGACAGGGTTCCCGCGGCCTTGTCGTCACCGCCGCACCCGGAGGTGGTCAGGGTCAGGGCGATCACAGCGGCGACCGCACAGGCCTGGGGAACCTTCATTGCTGCACTCTTTCCTGGAACGCGGGGCGCGCACCGGGATCGCCGGGGCGCGGGGAACCGCGGGTCGTGGGGGGACGTCGAGACATGTGTACGAGGAAGCTAGGAAGGTGACGGGCGCAGCGTCACTACATCTGAGCAAAACTTGAGGATAACGATCCGGATCTGCCGCAGATCCTGCGGTGTCTCCAGGCCGGAGCGGGAGAAAGGGCGGGCATGGGAACAGGTTCGGTACGGGTCGACGGAAATGCGCTGCTCTTGGGCGAAGGGGTGCAGATCCGTTTCATCCGGACGCTGCGGCTGCCCGAGTCGGGCACGCACGCGCTGCCGCCGGGGCTGGGGGAGTTCCCCCTGCGGCGCGTGGAGGACTACCCGGACACGGCTCCGCCGCAATGGCTGGCGAAGGGCGGTGTGATGCTGCCCGTGTACCTGCGCGAGGCGATGTGGCTCAGCTTCGGCGGCACCAGGGAGCCGGCCGCGCTCCAGGTCGGCGTCGGCAAGGTGTGCGCCGTATCCGGCGAGCGCTGGACGGGCCGGCTCGCGCGGGACCCGCAGAACTACGTGGTGCCGCCCCGCCAGCCGTGGCTGGACGGCATCAACTCGGGCGACGGGACGGTGCGCCAGTTCGTCGCCGTACCGCTCGGCTTCGGGGCCACCGTCGAGGGGCAGGTCACCGGCGAGGAGACCACCGGCGGAGTGCAGCTCCAGGCATTCCCGCTGGAGGCGGGCGCGCTGGCCGAGTGGCGGCGCGCGGAGCGGGCCCGCGCGGAGCAGCCGCGGTACGGTGCGCCGCCGCAGGCGCCCGGCGCATTCGGGGGAGCTCCGGCGGCGCCCGGCGGGGCCCCGGCTGCGTTCGGCGGTTACGGCGGGCCGCCGCCCCCGCCGATGGCGGCGGCCCCGGGCGGCTTCCCGGCTCCGGGCGCGGCCCCGGCCCGGGGGGCGCCGCCCGCCGCGCCGGCGATGGGGCTCGGCGTCGGAGGCTCCATGCGCCAGGAGGTCTACCGGGACGACCGGCCGCTCTCCGCCTGGGCGCCGGAGCCGGCCGCGCGGGTCTTCGTCCACCTGGTCACCCCGCCGGCCTGGCGCCGCATCACCGGGGAGCAGGCCCCGCCGTCACCGGTGGACCGGGCCGCCTACACCAGGGCCGGGCTGCCGTGGTTCGACTACTACGACGACTCCGCCGCCGACCTGGCCCCCTCGGGGGCCCTGTCCGGCGTCAAGCCGGTGGGGGAGTGGCTGGGCGACGACCACACCCCGTGGGCGGAGCCGGGTCCCGGCCAGGTCAAGCCCCTCGGCAACGCGCCCAGGCCCGGGAAGCCGGTCCAGGACGGCGACTGGTAGGCCGCCGAGCTGGGGGTTCGGGCCGGGCGGGGGCCGGCCCGGCCGTGTCCGGCGGCGGGCCGGCTCCCCGGCGTGGCCGCCTTCGTTCCGGGCCCGGAGCGCGAGCGCGGGGGCCATCGCGCCGATGCCGCAGCGCGAGCGGACTGGCTTGGAACGTACGGTCGTTCGGCCCGCGACCCGGGACACGTGGGAGCATGGCCGGGCAATACCCGGTGAGTGGAGGGGGAGTTCGGTGACAGCTGTTCGCAAGGGGCTGGCCAAAGTGGAGGTCGCGCTGCGCTGGGACCCCAGTCCGTCCGGCACGCCCGCGCACGACCTCGACATAGTCGCCGCCGTCTACAGCGCCGCGGACCCGCGCGGCGTTCCCGTCCACCTGGTCCACTTCGGCAGCCGCTCGCCCGACGGCACCATCACCCTGAACCGCGACAGCCACACGGGCCAGGGCTTCGGCTACGACGAGGTTATGACGCTCGAACTCGACCGGATGTCCTCGGAGTTGCGGCGGGTGGTGGTCGGCGTGGTCATCCAGGACACCGGCGGGGCCGAGGGCCGTGCCAAGACCTTCGCCGACATCCACGGCACGGGGCTGCGGATCCGCGAGGGGCACACCGACCTCGCCCTGGGTGGCTTCGGCTCCGTCCCGAACGCCACGGCGGCCACGGTCGCGGAGTTCACCCGTGACGACTCGGGCGCCTGGTCGCTCGACGCGCGGCTGCACGGCTCCGAAGACGGCCCCGACGAGTTCACCCGGACCATGGGCGCGCTGCGCTGACGCAGGCGGCCCTGCCCCGGCGAAGGGCCCGCCGACGCGGAGGCGGGGACGCGTGGAGGCGGGGACGGGCTGGGACAGGAGCGGGGCCGGGGTCGTGCCGGGCCCGGCACCGGCTCGGATCGGGCGGCGGTCACTCTCGCGTGTGTGACCGCCGCCCGGTCCGGGTGGCGCGCTGCCGCCGTCCCCACGAGGCAGCGCGGGCAGGTCGCCGTCCGGTCATCGGGACGGCGGCCCGCCGGTTCAGGGGGCCTGGGGCCCTGTCAGGCCCAGGGAGGGAAGGATGACGGAGTCGACGAACCGGACCAGGTAGTCGGCGTCGGCGTACCGTCCTTCGAGCACCGGCCGGATGCGCAGCACACCCATCAGCTGCGCCGGCAGGAACTCCACGGCCGGGTGGTCCGCGACGATCTCCCCGCGCTCCACCGCCCGCGCCACCATCGCGTCGAATGCGGCCAGCTCCGGCTCGACCAGCGCCTCGCGCAGGGCTGCCTGCAGCTCCTCGTCGCTGAGCACGGCGTGCCCGAGCGCCTGTGTGAGCCGCGTGTCGCGCCCGGAGGTGCAGGCCGCGATCCGGGCGGCCTCGCGCAGGTCGCCGGCGAGTGATCCGGTGTCCAGAGCGACGAGGGTGCCGCGCCGCCCGGCCCGCAGGGCCGCGGCGACGAGCCGGGGCTTGGTCTTCCACTGCCGGTAGAGCGTGGACTTGCCGCAGCTCGCCCGGGCGGCGACGCCCTCCATGGTCAGGGCTTCGTAGCCGTGCTCGCGCAGCTGCTCCAGAACGGCGTCGTAGAACTCCTGCTCCCGCTCCGGGGTGATCTTGGAGCGGCGCGCGGTGCTCGGCGTCGACGTCATGGGGTGCGGCTCTCCTCGGGGATCTCCTCGGCGGCGTCTTCCAGTACCGAAGTGTACGGGAACGCGAGCGTATCGGTACACCGGCGTATCGATACGCGAATGTATCGATACACTGGCGTGTCGATCGTGCGCAACAGGAAGAGAGCCGGGGGATGACCTCCCACACCACACCCGCCGGTGCGCCGGCCGGACGGAGAGCCGCGCGCCGCCGCCTCGTACGCGAACTGCTGCTCGTCGCGGGGCTCTTCACCGTCTACAAAGCGGGCCGGGCGCTCTCGACCGGACGCACCGGAGAAGCCTTCCGCAACGCCGCGCGGACCTGGGACGCCGAGCGCGCCCTGCACCTGCCCGGCGAGGGCGCCGTGCAGCGGCTGCTGCTGCACGGGGACGCCCTCGTGCACACAGCGAACACCTACTACGCGGCCGTGCACTTCCCGGCGACCGCGCTCTTCCTGATCTGGCTCTACCTGCGCCGCCCCGCCCACTACCTGTGGACGCGCCGGGTCCTGGCCGTGCTCACCGCGGCCGCCCTCGCCCTGCACCTCTCCTTCCCGCTCGCGCCGCCGCGGATGCTGGACGCCGCGCACCTGATCGACACCGGGCAGGTCTACGGCCCCACCGTCTACGGGGCCGCGCCGGCCACCGACTCCATGGCCAACCAGTTCGCGGCGATGCCCTCCCTGCACTTCGGCTGGGCGCTGATGCTCGCGCTCGGCATGATCGCCGCCACATCCTCTCGGTGGCGCGTCCTGTGGCTGCTGCACCCGCTGGTGACCCTTCTGGTGGTCGTCGGTACGGCCAACCACTACTGGCTCGACGCGATCGTGGCCACGCTCCTGCTCGGGGCGGCCCTGCTGCTGGTTCCGGGGCCGGTGGCGCCGGGGACGGACGAGGTTCCCGCCCCGGGTGCGGGTGCGGGTGCGGGTGAGGGCGCGGGTGTAGGGGCTGCGGATGCGCATGCCGTCGCCGGGTCCGCCGCCGGGTCCGTCGCCGGGACCTGGGACGTCGGCGTACGGGCGCTGCCGGATCGGCGGACCGCCGGCGCTGTCGTGGGGGCCGAGCGGTGAACGCCACCCTGCTCGCCGTCTGCCTCTGCCTGGCCTCCGCCGTGGCCTATGCGGCCGCCGCCGTCGCCCAGGAGCGGCTCGCCCGCGCCGCCGTCGCCCGCAGCGCCCGGGCGCTGCTCGGCTCCGGCGCCTGGTGGTGGTCGGCCGGGCTCAACGCCGCCGCGGCGCTGCTGCACGCGGCGGCCCTGCGGTACGGCCCGCTCACCCTCGTACAACCGCTCGGCGCGCTCACCCTCGTCGCCGCCGTTCCCCTCGGGGCGCGCGGAGCCGGGCGGCGGGTGGCCGGCACCGAGTGGCGGGGCACCCTGGCCACCGTTGCCGGGCTGGGCCTGCTGCTGCTCCCGGCCTCCGGGCCGGCCCCCGACGACACCCTCACCCTGGCCGAGGCGCTGGCCGTCTCCGGTGCCACGGCCGCGGTGATCCTGATGCTGACCGCCGTGAAGGACCCCCGCTCGGGGCTGCGGCACGCCACGGCCTCCGGGCTCGCCTCCGCGGCCGCCTCCGCCCTGACGCAGACCGTGGCCGTGGCGGGCGGGCGCGGCGGCTCCCTGTTCAGCTTCCGGGTCGTCGCCGTGGCCGGGCTCGTGGTCGTCTTCGCGGTCGGCGGGATGCTGCTGTCGCAGCGGGCGTACCGGGGCGGCCTCGGGGCGCCGCTGGCCGTGGTCAACCTCGCCAACCCGCTGGCCGCCGCCGCCATCGGCATGGTGCTCCTCGGCGAACGGCTCCAGGGCGGCGCGGCGGGCGTGCTGCTCGCGGTGGCGGGAGCCCTCGCGGCGGTCCGCGGGGTGCTCCTGCTCACCCGCACCCCGGCCGCGCCCCGGCCGGCTGACGCGTCCGCGCTCCCCGCGTCCGCGCCGGCTGCCGCGCCCGCGTCCTGCGCCGGGACCGGCCCCGCCGTGCCACCCGCGTCCTGCGCCGGGACCGGCCCCGCCGTGCCGCCCACGGCCGTCGCCGAGGCCGGGGCCGCCGCGCCGACCGTGCCCGCGGACCGTGTGGCAGCATGACCCGCATGATTGACGGATCGTCGTTCTCCCTCTGGTCCAAGGACTCGGTGCTCTCCATCGGTTCGGCCGGCTCCGTCCTGTCCATCGGTTCGGTCGGCAGCGTGCTGTCGGTCGGTTCGGTCGGCTCGGTGCTCTCCGCCGCCTCGATCGGTTCGGCCCTCTCGCTCGCCTCGACCGCCTCCTGGCTGAGCACGGGCTCGCTGCTCTCCGCGCAGTCGACGTTCTCGGTGCTCTCCTGGCGCTCGCGCGGCGGATTCATGGCGGCGGGAGCGGTCGCGGCCGTGACCCTCGGCGCGCTCGCGCTGTCGCGGACGACCCACCGCCGCTGAGCGTCGCAGAACCGTTCAGGCCCCGCCTGCGTCCTCCCCGGAGAACATCCGAACCACCGAGAGACGGAGTGACGGGCATGGGGATCGTCGGCTGGATCATCCTGGGACTGCTGGCCGGAGGCATAGCGAAGGTCCTGCTGCCTGGACGGGACCCCGGTGGCCTGATCGGAACCACCCTCATCGGCGTCGCCGGTGCCTTCATCGGTGGCTGGCTCTCGGCGAAGTTCCTGGACCGGCCGGTCCAGACCCAGTTCTTCGACCTCGCCACCTGGGGCTCCGCCATCGCCGGCTCCCTGGTCCTGCTCATCGGCTACCGGATCCTGTTCGGCAATTCCCGCGACTGACGCCGGCCCTGCGTCGTTGACGGCGCTGCGGCCACCGTCTGCCGGGCGCCCGGGCGGCCGAGCGCTGTTCGCCGGCCGGGCCGGCCCGCGTCCCGACTCGCGCCAGCGGCGAGATCGGGCCACCGACCGTCTTCCGGGCCTGGCGGGGCCGGGGGGCGGGGGTTTCACTGCGGGTCCATGAGACGACACAGGATCACGGGCCTCATCGGCGCGATCGTGCTGGCCGCCGGCGCCCTCGCCGCCGCGGGACCCGCGCACGGCGCGACCACGAACCGCACCACCACCGCCACGGCTCCCGCCCCGGTACCGGCTCCCGCCCCGGCGGCGCCCACCACCACGGCCCGGTTCACAGCCCCGCCTCCCGCCCCGGCCCGGTTCACAGCCCCGCCTGCCGCCCCGGCCCGGTTCACAGCCCCGGCTCCCGCCCCGGCCCCCGGCGGGCCGCCCGCCGAGTTCGGTAGCGACTGGCACGACCCCCTCACCCCCGCCGCGCCCGTCGCCCGGCCCGCGACCCGGTCCTGCGAGGTGCTCCTCGCCGAGGCGCAGTTCCGCGACTTCACCCCCTACCGGGGCGGTTACACCCCGCCCGCCGACTGCGGCGCCGGCCAGTGGGCCAAGGTGGTCCTCCGCCTCGACGGCAAGGTCAAGGGCCGCCAGTACGACCGGCTCGGTCACCTCTCCCTCGGCGGCGTCGAGATCCTGCGCACCTCCACCCCGCAGCCATCCCCCGACGGCATCACCTGGTCCGTCGAGAAGGACGTCACCCGCTACCGCGACACCCTCGCCCGCCCCCAGCCCGTCGACATGCTGATCGGCAACGTCGTCGACGACACCTACACCGGTGTCATCGACGTCAAGGTCACCCTCACCTTCTACGCCGCCGAAGGCCGCACCCCGGCGGCCGGGACCCCCGACCGCGTCCTCCCCCTCACCTCCCCGGACATCACCACCCCGCGCAACACGGAGCGGCTCCTCGCCGAGGTCTACGCCACCGGCTCGGGCGGCGGCTGCGAGGAGTACTGGTACATGACCGTCCCGGATGCGGCCCCGTACTCGTGCAAGGCGGCGGACGGCCCCTACCGCGAAGTCCGCATCGCCGTGGACGGACGGCTCGCGGGCATCGCCGCGCCCTTCCCCACCGTCTGGACCGGCGGATGGTCGAACCCCTTCCTGTGGTACGTCACGCCCGGACCCCGCGCCTTCGACGTCCAACCGGTCCTCTACGACCTGACCCCCTTCGCAGCCCCCCTCAACGACGGCCGCTCCCACCGGATCGAGGTGTCCGTGGCCGGGGTGCCGACCGGTCAGAGCGGCTGGTCGACCCCCGCCAACCTGCTGCTCTGGCAGGACGAGGCCCGTGAGGTCGTCACCGGCGCCCTGACCCGCCACGAGCAGAGCGATCCGGCCAACTCCTCCCACTGGACGCCCGCCGCACCCGGCGCCGAACACCGCCTCGACACCGAGGGCGGCCACCGGCTGACCGTCGCCGGATACCTGGACACCTCCCACGGGCGGGTCACCACCAGCGTCGCCCGCGCCGTGCACCACACCTCCGTCCACCGCTGGACCGACGGCGAGAGCCGCGACACGCTCACCGCCACCTGGACCGACGAGGAGACCGTGACCCGGGGCGCCACCGGCACCCGCACCGCCCGGACCTACACGATGGACGGCCGGACCACCCTGGGCGCGGGCGACCGGCTGCGCACCGTCCTGTCGCTCGGCGACCGCGCGGACACCGCCACCCTGCGAGGCGGCCGCAGCGTCGAGGCCGCCCGCCTCGACGACAGCTACACCGGCGACGCCACCTACACCGCGAACGTCCCGCGCGACCAGCGGCACGCCGTCGCCACCACCACCGCCCGCTCCCGGCAGTACGGGGCGCAGGTCCCCGGCGGGTGCTGGGACCGTACGGTCACCACCGTCCAGGGGACCGTCACGGTGGACCGCCTCCGCTGCTGACACCGCCGCCGCCTACGATGTCCGGCCATGGACACGAGTGAGGCCGGCAGACGGCTGATCGACGGGCGCTTCGAACTCGTCGCGCCCCTGGGCAGCGGCGGCATGGGCACGGTGTGGCGCGCCCGCGACATCGCCCTGCACCGCGAGGTCGCACTCAAGGAGGTGCGCCCGCCGGACCCGGCGACCGCCGCCGCCCAGCCCGGTCTCGCCGCCCAGCTGCGCGAACGGGCCGTCCGCGAGGCCCGGGCGCTCGCCCGCCTCGCCCACCCCCACGTGGTGACGATCCACCACATCGTCGAACCGGCGGCCGGCTCGGACGGACACCCGTGGATCGTGATGGAGCTGGTCCGGGGCGGCTCCCTGCACGAGCGGCTGGCCGCGGGCCCGCTGCCGCTCCCCGACGTACTGCGGCTCGGACGCGACGTGCTGTCCGCGCTGCGCGCCGCACACGCCGAGGGGGTCCTCCACCGCGATGTGAAACCGGCCAACGTACTGCTGCGCCCCGACGGGTCGGCCGTGCTCACCGACTTCGGCATCGCCGCCCTGCACGACTCCACGGGTCTCACCTCGACGGGCGTGCTGATCGGCTCGCCCGAGTACATCGCGCCCGAGCGCGTCCGCGGGGAGGAGGGGCTGGCCGCCTCCGACCTGTGGTCGCTGGGCATGCTGCTCTACGTGGCCGCGGAGGGGGTCCATCCGCTGCGCCGGGCCAGCAGCCTGGCCACAGTCGTCGCCGTGCTCGACGAGCCGATCCCGGCGCCCGTCCGCTCCGGCCCGCTGGCCCCCGTACTGGAACGGCTCCTCGTACGGGATCCGGCCGCGCGCCCCGACGGAGCCCGCCTGGAACAGCTGCTCCGCGACGCGAGCACCGCTCTCGACGGCGGGGCGGTCTCCACCGGCGGCGCAGTCGGTGCGGTCGGTGCGGTCGGCCCGGTCGGCCCGGTCGGCCCGGTCGGTGCTGGCGGTGCTGGCGGTGCGGTCGGCCCGGGCGGTGCGGTCGGCGCCGGGGCAGGCCCGGCCTTGGGACAGTACGGGCCGCCCACACCCCCGCCGTTCGGACCGCCGGCGCACCCCTATGCGCCGACCGCGCCGCTCCCCGCCGGGGCGGCACCCCGGCGCCGGGCCCTGTTCGGCGCCGTCCTCGTCGCGGTACTGGTCGCCGGCGCCGTCGGGATCGTCAGATGGCTGCCCGACGGCACCGCGACCGGCGCCGGCAACGCGAAGGGCGGCGCCACCACCCCGGCCGCCACCACACCCGCCGTCTCGACGCCCGGACCGGTGGCGAGCACCCCCAAGGCCGTCGCCCCCAAGGCGAGCGCGCCCCAGGGCAGCCTGCTCACCCCCGGCAACATCCGGACCGCGCTGGCGTCACTGAAGCAGCAGACCGGCACCACCACCTTCGTGAACCTGCGGATCTACGACGCCTATGTCATCGCCTCGATCCCCACTGCCCCCGGAGCCAAGACCGTCGACTCCTGGCAGTACCGCGACGGCGAGGCCACCCGGACCGGCCCGGAGGGCACCGTCAAGGACCGCGTCCCGCTCATCGACATGGCCACGGTCCAGTGGGACGCCCTGCCCGCCCTCATGCAGCAGGCCGGACAGGAGCTGGGCGTGGCCGCCCCGACCTCCCGCTACGTGATCGTCGAGCCCTGGATGATGGACCAGAGTCCCTGCATGCGGCCCTACCTCAGTGACGAGTACGGCCAGGGCGGCTACGTCCTCGCCGGGATCGACGGCAAGGTCAGGAAGGTCTACCGCTCCTGAAGCGCGGCCGCCCGCGCCGGCCTCGGGCGCGCCCCGCGCCGGCCTCGGGCCCGCCCCGCGCCCGCCCCGCCCCCGGCCGCCCCGCCACGCGCCCACCCCGGCCCGCCCCGCAGGCCCGGGGGCCTGCGATGCTGATCTCCGTCCGTCCGCGGAGAGACGTCCCGAGGGAGCACGAGCACCATGCCGAGCTGGCGCACCACGCTCACGGCCGCCGGGATCTCCGGGACGCGGCTGCGGGACGACTACACGCACGCCGCCCGCGGGGTCCTGCGCCGCGAGCCCGCCCCCTACCTCACCCTGCGCCTGCTCGCCGCGCCACCCCTGGTGCCCTGCCTCGCCGCCGGCCTCGCCTTCATGAACCTGGTGGACGACACGGCCGAGACCGGGACCCCGGCGCAGCGGACCACCGCACTGGCCGCCCTGTCCGGCCGCGTCGAGGCGGCCCTGGCGTCGGGGGAGAGCCCCGACCCCCTGCTGCGCGCCTACAGCCACGCCGTGCACTCCCGGGGCCTTCCCGCGCACTGGGTCTCCCGCTTCCTCGCGGGCGCCGCCACGGCCGAGGCCGTCTTCGACGGCTTCGCCGACGAGGAGGACTTCCAGACCTACCTCGACGAATACGCCTGGCCCGGTGTGCTGGTCTTCACCGGCCTCCAGTACCAGGGCGGCCCCGGCCTCGAACAGGCCGCGGGCTGGCGGCGGTTCGTCGACGCCGCCCAGCGGATCGACTTCCTCGCCGATCTCGCCTCGGACCTCGCGGACGGCCGCCTGTGCATCCCCCGGGCCAGCCTCGCGGAGCACTCCGTGACCCGCGCCGACCTCGAACGGGCCCACGACACCCCGGCCGTACGGGCCCTCCTCGCCGCCGAGACGCGGCGCGCCCGGACCGCACTCGACGCCACCGACGGCATCCTCGAACTGGCCGGGCCGGGGCTGCGTCCGGTGATCGCGGCCATGACGCAGCTGATGGCGCACCAGCTGACCGCCGTCGAGCGCGCGGGCGCCGCCGTCCTGCGCCGCGACACCGGCTACGGCCTCTCGGCCCCCTTGCGCATCCTCCTGCGCGCCCGCTCCCGGGCGGCCGGGCCCCGTACGGCCGCCGACCGCGGGCAGTGACATTCGTACCGGTGCTTCCGGTACGCGCGGACCTGCCGCGGGGCGGCCCGCCTCCGTAGCGTGGTGGTCATGAAGCAGTCGCCCCTCATCCCGACCGTCCTGCGGTCGCGGCACACCGCCGGGCCCGCCGGCCCTGCCCGCGGCCCGCTCGGCCCGCCCAGCGGATTCACCCTGCTGCCCTGGCTGTTGATGGGGATGGGCGCCGTCTCGAACCTCATCAAGGGCGACACCCCGAACCCGCTCGCCGGCGGCCTCGGCGTGCTCGTCTTCAACTCCCTCTACATCAGCGTCGTCTTCCGCTCCTTCGACGCGCGCAAGCGCCGCAGCGCCGGCACCCGCTGGAGCCTCGCGGTGATGGGCGCGGTCACCGGCGGACTCGCCCTCGCGTACGGCGGCAGCTGGCTGCTGTTCTTCCCGCTCCTCGGCCTCGCCACCGGAACCGTGGTCCGGGGCCGCAGCCTGGGGCCGGTCATGATCGCGCTGAGCGCCGTGGCCGGGGCGGTCGCCGGATACCGGGACGGCTGGGACGCGATCGGCGTCGTCTACGGGACCTTCCTGTCCGGCATGGTGACCGCGGCCATCCTGGCCCTGTCCGAGACGGTCCGGGAACTGCGCGAGACCCGGCAGGAACTGGCCCGCACCGCGGTCGAGGAGGAACGGCTGCGCTTCTCCCGCGACCTGCACGACCTGCTCGGGCACACCCTCTCGGTGATCGTCGTGAAGGCGGAGGCGGCCAGGCGGATCGCACCCCGCGACATGGACGCGGCGCTCGTCCAGATCGGCGACATCGAATCGGTCGGCCGCCAGGCACTGACCGAGATCCGCGAGGCCGTCACCGGCTACCGGGAGGCGAGCCTCGGGGACGAGCTCGACCGGGCGTGCGGCGCGCTCACCGCCGCCGGCATCGAGCCGCGGGTACGCCAGTGCGGGCCTGCGCTGCCCGCGCGGACGGCCGCCCTGCTGGGCTGGGTGGTCCGCGAGTCCGTCACCAACGTGATCCGCCACAGCGCCGCCGCCACCTGCGAGATCGAGGTGGGCGGCACCGCCGAGCGGGCCCGGGTGGTGATCACGGACGACGGCGGCGGGGGCGTGGGCTCGGCGCCGCCGGGCAGCGGCCTCACCGGCCTCGCCGAACGCCTCGCGGCGGCCGGCGGCACTCTGCGCGGCGGCCCGGCCGCCGGCGGAGGCTTCCGGGTGACGGCGGAACTCCCGCTGGAGCGGTCCGAGTCCGGCGCGGCCGTGCGGACGGCGAACGAGGAGTGCGGATGATCCGGCTGCTGCTGGCCGAGGACCAGGGCATGATGCGGGGCGCCCTGGCCCTGCTGCTCGGGCTGGAGGAGGACATCGAGGTGGTGGCGCAGGTCGCCGCCGGGGACCGGATCGTGGCCGCCGCCCTGGAGGCGCGGCCGGATGTGGCCCTCCTCGACATCGAACTGCCCGGGCGCAGCGGCCTCGACGCGGCCGCCGAACTGCGGACGCGGTGCCCCGGGTGCCGGGTGCTGATCCTGACCACCTTCGGCCGGCCCGGCTACCTGCGCCGGGCGATGGAGGCCGGGGCCGCAGGCTTCCTGGTGAAGGACGGCCCGGTGGAAGAACTGGCCAGAGCCGTCCGCCGGGTGCTCGCCGGCGAGACGGTGATCGACCCCGCCCTCGCGGCGGCCGCGCTCGTCGCGGGGCCCAATCCACTGACGGGGCGGGAGGTCGGCGTCCTGCAGGCCGCGGTGGACGGAGCCACCGTCGCCGACATCGCGGCGAGGGTGCACCTGTCCGAGTCGACCGTACGCAACTACCTGTCCTCGGCGATCGGCAAGACGGGCACCCGCAACCGCATGGAGGCCGTCCGGGCCGCCCGGCGCCAGGGCTAGCTCTGAGCGGCCTCCGGCGGACCGGGCGGTCGGGGCGTTCTAGTAGGGCCCGTTGACGTTGTCGATGGAGCCGTAGCGGGCGGCCGCGTAGTTGCAGGCGGCAGTGATGTTGGCGACCGGGTCGTAGGAGTCGAGGGAGGTTCCGGGCACGTGGTAGGTGCGGAACGTCGGATCGATGACCTGGAGCAGGCCCTTGGAGGGGATCCCGGCCGCGGCGTTGGAGTCCCAGTTGTTGATGGCCAGCGGATTGCCGGAGGACTCGCGCATCACATTGCGGTGAATTCCGTTGTAGCTGCCGGGAATGCCGTGGCGGGCCATGACGTCCAGGGACTCGCGGATCCAGCCGTCGAGATTGTTCGGGTAGGCGGTGGCGGGCTGGGCGGCGGCGGCCGTCTTCGCCTGGGCGCCGATGGTCAGTTTGAGGCCGGGGCGAATGGCCGACGGGTTGTCACCGATGATGTTCCGGTTGGCCGCGTACAGCTGCTGCCAGCCGCCACTGAGGGAATGCTCCGCCGCGATCTTGGAAAGGCTGTCGCCGGAGACCACGGAATAGGTCGCGGGAACGGCCGCCTCCACCGCACCGGCGGTGGTGGCGCTGATCAGGGGGAGGGCGAGGGCCGCGCCGCCCGTGCCGGCCAAGGCCAGCCTGCGGGTGATCCGGTTGCTCTTGGGCCGACGGTGCTTACCCTTTGCGGGCATGGCGGAATTCCTCACGTGGGGGGACGGGAGAGGCCCCGGGGGTGGCCGTATTCGGCAGCTGACCACCGGGAACGAGGGTGACCGTAAGCGAGTCCGCCGGGCCCGGACAAGGCCAGAATTCCACCGGTAGATCGACTTCCTCCTATCGGTCCGGGAAATGACCTTGAGGCCGCCTTTGAGCAATAGCCAACTTTCTTTGGGGGAAAAGAGAATCGTGGCCGCGCAGGTCCGCGGAGGAAATGATGTTGGCGCGCCCTTAGTGATTGACATCACGGTTTGCCGGGACTCCGCCGACGTCAAGGCGCATGGGGACAAGTCGGCCTCCCCTCAGGCGAATCGGGCTACATGCGCTTTGGTGGCGAAACGCCCATCAAGGACCTTTTCCGGCGCCACCGCATGCCTTCGGCACCGTCGCCCGTCCCCGCGCCGCCGAGGGCGCCGGGGGCGCCGGGGGGTCACCCCGGCGCCGTCCGGACGCGGGAAACCGGCCACCACCCGGGCCGCGCGGCAACGCAACTCCCCTACGGTGCGGCGCCCGTGTACGTTCGGGTGGAAGCCAAACGAGAGTGGGGTAGGACGTGACGCATCGCGTACGAGGGGTCATCGCCCGGAGCAAGGGCGCACCGGTGGAGACGACGACGATCCTCGTGCCCGACCCGGGACCGGGCGAGGCGCTCGTGCGCGTCCAGGCCTGCGGGGTCTGCCACACCGACCTGCACTACCGCGAAGGCGGCATCAACGACGCGTTCCCTTTCCTGCTCGGCCACGAGGCCGCCGGGATCGTGGAATCGGTCGGCGCGGACGTCACCTCCGTCGCCCCCGGTGACTTCGTCGTCCTCAACTGGCGGGCCGTGTGCGGAACCTGCCGCGCCTGCCGGCGCGGCCGCCCCTGGTACTGCTTCGCGACGCACAACGCCACCCGGTCCATGACCCTGGAGGACGGCACCCCGCTCTCCCCGGCGCTCGGGATCGGCGCCTTCGCCGAGAAGACGCTCGTCGCCGCCGGCCAGTGCACCAAAGTGGACCCCGCCGCCTCCCCTGCCGCCGCCGGACTCCTCGGCTGCGGGGTGATGGCCGGCCTCGGCGCCGCCCTGAACACGGGCAATGTCGGACGGGGCGACTCCGTCGCGGTCATCGGCTGCGGGGGAGTGGGCAATGCCGCCGTGGCCGGGGCGCGGCTGGCCGGCGCGTCCAGGATCATCGCGGTGGACCTCGACGACCGGAAGCTGGAGTGGGCGCGGGGGCTGGGCGCCACCCACACCGTCAACGGCCGTACCGAGGACGTGGTCAAGGCCGTCCAGGAACTGACCGGCGGGAACGGAGCCGACGTCGTCATCGACGCCGTCGGCCGCCCGGAGACCTACCGCCAGGCCTTCTACGCCCGTGACCTGGCCGGGACCGTGGTCCTGGTCGGCGTACCGACCCCGGAGATGAAGCTCGAACTCCCGCTCCTGGACGTCTTCGGCCGCGGCGGCGCCCTGAAGTCCTCCTGGTACGGCGACTGCCTGCCCGAGCGCGACTTCCCGGTGCTCGTCGACCTCTACCTCCAGGGCCGGCTCGACCTGGACGCCTTCGTCTCCGAGACCATCCCGCTCGACGGGGTCGAGGACGCCTTCGCCCGGATGGAGCGCGGCGAGGTCCTCCGCTCGGTGGTCGAGTTCCCGTAAGCCCCGGTCGGCTGCTGGGACCCGTACTAGACTCGCTCGGACCGCCACACCCGCCCCCGGCCGCGACCCGGCCGGGGGCGGGCGCCCGTCCTTCGCACCTCGTATCCCAGGGGCCGTTCGTGACCATCGAGTACAGCTACCGCCAGCCCGGCACGGTCCTCACCGACCACCGGTTCACCGTCCCCCTGGACCACGACCGCCCGAACGGCGAACAGATCGAGCTCTACGCCCGCGAGGTCGTCGCCTGCGGCAAGGACCCCGCGACCCTGCCGTGGCTGCTGTACCTGGAGGGCGGACCAGGCTTCGGAGCACGGCGGTTCACCGGCCGGCAGGCCTGGCTGGAGCGGGCCCTGGCCGACTACCGCGTCCTCCTGCTCGACCAGCGCGGCACCGGCCGCTCCACCCCGCTGAACCGGCAGACCCTGCCGCTGCGGGGGACCCCCGCCCAGCAGGCAGCCCACCTCGCCCACTTCCGCAGCGACTCCATCGTGCGCGACGCCGAGGCCATCCGCCCCGGGCTGACCGGCGGCGCCCCCTGGACCGTACTCGGCCAGAGCTTCGGCGGGTTCTGCGCGACCCACTACCTCTCCACCGCTCCCGAGGGCCTCACCGCTGCCCTGATCACCGGGGGACTCCCCTCGCTGACCGCGACCGCCGACGAGGTGTACGAGGCCGCCTACCCCCGCATCGCGCGCAAGAACCTGGCCCACTACGCCCGGTACCCCATGGACGTCGACCGCGCCCGCCGGATCGCGGACCACCTGGCGCAGCGCCCCGCCGAACTCCCCGGCGGCTACCGCCTCACCGTCGAGGCGTTCCAGTCCCTCGGCCTGCTCCTCGGCGGGGGTGACGGCAGCCACCAGCTGCACTACCTCCTGGAGGACGCCTTCGTCCCGACGCCCGGCGGGCCGGCCCTTTCGGACGCCTTCCTGGAGGGCGTCCGCGCGCTGCTCTCCTTCGCCGGACACCCCCTCTACGCCCTGGTCCACGAGTCGATCTACGCCCAGGACCCGGCCGTGCCCACCGCCTGGGCGGCCGAGCGGGTGCGCGCCCGGCACCCCCGCTTCGACGCCGCCAAGACCCTGGCGGGCGACGACCCGCTCCTCTTCACCGGCGAGACGATCCACCCCTGGCACTTCGCCGTCGACCCCGCGCTCGCTCCGCTGCGCGAGACCGCCGAGCTGCTGGCCGCCCGTACCGGCTGGGAGCCGCTGTACGACACCGGCCGGCTCGCCGCCAACGAGGTTCCGGTGGCCGCCGCCGTCTATCACGACGACATGTACGTCGACACCGGCCACTCCCTTGCCACCGCCCGCGCCGTCCGGGGGCTGCGGACCTGGGTGACGGACGAGTTCGAGCACGACGGGGTCCGCGCGGGCGGCCCCCGCGTCCTGGACCGCCTGCTGGCCCTCGTGCACGGCGAGGCGTGACCGGCGAGGTCTGACCGGCGAGGTCTGACCGGGGCGGGGGCGGCCGCCCCCGGTAGGCGCCCCCGGCGAGTCGGCTCCTCGTCCGCGCCGGTCCGTTCGCCTATCGTGCGGTGCATGAGCGAAGCAGCAGATGGACCCGGCCCGTTGCAGCCCATGCCCACCGACTGGCAGCGCGCCCTCGCCGTCGTCGCCCACCCGGACGACCTCGAATACGGCTGCGCGGCGGCCATCGCGGACTGGACGGACGGCGGCCGCGAGGTCGTCTACCTCCTCGCCACCCGCGGCGAGGCGGGCATCGACACCATCGCCCCCGCCGCGTGCGCCCCACTGCGGGAAGCGGAGCAGCGGGCGAGCGCGGCCGTCGTGGGCGTCTCGCAGGTGGAGTTCCTCGACCACCGCGACGGCGTCGTCGAGTACGGCCTCGGCCTGCGCCGGGACATCGCGGCGGCCATCCGCCGCCACCGCCCCGAGCTGGTGATCACCCTCAACCACCGTGACACGTGGGGCGGTGATCAAGGCGGCGGCTTCTGGAACACCCCCGACCACAAGGCCGTCGGCCGGGCCGTGCTGGACGCCGCCGGCGACGCGGGGAACCGGTGGATCTTCCCCGAGCTCATCTCCGGGCAGGGCCTCGAACCGTGGAACGGCGTGCGCTGGGTGGCCGTGGCCGGTTCCAGCACGCCGACGCACGCGGCGGACGCCGGTCCGGGCCTGGAGCGTTCGATCAGGTCCCTGCTGGAGCACAAGGCGTACATCGAGGTGCTCACGGACCAGGAGCCCGAGGAGTACGTCCGCACCTTCCTCACCGGCAACGTCCAGCAGGCGGCGGCCCGCTTCGGCGGCCGGCCGGCCGTTCCGTTCGAGGTCTTCCCCCGCTGACCCCGGCCCCCTAGGCTGACGAACCGTCAGATGGGGCGGCGGGGATTCCGGCGGGGGTGGGCCAGGGTGATCGACACCGTCTCCACGGAGATCGCGGAGGGCGAGGAGCGGATCCGCCTGGAGGTCGCCGACGGCATCGCGGTCCTCACCCTGTGCCGTCCGGCCGAACTCAACGGCTGGAGCTGGGAGTCCACCCGCCAGCTGGGCCTGCTGGCGGACCGGATCCGCTTCGACCCCTGCGTGCGGGCCGTCCTGCTGCGCGCCGAGGGGCGGGCCTTCTGCGCGGGCATCGACGTGACCGCCCCCGGTGGTGGGATCACGGTCGGCTCAGCCGCCGAGCGGACCCGCAACTACTACGAGGGCATCCGCTGGGCCCACGAGCGGTTCGCGGTCTTCGCCCGGCTTCCCCAGCCGGTGGTCGCCGCCGTCCAGGGCTACTGCCTCGGCTTCGGCTTCGAACTGGCGCTGATGGCCGACATCCGGCTGGCGGCCGAGGACGCCGTCTTCGCCCTGCCGGAGGCGCGGCTGGGCGTGGCCGTGGACGCCGGCGGCGACCTCCGCATCGCCCGCGAAGCGGGCGCGGGGTGGGCCAAGTACCTCGCCCTGACCGGCCGCCGCGTGGACGCGGCGACCGCCCTGCGGCTGAACCTGCTCCAACTGGTCCTCCCCACAACGCAACTGCAAGCCATCGCGCGGGAGGTGGTGGCGGAGCTCGCCGCGAACGCCCCCCTGGCGGTCCAGGGCATCAAGCGCGCGATCGACGCCTACGCCGACGCCGCCCTGCCCGCGGCCCTGGACCGCGTCGCGATGACCGCCGCGCTCACCCTCACCTCGGAGGACTGCCGCGAGGGCTACGGCGCCGGAGCTGCCCGCCGCCCACCCCGCTTCACGGGGAGCTGAGCGGGAGGGCGTACGGTCCCGCGCGCCGGCAGGTCACGGCCTGAAGGGGGCCGCGGCCCAGTTGCTCCCGCACCGGCACCACCGGCGCATTGACCAGCGCCCGCCGCTGCCAGTTCGCGCCGTCCACGACCAGGGTGTGGCCGGTCACGAAGCGGGCGTAGGGCGAGGCCAGGAAGGTGGCCGCCCAGCCCAGCTCGCGCGGCGCCCCCACCCGCAGCGCGGGCTGCCGCATCGCCCTCTCCTGCGGGCTGGGGTCGGGGTGGTGATCGGCCGGTGGGTTCACAGGAGGGTGAGCGACCGCTTAGTATGCCCGTGCAGTGTGGTTCCTCGACGGCGGCTGGAGGCCCCGGATGCAGGCATGGCGCGTACATACCCCCGGTGAACCCCGTGAGGCCCTGCGCCTCGAAGAGGTTCCGGAACCCGTCCCCGGCGAGGGCGAGGTGAAACTCCGGGTGCTCGCCGCGAACGTCAACTTCCCCGACGCGCTGCTCGTCCGCGGGCAGTACCAGATCCGCCCGCCGCTGCCCTTCACCCCCGGGGTGGAGATCTGCGGCGAGACCGAGGACGGCCGGCGCGTCATCGCCACCCCGAGCCTGCCCCACGGCGGGTTCGCCGAGTACGTCACCGCCGCCGCGCACGCCCTGCTCCCCGCCCCGGACACGCTCGACGACGCCGAGGCGGCGGCCCTGCACATCGGCTACCAGACCGGCTGGTTCGGCCTGCACCGCCGGGCCCGCCTCCAGAGCGGCGAAACCCTCCTCGTGCACGCCGCCGCCGGCGGAGTCGGCAGCGCCGCCGTCCAGCTCGGCAAGGCCGCCGGAGCCACCGTCATCGGCGTCGTCGGCGGCAAGGCCAAGGCGCGCACCGCCGAGGCACTCGGCTGCGACCTGGTGATCGACCGCACGGAGCAGGACCTCGTCTCCCACGTGAAGGAGTTCACCGGCGGGCGCGGCGCCGACGTCGTCTACGACCCGGTCGGCGGCGACTCCTACACCGCCTCCGCCAAGTGCGTGGCCTTCGAGGGCCGCATCGTCGTCGTCGGCTTCGCGAGCGGCACCATCCCGGCCCCCGCGCTCAACCACGCACTCGTGAAGAACTACGCCATCCTCGGCCTGCACTGGGGGCTGTACGCGGCCAAGGAGCCCGCCTCCGTCCTCGCCTGCCACACCGAGCTCACCCGACTGGCCGCCGAGGGCCTCGTCAAGCCGCTCGTCAGCGAACGCGTCCCGCTGAGCGCGGCCGCCGACGCCGTGCAGCGGCTCGCCGACGGAACCACCACCGGCCGCATCGCCGTCGTACCGGCCCTGGACGGAGGACCCCGATGACCGACCCGACAGCGGGCCCGCAGACACACCCGGCAACGGACCCGACGACACAGCCGCAGGCCGACCCCGGGGCCGCACCGGCGCCCGTCACCCTCACCGCAGACGACCTGCGCGCACGCGTCCGCGACCTGCTCGCCTCGCACCCGCCCGCCGGCACGCCCCGCGCCGACTTCCTGCGCGCCCGCTTCGACGCCGGACTCGCCTGGGTCCACTACCCCCACGGCCTCGGCGGCCTCGGCGCCCCCCGCTCCCTCCAGGCCGTCGTCGACGCCGAACTGGAAGCCGCCGGCGCCCCCGACAACGACCCGCGCCGGATCGGCATCGGCCTCGGCATGGCCGCCCCGACGATCCTCGCCTACGGCACCGAAGAGCAGAAGCGGCGCTTCCTGCGCCCCCTGTGGGCCGGCGAGGAAGTCTGGTGCCAGCTCTTCAGCGAACCGGGCGCCGGCTCCGACCTCGCCGCGCTCGGCACCCGCGCCGTCCTCGACGAAGAGGCCGGCGAGTGGGTCGTCGACGGGCAGAAGGTGTGGACCTCCAGCGCCCACACCGCCCGCTGGGCCATCCTGATCGCCCGCACCGACCCCTCGCTGCCCAAGCACCGGGGCGTCACCTACTTCCTGTGCGACATGCACGCCCCCGGCGTCGAGGTCCGCCCGCTGCGCCAGATCACCGGCGAGGCCGAATTCAACGAGGTCTTCCTCACCGGCGTCCGCATCCCCGACGCCCACCGCCTCGGCGCCGTCGGCGAGGGCTGGGCGGTCGCCCGCACCACCCTGATGAACGAACGCGTCTCCATCGGAGGGATGCGCATCCCGCGCGAGGGCGGCATGATCGCGCCGGTCGCCGCCGCCTGGCGCGAGCGCCCCGAACTGCGCACCCACGCCCTCCACCAGCGACTGCTGGACCTGTGGGTCGAGGCCGAGGTCGCCCGCCTCACCGGTGAGCGGCTGCGCCAGCAGCTCGCCGTCGGCCAGCCCGGCCCCGAGGGGTCCGGGATGAAGCTCACCTTCGCCCGCCTCAACCAGGAGATCAGCGGACTGGAGGTCGAACTCCTCGCCGAGGACGGCCTGTCGTACGAGGACTGGACCATGAGCCGCCCCGAACTGGTGGACTTCACCGGCCGCGACGCCGGCTACCGCTACCTGCGCGCCAAGGGCAACAGCATCGAGGGCGGCACCAGCGAAATCCTCCTCAACATCGTCGCCGAACGCGTCCTCGGCCTGCCCCCCGAGCCGCGCGACGACAAGGACCTCGCCTGGAAGGACCTGGCCCGATGACGACGCCCGGCGGCCGGACCGCCCCGAACGCCCCCTTCGACCTGCTCTACTCCGAAACGGAGGACGAACTCCGCTCCGCGGTGCGGTCGCTGCTCGCCGACCGCTGCGCCCCCGCGTCGGTCCTCGCCCGGATCGAGACCGACCAGCCCCACGACCCCGCCCTGTGGCGACCACTGGCCGCGGGGATCGGCGCCGCCGGGCTCCTCGTGCCCGAGAAGCTCGGCGGGCAGGGCGCGAGCCACCGCGAGGCGGCCGTGGTCCTGGAGGAACTGGGCCGCGCCGTCGCCCCCGTCCCTTACCTGACGAGTTCCGTGCTCGCCACGGAGATCCTGCTCGGCTGCGACACCGCCGACGTCGCCCCGCTGCTGGGGGAGCTGGCCGCGGGGGAGCGGGTGTGCGTACCGGCCGTACCGCTGACACTGGCCCCGGGCGCCCCGCTGCCCGCCGCGGTACGGGACGCCGGCGGCGGCATCCTGAGCGGGACGGTCACCTCCGTCGCGGACGCCGTGGCCGCGGACGTCCTGCTGGTGCTCGCCGACACCGGGCTGTACGCCGTACCGGCCGCCTCGGCCCGCATCACCCCCCGGGTCTGCCTGGACCTGACCCGCCCGACGGCGACCGTCACTCTCGACGCGGCCGCCGGCACCCGGCTCGCCGACCCGGCCACGGCCCGGGCGGCCGTCGCCGGGGCCCTGCTCTCCGGGGCCGGGCTGCTCGCCTCCGAGCAACTCGGCATCGCCGAGTGGTGCCTGACGGAGACCGTCGGATACGTCCGGGTCCGCCACCAGTTCAACCGGCCCGTCGGCTCCTTCCAGGCGATCAAGCACCGCCTGGCGCGGCTGTGGCTCGACGTGGCATCCGCCCGGGCGGCGGCCAGGGCCGCGGCCGACGCGCTGGCGACCGGGGCCTGCGACGCGCCCCTCACGGTCGCCGTCGCCCAGGCCTACTGCTCGGGCGTGGCCGTACGGGCCGCCGAGGAGTGCGTCCAGCTGCACGGCGGCATCGGCATGACCTGGGAACACCCGGCCCACCTCTACCTCAAGCGGGCCAAGGCCGACTCCCTCGCCCTGGGCACGGCGGGCCACCACCGCGGCCTCGTCGCCGACTTCGCGGAACTCCCGGCGCCGTAAGGGGGTACGGACCGGTACGGACCCGAGCGGGCGGCTGCCGAAGGCGCCGTGATCGGCCCGGCACTCCGCCCCGCCCTGCCCCGGCCCGCCCCGGCCGTCGGCGGGGCGGGGCTCCCGCCGCACCTGGGGGCCCCGTCGCACCTGGGGGCCCCGCCGCCCCGGATGGCCCGCCGGTCCGCGGCCGCGGTACCGCCCGCGGCCCGCGCCGGGGTCGTGCCGCCGACCCGCAGGGCCGCCTGCGCCCCACCACCCTCTTCTACAAGCACCGCCGGGGGTGACCTCGCCCGCCGCGCCGCGTTAAGCCCCCGTAGGCGCCGGCCACCGAGCGAGGGAGACCGAATGTCCGCAGCCCCTGCCATCGCACTTCCGACCCGCCGCGCGTTCCTCCGTACGGCCTTCAGCGCGGCCGTGCTCGCCGGCACGGCCGCGGCGCTGGCCCCCGTACTGCGGGCCCGGCGCCCCCGCCAGACCCTGACGCCCGCCCCGCTCGCCGAGGAGACGTACCGGGGCCGGCACATCGCCGTCGACCACGCCGGGATCCGCATCGACGGCCGCCCGCTGCACGTGATGCGCCGGGCCGACGGCAGTTACCTCAGCGGGATCAACCACTTCCAGTCCTTCGGGACGCCGCTGGAGCTGGCCCGCGCGGCCGTCGACGAGCTGGCCGGCGCCCAGCTGGCGCCGGCGGCGGCCGCCCCGCACCACGTCTGACGGGAGGAGCCCCGCCTTGTACACCCGGCAGAACCAGAAGAACCTGACCAGCGCCCAGAAGAAGCGGTTCACGGCGGCCGTGCTGGAGCTCAAGCGCAACGGGATCTACGACTCCCTCGTGCGCACCCACGACAAGTACTTCGTGCCCGATCGCGAACGCAGGCTCCGCGTCGGGCACATGTCGCCGTCCTTCTTCCCGTGGCACCGGCGCTACCTGCTGGAGTTCGAGCGGCACCTGCAGGCCGTCGACCCGGGCGTCTGCGTCCCGTACTGGGACTGGACCACCGACAACAGTCCGGTCTCCTCCCTGTGGGCCGACGACTTCCTCGGCGGCACCGGCCGCGCCGAGGACCGGCAGGTGATGACCGGTCCCTTCGCCTACGCCAAGGGCAACTGGACCGTGACGGTGGGCATCACCGAGTCCCGCTTCCTCACCCGCAACCTCGGCCGCCCGCAGAACCCGATCGCCCTGCCCACGCCCGCCGAACTCCAGTGGGCCCTGGACGATCCGACCTACGACGTCCCGCCCTGGGACTCCACGGCCACCGCCGGGGGGTTCCGCAACAAGCTGGAGGGCTGGGCCGCCCCCAAGAGCGAGCGCTGGCGCAACCACAACAAGGTGCACCAGTGGATCGGCGGCCACATGACGGGCGGCACCGCGCCCAACGATCCCGCTTTCTGGCTGCACCACGCCTTCGTGGACCTGATCTGGGACCGCTGGCAGCAGAAGCACCCCCGCTCCGGCTACCTGCCGGCCACGCAGCCCCCGCTCGGCGACCTCCAGCACGGCCGGGTGATCGCGCTCGACGAGCCGATGCCCCCGTGGGACGTCACTCCGCGCGACATGCTGGGTCACCGGGGCCTGTACCGCTACGAGTGACGCCGCCACGGGTGGTAGCGCTACGAGTGGCACCGCCACGGGCGGCGCACAGGGGAAGGGCCCCCGCCGTACGGCGGGGGCCCTTCGCTCGGAGCAGGTGATCAGCCGGATCAGGCGATCAGCGGCGATCAGTGGCCGTAGCCACCCTCGGTGTGGTGCTCGACGTCGCCCGACTGGTTGATGCAGGTGTTGCCGAACGACGGGTTCAGCAGAGCGATCACGTTGACGGTGTTGCCGCAGACGTTGACCGGGACGTGCACCGGAACCTGGACCAGGTTGCCCGACAGGACACCGGGGGAGCCGACCGCCGCACCCTGCGCTCCGGCATCGGCGACGGCCATACCCGCACCGGTGGCCATGACGCTACCGGCGACAGCGGTGATGGCGAATGCCTTCGCGATACGCGACATCAAGATCTCCTCGTGAGATGTGGGGCGCCGCAGGAGAGCCTGCGGCATTTGACATGGCATACAACGCCGCGCAGGCCGAGGGGTCACGGCCCCTGGGCCTACCCGGTGACGGGAAAGCGGACGGAGGCGAAGTACGGCCGCACCTGGGTGACGGCGCCCGGCGACAGGACCCCGACCACCGGGCCCTTGCACCCCGGGTCCCGGTAGAGGGTCGCCGTGCCCCGGGTCCCGTTGGTGACGGCGCGGGCACCGCCGCCCGGGGCCTCGGCGCAGCCCTTCGGCGCGGCCAGGCCGTGGACGCGGTCGTCCTGGCCCACGTACTGGAAGTCCGGCCCGGCGGCGGCCCGGGCAGGGGCCAGCGCCGCCACCAGCAGCACGCAGGGAACCGGCCCGGCCAGGACGACGCCCCGCAGGGCGTGGTGGATACGCAGGGTTCGCATGCCGGTCCAACCACGCCGCACCCGGACACGGACACGGCTTGTCACCCGTGGGACGGCTGTGCGACCGTGCGCGCACGGCGCGGGTCCGCGAAGGCGCCGGGCCGATGCGGCAGCGGGGAGCAGGAGGACACGATGGACGCAGCCGGCGGCGACGACAGCACCGGCAGGGGCACGGGCCGGGGCGGCGACGGACGCCTCCGGCCCCGGGCCCGCACGGCGCACGGCGTCGTCGAGGGCCGTACGGGGCCGGGCGGCGTCGCCGTCTTCCGCGGGATCCCCTACGCCGCCCCGCCCGTCGGCGCCCTCCGCTTCGCCGCGCCCGCGCCCCCGCGGCCCTGGGACGGCGTGCGCGACGCCGGCGCCTACGGGCCCACCGCGCCCAAGGTGCCCTACCCGCCGAAGTTCGCCGCCCTGCTGCCCGATCCGCAGATCCCGGGGGACGACTGCCTGACCGTCAACGTGTGGACGCCGCAACCCGCGCCCGGGGCCCGGCTGCCCGTCATGGTGTGGATCCACGGCGGGGCGCTCACCCGCGGCTCCTCGGCCGTACCCGTCTACGACGGCTCCGCCTTCGCCCGCGACGGGGTCGTGCTCGTCTCCCTCAACTACCGTCTCGGTGTCCTCGGCTACGGGCTCTTCCCCGACGCGCCCGCCAACCGGGGCCTGCTGGACCAGATCGCCGCGCTGGAGTGGGTCCGGGACAACATCGACGCCTTCGGCGGCGACCCGGCCCGCGTCACCGTCTTCGGCGAGTCCGCCGGAGCCGTCAGCACCGGCGCCCTGCTCGCCGCCCCGAAGGCCGACGGGCTGTTCGCCCGGGCGGCCCTGCAGAGCGGGCCCCCCCGAGGTACTGCCCCGCGACCGGGTCCGGGCGGTGGTCCGGCGGATGGCCTCGCTGCTGAAGACCGACGCCACCGCCGGAGCCTTCGCGGCCACCGCCCTGCCCGTCCTGCTCGCCGCGCAGGCCGCCGCCCTGCGCAGGTCGAGCCCCCTCGCCGGTGGCCCCGCCTTCGGCCTGGTCGCCGATCCGGACACGCTCCCCGAAGACCCGGCCGCCGCGGCGGCCGCCACCGGCGTGCCCCTGCTGCTGGGGTGGACCACCGAGGAGTACCGGCTCTGGCTCGCGCCCACGGGCGCGATGCGGGTGCTGGACCGGCTCGGTCCGCTCGCCGTGGAGCTGGCGCGCCTGCGCGGCGGCAAGGACCGGGCCGCCGTACGGGCGCTGCGCGCGGCCCGGCCGCAGGACGGACCGGCCGAGCTGGCGGGGCAGCTGCTCACCGACCTGCTGCTGCGCGATCCGCTGCGGCGGCTCGCCGGGGCCCGGCGGGCGGCGCCGAGTTTCCTGTACGAGTTCGCCTGGTCCTCGGGGGTGCCGGGGCTCGGTGCGTGCCACGCCCTGGAACTGGGCTTCGTGTTCGACACGCTGGGGGTGCCGGAGGCGTCCTGGCTGGCCGGGCCGGACGCTCCGCAGTCGCTCGCCGAGGAGATGCACGGGGCCTGGGTCCGTTTCGCGGTCGACGGGGACCCGGGCTGGGAGCCCTGCGACGGCTCCGGCCCGCCGAAGGTGTTCGGCGGGCCGGAGGCCGGGCGGTCGCGACCGCAGTCACCGCAGTAGGTGCGGCCGCGGGAGCCGCAGGCTACTCGACGGGTCCTTCCATGACCTTGCTGATGTACTGGACCGGTCCCTCGCCCATGTTCGGGACGTAGGTCTTGGCGTTGTGCTGGCCGCCCTTGATGATCCTCAGCTCGGTGTGGACCGGCCCCTTGTTGCCGAAGGTCGCGATGAACTTCTGCACGTCCGGCAGGGTCTTCTTGTTGTTCTCGCTGTCGCCGACCTGGAAGGCGAGGTACACGTCCGGGCCCTTGCGGTCGATGAGCTGCTTCGCCAGGATCTCCGGGTTGTTCTCGGCCTTCTCCTTGTCGTGGCCCTTCCACAGGGAGGAGTCCGGGACGATGTCCGGGCCCGAGGCGATGACGGCCTTGAACTTGTCCGGGTGCTTCAGGACGGCCTTGAGGCCCGCGAACCCGCCGGTGGAGGAGCCCATGAAGGCCCAGCCGTCACGTGACTTGACGGTGCGGAAGTTCGCCTTCATCAGGTCCGGGACGTCCTCGGTCAGCCACGTGCCCATCTTGGGCTGGTCGGGGATGTCGGAGCCGTCCCAGTAGACGCCCTTGTCGTCCGGCCCGGGGTTCAGCACCGGCATGGCCAGGATGAAGGGCTTGCTCTTGCCCTGCGCGTACCACTTGGCGATGCTCGTCTGGAGGCCGAGGTCGGTGCCCATCCAGTAGTTGCTGGGGTAGCCCGCGCCACCCGGCAGGGCGATCATGACCGGGAAGCCGCTCTTGGCGAACTTCGGGTCGTTGTACTCCTTGGGCGCCCAGACCCACACCTTGCCCTTGAAGCCGGACTTCTTGCCGTCCAGCGTGGTGACCGCGACGTGGGTGCCGTCGGGCAGGGTCATCGAGTTCTTGAAGTCGGAGGCCGGCCCGGTGGGCATCAGCATCTTGGAGTTCGCCGGCTGTACGGGAGCGTCCTTCTTCTTGCCGTCACCGCCGGCGGACGGCTGGCCGAAGGACACGGCGGCGCCCTTGTCGGTGAAGGGGGGTATCTCGAAGTGGTACATCGCACCCGCCGCGATACCGGCGAGCGCGAGGACGCTGACGCCCGCGATCACCCACCGGCGGACCCGGGAGCGGCGCCGGGGATCGGGCTCGCCCGGCTCCTGCCCGTAGGGGTCCTGCGGCTCCTGTCGGTACGGCTCCCGCGGTTCCTGCCCGTAGGGCTCCTGCCAGCCGTACCGTTCCTGCTCCTGCCGGGGCCGGCCGTACTGCTCCTGACCGTACTGTCCCTGACCGTACGGCCCCTGCCCCTGGGGCGGCTGCTGCCCGCCCCGGGGGTCGTACGGCTGCTGTCCTCCGTACGGCTGCCCGCCGTACTGGTCGCCGTGGGGCTGCTGCGGCTGCTGCCCTTCCGGCCGGTACGGCGGGTACTGCTGCCCGTCGGGTGCGTACGACATGTGCGGTGGCTCTCCGGCTGGTGCTGCCCCGAGGGGGCGGGTGGTCTGGTCTGGCGGCTTGATCCTTCTGTTCGAAGGATGAACGAAAGCATGCCAGGGTTCCCGATTTTCCCTTCTCTTGGGGTGCTCTAGGGAAGGCCGTTGCCCTGCTCCGGAAAGGCCCGCGGAGTTCCCGTTCTGTTCGCCCGCCATCCCTGGCCCATGCACATGCCCCTGGGTATGGTGCCTGCGCGCCGCCCCCAGAACCCCCACCCGCCCGGAGGTATCCGTGTTTGGCATGCCCTTGCCAATGTCCCGTCGTGGGACCGCCCTCGCCACCGCTTTCGGTCTCACCGTCGCCGCGGCGGCCCTGTGGGCGGGCACCGTTGCCGCCCAGCCCGCACACGCGGCAGCGCTGCCTGCCCCCGACCACGTGGTCGTCGTGGTCTTCGAGAACCACGCCTACAACCAGGTCATCGGCAGCTCCAGCGCCCCCTACATCAACTCCCTGAAGACCGGGGGCGCCAACCTCACCAACTCCTACGGCATCACCCACCCCAGCCAGCCGAACTACCTCCAGCTCTTCTCCGGCTCCCACCAGGGCGTCACCGGCGACAGCTGCTACACCCCCGGCTTCAGCTCGGCGCCCAACCTCGCCTCCGAGCTGATCGCCGCGGGCAAGAGCTGGGCCAGCTACAACGAGACCCTCCCCGCCCAGGGCTCCACCACGTGCAGCAGCGGGAACTACGCCCGCAAGCACAACCCCTGGTTCGCCTTCTCCAACGTGCCCACCAGCACCGCGAAGACCATGACCCAGTTCCCGACGGACTTCACCACCCTGCCCAAGGTGTCCTTCGTCGTGCCGAACCTCTGCAGCGACATGCACGACTGCTCCGTCGGCACCGGCGACACCTGGCTCAAGAACAACCTCAAGGCCTACGCGGACTGGGCCAAGACCCACAACAGCGTCCTCGTCGTCACCTTCGACGAGGACAACCGGCTCGCCGGCAACAAGATCCCCACCGTGCTCTACGGCCAGCCCGTGACGGCCGGCAGCACGGCGAGCACCACCTACAACCACTACGACATGCTGCGCACCCTGGAGGGCCTGGCCGGTCTGACCACCCACGCCGGGAACGCGGCGACCGCCAAGGACATCACGGGGATCTGGGCTTCCTGACCATGTACGTTGCGGACAGCCGCGGTACCCCCGCGCCCGCCGTGCCCCCCGAGCAGCCGGCCGCCGTCCCGGGCACCCCGCCCGGGCGGCGCGCCGCGCTCGCGCCCACGGTGCTCGCCCTCGGCACGGTCAGCCTCATCACCGACATCTCCTCCGAGATGGTCGCGGCCGTGCTCCCGCTCTACCTCGTCGCCGGACTCGGGCTCTCCCCGCTCGGATTCGGCCTCCTCGACGGCGTCTACAACGGCGTCGGCGCGCTGGTCCGCCTCACCGGCGGCCACCTCGGCGACCGCTTCGGCCGCCACAAGACCCTCGCCGGCCTGGGCTACGCCCTCTCCGCCCTGTGCAAGCCGCTGCTCCTGCTCGCGCACACCCTTCCCGCCATCGGCGCCGTCCTCGCCCTCGACCGCACCGGCAAGGGCCTGCGCACCGCCCCCCGGGACGCGCTCATCTCCCTCGCCGCCGCCCCCAAGGACCGCGGCCGCGCCTTCGGGGTGCACCGGGCGATGGACACCGCCGGTGCGCTGATCGGCCCGGTCCTCGCCTTCCTCATCCTGCGCGGCGCCGCCGACGGTTACGACGCCGTCTTCACCGTCAGCGCGTGCGTGGCCGCCCTCGGAGTGCTCGTCCTCGTCCTCTTCGTCCCCGGCCGCCGGCCCGGTGCCACCGGGGGACCCGGCACCACCGGCGGAGCCGAACGCGCGGACCGCCCCGGTGTGCGAGGCCGCCCGGACCCGGGGGAGGAGCGGGTCTCGCTGCGCGCCTCCCTCGGCCTGCTGCGCCGCCGCGACCTGCGCCGGACCGGTCTGTGCGCCCTGCTCCTCGGCCTGTGCACGGTCAGCGACGGCTTCGTCTTCCTGCTGCTCCAGCACGCCACCCGGATCGCAGACCGCTGGTTCGCCCTGCTGCCGCTCGGCACCGCCGCCGCCTTCTTCCTCCTGGCCCTGCCCCTCGGGCGGCTCGCGGACCGCATCGGCCGCGGCCGCGTCTTCCTGGGCGGCCACCTCGCCCTGCTGCTCGCCTACGGACTGCTCCTGGCCGGCGGCCACCACCCCGCCCTGCCGTACGCGGTGCTCCTGCTGCACGGCGGGTTCTACGCCGCCACCGACGGCGTGCTGATGGCCGCCGCGGCCGGAGCCGTGCCCGAAGAACACCGGGGGGCCGGGCTCGCCCTCGTCCAGACCGGCCAGGCCCTCGCCCGCTTCGCCGCCGCCCTCGGCTTCGGCGCCGCCTGGACCCTCTGGGGCGCCCGCCCGGCACTCGGCGCCGCCGCGGTCCTGCTGGCCGCGGCCGTGGCGGTCTGCGCCCGACTGCGCCCCGCCGCCACGTGACACCACCGCCGCCGGTCGGCCGCCCCGCCGCCACCTGACACCGCCGCCGGTCCGGCTGCCCCCGCCGTCCGGCACCGCCGCCGCACGAGAGAAAGGCCCGCCCCCCATGACCCTCCAGCGCCGGATCCTGATCCTGGCCGCCGCACTCGTCCTGCTCGCCGCCGTGGGCGCGCTCGCCTTCCTGCGGGCCTCCTCCCGGGCCGAGGCGAAGGACCGGGCCCAGGCCGGCGGGCCGCAGGTCACCGCGGGCGCGGTCTCCCTGGCTCCGGGCGAAGGCGGCCCGCGGATCGTCTTCCGGAACATGGCGTGGGGCCCGCACCGCGACGAACTCGCCACCGTCCCGGCCGCCTCGCCCGAGGGGGCGCGTACCGCCTCCGGCGTCGCCTGCCTGCGCTTCCACGCGGCAGCCGGCACCGGGATCTGCCTGCGCACCGACAAGAGCGGCGTCCAGGACGGCTACCGGGCCGTGGTCCTCGACTCCCGCCTCAGGGAGGTCTCCAGCCATCCGCTCGCCGGCATCCCCACCCGGGCGCGGGTCTCGCCCGGCGGACACCTGGCCGCGTGGACGGTCTTCGTGGGAGGGGACTCGTACGCCGGGACGGACTTCTCCACGCGCACCTCGCTGCTCGACCTGCGCACGGGCAAGCTCGACGCCTCGCTGGAGGACTTCACGATCCGCAAGGACGGGCGGACCTACCGCAACGCCGACGTGAACTTCTGGGGGGTCACCTTCGCCGCCGATGAGAAGACCTTCTACGCGACCCTCGCGACGCAAGGCCGGACCCACCTCGTACGCGGCGACCTCGCGGAGCGCACGGTCACCGTGTTGCGCGAGAACTTGGAGTGCCCGTCGCTGTCGCCCGACGGCACCCGGCTGGTGTTCAAGAAGCGCGTCCCCGGCCTGCCGGCCGACGCGCCGTGGCGCCTGTACGCCCTGGACCTTCCCACGATGCGGGAGACCCCGCTGGCGGAGGAGCGCAGCGTGGACGACCAGGTGGTGTGGACCGACGACCGGACGGTCGTCTACTCCCTGCCGGGGGACTTCGGATCCGACCTGTACGCGACCGCGGCCGACGGCAGTGGCGCCCCCGCCCGGCTGATGACGTCGGCCCTCGCCCCCGCCCTCCTCGGCTGACACCGGGGAGGGGCGGGCGGCGAGGGCGCGGGCGAGCCGGACCGCTTACGCCGGGACGAGCGTCTTGCGGCGCCGCTTGCGCGGCGCACCGGCCGACAGCCTCGTCTCGATGACCGACCGCACGGCCGGCCACTCCTCGTCGAGGACCGAATAGAAGGCCGTACTGCGGACCGCGCCGTCGAGCCCCCGCGAGTGGGCCCGGCGGACCCCCTCGCAGGTGAAGCCGAGACGTTCCATCGCGGCCCGCGAGCGAGCGTTGCGGGCGTCCGCGCGCAGCGAGATGCGCCGCACGCCCCACGTCTCGAAGGCATGGCGGAGCATGAGCAGCTTCGCCTCGGTGTTGATGCCGGTGCCCTGGGCGCCCGGGGACAGCCAGGTGTTGCCGATCTCGGCGGCATCGGGGACCGCCGTCGCCGGATCGCCGAACGGGACACCGGGCACGGCGGGCCACACCAGGGGCCCCTGCCAGTAGTCGAGTTCCAGGAACCGGGTCGAACCGACGACCCGCCCGTCGGTGGCTCTGACCACCGCGAACGGGAGTGATCGACCCGCCGCCTGATCGGCGAGGGCACGGTCGATGTACTCGTGGGACGCCTGCACGCCGTGGGGCACGGGAGTGAAGGCGTAAGTCGTACGATCCTCGGCCCCGGCCACGGCCAGGGCCTCGGTGTGGCGGGGGGCGAGGGGCTCGAGCCGCACGGTGCGGCCCGCGAGGTGTACGGGTACGGGCACGGAGCCTTCGGTCCTTCTGGGCGGTGGGGTGGTTGCACAGTCTGCGTCCCTGACGTCGCCCCCCGTGCAAAACACGGGTGAAAGGCAACGGGCTGTCACGTGAACGCGAGTGGCTCAATGTAGCTCCTGGAAGTCCTCTCATGAACCCCCGATCCGGCAATGGCGCAAGACTCTTTTCCGACGCCTCGGGTCCCCGCTGCGCAGCGCCCGTGATCCAGGTCCGCGCAGGCTCCCGCGCCCCGTACGACGAGGGTGTGCCGGACGGTCGCGCCGGCCGCCGCCGGCTTCCGTAAAACCGCCCCTGACCTGCGCGGATACGGTGAGGGTCGGGCGTCGGCGGGCATGGCTGCCGGCGTTCCCCGCCGGACTGCGAGCGAAGGACGCAGTGGTACGCCGAAAGGGGCGCCGAATGGCCCAGTGGAGCGCGCCGTCCGGCTGGTCCAATGAGCCGGTGACGATACGGATCCTGCCCCCGCCCGGGGCGCCGCGCCGCCTGGCCGCAGCCCAGCTGAGCAACTCCGTCGGAGACGGCGCCTACTACGTCTGTTCGGCGCTCTACTTCACCCGCGTGGTCGGTCTCTCGCCCGCGCAGATCGGCCTCGGGCTGACGCTCGCCTGGGCCGTCGGCTCCGTCGCCGGGGTGCCCCTCGGGGCGCTCGCCGACCGGCGGGGGCCCCGAGGCACCTCGGCGGCCCTGGCGGTGGCCACCGCCGCCTCGGTCTTCGCCTTCCTCTTCATCCGGTCCTTCTGGGCCTTCCTGTTCGCCGTCACCGTGTACGCCACCGCCCAGTGCGGCTTGCGGCCGCGCGTCAGGCGCTGCTCGCGGGGCTGGTCCCGCCGCAGCAGCGCACGGGGGTGCTGGCCCACCTCCAGTCCATGCTCAACGGCGGGCTGGCGCTGGGCGCTGCGCTCGGCGGCCTCGCCCTGGGCGCGGACACTGCGCGCGCCTACCTCGCGGTGTTCGTCCTGGACGGGGTGGGCTTCCTGGTCTGCGCCGCCGTCCTGCTGGGCCTGCCGCCGGTGGCCCCGGTGGCGGGCCGGGCGGCCGGGGAGCCCCGGCTGGCCGTGCTCCGCGACCGTCCGTACGCGCTGGTCACCCTGCTGAACGCGGTCCTGCTGCTGCGCATGCCGCTGCTGAGCCTCGCCGTCCCGCTGTGGATCGTGGAGCGCACGCACGCGCCGGGCTGGCTCGTGTCGGCACTGTTCGTGCTGAACACCGTCGCCGTGATGCTGCTGCAGGTGCGCACGGCCCGTCCGGTGAGCGGCCTGGACGCGGCGCGGCGGGCGGTGCGGATGTCCGGGCTGGTCATGGCCGCTTCCTGTGCGGTGTTCGCCGCCTCCGCGCTGCCGGGTTCCGGCCGGGCGGCCGCGGCCCTGCTGGTGGTGGCAGCGGCGCTCCAGGTGGACGCCGAGATGCGGCAGTCCGCCGGCTCCTGGCAGATCGGCTTCGCGCTGGCCCCCGCGGACCGGATCGGCCAGTACCAGGGGTTCTTCGGTACGGGGGTCCCGCTGGCGAGGACCGCCGGCCCGCTGGTGCTGACCTGGCTGCTGCTCGGCTGGGGCATCCCGGGCTGGCTGCTGCTCGGCGCGGTCCTGCTGGCCGCCTCCTACGGGATGGGCCCGGCGGTGCGCCGGGCCGCGGCGGTCCGGCGGGAGGCCGGGCCCCCAGCGGCCGTCGTACGGCCGGGGTGACTCCTGCCGGGCCGCCCGGAGACGTTGCCCCCGCCCCCGGCTGAGATCATCCGGGGATGGACGAGGTACTGCGCACTCTGGCCGCGGTGGGCCCCTTCTTCGCCGTGCCGTACGGCAAGGAGCCCCCCGGCCCCGGTTTCCGGCCGCTGGGGGAGCTCTACGGGGAGCGACTGCGTTCGTACGTGGCCGAGGTCGGCCGGCGGACCGGCACCGGGCCGGACCGGGTGGCCGCATCGACGGCGCAGTTCGGGATCGCCGCGCGGCTGTGGTCGGTCGGGCTGGGGTGCGTGGCCCTCGCGGGGCGGGTGCCGGACCTGGATCCCGGCCACGTGCGGTGGCGGCTGCCCGCCGGGGGTTCGCTGGAGCTGTGGCTGCCCGGCCCCGTGGCACTGCCCGCCGAGTCCTTGGGCACGACCGTCCTCGGGAACCTCGCGGTGCTGGGCGCGGGGCTGCGGGAGGGCTTCGGCATCTCGCCGAAGGTGCTGCGGGGCAACGCCGCCTCCGCACTCGTCGGGGCGCTGCGGGTGCTCACCGACCGGGTGGAGGGGGAGGCGGCGGTGCGGTCGGCGGCCGCCCTGCTCACCGGGGACGGTCCACTGGCGGGCGCCGGTGCCTTCGTCCACGAACCGGGCCTCGGGGTGGCCTTCGTACGGCGCAGCTGCTGCCTCTACTACAGGGTGCCCGGCGGCGGGTTCTGCGGGGACTGCGTGCTGCGGACCCGCTGACGCCACAGGGCCACCGGGAGCGGTCGAACCGCTGCCCGGTGGCCCCGGCGGTGGTGACGGACGTCCTAGAAGGTGAGGTTCCAGGAGTCGATCCTGCCGGTGTCGCCGCCGGCGTTGTCGTTCACCCGGAGCTTCCAGGTGCCGTTCGCGGCCTCCGAGGAGGCGTTGACGGTGTAGACCTGGCTGATGTTGTCGGTGCCGCCGCCGGCCCGGTTGTGCACCGTGTAGACGCTGCCGTCGGGCGCGACGAGGTCGACCTTCAGGTCACCGATGTAGGTGTGCACGATGTTCACGCCCACCTTGAGGGTGGCCGGGGCGTTGCCGGTGATCCCGCTGACGGTGATCGGGCTCTCGACCGTGGTGTTGTCGCCGATGGCGACGTCACCGGCGTTCTCGAAGTACTTGCCGGGCGGCGGGGTGGCGCCGACGGCCTTGAGCGCGTCGACCTGGCCCTCGCCGAAGAAGCCGTTCTTCGCGGTGGTGCCGGTGCAGCGGCTGTCCGACGGGCAGGCGACGTCGCCCGCCTGGGTGGCCAGCTTGTCGCGCAGCTGCGCCGGGGTGATGCCCGGGTTGGTGCTCGCGAGCAGCGCGGCCACACCGGTCACGTGCGGGGAGGCCATCGAGGTGCCGCTCATGGTGCCGTACTTGCCGCCCGGCTGGGTGCTGTAGATGCCGGTGGCGTCGCCGCCCGGGGCCGTGACGTCGACGACGTTGAGGCCGTAGTTGGAGTAGGACGCCTTCGCGGTGGTGCCCATCGCCGAGACGGTGACCACGCCCGGAAGCTCGGTCGGGATGTCCAGGCAGGCGTTGGTGATGGTGCGGGTGACCGGGGTCGAGTCGTTGGGGCTCTCGGTGTCGGTCTTCTTGTTGGCCAGGTCCATGTTGGAATTGCCCGCGGCCGCGACCTGGAGCGAGCCCTTGCCCTCCGCGTACTCCTGGGCGCGCTTGACGCCCTCGATGATCGCGGCCTGGTCGGCGTTGTCCGGGCAGTTGAACTGCCACGGGTCCGTGTAGTAGCTGTTGTTGGTGACCTTGAACCCGTGGTCACCGGCCCAGACGAAACCGCAGACGGTGTTCTCGGCGAAGAAGAGCGAGGAGCCGGGCTCGGCGATGCGCACCGAGGAGATCTTCACGCCCGGGGCCACTCCGATGACGCCCTTGCCGTTCTTGGCGGCCGCGACCGTACCGGCGACGTGCGTGCCGTGGGAGCCGACGTCCCGCCAGGAGCCGGCGCGGGTGTCCGCCTTGCCGTACGCGCAGGACGCCGAGTCCGCGGCGTTGAAGTTCGGGGCCAGGTCCTGGTGCTGGTCGTCCACACCGGTGTCCAGGATGCCGACCTTGACCGATGCGGAGCCGATGCTGACCGCCCAGGCCTGGTCGGCCTTGATCTGCGCCATGTCGGCGCGGACCGGTTCGCCCGCGGGGGTGGTGGACTGCGCCGGATTGGCGGGCAGCGCCGGGTTGTAGGCGTCCGCGGGCACGTCCGAGGTGCGGGTGGCGCCGACCTGCTGGACCCCGCTGACGCCCCGCATGGCGGCGGCGAAGCCGGCGGAGGACGAGTGGGCGACGATCACGCCGATCGCGTCGTAGTTCGCGAAGACCGTGCCGCCGTTGGCGGTGACGGCCGAGCGTACCGCCGAGCTGTCACCGGGGGCCGTGATGACGAGGTAGGAGCGGATGCCGGCAACCCAGGTCGCACTCTGGGAAGTCGGGGCCGCCGCCTTGGGCGCCGCGGCCGCCGGGGCCGAGGCGGTGCCGGAGGGGGACACGGGGGCGGTGCCGGCGAGCGCGGCGGGAGCCCCGAAAGCGAGTGCGGCGCCGAGCGTGGCGGCCAGCACGAGGGTGCGTCGAGGTCGGCCGGATATGTGGGGTATCAATGCGTCCTCCGATGACCCGGCGGGTGCGGAAGACACCTGGCGGGCCGTACGAAACGAGTGGTGGACGCAAGATGTCAGACGCGTGCCCCGATATGGAAGTACCTTTTACAGCAGGCGCATTGTCCGGGCGGTGGCTGAAAACAGCCCCTTGTCGGAGGTGTGGGGGCCGGCCGGGCTGGGCACCGTGGGGGCGAGCCCTGCCCGGTGCCCCCCCCCCCCGCGGGGGCGCGACCGTCAGACCGGCACGCCGTCCTTGTCACCCGCCGGCTGCGGCGGTACGGCGCCCTCCGGCTCGCCGTGCACGTCGTCGACCAGCGTGGTTTCGTCGAAGGGCAGCCGCCCGGCCAGCACCTCGGCGGCCCGCCCGTGGTCGAACTCCTTCGTCCACGTCCCGATGAGCACCGTCGCGATCGCGTTGCCCGCGAAGTTCGTCAGCGCCCGCGCCTCGCTCATGAACCGGTCGATGCCCACGATCAGGCCGACGCCGTCCACGAGTTCCGGCCGGTGCGACTGGAGCCCGCCCGCCAGCGTGGCGAGGCCCGCGCCGGTCACCCCGGCCGCGCCCTTGGAGGCGATGACCATGAACAGCAGCAGCGAGATCTGCTCACCCAGGGCGAGCGGCTTGCCCATCGCCTCCGCGATGAACAGCGAGGACATCGTCAGGTAGATCGCGGTGCCGTCCAGGTTGAAGGAGTACCCGGTCGGCACCGTGATCCCGGTGACCGGCCGTGACACCCCCAGGTGCTCCATCTTCGCGATGAGCCGCGGCAGCGCCGACTCCGAGGAGGAGGTCGACAGGATCAGCAGGAACTCCCGCCCCAGGTAGCGCAGCAGGGAGAACACGTTGACCCCCGTACACACCCGCAGCAGCGTGCCCAGCACCAGGAAGACGAAGATCAGACAGGTCGTGTAGAACCCGATCATGATGACGGCCAGGGACTTCAGCGCGTCCATGCCGGTCGCCCCGACCACCGCCGCGATCGCGCCGAAGGCACCCACCGGCGCCGCCCACATGATCATCGCGAGCACCCGGAAGACCAGCTTCTGCACGTGCCCGATCCTGCGCAGCAGGGGTTCGCCCGCCGGTCCCATGGCCTGGAGCGCGAATCCGACGAGCAGGGCGACCAGCAGGGTCTGGAGCACCTCGCCGCCGGTGAGGGCGGACACCAGCGTGGTCGGGATGATCCCCAGGAGGAACTCCGGGGTGCTCTGCGCCCCGCCCGCCTTGGCCTGCGCCTCGCCGGCGCTGCGCGCCGCCTCGGTCAGGTGCAGGCCGCTGCCCGGCTCCAGCAGGTTGCCGACCAGCAGGCCGATGGCGAGGGCCACCGTGGACATCACCATGAAGTAGCCGAGGGCGAGACCGCCCACCGCCCCCACCTTGGCGGCCTTGCGGACCGAGCCGATGCCCAGCACGATCGTGCAGAAGATCACGGGCGAGATCATCATCTTGATGAGATTGACGAAACCGGTGCCCAGCGGCTTCAGCTCGACGGCCACGCCGGGTGCGGCGAAGCCGACGGCGATGCCGAGCAGCACCGCGGCGATCACCGCGATGTAGAGATAGTGCGTTCTGTCGCGCCTGGCGGCCACGATGCCTCCTGTGGTGGATACGTCCCGGGAGGACCATCACCCGAGCCTGTGACCCCGGTCACCCTTGCGTTCATTGAGTTCACGGCCGGGTGCAGACTGAGCGGCATGTTCCGCTTTCCCCGGCCGCCGCGCAGCCTCGCGGGCCAGCTCTTCGCCATGCAGGTGCTGCTGGTCACCGTGGTCGTCGCCGGCTGCGCCGTCTTCGCCTACGCCACCGCGCGCGGCCAGGCCGAGGACGCCGCCCGCCGCCAGGCCGGGGCCGTGGCCCGCGCGGTCGCCGACTCCCCGTCGGTCCAGGAGGCGGTACGCGGCGCGGCGCTCGGCGCCGATCCCTCCGTCGCGCTCCAGCCCTACGCCGAGCGGGTCCGCGCCGACTCGGGCGTGGACTTCGTGACGATCATGGATCCGGCCGGCCGGCGCTGGACCCACCCCGACCCGCGCCGGATCGGGGAGCCCTTCCTGGGCAACACGGCCCCCGCCCTGCGCGGCGAGACCTTCAGCGAGACCTACACCGGCACCCTCGGTCCCTCCATCCGCGCCGTCACCCCGCTGACCGACGGCAGCCGGGTCATCGGCATGGTCAGCGCCGGGATCACCGTCCGCGCCGTCAGCGACCGGCTCGCCGCACAGCTTTCCGCGCTCGCCTGGGTCGCGGCGGCCGCCCTCGCCCTCGGCGGCGCGGGCACCTACATCGTCAACGCCCGGCTGCGCCGCCACACCCACGGCATGAACGCGGCCGAGCTCAGCCGGATGTACGACTACCACCAGGCGGCCCTGCACGGCGTGCGCGAAGGGCTGCTGCTGCTCGACGGGCAGCGCAGGATCATCCTGATCAACGACGCCGGGCGCGAACTGCTCGGCCTGCGGGAGGCGGCGACGGGCACGGGCGTCGCGGAGCTGGGGCTGCCCGCGCCGCTCACCGGGGCCCTTCTCGCCGACCGGTCGCGGGTGGACGAGGTGCACCTCACCCGTGACCGCGTCCTCGTCGTCAACAGCTCGCCCGTCGCGGGCGGCGGCCGCCGCGGCACCGTGGTCACCCTGCGCGACCACACCGAACTACAGGATCTGACCGGGGAGTTGGATCACGAGCGCGGTTTCACCCAGGCCCTCCGGTCGCAGGCCCACGAGGCGGCGAACCGGCTGCACACGGTGGTCTCCCTCATCGAGCTCGGCCGCGCGCAGGAGGCGGTGGAGTTCGCCACCGCCGAACTGGAACTCGCCCAGGCCCTCACGGACGAGGTGGTCACCGCCGTGGGGGAGCCGGTGCTGGTGGCGCTGCTGCTGGGCAAGGCCGCCCAGGCGCACGAGCGGGGGGTGGAGCTGGTCGTGACCCCCGACAGCACGGCCGTCGACGCCGGTCCCGGGACCCCGCCGGCCCGGGACCTGGTCACCGTGGTCGGCAATCTCGTGGACAACGCCATGGACGCGCTCACCGGCATCCCCGGCGGCCGCATCTCGGTCACCGTGCGCGCCGGTGCGGACGAGCTGCTCCTGCGCGTGGCAGACGACGGCCCGGGCCTGCCCGAGGGCGTGGACGTGTTCCGGCGCGGCTGGTCCGGCAAGGGCGAGGGCCGCGGCCTGGGGCTGGCCCTCGTACGGCAGGTGGCGCACCGCCACGGCGGCAGCGCGCAGGCGCTCCGGCCGCCCGGCGGGGGAGCCGAGTTCACCGTACGGCTGCCCCTGGGGGCGCAGCGGACGCCGGCCGGGGCCGAGCGGACGCCCACCGCGGCGGAGCGGCGGCCGTGAGCGCGTCCGAGGTGCGGGTCCTGATCGTCGAGGACGATCCCGTCGCCGCCGACGCGCACGCCCTCTACGTCGGCCGGGTCCCCGGTTTCACCGCGGTCGGCACGGTGCACTCGATCGCCGAGGCCACCCGGGCCCTGGAACGGACCGGGGCCGACCTGCTCCTGCTCGACCTCACCCTGCCCGACGGGCAGGGCCTGCGCTTCGCGCGCGGGCTGCGCGCCGCCGGCCACCCCGTCGACGTGATCGTGGTGACCTCGGCGCGGGACCTGGGCGTGGTCCGCGAGAGCGTCTCACTGGGCGTGGTCCAGTACGTGCTCAAACCCTTCGCCTTCCCGACGCTGCGCGAACGGCTCCTGCGCTACGCCGAGTTCCGTGCCACGGCGGGGGAGGCGGCCGGCCAGGACGACGTGGACCGCGCCATGGCCGCCCTGCGGGCGCCCCGCCCGGCGCAGCTCCCCAAGGGGCTGAGCGCGCCCACCCTGGACCGGGTCGCCGCGCTGTTGCGGGCGGCCGCCGCGGGGCTGACGGCGGCGGGGGCGGCCGAGGCGGCCGGGATCTCCCGGATCACCGCCCGCCGTTACCTGGAGCACCTGGTGGACACCGGCCGCGCGGACCGCACCCCCCGGTACGGCCAGGTCGGCCGCCCCGAACTGCACTACCGCTGGCTCGCCGCGGACGGCTCGGTGTCGAAGGTGTAGAACTTGCGGTGCTCCAGCATGTCCGCCGGGGTCACGTCGTTCCACGGCCGCATGGTGTCGGCCAGGTCCACCACGTTCGGCGTGCCGGCGGCGGGCAGGTAGGTGGACTGCGGGTGGCGGGCCTGCCAGTCGGCCCACAGCTTGTCCACGAAGGCGTGGTGCATCCAGAACACCGGGTCGTTGGGCGAGACCCCGGTGCCCATCTGGCCGCCGACCCAGACGTGCACCCGGTTGTGCAGGTTGGCGCCGCGCCAGCCCTCCAGGTTGTTGCGGAAGCCGCTGGAGGAGCTGTTCCAGGGAGCCGTGTCGTAGACGGGCATGGCGAGTACGGCCTCCACCTCCGCCTTGGTCGGCAGCTCGGCGACGCCCGCCCCGAGTGCCCGGCGCAGGTACGCGCGCCCGTCCACCCGCACGGTGATGTCCCACTTGCCCGTGGCGTACGCGAACGGCCCGTCCATCACCTGTCCGTCGCGGGCGCGGCCGGTGCCGCCGAGGAAGTCGGCGGCCCAGAGGGAGGAGCGGGAGGTGCGGTCGGCCGTCCAGTCCCAGTACGGGAGCGTGACCTTCGCGTCCACTTTCTGCAGCGCCGCCTCGAACTCCAGCAGGAAGCGCCGGTGCCAGGGCAGGAAGGAGGGGGAGCGGTGGCCGACCCGGTCACCGGAGTCGGTGTCGCTCATGATGAAACCGTTGTGGGTGGTCACGAAGCGGTCGTAGGTGCCGTTGCGCTTGAGCTCCAGCAGGGCCGCGGTGAAGGCGCGCTTCTCCTCGGCGGTCAGCGTGGCCTGGTTCTTGCGGACGGTCATGCCGCGCCTCCCATCGGGGCGAAGGGCGCGAGGGTGGCGCCCTGGAGCTCGCGCACGGCGGCGCGGGCCAGCGAGGCGGGGTCCGAAAACGTCTCGTAGTGGTTGACGACGCTGATCCAGCTGCCGTCGGCGTTGCGCATCACGTGCAGTTCTTGCCCGTCTATGCGGACGGTCGGCAGCCCGGGGGAGTGGTGGCCGCCGTGGTGGCCGCCGCCCGAGCCCGGGGTGATCTGGATGCGGCGGCCCTGGTAGACCTCCTCGACCCGGTCCGCACCGGAGGGTGGGGTGGCGGGGGTGGGGGAGGCGCTCGCGCTTGTGGTGGTGGCGGCGGCGGTGAGACCGAGGACGGTGAGTGCACCGGCAGTGGTACCCAAAGCCTGCCGACGGGTGATCGTGTTCATGGCGGAAGAGCTATCAGGGCCGCGGGGACGCCTGCTCTGTATCCGGACATCAACGGATAAGTTGCCAATAGAACAAGTTGGATGATCTTCCCGTCCGGATCGGCCTCAGCGCCCCGGACGGGAAGATCTACGCGGGTAACCCTACTTGACGGTAATTTCTACGGCCGACATGAACCCCTATGGGAGGGGTCACACCCGCAGAGAAGGCCGGAAGGTGCGCGGCGGAGCGGCCGCGCAGGTGGCCATTTGAGGGTGATATGAGAGTTAGTCACCTATAGTCCCGATATGGCTCTCCACACGACCAAGGACGCCGGCGGGACCGATCCCGACACGGACGTGTTCGCATCCGCCCTGAGCGGCGAGATCCTCCCCAAATACCGGATTCCCGACGACCACTCGCCCACCGAGGTCGTCTACGAACTCATCCGCAACGAACTCCTGTTGGACGGGAACGCCGCGCAGAACCTGGCCACCTTCTGCACCACCTGGTCCGACGACGGCGTCCACCGCCTGATGAACGACTGCCTCGACAAGAACATGATCGACAAGGACGAGTACCCGCAGACCGCCGAGATCGAGGCCCGCTGCGTCAACATCCTGGCCGACCTGTGGAACGCCCCCGCCGAAGCCACCGCGACCGGCTGCTCCACCACCGGTTCCAGCGAGGCCGCCATGCTCGGCGGACTCGCCCTCAAATGGCGCTGGCGCACCCGCCGCCGCGCCGCGGGCCTCCCCGTGGACCGCCCCAACCTGGTGTGCGGACCGGTCCAGATCTGCTGGGACAAGTTCGCCCGCTACTTCGACGTCGAACTGCGCCAGATCCCCCTGGAACCCGGCGCCACCGGCCTGCTGCCCCACCAGCTCGCCGAGTACGTCGACGAGAACACCATCGGCGTCGTCGCCATCCTCGGCGTCACCTACACCTGCGACTACGAACCCGTCGCCGCGATCGCCGCCGAGCTCGACCGGATCCAGGCCGAACACGGCTGGGACATCCCCATCCACGTGGACGGCGCGAGCGGCGGATTCGTCGCACCCTTCCTCCACCCCGACGTGGTGTGGGACTTCCGGCTGCCCCGAGTCGCCTCCGTCAACACCTCCGGCCACAAGTACGGCCTGGCGCCCCTGGGCGTCGGCTGGATCGTCTGGCGCACCGCCGACCTGCTGCCCGCGGACCTCGTCTTCGACGTGGACTACCTGGGCGGCGACATGCCGACCTTCGCCCTCAACTTCTCCCGCCCGGGCGGCGAAGTCGTCGCCCAGTACTACCTGTTCCTGCGCCTGGGCCGGGGCGGCTACCGCCGCGTGCAGCAGGCGTGCGCCGACACCGCCCAGTACCTGGCCTCCGAGATCGCCGCCATGGGCCCCTTCACCCTCCTCTACGACGGCCGCGGCGCGCTCCCCGCCGTCTCCTACACGCTCGACGACCCGGCCGGAGCGGGCTTCACCCTCTACGACCTCTCCGACCGGCTGCGGATGCGCGGCTGGCAGGTGCCCTCGTACCCGCTGCCCCCCGCCCGCGGCGACACGGTCATCCAACGCGTCCTGATCCGGCACGGCGTCACCCGCGACCAGATCGCCCTGCTCGTCGCCGACATGCGCCGCGCCCTGGAACACCTCCGGGCCACACCGCAGCCCGCGCCCGCGACCGAACCCCGATCCGGCTTCCACCACTAAGGGCGCTCCCGCCCCGCCGGCCAGCGCATGCCCAGGGCGGTCAGCGCCTCGACCCGCTCGGGGGCGAGGGAGGCCGCGCGCGAGCGCTGGTTGGCGATCCAGGCGCCCAGGCGCACCTCCCGGTCCCCGACGCGCTCCACCTGCGCACGCGGCACCCGCAGGTGGCCCTCCCGGTCGCGGAACTGCCGGGCCGCCTCCAGGTGCGCCGCCCAGGCTTCGGCATGGCTGCGGCGCGGCGGCGGACGCTGCGCCGCAGCCGCCGGGGCCAGTCCCAGCGTGTGCTCCAGCAGCCAGCGCTGAGCCCACGAGAGCCGCTCCCAGTTCACCTGCTGGTGGCGGACCCATCCGCCCAGGTCCTCGCCCTGGACCAGCACCTCCCCGGGGGCGAGCGGCAGCCGGCCGCCCGCGTCCAGATGGACCCGGGTCAGATGGAAGGCGCGCTGCCAGGAGATCTCCCAGGCGGGACACCAGGACGGATCGATGGCCTCGAGCGCCTCGCGCCGCTCCGCCGACAGCGCGCCCGGCCCCTCACGGCGGGCCGCGGCCCGCTGGTTCTTGACCCACACCCCCACCGGCGCGCCGCGCCAGGTGGCCTCCACCGGCGGCAGCAGATGGCCGTGTTCCGCCGCCCACGCGCGGGCCGAGGCGAGTCCCTCCTCGAAGGCCACGCCGAAGTGGCTCCACACCATGCCCAGTTCCTCGAGCAGCGCCACCCGCTCCCGGCCGAGCGCGCCCCGGCGGTACGTCCGGCGCGCGTCCGCGATCCACTGGCCGAGCGGGAACCGGGCCAGCGCGGGCGGCCACGCCCCCTCGCCCGCCGGCACCCGGAAGCCGAACGGCACCTTGAGGTCGCCGGCCGTGGCCGCGTAGATCCGGGCGGCCTCGATCCCGCGCCGCCAGTGTTCGTGCTCCGGGTGCAGGACGCGGAGCCGGACGAAGGCGGCCAGCAGCGCCGGGTCCCGGGGCGTGGAGAAGCGCAGCAGCGCCTGCGCCGCGGCTCCGCCTCCCGGGGCCGCCGCCGGGGCGGGCGTCCGGCTTTGCGCCTGCGGCTGGGCCAGGGCCTCCACCAGGCGGGAGTCGTGCGCCCGCAGGGCCTCCAGCAGCCGCGCGAGGTCCCCGTACGCCCGCGAGGTGAGCATCGTCTGCGGAGTCTCGTCCGGTCCGAGCAGCACCGGCACCACCAGCGAGGCGACCTTGCCCTCGCCCGGCCGGATCCGCAGCGCCCGCCCGACCGCCTGGACCAGATCGGGCATGGACCCCCGTACGTCGGCCCAGTAGACGGAATCGCACTCCCTGGTGTCCACGCCCTCGCCCAGCACCCTGACACTGCCGAGGAAGGCCGCGTCCGCCATCCGGGCGTCCGCGAACGCGCCCAGCACCCGGCGCCGGTGCGCGGCCGTGTGCTGCCCCGACAGCCAGTCCGCCCAGACCGTACGGGGGTAGGCCGGCCGGGGACTGCGGCTGCCGAGCCGCAGCCGGGTCGCCACCGCCGGCAGGCCGGCCGCGAAGGCCTCGGCCTCCCGGGTCCGGTGGTGGAACACCAGGGTCCGCCTAAACCCCTCGTGCGCGGCGGCTTTGACCAGGGCCGTCTGCAGGGCCGCGAGGCGGGCCCCGCGCACCGCGTCCGAGCGCCCCTCCCGGCCGAGGAGCACGGCCGCCCGGAAATCCGGATCGGTGACGTCCACGCACACCACCCGGTACGGGGCGCAGATCCCGCGGTCGATGGCCTCGGACAGCGACAGCGTGTGGCAGCGCGCCCCGAACGGCCCCGTCGGATCGTCCTCCATGGAGGCCAGCAGTGCGCCGCGGCGGTGCGGTCCGCCGTCCGCGCCGGGTCGCTCCTCGCCGTCCTGCCAGACGCGCGGCGTGGCCGTCAGGTAGAGCCGGCGGGAGGCGGGGATCCGCGCGTTGTCGTGCACCACCGCCCAGGGCTTGCCGATCCGCCCTGACGTCCGGTGCGCCTCGTCGACGACGACCAGGTCCCAGCCCGGCAGTCCGGCGCGGTGGGCACGTTCCAGGGTGCCCATGCCCAGCGAGGCGTACGTGGCGAAGACGGTGATCCGCTCCACCGACGGGCCGCCGCGGTCGGCCAGTACGGCCGGATCGGTGGTGGTGGGCACCCCGGCGTCCTGCTCGCGCAGCGAGCAGACGGCCAGGGCCGGGCCGGTGCGGCCGCCCTCCCGCCAGGTCGTGACCGTCTGCACCAGCAGGTCCAGGGAGGGAACCAGCACCAGCACCCGGCGGGCCCGCAGCTCTTCGGCGGAGCGGACGGCGACGAGGGTCTTGCCCGAACCAGTGGCCATGATCACCTGGGTGCGGAGCCCGGTCGCGGGCACCCGTCCGTGGGCGGGCAGCTGTAGTGCACGCACCACCGCGTCGACGGCCTCGCGCTGATGCGGCCGCAGGATCCGCCTGGCCATGCGCGTCACCTCACCGCCGTGATCAGCCGTTTTGTCTCCAGTCCCCATCCTGCCCCCATTGTGATCCGCGGGAGGACATCCGGGGCGGCGTCTCGACCCGCCCTTGAGCGCGGCGCCGCTCCCGTACGTGGCGGGCGGGCGGGGGCCGGCAGGTGGCGGGAAGCGGGAAGCGCAGGGTCGCGGGCACAGCGCCGCGGGCACAGGGTCGGGCCGCCGGGGCCGGGGGCACGCGGGGCATGGGAGGCACGCGGGGCATCCGCGGGGCGCGGGACTTGGCGCGCGGGCAGGCGACGGTCCGGTGATCCGGGTGGGACGGCCTACCCGGCCGGCGTGAATTCCTTCTCCGGGCCCAGGTGGTCGGCGGGGCGCCGAGGACCTCCGTGCCGGTGTTCTGGACGGTGCCGCCCTTGCCCTGGGTGGCGGCCGTCGCGATCGGCACCCAGTTCGCGTGCGAGTGGGCGAAGCCCGAACCCGGCGGCCTCACGAGGGGCTTGGACACCGAGATCCGCACGCGTTCCTGCGCCGTCCACTGCCGGAACGGATCCTCGTACAGCGCGGCGATGAACTGCGGGCCCCGGACGTAGTCCGCGTAGCCGGTCGTGGTGGCGGCCGGCATCCGCACGGTGATCTCGCCGGGGTGGGGGAGTTCGGGGCGCCACCGGGAAGCCTGATGCCAGTGCTGTGACCGGGAAAGGTTCACCGGGTCTCAGGGCGCGGCGCCCGCCCTCCGGGAGACCGCCGGTGTCCGGCGCCCGGGCCGGCGTTGCGGGACACCGCCCCGCCGGCCCGTCCGGAAGTGCGCCCAGGTCAGCGGGCGCCGAAGTTCTGGGTCCACCACGGGCCGCCCGCACCCTGGTGGATGCCGACACCTATGTCCTTGAACGAGCAGTTGAGTATGTTGGCGCGGTGTCCCGGGCTCTTCATCCAGGAGTCCATGACGGACTGCGCGGTCTGCTGGCCCCTCGCGATGTTCTCCCCGTACGTCGACCAGCGGTACCCGGCGGCGGTCGTCCGCTTGCCGGGATCCGCGCCGTCCGGGTTGGTGTGCGAGAAGAAGTCCCGCTTCGCCATGTCGTCGGAGTGCCCCTGCGCCGCCGCACGCAGCTGCGGGTCCTCCTTCAGCGGGCCGCAGCCGGCCGCCGCCCGCTCGGAGTTGACCAGGGCCACGACCTGCCCCGCCACCCCCGGCGGAGCGGGAGCCGGCGCCGGGGCGGACGGCCGCGGGGACGGGGCGCTGCTGCGGCTCGGCGCCGGGGTCGGGCTCGCGGAGGCGCTCGGCGAGGCGGAAGCGGAGGCCGAGGGAGACGCCGACGCCGACGCCGACGGGGACGCGGAAGCGGAGGGCGAAGCAGACTGCGAGGCCAGGGGGGCCTCCGTCGCCGACAGGGCGGCCGGGGGAGCGGGGGTCGCGGCGTCGCCCGCCTCCGTGGTCCCCGAACCGGGGAGCGTGCCGAGGTACACCAGGCCGCCGCCCGCGACGCACGCCGCGAGCACCGCGCCGCCGATCACCCGGCGGCGGCTGCGGCTGCGCCTGCGCTTGCGCAGCGCGCCCCGGTTGCCGACCACCGTCGTGCCGTCCGCGTCCAGGTGGGACACCGCGTCCGCGAAGTCCGCCCCCGGGCCGTCGGCGTAGGCCGCGTCCGCCGGGTCGAAGCCGGCCGCCCCCGCCGCGCGCACCCCTGCCAGCAGGGCCGCAGAGACGGGTACGAGGGCCAGTCCGGCCAGCAGGCCCTCCGCCGGAACCAGACCGCTCCACAGGCCGGAGCACCGTATGCACTCGCGCGCGTGCCGGGCTATTCGCTTGCGCCACAAGGCCGAGGGCCGGCCGTCCCAGCCCGCCAGCACCACCCTCAGCTCCTCGCAGCCCTGCCGCGCCTCCAGGGCCCGCTCCACCACGCGCGCCGCTTCCAGCTGCGCCTTCATCCGCTGCACGCGCACCGCGGCGTGCTGCGGGGACAGCTCCAGCGCGGCCGCCACCTCGGTCCGGGTCAGCTCCCCGGCACACTCCAGCCACCACAGCGACAGCAGCGCCCGGTCGTCGGGCTCCAGCCAGCGGGTGGCGCGGGCGGTCTCCTTGCGCTGGCCCGCCAGGTTGAGGCGGACGACCGTCAGGTCGACGAAGTCGGCCCCCGGGTCCGCCACGTCGCCGGCGTCCTCCAGCGTGCTCTCGCCGTAACCGCTCTGGCGGGCCTGCCAGTAGGCCCGCACCCGGTTCATGGCGATCGCCACCAGCCAGGACCGGAAGCTCTCGTCCGCACGCAGGCCGCCCAGCCCGTCGAGGGCCCGCAGCATCGTGTCCTGCACCACGTCGTCCACGTCGCACGACCCGTTCAGGGCCCGTCCGACGATGTTGTAGACGAGCGGCAGGTGGGTGCCGACCAGCTCGTCCTGCGCGCGGGGATCGCCCGCGCGGGCCGCTGCCACCAGCGCTGCCGTGTGCTGAGTGCTCATGTTGATGTTCCCTGTCCGTACCGGCGGTCGATGATGCCCGATGTGTGGGAGACCATCGAGAGGGGCCTCGATAACACTTATCCCGAACACTTATCCCGAAGTCGGCCCCGCCGCCTCCCCCGGGACGGGCGGCAGCGGGCTGCGCCGGACCGAAGAGCCTGCTGGGCGGGCCGGCGCACGGCCGCCAGCATCGCATCCCCCGGCGCGGTGTTCACCACCGCCCGTTCCGGTGGATCCCGCGGCCCGTCGGCGGGGCCGTCCGGGCCGGGCAACGGGCTGCTGCGCGGCGGGGTTTGGCGGCGGGCGCCGGTGCGCGGGGGCGGCTGCGCCGGTACGCGGGCGGGCGCCGGTGCGCGGGGACGGCTGCGCGGGTGGTGCGGCGTCGGAGGCCGGGGCGCGCCGGGGGCGGCGGCTCCCGCTGCGCGGCGCGGACGGGGGGACGGGCGACCGCCACCCCCGCGGAACGCCGGGCCGCTCGACCGGCGGCGGGCATCCGGACCGCACCCGGACGCGCGGATTCCACCCGGTTGCCCGCACTATTCAATGGATCTCGGCGGCGGGGCATGTCATGGTTGGTCTCGCCGAAGGGGTGTAGCTCAGCTGGTCAGAGCGCCGGTCTCCAACACCGAAGGCCGCAGGTTCGAATCCTGCCGCCCCTGCACAGAAGACGGAGGGCTCTGGCCCTCCGTGTCGCGACGACAGAGAACCCGACACAGAACCCCACCGGGATCCGGTGGGGTTCCGTGCGTGCATGCGTGCGGGGCCGGTGACCCGTGGCGGGTCGCGCGGTGCGGTCGGCGGGTGTCAGGCCCCGGCAGCACCTGTCTCGTCCTTGATGAGGTGACGGTGCTGTTCGTACACGAGGCGGGCGTCGTCGCTCGGCATGGCCTCGGTCTTGAAGCCGCAGGCACACGTCACGACGGTGAGGCCGGAAAGCGCTCGCAGGACATGGCCGTCGGAGCTCGTCCTGCTCTCGCCTTCAAGGTTCTCGAAGTGGAGGTTGTGGCGGAGGGAGGGCTGGTCGCTCATGGGCTCCATCATCCCTGATCGGCGCCGGATGAGCGCCGCCCGCCGCCCGGCCACGGCCAAGGTTCATCGATTGGCGGAGGTCGCGCCCCCTCACCGCCGCCGGGGCGACGCCGGAGCCCCCCTCGGTGCCGCCTCTGCGACCGGGTGTACGTGTCGGCCGGCGGGCGGGTGGTCGCCTCCGGACCGCCCGGCGAGGTGCCCCCCGAGCAGCTGCCGGCCGAGGTGTACGGGGTGCGCGCCCGCACCGGGATCCGCCCGGACACGGGCGGCGCCTGCATCGGGATCCGCCCGGACACGGGCGGCGCCTGCATCGGGATCCGCCCGGACACGGGCGCACCGAACACCGTCTGCCGTCCGGCCGAGCCCCGTCGTGGCGGTGGATCCCACCCGTCGGGTGTCACCCGCGGGGCTCTCACGAACCCCCGTACACCGCCTTGACGTTGTCCTGCGCCGGATGCGTCCGCCCGGCCGGACCCGCCGCGAACACCCGCAGGAGGTTCTCCGTCACCCGCGTGGTCAGCGCACCGGCACGCGCGTCCAGCCCGTGGTTCGCGCCGCCGCGGCCGTCGCCCTTCGCGTCCAGCGCCTCCACCCACCGCATCGTGCCCGTCGCGAAGACCCCCGCCCCGCTGGGCACCGTGTAGTACGCCGTGTCCTGGTGGCTGGGCCGGCCCTCGCACACGACGGGGGAGTGGGCCAGTATCTCGATCGGCCGGGGCGTCGGGAAACCCGTGTCGACCTTGTCGTACTCCACCCCCACCAGGTGCTCGAAGCGGTCCCCCGCCTTCACCCCGGTGCCCTCGAAGAGCCAATGGCCCGGGTTGGTCACCACATACGGCGCGTCCACCGGATAGCCGTCGTAGATCACGCCGAGCAGTGAGCTCTCCGGGTCCGCGCCGGGCGCGGAACGGAAGTCCACCGTCGCCGGATGGCCCCGTTTGAAGCCCGGATCCTGGTCGTAGGAGGACTTGTAGCAGACGACCGTGCGGTCCGGCCCGAGATCGGATGCCTCCAAACGGATCCGGCGGAAGCAGCAGTTCGCGCCCAGGACCGCGAGGTTGGTGCCGGCGTCCCGGGCGGCCGTGAAGTGCGCCCGCTGTTCGGGAGACCAGTACTCGTCGTGGCCGAGGGAGAGCACCGCCGCGGCCCCCTCCAGCAGCCGTTTCTCCCGGGCCACATCGGTGGTCGTCGTGTAGGCCAGGGGTATCCCGAGCCGTTCGGCGAGCGCGATCAGCGGAGCCTCGTAGACGAGGAACAGGCCCGCGCCGTCGTCGTACTCGTAGGGCCGGTCGAAGGTCACCGACAGGGAGCGCGCCGCGTAGCCGCCACCGGGCCCGTCGTAACTGCCGTAACCACCCCACCGGTTGTAGGCCTGCCAGGTCGCCACCGCGTTGACCACGACCGTACGGCCGGCCGTCGCCGCCGACCGGACCGTGAGCGGCACGAAGCGCTGGCCCTCCCCGCCCTGCGCGTCGAGTCGCAGCAGGTAGCAGCCCTCGGGCCAGCCCTTGGTGTCGACCGTGGCCGTCCGGGTCCACCGCGTGCGGACCATCCGGGTGCCGGGATCCACCGTGTGCTCGGGCTGTCGCGCGCCCGGCACGGCCTCGGAGCGCCACACCAGCCGGGCCCGGGCCCCGCCGTACCAGCCCATCCGGTAGGCGGAGACGGTGAAGCGCGGCGCGGTGGTGGACACGTACAGCCCGAAGGACTCACCGGGCAGCACGCTGACCCGGTCCGCGAAGCCCTCGACGGCCCGGGACGGCCCGGCCTTGGTCACCGGCCAGTCGGCGTGGCCCGGCCGGGCGTTCTCCGCCGCTACGTCGAAGGAGCCGGGCCCGGCCGCGGGCGGCTTGCCGCTCGGCGCGGGTGACCCGCCGGCCCTGCCCCCGCCGTGTCCGTTCGCACCGGCGCCCCCGTCCGCACCGGCGCCCCCGCCCGCACAGCCCGCCACGGTCCCCAGGCCGGCCACCGCGGCCGCACCCGTCGCAAGGGTGAGGAACCGCCGCCTCGCCGCGCCGTCGCCGCCCCCGGATATGTGCTCCTGATCCATGCGGGCACGTTATGTCACCCTTCGGACCACGCTCCCACCGGCCCGGCGCCGAGCACTCATGCCGGCCGCACCACCCTCTCCTGGACGGCACCCGCCGTCGCGCCGAGATCCGTGAAGCCGGCCGCCGCACCGCCCCCGTGGACTGCGAGGCCACACTCGCCGGACGGGACGGCATCGCGGACAGCGGCTGGTTCCACACCAGGGGCGGGCCCTTGAGCGCACGCGCCGGATCCGAGACGCAGGCCGAGGCCGAGGCCGTGCCGTCCCGCCTCACCCGCCGCGTCACCGAACAGCGGGGTGATCCCTACGGTGGATGAGACGATGACCGGGGCCACGGGACCAGCAGAACGAGGGGTGCGCGATGGCGGTGACTCTCGCCGAAGGGGCGGTGCACGCGGGAGTGTCGCCCGCCACCGTCTCGCGCGTGCAGAGCGGCGGTTACCCGTTGGCAGGCGGCACCCGGATCCGCGTGGGGCAGGCCGTCGAGGAGCTCGGCTACATCGCCAACGGCCCCGCCCGCGCCCTCGCCGCCGCCACCTCCGACCTCGTCGGCGTCCTCGTCCACGACGTCGCCGACAGCTTCTTCGGGATCCTCGCCGGTTCCCTGCAGAGCGCCCTCGCACCCACCGGCCGGGGCGATGCCACCCGGGAACTGCTGCGCCGCGGCGCCCCCTTCGCCACGGTCGCCGCGGCCGACGACACCGTCGCCACCAAAGTGGCCGCCGCCCTGCGCGAGGCGGGCCTGCGGATCCCCGCGGACGTCTCCGTCGCCGGTTTCGACGACCTGCCGTTCTGCGCGGACACCGCCCCCGCCCTCGCCGCCCACCAGATCACCGGGCGCAGGCCGCCCCCGCCCGGCGGCAGGACCACCCTGCCCATCGAGCTGCTGGTGCGCGCCTCCACGGCGCCGCCCCCGCCCGGGGGGAGCCGCCCGTGAAGTACGCCTTCTCCACGCTGGGCCTGCCCGGAGCGCCACTGGAGCGCTGCGCCGCACTGGCCGCCGAGCACGGGTTCGCGGGCCTGGAGCTGCGAGCCCACCCCGAGGAGCCCCTGCACCCCGGCAGCCCGGCCGCCGCGCGCGCCGCCGCGCTGCGGTCCCTGACCGGGGCGGGCGTCGCCGTCCTCGCGGTCGCGGGCTACACACACGTGGCCGCCGCCGGTGCGGACGGCGCGGTGCTCGCCGAACTGCGCGCGCTGGTACGGCTCGCCGCCGATCTCGAAGCGCCCTTCGTACGGGTCTTCCCGGGCGGCGGTTCCCTGTCCGGGCCGGCCGCCGACGCCAACGCCGTGCGCAGGCTGCGGGCCGCCGCGCCGTTCGCCGGGCGGCACGGCGTGCGGATCCTGCTGGAGACCCACGACTCCCACCGGACCGGCGTCGCCGCGGCCCGGGTGCTGAACCAGGTTGCGCATCCGGCCGCGGGCGCGCTGTGGGACGTCCTGCACACCTGGCTGGGAGGCGAGGATCCCCAGCGCTCGCGGCAGGCCCTCGCCGGGCACCTGGGGTACGTGCAGGTCAAGGACGTGGCCTCGGCGCAGGATCTCACCCCGCTCGGGCTCGGCGGGGGAGCGCTGCCGCTGGCCCGGGCGGTGGCCGCCGCGCCGCGCGACGGTTGGCTCTGCTGGGAGTACGAGAAGCGCTGGTACCCGGAAGCCGCCGAACTGCCCGGCCTGCTCGCGCGGGGCCGATCGCACCTGGCGGGTCTGGTCGCGGCAGCCGCCCCCTCGGCCGAGGCCGGGTAGCACCGCCCGGTCGGGACAGACGGGGCGGCCCCCACAGCCGCGTCGTGCGGACCGGTACAGGCGGCCCGGCGCGGGCTTCCAGCGTGGACCCGCGGGGGCGGGCCGCTACGGGCGGCGCGCCCCGGGCGTCCGGTGCGTCACTGGCGGATCGTCAGGCGAGGGAGCAGTTCCAGGTGCTGGCGGGGCCCGTCCAGCGCGCTCCCGCCCGACAGCCGGTCCAGCAGCAGGTCTGCCGCCCGGGCCCCCACCTCGCGCTTCGCCGGCGCCACCGCGGACAGCGGTACGTCGGCCATCCCGGCCACCTCGTCGTCGTAGGTGATCACGGCCAGGTCCTCCGGCACCCGCACCCCCCGCGCCTGCAGCCGCGGGATCAGCATGATCGCGTCCGTGTCGCTGTGGATCAGCGCCGCCGTCACCCCGCCCGCCGTCACCGCGTCGCACAGGTAGTCCAGGGTGCGGGCGAACAGGTCCGCGTCCGAGAGGGGGCCGTGCCCCGTCGGCGGCCACGCCGGCGCCGGTTCCAGCCCGAGCGCGGCCACGGCGGCCCCGTACCCGGCCCGCAGCCGCTCCGTGGTCGGGGTGGTCCGGCTGGCCAGAGCGATGCGCCGGTGTCCCAGCCCCGCCAGGTGCTGCACCGCCCGGGCCGCGCCGTGCGCGTGGTCGCAGGCCACCCGGTCCAGCTCCGCCGCCGGATGCCCCGGCGGGGCCCAGCGCTCCACCAGCACCGTCGCGACCGGGAGTCCGGCGGTCCAGTCCCCCTCGCCGGGACCGGGCGACCCCGCCTCCCAGTTCGGGGTCAGCAGCAGTCCGTGCGCCCCGGTGGAGAGCAGCCGGTCCGCCTGCGTCCGGTCCTCGTCGGGCAGGTACCGCGTCAGCCCGACCCGCAGCCGTGCGCCGCGCGCCTCGACGGCCGCGCGGGCGCCGCGTACGACGTCCCCGTAGTAGTAGTCGGTCGTGGGCACCACCATCCCGACGAGCAGGCCCCCGCCGTCCCGGAGCGCGCCCCCCGGGACCCGCCCGTCCGCAGCCCCCGCCCCCGCCCCCGGCGGAGCGTCCCGCCCGGCGGCGTCCCGCCCCCGCTCCACCCGGGTGATCACCCCGTGCATGCGCCGGATCTCGCCCCGGGCCGCCATCGCCTCGATGTCCCGCCGCAGGGTGACGGGGGAGACGCCCAACTCCCGGGCCAGCTCGGCCACGCGTACGCTGCCCCGCGCCCGCACGAGCGCGAGCACCTGCGCCTGACGCCGGTCCACATGTGGTCTCAAGGTGTCCCCCTGCGGTCTGCGCGCCGGATCCGGACCGTGGTCGGCGCGCGAGGTCTGCTGGTGCCTATAGGCACACGTACCCGGCAGGTTCGCGCCCGCGTGCGTGCGAGCGTCATGATAGGGAATCGAACCGATCGATTCGATCGGTTGCGATCAACTGTTCATTGACGGCGCGGTCGGTACGTTCATATATTCGGCGGAGTCCCGCATTCCCAGCATCTCGACGCCTCTCGGGAGCCAGCGCATGCTCACGCACGATCAGGACGGGTTCCGGCGCGCGGGCCGCCCCCACCGCATCGTCTCGGGGGCCGTCCACTACTTCCGGATCCACCCGGACCTGTGGAAAGACCGGCTGGAGCGGCTGCGCGCGCTGGGCGCGAACACCGTGGACACCTACGTCCCGTGGAACTTCCACGAGACCGCCGCCGACAAGGCCGACTTCACCGGCTGGCGCGACTTCGGCCGCTTCCTGCGCACCGCCCAGGACCTCGGCCTCGACGCGATCGTCCGCCCCGGCCCCTACATCTGCGCCGAATGGGACTTCGGTGGCCTGCCCGCCCGCCTCCTCGCCGTGGACGGCCTGCACCTGCGCTGCTCCGACCCGCGCTTCGAGGCCGAGGTGGACGGCTGGTTCGACCAGGTCGTCCCCGAGCTGCTGCCCCTCCTCGCCGGCCGCGGGGGTCCCGTGGTCGCGGTGCAGATCGAGAACGAGTACGGCTCCTACGGCGACGACACCCGCTACCGCGCCCACGTCGAGCGGGCCCTCGTCGAACGAGGCGTGGACTGCCTGCTCTTCACCGCCGACGGCCCCGAGGACGCCATGCTCCAGGGCGGCACGCTCCCCGGCCGGCTCGCCACCGCCACCTTCGGCGCCGAGCCGGCCGAACGCCTCGGCGTCCTGCGGCGCTACCAGAAGACCGGCCCGCTCGCCGCCATGGAGTTCTGGATCGGCTGGTTCGACCACTGGGGCGAGGAGCACCACGTCCGCGCCGTCGAGGAGGCCGCCCGGTCGCTCGACGAGCTGCTGGCGACCGGCGCCTCCGTCAACCTGTACATGGCCCACGGCGGCACCAACTTCGGTTTCTGGGCCGGTGCCAACCACACCGGGTCCCGCCCCGGAGAGGCCGGCTACCAGCCCACCGTCACCAGCTACGACTACGACGCGCCCATCGGCGAAGCCGGCGAGCTCACCCCCAAGTTCCACGCCTTCCGCGAGGTCATCGGCAAGTACGTCGAGCTGCCCGACACGCCCCTGCCCGAGCCCCTGCCGCGCATCACCCCCGCCCTCGCCACCCCCGCCGGCGCCGCGCCGCTGCTGGACCGCCTCGACCTCCTGGGCGGGCCCCCCGTACTGCGGCCCGCGCCCGAGTCCATGGAACGGCTCGGTCAGAGCCACGGACTGATCCACTACCGCACCACGATCACCGGCCCGCGCCCCGCCATGCCCGTCAGGATCGACGGCCTCGGCGACCGCGCCTACGTCTTCGCCGACGAAGTGCCCCTCGGCATCCTCGACCGCAACGCCCCCGACGAGGGGCTCGACCTGCCCGTCGGCGAGGCGGGCGCGGTCCTCGACGTGCTCGTCCGGGCACAGGGCCGGGTCAACTACGGCCCGCTCCTCGACGACCGCAAGGGCATCTGGCGGGGCGTCCGCCACGGCCACCAGCAGCTCTTCGAATGGGAGATCCGCCCCCTGCCGCTCACGGACCTCAGCGGCCTCGACTTCGCCACCGGCCTTCCCGAAGCCCCCGGCGAGCCGGTCTTCCACCGCTTCACCCACGCCCCCGCCGGCCCGCCGGCCGACGCCTTCCTCGACATGTCCGGCTGGGGGACCGGCCTCGTCTGGCTGAACGGCTTCCTCCTCGGCCACTACGACACCCTCCGCGGCCCGCAGCGCAGCCTCTACGCCCCCGGCCCCCTGTGGCGCACCCGCGAGCAGGGAACCAACGAGATCATCGTCCTCGAACTGGAGCGCCCGGGCACCGAACTGCCCCTGCGCGACCAGCCCGACCTCGGCCGTCCCACGGTCGTCACCCTCCAGTGAGAGAAGTTCCGCACGTGAAGCGCACGATCAGCCGTCTCGCCGACGGCCGCGAGATCCTCTACTACGACACCGGCGACGGTGCGGCCCGCGCATTCCCCGACACCCGGCCGCTCGACGCGTCGGCGACCACCTCCGAGGTACGGCGCGATCCGCTGCTCGGCGACCACGTGGTCATCGCCTCGCACCGGCAGGGCCGCACCTACCACCCGCCCGCCGACGCCTGCCCGCTGTGCCCCTCCACCGAAGGGCGGGCGAGCGAGATCCCGGCCCCCGACTACGAAGTGGCCGTCTTCGAGAACCGCTTCCCCTCCCTCGCCGGCGACTCCGGCCGCTGCGAGGTCATCTGCTTCACCCCCGACCACCTCACCTCCTTCGCCGAACTCGACGAGGAGCGCGCCGCGCTGGTGCTGGCCGCATGGACCGACCGCACCGCCGAACTCTCCGCCCGCGAGGGAACCCGGCAGGTCTACTGCTTCGAGAACCGGGGCGCCGAGATCGGCGTCACCCTGGCGCATCCGCACGGCCAGATCTACGCCTTCCCCTTCGTCACCCCCCGTACCACCCGGATGCTCGCCACCGTCGTCGCACACCGCGCCGCCACCGGCGGCAACCTCTTCGAAGAGGTGCTGGCCTCCGAACGGGCCGACGGCTCGCGCATCGTCCTGGAGGGCGAGCACTGGACCGCCTTCGTCCCCTACGCCGCCCGCTGGCCCTACGAGGTCCACCTCCACCCGCACGACCGCGTCGCCGACCTGCCCGCGCTGGGCGACGCCGCCCGCGCCGAGTTCCCCCGGATTTATCTGGAACTCCTGCGCCGCTTCGACCGCCTCTTCGGCCTGACCGGCCCCACCCCCTACATCTCCGCCTGGCACCAGGCCCCCGTCGGCGAGGGCCGCGAGGACTTCGCCCTGCACCTGGAGCTCTTCACCGTCCGGCGCACGGCCGACAAGCTCAAATACCTCGCCGGGACCGAGTCCGGTATGGAGGCCTACATGAACGACGTCCGGCCCGAGGACGCGGCCGCGCGGCTGCGTGAGGTGGCGACCCCGTGAGCCGGACGGCCCAGGAGTTCCACGAGCTGTACGGGTACCCGGCCGAGGGGGTCTGGGCGGCTCCAGGCCGGGTCAACCTGATCGGCGAGCACACCGACTACAACGACGGCTTCGTCCTGCCCTTCGCCCTGCCGCAGCGCACCGAAGTGGCCGCCGCCCGGCGCACCGACGGCACGATCGCGCTGCACTCCGACGGCGCCCCGTCCGGCGTGGTGACCCTCACCCTCGCCGAGCTCGGTCCCGGGCACCCTCCCCAGGGCCCGGACGGCTGGGCCGCCTACCCGGCCGGGGTCTTCTGGGCCCTTCGCGACGCCGGACTCCCGGTCGGCGGCGCCGACCTGCACATACGCTCCGACGTACCGGCCGGCGCCGGCCTGTCGTCCTCCGCCGCCCTGGAGGTGGCCACCGCCCTGGCCCTGGCCGACCTGTACGAACTGCCGCTCACCCGGCCCGAACTGGCGGCGTTCGCCCGACGCGCCGAGAACGCCTACGTCGGCGTCCCCTGCGGAGCCATGGACCAGATGGCCTCGGCGTGCGCCATCGAGGGGCACGCCCTGCGGCTCGACACCCGCAGCCTCGAACAGCGGCACATCCCCTTCGACTGCGCGTCGGCGGGTCTGAGCCTCCTGGTCATCGACACCCGCGTCAAGCACGCCCTGGGCGACGGTGCGTACGCCCGGCGCCTGGCCTCCTGCCACCAGGCGGCCGCCGCACTCGGCGTACGGGCCCTGCGCGACATCCCGTACGGCGAGCTGGAGCAGGCGCTGGCCCGCCTGGCCGACCCGGTCGGGCGCCGGCGTGTGCGGCACGTCGTCACCGAGAACGAACGCGTCCGGCGGATGGAGGAGCTGCTGGCAGCCGGGCGGCTGCGTGAGACGGGCCCGCTGCTCACCGAAGGACACCTCTCGCTGCGCGACGACTACGAGGTCTCCTGTCCCGAGCTGGACCTCGCGGTGGCCACGGCCGACGCGGCGGGCGCCCACGGGTCCCGGATGACGGGCGGCGGCTTCGGCGGCTCGGCCCTGGCACTCGTCGACGCGGACGCGCAGCAGGCGGTGGCGGACGCGGTGACGGAGGCGTTCCGCCGGGCGGGCCACACGCCCCCGCGCATCACGGCGGCGGCCCCCTCGGCCGGAGCCGCACGCCTGCGGTAGGACGCCGCCGCGGGCGGCCGGGCGGCCGGGCGGCCGGGCGGCCGGGCGGCCAGGCAGCCGGGGCGGGCGGGGCGGGCGGGGCGGGCGGGACCGGTGTCGTGCCGCGGGAACCGGCCGGGCGCGCCCGGCCGGTTCCCGCCGGCCACGGATGCCCGTCTCCCGGCCCGCCTAGACTGACCCAGCGGTCGATCATGTACCGGTTGCCCGACGAGTGCGACGAGTGCGACGAGTGCGACGAGTGTGGAGGACGAAACACATGCGCCATCTCCCCCTGGGCAGTTCAGGTCTTCGGGTGTCCGCCGTCGGACTCGGCTGCAACAACTTCGGCGGCCGCCTCGACGCCGCCGCCACCCGCGCCGTCGTCGACGCGGCCCTCGACGCGGGCATCACCCTCCTGGACACCGCCGACATCTACGGCGGCCTCGGCGGTTCCGAGGGCCACCTCGGCCAAGCCCTCAAGGGCCGCCGCGACCAGGTCGTCCTGGCCACCAAGTTCGGCTTCGCGGGCATGGACATGAAGTACGGGCCGGCCGCCGGCGCCCGCGGCGGCCGCGCCTACGTCCGGCGCGCCGTCGAGGAGTCCCTGCGCCGCCTCGGCACCGACCACATCGACCTCTACCAGCTGCACAGCCCCGACCCGGCCACCCCGCTCGCCGAGACCCTCGCGGCCCTCACCGAACTCGTCGCCGAGGGCAAGGTCCGCTACATCGGCCACTCCAACTTCACCGGCTGGCAGCTCGCCGAAGCCGCCCACACCGCCCGCGAGACCGGCGCGGTCCCCTTCGTGTCCTCGCAGAACGAATGGTCGCTCCTGCAGCGGTCGGCCGAGCGCGAGCTCGTCCCGGCGGCCCTGCACTACGGCGTCGGCGTCCTGCCGTACTTCCCGCTCGCCAACGGTCTCCTGACCGGCAAGATCCGCCGGGGCGCGCCCGTCCCGGCCGGCTCCCGCCTGGAGGGCCGCGACGGCTACCTGACCGCGGAACGGCTCGACGTGGTCGAGGCGCTGGCCGCCCTCGCCGAGAAGTACGGGCGCAGCGTGCTGGAACTCGCCATCGGCTGGCTCGTCGCCCAGCCCGGCTGCGCCTCCGTCATCGCGGGCGCCACCTCCCCCGAACAGGTACGCGCCAACGCGGCCGTCGCCGACCGCCCCCTGGAGGCCGAACTCCTCGCCGAGATCGACGCCATCGCCCCCGGGGTCCCGGCGTGACGGCCATGCCCGCCGAGAGCGGCCCTGCCGTGCCCGGGCGGCCGGTCCTGCGCTGCGCGCTCCTCGACGACTTCCAGGGCGTCGCCACCACCGCCGCCGACTGGTCGCCGCTGGCCGGCCGCGTGGAGGTGGTCGGCTTCCCGGACCACCTCGACGACGAGGACGTGCTGGCCGACCGGCTGGCCGGCTTCGACATCGTCGTGACCCTGCGCGAACGGGTCGCCTTTCCGGCCTCGCTCCTGGACCGGCTGCCACGCCTGCGCCTGCTCGTCGCCTCCGGCATGCGCAACTCGGTCATCGACCTCGCAGCCGCCCGCCGCCACGGCGTCACCGTCTGCGGGACCGCCAGCTCCTCCACCCCGCCTGTGGAACTGACCTGGGCCCTCCTGCTGGGCCTGGCGCGCGGCCTCGTCCGCGAGAACACCGCCCTGCGCGAAGGCGGCCCCTGGCAGCAGACCGTCGGCGCCGACCTCCACGGGCGGCGCCTCGGCCTGCTCGGCCTCGGCAAGATCGGCAGCCGGGTCGCCCGGGTCGCGCTCGCCTTCGGCATGGAGGTGACGGCCTGGAGCCCGAACCTCACCGCGGAGCGCGCCGACGAGGTGGGGGTGCAGCTCTCCCCGTCCAAGGAGGAGCTGCTGGCGAGCAGCGACTTCGTCTCCGTCCACCTCGCCCTCGGCGAGCGCAGCCGGGGCCTGGTCGGCGCCGCCGAGCTGGCCCTCATGCGGCCCACCGCCTACCTGGTCAACACCTCCCGGGCGGCGATCATCGACCAGCCGGCGCTCCTCGACGCACTGCACTCGGGCCGGATCGCGGGCGCGGGCATCGACGTGTTCGACAGCGAGCCGCTGCCCGCCGACCACCCCCTGCGCACCGCACCCCGGCTGCTGGCGACCCCCCACCTGGGCTACGTCACCCGGGCCAACTACGCCACGTACTACGGGCAGGCCGTCGAGGACATCCAGGCCTTCCTCGAGGGGTCACCCGTCCGCCTGCTGACCTGAGCCTCCCCGGGGCCTCCCGCTCGCACCGCGCTCCCTCAGGAGGTGATGTCCTTGCGGGAGAAGCCCCGGAAGGCGAGGGCGAACAGCACCAGCGCGTACGACACCGACACCGCCGCCCCCTTGACCATCCCGCCCCACTCCAGCTGCGGCTGCAGCGCGTCCGCCCACGCGAACTGCCAGTGCGCCGGCAGGAACTCGCGCCACGACCCGAGCGCGGTGACCGCGTCCAGCACGTTGCCGACGATGGTCAGCCCGACCGCGCCGCCCACCGCACCCAGCGGCGCGTCCGTCCGCGTCGACAGCCAGAACGCCAGACCGGCCGTCACCAGCTGCGACACGAAGACGAAGGCGACCGCCAGCGCGAGCCGCGCCGCGGTGTCCCCGGCCGCCAGCGCGCCTCCCGTCGGCAGCTTCAGCGGCCCCCAGCCGTACGCGGCCGTGCCCACCGCCAGCGCCACCACCGGCAGCAGCACCATCGCCGCCAGGCTGAAGCCGAGCGCCACCACCAGCTTGCTCCACAGCAGCCGCGCCCTCGGCACCGGTGAGGCCAGCAGGTAGCGCAGCGAGGACCAGCTCGCCTCCGAGGCCACGGTGTCACCGCAGAACAGCGCCACCGGCACCACCAGCAGGAAGCCCGCCGAGACGAACAGGCAGGTCGCGGCGAAGTTGGCGCCCGAGGCGGTGGCCGTGTCGATCAGCGTGATCCTGCCGTTGCCCCCGCCGGGCCCGTCCGGGCCGCCGCCCACCGCGAACGCGATGGCCATGATGAACGGCAGTGCGGCCAGTACCCCGCCCATCACCAGCGTCCGCCGCCGGCGCCACTGCCGCAGTGCTTCCACGCGCAGCGGCAGCGTACGGGCGGCCCGGTAGCCCGGGGCCACCTCCTGGACGATCTCCGCGGCGCTCATGCCGCACCTCCGATCAGGGTCAGGAAGGCGTCCTCCAGCCGGCGGTGGGGTCCCACTCCGGTCACCGGCACCTCCAGCCGCACGAGTTCGGCGATCAGCCCCGCCGCCGTCGCACCCTCCAGCCGTACCAGCAGCCCGTCATCGGCGGCCACCACCGAGCCCACCCCCTCCAGCGCCGCCACCTTCTCGACGACGACCGGTTCCACCGGCCCGGCCAGCGTCACCAGCAGCGTGTCCCCGCCACCGGTGATCTCCGCGACCGCCCCCGCCTGCACCAGCCTGCCGCGGTCCATGACCACCAGGTGCGTACAGGACTGCTCCACCTCCGACAGCAGGTGGCTGGAGACGATGACCGTCCGCCCGCCGGCCGCGTAGCGGATCATCACGTCGCGCATCTCCCGGATCTGCGGCGGGTCCAGACCGTTCGTCGGCTCGTCCAGGATCAGCAGGTCCGGCATCCCGAGCATGGCCTGCGCGATCGCGAGCCGCTGCCGCATGCCCTGCGAATAGGTGCGCACCGCGCGCTCCAGCGCGTCGCCGAGCCCGGCGATCTCCAGCGCCCGGGCCATGTGCGAGTCCCCGGCCGGGCGTCCGGTCGCCTGCCAGTACAGCTCCAGATTGGCGCGGCCCGTCAGGTGCGGCAGGAATCCCGCGCCCTCGACGAAGGCCCCGACCCGCGACAGCACCGGCGCCCCCGCCCGCACCACGTGCCCGAACACCCGGATCTCCCCGGCGTCCGGCGAGATCAGCCCCATCAGCATCCGCAGGGTGGTGGTCTTGCCGGCGCCGTTGGGCCCGAGCAGCCCCAGCACCTGCCCCTTCTCCACCCGGAAGGACAGGTCCCGCACCGCGTACCGGTCCTGGGCCTTCGCGTAGCGCTTCGTCAGGCCGGTGATCTCCAGCGGTACGCCGGCCGGTGCGGCCCCGGGCTGCGCCGCCCCGGCCGGCGTCCCCGCCGGCCCCCGCCCGGTGCGCCGGGTCCCGAGCAGCGCCGCGGCCAGCATCGCCGCGCCCAGCGGCAGCCCCCACGTCCAGGCGGGCAGTGCGGCCGAGGCGGTCCGCACCTCCGGGGCCACGGGGACGGCGAGCGGGCCCTGAGCCGAGACCGTGTACGCGGCCGGCGCGGCCGGGGTCGCGTAGCCGAGGTCCGTCGCCGCGACGACCAGCCGCAGCCGGTGTCCGGCCTCGACCTGGTGGTCGATCGCGGGAAGCCGCAGTTCGACGCTCGCGCCCTCCTGCGCGCCCTCCACCCGCACCGGCGCGACCAGCTGGCTCGGCAGCACCGCTTGGCGCCCGTCCGGTCCCACGTCGTACACCTTGCCGAAGAGCACGGCCGTACCGTCCGCGGCCGTCGACCGCACCTTCAGGGTGACGGTCGGCGCTCCCGTGATCCGCATGCCCTCGCTCAGCGGACGGGAATCGAAGCGGGCGTTCTGCCCGGGGAAGTCCAGCGAGATCCCGGCGCCGAAGGCCGCCAGCTGCCCGCCGATGCCCGGCAGCGAGGACAGCGCGGGGGGTGCGCCGCCCGCCGGGTTGGCGAAGGTCTGCTCGCGTCCGGTCAGGGGGAACCGCCGCGGGCCGGAGGCGAGCCCGGGGTAACGTTCGCCGCTCGCGCCGCGCAGCTTCACCTCCCCGTCGGTGGAGTCGATGCCGCCCGAGCGCGAGACGCGGAAGGCCGGACCGGTGTCCGCCCCCTCGTCGCCCTTCAGATAGCGGTCGAACCAGGCCGTCACCCGGGCCTCGACCCGGCCGGTCTCCCGCATCCCGCCGTCGTGGCCCCCGGCCGCCCAGTCGACGGAGACGGGAGCGCCGTTCGCCGCGACGGCCTTGGCCATGGCGTCGGCCTGGTCCAGGGGGAAGAGGGAGTCGTCCTGGCCCTGCACGATCAGGGCCGGCACCTTGATCCGGTCACCGACGGCCGACGGACTGCGCTGCTCCAGCAGGGCACGGGCCTGCGGGTCCGGCTTCCCGGCCACCGCGACCCGCTCGTACATGGAGCACAGCTCCGGCTGGAAGCGCCCGCAGCCGGGCGCGGCCAGCGGATCGGGCACCGCCTGCGGGCCCTGCGGGCCCTGCGGACCCTGCGGCGCGCCCTGCATCCCGCCGGTGGAGCCGGTGGTGAAGAAGACGCCCGCCCACAGTTTCTTGAAGACGTCGTTCGGGAAGAGCGAGTCGGCGAGGTTCCAGTAGGTGATCTGCGGGGCGATCGCGTCCACCCGCCGGTCGTGACCGGCGGCGAGCAGCGAGACGGCCCCGCCGTAGGAGGCTCCGGACACGCCGACACGCGGGTCGCCCGCCGCGTCGAGCCGCACCTCGGGCCTGGCGGCGAGCCAGTCGAGGAGCCGGGAGACGTCCTTGACCTCGTAGGCGGGGTCGTTCAGCCCGATCCGGCCGCCGGAACGGCCGAAGCCGCGCGCCGACCAGGTCATGACGGCGTACCCGTCGCGGGCCAGCCGTTCCGCCTGCGCGCGCACGTCGTCCTTGCTGCCGCCGAAACCGTGCGCGAGCAGCACGGCGGGACGTTTGCCTCCCTCACCCGCCCCGCCGCCGGAGGTGAAGTACGAGGTGTCGATCGCGGCGCCGGGCATGTCCAGCACCTGGTCCTCGCGGTGCACGGCCGGCGCGTCACCGGCCGGGGCGGCCGCCGCCCACGTGCCGGCCCCCGCGACGACGGCGAGCGCGGCCGCGCCGGCGAGCAGGCGGTCCCGGCGGCGTCCGGGCAGTCGGAGCTTCATAGGGGAACCCTAGACGCCGGGCGCCGCGCACCCGAGAGCCCGCAGGGGGATGTCCCCACCTTCCCGAGGAGTACGCGAGCCGTCCTCCATACCGCGCCCGCGGTACGCCGCCCCCGTGGACCGGTCCGCGCGGTGGTCGGGGCGCCCGCGGTGCGCTTCCCGACGGTCCGACCTGCGCCACGGGCTTCCCGGCGGCAGGATGGCCGCATGCTGCTCGCCGAAGTCGCCCGTGTGTCCCGGGAGGTCGCCGAGACCTCCGCCCGGTCCCGAAAGACCGCCCTGCTCGCGGAGCTCTTCGCCGCCGCGCCCCCCGAAGAGGCCGCGCTGGTGATCTCCTACCTGGCGGGGCGCCTTCCGCAGGGCCGGCCCGGCATCGGCTGGCGCACCCTCGGGCACGATGTGCAGCCGGCTGCGGACCCCACCCTGACCGTCCCGGCCGTGGACGCGGCAGTGACGGAGCTGGCGGCCGTCGCGGGCACCGGGTCGCAGGCCGAGCGCCGCCGGATCCTGACCGGCCTGCTGGGCGCGGCCACCGAGGGGGAGCAGCGGTTCCTGCGCAGCCTGCTGTCCGGGGAGGTGCGCCAGGGCGCGCTCGACGCGGTGGCCCTGGAGGGCGTCGCCGCGGCCGCCGGGGTGGCGGCCGCGGACCTGCGGCGGGCGGTGATGCTCGACGGGTCGCTGCCCCGGGTCGCGGCGGCCGTGCTGGCCCAGGGCGCCGGGGCGATCGGCGGCTTCACCCTCCGCGTCGGGCAGCCCGTACAGCCCATGCTGGCCGGCACCGCCAAGTCGCTCGCCGAGGCACTGGCCGCGGTCGGGCCCTGCGCGGTGGAGGAGAAGCTCGACGGGATCCGGGTGCAGGTGCACCGCGACGGCGACGAGGTGCGCGTCTACACCCGCTCCCTGGACGAGATCACCGACCGGCTGCCGGAGGTGACGGAGCTGGCCCGGGCGCTGCCGGGGGAGCGGTTCATCCTCGACGGGGAGGTCGTCGGCGTCGCCGCGGACGGGCGCCCGGTCCCCTTCCAGCAGATCGCGAGCCGTGTCGGCTCCCGCATCGACGTCGCGGCCGCCCGGCGGACGCTCCCGGTCGCCGTCCGCTTCTTCGACGTCCTCGCCGCCGGGCAGGACGTCCTGCTCGACCTTCCGGTCCGGGAGCGGTACGCGGCGCTGGCCGCCCTCGTCCCCGAGACCGCGCGCGTCCGCCGCCTCGTGGTCGGGGACCCGCTCGCCCAGGGCGCCGAGGCCGAGGAGTTCTGGGCGCAGACCCTGCGCCGCGGCCACGAGGGGGTGATGGTCAAGGGACTCGACTCCCCCTACGCGGCCGGGCGGCGCGGCAGGAACTGGCTGAAGGTGAAACCGGTGCACACCCTGGACCTGGTGGTCCTCGCCGCAGAGTGGGGCCACGGGCGGCGCACCGGACTGCTCTCCAACCTGCACCTGGCCGCCCGCGCCGCCGACGGCACCTACGCCATGCTGGGCAAGACCTTCAAGGGGCTCACCGACGAGATGCTGCGCTGGCAGACGCAGGCCCTGCGCGCGCTCGCCACCTCAGACGACGGCTTCACCGTCCGGGTGCGCCCCGAACTGGTGGTGGAGATCGCCTACGACGGACTCCAGCGTTCGCCGCGCTACCCGGCCGGGGTCGCCCTGCGCTTCGCGCGGGTGCTCAGGCACCGCCCGGACAAGACCGCGGGGCAGGCCGACACGGTGGAGACGGTGCTCGGTCAGGGCACCGTGCGGGAGGACACCGAGTGATTTTGCCTCAGAGGCAAAGCGCGTTGCCAGGAAGGTAAGTATCTGGCTCAATCGGAGCATGACACCCGGTCCTGCCACCGGCCCCGACGAGGCGGCCGGCCCCGAGGAGGCACCCGGCGGCGAGCTGGCCGCCGTAGCCCCGCAACTGCGTGAGCTGCGACGCCGCGCCGGGCTGACCCTGGAGGCCGCCGCCGCGCGGGCCGGGCTCTCGCCCGCCCACCTCTCCCGCCTGGAGACCGGGCGGCGCCAGCCGTCCCTGCCGCTGCTCCTGACCCTCGCCCGCACCTACGGCACGACCGTCTCCGAACTGCTCGGCGAGACACCCGCCGTCGCCGATCCCATCGTACGGGCCGGCGCCCCGGGCGCCCGCGAGGCCGACGGGTGGACGTACTGGCAGGCCGGCAGCTCCGGACGCGGAATGCAGGCGCTGCGGGTGCACGTCCCGCACGGCCGGGGGCAGGGCGAGCTGGTCCGCGTCCATCCGGGGGAGGAGTGGCTGTACGTGCTGAGCGGTCGGCTCCGGCTGCACCTCGGGGAGGGCGAGCACCTGCTGGAGCCGGGCGACAGCGCGCACTTCGACTCGCTCACCCCGCACCGGATCGCGGCCGCCGGACCCGGCGGATGCGACCTGCTGTTCGTCCACACCCTGCTGCAGAGCAGCCTCGCCGGGCTGTGCCTCGGCGCCGCTCCCTCCGCCCCCGCCCCCGCACGCCACCGTTAGCGCCAGCCGAGGAGCCCTACCCGTGTCACCTGCCTCTCACCCGACCCCGACCCCGACCCCGACCCCTTCCCCTTCCGCTTCCCCCGCGACGTCCCCGTCCCGGGCGGACGACGTGCCGCCGCAGGCCGAGCCGCTGCCGGAGCGGGCGCCGGTCTCCGTGCGGATGCGCATGGAGTCGAAGTTCCCCCGCGGTCTGGTGATCCGGCTGATCGCCTACTTGTTCGTGGGCCACCTCTTCGCGTTCTTCGTCTACCTCCTCTTCGTACTGGGCGGCCAGAACCAGTAACACCACCCGGGCGCTCGCCTCTGGAAACGTGCAGGTCCTGCCGCTACCCTCCGCGCATGATTCCCACGGTTGTCTGGGGCACCGGCAACGTCGGCCGCTTGGCCATCCGCGCCGTCGAGGCCCATCCCGAGCTGAAACTCTCCGCGGTCATCGTCCACGATCCAGCCAAGGTCGGCCGCGACGCGGGCGAACTGGGTCGGCTCGAACGCCCGTTGGGGGTCGCGGCCACCGATGACGTCGAAGCGGTACTGGCCGCCCGCCCCCGGGCCGTGGTGTACGCGGCCTCCGGGGACGTCCGGCCCGACGGCGCCCTCGCCGACATCACCCGGGCGATCCGCGCCGGCGCGGTGGTCGTCAGCCCCGCGCTGTACCCCCTGTACGACCACCGCGGCGCGCCCGCGGAGTTCCGCGACCCGGTGCTGTCCGCGGTGGCGGAGGGGGGCGGATCGCTCTTCGCCTCCGGCGTCGACCCGGGCTGGGGCAACGACGTGCTCCCCCTGCTGCTCAGCGGGCTCGGCACCACCATCGACGCCATCCGCTGCCAGGAGATCTTCGACTACTCCACCTACGACCAGCCGGACTCCGTCCGCCACCTCGTCGGCATGGGCCGGCCGATGGAGTACGAGCCGATGATGCTCATGCCCTCGGTCCCGACCATGGTGTGGGGCGGGCAGATACGCATGATGGCCCGCGCCCTCGGCGTCGAACTCGACGGGATCCGCGAGACGGTGGACCGGCGCGCGCTCGACACCACCGTGACCACCAGGACGATGGGCGTCTTCGACGCCGGCACCCAGGGAGCGATCCGGTTCGAGGTCCAGGGAATCGTCGAGGGCGAGCCCCGCATCGTCATCGAGCACGTCACCCGCATCCACGCCTCCTGCGCACCGGACTGGCCGGCGCCGCCCGACGGCGGCGACGGCGCGCACCGGGTCGTCATCGAGGGCCGTCCCCGCATCGAGGTCACCATCGAGGCCACGGACGAGGGCGAGAACCGCTCGGCGGGCGGCAACGCCACCGCCGTCGGGCGCCTGGTGGGCGCCATCGACTGGCTCGCCGGGGCGCCGCCCGGACTGTACGACGCGCTCGACGTCCCGCTCCGCCCCGCCATCGGCAGACTCGGAAGGAAACAGTCATGAGGATCGACATCCCCGAAGGCCGGCACCCGATCGAGTACGTATGGGGCGACATGGTTCCCGGCATCGGCACGGCCGCGGCCAACTTCTCCTTGTCGGTGTACGCCCACAGCACTCTCGGCCTGCGGGAGTTCGAGGCGGCGCGGCTGCGCGTCGCCCAGATCAACGGGTGCGTCTTCTGTCTGGACTGGCGTACCGAGCGGGAGGGGGAGAAGGTCGAGGAGGAGTTCTCCGGCGCGGTCACCGAGTGGCGCACCACGCAGGCGTTCGACGACCGCACCCGGCTGGCGGCGGAGTACGCCGAGCGGTACACCCTCGACCACCACGGTCTCGACGACGAATTCTGGGACCGGATGTCCGCGCACTACAGCCAGCTGGAGATCGTCGAACTGACGATGAGCATCGGGTCCTGGCTGGCCTTCGGACGGCTCAACCACGTGCTCGGCCTCGACAGCGTGTGCGTGCTGCCCGGTCACTGACACGGGTTCGGGGCCGCTCGGTGGATCCGACCGGCCCCGGCCCCGCCCCGTGCGACCGGGAGCGGCTACAGGTCGGTGGCGATGATCTTCTCGATGTTCCGCTCCGCGAGCGCCGTGATGGTGACGAACGGATTGACGCTGGTGTTGCCGGGGATGAGCGCACCGTCGATCACGTACAGGCCGGTGTAGCCGTGCAGGCGGCCGTAGTTGTCGGTGGCCTTGTCCAGCACCGCGCCGCCGAGCGGATGGTAGGTCAGGTGGTCGCCCCAGATCTTGTTCAGGCCGAAGAGGTCGGTCCGGTAGATGGTCCCCTCCTTCGAGTTGATCTTGTCGAAGATGGTCCTGGCCATGTCGATGGACGGCTGCTTCCACGCCGTCTGCCAGTCCAGGTCGACCTTGCCCGCCGCGGCGTTCCAGGTGAACCGGGCGCGGTGCGGGTTCTTTGTGATGGAGAGGTAGAAGGAGGCGTACGTCTCGATCCCCGTGGGAAGGGGGGCCACCTCGGCGAAGGCGCCGCCCGCGTCCCAGTTGTCGATGCCGCCGCAGGGGATCGCGGCCTGCACCTTGCCGGTCGGGTCCCACATGTGGTTGGCCCGGCCGCACATGACGTTGCCGTTGTCGCCCCAGCCCTGGCCGATCTCGGCGTTCAGGTTCGCCAGGGCGCCCGTGGCCTTCAGACGCACCAGCAGCTTGCTCGTGCCCACGCTGCCGGCCGCGAAGAACACCCTGGTCGCGGTGAGCGTCTTGGTCGCCGTGACATCGCCCGTGGTGGCCAGCTGCTCGATGCCGACGGTGTAGCCGCCGCCCGCGGCCGGGGCGACGGAGGTGACCCGGTGCAAGGGGGAGACGGTGACCCTGCCGGTGGCCCTGGCGGAGGCGAGGTAGGTCTTCTGCAGCGACTTCTTGCCGTAGTTGTTGCCGTAGAGGATCTCGCCGTCCACGGCCGACTTGGGGACGGTGCCCGCCGCTTCCCTCTTCATGTAGTCCCAGTCGTACACGTCCGGGACGAAGACGAAGGGGAAGCCGGAGCGCTGGGCGTGCTTGCGGCCCACACGGGCGAACTGGTAGCAGTCGACGGTGTCGAACCAGGCGGGGTCGACGAGCCCCACCCCGAGGCCGGCGTTGGCCCGGGGGTAGTAGGTGTCGTACATCTCGCCGGCGTCCACCGACGGGAGGATGGCGCCGAAGTTCTGCCGCCTGGGGGTGACGGCCATGCCGCCGTTGACGAGCGAGCCGCCGCCGACGCCGCGGCCCTGGTAGACGATGATCCCGCCCATCTCCTCGGCGTCCAGGATGCCGGTGTACCGGGGGACGTCCTTGTCGATCGGGAAGCCGAGGAAGTTGCTGAGCGGCGCCTTGGTCCTGGTGCGCAGCCAGTAGGAGCGGTAGTCCGGCCTGGTGGTGTTGGCGAAGATCTTTCCGTCGCTGCCGGGGGCGTCCCAGGCCATGCCCATCTCGACCATCTGCACGTCGACACCGGCCTGGGCCAGGCGCAGGGCGGCGACGCAGCCGCCGTAGCCGGTGCCGATCACCAGGACCGGGACGCGGGCGCCGTCCTCGACCACGGCGGTGCCGGCCGTGGTGGCGGCCCGCGCGGACGGGGTGGAGGTCATGTGAGCGGAGAGGGCCGCCGCCCCGAGAAGAGAACCTGTTCTCGCAAGGAATCCGCGACGGGATGATCCGGGGGAACCGTTGCCGGGCACGCCATTGTCACTCATGTGACGTTCCTCACTCTCGGCTGAATGAGAACGAGTTCTACTGCTGCGCACGTGTGAAGTCACTACATACGGCGAGGTAACTTCGTGACTTCAAGCCGGTCGCGCAACAGGGCCGGCGGCGCCGCCGAGGGTGTGTCCCGCCCAGGACCAGCAGCGAAGCGACCGCCGCGCAGGCGCACCGGGCGCAGGCGAATTCCAGCCGCCCGGAGCGCCGTGCGGACCGCACCTTGAACCGCGACGACCGGCCGCCCGTCCGGCCCCGCTGGCCCCCTCGCATCCGGCAGGGCTCAGCGCTCCGCCGCGCCGGGGGACTCCAGCGGCGGAGCGGTCACCGCGCACTGGGTGCGGCACTGCGGGTGCGGCGCTCCGGGTGCCGGAGTCCGTACGGTCGCCCAGGCCAGGGTCGCGCCCGCCACGAGCACCCCCGCGCACCAGGGCATGGCCCGGCCGAAGGCGGCGTCGAACTCGACGGGCGACAGGTACGCCTCGGGCCCCATCCCGGACAGCAGCGGCAGCGCCGCCACCGCGAGCAGTCCGGCCACGCGCGCCGCCGCGTTGTTGATCCCGCTGGCCAGCCCCGCCCGGCCCGGATCCACCGACGCCAGTACGGCCGAGGTCAGCGGCGCCACCAAAGTGACCATCCCCGCCCCCATCACCAGGAGCGCGGGCAGCACGTCCGCCACGTACGAGGCATCCGGCCCCACCCGCAGCATCAGCAGCATCCCGGCCGCGCACAGCAGCGGCCCCACGGTCAGCGGGATCCGCGGCCCGATGCGCTCTGCGAGCTCCCCCGAGCGGGCGGAGAGAAGCAGCATCAGCGCGGTCGTCGGGAGCAGCGCCGCCCCGGCGGCCAGCGCCGAGTAGCCGGCGACCACCTGGAGCTGGAGGACGACCAGGAAGAAGAAGCCGCCGAACGCCGCGTACACGCACAGGGTCACCAGGTTGACGGCGGTGAACTGCCGGGAGGCGAAGATCTCCGGCGGCACCATCGGATGGGCCCGCCGCCGCTCGACGCACACGAACGCCACCGCCAGCAGGACACCACCCACCGCGGAGGCGATCACCAGCGGGCTGCCGGAGCGGGCCTCGATCAGCGCGTAGGTGACCAGCGCCAGCGCCCCCGCGGCCAGGACCGCACCGGCCACGTCGAAGCGGCCGTGCGCGTGCGGATCGCGCGACTCCGGCACGTGGCGCAGGGCCACCGGCACGCACAGCGCGGCGACCGGCACGTTCAGCAGGAACACCCAGCGCCAGCCGGGGCCGTCCACGAGCCAGCCGCCGAGGAAGGGCCCGACGGCCGCGCCGACCCCGCCCAGCCCCGACCACAGGCCCACGGCCCTGCCCCGGTCACCGGGCCGGATCGAGCCCTGGATCAGCGCCAGAGAGCCGGGGGTGAGCAGCGCTCCGCCGACGCCCTGCAGGGCGCGGGAGGCCACCAGTACCCCGGCGTTCGGCGCGAGGCCGCACAGCAGGGAGCCCACCGCGAACCACACCACGCCGAGCACGAAGACGCGGCGCCTGCCGAAGCGGTCGCCGAGCGCGCCGCCGACGAGGATCAGTCCGGCCAGCGTCAGCAGGTAGGCGTTCACCGTCCACTGGAGAACCGCCATGTCGGCGTCGAGGTCCCGGCCGATGCGCGGGAGGGCGACATTGACCACCGTCGAGTCCAGCAGCGCCATGCCCGACCCCAGCACGGTGGCCAGCAGGATCCAGCGGCCCCGCGCGGAGGCGATCGGTACTTCGGGCCGGGCTCCCGGCGTCGGCCCAGGCGTCGGCCCCCGCGTCGGCCCCGGCCCCGGCTCCGGCGCTGGTCCGTGCGGTTGGGACGCCGGTTCGTGCGGTTCGGGCGGTTCGGCGGGCGCGGTCATGACTTCAGGCTGGACCGCGCGGCCGGGAAGGGCCACCGGGGGCCCGGGGGCGGCCGGCGGAGCGGGTGCGGCTCATAAGGCCCTCTTGTAATGGACATGGCACTGAATCACCATGACCCGCGCACGTCGCGCACATCCTTCCCGCACAGCCTGCACACGGCGCAACGAGGAGACCACACGTGGCCCGACGCACCATACGACCCTTACGCACGGCGCTCGCCGCCCTCACCTCCGTCCTGCTCCTCCCGCTCGGGGCGGGCGTCGCCGCGGCCGCACCGGACCCCGGCCCCACCCCCACCGCGGCCGAACGCAAGATCGAGCCCAAGCTCCGCGCCCAGCTCGACGACTCGGCCAAGGCCGTCTTCTGGGTCTACCTCGACAGCGCCGCCGACCTCAGCGCCGCGGGCAGGCAGCGCACCCGCGCGGCCAAGGCCGGTACGGTGCTCAAGGCCAAGCAGGACCACGCCGCGCGCAGCCAGGCCGAAGTGGTCAAGGCCCTGCAGGGTGCCGGCGCCGACTACACCTCGTACTGGATCGTGAACGCCGTCCGCGTCGTCGGCAGCCAAAAACTCGCCGGCACACTCGCGCAGCGCCCCGAGGTGTCCAGGATCGACGCCGACGACAAGGTCGAGCTCCCCAAGCCCGCCGAGGGCAAGCGCGAACAAGCAGCGGCCGACGCCGTCGAGTGGAACATCGACCGCATCAAGGCCCCCCAGGTCTGGGAACAGGCCGGCGTGCGCGGCGAGGGCATCGTCGTCGCCAACATCGACAGCGGCGTGGACTACACCCACCCGGCCGTCAACAACCAGTACCGCGGCAAGAACGCGGACGGTTCCTACCACCACGACTACAACTGGTTCGATCCGGCCGGCGTCTGCCCCACCGCCGCCCCCTGCGACAACAACGACCACGGCACCCACACCATGGGCACCATGGTCGGCGACGACGGCGGAGCCAACAAGATCGGCGTCGCACCGGGCGCCACGTGGATCGCCGCCAAGGGCTGCGAGACCAACTCCTGCTCCGAAGCCTCGCTGCTCGCCTCCGGCCAGTGGATCGTCGCCCCGACCGACCTCGCCGGCCACGACCCCCGCCCCGACCTCGCCCCGCACATCGTGAACAACTCCTGGGGCAGCTCCACGCACGACGACTGGTACCGGCAGATCGTCGACACCTGGCGGGCCGCCGGCATCTTCCCGGCCTTCTCCAACGGCAACTCCGGACCGGGCTGCGCCACCAGCGGCTCCCCAGGGGACTACGCCGCCTCCTACAGCTCCGGCGCCTTCGACATCGACAACGCCGTCGCGTCCTTCTCCTCGCGCGGAGCGGGCCCCGGCGGCATCATCAAGCCGAACATCGCCGCCCCGGGCGTCAACGTGCGCTCCTCCGTCCCCGGCGGCGGGTACGAGGCGTTCTCCGGCACCTCCATGGCCTCACCGCACACCGCGGCCACCGTCGCCCTGCTCTGGTCCGCCGCACCCGCCCTCGAAGGCGACATCACGCAGACGGAGTCGCTCCTCGACGGTACCGCCCAGGACACCGACAGCGGCCAGTGCGGCGGCAGCGCCGCCGACAACAACGTCTTCGGCGAGGGCAGGCTCGACGCCCTCGCCGCCGTGAACGCAGCCCCGCGCGGCGCCATCGGCGCCCTCGCCGGAACCGTTCGCTCCGCCGGTGGCGAGCCCGTCGCGGGAGCCAAGGTCACCGCGGACGGCCCCATCGACCGCACGGCGACCACCGCGGCCGACGGCAGCTACCGCTTCGCCTCCCTCTCCGTCGGCGACTACACCCTGAGCGCCGCCAAGTTCGGCTACGGGCAGCAGACCGCGACCGTGGCGGTCACCGAGAACGCCACCGCCACCGGCGACTTCACCCTCGCCCAGGCCCCCTCCGGCAAGCTCACCGGCACCGTCTCCTCCGCCGCCGGACCCGCGGCGGGCGCCTCCGTCACCATCGCGGACACCCCGGTGACCGCGACCACCGACGCACAGGGCCGCTTCGAGGTCACCCTCCCGCACGGCACCTACGACGTGCAGGCCACCCACTCCTCCCGCTGCCTCACCGGCGCGACCGCCAGGGCGACCGTCGCCGGCGACACCACCGTCACGGTGAACCTGCCCGAGCGCACCGACGCCTACGGCTACGCCTGCGCCACCGGGAGCGACCGCCCCTACGCCCCCGGCAGCGGCCGGCTCGCCCTCACCGGCGACAACACCACCGAGCGCGTCGACCTCCCCTTCCCGCTGCCGCTGTACGGCAAGACGTACGGCCAGGCATGGATCGGGACCAACGGCACCGTCAGCTTCGGCGGCAACAACACCGGTGACATCAACGGGGACATCCCGAGCACGGCCACCCCGAACGCGGCCCTCTACCCCTTCTGGGACGATCTCGTCGTCGGCGCCGCGGGCAGCGGGTCCGGCGTCTTCACGGCCGTCACCGGCACCGCCCCGCACCGCAGCTACGTGATCGAGTGGCGCCAGGTGGCCCACTGGTCCGCACAGGCCGACACGTTCTCCTTCTCGGCGGCCATCGGCGAGGACGGCACCGTCACCTACACCTACAAGGGGACGGGCGGCACCGGCATCAAGGGCGGCTCCACGGCCACCATCGGCGTGGAGAACGCCGCCGGCACCGACGCCTTCAGGTACTCCTTCAACACCCCCGTCCTCACGGACGGCCAGTCCATCGCCTTCCGTACGACCAGGAGCGGCGTGGTGGCGGGCCGCGTGCTCGACGCCAACGACGGCAACGGCGTCGCCGGCGCCACCGTGACCGTCGGCACCGGCGACACCGCGGTCTCGGCGACCACCGCAGCCGACGGCGGATACGTGGTCCAGAGCCCCTCCGGCTCCAGGCCCCTCTCCCTCTCCGCGCCGCAGTACGAGCCCGCGCAGACCACCGTCGACGTCAAGGCCGCCGACGTGTCCGCCGTGACGCAGTCGCTGCGCACCGGCAGGGTGACGCTCTCCAGGCCCGCCGTCGAGGTGGTCCTGCCGGCCGGCCAGAAGCGGAACCGGACCCTGGAGCTGACCAACCCCGGCCTGGGCACGGCCTTCACCGTGACCGAGGACGCGGCCTGGCTGACCGCCACCCCCGCCACCGGAAACCTCCCGACCGGCGCCACGACAGCGCTCACCCTCGCGGTGGACACGGCCGGTCTGACCCCGGGCGCAGTGCTGAGCGCCGACCTGAAGATCACCTCGGCGAGCGGCCGGAGCCCCGTCCTGACCGTCCCCGTCAAGGTGGTCGTCCCCCGCTACCAGGTCGCCCTGGACGCGGGATCCGCCTCCGCGGCCACCGACGCCCTGGGCGACGCGTGGTCACCGGACCGCAAGTACACGGCGGGCTCGTACGGCTACCAGGGCAACTCCTCCGTGCAGTCCACCGGCCGCACCATCGCCGGCACGGACGACCAGCGGCTCTTGCGGAGCGCGCGCGAGGGCATGTACGAGTACCGCTTCGACAACGTGCCGAACGGGACCTACACCGTCGAACTCGGCTTCGCGGAGCTCTCCTCCACCAAGCCGAACAAGCGCGTCTTCGACGTCCTGGCCGAGGGCGCGCAGGTCCTGCCCTCGCTGGACGTCTCCCTGGAGGCAGGCACGTACACGGCCCTGACCCGGAGCTACACGGTCACGGTGACGGACGGGGTGCTGAACGTCCGCTTCGTCACGCACAGCGGATTCGGCAAGCCCCTGCTCAACACCCTGCGGGTGACCGACCGCCCCGACCGGGGCTGACGACCCGGTCCGCGGGGGCGGGGCGCACGGAGCGTCCCGCCCCCGCGGCGCATTCGGGTGGGCGGCCCCGACGTGGCCCCGGCGCTCCCCTCCAGCCGCCCCCGGCTCGTTAACGTGAGGAACCATGACGCTCCTGAGCGACCAGGCCGACGACATCCGGGCCCTCGTGGGCTCCACCGACCCCGGGGCGGTCTGGGCCGTCGGCGGCCCGGAGGGCATCCAGGCACGATCACACCCCGGGGGCGGCGGGGGCGCCGGAGCCACCAGGGTCGCCGGGGGCGCGGGGGGCGCCGTGGGTGCCGGGTGTCCGGAGAGCGGTGCGGACGCCGTGCACGACGTCGGCGCCCTGGGGGCCGTCCTCGCGCTGTGGCCCGCCATCGGGAATCTCGTGGAGGAAGGCGCCCTGCGGCTGCACACCCCGCTCGCCGCCTACGGGGAGGAGGCCGCCGCCGGCACCCCCGCCGGCGCCACCGCCCACCACCTGCTGACCCGCTCCGACGGCGCGGACGCCCTCACCCGTCTCGCCGAGCACCTCTCCGGTTGCCCCCTGGCCGAACTCGCCACCACCCGGGTCTGGCACCCCCTCGGCATGACGGGCACCCGGTTCGCCGACGGCACCCTGCACGCGCCCCTCGGCGACCTCGTCCTCTTCCTGCGCCACCTCCTGCGCACGGCGGCCCCGGAGGGGGCGACACCCCCGACGGGCCCCGCCCCGGAGGGCCTGCCGGTACCGGCTGCCCCGGCGGGCCCGGTGAGCCCGGCTGCTCCGGTCGGGAGCCCGGCTGCTCCGGTCGGTCCGCTGGGCTCGGCTGTCCCGGCTGTCCCGGTGGGTTCGGCAGGCCCGGTGGATGGTGGGGGACCGGCCCTGCTGCTTGCGCAGGGTCCGGCGGCAGCGGCAGCGGCAGCGGCAGGGCCGGTCGTCCCGACCGGGATCACCCGCGCCTGGACCACCGAGTCCCTGCGCATCCGCACGGGGGAGCTGATCCCCGCCCGCGGCCTCCTGTGGCATCCGGCCCCGTACGGAGTCTGGGCCCACTCCGCGCCGGCTCCGGGCGGACCGGCCCTGTGGGTGTCCCCGCGCCACCGCCGCTGGGCGGTGCTGCTGCCGACGGCCGGTTCCGCCCGGTTGCGCACGGCTTTCCGCGACGCAGCCTTCGCACCGAGCCCGCACTGAGGGGTGTCCCACGGGTGGCCGCAGGGCCCCCGGCACTCGGAGCGCGGAGCCGACCGTAGCCACGTACGGTGAAGCCGATGTCACCGACCGTTGGTCCCGGCTGGGCGGAGGTACACGGATGCGTACGGTCCATGCGGCCGCCCTCGACGGGTTCAGGGCACGGGTACGTGCCCTCGCGCTGCGGTACGGACTGCCGGTGCGGTCCTGGCCCGGCGGTACCCGGGGCACGGACAACGCGAGCGGCACCCGGACCCGGCACGGGACCGGCACCGAGGACGGGCCCGGGAGCGGGCGCGGGGCGCCTGCCGGGACCCGCACGGACACCGGGGCGGGGAACGGGGCCGGTACCGAGGACCTTGCCGCGATCCGGCCCGGGAGCGGGACTGGCGCCGGACCCGGGACCAGGACCAGGACCGAGGACGCGATCCCCACTGGGCCCGGGAACTGGACCGAGGACGGGGCCGGCACCGGGAACGGGGCCGGCACCGGCTTGAGGGACGGCGCCGGGGGCGGGACCGCTCGGCGCCGTGGGGCCGGGACGGGTGCTGAGGGGGGCGGTCGGGCGCCCCGGGGCGAGATGCCGCTCGCGGGCCGCGGGCCGGCCGTGCCGGGCCTCGGCGCGGAAGCCGCCGACCGGCGGACATCCGTAAAGTCGTCGTCCTTTCCGGCGTCCGCCGCTGCCGTCACCGCCACCGCCGCCACGCTCGTCCGGGGCCTGGTCCCCGCACGGCCGCGACCCGGCGCCGTCCGCACCTCCGCCGCCGCACTGCGCGCCCTGCGCGCCCGTCACGGTGACGCGCCCGTCCTGGTGCGCGCCCGATCCGGCCGCACCGTCCTCGTCCTGCTCGCCCCCGCGGACATCGACCGCTTCTACGCCGAACCCGTCGGCGTCCTCGCCGACGATCCGCCCCCCGGCACGACCGGCCTCGGCTGCCCCCACGGCGGAAGCGGCCCGGAGCAGCGCCGGACCGGCGCCGAGGCGCTGGCCGCGGCCGTCCCCGCGCGCCCCTCGTGCGCGCCGTTCCTGACGGCCGTCGCCGAAGAGGCCCGCCACCTGACCGCCTCCGCCTCCGCCTCCGGCACCCTCGAACTCGCCCGCGTCCGGCACGCGATGGGCCGCGCCGCCCGCCGCATCGTGCTCGGCGACGCGGCCGCCGCCGACGAGGAACTCGCCGGCCGGATCGGGCAGAACAGTGCCAGAAGCTCGGCCCGCGCCGCCCGCCGCATCAGGGAATACGTCCGGCAGGCCGACCCGCACACCCTCATCGGGCAGGCCTTCCGCCACACCGGCCCGGCCGACCCCCTCGGCGCCTGCGCTCCCTTCGACGCCTCGGATGTCCTGCTGGCCGCGGACCCCTTCGGGGCCCGTGGCGCCCCCGGTATGCAGGACCGGCTCGACGGCCGGGGTCCCGCGCCTGGCCTCGCGGGTTCCGCCGGCGTCCCGGATCCCGTGGGCCAGGCCCAGCGGTGGCTCCTGGCCATGGACTCGCTGCCCGCCACCCTCCTGCGCACCCTGCTCCTGCTCGGCGCGCACCCCGCCGAACAGCACGCGGCCGCCGCCGAAGCGGCCGGGCAGGGCGCCCGGGGTGACCTGCCCCGGCTGTGGGCCTGCGTGCGCGAGACCCTGCGCCTGTACCCGGTGGTGCCCGACCTGATCCGGCTCACCCGCACGGAGACCGAGTGGCGGGGCGTGCGCTACCCGGCGGGCACCGCCGTACTGCTGCCCGCCGCGTTCCACCAGCGGGACCCCGAACGGGTACCGGCCGCGGACGTGTTCGTGCCGCAACGGTGGAAGAATCCCGGCGCGGACCAGGACATCCGGATGGCGCCCTTCGGACACGGCCCCGGCCGCTGCCCGGGGGACCGGCTGGGGCTGCTTCTGACGGCCGCGTTCTGCGCCGAGGTGCTGCGGGGCCACCGAATCTCCGGTACCCGGCCCGTCCTGGACCCGGTCGGACCACTGCCCGCCGAGCTCGACCCGCACGGGATCCGGCTCACCCTCACCCGCCGCTGACGCTTCACCTCCCCGTGGCGCACGAGTCGCCCGCATCCGACGCCTCGCCCGACGCCTCGACCGCCCCGTCTGTTTCACGTTCCGGCCGCTCCACGGTCTTGCTGCTTCGCCGCGTTCCTGTTCGCCCGCCCCGGCTCCACCGCGCTGCCGGCTCCGGCTCCGGCTCCGTCAGCACTGCACCACCGCCCCACCGAAGCAGCACCGCCCCACCGAAGCACCACCACCCCACCACCCGCGACCCATCGCCGAACCACGCGAGGAACCCATGCCCGACGCCGCGACCTCAGCGTCCGCCGAAGCGGACGTCGACCTGCTCGACGACCTGTGCCGCGAACTCGCCCACACCGCCGACGCGGTCGGTGAGGCCGCCCGCTACGCCTCGGGGCTGGCCCTCGGCGCCCGCCTGCCCGTCTCCGCCCTGGCCCGGGGAGGCCGCCGCAGGCTCGGGTGGCGCATCCTGCTGCACACCCTGGCCGATCCGGCGGGCCTCGGCTGGGCCCCGCGCGGCCGGGGCGTGGCGCTGGCCGGCCGGCTCGTCGGTCTGCTGGCCGGCCGGGAGAGCCTCGCGGTCAGCGTCGCCGTCTGCGGGCTCCGGCTCCGCATCCGGGCCATGAGCGCGCGCCGCCCGGAACTCCTGCGGGACCCGGGCGCGGCCGCGGTGCTCGCCGCCGCCGAGGAGAGCCGGCAGGGGGAGGCGGTCCGCCTGTTCCGGCGCATCATGCGCGAGCGGGGCGCCGAGCACGCCTTCGCGCTGCTGGCCCCGGCCTTCGCCGACATCCTCGCCTGGAACGCGCTGACGGACGCGAACCCCTTCAACGACCACGCCGGATGGCAGGTCGCCACCGGCCGGGCCGTGCCCGCCGAGCCGTTCCTCGGGCTGGGCGCCGCCTTCCGCTCGCTCTGCGACCGCGGGCCGGTTGCGTCCGCCGGGGAGCCGGCCGGCTGCGCTTCCGGGCCGCCGGGAGCACTCGGGCGAGTCCGTCCAGAGCCGTACGCGCACCCCGACGGCCCCGAACACGGGCACGGGTACGGGCACGAGCGCAAGCCCGTGCCCGTACCCAAGCCCGTGCCCGTGCCCGTGCCCGGCAGTCTGCGCGGCCACGCCACCGCGCTGCGCTCCCACGCCGTGCGGCTCCGGGCGACGACGGCCACACCTGCCTGGCGCGGCGCGCGGGCCGCCGCACTGCGCGCCGAAGTCGCGGACCTCGCCGGCCGCTGCGCCACCGCGGCGCACGGCTTCGTGCTGGCAGCCGACCAACTCGGCGAGGAACGAGTGAAGTTCTGAGCGCCGGCCCGGACGCACGCGGCGTCCGGGCCGGAGGTTCACAGGACCAGGGACAGCAGCAGGACGAAGCCCAGGCCGACCACCGAGATGATCGTCTCCATCACCGACCAGGTCTTGAGGGTCTGGCCGACGGTCATCCCGAAGTACTCCTTCACCAGCCAGAACCCGGCATCGTTGACGTGACTGAAGAACAGCGAGCCCGTCCCGATGGCCAGGACCAGCAGTGCGGTCTCGGTGGTGGACATCCCGGCGGCCAGCGGGGCCACCAGCCCGGCCGCCGAGATCGTGGCCACCGTCGCGGAGCCGGTGGCGAGGCGGATGGCGACGGCGATCAACCAGGCCAGCAGCAGGGCCGGGATGGCCCACCCCTTCGACAAGTCCATGATCATTTGGCCGACGCCCACGTCGATGAGGGTCTGCTTGAAGCCGCCGCCCGCGCCGACGATCAGCAGGATGCCGGCGATCGGGGCCAGGGACTTGTCGACCGTGCCGGACAGGCGCTCCCTGGTGAAGCCGGCCGCCCGGCCCAGGGTGAACATGCCCACCAGCACCGCCGTGAGCAGGGCGATCAGTGGCGAGCCCGCGACGTCCGTGACGCGCTGGACCGCACTGTCGGGGTCATTGACCACGATGTCGACGAGAGCCTTGATCAGCATCAGGGCCACGGGAAGCAGCACGGTGAAGACCGTGGCCCCGAAGCGGGGCCGGTGCTCGGAGTCGGCCGACGCGCGTTCGACGACCATGTTCTCGGGAGCCGGGATGTCCACCCACCGCGCCGCGTACCGGGAGAAGAGCGGCCCCGCGATGATCACCGTGGGGATGGCGACGAGCACACCGAGGCCGAGGGTGACGCCCAGGTTGGCGTGGAGGGCGTCGATGGCGACGAGGGGCCCGGGGTGCGGCGGGATCAGCCCGTGCATGACGGACAGGCCGGCCAGCGCCGGGATGCCGATCCGCATCAGGGAGTAGTTGCCCCGCTTGGCCACCAGCAGCACCACGGGGATCAGCAGCACGATGCCGACCTCGAAGAAGAGCGGCAGCCCGATCACCGAGGCGATCAGCACCATGGCCCACGGCATGGCCCGGCCCTTCGCGCGGGCGAGGATCGTGTCGACGATCTCGTCCGCCCCGCCGGAGTCCGCGAGCAGCCGGCCGAGGATGGCGCCGAGGGCGATCAGTACGCCCACGCCGGCGACGGTGGAACCGAGACCGGCGGTGAAGCTGGATATCGTCTTGGCCAACGGCGCGCCCGCGAACACCCCGAGGGCGAGCGAACCGACCGTCAGCGCCAGGAAGGCGTGCAGCCTGAGCCGGGTGATGAGCAGCACGATGACGGCGATGCCCGCGAGGACGGCTATCCCCAGCTGGGTGTTCCCGGCCGAGGTGATCGGTCCGGTGCCGGCCGCTGCCAGAGTCTCGACGCTGAGACTGGTCACGGTGACGTTTCCTTAAGTGTCGGTGGCGGTGAGCCGACGCAGGGCGGCGAGCGCCCGCTCGGTGATGTCTTCGGGGGATCCGGACACGTCCACGGCGACGCCGGCTTCGTCCTGGCGCAGCGGCTCCAGCGCCGCGAACTGCGAGTCCAGCAGGGTGGCGGGCATGAAGTGGCCGGTGCGGGCGGCCATCCGCTCCTCGATCAGCGGACGGTCACCGGTGAGGTGGACGAACACCACCCCGGGAGCTGCTGCGCGCAGCCGGTCGCGGTAGGCGCGCTTGAGCGACGAAGCCGCCACCACCGCGCCGCGCGGCTGCGCCCGGTCGCGGATCCACCTGCCGATGGCGTCGAGCCACGGCCACCGGTCCGCGTCGTCCAGGGGGGTGCCGGCCGACATCTTGGCGACGTTGGCCGCCGGGTGGAAGGCGTCGCCCTCCGCGTAGGGGAGGGCGAGCGCCTCCGCGAGCAGCCGGCCCACGGTCGTCTTGCCGGTGCCGGCCACACCCATCACCACAATGACGCGCTGGGAGCTCACGTCGTACCTCGCTGTCCTCGTCGACCTGGTTCCGTGCGCGCACCACTGAAGCTTATTAAGTAGTACTTATTCAAGACCCTGGTCTGAAACATCACATCTTTGGTCTGGTGGGGCGTCACCGTACGCTTGCGCCATGACCACCGAAGGCCGTCCTGGCCAGGGCCTCCACTCCCGTGTGCTGGACACCATCGGCCTCGCGATCACCGCCGGCGAGTACCCGCCGGGCAGCGTCCTGCGCACGGACGAGATCGCCGAGCGCTTCGACGCCTCCCGCACCGTGGTGCGCGAGGTCGTACGCGTACTGGAATCGATGCACCTGGTCGAATCCCGGCGCCGGGTCGGGGTCACCGTGCGCCCCACCGACGAGTGGAACGTCTACGACCCGCGCGTCATCCGCTGGCGGCTCGCCGGCGCCGACCGGCCCCGCCAGCTGCGCTCCCTCACCGTGCTGCGCTCGGCGATCGAGCCCGTCGCGGCCGGGCTCGCGGCCGTCCGCGCCACGCCCGAGCAGTGCGCCGAACTCACCGAAGCGGCCCTCGGCATGGTCCGCACGTCGCGCGGGCACCAGCTCGACGGCTACCTGCGCCACGACATCGCCTTCCACCGCGTCGTGCTGAACGCCTCCGGCAACGAGATGTTCGCCCGCCTGGGGGACGTGGTCGCCGAGGTGCTGACCGGCCGCACCGAGCACGCGGTGATGTTCCACGACCCCGACCCGGCGGCCGTCACCCTGCACGTCCGGGTGGCCGAGGCCGTACGCGAGGGCGACGCGGCCCGTGCCGAGGCGCTGACCCGGCAGATCGCCGAGGGCGCCCTGGAGGAGCTGGACGTACTGGCGCCGTGACGGCCGCGGCCGCGGCCGCGGTGACGGCCGTGCCCGCCGGTACGGTCGCGCCGCCCGGCCCGCGGGGGACCCGCGCGCCCGGCCAGAGGACCGCGGTGGCCGGCCCGAGGAGACCGTGGCGGCCGCCCCGAGGACCCGCGCGCCCGGCCCGAGACCCCTGCCCCCGGGCCGGGAGCTCCTGACGCGGTCGGTCAGGCGTCGAGGACCGCGAGGTCGAGCTCGCGCAGGCGGTCCGCTTCCGCCACCACGTCGATCTCGGTGATCAGACCGTCCTCGATGGTGAAGCGGAGCACCAGGTTCAGCCGCCCCAGCGGGGCCATCACGAGGCCGATCGCGCCGTTGACCAGCGCGGGCTGCGTGGCCTGCGCCCGCCGCATGGCGGCCATCGCACCCTGGGCGACGGTGACGGCGCCACTGATGAAGACGGGGGCGGGCGACGGCACGACGGCCTTGTCGGCCCGGAGCACCACATCGGGATGGAGCAGCGTGACCAGGGCGTCGAAGTTCCCTCCGCGCGTGGCGGCCAGGAAGGCGTCCACGACGCGCCGCCGACGGGTCAGGTCGGCCTCGGGCGCCGGCGGGGCCCCCTTGATGCGGCGCCGGGCGCGGCTCGCCAGCTGCCGGGTCGCCGCCGGGGTGCGGTCGATCATCGGGGCGATCTCGTCGAACGGCACGGCGAACAGGTCGTGCAGGACGAACGCGAGCCGCTCCGCCGGAGTGAGGGTGTCGAGCACCACGAGCAGCGCCAGACCGACGGAGTCGGCCAGGACGGCCTCCTGTTCGGGGTCGACGGCGTCCTGGCGGCTGACGGCCGGGTCGGCCGGACAGGTCTCCATGGAGTCCTCGCGCCGGGTCTCGCGCGTGCGCAGCATGTTCAGGCACACGCGCGCCACGACCGTGGTCAGCCAGCCGCCGAGGTTCTCGATCTCGCTGGTGTCGGAGCGGTCGAGGCGCAGCCACGCCTCCTGCACGGCGTCCTCGGCCTCGCTGAGCGAACCGAGCATGCGGTAGGACACCGCTCTCAGATGCGAACGGTGCTCTTCGAAACGCTCCGTCAGCGCTGAACTGTCACTCACCGGGCAGATCCCTTCGTCGCGGCCGGTCATCACCGTAGATCACCGGAAAACCGCAGGAACGGGCGGGGAGTTGGAGCACCGCCCGTCAGCGGCGACGCGCCTGCGGGCCACCCCGGCTCGGGTCCCCGCGGTCCGGTCCGGCCGCGGAGGGCGCTGCTGGATAATGGCGGGGCGCAGTGGGCGGCCGACGACCGCTGGGCACAGCGCAGGCAATGGAGACGCCGGGGACACGAGGTGGTCCGGCAGAAGAGGGAGCGCCCCGATGGACGTGCAGCACTTCGAGCGGATCACCGCCTTCATCGAAGCGCGGCTCACCCCGCTGTTCGACGCGGAGACCGGCAGCGAGTACGGCTTCGGGATGGACGACACCTCCCGTGCGCTGCGCGCGCTGCGCAACGCCGTCCTGGAGGCCTCGGCCGTCAAGGGCCTCCTCGCGAAGCGGGAGTCGGCCGAGCCGGCCATGCGCCGCGTCATCGACCAGTCGGTGGAACACAACTGGGACGTGCTGCGCGGCATCGCCCGCCAGTGGGAGGACCACGCCGACTTCCGCCGCGAGTTCAAGCGCCACGCGTGGGAACTCGACGCGGCCCCGGCGCCGGCCGCCGCCCCCGGACCGGCCGCGCCTCCCGCGCCGGCCGAGGGCTGACCAGCGCCTCCTCCCGGCCAAGGCGTCTCGGGGACCTGGGGGCGAGCCCGACCCGCCGGGCGAACGCACTGATGCTCACCCGTTCGCTGCCCATCAGTTCGGGTTCAGGTGCCCCGCCCCCATGAGCGTGATGCTCGGACCGTTCGGGCAGGAGGCGTCACGCGGGGCTCCCGGTGCCGGCGCGGGGAGTGGTCTGCTGGACCGCCCAGCCGTTGCCGTCCGGGTCGGAGAAGTAGACGAAGGAACCCCACGGCATGTCCTGGATCTCCGTCACCTCGATGCCCCGGCCGCGCAGGTCGGCGTACGCCTCCTCGATGTCGGCGACCACGACCTGCATGTTGTCCAGCGATCCCGGCACCATCCGGGTGAGCCCCCGCCCCAGGGCGATGGAACAGGCCGAGCCCGGCGGGGTCAGCTGCACGAAGCGGATGTCCTCGCTGACGGTCACGTCGTGGTCGGCGTGGAAGCCGAGCCCCTCGTAGAAGGCCTTGGCCCGGTCGACATCGGTGACGGGGACGGCGACCAGCTCCAGCTTGATGTCCATCAAGTGCTCCTGTTCCAGGATCGTCGGGGCCCGGTGGGGGGCCGTCGGGCCGCGGGTCGCGGGCCCGGCGGCCATCATGCTCCCGCCACCGGCGCGGCGCCGCCCGTGGCTCGCCCGGCCGCCTCCCGCGCCGCCTCCGGCGCAGTCGTCTGCGCCGCGGCGAACTGGGTGCGGTACAGCTCCTCGTACCGGCCGCCCGCCGCCAGCAGTTCGGTGTGCGTGCCGCGTTCCACGATCCGCCCGTCCTCCACGACCAGGATCAGGTCCGCCGCCTGCACGGTCGACAGCCGGTGCGCGATCACCACCGCCGTCCGGCCGGCCAGGGCCTCGTCCAGTGCCTCCTGCACCGCCGCCTCCGAGGTGGAGTCCAGGTGTGCGGTCGCCTCGTCGAGGATCACCACCCGCTGACGGGCCAGCAGCAGCCGCGCGATGGTCAGCCGCTGCCGCTCCCCGCCCGACAGCCGGTAGCCGCGCTCGCCGACGACGGTGTCCAGTCCGTCCGGCAGCGAGGCGACCAGTCCGTCCAGACGCGAACGGCGCAAGGCCTCCCAGATCTCCTCCTCGCCCGCCTCCGGGCGGGCCAGCAGCAGATTGGCCCGGACCGACTCGTGGAAGAGGTGCCCGTCCTGGGTGACCATGCCGAGCGTCTCGCGGATCGAGTCGGCCGTGAGGTCCCGTACGTCGACGCCGCCGAGGCGGACCGCTCCCTCGTCGGCGTCGTACAGCCGCGGCAGCAGCTGCGCGATGGTCGACTTGCCCGCCCCCGACGACCCGACCAGGGCGACCATCTGCCCGGGCTCCGCCCGGAAGGAGACCCCGTGCAGGACCGGGGTGCCGCCCCGGGTGTCGAGGGTGGCGACCTCCTCCAGGGAGGCGAGCGAGACCTTCTCTGGCGAGGGGTAGGCGAAAGAGACCCCGTCGAACTCGACCGCCACCGGACCCTCCGGGACCCGACGGGCATCCGGCTTCTGGGTGATCAGCGGCTTCAGGTCGAGGATCTCGAAGACCCTCTCGAAGCTCACCAGCGCGCTCATCACCTCGACGCGGGCGCCGGCGAGCGCGGTCAGCGGGGCGTACAGCCGGGTCAGAAGCAGCGCCAGGGCGACGACCGAACCTGCCTCCAGGGTCCCGCGCAGGGCGTAGTGGCCGCCGAGTCCGTAGACGAGCGCCAGGGCCAGCGCCGAGACCAGGGTCAGGGCGGTGATGAACGCCGACTGCGCCATCGCCGTACGGATCCCGATGTCCCGCACCCGCGCCGCCCGGGCCGCGAACTCGGCGGACTCGTCGGCGGGCCGCCCGAACAGCTTGACCAGCGTCGCGCCGGGAGCGGAGAACCGCTCGGTCATCTGGGTGCCCATCGCCGCGTTGAGCGCGGACGCCTCGCGCTGCATGGCCGCCATCCGGGCCCCCATCCGGCGGGCCGGCAGGACGAACACCGGCAGCAGCACCAGCGCCAGCAGGGTGATCTGCCAGGAGATGCTCAGCATCACGGCGAGCGTCAGCAGCAGGGTCACCGTGTTGGCGACCACCCCGGACAGGGTGTTGCTGAACGCCCGCTGCGCGCCGATCACATCGTTGTTGAGGCGGCTGACCAGGGCCCCGGTGCGGGTCCGGGTGAAGAACGCGACCGGCATCCGCTGCACGTGGTCGAAGACGGCCGTCCGCAGGTCGAGGATGAGCCCCTCGCCGAGGGTGGCGGAGAGCCGGCGGGTCAGCAGTCCCAGGGCCGCCTCGGCGACCGCGATCACCGCGATGAGCAGGGCGAGGCGGGTGACCGTGCCGCTGTCCCGGCCGCCGACGATGGCGTCCACGATGCGGCTGGCGAGTACGGGGGTGGCCACCGCCAGCAGCGCCGTGACCATGCTGAGCAGCAGGAAGAGGGTGAGCCCGCGGCGGTGCGGGCGGGCGAAGGCGGCGACCCGGCGCAGGCTCGCCCGGGAGACCGGGCGCCGGTCCTGCTGGGCGTTGATCGCGCTGTGCAGCGATGTCCAAGCGGTGACTTCCATGTCCATGGCCGAAACGGTATGACCTCAACCAAACTTCAGGTCAAGGTTTTCCGCCGGCCTGCCCTTCCCGAGTCCAACTCCCGCTCGTATGAGGATTTTTCCCGTCCCTCTTCCGCCACCGGTACCCGGTGGCATCATCGGTCCATGACGCTGGGATCCGAGCCCACCGGCTCAGCCGGACAGCCCGAAGCCGCCGAAGACAACGCTTCCGTCACACACAGCGCCTCCGCCGCAGACACCGCAGCGAGCAGGGACGCAGCCGCCACCACGGACACCCACGAGCCGTCGGACACCGTCCTGGAGCGTTTCGAGCGGTGGGTGCGCCGGGCCCCCGGCTCCCGCGCCGTCACGGCCGGTCCGGACAGCCTCACCTACGGCGAACTCGAAGCCCGCGCGAACCAGTTGGCTCACCACCTGCTCGACGCCGGACTGCCGCCCGGCGGCCTCGTCGCCGTGGGGACAGACCGGCAGGCCGAACTCCTCGTCGCCGTCCTCGCCGCACTCAAGGCCGGGGCGGCCTACACCGTCATCGACGTCGAGGCGCCGCACACCGGGCAGCGCCAGCTCGCCGCGGTCCGTCCCTTCGCGCTGCTCACGCACGCCGCCCACCAGGCGCGCCTCGACGGCGGCCGCGGGCTGCGGGTGGTCCGCCTCGGGGCGGAGGCGGCCGAGATCGCGGCCCGCTCCACGGCGCCGCCCGCCCGGCCGGCGTCCGCCTGGCCCGCGCACGAGCGGACCGCGGCGTACCTCTTCACCGGGGGTGCGGTGCCCCGCCCGGTCCCCGTCAGTCACGCGCGGCTGCTCGCCGCACACGACAGCTGGGCGGAGGTGGCCCACCCGACCCCGCAGGACCGCCACCTGATCACCGCCGGATCCGCCGTCACCGCCTTCGCGGCGGGCTGGACCAAGGCACTGTGCGCGGGCGGGAGCCTCGTCGTGCCCGAGCGCGCACCGTGGGAACCCGAGGCGATCCGCCGCGCCATCGATGCCGAGCAGGTGTCCGTCCTGCACACCGACCCCGCCGGCGCGGCCCGGCTGCTCCTGGAGGGCCCCGTCCCCCGGCCCGCGGCGCCCGCCGGCGTCCCCAAGGCCCGGGCTGCGGCCTCCGCCGGACCGCGCGCACTGCGCCTGGTCACCGTCACCGGCGACCGGCTCTACCTCGACGAACAGGCAGCCCTGCAAGGGAGGCTGCGGACCGGCGCACGGCTGATCGGTGTCTACGGGCCCACCGAGACGGCGGGCACCGGCACCCGGTTCGAACTGCCCCAGCTGTCCGGCCCCGTCGACGATCCGGAACAGCTCTGCCTCCTCGGCACCCCTTTCCCCGGCTTCCGCGTGGACCTGCGCGACGGCCAGGTCCACCTCACCCCGCCCGACGGCGGTGACGCGATCCCCACCGGGGACCTCGCCCGGCTCCGCAGTGACGGACTGCTGGAGTTCGGCGGCCGGCTCCGCGACCGCATCACCCTGGCCGGCCGCACCCTGGACCCGCACCGCGTCGAATCCGTCATCCGCGGCCACGAAGGCGTCGGCGGGGCGATCGTGAGCGCCGTCCCCGGCTCCGCGCAGGTGCCGCGCCTGGTCGCGTACCTCGTCCCGCCGGCCGCGGACCCCTCCAGCCCCCCGGGCGCCGGCCTGCCGGATGCCGAAGCGCTGCGCGAGCACCTCGCGGACCGGCTGCCCGCCGGGGAGCGGCCCCGCGCCGTGGTGCGGCTGCGCGCGCTGCCCCGCACGGCGGCCGGCCAGGAGGACCGCGACGCCCTGCCCCAGCCGGCCCGGCCGGGGGCCGCGCACGCCGGCCCGCGCAGCTCCGGCAAGTACGGCGGCGCCCCCCACGCCGGGCAGCAGTCGCTGTCCTGCGTACTGGGCTGTGGGTCGATCCTGCTCGGCGGCATCGCCTGGGGCACCACGTTCGCCCTGTGGCCCGGCTCGACCGACGTCACGGGCGTGCCGCAGCCCTGGGCGTTCCTTTTCAACGTCCTCTACCTGTTCGAGTGTCTGGCCTTCGGCCTCGGGGTGGTCTTCCTGTTCGCCGGCCGCGCCCGGATGCCGGCCCAGGGCCACGGACGGTTCCTCACGAAGGCCGCCCACCTCGCCATCGTCTACCTGCTGGTCGCCTGGTGGCCCCAGGACAACCTGTACCGGCTCGCAGCCAAGCACGACTGGCCCCGCCAGGCCGCCCTCGTCTACACCTTCAACGTCCCGCTGATGATCGCCGCCGCGGTGGTGGCCTACTACGTCGCCCGGCGGCGCACCCACCACTTCGACTTCGGCGACTGACCGGCTCGCGCCGCGCCGCCGGGCCCGGCGGCGAAGCCGTTTGCCGTGGGCCCGTACCCGGACCCGTACCCGGACCCGGACCCGGACCCGGATCCGGATGCGAATGCGATCTCGAACCCGTCGCCGACTGCCAGGACCCGCGCCCGGATCAGCGCCTCGGCCGCGTCCAATACCTCCCTGCCGTGCGCGGCGACCAGGACGGCGATCCAGGGCGCCGGGTCGAAGGCGGCCGTCGGGATCGCGGGGACGAACACCGCCCCCATCTCCGCGCACTCCCGGGCCAGGCCCTCGCACAGCTCGTCCAGCTGCGCTTCCGGCAGCCGCGCGCCCAGCTCCACCCGGTCGGCGATCCGTACGAGGTGCCCCGCGCCCCGCAGCACGTCGAGCCGGGCCGCCACCAGGAAGGCGACCGACGGCCCGGTCAGCCGCAGGTTCGTCTCGGTCGGCGCCAGCCGCCCCGCTCCGTCGGTGACGAAGTCCACGTCGAACCAGCCCCGGTAGCCGTCGGCCGCCAACTCCCGCCCCACCGCCTCCCCGAAGGCCAGCAACGGCCCGCGCGCCCACCCGGGCACCACACCGGGGCCCACCGTCGCCCCCCGGTAACCGCCGTCCTCGACGTCCATGACAGCCGCCCCGACCGAGTGCAACCCGCCGTCTGCGTCCACGAAGCCGTCGTACGTCAGATCCCGCGGGCAGTCGCCCCACGCGGGTCCGGACGGCGCATCCGGTCCGGACGACACACCCGGTCCGGGGGGCGTATCCGGTTCGGCCGGCCCCTCCGCCCGGCCCGGCCCGTCCGGCCCGTCCGCCCCGTCCGGGCCGCCCACGAACTCCTCCACCAGCAGCGGCCCGCGCGGAAGGTGCCGCAGCGCGGCCCGTGCCCCGCCGGCCGCGCGGATCGAGCCGGGCGTCAGCACCGTGGTCCCCGAACCCCCGACCCCGTGCTCCGATTTCAGAACAGTGCTCTCGCCCGCCCCGGCGCGCGCGGCCACCAGCCGCGCCGCCCCCCACCGGGTACGGGGCCGCCACTGCGCCGGCAACACGATCCCCGGATGGCCGCCGTCCGACAGGATCCGCGCGAAGAGCCCGTGCGCCGCGGACTTCGACTCGTACCGCAGTTCCCCCTCGCGCCACGGCCGGCCCGACAGCAGGGCGAACTGCCGCGTCCGCCCCCACGGTACGAGGGGCAGCCCGGCCGCGGTGAGGAGCGCGGCCAGCGCCGGCCGCTCCCGTACGGCCTCGCTGAGGCCGGGACCGGCCTCCGCCAGGCCGTCGAACACCTCGACCCCGGCCCACCCCAGCTGGCGGCAGACCAGCCCGGTCCAGTGACGCGACACGGTCCGCGGCAGCACCAGCGCCGCCGGGTAGGGGCTGTAGAAGGCGGCCAGGCAGGCGTAGTGGTGGGCGGCCCGCTGGTCCCGGCCGAGCGAGGCGTCGGCGAACTGCGCGTTGAACTCGGCGACGTTCCCCACGTGTACGCCGCGCCGGCCCCCGGTCCATGCCCGAGCCCAGGCGGCGAGCGGGACCGGCGCGACCTCGAAGCGGACCAGCCCCTCCGGGCCGCCGGGCGCGGCCACCGCCCCCATCGCCCGGTAGAAGCCGGCCGCGTGCGGATCGGCGTCGATCACCAGCCGGCGCACCCCCAGGTCCACCGCCCGGCGCAGCGCGTCCCGGTAGAGCAACCGGCCCACCCCCCGGCCGATGGCCCGCGGCTCCACGAACAGCAGCCCGAGCGCCGCCCGCGGGGCCGAGCCCTCCAGGGAGGCGAGCCCGAGCACCCTCCCCCCGGCGTCCTGCGCCACCACGATCCGGCGCGCCGTCACCTCGTCGGGCCGGATCCGCAGTTCCGGCGCGCAGGCGTCCAGGAAGTCGGGCCCGTACCCCCAGTACGCCTTGGACCGCCGTACCAGCCCGGTCAGTGCCTCCGCCTGGTCCACGCGCGCGGCCCTGAGCTCTGCCATGTCCTGACCTCCCGATGGAAGGGGCCGAGGCCGTGCGATACATTCGGCCTCCCCACGGCACATGCTTATCCCACCCCCGCGCAGACAGGCTTCTCAATGAGCGACATCGTCAACGGCCTTGGCCGCACGAGTGCCTACGGCGCCCTCGGCCTGGTCCTGCTGATCCTCGGCATCGTCCTGGTGGACGTGCTGACGCCCGGGAAGCTCCCCAAGCAGATCTGGGAGGAGCGCAACCGCAATGCCGCCCTCCTGCTCAGCTCCGCCCTCCTCGGCATCGGCGGCATCGTCTTCACCTCGATCTGGACCACGTACGACGACTTCGGCAAGGGCCTGCTGTCCACCGCGGCCTTCGGCGTGCTCGGCCTCGTGCTGATGGCGGTCGCCTTCCTCGTGCTCGACCTGGTGACCCCGGGCAAGCTCGGTGCCATAGTCGTGGATCCCGAGCCGCACCCGGCGGTCTGGGTCACGGCCTCCTGCAACCTCGCCGTCGCCGCGATCGTGGCGGCCTCGATCGCCTGACGCCTGACGCCTGACGCCTCACGCCTCACGCCTTACGTCGCGGGGCGCGCGAGTCCCCGCACGACACGACGAGAGCGCCGCTCCCCGCGGGGAGCGGCGCTCTCGTCATGTGCCGCGCGCTACGCCAGGCCCAGCGCGAACACCGGGAAGCCGGCGCGCAGCAGACCGGCCACGGCCCGCGCACGGCCGTCGCCCCGCCGCGGGCCGCGCCCGCGGCCGGCCCTCGAACCGGCGGGCGTACCGCGCGATGCCCACCAGCAGCGCCGCGAAGACCGGCATCCACGCGAGGCGCGCCGCGATCCAGCCCGGTGGGTCCGGCGCCGTCGTCAGGCCCGCGAGCCCGCCCGCGAAGGAACCGGGCACGGCCGCGGCCGGCATGGCCGTCTGGTGCCAGCACAGGACCGTCATCGCACACAGGTTGATCGCGGCGACCGGAGCCCACAGCGCCGGCCGGGCCGGCAGCCGCGCGAGCGGGTCGCGCAGCAGGATCGCGGCCTCCGACTGGGCCGCCGCCAGGGCCGGGCCGGTCCGGAGACGGGCGGCCCGGTGCGGCGCCCGGCCCGCGCGGTCGCCCCCTCGCTCGCGACCCCGCTGGTCCTCGCCTGCAACGCGGCCATCGTGCTCAACCTGCTGTCGGTGCCGTTCCCCGCCGTCGTCCTGGACGGAGCCGCCTTCATGGGGAACAGACCTCCCTCGTGTCCCTCGTCCTGTTCCGCCTGTGGCTGCAGGTCGTGGCCTCCTGAGCGCACCGACAACCCGTCACACGGGTCCGCACACCGGTCCGCACGCCGGTCCGCACGCGTGTTGCCCGGCGGCCGGGTCCGGGCCGTCCGTTCCCCCGGCGGACGCCGATCGTTGACCCGGCATGGAACTGCCGACCATCGCGGCGCCGGGCGTCGGGGAACGGGCCGACGCCGCGGCCGATGCCGCCTGCCACCTCTACGACACGGTCGCGCCCCGGAGCGGCGGCGCCTTCGGCGGGTGGAGCCGGACCGCGGCCGAGGACGCCGCCGAGACGATCGAGACCACCGCCCACGCCCTCGCGCACACCGTTCCGGACGCCGAGGTCATCCTCGCCCCGGTGCACGCCGCCGTCGCCGAGCTGCGCCGGCGGCTCGGGCTGGCGCCCGCCGACCCCCTGACCGCCGCCGGGCTCCCGGCGACCCCGCGCGCGGTGGGCAACCCGCGCCGCACACGCTGGATCCGGGCCCTCACCCCGCCTTCGCCGCGGCAGCCGCCTTCTCGTACAACTTCCTGACGCTCGCGCCGAAGTAGGAGCTGTAGGACGTGTCGGCGTTGTCCCCGCCCGTCTTCCAGCCGCCGATGACGCCGACCACGTCACCGGTCCCGGTCCGTGCGTCGTAGTGGAGCAGGAACGGTCCGCCGCTGGTCCCGCCCGGGTAGCCCGTGCAGTCGATCCGCTGGAACGATCCCGGGATCCGGGCATCGGCGCTGGTGAACTTCGTCGTCCGGTTGACGCACAGCCGCGGGCGGGCGGCCGCGGCCGGGTACCCGATCAGTGTGACCTGCGCGTGTGCGTAACCGGAGCGGGTGAGCAGCCTGTTCGCGCCGACCACGTCCTCCACCGCGAAGCCGTCGCGGCCCGGGCCCACCTGGGCGAAGGCCACGTCGAGCGTTGCCGCCCGGTCGGGGCCCCGCGACCGGTAGCGCGGATCGATCCAGATCCTGGAGTGGCCGCCGGACTGCAGGACCGGGAACATCCCGTACGGCTGCGGGTTCGCGCGGGTGTAGTGCGGTACGAAGGCAACGCGCTGGGTGTCCGAGCCGGTCAGGCAGTGCGCCGCGCTCAGCACGAGGTTGTGCCCGGGGGAGGCGACCACGCTCGCCGTGCAGAAGTACGCACCCCCGCCCTTGACGACGAACATCCGGCCGACGGCCGGGACACCGTCGAAGTCCTGGCCGACACCGGGCCCGGCGAAGGCGGGCGGGGCCGGAGCCGGTTTCACGACCGGCTTCACCACCTGGGCGGCGGTCGCGGCCGGAGTGGGGTTCGGGGCCGGCGTCGCGGTGGGGCTGGGCGTCGGCGCCGGAGCCGGGAGGACGGGAGGTGCGGCCGGATCCGCCGCCGTCGGGTCCGGGGCCGGGGGCACGGCCGGCAGGGGGACCTCGGACGGCTCCGTCCGCACCCCGTCCGCCGGCGCCGCGGCCGCAGCCGGGTCCGGGCCGTCGGCGGGTCCGGTCACGGGCTCCGTGCCCGGCGGTGCGGGATGCGCCGGGGGCAACGGGACGGCCGAGGCCATCCGCTCGGCGGTCCAGAAGGACTGCGCCTCGCGGGCGGACCAGCGGCCCACGGCCGCATGAGCGGCGCCGCCCGCCCCGGCGACGGGCATCGGGCCGGTCGTCAGCAGCAGGGCGGCCGCCGCAACGGCCATCGTCAACGTACGTCGCATCGCGGTACTCCTAGAGGGCCCGGTGGCGGGCCCGGGGACTAGAGGGCCTGGGGGAAACGGAAGAGCCGGTCGGGGTCGTAGGTGCGCCGGACCTCCTCCAGCCGGGCGAGGTTCGGCCCGTAGTAGGCCTCGCGCCAGCCGACGAGCTTCGGGTCGGCATAGTTCTGGTACGCCCTGCCGGTCGCCCAGGGGCGCAGGTCCTGCCAGAGCCCGTCGAGCCAGCCCTGGTGGCGGGCCACCTCGGCGGCCGGCGCGGATTCGGGCCAGTAGGCGAGGTACTGGGCCAGGAAGGCGCTGTCGCGGTGGACGAAGGCGGTGGCGGCGGCCGGGACCCGGTTCACCGCGCCCCCGCAGACGCCGTCGAACTGCACCACCCCCCGGCCGCCGGGGGGAACCGAGGCGGCGTACCGCCGGACACCGGCCAGCACCGCGCGGACCGCCGCGTCCGGCAGCCCGGGACCCGCCCAGAAGTCGGAGCGCGCCGCGTACGAGGACCGCTCCAGCAGGCCCCGCGGGCCGCGGCCGGGCAGGGTCCCCGGCAGCCGGCACTGCTCGGCGGTCAGGTCCGCACAGCCCGAGAGGGCCCGTGCGGTCTCCCCCCAGCCGCGCACGACGACCCAGCTGTCCCGCAGCGGCGGGCCGACCAGGTCCGACAGCCGGGTCAACTGCCGCTCCAGCTCGCCGCGTCCGTCGAGGCACGCGACGCGGACCGCCGGGGGCCCCGCGGCCGCGCCGGCCTCTGCGGTGAACTCCACCTGGCTCCAGAACGGGTCCGGCAACGCGCCCAGCCAGCGCTGCCAGCCCCGCAGGACCGCTGCCGAGTCGGCTTCGGGCCAGTGCAGTTCGGCGAAGGCGCAGTCGTCGGCCCGGTGGGTGCGCAGGCGCAGTTCGGTGACGATCCCGAAGTTGCCGCCCCCGCCGCCGCGCAGGGCCCAGTACAGCTGTGGGTCCCGGTCGGTGGACACCTCGCGGACGGCCCCGTCGGGAGTGACCACCCGGGCGCCGATGAGCCGGTCGGCCGTGGTGCCGTGCGCCCGCGAGGCCGGCCCGAGGCCGCCGCCGAGGGTCAGCCCGGCGATGCCGACGGAGGGGCACAGCCCGGTCGGGACGGCGAGACCCCGCCCGGCGAGGGCGGAGTGGACGTCCCCCAGCCGGGCGCCCGCACCGATCCGGACGCCGTCCCCCTCCACCTCCACGGCGGCCATGGCCCCGGTGTCGATCACCAGGGCGGCCGCGCGGGTGGACCAGCCGGCGTAGCCGTGCCCGCCGCCGCGCGGGACGACGGGCGTCCCGGAGCGGCGGGCGAAGTCCAGGCAGACGGCGACGTCGCCCACGTGCGCGGGGTAGGCCACCGCGGCCGGAGCGACGGCGTCGTAGCGGGGCTGGAAGAGCTGCCGCGCCTCGGGGTAGTCCCCGTCGGCCGGGAGCACCAGCCGCCCGTCGATCCCGCGGGCGAGCGCGCCGTAGTCGGGGCCCCGCCCGGCCGCCGCCCCGACGCCGGCGAGGACGGCAGCGACCGCGCCGCCCAGGACCCGGCGCCGATGAAGGCTCATGCCTCCTTCCTCCCACCGCCCGCGCCGATCACGGCGAAGGCGGGCCCACACGCCTCCCGTTGACCCCCGAACGGCCCACGGCCGGAACCATCCGGCTTGTCATATGTTCCGGCCACCCCATGTCGGCGGGGCCGGGCCACGCCACGCCAGGCCGGCAAGACGGGTCAGGCCACGCCAGGCCAGGCCGACCGGGCCACGCCAAGCCGGTCCGGTCCGGGGTGACCCCGGACCGTCTCGGCCCCCGACGTGGACGTGCCCGGAGGCTGCGGAGGCCGACCGGCGATCCGCCCGACGGGCGGGGCGACCCCCGCGGCCGGGAGCCGGGAACCTCACGCGGGGCGTGCCCCGGCTTCGCCCGCGCCGGTGGCGGTGTCCGGGGCCTTTCGCGCGAGCAGGAACCCCCGCGGGGACTCCTCGTCACCGTCCGGCGCCCGCACCAGACGGGCCACCTCGGTCAGACCCGCCCCGGCGAGCAGCCCGGCCACCAGGTCCGGCGGGACCCGGTGGACGGGAAGGTCGACGGGGTGCCCGTAGGCCTGCTCCACCCGGACCCTCTCGTCACCCGCCTCGAAGGCGACCAGCGCGTGAGCGCCCGGCGCCAGCACCCGGGCGAACTCGGCGAACACCGGTGGCAGACCGGCGGGCGGCGTATGGATCGTGGAATGCCAGGCCAGGACCCCGCCGAGCACGCCGTCGGCGATGTCCAGTGCCGTCATGGAACCCACCTCGAACCGCAGCCCGGGATAGCTCCGGCGGGCCACCGCCACCATCGCCGGAGACAAGTCGACGCCGAAGGCCCGTACACCCATGCCGTCCAGACGCGCCGTCAACCGGCCCGGACCGCAGCCCAGGTCGGCGACGGCCCGGCCGCCGCCCTCACCGCCGCGCACGCACTCCGCGAACGCCGCCAGCATGGCCCGGTCCAGCGGTCTGTGGTCCAATTCCCGTCCGACCAGGCGCGCGTAGTCGACGGCGACGGCGTCGTAGGACGCCCGTACGGCGGTCAGGTACGAGGTCTCTGTCATGCCCCTGGACAGTAGCCCGCCCGGGCCCGCGACTCACGCCCCGGCCAGCGGATTGGCCAGCTCCGCCCACTGGTCGCCCGGAACAGCCGGGCTCAGCCGCATCAGCGTGAGCGCTTTGGTGGGCAGCGGCCCGGTGAGCAGCGCCTCGGTGTCCGGGGTGGCCGGCAGGCCCGCCGCCACACCGAGGTCCTCGGCGAAGGCACCGGCAGAGCCGGCCGTGGCAGCCAGCGCCCCGGTCAGCAGGGAGCCGAACAGCTTGCGCCGCAGCGCCGGCACCTCGTCGGTGACCAGCCGGCCCGACAGCGGCGGCACGGGCAGTCCGTGCCGCGCCAGCCGGGCCGGGCTGATCCGGATGTCCGCCAGGTCCCGGTAGACCAGGCGCAGGGGAGCGCCGGTGGGGGAGAGCACCACCAGCAGGTTCTGCCCGTGCGCCTCCAGGGCCACCCCGAGCTCCAGCACGCGCAGGCACACCGAGAGCGCGAGCCGGGCGAAGGCGCCCCGCCACACCGCCGAGCGCGCCTGCGGCAGCGAGGCCAGGGAGGCCACCGGCACCACCCGCTCGCCGGCCGCCGCGTCCGCGTAGGTCTCCGGCGGCTCGCGCAGCACGGCCGCCAGGTCCGGGCTGTGCGCGGTGACGGCGCCCAGCGTGCGGGTGATGTGCAGCCGGCCCTCCAGCCGCTGCGACAGCGTCTGGGCGAAGGCGGAGACGGCCGCAGCCGTCTCGATCGAGTAGCCGGAGATGTCCCGTACGGAGGAGGTCAGCCGGGTGCTCAACGCCGTCTTGACGTGCGGGCCGCCCGCCACCGGGGCGAAGGTCCGCAGGGCCATCAGCGGATGTCCGGCCGGGCCCGGCCGGGCCCGCTCCCGCCCCAGCACGTGCTCCGCCTGCCACGGGTGCACCGGCAGCAGGATCCGTCCGCCGTCGCGCAGCGCAGCCGGCCAGCCGCCCGTGACCAGGCACTCCCGCGCCCGTACGGCGACCAGCCCGAGCCGCACCACCGGCCGGTGCTCGGGCGCGTAGGCCAGCTCCTCGGCCACCGAAAAGCCCGGCCGGTAGCGGCAGTTGGGGTGGTACGGGTGCCCGTCGACCACCCGCTGCTCCCACTCCCAGGTGGCCGCCGCGGCGGTGTCGCGACCGGGAGACGGCTGCCCGGCGCGGGAGAGCGCGAGGGAGGCCGTGCCGGCGTCCAGCTCCGCGGCGAACTCCTCGCCGTGCGGCACTTTGAGGGCCGCCACCAGCCGGGCGGCCTGCCGGTAGCCCTTCCCGTCGAGCAGTAGTTCTTCCACGTACGCACCGGTGGCGTAAGGGTCCGGCGCCGGGCCCTCCAGCCGGCCGCCTCCGGCCAGCAGCACGGCCAGGCCCCCGGCACCCGCTTCGCGGCCCACGATCCAGGGCAGCGGTTCGCAGGCGAGGGCCCGCCACAGCCGGGTCAGCACGGCGGCCCGGGCGCCGCCGAGCGCAGCGGCGTAGGCGGTCCCGAGCTCGGGGCGCACGACGGCCAGCTCCGCCGCGACGGCCTCTTCGGCGGGGGAGGCGGGAAGGTACATGCGGGGCTCCGGACGTCGGGAGGTCGTTCTCCGTGATGATCACGTCATCATCGCGGATACTGAAGATCACGGCCGGTGGTCGCGTCCCGCGCACCGCCGGCGCACCCGGATGGACCGAATGGAACCTGTGGACCTCAACGCCGCCGCCGACGCGTACGCCGCCACCCCGCTCCTGAACTGCCTGCTGCGGGAGGCCGCCGAGCCGGTCGCACCGGCGGCCGCGGCGCACGATGCCGGGCCCGCGGCCGGGGTCCACGCCGCCGCCCCGTACGAGGAGGCGGCGCACGGGACCGCGGTGCACCGGCTCCTCGGCAGCGGCCGGATGCTCCGGGTGCGGGGCGGCCGCCGGCCCGAGCGGCCGGAGGTGCGCACGGCGGACGGCTGGCACCTGCTCGACCACTCCGAGCTGGTCAAACTGGTCGCCGACGAGCTGCGCCAGTACACCGGCGTCCCGAACGGCGAACTGCCCGTCGAGATCACCGACAGCCGCGACACCGTCGCCGCGCTGCTGGCCGCCCGGGCCACCGCCGACGCGCCCGCGGACCCGTACGTCCTCTCCGAGCAGTCCCTCGTCATGGGCCACCCGCACCACCCCGCTCCCAAGGCCCGCGGCGGGGCGCCGGCCGGGAGCTGGCTGCCCTACGCGCCGGAGGCCCACGCCCGCTTCCCGCTGGTCTTCCTGGGAGTGCGCGAGGACCAGGTGGCCGAGGAGGGCGGGCGTGCCGCCGCGACCGCCCTCGACTCCCTGGCCGACGCCCTCGACGGGCCGCGCCCGCCCGCCGGATACCGGCTGCTGCCCGCGCACCCGTGGCAGCTGGACCTGGTGGGCTCGCGGACGCCCGTCCGCGAGGCCCTCGCGGACGGGCGGCTGCTGCACCTCGGCCCGAGCCGTCTGCCGGCGTGGCCCACCGCCTCGATCCGGACCCTGTACGTCCCCGGGCAGGCCGACCTGTTCGTGAAGTTCAGCCTCGACGTCCGGATCACCAACGACGTGCGCCGGCTGTGGCGCCACGACCTGCTGAAGCTGCGCCGCACCGACGCGGCGGTCGAGGCCGGTTTCGCCGCGCTGCGCCACGCCGGCTCCCCGGCCGCCTGGCTCGGCGACCGGGGCTACCGCACCGCCGGCTTCGCCTTCGAGGAACTCGCCGTCCTGGTCCGCGACGGCCTCCACGACGCGCACGCCCACACGCTCCCGGGGGCCACCCCGCTGCTGGCGGCCGCCCTCGCCGAAGGCCACGACGGCGGCCCGACGGTGGGGGGCGGCGACCCGGCGGGGTGGTGGCGCGCATACCTGCGGCAGGTGGTGGCGCCGGTGCTGGAGCTGTTCGCCCGCCACGGCATCGTGCTGGAGGCCCACCTGCAGAACACCCTCATCGCCGTCGGCGCGGACGGCCTGCCGGTGCAGGCCCTCTTCCGCGACGCGGAGGGGGTCAAGCTGCTGCCCGACGCGGGCCGTGCGGCGGCCTGGCAGCGTCTGGTGTACTGCCTGGTCGTCAACAACCTGGCGGAAATGGCGGGAGCGCTGTCCCATCGGCATCCGGACATCTCCGCGCTCCTGTGGCCGGCCGTACGGGAGGAGTTCCTGCGCTACGACGCGACGCGCGGGCTCCCCGAGATCGCCGAGCTGCTCAGCGCTCCCAGCCTGCCGGCCAAGACCAACCTGCTGCTGCGCTGGACCGGGGCGGACGGCGCGGACGCCCGCTATCTGCCGCTGCCGAACCCGCTGCGGGGGTAGGGAATCGGCCAAGGTGGTGCGCGTACCTCCCCACCCGCCCACTCAGAGGTATAGACCAATGCTAGGTTGGCCGGGCAGACCGCGCAGTCCTTGACCATCCGTCAGAGGAGTAGCCATGCCCTCCCCTTCGCGGGGCGGCGGCCCGGCCGCCGCCTTGCCCAAGTACCAGCGGATCGCCGCAGAGCTGCGGCGCGAACTCGACCGCGCCGCCCTCACGCCGGGTGGCCGGCTGCCTTCCGAACGCAGCCTGGCCGCCCGCTACGAGGTCAACCGGCAGACCATCAGGGCCGCGCTCCAGCACCTGCGCGAGGAGGGCCTCGTCGTCACCGGCCGCCGCGGCACCCGCCCGGCCGGTGCGTCCGGTGCGGGGGCCGCCGGTGAGGCCGGCGTCCTCGCCGTCGGTGAGGCCGGTGCCCGGGCCGCCGCGACGGCCGGCCGGGGCGGCGGCGGCGCCGGCTCCAGGGGCGACGCCCGGGCTGCCGAATCCGGCACGCCGGCCGGCCCGCCCCTCCCCGAGACGGAGCCGGCGACCGCGGCCCCATACGTGCCGGTCCCCGTCCTCGCGCACAGCTGGCTCACAGTGGTCACCGTGCCGCCATCGCTCGCCGCGCTGCTGGGCCTCGGCGGGGGCGAGCACACCCTGGTCCACCACCACCGCGAACGCGGCCCAGCGGGGGAGACCCTGCGGCACGCCGTCACCTACCTCGGGCCCGGCGTCTTCGAGCAGAGCCCCGAACTGGCCCGCTACCGGGACCGGCCCGCCTCGGTCCGCGACGAGGACCTCGGCCCGCTGCACCGCTGGCTGGAGCGCGCCGCCTCGGCCGGGCGGGTCGCCGAGACCCTCACCATGACCCGCACCACCCACCCGCGGGCCGCTTCCCGGGCCGGCGGCCTGACCGTGCGCCGCACCCTGCACGACTCCCGCGGGCGGCTGCTGGCCGTCACCGACCTGGCCTACCCCGCCCGGGACAGCCTGACCTTCCACCGCGACCGCGGAGACCAGGCGGCCACCGGCTTCCGCGTGATCCCGTAGGTGCCCGGCGAGCGCGGACGCGAGCGCGAGCCGGCGACGCGGCGACGCCATGAGTGCGGTCTCGTGGTCATGCGGGCACGGCTGGGGCGGCGGCGGGCGGCACAAGGGGAGTCGGCCCCGCAGGGGGAGGGGCGAACGGGGCTACTGAGCGGTGTCCGAAGCGAGTTCCGGCAAGGGAGCGCCGCCTATGAGCCCTCCCTCGGGCTCCCCGGCCTCCTCGGGGCCGTCCGTGTCCGGGTCCGTGTCGGGGCTCGGCGCGGGCGCGTCGGGGTCCGCGGGGGCGCCGGTGAGGAGGGCGAGCAGGCCGGCGACCTGGACGCCGGCCTCGGCCGGGTGGCGGAAGACGGCGCCGGGGGAGATCTCGTAGCGGTTGCGCCGGCCGTCGCGGACGCGCCGCAGGTACCCGTCCGTCTCCAGGTCGGTGACGATCGTCTGCACGGTGCGTTCGGTCAGTCCGCAGACCGCGGCGACGTCCCTGAGCCTAACGGCCGGGTCCCGGGCGATGGCCACCAGAACACGGGCGTGATTGGTCAGGAATGTCCAATTCTGACGCTGAGACATACTCCCCATGGGCTCATGATGCGTTACATCATTCATGTGATGCAAGACGTGAAATGCATTTCCGGTAATTCTTGACGTAAGAGCTGAAGCCGACCACTATCTACCGCAGTCAAGGTCCCGCGCCGCAAGCCGACCAGCCCAAGGAGCGAACCCCATGCCGGTCCCTGCCCCGTCCCTCTCCGCCGCCGACCCCAGCACCGCCCCCGCGTCCGCCGTCGTCCCCGCCCCGCGCCGCAGCGCCGAGGTGGCACGCACGGCCGGCCTGCCCCGGATCGACGACCCCCGGGAGATGGCCCCCTCGGACGCCCGGGAGCTGTCGAAGGTCTTCTTCAGGCGGCTGCGCGAGCTCAGCGAGGGCACCCCGGAGTACCAGTACGTCCGCAACACCCTCATCGAGATGAACGCCTCACTCGTCCAGTACGCGGTGCGGCGCTTCCGCAACCGCGGCGACGGCGGCGACCTCGAGGACATTGTCCAGGTCGGCACCATCGGGCTCATCAAGGCCATCGACCGGTTCGACCCGAGCCGCGAGAACGAGTTCTCCACGCTCGCCATGCCGTACATCACGGGCGAGATCAAGCGGCACTTCCGTGACACCACCTGGGCGGTGCGGGTCCCGCGCCGGCTCCAGGAACTGCGCATCGACATCGCCAAGGCGAAGGAGGCGCTCACCACGGAGCTCGACCGCTCGCCCACCGTCGCGGACCTCGCCGAGCACCTCGGCCTCTCCGAGGAAGAGGTCATCGAGGGCCTCTTCGCGGCGAACGGCCACACGAGCGGCTCGCTGGACGCCCCGCAGGGCGTGCAGGCCGAGTACGGCGGCCAGTCCGAGGGGCACACGCTCGCCGACGTCATGGGCGAGGAGGAGCCGGCCATGGAGCTGGTCGAGGACATCCAGACCCTGGCGCCGCTGCTGGAACAGCTCACCGAGCGGGAGCGCCAGATGCTGCGGATGCGCTTCGGTCAGGAGCTGACCCAGGCCCAGATCGGCGCCGAGCTGGGCATTTCCCAGATGCAGGTCTCCCGGCTGCTGACGCGCCTGCTCGGGCACCTGCGCGCCTCCATGCTCCAGGACGGGCCGGCGGCCGCGGCCGGAGCCACGGCCGCCGTCCGGGCCTGACCGGTGGACGCACTCCTCACCCGGCGGAGGACCGCCGGGTGAAACGGTGCCACCAGTGGTGGCGCCGCGGGTGCACCGCGCGGCCCAGTCGCCGCCCCAGCAGCAGGTAGCCCAGCAGGGCCCCCGCCGTGTTGAGGATCACATCGTCGACGTCGAAGGCCCGGCCGGTGACCAGCGCCCCCTGGACCAGCTCGACGAGCGTCATCACGACCGTCGTGCACACCGCCACCCGCGCCAGGCCCCGCGCCTGCGGCACCAGGACCGGCAGCAGGATCCCGAACGGCACACCCAGCAGCAGGTTCCCGCCGACCTGCCGCATGGTCTCCCGGAACGTCCCGTGGTCCAGGTAGGCCCGTATGGACTGGCCCGGGTGCACGTTGCTGTAGGTCAGCGCCGTAGAGGCCGGGGAGGGCTCCAGCGTCAGGCGCGCGAGGACCACGCTGAAGGCCACCATCCCGGCGAGCGCCGCCACCATCGCCACCGCCCGGACCACGGGATGCGCGGGCGGGCGCTCCCGCACCGCAGCGCCTTCCGTGGCGGGCGGGGGTTCCGTCCGCTCCCGCACCGCAGCGCCTCCCGCCGCGGGCGGGGCTTCCGTCCGCTCCCGCACCGCAGCGCCTCCCGCCGCGGGCGGGGCTTCCCTCCGCTCCCGCACCACGGCACCCGGCCCGGCGGAGGCCACCGGGGCCTTCGGTTCCGGCGTCGCCCGCCTGCCCCACATCGGCTTCAGCTGCGTGATCCTGATTGGCTTCATGGGCCGCAGATACCCGCCCGGGGCCGTTCGATCCGCGTCGGTCCCGACGGTCCGGGATGCGGGACGCCGGCGTGAGGTGAGTCACCTTTGCGTTTGCTCTCGTGAACGACGGGAACCAGCGCAGCTGGAGCGGAACCATGCCTTCCGGCCCTCTCGGGCCCTGGCATGGCGCACGCGGGCAGATCCCGTCCCGCTCCGCGGCACGCCGCCCCGCCCGGCGCGCCGTACCCGGTACGACCCGCGAGGTGTATGTGTCCACGCTCCAGGCCGAACACGTCTACAAGGTGTTCGGAAGACGACCCGACGACGCCGTACGAGCGCTCTCGGCCGGCGCCGACCGCGACGAGCTGCGTGCCGACGGGACGACGGCCGCGGTCATCGACGCCTCCTTCCGCGTCGAGCCCGGCCAGATATTCGTCGTCATGGGTCTGTCGGGATCCGGCAAGTCCACGCTCCTGCGCATGCTCAACGGACTGCTGGAGCCCACCGCAGGGCGCATCCTCTTCGACGGCGAGGACCTCACCGGGCTCAGCCCGCGCGAGCTGCGCCGCGTACGCTCCACCAAGATCAGCATGGTCTTCCAGCACTTCGCGCTCTTCCCGCACCGCGACGTCCTGGAGAACGCCGCCTACGGTCTGGAGGTCCAGGGTGTCCCCCGGGCCGAGCGCGAACGCCGGGCCGCCGAGGCACTGGCGCTGTGCGGGCTCGGCGGCTGGGAGAAGTCCTGGCCCGACGAGCTCTCCGGCGGCATGCAGCAGCGCGTCGGCCTCGCCCGCGCGCTGGCCACGGACGCCGACCTGCTGCTGATGGACGAGTCCTTCAGCGCCCTCGACCCGCTGATCCGCCGGGACATGCAGGACCAGCTCCTCGAACTGCAGAAGCGCCTGAAGAAGACCATCGTCTTCATCACCCACGACCTCAACGAGGCCATGCGCCTGGGCGACGGCATCGCGGTCATGCGCGACGGCCGCATCGTCCAGCAGGGCACGGCCGAGGACATCCTCACCCGCCCGGCCGACGAGTACGTCGCCTCCTTCATCCAGGACGTCGACCGCTCGCGCGTGCTCACGGCGGACGCCGTCATGGACGGGCCCCCCGCCGACGCGGACGCCTGTGACTGCCCCACCGTCACCGCGGACACCCCGCTCGCCGACCTGTGCGCCGTCAGCGCCCGCGTCCCGCACCCGGTCGCCGTCACCGGCACCGACGGCGAAGTCGTCGGCTCCGTGCCGCAGGACCGTCTCATCGCCTTCATCGGGGACGAACAACGGCCCCCGATGGCCTGCGCGGAGGTGGCGGCCTGATGCCCCACCTGCACCTCGGCGACTGGGTCGACAGCGGTGTCGACTTCCTCCAGCGCCACCTGTCCTGGCTGTTCGACGCCATCACCGCGCTCGTCACCGGCCTCTACGACGGCATCGACGCCGTCCTGTCGGCGCCCGCCCCGCTGCTGTTCGCGGGCATCCTCGCCGTCGCGGCCTGGTGGCTGCGCGGGCTCCTCGCGGGCCTGCTGGCCTTCGCGGGTTTCGCACTCGTGGACTCCGTCGGCCTGTGGGACGACGCCATGTCCACGCTGTCGCTGGTCCTGGTGGCCACGCTCGTCACGCTCGTCTTCGCCCTCCCGCTCGGCATCTGGGCCTCGCGGTCCGACCGGGTCAGCGCCGTCCTGCGGCCCGTCCTGGACTTCATGCAGACCATGCCGGCCATGGTCTACCTCATCCCCGGCATCATCTTCTTCGGGGTGGGCGTCGTGCCCGGGATCATCGCGACCATCATCTTCGCGCTGCCGCCCGGCGTGCGCATGACCGAACTCGGCATCCGCCAGGTCGACCCGGAACTGGTCGAGGCCGCCGACGCCTTCGGCACCACGCCGCGGGACACCCTCGTCCGCGTCCAGCTGCCGCTGGCCCTGCCCACCATCATGGCGGGCGTCAACCAGGTCATCATGCTCGGCCTGTCCATGGTCGTCATCGCCGGCATGGTCGGCGGCGGCGGACTGGGCGGCGCCGTCTACCGGGCCATCGGCAACGTCGACATCGGCCTCGGCTTCGAGGCGGGCGTCTCCATCGTCATCCTGGCCATGTACCTCGACCGCATGACCGGGGCGCTCGGCCGCCAGGTCTCCCCGCTCGGCCGGCGCGCCCTCGCCAAGGCGCGGACCGCCGCCACCGGCGCGTGCAAGCTCTGGAACCACCGCCCCCGGCCCGCCTACGCGATCACCGGGGCCGTCGTCCTCGCCCTCGTCGCGGGCGGCATGAGCACCTTCGCCGGCTCCGCCGGGAAGACCGGCCCGAAGGGCGCCGCGGACGTCGGCAAGGGCCGCACGCTCTCCCTCGGCTACATCCCCTGGGACGAGGGCATCGCCTCCACTTTCCTGTGGAAGGAACTCCTGGAGCGGCGCGGCTTCGAGGTCGATGCGCGCCAGCTGGAGGCCGGGGCGCTCTACACCGGCCTGGCCGGCGGGCAGCTCGACTTCCAGACGGACTCCTGGCTGCCCGTGACGCACGCCCAGTACTGGGAGAAGTACGGGAACAAGCTGGAGGACCTCGGCTCCTGGTACGGGCCCACCTCGCTGGAGCTGTCCGTGCCCTCCTACGTGAAGGACGTGCGCTCCCTCGCCGATCTGAAGGGCAAGTCCGCCCAGTTCAAGGGCCGCATCATCGGCATCGAGCCGAGCGCCGGCGAGATGTCCATCCTGAAGGACGAGGTCCTCAAGGAGTACGGCCTGGAGGGCGAGTACCAGGTCGTCGACGGGTCCACCCCCGGCATGCTCGCCGAGCTGAAGCGGGCGTACGAGAAGAAGGAGCCCGTCGCGGTCGTGCTGTGGTCGCCGCACTGGGCGTACTCCTCCTACGAGCTCACCAAGCTGGAGGACCCGAAGGGCGCCTGGGGCAAGGGCGACGGGATCCACACCCTGGCGCGCAAGGGCTTCGCCGCCGACGAGCCGGAGGTGGCCGAGTGGCTGCGCTCCTTCAAGCTCACCGAGGAGCAGCTGACCAGTCTGGAAGCGAAGATCCAGACCACCGGCAAGGGCAAGGAGCAGCAGGCGGTCCGCGCCTGGCTGGCCGACCACCCCGAGGTCGGCACACCGGCCTGACCGGCGGCCCCGCAGTCGGGAACGCCAGGCGCCGACGGGCGCGGGACCTCGTACGGTCCCGCGCCCGTCGGCGCCTTCGCACGTCCGGTCCGGGCTCGGCAGGCGTCTTCGCACGTATGGTTCCGGCTCGGCCGGCGCTTCCGTACGTACGGTCCCGGCTCGGCGGCGCTTCCGTACGTACGGTTCCGGCCCCGTGCCGGCGTCCCGTCCCGTACGGGCCGCGGTGGAGCCCGGGCCCGGCGGCGGGCGCGGGCGGTCACCAAGGGCCCTGGAGAGGACCGGAACACACCGGTCGGTCACACCTCCGACCAGCCGGAACACTGGAGGATCCGCCCGTGCGGACGGGGACCGGTCCATGGCACGCGATCAGTCCCCCCGCACGACCAGGGAGCCCTCATGCGCGATCCGCACCCCACCCCGCTCGTGGCCGCACCCGAGCGCTCCCCCGAGCCCGGTCCGCTGCCCGGCTGTCCGGTGTGCGAGGGCGCCCCGGACCGGATCTCCTGGCGCCAGCGGCCCGGAGAACCGGTGGTAGTGGCCTTCGACCCCTGCGGCCACCGGTGGGTCTCACCGGCCCCGCCGGTCCTGGCGGTCACCAAGGTCGTCACGGCCGCCGCCGGGCCCGGGGAGCGGGCCACCGCAACCGGCTCAGCGGGTGAGGAAGGCCGCGATCCGCTCGGCGAAGGCGTCCTCGCCCACGATCTCGATCCCGGCCTGCTGCGCCTTGGCCACCTTGCCGCCCGCCTTCTCGCCGGCCACGAGCAGGGTCGTCCGCCCCGAGACGCCGCTCGCGGACCTGCCGCCCGCGCGCTCGATCAGCTCGCGGACCTTGTCGCGGGTGTCGTAGGCCGCGAGCGCACCCGCCATCCGGCCGGTGACCACCACGGTCTGGCCGGCCAGCGGTGCGGCCCCTTCGGCGGCCCCGTCCTCCGCACCGCCACCGGCCCCCGCCTCACCGGCGCCCGCCTCACCGGCGCCCGCCCCGACAGGGGGCCCGGCCTGCGGCTCCGTCAGGTTGACCCCGGCGGCCGCGAGCTTGTCGATGACCGGCCCGAGCGCCGCGACCTGGGCGACGATCGCCGCCGCCTTCGCGTCGCCGACCAGCTCCACCGCCGTCATCGCCGCCGCGTCGGCGGCCCGGACGGCCTCCATGGTCCCGAAGTGGCGGGCGATCCGCCGGGACATGCCGCGCCCGGTGCCGAGGACGCCGAGGGCGCAGAACACCCGTGACAGGGGCCGGTCCTTGGCCGCCTCGATCTGCTCCCGCAGCCTCACCGCCCGCTTGTCGCTGCCGGCGGCCAGCGCGAGGCGGGCGTGGTCCAGCGTGAACAGGTCCGCCACGTCCCGGACCGCGCCCGCCTCGACGAGCGCCCGTACGTACTTCTCGCCCAGGCCGTCGATGTCGAGCTGGTCGCGCCCGGCGGCGTACAGGACCGCTGCGATCCGCCCGCAGTCGGCCGGCTGCGCGCAACGCCACCGCTCCTGGGAGCGGTCGATCTCCCCGCCGCAGCCGGGGCAGACGGCCGGCGGCTCGACCGGCCGCTCCTGCCCGGTGCGCAGAGCCACGACCGGAGCCTCCACGCGCGGTATGACGTCCCCTGCCTTGCAGACGGTCACGACGTCCCCGATGCGCAGCCCCCGGCGCTCGATGTCGGCGGGATTGTGGAGCGTGGCGTGCCGCACCACCGAACCGTCGATCTCCACCGGTTCGAGGACCGCGGTGGGCGCGAGCACGCCCGTGCGGCCCACGGACCAGGTCACCTCCAGCAACCGGGTGCGCCGCTGCGCGGCGGGCAGTTTGTAGGCCGTCGCCCAGTGCGGATGGCGCGAGCCGCTGCCGGCGGCCGTCTGCTCCTCCACGGCGTTCAGCTTGACGACGACCCCGTCGATCCCGAACGGCAGCCGGGGGCGGAGCGCGGCGATGCGGTCGACCTGCTCCTGCACCCCGGCGATCGTGTCCACCACCGTCAGACCGGCGGGGGTGTCGGCAGCGGTGCGCACGCCGGCCGCGCCGAGGTACGCCATCAGTTCGGCGTGCGTGGCGCCGGGGAGCGTGTCGCCGCCGTCCTGGCCGACCGCGCCGAAGGCCCAGAAGCTCATCTCCACGGTGTAGGGGCGGCCCTTGGCCCGCAGCGTGCCGGCCGCGCCGTTGCGGGCATTGGAGAAGGGGCCGGCCCCGTGCTCGGCGCGCACGGCGTTCGCCCGCTCGAACTGCTCGGTGGTCAGCAGGACTTCGCCGCGCACCTCGAACGAGGCGGCCGTGGCCAGCTCGCGGGGAAGACCGGTGATCGTGCCGATCGCGTGCGAGACGTCCTCGCCGCCGGCGCCGTTGCCCCGTGTGACGAGCTGGACCAGCCGGCCGTCGCGGTAGCGCGCGGCCAGCGAGGCCCCGTCGAGCTTGAGTTCCACCGCGTACCCGCCCGTGACGGGCGCGCCGAGCCGCCGCACGAGCGAGGCCTCCCAGTCCAGCAGCTCCTGCGGGCCGAAGACGTTGCCCAGCGAGAGCATCGCCGCCGTGTGCGCCACGTCCCCGGCCGGCACGGCCCCGCCCGCCACCTTGCCCGTGGGCGACGCGACGTCGGCGTGCTGCGGATACCGCTCCTCGTAGGCCCGTATCAGTCCGAGGAGCAGGTCGAACGAGGCGTCGTCCAGGGCGGATTCCCCGCTGCCGTAATACGCGGCGGACGCCCTGAGGGCGGCGCCGATCGCATCCGCGTACTCGTCGCGGCCGGCCAGGGCGGGAGGGGTGGTCGTCGTCATGCCGTGATCTTCGCGCAGGGGTCTGACAACGCCCCGTGCGAGCGGCCGCACGGCGCCCGGCGGGGGCGCCGCAGTGGTCAGGCGTCGGCGGGGCCGCCGGCCGGGCCTGCCGGCGGACCCGCCGAGGGGGTGGCCCCCGGCCGGGGTTGCCGCGGGCGCTCGCCGACTCCCCTCGGCGCGTCCACCTCCACGCCGCCCCGTGACGGGGTGGCGTTGGTACGTCGGTACCATGAAATTTGCACGGGGGCCCCGCGGGCGGGCCGCACCGACGGGCGGAGACGGACCGGATGCCGAAGCGCGTGGACCACGAGGAGCGGCGCAGCCAGATCGCGGAAGCCCTGGTCGCCGTCGCCGCCCGGCGCGGGCTCCACGCGGTCGGCATGCGCGACGTGGCGGCCGAGGCGGGGGTATCCCTGCGCCTGGTCCAGTACTACTTCGAGACGAAGGAGAAGCTCCTCCTCTACGGGCTGCGCCACCTCGCCGAAGGCTTCGGCCTCCGCGTCGCCGCGCGGATGCGGGCCGCCGGGGAGGAGCCCGGCCCCCGCTTGGCCATCGAGGCGCTGCTGGCGGAGGCGCTGCCCACCGATGAGGCCGGCCGTACCTTTCACATCGTCTACACCGCGTACGCCGCACTGGCGCTGACGGATCCGGCGCTGGCCGCCCAGCCGTTCATCGACGCCCCGAACGCCGCCGAAGACGCCGTGACCGGCCTCCTGGAACAGGCCGTCGAGGCGGGGCAGGCCGCCCCCGGCACGGACCCGCGGACCGAGGCGATCACCCTCCTCGCCCTGTCGGCGGGGCTCGGCACCAGCGTCCTGGTGGGCCAGCGCACCCCGGATTCCGCCGCGGCGGTCCTGCGCCACCACCTGGACCGGATCTTCCCGGCCGCCTGATCCGCGTGCCCGGGCGCCGCCGAATCGGCACCTGTTCCGTGTACCCGGGCCGCTGGCGGAGTCGACGCCCGTTCCGCGTGCCCGGGCTGCCGCCGAGTGGCCGCCGGTGCACGCGCTTTCGAGTGACATCACCGCTCGGCTCCGGGCGTGCCGCGGCCCGCGTACCCGACCATCTCAGGCGGCCGGTCATGCTCCGGTCATGATCAGCCGGGCGCCCGTCGTCGCGGCTCCGGGTCGCCGCTGGGAGATCACGTGCACGTCCTGCTCGTCGCGAGCGCCTTCAACAGCCTGACACAGCGGGTCCACGCCGAACTGCGCGACCTGGGCCACAGCGTGGCGGTCGAGATCGCCCTGCCCGCCGCCCCGCTCGACGCCTCCGTCGTCCGCCACCACCGGCCCGACCTCGTGATCGCCCCCATGCTGCGCACCGCCATCCCCGAGGAGGTCTGGACCGCACACACCTGCCTGATCGTCCATCCCGGGCCGGTCGGCGACCGCGGCCCCTCCTCCCTGGACTGGGCCATCCGGGAACAGGCGGCGACCTGGGGCGTCACCGTCCTGCAGGCCGAGGCCGAGATGGACGCCGGCGCCGTCTGGGCCCACGCCGCATGTCCCCTGCCGCCCGTCGGCAAGAGCGACCTCTACCGCGGCGAGATCGCCGACGCGGCCCTGGAGGCCGTCGTCCTCGCCGTCGAGCGCTTCGCCTCCGGCACCTACGCGCCCCGGCCGCAGACCGGCGGACGCGCCCGTCCCGCCATGCGGCAGGAACACCGGCGCATCGACTGGCGCACCGACCCCACCGCACACGTCCTGCGGACCCTGCGCGCCGCCGACTCGCAGCCCGGCGTACGGGACGAGCTGCTGGGCGAGCAGTGGTTCCTGCACGGCGGCCACCCGGTCCACCCGCACGAGGGCCTGCGCGGCCGCCCCGGGGAACTGCTGGCGACCCGGGCGGGTGCCATCTGCCGGGCCACCGCCGACGGCGCCGTCTGGATCCCGGAGCTGCGGGCCCCGCGCGCGCCCGGCGGCCCCGCCGCGCCCAGACTGCCCGCGACCGTGGCCCTCGCCCACCGTCTGCCCCCGCTGCCGGAGCTCCCCGCCCCGCTCTCCGCCCCGCTCCATGCCGGCCCGCGCGAGAGCGCCTGGTCCGACATCGGCTACCGGGAGGAGGGGCGGACCGGCTTCCTGTCGTTCTCCTTCCCGGGCGGCGCCATGAGCACCGACCAGTGCCGCCGGCTGCTGGACGCCTACCGCGCCGCCTGCGCCCGCCCCACCGGCGTCCTCGTCCTGGGCGGCGGCCGCGACTTCTTCTCCAACGGCATCCACCTCGGTGTCATCGAGGCGGCCCCCGACCCCGCCGCCGAATCCTGGGCCAACATCAACGCCATGGACGACCTCGTCGAGGCGGTCCTCACCACCACCGACCGCCTGGTCGTCAGCGCGCTCGGCGGCAACGCCGCCGCCGGAGGGGTCATGCTCGCCCTCGCCGCCGACGAGGTCTGGTGCCGCTCCGGCGTCGTCCTCAACCCGCACTACCGCCTGATGGGCCTGTACGGTTCCGAGTACTGGACGTACACCCTTCCTCGCCGCGTCGGCGCCGGCGTCGCGGACCGCCTCACGAGCGAAGCCCTGCCTCTGAGCGCCGACGCAGCCCAGCGGCTCGGCCTCGTCGACCGCACGATCCCCTGCGCCCCCGGGGCCTTCGCCGGGGAGACCGCACGGCTCGCCGCCCAGCTGGCCGCCCTGCCCGGCGCAGCCGCCCGGATCGCCGGAAAGAAGGCGTTCCGCGACCGCGACGAGGCCGAGAAGCCCCTGTCCGCCTACCGGGAGGCCGAGCTGGAGCGGATGCGCCGGACCTTCTTCGACCCGCAGGCGCCCTATCACGCCCTGCGCCGCGCCTTCGTGCGCAAGGAGCCCCAGGCCGGCACCCCGCCGCACCTCGCGCGTCCCGCGGCGGGCCGGCACACCGCCCCGCTGCCCTCCCGGCGCGCCCGCGTCACTGGACTGGCCGCACATGACGCAGCACGCGGGGCCCGCGGCTGCTAGCAAGAAGGGTGAGGCCGGGAACGCCACCGCCTCGCTCCCGTACCCCTCCCCGAACCCCTCCCCAAGGAGGCACTCCATGGTTCAAGAAACCCCGGCGCCGGCAGAGGATCCCCCGATCCACATCCTCTGGATCAACGCGGGCCTCAGCTGCGACGGCGACTCGGTCTCCCTGACAGCAGCCATGCAGCCCAGCATCGAAGAGATCGTCACCGGCGCGCTGCCCGGGCTGCCCAAGATCGCGGTGCACTGGCCGCTGATCGACTTCGAATGCGGGCCGGTCGGCGGAGCGGACACCTTCATCGAGTGGTTCTTCAAGGGGGAGCGGGGCGAGATCGACCCGTTCGTGCTCGTCGTCGAAGGCTCGATCCCCAATGAGAAGATCAAGCCCGAAGGCTACTGGTGCGGCTTCGGCGACAACCCGGAGACCGGCCAGCCCATCACCACCAGCGAATGGATCGACCGGCTGGCCCCCAAGGCCCTGGCCGTCGTCGCCATCGGCACCTGCGCCACCTACGGCGGCATCCACGCCATGGAGGGCAACCCGACCGGCGCCATGGGCCTGCCCGACTACCTGGGCTGGGACTGGACATCCAAGGCCGGCATCCCGATCGTGTGCGTACCGGGCTGCCCCATCCAGCCGGACAACTTCTCCGAGACCCTGACCTACCTGCTCTACCAGGCGGCGGGCTCCGCCCCGATGATCCCCCTCGACGACAAACTGCGCCCGACCTGGCTCTTCGGCCAGACCGTGCACGAGGGGTGCGACCGCGCCGGCTACTACGAGCAGGGCCAGTTCGCCAAGACCTACGACTCGCCCAAGTGCCTGGTCAAGCTGGGCTGCTGGGGTCCCGTCGTCAAGTGCAACGTCCCCAAGCGCGGCTGGATGGCCGGCATCGGCGGCTGCCCCAACGTCGGCGGCATCTGCATCGCCTGCACGATGCCCGGCTTCCCCGACAAGTTCATGCCGTTCATGGACGAACCCCCCGGCGCCAAGCTGTCCAGCAAGGCCAGCGGCGCGTACGGGGCCGTGGTGCGCCGGCTGCGCTCGGTCACCGGGCACACCGTGGACCAGGAGCCGAAGTGGCGCCACACCGGCGAAAAGCTGACCACGGGCTACCGCCCGCCCTGGTGACCGCCGGGGCGGTCCTCATCCCGTTCTCGAACTCCGCACCGAAGAAGGGTCACGGCAGACACGATGGCACCGAAGACGCAACCGGCCGGGGACGGCAGCGGCCTGGTGGAGATGGCCTGGGATCCGATCACCCGGATCGTCGGCAGCCTGGGCATCCACACGAAGATCGACTTCAAGCAGAAGCGGGTCGCGGAGTGCTACAGCACCTCGTCCGTCTTCCGGGGCTACAGCGTGTTCATGCGCGGCAAGGACCCCCGTGACGCCCACTTCATCACCAGCCGCATCTGCGGCATCTGCGGCGACAACCACGCCACCTGCTCCGTCTACGCCCAGAACATGGCCTACGGGGTGAAGCCGCCACCGCTCGGCGACTGGATCATCAACCTGGGCGAGTCGGCGGAGTACATGTTCGACCACAACATCTTCCAGGAGAACCTGGTCGGGGTCGACTACTGCGAGAAAATGGTCCGCGAGACCAACCCCGGCGTCCTGGAGCTGGCCGAGCGCACCCCCGCGCCGCACGCCGGCGAGCACGGCTACAAGACCATCGCCGACATCATGCGCTCCCTCAACCCCATCGAGGGCGAGTTCTACCGCGAGGCCCTCCAGGTCAGCCGCTACACCCGCGAGATGTTCTGTCTGATGGAGGGGCGCCACGTGCACCCCTCCACCCTCTACCCGGGCGGCGTGGGCACCATCGGCTCCGTCCAGCTCTTCACCGACTACATGACCCGCCTCATGCGGTACGTGGAGTTCATGAAGCGCGTCGTCCCGCTCCACGACGACCTCTTCGACTTCTTCTACGAGGCACTGCCCGGGTACGAGGAGGTCGGCCGGCGCCGGGTGCTGCTGGGCTGCTGGGGCGCGCTCAACGACCCCGAGCACTGCGACTACACCTACGCCAACATGACCGACTGGGGACGGAAGATGTTCGTCACCCCGGGCGTCGTCGTCGACGGCAAGCTGGTCACCACCGACCTCACCGAGATCAACCTCGGCATCCGGATCCTGCTCGGCAGCTCGTACTACGACGACTGGCAGGGCCAGGAGCAGTTCGTCACGCACGACCCGCTCGGCAACCCGGTCGACCCCCGCCACCCGTGGAACCAGCACACCATCCCCGCCCCGCAGAAGCGCAACTTCGACGACAAGTACAGCTGGGTGATGTCGCCCCGCTGGTTCGACGGCAAGGACCACCTCGCGCTCGACACCGGCGGCGGCCCCATCGCCCGCCTCTGGGCCACGGCCCTGGCCGGACTCGTCGACGTCGGCTACGTCCAGGCCACCGGCCACAGCGTCGTCATCAACCTGCCGCGCACGATGACCAAGCCCGAGACCCGCTTCGAGTGGAAGATCCCGAAGTGGAGCAACGCGCTGGAGCGCAACCGCGCCCGCACGTACTTCCAGGCGTACTCGGCCGCGATCGCCCTGCACTGCGCCGAGAAGGGACTCGCCGAAGTGCGCGCCGGACGCACCCAGACCTGGGAGAAGTTCGAGGTGCCGGACGAGGCGGTCGGCGTCGGTTTCACCGAGGCCGTACGGGGCGTGCTCTCCCACCACATGGTGATCCGCGACGGCAAGATCGCCAACTACCACCCCTACCCGCCGACCCCGTGGAACGCCAGCACCCGCGACACCTACGGAACCCCGGGACCGTACGAGGACGCCGTCCAGAACACCCCGATCTTCGAGGAGAACACCCCGGAGAACTTCAAGGGGATCGACATCATGCGCGCCGTACGCAGCTTCGACCCCTGTCTGCCCTGCGGAGTCCACATGTACGTGGGCGGCGGCAAGACGGTCAAGACGATGCATGTGCCCACCGGCCTGAGCGGACTGGGCGGATGAGCGCGGCAGTCGACGCCCGGCAGGCCGGACGACGCGTCGAAGAGGTACTCGACCGGCTGGCCGCGACCGGCGAGCGGGAGGCGTGCGCCGCCGCCGAGGAACTGGTGCGCGTCCTCATGGACTTCTACGGCGCCGGCCTCGCCCGCATCGTGGGGCGCCTCGGCGAAGAGTCCCTGCGCCCGCTGCTGGAGGACGAGCTCGTCGCGAGCTTGCTGGCCCTGCACGACCTCAACCCCGAGGACGTGCAGACCCGGATCGCCCGCGCCCTCGCCGCCGCCGACGAGCCCGTCGAAGTGCTCGGCTTCGACGGGACGAGCGGCGTCCTGCGGCTGCGCACCGAGAACGCCGGCACGGGCTGCGGCTGCGCCGGCACCGGCGCGGGGCAGGCCGTCGAGGACTCCCTGGCCTGCTTCGCGCCCGAGGTGACCCGGGTGGAGCGGGAGCCGGCCGCGGCCCCCCAGCCCGCCCTGCTCCAGATCTCCCGCCGGCCGCCCACCCCGGCGCAGGTGCCGTGAACGGGCACCCCGCCCGCACCGGCGGCGCGGCGGCACCGGCCGCACGCGGCGGACTGCGCCGGTTCACGGGCCCCCGCGCGCCGCGCCCCGAAACCTGCGAACTGTGCGGGGTGGCGGTGCCGCAGGACGGCCACCGCCACCTCGTGGAGACCGAGCAGCGGGCTCTGGTCTGCGCCTGCACCGCCTGCGCCCTGCTGTTCGACCGGCCGGGCGCCGTCACCGGGCGCTTCCGCGCCGTCCCCGACCGCTACCTCACCGACCCCGACCACCGGCTCGACGACGCAGCCTGGGAACGCCTCCAGATCCCCGTCGGCGTCGCCTTCTTCTTCCACAACGCGGCACTCGACCGCCTGGTCGCGCTCTACCCGAGCCCGGCCGGCGCCACCGAGAGCGAACTAGACCCCGAGACCTGGCAGGCTGCGCTCGGCGCCGGACGGCTGGCCACGCTGCTCGAATCCGACGTGGAGGCGCTGCTGCTGCGCCGTTTCGAGGGGCGCACCGCGTGCTACCTCGTGCCGATCGACGTCTGCTACGAACTGGTGGGCCGCATGCGGCTGCTGTGGCAGGGCTTCGACGGCGGCGCCGAAGCCCGCGCCGCCCTGTCGGAGTTCTTCGAGCAGGTCGAGCGCCGGTCCAGGGCAGCCGTCGCGAGCCCGGCGGAGGCACGCCTGCCATGACACGGTTCACCTTCGCCTGCACCGGCGTGCGGGCCGACGCCCACGCCGCCGGCCCCACGCTCGTCTTCCGGCTGCGGATCACCGCCGCCGGGGAGGAGCGGGTGCACGCCCTCGCACTGCGCTGCCAGATCCGCATCGAACCGGCCCGGCGCGGCTACGGCCCCGCCGAGGCCGAAGGGCTAGCCGACCTGTTCGGCGAGCGCAGCCGCTGGGGCACCACCCTGCAACCCGTCCAGTTCGCGCAGGTCGCGCTCATGGTGCCCGGCTTCACCGGGGAGACCGAGACGGACCTGGTCGTCCCCTGCACCTACGACATGGACATCGCGGCGAGCCGCTACTTCAGCGCCCTGGAAGAGGGCGAGGCGCCGCTGCTGATGCTGTTCTCGGGCACCGCCTTCGTCGGAGCCGGCGGCTTCCGCGTCGAACCCGTTCCCTGGGACCGCGAAGCCTCCTACCGCATGCCCGTCGCCGTGTGGCGGGAGATGGTCGAGCAGCACTTCCCCGGCTGCGGCTGGCTGCGGCTGCCCCGCGAGACCATGGCCGAACTGCTCGCCTTCCGCTCCCGGCACGCCCTCGCCTCCTGGGAGACGACCGTACGGGCCCTGCTCGACGCGGCGGCGGCCCCCCAGCCGCTGCCCGCGCCCCCCGGCCCCCTGCGACTGGGCGGCGTACGGCCGGACGTCACCGAGAGGACCCCGACATGACGACGACGGCCGCGACGACCGCCACGGATGCGACGACCGCCACGGCCGGTACAGCCGCGACGACCCGCGCGGAGGCGACGGACGCGCGCTTCGCCACCGCCCGGCAGGTGGCCGACGCCGTCCTCTTCGAGGGCTACGTGCTCTACCCCTACCGGGCCTCTGCCGCCAAGAACCGGCTGCGCTGGCAGTTCGGCGTCCTGGTCCCGCCCGCGTGGGGGCCCGCCCACGACGAGCACGCGCGGATGCAGACCGAGATCCTGATGGAGCCCAAGGGCGGGCCCGGCCTGCACGTCGAGCTCCGCTTCCTGCACGCGCAGCGCCGTACCGTCCAACGGCTCCTGGAGGACGGCACCTTCGCCGAGGTCGCCGAACTGCACCTGCCCGACCGGGTCCTGGTCCCCTGGGACGAGGGCGCCGAGGAGCGGGTCGAACTCACCGTCACGGCAGCGGAACTGGCGGGGGAGGGCGTCACCCTCCCCTTCCGCCGCCCCGCCCGCGAACACACCGAGCCCGTACTCGACACGGCCGGCCGGCCCGTCGGCCGCCTGCTGCGGCGCACCGAGGAGGTCGAGGGCGTCATCCGGCTGCGCGCCGCCGAACTCGACGGCCCCTACCGGGTGTCCCGGCTGACCGCCGTGGTGGAGAACACCAGCCCGTGGACCCCCTCGGACGGCGACGCCGACCGCGACGCCGCCCTGCCCCGGTCACTGGTGGCCGCCCATCTCCTGCTGGGCCTGGACGCCGGCTCCTTCCTGTCCATGACCGACCCGCCCGAGTGGGCGAAGGGCGCCGTCGCCGCCTGCGTCAACCGGCACACCTGGCCGGTGCTGGCCGGCGAGCCCGGCCGCGCCGATGTGGTCCTGTCCTCCCCGATCATCCTGGAGGACCACCCCGCCATCGCGCCCGAGAGCGCGGGCGCCATGTACGACGCCACGGAGATCGACGAGATCCTCGCCCTGCGCACGGCGGCACTGACCGACCAGGAGAAACGCGAGGCACGCGGTACGGACGCCCGCGCCGCCGCCGTGATCGACCTGGCCGACTCCATGCCCCCCGAGGTACTGGAACGGCTGCACGGCGCGGTGCGCGCCCTGCGGGAGATCACCGGTCCGGGCGCGGCGGACCCGCCCCCGGGTCTGCCCGAACTCCTCCGGGAGGTCCCGGACGACGACCGGGAGGCGGAGGAGGGGGTGTTCAGGCCGGACACCCCCTGGTGGGACCCGGCCCGCGCCGACACCCCCGACCCGGCCCGCGACCGGATCCCGATCGACGGCGTCCCGGTGGGCGTCGGCAGCCGCGTACTGCTGCGCCCCGGACTGCGCCGCACCGACGCCCAGGACCTCTTCCTCCAGGGCATGGCGGCCCGGGTGGAGGCAGTCCTGCACGACGTCGACGGGGGAGTGCACCTCGCGGTGACCGTCGAGGACGACCCGGGCGCGGACATCCGCCGCGAGCAGGGCCGCTTCCTCTACTTCCAGCCCGACGAGCTCACCCCCCTGGAGGACGCGTGAGCGGCAGGACGCTCGTCGCGGGCATCGGCAACGTCTTCCTCGGCGACGACGGCTTCGGCGTCGAGGCCGTACGCGAGCTGTCCGCCCACCCGCTCCCGGACGGCGTCGAGGTGGTGGACTTCGGCGTCCGCGGAGTCCACCTCGCCTACCAGCTCCTCGACGGCTACGACACGCTCGTCCTCGTCGACGCCACCGCACGCGGCGGCGCCCCCGGCACGCTCTACCTCATCGAGGCCGACGGCCGCGGCGCCGCCCCGGCCGGCGGCGCCGTCCTCGACGGCCACCACATGTCCCCCGACGCCGTCCTCGCGCTGCTGGGCACCCTGTGCGCCGGCACCGGCACCTCGCCGCCCCGGCGGACCCTGGTCGTCGGCTGCGAACCCGCCTGCGTGGAGGAGGGCATCGGCCTGAGCGGGCCGGTGGCCGCGGCCGTCCCGCAGGCCGTCCGCATGGTCCTGGAGCTGCTCGGCCCCGAGGCCGCGAGTCCCCTACGCGAACTGAGGAGAACCCCATGAAGAAGACCGTCATCGGCGGGGCCGCGGCCGCCGTCGTCCTCGTCGCCGTCCTGATGCAGGTCCTCCCCGACATCAAGCGCTACCTGCGGATGTCCCGGATGTGAGCCCGGCCCGCCCCGCCACCCGAACGGCGTAGGGGCGTGCCGCGCCTCGGCGTGCCCGCCCGCCCCGCCCCCGTCCTGCCGGTGTAATGAGCCCCGGCAGGACGGAGTCCGATGCACGAGATGTCGATCGCCATGGCCGTCGTCGGCCAGGTGGAAGAAGCGGCCCGGGCCGGTGGTGCGAGCGCCGTCACCGCGGTCAGGCTCCAGATCGGAGAGCTGGCCGGAGTGGTACCCGACGCCCTGGCCTTCTGCTTCGAACTGGCCTGCGCCGGCACGGTGCTCGAAGGCGCCGCACTCGACACCCAGACGGTGGCGGCCCGCGCCCGGTGCGGTGCGTGCGCGCGTGAATGGCCCACGGGCATGCCCCCCGGACTGTGCTGCCCCGATTGCGGGCGGGCCACCGACGTCGAACTGCTCGCGGGCCGGGAGCTGCAGATCGTCAGCGTGGACTGGGAAGACGCCCCCGCCCGCGCCGCCACCCGTGAACCGATCTCCGAGGAGGCCTGAACCATGTGCCGAGTGGTCGATCTGCGGCAGGCGGTGCTCGCCAAGAACGACGGGGTCGCGCACGCCCTGCGCGCCGAACTCACCGCACGCGGAACCGCGGTCGTCAATCTGCTCTCCAGCCCAGGCAGCGGCAAGACCGCGCTGCTGGAGCGCGAACTGCTCCTCGCCCGTGAGCGCGGGGTGCCGGTCGCCGCGCTGACCGCCGACCTCGCCACCGAGAACGACGCGGTGCGCCTCTCCCGTTCGGGAGTACCGGTCAAGCAGGTGCTCACCGACGGGCTGTGCCACCTGGAGGCCGGGATGCTCGGCCGCCACCTGGACGGCTGGCTGCCCGGGGACACCCGGATCCTCTTCGTGGAGAACGTGGGCAACCTGGTCTGTCCGGCCTCCTACGACCTCGGGGAGTCGCTGCGCGTGGTCCTCGCCTCGGTGACGGAAGGGGAGGACAAGCCCCTGAAGTACCCGACCGCCTTCGGCCTGGCCCAGCTGGTGGTGGTGACCAAGACGGACATCGCCGAAGCCGTCGGCTTCGACGAGGCGTCCTTCCGGGCGAACGTGCAGCGCGTCAACCCCGGTGTGGAGGTGGTGCTGACCTCCGCCCATGCGGGGGAGGGCCTGGGGGTGCTGCTGGAGCGTGCCTTGGCGGTCGGCGCGGGCGGGACGCCGCACACCCCGGTCATGGCACGAGGGCAGAACGGCCACGGGCACCTCCACGGGCACCTCCACGGCCACGATCACGGCGACGGCGATCAGGACGAGCACGAGCACGGCGACGGCGACGCGGAGGGCGACGGCCCCGACCCCGGCCACGACCACCCGCACACCATGGTGCGAACCTGATGGAGGCCGTCCAGCGCCGCCGGGTCACCGTCCGCGGCGTGGTGCAGGGCGTGGGTTTCCGGCCCTACGTGTACACCCGTGCCACCGGCCTCGGCCTCGCCGGGCACGTCACCAACACCCCCGAAGGGGTCGTCGCCGAGATCGAGGGCGCGCCCGACGCCGTGACGCGGTTCTGCGAGCGCCTCGCCGCGGAGGCGCCCCCCCTGGCCGTCGTGGACGCCGTCGACCACTGCGAGATGCCGGTCGCCGGCGGCGCCGGCTTCACGATCGTCGCCTCCCGCACCGGGGGTCCCGCCCGCACCCTGATCTCCCCGGACGTCGCCACCTGCGCCGACTGCCTCGCCGAACTCGCGGACCCGGCCGACCGCCGCCACCGGCACCCCTTCATCACCTGCACGCACTGCGGGCCGCGCTTCACCATCGTCACCGGACTGCCGTACGACCGCGTCCACACCACCATGGCCGGCTTCCCCATGTGCCCCGACTGCGCCCGCGAGTACGCCGACCCGGCCGACCGGCGCTTCCACGCCCAGCCCGTCGCCTGCCCCGCCTGCGGACCCCGCCTGCGCCTCCTCTCCGGACACCCGCCGCGCGAGGTGACCGGGGCCGACCCCGTCGCGGAGGCCCGCCGCCTGCTGGCCGCCGGAGCCGTCCTCGCCGTCAAGGGCCTCGGCGGCTACCACCTGGCCTGCGACGCCGGCCACCCCGGCGCCGTGGCCGAGCTGCGCCGCCGCAAGGGCCGCGGGGACAAGCCGTTCGCCCTGATGGCCCGCGAGCCCGCCGACATCGAGCACCTCGTCCACACCGGCCCCCGCGAGCGGGCCCTGCTCACCGGACCCGTCCGGCCGATCGTGCTGCTGCGCCGCCGCGCCGACGCGGACGCCCCCGCGCACGCCCTGGCCGAGGGGGTCGCCCCGCGCTGCCCCGACCTCGGTGTGATGCTCCCGTACACGCCCGTGCACCACCTGCTGCTCGGCCTGCCCGGCGACCCGCCCGGCCCCTGTCTGCTCGTCATGACCAGCGGGAACCTCTCCGGCGAGCCCATCGTCACCGACGACGACGAGGCCCTGGACCGGCTCGGGCCCCTGGCCGACGCCTGGCTCACCCACGACCGCCCGATCCACGTGCCCTGCGACGACTCGGTGGTCCGCGTCTGCGACGGCGAGCCGCTGACCGTACGGCGCTCGCGCGGCTACGTCCCGCTGCCCCTCGCGCTCCCGCTGCCCGTCCCCCCGGCCCTCGCCGTGGGAGGGGACCTGAAGAACACCTTCTGCCTGGGCGAGGGGCGCCGGGCCTGGCTGTCCGCGCACATCGGCGACATGGACGACCTCTCCACCCAGTACGCCTTCGAACGCGCCGAGCGGCAGCTGGAGTCCGTCACCGGCGTCGCCCCCGCGCTGCTCGCCGCGGACCGGCACCCCGGCTACCGTTCGGGCCAGTGGGCCCGGCGCGCCGCCGGGGGGCGCCCGCTGGTCCGTGTGCAGCACCACCACGCGCACATCGCCTCGGCGATGGCCGAACACGGCCTGGACGGACGCCGCAAGGTGATCGGCGTCGCCTTCGACGGCACGGGTTACGGCGACGACGGCGCCGTCTGGGGCGGCGAGTTCCTCCTGGCCGACTACGCGGGCTTCACCCGCTTGGCACACCTCGCCTACGTCCCCCTCCCGGGCGGGGACGCCGCCGTCCGGCGTCCGTACCGCATGGCCCTGTCCCACCTGCGCGCCGCCGGCCTGGCCTGGACCCCGGACCTGCCCTGTGTCGCCGCCTGCCCGCCCGACGAGCTACGGGTACTGGAGCGCCAGTTGGGGCGGAACCTGAACTGCGTCCCCACCTCCGCCATGGGCCGCCTCTTCGACGCCGTCTCCTCCCTGGCGGGCATCTGCCACCACTCCGGGTACGAGGCGCAGGCCGCCATCGAGCTGGAGTCCGCCGCGCACGCCGTTCCCGGCACGCGCGCCGCCTCCGCGGCGGCCGGCGCCGGGCCCGGATCCGCGTACGCCTTCGCCCTGCGCGTGCCCCCGGAGGGCGGGGACCGTCCGGTCGTCGCCGATCCGGCCCCGGTCCTGGCCGCGGTGGTGGCCGACCTCCGCGCGGGCGCCTGTGCCGCTGTGATCGCCCTCCGCTTCCACACCGCCGTGGCCGCGCTCGTCGGCGCGCTGTGCCGGCGGGCCCGCGAGCGCCACGGCCTGGACACCGTCGCCCTGACCGGCGGCGTCTTCGCCAACACCCTGCTGTCCTGCGCCTGTGCCCGCGGCCTGGGTGAGGACGGCTTCACGGTCCTGCGCCACTCCCACGTCCCCCCGAACGACGGCGGCCTGTCCCTCGGCCAGCTCATGGTGGCGGCAGCGGTGCAGGCCACGGAAGACCCACCACAGCGAGGAGAGACCCATGTGCCTGGCGGTACCCGGCCGAGTGCTTGACATCGGGGAGAGGGACGGCACCCGCATGGCGACCGTCGACTTCGGCGGCGTACAGAAGGAGGTGTGCCTGGAGTACCTGCCGGACCTCCAGGTGGGCGAGTACGCCATCGTGCACGTCGGCTTCGCCCTCCAGCGCCTGGACGAGGAGTCCGCCCGGCAGACCCTCGACCTCTTCGCCCAGCTCGGCATGCTCCAGGAGGAGTTCGGCGATCCCTGGGAGGCGGCCGCGGCGGCCGGAGGCGGGGAGTGGCCCTTCGCGGACGACCCGGAGCACAAGGCACCGCACACGCCGATCCGGCAGGAGGAGGCCCAGAAGTGAAGTACATCGAGGAGTTCCAGGACCCCGAGCTCGCCCGCCGCCTGCTCGACGACATCCACGCCACCGTGACCCGTCCCTGGGCCCTGATGGAGGTCTGCGGCGGCCAGACGCACACCATCATCCGGCACGGCATCGACCAGCTGCTGCCGGACCTGGTGGAGCTGATCCACGGACCGGGCTGTCCGGTGTGCGTCACCCCGCTGGAGGTCATCGACAAAGCCCTGGAGATCGCCTCCCGTCCCGAGGTGATCTTCTGTTCCTTCGGCGACATGCTGCGCGTGCCGGGCACCGGCCGCGACCTCTTCCAGGTGCGCAGCGAGGGCGGGGACGTACGGGTCGTCTACTCACCGCTCGACGCGCTGAACATCGCGCAGCAGAACCCGCGGCGCGAGGTGGTCTTCTTCGGCATCGGCTTCGAGACCACCGCGCCGCCCAACGCGATGACGGTGTACCAGGCGAAGAAGCTCGGCATCCCCAACTTCAGCCTGCTGGTGTCCCATGTCCGCGTTCCCCCCGCCATCGAGGCGATCATGCGGTCGCCGAGCTGCCGGGTCCAGGGCTTCCTGGCCGCCGGGCACGTGTGCAGCGTGATGGGGACGGGGGAGTACCCGGAGCTGGCGGAGCGCCACCGGGTGCCGATCGTGGTGACGGGCTTCGAGCCGCTCGACATCCTCGAAGGCGTACGGCGGGCCGTGTACCAGCTGGAGCGCGGCGAGCACACCGTGGACAACGCCTACGCGCGCGCCGTGCGCCCTGAGGGCAACCCGGCCGCGCTCGCCATGCTGCGGGACGTCTTCGAGGTCACCGACCGCGCCTGGCGGGGCATCGGAACCATCCCCGACAGCGGCTGGCGGCTGTCGGACCGCTACCGGGAGTACGACGCCGAGCATCGTTTCCAGGTGTCCGGCATCAACACCCGCGAGCCCGCGGCGTGCCGCAGCGGCGAAGTCCTCCAGGGACTGATCAAGCCGCACGAGTGCGAGGCCTTCGGCACCCTGTGCACCCCGCGCAGCCCGCTCGGCGCCACCATGGTCTCCAGCGAGGGCGCGTGCGCCGCGTACTACCTCTACCGCCGACTGGAACTCACCCCGGCCCCGAAGGCCGGTACCGCCGCACCGCTGGAGGCGAGCCCCGTTGTCTGAGACCGCACTCGACATCACCGGCTGGACCTGCCCGGCCCCCCTGCGCGACCGTCCCCGTGTGGTGATGGGCCACGGGGGCGGCGGGGCGCTCTCGGCCGAGCTGGTCGAGCACCTCTTCGCCCCCGCCTTCGGCGGTGAGGTGCTGGCACAGCTCGGGGACTCCGCGGCCGTGTCCCTGGGCGGTGTCCGCCTGGCCTTCTCCACCGACTCCTACGTCGTGCGCCCGCTGTTCTTCCCGGGCGGCAGCATCGGCGACCTGGCGGTCAACGGCACGGTCAACGACCTGGCCATGAGCGGGGCCCAGGCCGCCTACCTGTCCTGCGGCTTCATCCTCGAAGAGGGCGTCGAGGTCTCCGTGGTGGCGCGCGTGGCCGAGGCACTCGGCGCCGCCGCGCGGGCCGCCGGCGTGGAGGTGGCCACCGGCGACACCAAGGTCGTCGAGGCGGGCCACGGCGACGGCATCTACGTCAACACCGCCGGCATCGGGCTCATCCCGGACGGGGTGGACCTGCGCCCCCAGCGCGTGGTCCCCGGCGACGTCGTGATCGTCAGCGGCGAGATCGGCCTCCACGGAGTGGCGATCATGAGCGTCCGCGAGGGCCTGGAGTTCGGGGTCGACATCGAGAGCGACTGCGCGCCGCTGGGCGGTCTCGTCCAGAGCATGCTCGCCGTCACCCCGGACCTCCACGTGCTGCGCGACCCGACCCGCGGCGGGCTGGCGGCCTCCCTGAACGAGATCGCCGTCGCGTCGGGGACCGGTGTCGTCATCCAGGAGGGCCGGGTGCCGGTCCCCTCCGCCGTCGCCAACGCCTGCGCGATCCTCGGCCTCGATCCGTTCTACGTGGCCAACGAGGGCAAGCTGGTCGCCTTCGTCCCCCGCGAGCACGCCGACGCCGTCCTCGACGCCCTGCGCGCCCACCCGCTGGGGCGCCGCGCGGCGGTGATCGGCGAAGCCGTCGCCGACCACCCCGGGATGGTCGTGGCCCGCACCGGCCTCGGCGGCACCAGAGTGGTCGACCTGCCGATCGGGGAGCAGCTGCCGCGCATCTGCTGAGCCGCCCGACCGGGACGAAGCGCCCGGCGCGGTGGATGATGGAGGCGGAGGGCCGCTTCGCCCAGGGCCGACCCCAGCGCGGAGGAGGTGTGCGTGCCATGACGGAGCACGACGGCGGTCCGGCGGCGCGGAATCTGGAGGAGGGCCGCCTGCTCAAGGAGCTGGAGGCCATCCACCGCACGCGTCACGAGACCCTGCTGCACGGATCGGACGACGCCCTGGTCACCCACACGCGGCGGATGAACGAGCTGGAGCACGAGTACGTACGCCGCCACCCCGAGCGGGCCCCGCTCGCCGGCCGTACCCGCTCGGGCGCCCGGGCCCGTACGGGGGAGGAGCCCGGCGCGTAGCAGGTTCCCGCCACCCGTGGCAGGTACCCGCTAGTCCTGCCGGGTGTAGCGGGCGCGCGCCCACAGCGGCAGGGCGAACCAGCACGTCAGGTACCACGCCAGTACACCGGCCACCAGGTACGGCACGACGGCGTTGTGCATGGCCACCCGCAGCACCAGGAAAAGGGCTGCGGTGAGGGTGGCCAGCAGCAGGACGATGCCGACGAACGTCATCCGCGAGGCCCAGGCGACCGCCTGCGGTTTGATGTGGCGGCCCGAGACGATGCGGTGGAAGGCGACCGGCCCGATCAGCGCGCCCGTCGCCAGTGACGCGAGGACGACGGTGACGATGTAGAGCGTCTTGTCCGTCTGGGGCAGGCCCTCGAAGTGCGGGGTGAAGACGACGGTGAGCAGGAAGCCGAAGAGGATCTGCACGCCGGTCTGGGCGACGCGTATCTCCTGGATCAGCTCCTGCCACCGCCGGTCCGCGCGTTCCTCCTCGCTCTCGTCCCTGCCGTCGCCCCGCACGGCGTCCCTGCCGTCCGTCATCGTGTGACCCTCCCCTGCGGTGTGTTCATATGCCAGCCCTTTACCCGGGTCTTCCCTGCTCATGCCCGGCGCGGCCCCGCCGCGGGGGCGTGGAACGCGCCGCCGTGGACCCCGCGCCCGACCCGCCGAGTGCCAGGTCCCATAGGGCGGCAGCTCGCCGCGCGGCCCTCCCCGCCGCGGATCGCGCCGCGGACCGGCCGAGGGAGGCCACTGCGTCTTGCGGCCACCACCGGGGCGCTCATGTCGCGCGACCTCCGACCCACCGAGAACCACTGACCCCGCCCGGCCGGAACGCGGGCGCGGCGGGCGCCGGGCCCAGCGTGGTCGTGCCCGGAGCCGCCCGGTGGCCGAGACCGGTGCGGTAGGCGTCCAGGGCCGCCTCGGTCCGCCCGGTGCGGCGCAGCAGGTCGCCCAGCAGTCTGCACAGGTCGGCGAGGTCGCCCGTGGCCCCGCTGCGCTCCAGCAGGGCCAGTGCCTGCACGTAGTGCTCCTCGGCGGCTTCCGGCTCGCCGCGCTCCTCGGCCATCAGGCCGAGGAGCCGGTGCGCGCCGCCCGCGTGCACGGCGCCGTGCCGGTCCCCGAGCTCCAGCACCCCCGCGAGCAGCTCCGCGGCCTCTCCGTACCGGCCGAGCCGGCGCAGCACGTCGGCCAGCTCGACCTCGACCTGTGCCGTGTACAGGGCGGCACGCCGGGCGGACAGCATCTCCCGGGCCGTGCGCAGCTCCCGCTCCGCCACCTCCAGTTCGCCGTTCTGGGCCTGCACGTAGCCGCGCATCCAGTGGCACTGGGCGAGATCGGCCCGCAAGCGCAGCTGCCCGTAGATCGACTGCGCCTTGGCGAGCGAGGCGTCGGCATCGGCCACCCGGCCCTCGGCGAGGAACGTCCGCGCCACCTGCCGGTGCATGCCCGCCACCAGCGCCGGATCGCTGACCTGCGGGGCCAGCGCGAGGGCGAGCTCGGCCGCGTGGGCGGCGCGGGCGTGCGCGCCCATGTCGATGTACGGGCCGATCACCGCGGCGTAGAGCAGGACCAGCGCCTCCGGGTCCGCCAGTCCGCTCGTCCCCAGTTCGTCGATGGTGGACTCCAGCAGGTAGCAGGCGTAGCGCAGCTCGCCCGTGAGCAGGTGAGCGACGGCGCGACCGCGGATCGGGCGGGCCCGGCGGGGGAGCGGCTCGTCCGCCAGGAGGCGCTCCGCGGCCTCGAAGTGAGTGATCGCGAGGGTGAGTTCCCCGGATTCCAGGGCGCAGTCCCCCAGCCCTAGCAGCGCCTCGGCCTGCTCGGGCACCAGCGTGAGGTCCTCCGCCTCGTCGAGCAGCTGCCGGTAGCGGACGGCGGCCTCGTCGGCCGCGCCGGTGGCCAGGGTCTGCTGGGCGTCGGCGAGGGCGAGCCGCAGTTCGGTGGCCAGGTGGGCGGGGCGCCCCGTCGCCAGCTCCTCGTACGAGGTGCCCAGGCGGCCGGCGAGGAAGCGCAGCGCCGCCTCGGAGGGGCGGACCTTGCCCGACTCCAGGGTCGACACGTAGGCGGGTGTGTAGGCCGGCTCAGCCAACTGCTTTTGCGTCAGGCCTCGTTCGCCGCGCATCCGCTGAACCCTGCGGCCGATGACGCCCGGTTCGTCCATGGAATCCCCCTGGTTGCTCGAACTCCCCAGTATTCAGGGGGAGCGGGCCATTGCGCACGTCCCGCGGGCCACCTAATTTAAGCAACCGCTTCACTCCACTTGTCTCAGCACTTAACTTCGTTCCCAGGGGGAGGACTTCATGCGTCCAGCCAGACGCCCTGCCGGCCGGCCCGCCATCCGCTCGGCCCTGCGCGGCGCCGTCGCGACGGTGTGCGCGGCCGCGGTGCTCGCGGCCGCCGGACCGGCGGCCGCCGAGGTGGCCGCGGCCGACGTGCCGGTGAAAGCCGGCGTGGAGGTCGAGATACCGGGGCCGGAGCACGGCGGCGACGCCGGGTCCGGCCACACCCGCGTACCGGCCGCAGGTGTCCGCGCCAAGACCGCGCGCGGCCTCTCCGCGGCCGAGCGGGCGGTGGACGGCGCGGTCGCCAAGATGATCGACAACGGCCCCGTCGCGGACCGCCTGGACGTCGTCGTCATCGGTGACGGCTACACGGCGGCCGAGCTGGACCGCTTCCACGCCGACGCCCGGCGCAAGTGGGACGAGGTGACGGCCGTCGAGCCCTACACCACCTACCGGAACCTCTTCAACGTCTGGACGGTCGACGCCGTCTCCCGCGAGTCCGGGGTGTCCGGCGACCCGGGCGCGGGCGAGGTCCGCGACACCGCGCTGGGCTCGTACTTCTGGTGCGAGGACATCGAGCGGCTGCTCTGCGTCGACCAGCCCAAGGTCGACGCGTACGTGGCGAAGGCACCGGCGGCCGACCTGGTCGTCGTCCTCGCCAACAGCGCCAAGTACGGCGGCGCCGGCTACAACGAGCGCAGCGCCACCCTGGGCTACGAGGGCATCTCGACCGCGTCGGCCGGCCACGCCAAGTCCGGACAGGTCGCCATCCACGAGACCGGCCACTCGCTCGGGAAACTGGCCGACGAGTACTTCTACCCGGGTGTCCCGGGCTACGAGCAGTACACCGGGCCCGAACCAGCCGAGGCCAACACCTCCACCCTCGCCGCGCAGGAGATGGCCGCACAGCGGGCCAAGTGGTACCGCTGGCTCGGCGAGCCGTCGCCGGACGGCGGCACGGTCGGCGCCTACGAGGGCGGCGGCTACTACGTGGGCGGCCTGTACCGGCCCACGGACAACTCGATCATGCGGGTGCTGGGCAAGCCCTTCAACCTGCCCGGGGTCGAAGCGATGATCGCCGGGTTCCACCGGCACGCGAGGACCGTCACCCCGCTGACCCCGACCGACCGCACCCTGCGCGTGCGCCACACGGCGAAGGCGGCCGTGCCCCGCCTGGCCGCAGCGGACGGACGTCAGCTCGTCGTCCGGTGGTTCCTGGACGGCCGGGAGCTCAGGAGGTTCGAGGGCCGCACGGCGGTGCCGGTCGCCGAGCTGTGGCTGTTCGACCTGCGCGTGCACCGGCTGTCGGTCACGGCGCAGGACCGCACGCCCTCGGTGCGCGACCCGCGGATCGCCGGCACCCTGCGTTCCACGGCCGAGTGGACCGTCCGGCTCTGAGACGGTGTCCGGGCAGAGCGGCGATCCGGCGGGACCGGCGCGCGGCAGCGCCGTCCTCACGCATGACAGCCGTGGCGCCGTGACCGGGGGTGTCCACCGGTCACGGCGCCACGGCTGCGGGTGGGTCTCAGACCCGGCGCCAGGCCGCCATGGCCCAGGAGAAGACTCCGAAGAGCATGAGCCCGACACCGACCGCCACGAGCAGCCACGGCCCCGCCGGGGTCTGGCTGAAGGCCCGCAGGGTGTCGTCCATACCCTTGGCCTGCGCGGGGTCGTAGCGCACCGCCGCGTAGACGAGGAAGACACCGGCTGTCGCGAAGACGGCGCCTCGGGCGATGCCCCCGGCGACCCCGAGGAACTCGACGGCCTTGCGGACCCCCTGCGACACCCCGGTCATCGCGAGGCGCTTGCGGAACTTCCGCCGGGCCGCCTGCACCGCGATCACGACGCCCGCGACGGCGATCGCGACACCGACCGCGCCGACCCACCACGGGCCGCCCGGCAGCTCCATCGCCTTGCGCGTCACGTCGCGCGACTGCTCGTCGCTGGAGCGGCCGGCGCCGGAGCCCGCCGCGAAGGAGAGCACCGAGAACGCCACGACCCCGTAGAAGACCGTTCGCGCCGCCGACGCCAGCCGCTTCGTGGCCTTGCCCCCGTCGGGGCCGGCGGAGCCGAACACCGCCTCCGACAGCCGCCACAGCATCATGCACACGAGGCCGAGCCCGACGGCCCACACCAGGAAACCGCCGAACGGCCTGGCCGCGAGCTCCTGCAGGGCGCCCCGGCGATCGGCCTCCTGCCCGCCGTCACCGAACGCCACCCGGACGGCGATCACGCCGACCAGCACGTACAGCACGCCGCGCGTCGCCAGCCCGCAGCGGGCCACCACCTCGCGGCCCTTGCCGCCCCGGGACGCGGTCCGCAGCCCCTCACGTCTTATGTCGACGCCCATGCGATCAGACCTCGCCCCGCCAGGAGCCCGTCTCGACCCCGCGGGACTCGATGAACGTCTTGAAGCGCCTCAGGTCGCCCGCCACCTGGCGCTTGACGAAGCCGAGCTTGTCGGCCGCGTTCTCCGCGAGGCCGTCGGGGATCCAGTTCATGTGCAGTTCGATCCTGGTGGTGGTGGCGTCGACCGGCTGAAAGGTCACCAGCCCGGCCTGGCGGGGCTGGCCGTCCTCGGTCATCCACGCGACCCGCTCGTCCGGGACCTGATCGGTGATCCGCGCGTCGAACTCGCGCTCCACCCCGTTCACGTTCGTCACCCAGTGGGTGAGGGTGTCGCTGCGCTGGTCGATCCGCTCGACCCCCTCCATGAAGGCGGGGAACTCCTCGAACTGGGTCCACTGGTTGTAGGCGGTCCGCACCGGGACGTTCACTTCGACGCATTCCTCGACGTGCGACATCTGCGACCTCTCCGTCATGGCGGGAGCGGTCGGGGGTCCTGGTGCGCCCCCCGCCGGCTGCCTGCCGTTCTGACGGCGCGGTTACCCGGGGGTGCCCGCTCCATGCCCGCTCGATGTCGCATGCCCGCCCCGCCCCGCACCCCCCCACCCGGCCGGCACGGGGGCTGCGGGAGTGGGGGGTGCGAGGCGGGCCGAGAGGACGGAGGCGGCTACCTGTAGTCCATGCCCGGGTCGTCCAGGGCGCGCTCCTGATCGCTCTGGTCCTGGAGCCGGCGCGCCTTGTCGCGCAGGCGCTGGCTCTCGTCAGGGTCGGTCGAGCGGTCGGCCGCGTCGTTCAGCTCCTGGGCCTTGGCACGCATCTGCTGTGACCGGCCGCGGGACTCACCTGCAACACTCACGTTCACTCCTTGGATCACGGGGAAAGCGGGCGGAATCAGCGAAGCAGCAGCGCCGTGCCCGCGCATCTCGAACCGTCACCGAGCGTGACCCGTACGGACGCCAAGGCGCGCCCGGCTCCGTCCGGGGGCTTAGGCTCGGACCAGGCCAGAAGGGGATGGTGTCCATGTGTCGCTGGCTCGCCTACTCGGGTTCGCCGCTGCTGCTCGATGCGGTGCTCTACCGCCCGGAGCATTCGCTCATCAACCAGAGCCTCCACGCCAAGATGGGCGTGGAGACGACCAACGGTGACGGTTTCGGGATCGGTTGGTACAGCCCGGACGGCATCGGCGGGGGTACCCCCGCGGTCTTCCGGGACATCGCACCGGCGTGGAACAACCGCAATCTGCGCGAGCTGGCCGCCCACGTCCGCTCGCCGCTGTTCTTCGCCCACGTCCGCGCCTCCACCGGGTCGGCGATCCAGCAGACCAACTGCCACCCCTTCCGGCACGGCCGGTGGCTGTGGATGCACAACGGGGCCATCATGGACTTCCACCGCCTCCAGCGGGACCTGTGCATGGCCGTGGACCCGGCACTCTTCCCCTGCATCGAAGGCTCCACCGACTCCGAGGTGATGTTCTATCTCGCGGTCACCTACGGCCTCGACCAGGACCCGCCGGGCGCCGTGGCGCGGATGGCGGGCCTGGTGGAGCACCTCGGCAAGGAGCACGGGGTCGCCGATCCGCTCCAGATGACGGTGGCGGTGAGCGACGGCGAACGCCTCTGGGCGTTCCGCTACTCCAGCCGGAGCAGGTCCAGGTCGCTCTTCTACAGCAGCGCGGCCGAGACCGTCCGGCACCTCCACCCCGAACTGGCCTTCCTGGGCGAGGTGTCCGACGAGACGCGCCTGGTGGTCTCCGAGCCCCTCGGCGACCTCCCCGGACTGTGGAACGAACTGCCCGAGGCCAGCTACACCGTGGTCCCCGCGGCCCAGGGGGAGGAGTACCTGCCCTTCGTGCCGGAACTGCCCTGACCGACGGCCCGGTGGCGCGGGGCCGTGGCGGCGGCCGTGTGCCCGAGGCCGGCAGGTCGCACGGCGTCGGGCCCGGTCGGTTCCGGTGACGCCCGGTCGGCCCCCTCGGTCCGTCACGGTCCGTCCGGGCCGTCCGGGTCAGTCCCGGTCCGTCGCCAGCGACGTCGTCAGCGTGAAGAGGGCCCCGTCCGGGTCGCGCAGCGCCACCCACCGCTCCGTGGCGTTCGAGGCGACGTCCGAGACCGCACGCCCGCCGAGCGCGAGGGCCGCCTCGACGGCCGGCCGGAGCGCCGGGACGCGGAAGTGCACGTGCCAGCGCGGCCGGGTGTGCGGCGAGTAGGAGCCGAGCTCGACCGGCCCGCTGTTGAGCCGGGCGACGGGCTCGCCGCCCTGTCTCAGCACGACCTGGTCCTCCTCGTACGAGACCTCGCAGCAGCCGGAGCGGCCGGTGGCCCACTCCAGCACGGCGCCATAGAAGATCGCCGAGTCGAAGGCGTTCCTGGCGCGCAGCTCCAGCCAGGCCGGGGCCGGGCCCTTGCCCACCCGCCAGTGGGAGGAGACGGCGCCCTCCCAGATGCCGAAGACCGCGCCGTCGGGGTCGGCGAGCAGCGCCGCCCGGCCGCCGGAAGGGAAGGAGACCGGCCCGACCGCGATGGTGCCGGTGCGCTCCCGGACCCGGTCCACGGCCGCGTCGGGGTCGTCGACGGCGAAGTAGGGCGTCCAGGCCACGGCGACCCCAAGGTCGGCGGCGAGCGCCCCGATGCCCGCCACGGACACCCCGTCCAGCTCGGCCACGGAGAAGGCGTCCCCGAGACGGGCCCGCCGGAACCGCCAGCCGGCGACCGCGCCGTAGAAGCGCTGGGCCGTGTCGAGGTCCCGGGCCATCAGGCTCACCCAGCACGGAGCTCCGAAGACCTCCTTCGTCGAAATCTCCACCACAGCTCGCTCCGTCCCTCGTGAGGCCCGGGTTCCCAGGTCTCATTCTGGTACGTTTCGGCGCACTCCACGCGGTCAGCCCCTGCGATCTTTCGTCACCCACCGTCACCGGCGGTCGGGGGTGGGGCACGGGGGCCCCCGATTACCGCTGCGCACCGGCGTTCGGCAGGATGGCGGTATGACCGAGATCCTCACCCCCCGCCTCATCCTGCGCCGCTGGAACGACGACGACCTCGTCCCCCTGTCCGAGATCAACGGGGACCCGGAGGTGATGCGGTGGATCGGCGACGGCTCGGTCCGTGACCTGGAGGAGACCGCCGAGGACCTGGAGCGCTGGGAGGAGGAGTGGGACGAGGAGGGCTTCGGGCTCTTCGCCGTCGAGCTCCTCGGATCCGGCGAGCTCATCGGCGTCGTCGGGCTCTCCGTGCCCGAGTACCTGCCCGAGGTGCTGCCGGCCGTAGAGATCACCTGGCGGCTCGGCCGCCAGTACTGGGGCCAGGGCTACGCCTCCGAGGCCGCCCACGCCACCTTGGAGTACGCGCTCCAGGACCGCGGGCTGGACCGGGTCGTCGCCGTCAACCGAGCCGGGAACGACGAGTCCGAGAACGTCATCCGCAAGCTGGGCATGGTGCCGGAGCGCGACACCACCCACCCCCGCTACGGCCACCTCCTCCAGATCCACAGCATCGACCTCACCGAATACGAGGCCTGAGCCCACCCCGCGCGTCCCGGCCGCGCCGGGTAGGTGCCGGGCGCCCGGTGCGGCCCGCCGCCGGTCAGGACGTGCAGGTGTCCAGCATGGTGGTGAGCATCTTCTTCTCCGGCTCGGTGACGGTCAGGCCGTAGGCCGACTTGACGGTGGTCCACGCCCGCCCGTACTGGCACCAGCTCGCACGGTCCGGCGGCTGCCACAGGTCGGGGCTCTGGTCGCCCTTGGACCGGTTGGAGGCCGCGGTCACCGCCAGCAGCTGCGGGTTGGTCAGGTCATTGGCGAAAGCCTTGCGCTTGGCGGCGTCCCACCCGGCCGCCCCCGAGCGCCAGCCCTCCGCGAGCGGCACCATGTGGTCGATGTCCATCTTCGCCGCGTCCGTGACGACCGATCCGTCGTAAAGGCTCTTCCACGTGCCGGAAAGGGCCCGGCATTCGGCGTCGCGCCGCACGTCGGTGCCGTCGCGCTGCAGGACCACCTCGCGGGTGTCGCACTTGTCGCCCTGCTGCGCCCAGTGCGTGAACTTGTCCCGGCTGTAGCCGGCCATGGTCCCCACGGGTGCGACCTTCAGCTCCGCCAGCTTCGAGCGCGCAACGGCCGCGGTGACAAGTCCCGGCAGGACGTCCCCACTGCCCGGTTTGCCGTCGCCGGCCGGCGACCCGCTGCGGGGTGCGGAGGGCTTCGGGTCCGCGCCCGGTACGGCCGTACCGGAGCAGCCGGCGAGCGTCAGCAGCAGCGAAGCCGCCACCACCGCCCCGGGCAACCGCATCTGACGAACCATGACCCCACCCCAAACCGACTCCGCGTCAACGTCCCCTGGACCTTACCCAGAACCGGACGTTCAACCGGGGCTCCGTCCGGCGGGCGGGACGGCCGCCGCACCCGCGTGGCGTGGAAGGGGCCGTGGTCGGCCGGACCCGCGACCACATCGCGGCCTGGCCGCTGCGGACCACGGACGCCGAGCGCGTCGAGTACGCCGACCCGCGACGCCCCGACCGCCCCCGGGGGGCCGCCCGTACCGCGGGGGAACCCCCGTTTGCCCGCCCCGTATGGCGCAGTGAGCGCAAGTCCCGGTCAATGTAACAAAGCGTGCGATTCCCATGACGCGCGATGACCGGCGCGCGATCGCGTAGACCCGTGCGTCGGCGAACGGAGCCCTCGATGAACGACCCCACCACACTCGCGGCGACGGACGACGCAGGACGCCACGAGCTCACCGACCCCACGGCCGCCCCCGACGACCCCACGGCCCCCGACGACCCCGCGGCCCCCGACGACCCCGCGGCCGAATGCGGCGTACCCGCCGAGGCGGGCGCGGAGCCGATACACACCCTGCTCGAAACGGTGGCCACCTGCCGGCCCCTGGAAGAGGTCGCCGCACTGGTCACCCTCCTGAAGGAGACCGGCCAGCACCCCAACCCCGTTCACGAGGCGCTGCGCACGGCCGCCGTCGCACGTCCTGTGCAGGAGGTGCGCCAGCTGGTCGCGCTGCTGGGCAAGTCCCCGCAGGAGGTGGTCGAGGCGGACGTCACGCTGCGCGCGGCCGCCCTCGGCCGGTCCATCGAGGACGTGGCCCAGCTGGTGGCCATCCTCGCCGCCGAGGAACCGCAGGAGCAGGCGCCCGGCGAAGCGGCCGCGGCGGCGCAGGAACCGCACGTGCCGCAGGTGCCGCACGCGCCGCACCAGCCGCCGGACCACGACCCGCCCGGCCCCGGGGGCTCCACCGACGCCGAGGCCGTGGTGCCCGCGGCCCGTGCCATCCCGCGCACGCCCCTGACACTCCGGCAGGTCCTGCGTCTGCCCGTGGCGGCCGCCCTGCTGGGCATCGGCGCGCTGCACCTTCCCGAGGAGCCGGCGGTCCTGCCCTCCGCGACCCCCGGCCACCTGATTCCGTTCCTCGTGGCCGTGCTCTGCCTGGGCCTTGGCCTGTTGCTGGTGGTACGGGACAGCGCGCGCGCCTGGCGGGCGGGTGCCATCGCGGCCATCGGTGTCGTCGCCGTGCACCTGATCGGGGGCGCGGCCCACTACGACCCCCTGGCCGGAGCGATGGGCCGGGCCGTGCCGTGGGCGGGCGTCGTCGCGGTGCTCTGCGCCGCCGTGGCGGCGGTCCTCGCGGGCGTGGCGCTGCGCCCCGAGCCCGACCGGCAGCCCGCCGCCGACCACGCCTGACGACCGCACGGAGGCGGCGCCCGGCGCTCGGCGCGGGGCGCCGCCCGTGCGTCGCCGTCCCGGGACAGCCCCCGAGGGCTGTCCCGTCATCATCCCGGCAGGGCGCACGACGCCGGCGACGGCGCCTCAACCCGGCTATCGCGGGGAGGTACCCCCGCGTTGCCGCGACGCCCGGACAGGCCCGGTAGGGGCCGCTCCGCCGTGCGATGCACCGCATCCGACGCCGGGCGCCGACCCGCCGGGGATGACGGGACCGCCCTCAGGCGAGCAGGTTCACCGCCCGCGTGAAAAGGCGCGGGAGCCGGGCGGCCGCCGGCACGATCCGCCGGGCGAGCCCCGGCCGGTCGCGGGCCCAGAGCAGGGACTCGGTGAGCGTGCGGTAGCCCCGCGACAGCTCCCGCCAGGCCCGTTCGTACTCCCGCGGCCGTCCCGCCCGCACGCAGCGCACCAGCTCGCCCGCCGCCGTCACGGCCAGCGTGAGGCCCTCACCGGTCAGGGCGTCCACGTAGCCCGCCGCGTCCCCGACGAACAGCACGCGCCCCGCGACCCGCAGGCGGGAGCCCTGACGCAGCGGCCCGGCCCCGCGCACCGCCGCCGCGGGGGACGGGGGCAGCCGCGAGGCCAGCAGGGGGAACCGTAGGAGCTGCTCGTCGAAGGGGGCCTGTCGCGTCGTCAGGACGGCCACGCCGACGCGGTCGGGCCCCAGCGGGGTGACGTACGCCTCGCAGTGCTGCGACCAGTGGACCTCGACCAGCTCGCTCCACGGTGCGACGTCGTAGTGGCGGCGCAGACCGTACCGTGCCGGGCGGCCCGCCACCGGTGGTACCGCAAGGCCCAGACGCCGCCGGACGGGCGAGTGCAGGCCGTCGGCCGCGACGAGGTACCGGGCGGCCAGCCCGGCCGCCTCGACGCCCCCGTCGTCCTGCCTGATCTCCTCCACGCGCTGTCGGACCACCCGTACGCCCAGCTGGGCGGCCCGTGCGGCCAGCGCGGCCTGCAGCTCGGTCCGGCGGGTGCCGAGGCCCGGACCGTGGCGGAAGAGTCCCTCGGCGTGCCGCCCGCTCACCCCGTCGACGTAGCGGATGCCGTGGAAGGGCCGTCCGCCGACGGCCACCCCCAGCTCCCGCAGCCGCCGCACCGCCCCGGGCATCAGGCCCTCACCGCACGCCTTGTCGATGGGGGTCGGCCGCGGCTCCACGACCACGGCTTCCAGGCCGGCCAGCGACGCGTGGATGGCCGTGGCCAGGCCCGCCGGTCCGCCGCCCGCGATCAGCAGGTCGATCACGAAGCGGCGCCCGCCGCCGAACCGGCCGCCGATCCCGCTGACGGTACGGACGCGGGGGCGCGCAGCCGCCCGCCGTCCGTCAGGGCGGCCTCCTCGCAGCCGATCCGCACGCGCAACAGCGCCAGGTTGAGCACCGTGAAGCCCAGCGCGGTCAGCCACGCCGTGTGCACCAGCGGCAGGGCGAGCCCCTCCACGGCGACCGCCACGTAGTTGGGGTGGCGCAGCAACCGGTACGGTCCCGCCGCGACCAGCGGCAGGCCGGGCACCACCAGCACCCGGGTGTTCCAGCGCGGCCCGAGCGTCGCGATGCACCACCAGCGCAGCGCCTGCGCCGCGCCGGCCAGGGTCAGGGCGGCCCAGCCGAGCGCCGGGACGAACGGACGGCCGGCGGCCCAGGGTTCCACCGCGCAGCCCACCAGCAGCGCCGTGTGCAGGGCGACCATGGCCGGGTAGTGGCCGCGGCCGTACTCGCGGCCGCCCCGGGCCAGGCTCCACGCGGTGTGCCGGCGGGCCGTCACCAGCTCGGCGAGCCGCTCGGCCGCGACCAGGCCGACGATCAGCAGGTACAGGGTCAGGGACATGCGGTCACCAGCCATCGGTCGTCATCGGTCGTCAGGGATCGTCAGGGCGTCAATGGTCGTCAGTGGTCTTCCGGGCCGCTCACCAGCGGAGCAGCACGAGTTCGGAGGCGAAGCCCGGCCCGAAGGCGAGCATCAGACCGACCGAGCCGGGCGGCGGCGGCCCCGCGCGCTGGACCTCGCCGAGGATGTGCAGCACCGAGGCCGAGGAGAGGTTGCCGACGGCCGCCAGAGAGCGGTGGCTCGCGGCGAACGCCGACGCGGGCAGGGCCAGGGCGTCCGTGAGCGCGTCGAGGATCTTCGGCCCGCCCGGGTGGCAGATCCACGCGTCGACGTCCGAGGGCTTGAGGTCGTGCGACGCCAGGAACGTCTCGACCTCCTCGGCCACGTGCAGCCGCACCAGCTCCGGCAGTTCACGGCCGAGGACCATGCGCATGCCCCAGTGGCCGATGGCCCAGCCGAGCAGGTGCTCGGTGCCGGGATAGAGCCGGCTGCGCGCCGCGATCACCGAGGGACCGCCGCCGGCCCCGTGCAGGGGGTGTCCGGGGCCCACGGCGATCAGCGCGCCCGCGCCGTCCCCGAAGAGGGCCCCGGCCACCAGGTTCGCCATGGAGGTGTCGGCGGGCTGCAGGGTGAGCGAGCAGAGCTCGGTGGACAGGAGCAGGGCCGCGTGCCCGGGCCGGCCGGCCAGGTAGTCGTGCAGGTGCCCGATTCCCGCCGCGCCCGCCGCGCAGCCGAGGCCGAAGAGCGGCACGCGCCTCACGTCGGGCCGCAGGCCGGCGCCCGCGGCCAGCCGGGCCTCCAGCGAGGGCGTCGCGAGACCGGTCACCGTGGTGGACATGACGAGGTCGATCTCCCCGGCCGCCAGACCCGCGGCGGCAAGGGCGAGTTCCAGGGCCCGGGCGCCGAGGTCCAGTGCCGTCTCCAGGAACAGGGCATTGGTGGTGCCGAAGTCGTTCGACGGCCCGTACCGCTCCAGCGGCAGCGCGAGGTGGCGGGTCTCCACGCGCACCGAGGAGTGCACCCGGCGCAGCAGGGCGTCATCCGAGCCGGGCGGCAGGAAACGCGCGAGCGCATCGGTGATCTCGCCCTGGGGGTGGCGATGGGGCGGGAACACGCTGCTCACTGCCAGGACACGTGTCATTGATGCACCATAGAAAAAAACGGACACATCGTGATGAATCCTGCGTACCGGGCGCGGCGCGGCATACCGTGGCGCCGTGCCCGCACCCCTCGCAGAGACCGGACCGGCGTCCCGGCCCGCCACCCTCCGCCGGAGCGGTCCGGCAGCCGGGCTGCTGGCGGCCTGTCACCCCTTGCCGGCGGCGGCCGTCACCCTCTTCGCCGCCGCGCTCGCGGCCGCCGCGGGCCGCGGCCCGGTGGGCGGGGCCGTGGCCGTCGGCGCCGTGGCCGCCGGCCAGCTGTCGGTCGGCTGGTGCAACGACCGGGCCGACCTGCGGCGCGACCGGGCCGCGGGGAGACGGGACAAACCCCTGGCGGCCGGTACGGTGCGCCCCGCCGCCGTGACCTGGGCGGCGGTGATGGCGCTGCTGGTGTGCGTCCCGCTCTCGCTGGCGGGCGGACCGCTCGCGGGCGCCGTCCACCTCACCGGTGTCGCGGCCGCCTGGGCCTACAACCTGCGGCTCAAGGGCACGGCCGTCTCCTGGCTCCCGTACGCCCTCGCCTTCGGCCTGCTGCCCGCCTTCGTCACCCTCGGCCTGCCCGGTGCGCCGTGGCCGCCGCCCTGGCTCACGGCCGCGGCCGCCCTGCTGGGCGTGGGCGCGCACTTCGCCAACGTCCTGCCGGACATCGCCGACGACCTCGCCACCGGGGTCGTGGGGCTGCCGCAGCGGCTCGGCGCCCGCTGGTCGGGGGCGCTGGCCGGCCTGCTCGTCCTCGGCTCCGCCGCCGTCCTGGTCCTCGGGCCGCCGGGGCGCGTGACGCCGTACGGCTGGGGCCTGCTGGCGGTGACGGCGCCGGCGCCGGCCCTGGCCGCCGGCCGTCCCGCCGGGCGGCTGCCCTTCCTGGCCGTGATGGCGGTGGCGGGGGCCGATGTCCTGCTGCTGCTCCTCCAGCTCAGGCCTGCCTAGTGCCGGTCCAGGTCAGGAGTCGCTCCGCCGGCCAGGTGTTCACGACGCGCCCGGGCGGGACCGCGCACTCCACCGCCCGCTCGCAGCCGGTGATCTGCCAGTCCAGCTGGCCCGGGGCGTGCGCGTCGGTGTCGATCGCGAACAGGGTCCCCGCCGCCACGGCCTGGCGCAGTAGCCGCCGCGGCGGGTCGAGGCGCTCGGGGCGGCTGTTGATCTCCACGGCGGTGCCCGCCTCCGCGCAGGCCGCGAACACCGCCTCGGCGTCGAACCGCGACTCCGGGCGGCCCCGGCCGGTCACCAGCCGACCGGTGCAGTGGCCCAGTACGTCCATCAGGGGATTGCGCACGGCCGCCACCATGCGCCGCGTCATCGCGGGGGCCTCCATCCGCAGCTTCGAATGGACGGAACCGACGACGAGGTCGAGCCGCTCCAGCAGTTCCGGCTCCTGGTCCAGCGACCCGTCGTCCAGGATGTCGCACTCGATGCCGGTCAGCAGCCGGAAGGGCGCCCACGCCTCATTCAGCTCGGCCACCACGCGCAGCTGCTCGCGCAGCCGCTCGGGGGAGAGGCCGCGGGCGATGGTCAGGCGCGGCGAGTGGTCGGTGAGCACGGCGTACTCGTGCCCGAGCGCGGCCGCCGCCCGGCCCATGGCCTCGATCGGGCTGCCGCCGTCGGACCAGTCGGAGTGCACGTGGCAGTCGCCGCGCAGTGCCGCACGCAGCGCGGTGGCGGCCGCAGAGGCGGGCGGCCCCTCCGGCATCGCGGCGGCCTCGTCCTCCAGCTTCCGCAGGTAGTCGGGCACCGCCCCGCCGAGCGCCTCCCGCACCACCTGAGCCGTCTTCGGACCGATGCCCTTGACCGCCTCCAGGGTGCCGGCGGCGGCCCGGTCGGCCGTCTCGCGCTCACCCATCCGCGTCAGCGCCCCCGCCGCCGTCCGGAAGGCCCGGACCCGGTAGGTGGGCGCCTGTGAGCGCTCCAGCAGGAAGGCGATCCGGTCCAGCGCGGCAACCGGGTCCATGGCGTACCTCCTCGTCACAGTGTGGCAAGGCGGTCGGGAGCGCGCACGGCGCGACGGCCGCAGGAAGCGAAGCCGGCCACGGAGGCGGCGCCGAGGTCATGATCCCGCCGGTCCGGGGTATCGGCGGGGACGACGACGGATGCCGGACGGAAAGGCGCAGGAGCCATGACCGAGGAGACCGCGGAGGCGGCCGAACCGCACGAGCCCTCCCCGCAGGAGCGCGCCGCCCGCGACCGGGTGCGCCGACAGGCCGGCGGCATGACCCACCACGAGACCGCCGAAGCGCTGGAGGCAGCCGAGGACGCCGCGGGCGACCTGGCGGCGGCGGACGCGGGCACGCGCGCCGCGGTGGCGGAATGGCAGCGCATCACCGACGTGCTCTTCGACCACGGCGGCCCCTATTCACCCGACACCGACGCCTACGTCCAGGGGCAGCTGACCGCCCGCGAGAACCGGCGGCCGCCCGCTGACACCGGTCCGCCCCTCAGACCTCCTGCGGGGCGGCGGCGTCGAGCGCGGCGGTGAGACGGGTCAGGCGGTCCTGGAGGTCGAGGATCTCGGCCAGGTCGAAGCCGGTGGCGGCGGCGATCCGCCGCGGCACCTCGACGGCGCGGGCGCGCAGGGCGGCGCCCTCGTCGGTGAGGCGGGCGCGCACGGACCGCTCGTCCTCGGTGCTGCGCTCACGGCGCACGAGGCCGGCCGCCTCCAGCCGTTTGAGCAGCGGGGAAAGCGTCCCCGAATCCAGCCGGAGGTGCTGACCGATCTCCTTGACCGGCAGCTCGCCGTGCTCCCACAGCACCAGCATCACCAGGTACTGCGGATAGGTCAGGCCCAGGTCCTTCAGGACGACGCGGTACAGACCCCCGAACGCACGGCTCGCCGCGTTCAGTGCGAAGCAGATCTGGCCGTCCAGGCGCAGGAAGTCCTGGTCGGCGTGGGTGTCGGTCGGCTTCTGGGTCATGGTGGCCAGTGTACCCGGAGGTGCCTTGCGAGGCATTTAGTTGTGCGCAACTGAATTGCGTGCTCTACTGGGGTGGCGCGGTCGACACCGGCCGCCACCCGCCAAAGGGCCACCCCTGCGAGAGGAACTCCGATGGACGCGCTGTACACCGCTGTCGCCACCGCCAACGGCCGCGAAGGCCGCACCGTCAGCTCCGACGGCCAGCTCGACCTCGCCCTGGCCATGCCGCCGGCGCTCGGCGGCAACGGCCAGGGGACCAACCCCGAGCAGCTCTTCGCGGCCGGCTACGCGGCCTGCTTCGCCAGCGCGCTCGGCCTCGTCGGCCGCCAGGCCAAGGCCGACACCAGCGAGGTCTCGGTCACCGCCGAGGTCTCCATCGGCAAGGACGGCGCCGGCTTCGGCCTGGGCGTCGTGCTGCGGGTCGAGCTGCCGGAGTCCCTGGCGGGCGAGACCGGCGCCCTGCTGGTCAAGCAGGCGCACGAGGTCTGCCCCTACTCCCGCGCCACGCGCGGCAACATCGACGTGGACCTCGTGATCGAGTAAAGATGCCGGGCGCCGTACCTCCGGCGACCATGGACGTACACCGGCCCGCACGGGGGCCGCATGCCGGGAGGCGCCCATGGCGCACACCTATGCAACGGACGTCCTGGTCGCGGGGGCCGGCCCGGTCGGGCTGACCGCCGCCGCGGAGCTGCGCAGACACGGGATCTCCTGCCGGATCGTCGACAAGCTGCCCGCGCCGCTGCCCTTCGCCAAGGCGGTGGGCATCCAGCCGCGCACCCTGGAGATCTGGGACCTCATGGGCCTGGCCCGGGCCGCCCTCGAGGCGGCCGTCCCGATGCGCGGGCAGTTGACCTACGTCAACGGCGCCGAACAGCCCCGCATCGACCTCGTCCTGCCGCCCGAGGTGCCGTACGGCTTCGCCGCGCTGCCCCAGTACGAGACCGAACGGATCCTGGACGCGTTCCTGACGCGCTACGGGACCCGGGTCGAGCGCGACACCGAACTCGTGTCGTTCACCCAGGACGCCGAAGGGGTCACCAGCCGGCTGCGCACCTCTTGCGGCGCGGAGGAAGAAGTGCGCAGCCGGTTCCTCGTCGGCTGCGACGGCGCGCACAGCGTCGTCCGCAAGGGGCTCGGACTCGCCTTCGGCGGCGGGGCGTTCCCCGAGGAGTACATGCTCGCCGACGTGGCCGTCGACTGGGACCTGCCGCACGGGTACGGCGTGCGCTCCATGCACCGCGGCGAGGACGGCGCGGTCGACGACCTGCTGGTGTGCATCCCGCTGCCCGGCCACGGCCGTTACCGCATGTCGATGCTGGTGCCGCCCGAACTCTCGGCCGAGGGGCAGCGCGACGCCGACGGCGGGCAGGACGACCCCGGCGGCGGGCAGGGCGACCTCGATGCCGGGCAGGGCGCCTCCGACGGTGTCGTCCACGGCCTGCAGAGCGTCCGCGCTCCCGGCCTGCCCGACGTCCAGAGCGTCCTGGACCGGCTGTCACCCCGGCCGGCCACCGCCTCCGGCATCCGCTGGGCCTCGGTGTTCCGCATCAGCCACCGGATCGTGGACCGGTACGGCGACGGACGTGTCCTCATCGCCGGGGACGCGGCGCACATCCACCCGCCGACGGGCGCCCAGGGCATGAACACCGGCATCCAGGACGCCTGGAACCTGGCCTGGAAACTCGCCCTCGCGGTCAAGGGACGACACCGCCCCGGGCTGCTCGCGAGCTACGACACAGAACGCCGCCCCGTCGGCGAGGAGGTCGTCTCCCGCACCGTGCGGCACGCCGCGCAGGGCATTCAGGCCGACCCCGAGGACCCGGCCACCCTGATGCTGCGCGAGGCGCAACTGCTCGTCGGCTACCGGGGCAGCCCCATCGTCGACCCCCCGGGCGAAGGCCCCGGCCCGCGACCGGGCGACCGGGCGCCCGACTGCAGCGGCCTCACCGGGCCGATCGCCGCCTACCCACTGCGCCTCTACGACTGCCTGCGCGAGCGCGGACACGTCCTGCTGCTGTACGCGAACGGCCGGGAGGCCGGGGACCCGGACTGGGCCGACGCCCTGGCCAGGACGGCGCGCGAAGCCTCCGGAGGCGCTCTGGACACCTTCGTGGTCCTCGAAGCCGGGGCCCCCGCCCCGGCGGCCGGACCGCCCGCCTACCACGACACCGGCGGCGAGTTCGCGCTCCTCTACGGGGTGGAAGGGCCGACCGCCTTCGTGATCCGCCCGGACGGCCACCTCGCCGCCCGGCTCTCCCCGCCCGCCCCCGACTCGCTGGCCGCCCACCTCGGGAAGACCTTCACCCCGGACACCGCAGCGGACCGGGAGCAGGCCGGGAGAGAGCGCGAGCAGGCCACCACGCAGCGATGACACCGGTGAGCCCCGGGCGGGTCTCGGGCAGGCCCGTGGACGAGGCGCGGGCGGTCCTCAGGCGGCGGGCCCGGTGCCCGTGGCGCGGGCCGCCTCCTGGCGGCGGCGCTTGCCCAGCGGAGCCGTCGAAAGGTCCTGGGCCTGGGACCTGAGCTGCTTGAAGCCGTAGCCCCGCTCGGTCAGCCAGCTCTCCGCAGCCAGTTCGGCGCGGGCCGTCGCGTCGAGGATGTCCTCCTCGGCCTCGCCCGAATCCAGGAACCGGAACGTGAAGAAGGGACGGGCGGCGACGTCGTAGGTGAGGTGGCCCTCCTCGGTGAAGGCCGCGCGCAGCATGTCGTGCGCGGGCGCGTCGGCGAGCAGCTCGGCCCGCTGGCCGGCCGTGAGGCCGTCGAAGGAGCCGCGGACGGTGATGCGGAAAGTGCGGGAGCTCATCCCCGCACCCTAGGTAACACCCCTCGTCCCCCGCACCGGGATTTCCCGGCGCCGAAGACCCCCCGGATGCCCGGGCACGAGCCGCCGGTCCGTCAAGGACGGCCCCACCGGCACGTTTTGGATTGCCGCGCGATCCTCAATACGATCCGGCGATGATCACAAGAAAACGGCTGGCGGCCGGGGCGTGCGGCCTGCTCGCCGCCCTGGCCGTCGGGCTCTTCCCGGCGAGCGCCACCGCCGCCGACGGTCCGACGGCGAAGGAACCCCCGAAGGTCGACCTCGTCCTGGACGTCAGCGGCTCCATGCGGGCGACCGACATCGACGGCCAGTCCCGGATGGCCGCGGCGAAGCAGGCCTTCAACGAGGTCATCGACGCGGTCCCCGACGAAGTCCGGCTCGGCATACGCACCCTGGGCGCCACCTACCCCGGTGAGGACAAGGCGCTCGGCTGCAAGGACACCAGGCAGCTCTACCCGGTCGGGCCGCTGAACCGGACCGAGGCGAAGACCGCCGTGGCCACCCTCGCCCCCACCGGCTGGACCCCGATCGGCCCCGCCCTGCTCGGCGCCGCCCAGGACCTGGACGGCGGCAACGCCACCAAACGGATCGTGCTCATCACCGACGGCGAGGACACCTGCGCCCCGCTGGACCCGTGCGAGGTGGCCCGCGACATCGCCGCCAAGGGCATCCACCTCGTCATCGACACCCTCGGCCTGGTGCCCGACGCCAAGACCCGGACCCAGCTCACCTGCATCGCCGAGGCAACCGGCGGTACCTACACCTCCGTCCAGCACACGGCGGAACTGTCCGGCAGGGTCCGCCAGTTGGTCGACCGCGCGGCGGACCCGGTCGTCAACCCCGTCGCCACCGAGGGCGCCAAGCAGTGCGCGAGCGCCCCGCAGCTGACGCCCGGCCTCTACAGCGACCGCGAGACCTTCGGTGAACACCGCTGGTATCGCGTCGACGTCCGCCCGGGCCAGGAGCTGCGCGCCTCGGTGAGCATCGCCGCCGACCGGGCCGTCAACAACGACTACGGCGTCCTGCTGCGCGCCACCACCGTCCACGGCCGCGAGATCGTACGGGGCTCGGAAGCCGGTGACGGGCGCACCGACGTCCTCTCCACCGGCCTGCGCTACCCGAAGGCCGAGATCGACGGAGCGGACGACGGGGCGAAGGAGGCGGCGGAGACCGTCTGCCTCCAGGTCAGCAACTCCTTCTCCGCCCCCGCCCTCGTCAAGACCACCCCGGGCATGCCCGTCGAGCTCACCATCGAGGTGGTGGACGGCCCCGGCACGACCTCCGACGCCGCCGCCTTCGGCCTCGGCCGCGGCTGGTGGCTGCTGGCCGTCCTGGTCCTCACCGGACTGCTGGCCGGCCTGGTGTGGGGATGGATCTCGCGCTGGCGCATCTCCGTCTGGAGGACCAACTGATGCGTACCGTACGCACCCTGAGCGCCGCCCTGCTGGTCGCGGCAGCCGCCCTCACGGCGGCGGGGACGGCCGCCGCCGACACCTCCCCGGCCGGCCCCGGCTCCAGCGCCGGCCCGAAATCCGGCCAGGGCGAGGCCGCTCCGACCGAGGCGGGCACCGGCTTCCGCACCGCCACCGCGTTCCGCCCGGGCCAGCAGGCCACGGCCGGCGCGTCCACCGGCGATTACCTGTACTGGGTCCTGCCCGTCGACGCGCAGCAGCGCGCCACGGTCAAGGCCACCGTCACGCTGCCCGACTCCGCGACCCGGCACGGCGCCGCGACCTGGCGGCTCGACGTGTACGACGGGCTGCGCCGCCGGCAGGCGTGCACCTACGGGACGCAGTCGCGGGCCGCAGCCAAGGAAGCGGCGTCCGTGCAGCTGTCCTGCACCCTGCGCACCGTACGGGCGGCGGCCGAGCCGTGGGCCAACGACCCGCTGCCGGGCAGCTACTACGTGCGCCTGACCGTCGTCGGCCTGCCCGAGGAGGACCTCGGGCTGCCGGTGCGCGCGGCCGTCGAGGCCGCGGTGGAGGAGACCGGCGGCGCCAGTGCCGTCGACGGCAGCCTGGCGGCTCCGCTGGTCCCGGCCACCGTCACCTCGTCCCTGCGCGAGCCGGAGGACGGCTGGGCCGGCGGCTGGTGGTCGGACCGCTGGCTCTGGACGGCGGCCGGAGGGGTGCTCGGCGCCCTCGCGGGCATTTTCGGCTACCGCCTCACGCGCGGCTCGGGCCGCCCGTCCCGGGTGCCGCCGGGCGCGTGACCGCAGCCGGCCCGTGACACCGGCAGGCGTCCGGTGTCCGGGACACGGCAGCGCGGCACACGGTGGCAGGGGAGGAGTACAAGGGTCGGTCGCGTCCCGGGGCACCCCCGGGGCGCGCCCGCCCGGCATCCCGGTCCGTCGCGTCCCGGTCCGTCATCCGTACGGCTCTCCCCAGGTGAGCCCGTGCGGGTGATTGCCCACGGGCCGCCCGGACCCCTCGCCTGCGCCGAATGGTGGCCGGGGCGGTCCGGTCTGCGCTGGGCGCCAAGGGCCGCTCCGGCCGCACCCGGGCGGGCCCCGGTCGGGTCCGGGTCGGGTCCCGGGCGGGCAAGAGACGAAGAGCCGGCTCAAGCCGCACCGCCCAGGCACCCGATGGTGAGGTTGGTCGCGCCCCGCAGCGCCTGCCGGGGCAGCGGCCGTCTGGTGACGACCGCCCACCCTCCAGGAGCCCCCTCCATGCGCACGCTCGCGCGTCTGACCACCGCGGCCCTGATCGCGATCAGGAGCTCGCCGAACGAGCTCCTCTTCACGGGTGGGCTCTAGTGCTGTCCGGCCGACCCGAAGGGCCGCGATTCCGGGCCGCCGCCGGCCGCTACCGGAGGCGGGTGAGCCGGGCGCCGAGCGAAGGTTCCGCCAGTGCGCCCCGCACCGCCACCGGCACGCTCTTCGCCCCTTCGCCCTCACCGGCCGTCAGGACGCCGACTTCGGTTCCGGCTTTCGCGGTGTGCGGCAGGGGCGGGGCGCCCCCTCCGGTGCCGGGCCCCTTGCCGGTGGTGAGGACGAGCTTCAGCTGCTGGCCGGGGACACCGATCACGTCGAGGTCCTTCGTCGCCACCAGCGCCGTCCGGCCGCCGAGCCCGTCGTCGACGTACCCGACGGTCTGGCCCTTGCGGGCGACCGGCGCCGCGGCGAGTGCCTCCCGTACGGCTTCGATGATCTTCTTGCTGTTCGCCTGGACCAGCGCCAGGCTCTTGGTGGCGTTGAGATCCGGACCGTCCACGCGCTGGTCCATCAACGTGCCGAGGATCAGCGGGGTCTCGTCCCCGACCGACTTGTACGCTGCCCACATGAGCGCGCCGCCGGCGGGCGTGCTCGAACCGGTCTTGATCCCCCGGATGCTCAGTCCGGTGCTGGAGAGCAGGGTGTTGTTGTTGACGAGCGGCTGCGAGAGCCCCTTGACCGGGGCGCTGGGCAGGGTCACGACCGCGCGGAAGGCCTCGTCCTTCATGACCGCCTCGGCCAGCTTCAATTGATCGACGGCCGTACTGACGGTGCCCGCGTCCAGACCGCTGGGGTCGGTGTAGGTGGTGTCCCGCATCCCGAGCTCCTTCGCGGCGGCGTTCATCTTCCCGACGAACGCGGTCTCGGAGTCGCTGCCCGTGTCCCAGCGGGCGAGCAGGCGGGCGATGTTGTTGGCCGAGGGGATCATCAGCATCTTGAGCATGTCCTGCTGGCTGAACTTCGTCCCGGCGGTGAGCCCCACGACCCGGGACTCGTTCTCCGAGGTGCCGTCGGCCACGGCCTTCGCGTCGATCTCGATGTCCGGACCGGTCTCGGACTTCTTCAGGGGATGGTTCCTGAGGAGGACGTAGGCCGTCATCACCTTGGCGACGCTGGCGGTGGGGACCGGCTTCTGCTCGCCGAAGGTCCCGATGTCGCCGGAGCCGGGGACACGGACCGCGCCCTGGCCCTTTGCGGGCCACGGAACGGAGAACTGCCCGTCGAGCGTGTGGCCGCTCTGCGCGGCGATGACGGTGGGGGCGGGCAGGGGGCGCAGCAGCTGGGCGCCGGTGAAGACTCCGGCGAGGAGCAGCAGGACCGGGCTCCACACCGCGACGCGGCGCAGCGCGGTCCGGCGGCGCGTCTCCGGCGCGGAAGCGGTGTTCGTGAGCCCGGCGAGCAGGTCGAGCGGGGCCGGCGGGGCGACGGCGCCGACCGGGGGGACGGAGGTGGAGGTGGGTGCGGGTGCGGGTGCGAGGTGCGGGGAGGGTGTGGGTGCCGGGGCGGCGGTGCGGGGCGAGCCGTCCAGCGGTTTGAGGGCGACGAACCGACTCGGTCTTCCGGCGTCGCTGCCCTCTCCCCGGGCCCAGGACGGCGTCCGCCGGGGCGCGGCCTCCTTATGGCCGGACGTGCCGTCGCCCTCGTCCGTATCTTGTGCGGGGACGACCGCCGCGGTGGCCGGTTCGTCCTCGTCCTGCGGGCCGCCGTCCTCCTCCTGCGGCGCGGAACCGTCCTCCGCTGCGTCCGAGCCCTCCGGGCCCTGCGCCGCCGTCTGCGCTGCGGCGGGCTCGGCCGGGGCGTCCTCGCCGTCCGGCTCCTGCGCCGGGGCGGCGTGCTCGGGCCGCGCCGCTTCGGGGGTTCCCTCTTCGCCGGTCACGGGGCCGGCGTCGGGCGCGGTGTGCTGCGGGGGCTGGAGCGCGCTCTCTCCGTCGGTGCCGTCGGTGCCGTCGGCGGCGGGCCCGGCAACCGCCACGCCGTCGTCGGAGTCGCCGTCCCCGGACCCGGACGGGTCCGCCTCTTCGGCGGGGCGCGCTTCGCCCGGCCCGTCGAGGGCGTCCTCGCTGTCCGGCTCGTCCTGCGATGCGTCGGCGGTGGGCGTTTCGGCCCGCCCGTCAGCGGTGTCCTCGCTGTTCGGCTCCTCCGCCGGGGTGGTGGCGTGCTCCGGCTGCTGCGATTCGGGCGTCGTGTCCGCGACCGGTTCGGGGTCGGGCTCGCGCGGGGTACGGTCCGCGGTCTCCGCCGCGCCTTCGCGGTCGAGCTCCCGGGCGGCCTGCCGGGCCTGCCCGGCCGGTTCGGCGGCCTCGGCCCGTTCGACGGGACCGGTGCGCTCGGCGGACTCGGCCTGTCCGGCCGACTCGGCAGACTGGGCGGGTTCGGCCGGTTCGGCGGATTCCGCGGGCTGGGCGGGCTGGGCGGGTTCGCCCGGATCGGCAGACTTGGCGGCCTCGGGCTGTCCGGCCGGTTCGGCGGGCTGGGCGGACTTGGCGGCCGGCTGTCCGGCCGGTTCGGCGGGTTCGGCCGGATCGGGGCGGGCGGCGGGGGAGCGCCCGTCCTGCGGGAGGTGGTCTACCGCGGACTCCGGCGCTTCCGCCGGTTCGGCCGGGGTTTCGACCACCGCGTCGCGTACCGCCTCCCCGGCCGCCGCCTCCTTCTCTGTTTCCGGAGTGTCCGGGGAACCGCCCGCCACCGTTACCGCCTTCATCCCAGCCCCGCCTTGCCACTCACACCCGGCCGCCGCCGCCACCGCGCACGCGGTGTCCGGTAGCGCGCCGGTCTTGCCGATACGTCGGACGCGGCCCTCCGCGGGGCCGCGCCGACCCCCTAGATGTCCGCCGCGCCCCACCCGTTCCGCCGGCCCGAACCTGTGACCGTTCGGTCATACTCCGCGCGGGCGAACCGAAGACGCACGGCGGCCGGCGCGGATGCCGCGCCGGCCGCCGTGCGTTCGGACCGGTCCTCCTACGAGCTGTACGCCTCCAGTCCGGACAGCTGACCGGCAGGCCAGCCGGTGTTGCCGGTGAAGGTCAGCCGCAGGTGGCGTGCGGCCGCCGCGGGCAGCGGGCCGCCCGGCTCCCGACGCCCGCCCCCTCCTGGCCTGCGCGATCGGCTCCCCGAGCTCACCGGCCCGGGCAGACCCGCGGCGTGGCGCCCCGGTGCGGTGGTCGCCCCACCTACGCGGGGTGAGTACGGCTACTCATGACCCGGCCGCCGCAGCGGTCGAGCATGGACGGCACCAGCGCCGGCGCCGGCGCCGTGCCAGCCGAACGGGGTCGTCCATGCTCAGCCGAATCGCCGCCACCGTCGTACCCGCCTGCGGGCGGCTCACGGTCACCGCCGAAGCCGGCGGGCTGCCCGCCGGCGGCAGCATCCTCGTGGCCAACCACACCTCGCTCGCCGACCCCGCCGTCGTCGTCGCGGCGCTGCGCCGGCACGGGATCGAGCCGGTGATCCTCGCCACCAGTGGCCTGTGGCGGGTGCCGCTGCTCGGGGCCGCCCTGCGGCGCGAAGGCCACATCGCCGTGCACCGCGGCACCCGGCGCGCCGCGGACTCCCTCGATGCCGCGGCCGCCGCGCTCGCCGCCGGCCGCCACGTGCTGCTCTACGGCGAGGGCGGGCTCCCGGGCCGCCGCGACGCGGGCGAATCGGCCCCCGGCCCCTTCCGCAGCGGACTGGCCCGGCTCGCCGCCTCGACCGGCGCACCCGTCGTGCCCGTGGGCCAGGCGGGCTCGCGCCGCCTGTGCTCCGGCGGCAGCGCCAAACAGCTCGCCGGCGCCCTCACCGCCCCGCTGCGCAGGCCCCGCCTCCACGTCCACATCGGCGCGCCGCTCCACCTCCACGGGGGTGTGGCCGAGGCGACGGAGCGGGCCCGCCGCGCCGTCACCGCCGCCTGGCACACCGCCTCGGTCGCGCTCGGCGCGCACGGTGACGGGCACGGGCGGCACGAAGCCGATCCCGCGGCCTCCTCCGGCCGGCGCCGGTGCGGCGTCTGCAACGCCTCGGCCGCCGCCCCCGGACCGCGCTGCCCTCGGTAGGCGCTGCCTGCGCCCGATCCTGTTCCGGCGGGATACGGCAGGCAGGCGGCCGACGCGCTGCCGACGCGCGGCGGGGGCGAGCCTGCGCGTGCCTGCTCCGCCCCCCCCGCCCCGGAGGTTCGCCCGCCCCGGAGGCCCCCCGCCGGCGGGAGGCCCTCAGCGGGTGGTGTGGGCCAGGACCGCGTGGGCCGCGGTTTCGCGGTCGGCGTCGGTGTCGACGAAGGACACGACCAGGGGACTGCTGCCGGTGGGGCCGCCCGCCGCCGCGCGCAGGCGGTAGCGCTCGACGCGCACGCCGGAACGGGCGAGCGGTGTGCCGCCGTCCAGCATCGACTCCGGAAGGCGGTCGTTGGCGACGCGCAGCGCCGCCGGGTGCCAGGTGCCCGAAGTCTGGTCGAAGCGCTCCAGCGTGAAGCCGGGCCCGCCATCCTGTCCGACCGGCGGGCTGCCGGGGGGTTCCATCTGGAAGGCGACCAGCAGGTGCCGGTACTCGTCGGAGTTCCCGTTCCGCAGGGTGACGGTGAACTCCTGCGCCGGGCCGCCGCGCGCGAGCGCGAGCCGGCCCGCCCGGGTGTCGACCGAGACCGTCAGCCAGGTCGGGGCGGGCGGCGGGGTCGTGGTGCGGCCGGTCGCGGGCGTCGCCGGCGCGGAGGACATGGCGGCGGGCGTCCGGGAAGGCGAGGCGGCGGCCGGGGATCCGGAGACCGACGGTGAGGCAGGGGCGGCGGCCGTGGCCGCCCCGGAAGCGGATGCCGGTGGCGGGGAAGCAGCAGCCGCCGGGGACGTTCCCTCCTTACCCGCCGTACCCGTGCAACCGGTCGCTCCCGCCAGCAGGACGGCGGCCGCGACCGCGGCGGACAGGACCCCACGGGGTCCGGCAAGTACGGGCATGGATCGGTTCCCCCGAGGTCGGATGAGGCAGGAACCTAGCAACCGACCCACCGCCACGACCAGGACGAACGGGCCTCGGGCCGGCGTCGTTTCGGTCACGGCGGGACCGCGCGCGACCCTGCGGTGACCGGTCGGCGGCCGCGGGCTCGCGGCTCCCCGCGGTCAGGTGGTCAGGTGGTCAGGTGGCTAGGGTCGCCTCCAGGACGGTGACCGCGTGCCCGGTCAGGAGTACGCGGTCACCGCGCAGCGCGGTCCGGACCAGGCCGGTGCGCGCCGAGGCCTGGAACCCGGTGAGGCCGTCGGTGCGGCCCAGCCGGGCAGCCCAGTACGGGGCCAGCGCGGTATGGGCGCTGCCGGTGACCGGGTCCTCGGGGATGCCGTTGGCGGGCGCGAAGTAGCGGGAGACGAAGTCGTACCCCAGCCCCGCCGATGCGGCCCGCGCGGTGACGGCGACACCGCGCAGGTTCTCGCGGGGCGTCAGTGCGGCAAGGGCGGCGAGGTCCGGCCGCAACGCCCGGACGGTGGCCTCGTCGGGCAGGACCGTGATCAGGTCGCCCAGTGCGCCGGTCCCCAGGACGGCCTCGGGCCGTATGCCGAGGGCTGCGGCGAGCCCCTCGGGAACGGCCGTCTCGGTGCAGGGGGCGGCCGGGAAGTCCAGCGTGATGCTTCCGTCGTCCTTGGCGCGGGCGGCCAGCAGGCCGCTGAACCGGCTCCGGAACCGCACCGGACCGGTCAGCAGCCCTTCGCGGCGCATGGTGTGGACCGTGGCCAAAGTGGCATGGCCGCAGAGGCTGGCCTCGACGAGCGGGGTGAACCAGCGGATCTCCCACTCGGCTCCACCGCCGACCGACAGGGGCCGGGCGAAGGCCGTCTCCGGGTGGTTCAGTTCGGCGGCGACGCGCTGGAGCCAAGGGTCGTCCGGCCATTCTCCGGCGGGAAGCAGGCACACCCCGGCGGGATTTCCGGCGAAGGGCCGGGTGGTGAAGGCGTCTACGATCTGGATGCGCATGCCGCGAACGTACCGGGGCCAATCGCCGCCGGGGCAAGGCCAATACGCGGCAAGTGGCCTGTGGCCCCGCCTGTGACGGCCCGCCTGCGACGCCCCCGCCCGCGGCGCCCCGCCGGGTCGGGCCGGCTCACGTCAGGTCAGCTCACGTCAGGTCAGCTCACGTCATGTCACCTCAGGTCAGGGCGGGGCAGGTCAGCTCAGGTCAGCGGCTTGTCGAAGTTGAAGGCGGTCACGGCCATGCGCTCACGGAAGTAGAAGCGGTGGGCGTCCGTGCGGTGGGTTCCGGAGTCGAGGTTCAGCGCGGTGCAGCCGGCGGCCCGCGCGTGCGCTTCGAGGTGGGCGAGGAGCGCGCGGCCCACTCCGGTGGAGCGTGCGGTGGCCGCGGTGACCAGGTCGTCCACGTAGAGCTTGCGGACCTGGGCGGTGTTCGCGGTGATCCGCCAGCCCGCCGCCCCCACGCACACGCCTTCCCCGCTGTACGCGGCGGTGAAGCGCAGTCCCTGCTCCCGGCCCTCCGCCAGGATCGAGAGGAAGAGGTCCTCGGTGAGGTGGGGACGCAGTTCGAGCAGCACGGGGAGCAGGTCCTCGGTCAGCCGCGCGTCGCCCGGCTCCAAGTCGATGATCTTCATGTCGGCAGCGTAGTGGGGGAGCGGGGCGGCACACTCCCGGCCCCCCGGGCGGCCCCGGCGGGGCTGTCCGGGATCCGCCAATCGGCTTGGAGTTGGCCGTGACCGGCACGGTGGCGGGACAGCATGGCGTGCCTTCTCTAGGTTTTGGGTGCTCCCAACCCCCTTCGAAAGGTGGATCCATGCGTTCTGTCCGTTGCGTGCTGTCCGTCCTCGCCGCCGGTGCGATCGTCCTCGGTGGCGCCTCCGTGGCCGCCGCCGACGTGACCGTCTACGCGCCGGCCGAGAACTCCTACACCTTCGTCTTCGGCGACTGGTTCCAGTTCGCCGCCGACGACGTGTTCAACGCGGGCCACGACAACACGGTCGGTTCCAACAACTGATCCGGGCCCCCGACGGCTCCCGGTCCGCGACCAGCGGTCCGGGGGCCGCCCACCGATGTCCGGCGCCGTGCGCGGAGCTCCCGGCGGCCTGGTTCGACCCCGCATGGGGTTTCCCCGAGGCGGCGCGCCGCAGGCCGCCGCACAGCTCTCCACGCTCCGGAAAATCCTGTCCGCATGACGGACACCGTGCCCGATTGTCGGACCCCGCCCCTACCCTTGATCACGTGAGCCCGATCCCCGACGACCCGACCCCGGCCGGCCAGGCCCCCGAGCGCCCGCTCGCCGAGATCAACGCCGACATCCGGTGCCTCTTCGCCCGTGCCGAAGGCCGTCTCACCGACGCCGAGCGGTTGCGCCACGCACTGCTCCTCGCCGAGTGGGCCGCGGCGATAAGGGCCTCGGTCGTCCCGGCTGCGTAAGCCCGGCCGCCCCGTCGTCCCCCGGCCGCGCACTCGTGGTGACATGACGTGACGTGACACGGCGTGCCCTGACGTGTCGTGTCGCACCGATGATTCGCGGGGCCGGCGGCAGTCTCTTCCACGGGCATCCGCGCCGGCCCTCTCCTGCGGCGCCGTACGGAGGAGAAGGTGGATGACGAGCGACCTGCGCAGCCTCCTGGAGGCACACGTCGAGGACGGTTCGCTGCCCGGCGCGGTGGGGCTGGTGGCCCGCGGCGAGGACGTCGAGGTGGCGGCCGTCGGCTCCCTCGACACCGCCGCCAGCACTCCCATGACGCGCGACTCCCTCTTCCGGATCGCCTCGCTGACCAAGCCGGTGACCGCCGCGGCCACGATGATGCTGATCGAGGACGGCCTCTTCGCCCTCGACTCGCCGGTCTCGCGCTGGCTGCCCGAGCTCGCCGCACCGATGGTCGTCCGTACGCCGTCCTCACCGGTCGACGACGTGGTCCCGGCCGAGCGCGCGATCACCGTCGAGGACCTCCTCACCTTCCGCGCCGGTCACGGTTTCCCCTCGGACTTCTCCCTGCCCGCCGTGCAGTTGCTCTTCAGCGAGCTCAAGCAGGGACCGCCGCAGCCCCAGAGCATCGCCCCGCCCGACGAATGGATGGCGGCCCTGGCACGCATCCCGCTCCTCCACCAGCCGGGGGCGGCCTGGCTCTACAACACGGGCTGCGACATCCTCGGCGTCCTGCTCGCCCGCGCGACGGGCCGGTCGCTGCCGGACCTCTTCGCGGAGCGCGTCTTCGCACCGCTCGGCATGCGGGACACGGCGTTCGCCGTGCCGCCGGGCGAGCTCCACCGGTTCGCGAGCTACTACCGGGCCGCTCCCGACGGCGGAGCGCTGGAGCTCGTCGACGCCCCCGACGGCCAGTGGAACAGCGTGCCCGCCTTTCCCTCCGGGACGGGCGGGCTGGTGTCGACGGCCGACGACTGGTTCGCCTTCGGCCGGATGCTGCTCGCCGAGGGCGCGTACGAAGGCGGCCGGCTGCTCTCGCCGGATTCCGTGCGGCGGATGACGACCGACCACCTCAGCGCGCCGCAACGCGAGGGCGGAGCCCTCTTCCTGGAGGGCCAGGGCTGGGGGTACGGCGGCTCCGTCGACGTGGCCCTCCTCGCCCCGTGGAACGCACCGGGCCGCTACGGCTGGATCGGCGGCACCGGCACCGCCGCCCATGTGGACCCCGGCACCGGTGCGGTCACCATCCTGCTCACCCAGCGGGAACTGGGCGGCCCGGCCTCGCCGGCGCTGATGCGGGAGTTCTGGACCTACGCAGCCACCCGCTGACCGGCGGGGCGGGGCGGCTGCGGGTGCGCGGCCGGGCAGGGCCGATCGGGTGAACCCGCGGAACCTGCGCCGGATCCGGGCGTTGATCAAGGCGCTCACCACCGTGCACTCGTGCAAGAGAAAGACCAATGATGATCAAGAAGATTATGGCCACCGCCGCTGCGACCGCTTCCATCCTCGGCGCGGGCGCCGCGGTGGCCGCCCCGGCCATGGCCATCGGCAACGACAACGGGATCAACACCGTCAACGGCAATGGTGCCTCGCAGATCTACGGCAACCAGAAGACCAGCGGTGACCTGAGCCCGCAGCTCGGCCTTGTCCAGGGCAGCCTGAACAAGCCCTGCATCGGTCTGCCGGCGAAGCTCAACGCGCAGTCCCTGATCGCCCTGGTCAACGTCGGTGTCCAGGACATCAACGTCCTGTCGAACCCGCAGAACCAGCAGTGCACCGAGAACTCCACCCAGGCCAAGGGCGACGAGCCGCTCTCGCACATCCTGGACAACATCCCGGTCCTCTCCGGCAACCTGTCGGCCGGCAGCTGACGCACACCCCTTTGCGAGCCGGGGCCTCAGACGCCTGCGCGAGTGCCCACGGGGCCCCGGCTTGTTCCACCGGATCCGCGGATCCGCACCTTCCGCAGGCGTACGGCTGCCGAGCGGCTGCCGGGGCGGGCACCGGTCCCCACGTCACAGAGCCCCCCGTCCACTGGGACGGGGGGCTCTGTCACGTGCTGTCGGGGCGCTACGGCAACGGCGGAGTGCCGGAAGGGTGCGGGCAGCGGGTGCTCGTCGCCGGCCGCGCGAGCCGTTCGACGCGGGTCAGGAACTCCCTGGGGTGGAACGGCTTGGCGAGGCAGTCGTCCACACCGGCCTCCAGCGCCCGGGCCGTGCACTCCGGGTCGGCCGGCGGCAGGGCGAGGATCGGCACGCGCCCGTGAGCGGGCGACCGGCGGACCTCCTCGAACAGTGCCACCTCGTCCAGCCCCGGGCCGGTGCGCTCGCAGACCACCAGGCCGATGGGCCCCTCGCTGCCGAGGAGCGCCACGGTGTCCGCGCCGCTCCCGCCGTCGACCACGGCGAAGCCCCCGCCGACGAGGAGGCGCTCCAGCAGGGTCCGGAGCGTACGGTCCTTCGCGATGAGGAGGATCTTGGCCGGGGAAGCGCCGCTCATGGTGTCCTTTTCCCTCAGGTCACAGAGCCGACCTCGTGACTTTTGCCCGCTGGAGGCCCCACAGAGCCTACGGGTTCTTGCGCGCCCGTCAGGACGGTGTCTAGCGTCGGGCCATGACCACCGACCCGCAGCGCTTCGAGATCCTGTTGGTACCCGAGCACGTCAAGAACAGGAGCGGCGCTCCCCAGGGGGACCGCCCCCTGCGATCGGCCGTGGTCGAGGCGACCGGCGGCCTGGGCGCCTCCGGCTACCCCCGTTACGCGGGCCAGGGCATGGAGGCCGACATCGACCCGGCCACCCGTACGGTCGAGGCCCTGCTCGTGGACGGCGCCGAGCTGGACCCCGGACTGACGGCCCTGGTGGCCCCGGAGGACCGCGGGGGAGCGGCCGGGCGGCGGTGAGCGGACGACGGACGACGGACGGCGCGGCGCGGTAGGGGCGCGGCCGGGACGGGCGGCGCGGGAGGGGTGCGGCCGGGAGGGGTGCGGCCGGGAGGGGAGGGGCCGCGGGGCAGGGGTGTGGCCGGGAGGGGAGGGGCCGCGGGGCAGGGGTGTGGCCGGGAGGGGAGGGGCCGCGGGGCAGGGGTGCGGCCCGGCCCCCGCCGCGCGGGGACCGGGCCGCACCCCGGAGACCGGGGTGTTCCTCAGCTCACCTGGACCGTGACGTCGTCCACGACGTAGGAGGTCTGGAGGGACTGGTCCTCCGTGCCCTCGAACTTCAGGGTGACGCTCTGACCGGCGAACCGGGACAGGTCGTACGTCTTCTGCGTGTAGCCGGAGTTGGCGTCGAGGTTCGACAGCGTCGCCAGCGTCTGGCCGCCCACCGAGACGGTGAACCGGTCGTAGACCACGCTGTCCGTCTCGTCGGTGTCGATGTGCAGGTAGAAGGAGAGCTGGTAGGCGGAGCAGCCGGCCGGGACGGTCAGCTGCTGTGAGGCGCTGTCGGTGTGGGACGATCCCCAGCCGTTCAGCCACGCCATGTAGCTGCCGGTGCGGGCGACCTCGCCGGACTGGTTGGTGATGACGCCCGTCGTCGCCGTCCACGGGCTGGTGCCGTTCTCGAAGCCGCCGTTGGCGACGAGCTGGCGCGGGGTGCAGGTGCCGCCGCCACCGGTGACGGTCAGCGTGTAGGTGGTGCCGTGGCTGACGGTGCCGGAACCGGTGACCGTCAGGGTGTAGGTGCCGGGCACCGTGCTCGCGCCGACCTGGACCGACAGCGTCGAGGAGCTGCCGGACTGGACGGAAGCGGGGCTGAGCACGGCGCTCACCCCGGCGGGGGCGCCGGAGACGGACAGGGCCACCGTCTGGGCGGCGCCGCTCACGGTCTGGGTGTTCACCGTGGCGGTGGTGGAACCGCCGGGGGCCGCCGTGCCCGCGGCGGGGCTGGTGGAGAGGGAGAAGTCCTGTGCGGGCGTCTCCCCGCCGACGGCCTGCTTCCAGACGGCGTACGCGACACCGTCGGCACTGCGGTCCAGGACCGTCGCGCTGATGTTGTTCGTGGTGTCGCAGGAGCTGTGGTAGCAGGCGTCGTAGGCGGCGTTGGCGGCGCCGCCCCACTTGGCTGCCTGGGCCGGGGTCTTGCGGGCACTGGCCCCGGCGGCGTAGCCGGAGGTGGGGATCCCGGCCTGCTGGAAGGAGTAGTCGTCGCTGCGGCCCTGGCCCTCCGTGTTCTCCTCGGGTGCGAGGTTGAGGGAGGTCCAGTACGCCTTGAGCGGTGCGGCGGTGGCGGAGTCGACGTTGTTGATGAAGTAGCCGCCGTTGGTCGAGCCGACCATGTCGAAGTTGTAGTAGCCCTTGATGGCCGAACGCTGCGCGCCGCTGAGCTGGGCGACGTAGAATTCGGAGCCGTTGAGGCCCTGCTCCTCGTCCGTCCACCAGGCGAAGCGGACGTGCTTGGTCATGGTGGGGTTCTTCTGCGCGAGGACCAGGGCGTTCTCCAGCAGGGTCGCGGAGCCCGATCCGTTGTCGTTGATGCCGGGGCCGGCCGCGACGCTGTCGAGGTGCGCGCCGAACATGACGGTCTGGTCGGCGGGGCCGCCCGGCCAGTCGGCGATCAGGTTGTTGGACGGGTAGGTGCAGGAGGTGCAGCTCTGCTCGGCGACGGTGTACCCGGCGGCCGTCAGCTTCCCCTTCACGTACGCGAGTGACTGGCTGTAGCCGGCGCTGCCCGCGCGGCGGTTGCCGCCGTTCCGGGAGGCGATGGTGTTCAGCTCCGTCAGGTGCGCCTGGATGCCGGCGACGCTGATGTCCGGCGGGTCGTTGCCGGGCTGGGTACCGCCCACGTTGAGCGCGTAGTCGACGGTGTGGGCGAGGGCCGCGCCCTGGCCCTTGACGACGACGGTGGAGGCGCCGGGCGCCGCGTTGGCGGTGGCGGTCAGGGTCAGGACCGAGGACTGGCCGGACTGCACCGTGGCGGGGGTGAAGGAGGCGCTGACCCCGGCGGGCAGCCCGGTGGCGGTCAGGGTCACCTGCTGGGCGCTCCCGGTGGTGGTGCTGGTGGCCACCGTGGTGGTGACCGAGGCGCCCTGCCGGAGGGTGCCCGACGAGGGGTTCAGGGCCAGTGAGAAGTCGCCGTTCTGGCCGCTCGGAGTGCACGTCGGGTCACCGGCCTGGGCCGGGACGCTGATGGCGTCCCAGGCGGCCTTGGTCTTGGTGAACAGGTCGCAGGTGGTGTCGAGCGACTTGGCCGAGCTGAGCGTCGCCGTCCGGTACTTCTTGTACGACATGCTGCTGGTCTTGAGCAGCATGCCGCCGTAGAAGATCTTGCCGGCGTTCTGGATGCCCACGCCGGTCAGCGCGGACTGGTTGCAGGTGCTGCTGGAGGGCTTGCCGCCGCCGGGGCTGGTGCCCTCGGCGAGCAGGTAGAACCAGTGGTTGAGCGGGCCCGCGGCCGCGTGCACCTCGGTTCCGGGTATCGCGGAGCTGTAGCACGCCGGGTCGTTGTTGACGGCCGGCGGGTTGTACATGTTGCGGATCGGGCCGCGCCCCTGGAGGTTGATGACCTCGCCGACCGTGTAGTCCGGAGTGTCGTACGGGGAGGGTTCGTTGGCGTACGCCTCGGTCAGCGCGCCGAAGATGTCTCCGGTGGCCTCTCCCAGCCCGGACTCCTGGCCGCTGGTGCCGCCGGGCGTGTTGCTGTCGATGGCGTGCCCGTACTCGTGGGCGACCACGTCCACACCGGCGATCCACTCGTTGGCGCTGTTGTGCCCGATGGTGACCGAGCTGCCGTCCCAGTAGGCGTTGAGGTCGCCCAGCCCGACCTTGCCCGGGAAGCTGCGGCCGTTGCCGCTCACGCCGTTGCGGCCCAGCCACTGGCCGAGCATGTCCCACTGCTTCTGCGCCGCGAACATCAGGTCGACGCAGCCGGTCTCCTTGCTCGTGGGGTTGCCCGTGCCCCAGGAGTCGGAGGACTTCGTGAAGACCGTGCCGCTGCTGTAGTCCGCGCAGCTCAGACCGGTCCGGTTCGGGTCGCGCAGCGTGTACGTGGAACCCGAGCCGGTGGTGTCGATGGTGACCGGGCCGGGTCCGTTCCACTTGCTGTTGCCGCTGCCGGCGACCACGTCGTCGTAGCCGTCCACGAAGGTTCCGGTGTGGGCGTCCACGAAGACGTGCAGCCTGCTGGGGGCCGTCCTGGTGCGGCCGGAGAGGACCGTCTCCCAGGCAAGGACCGGCCTGTCGTCCTTGAGGCGCACGACGAGTCGGCTGCTCTCGACCTTGTCGACCGACGCCAGCTTCGCCCGGGAGGCGACTTCGGCGTCCTTCGCGCCGACCGACGGCCGGGTCGCCACGTCGATCCGTACGGAGGAGGCGGACTGCAGGGCGCGGACCTTGCCCTCGCCGTCCGCGAGCACGACCGCGTCGCCGCCGACGACCGGCAGGCCGCGGTAGCTGCGCTCGTAGGCCACGGAGTAGAGGTCCTTCACCCAGGGGGTGACCAGGCGCCTTTCGTACTGCTCCTGCGAGGAGTTGACCAGGGAGTCGAGACCGCTGGTGACGGCCTGGTCGGCGGCCGCGACCGCGCGTGCGGCGGGGGTGTCCTTCCGGGACGGCGTCGGCTGCGCCTGCTGCGCTGCCGATGCCGTCCCGGCCAGCGCGCCGGCGAGGCTCGCGGTCAGCGCCATCGCTGCCACGGCCGCCGTCCATCTGGTGGGCTGCAACGTCCACTCCGATCGTCGTGGGGGGGAGGTAAGCGGGGAATAAGTGCGCGTTCGGGGCCGAGTATGAGCGTGTACATGACGAGAACGGGACATCCCGGCAGGCATAAGACCGGCGTTATGGTGCGGTGGAGGTGCGCTGCGTACGCTGCCCGGATGCAGCTGGAGTTGAGGCACCTGCAAGCCGTCTGCCGGATCGCGGAGGCGGGCAGCCTGGGGGCGGCGGCGCGGCGGCTCGGAGTCTCCCAGCCCGCGCTCTCGGCGCAGCTGAGGCGGATCGAGCGGGTCACCGGCGGCGAGCTGTTCGTCCGGGGCCGCAGCGGCGTCGAGCCCACAGCGCTGGGGCAGTTCGTACTCGCCAAGGCGCGGCGCGTGCTCAGCGAGATGGACGCCCTCGGGGCGGAGGCGCGGGCCATCACCACCGGCACCCCGCTGCGGCTGGGCTGCATCCTGCTCGTCCTGCTCGACGGGCTGCTGGCGCAGACCGACCTGTCCATGTCCGGGCAGGAGATCACCGTGGACCTTGAGGACTCGGTGACCGCACTGGCCCGGATGCTCGGCGCCGGACGGTACGACGCCATCGTGTACGGCGAGGTCAACGACCACGAAGTGCCGCTCCCCGCGGGGGCGCTGGCGAGGACCCTGATCCCCAGGGAGCCCTTCTGCATCCGGCTCTCGGCGCAGCACCCCCTGGCCGGCCTGGACCGCATCGAGCTGGCCGACCTCGCCGGCGAGTCGTGGATGACGCTGGTCGAGGACGACGACGGAGGGCCCGAGGCCCTGGTCTCCGCCTGCGCGAAGGCCGGGTTCAGCCCGTCGCTGCGCTACCGGATCACCGACCGCAAGATGCACTACGACCTGATCGCCGCCGGCCGCGCGATCTCGCTGAGCCAGCCCACGGCCCCCACGGCGCAGGGCACGGTCATGCGCCCGCTGGCCGGGGCTCCGGTCAGCGGCCGGATCCGCCTGGCCTGGAACCGCGCGGCGGTCTCGGCCGGGCAGGCGGAGCTGCTCTACCGCGCCGCCGCCCTCGCCTACCTGGCCAATGTGGAGAACAACGCCTTCCACAAGGACTGGTGGGACGCCCACCCCGAGGTGCACCCCGTACTGGACTGACCGCACCCGTCGAAAGCCCCGCGCGGGCCTCCATCAAGGTGAGCGGGTGATCACCTGCGCGACCGGAAGGGGGAGCGGCTCGTTGGGCACCCCGATCCTGTCCCCGGAGAGATCCCGCCGTGAAAGTGACCCGCCCATGACGCTGCTGTGGTGACCGGTCCGATTGTGCTGTGCGTTCGCTCTTGACCGTGATCGGTTCTGGACGAACGATGGTGCCCGTCCGCCCACTCCCTCCGTACGAGGTCCGCCGGAGCCGTGCCATGCCGCGCACTGCACGTTCGTTCCACGCAGCCGCAGCCGCAGCCGCAGCCGCCCGTCCGCGTGGGCGGCGCCGGCGAGCGGGCGCGGTGAAGTGACCGTGACCACGCCCACCCCCGGGGAACGGCGCCCGCGCACCCTTCTGGCCATGGGGGCCCGCATCCACCGCACCCTCCTCGCCGCTTCCGCGCTGGAGCGCCTGCCCCGTGTCGCGGACGCCGACACCGGCCTGCTCGTCACCGACTACCGGTCCGCGGACCCGGAGCTGCTCGCCCGCACCGAAGTCCTCTTCACCCACTGGGGCTCCCCGCTCCTCGACGAGGACGCACTGGGCCGGCTGCCCGCGCTGAAGGCGGTCGTCCACGCCGCCGGCTCCGTCAAGCAGCACGTCACCCCGGCCGTCTGGGAACGCGGGATCGCCGTCTCCTCGGCGGCCGCCGCCAACGCCCTGCCCGTGGCCGAGTTCACCCTCGCCGCGATCCTGTTCGCGAACAAACGGGTCCTGGAGAGCGCCCGGCGCTACCGCCGCGAACAGGCGGCGTACGAACTCCTGCCCCACTTCGCCGGACACGGCAACTACCGCCGCACCGTCGGCATCGTCGGCGCCTCCCGGGTCGGACGCCGGGTCATCGAACTGCTGCGCCCCTTCGACCTCGACGTCCTGCTCTACGACCCGTACGTGGGCCCGGACGAGGCCGCCGCCCTGGGGGTACGGCCGCTCCCGCTGGCCGAAGTCGTCGCGCACGGTGACGTGGTGTCCATCCACGCCCCCGAACTGCCCGGGACGCGGCGCATGTTCGACGCCGCCCTGCTCGCGCGGCTCGCCGACGGAGCCACGCTCATCAACACCGCGCGCGGCTCACTCGTCGACACCGGCGCCCTCGTGGCCGAACTGCGGACCGGGCGCATCCACGCCGTCATCGACGTCACCGACCCCGACGAGCCGCCCGCCGGTTCGGCCCTCTACACGCTGCCCAACGTGCTGCTCACCCCGCACATCGCGGGTTCCCTCGGCAATGAGCTGACCCGCATGGCGCACTGGGCGGTCGACGAGGTGGAGCGGTACGCCCACGGGCACCCCTTCGCCCACGGCGTCGGTCCGCAAGAGCTGTCCCGGTCCGCCTGAGGAGCCGCGCCGGATCCACGGCAACGCCCTCCCGCGACGGCGGCGGGGCGCGGTTACCGCTTCGGTTACCGGGCAGGCGCCCCGGTGCGGCGGGAAGGGCCCGCCGCCCGCTCACCGGAGGAGTTGTTTCGCGTGACCGAGCACGTGTGGAGTTACCAGTCGGCCGCCGGCTATCTGGCGGGCACCGACCTCACCGGCTTCACGGTGGAGGCCACGGACGGCACCATCGGCAAGGTCGACAAGCACAACGGCGAGGCCGGTGACGCCTACCTGGTCGTCGACACCGGGGTGTGGATCTTCGGGAAGGAGGTCCTCCTCCCGGCGGGCACGGTGACGCGGATCGATCTGACGGCCGGGACCATCCACGTGGACCGGACCAAGGACCAGATCAAGGCCGCCCCCGAGTTCCACCGGGAGGAGCACCTCCAGGACGCGGGCTATCGTGCGGAGGTCGGCACGTACTACGACATCGGAGGCCCGCTCGGCGGCGAGTACGGCAGCCACCGGGCCTGAGGCCCGGGCCGCCACGGCCGCAGAGATGGACGGGGGAGCCCGGCACGGTGTGCCGGGCTCCCCCTTGGCGGTAGCGGTGGCGGTCGGCGCGTCCGAGCCCGGTCACCCGGACCGAGCAGGCCGCACAGGCCAGGGCCGCGGCCGCCGGCCAGCTCCCGCGCTGCGCCGCGAGCCACGCGGGCAGGGCCAGGGCCAGGAACAGCGACTCGGTGTAGCCGGCGGCGAGGAACACGGCGCACGGGGAGAGCAGGAAGAACAGCACCGTGCGCCGGCCCGCCTCCGGGCCGCTGCGCTGCCAGGCGTCGGCGGTACGGGGGTGACCGCGCCACCGGCTCACCGCTAGCGGCCACGCGACGGTGCGGATCCACGCCTCGGGCCGGCCGTCCCGGTCCAGCTGCCGGCGTCGGCTCCACCCCTTGACGAAAGACCTCCTGGACCACGTCCTGTGCCTCGTGGTGGTCGCCGAGCATCACGTACAACTGGCCTGTCAGCCGTCCCGCCGCCTGCGCGCAGAACTGTTCGAACTCCTCGACGGTCAAGCATCGCTCCCGGATCCGTGTGTCCCTCTCACCGGGCATACGCCCGCCGGAGCGCATCCGGTCGACACCGGATGGGGAGGATTGTTGTGAGTGCCGTCACAGCGGGTGCGGACGGACACGCCCTGGGCGCGGCGTTACTTCGGCGACCGGGCCTGCGCGGGGGTGTGCGGGGCGTGCAGGCGATCCAGCAGGGACAGCTCGGCCGGCGAGAGGCGCAGTGCGGCCGCCGCCACGTTGGCGGCCAGGTGGTCGGGGTTGCCGGTGCCGGGGATGGACAGCACGTGCGGGCCCCGGTGCAGGGTCCAGGCGATCCGCACCTGGACCGGGCTCACCCCGTGCGCCCGCGCCACGGCGCGCACCTCCTGCGGATCGGGGGCGACCACGCCCGTCTCACCGCCGGGGCCGGCGATCGAGTAGAAGGGGACGAACGCGATGCCCAGCTCCCCGCAGGTGCGCAGGAGTTCGTCCTGTTCGGGCCGTATACCCAGACCGTAAGGGTTCTGCACGCACACCACCGGTGCGATGGCCCGGGCCTCGTCGAGGTGGGCCGCGGTGACATTGGAGATGCCCAGGTGGCGGATGAGCCCCGCCTCGCGCAGCCGGGCCAGGGCGCCGAAGCGCTCGGCGATCGAACCGGTGCCCACGACGCGCAGGTTTACCACGTCCAGGTGGTCCCGGCCGAGCTGGCGCAGGTTCTCCTCGACCTGGCCTCGCAGTTGCTCCGGACCGGCGTGCGGGAGCCAGCGGCCCGACAGGTCCCGGCCGGGGCCGACCTTGGTGGTGATGACGAGGTCGTCGGCGTAGGGGGCGAGGGCCCGGTTGATCAGCTCGTTGGCAGAGCGCAGCCGGGAGAAGTAGAAGGCGGCCGTGTCGATGTGGTTGACGCCGAGCTCGACGGCCCGGCGCAGCACGCCGACGGCCCGGTCGCGGTCGCCCGGGGTGGCGTCGGGGTCGAACGCCGCGCCGTCCTGCGGCAGCCGCATCGCGCCGAAGCCGAGCCGGTTGACCTCCCGGTCGCCGAGCGTCCACGTACCGGCCGCTCCGGCGGCGGGGGTCCTGGGGGTTTCTGAGCTCATGGGGGTCTGTGAAGTCATGGGAGTCTGTGAGGTCATGGGGAAATGATCTCCACGGGGTACTGTCGCCACCATTGATTAAGCTCTGACCGAATCCTGACGAGGGGGCCGTCCTGGAGGAGCTGGCGTTTTCCGCGAGCGACCTCGCGCAGACGCGCTTCGCCGTCTCCCCGATGTGGGAGGTCGGGACCAGCTTCCGGCTGCTGAGCTCCGGCGCCGCCCACCCCGTGCACCGGACCTGGGCCGAGCAGGTGCGCCCGCGGGTTGCGGCCGCCGGGCTGGACCGGGGCTGGCTCGCCGAACTGGTGCCGCCCGCGGGCTACGTCGCCGACTTCGTCAATCCCGCGCCGACCGGACCGGCCCCCACCCTCCAGTGCGAGCTGGCGGGGATCCTGGCCGCCCCCGCCGACCGGGTCCGCCGCGACCTCGACCGCCTGGCCCGCGAGCGGGGAGGCCGCGGCCCCCGCGCGCGAGCCCTGTACGCCGACCCCGCGGCCCGCCTGCCGCGCGTCGTCGAGGAGGTCGAGACCTACTGGGAGGTCGCGCTCGCCCCCTACTGGGCGCGGATCCGCACGGCCCTCGACGCCGACGTCTTCCACCGGGCCCGGCAGGTCGCCGAGCACGGCACGGCCCGCCTCTTCAACGACCTGCACCCCTCCGTCAGCTGGGACGACAACGAACTGCGGCTGACGCGCGGGCGGCGCGTCCTGTCCCGCCCGACCGCGGGGGCCGGGCTGCTGCTCATCCCCTCGGCCTTCACCGGACCGGGGGTGCTGACCCGGGTGGGCCCGCCGGAGCCGCCGCAGCTCGCCTACCCGGCGCGCGGGGTCGGCGCGCTGTGGGAGCCGCGGCCGCTCGCCCGCACGGATGCGGTGGCCGCCGTCCTGGGCCGCTCCCGGACCCGGCTGCTGACGGAATTGGAGACCCCGGCCTCCACCACCGAACTGGCGCACCGTACCGGCCTGTCCGCGGCCGGGGTGTCCCAGCACCTCACCGCGCTGCGCGCCGCGGGGCTGGTCAGTGCGCACCGGGCCGGGCGGTCGGTGCTCTACGCCCGCACCTCGGTCGCCGACGCCCTCCTCGCCGCCGCGGGCCGCCCGGCGGCGCTCCCGGCCGCGGGCCGGGCGGGGGCGGCGGGGTCCGCGCGCTAAGCGGCGGCGGTTCCGTCCGCCCCGGCCGAGGCGGGCTGGTCGAGTACGGACAGCACGTTGCCGGCCGGGTCCTTGAACCAGGCGATCGTCGGCATGCCGCCCTCCCCGTGCACGATGCCCTTCGCGTCATGGTCGAATCCGGGGTACCGCTCGAAGGCCACCCCGAGGCCCGAGAGGTCGTCGACGCACTTCTCCACATCCGCCACCGGGAAGTTCAGCACGGTGAAGTCCGCGGGCCGGTGGTCGGCCTTCGGATACAGCAGCACACCGGCGCCGCCTTCGAGGTGGAGGAAGAGCATGCCGTTCTCTTCCGACACCCGCAGGCCGAGCGGGCCGCCGTAGAATTCCTTGGCCTTCTTGACGTCGTCCACCGAGAAGCCGCTGAACGCCTTGCTGTCCTGGAACATGATCACTCCTGTAGCCGCGGGCGGCCCCTCTTTCATCTTGCTCCCGCCGCACCGCGTCCCGCACGGGGGTGCCACCCCGGGCTGCGCACGCACAAGGGCCCGGATCCATGAGGATCCGGGCCCTTGTCTTCAGTAGCGGGGACAGGATTTGAACCTGCGACCTCTGGGTTATGAGCCCAGCGAGCTACCGAGCTGCTCCACCCCGCGTCGGTAGACCTCACCCTACGGCACTGCGGGAGCGCCGCCGACCACCCCCCTGCCCCCCGTTGCTCCGCCGACGCCCGCGGCGCGCCCGGTTCAGCAGCACAGGACGGGAACCCGCTGGACCAGGTTGTTGCCGAAGCCGCCGCGGTTCCAGTGCTGTTCCAGGGGCTGGGTGCGGCCCCCGGCGTCCGTGGCCCGGACCAGGAGGTCGTGCCGGCCGGGAGTGGCCGTCCAGGTGCAGCGCCAGCCCTGCCACGCCCACCGGTGCGCTCCCGGCGGCGCCGGCTCGGCCACGGTCCAGGAAGCGCCTTCGTCGGCGCTCACCTCCACTCGTACGACCGGGCCGTGACCGGACCAGGCGCGCCCCTCCAGCGGCACGGGACCGGGGCGCACGATGCGGACGCGCGACATGAAGTCCGGGAAGCCCGGCGGGACCATCAGGGCGCGCGGCGCCATCCGGGTGACCGGTTCGCCGGGGTCGTCCGGGCCGTCGGAGACCAGCCGGTAGCGGTACGCCACGACCTGCTGGAAGCCGGTGAAGGGAGCATCGACCAGAGTGATTCCGCAGAGCCACTTCACATGCGCCATGCCGTACCAGCCGGGAACGACCAGGCGCAGCGGGTACCCGTGCTGCGGAGGCAGCGGCCGGCCGTTCATCGCGTAGGCGATCAGCACCTCGGGGTCGTCCCCGGTGGCGACCGCCAGCGGCAGGCTGCGCCGGTAGTCCTGCTCGACCCCGCGCTCGACCCCGTGGTCGGCGCCCGTGAAGACGGCCTCCACGGCGCCGGGCTCCACTCCGGCCTCGGCGAGCACGGTCCGCAGCGGCACGCCCGTCCAGTCCGCCGTGCCCACGGCCTCCACCAGCCAGGGCTGGCTGACCGGCCGGGGTGAGAGCCGGGCCCGGCCGTTGCCCGCGCACTCCATGGTGACCCGATGGGTGACGGCGGGAAACCCGGCGAGGTCCCGCGGGGACAGCTCCAGCGGCGTGCGGACCCGGCCGCCGACGCAGAGCCGCCAGCCTCCGGCGTCCGCGGCCGGGATGTCGTAGTGGACCAGGACGTAGTGCAGGCCGGGCGGGGTGACCTCGTAGCGCAGCGTCTCCAGGGGCAGCCCGTGGTTGCGGGCTGCCAGCGCCAGCTCCTCGATGCCGATCCCCTCACCGGTGGCCGCCGTGCGGCCCGGCGGGCTCACATCGCCCGGGAAGGCTTCCATGCTCCCCATGGTCCCGCTCCCACCGGTCCCCTACCACGCGGAACCCGCCGTCGCCGGGGGAGGTGCTCCAGCCGGGGGAGGTGCTCCGTACGGGTGCATTTGGGGTGCCCGTTCGGCCGCAGAACCGAGTTCATGATCATCATTTTGGCTCCCGATCGTTTTGATGCCGTCATCCGGCCGTGTGAGATCTGGAGGGCTGTGTGGTCATGTCACCGACGCAACGAAGGCAGCAGACCAAGGCGTGGGGCGTGGTGGCTGCCGTGACGGGGGCCATGCTGGTGGTTGCCGCGGCGCCGGGCCGGGCACACGACGCGGACGCCTCCGAGCCCACGGCCGGCGGCCGGGCGCGGGAGGCCGCGCTCACCCTGCTGGTCGGCAGGGCCGTCGAGGAGGGCGGCGAGAGGGGCACCGGACGGTGCGCGGTCCACACCTTCCGGCCCGGCCTCTGCGGCGGCTGGCGGGAACAGCGGGTCGTCGCCACCTCCCGGGGCAGCGGCTCCGTCCTGCGGACGCCGGTCCTCGTCGACGCCCCGCGCGCGGCGCGCGCCGACGCCCTGCCGACGGACGCCGACGCCCCGCTGGAGATCGGCCTCGCCGAACCGGGACGGCTGACGGACGTGACCGTCAGCGACGGCCACGGCCGGCATCTCGCGGGCCGGCTCGCTCCGGAGGGCCGCCACTGGCAGAACACCGAACCGCTGCGGGCGGGGGAGACGTATGCCGTGCAGGTCGGCGCCCAGGACGCGGCGGGGACGCCCGTCGGCGTGACCATGGCCTTCAGGACCGCGCCGCCCGCCGACGGGGGCCGGCTGACGGCGGAGTTCGGGCCCCGCCCCGGGACGTACGGCGCGGGCCAGATCGTCACGGCCGACCTCAGCCGGCCGGTGCCCGCCGACGATCCGGTGGCCCGCGCCCGCGTGGAACGGGCCCTCCAGGTCACCTCGGAACCCCGGGTGGAGGGCGCCTGGCACTGGGTGAACGACTCGACCCTGCACTACCGCCCCCGTACGTACTGGCCCGCGCACACCGTCGTCCGCGTCCGCAGCGGGCTCGACGGGGTCGAGGTCGGGGACCACGGCTTCGGCGGCCCCTCCGAGGGGGTCGACTTCACCGTCGGCGACCGGATCGAGGCGGTCACCGACTCCGCCGCCCACGAGATGACCGTACGCCGCAACGGACGGGTCATCAGGACCATCCCGGTCACCACCGGCAAGGCGGGGTTCCGCACGCGCGCGGGCATCAAGGTGGTGCTGCGCAAGGAGCCCGCGGTGCGGATGCGCGGGGACACCGTCGGCATCAAGCGCGGCACCAGCGAGTTCTACGACCTGCCGGTCCAGTGGGCGACACGGGTGACGTGGAGCGGTGAGTACATCCACGCCGCGCCCTGGTCGGTGGAGTCGCAGGGCGAGGAGAACGTCAGCCACGGCTGCACGGGCATGAGCACGCAGGACGCCGCCTGGTTCTTCGACACCGTCCGCGAAGGGGACGTCGTCGAGGTGGTCAACAGCGGCGGCGAGAAGATGACCCCCTTCGACAACGGGTTCGGCGACTGGAACGTGGACTGGCGGACCTGGCTCGCGGGCAGCGCCCTCGCCACCGCGGCGGCGGCCGCCGACACCGACGCCGACGGGCAGGCGCCACCGCCGTTCCCGTCCCGGCTGCACCCGAGCACCTGAGGCCGTTCCCCGCCCGGCCGCCGTCCCGACGGTCCGTCTACCCGTCTATCCGTCTACCCGGCGGTGCGCGCGGAGCGGGCGAGACCGCCTACGGTGATCACCACGGCGTTCGCGGCCGGCGGACCCGCCGGACGGCCGCGCGACGCCGGTGCGTGGGGCGCGTGGGTGGCCCTACGGGTGGTAGAGCTGCCGGGCGCGGGCCAGGTCGACGGGACCGTCCCCCTCCAGGTTCAGGAAGTGGTCCAGCTGCCATGCCTGCGCGCTGTCGGCCTGCCGGCTGGTGGTGGACACCCAGGGCGGGTAGACGCGGAAGGCCCGCTTCCCGCCGGAACCGTCCACCGACACGACCCCGCGCCGGCGCAGCGTGTCCACGGGGAACACGAACTGGCCGGTGCCGTGCTCGTCCCGACTGCCGATGACGAAGAGGTCGACGGGGTCCGCGGCGTCGTAGGGCTGGATGGGGCCGCCGGGGGACCTCTTCCAGACGGTGACGAACTGGCCGGCTTTGGTGGGGGTCGTCCTGGCGGCGCGGAACCGGACGGCGAGGCCGTCCAGGGTGAACGCGTGGGCGGCGTACTCGGCGCTCTCGGCTTCGGCGACCGGCAGTGAGCAGGCGAACCGGCAGGGGTCGTAGACGAGCGCCTTCGCGGCGAGCAGGTCGGCGTGGACCCGCGCGGTGTCGGGCCACGGCGCCGAGCTCGCGGGGCGCAGGCCGGACGGGTACGCACGCTTCGTCGTCATGCGGCCCACCCTGTCACGGGTCCACGGGTCCGCGGGTGCAGGGGTCCACGGGTCCACGGGTCCGCGGGTGCACGGGTGCATGGGCGTCACCGCGTGCGCCGGGTCTCTGCGCTCTCGGCGAATCACAGCGCGGGGACCGGCCCGATGATGTTGGAGTGGCCCCATGGAGATCTTGGTTCTGGGCGGCACGGCATGGTTGGGACGCGAGCTCTCGCGGCAGGCGCTGGAGCGCGGGCACGGGGTGACCTGCCTGGCGCGTGGAGAGAGCGGCGGGGTAGCCGAGGGGGCGGAGCTCGTCGTCGCGGACCGGCGCGACCCGGCGGCCTACGACGCCCTGGCGGGCCGGGACTGGGACGCCGTCATCGAGGTGTCGTGGCAGCCGGGCTTCGTCCGGGCGGCGGCGGCCGCGCTGCGGGAGCGGGTACGCCACTGGTCGTACGTGTCGTCCGTCAGCGCGTACGCCTCCCACGCACAGGTGGACGCCGACGAATCGGCCGCCCTCCTCCCCGCGACGGAGCGCGCGGAAACCGGCCGCGAGGAGTACGGGGAGTCCAAGGCAGCCTGTGAGCAGGCCCTGACCGCAGCCGTGAGCGAGCGGCTCCTCATCGCGCGGGCCGGACTGATCGGCGGCCCCGGGGACACCAGCGGCCGCACCGGATACTGGGTCGCCCGCGCGGCGCGCGAACCGCAAGCGCCCCTCCTGGTGCCGGATTCCCCGTCCGTCCCGACCCAGGCGATCGACGTGCGTGACCTTGCCGCATGGCTCCTGGACTGCGCGCAGAAGGCGACGACGGGCACGTACGACGCCGTCGGACCGGTCGTGCCCTTCGGAGAGTGGGTCGCCCTGTCCCGGCGGATCGGCGGGCACACAGGCCCGGTCGTCGAAGTCGGCTGCGACTGGCTGCTCGGTCAGGAGGTGGGCCAGTTCATGGGGCCGGAGTCGCTGGCCATGTGGATGGCCGACCCGGCGTGGGCCGGCTTCAGCGCCCGCAGCGGCGCGGCGGCGATCGCGGCGGGCCTGACCCACCGGCCTCGGGCGCAGCTCCTTCAGGACGTCCTGGACTGGGAACGGCACGAGGGCCTGGACCGGCCCCGGCGGGCCGGACTGAGCGCCGGACGCGAGCGCGAGCTGCTGGCGGCGCTGCGTTAGCCCCCGAACGGAACGGGGAACGGGAGGCGGGGAAGCCGCCGGGGCGTGACCCCGTCGCGGCCCTTATGGCCAGGTCACGCCCCGTGAGCGCCGCCTACCCGGTCGGGCCCCGGCCATGTGCGCCGCGGGTGTTTGCCGGAATGTGGCCCCGGGCACGCGCTGGGCGGGAGGCGGGCCGCACGGCCCGTCCCGGTCAAAGGGCCCACAGGAAGGACGGACTGGCCATGGACGACCAAGGCGGCGCCGGCGGCGCCCCGCTCCACGGCGACGACGAGGAGGCGCCGCGCCGCAGGCCGCACCCGCAGCGGCGCGAGGCGCACCGGAAGCCCGAAGGCACCCGCGCACAGGACACGGACGAGGCCAGCCGCCTCGACCAGCCCCCGGATCCGGCCGAGCCCCACGAGAACCGCCCCCGGTGGAGGGGGCCCGCGGGGCACTGACGCCCAGCGGATCCACCGGGGCGCGGCGCTGGCACCGCGACGACCGCGACGGCTGGACGAGGTATAACGAAGACCGGGCGGGGCCCGGAACCCCCGAAGGCCGGGCCGGGCCGGTCGACCCATCGCCCGGCCCGACCCATTCGGCGCCCGTACCCCGGTTTGCGGCCCGGGCTCTCCCCGGGCGCTGCCGCCCCGCTCAGGCGCTTTCGGCCTGGAACATCCAGTGGTGCTTCTCCAGGTCCCCGGTCAGCCCGATCAGCAGGTCCTGGGTGATCGGGTCCGGCTCGTCCGTGGCCTGGATGCGCTCGCGCATGCGGTTGATCACTACGCCGAGGGCGTCCACGAGGATGCGTACGGCGTCCGCGTCCTTGATCCACCCCTCCGGTACGCCGGTGATCGCGGTGGTGGATGCCACGGTGGACGCGCGACCGTCCGGGGTCACACCGAGGGCAGAGGCACGCTCGGCGACGACGTCGGAGTGGGTGCGGGCAGAGGTGACCACCTCGTCGAGCTGGAGGTGGACCGACCGGAAGCGGGGCCCGACCACGTTCCAGTGGACCTGCTTGGCGACGAGCGAGAGGTCCACCAGATCCACCAGAGCACCCTGCAGCGCTTCGCCGACGACCTTCAGGTCGGCCTCCGGGAGGGCGTTCTTGACGACGGACACAGCGTCTCCAATCGGTTGATCAAGCAAAAATGCAGGACGAACCATCCCTTACCCGGGATGCCACTGAAAAAACGGTTCCGCGTGCCGGAAGCCCTCCCCCGGAGCGTTCGGTCCAGCGGGGTGGCCAGCTGGCAGGTGTCGACCTCGTGGTCCTGGTCCTCGGGCGTGCGCGGCCGTGCTCTGGTTCAGCGCGTCCTGCACGCCGAGCCCGTCGCAGGACAGCCGTACCGTACGGAGGGCGCTCCGAGCCGGTGAGGACGGATGACGCCGCCGATCCCATGCGAGCCCGGGGCCGCGGCCGTGGCGCCGTGCGGGCCTACGCAGCGAGCATGCCGGTGCGCAGTGCGGTCAGCACGCGGGTCAGGATGCGGGAGACCTGCATCTGGCTGAGGCCGAGTTCGGCGCCTATGTCGGCCTGGGTCATCTCCCGCCCGAACCGGAGGTACAGGATCGTGCGGTCCCGTTCGGGGAGTTCCTTCAGCAGCGGGCCGAGCGCGTGCAGGTCCTCGAACAGCTCGATGGCGCGGTCCGTCTCGCCTGCGCTGTCGCCGAGCGGGCGGGCGTGGTGGCGGCCCGGCGCGGGCGCGTCCTCGGCGTGCAACGGCGCGTCCAGGGTCTCGGTGGAGTAACCGTTGGCCGCCACCAGCCCTTCGACGACCGACTCCTCGTCGAGGTCCAGACGGGTGGCCATCTCCTTGACGGTGGGCGCGCGGCCGAGCGTGGCGGAGAGCTCGTCACGGGCCTTCGCGAGGTCGAGGCGGAGCTCCTGGAGCCTGCGGGGGACCCGGACGGCCCAGGTCGTGTCCCGGAAGTGCCGCTTGATCTCGCCCGTGATGTACGGGAGGGCGAGGGTGGAGAACTCGACACCGCGGTCAGGGTCGAACCGGTCGATCGCCTTGATCAGCCCGATCGTCCCGGCCTGGACGACGTCCTCCATCTCCGCGCCCGCTCCCGCCCCGCTGCCCGTACGGCTGCGGAAGCGCCGCGCGGCGAACTGGACGAGCGCCATGTTCATCTCTATCAGGGTGTTGCGGGCGTACTGGTACGGGGCACTGCCCTCCGGGAGGGTCCGCAGGCGGGCGAAGAACAGCGTCGAGAGCTCCCGCGCGTCGGCGGGCGTGACCTGGTGGGCCCGGGTGATCACGGGCAGGCCCGCCGCGGCGGCGGGCGAACCGGTTCCCGCCCCGACGGCCCCCGTACCGGTCGGCGCGAAGGAGCCGGTGGCGGGGTTGCCGGCGGTGGTGGCCAGGGGAGAACCAGGCACGGGCCTTCCTTTCATCCTTCTGCTTCTGACTGCGAGCCTGCGCCTGCCCCCTGACCGGGCGTCCATACACATCCGGACCACGCTGGAGTCCTTGTACCCGCCGCCGGGTGACGTCCGGCCCCCGGCGCGGGCCTTGTGGCTGCTTGCGCGCCTGCCCCCACCGGCTCCCCGCGGATGCCGGAGTGCGGGTCATGGCCCAGGCTGTGCACGAGACGGATGCCGAGCCGGTGGACGGAGGCCGTGATGGCGACTGGCAGTGACCCTGACCCCGTGCAGGACGACATGACCGCAGCACCCGGCGCCCCGCGCACGGACCGCACGGCTGAGGGCCCCGCGGACAGGGACCCTCCGGCCGCCGCCGCCGACGCCTCCGGTCCCGCCGCCAGCTCCGGTCCCGGCTCCGCCCCCGCCGCCGCCAGCTCCGGTCCCGGCTCCGCCCCCGCCGCCGCCAGCTCCGGTCCCGCCGCCGACGACGGCTCCGGCTCCGGTACCCGCTCCCGCGTCGCCCTGCGCGTCAACGGCGAGGACCACCTCCTGCCGCTCGACCACCGCGTCACCCTGCTCGACGCCCTGCGCGAGCACCTGAACCTCACCGGGGCCAAGAAGGGATGCGACCACGGGCAGTGCGGCGCCTGCACCGTGCTCGTCGACGGCCGCCGGGTCAACAGCTGCCTGCTGCTCGCGGTCGCCCAGGACGGCGCCGACGTCACCACCGTCGAGGGCCTCGCCCCCGCCGCCGGAGGGGAAGCCGAGGACTCCGCCGGCAACGGTTCCGGCGCCGCCCTGCATCCGCTCCAGCGGGCCTTCCTGGAACGCGACGCCTTCCAGTGCGGCTTCTGCACACCGGGCCAGCTTTGCTCCGCCGTGGCCGCGATCGACGAGGCCGCGGCCGGGCACCCCTCGCACGTCACCTCCCCCGAAGCGCTCGCCGACCCCGGCCCCGTCCACTTGACCGCCCCGGAGATCAGAGAACGCCTCAGCGGCAACCTCTGCCGCTGCGGCGCCTACCCCCGCATCGTCGAAGCCGTGACGGACGTGATCGCGTGAAGCCCTTCGCCTACGTACGGGCGACCAGCCTCCAGGACGCGGCGGCCGCCCACGGCGGGCGGCCCGGCTCGCGCTACCTCGCCGGCGGCACCAACCTCGTGGACCTCATGAAACTGGGCGTCGAGCGCCCCGGCACCCTCGTCGACATCTCACGGCTGCCCCTGGACGGCGTCGAAACGCTGCCCGGCGGGGCCCTGCGCATCGGCGCCACCGCGCGCAACACCGACGTCGCCGCCCACCCCCTCGTACGCTCCCGCCACCCCGTCCTCGCCCAGGCACTGCTCTCCGGGGCTTCGGCGCAGCTGCGCAACGTCGCCACCACTGGCGGCAACCTCTTGCAGCGCACCCGCTGCCCCTACTTCCAGGACGTGTCCACGCCCTGCAACAAGCGCGACCCGGGCTCCGGATGCGCCGCCCGCGAGGGGGTCCACCGCGACCACGCCGTCCTCGGGCACTCCGAACACTGCATCGCCACCCACCCCTCCGACATGGCCGTGGCCCTCGCCGCGCTGGACGCCGGGATCGAACTCCACGGCCCCGAAGGGACCCGCACGGTCCCCGCCGACGCCTTCCACCGGCTGCCCGGCGACCGGCCCGAGCAGGACACGGTCATCGGACACGGCGAGATCGTCACCGGCGTCCTGGTGCCCGCGGCCGCCCCGGGAACGGTCTCCCTCTACCGCAAGGCCCGCGACCGGGCCTCCTACGCCTTCGCGCTGGCCTCCGTCGCGGCCGTACTCGAACTCGACCGCGACAGCGGGCGCGTGCGACGGGTCGCGCTCGCCTTCGGCGGCCTCGCCCACCGGCCCTGGCGGGCCGGCACGGCCGAGGAGCGGCTGACCGACGCCGAGCCGACCCCCGGGAACGTGCGCGAGGCCGTCGAGGCGGAGCTGGCCGGGGCCAGGCCCCTGCGCGACAACGCCCACAAGATCGCCCTCGCCCGCAACCTCGCGGCCGACGCACTCGCCACGCTCGCCCGACGGGCGCAGGACGCAACGCCCGGCACCCCGTAGGAGCAGCCATGCGCACCCACCACACCGACCGAACCACCCAAACCGACCGCCGCGACCGCCGCGACCAGAGCGGTCACGCCACCCGGCCCGCCCCGGCGCTCGGCGCCCCCGCCACCCGGTCGGAGGGCCCCCGGAAACTGACGGGCGCCGCGCACTACGCCACCGACCGCAACCCGCCCGGCCGCGCCTACGCCTGGCCCGTCCCCGCCACCGTGCCGTGCGGTCGTGTCACCGCCGTGGACACCGGCCCCTCCCTCGCGCTCCCCGGCGTACTGGACGTCCTCACCCCCTACAACGCCCCGCGCCTCGGCCCCTGCGACGACCCCACCCTCCAGGTGCTCCAGGACACCGACGTCCCGCACCGCGGCTGGTACGTGGCCCTGGCGATCGCCGACAGCCTCGAAGGGGCGCGGGCCGCCGCCGACGCCGTGCGGGTCACCTACGAAACCCGCGACCACGACGTCGTCCTGCGCACCGACCACCCCCGCGCCTACACGCCCGAAAAGGCTAACGGCGGCCATCCGGCCCTCCGGGAGCACGGCGACGCCGACACCGCCCTGGCCGCCGCGCCCGTGCGCGTCGACTGCTCCTACGCGGTGTCGCCCCTGCACAACCACCCCATGGAGCCGCACGCCGCCACCGCGCGGTGGGACGGCGAAGGGGACGGCGCACGGCTGACCGTCCACGACTCCAGCCAGGGCGCGGGAGCGGTCCGCTCGGAACTGGCCTCGCTGTTCGAGGTGTCCGAGGACCGCGTCAGGGTCGTCAGCGAACACGTCGGCGGCGGCTTCGGCTCGAAGGGCACCCCGCGCCCCCACGTGGTCCTGGCCGCCATGGCGGCCCGTCACGTCGGCCGGCCCGTGGAAGCCTCCCTGCCCCGGCGCCACCTGCCCGCCGTCGTCGGACACCGTGCGCCGACCCTCCACCGGATCAGCCTGGGCGCCCGGCCGGACGGCACCCTCACCGCCCTCACCCACGACGTCACCACCCACACCTCCCGCGTCAGGGAGTTCGTCGAGCAGGCGGCCGTCCCCACCCGCGTCATGTACGCCGTACCCGACAGCCGGACCCTGCACCGGGTCGTCGCCCTGGACGTGCCCACCCCCTCCTGGATGCGCGCCCCCGGCGAGGCGCCGGGCATGTACGTCCTGGAATCGGCCATGGACGAACTCGCCGACGCCCTGGGCCTCGACCCCGTGGAACTGCGCATCCGCAACGAGCCCGCGCTCGAACCCGACAGCGGCCGCCCCTTCAGCAGCCGGCACCTCGTGGAGTGCCTGCGGGAAGGCGCCGACCGCTTCGGCTGGGCCGCGGCGCGCACACCGCGCCGGGACGGGCCGTACCTGGTGGGTGCCGGAGTCGCCGCCGCCACCTACCCCGTGCTCATCGTGCCCGCGGCCGCCCGGGCGCACGCCCGGCCCGACGGCAGCCACCTCGTCGAGGTCAACGCCACGGACATCGGGACCGGCGCCCGTACCGTCCTTGCCCAGATCGCGGCCGATGCCCTCGGAGTCCCGCTCGATGCCGTGACGGTCGCCATCGGAGACACCCACCTGCCCCGGGGCCCCGTCGCCGGCGGATCATCGGGAACGGCCTCCTGGGGCTGGGCCGTGCACGACGCGTGCACCTCCCTGGCCGCACGCGTGGCCGCCCACCGGGGCGAGCTGCCCCCCGAGGGGCTGTCGGCCTCGGCCGACACGCGGCAGGCGGTCGAGGAGGAGTCCCCGTACGCCCGCCACGCCTTCGGCGCCCAGTTCGCCGAGGTCCAGGTCGACACGGTCACCGGCGAGGTACGGGTCCGTCGCCTGCTGGGCGTCTACGCCGCCGGGCGCATCCTGAACCCCCTCACGGCGCGCTCCCAGTTCACCGGCGCCATGGTGATGGGCATCGGGATGGCGCTGACGGAAGGGAGCACGGTCGACCCCGCCCACGGCGGCTTCGTCGAGCGGGACCTGGCGGCCTACCACGTGCCCGTCCACGCGGACGTGCCCGACATCGAGGTGCACTGGATCGACGAGCACGACGAGCACCTGAACCCGATGGGCAGCAAGGGGATCGGCGAGATCGGCATCACCGGCACGGCGGCCGCCATCGGCAACGCCGTGTGCCGGGCCGTCGGCGCCCGCCTGCGCGAGCTGCCCCTCACCCCGGACCGGGTGCTGACGGCCCTGGACTGATCCCGGCCCGCGCCCCGTCCCCGTCCCCGGGCCCGCCCCGGCGCCGCGGCCCGAAGCCGGGTCCGCCGGGGCGCTGGCGCGCGGGTTTGGGGGGACCATGAAGGTAGCCGCGGGTCCCGGCCGGCCGCGCGCCGCTTCCGGCGCCGGGGCGGCGGCGCCGGAAGGGAGCGCCCCTGATGGATGCGATGGATGCGGCGGACGCGGCCGATGCGTTCCGGGCGGGCGGACGGCGGGCCGAGGCCGGGGTCTCCCCGCCCAGCGGGCTGCTCGACGTCCTGAACGTCGCCGCGGTCGTCCTCGACGCCCAGGGACGCGTCGCCCTGTGGAGCCCGCAGGCCGAGCAGCTCTTCGGCTGGACGGCGAAGGAGGCCCTCGGCCGGCCCGCCGCCCGCCTGCTGGCGGCCGAGCAGCACGTGGACCTCGTCCTGGAGCTGTTCGCACGGGTCATGGGCGGCGCCGGCGACTGGGCGGGGGCCTTCCCCGTGCGGCACAGGGACGGCGGCACGCGCCTGGTCGAATTCCGCAACATGCGGCTCCTGGACGAGCGGGGGGACCTCTACGCCCTCGGCATCGCCACGGACCGCACCCGGCTGCGCCAGCTGGAGCGGGACCTGGCCCTCTCCGCCCGCCTGGTGGCGCAGTCCCCGATCGGGCTGGCGGTCCTGGACACGGACCTGCGCTACGTCCTGGTCAACCCCTCACTGGAACGCATCAACGGGCTGCCGGCCGCCGGCCACATCGGCCGCAGCGTCCGCGAGGCACTGTCCTTCCTCGACGACGCCGGAGCCGTCGAGTCGGCGATGCGCCAGGTCCTGGCCACGGGAACGCCACTGGTCGAGCAGTTCACCGCCGGTCACACCCAGGGCGACCAGCACCATGAACACGCCTGGTCGGTGTCCTACTACCGGCTGGAGGACTCCGCCGGGCGGGTCCTGGGCCTGGCCACCTCCGTGGTGGACGTCACCCAGAGCCACAAGGCGGCCAAGGAGATAGCCCGCAGCCGCCGCCGCCTCGCCCTGATCGCGGACGCCACCGTGCGCATCGGCACCACCCTCGACCTGGACCAGACCGCCCGCGAGCTCGCCGACGTCGTCGTGCCCGAACTAGCCGACATCGCCGCGGTCGACATCCTCGACTCCGTCCTCGAAGGCCGCCCCAGCCTGAAGTCGTCCGCCCACGAACCGGCCGTCTTCCGCGCCCTGGCCCTCGCCTCCGCCTACCCCAGCGAGGCGGTGCGCGCCGCCGACCCCCCGGGTGACATCGCCCGCTACGAGGCGGACCGGCTGGTCACCCAGTCCGTGACGAGCGGCCACCCCGTCCTCGTGGCCCACGTACAGGCCCGGGACATCTCCCGCATCGCCCGCGACGACGACGCCGCGGCCCTGCTGGCCCGCGCCGGCCTGCGCTCCTACCTGGCCGTGCCGCTCATCGCCCGCGGCGAGGTGCTGGGCGCCCTCGACCTCAAGCGCACCCGCAACCCGCTGCCCTTCAACGACGACGACATCATCCTGGCCGGCGAACTGGCCGCCCGCGCCGCCGTCTGCATCGACAACGCCCGCTGGTACCGCAACGCCCACCACACCGCCCTGGCCCTCCAGCACCACCTCCTCCCGCACCACCCGCCGCCCACCCCCGGCCTGGAAGTCGCCTACCGCTACCGGCCGGCGGCGGCCACCAGCGAGATCGGCGGCGACTGGTTCGACGCCATCGCCCAGCCGGACGACACCACCGTCCTCGTCGTCGGCGACGTCATGGGCAGCGGGATCAACGCCGCCGCCGGGATGGGGCAGCTGCGCACCGCCACCCGCACGCTCGCGGAGCTGGCGCTGGAGCCGACCCGCGTGCTCCAGCAGCTCGACCGCACCACCAGCGCGCTGGAGGAGACCATCGCCACCTGCGTCTACGCCGTGTACGACCCGCACCGCGCCGAGTGCCGCATCGCCGTCGCGGGCCACCTGCCGCCGGTCCTGATCAGGTCGGGCCGGGCCCCGCGGTTGCTGGACCTGCCCACCGGCACCCCGCTGGGTGTGGGCGGCGTCCCCTTCGAGACCACCGCCGTGCGGATGGAGCCCGGCGACCAGCTGGTGCTGTACACCGACGGGCTGGTCGAGACCCGCGACCAGCCCATCGACGAGCGCCTCGGACTCCTCCTGGACCTGCTCGCCGACACGAGCCGCCCCCTGGAGGAAACCTGCGACCGCCTCCTGGACACCCTGCGCCGGTCGGACGACCACGACGACGTCGCCCTGGTCATCGCCCGTGCGAAACCGCTGTGAGATCGTCGGCGGGCCACCGGCGGTGGTGCCGGTCGATGACGTAGTGGTGGCCGTGCCGCCAGCCGTCGGCCGCGGGGCGGGCGCCGGCGAGATGGGGGTGGCCGGGCGGCAGGTCGGGGTGGACGTGCTCCAGCCGGGACGGGTCGCGGGCGGGCCAGGCGCGGGCGGCGGCCACGGCGCCGGCGAGGGAGACGGCGCCGAGGACGAGGGCGGTCACCGGCAGACCGGCGGTGGAGGCGAGCAGGCCGGCGAGCGGGTAGGTGAGCAGCCAGCAGCCGTGGGAGAGGGAGAACTGCGCGGCGAATGCGGTGGGCAGGTCCGCATCGGCGGTGGAGCGCCGGATCACCCGGCCGGCCGGCGTCAGTACGGCGGAGCAGGCGGCGCCGAGCGCGGCCCACCCCGCCAGGAGGGCGGCCCAGGACCAGCCGGCCGGGGACGCCGCGGTCACCACGGCGACGCCCGTGAGCACCACCGGGAGGGCGAAGGCCGCCGGGAGCATGAGGGCCCGGTCCGCGAAGCGGCGCAGCAGGCGCGGCAGCGCCGACGCGGTCAGCATCGATCCGGCGCCGTAGGCGGCCAGGGCCAGGGAGACGGCGTCGGCCGGGCGGCCGAAGTGGTCGCGGACCAGGGTGACGGTGTCCACGAAGACGATGGCTCCGGCGGCCGCGACCGCGAGGTCCAGGGCGAGCAGGGCCCGCAGACGGGGCGTGGCCCGGAACAGGTGGGCACCGAGGGCGGCCTTGGCGCGGGCGGACCGGCCGCGGGGGCGCCCGGCCGGCTCGCCGGGGGCGGGTACGGGCCGGGCCCGCACGGTGGAGGCGACGAGGGCGGCGGACGCGGCGAAGCCGGCCGCGGTCCCGGCGAACAACCAGTCGTAGGAGACCAGGGTCAGCAGGGCCGTGGCCAGCGCCGGGCTGAACAGGCTCTCCAGGTCGTAGGCGAGCCGGGACATCGACAGCGCCCGGGTGTAGTCGGCCTCGGCGGGCAGGACCTCGGGGATCGTCGCCTGGAAGACCGGCGTGAAGGCGGCCGATGCCGTCTGGAGCAGGAAGACCAGGACGTAGACCTGCCAGACCTCGCTGACGAACGGCAGGGCGGGCGCGACGGCCGCCCGGGCGAGGTCGGCCCCCACCATCAGGGTGCGCCGCGGCACCCGGTCGGCGAGGGCGCCGATCAGGGGGCCCACGAAGACGTAGGTCACCATCTTGATCGCCAGGGCGGTGCCGAGCACGGCCGACGCGTCGGGCCCGGCGATGTCGTAGGCGAGCAGGCCCAGCGCGACGGTCGCGAGTCCCGTACCGGCCAGGGCGACGGCCTGGGCGGTGAACAGGCGCCGGTAGGTGCGGTTGCGGAGTACGGAGAGCATCGGTCCCGTCCCGGTCGGCAACGAGGGCAGACCTCACCACCATAGCCAACGGGTGCGCACCTATGCACGTGTTATCGCGGGCACGCGGCCCGGGGGGACGGGGGCACACGGGGACGGGACACATGGGGACGAGGTGCGGGTACGGGTACGGCTCGACGCGGCGCGAAGGGCAGGGCGGGCAGGCGCGGCGGGGCAGGCGCGGCAGGCAGGCGGGGCGGCTCAGTCGTGCGGAGGCAGGGAGCGGAGCTGGTGGTCGGCCACGCTCAGTGCCTCGTCCACCAGGCGGCGCAGGTGCCCGTGGCCCAAGGCGTAGACGACACGGCGCCCGTCCTTGCGACTGGTGACCAGCCCGGCGAGGCGGAGCTTGGCGAGGTGCTGGCTGACGGAGGGACGGGCGGCCCCGCAGGCTTCCGTGAGGGTGCCGACGTCGGCCTCGCCCCGCCCGAGCTCGTCCAGCAGCGCCAGGCGGGTCGCGTCGGCGAGCAGCGCGAGGACGGATACCGCGACGGCGAGCCGCTCGCTGCGTTCCTGCGCATCGCGTGCACCTGCCATGTGCGTGCTTGCGCTCATGCGCACATGGTAGGCGCCGGCAGTCGGCGGCCCGCGCGCGATCGGCCGCCCGCTCCGGCGCCCCGCCGGCGCCCCGCCGGCGCCCCGTCGGCGCCCCGCCGGCGCCCCGTCAGCGCGGCGGCCCCGCGGCCGGCCCGGGGAGGAGCAGTGCCGGGCGCCCGTACGGAGGATCTGACGGCGGATGCGTGGGCGGCGCCGCCCGAGCGGATACGGATGGTGGGTACCACTTCGTGCTCAGCCGTCCGCCTGCGAGGAGAACCCATGGGCTGCATCAACCGACGAGACCTTGCTCTGCTGGCACTGCGCGCCGGGACGGGCGCGGTGCTGATGGCGCACGGGACGCAGAAGCTCTTCGGCTGGTTCGGCGGCCACGGTCTGGAGGGGACGGCGGCCGCCATGGAGCACATGGGTTTCGAGCCCGGGAGGCAGAGCGCGATGGCCGCCGGCCTGGGCGAAGCCGGGGGCGGCGCGCTGCTGGTGCTGGGCCTGGCCACGCCGGCGGCCGGCGCCGCGGCGGCGGGGGCCATGGCGGGAGCGGTGGCCGTGCACGCGCCGGCCGGGTTCTTCGCCCAGGGCGGCGGCTTCGAGTACCCCGCCTTCCTCGGTTTCACGGCGGCCTGCATCGGTCTGGCCGGGGCGGGCCGGTACTCCGTCGACCACGCCACCCGCCACCGCTTCGACCAGCCGTGGATGCTGGCGCTCGCCTTCGCGGGCAGCGCGCTCGCGGCGGCCGCGGTCGTGACCCGACGGGCCACGACCAAGGCGCGGGCGCAGGCGGGGGGGGAGGGGGCGCAGGAGTAGCCGTGGGTGACCCGCCGGCCCGGCAGCCCGCCGGCGGCGTCCTTCACCGCGGCGGCGGCGAACCCAGCGGTAGCGGGCGGCATATGGCCCCCGCGGCCGCGGGGGTTCGGGGCCGCCGCAGGGAGCCGCCCCACCGCAGGGGTCGGGGCCGCCTGGCGTCAGGCCGCGGCGACCCTGTTCACGAAGGCATCGAGGTTGTCCGACATGCGCGTGAGCCGCTCGTCCAGCGTCAGGGACTCCTCGTACCGCCCGGCGCGCAGCTTGGGCTGCCGCTTGCCCCGCACGTAGAGCGGGCAGGCGAGGTCCGCGCAGACGTAGATGCCGACCGTGTTGCCCTCGCGGCCCCGCGCACCCGCCAGCGGCGCCGCGAGCAGGGTGACGCCAGAGGACGCGTGCCCCGTCAGGCATATCTGGCACAGGCTTGACTTCACCGCGCTGGTGCGGCCGACGGACGGCACCCGCAGTGAGATCCCCAGGGGGCCCTCCGCCCGCGGTACGACGAGATGGGCCCGCAACGGCGCGCCCGGATCGACCCATCCGAGGAAGTCGAGTTCCTCCCAGGGCAGATCGGTGAAGTCGAGGGGCAGCCGCAGGCGCGCCGCCTCGCCCTTGGTGCAGTTCACGAAGGAGGAGCGGATCTGTTTCTCGGTGAGTGGTTCCACGGGCGCCGACCCTACGCGGTGTCCTGACCGGCCCGCATCCCGATATCGGCGGCCCCTGGTCGCCCGCCGGCCCCTGGTCGCCCCCCGGGCCCTGTTCGCCACCCGGCGCGCCCCGCGACCGTCAGGCGCGCACCACGGGAATGCCGTCCGGCCGACCGGCCAGCAACGCCGCGAGGTGATCGGCACAGTGCAGGGCCGCCCCGGCCATGGCGCCGCGGGTCATCCCGGCGACGTGTGGGCTGAGCAGGGCGCCCGGCATCCCGAAGAGCGGCGACGCGAAGACGGCGTGTTCATGGGCGAAGGTGTCCACAGCCGCGGCCGCCGGCGGCCGCGCCGGGTCGGCCAGCGCGTCGGCGAGCGCCCGCTCGTCCACGATCCCGCCCCGCGAGGTGTTCAACAGGACCGACCCCGGCCGCATCAGTGCCAGTTCCTCCCGCCCGATCAGCCCGCGCGTCCGCGCCGTCAGCGGCAGGTGCAGGGACACCACGTCGCTGCTGGCCAGGAGCTCGCCGAGCGTCCCGGTCCGGCGAACCGGCCCCGGCCCCGGCGCCGGCCGACGGGAGAAGCCCTGGACCGCCATGCCCAGGGCGCGTGCGCGCGAGGCCAGCGCCAGACCGGTCCGCCCCAGTCCCACGACGCCCAGGGTCAGCTCCGACAGCTCTGCCGCGGGCCCGGCCGGAGGGGCCCATCGGCCCTGATGGGCCGCCTCGTTGAGGGCCGGCAGACCACGGGTCAGGGAGAGCAGCTGCGCCAGGGCGAACTCTGCGACGGCGTTCGCGTTGGAACCCGGCGTGTGGGTGACGGTGACACCGTGGCGGGCGGCCGCGGCCAGGTCGACGTGGTCCGTACCCGCTCCGGCCCGGCCGATCACCCGGAGCCGGTGGGCGAGCGCGGGACCGGTCGCCGCCGCGAGGAAAGCGGCGCGCATCGGCACGCTCCCGCGGGATTTCACGGCGTGGTAGCCGGCTCCGTCCCGGACGGTCTCGGCGATCAGCGCCTCCTCGTCGAAGGCGTCGAAATCGGTGAAGGCGACCCGGTGCCCCCAGACCGCCCGCGCGTCCGCCGGGTCGGTCACCCGCCGCAGGTTCAGCGTCACGGCCAGCCCATGGCCGAGCAGACGCTCCAGCTCGCCCCCCAGCAGCTCTCCCGGTGCCGCGTCCAGCAGCAGTACGCGCATGTGCGCCGCCCCCTTTCACCCGGACGGACCCTACGCGGTGGTCGGTCCTGGCCCCGCGGCCGGGGCGCGGCATCACCCTCCGCGGGCCGGGACGCGCGGCGGGTCAGCGGCCGGGGCGGGTCGGTCCCCGGCCGTGGCTCGCCACGACTATGCGCGGCCGGGAGGGCAGCGTCCCGCAGGCCGTGCCGGGCACCCGGGTGATCCGGCCTCCGGGGCCGCCCGTCGCCGCCTGACCGGACCGGACCGGACCGGACCGGACCGCACCGGGCTCGGTGCCGGGCGGGACGGGCTCGGCGCCGGCGATCAGGCGGGGCGACGGCGCAGGTGGGTGGTGAGGTGGTGCTGCATCGGCAGGCCCACGGCCGCCATGTCGTGGGTGACCGTCATGTCCTCGCCGCGCAGGGCGTAGTGGCGCCGGTTGCCGGTGACTTCCTTCGCCAGCGGGGTCAGCGCCACGTCTGTGGTCTCGATTTCGATGTCGATCTCCGTCGCGATGTCCGTGCCGGCCACCCGTCCGACGTACGTCTCGACGATGCCGGTGGGATGGGCCAGGACGACTTCCAGGGTCGCGTCGGGCGTGACGCGCCACCAGCCGGCCTCGCGCCCCGCCGGACGCACCGGGGCCCCGGAGCCGTCGATGAGCCACGCGCGCGCCTCGTAGCGCAGGAAGGGGCGGCCGTCGTGGCTGAAGACGATCTCCTGCTCGTAGCGGAAGTCCTGTTCCAGGGTCGGGTATTCGCCCCGGCCCCGGCCGTGCCAGCGGCCCAGCAGCGGCAGTACGGGACGCAGCAGGGGATGCGGATCGGGGCCCTCGCCGAGGACGTGCGTGTCGGGGTACGGATTGTCCTGCGGCGCCTCGAACATGTTCACCTTTTGTCGGTCCCGCCTGCCGGCGTACGCCCCCGGAAGCCCGGGTGGGCCGGGGAGCGCAGCGTAGCGCGACGCCGGGTGGCGTGCTGCGGCCGGTCGGCCGGTCGGCCGGTCGGCCAGGCGCGGGTGCGGGCGGTGACGGAGGCGCACATCCCCAGCCGCCCACCGCCCACCGCCCACCGCCTGCCGCCCGCGGCCCCGCCCGTCCCGCCCGCGCCGGAGTACGGGGCGAGGCGGGTCCGGGGCCGGTGGGGCAGCGCCCGGTGCAGCCCCCCGGTCACCCGGCAGCCCCCCGGTCACCCGGCAGCCCCCCGGTCACCCGGCGGACCCGCGGTCACCCGGCAGCCCCCCGGTCACCCGGCGGACCCGCGGTCACCCGGCAGCCCCGCCGTCACCGGGTCAGCAGGACCTCCGCGACCTGAGCCGGCACCGGCGCGAGGCCGGCCGGGCGGGTGGTGAAGGTGCCCCGGCCCTGCGTGCGGCCGCGCAGCCGCGACGCGTAGCCGAACAGCTCGGCCAGCGGCACGGTCGCGGTGATCACCGCGGTCCCGGATCCGGCCGTCGAGGCCGAGACCCGGCCGCGGCGGGCCGCGAGATCGCCCAGGACGCCGCCCACGCCGTCCTGCGGAACGGTCACCGTGACCTCGGCGACCGGCTCCAGGAGCTCCACCGCGCTCCTGCGCAGCGCTTCGCGCAGCGCGAACCGGCCCGCGGCCCGGAACGCCATCTCCGATGAGTCCTTGGAGTGGGTCGCCCCGTCGGTCAGGGTCACCCGCAGCCCCGTCACCGGGAACCCGCCGAGGGGGCCCTCCGCGAGGGCGTCCCGGCAGCCGGCCTCCACGGCCCGCGCGTACTCCTGGGGCACGCGTCCGCCGACGACCGTCGAGCGGAACTCGAAACCAGCCCCCTCCCAAGGCTCCACGTCGATGACGACATGGGCGAACTGGCCCGCGCCCCCGTCCTGTTTGACGTGCCGGTGGATCAGGCCGCTCACCCCGCGCACGACGGTCTCGCGGTAGGAGACCTGCGGCCGGCCGACGACGACCTCCACCCCGTGCCCGCCGCGGATCTTCTCCACCGCGACCTCCAGATGGAGTTCGCCCATCCCCGACAGCACGGTCTGCCCGGTCTCCGGGTCGGACCGCACCACCAGCGACGGATCCTCCTCGGCCAGCCGCGCCAGCGCCGCCGAGAGCCTGCCGGTGTCCAGGCTGCGGCGCGCCTCGACCGCCACCGACACCACCGGCTCGGCCACTGACGGCGGTTCGAGGACCAGCGGGTGGCCGGGCGCGCACAGCGTCGTGCCCGCCCGCGCGGTCTTCAGACCGACCACGGCGACGATGTCACCCGCCACCGCCTCCTCCCGCTCCTCGTGCCGGTCGGCCTGTACCCGCAGGATCCGGCCCACCCGCTCCGTGCGGCCGGTGGCTCCGTCCCGTACGCAATCGCCCTTGCGCACTGTTCCCGCGTAGACGCGCAGATAGGTGAGGCGCCCCGTCGCCGTCGCCGTGACCTTGAAGGCGAGGGCCGTGAACGGCTCCGCCGGGTCGGGGGCCCGCTCCTGGTCCGTACCGTCGGCCGTCCCCCGTACCGGCGGCATGTCGGACGGCGACGGCAGGTACGCCAGGACGGCGTCCAGCAGCGGCTCGATCCCGCGGTTGCGGTAGGCCGAGCCGCACAGCACCACGACACCGTCCCCGCGCAGGGTGAGCTCCCGCAAGGCGCGGACCAGGGTCCGTTCGGTCAGCGCCGATGTCGCGCAGAACTCCTCCAGGGCCGCCGCGTCGAGTTCGGCCACCGCCTCCTCCAGGAGCCGGCGTCGCCGGACGGCCTCCTCGCGCAGCGGGTCGGGGACCTGCCCCGTCTCGTACGTGTCGGAGCCGGCGTGCCAGAGCAGCGCGCGCATCCTCAACAGGTCGACGACGCCGGTGAAGGCGTCCTCGTTGCCGACGGGCAACTGGACCACCAGCGGGACCGTGCCCAGCCGCTGCCGGATCGAGGCGACGGCCGTGTCGAGGTCGGCGCCCGCCCGGTCCAGCTTGTTGACGAAGGCGATGCGCGGCACGCCGTGACGGTCCGCCTGGCGCCACACCGACTCGCTCTGCGGTTCGACCCCGGCGACGGCGTCGAACACCGCGACCGCGCCGTCCAGCACGCGCAGGGACCGCTCGACCTCGTCGGAGAAGTCGACGTGGCCCGGGGTGTCGATCAGATTGACGCGGTGTCCGCTCCAGGAGCAGCTCACGGCCGCGGCGAAGATGGTGATGCCGCGGTCGCGTTCCTGGGCGTCGAAGTCGGTGACGGTCGTACCGTCGTGGACCTCGCCCCTCCGGTGGATGGCACCGGTCGCGAACAGGATGCGTTCGGTGAGGGTGGTCTTGCCGGCGTCCACGTGGGCGAGGATGCCCAGGTTGCGGACGGCGGTGGGGGACGGGGGGGCAGGCGGTCGCCTGGTGGTGCGCATGGCCCGAGGCCTTTCGGATGACGAGGAGAAGGGCGGCGCGATTCCCGGACGGCGGTCCTGGCCTGTGCCGTTCCGTCCCGCCCCGTCCACTCCCGCCCGCCGGTCGGCCGGGGTCGGCTCCGGCGCCTTCCGTGGACGGGAGCACCGGGCAGCCGCGCCCGGCCGAGGGCGGGTTCAGGGGGGACGGGGGAGGAGCGGAGAGGACTAGACGTGCGTCACGGGCACACGATGACGGCCGCGCAGCCGGCACCGCGCGCTCCGGGACACCGGGATCACGTCGTACCGGGACGGGGGAGCGAACGCGGCAGTGCGGTACGTGCACATGGCCCGGCTCCCCTTTCTCTTCACTCGGCATGAGGCGTGCGCGGCCCTGCCGGCAGCGCGTGTGGCGAGTGTAGGGAGGGAAGTCGCCCCGGAGCACGGCATTTTCCGCGAACGCCCGGCCGGCGCCTGACGACAGGTCTCCCGGTCTCCCGGTCACCGGGCACCGCGTCCCGACTCGGGCGGCCCCCGCCCGCCGCAACGGCGTCGCCCGCCGGGCCCCGCAGGAGGAACACCCGTGGACCCACTGGCCGAACTTCCCGCGGGCCAGCCCGTCCCCGCCGACGACGGAGCGGCCCACCACCTGCCGGGACTCGCCACGCCCCGCATCGAGTTGCCGAGGTCCGAGGGCGGCAGCGTCCGCCTCGCCGCGCTCGGCGAGGGGCGGACGGTGCTCTACCTGTACCCCCTCAGCGGCAGGCCGGAGACCGACCTGCCGCAGGGCTGGGAGGAGATCCCCGGGACGCGGGGCTGCACCGCGGAGGCGTGCGACTTCCACGACCACCACCGCGAGCTGCTGGATGCCGGGGCCCACCGGGTCTTCGGTCTGTCCAGCCAGGACCGGGCCTACCAGCGCGAACTCGTCGGCCGGCTGCGCCTGCCGTTCGGCTGAGCGCGCCGCGGCCGGGGCAGGACCGGGGGCCCGGGGAGAGGTGGTCTCTCCGGGCCCCCGGTTCGCGTACACCGCGGGGGACGCGTGTGTGTATGTGCGACATGGAGAGAAACGATCCGCCAGGAGAGTGGTTACGGGCCCGGGAGAAATTGGAACGAGCGAGGACGGCGAGGGCGCGTCCGTCGATCTCGGGGGGTCGGTGCTGCACCGCCCGCTGGCGGATGCGTGGGCGGTGCTGTTCGCGGACGCCGCACGCCTCGGAAATCCGCTCGGCGACCGCAGCAGCACAAGGCACAGTGACCCCATGGATGAACGAGGGCTGGACCGCGACGGGACAATCGCACGCGAAGGCGCGCTGGACCGAGTGCCAGCAGGGTTCGTCCCCGTCGTCGATGCCGCCCGCGCTCACATCACCGAGACGTTCGGCAGCACCCGCCTGCACAGCGCCTACCTCTACGGCAGCATCCCCCGCGGCACCGCCACCCCCGGAGTCTCCGACCTCGACCTCCAGCTCGCCCTCCACGACGAGCCCACCGAAGCCGACCACGCTGACGCCAAAGCGATCGAGGCCGTACTCGACCGTGCTTTCCCGCAGATCGATGGCGTCGGGATCCTGCTGACCAGCACGCGGGTTCTGCTGAGCGACCTCGAACGTCACGATGGCGGATTCTTCATCGCCTGCCTCTGCACCCCGTTGCTGGGCCCTGACCTCGCAGAACAACTGCCCCGATACCACCCCACAGCCCTGCTCGCGCGGGAGACCAACGGCGACCTCGTCCGCGTGCTTCGACACTGGCGTGCCAAAGGAGCCGAAGCCACGACGGACGCCGATCGCCGGACTCTCAGCCGTCTCGTCGGCCGTCGCATCGTCCGCACAGGATTCACCCTGATCATGCCCCGATGGGGCGGCTGGACCAGCGACCTCGACCAGTCCGCTGAGCTCTTCGGGCGCTACTACCCCGAGCGCGTCGAGCAGATGCGTGTCGCCGCGTCCATTGGCCGTGCGCCCTCACCCGATCCGGCGGTGCTCGGGATGCTCATCAACGACCTCGGGCCTTGGCTCGCGGCCGAATACACAGCCGTGCACGGCGAGAAAGCCCCCCGTCCCTGACAGGCTGCCCACGCCTTCGCCAGGGCGTTGACGGGCCGCCAGACCCTGGGCGCCGTGGCGGTGGAGCGCCGCGTCCTGCTCTTCGCCGTCGTCGCCGTGGCGGTCCACCCGCTAGGGGAAGGCCGGACGGTCGCCGGTACCGCCAGACCGCGGCGCCCGGCGGGTGATCGCCCTCGCGACACCGCCCCGCCCGGGGACCGGCGCCCCGACCTGGCCTCGGGACCGCGCGAGGGAGCGGCGTCCGGCCTCGCGCCGGTGGGGGAGCTGCCTCCCGACTACGTCCTGAAACCCGAGGACCGGGTCGTCATCGCCGCCACGCGCCGGGACCTGGCGGAACTCCGCGGGCGCGCGGGCGCGCGGGCGCGCCGTCGCTGAGGCGCGCCTGCCCCGACCGGCGTTTCCCCGCCGGATCGCGGGGCACTCGCCCTACGCGGCGCTCGGGGGGCACGGCCGGAACGACCACGGCGGATGGCCCCGGCGGGCCGCCGGACCGAGACCGGACCACCCCGGACACCAGGAGCGCCCGTGACGGAGCTGCACCACTTCACCGACGCACTCGACGGCCCGGTGTACGTCGTCACGGCGGCGGCCGGACAGGAGCGCGCGGGCTGCCTGGTGGGCTTCGCCTCGCAGTGCTCGATCCATCCCCCGCGCTTCGTCGTCTGGCTGTCCACCGCCAACCACACCTACCGGGTCGCGCGCGAGGCCCCGTACCTGACCGTCCACCTGCTGCGCCGTGACCAGACGGAACTGGCCGAGCTGTTCGGCGGCGAGACCGGCGACCGAGTGGACAAGTTCGCGAGGGCGGCCTGGCGTCCGGGCGCGGAGGGCAGCCCGGTCCTCGCGGAGGCCGAAATCTGGTTCACCGGCCGTGTGGAGGGTCAGATCGAAGGCGGGGACCACGTCGGATTCCTGCTGGCGCCGGACCGGGAAGGCCCGCCCGTCGAGGGGCCGCCGCCCGCCCTCCTGCGGTACGGCGACGTCCGGCACATGGAGGCCGGCCACCCGGCGTAGCCGGTGCACCCGCCCCCTGTGGCCCGTGCGCTACGGGCCCTCCCGCGGCCCGGCCCCGCGCCCTGCCACCGCCCACCCGCCGGGTAACCCGGCGCCCCCCACACCCCGGCCTGGCCCCCGGCCCTGCGCCCCCCCCACGACCCCGTGACCCGTCCCGGCCCTGCGGTCCCGCGCCCTTCCCGGGCGTCCCGCCCCTGCGGCCCCGGGGGCGGGCCAGCCCGGCGGCTGGTCAGATGCGGCTCACCCCGACCCGTTCGGCCATGCGGTGCAGGCGGGGATGACGCTCGCGCCGTGCGCGGGCGTGCCGGTCCAGTTCCTCCATCAACCGCTCGGAGCGCTTGTCGACCCCCAGCTCGTCCAGGACCCGGTCGGCCTCGGTCAGCAGCGCCCCGTACAGCTGCCACTCGCGCGGATGCGCCTCGGCCTCCTGTGACAGCAGGACCGCCAGGGTGTCGCGGCTGCGGCGCGCGATCCCCAGCTCGTCGGCGAGCCGGCTCTCCGCGACCTCCGCGTTGGCGCTGACCTGGGCCGTGATGAGCTGGGCGAAGGCCTCGACGGCGACGGCCAGGTGCCGGTACAACTCCTGCAGCGCGTGGGCGGCCTGCGGCCGCAGCAGCGGCTCCTCACCGCGCACCTTGGCCAGATCGGTGAGCGTGCGGCAGGACACCCGCAGGACCACCGCGCAGATCTCCAGCGTGTCGAGCCCCGTCCGCAGCACGAGCCGGAACATGGTGCCCTCGCGCACCCTGGGGTTCAGCCGCAGACTGTCCTCGGCCTGCCGCAGGGCGGCATCGACCAGGACGACGTCGTTGTCCAAGCGGCGCGCTTCGTGCAGCCGGGCCGCCGCCTTCTCGACCGTCGTCGGGTCGCCCGCCCCGTCGCCGATGTGCAGCAGCAGGGTGCGCATGCGCGAGGAGAGGTCGGTGATCGCGTCACTGGCGGGCCCGACCCAGACGGGCGGGACGAACAGGACGTTGAAGGCCAGGCCGACGGCCGCGCCGATCAGCGTCTCCAGCACCCGGTCCCAGGCCGTGTCCGCCACCCTCGTCACGCCGAGGACCAGCATCGCGCTGATCGCCACCTCGGGCACGAACTCGCCCGCCCGTACGATCCGGCCGACCACGAGCGAGGCCAGGATGATGAGCCCGAGGCTCCACCAGGTCAGGCCGACCAGCGCGCTGAAACCGATCGCGAGCAGGACCCCGGCCACCACCGAGTTGACTCTCCGGATCCCCGTGGTGAGCGTGGTGTAGAGGGTCACCTGGACGACGAGGAGCGCGGTGAGCGGAGCGGTCAGCGGAGCCGGCTCGCTGCTGAGGCGGAGCGCGACGACGTACGAGACGACGGCCGCGGCGGTGGACCGGAACGCCTGTACGACGGCGGGCTCCCGGTGCCGGCGAACGAGCTGACGTAGTGGGGCAAGTGCTTGCGTCATTTCCTGCCCCTTCCCCGTTCAGCCCGAACAATCGCGCGACCGCACGGGGCACAATCCCCGCGCGTCGTGCATCCTCCGGGCCTCCCCCTGCGGAATATCTGACGCGACCCCGTACGCAGCACGGGGCCGAAGCCGGGCGGACGGCGCTCGGCGAGACGAGTGGGAGTACTCCGTGCGCACGCAACACGCGAAGCGAAACGTACTGGTCGTGGGCGCCGGGCTGGCCGGGCTGGCCTGCGCCCACGACCTCGCGGCGGCCGGCCTGCCCGTACGGGTGCTGGAGGCGGGCGACGAGGTCGGCGGCCGGGTCCGCAGCGACCGGGTGCGCGGCTGCGTCATCGACCGCGGCTTCCAGGTCTTCAACACCTCCTACCCTCAGGTCAGAGCCCGGATGGAACTGCGGGCCCTGCGGCTGTCCCCGTTCACCCCGGGCGTGGTGACGCACACCGGCGGGGGACGGCTGCAACGACTCGTCGACCCGGGCCGCCGCCCCCGGGAGGCGGCGCGACTGCTCGGCAGCGGCATCGCGCCCCGGGACCTGGCCGCGCTCGGGGCGCTCTGCGCCCGCGACATGCTCGCCCCCGCGGCGCTGCTGCGCCGGCCCGGCCCCGGCCGGACGACGCGTGCGGCGCTGCGCCGGGCCGGCTTCTCCGACGGCTTCGTCGAGGACTTCTTCCGGCCGTTCCTGTCCGGGGTGTTCCTGGAGGACGAACTGGAAACCGCCGCCCGCGTCTTCCACCTCGTCTGGCGCAGCATGCTGCGCGGGACGCTCTGCCTGCCCGCCGAGGGGATCGGGGCGGTCCCGCGCCGGCTGGCGGACGGCCTGCCGCCCGGTACCGTACGGCTCGGGACGGCCGTCACCGAGCTGACCGACGAGGGCGTGCTGAGCGCCGGGGACGGCGAAGTGCCCGCCGCCGCGGTGGTCGTGGCCACCGGGCCGGGGCCGGCCCGCCGCCTGCTGCCGGGCCTGTCGACACCCCCGTACCGGACCGTGACGACGTACTACCACGTGACGGCCCGGCTGCGGGGGCGCGGACCGGACCTGGTGACCGACCGCGCCCGCCGCTTCCTGAACACCTGCGTCCTCAGCGAGGTGTCACCCGCCTACGCGCCCGCCGGTACCTCCCTGATCGCCACCTCCGTCCTGGGACCCGGCTCGCCCGGCACGGGGAAGGCGCTGCGCGAGGCGTTGGCCGAGGTGTACGGGACGGACACCTCGGGCTGGGAGGAGCTTGCCGTACGCACCGTCGAGGAGGCGCTGCCGGCCATGACGGCGCCGTGGCCGCTCTCCCGCCCCTCGCGCCGGGGGCCGGGCCGCTACGTCTGCGGCGACCACCGCGCCACGGGCTCCGTGCAGGGCGCGCTGGCCTCCGGGGCCCGGGCTGCCCGCGAGGTGCTCGCCGACCTGGACCGCTGATGTCTCCCGAGCGCGCCGGCGTCGCCGGCCCCACCGCGCGGGGAGCGGGCGGGACGCCCGGCGGGCCGGGGGCCCCCGCGCGGGGCCGGCCGGCGGGCACGGCCGACGTGGGGCTGAGCACCGGAGCCGTGGCCCAGCGCCTCGGCGTGGCCCCCACCACCCTGCGCTCGTGGGAACGCCGCTACGCCATCGGTCCGGCCGTGCGCGTCGACGGGAAGCACCGCCGCTGGCTGCCGGAGGACATCGGTCGCCTGGAGGAGATGTGCCGCCTCACCTCGCTGGGCGTGCCGCCGGCCGAGGCGGCGCGGGCGGCCCGGACCCCGGGCGCGGTCTCCCCGCGGCCCGCAGCCGGCTCGGCGGCCGCTCCCGGACGGCCGCCGGGTGGCCGCGACGCCCTGCCGCTGGGGCGTGTGCGCGCCGAGTGCCGGGGGCTCGCCCGGGCTGCCGTACGGCTGGACGCCCCGGCCGTGGAGGACCTCCTGCGCGCAGCCCTGGAGGAGCACGGCTGCGTCCCGGCCTGGGAGGAGATCATCGCCCCGACCCTCCACGCGGTGGGCCGCAAGTGGGCCTCGGAGCAGGAGCGCTACGTGGAGGTGGAACACCTCCTGTCCTGGCTGGTCTCCACGGCGCTGCGCGGCCTGCCGCGGACGGCCGAGCGGGCGGGCACACCGCCCGTACTCCTGGCCTGCGCCCCCGGAGAACTGCACAGCCTCCCCCTCGAAGCGCTCTGGGCCGCGCTGGGGGAGCGGGGGCTGGGGGCGCGGATGTTCGGCCCGGCGGTCCCGGCGGACGCCTTGGCGGCCGCCGTGCGGCGGGTCGGCCCGTCGATCGTGGTGGTCTGGGCGCAAGGCCGGCCGGCGGCGGCCGCCGACGTCGTGAGCGCGGTCGAGGGTGTCGAGTGGGGCCTGCGCGGCGCCCGGTCCCGGTCCACGCTCCTGGTGGCGGGGCCCGGGTGGAACGCCGTCCCGGAGGCCGGCTCCAGGCGTCTGACCGGACTGCGGTCGGGAGTCGAACTCATCGAACGGCTGCTGGCCCGCTGAGGGGCGCTCCGTCACGGGTACCTTACGGGCTGGAGGCTCTGGCGCAGCAGGTGCATCCCGCGCCGCATGTGGGCCTTGACCGTGCCCAGCGGCATGCCGGTGCGGGCGGCGATCTGGGTTTGGGTGAGGTCGGCGTAGAAGGCGAGGCACAGCACGTGCCGCTGGTTGTCCGACAGCCTCGTCAGCGCATCGGCCACGACGATCCGGTCGAGGACGGCCTCGGGCGCGGGCTCGCGCGCCGTGCCCCGTCCGCCGTCGTGCGCGGCGTCCGGGCCCGCGCCGGCCCCGGGGCCGGCGTCCGGCGCGATGCCGGATCCCGCGAGCACGGGCTGCCTGCCGCGGCGCGCCAGGGAGTCGGCGATCTTGTGGCGGGTGATGCCCACGATCCACCCCGCCACGTCACCGTGGTCGGGGCGGAAGCGGTGCCTGCCGTGCCAGGCGGCGAGGAACACCTGCTGGGTGATGTCCTCGGCCTCGTAGCCGTCGGCGGTGGCGCGGCGGGCCAGCGAGTAGACCAGGGGCGAGCAGCGCTCGTAGAGGCTCTCCAGTGCCTCCTCGTCGCCCCGGACGAACCGGGAGGCGAGGTCGTCGCCGGACCCGGGCCGCGGGGACGGCGCCTCCTGCCCGTCGGCCGGGCTCCGGCGGCCTGTTCGTGGACGCGCTGTCGCAGTCGCGACAAGGAACATGGTGTCGGCTCCCTCACGGCGGGGACAAGGTCCCGGGCGGCTGCTCGGGACGTGGTGCCCAGGTGCGTCCACCCTCGTCTTCGGCCCCCGCCCCCACAACTTGCATCGCTTCTGCATCAAAATGGCGGTCGGCCGGGCGTCGCGCCCGGGACGGGTGCCCGCGCGCATCCGTCGCGGCGCCCCGCGCGGAAGAGGGCGCAGACGCGGTGCACGGGGTGCGCCGGACGCCGCACGACGCGAAGCCAGGGGCCGATAGCCATGAACGGACACCTCGACGGGGCCGAGTTGGCGGACCTGGCCCTCGGCGGTCCCGCGGCGCAAGCGGTTGCGCTGGCGGCCCGTGACCACGCCGCCGCGTGCGGGCGGTGTGCGCAGGAGCTGCTCGGCCTGCGCCGCGCCGTGCGGGCGGCCCGCTCGCTGGAGCCCGGGGACGTCCCGGCCGAGCCCCCTCCCGGCGTCCGGGCCGCGGTCCTGCGGGGCCTTCACGCCGGCCCCGTCCGTCCGCCGTGCCGGGCTGCGGCCGGCCGGGCCCGGCTGCGCGCAGCCGGTGCGCGGCGGGCCGTGCTGATCGTGTTCACCCTGGCCGTCGCGGCTCTCGCCGTCGCCTTCGCCGCCACACACTGAAGCCGAACGGGCCGTGCGGGTCCGGCCGTCGGGAGCCGCCGTCCGGGGTCCGGCCCGCGGGACCCGGGCCCGCGGGGCTCGGAACGCGACCCGGCCGGGCCGGTGAACGAGTCACCGGCCCGGCCGGGTGCCAGGCATGGAACCGCGGTGCGGCCCCGCCCATTACCAGTAGTGGCGCCTGCCTCCCACTGCGTGTCCGACGGATCCCAGGATCCACAGGACGGCGCCGATCACCAGCAGGATGATCCCGATGGTCCACAGGATCGAGATGCCGAGGAGCCAGCCGATGATGAGCAGGATGAGTCCGAGAGCGATCATGGTGTTCTCTCCAATCTGGCAATCGGCTTCTGCCCCGTTCCGCCGGGGGAATGCGCGCCGTCCCCGTGGATGATCAGGAACCGTCCCCCGTGGGCGGCGGCGGGGCCCCCATGGCCCAGCGGATGGCGCCCGTCACGGCCAGGCCGGCCGGCCGCACGCAGACCTTTTCCAGGACCGGCAGCGAGGGCAGCCCGAGGCCCTCGCGCGCCCAGCGGGGGAGCATGCTCACGGCGTTGGCGGTGAGGAGGGCGTACGGCGCGCGGGCGGCGAGAGGCAGGGGCGGGTGGAACAGGATGAACCGTGCGGCCTCCCGTGCCTGCGGGGTCCCGTGCAGCTCCGGCCGGTAAGCCGCGAGCCGTTCGGCGAGCGCGGCCCGGTCGCGGGGCGGATCGGGCACGCCGAGCGCCTCGGCGATCCGGGCGGTGTCGGCCACGTACGCGTCGCACCCGGCGGCGTCGAGCGGGTGGGCCCCGTACCGCTGGTGGGCCCGCAGGAAGCTGTCGACCTCGGCGATGTGGACCCAGGCCAGCAGGTGCGGGTCACCGGCGTGGTACTCCTCGCCGGCCGCGGTGGTGCCGCGGACCCGGTCGTGCACGGCACGCACCCGGTCGACGGCTTCCTGAGCGTGCTCCGCCGTCCCGTACGTGGTCACGGCGAGGAAGGTGCTGGTGCGCTGGAGCCGGCCCCAGGGGTCCCCGCGGTAGCCGGAGTGGGCCGCCACCGCGGCCATGGCCCGCGGGTGCAGGGACTGGAGCAGCAGCGCCCGCAGGCCGCCGATGAACATGGACGCGTCGCCGTGGACGGTGCGGACGGGACGGTCCGCGGCGAACCACCGGGGGCCGGGCGTGCCGTGGATGCGGGCGCGGTTCGCCGCGCCGGCCGGCCCCGCCACGAGGGTGAAGAGCCGGCGGCCCGCCTGCTCGCGCAGCCCGCTCGGACGCGGCGCGGACACTGCTGCCATCCCTCCATTGTGGTCCCGCGGGCGGTTCCCTGTCAGCGGCAGCGGCGGCAGCAGCGGCCCGGGCGGGCGGTGATGGCAGACTGCTTCCTTGATCACATGGGCACCGGGCCCGTGTACACAGGAGATTGGGACGTTGTGCGCAAGGCGAGGTGGGCGGCCGCGGCTGCCGGTGTGGTGCTGCTGGTCGCGGGTTGTGGCAGCGGGGGCGGCTCGGACGCGGACAAGGCGAAGGCCGGCGGAACGGTTCCGTCCGGGGCCGCCTCCGCCCCGGCGAAGGCGGGTGCCTCCGGCTCGCTGGACGCCGCGGCCGTGAAGAAGGAGATCGAGGGCGCCGCCACGGCGGCCGGCTTCACCGAGGGCGCGGGTGACGAGGTCCCGGCGGGGCTCAAGTCCTGCATGGTCTCCTGGTTCGCGGACGGCAAGAAGGCCACCGACTCGAAGAAGTCCTATGACGCGACGGTCGCCGCCCTGGCCAAGGGCGGGTGGAAGGAGCTGCGGAGCGCCGACCAGCAGGTCTCCGTCATCAAGACGCTGGACAAGAGCGGCTGGAGCCTGAAGGCGAGCCACCACGGCACGGCGGGCACCCTGCTGATGGTCTCTTTCATCGCGACGGACTCCAGCCCCGCGTGCGAGAAGCTGTTCCGGGAAGACCTGGCGAAGAACAAGCAGTAGGCGCGCGCAGACCCCGGGGCCGGAGAGGCCGACGGCTCCGGGGTCGCAGCGCCGGGCGGATTCCGGCCAGTAAAAGCAGAGAATTTTCTAGAACTGGACTCCAAAGGGGAGGAGCGGGTGGGCCACACTCGGCCCATGGGCCACCATCCGCTCCGCACACGGGCGACGAGACCGTCGCTCCACGCACGACTCCTGCGCATGAGGGCGGCGCCGGCCGCGCTGCTCGTCCTGGCCGCCGCCGTGCTCCTGCCGGGCACGCCGGCCGCCCGGGCAAACCCCCCGGCCCCGCCCGCTCCACCCGCCCTGACCGACGGGTTCGGCCTGACCCAGACCACCGGCGCGACCGGCAGCGGAAGAAACTTCGTGGTCACGGTCACCACACCCGAAGTCGCCGGGGAGCACCGCATCCGGATCCTGCTGCCCGCCGGCTACTTCGACGACCCGGCCAGGCGCTACCCCGTCCTCTACTTCCTGCACGGCGCGTCCGACGATCCGGGCAACCCGGACCTGGCCTACCCCGCGCTCACCGCCGCCCGGTCCATGATCACGGTCATCCCGGACGGGGGCCTGCGCGGCTGGTACACCAACTGGCTCGACCAGAAGACGGCCGCGGGGGCGCAGAACTGGGAGAACTTCCACATCAACCAGGTGCTCCCCTTCATCGACGCCAACCTGCGCACCGTCACCGGCAGACAGTCACGCGCCGTCGCGGGCATCTCCATGGGCGGATTCGGCGCCCTGCACTACGCCCAGCGCCACCCCGGACTGTTCGGCCAGGTCGCCACGTTCTCCGGCGCCGACGAACTCTCCCGGGACCACGCCGTCACCCGCGCCGCCGTCGTCGGCACCCTGACCAACGCGGGCGCCCCCTTCTGCGATCCCGCCACCACGCCCTCCTGCTCCCTGTGGTTCGGGCCGACGGTCTCCAGCGACGCCGTCTTCGGCACGCCCTACCCGCTGTTCGACGCCGACTGGCGCTGGAACGCGGCGGATCCCGTCGCGCACATGTCCGCCCTGGCGGGCATGGGCATCGCCCTCTACACCGGCAACGGGAAGGGCGACCCGGCCGGGTTCGAGTTCTGGGTCGAATCGGCGACGCGGCATGCCAGGGAACGGCTCGACGCCCTCGGATTCCCCTACCACTACGTGAACTACGGCAACGGCTCCGGCTGGGGGGCGCACTGCCGCGGCGGCCACGACAGCGGCTGCTGGAGCCAGGACCTCGTCGACTACGTCCCGCGCCTGGAGGCGGCCTTCGCCGCCGGCGCGGCCTGACCGCGCGTCACCGGCGCCACCGCGCCCCGACCCACCCTCCACCCCTTCCCCTTCGGAGAAAGGCCATCCCATGACATCAGCCCCGGCCCCCGCGCCGGAACGCGCCCCCTCCCGCCTGCGCCTGTTCGCCGCGGCCCTGGCCACGTGCTGCGTCGCCCTCGGCCTCATGGCCTCCCCGCTCGCCGCCTCCCCGGCCCGCGCGGCCGAGACCTGCGGCTCCCCGCTCGCGTGCGTGACCTTCACCTCCGCCGGCAACGGCCGCCTGATCGACGTCCAGAACGGATCCCGCGACGACGGGGCGTACATCGTCACCAACGCGGCCCCCGGCCATCACCAGTCCTGGAACCTCAACGTCGATCCGGCGGAGGCCGCCTTCACGATCGTCAACACCACCACCGGCAAGTGCATCGACCTGAGCTGGCCCGCCCTGCGCCAGCAGACCTGCCGGGGCCAGAAGAGCCAGAAGTGGTACTTACAGCCCGTCGCGGGCTCCGGTGGCTCCGGTGCGGCGTTCATGATCCGCAACGAGAGCGACAACTCCTGCCTGGACCTGCTGTCCAACGCCCAGTACGACGACGCCTGGACCGGCCAGTCCCGCTGCCACGCCGGGGTCAACCAGCGCTGGACCACGAACTCGCCGGCCGCCTGGAACCTCGCCGTGGACCACGGCGCCAAGGCGTGCCAGAAGGATCCCGGTGCCTGCTCGTGGACGGTGAAGAGCGAAGCCCCCGCCGCCCCCCTCCCCAGGGTCTGCGCCTCCGCGGTCTGGTACAACAACTCCAGCTCGCCGGCCTCCCAGTCCTTCACGGTGAACAGGACCACCGGCTGGCAGAGCAGCATCGGCACCCAGCTCTCCGCGGACATCTCCGCGGGCGCCGCCCCCGCCCTGCAGACCAGGGTCAGCTCCACCCTGTCGTTCACCAACGTGTGGGAGGGCTCCACGAGCGTCGGTGACGGCATCCAGGTCCCCGTCCCCGCCGCGCAGTACGGCTGGGTGACGCTGTCCGTCCTGGCGAAGAAGGTCACCGGCAACTGGACCTTCGACGCGCGCGGCTTCCCCTGGAAGGCCGACGACACCATCACCGTCCCGGTCAAGGACTCCCCGGCCGGCGGTGCGACCGTCTACATCGCCAACACCAGCCCGACCTTCACTTCCTGCTCCTGAGCCCGGCCGGTCCGTCCGCGGCCGGTCCGTCCCCCTGCCGCCCGTCCCCGGCCGCCCGCGCCTGCGAGGCTCCGGGCGGCAGGGGGCCCCGACCGCCCGGGAGCACGCCGTCTTTGCCGTACCGGCCCTGTCCGGCCCGGAGCCACAGGGACGCCCCGCCCGTGCCGGCCCCCCTGTCAGCCGATCGGCTGCCGCGCCTCCGAGCGCACCTTCACGGTGGACTCGGCCGCCTTGTCCAGGTCGACGGACTGCGGGGACTGCTGCGCGCCCTCGGGAGTGACCACGGCGACCGATGCGCCGGTGTTCTCGTCCGCCCACGCGCACACGGGCAGGGAAGCCGTGGTCCCGTCCTGCGTCGTGACCAGCACCTCGCAGGAGACGGTGATGCCGGAATCGGCGGGCGTGATGTCGCGCGCGGGGACCGCCAGACGCGCGCCGTCGGCCTTGGCCGCGCCCGCCAGCATCTTCCTGCGAGCACCCGCCGGGTCCTTGAACCGGCCGTACATCCCCGAGAAGACGAGCACGCCCGCCCCCTGCGGAGCGCCGGCCGTGTACTGGCCGACGGCGGGCTTCGGATCGCGGATCTTGGGGTCGTAGCTGCCCTTCAGCGCTTCCTTGCCCCGGGTCTGCGAGAGGTCCTGATCGAGCCGGAACCGGCCGTCGAGCAGGGTCGGCGGCACCGTGAGGCGGTACTCGGCCCTGGGGAAGCCGGATCCGCTCCCGCCCCCGGTCGTCAGCCGGTTCACCCCGAGCCCGATCAGGGTGAGCCCCACCAGCGAGGCCGCGACGATCGCGACGCCCACGCCGGTGCGGCCGCGGCGCGCCGGCGGTCCCACCGGCGGCTGCCCCCAGGCGCCTGGGACCGGGTACGGCGGCGCCCCGTAGGGCTGTTGCGGAGGCGGCGGCCCCGGGTAGGGCGGGTGCTGCCCGTACGGCTGTCCGTACTGCTGTCCGTACTGCTGTCCGCCGTACGGGTGCGGGGGCTGTGGAGGCGGCCCGTACGGGCCGGGCGAGGGCGGGGGCGGCGGCATGGTCATGACCGAACGCTACGCCAACCCCGGTGGACGGCGAGCGGCCCGGACGGGCTGCTAGAATGTGGGCGTTGGCCTTCGGCGGTGCCCCGTGCACCCACCGGAGGCTTTTTTCATGCCTTCAGACACCCCGGCGTGCCCCGCACCCCCCGTCCCCGCCCACGCAGCCCCCGTCCGCACCGCTCCCACCCGCACCGCCGGCCCCGGGCCGTGCCAAGGTACGGACTTGGGCCCTGACTCCGGCCCCGGCGGTTTCCGCGACCTGCTCCGCAACCGCGAGTTCGCGGGCCTGTACGCCGGCTTCACCTGCACGGTCGCCGCGACCACCCTCTCGGGCCTCGCGCTCGGCACGATGGTCAGCCACCGGACGAACTCCCCTTTCCTGACCGCCGTGAGCATGTACGGCGCCACGTTCGCGACCGTCCTCGGCGCGCTGACGCTCATGTCGGTCGCCGACGGCAAGCGCCCGCGCCGCACCATCGTCGCGCTCCAGCTGCTCTCGCTGCTGGGCATCGCCGCGCAGGCGGTCCCGGGTCTGCCGCTCGCGGCCCGGTTCGCCCTGCTGCTGGTGCTCGGCTTCTTCCAGTCCCTGGGCACCGGCACCCGGTTGGGGCTGCTCGCCGAAATCGTCCCGGACTGCGCCCACGTGCCGGCCCGTTCCCTGATGAACCTCACCTCCGGCGGCACGGCCGTCCTCGGCTACGCGATCGGCGCCGTACTGCTGCGACACCTGACTCCCCAGGGCGTCTTCGCCGTCGCGGCGGCCCTGACCGCCGGGGGCCTGGCCGTCGTCGCGAGCACCCTGCGGGAGCACTCCATCCGTCTCACCCGCCGCCCCGGACTGCGGCAGACCTGGACCACCAACGCGGAGTTGTTCTCCCACCCCGGCCGGCGGGCCCTGCTGGTGAACCTGTGGGTCCCCAACGGTCTGGTCGTCGGCTGCGAGGCACTGTTCCTCACCTATGAACCGGCCCGCGCGGGCACCCTGCTGGCCGCGGGATCGGCCGGCATGCTCCTCGGCGACCTGACCGTCGGCCGCCTGCTCACCGCCGAGCGGCGACAGCGCTGCGCCTTCGCCCTGCGGCTGCTGCTGGCCGCCCCCTACCTGCTCTTCGCGCTGCACCCGCCCCTCCTGCTCGCGGCCGCCGCGGTGTTCGTCGCCGGCGCCGGCTTCGCCGCCACCCTGCCCCTGCAGGAGCAGTTGCTGCGGCTGACCCCCGGACCGGTCCGGGGCCAGGTGCAGGGCGTCGAGTCCGCCGGCCGGATGGCCTGGCAGGGCATCGGCGCGGCGGCCGCCGGAGGCATCGCCCAGTACGTGGCCCCCGCCACCGCCATCACCGTCGTCGCCGCCCTCTCCGTGGCCGTCACCGTCACCTCCCGGCCCTTCGTGGAGGCCGCCCGGAACACGGACGGATTGAACGCGTGAGAGCGGGGCAGGCGCGCCGACGACCGCGGCTTCGCCTCCCCGGTTCCATGACGGGACGGCGGAACCACAGTCCGGATCGAAGGAGTTGTTTCGCGTGACCGAGAACGTGTGGACCTACCGCGCCGGAGTCGAGTACCTCGCCGCCGACCTGACGGGCTACAAGGTGGAGGCGGTCGACGGCTCCATCGGGAAGGTCGACAAGCATTCCGACGAGGTGACCGACGCCTACCTGGTCGTGGACACCGGTGTGTGGATCCTCGGCAAGGAAGTGCTGCTGCCGGCCGGCACGGTGACCCGCGTGGACCACGAGGAGAAGAAGGTCTTCGTGGACCGCACCAAGGACCAGATCAAGGCCGCGCCGGAGTTCCACCGGGACCAGCACCTGGGCGACGCGGACTACCACCGGAATTTGGGCACCTACTACGGCACGGGCATGCCGTTCGGCCTCCCGACCGTCTGACCGGCGCGCCCGGGCCCCCGACCGTCTGACCGGGCGCCCTGCGCCCCCCGGCCGTCCGACCGGCGCCCCCGCGAGGCCCCGGCCCCTGCCACGGCAGGCGGCCGGGGCCTCGTCCGTGGCGCCGGTCGGACGCCGCGGCCTTACTCCGACCGGTGCCGATCGTGTCCGCGTCGGCGCCGTCGGCGCCGTCGGCGGGCGTCTTCGTGGTCACCTGCTCGTTGGCCGGTGTGTGCGGCAGCGGCCGCGCCACCCACCCGCCGGTGAGAGGAAGTTCCCCCATGTGCGCTCGTCCCCTGGCTCCGCAGACCGCCGGTGCGCCGGGCGGCCTCGCCCGTCGCACGCTGCTCGCCGGGGCCCTGGGGGTGGGGGCGGCCCTCTGGCCGGCGACCGGGGCGCTGGCCCTGCCCGCCTCGGGCCGGGCCACCGTGGAGGTCCTCAGCTGCGAGGAATGGGGGGCACGGCCGCCCTCCGAGTCCGTGGTGGTCCTGTCCACTGCGCCGGAGCGCATCATCGTGCACCACACGGCGACCGCGAACGTGGAGGACTACTCGAAGCAGCGGGCCTTCGCCCTGGCCCGGGCGATCCAGAACTACCACATGGACACCCAGGGCTGGATCGACACCGGCCAGCACTTCACCGTCAGCCGGGGCGCCTACGTCACCGAGGGCCGGCACCGCAGTCTCGCCGAACTGACCGGCGGGGCCCGCCAGGTCCGTGCGGCCCACTGCGTCGGCCAGAACAACGTGGCCGTGGGCATCGAGAACGAGGGCACCTACACCAGCGTGGAGCCGCCGGCCCGGCAGTACGAGGCCCTCGTCGCCCTGTGCGCGCAGATCTGCCACCAGTACGGCCTGCCGGCATCGGAGATCCACGGACACCGGGACTTCAACCAGACCTCGTGCCCCGGCGACCGCCTCTACGCCCTGCTCCCCAGGCTGCGCCAGGACGTCGCGGCGCGACTGGGCGTGGAGCTGGGGCAGCACGTCGACCACGACACCGGGGACCGCTGGACCGGGCCGGCCGAGTACCTCCCCTCGGACGTCCTGGAGCGGGAACTGGCGCGCTGGGGGCGGCCGGGCCCCGGGCGCTGACGTCCGGCGCCCTCCGTCGCGGGAGTCACTGGATTTCGTTCAGATTTGGTGATCGTTTTCCCTGGTGACCGTGCGTGTCGGCGTGTACCTTCTCCGGTAGCTGTCGTGGTTCGAAGTGCCTTCTGCCCGCATCTCCGGTGTGGGCAGTCCTGCTGTGCTTGCCGTTGGACCAGGGCGATCACCTCCGTTTCCCGCAAAGTGCGGGAGGCGTTCATCGACTGGAAGGCATGATCATGGCTACCGGAACTGTGAAGTGGTTCAACGCCGAAAAGGGCTTCGGCTTCATCGCCCAGGACGGCGGCGGCCCGGACGTGTTCGCCCACTACTCGGCGATCAACGCCACCGGCTACCGCGAGCTCCAGGAGGGCCAGGCCGTGACGTTCGACATCGCCCAGGGCCAGAAGGGCCCGCAGGCGGAGAACATCACCCCCGCCTGAGCCGCCGGCCCGGCTCCACGCACGCGTGAGCGGGTCCCGGCAGGGCTTGGGGGCCCTGCCGGAACCCGCGCGTCGTGCGTCCCGTCAGACGCTGGCCAGCATCGGCATCAGGCGCAGCGCGTTGTCGCGGTAGATCCCCCGTCGTTGGCCGGCGGTGAAGGCCGGGTCCGCGTCGAGCGCCGGGAAAGCCAGGTCCAGGACCGTGTCGCCGGGCGCGGCGGGATAGTCGGTGCCGAAAAGGACGTGGTCGGCCGACGCGTGCGCGAGGAGCGTTCCCGCGGCCGCCATGGGGCCGGCCGTGTCGTAGTAGAAGCGTCCCAGGTACTCGCGGACGGCGCCCGGATCGATGGGCGGCTCGCAGAACCGCCCCAGGGCCTGCAGGCGCGTCGCGATGTACGGCAGGAAGCCGCCCGCGTGCGGCAGGATGACCGAGATGTCCGGGAAGCGGTCCAGGGTCCTGTTGCTGATCATGTTCACGGCGGCCCGCGTGGTGTCCAGCAGGAAGTCGCACAAGAAGTTGGGGATGCCGGGAACCGTCGCCGCCCCGGGCGGACCGTCCGGCAGGTTGTGCGGATGGGTGTCCACCACCGCCCCGTGGTCGTTCAGCTCCGCGAACACCCGGTCGTAGACGGGGTCTCCCAGGTAGACGCCCCCGTAGTTCGCGGTCACGTTCACTCCGACGGCCCCGAGCTGACCGAGCCCGCGGCGCACCGCCCAGGACGACGCGTCCGCGTCGTCCAGGAACAGGGGCACGTAGTACGCGAACCGTCCCGGGTGCGCCGTCGCCACCTCGATCATCGACTGCAGCGTGATGTTGATCGCCTCGCGCAGCTGGGCCGACGAACGGTAGCGGGCCGGCAGCATGGGCTTGAGGACGGCCGTCGCGATGCCCGCCCGGTCCATGAAGCCGATCGCCGCCGTGATGTCGAGCCCCGTCCACGGCGGCAACCGCTCCGGCTTCACGAGCCCGTGGCGTCCGGCCCACTCGCGCCACTGCGGTGCGCAGTAGTGATGGTGCATGTCGATCTTCGACTGGACCGCGTGGGCCCCGTCCGGCCCACGGGGGGAGCCGTCCACCGCCGTACGGACGGGCCCGCCGGCGCCCGCCGGGGAGACCTGCCGCTCCTGCGTCGAGGTTCCCGGGAAGTGCGGTCCGGAAGTGCTCACGGATTCGGGCATGCCAATCCACCGCCGTTCGGTTCGGGTCAGGTCGCGGAGGTCGCGGAGGCGGGGGCGAGGTCTCCGGCCGGCCGCGAAGGCTCCAGGGTGATCCGCAGGTGCTGGAGGCCGCGGAAAGCCGCGACCGGCCCCTTGAGCCAGGCCCGCGCGCTCTCCGCGGGGTCCACCAGCGCCATGTCGGGGAACTCCCGCAGGAGACAGGAGAGCGCGACCTCCAGTTCCAGCCGCGCCAGCGGCGCCCCCAGGCAGTAGTGCGTCCCGTGGCCGAAGCCCAGGTGCGTTCCCTGGATACCCTCGCGGGTCACGTCCAGGACGTCGGGGGAGTCGAACTTGTCGGGGTCGCGGTTCGCCGAGGTGAGGGCGATCTGTACGAGGGACCCCTTGGGGATGAGCGTGCCCCGGATCTCGGCGTCCTCGGCGGCGTAGCGGAAGGTGGAGGTCTCCACCGACCCTTCGAAGCGGACGATCTCCTCGACCGCCCCCGGGATCAGCCGCGGGTTCTTGCGCAGCACTTCCAGCTGGTCGGGCCGCAGCAGCAGGTTCAGGACCGAATTGCCGATCTGGTAGGCGGTGGTCTTGTGGCCGGCGAAGAAGATGACCCACAGCGAGGAGACCAGCTCCGCGTCGTCCAGGGCCTCGTCCGCCTGGATCAGGTCGCTGAGGAAACTGTCCGAGGGGTGTTCGCGGGTGTGGGCGGTCAGCTGCCCCAAGCGGGCCTGGAGCCACTCCTCGGCCGCCCTCAGCTCCGCCTTCATCCCGGGGTCGAACCGGGCGCGCGTCACGACCGAGAACTGCCCGAGGATCTCCGGGCGGTCTGGCTCCGGGATGCCCATCAGTTCGCACAGCACCGCGATGGGCAGCGGGAACGCGAACGACGACATCAGGTCGACCGGATCGCTCGTGCGGCACCCGGCGAGGAGGTCCTCGGCGATCTCGGTGATCCTCGCCCGCATCTCCTCCACGCGCCGCGGGGTGAAGGCGGTCCGCAGGCAGCGGCGCAGCCGCGTGTGCCGGGGCGGGTCGCAGAAGAGGACGTTGTCGTCGAGCGCGTCGAAGAAGCTGCCGTACACGGCGTGGTAGGTGTCCATCGCGCCCCGCATGTCCTTGCTGAACCGGGGGTCCGACAGGGCGTCGCGGGCGTCCTCGTACCGGGTGATCAGGTACGTGTCCACGCCGTGCGGGGGCTTCAGCAGGCAGACCGGGTCCTGCTCGCGCAGCGCGGCGTAGACGGGATGGGGGCACTCCCGGTACTCCGGCGCGCCCCGCGACACGGATCGCCTGAGGTCGTCCAGGGCCCTGCCGCTGTTCGGTGCCGCGTTCTCCTGCGCCATCTTCCGCACCCTCCGTGACACTCGGCGTCTGCGGACACACCGGTCCCCGCCCCGGCGGACGGCGAAACCCCCCTTGCCCGTTCGGGTGAGGGGGGTTTGGGCGGGTTTCGGGGCGGGGTCGCAGGGGGCTGCGCCGTGCGTCCTACGAAGCGGCCTGCGCGGACGCCGGCGCCGTCTCCTCGGGCCGCGACGAGAGCGGGGCGGCGATGTCCTCCAGGGACTTGCCCTCGGCGGCGACCGCGAGGAAGACGGCCACCACGCCGGCCGCCACCATCAGGGAGGCGCCGATGCAGAAGGCGATGACCGCGTCCGATACCACGCCGCTCGTGGTGAGGCTCGCGAAGATCAGGGGGCCCGAGATGCCGCCGGCGGCCGTACCGACGGCGTAGAAGAAGGCGATCGCCATCGCCCGCGTCTCCATCGGGAAGATCTCGCTGACGGTCAGGTAGGCCGAACTCGCACCGGCCGAGGCGAAGAAGAGCACCACGCACCAGCACGCGGTCATCGTCACGGCGGTGAGCCGGCCGGCGCCGAAGAGCCATGCCGTGCCGAACAGCAGCAGACCCGACAGCACGTAGGTGCCCGCGATCATCGGCCGCCGGCCGAGGGTGTCGAACAGCCGCCCCAACAGCAGGGGCCCCAGGAAGTTCCCGAAGGCGATGACGGCGAAGTAGTAGCCCGTCACGCTGCTGGAGACGTCGAAGAACCCGACGAGGATGCTGCCGAAGCCGAAGGTGATCGCGTTGTAGAGGAAGGCCTGGCCGACGAAGAGGGACAGGCCGAGGACGGCCCGGCGCGGATAGGAGCGGAAGACGGTCTTCGCGATGAGCCCGAAGCCGATGCTCCGGCCCTGTGTGACCGTCATCGTCCGCTCCGCCGGGGGCAGCCGGGAGCCCTTCTCCTCCTCGACGCGCCGCTCCACGTCGTCGACGAGTTCCTCCGCCTCCTGCGCCTTCCCGTGGATCAGCATCCAGCGCGGACTCTCGGGCACGTGGCGCCGTACGATCAGGATCACCAGACCGAGGACCACGCCCAGCGCGAAGGTGAGCCGCCAGCCCACCGACGGCGGGAAGAGGTCGGTGTTCAGGGCGACCACGGACAACAAGGCGCCCGCGACCGCGCCCAGCCAGAAACTGCCGTTGATGATCAGATCCACGCGGCCGCGGTACTTGCTCGGGATCAGTTCGTCGATCGCCGAGTTGATGGCCGCGTACTCACCGCCGATGCCGAAGCCGGTCAGGAAGCGGAAGAGGAAGAACCACCAGGCGGAGAAGGACAGTGCGGTCATCGCCGTGGCCGCCAGGTACAGCCCGAGCGTGATCAGGAAGAGCTTCTTGCGGCCGAACAGGTCGGTCAGCCGCCCGAACACCAGCGCGCCGGAGCAGGCGCCCGCCACGTAGAGCGCGGCGGCGACACCGGTGACCTGGGCGTCGGTGATGGACAGACCGCTGCCGTCCTCGGAGAGGCGACTGGCGATGTTGCCGACGATCGTCACTTCCAGGCCGTCGAGGATCCACACGGTCCCCAGCCCGATCACGATCATCCAGTGCCACCGGGACCACGGAAGCCGGTCCAGACGGGCGGGAACCTTGGTGGTGAGCGTATCCTCACGCTCCGCGAATTCGGCCATGCCGGGTCGTTTGCCCGGCCGCCGGGGACGCAAACCCGCCTGGCAGAGCGTGCCGGGGCCCCCTCCCGGCGGTGTCGGACGCATGAAACCGGTGGGCTGAAGCATGCGCGGGAAATGGAATGCGTGACGTACGAAGAACACTCGGGCGCGACGAAGACGGTGGAGTGCGGTCTGGCGGACGAGGCCTGCCAAGTGGCGCTCAAGCGGCTGCGGGAGCTGGGCGACGGCGAGTTCGGCTGGGTGCGCCTGGTGGACCCGGCCGAGGCCGAGCTCGTCCAGCTGGCCGAGGAGCTGGGTTTGCACCCGCTGGCCGTCGAGGATGCGGTGCAGGCCCACCAGCGTCCCAAGCACGAACGGTTCGGCGACGTGCTGGCGGTCGCCCTCAAGACCCTCTGGTACGTCGAGGGCGAGGCGGCGGTGGAGACCGGGGAGATGATGCTCTTCGTCGGGCCCCGCTACGTGCTGACCGTGCGGCACGGGGACGCCGACCCCACCGCCGAGGCCGCCCGGCGTCTGGAAGCCGATCCGGCGATGCTGCGGTTCGGCCCCCTGGCCGTCCTGCACGCCGTCCTGGACGTGGTCGTCGACGACTACAGCGACGCCGCCGAGAAGGTGCGCGCCGCACTCACCCGCCTCGAAGACTGTGTCTTCTCCACCTCCCGCATCGACGTCACCGAGGGCATCTACTCGCTCAAGCGCGAGGTGCGCGAGTTCCGCGACGCCGTCCAGCCGCTCACCCCGGTCCTCCAGGGCATGCTGGACGCCCCTGAGGAGGAGCCTGCGGGCAAGGCCCTGCCGTACTTCCGCGACGTGGCGGACCACCTGCACGGCGCCGACACCGAAGTGCGCACCCTCGACGAGCTGCTGAACTCCGTCCTGGACGCCCAGCAGGCACGGGTGGGCACCTGGCAGAACGACGACATGCGGCGCATCTCCGCCTGGGCGGCGATCTTCGCCATCCCCACGATGGTCGCGGGCGTCTACGGAATGAACTTCGAGCACATGCCGGAACTCGGATGGAGTTACGGATACCCGATGGCCGTCGCAATCATGGCGGTCGCGTCGGGCGCCCTCTACCGCGCCTTCCGCCGCAACGGCTGGCTGTGACCCCGTACGTACGAGGACGGCGCCGGCGGTGATCCGCCGGCGCCGTCCTCACGTGCGCTCAGCCGGGCCACGCGCCGGTGAACCTGCGTACCGCCGTGGCCCCGCCCCGGTCGACGGCGGCCTTCACCACGGCGAAGATGGCGCCCTGGATGGCCGCCGCCGTCAGGATCTCCCGCCAGCTCCGGGCCTCGTCGGTGGCGTCCGGAGCGTCGTCGTCGTTGCCCAGCACCTTCCAAGCCTGTTTGAAGGCAGCCCCGGCCAGCATGCCGCCGGCCATGCCGGCCAGCAGTCCGACCGGCTTGTAGGTGACCTTGGAGACCCTCATCGGCTGCTCCGCCGGGAGCGGCGCAGCAGGACGTAGGTGAGGACGGCCACGCCGCCGGCCCACGCCAGCAGCGGGACGCGGCCTCGGCGCGCGGCTTCGGCCGCCTGTCCGGCCGCCTCCTCCACCTGCCCCCTCACCTCGGTCGCCGTGCCCTGGACCTGGTCCTTCACGTCCGTGGCCCGGCCCTGGACCTGGTCCTTGACCTCCGTGGCCCGGCCCTGGACCCGAGCCAGGATCTCGGCCGTCTTGTCCTGGACCTGCGCGCCGACCTCGGCCGCCTTGTCCTGGACCTGCGCGCCGACCTCCGCCGCCTTGTCCTGGGCGCGGGTCTTCACGTCCGCCTTGCCGGCCTCGTCGGCGGCCGTATCCACGGCCTGCCCCAGCTGTATCCGCGTGGCCTCGATGTCCTCGCGCAGTTCACCGGGCAGCGGCGCGGAGTCGTTCCGGCCGGAGTGGTCCTCGGTCATCGGTGTGTCCCTTCTTCGGTCTCGGCCGCATCGGCCCGCATGTGTCGATGCGCCGCGCATACCCAGGTGACGACCCCTCATCCACCGCCCCGGCCCGCGAAGTCCGGCCTCCGCCAACCGCATCGGGCCGGTGAGCCGGCCCGTCAGACGGTGCCGCCGGAGGTGATCCGCGCGCACTCGGCCACCACGGCGGGGAGGCTGCCCCCGGTCCGCAGCAGCTCGCGCTGCACGCGGGCGCCGTTGCCCCGGGCGAGGAGACGGGCGATGCCCTCACGGACCAGCTCCTCGTCCCCGTGATCGGCCAACGCCTGCCGTACGTGCCGGTACAGCGCGTCGACGGCCTCCTCGGCCGGGACCTCGGCCATGGTCGCGGGATGGATGAGAGGACCGTCCAGGCCCGAGCGGCCCGCCCGCCACGAGGCGAGCCGCAGCAGGCTCGTGGCGATCCGGGCCGGCGGCGCGCCGTCGCGCCACTCCCGTGCGGCGGTCTCCACGAGGCCCCGGACCAGCGCGGCCAGCAGGACGGGGGTCGACGGATCGAGGCAGACGTCCGCCACCCTGACCTCCACCGTGGGGTAGGAGGCGGACAGGCGGGCGTCGAAGTAGACCATCCCCTCGTCGCGCAGCACCCCGGTGCCGATCATGGCGCGCACCTGCTCGTGGTACCGGTCGGCCGAGCCGAAGAGGTCCACCGGGCCGGCCGAGGGCCACCGGTTCCAGACCCGGCTGCGGTAGCTCCCGTACAGGCTGTCCTCGCCCTGCCAGAAGGGCGAGTTCGCGCTCAGGGCGGTCAGGACGGCGAGCCAGGGGCGGATGCGGTCCAGGACCGCGACGCCCTCCTCGTCGGACTCCACCGAGACGTGGATGTGGCAGCCGCAGGTCAGCTGCTCCTGCGCGGTCAGCCCGAACTGCTCGCCCAGCCACTGGTAGCGCTTGCCCGGACTGATCGACGGTCGCACGGGCAGCGGCGAGGTCGCGAGCGCCGCGATCACCGCACCGACCGTCCCCGCGTGGCGGGCGGCCTCCCCCCGCCACCGGACGATCTCGCCTTGGAGTTCGCCCATCTCCGTCACCGGCTTGGTGGCGAACTCCAGCTGTTCCTTGTGCAGTTCCTTCTCGAAGGTGTGGTCCTGTTCCTCGCCGGTCCCCTCCGGGCCCCACGTCCAGCGGTCGGCCGCGGCCAGTACGGCCCCCGACAGGGCCAGTGGCTCGCCGCTGGCGGCGTCCACCAGCAGCAGCTCTTCTTCCACGCCTACGCTTCGCATGTCGCCGCCCATCGCTCCAGGTCCAATCGGATGCCCACCGCCTTCCCCGCGCCGTGGTGACCATGCGGCGCCCCGTACGCGCGAGCGCGGCCTCCCGGGCCGGAACCGGGTGGCCGCGCGGGTGCGGTGGGCGGACGGCCCGGGGCGGTTACTCGGGGTGGGCCCCCCGTCCGGCGCTCGCCGAGGTCAGGGGAGTGGGGGAGAGGGCGGTCGTGTCCTCGCCCGGCTCCAGGAGGGTGTCCGCGGCTCCGATGACGAGCTTGTCCGGTTCGCCGACCGCCCGCGGGTCCTTGTTGTCGTAGTCGAGGTGGTACAGCAGGTGGCGCAGGGCCTCCAGACGGGCGCGGCGCTTGTCGTTGCTCTTGACCACCGTCCACGGCGCCCGGACGGTGTCCGTGGCACGGAACATGGCGATCTTGGTGGAGGTGTAGTCGTCCCACCGGTCGAGGGAGTCGAGGTCGGTGGGGGACAGCTTCCACTGTCGCACCGGATCGACGTGGCGGATGGCGAAGCGGGTCCGCTGCTCCGCGCGGGAGACGGAGAACCAGAACTTGACCAGGTGGATGCCGTCCTCGACGAGCATGCTCTCGAAGACGGGGCACTGGCGCAGGAACAGCTCGTACTCCTCGTCCGTGCAGAATCCCATGACCTTCTCGACCCCGGCGCGGTTGTACCAGGAACGGTCGAAGAAGACGATCTCCCCGGCGGTCGGGAGGTTCGAGACGTAACGCTGGAAGTACCACTGGCCCGCCTCGCGCTCGGAGGGCTTGTCCAGGGCGACGACCCGCGCTCCGCGGGGATTGAGGCGTTCGGTGAAACGCTTTATGGTGCCGCCCTTGCCCGCCGCGTCCCGTCCCTCGCAGACCACCACCACCCGGGCGCCACTGGCCTTGACCCAGCGCTGGAGCTTGAGCATCTCTATCTGCAGGATCCGCTTCTCGCGCTCATACGCGCGGCGCCCGATCTTCACGTCGTAGGGATAGTTGTCCCGCCAGGTCTGGATCGGGTCGCCCGCTCCGTCGAGCAGTACGGGCTGCTCGGGTCGGCTGGTGTCCACGCTCAGGCCGTCCAGCAGCCTCTCCTGGTGCCTCACCTCGGCCCGGTCGGTCATCCGTACGCCTTTCCCTCCTGCGGAAGGGGCCGCGCCCCCGGCGGAACGCAGATCACCCCCTGAACGACCTGCGCCTACCCGCCGCCCCCGTCGGCAACCGTGGTCAGGGACGGCCGATGACCAGGGAGCGCGGCGCACGGGCGGGGGCAGACGGCAGCCGTAGGGGACGCCCGCCCGGGGTGAGGGAACCGAGGACCCGCGGCCCGGCGGCCCCGGTGCACTCGGGGGCGTTGCCGGGCAGCCCGTGGAGCGTCAGGAAGCCGAGGACCGCGAACGCGTACGCCTCCTTCGCGGCGGCGGGCAGGCCCAGGGCGTCGGAGGTCCGCAGCACGGCGCCGCCGGGCAACTCCTCGCGGAGCATCGACATGAGCACCGGATTGCGGGTGCCGCCGCCGGAGGCGATGACCTCGGTGGCGCCCAGCGGGCGCAGCGCGTCGGCGACGGTACGGGCGGTGAGGCGGGTCAGGGTGGCCAGGAGGTCCTGCGGCGCGGGGGAGCCGAAGCCGTCCAGGACCCGGCGCAGGTAGCCGGGGTGGAACAGCTCCTTGCCCGTCGTCTTGGGGGCGGGGAGCCGGTAGTACGGCTCGTCGAGCAGCCGCCGCAGCAGCGGCTCGCGGACCCGGCCGGCGGCCGCGAGGGCGCCGTCCTCGTCGTAGCCGAGCCTTCCCGAGGTCACGTCGCGCACCGCCGCGTCGAGCAGTGCGTTGCCCGGGCCGGTGTCGAAGGCCACGGCGGGCCCGTTTGCGGGCAGGCAGGTGAGGTTGGCGATCCCCCCGATGTTCAGGGCGGCCGGTACGCCCGGGCGCCCGCGCAGCAGCATCCGGTCGACCAGGCTCACCAGGGGGGCGCCCTGGCCCCCGGCCGCGACGTCCCGCGGGCGGAAGTCGGAGACGACCGGGCAGCCGGTCGCCTCGGCGATCCAGGCGGGTTGCCCGAGCTGGAGGGTGCCGTACACCCGGCCGCCCTCGACCCAGTGGTAGACGGTCTGCCCGTGCGAGGCGACCAGCCCGGCCCGGCCGCCGCACAGTTCGGCGTCGGCGCGGACGGCGAGCCGCGCGAAGGCCCGGCCGATCCGGGTGTCCAGCCGGCACACCTCGGCCAGGGTGGTGGATCCGGGCGGCAGGGCGACGGCCAGTGCCCGGCGCAGATCGGCCTCGTACGGCGTGCTGATCATGCCGAGCGGGACCAGCCGCAGGGTCCCGCCCCCGTCCTGCACCGTCACTTCCGCGGCCGCGGCGTCCACGGCGTCGTACGAGGTCCCCGACATCAGCCCGATGACCTTCACCGCAGCGGCCGGAGGTGGTCGTCGCCGCGCAGGGTCGCCAGCGCCACCGCGCTCAGGGCGCAGGCGCCGGCCGCGTAGTAGGCGGGGACGTCGTGGTCGCCGGTGGCCGCGGTCAGTGCGGTGATCACCAGGCCCGCGCACCCGGAGAACACGGCGTTGGTGAGGGCGTAGGCCATGCCGAGGCCGGTGCAGCGCACCCGGGCGGGGAACATCTCGGCGAGCATGGCCGGCCCCGGACCGGCCAGCAGGCCGACCGCCGCGCCGGCGCCGAGGACGGCCGCGGCCCGGAGCGCCGCCGATCCGTCGGGATCCCGCAGCAGGTGCAGCAGCGGAAGGGCGGACACGGTCACGGTGATCGCCCCGCACAGCATGACGGGACGCCGTCCGACGCGGTCGCTGAGCATGCCCGCGGGCACGATCGCGGCCGCGAACCCCAGATTGGCCAGTGCGGTGGCGATGAGGGAGTCCCGGAAGGACGCCCCGAGCGTGGACTGGAGATAGGAGGGCAGGACGACGAGGAAGGTGTACCCGGCCGCCGACCAGCCCATGATCCGCCCGATGCCGAGCACGACGGCCCCGGCGGTGCCGGGCGGGGCGGGCGCGGGGAGCGGTCGGGACGGGCCCGGTGGGGCGACCCCGCCCGGCGGCCCCGGTGGGGCGGCGGATTCGGGCGGCCCGGCGGGTACGGCGCCCCCGGCCGGCGGGGGACCGGGCGGCTCCTGCAGCCCGGCACGCACCCACAGCACGGCCGCCCCGAGCGGCAGGGCCGCCAGGAACGGCAGCCGCCAGCCCCAGTCGTTCAGCGCCGCCGGCGGCAGCAGTGAAGCCGCCAGCGCGGCGGCCCCGGCGCCCCCGAGCAGGCCGAGCGCGACGGTGAAGGACTGCCACGCGCCGTAGCGGCCGCGCCGGCCGGGGGGTGCGTACTCCGTCATCAGGGCCACGGCGCCGCCGAACTCCCCTCCCGCGCAGAGGCCTTGCAGGGCGCGCAGCAGCGTCAGCAGCCAGGGCGCGGTGGCGCCCGCCGTCGCCCGGGTGGGGAGCAGGCCGATCAGCGTGGTGGCGAGCGTCATGAGCCCGATGACCAGCACAAGGGTGGGCCGGCGGCCGATGCGGTCCCCGAGCCGGCCGAAGAGCAGCGCCCCGGCGGGACGGAAGAAGAAGGCCAGCGCGAAGGAGGCGTACGTGGCGACCAGCGGCCCGGCACCGGCAGCGCCCCCGCCCGGTTCCGGGGTGAAGAAGTGGGCGGCGATGACGGTGGCGAAGCAGCCGTACACGCCGAACTCGTACCACTCGACGAAGTTTCCGGCGGCGCCCGCCAGGAGCGCGCGCCGCGCGGGGGCGGCGGCCGGTGGCGCGGGGCGCAGCGCGATGGGAGTCACCAGTGCTGGGTGCCCGCCCGGCGCCGGGACGATGCCGGGCCCCGCCGGGGTTCAGCAGTTCGGCCCCGGCCTGCGCTCCCGGCCTGCGGCGGGCCTGCCCGCCCTGCCCCCGCCCCCGTTCCCCCGCCGGGCGGCGACCGGGGCGCCGTGGGTCAGCGGGGCGGTACGACCATCGTGCGGCCTTCGGCCACCGACGGGGCGTGGGCGAAGACCCGGTCGGCCCCGGTGAGCCGGAGCAGCTGCGCGAGGTGCGGGGGCTGCGGCCCGGCCAGGACGACCTCCCGGGCCAAAGTGGCCTGGAGCAGGATGGTGAGCGTGATCGAGTCGGCGAAGGTGACCTCCGAGACGTCGACCACGTAGCGGTGGACCCCCGGCGCCTGCGGATCCATGGCAGCCCGCAGCGGACCGGCGTTGTCGAGGTCGAACTCGCCCGCCATCACCACGACGCGTATGCCCTCATGCTGGTCCTGCACCTCGACGTGGCAGCGGTCGGCGTTCACGGTCATTACCCCTGTCTACTCTTCCGGCGGGCCATGAACTACCCACGAGCCCACCCAACCATGCCCGGACGCCTCCGGGCGCCCCGCACCGGCCCTGCGCCCCGCAGCGCCCGGTTCACTGCAGCGGCAGGATGACCTCGATGCTCTTGCCCGCGCCCGCCAGCGGCGTCACCGAGACGTGCTTCGCCAGCCGGCAGATCAGCGGCCAGCCGAAACCCCCGGGCGTGGCCGGTCCCTGCTCCTTCACGAGCGCGACCGGCAGCCGCGGGCTGGCGTCGACGACGGTGAGGACCATCGCGTCGGGCTCCAGCCGGGCGCTGAAGCCCGTGAGGCCCCCGCCGTGCCGGACCGCGTTGGTCGCGAGCTCGGAGGTCACCAGGAGGATGTCCGCGAGCGCGTCGCGGACGCCGTCGCCCGTGCTCGCCCACCCCAGTTCCACGGCCTGCTCGAACACCGCCCGGACGAACGCGCGCGCCTCGGAGGCCGTGGCCGGCTGCCCGAGCCTGAGCCCGGGGCTCTGCCGTCTTTCCACATCCATGGCCTACGCCGCCCCCCGACTCCGCCGCCGCTGACAGGTCCATTCCCCGCGTATCACGATCGCACCCGTCAGACCAGCCTGATTCCGATGAGGCAGGTGTCGTCGTCCGTGTCGGACTTGCTGTGCGTCAACAGCCGGTCGAGGCAGCGGTCGAGGTCGCGCGGGGCGTCCAGGGTACGCAACAGCAGTTCCCTGACCGACTCGTTGACCGACAGGTCCCTGCGTTCGACGAGCCCGTCGGTGAACATCAGCAGTGTGTCGTCCCGTTCGAGCCGGATCTCCTGTTCGGTGTACGCGACGTCGTCGAGCACACCGAGCAGCAGGCCCTCGGAGAGCGGCAGGGACTCGGCATTCCCCCCGCGGACGAGCACGGGCGGCAGATGCCCGGCCCGCGCCCAGCGCAGAATGCCCGACTCGGGGTTGTAGAGCCCGCAGACGGCCGTGGCCGTCACCTGGTCGGTGAGGCGGTGGGCCACCTTGTTGAGCCAGGACAGCAGCTGGCCCGGCCCGGCCCCGGTCACCGCCAGCCCGCGCAGGGCGTTGCGTAGGACGACCATCCCGGTGGCCGCGCCGATCCCGTGGCCCGCGACGTCTCCCACGCACAGCAGGATCTCCTTGGAGGGCAGCACGACGGTGTCGTACCAGTCGCCGCCGACGAGCGCCTCGGACTCCGCGGGCCGGTACCGCACGGCGATGTGCATGCCCGGGACCTGGAGGGGCGCCGGGGCCGGCGGCATGATGGCCTGCTGGAGCTGGAGGGTCAGCCGTACGCGGTCGGCCGACTCCGCTTCGGTGTAGGCGAGTTGGTCGCGGGTGGCGGCCAGGGCGACCTCCGTCCAGTGCTGGGCGGAGATGTCCTGGTAGGCACCCCGGACGGCGATGGGCATCCCCTGCGCGTCGAGCACCGGTTCGGCCACCACCCGGATGTGCCGGGTAATCCCGTCCGGCCGCTGGAGGCGGAAGTCGACCGACGCGTCCCGCCGGTGGTGCAGGACGGTGCGCAGGAAGCGCCGGATGCCCACTCCGTCGTCGGGGTGCGCGTGCTCCGCCAGCTCCTCCATCGGGACCGGCGACGCCGACGCCGGCTGGCCGTGGATGTCGAAGAGCTGGCTGTTCCAGGTGATCTCACCCGTCACCAGGTTCTCTTCGAACCCGCCGACGCGGCCCAGGCGCTGGGCGTGCTGGAGCAGACTGGCCAGCCGCGCCGTCTCGTCCTCGGTCCGCCACAGCAGCAGGACGGCGCCGCCGTGCCGGCTGATGCTGACGTCGGCGACGGCCGGCAGCGGAACCTGACCCACCAGCGAGGTCAGGGTCATGCGCTGGGAGCGCAGTGGCTCACCGGTCGCGTAGACCCGCTCGATCCTCTCGTACAGGCCGTTGTCGTCGGCGGCCGTGGGGTATGCCTCCAGCAGCAGTGAGCCGCTGATCGCGCCGCTGGGGCGCCCCACGGGGTCGGCGAAATGTTCGTTGACGTGCTGGATCCGGAAGTCGGCGAGGTTGCCCTGCCCGTCCAGGGCGGGGGTCAGGACCAGCGCCGGATCGTGCAGGTTGTCGGCCAGGTCGGCGAGCTCGCGGAGGTCCGCCGGGACCTCGGGGAGCGCCGGGGACTGCTCGGGCAGGGGCAGGTCGTGCAGGGTGTGGGCGCACAGCTCGGCGAGGGCCTCCAGCTGGCGCATGATCTGCGGGGGCTGCGGGCCCAGCGGCGTCGGCCAGCAGATCTCCAGCACGCCGTGGATCCGGCCGCCCGCGCCGGAAGGCAGCGCGATCCGGCCCCCTTCGGGCCAGTGGTGGCGCCCCAGGGAGGGGACGGACGGCTCGGAAGGCCGCGCCGAGACCACCGGACGGCGCTCGGTCAGGGCCAGCCGGGCGAAGGTCGTCACCTCGGGCGGTACGTACCGCCAGCGGGCCGCTTCCCCGTCGGTGAAGCCCGCGTGCCCGGCCAGGAGCAGGGAGCCGTCCGTGCCCGCCGACCACACGGCGACGGCCGCCGCGCCGAGCGGGTCCAGTGCGTTCTCCAGCAGGGAGCGCGCCACCGCCTGGGTGTCGCCGGCGGCCAGTACGCCGCTCTCGGCCGTCCGCAGCCGCACCGACAGCGAGGCCGCCGCGTGGCCGGCGCGCCGCGTGCCGTCCGCGTCCCCCTCCGGCGGGGCCTGCGTCAGTTCGGCGAAGGCGGCCGCGAGCTCGCTGACGCGGTCCCGGGAGGCCTGGTTGACGATGTCCGCCGCCAGTTCGAGGCGGGAGGTTCCCGACTGTTCGGCCAGGGTGTCGAGCTGTTCGGCCGCCTGGGCCGGTCCGCAGCCCAGCCGCTCGACGAGGATCCCCTTGGCCAGCTCGACCAGGGCCCGGCCGTCGGCGGCGGCGTCCGCCTCCCGTACCTCCTGGCGCAGCCGTTCCACCGTCGCCACCAGACGGCCGACGGTCGACGAGGACGAGGACGAGGGCGCGTCCGGCGCGTCGTGCGGGTGTGCTGCGGCCAGGCCGGGCGACTGCGCGGGCACGAGCGCCCGCGACGGCGGGCGCAGGGCCCCGTCTGCCGTGGAGGACTGACTGTCCGGCGTGCTCACGATGTCCCCATTCCTTGCTTCGCTGGTGTTGACGGCGGTCCACTGCGCGAGGAGGCCGGCCACGAGGGTCGGCCCCGTACGGCTAGGGAGCCACCCAGCGGCGTACCCGGGCGATGAGGTCGACGGCGTCCACCGGCTTGGTGACGTAGTCGCTGGCGCCCGAGGCGAGGCTCTTCTCCCGGTCACCGGGCATCGCCTTGGCGGTCACGGCGATGATCGGCAGATCCTTGTAGGCGGGCATCCGCCGGATCTCCGCGGTGGCCGTGTAGCCGTCCATCTCCGGCATCATCACGTCCATCAGGATCAGGTCGATGTGCGGGTGCCGGACCAGGGTGTCGATACCGCGCCGGCCGTTCTCCGCGTGCAGCACGTCGATGCCGTGCAGCTCCAGGATCCCGCTGATGGCAAAGAGGTTGCGGGCGTCGTCGTCCACCACGAGGACGGTCCTGCCGACCAGCTGGTCGTCGATGTGCTGGGTCGTCTGCGGCCGGGTCTCCTCGGCGCGTACCAGCGCCAGCGCGTCCCCGGGCTGCTCCGCCGACAGGTGCAGGGCGACCCGTTCGCGCAGCTCGTCCAGGCTGGTCAGCAGCTCCAGTGGCTGCGTCTGGGTGCGCTGCTGGAGCGCCCGCTCGGCGGCGGCTCCCAGCCGGCGGTTGTTGTGGGCCAGCACCGGCAGGGTCGTCAGGGCCGCGTCCCCGTCGAGGGCGGCCAGGAAGCGCATCGCCTCCTCCTGGGGCATGCCCAGGTCGAGCACGACGCAGTGGAAGGGCTGCGAGGCGAGCGCGGCTGCCGCGTCCTGGGCGCCGATCACCGTCACGATGTCGACGCCGTAGCGCTGCCCGGCGATGCCGTGGCTGGCCGCGAGATCGGCGGCGGCGCTCTCCGCCACCAGCGAGAGCAGCCCCTTCGCCCGCTCCTCGATGACCAGGAGGCGGCGCTGCTGCGACGCACCCGCCGCGCCGCCGGAGGCGGCCGGTGCGGCGACGGGAACCAGGGTCGTGACGGGAGCCGCCGACTCTACGACCCCGCTCTCCGGGGCCTCGGACACCTGGGCGGGCAGGGAGGAGATCGCCGCCGGCTGCCCGGAGGCCAGGACGGCCGCCTCCTCGGCCTGCGGCCCGGCGGTGGGCAGGTAGAGCGTGAAGGTCGAGCCGACACCGGGAGTGCTCTGCGCCGTGATCGCCCCGCCGAGCAGCTGGGCGATCTCCCGGCTGATCGACAGTCCGAGTCCGGTGCCGCCGTACTTGCGGCTCGTGGTGCCGTCCGCCTGCTGGAAGGCGCCGAAGATGGCCTCCAGCTGCTGTTCGGCGATGCCGATGCCGGTGTCCGCGACGCGGAAGCCGACCACGGGGCCGTTGCTCCTGAGCCCGGCCGGGCGCTCGGCGGGGTCGATGAGACCGATGCGCAGTTCCACCTGGCCCTGCTCGGTGAACTTGACCGCGTTGGACAGCAGGTTGCGCAGCACCTGCCGCAGCCGGGTGTCGTCCGTGAGCAGCGTCGTGGGAACGCCCGGAGCGGTGGTGATCGTGAAGGCCAGGTTCTTCTGCATGGTCATCGGGCGGAAGGTCGCCTCGACGTAGTCGAGCAGCTGCCGCATCGGGACGTGCTCCGGGTTGACGTCCATCTTCCCGGCCTCGACCTTCGACAGGTCGAGGATGTCGTTGATGAGCTGGAGCAGGTCGGAGCCCGCCGAGTGGATGATGCCCGCGTACTCGACCTGCTTGGGGGTGAGGTTGCGGGTGGGGTTCTGGGACAGCAGCTGCGCGAGGATGAGCAGGCTGTTGAGCGGCGTGCGCAGCTCGTGGCTCATGTTCGCGAGGAATTCGGACTTGTAGCGCGAGGCGAGCGACAACTGCCGCGCCCGGTCCTCCAGTTCCTGACGGGCCTGCTCGATCTCCAGGTTCTTCGTCTCGATGTCCCGGTTCTGCGCGGCCAGCAGGGCGGCCTTCTCCTCCAGCTCGGTGTTGGAGTGCTGCAGCTCCTCCTGCTGGGACTGGAGCTCGGCCGAGCGGGCCTGGAGCTCCGCCGTCAGCCGCTGCGATTCGCCGAGGAGCTCGTCCGTACGGGCGTTGGCGACGATCGTGTTGACGTTGACGCCGACGGTCTCCATCAGCTGGTCCAGGAAGTCGCGGTGGACCGCCGTGAACGGGGTGAAGGAGGCCAGCTCGATGACGCCGAGGACCTGGCCCTCGACGACGATGGGCAGCACGACCAGGCTGCCGGGGGCCGTCTCGCCCAGGCCGGAGGAGATGACGTAGCCGGGCGGCACCTCGTCGCTGGAGATGGAGCGGCGGCTGCGCGCCGCCTGCCCGACGAGCGACTCCCCGAGCCCGAAGCTGCGCCGGCCGGACTCGCCCGCCGGGATGCCGTAGGAGCCGACCAGCGTCAGCACGACGCCCTGCGGGGTCTCCTCGGCGAGGTAGAAGGCGCTGTACTGGGCGGCGACCAGCGGCGTCAGCTCGTCCATGACGAGTTCCGCGACCACCGACAGGTCCCGGTGGCCCTGCATCAGGCCGGAGATCCGGGCCAGGTTGGACTTGAGCCAGTCCTGCTCCTGGTTGGCCCGCGTCGTCTCGCGCAGCGAGCCGACCATCGAGTTGATGTTGTCCTTGAGTTCCGCGACCTCACCGGAGGCGTCGACCGTGATCGAGCGCGTCAGGTCGCCCTCGGCGACGGCGCTGGCGACCTCGGCGATCGCACGCACCTGCCGCGTCAGGTTCCCGGCGAGTTCGTTCACGTTCTCCGTCAGCCGCTTCCAGGTGCCGGAGACGCCCTCGACCTCGGCCTGACCGCCGAGGCGTCCCTCACTGCCCACCTCGCGGGCCACGCGGGTCACCTCGGCCGCGAAGGAGGAGAGCTGGTCGACCATCGTGTTGATGGTCGTCTTCAGCTCCAGGATCTCGCCGCGCGCGTCGACGTCGATCTTCTTGGACAGGTCACCGTTGGCCACGGCGGTGGTGACCAGCGCGATGTTGCGGACCTGGCCGGTCAGGTTGTTCGCCATGGAGTTGACGTTGTCCGTGAGGTCCTTCCACGTCCCCGCCACGTTGGGGACGCGGGCCTGACCCCCCAGGATGCCCTCGGTGCCGACCTCGCGCGCCACGCGCGTCACCTCGTCGGCGAACGCAGACAGGGTGTCGACCATGGTGTTGATGACCCCGGCCAGCGCCGCGACCTCGCCGCGCGCGTCGACCACGATCTTCTGCGACAGGTCGCCGCGGGCCACCGCCGTGGCCACCTGCGCGATGGAGCGCACCTGTCCCGTCAGGTTCGACGCCATCACGTTGACGTTGTCGGTCAGGTCCTTCCAGATGCCGGAGACCCCCCGCAGGGTCGCCTGGCCGCCCAGATTGCCCTCCGTGCCCACCTCGCGCGAGACGCGGGTGACCTCGTCCGCGAAGGCCGAGAGCTGGTCGACCATCGTGTTGATGGTCTCCTTCAGCTCCAGGATCTCGCCGCGCGCGTCGACCCTGATCTTCTGCGACAGGTCGCCCTGCGCCACCGCGGTGGTCACCTCGGCGATGGAACGCACCTGCGCCGTGAGGTTGTCGGCCATGACGTTGACCGACTCCGTGAGGTCCTTCCACGTGCCGGAGACGCCCTTGACGTCGGCCTGGCCGCCGAGGCGGCCTTCCGTGCCGACCTCGCGGGCGACGCGGGTGACCTCGCCGGCGAAGGAGGACAGCTGGTCGACCATCGTGTTGATGGTGTTCTTCAGCTCCAGGATCTCGCCGCGCGCGTCCACGCCGATCTTCTGCGAGAGGTCGCCTTCCGCGACCGCCGTGGCCACCTGCGCGATGGAGCGCACCTGGGCCGTCAGGTTCCCGGCCATGAAATTCACCGAGTCGGTCAGGTCGCGCCAGGTGCCGGAGACGCCCTTGACGTCGGCCTGGCCGCCGAGGCGGCCTTCCGTGCCGACCTCGCGGGCCATGCGGGTGACCTCGTCGGCGAAGGAGGACAGCTGGTCGACCATCGTGTTGATGGTGTTCTTCAGCTCCAGGATCTCGCCGCGCGCGTCCACGTCGATCTTCTGCGAGAGGTCGCCGCGGGCCACCGCGGTCGCGACCTGCGCGATGTCACGTACCTGGGTGGTCAGGTTGCCGGCCATGGCGTTGACGGAGTCCGTGAGGTCCGCCCAGGTCCCGGACACCCCGGGCACCACCGCCTGGCCGCCGAGGGTGCCTTCCGTGCCCACCTCGCGCGCCACGCGGGTCACCTCGGAGGTGAACTGGGACAGCTGGTCCACCATGCCGTTGAAGACCGTCGCGATCTCGCCGAGGACGTCATCGGCCTCGTACGGCAGCCGGGTCCCGAAGTCGCCGTCGCGTACGGCCGTGAGGCCGGTCAGCAGCTGGCGCAGCTCCGCCTCGCCGACCCCGCCCCCGGCTCCCCTTCCGGAACCCTCTCCCGCGCGAGCGCCCTGGGTAACCGTCTCGGTCATGCCAACCCCGCCTCTTTTTCCGCAGCTGCCCTGTCACGTCCAGCCCGGCCGTCTCACGACGGCCAGGCGGAACGCTACCCTGCGTTGCTCCGTCCGTGGTCCGGGAGGCAGGGCAAAGGGGCTGCGACCGGGGATTATCCGTCGCGGTGGTGTCCTGTGTCACCCTCCGCCCGGGCATGCGGGGAGGGCTGCCCCGGCGGGTGGAAGCAGGCGGTGACGGTCTTGCCGCCGTGGAACGCGTGTGCGTCCCACCGGTCCGCGAGGGCGTCGATCAGGGCGAGGCCCCGGCCGGAGGTCGCCGCGTCCGAGGCCTGCCTCGGGGCGGGGAGCGCGGGATCGGTATCGGCCACACTGACGTGCAGGCACTGGCCGTCCCAGGTCAGGACGAGCTGGGCGCTGCTGTGCGCGTGCACGTGCGCGTTGGTGACCAGCTCGGACACCGTCAGCAGGACGGAGTACACCGTGTCGGGGGCGTCCTGCGTCCACGACAAGGTGTCCAGATGCTCCTGGCACCACCCGCGGGCCTCACGCACCCCGCGATGGACCGGGAAGGACTTGGCCCATCCCACCGCACGAACCGCCACGGTCCCACCTCCCTTTCGATCAGCCCGTCCACCTCTCAGGTGCGGCGGGCCCGGTGCCGGGGACGGTGTCCGCCCCGGCGGTTGACCAGCACGAGGGCCAGCAGCATCGGCGCGATCAGCAGAACCATCGTTCCCATGAGAGATCCCTCTCCTCGCGGACCGTTACCTTCCCGCGTGTTACCGCCCGGCCCCCGACGAAACCCCCCCGGGGTGGATAACGCGCCCGGTGCACGTCCGATCGGACGGGATTTTCAGGCCGTCTCGCCCCTTCCGTGTGCAGAGCCCGGCCGGGCGGGGCAGACGCGGATGATCTGGCAGGCCCGAGAAAGGACGGACACCGTGGCACGACCGAGGATCCTCGTGGTGGGCGCCGGCTTCGCCGGAGTCGAGTGCGTACGGCGGCTGGAACGCAGGCTGTCACCGGCCGAGGCGGAGATCGCCATGGTCACACCGAACTCCTACCAGCTGTACCTACCACTGCTCCCGCAGGTGGCCTCAGGCGTGCTGACGCCCCAGTCCGTCGCCATCTCCCTGCGCCGCAGCCGCCGCTACCGCACCCGGATCATCCCCGGCGGCGCCATCGGCGTGGACACCCGCGCGAAGATCTGCATCATCCGCAAGATCACCGGTGAGGTGACGGAGCAGGCATACGACCACCTGGTGCTGGCTCCCGGCAGCATCACCCGTACCTATGACATCCCTGGCCTCACCGAGCACGCCCGGGGGATGAAGACCCTCGCCGAGGCCATGTACCTGCGCGACCACGTCATCGCCCAGCTCGACCTGGCCGACGCCAGCGAGGACGAGGCCGAACGGGCCGCCCGGCTCTGCTTCGTCGTGGTCGGCGGCGGCTACGCCGGCACCGAGACCGCCGCCTGCCTCCAGCGGCTGACCCACCACGCCGTGAAGCGCTACCCGCGGCTGGACCCCCGCCAGATTCGCTGGCACCTCGTGGACCTCGCCCCCAAACTCATGCCGGAGCTCGGCGACGCCCTGGGCAAGGCGGCCCTGGAGATCCTGCGCCGCCGCGGCATCGAGGTCTCCCTCGGCGTCAGCGTCGCCAAGGCGGGCGCCACGGAGGTCACGCTCACCGACGGCCGGGTGCTCCCCACCCGGACCCTGATCTGGACGGCCGGGGTGGCCGCCAGCCCGCTGATCGGCACGCTCGGTGCCGAGACCGCCCGAGGCCGGCTGGTGGTGACCCCGGAGCTGACCGTGCCCGGCGCCTCCGGGGTCTTCGCGCTGGGAGACGCGGCGGCCGTCCCCGACCTCGCCTCGCAGGAGGAGGGCGCGATCTGCCCGCCCACCGCGCAGCACGCCCAGCGCCAGGGGCGCACGCTCGCGGACAACCTGATCGCGACGCTGCGCCACGAGCCGCTGAGCCCGTACGTGCACAAGGACCTCGGGCTCGTCGTCGACCTGGGCGGCACCGATGCCGTGTCCAAGCCGCTGGGTGTTCCGCTGCGCGGGCTCCCGGCCCAGGTGGTGGCCCGCGGCTACCACTGGTCGGCGCTGCGGACCAATGTCGCCAAGACGCGCGTACTGACCAACTGGATGCTCAACGCGCTGGCCGGAGACGATTTCGTCCGGACCGGATACCGCTCCTCGAAGCCGCCGACGCTGAGGGAATTCGAGTACACCGACGCCTACCTGACCCCCGACCAGGTCAGGGCCCACACGGCGGCCCTGCGGGTGGCGGGCTGAGGAAACCCCGGGCCCGCCACCGGGCGGCGGGCCCGGGACCGGTCCGGGGCCCGCCCCATCGACCGCGGGTGCGAGCGGACCGGTTCAGGACGTCCCGGCGACCAGCGCGTCGTACCCCAGGTCGGTGGGGCGGGTGGCCCGCACCCAGAGGTGGATGCCGTCCAGCAGGTCCCGCAGGATGCCTTCGGCCTCCTCGTGCGCGGCCTGCTGTCGTGCGTCGGCGCCCTCGGGCAGCCAGGAGATCATCATGGTCTTGTTCCAGCGGGCTCCGTCGGGCGTCGCGAAGGCCAGGTCGTACACGACGAACCGCGGCTCGGCGGCCGGCAGGGACCGCAGCAGCTCCTCGTGGGTCAGATTGCCCTTGTAGTCCAGCACGACCCTGTCCGGGCCCTCGCCGAGCTTGTAGATCACCGTGTTGACGTTCCGCTTGCTCCTCAGCTCCTGGAACGCGCTGACACAGCTGTCCTCCACGGTGATGCCAGTGCTCACGGGGGTCCTTCCGATGATCCGGGCGTAGGGGTCGAGTAGCTCAACGAAGCCCTCCCCGGCGAGGTTCCGCATCCGGGCGCCGAGTAGGGGCAGGGGAGCGCGCGCAGGACCTGCCGTTCCCCAGCGCGTGCTGCCGCGGCCCGTGGGATCCGGGCGGGAAGGGGGGCAGCACGCGACGCTGGGGCGGCTCACGGTGGGCCGTACGCCTGCCCGGGGGGAGGGGGCATGCGTACGGCGCTCCACCGGGCGGGCCGTACCTTCGGTGGCCGTCAGGAAGGCCCGCTGGTGCGCGGGTTTCCCGTTCCACCCGTCGTAAACGGCCCCGGGGACAAGTTTTTTCACACACCGTCGGACCGCGGGCCCCGGAGCCGGAGCCACCGCCCGCCGGGCGAGCCGACGTAAGGCTTTCGTCATGGTCCCTGACCTGGTGACGGTGTGGCGGGGCCCGTTGAATGGGCACGACGGACCTACGGAGGGGCAGGGGCGGTGGCGGAGAAGAAGAGGCGCGGCGGAGCGCTCGGCGGGGTACTGGTCGCCGGAGCGGTGGCGCTGGGCGCGGGGTCCTACTGGTTCCAGCCGTGGAAGCTGTGGCAGGACGCCGCCGTCCACGAGGCCCTGCCGACCGGCCCGCCGGCCCCCGCGGCGTCCGGTCCCGGCGCACCGGCCGGGCCGGACGGCGCGCCGGATCCCCGCACCCTGGCGCAGGGAGCGCTGATCAGCCACGAGCACCCCACGACCGGTACGGTCCGGCTCGTCCGGCTGCCCGACGGCTCGCGCACGCTGCGCCTGGAGAACCTGGACACCAGCAACGGCCCCGACCTGAGGGTGTGGCTCACGGACGCCCCCGTCCGTGCGGGCGCCGGGGGCTGGCGCGTCTTCGACGACGGCCGTCACCTCAGCCTCGGGAAGCTGAAGGGCAACAAGGGCGACCAGAACTACGCGGTCCCGCCCGAGGTGAACCTCGCCGATTACACCAGCGTCACCATCTGGTGCGACCGCTTCGGCGTCTCCTTCGGCGCGGCGGCCCTCACCCCCGTGTGACCGGGCGCCAGGGGGAGCGCCGGTGGGGCACGGTGCGGTCCGGACCGGCCGAAGGGCGGCGATGGCCGCCGAAGGGCGGCGACGGCCGGTGGGTGGCGATCGCCACCCGACGGCGGCCGGGCGTGGCAGGCTGGAGCGTATGTGTGGCCGATACGTCTCCACCCGAAGTCCTCAGGACCTGTCCGACCTGTTCCAGGCCGCGCCCCCGGAACCGGGCCAGGCGCCGCCGCCGAGCTGGAACGTCGCCCCGACCGACGACGTGTGGGCGGTCCTGGAGCGCGCCGACCGCGAGAGCGGGGTACTGGAGCGGCAGCTGCGCCCCTTGAGGTGGGGGCTCGTCCCCTCCTGGTCGAAGAGCCTCACCGGCGGCGCCAAGATGATCAACGCGCGCGTGGAGACGGTGCACGAAAAGCCCGCCTACCGCCGGGCGTTCGCCAAACGCCGCTGCCTGCTACCCGCCGACGGCTTCTACGAGTGGCAGCCCGTCCCCGCCACGGCCGGCGCCAAGGCGTACAAGCAGCCGTACTTCATCCGCCCCGAGGACGGCGGTGTGATGGCGATGGCGGGGCTGTACGAGTTCTGGCGCGACCCCGCCGTCACCGCCGACGACGACCCGGCCGCGTGGTGGGCGACCTGCACCGTCATCACCACCGAGGCCACCGATGCGGCGGGCCGCATCCACCCCCGGATGCCCCTGACCCTCGCCCCGGCCGACTACGAGACCTGGCTCGATCCGGCCCACCAGGACCCGGACGAGCTGCGCGCACTACTGGCCGCACCGGCCGGCGGCCGCCTCGACGTCCGGGCGGTCTCCACGGCGGTCAACAGCGTCCGCAACAACGGCCCCGAGCTCCTCGACGACGCCCCGGCCGCGGCCGGACAGATCTGACACGGACAGGGCTGACACGGACAGGGCTGACACGGACCGCGCGACCGGGTTTCGCGGCTCGCGGCCTTTGATGATCAGTCGGCCGGGCGAACGGCCCTCGTACGGCGGCCCTGCCGGCCCTGCCAGCCCTGCGTACGGCGGCCCTGCCGACTGGTCGCGCGTACGAGCCGCCGACGCACCTGGCGTGCGGTGCGGCTCATCCGCCGCTCCGCTCCGCCGCCGTCTGCTTCCGGGTCCGGGGCCGTTTCCGGGTCCGGGAGGCGGCGAGGGCGAGCGCGGCACAGAGCAGGGCCGCCGCGACGGCGAAGGTGACGCGCATACCGGTCGCCACCGCCTCGGGACGGGCCGTGGTGATGTCGGCCGTCGTCGTCGCCGACGCGAAGGCGAACACCGCGCCCATGACGGAGGCGCCGGTGACCAGGCCGAGGTTGCGCGACAGGCCCAGCATGCCGGAGGTGACACCCCGCCGGCCGGGGTCGGCGTCCGCCATGACTGCGGTGTTGTTGGCCGTCTGGAACGCCGCGTAGCCGATGGTGATGACGACGATCGGGGCGAGGTAGCCGGCGGTGCCGGAGGCCGTGGACGTCAAGGACAGGGTGGCCGCCCCCGCCGCCATGGCGAGGAGCCCCAGGACCGTCGTACGGGGCGCGCCGAAGCGGTCCGCGATACGGCCGGCCGGCACCCCCGTCAGCGCGGCGACGGCCGGACCCGCCGACAGCACGAGCCCGACGAGGGCCTGGCCGAGGCCGAGGGACCGGGTGAGGTAGAACGGCCCGACCACCAGTGTCGCCATCATCACCGTCGAGACGAGTGCGCTCATGGCGAGGCCCGCGCTCAGCGTCCGGTCGCGGAAGACCGCCGGGGGGACCAGCGGCGAGTCCGCCCTCGCCTCGGCGCGTACGAAGAGGACGGCTCCGCAGGCGGCCGCCGACAGCAGGACCGCACCCCGCACGCCGAAACCGCCGCGCCCCGTCGTCATGGCGAGCGCGTAGGCGGCGAGGGTCAGGCCCAGCAGGACCGTGCCCACGCGGTCGAAACGGGCCCGGCCAGTGGCGTTCCCGGGCCGGTCGGCGGGCAGGTGGCGGTGCGTGAGGAACAGGGTCACGACACCCAGTGGCACGCCGATGAGGAAGACCGCGCGCCAGCCGGCTCCCGCGATGAGCGCGCCGCCCAGTGACGGGCCGAGAGCGGTGCCGACCGCGGACATCGTTCCCAGCAGCCCCATGGCGCTGCCGGTCCGCTCTTCCGGAACCGTATCGCCGACGAACGCCATGGTGAGGGCCATCATGACGGCCGCGCCCAGGCCCTGGGCCGCCCGGCCGGCGGTCAGCAGCCACAGGGTGGGCGCGCTGCCGCACAGGACGGAGGCCGCCGTGAAGAGCGCGATTCCGGCCTGCAGCAGCCGGCGCCGCCCGATGACGTCGCCGAGCCGTCCGACACCGACGATCACGGTGGTGATCGCGAGGAGGTAGGCGAGGACGACCCACTGCACTGCCTGGAAGGAGGCGCCGAAGACCTCGGCCAGGGTGGGCAGGGCGACATTGGCGATGCTGGTGCCGAGGGAGGCCAGCAGCATCGACAGCGAGAGTCCGGCGAGTGCCCGACGGGCCGAGGGCGCGCGTGGCGCCCGCCCGCTCCCCGGCGCGGTGGCGGCCGTCGCCTCGCGGTCGGCGCCACCGCGGGAGGGTGCGGGCTGCTCGGGATGGCCGGCCGTCTCGGGGCGTCCGGCAGCCTCGGCATGGGCGGGCGCCAGGGGGTGTCCGGGCCGTTCAGGGTGTCCGGGCCGTTCGGGGTGTCCGGGCCGTTGGGGGCGGCGCCCGGCGGGTGCTGCGCCGGCTGGGTGGTCGTGGTGTGGGCTCATGCCGGGGAGCGTGGGCCCGGCGCGCCACCATGGCAACTCCTGTTGCCATTTCCGGGACGGCGCGGTGGAATGCCCGCATGGACCGTCCACCGCCCCACCAGGCCGTCCTCGACGAGGTCGCCCCCCGCCTCCGGCGGCTGCGCGCCCAGCGCGGCCTGACCCTCGCCGCACTCTCCGAGACGACCGGCATCTCCAGGAGCACCCTCTCGCGGCTGGAATCCGGACAGCGCCGCCCCAGCCTGGAACTGCTGCTGCCCCTCGCCAGTGCCTACGGCGTGCCGCTGGACGACATGGTCGGCGCCCCGGAAGTGGGGGACCCGCGGGTGCGGCTGACCCCCCGCGCCCTGCCCAACGGCGGTACGTCGGTGGCCCTGACCCGGGGCCCCGGCCCCCTCCAGGCATACAAGATGATCATCCCCGACCGGGGCGTCGAGCCTGATCTGCGCACGCACGAGGGCTACGAGTGGCTGTACGTGCTCGAAGGCAGGCTGCGGCTGGTCCTGGCCGAGCACGACCTGGTCCTGGGCACCGGCGAGGCAGCCGAATGGGACACGCGGCTGCCCCATTGGTTCGGCAGCGCGGACGGCCGGCCCGTCGAGATCCTCAGCCTCTTCGGGAGGCAGGGGGAACGCATGCACGTCCGCGCGAAGCCCCGCAGCTGACGGCCGGGGGCCTGGTCACCTGCGCACCCTCCCCGGCAGCCGGACCGGAGCGGGCAGGACCGGACCGGGCAGGACGCGGTCGGCGGACGCCGTTGTGTCAGCTCCACGGCGCTGGGCAGGGGCGATGGGATCGTGCCTGCCAATAGGACCGTGAGGGGATATGAACAGCGTTTTTCGCCTGCTGACCGTTCTGGGCGGCTCGCTCGTGCTCACCTTCGTCGTGGGCCGGCTGGCCGACTGGCTGCTGCGCCGCATGGGCGCGCGGCACCCGGAAACGCCGCTGTGGGGCCTGCTGCGCCGCTGCCGGACCGCCCTGCGGATCGTGCTGTTCGCGGCGCTGCTGCGGGGCGCCTACCAGCAGGTCGACTGGCGGCCCCTGAACGACCACGAGGCGGCCGTCGGCCGGACCCTGTCCCTGGTGCTCATAGGCGCGGGCGCCTGGCTCGTGGTGCACATCGCCTCCGCCGCGGTCGAATCGACCTACGCCCGCTACGCGACCGGCACCCGCGACCCGGCCCGCCTCCGCCGGGTGCGCACCCAGGTGACACTGATCATGCGGGTCGTGACGGCGGTGGTCGCCGTGGTGGCCGTGGCCGCGATGCTGCTCACCTTCCCCGGCTTCCGCACCCTTGGCACCTCCATGCTGGCCTCGGCCGGCCTCATCGGCATCGTCGCCGGTGTGGCCGCCCAGTCCACCCTCGGAAACCTCTTCGCGGGCTTCCAGATCGCCTTCGGCGACATGGTCCGCATAGGCGACACCGTCGTCGTCGACGGCGAGTGGGGCGTCGTGGAGGAGGTCACGCTCACCTTCCTCGCCGTGCGCACCTGGGACGAGCGCCGCATCACCATGCCCGTCTCCTACTTCACCGCGCGCCCCTTCGAGAACTGGTCCCGCGGCGGCATCCAGATGACCGGCACCGTCTTCATCCACTGCGGCCACTTCGTACCGGTGGACCTGATGCGGGAGAAGCTGCGCGAGGTGCTGCACGCCTGTCCGGCCTGGGACGGTCGCGCCTGGGACCTCGCCGTGACCGACACCACGCCCAGCACCATCACCGTGCGCGCCATCGTCACCGCCAAGGACCCGGACGATCTGTGGACCGTCCGCTGCGCCGTCCGCGAGGAACTGGTGGGCTGGCTCGCGGAGAAGCACCCGTACGCCCTGCCGCGCATCACCACGGCTCCGGCCGCCCTCCCGGACGAGCAGGAGAGCCGCCGGTGACGGCGGCGCCCACGGTCGGCCACTTGCCCGTCCGCCGCCGCTGTTCGGCGTCCCACGGGCCGCTGTCGCGGCGCCGGAAGCAGGGCGCTCCCGACCCGGGGGCCTGCCGCCGGCGCCGGCGGGCCGGCGGGCTACGGCTGCCGGATCGGGCGGAGCATCACTGGCTGTGGCAGGAGGAGGCCGCCTGCCGTGCCCTCGGGTCGCGCCTCTTCGTCCACCCCGCGGGGGAACGTGGCGAGCAGCGCGGCCGGCGCGACAGCGCGGCGAAGGAGGTCTGCGCCTTGCGCCCGGTCCAGGAGGAGTGCCTGCGCCATGCCCTCGAGGTCGGGGAGCTGTACGGGGTCCGGGGCGGCCTGACCGGACGCGAGCGCCGAAGCTTCGCGGCCGTGGGGAGCGACGGCCCGCGGCCGTGGCCCCGCAGCGCGTAGCGCCGGACACGACTGAGGCCCGCCCCCGCCGCCGGGCCCCGCCTCGGGGGCGGAACTCGGCGGTGGGGACGGGCCCGGGGAGCGTCCCGCCCGGTGCGGGGCCGGGTGGTGCGGGGTGCCGGGCACTTCGGAGGAGTCCGCTGCGCGGACGGGCCGGGTGCGTCGGCGGCTCAGGCGCGTCGGATCCGGTCAGAGACGGCCACCGGTCAGCCGCGAGAGCGGCCCGCGGCGGCGCAGACCGGCCCGGCGGCCCGCCGCGTACGACCCGGCCGACACGACCACGGTGGCGGCGGTGGACACCGACGGCGACCACCTTGCGGACCTTGACCGCCGTCCATGCCTCGACGGCCTTGCCGCGGGTCAGGCGGGTCGCGGATCCGAGCGACTCCCGGGCCGTCCGTGCAGCGGCCTTGGCGCGCCCGGACACCGGCTGGGCCACGGCACTGAGGTGGCCGGCGCCCTGTGAGGCCGCGCTCCCGGCGCCCCCCGGTGTGACGGGCGCCGCCGCGGGGCCGGACGGAGCGTCCTTCTCCCCGGAAGCGGGGGTCGACGGCCTGGCGTTCGTGGTGCTGCGGATCTCGTTCATGATCCGCGTGTGTCCGGACGGCGCACCCCTAAACGGCCCTGACCTGCTGCGGCGGCCCGCAGCGCCGAAGGGGCGCATGATGGATACCGATCCCCTGAAAGGCCCGGCAGCGTCCGCCAGTGGCGGCCGGGCGCAGGGCGAGGACCTATTCGGGCGGCACGCCCTTCGACGGGCCCGCCCCGGCAGAGACGGCAGGTGGAACATGGCCAGGCAGCCGAAGAAGTCCCAGAACCCGGGCGATGACCAGGTCAGCCGGCACAAGGGCAGCCAGCACGGCTGGTCGCCGGATGTCGATGAGACCCGGCAGCAGGACAACCCCAGCGCACACCGCTCCTTCCACGCCGAGGAATACGCCCCCGAGAAGGGCCCCGGGCGGACCGTTTCCAAGGAGGAGGCGGGAAACCCCCACGGCGAGCCCACCAAGAGCAGCAGCCGCCGCGGCGAGGACCAGGCCAAGGGCTCGTCCGAGCCCGGCATGCACGACACCGGTCGCCGGGGACGCGCCCAGCGCCCCAGCGGCGGCAAGGACGCCTCCGCCTTCACGGGAGTGGACCCCCAGGACCCGCCGGAAGGGTCAGGCAGCGGCAGGTAGAGATCCGGCACCCCCTCCCACGGCCCCCGGGTCCGCGCGTCCCTCGCCGAGGGGCGGGCCGCGCCCGGGGGCGCAGGCGCGCCCGCTCCGCCGCGCGGGTCGGGCACCGGTCCCGGGCGCGTTGCCCGTCCCGTGCGGGTGGGAGTGCGCCAAGCCGCTCCACCTGCGTGGTGCGGGGGAGTTACGGGGCAGGGTTCGCCTCGTCGGCGCGATGGCGTCGCCGCCTGCGTCCCGCAGGGGTGCGCGGTTTCCGTCTCGTGCGGGTGGGAGTGGCGCCGAGCTGCTTGACCTGCGTGGCGGGAGAGTCAGGGGGCCGGGGCGGCTGCGCCCGTCCCGTCGGCGCCGCCGGCGTCGCGTCCCGGTCTCGCCGCGGCGTGTGCCGTGCGTGATCGCCCTCAGCGCCGCGGGACGGGCGCCCGCGGGAGGTCGACCGACACGTGCGGGGCCAGCGCCCGCAGGAAGTCCGCCGCGTCGAACACGGCGCCCGCCGAGGCCACGCCGGTCCTGCGCACCCGCCCCGACAGGACCCGCCCGACGGCCTCCACCGCCAGGGGCGCGGTGACCGCGTAGATGTCCTGGCCGCGGGCCGTGGCGCGGCGCTCGACGCCGCCCGAGCGGACCAGGACGTCCACGACGAACCTCTGGTCGGAGCGCCCCGACCCGTCGACCGCCCGCGGGCCCGGCGTGTCCCGACCGGCCAGGTCCCGCGCCACTTCGACGGCCATGTGGGTACGCACCTCGGGCACGGCCAGGTGGCTCGGCACGGTGACGACATCGGCCATGCTGAACTCACCGACCACCGCCCGCCGGCCCAGCGGCTCCGGGAACAGCCAGTCCCGCTGCTCGACCGCATCGTCGTGGTACCGCAGCGCGCCGTCGGTGAACCGCACCCTGCGGCCCGCCCGGCGTTCGTGGGAGACCCGCCCCGCCACCCGGGTCCCCGCGGCGGGACGTACTGCTCTGCGGGCCCGGCCCCGTACGGGTCGGCCCGTTCGCGGTCGAGCCCGACCACGGACTGGAGCGCCTGACCGGCGCCGACACGGTGATCGTGCCCGCCTGCGCGGACATCGACGAGCCGCCGCCGCCAGAACTGGTCGGCGCCGTGCGGGCGGCCCACGCGGCGGGCGCCCGGATCGCCTCGCTGTGCACCGGGGCGTTCGTGCTCGGAGCCGCGGGCCTGCTGGACGGTCGGCGCGCCACCACCCACTGGGCTCATGCCGCGGAGCTGGGAGCACGCCATCCGCTGGCCGTCGTCGACCCGGACGTGCTGTACACGGACAACGGGAGCGTGCTCACGGCCGCCGGCAAGGCCGCCGCCGTGGACCTGTGCCTGCACCTGATCCACCTCGACCACGGCGCCACCACCGCCAACTCCGTCGCCCGCCGCCTCGTCATGCCGCCCCACCGGCCCGGCGGCCAGGCCCAGTTCGTGTCCACGCCGGTGCAGGTGACGGGAGACCACACCCTCGCCCAGCTGCTCGCGTGGGTCCGTCAGCGGCTCGACCAGCCGCTGACGGTGACCGACATGGCGCGGAAGGCGAACACGAGCCCGCGCCACCTCGGGCGGCAGTTCCGGTCCGTGATCGGGCAGACGCCCATCCAGTGGCTGCTGACCGAACGCGTCCGGCGCGCCCAGGAGTTGCTGGAGGGCACCGACCAGAGCATCGAAGCCGTCGCCCGCGCCAGCGGCATGGGTACGGCCACCACGCTGCGGCGTCAGTTCAAGCGGGTCGTCGGAGTCCCGCCCGACAGCTACCGGCGCTCGTTCCGCGGCGCCGGTCCCGCCTGATCACCGGCAGGCCGGGGCGTACGTCCGCCGGTCGGGCAGGATACGCGTGTGCAGATGACGGAACTCGCAGCGAGGGCCCGCGCGCTGGCGGGCGGTGACGGCGACGGCCGGCGGATCCTCGGCATCGCAGGCCCGCCGGGAGCCGGCAAGTCGACCCTGGCCGCACGTCTGGCCGAGGCGCTGGGGCCGGAACTGGCGGTCGTGGTGCCGATGGACGGCTTCCACCTCGCGCAGGCCGAACTGGTGCGGCTGGGCCGCGCCGACCGCAAGGGCGCCCCCGACACCTTCGACGTGGCCGGGTACACCGCCCTGCTGGACCGGCTGCGCGCACCGGGCGACACCACCGTCTACGCCCCGGCCTTCGACCGCACCCTGGAGGAGCCCGTCGCCGGGAGCGTCCCGGTCGCTCCCGGCGTACCGCTGGTGATCACCGAGGGGAACTACCTGCTGCACGACGCGGGGGAGTGGGCGCGGGTGCGGCCGCTGCTGGACCAGGTGTGGTACCTGGCCCCCGACGACGCCCTACGGGTGCGGCGGCTGGTCGAACGGCACGTGCGCCACGGCAGGGATCCCGACCGTGCGCGCGCGTGGGTGGCCGGCCCGGACGAGGCCAACGCCCGCCTGATCGCGGCAGGACGCGACCGGGCGGACCTCGTCCTCGACGGCGGACAGGGCTGAGCCGCCCCCGGACTGGACGGACTCGCCCTCGCGGCGGCGTCGAGCCCGTGCCGGGCCCGCCCGCCACCGCCTGCGCCGCGGACAGTCTGACCGGGAGCGAGCGGGCTCGCGTCAGGGGGCGCAGGCGCTGGCCAGGTCCGGCGTCAGGTGGAAGACGGCGTCGGTGCCGGTCACCTCGAAGAGCCTGGCCAGCTGGGGGGAGAGCGGCCCGGCGAGCACGAGGTGCTGCCTGTTGTGGGCCTGGATCAGGGTGTTGAGCAGGGTGGAATCCGCGAAGGACAATCCGACCAGGTCGAGCACGGTCCGCGAGACCCCGTCGCGTGCGGCGGCTTCGAGCGCCTCCCGCAGGGGGCCGGTGGAGGTGATGTCGAACTCGCCGACGCACACGATGACGCGTGTGCCGTCCTGGTCGGGCAGCGCCTGAACCCGCGCCGTCTCGCTCACGTCTGCTCCTCGTCCTGGCCTGGTCGGCGCGCTTGCCGCGGCCTCCTGGCCGGGGATACGGCCATAGAATACCTCTGTTCTGACGACGGGAAAATCTACACTCAGCACAGTAGACATGAACCAACGGTGTCGTTATGGTCTGTCTCACAAGCACGGCCGAGCGGCCCGCCCCCGACAGCCCGGTGCGCCGGGAACGGCAGGCCGGCGTGGCGGGAGCGCCGCCCGGTGGTGTTGAATTTTCCTTCGGGGCCTTGGTGCCGTACGGCAGCGGGGCCCCTCGACGCGTTTCCGTGATTGAGGTGCAGATGACAGCAGTAACACCGACAGGCCCGCTCGGCGGTCACCTGGACGACGACGACTACCCCGCCTACACCATGGGCCGGGCCGCCGAGATGCTCGGCACCACCCCCAACTTCCTCCGCGCCATCGGAGAGGCCCGCCTGATCACCCCGCTGCGCTCCGAGGGCGGCCACCGCCGGTACTCCCGCTACCAGCTGCGGATCGCGGCCCGCGCCCGTGAGCTCGTCGACCAGGGCGCCCCCATCGAGGCCGCCTGCCGGATCGTCATCCTGGAAGACCAGCTGGAGGAAGCCCAGCGCCTGAACGCCGAATACCGCAGGGCCCGGACCGGCGTGAGCGAGGGCGCGGACCGCTGAGAGCACGCTGCGGCCCACTGCCGGGGCAGTTCCCTGCCGCCGGGGCTCCTCGGTGAGCCGGCCGGGGCGGCCGTCTGAAACGATCGGTATGCCGTGCAGGATCCCGTCACACGTGCGCGCCCGGACGGGTCAGTGCGGTGGCGGCCCCGCCGTACCGTCGTCCGCCCGACCCGAGGGAGCAACAGATGGAGAGCCCGAGCCGTACCGCGCTGGTGGAGGACCTGATGGGGCGCTTCCCGCACGTGCCCCGGGAGGCCGTGATCAAGGAAGACCTGCTGCGCGGCGGGATGGCGTTCGACGAGTCGGCGCTCAGCGGCACCGCGGACGGTGCCCGCGGTGACGTCAAGCCGAAGTCGTACTTCATCTTCTCCTTCGACCACCGCACGCTCCCCGAACTCGGCGCGGCCGCGCTCAACCGGCCGCCCGAGGAGATCGTGCTCACCGGCGGCCCCTACGGACTGCGCCGGACCGTCGTGTCCGTACGCGTCAATCCGCAGTCCCCCTACGTCGTGCGGGGCGGCGAGGACGGCGCGCTCGGCCTCTACCTGGACGGGGTGCGGATCGCGGACGTCGGCCTGCCCCCGATGCCGGAGTACTACCGCCACACGCTCTCGAACGGCAAGTCGGTCATGGAGGTCGCGCCGACCATCCAGTGGGGCTACCTCGTCTACCTGACGGTCTTCCGGGTGTGCCAGTACTTCGGCGCCAAGGAAGAGTGCCAGTTCTGCGACATCAACCACAACTGGCGCCAGCACAAGGCGGCGGGCCGCCCGTACACCGGGGTGAAGCCGGTCGAGGAGGTCTTGGAGGCGCTGGAGATCATCGACCGCTACGACACCGCGGGGACCTCCCGGGCCTACACCCTGACCGGCGGATCGATCACCTCGCAGGTGGCCGGCCGCGACGAGGCCGATTTCTACGGCCACTACGCGAAGGCCATCGAGGAGCGCTTCCCGGGCCGCTGGATCGGCAAGGTCGTCGCCCAGGCCCTGCCGCGCGAGGACGTGCAGCGCTTCCACGACTACGGCATCCGTATCTACCACCCCAACTTCGAGGTGTGGGACCGCAGGCTGTTCCAGCTGCACTGCCCGGGCAAGGAGCGGTACGTCGGCCGTGACGAATGGCACCGCAGGATCCTGGACTCGGCCGAGGTCTTCGGGCCGCGCAACGTGATCCCCAACTTCGTGGCGGGCATCGAGATGGCCGAGCCCTTCGGCTTCACGAAGGTGAGCGAGGCGATCGAATCGACGGCCGAGGGCCTGCGGTTCTTCATGTCCAAGGGGGTGGTTCCGCGCTTCACCACCTGGTGCCCCGAGCCGACGACGCCCCTGGGCAAGGCCAATCCGCTGGGCGCGCCGCTGGAATACCACATCCGCCTGCTGGAAACCTACCGGGCGACCCTGGAGGAGTACGGCCTGAGCTCCCCGCCCGGGTACGGCCCCGCCGGTCCGGGCCGTGCGGTGTTCTCCGTCAGCTCCTTCATGGACAGCCTGGAAGGCATGGAGGGTCCGGCGTCCTGACGGTCGCGCGACGGGAGCCGGCGGTCGCGGGCAGCCGGGGGTGTCCCAGGTCACAGCCGGGTGCCGGAACACGGGGGATTGATTGACCGTTCATCTATATGTGGCTGCGGAGGGGACAGTGTCCCCGGGCCTCACCCCTGGCCCACAGGGAAGATCGTTCGGCTGAAGCCCTGTGGAGCCCCCCGCCGAGAGGCGACCGCCCTCCGCCGCCACACCCCCTGCCGCCCCGGCCGGTCACCCCCCAGACCGGCCGGGGCTCTTGCGTGTCCGCACCCGTCCGAGCCCGTCCCCGCCGGCGGGGACGCGCCGCGGCCCTGCGGGTGGCCGCGGGTGACCGCTCACGCGTAGGTGACGGAGACCTGCCGGAAGCCGAGGGAGCGCAGCAGGCCCTCCAGCATGGCGGTGGTGTTCTTCTCCGCGCGCTGGGCGAGACCGCTGTCGCGCGCCGCGTCCGCGATGTGCTGGACGGCGACCTTCTGGACGGCCTGCTCGCCGGCCGGGTTGTCGGAGAAGAGGTCGCCCAGCCGGTCCAGCAGGCCGCGCTCCTTCGACACGGCGTAGGAGCGCGCGGGATCGAGGGCCGGGTCGCCGAGGGTCGCGTGCGGCAGCCGCAGCACGGCCTCGGTGCGGTCCGCGTTGACGGTGACGTTCTCGTCGGCGAGCCGTGCGAAGTCGACGTAGGCGCCGACCGTACCCGCGCCGACGTACAGCGTGCGGGTGCCGCGGATGGCGTCGGGCAGCAGTTTGGCGTCCTTCTCCAGGTCCACCACCACCTGGAAGTTGCCGACGGCACCCTCGTAACGGTTCATGTTCTGAATCGACTTGAGGACGGCCGGGCCGGTGCGGTCGTGTGTCTCGTCGCCGAACAGGCCCCCGAAGCCGGGGAGCAGGCTGAAGCGGCCGGCGATGACGAGGAGCGCGGCCAGGGCCACGAGGACGGCGGCGGCCGACACCAGCCCGCGGGAGACGGGTCTTCCCGACTTCCCTGCCGCCGAAGGGGATTGAGCGGAAGTCTCCATACCGTCCGGATGCCCCGTCGGTGCCCGGCTATCCCGCCCGGCGCCCGTCCGCGTTCAGCGAGCCGGCGGCCCGGCGGGGGAAGGGGCGGCGCCGGGTGCGGCGCCCAGGGGCGGCTCGGGGTCTTCCGGGCCGTTCGCCGAGAGCTCCGGTTCCAGGCCCTCGGTGACCGTTGTCCGGCGACGTCCGACGTCGGTCCGCCACGCCTCGAAGACGAGCGTCGTCGCGGTGACCACGGCCAGACCGAGCAGCCATCCCCCGACCACGTCGCTCACCCAGTGCACCCCGAGGGCGACGCGCGTGTAGCCGACGCCCACCACCGAGACCACCGAGAGGGCCCAGGGGAGCGGCCGCCACGCGCGGGGCACCAGGGGCAGCAGCACCAGGAGGAGGATGGCGCACGAGGTGGTGGCCGTCATGGCGTGCCCGGAGGGGAAGGAGAAGCCGGGAGCGTGGGCGACCGGGTCCGGCAGGTGGGGGCGGGCCCGCTCGACGGCGTTCTTGGCCAGCAGACCGGTGAGTGCGCTCACCCCGGCGGTGACGGCAGCCCAGGCCGCCAGGCGCCAGGCGCGGCGCGTCAGGAGCCACCCGACAAGGGCGGCCACCAGCAACCGCATGGTGACCGGATCCCACACGATGCCGGTGAGGACGTCCAGGACGCGGACCCACCCCGGATGTTCGAGGGCCGTGCGGTGCAGGCGCTCGGCGGTCGTCCGGTCGAGCCGGTACAGCGGCGCCCACCGGCTTTCGACGAGCACCAGCGCGACCGCGAAGGGGACGGTCACGGCGGCGGTGGCGGCGGCGGTCAGCGCGAGCCTCGTGCCGAAGGCCGTGTCCGGTCCGAAGCTCCACGGCAGCGCGGCCCGCACGCGCCGCCGGAGCCGGCCCCCCGTCCCCGTGGGGGCGCCCGGGCCTCCTGCCGTGCCTGCTGTCGGGCCTTCGGTTACATCCCGGTTCCGGGCCCGGTCCCGGGGGGTGCGCTCTGCCATGGTGCCTCCGCGTCCTTTCGTGTGCGGTCCTTCGTCGTCCCGAGGGCCGGGGCGGAGCCCGGATCAGACCCCGGGGTCGTGTGCGATCGGCGATTTCACGCCCGCCCGTACCGCCTCCAGCTGGGCGGCGAACGCCAGGCCGAGGAAGAGGGCCAGCGAGGTGAGGTAGGACCACAGCAGCAGCGACATGACGGCGCTGAGCGGACCGTACACGCTGGTGAAGGAGCTGCTGGCCCCGACGTACAGGCTCAAGCCCCAGGTCGTGACGATCCACAGTACGAGGTAGACGACCGCGCCGAAGGCGAGCCAGGTGTAACCGGGCTGGTCGCGGCGCGGCGAGAGCCTGAATATCGCACTGGTGGCCAGCACGGCCAGCAGGACGCCGACCGGCCAGCGCAGGATGTCCCACGCCCGGGTGGTGACCGGGCCCAGGTGGTAGACCTCGGCGACCGCGTGGGTCAGGTCGGCTCCGAGGACGGTGACGATGAAGCTCAGCCCCAGGGGGAAGCCCGCGAGCGCGGCCATCGCCAGTCCCCGGGAGTACTTGTGCAGGAAGGGGCGGTCTCGCTCGTTGCCGTAGATGCGGTTGGCCCCGCGCTCCACCTGGCACAGGCTTGTGGTGACGTTGACCAGGGAGAACAGCAGGCCCAGCCAGAGTGCGGCCGCGCCGCCGTCGCCGGCGTTGCGGCGGCTCTGGCGCAGCGCTTCGTCCACCATCTCCTGGCTCGGGCCGCTGGTGATGCGGCCGATGGTGAGCTCGGCGACGCGGCCGACGTCCTCGGTGTGCAGGACGCTGGACAGGCCTATCGCGGCGATCGCCAGGGGGACGATGGACAGGACCGTCTGCAGGGCCAGTGCGCGGGAATGGCTGAATCCGTCCGCGTAGCGGAAGCGGATGAAGGCGTCGCGGGCCAGGCTCCAGCCCCCGTAGCGGCGCAGGGCGGCCCATGCCTCGTCGCCGGACAGTTCCTCCCCCTGTACGTCGCGTCTCTGCGGTACCCGAGTGGCGGTGCCCATCGTCTCCCTGTTCCTGACCGTGTGCCCTCCGCCCTGCGGGGAGGGGAGTTCAGCGCTGTGTGGTGGTGAGGACCGTCGGCCGGCCCGTACCGCCGCCGGTGTTCGTGCCCGGACCCGTTTCGGCGCCCACGACGGCGCTCGTGCCCGCGTTCACGTCCGTGCCCGCGTTCACGTCCGTGTCCGCGTTCACGTCCGTGTCCGCGTTCACGTCCGTGTCCGTACGCGTGTCCGTGTGCGGGTCTGCGGCGCTCGTGTCCCGTACTCCCGGGGCGCCGTCGGGGCGCCGGGGGAGGCGCACCAGCAGGGCCCCGGGTTCCACCCGGACCATCAGCCGGCGGCCGTCGGCCACCGTATCGCCGTCGATCTCGCGCGGCTGCGGCAGGGCGAAGCGGATGTCGATCGAGGTGGCCGTGTGGTACTCCAGGGCGCCGCCCGCCTCCGACCTGCTCCCGTCCGGGCCCGCCACCCCCTCGGGCCGCCCGGTGCGGGCGCGCACTCCACGTGCCGTCAGATGACCGACGGCCGCGAACCATCCGGTGACACCGTGCGGATCGAAGAGCATGACCTCCAGCCGCCCGCTGTCCGGCCGTGCACGGGGCAGGAGGTCCAGGCCGCCCTGGAGCGATCCGACGTTGCCGATGACGACCATGCGGGCCCGGCGCCGGAGCCTGCGCCCCCCGTCCAGCCGTACCGACAGCCGCATCCGGGGATCAGCGAGGTGGCGCGCCGCCGCCCAGACGTAGGCGGCCCAGCCCAGTCGCGCCTTGAGCCGCTCCGAAGCGTCGCGGACCATGGCGGCGTCGAAGCCCGCCCCGGCCATGACGGTGAACCGCACCGGCTCCAGCCCGTCGCCCTGCACCGACGCCACATCGATCCGGAAGGTGTCGCCGGACAGGGCCTCCTCCAGGGCGGTCTCCGGGTCCAGGGGAAGACCGAGGTTCCGCGCGAGGAGGTTGCCGGTGCCGCAGGGGACGACGGCCAACGGGACGCCGGTGGCGGCCAGCACGTCGGCGCAGGCACGGACGGTGCCGTCGCCCCCGCAGGCCACGACCAGGTCCGCGCCGGCCGTGGCGTCCTCGTCGGCGAGAGCGCCGCTGGGCTGCTCGGCGGTGGTGGGCGTCCAGCGCTGGTCGGTGTAACCGTGACGGAGCAGGACGGCCCGCACCCGGGCGGCCAACTCCTCCCCGCAGCCGTACGGATGGCGGACGACGACGGCCCTGCGGCCGGCCCGCGCGCCGGAGGAGGGCGCGGGAACCGTCGCCGGGGTGAGACCGCCGGGCGCGCCCGCGGCCGCCGGGTACCGCTCGACCAGGAAGACGGAACCAATGATCAGCAGCGTGGCCGTGCCGTTGATCATGCCGCCCACCACGTCGGTGGGGTGGTGCATGCCCCGGTACAGCCGCGAGAGCGCCACCAGCGGGGGGACGAGCGCCAGCGCTCCCGACACGGCGTACCGCCAGGGGCCGCGCATGCGCGCCATCGCCAGCGCGGCCAGGCCCCCGTACAGGGCGACGGAAGCCCCGACGTGACCGGAGGGGAAGCTGGAGGTCGGCGGTGCGCCGTCCAGCCGGGACACGTCCGGGCGGGGCCGCTCGACGCACATCGTGACGAGGAGGAAGACGGCCGACTGGACGGCGACCGACACTCCCAGGAACGCCGCATCCGCCCACCGGGGCGCGCGCGGCAGGAGCAGCAGGGTGGCGATGCAGATCAGCGTCGTACTGATGACGGCCTCGGTGCTCGCCATCAGCGAGAGCCACTCGGTAGCGGTGTCGGCCCAGGAAACGCGGTGTGCGGCGAGGCCGCGGTTGATCCGGTCCTCCACCGGCAGCGGCCAGTGGGAGGCCGGCGCGCTGGTCACGAGCAGGCCCAGCAGCACCATCACGATGGTCTGGGCCGGCACGAGCAGCACGGGCCAGGAGCGTCTTGCGGCCACGCCGCGGTCCGTCGTCATGCAGCCCTTGTTGCCCGTCGCGGCCCGATGATGCGTGCCCGCCACACGGGTAGCCGTCGTACGAAACGACAAAGTCGAGCGGGGAGGTGTAGGGACGGCTTCACCCGGGGAGAAGTGGCCTTGGCGGCCGAGGATGGCCGCTGAAGCGGTCCGAGCCTGGGCCGCTTCGTGAATTGAGCAGAGGAATGCGCATGGCCAGCGGCACCGTGAAGTGGTTCAACTCCGAAAAGGGTTTCGGCTTCATCGCTCAGGATGGAGGCGGACCGGATGTCTTCGCCCACTACTCCAACATCTCCGGCAACGGCTACCGCGAGCTGACGGAGGGGGAGACGGTGTCGTTCGACGTCACGCAGGGTCAGAAGGGCCCGCAGGCGGAGAACATCGTCCGCGGCTGACCCCCGGATCCCTCGTCGGATCCCAGATCTGAACGGATGGCGCCCGCAGCTGCTGCGGGCGCCATCGGCATGTCGTCCGCCGGCCGGCCTGCGAATGCCCTGAGCCCCGGCCGCGCTCGGGCGGCCGGGGCTCAGGACGTGGTCCAGGCCGGGAGATCCAGCCGGGAGCTCAGGCAGACACGGGCCCGCCCTCACCGGTGGCCACGTCGTACTCGTTCAGCCCGTCGTCCTCGCTGAGGTAGTCCTGTTCGTCCCCGATGACGTGGACGGCGGCCTCCTCCGCGCTCGCCGCACCTCCGTCGATGCCCCGGTCCTGCGCGGTGAGTTCCTTGGTCGTGTCGCCGTGCGCGCCCTCATCGGGTGCCACCAGGCGCCCGGCCCGGTCGCCGCCCACTTCCGAGTCCAGGGGCTCGCCCTCACCGCCCGCCAGGTCCCCGATCCCGTCCCCCTCGGCCTCCGCGACGTCGGGGACCTCCTGGGCCAGCCGGTCCTCCAGGCTCTCGCCCGCCTGCTGCTCGGCCGCCGTCGTGCCGTGCTTGGTCACGCCCAGCGGCTTCTCGGGAGGCGAGTAGCCCTCGTCCAGCATGTCGTCGTACGTGCGCTCGTCGATGGCGTCCTGGAGGTCGAGCGGCGTTCCGTCCGCCTGTTCCCCGCTGTCACCGGTGGGCTGGTACGCATCGTCCGCCATCGCGGATCCGCTCATCATCGGGCGCTCCTTGCCTCGGGCTGGCTCTCGCAGCCTGTCCGTCTCTGATAGGCGGCTTTCCTCCTTCATGGCCGCTAAACGGGGTGCCGGCCGGCCGGATCGTACGCAGAGTGACAATGCGTGGGGACGTGGTCACCCATGGTGCCGGTCGGGTGACAGGAGGGACCGGCGCGGCCGTGTACGGGGGCGTGTCGGCGGCGACGGCGCCATCATGAGCCGAAACGTCCCTGCCGTCAGGAGTCATCCGTGCTCGAACGCAAACAGCTCAAGGGCCGCGCCCAGGTCACCTTCGTCCTGCCGGCCGATACGCCGGCCGGACCCGTCAGCGTGGTGGGCGACTTCAACGACTGGCAGCCCGGTACACACGTGCTTCAGGCCCGCGCCGACGGCATGCGCGCCGTCACGGTGGCGCTGCCCGGCAAGAGCGAGCACTCCTTCCGCTACCTGGCCGCCGGCGACTACTGGTTCGACGACGAGCAGGCCGACGATCACGACGGTACCAACAGCCGCGTGCGTACTTGAGGATCCCGGACGGCCCTCGCGGCGCCCACCGTCGCGAGGGCCGTCCGGGCGACCCCCGCCGCCCCGCACATCCCGCGCCGCCGCTACAGGCCCCGCCGGGCAGGCAGCCGACACCCCCGACGCCCCCGGCCGGCCCGTTCCGCCGGGGTGGGGGACTGCCACAGGGCTTCGCGACCGGGCTGCCGCCCCGCCGTTCCGGTTGCCCGTGGCCCCGAGTGGGAGACCATGAGCAGGTGCGGGACGCAACGGGTGCCGGAGGCGACACCGTCCACCGCCGCCGGCTGGAGGCGGCACTGGACGGGACGGTCCGTGCCACCGGCGCCTCCGTCGGCATGCTCTACCTGACCGGGCCGGGGGAGCGCGTCCTGCACCTCGTCCTGGTCGGTGGCGTGTCCCGCGAGTTCGCCGCGCCCTGGTCCCGGGTGGGGCCGGACGACCCCGTTCCGGTCGCCGTCGCGGTGCGCGAAGGACGGCTCGTGTGGCTGGGCAGCCAGGAGGAGATGGCCCGCCTCTATCCGAGGGTCGGCCTCGTCCTGCCGTACGACTTCACCCTCGCGGCCGCACCCGTGCCCGGGAGCGCCCTGCCGGGCAGCCCCGCCAAAGCCGCCCCGACGGGCACCGCAACCGCGGGCACCGGCACGACCGACACCGCCTCCCCTGCCCCCACGGACACCGGCGCGGCGGCGACGGCGGCGGCGGGCGGGCTGGTCCTCCTCTGGTCGGGCTCCCACCCCCCGTACCTCGACCAGCGGGAGAAGGACGCGATCGGAGCCGGCTGCCGGAGCCTGGCGCAGGTGCTGCGGCAGGCCGCCGACGAAGGGCACGCGGTCCAGCCCCTGCCCGCCCCCGCCGTGCTGCGGCCCCCGCCGCCCCCGACGCCGGGCCCGGTCGAGGCCGCGGCGGTGCTGGCCTTCGTCCGCCGGCTCCCCGGCGCGAGCTGCGCCCTCGACCTCAACGGACGGATCACCTTCGCCACCCCCGAAGCCGCCGGGCTGCTCGGCGCGCCGCTCTCCCGGCTGATCGGGGCGCTGCCGTGGGAGGCCCTGCCCTGGATGGACACCCCCGCGGTCGAGGACCACTACCGGGGCGCGGTGATCAGCCGGCTGCCCCGGTCCTTCACCGCCCTGCGTCCCCCCGACCACCCGGTGCGCTTCGAGCTCTACCCGGACGATTCCGGCATCAGCGTCCGCATGGGCCCCGGCGACGACCTCACCGAGGCGGACGCCGACCGGGCGGCGGGGGGCAGCCCGCCGCCCGCCCCCGTGCCGAGCCGGGCCACCGCCCTCTACCAGCTGATGCACCTGGCCGCCGGCCTCACCGAGGCCGCCCACGCCCACGACGTGGTCGAGCAGGCCGCCGACCAGCTCGTCCCGGCCCTCGGAGCCCAGGCGATGGCCCTGTTCGTCGTCGAGGAAGGCCGCCTGCACATCGTCGGCCACCGCGGCTACCCGGACGAACTCGCGGCCCGCTTCGACGGCCGGCCCCTGACCGACGAGGGCGCCGGCACGGGCGTGCTGCGCACCGGGCGGCCGATGTTCTTCGCCGACCGGGAAGAGGTCCGGGCCGCCTATCCGGACGCCGACATCGAACAGGGCATGGCCGCCTGGGCCGTCCTGCCCCTGATCGCCTCCGGCCGCCCCGTCGGGACCCTCATCCTCGGCTACTCCCGCCCCCACCCCTTCGCCCCCGGCGAACGCGCCATCCTGACCTCGATCGCCGGACTGATCGCCCAGGCGCTCGACCGGGCCCGCCTCTACGACACCACCCACCAGCTCGCCCACAGCCTGCAGACCAGCCTCCTGCCCCACGTCCTGCCCGACGTCCCGGGCCTGGAGGTCGCCGCCCGCTACCTGCCCGCCGCACACGGCCTGGACGTCGGCGGCGACTTCTACGACCTCATCCGCATCGACGACACCACCGTCGCCGCCACCATCGGCGACGTCCAGGGCCACAACGTGAACGCCGCCGCCCTCATGGGGCAGGTCCGTACCGCCGTCCACGCCGTCGCCGGAGCCCCGCCCGGCGAGGTCCTCGCCCGCACCAACCGGCTCCTCACCGACCTGGACCCGGGGCTCTTCACCAGCTGCCTCTACGTCCACATCGACCTCGCCCGCCACAGCGCCTGCCTGGCCACGGCCGGGCACCCGCCACCGCTGCTGCGTCACCCGGACGGCCCCGTCGACGTACTGCGCCTGCGGCCCGGCCTCCTCCTCGGCATCGATCCGGGCGCCACCTACACGGCCACCGAGATCCCCTTCACTCCCGGCACCCTCCTGGCCCTGTACACCGACGGCCTCGTCGAGTCCCCGGGCCGCGACATCGACGACACCATCGACGCCACCGCCGCCCACCTGGCCGTGACCCACGACCGGCCGCTCGAACCCCTGGCGGACGAGCTCATCCGGCACGCCCGCCGCGCGTCCCCCCGCCACGACGACATCGCCCTGCTCCTCCTGCGCTCCCGCCAGGCCCTGCCCTGACCCGGCGCCGCATCACCGATGGTCCGGCGCGGGGCCCCGCCGGGGGCTTACGATCACGACGGACGGTCTCGTCCCGCGACCGCCGCCCGCCCTGCACCCGTGGAGGTCAACCGTGTTCCGGACGGCCCAAGGACACCGCACTCACCGCAGCAGCGACCGCACCGGCCACAGCCGCCGCATCCGTTCCGCGGCCTGCGTGGCCGCCGCGACGGGCATGTTCCTCGCCGCGGGCTGCTCCTCCGGGGACGACGGTCCCGGGGAGGCGGCCGGGGGCGTACCGGTCGCCGAGAAGGGCAAACTGACCACCTGCACCCACCTGCCCTACCCTCCCTTCCAGTTCGAGCAGAACGGCAAGGTCGTCGGTTTCGACGTCGCGCTGATCGACCTCGTGGCGAAGGAGCTCAAGGTCGAGCAGAAGGTCCTCGACACCCCGTTCGAGAACTTCAAGACCGGCGCCTTCCTGAACTCGGGCCAGTGCGACCTCGCCGCCGCCGGTATGACGATCACCGACGAGCGCAAGAAGAACGTCGACTTCTCCGTGCCGTACTTCGACGCCACCCAGGCACTGCTCGCCACCAAGAAGAGCGGCGTCACCTCCCTCGCCGACGTCAAGGCCAAGGGGAAGAAGCTGGGCGCGCAGGCCGAGACCACCGGCGAGAGCTACGCCAAGGCCCAGGGTTTCAACCCGGTCGCCTTCGAGAGTTCGGACGCGGTGCTGAACGGCCTGCGCACCGGGCAGGTCGACGCCGTCGTCATCGACTACCCGGTCGTGCAGGGCTGGCTCAAGGACAAGGCGAACGCCTCGGAGTTCGTCCTCGGACAGAACATCGAGACCGGCGAGAAGTACGGCTTCTCCGTGAAGAAGGGCAACACCGCCCTGCTCGCCGCGATCGACAAGGCGATCACCACGGCCAAGGCCGACGGCACCTACAAGAAGATTTACGAGCAGTGGATCGGCCCGCTGCCCCAGACCGCGCCGTGACCTCTCGGCTGACCCGGCGCCAGCGGCGTCGCGTCTGGCAGGGCGTGCAGTACGCGGTCTTCCTGGCCGTGCTGGTCGTGGTGGGAGTGCTGGCCGACTGGGAACGGCTGCAGAACCAGTTCGCGCAGAAGGACCTGGTCCTGCGGCTCTTCCCGGACATCATCACCATCGCCCTGCGCAACACGGTGGTGTACACGACGTCCGGCTTCGTCTTCGGACTGGTACTCGGCCTCGTCGTCGCGATGATGAGACTCTCGTCGGTGGCCCCCTACCGGTGGGTCGCCGGCGTGTACATCGAACTGTTCCGGGGACTGCCCGCCCTGCTCATCTTCATCTTCGTCGGTGTGGCCGTGCCCCTCGCCTTCCCCGGCACCGAGATCCCCGGCGGCACGTACGGTAAGGTCGCGCTCGGCCTCGGTCTGGTCGCGGCCGCCTACATGGCGGAGACGATCCGCGCCGGCATCCAGGCCGTGCCCAAGGGGCAGATGGAGGCCGCCCGCTCGCTGGGCTTCTCCCACGCCCGCGCCATGGTGTCGGTGATCATCCCGCAGGCGTTCCGCATCGTCATCCCCCCGCTCACCAACGAACTGGTGCTGCTCTTCAAGGACTCCTCGCTGGTGCTGTTCCTGGGGGTCACGCTGGAAGAGCGGGAACTGACGAAGTACGGCCGCGACCTCGCCAGCGAGACCGCCAACTCCACCCCGATCCTGGTCGCGGGCCTGTGCTACCTCCTGGTGACCGTGCCCCTGAGCTTCGTGGTGCGGCGCCTGGAAGCCCGCGCCGACAAGGCCACGTGAGGACGCGATGCGACAGAAGACGCGAGCGGGCGGTCCGGCGGCCGCCGGCCGCCCGGAGATCGAGATCCGCGATCTGCACAAGTCCTTCGGCGAGAACCACGTGCTGCGCGGCATCGACCTGGACGTCGCCCGTGGCGAGGTGGTCTGTGTCATCGGGCCGTCCGGCTCGGGCAAGTCGACGCTGTTGCGCTGCGTGAACCTGCTGGAGGAGCCGAACGGGGGCCAGGTCTTCGTCGGCGGCACGGAGGTCACCGACCCCGATGTCGACATCGACGCCGTACGCCGCCGCATCGGCATGGTCTTCCAGCAGTTCAACCTCTTCCCCCACATCAGCGTCACCGACAACCTCACGCTTCCGCAGCGGCGGGTGCTCGGGGCGGACAAGGCACGGGCAGCCGCCGTCGCCCGGGAGAACCTGGAGCGCGTCGGTCTCGCCGACAAGGCGGACGCCTTCCCGGCGCAGCTGTCCGGCGGCCAGCAGCAGCGGGTGGCGATCGCCCGGGCCCTGTCGATGGGGCCCGAGGTGATGCTGTTCGACGAGCCGACCTCCGCACTCGACCCGGAGCTCGTCGGCGAAGTGCTGTCGGTCATGCGGGTGCTGGCGGGCGAGGGCATGACGATGATGGTCGTCACGCACGAGATGAGCTTCGCCCGGGAGGTCGCGGACCGGGTGGTCTTCATGGACGGAGGAGTGATCGTCGAGCAGGGGCCCGCGGCGCAGGTGGTGGGCCGGCCCCGGCACGAGCGGACCAGGGACTTCCTCAACCGCATCCTGGACCCGGCGGCCGTCGAAACACCCGCGGCCGGGAGCGGGCCGGGGGAGGGGGAGGGGGAAGGGGAGGGGGAGAAGCGGGGGCCCGCGGCGGGGTCCTGACGGCCCGGCGTGCCCCGTCGTCGTGGCGGGCCCGCCCAGACCACGCGCCCGCCCGCCCGGCCGGCTCGCCCGCCCGAACGGTGCGTGTATGCGCCAACAGGATGCCCCTGTTTGGCTCGGAAGGGGCGGACGGCGCCGCCCATCGGCGGCAGACTGGGCAGGTCAGCCGCCCCGACGAGGAGGATTGCCCGTGCCCGTCCCGATCATCATCGACTGCGACCCCGGGCACGACGACGCTCTCGCGATCATGCTGGCGGCAGCCGACCCCGCCGTCGACCTGCTGGCCATCACCACCGTCGCGGGCAACCAGACGCTGGAGAAGACCACGCTCAACGCCCGCCGGGTGTGCACCATCGCCGGGATCACCGACGTGCCCATCGCCGCTGGCTGCGACCGCCCGCTGGTACAGCCGCTGGGCGTCGCCGCCGACGTGCACGGCGAATCCGGTCTGGACGGACCGAGGTTCCCCGAGCCCACGGTCGAGGTGGTCCCCGAACACGCCGTGGAACTCATCCACCGCATCCTCGGGGAACACCCGGAGCCGGTCACCCTGGTGCCCACCGCGCCGCTGACCAACATCGCCCTGTTGCTGACCCGCTACCCCGAGAGCGTCTCGCGCATCAAGGAGATCGTGCTGATGGGCGGCTCGACCGAGCGGGGCAACCGTACCCCCGCGGCCGAGTTCAACATCTGCAGCGACCCGGAGGCGGCGGACATCGTCTTCCGCAGCGGCGTACCCGTGACCATGTGCGGGCTCAACGTCACGCACCAGGCCCTGGCCACGCCCGAGGTCATCGCCCGCTTCGAAGGCCTCGGCACCGAGCTGGGCGGCGTCTGTGCCCAGCTGCTGGCGTTCTCCGCCTCGATGTACAGCCGCTTGTGGGACATGCCCGACCCGCCGCTGCACGACCCCGTCGCGGTGGCCCGGGTCATCGACCCGGCGATCGTGGGCTGCGCCGACGCCAACGTCACCGTGGAACTGCACGGGCGCCACACCCGGGGGGCCACGGTGGTGGACCTCCACCGCTACCTCGGCCGCCCGGTGAACGCGCGCGTCGCCGTGACCCTCAACGTGCCGGCCTTCTGGGACCGGATGGTCGGTGCCGTCGCCGCCCTCGGCGCCCGGCCCGCCTGAGCCGTCCGCGACCACCGCCCCGCCTTCGCGAGCATGCGCATGTTTCCCCATTCCTTCGCAGCACGGACCGGGCCCCGGGTCTTGTCGGGGACCGGCCCGTCTCCCACGGCGACGGGACACGGGAAACCCGGGGACCCCCCCGGGGGATTCGCGACCGGACGGACACCGCCGGGCGAGCGACGCACGAACGGTGCGTGGTGCGGGCCGCCGGCGCCCGGCGCACGGTGGAGGGCAGGACCTGGCCCGCATGCCGAGGAGGAGACATGACGACGCACCTCGTTCCGCCGGGGGAGACCCCGCCCGCCGAAGGCTCCACCGCCGAAGCCCATCAGGAGCGGCCGGACGGCGGTGTCTGGGAACACCCCCGCGCGCTGCTGGCGCTCGTCGTCCTCGGCTCGCTCCTCTTCGCGGCGTTCTTCGCCGCGCGGATAGCCGGCTTCTAAGGCACCCGCCGCGGCGCCTGCCGGCAGTGGCACCCGCGTCGCCGCCCACCGGCGGGTGGCACCCGCGCGACCGCGCAGCCGCCTACCGGCGGGTGGTGTTGCCCGTGATCGCGCCGTCCGTACCGGACACCGTAACCGCGTGCCGTACGCCGTCGGGGCCGATGACGATCGCCCGCCACGCTGACCCGCCGCCCTGCTGGGCGACCACGCGCAGCCCCTCGACCTTGCCGCCCGGCACCGCCGCGGCGGCCTTGTCGGCGGCTTCCCCGACGGGCAGGGAAGGGAGCGGCGCCGGAGCCGCCTTCGCCCCGCCGCCGCGACCCGCAGCGTCTTCGCCCGCCGGGCCGCCCCGCCCCTTCATACCGCCCCGCGGACCATCGGCCCGCCCGTCCAGCTTCCCGGGACCACCCCGGCCCGCCGCCGGACCCCGCTCACGGCCACCCTCGTGACCGGGGCCGGCGTGGGAGAAGCGGGCCGGGCCGTCCCCCCGCCCGTGGTGTCCGGCCACCGCGACGGCGGCCGCCGCTCCGCCCACGATCACCACGGCCGCACCCAGCGCCGCCAGGCGGGCACCCCGGCGGTGGGGCACCAGCCGGGCCAGCCGGTCCTTGCGCGTATGGACCGCCTCGTCCGGTGCGCCGGCGGGCCGCTCGGGCGGAGGGAATGACTCAGACATGACAGGCGCTCCTCGTGAGGACCGGGCACCGTGCCCGGATCGGATCGTTCCGCAGCATGCGGGGGCGAAGCTGAAGCCCACCTGAAGTCACCTGAAGACCTCTTCAGCCGGTCGCCGACCCCGTCTGAGACCCTGAGCGGCATGCGCGTACTGGTGGTGGAGGACGAACGGCGGCTGGCCGTGGCCCTGCAGAGGGGGCTCCAAGCGGAAGGCTTCTCGGTCGACGTGGCCCACGACGGGCCGCAGGGGCTGTGGATGGCCACCGAACACGACTACGACCTGATCGTCCTCGACATCATGCTGCCCGGCCTGAACGGTTACCGGGTCTGCGCACGGCTGCGAGCGGCCGGTAATGAAGCGGGCATCCTGATGCTCACGGCCAAGGACGGCGAGTACGACGAGGCGGAGGCCCTCGACACGGGCGCCGACGACTTCCTGTCCAAGCCGTTCTCCTACCTCGTACTCGTCGCCCGGCTGCGCGCGCTGGGCCGGCGCACCGGCCGGCGGCGCCCGCAGGCCGTCCGCTTCGGCGACCTCCTGATAGACCACGCGCGGCACGCCTGCTCCCGCGGCGGCACCGAGATCCGGCTCACGGCCCGTGAGTTCGCCGTCCTGGAGTACCTCGCCCGGCACGCCGGCGAGGTCGTACCCAAGCGCGAGATACTCCAGCAGGTCTGGGACAGCGCCTTCGACGGCGACCCGAACGTGGTCGAGGTGCACATCAGCGCGGTGCGCCGCAAGATCGACGCCCCGTTCGGCCGCAACGCCCTGGAGACCGTGCGCGGCGCCGGCTACCGATTGGCGGCCGACGGTGGGTGAAGCCCACCGCCCGGGCCGCCCGCCCCGCCTCGGGGGCGCAGCCGCCGGACACCAGCCGAGCCTCCAACGCCCGCGCCCGTGGGCGCCGCCGGGGGTGATGCGGCGCGTGCGCCGGATCTGGCCCACCACGGTCCGGGCCCGCGCCACCGTGGGCGCCACGGTCGTGGTCGCCGTGGCGCTGGCGCTCGCCTCCTTCGCCCTGCTGGGAATCCTCGAAGCGAACCTGCTGCGCAACGCCGAGGACGACGCGCAGGAACAAGCCGTGACGTTCGCCCGGCTCGCGGCCGACGGCAGCCTCGACCGCGTGCGGCCGCCCACCCGCGGCGTCGACTTCGTCCAGGTCGTCACCTCCGACGGACAGGTGGTCTTCGCCAGCCCCAACCTGGCCGGGGCGGGGGCGATCCGGCCCGCCGGGCCGCTGCGCCGCGGCCGGGCGTTCCACACCTGGAAGGTCCGCCCGCTCGGAGGCGAACACCGCCAACGGGTCGTGCAGGTCACCACGGACAGCCCCTACGGCCTGGTCGTCGTCTACGCGGGCACGTCCCTGCGCGACGTCGACGCCGCCGACGCCACCGCCACCGCCGCCCTCGGGGCGGGCGTGCCGCTGCTCCTCGCCACCGTCGCCCTCGTCACCTGGCGGGTCACGGGCCGGGCGCTGCGGCCGGTCGAAGCCATCCGGGCCGAGGTCGCCGAGATCACCGACCGCGACCTGCACCGCCGTGTCCCGGTACCGTCTACCCGCGACGAGGTGGCCCGGCTGGCCCAGACCATGAACGCCACCCTGGACCGGCTGGAGTCCTCGGGCGCCCGCCAGCGCCAGTTCATCGCGGACGCCTCCCACGAACTGCGCAGCCCCATCACCGTCGTGCGCACCCAGCTGGAGGTGGCCCTCGCCGTCCGGGACCCGGAACTGTGGCCCGAGCTGATCGGCGGGGCGCTCCAGGACATCGAGCGGCTGCAGCAGCTCGCCGCCGATCTCCTGCTCCTCGCCCGCATCGACGCGGCCCAGCCGGCGCCGGCCGTCCCCTTCGACCTGACCGCCGTGGTGCGCGAGGCCGTGAACTCCCGTGTGGGGGACCGGCTGCCCGTCCACACCGACCTGGCCCGCGGCGTACGGGTCACCGGCAGCGAGCTGTGGCTCGCGCGGGTGGTCACCAACCTGCTGGACAACGCCCAGCGCTTCGCCGACCGGCGGGTGGACCTCGTCCTGCGGACCGAGGGCGGTCCGGGGGCGCGCAACGCCGTGCTGGAGATCACCGATGACGGGCCGGGCGTACCGCCCGCCGACCGGGAGCGGATCTTCGAGCGGTTCACCCGCCTCGACGACGCCCGCAGCCGCGACCACGGCGGAGCCGGGCTGGGGCTGGCCATAGCCCGTGACCTGACCGCCCACCACGGCGGCACCCTCACCGCCGAGGGGGCGTCCCGCGGGGCGCGCATGGTGGTCCGGCTGCCGATGGACGCGGGGCCGGGGAGCGCCGGCTGAGGGTGCCGGTCGAGAGCGCCGGTTGTAAGTGTCCCTTGTCGGTGCCCCTTGTCGGTGCCCCGTGTCAGGGCCCCTTGGCAGTGCCGGTTGTCGGTGAAGGTTCGTACACTCGCCGGATGAAGGACATCACGTGTACGCGCTGCGGCGCCGAGGGTCTCGAACCGGGATTCGTCGAGGACGCGGGCGAGGGTGCCCGGGGGTACGCACGCTGGATAGCCGGCCCGCTGGAGCGGGGGTTCCTGGGGGGAGCCAAGCGCATGGGCCGCCCCCGCCGCCAGATCGACGCCTACCGCTGTCACCGGTGCGGTCACCTGGAGCTCTTCGCCACCGACTTCGTCTGAGCCCGTCGGCGGCCCGCCATTTGAGCCCTCCGCGTGCGCGGCGCCTCCTCCGGCCTCCCGCGTCCGGCGGCAGGTGTGCCGGGCGCGGGCCGGGGCATACGCGGACCACGCATCAGTGGTTCGGGCGCTGGAGGTGTCGGCCGTGTCAGGTACGAAGGTTCTCGAGTTCTTTCCCGCAGGTGGTCCCCACGGCAGTTGGCCGGCGGAGGAGTGCGCCGCCCAGCGCCGTGCGCAGGGCCAGCCCGCGACCGTGGTCATGGATCTGGACCGGGACGCCTTCCTCGTCGTGGCCCTGGACCACGAAGGACGTACGGAGGCGGCTTAGGCCGGCGGTTCGGTCCCCGCTCCGCCGGCCGTTCGCCCGAACCCGCTTCGGCGGCACCCCTCCGGGTGCCGCCGAAGCGGGTTCTCCGTGCCGGGCCCGATCAGCCCGTGAAGCCGGTGGTGATGGAGGTGAACTGCCAGTCGTTCTGGGCGATGCCCGAGCAGGTCTCCTGGAGCCCGCCGCCCGCGCAGCCGCGGTCGCGGTTGACGGACCAGAAGGCGAGCCGGGCGATGTGGTGGGAGTTGGCCCAGTTGCGGATGTCGGTCCAGTTCTGGACGGTGGTGGTCTCCTGGGTGTCGCTGACGCCGTTCATGCCGGAGATGCCGATGTGGGCGTAGGCGGTGGCGTCGTCCCAGCCGAAGGTGGACTTCAGCTTGGTCTTGAGGCCCTCGGTCGCGCTGACGGTGCTGGCGTACATGTCGGTCGACGCGTTGCCGAAGTCGAAGGGCATGTTCGTGAAGACGTCGATGCCCGCGTTGAGGGCCTTCGACTGTTCGATCAGGCGGTTGCCCCACGACGTGGGTCCGCTGGTGCTCGTGCCGAAGGTCAGGATGGTCCGCAGGCCGGGGTTGTTCTGCTTGACGATCTTCAGGGCGCCCAGGATGCGGTCCTGGACGACGGCGTTCTCGAACTCGTCGGTGTTCTCGATGTCGACGTCGATGGCCTTGAGGCCGTAGGCGTTGATGACCTGCTGGTAGGCCCCGGCCAGGGCTTCGGGAGTGGCGCAGTTGGGGCCGAGCTTGTTGCCCTGCCACCCCCCGATGGACGGGACGACGTCGCCGCCGGCCGCCCGGATCGAGCTGATGGTGCTCTGGTCCACTCCGCCGGTCAGCGGGCGCTGGCCGTCCCAGGCCGCGTTGCAGCCGCCGGAGGAGAGGATGAAGGCCATCGTGAACCACTTGGCGCCGGTGGCGTTCATGACCGTGGTGGCGCTCGGCGGGTTGCCCCAGCCGAGGTAGAGGTACGGCGCGGCCTGCCCCGAGCCCGTCGGTGTGGTCCCGGTGTCGGTCGTGACGGTGACGGCGTTGGAGGCGGGCGAGGTGTTGCCCGCCGCGTCGCGGGCGCGGACGGTGAAGGTGTAGGCCGTGGTGGGGCTGAGGCCGCCGACGGTCGCACCGGTGGTCGTGGAGGTGGCCACCTTGGTGGCGCCCTGGTAGACGTCGTAGCCGCTCACGCCGACGTTGTCGCTGGAGGCCGTCCAGCCGAGCGAGACGCTGGAGGAGGTCTTGCCGGTGGAGGCGAGAGCGCCCGGGGTGGTCGGTGCGACGGTGTCGGCGCCGCCGGCGGGACCTTCCAGAGTGACGTCGTCGGCGTAGTACGTCCCCTGGCCGTACCAGCCGCTCAGGTAGACCTGGGCGCTGGTCTGGGAGGCGCCCGTGGTGAAGGAGACCGTCAGCTTGGTGTAGGCGGTGGCGGAGGGGGTCCACGTGGACGCGCCTCCGGTGACGCCCAGGTACACGTAGCTGCCGCGCACCCACGCGGAGAGCGTGTAGGTGGTGTTGGGCTGGACGGCGACGGTCTGCGTGCACTTGGCGTTGTCGGCCGCGCCGGCCGCCCCGGCCAGTGCCTTGCCGCCGCCGTGCACGGGGGAACTCACGACGGAGCCCAGGCCCCTGCTACAGGACCAGCCGGCCGGAGTCCCGGCCTCGAAGTCGCCGTTCGTCAGGAGGTTGGCGCCGAAGGCGGCGCCCGGGGAGCTCAGCACGGCGGCCGCGCCGAGCACCGTGGCGCCGAGGCCGCAGGCCAGGCGCGTACGGGTACGGGCGTGGGTACGGGTACGGGTACGCAAGGAGTGCCTCCGTGGGGGGAAGGGAGCGGCGCCGGACGGGAGGTGGGGCCGTGGGGGCGTGGGGGACGGGCGCCGACGGGTCGGGGCCAGTTGTCTAGACCCTTCGTGACCGGGAACCTAATCCTGCGGCTCGCCTGTCGTCAACAGGTCTGGACCAACTTGCGACGATCGGCCACCGACCCGGGCACGTCTCGGGGAAGGTTGACCAACTGCGTGCGCAGGCGCCGCCGTTGTCCGCCCCGAGGGGACCCGCGCCGGGCGGGACGTCGACGACAGCCCCTAGGCTGGTCAGGTGACCAGTCCGGGATGGAGCCGCCGCCGCGCGATGGGCGCCGGTATCGGCACGCTCGCGGGGACCCTGGCCGGATGTGCGCCGCCATCGGGTCCCCCGCGCCGGTTGCGGCTCGCGACGGGTCCCGAAGGAGGTCCGTACAACGCCTTCGGGAAGGCCCTGGCCGGGGCCGTCGCCGTGAGCGGCCGCCGGACGCAGATCGCGCCTGTGGGCACGGCGGCCAGCGTGGACAACCTGCGCAAGCTCGGCGACGGCTCCGCCGAACTGGCGCTGGCCATGGCGGACGTCGCCGAGGACGCGGTGCTGGGCCGTGAAGCGTTCTCCCGGCCGGTCGCGGTGACGGCGCTGGCCCGCGTCTACGTGAACTACACCCACCTCCTCGTCCCCGCCGACGGCCCGGTGCGGTCGGTCGGCGACCTCGCCGGACGTCCGGTCGCGTCGGGCGCGGCAGGTTCGGGCGTGCAGGTGGCGGCGGGGCGGATCCTGCGCGCGGCCGGCCTGAGCGGCGGCCCCACGCCGGCGCGGGAGCTGGCACTGGGACTCGAAGAGTCGGCGCGGGCACTGCGCGAGGGTACGGTCGAGGCGCTGTTCTGGTCCGGCGGCGTGCCCACCCCCGCGCTCGCGTCCCTGGCACGCGAACTGCCGCTGCGGTTCCTCCCGCTCGACGGGTACGCCGGCGCACTGCGCGAACTGCACGGCCCGGTCTACTCGGCGGTGACGCTTCCCGCCGGGGTGTACGGACTCACGGGGCCCGTGGGCAGCATCGGAGTCGGCAACTACCTCCTGGCGCGGGCGGACCTGCCGGCCGGCGCCGCACGCGAGCTGCTCCAGGTGCTCTTCGACCGGCGGCTCGACCTGCTGCGCGAAGTGACGGCCGGCGCGCGACTGGAACCCCGGTTCGCCATCTCGACCGGCCGGGTGCCGCTCCACCCCGGGGCGGCCGCCTACTACCGGTCGGTGTACGGCTGACCGGTCACGGGGACGGCAGCCACAGCTCGACGACCAGGCCGTGCGGGACGTTGCCGCGGACACCGAGACGGCCGCCGCTGACCCGGGCGATCTCGTCGGCGATGGCCAGCCCCAGTCCGCTGCCCCGCACGTTCTGGTGCCCGGGGGAACGGGCGAAACGCCGTACCAACTGCGGCAGTTGATCGGCCGGTACGCCCGGCCCGTCGTCGCACACCCGCAGGACCGCGCCGCCGGCCGTGCCGGGTGCGGCGCTCACCTCGACCCGGCCACCGGGCGGCACGAACTTCACCGCGTTGTCGAGGAGCGAGTCCAGGATCCGGCCCACCGCATCGGGCAGGGCGCGGACCCGCAAGCCGTCGGTGACACCGGCGTCCGCCAGCTCCAGCCCCGCGTGGCCGAAGACCGGCGCCCAGGCCGCCATCCGCTCCCGGACCGCCCGTGACGCGTCCTGCTCCCTCGGCTCCGGCGTGCCGGACTCCACCCGCGCCAGGGCCAGCAGGCCGTCGAGCAGCTCCTCCAGGCGCTCCGCCTCGTCCAGGGCACGGGAGTGATCGGTCCGGCCGGGACCGGGGGCGATGTGCGGTTCGACGTTCTCCAGCTGGAGCACCAGGGTGGCCAGCGGATTGCGCAGCTGGTGGGAGGCGTCGGCGACGAAGTCGCGCTGGCGGGCCATGGAGTCGGCCATGGCCTGCGCCATGGTGTTGAAGTGCTGCCGCAGCCGGCGCAGTTCCGGTGGCCCGCTGCCGGAGCCGGCCCGCGTCTGGAGACTGCCGGCGGTCAGCCCCTCCACCGCGCGGTCCAGATCCAGGACCGGCCGCATCAGCCAGCGCGTGATCCCGGCCGCCACCAGAGCCGCCGCCGCGAAGGCCGCGACCGCCCCGGCGGCGATGAGTGACCACCGGAGCGCCACGTCGGACCGGGCGGCGGCCGTGGGGACGGCCATCAGGACCGCCCCGCTCACCCGCTCGTCGCGGCCCACCGGCTCGGCGAGCACCACCGTCCGCGGGCCCCAAGGGCGCACGACGGGCAGCCGGTCGGTCGAACTCCCGGTCAGGGCACGGCGCCGGGCGCCGCCGGCCGCCTCGGCCAGCCCGGAAGGCTCCGGCCCGGCCCGCGCGACGGTCGTCCCCGCCGTGTCCACCACGACCACCCCGGCCCCGTAGAGCTGCGCGTACCGGCCGATCTCGGCCGACAGCTCGGCCCGGTCGGCGTCCGTGCGCATCCGGTCGGCGAGATCGGCGAACCGTACGGCCTCCGAGCGGCGCTGCAGGAGCAGGTGCTCGGTCCGGCCCCGCGCGTAGGCGTCGGCCAAGGGCACGCAGAGGAGCAGAGCGGCGGCCCCCATGAGGACCATCAGCACGGCGAGGAGCCGGCGCCTCACCCCGCGCCGTCCGGCGGACCGTACCGGCCCGGCTCGTGCCGTTCGTCCGCAGCCGCCGCCGGGGATCCGAGCTGGTATCCGAAGCCGCGCACGGTGCGCACCAGCCCGGAACGGCCGGTCTTGGCGCGGATACCCGCCACGTGGACGTCCAGCGAGCGGGAGGCGGCGAGGAAGACGTCCCCCCAGAGCCGGTCCAGGATCGCCTCGCGGGAGTGCACCTCGTCCGGCCGGGCGGCCAGGAAGGCGAGGACGTCGAATTCGCGCCGGGTCAGCCGGACCTCGCGGCCCGCCACCGTGACCGTCCGGCCCGCCGGGTCGATCTCGACGTCCCCGGCGCGCACGGGCCCGCCCCCGGGAACGGCCGGACCGCCGCCCGGATGTGCGGCCGGCGCGCCCGTCCGGCGGCGTACGGTGTCGATGCGGGCCATCAGCTCGGCCATCCGGAACGGCTTGACGACGTAGTCGTCGGCGCCGGCCCGCAGCCCCTGCACGACGTCCCGCTCCTCGCAGCGTGCTGTCACCACGATCAGCGGCGCGGCGCACAGGGTCCGCAGGCGGCGCAGCAGCTCCAGCCCGTCCAGGTCCGGCAGGCCCAGATCGAGCAGGACGAACTCGGCTTCGTGGACGTGCCGCAGGGCGTCCAGGGCGCGGCCGACCCTGCGCACGGTGTGCCCGCGCCGGGCGAGGGCGGTGCCGAGGGCCTGGGCCATGCGGTCGTCGTCCTCGACGAGAAGCGCGTGCATAGGCAGTTTCCTCATAGGACCGTGACCCGGGGCAGCAGCTTACGGGAACCGCCGCCCCGGCCGGAGGCGCCGGTCAGCGCCCGGAATCGGCGCCTGCGGCCGCCGACCGCTCCCGGCCACCGCCCTGTCCTGAACCTGAACCTGAACCTGAATCGGAGCCGGAGCCGGAGCCGGAGCCGGAGCCGGAGCCGGAGCCGGCGTCCGCATCGGCCTCGGCCTGGCTGAGCGCGGCGTTGCGGGTGTCCGGCATCAGGACGTAGGTCACCAGGGAGACCAGGGCGCACCCGGAGACGTACCAGAAGAACATCGTCTCGTGGCCGCTGCTCTTGAACCACAGCGCCACGTACTCCGCCGTGCCGCCGAAGAGCGCGTTGGCGACGGCGTACGGCAGTGCCACGCCGAGCGCGCGCACCCGGGTCGGGAAAAGCTCGGCCTTGACCGCCGCGTTGATCGACGTGTAGCCGGTGACGATCACCAGCGCCAGCAGGGACAGCCCCAGAGCGGACCAGTACGAGGAAGCCGACCCGAGGGCCGTCATGATCGGGTACGTACCCACGGTGCAGCCCACCGCGAAGGTGATGAGCAGGGGACGGCGGCCGATCCGGTCCGACAGCATCCCGGCGAAGGGCTGCAGCACGGCGAAGAGGGTCAGCGCGGTGAAGCTGACGAGCGTGGCGGTGGTCTTCGCCATGCCGGCGCTGCCGACGAGGTACTTGGTGAGGTAGGTGGTGTACGTGTAGTACGCCACGGTCCCGCCGAGGGTGAGGGCCATGACCAGGCCGGCCTGCCGCCGGTGCTGCCACAGGACCTTCAACGTGCCGCGCGCGCTGTCTTCGTGGGCACCCTCGCCCGCGGCCTGCTCCTTGAACGCGTCGGTCTCCTGGAGCCGCCGCCGGAGCCAGAAGACGACCACCGCGAACAGCGCCCCGACGACGAAGGGGATGCGCCAGCCCCAGCTCTCCAACTGCTCCGTGGTGAGCGTGTGCTGCAGGGCGATCAGGATGCCGAGGCCCAGCAGCTGCCCGCAGGTCATCGACACGTACTGGAAGGAGGAGCCCAGGCCGCGCCGGTCGCGCGCCGACGCCTCCGTCAGGTAGGTGGCGCTCGCCGCGTACTCCCCGCCGATGCTCATCCCCTGGAGCAGCCGGGCGAGCAGCAGCACCAGGGCGCCGAAGTAGCCGGCCTGGCCGTAGGTCGGGGCGACGGCGATCAGCAGGGCGGCGACCGACATCATGGAGACGGTGAGCGTGAGCGCGCTCTTGCGTCCGTGCCGGTCGGCGGCGCGGCCCAGGACCCAGCCGCCCACAGGACGCATCAGGAAGCCGACGGCGAAGATCCCGGCGGTGTTCATCAGCTGCGTGGTCGGGTTGTCGCCGGGGAAGAACGAGTCCGCGAAGTAGATGGCGAAGCTGGCGTAGACGAACCAGTCGTACCACTCGACGAGGTTGCCCAGGGATCCGCCGATCAGGGCGAGGCGGCGGCCCCGCCGCTCGGCCCCGGTCGGCGAGGCGGGTGTGCGGGTGTCGAAAGACATGGCGGCTCCAGAAGGAAGTCCCTGACGGGGGCGGCGAAACGGCCCCCGCGCCGTCCCGGCGGCCGGGAAGCGCCTTTGAGCATCCGTCCGCCTCCGTGCCCGGACAAGCTCCGCCGCGCAGATCTAACGTCCCGCTAAGAAAGCCGGTGCGAGCGCCGGGCGGGGCGCGTGGGTGAACCGGAGGCATCGTTGTTGCGTCCTGCCGTGCGAACGGACCGCAGCACAAGAAGGATCGCAGCAGAAGAGGAGATCAGATCATGGAAGCCGCAGGAGCCCGCCCCACCCGCCGTTCCGTGCTGGCCGTCGGCGCCGGGGCGGCATGGGCCGGCGTCGGGCTGGGCGGGACGGCCTTCGCGGCGCCACCGCGCCGCGGGCGGATCGTCCGGGAGCTCGCCACGCTGGAACGGGACCACTCCGCCCGCCTGGGCGTCTACGCACGGAACACGGCAACCGGGGAAACCGTGCTGTACCGGGCGGACGAGCTCTTCCCGATGTGCTCGCTCTTCAAGCCCCTCGCGGTCGCCGCCGTCCTGCGCGACCTGGACCGGGACGGCGAGGTCCTCGCCCGGCGCATCCACTACACCGAGCAGGATGTGGTGAAGTCCGGACACGCACCCGTCACCGGACGGCCCGAGAACCTGGCCGCGGGGATGACCATCGAGCAGCTGTGCGCCGCCACCATCTGCCAGAGCGACAACGCCGCCGGGAACCTCCTGCTCCGTGAGCTCGGCGGGCCGGGCGCGGTCACGCGTCTGTGCCGGTCGCTGGGCGACGGGGTCACCCGCCTGGACCGGTGGGAGCCCGAGCTGAACTCGGCCGAGCCCGACCGGCTGACGGACACCACCAGCCCGAGGGCGATCGGCCGGGCCTACGGGCGGCTCGCCCTCGGCGACGCGCTGTCCCCACGGGACCGGGAGCGGCTGACGGGCTGGCTGCTCGCCAACACCACCAGCACGGAGCGCTTCCGCAAGGGCCTGCCGGCGGACTGGACCCTGGCGGACAAGACCGGCGGTGGCCAGTACGGGACGAACAACGACGCCGGCATCACCTGGCCTCCGCACCGGGCGCCGATCGTCATGGCCGTTCTGACGACCAGGCACCAGCCCGACGCCGCCGCGGACAACCCGCTGGTGGCCGCGGCCGCCGCGCTGCTGGCGGCGGCACTCGCCTGACCGCGAGGGGCGGCGGTGCGGCCGCGGCTCCCTCGCGCCCCGGCGCGGTGGGGCACTGGCGCGGGTCACCGGGGCGGCGCGGGAGCGCCGGTGCAGCGGGCCGGCGGGGGCGGTTCGGCCGTGTCGGGCCGGCGCGGTGGGGGGCCGGTCAGCCCGCCGAGCGGGCGCGGGCCCGCGCGGCGCGGCGCTTGACGGCGCGCCGCTCCTCCTCGCTCAGGCCGCCGCACACCCCCATGTCCTGGCCCGCTTCGAGGGCCCACTCCAGGCAGTTCTCCGTCACCGGGCAACGGCGGCACACCGCTTTCGCCTCTTCGATCTGGAGCAGGGCCGGTCCGCTGGTGCCCACCGGGAAGAACAGGTCGGGGTCCTCCCGGCGACAGGCGGCCTCGTGACGCCAGTTCATCGTCATGCCTCCATTCAGCTCGTCCGAACCTTCTCCCACCCGCCTGGCCGGTACCGGCCGCTCTATGCAGGTACCGGACGACCAGTTGCCCGATCTTTGCCGCGAAGACGTGGCCGTGTTCCTGTTCAGGTCGCGCCGATGGGGTAGGCGGGTCGCATGTTCAGCCATCGACGAGTGCGTACGGCCGTTGTCCTTGTGATCAGCTGGGGGGTGCTGACGGGTGTGGAGAAATGGGGTGAGCAGGCGCCGTGGGGGTCGGCCGTCCTGCGCGGACTGCTGTGGGCCGCCGTCGTCACCGGCGCCTGGTGGTTCGCGGAGTGGACCCAGATACAGCGGCCCCCGCGAACGCCCCGGGACGGCGCCGCACCGATGCCCGACCATGCCGTCGCGGGTCGGCGGGAGGACACCCGGCGGGCTGATGTGGCGCACCTGGAGGGGTTCGAACGCTGATACCGGGGCATCCCAGGACGAGGCATACAGCGCTCGCCAGCCGACCAGAGGAGGCAGCAGTGACCACCTACGTCATCACCGTGCCCGGCACGTTCCTGAGGGACGTCGACGAGACGGCGCGCTCGGGGCTGGTGAGGAGGCTGGCCTCCCACCACACCGCGCTGAGCGAGACCGAGGATCTGGACCTCCTGACGCTCAATGACGACGGCACGTTCTCCGTACGCCTCGAAGTCGACGCCGAGGACCGGGCGGGCGCCGAGGCCCAGGCGGTCCGCCTCACGGCCGACGCGCTGGAGGAGTCCGGCTTCCCGGACAAGGAGGCACCTCTGGGTCCCCCTGCCGTCACGGGCATCGACGCCGAATCCTGACGCCGTCCGTCCCCGGACGCTCCTGAAGCACTCCGTTCCACCGCACGGCCCCGGCGGCCGCCCAGCGCCCCCGGGGCCGTACGCGCACCGTCAGCGGAACGCCGTCGCCCGGACCCCGGCGCCGCACAGCGCGAAGTCGCCGCCGTCGTCCGGAGCCAGTTGGAACCTGGCTCCCGCGACGCCGATGACGAGGGACGGCGCGACCGTGGGGTCGGCGCCGGAGGCGCAGGAGCCCTCGGCCTCGCCGAGGACGGGCGTGAAGGTGAGCTGGGCCGAGGCCTTGCCGCCGGCCGGGAGCTGCACGGCTCGGGCCGTACCCTGGCGGGAGACGTTCAGTGGCTTGTTCTTGCCCGGCGAGCCCTGGCCGGCGATGGCCACGGTCGGGAAGCCTTGCAGCACGCACTGCTTGGAGCTCTTGTTGGTCACGGTGATCCGTACCTGGCCGGTGCTCGACCGCTGGGCGCCGACGGCGACGATCTGGGCACCCGTGCACGGGGCGGACGGTGCCCGAGGTGAGGCCGCCACGTCAGCTGCTGCCGCGGATCCGGCCCCGGCCAGCAGGCCGCCGATCAGGAGCCCACCGGCGGCCAGTGCGGCGACCGATGCCCTGGCCGCGCCGCCTCTCGTTCTGCCCTTCATGCCCTTCCCGCCCTTCATAGGGTCCCTCCGCCCGCTCCGGCCCGTGGGTCGCGGGGCGGCCGGTCCGGGTGCGGGGCGAGCGCGTGGTCCAGGGGCTGACCCCTAGTTGTTCCGGTTGTTGCGGTTGTTGTGGTGGTTCTGGTTGTTGTTCTGGTGCTGCGAGTTCTGGTTCTGGGTGTTCTGATCCGTGGTGTTCTGGTCCGTCCCGCTGAAGCCGCTGCACTCGGTGCGGTCGTTGCCCTGGGACACGGTGTACCGGGCGTTCTCCACGCTCGCCATCTGGAATCCGCCGTCGGAACCGATGGTGAACGACCCGCCCGCGGCCGTCGGTGAGGACAGGAACGCGGTTCCGGGTGCGAAGCCACCGCCGGAGAGCCGTACCGTCCCATCGGGCATGACTCCCGATATGGAGCAGGTGGCGGTGGGGGCGGCGGCGGCCGAGGGCGCCCATGCGAAAGCGGCCGGCGCGGTGAGGAGCGCGGCGGCCGCGAGCGGGGCGAGCAGGGAAAGGCGTATGCGCCGATTCATGATTCCTCCCGTGCGGGAGCGAGGGAACTGCGGGGGCCCGGGCCGGGCCGCACGTCGCACGCCCGCGGGCCGGGCGGCCTGGAGGCGGCCGTGTCCGTCACGTCCATCCTCCCGCTCCCGGCCCGAGGTGTCGACCGGTGGCCCCGCACGTCCGGCCCGCCGAAGATCGGCGGGCCGGGCTCCTCTTCTCCCCGGAGGGACCGGCCGGTCACATCACGGCCGGGGCGTTCGTCAGGAGGCGAGCATGCCCTCGCGCAGGCGGTTCAGGGTGCGGGTCAGGAGACGCGAGACCTGCATCTGGGAGATGCCGAGACGCTCCCCGATCTGTGCCTGGGTCATCTCCTGGCCGAAGCGCATCTGGAGGATCAGCTTGTCGCGCCCGTCGAGCTGTTCGAGCAGAGGAGCCAGGGTGTGCAGGTCCTCGAAGAGCTCCATGGCCGGGTCGTCCTCGCCGAGGGTGTCCGCCAGGGCTCGGCTCGGGGTGTCGGAGGATTCGTTCTGCTCGGTCTCCAGGGGCTGGCTGGAGTGCCCGTTGGCGGCGACCAGACCCTCGATGACCGCTTCCTCGTCCAGCTCCAGGTGGGCTGCCAGTTCCTTGACCGTCGGGGCGCGGTCGAGGACCGAGCTGAGCTCCTCCTTGCCGCGCGCCAGCTCGATGCGCAGCTCCTGCAGGCGGCGCGGGACACGGACCGCCCAGCTGGTGTCACGGAAGTGACGCTTGATCTCACCGGTGATGTAGGGGAGGGCCAAGGTCGCGAACTCGTTCCCCATCGAGGGGTCGAAGCGGTCGATCGCCTTGATGAGGCCGACCGTTCCGACCTGGATGAGGTCCTCCATCTCCGTGCCGTCCGTGCGGTTACGGAAGCGCCGCGCCGCGAACTGGACGAGGGAGAGGTTCATCTCGATCAGGGTGTTGCGTACGTACTGCCGCTCACGCGTCCCCTCCTCCAGCGTCGCCAGCCGCTCGAAGAACGCCTTCGAGAGTCCGCGGGCGTCGGCCGGGGCCACCTCGCGCGCATTGTCGATGCGCGGCAGGTCCGCCGGGGTGGCGGCGGGGGTGATGTTCGCGGCCGGGCGCAGGCCCGTGGCCGTCTCGGGGGAAGCCTGTGCGGCGAGGACGTCCACTATTCGCTCCTTGGCAGGTTCCTGACCGGATGACCGGCACTCGTGTCTGTCGACCTGGGCGGCCGGTGCGTCACCGGGGTGGCGACGCAGGATGAGCATGGCCGCTCAAACGACACACGTCAAGGAATACACGAAAAGTATTTCGCGATTTCAGTTGCCCTTGAGTGCTGAGGGGTTGACTAATCACCAGATAATGGGACATAACGCCCACGTGATCGGTCCGGCGGCTTCCGGTCGAGGGATCCCGGGCCGCTGCTTTCCCCCAGACCGGGTGCCGCCGCGGCCGCGACCGCCGGTCCCGTTCAGCCGCACAGCCGCGGCGGCTGGACGTCCGGCTGACCGGCGGCCGGACGGGGCCGGTGGGCCGCGCCTGGCGCGTTCCGCCCGGACCGGTGCAGGGTGGAGGGAGGAGGAAAGGACGGACGGGACGGACAGGACGGACGGGCCTCGACGAGGGAGACGCGGTGAAGCGCTACCGGGTGGATGTCCATGAGGACGGGGGAGTGCGGACCGTGGTGATGGCCGGCGAATTCGACCTCGACACCCTGGGCTCCCTCCAGGCCGCCCTCGACGCCGGGGAGAACGCCGGAGCGGAGCGCGTGGTCGTCGATGTCACCCGGGTCACCTTCGCCGACTCCAGCGTTCTCAACCTGCTTCTGGGTGCGCACCGGGCGCTGCCGCTGGTCCTGGCCGGGCCCCTGCCGGACAGGCTCGCGCACGTGCTGGAGGTGACCTGCACGGACCGTGTCTTCACGGTCGCCGGCACCCTGGCCGAGGCCCGTACCGTGCCCCTGCCTCCCCGCCCCTGAGGGCCGGCGGACCGGCCGCAGCCGGGTGACGGGCCGGTCGGCCCCGGAGCCGGGCCGAACCCGCTGCCACGCCCGTGACCGGCCACAACGCTCCGTGAGCCCGGATTAGGGACAGGCCATCGGGACACAAGGGCTGTGTGCTGAAGATACTTCTGGTTGCCCTGCTCGCAGCGCTGGCGGCCGGCGCCGCGGCCGCCGCCGTCCTGACGTCGCCCTGGTGGTGGCTCGCGGCCGGCCCGCTGATCCTGCTCGTCCTCGTGGCCTCGTACGACCTCGTGCAGCGCCGCCATTCCATCCTGCGGAACTACCCCCTGCTGGGCCACCTGCGGTTCGCGATGGAGGCGCTGCGGCCCGAGCTGCAGCAGTACTTCATCGAGCGGAACTACGACGGGCGCCCCTTCGACCGCGACACCCGCAGCCTCGTCTACGAGCGCGCCAAGGGGACCGACGCCGAGGAGCCCTTCGGCAGCGAACTCGATCTCTACCGACCCGGCAGCGAATACCTCACCCCCTCCATGGCCCCCCGGCCGGTGCGCACCGACCCGCCCCGGGTCCGGATCGGCGGCCCCGACTGCACGCGGCCCTACGACATGGCCCTGCTCAACGTCTCGGCGATGAGCTTCGGCTCGCTGTCCGGCAACGCCGTCCTCGCCCTCAACACGGGCGCCCGGCGCGGCGGCTTCGCGCACGACACCGGCGAGGGCGGCCTCTCGGAGTACCACCTGCGCCCCGGCGGGGACCTCGTCTGGGAGATAGGCACCGGATACTTCGGGTGCCGTACCCAGGACGGCGGCTTCGACGAGCGCCAGTTCGCCGAGAAGGCCACCTACGAGCAGGTCAAATGCGTGTCGCTGAAGATCAGCCAGGGAGCCAAGCCCGGCATCGGCGGCGTCCTGCCCGGGGCCAAGGTCAACGCGGAGATCGCGCAGGTACGCGGTGTCCCCCAAGGCAAGAGCGTCATCTCACCCCCCTACCACCGCGTCTACTCCACGCCCCGCGAGCTCGTCCGCTTCCTCGCCCGCATGCGCGAGCTGGCCGACGGCAAGCCCGTGGGCTTCAAGCTGTGCGTCGGCTCTCGCCGCGAGTTCCTCGCCGTCTGCAAGGCGATGCTGGAGGAGGGCACCACCCCCGACTTCATCATCGTCGACGGCGCGGAGGGCGGCACCGGCGCGGCTCCCCTGGAATTCGCGGACAACGTCGGACTGCCCCTGAGTGACGGGCTGATGACCGTGCACAACGCCCTGGTGGGCGTGGGGCTGCGCGACCGGATCCGCGTCGGGGCGAGCGGCAAGGTCGCCACCGGCAGCGATCTCGTCAAGCGGCTCCTCCAGGGCGCCGACTACACCAACGCCGCCCGCGCCATGATGTTCGCGGTCGGCTGCATCCAGGCTCAGCGCTGCCACACCAACACCTGCCCGGTCGGGGTCGCCACCCAGGACGACCGGCGGGCCCGGGCCGTGGACGTCGCCGACAAATCACAGCGCGTCGAGCGGTTCCAGGAAGCCACCGTGAAGAGCGCCCTGCAGATCATGGCCTCCATGGGTGTCGACGACCCGAGCGCGCTGCGGCCGCACATGCTGCTCCAGCGGGTGGACCCGCACACGGTCCGCTCCTACGCCGAACTGCACGAATGGCTCACACCCGGACAACTGCTCGCATCGGTCCCCGAGGACTGGGCATTCGACTGGGAGGCGGCCGACCCCGACCGCTTCTCCCGCTGAGCCGGCACAGGCGCAGGCGCCGACGCCGGAACCGACCAGCCGAACCGGACCGGAGGACACACCCGTGGCACGAACCGTCGCCCAAGTGATCGTCGAGGCACTCAAGGACCTGGGCGTCCAGCAGGTCTTCGGAGTCGTCGGAGACGCACTGAACCCGCTGACCGAGGCCATCCGCACCACCGACGGGCTGGACTGGATCGGCTGCCGGCACGAGGAGGTGGCCGCCTTCGCCGCGGGGGCGCAGTCCCAGCTCTCGGGGGACCTCGGCGTGTGCATGGGCACGGTCGGACCCGGTTCGGTGCACCTGCTCAACGGGCTCTACGACGCCGCCAAGAGCCACACCCCGATCCTGGCCATCTGCGGCCAGGTGCCGCTCGCCGAGGTCGGCAGCGACTACTTCCAGGAAGTCGACAACGACCTCCTCTTCCGCGACGTGGCCGTCTACCGCGCCACCATCACCTCGCCCGAGCAGATGCCGCGCATGCTGGAATCGGCCGTACGGGCGGCGATCAGCCAGGGCGGAGTGGCCGTACTGACCGTCCCCGGTGACCTCGGCGACCAGGAGCTGCCCGATGACCGGCCGGCCCGCTTCGCCCTCGACCGCCGTGCCGTCACCCGCCCGGACGACCCGGCCCTCGCCGAGGCCGCCGAGCTGCTGAACGCCGCCTCCCGCGTCACGCTGCTCGTCGGACAAGGGGCCCGCGCCGCCCGCGCCGAGGTGCTGCGCCTCGCCGAGCTGCTCGCCGCGCCCATGGTGCTGACCCTCAAGGCGAAGGAGGGCTTCGAGGACGCCGACAACGTCTTCCAGGTGGGCCAGACCGGCCTCATCGGCAATCCCGCCGCCGCCCACGCCCTCGACAAGGGCGACGCGCTCCTCATGCTGGGCACCGACTTCCCCTACCGGGACTGGTACCCCGAGGACTGCAAGGTCGTCCAGATCGACGCCCGGGAGGAGCACCTGGGCCGCCGGGTGCCGGTGGACGTGGGACTGACCGGTGACGTGGGGGCGACGCTGCGGGCCCTGCTCCCGTTGCTGGAGGCGAACTCGGACCGTGCGCACCTGGAGGACGCGCGGGAGCGGTTCGCCCAGTGGCAGGAGGGTCAGCAGCGGCTCGCCGACCCCCGGCACGAACACCGGTGGACCGGGAAGCTGCGGGCCGTGCTGGACAACCGCGACCACCAGATCCGCCCCGAGGCGCTGGCCGCCGCCGTGGACCGGTATGCCGACGACGACGCCGTCTTCACCTCCGACACCGGCATGGCCACCGTCTGGCTCTCCCGCTTCGTCACCATGCGCGGCGACAGGCGCCTGATCGGCTCCTACAATCTCGGTTCCATGGCGAGTGCCATGCCGCAGGCCCTCGGGGCCCAGCTCTGGGCGCCCGACCGGCAGATCGTCGCCTTCTGCGGGGACGGCGGGCTGAGCATGCTCCTGGGCGACCTCATGACCATCAAGACGTACCAGCTGCCGGTCAAGCTCGTGGTCTTCGACAACCGCCGCCTGGGCATGGTGAAGCTGGAACAGGAGCAGGCCGGACTTCCGGAGTTCGGCACGGAACTCGACAACCCGGACTTCGCCGCGGTGGCCACCGCTCTCGGGCTGACGGGTATCCGCGTGACCGATCCGGCCGAGCTGCACGACAGTGTGCGCCGGGCTTTCGAGACCCCGGGGCCGGTCCTGCTCGACGTGCTCACCAACCCGGAGGAGGTGGCCGTACCCGGGAAGCCGACCGTGGGGCAGGGATGGGGCTTCGCCATCGCCAAGGTGAAGGAGATCCTGCCCAGCCGGGAGGACTGAGTCTGACAGCGGCCGTACACCGGCCGCAGACCGGCGGGGCCGGCGGGGGTCGGCGGGTCCACCCCGTCCGGCCCCCGCCGCGCGTCTGCTCAGTGCGTCCAGTGCATGCGACCCAGGTGGATGAGGCGGAGCTGGCGGCGGGCGGTGCTGGTGACGGCGGCCCAGTCGTCGCCGTCCAGAATGACGGCGAGGTAGGCGGACGCGGTCATGAACATGTGGTCGACCAGGAGCCGGGCCAGTACCAGCACGTCCTCGGCGCTCCAGCCCGCGCTGACCGGGTCCGCCGCAAGCACCTCGGCGACCTCGCGACCGAAGGCGTCCAGTTGTGCGGCGATTGCCTCGCGGACCGGCCGTACGCCGCCGTGCCGCTCCCGGACCAGGAAGCGGACGTGGGCGGGGCGGTTGCGCACCAGGTCGGCCACCAGGCGTACCGCCGCGTCACCGCGCTCCGCGGCGTCGCCGGTCGAGGCGAGGACCAGGCGCACGGTCTCGTGCAGGCTGGCCAGGGCTTCGTGCACGAGTTCCGTGCCCAGCTCCTCCATGTCGCCAAAGTGCCGGTAGAAGGCAGTGGGGGCGACGCCGGCCGCCCGGGCCACCTCCCGCAGGCCGAGGCCGCTCAGGCTCCGCTCCTCCAGCAGCGACAGCGCCGCGTCCAGCAGGGCGCGGCGCGTCCTGCGGCGTTGGGCCTCGCGGGACCCGGTGATCTGGCTCATGACGGGCAGTTAACCCCGAGCGGGCGCCCCGAACCAGCATAAGACGGATTAGACTGGGTAGTCAGTGAACAACTGTTACTGATTAGTGGGAGGAAGTTCCATGCTCTTCCTCGTAGGTGCACTGCTCGTGCTGGGCGTCGTCCTCGGCGCCGTGACCCACGTACCGGTGGCGGTCAGCGCGGTCGGGGGAATCGCGATCGGCCTCTGGCTCGCCCTCTTCGCCGTCCGCGAGCGGCTGGCCGGCCGCCTGGGCCGGTCCGACCGAAGCCACGGAGGTCTGCGATGAGTACCAGGACCGCTTCCCAGACGAGGCCGGAGGCGACCGGGACGGCCGCCGCTTCCGCCGCTTCCGCCAAGCCTGCGGCAACGGCCGGGCCCGCTGCCTCCGCCGGGCCCGCGTCCGCGAGGCGCACCGTGCCCGCGCCGCCCGCCCCGGCCCCCAAGCCGACGAGCACCCGCAACGCGGACGCCATGGCCGTCTGCGCGTTCGTACTCGGGCTCGTGGGACTGCTCGTCATGAACCTCTTCCTGGGCCCGATCGCCGTCGTCCTCGGCGCTCTGGCCCTCTACCGGCGCACGACCCGTCCGGGCCGGGCGTGGCTCGGCCTCGCCCTCGGCGTGGCCGACCTCGCCGTCCTCGGCCTGCTGGTCACCGCGGACAACACCTTCTCCTGGAGCATCGGCTGACGCCCCGTCGTCGCGCCGTCCCGTCCCCGACGCCGTCCGTCCCTACTCCGGGCCGGGCGGCGTCGCGGTGTGGTCGGGGTGGTGGTGCGTGCGCCTGCGCTCCTTCAGCCGCGCCTCGAAGAGGTGGTCGCGTCCGGCGCCCAGGTCCCGTCGGATCCCGTCCTCCAGAGCGACGAACGGACGGTAGTAGGAGTCGTTGTACGACTCGATGATCTGGAAGGTCCAGTGGCCCGGGATCACGTTGCGGCCCAGGATCTCCCGCTCCACCCTGTCGGCGTACTCCCCGTGGCCGGCCTCGCGCAACAGGCGGACCGCGTCGTCCAGCTCGAAGTCGGCCGTACCGGTGAGCTGGTGGAAGCCGTACAGGTGACCCCGCGCCCGCTCCGTCGTCTCCAGGGCTTTCGAAAGCGCCCCCAGGGCCCGAACCGTCGGCTCGCCGACACCCTCCGGCGGCTGGTGCGCCCCGTCCATCGCCTCGTTCTCGCTGCTCATGTGCCCCACCTGCCCCGCCGTGGCGGCGCCGTGCGCGCCACTACGCCGTGCGGCGCAGCGAACTCGCCCGAACAGGGCCCCCGGCCGCGCGGGCCGCCCGGCCGGCGTCACCCGGCGCGCGGCCGCGGCGGCGTGGCGTCGAGGAGCGCCCACAGGCGCCGGCCGTCTTCCGCGCGATCGGTGCCGCAGCCGACGACGGTGCCCAGCGCGGCGAGCGCGGCCAGCAGCCCGTCCACCCGGTCCACCGTCCCGGGCGCGGCCGCGGGGGCCGGCCGGTGGCTCAGCGCGACGACGAGGATCCGGTCGTCCTGGTCCGCGAGGTGCAGGCTGACGCGCTTGCCGCCGTCTGCCACGGCGGTCTCGACCAGGAGCCCCACGGCGGCTTCCAGATCCCGCTCTCCGACCGCCGCGTACCCCCACGCGCGGACCTGGACGGCCGTCTGGGCGGCGGCCTTCCTCGCGGCCCATGCATCGGCGCGGAAGACGAGTCCGGCGGTCCGCCGGTTGCGGATCTCCATGCGCGGCCGCCTGAGCGCCGCTCCCGGCGCGGACCTCCCGGCCGGCTGCGGACGCGGAGCTGCGACGGGTCCCCCCGGCGGCTCGGGGGTGTGCGGCGGGTACGAGGGCGGCATGTGCGGACCCTTCCCCTCCGGCGTGGTGGTCATGCGACCACGCTACGCGCACGCGCACACCGCCGTAAGCGGAACACCGGGGGCCGGCGGCCGCGTTGGGGGCCGCGCGTCCGAAAGGCGCCCTCCCGGCCAGTGGTTCACGCCCCGGGGGGCGAACGTGCGTCCCGGGCCGGACTTGCCGAAGGGCCCCGGCCCTCCGCGAGGGCCCGGGGTCCGCCCTATCCCCCGCCCGCCCCTTTCCGGACCCGCCCGCCGCTCCCGGCCACGGCCCCGGGACCGGATGGCTGGTTTGCGGCCCGGCTGCCCGCCCGGCTGGCAGGATCTGCGGATGCTTCGAAACAGTGGTGTGGTGCTGTCGGTGGTGGCGGCCGCGTACGGGCTGTCCGCGATGGGCGATCAGATGGCGATCGTGGCGCTGACGCTCCGTCTCCATGACGAGGGACGGTCGGGGTACGTGCTCTCGCTCCTGGTCGTGGCGAGCGTGCTGCCGCTGGTGGTGGTCGGCCCGCTGGCCGGGCCGCTGGTCGACCGCATCGAGAGCAGCCGGCTCATCATGACGGTCACGGCGCTCCAGGCCGTGGTGGCCCTCGGACTGGCGCTCACCACCGACACGGTGGTGGCCGTCCTGCTGCTCGCGCTGCTGGGCTGCGGAGCGGCCCTGGCGCTCCCCGCCCTGCAACTGCTGGTGCCGCAGATCACCGGGGAGGAGGCCACCGCCCGCGGGTACGCCCGGCTGGAGACCTTCCGGGCGGTGGGCAACATCGCGGGACCGGCGCTCGCGGGACTGCTGGTGGCCGTGTGGGACGCCCGGATCGCCCTGGCCGTCAATGCCGCCTCCTTCGCCCTGCTGGGGACGGCTCTCGCCGCGGTCGGCGTGCGGCGCAGGCCGGTGGCGGTGACCACGCGGCCCGGCTGGCTCGGCCAAGTGCGCGAGGGCGTAAGGGTTCTCGGCGCCGACCGGCTGCTGCGGACCGCGATCGGCGCGCTGGCCTGTGCGATCGTCTTCACCGCGATCCTGGTGGTCGCGCGGGTCTTCTTCATCCGGGACGACCTCGGCGCCTCGGACGCGGGCTACGGCGTACTGGTCACCGCTCACACGGTGGGGATGCTGCTGACATCCGCCTTCCTCGCGCCCCGGGTACCCCTGGCCTGGCAGCCCAGAGTCCTGGTGTGCGCGGGCCTGTTGATGGGGGCGTCGCTCCTCCTGTCCGCGGCGGTACCGGTCCTCCCGGTGGTCGTCGTGGCGTTCGCCCTGGCCGGTGTGGCCAACTCACTGCAGAGCCTGTCGATCCGGAACCTGATCCATGCCAGGGTCCCGGCCGGGGTGCGCGGGCGGGCCTTCGCCTCTTCGGGCGCGGTCCTCAACGGGGCGAACATGGCCGGAACGGCACTGGGAGGTCCGGCGGCCGTGGCGCTGGGCGGCGCCGGCGCCCTGCAACTCGCGGGAGCGGGAACTCTGTTGGCGTCCCTGGCCGCGGGCCCGATGCTGTTCCGCAGAGCGGTCGACGAGGCGGGGCCTGCCGGGACTTGCGAAGAAGAGGACCCGGACAACGGAATCCGACTTCCGGCCAAGTAGCCCGGAGCGCATTGCCGTGCGGGATGGCCGGCTCTAGCGTTTGGAATATCCGCGAACGCATTTTCGATCTTGATGGTGTGTGCGGAACGTCTCGACACGGAAGGAACGGTATGGCCATCTCGGTCCTGCCCGAACAGCCCGTAGTCAGGGAGCTCGTCCTCCTCGGGGACTCCACCCCCGGCCGGCGCGGGGACCGCGTGGTGATCGCGGAATCCCACTGCGAGATCAAGCTCAGCTCCGACGAGGCACTGGAGCGCTGCGTCGCGGCGCTGCGCGCATCGGACGAACGCCTCGCCGCCGAGACCTCCGGCCCCTACGACTGGCAGCGCACCTGGGTGGAGCGCAGCAGCCAGGGCGGCGGCAGCGTCCTGTTCAACGTCTCCTGGTACGACGAGACGTTCTTCGAGGAGAAGAAGGACGTCTTCCTCTCACCCGAGCACCTCGCCATGTACGCCCACATCGGAGCCGAGGACGGAGCCGTTGACGTCAGTCACTGGCGCCACGTCGGCTGAACCGGCACCACGCGCGGCAGCGGCGGCCCTCCCGCAGGAACCACGGGAGGGCCGCCGCTCACGTTCGCTACAGGGCGGGCACGGGCAGGGCCCGGCCGGATGGGGGGGGTATCCGGCCGGGCCCTGGTCCCGGAAGGGAGGGGACCGGTCCCGGCAGCGCCGGGAGGTCTCCGTCCCACGGTGTCATCTTGGCGTCCGCGGTGCTCCGGCGCCAGCCGGAGGGACCCGTATGCCGCGCGTCAGAGCTGACCGCGCCATGCGCCGGTCTCGCTGCCGCGGGATTCGATGTACTCCTTGAAGCGCTTCAGGTCGCCGCTGACCTGGCGCTTCACGAAACCGAGCTTGTCGCCGAGGTTCTCCGCGAAGCCGTCCGGGTCGAAGTCCATCTGCAGCATGACCTTCGTCCGGGTGTCCGCCAAACGGTGGAAGGTGACCACCCCGGCCTGCTTGGCCTCGCCGCCGACGGTGCTCCACGCGACGCGCTCGTCGGGGATCTGCTCGGTGATCTCGGCGTCGAACTCCCGCTCGACCCCGGAGACCTTGGTCTTCCAGTGGGTCAGGGTGTCGTTGATCTGCGTGATCCGCTCGACCCCGTCCATGAAGTGCGGGAAGGTCTCGAACTGCGTCCACTGGTCATAGGCGGTGCGGACGGGAACGTCGACCTCTACGGATTCTTCGACCTGCGACATGAAACCAACCTCTTCCTCTTGCCGTCTTGTGACCGCGCCGCCGAACCGCCGGCGCGGGGGGCGCGTTCCTGAGTGCCCCTCGGAACGCGGCTGCCCACTGTGTCCCCGGCCATTACCCCGCCCGGGATGTTCACCGGGCCACGCAGGCCACGATGACCTTGCCGCCCCCGGGCCCCCGCTGCACGGCCACCGCCCGGGCCAGCCGGCGCACCATGGGCCAGCCGAAGCCGCCCGTCCGGCCGGTGAGGTCGGGGGAGCGGTCCTGCGGAGCCACGGGGCTGGGGTCCTCGACGACGACCTCGATGGAGTCCGGCCGTGCCCGCAGGACCATCGCCGTGACCCCGCCCGCGTGGCGGATGGCATTGGTCACCAGCTCGGAAACCAGCAACACCACGTCCTGAGCGGCGGATGCGGACAGCGAGGGGTGCAGGCGCGCCAGGAACTGGGAGGCCGCCTGGCGCGCCTGCGCGACCCGCTGCGGCCGGTACGTGACCTCCGCGGGCCGGCTTTCGTGGTGTTCGGGTGTTTGGGTCTGCTGCATCGTGCTCACCCCGTCCGGTGATGTCCTTGGTGGTCCTGTGGTGTGCGAGGGCTGTGGGTGGACACAGGCGGGGGCGGCACCCCTGTTGGCTGGTGCCGCCCCCGGAGCCCTGGCAGGTCAGTGCTTGAAGGTGTCCTTGACCTTTTCCTTGGCCTCGCGGGCGTCGCCCTTGGCCTGCTCGGCGCGGCCCTCGGCGGTCAGCCGCTCATTGCCGACGACGCTGCCCGCGGCTTCCTTGAGCTTGCCCTTGGCCTGCTCGGTCTTGGCTTCGGTCTTCTGCTCACCCGACACAGCTGATCACTCCCTGCGCTGTTGGAACGGAACGCCTTACGAAACTCCTTCTGGCCCGTCTGCCGCCCGGTAAACAGAAATTCTTCAGTAGGCGCCGGAAATTCCCGATCGGATAATCCGTACGTGCAGAACGGGGAGGCCGGTCCGGCGGCGGACCCGCCCCGTAGCCCGCCCGAGGGGCGGTATCGGGCGCTGATGCGACAGGTACCGGCCGTGTTCGGAACGCATGCATGAAGAAGTCGGGCCGGGGCACACGGCCCCTGACGGCAATGACGTCTCGCTTCAATGAGAAGGCGCTGAATTCCGCCGACTGATCGCTATGTGAAGGAGCTGTTCTTCCGTGACTGACAATGTGTGGGGCTACCAGGACACCGCGGGCCACCTGGCGGGTGCGGACCTGACCGGGTACAAGGTCGAGGCGATCGACGGCTCCATCGGCAAGGTCGACAAGCACTCCGACGAGGCGGGCTCCGCCTATCTGGTCGTCGACACCGGCGTATGGATCTTCGGCAAGGAAGTCCTCCTGCCCGCCGGCGCCGTCACGAAGGTGGACGCCGAGGAAAAGAAGATCTACGTCAACCGCACCAAGGACCAGATCAAGGACGCTCCCGAATTCGACCGGGACAAGCACCTCGGCAATGCCGATTACCACGCCGAGGTCGGTACGTACTACGGCACGGGCGCGCCCTTCGGCGGCCGTCCCGCCTGATACGCCGTCCGACGCGCGAGGGCCGGCACCCACGGGGTGCCGGCCCTCGCCGCGTGCCGTCCGCGTGCCGTCCGCGTGCCGTCCGCGTGCCGTCCGCGTGCCGTCCAACGCTCAGAGCCCGAGGGCCCTGCGCAGTCCGAGCCGGTCGGTGCCCAGCTTCGTGAAGACCGCCGCCAACAGCTCCGAGACGACTTGGGCGTCGGTGTGCGTCTCCCTGGCGATCGCCGTGTTGTCGAGGCCCAGCGCGGCGTGGCGCGCCACCGCGCTCTCGGCGACCGTCAGCGTGTCCTGCTCGGAGGTGTGGAGCCGGCGGGGACGCAGCCCGGCCGACACCAGCTGGGCACGGGCGCGGCCCGCGAGCGCGTCGGCGCCGCACGCCGCCGCGGTCTCCATGCCCCGGTAGAGCTGCTGGGCCGCCTGGTGCGGATCACCCACCGTGTGCAGGACCGTGCCGAGGTCGACGAGTGCGTGCGCGAGCTCGAAGGCGGCAGGCGACTGTTCGAGACGGTCCACCGCCTCCTGGAGGAGCACGGCCGCCCGGGAGGGATCCGACACCGTCGCCGCGGCGACGCGCAGGGCGTGCCCGATCACGCTCGACGCCCCGAACGCGCGGGCACGTGCCAGGGCTTCGGAAGCGGTCGCGCGGGCCTGCTCGGTGTCGTGCGTGGCCTGCGCGAGAGCCAGATCGAGCTGCCAGGGGCTCCACGACGGGTTGCGCGTACCGCGCAGGTCCAGACGCTTCCCCGCCTCCGTGAGGTTCCGCTCGGCATCCTCGATCCTGCCCTGGGCCAGGAGCAGCTTGCCCCACACGGCCTGGGGGTCGGGGTAGACGACCGCGTTCGGGAAACCGTCACCCCACTTGTAGGTCCGGGCCACCTTCCTGGCCTCGGCGACATCGCCCCGCGCGATCAGCGTCTCGATGAGGGTGCCGATCGCGTACTGCTGCGCCGGGATGCCCTGCCCGATGCGGTCGGCGATCTGCAGGCCGTTGCGTACGAAGTCCTCGGCCTCGGCGAGCCGCCCGCGCCGATAGCGGACGTAACCCAGCAAGGTGTAGACGAACGACAGGTGCGATCCGCGCCAGCCCTTCGCCTCGAACTCGACGATGCCGCTGTTGAACAGCTCCTCGGCGCGGCCCGGCTGGTCGCAGTACATCAGGGTGACGGCCACGACGGCCGGCACCTCGAACCCGAAGTCCTGGTCCGTCCAGCTCATGCCCCCGTCCATCGCCTGCTCCGCGTAGTCCACGGCGATGGCGGCCGGCTCACCGCGCATGGCGGCGTCCCAGGCCCGCAGGCCCAGGATGTGACGCTCCGCCAGCCCGCGCCCGGCGAGCCGCTTGGCGAACTGGGCCAGGAGCCGCGAGCGCGCGGGCGAGTTCTCCTCGTCGACGCGGACGGAGTTCCACTTGAACTGCTCGGCCTGCATGCGCAGCCGGGTCCGGGAGCTCGTGGCACTGCGCGCCTCGTCGGCCAGCAGCCCGGCCGCCTCCGCGAGCTGACCCGTGTGGGCGAGGGCCTGCGCGAGCCGGTAGGTGATCGCCTCGCGCAGGCCCTGTTCGGTCTTGGGCTCCTCCAGCGCGGTGCGCAGCTGGTTGATGGTGGTCGCGGGGTCGTGCAGGAGGTTGGCGGAGCCGAGTTCGAACAGCACCTCGGCCCGGTCCTCCACGTCCGGAGGTTCGCGCAGCGCCCGCGCCAGGTAGCGCCGTGCCGCGTCGGGAGCTCCGGCGGAGAAGCTCTCGCGGGCCGCCTGGCGCAGTTGCTGCACGACCCAGGGATCGCCGTCGGGGTGCATCTCCAGCAGGTGGCGGGCGGCGGCCGCGGACCCCTGGCCGTCGTCGACCAGCGCCTGCGCGGCCATGCCGTGCATGGCGACGCGGACCCCGGGCGGGATCGAGCGGTAGACGGCGGTGGCGATGAGCGGGTGGAAGAACTCCACGACCTCCTTGCGCCGCACGCTGGTGAGGACGGTCAGGATGCGGGCGCTGCGGAGCTGGTCGATGGCGTCGGCGGCCTGGGCCTCACCGAGCGCGGCGACGCCACTGACGATGCCGAGCGGGACGGCGGTGCCGAGGACGGCGGCCGCCCAGGCGAGCCGCACCGTCGAGGGCCCGAGCTGTTCGAGACGGTCGATGAGGCCGCTGCCCTTGACGGCGGAGGCCAGATCCCGAAGCTGCGGGATGTTCTCCTGGTGCGGCGTGAGACCGCGGGCGCGTCCCTTGAGCGCCAGCTCGACGACCTCGAAGGGGTTTCCGCCGGTGATGGCCCAGCACTCCCGGCAGAACACGTCGTCCGCGCTCTCGCCCATGGTGTCGCGCACGATGCGGGCGACCGCGCTGGTGGTGAGCGGCGCCAGTTCGTACGGGCGCGTTCCCTGGCGCCCCATCAGGGCGCGCAGGGAGCCGGCGTCGGCGGGGATCTCGTCAGGACGGCACGCCACCATGATCAGCATGCCCAGTTCCTCGGCGCGCGCCGCGAAAGCGGTCAGCCACGCCAGGGACTCCGCGTCCGCCCAGTGCGCGTCGTCGAGGACCAGGACCACGGGGGAGCTGCGCACGGTTAAATGCGTGACGACCCAGTCCAGGCCGTCCCGCACGCCCTGGGGGTCGGGTGCCGCCGCGCCGTCCGGGGCGGCGGTCAGGCCGAGCGCCGGGGCGACGATCCCGTACCAGGCACCGAGGACCTCACGCCGCTCGTCCTCGCTCATGGCGGCGAACGACGGCTGGATGAGCTGGCGCATCACGTGGAACGGCACCTGCTTCTCCTGCTCGCCGCCGCGGGCGAACAGGACGGTGCAACTTCGTTCGCCGGCGTACCGGCGGGCTTCGGCCAGCAGAGTGGTCTTGCCGATGCCGGCCGACCCCGCGAAGGTCAGCACGCCTCCGCGGCGGGTGGCCGCGCTGGTGTCGGCGGCGCCGTGGAGATCGTCCACCGCGCGGTGGATCGCGAGAATTTCGGATTCCCGTTCGAGAGGGAGAGGTGAAGCCCACCCTCTCGGTTCCGTGACATGTGACATCTTGCCCCCTCCTGCGCGTGCGGCCGAGTGTACGGCTCAGGGGCGAGATATTGCTGCTTAAAGTTATTATTCCGGCAGCTCGCCACTCGTACGGGGACAATGCTGTACCCTCGGCTGACTCAATTGCGTAGTGATTCCAGAGGATTGGCGCGAACCCGCCCGGAAATGAGCGGGATCGCGCGGATGTCCGTCAATGCCGGGCCACGGGAATCATGGGGAGCTCGCTGGGCTGGGGTATGCCGGCGGGAACCTCGCGGACGGTGACGCCCGGCGCAGGGGTCAGGCGCCACCGGGACGCGACGGTCGCCACCGCGGTCAGGATCTCCGCCACCGCGAACGAGTCTCCGATGCACTTGTGCTGGCCCGCCCCGAAGGGGACGTAGCGGTGGTCCCGCGGCCGGTCCTTCGCATCCTCCTGCCAGCGGTCCGGATCGAATGCCATGGGGTCGCGGAAGAGCGCGGGGTCCCGGTGCAACGCGTAGGGACTGTAGGCCACTTCGGCTCCGGCCGGGATCGCGACGCCGCCCAGGGTGAGGGGCGCCAGCGCCCGCCGCGTGAAGAGCAGCGGCGAGTGCAGGCGCAGTGCCTCCTGGAAGACGTGGTGCGTGTACGTCAGCTTCGGCAGGTCGGAGGGCTGGACCGAACGGGGACCCACCACCGCGTCCACCTCGGCGTGCAGGCGCTCCTCCACCCCGGGGTGGCGCCCCAGTTCGTGGAATATCCAGGCCAGGGTCGTCGCCGAGGTCTCCGTCCCGGCGAACATGATGGCGATCACCTCGTCCCGCACCTGCTCGGGGCTCATCCTCGCGCCCGTGTCGGCGTCCACGCTGGACAGCAGCAGGGAGAGCAGGTCGTGCCGCTCCCCGGCGCCCTCCTGCGCCGGGTACTGGGCGATCACCTGGTCGATGATCCGGCGCAACCGCGCGGCGGCCTCGTCGAACCGGCGGTTCAGCCCGATGGGCAGCCGGTCCAGGGACTTGGGCATGACCGCCCGCACGAGCATGCCTTCCAGCACGATCGGCAGCGAGCGGTGCACCTCCGCGACGGCGGGCCGGCTCAGGTCCCCCGAGAAGATCATCTCCGCGACCGAGGACAGCGCGTACTGGCGGGTCTCGTTGACCATCGAGACCTCGCGGCCGGCCGTCCACGACGCGGACATCGACTCGGCCTGCCGGCACATCACCTCGGCGTACTCGGCTATGTGGCCGCGGTGGAAGGCCGGCTGGATCATCCGCCGCTGCTTGCGGTGGAACTCGCCGTCGGTCGTCACGATGCCGTTGCCGAACATGGGCCGCAGCCGGTCGAAGACCCTGCCGCGGCCGAACTGCTGGGCCTGGCCGACCAGTACGGCGTGGACGTGCTCGGGGCTCGTGAGGACGTGGACGGGCCACGTGCCGATGTCGAGCCGCACGACCCCGCCGTACTCCCGCAAGGACTCCAGGAAACCGATCGGCTGCCGCCACAACTGCAGCACGTGGCCCAGGAGCGGTAACCGCCCCGGTGCGACGGGGGCGTCGACCGCAGGGCCGGAATTCACCACATGCGCCATGGACCGACTCCCTGTCATGCCACCGAGACCAGGCCCGGGCGGGTGTACGCAGACTCCAGCCCGGCAGCGAACCGTTCGTCGCTGTACCGCGTGCACTCGTAACGCTGCCAAAGGTCCGCGCCGATCATCCAGTCCTCGTAGCTCCGCACGCAGCGGGAAACCGCCGCGCGCAGGGCCGGGTCCGTGGCCGGGTCGGCGTCCAGGGCCAGGAACAGGCGCTCCTCGTCGGCCAGGTACTCCTCGATGCGGGTCTGGATGCGCGTCTCGACCGCCCGGACCGCCTCGGGCAGTGAGCGCCCCTCCCGGAGGGAGATGAGAGAGACGAGGTTGTTGTTGTCCCCGCAGGAGTGTTCCTTCGGCAGGGAGAAGACGTCATTGCCCCAGGAGATGACGTCCACCGCACTCGCGATCAGCGACTGGAAGCCGGGAAGGTCGTGGATGCGCTGCGGCAGGTCGATGCCCAGGCCGGCCTCCACCATGTCCATCATCGGCAACAGCTGGGAACTGTGGCGGCGCATCAGGATGTAGTCCTGGACCGAGGGCAGGCCCCCGGTTCCGCGATTGCCCGCCTCCTGGTCCAATGAGCCCAGCATGAGCGGTACGTGGGCCCGGTAGCGGGCCGCGGTCCCCTCGGACATGCCGGCCAGGATGCGGTCGCAGAGGTCGATGAATCCGCACACCAGGGGATTGCGGCGGCCGGGTGCCTGGGTGGTCCTGCCGGTCTCCAGGTATTCGGTGATCGCGCCCGCGACGGGCCGCCAGGCTTCGAGCTCACCCGTCCTGATGAGGTGGTCGTGCTGGTCGTCCAGGACGAAGGACCAGGCCATCCACTCGGCGAGCAGGACGACCGTCTCGTACGGCACGTCGCCGCTCACGCGGCCCGCGAGATGGCCGAAACCGATGCCCGCGAACTGGTCCACGGCATCGGTGACGAGTTCGTGGCGCACCACCCAGGACGTGGCGTCGGCATTGGCGCGTGCGGCCTGCGGGTGCTTCGAATTCCCGAACGGAAGGTGGAAATCGGGAACGGAGAAAGAATTGAGCTGGGTCATTGATCCCCCCGTAAAAGAGTCTGATTGGCTGATACCCGCCCAATGCGCAATCTCTGATGTCGCGACGCGGACACCTCTCTGCTCTGCACCCCCACGGCGACAGGCTGCGGTGGTCGAACCGATCCGGTCGCGGAGCGACCGGATCGCGCCTGCGGGCGACCACATCCGGCCACCCGTGAAGTAATTAACTCTCAGGGCGCAGCGGGCTGTCAACGTAGGGTGAGAGGAGATGATGAATTCATCCCGAAAGTACCGAAAGTGTATTCATTTTTGAATATGCGATCGGCATACTCGGCTCAGCGGAGGCCGGCCCGGTGGTGTCCGGGGGAGCGGATTCCCCTCCCCGTGCCGTCAGGGCGCTTGAACCGGCGTGCCCGACCGTAGACCGCTTCCGGCCAGTTGTGCGGGCGCCTGGAACGCACGTGTCCGGGGCGGGCGGACCGCAGCGGGCGCCGCCGGGCCGCGCGGACCGTGGCCGAAGAACGCCGTGGAGGTCGCGGGCGCTGCCTACACTGCGAGAGGGTACGGCCGTCCGGGGGGAGGGGTGGGCGCATGAGCGAGCACCATCCGGCCGAGCCGGAGGAGGGCCGGCAGCCCGATGTCCTCGGCTCCTACCTGGAGGTCCTGCGGGCGCGCCTGGACGCAGAGGAGTTCGAGGTGCTCATCCGCGCGGTCCAGACGACTTGCGCCCTGCTGGGCGATGGCCACGAAGCCGTACTGGAGGTGCCCGGGGAGCGTGAGCTGGCCCCGGCCCTGCAACGGGAGTACCTCTCCCTCATGGCAGTCATGATCACAGGTCACCTCGATCACCGCCTGATCGAGCTCGCCGCCCCCGACGGCGGCAGGGGCTGGGCGGTCGTGGACAACACCCTTCCCGTGCAACCCGGTCGGCCCCCGTCGCCACCCTGGCCCCGCCAGGTCCACCGGCCCCGGTGACGCACCGGGCGGCGCCCCCGGCGTGGCGCCGGGGGGAGTCAGCCGCCGTCCGGGCCGACCGTGACCGACCGCCTGCGTGGCCGATGAGGGATGTCGTGCCGGCCGACGCCGTGACGACCGTGGTCTACCTGGGCCCGCAGGCGCCGGCGCGGCGGGAGCCGCTCGCGAGGCACCGGCGTCGGCAGGGACCGGGGGCAAGGAGCGCGCCCAGGAACGCTCCGACGGGGGCCGGGACGGGGCCGGCCGGGGCGACAGCCGGGACGGCGCCGGTCGGGGCGGCGGCGGCCGGTGCGATGCCGGCCGGTTCCGGCCGGGGGGTCACAGCGGGGCGCCGCCCTGGTTGGCGCGTTTCACGGCGGCCTCGCCCTTGGCGCTCCACCCGCCCCCGGGGGCCACGTAGTCCTTGTCCAGCCACCGCTTGAACTGCCCCAGTGCGATCACCGCGTCGTCGGCGTACTCGATCTTGTTCGGGTTCCACCACCCGGTGGTGCGCAGTCGCCGCAACTCCCGGGAGGCGGCCCCCGGATCATTCGTCAGCTTGACCGCGGGCTTCCCCGGGGCCCGGCTCCCGCTGGGCTCGGCGTGCGGGGTCGGCATCTGCGGCGGCAGCACCGCGGCCGTCTTCCGTGCGGCCCCCGGGGGCCGCGCCGGCGCCGGGGGCGACTGCGACGCCGGGGGTGACGACGACGCGGGGGGCGCCGCGGAAGGCGTCGCCACCGACCGTGCCGAAACCGGCTCCGGCTGCGCGGGCTCCTTCTGGGCGCACCCGGTCAGAGCCGCCACGCCCACGGCGGTCACGGCGGCCGCCATCACGGCACTACGCACGGACCTGCGCATCGCACACTTCCTTCGGTCGTTCCGGTGGTGCCGGCGGTGGACACCTCGCCACCGGCCACCGCTGGCTTCCCCCGTGAGGCCGGGCTCACACCGACACGCGGGCGCCTGTCACCGTGCCGGGGGACGATCCGCTCGTCCGCCACCCTCCCGGGGGACCGTGGAGTGTCCGGCCGGGTGCGGGCGGCGGCGCCGGCCCGGGGCGCCGGGTCACGGAGCCATGGCCTGGCCGCCGATGCCGGGCGCCCCGGCCAGCTGCTCCTGCCACCACGCCGCCATCTGGCGGGCGTTCATGGCGGCCCAGTCCGGCGTCCGCTCGACCTGGGCCCGGCCGAGCCTGCGGGCCAGGGCGACGAGCTCCCGGCCGGCCGGTCCCCGGGCGCGCTGGTAGCGGCGTACCAGTTCGTCGAAGGAGCCGGAGCGGCGCCAGCCGTCGGCGAGGGCGGTCGCATCCTGGAGGGCCTTGGCGGCGCCGCTCGTGTTGTGCGGCCGTACGACGCTGGCCGCGTCCCCGGCCAGCAGCAGACGGCCCGCCGTGGTGCGCGCGGCTTCCAGGTCGTAGATGGGCTGGACGAAGGTGTCCGCCGGATCCGTGAGCGCCAGCGCCCGCCCCCAGTACGGCGGGAACTCCCGTTCCAGCAACGCACCCAGCTGCGCGGCCAGTTCCGGGGTCAGGGCGCCCGGCGGGAAGCTCGTGGGGTCGTCGAAGCGCAACCGCCCGTCCTGGGGCGGCGCCGCGTAGAGCACCCAGTTCACCCGGAGACCCTCCGGGCCCGGAATGTGATAGATGACGCAGGTGCCCCCGGGGAAGCAGACGGTGGTCACCGCCTCCGGCACCGGGTCCGCCGCGCCGCCGAGTTCGGCGAGCCGCGCCGCGTCGAAGTTCCCGCGCCAGCAGACGTACCCCGCGAAGTGCGGCCGGGACTCGGGGCAGACGGCGGCGCGCACGACGGACCGGTAGCCGTCCGCGCCGACCACCAGGTCGTACCGCTCCACCGCGCCGCTCGCGAGCCGGACCTCGGCGCCTTCGCCGCGGGCGCCCGCCGTGGTCGCGAACGCCGCACCGGCCCCGGCACCGGCCCCCGCACCGGGAGCCGGGGTCCCGGTCCTCGCGACGCCCGTCACCGCCTCCCCTTGCCGGTAGACCACGCCAGGGGGGACCGCCTCGCGCAGCCCCCGCCAGAGCAGGCCCCAGTGATAGGAGTGGAACGGGAACGGCTGCTCCCAGATCAGCCGCCCGCCTGCCCCGCCTGCCCCGCCGGGGTCCCGGACCACCCAGCGCCGCCGCTCCAGCCGGTGCGCCGCGATACCCGCGGGCAGCGCCCCGCTCGCGGCGAGTTCGACGGCCCGTTCGTCGTTGACGCACAGCCCCACGCCGCGGTCGGCGAGTCTCCCGCGCGTACGCTCCAGCACCACGACCTCGCCGGCGCCCGCCCGCGCGAGCGCCGTGGCGAAGGCACAGCCCGCGATGCTCCCGCCGACCACCGCGACCGTTCCGCCCTGCATGACCGCCTCCTGTCGGGGCGCGCCGCCGCTCGCCGCGCCCCCGCCGTCCTGGGGCGGATCACGCTACTGAACCCGGTGGGCCCGGGCGCCCGGTCCGTACGATTCCGTCCGGATCCCGGCCCACCGGCCTGCTGCCCGCGGCGGTCCGGTACGGGACCGATCGCCTCGCCGGTGCGCACCTCGAAGCCGTCGCCGTGCGCCTGCATGCCGCCGATGCCGTGCTGTGCGGCCGGTGAGACCCACCGGGAGTCGGGCCGGTCGCCGCCTCCGGGGGCGGCGGGATCGCCGAGGAGGGCGAGACATCACCGTCGTCGAACTGACCTTCTCCGAAGCGCTCGGGATGATCCGGGACGGGTCCATCGTGGACGCCAAGACCATCATGTTGCTGCAATGGGCTGCCCTGGAGGGCCCCTTCCGGACCCCGCACGGCGACCGGAGGCGCTGACGTCACCCGAACGTCCGGTTTCCGGCGCATATATGCGGGACCGGGACGCCTCCGTTCGGGTGGCGTTTCCCCTTCGCCGGTCGGCAGGCGTCGTGCGCGCACGCAGGTGCGTGCTGTGCTGGCCGCACGGCCGGACGGCCGTGCGCGGGGCCGCCCGCTGTCCAAGGCGGCCCCGCTCGCACAGCGAAGGAGTACTGATGTCTCGTCACCAGGACAGCCGCCGCACCGGAAAGACCGCCGTCAGGGCGCTGCTCCTCGCAGCGGTCACCTTGCCCGTCGTACTGTTCAACGCCTCCGGGGCCCATGCCGCCGAGCTCCATTCCAAACCGCGCGCGGACTGGGACGCCATCGCCCGGTGTGAGTCGGGGGGCAACTGGCACGCGAACACGGGCAACGGCCACTACGGCGGCCTGCAGTTCACCCAGTCGAGCTGGAGAGCTGCGGGAGGCCGCAGGTACGCCAGGCGCGCTGACCTCGCCACGAAGCAACAGCAGATCAGGACGGCCAGGAGGCTGGCCTCGATGCAGGGCATGGGCGCCTGGACGTGCGCGAGACGCCGCTAGTGCCGTGCCGGACACCGCCGCCCGGCAAATCTTCCCGGCCACAGCACTAGGCGGTGTCCTGCCTGCCGGTCAGGCCGGCCCGGGGCGATCGGCGAGGCACCCCCCGGCGACGAGCGCGGACCGGGGCCGCACCCGCCCGGAAGACGGGCGGGTGCGGCCCCGGTCCTCCGGCACCCGCGGATCGGGTGTCCGGCGAGGCCCGCGACGGCGGCAGGGTCAGACGGCGACCGCCTCTTCCATCTCCTCCTCCGCCTCGGCATCCGCGGCCCGATCGCGGTCCGCGCCCCGCTCCTGCGCCACGGGAGCCGGAGGGCGGGGGCAGGCGGTACCGGGGGCGGTGGCCGGCTGCGCACCGGTGGTCCGTACGACCGCGCGGCGGCGTTCGGCCCGGGCCGCGGCGGCGGTCACCACGAGGCCGGCCAGCAGCCACAGGACCAGGGTCCACACCTGGTGGCCCATCCCGTCCCGGCCGAAGTACAGCAGGCTGCGCATGCCCTCCAGGAAACCCGCGCCGTTCCAGAAGGCGTGCAGGGAGCCGAAGAAGCCGTTCTGCAGCTCGGGGCGGAACAGACCGCCGGAGCTGGTGAAGTTGAGCATCACGAACAGCACCATCATGGCCAGCGTGGTCCACCGCTTCAGGAAGGTGTGCAGTGCGACCCCGATGAAGAGGATGCCCGCGGAGTAGAGCCAGCTCAGCCCCCAGATCCCGGCCAGGTCGTGATGGGCGAGGTGGAAGACGGGGCCGGCGAGCAGTGCGCTGATGGCGCTGACGACACCGGAGACGGCCACCACGAGCAGGGACCGGGTGCGCATGCGCAGCGCGGCGCCGGCGCCGCCGAGGACGGCCACCGAGGCGTACGAGCCGATGCTCACCGCCACCAGCAGGAAGAACAGTCCCTGGCCGGTCGGGTCGTCCTCGACCGTGCCCACCACGTCGGTCACCTTCAGCGGTGCGCCCTGTCCGGCGGCGACCGGCGTGAAGATCTTCTCCGCCACCGTGGCGCCCGTGTCGGACGCGGCCGTGGCCACGATCAGCTCGGGCGCGGAGTCGCTCGGCACGTAGGCGGCCGTGACGCTGCGGTGCCTGACCGCTTCGACGGCCGCCGAGCGCTGGGCGAGGGTGCGGACGTCCAGTCGGCTGCCCGCTTCGTCCTTGACGGTCTGGGCGAAGGCCTTGGCCTGCGGACCCTCGGCGACGACGGCGACGGGCAGGTGGCGCGGCTGCGGGTGTACGAAGGCGCCCATGTAGGCGAGACCCATGCCCAGGCACATCAGCAGCGGGGTCAGCAGGTGGGCGAGGACGTGGCGCAGCGCCGGGTCGCGCAGGCCGGCGACTGCGCTGCCGCCCGCGACGTGGCCCACCGGACCGTGCGGCTCCGTGCCGTGGGCGCGGTGGCTCGCGGATGTACTACCGGACATGCGGGGGAACCTCCTGGTCGGCGGGTCGCCCGCGGCGGGCGGGCCCTGCTCGGCGACAATCGTTGGCAAATACAACTTCATATTCAGTTGTATCATACACTTAAATGGGAGGTGGGACATGACCGCGAAGAACCCCGCCGGAGGACAGCGGCCGCCCGGGGCCGACCGCGAGGCGGCCGTCGAAACGATCCAGCGCGAGATGACGACCTTCGCGCGCCGGGCCAGGGCGACCGCGGCCCGGATGCATCCCGAGCTGTCACTGGTGTCCTTCACCCTGCTCAGCCACCTGGAGGAGCGTCAGGGCTGCCGGGCCACCGACCTGGCCGCGCACTACGCCCTGGACAAGTCGACGGTCAGCCGGCAGGTCGCCGTGCTGGAGCGGGCGGGTCTGGTCGAGCGACACCCCGACCCCGAGGACCAGCGCGTCCACGTGCTCACCCTCACGCCCGCCGGTACCGAGACCCTGGCGGGCGCGACGCGCAACCGCCGCGCGATGTTCGAGGAGCGGCTCGCCGACTGGTCCGGCGAGGACCTGGAGCGCTTCGCGGCCTGTCTGCTGCGCTACAACGAGAGCGGGCCGCCGCCCGCCGACGGGGACGCCCGCGCGGAGCACTGACGGTCCGGGCCGGGGCCCGGACCGATACGGGTGCCAGTCCGGTCCCGGTGCCGATACCGGGTGCCGGGGTGCGGGGTGCGGGGTGCGGGGTGCCGGGGGTGCCGGGGTGCCGGCTCGGGTCGGGAGCGGCGCCGGTCGGAGGTCAGTGGTGCGCGGCCAGTGTCTTGCCGATCCACTCCTTGTGGGCGGGGACCGAGGTCCAGATGCCGGTCCCCCCGGAGCACTTCGGATCGACCGCGTAGTCCCCGTCGCCGGACGTGGTGCCGACGAGCTGCCAGCGCCCGCCGACGCGCTGGATCTGCGGGCTGCCCGAGTCGCCGCTGCACGCCATCGCGCCCGGGACCCGGCTCCGCGTGCACAGCTCGCCCTTGGCGTCGATGTCGAGGCACTGGCCGGCCGGAGCCCTGCGGGTATCGAGCTGGCGCAGGCGCTCGGGGAACTTCCATCCGGCCGGCGTGGAGGCGTCGACCGTGGTTCCGAAGCCGATGATGCGCGTCGGGGCGCCGACCTCGGGGTCGCGGTCGGCGATGCGGATCGGCTGGCGGCGACCGACGGGCCGGTCCAGGCGCAGCAGCGCGATGTCGTCGAAGCCGCGCTTGTCGCCCTTGACGACGTAGCCCGGGTGGACCACCTTCTCGACGATGGTGCGCACCGCTCCGCCGGAGTGCCGCCGGTCGCTGCCGATCCGTACCGTCCCGGTCGGACGGGAGGGGTCCTTCTCCTGCGCGCAGTGGGCGGCGGTGACGACCCACTGCGGGGCGACGAGGGCGCCGCCGCACACGCCGTCGGACGCGGTCTCGTCGAAGGTCATGGGGATCGACACCATGAAGGGGTACTTCCCGGTCGCCTCCCGCCCTCCCACGATCGCCTGCGCGCTTCCGCTCAGACCCGTGGCGCACAGGACGACCGCCGCGCCGACCGCCACCGCACCGGCGGCCCAGCGCCCTCGGGGACGGAGGCGGCGGGCCCTGTGGGACGGGGCGGACCGCTGGGTCGAATGAGGCATGAGGGTGTCCTTAGCGTAGGCCGGGGCCGGTCGAGTCGCTCGTCCACGACCGCGGACCGGGCCGTGTCCCGGTCTTGCCCGCGTGTGCCCGATCTTCGGTGCGCCGAACAACCGGACAGGGCGGTTCACCGCCACCCGACCCCGACACGAGCACCCGGGTGGCCCCGCGGCGGGGGTCGGTTGTGGGGGTGGGGCCGGGGTAGGCGGTGATACGGCGCATTCGGCGGCACGCCGGCGGTGCGCGTCCCCACCCGCCGTCCGGCGGCGCTCCGCGCGGCCGGCCGAGGCCGAAAGAGAAGCCCAGATGCCTGAACGTGAAGCCCGTGCGGCCGCCCACCAGGACGACGCCGTCCGTCCGGACGGGGCCGAGGCGGCTCCCGCCCCTGATTCCGGCCTCGACCTCGACCTCGACCTGAGCATGCTGGTCGGCATGCTCGACGACGACGAGACCCACCAGTCCCGCTTCGGGGTCTCGCTGAACATCCCCGGGGGAGTCCTGTACGGCCAGGTGATCAGCCGCAGGGCGTACGAGGAGGAGTGGGAGACCAGCCTGCGCGACCTGCCCGGACCGGGTTCGGAGGCGCTGGCCCGGGTGCCCCGGCTGCTCCGGGAGGCGGTCGACGGCGCCGTGGGATCCGGCCCGGCGGACCGGCTGCCCCGGTGGGTGCACCTGCGGGACGCCACGTTCCTGACCGGAGCGGCCAACCAGACGATGCACTTCGCCCTGTGGCGCGGCCGCCTCGCGGACGTCGCGGGCTGGTCGCTGTCCCTGCCCTCGTAGGGCGGGTGGCCGCGCCCCGGTCGTCCGTCCGGCCGGGGCACGCACCGAGCCGGTGGCACTGCCCCGCTGAGGGGACGGCGCCACCGGCTCGGTGCGTGCCCGGGCGGCGAGCTGCCAGGGGGACGCCTCAGCGCCGCGACTGCGGGTCGTCGCCGCCGGACCGGGGGCCCGGCTCCCCACCGCCGTCGGCGGGGACGCCCGTAACGGCGCCCGTACCAGCACTCGTACCGGCGCCCGCACCAGCATCGGCATCGGCATCGGTATCGACGCCGCCGTCCGTGACGGGCACGGGCCCGGGCGCCGTAGCGGCCGGCCCCGATGCCACGCGTGCCCGCAGGTATCCGACCACGGTGTTGCCCACCGCGACGAGCGGTACCGCCACGACCGCTCCGCCGATCCCCGCGACGATGCCGCCCGTGGCGACGGCCAGGACCACGGCCAGCGGATGCACCCGAACGGCCCTGCCGAGGATGAAGGGCTGCAGCACGTGCCCCTCGATCTGCTGGACCACCAGGACGATGACCAGCGCCATCAGCGCGGTGAAGACCCCCTGGGTGACGAGGGCGACGACGACCGCCAGCGCACCCGAGGCGACGGCGCCGACCAGCGGCACGAAGGAGGCCAGGAAGATCACGACCGCGATCGGGACGGCGAGCGGGACGTCGAGGAAGTAGATGCCCACGCCGATGAAGACGGCGTCGATCAGGGCGACGAGCACGGTGCCCCGGACGTACGCGGTGAGCGTCCGCCAGGCGCGCGGGCCGGCGCCCGCCATGCTCGGCCGGGCTGCGGCCGGGACCAGCTTGAGCGTCCATTCCCAGATGCGCTTGCCGTCGTAGAGGAGGAAGAGCGTGGAGAACATGGCCAGCAGCAGTCCGGTCATGATCTCGACCAGTACGGTCACGCCTTGCAGGCCGGTCGAGGTGATCTCGCTCGTACTCGTCCCGATGCTGCTGCTCAGCCGGTCGGCGATGTCGTTGATCTGCGCTTCCGTGACGTGCAGCGGGCTGTTGACGAGCCATTGCTTCAGCTCGCCGATGCCTTCCTGTACGCGTCCGGACAGGTTGTCGAGATTGTCCAGAACCTGCCAGACGACGAACCACCCGGCCAGGCCGAGCACGACGAACCCGCAGATCGCGGTCACCGCGGTGGCGAGCCCGCGCGGCAGCCCGCGCCGCTGCAACCGCGCGACGGTCGGCTGCAGGAGCGCGGTGATCAGGAGGGCGACGGCGAAGGCGAGGACGACGAGCCGCACGGCGCCGATGACGCGCATCAGCACCCAGACGGTCGCGGCCAGCACCAGCAGCCGCCACCCCACCTCGGCGGCCACGCGCACCCCCCACGGCACCGCGGCGGCCGCGTCCCGCGCAGCGATCCGATCCGAGCGCTGCTCCTCGATGTGGATGGCGTCGTCCCACGCCTCGATGTACGCCGCTTCCTGACGGGCGTGTAGCTGGGCCCGGCGCTCGCTCAGGCCGGCGACGCCCTCCTTGGCGCGGCCGAGCCATCCGCGCGGGTCAAGCGATCGGGGTGGGTTCACCGCGGGTTCCTTCTTCTCGTTGCAGCACTGCGTGTCCGACCGGCCGGGTACCGCGCGCCCGCAGGACTTCCCCCGCCGGAGCGCTGCACGGCGCCGGTACGCCGCTCGGCCCTTCGGCCCCTCGGCGCCACGCAGTGCGGATGCCCTCGATCGGCCACCGTACGCGCGGGTGGCGCACGCGTACGGCGAGCGGGCAGGAAGGCGCGTCAGCGGTACGGGAGGCGGCGGAGCAGGCGGGGTGGGGAGGGGGCCGCACCGGCAGGTGCGGGGCGGGCCGGGCCGACCGCGCGAAGCCGCCCTTCGATGCCGGGCCGAAGGCCGCGATGCCGGGCCGGCCCCGGTGGGGGAGGACCGGCGGAGAAGCCGGCCGGCTCGGCGCCTTCCCCGCCGCAACGGTCAGCGGGGGCCGGCCGCGGCGCAGGTCACGCAGGTGGTGGCCGCCGGGCGTACCGCCAGGCGCTCTGCCGGGATCGGCCGGCCGCACCGCTCGCACAGCCCGTAGCCGCCCTGCTCCAGCCGCTCCAGTGCCCGGTCGAGAGCGTCCAGATGGTCGTGTGCCCGCGCCAGCAGCGAGGCGACGTGGGCCCGTTCGAAGGCGGTGCTCGATCCGTCCGGATCGTGCTCGTCGTCGACGGCGACCAGTGCGTTCGCCGCGACGATCCCGTCGAAATCGCGCTGCAGCGCCTCGATCTGCCCGAGCGTGCCGGCGCGCTCGGCGGCCAGTCGCTCGCGGACCGCTGCGCGCGGGAGCTCGGCAGGTGAGGGAGAACGGGGCGCAGCGTTCATGTGTCCGCAAACGCCGTCTTCCGCAGACGCATTCCCGCGGCCGGGGTGCCCGGGGTCCGGCAGGGCGAGCCGTCCTCAGCGGCCTGCGGTGATCCACCGGGTGAGGACCGCGTGGGTGGTGTCGTCGAGCACGGACAGCGCGTCGATGGCCGCGAGGTCGCCCGGGCGCGGTGCGATGCCCGCCGTGGTCAGCGCCGCGTGCAGGTCCAGGCGCCTGCGGTCCCAGGGGGTGAGGGGCGAGGCGAGCCGCTGGGAGGCGTCCGGCGCCGGCCAGGAGGCCTGCGCACCCCGTGCGCCGGCGGCGGGCAGCCGCCAGTCGGCGTCGGCGGGTTCGTACGGCAGGCCGTCGCAGAACGGGGGATCCAGCTCCAGCGTCTCGGCGCCGGGGAAGCGGTACGGGTCGACCGTCAGTCGTGGAACGGTGATCGCCGACGGGGAATGGTGCCAGGACTCCACAAGAACCTCCCAGGTCCGCTGTGTCTTAGACGTCCCAGGAGAACCGGGGAACGCCGGTGACGGTTCCGGCGAGCCCGCGCCACCACCCGAACGCCCGCAAAGCCATCTCGTCACACCGCCCGCCCGACGGGCCGGAACGGGGCCGGGCCACCGGTCCGTTGGCGTACCCGCGCCCCGCCGCCCCGTCGGCGCCGTCGCCCACTGGGACCAACCCGGGATGCGCACGGCCGCGGTCCGGGAGAACTTGGACGCCTGACCCCCTACGAAAGGCGAACACCATGGCCCAGAACAAGGGCGCTGCGGACAAGATCAAGGGCAAGGGCAAGGAGGCCGTCGGCAAGCTCACCGGGAACGAGCGGATGAAGGCCGAAGGCCGAACCGACCAGGCCAAGGGCAAGGCGAAGGAAGCCGCCGGCAACGCCAAGGACACCGCGGCCGGCATGAAGGACTCGATCACCCGCGACGACCGAACCGGTCACGGGGAGCGCTGATCCGGCTCCCCGTGTGACCGCGGAGTGCCTCCGGCACACCGCGGACCACATACGTGATGCGCGTGGCGTGCGGCCCTGGGCCGCACGCCACACGCATGTGCGCGGTGCGCGGGGAACGGTCAGCGATGTGCCGTCAGCCGTCAGCCGTCAGCCGCGTCAGCTGTCGTGGTCCCCCGGGCCGCGGTGCGCCCACGGGTGCCGCAGCCGGATCCAGACGTCCCTGGCCTGGCGCCCGGCGGCCGTGCGGCTCCCCGCCACCAGCCGGTCCGCCTCGCTCTCCGTCTCGACCATGGGGCCCGAGCCCCGCAGCGGTTTGCCCGCGGTCTCGTGCAGGAAGAGCGTCGAGACGAAGCCGATGACACCGGCCACCATCAGGTAGTACGCCGGGACCATGTCATTGCCCGTCGCCTCCACCAGAGCCGAGGTGAACAGCGGGGTGGTGCCGCCGAACAGCGAGACGGAGATGTTGAAGGCGATCGACAGGGCGCCGTAGCGGATCCGGGTGGGGAACAGCGCGGGGAGCGTCGAAGCCGACGTCCCCGCGAAGACGACCAGCAGCAGGCCGAGGACGACGCAGCCGATGGCCGGCAGCACGATCCCGCCCTCCCGGATCAGCAGGAAGGCCGGCACCGCCAGCACCACCAGGGCGACGCTGCCCGCGAGGAACATCGGCCGGCGGCCCCAGCGGTCCGAAGACCGGCCGACGGCGGTGATGGTGAGCACCACGAGCAGCATGGTCCCGAGGACCAGCAGTTGCGCGGTGGTGTCGCTCTCGCCCAGCGTCACGGTCATGTACGTCGGCAGGTACGAGGTCACCATGTAGTTCGTGACGTTGTACAGCAGGACCAGCCCCATGCAGATGAGAACGGCCTGCCAGTGCTGCGTGAAGATCTCCCGCAGGCGCCCCTTGCCGGACTCGCGGGCCGCGTCGACCGGGTCGACGTCCTCCTCGCCCTCCGCGGCCGCGTAAGCGGCCTCCTTCTTGAAGGCGGGCGTCTCCTCCAGCTTCATGCGCATGTAGAGCCCGATCAGACCCAGCGGACCCGCGACGAAGAAGGGGATGCGCCAGCCCCAGTCCTCCAGGCCCTGGGAGCCGAGGGCGAGGGTCAGGACGGTGACCAGGCCGGAGCCCAGGGCGTAGCCGACGAAGGTGCCGAAGTCGAGCCAGCTGCCGAGGAAGCCGCGCCGGCGGTCCGGCGCGTACTCGGCGATGTAGGTGGTGGCGCCCGCGTACTCACCGCCCGTCGAGAAGCCCTGGACCAGACGGCAGAGCAAGAGCAGCAGCGGGGCGAGGAAACCGACGGAGTGGTACGTGGGCAGGAAGCCGACCGCGAAGGTGCTCACCGCCATCATGATCATGGTCGCGGCCAGCACCTTCTGCCGCCCGATGCGGTCGCCGAGCGGCCCGAAGACCAGGCCGCCCAAGGGGCGGACCAGGAACGCGGCGGCGAAGGTGGCGAAGGTGGAGACGACCTGCGCGCCGGGGGAGCTGGACGGGAAGAAGACCTTGCCCATCGTTCCGGCGAGATAGGCGTACACACCGAAGTCGAACCACTCCATGGTGTTGCCCAGCGCGGCGGCGGTCACCGCACGGCGCACCTGTGGCCGGTCGGCCACGGTCACGTCCTCGCTGCTGAGCGTCTTCTTCCGGCGCCGCAGCAAGGTGCGCAGCATCCGGTCGGTCGCCGGATGACCGCTGCGCTGCGGCCTGCTCCCCGGTCCGGGGGCCCGTGACGGTCCTGCCATGCTGTCGGCCTCTCTGGCTGGTTCCCGCTACGTCGCCGGTCTCCGATTGTGAGGGCTCCGGCACGGCGGAGCCTGTCGGCGGATCCAACAGGGTGAACACGGCTCCGCGCGCCTCGCGTACCCGGCCGTCCCCCGTCCATGCGGAACGTTTCCGCTGGTCGGACCGCTACCGGAGGCCGATCCCCCAACTCGCCCGGGTCGGGCCGCAGTCACCTCGTTCCGGGGGCGCCGGGGCGCCGGCCGGGGACCCGCCAGAGCGTGTGACCGTCCTGGACGATGACGGCGTCGCCCGAAGGACGGACCAGGAGACGGGCACCTTTTCGGCCGCCGGTCTTCGAGGACCAGAGGGTACGGCCGTCGGCCCGGTGGACGGTGAGTTCGCCGTCACCGGAGAAACGGGCGTCGGCGCCGGAGCCGGCGGTGCCGGCGCTCCACAGGGTGTGACCGTCACCGTCCTGGAGGACCAGGTCGCCGCCGGCGTCGAAACGCAGCCGCACCGACCCGGCGTCCAGGGTGTCGCCGGCCCGCAGCACGGTGCCGGGGTGGACCTCGATGGCGTTGTCGAGGTGCCCGGCGGCCAGGGCGCGCAGCGTGGGGATCGAGGGGGTGAAGGCGTACACGGCGCCCTCGGTGCGGACGAAGCGCTCGAAGACGAGGGTGGTGGCGCGACTGCCGCCGGGGGAGGGCGACTCGAAGGCGGCGGGCGAGCCCGACCCGATCACCGGGTCGGTACCGGGCCGGGGGTGCCGGCCGGGCGGGAAGTCGGCGTTGTTGCTCCAGCGGGCGGCGATGAACTCGAACTGCCCGACCAGATCCGCCTGGTGGCTGACGAAGAGCAGCCCCCGGTCGGCCGGACGGGCGCCGGGCCGGTAGGGCGGCCCGAAGGGGATGCCGCGCCGGATGATGCGGCGCGAGTCGATCTCGGCGGCGGGTACCGGCGGCCGCCCCGGCGCCGGCGTCAGCCCGGCCCGCGGATTGCTCTTGCGGATGTGCGCGAACAGCGGGGTGGTCCACCCCTGGAGGTCGTCGTGGAAGTCGAGGGGGCCGTCGACGTCCTCACCCGGCACGGGAATGCGCTCGGCCGCCGGACAGGTGGCGACCGGGGCGCCGCCCGGCCACCGGCCCACCATGCGGGCGGCGAGCCACTCGGGGCCCGCGCCGGCCGGCGCCGCCCCCGACTTCTTCAGCGCGGCGAGGCACTCGCCGGCCTGGTCCCACCACCCGGGGACGTCCTGCGCCAGGCGCCTCACCACATGGAAGGAACCGCCGGTGGCCCAGGCGGGCAGGGCGGCGGGACGCTGTCCGACCCGCTCGTGTCCGACGAGGAACTCGCCGGCGGGCACCAGCCGGGTCCCGGGCCTGCCCTGCACGGTCGTACCGGTCGCGGGGTCGGGTGCGTCGAAACCGCGCACACCGGGCTGGCTGATGGCGTCGAGGAAGCCGAAGTGCTCGTGCCCGCGCAGCTCACCTGGCAGGGTCGCGCCGTCCTGACGGAAGAGCACTTCCGCGCCCGCCCGCTCAAGGGCCTCCCGGTGGCGGGCGACGGCCTCCGTGAGGCGTCCGGCGTCATCGGCGGCGAGGGTCAGGACGGCATGGACCCCGTCTTCGGCCGTGCCGAACAGCCAGGAGGCGGGGGCGCTGGAGCCCGTGTCACCGAGCAGTCCGGCGCGGGCCGCCGGCCCGTCACGGAAGGCCTCGGCGGTGCTCCCGGCCGGGACGGCCGGGAACGGGTCCTTCTGGGCGAGGGTCCCCAGGCCGGCGTGGGTGAGGCTCAGACCGGTCCACAGCACGGACATCGTCGTCGGGTCGACGCCCTTGCGGAGGTTGCGGGCGGCGCTGAACTTGGCGTTGAAGCGCGTGACCTCCTCGGTGGTGGAGAGTTCGGGCAGGAGCCGCCCGAGCCAGCCGCGGGCCCCGCCGACGTCGTGGAAGTGCACGAGGAGCAGGCACGCGTGGTCCTTGCGGAAGCCCGCGAGGATGTCACCCTGCGTGGTGGTGTCGGTCCGCAGCGGGAGGTCGGTCTGCGCGACCGCGGGGGCGGGGGCCGCGGCGGTGGCCCCGGCCGCGGGGGTGCCGGCGGCGAACGCGGCCGCTGCACAGGCCCCCGCCCGTACGACGGTCCGGCGGGTGAACGGCATACGGGTCCTCCGGGGCGGGGGCGGGTGGGATTCCGGTGATCATCACCCTGGGTGATGCGCCGCTCCCGAGCGAGCCGACGCACCGGAGAAGTGACGAAGCATCACCCTGCGCGCCGGTGCGCCGGGCACCCGTGTGACGCCGATTTTGATGTCCCGTGCATCAGACTGCGCAACCGGGGCATACGGACAACACATTCGTGGTGGCTCGCTGGAAGGTTGGTTTCGTGTTGATGCCGGATCCGCAGTTCGTCAGGACGCTCCTCGCCAGGTACGCGACCGCCCGCATCGCACTGGCGCAGGACAGCGGGCCGCAGTGGGAGCAGGAACTGGACGACGTGACGTACACGCTGTGCGTGGCGACCGGTTCCCGGTCGATCGGTGACGCGCTCGCGGCCGCCGACGCCTACCTGGAGCAGTCGGCGGCGGCGAAGGCCCCGGCCCCGGGCCCGCACCCGGGTCTGGCCGCGCGGACGTCGACGGACGCCGACGACAGCACCCTGGCTGCCTGAGGTGACCCCGCCCGCGCCCGGGACCCCCGTCCCGGGCGCGCCCGCGTCACGCCGCAGCCGCTAACCGCCGCCCTTCAGACGGCGCACGACCTCCTCGGACACGCGGCGCTCCAGTTCGGCCAGCTGCTCGGAGCTGTACGCCCCGAGGTCGCCGACGTCTCCCGGCTTCGCCCCCGCACCGCCCTGCTGTTTCTCCTGCTCCCTGCGTATGAGCTCGGCCTCTTCCGCCGAGCCCGGCGCCGCGAACGCACACCGGATGAGCGCCCCGTCCGCGGCTTTGAGACAGGTCGCCTCACGGCCGCCAACCTGGCCCTTGCCCTCCACCCGGTACCGGATGTTCTGCTCGCTGCCGACGGTGGCCGTCCAGGTGCTGCCGCCGGTCGGGACCACCTCGAACACCCGGTCGTCGTTGTAGCAGCAGACGTCCCGGTACTCGGCCTTGATCAACGCGACGATCGCCTTCGGCGACGACCAGGTCGGAGTGAGCCGGTGAACGGTCATCGGGGCGAGCCCGCCACCCCGGTGCCGGGTCGGCACCGTCGCCACGGCCACGACCGAGCTGGCCTCCCCCTGCGGCGTGAGGGGCGTGACGTACGCGCTGCGCCCGCTGCCGTCGCGGTACTGGAGGGCGAATTCCGACTCGTTGCCCTCGTTGGCGCCGTCCTGCGACGCGTCCCAGCCGCTGCGCTCGAACCACCAGTCGGCGACGCCGCCGACCGCGGCCGTCGCCTCCCGCTGCCGGGCCGCGATGCTCAGCGGATAGGACGGACCGGGCACCGACGAGGTGTCCGCGGTGTCCGCGGTGTCCGCGGTGATCGTGAGCTTTCCGGTGCGGCCGTCGTAGAGCGCGAGGCCGGCCGGCCGCTCGGTCACCACCAGGATCCCGGTCTGGCGCTTCAGCGGCACGACCACGACGGGAGTGTCCCCCCGGCAGGTCACATAGACGTCGCCGGGCTCGAAGCGGACCCAGCGCCGCTGCGCGGAGATCTTCCGGCCGAGGTTGTGGCCGAACCAGCCGCCGATGCGCGCGTCCGCCACGTCCACGTCGAACGCACAGCGCTGCTGGCTGCGTCCGTTGCCGCCGAGCGGGACGTCCTGGACCAGGCCCACCTCGTACCCGGCCAGCCAGCCGCGCCGTTCGACCAGCGTGGCGAACCTGTCCGAGTCCGGCAGATAGGTGATGTCGGATATCTCGCCGGTGACATCACCCAGGTGCGGGGCGGCCTGGGCCTTGCCCACCACGTAGGGCGCCCGGGCCGTCAGCTCGGGCACCGGGTCGCTCACGATGCGCACGCCGTCCATGTACGCGCGGTCCTGGAGGTAGGAGCCGTACACCAGCCAGCAGACCGTGAGGCCCAGCCCGAGGAGGACGCCGAGCCAGCCGAGGGCCACCGCCATGCCCCCGCCGTCCCGTACCCGCCGGTCGCGGCGGAGCGAGCGCACCACCAGCCACAGCAGGGCGACGAGCCCCGCGACCAGCAGCGGCAGGGCCAGCCAGGACAGGAGCTTGCGCAGTTCCCACACCACGATCGTGGTGACGTAGGAGGCGTACCACAGTGCGAATCCCGCGAGGAGAAGCGGTATCCCCACCTTCAGTGACCGACCCATCAGCGCCCCCCGACGTCAGTTCCCCCGATTCTGCACACCGAGCCGGGCCGTGTCAGCCACTTGGCGCACCGGCCGTTCGGTCCCTCGCCCACGTGCCGGGCGGCGCGAGCGCGGACAGGTCCACCATGCTCGGCTTGCCGCCGCGGCCCGGACATGTTGCTGCCCGCCCCCGGCACGGGTGCGCCCTACCGTGGCTTCCGTGATGAAACGTGCGGTCGACACGGAGATGGCGGCGGCCCGGCTCAAGGAGCGGCTCTACGCGACGATCACCATGATCTCGGTGGTCATCGGCCTGGCCGCCAGTGACCGCCTGACCGAAGCCGGCGCGGCGGCCACCGTCGTGACCACCTCGGTCGGCCTGTGGCTGGCCGCGCTGGTCGCCGACCAGCAGGCCCACCGCGTGACGCACGGGACGCTCGCCTCGGGGCGGCACCTGCGGGCGATGCTCTTCGTCAGCAGCCCGCTGCTGCTGTCCGCGCTGGGCCCGCTCCTGATGATCGCGAGCTCCGCGCTCGGGCTGATGGGCTTGGGCACGGCCCTGCTCACGGCCGCCGGGGTCAATGTCGCCACCCTGTTCGCCTGGGGGTGCTACGGCGGACTGCGGATGGGCGGGGGCACGGTGTTCGCCCTGCTGGCAGGGGTGATCGACGCCGCCATCGGGACCGCGGTCGCGGTCGTGAAGACGGCAGCCGGACACTGACCCGCCCGGCCCAGCCGCGGCCCGCCCCGCCCCGCCCGCGGCCGCGGGCCGGGCGGGGGCCGGGCTCAGGCGGAAGTGGCGGGCGCCGTCGCGCCGTGGCCGTTCTTGACGGCGGTGAGCGTGGCCGTGTGCAGGGCGTGGGCGTCCTTCTCGCGGATCGCGGGGAGGGGGCTGCCGGTGAGGGTGTACCACTCGTCGGCGCCGGTGTACTGGACTTCGAGCCGGACGTCTCCGTCGTCCTCCCAGGTGGTGCGGAGGGTGAGCGGGCCGGTGATGACGCCGACCTCGTCGGTCATGGCGCCGCCGGGGCCCGCGAGGACGTCGTCCTGCCAGTGGGATGAGGGCTTCATGGGACGCGGCTGCCCAGCGCGCCGACGTCTATGTCGTCTTCGGACCGGTCCGAGCCGGTCGGCCCATCGGCCGGGGTCTCCTCGGCCGGGGTCTCCTGCGCCCGGGCCCGGGCGGCCCGGCGCCAAGACCGCACGACGGGTCCTACGCCTGCCGCGTCCAGCGCTGCGAGGCTTCCCCGCCGCAGGTCTTCGTCAGCAGACCGCCGCTCATGCCCAGGTCGAGGCAGCCGCCGCCGTAGTCGCTCCGCAGGCTGCCGCCCGAACCGGCACGCCACAGCCGGCCCGTGTCCTGGGCGCAGTCGCCCACGAAGACGGCCTGCCCGAGACCGTTGGAGTACAGGCACTGGCCACTTTGCTTGTTGACGAGCTTGAAGCTGCCGTCCGGCCTGCCCTGGACGGTCCAGCGGGCGGACGCGTCCGAGCAGTCGCCGTGGTCCGAAGCCCCGAAGACCTGGGTGACGCAGCTGCCGTTGTTGCCGTTGCGGTAGCGGTAGGTACCCGAGGCGGGCGGCGGGGCGGGTGCGGTCGTGCCGCCACCGGAGGGGGCGGAGGGGCGGGTACCGCCCGCGCCGCCGGCGCCCGCGGGATTGCCCGGGCCGTTCTGACCGCCCGAGCCGGGCCCGGCACCGGGCCCGGATCCGGCCCCGGTGCCGGGCCCGGCACCGGGGCCGGATCCGGGCCCCGAGCCGGCTCCGGCGCCCCCGGCCGCCGGGACCTGGACGCCGCCCGCCGTTCCCGGCCCCTGGTCCGGCGGGTTCCCTTCGGCCTGCCCCACGGCCGGGGACTGCCCCGGCGACGCCGCGCCCGACGGGCCGGCGCCGCCCGCCGGCGCGGGGGCGGAGGGCGCCGGCAGCGAGGCGGACGGGGTGGCCTGCGCCCGCGCCCCGGGCGCGGTCGTGTAGGGGAGGTGCTGGAGGGCGAGGGTGGTGCCGCCCGCCACCACGACGACGGGGACGACGGCCAGCAGGACACGGGTACGGCGGCGCCGATCGGGCCGCTCGGATCCCCGGGGCCGGTCCGTTCCCCGCGGGCCGGAGCCGTCCCCGGTCCGGGGCCCCGGAACGGCCTCCGGCCCCGGCTGCGGCTGCGGCTGCGGCTGTGGCCCGGGCGTCGGCGCGGAGTCCGGCCCCGCCGTCGGTCCCGCTTTCGGATCCCGGCCCTTCACCGCTCCCGGCTTCGGGCCGGCGAGCGGGACCGTCGGTACGTCGATCTCCTGCACGTGTGCGGCGAAGGCGGCGCGGTCGGCCAGCCGCTCGGTGACGGCCGCCGGCCACAGCGGACGGGTGAACGGGCCCTGCCGGGAGGCGCGTTCAAGGAGTTCGGCGGCGCTGGGCCGCCCCTCGGGATCCTTGTCGAGGCAGGTCGCGACGAGTTCGGCCAGCTCCGGCTCCACCTCCCGCAACGGCTCCAGGTCCGGCTCTTCGTGGACGATGCGGTACAGCACGCCGTGCCCCGACTCGTCGCCGAAGGGCGGCTCACCGCACGCGGCGTACGCCAGGACCGAGCCGAGCGCGAACACGTCGATGGCGCTGCGGGGCCGGCGCCTGCCCGAAGCCTGTTCGGGCGCCATGTAGGCGGGGGTGCCCACGACCATGCCCGTCCGGGTCAGCCGGCTCTGCTCGGCCGCCCGCGCCACGCCGAAGTCGATGAGGGTGAGACCGTCGAGGGTGAGCATCACGTTGGAGGGCTTGAGGTCCCGGTGGACCATGTCCAGCGCGTGCACCGCCGCCAGCCCCGCCGCGGCCTCCCGCAGCAGCAGCCACAGCGCCTGCGCCGGCAGCGGGCCACCGTGCAGGGCGAGCGCCTCGCGCAGGGTGACCCCGGGGATGTAGGCGGTGGCGAACCACGGGGGCATCGCCGTACGGTCGCTGTCGAGCAGTGGCGCGGTCGCCTCCGCGGGCAGCCGCGAGAGGTTGTCCAGTTCGTGCCCGAAGCGGCGCAGGAAGTCCGCGTCCTCCCCGACGACGGAGGACAGCAGTTGCTTGACGGCGACGTACCGGCCGTCCTGCACGCCGAGGTACACCCGCCCCATACCGCCGGCCCCGAGCCGGCCCGCCAGCGGGATCGACCCGATCAGACGTGGGTCCCCGGCCTCCAGCGGCTCGGCCCCGCTCCCCCTGAGCTCTAACACGTCAGTCCCGTCAGAATTGGAATCAGTCTCCAGAAACCTACCGGATGAGCCCGGATCCGCAACGAGCCGCAGGCGCAGGCGACTTGAGGCAGGGCGGACGGTCACGGTCCAGCCCCCGGTTCCGCTCCGGCCCGCGCGGCACGTCGCCCGGATGGCGGCGCGAGCAACCGTGAAGCACGTCCCGCGGCCCCGGCAGCCGGTCGGCAGGAGGTCGGCAGTCGGTCGCAGGCGTGAGCGCCGTCGCGCTTCGCGATGTGAAAGGCTCGCCGCGCACGATGTCCCACCCGTACCAAGGAGTCTTCATGATCTTCATCACCGCCAAGTTCGCCGTCCGCCCCGAGTACGCGGACCAGTGGCCCGAGATCGCCGCCGACTTCACCGCCGCCACCCGCGCCGAGCCCGGCTGCCTGTCCTTCGACTGGTCGCGCAGCGTCGAGGACCCGACGGAGTACGTCTTGGTCGAGGCCTTCCGGGACGACGAGGCCGGAGCGGCTCACGTCCGGTCCGACCACTTCAAGGCCGCGCAGCAGACCCTGCCGCGCCACCTGGCCGCCACGCCGCGCATCGTGAACATGAAGGTGCCGCAGGACGACTGGTCCCTGCTCGGCGAGATGGCCGTCGACGGCCGGTCCTAGCGGGTGCACCGCCGATCAGGCAGGATCGGGCCGGGCCGTGCTGCCTGATCGCGAGTGATCCCCCGCGCCGGATGTGCCTCCCGGGGTTCGGGCGCGGGCGGATGGGCACACTCCACCGGACCGGCAGCACCCGGTCGGCGGCACCCGACCGCGGCCGGCCCGGACAGCGCACGACCGAGGAGGAGGATTTCCGGATGCCACGGTGGATGAGTCAGCACACCCCCCTCGGCTTGCCCTGGCCGTCGCAGGACGGCTCCGGCCTGTGGGAGACGGCGCGGACCGCTGTGGCCGCCCGCTCTCGGCGGCGGCGCAGGTACCGGGGCGCGGGTCCGGTCTGTCCGGCCGCCGCCGAGCCCCGCTCGTACCCGGGCCGGTGGGGCGCGTCCGGGCCGGCAAAACCGGCGCCGCAGGCCCCTACGGGCCCCCACCGACTCGGGGACGCACTCCCCGAGCGCGGTGACGAGGGCGACCTGGCACGGGGGACGGTCACCTCCCGCGCCACCGGCCCGGCGGACCTGGCCGCGCTCCTCGACATGCTGGACCTGCGCTCGAAGCGGGACGGGTAGGCGCGCGGGTTCAGCTCAGCGGGTCGCCCCGCGCATCGGCGGCGGCCGTCGCCTCCTGGCGTTTCAGCAGCCGGCTCAGCCATCCGCCGATGACGACGAGCGCGACTCCCAGCCACCACAGATGGCTGTCGAAGATCAGCACGGCGATCCCCACCGGCACCAGCAGGCCCGCCAGCGGCAGCAGCATCGAGGACAGCGGCGGGGGCGGGCGCCCGGTGCCCGCCCGGGCGCGGACGACGTCCGGATACCACTGGGTGAAGCGCAGCGCCCCGATGATCGTGACGACCTGGATGATCCACCCGGTCCAGATGTTGTCGGGATTGTGCAGCACGAGGTCGCCATAGGCCCCGACGGCCGCGTTGATCATGAAGGCCAGTGCCCACACCCCGGTGATCACGTAGTTCGTCCGTATGAAGGACGGAGCCTGCCAGTGCTGCGGGTCCACCTGCTCCCGGGCGTACTGGAGCGTGAAGGGCATCCGTACGGCCATGGAGCCCAGGGCGATGACCACCAGCGCGAGATTCGCCACTTCGCCCGCATAGGTCTCCAGCCACCGGCGCGTACCGTCGCTCGCGAAGGCACCGACCACGGTCAGGATCGCGAAGAACACCACGTCGGCGACTTCGAGGATCTTCACGGAGCCGCCGGAGCCGGTCAGTCTGCCGACCACGACCAGGGCCACGGAGATGGCGAGGGCCAGGCCCACCGCCCACTCGAACCGCCCCGGCCCGACCAGGAGTGAGAAGACGATCCACGGGGACAGCCCGACGAACGGGCTTTCCAGGAACTGCGCCACCCTGCCCGGGCCGCGGGCGTCAGCCGTCTTCGCCATGGGCCTGACCCTCCTGTGGCGAGGTGCTCCCACCGGGTACTTCGTTCAGGATACGGCGCCCTCCCGGCAGCCACCCGGCGAGCCCCGGGCGAGTTCCCGGGCGAGCGGGCCGGGCTGCCCGGGGCGCCGCTCGCGGCCACGGGTCAGCGGGCGTCCCGTTCGGGGAGGTCCGCCTCCGCCGGGGCGCTCACCGCGAAGCCGCGGGCGGTGGCCTCCGGGGCCGTTCTGCCACAGAACGCGGCTTCGAGCGTGCCGCCCAGCGCCGTGTTCGCCGCCGCCCTGTTCGAGGTGTTGGCCATGGCCGCGAGGCTGCGACGGCCGTCGCGGGTCGCGAACGCGTAGGTGTAGAAGCCCTGAACGGTGCCCGTGTGGCCGTACACCGACGTGCCGCAGGCCAGGTCGTAGCGGCGCAGGCCCAGCCCGTAGGAGCGGGTACGCGTGCCATCGGTCGGGGTCACGGCGAGCATGGCCTCCAGCATCGGCGCGGACAGCAGCCTGCCGCCCAGCAGCGCCGACATGAAGGTGTTCAGATCGGCCGGGCTGGAAATCATCGCCCCGGCGGACTGCGCCCACGACACCGTCTGTTCGGTGGCGTCGACGAGGGGCGCCCCCTCCTCGTCCGAGTGCAGGTACCCGTGGGTGTGCGGCCCCCGCACGGCCGTGGAGGGGTGGACGTAGGAGGTGTCCCGCAGGCCGAGCGGCTCGATGACGCGACGGCGGTATTCCGTGGCGACCGGGTTCCCCGTCACCTTCTCGATGAGCATGCCGACGACGACGAAGTTGGTGTTCGAGTACGCGTACGCCTGCCCCGGCCCGCTCGTCCGCGGCTCCCGCAGGGAGAGCCCCACGAGCTCCCGGTAGGTGAACACCTTGTTCCGCACGGCCTCGAAACCGGGCACCGTCCGCTCGAACATCGCTCCGGTGTAGTCCGCCAGCCCGCTGCGGTGGGTCAGCAGATGGCGCACGGTGATCCGGTCGTCGGGCAGCAGACCGGGCAGGTAGCGGCCCACCGGCGCGTCCAGCGCGATCCTGCGCTCCGCCACGAGCTGGAGCAGCACGACGGCCGAGAAGGTCTTGGTGACACTGCCGATCCGGAAGCGGGCCTTGGCGTCCATGCCCGCGCCCGTGGCCCGGTCGCTGACGCCCACGGCGCTGACCCGGGCCCCCTCCGGCCCGGTGAACCGGGCCAGCGCCCCCGGGGCCCCGGCCGCGGTCGTCTTCCGCAGGGCCCGGAGCAGCCCTTCCGGATCGGGGGCGGGCCGGGGGGACGCCGGCGGCTGCGGGCTCCGCGCGGTACGGGGCGGCTCGGCGGCGCGGGCGGCGGTGGCCGGCGTCACGCCGGCGACGACGGCCAGCAGGGCGGCCCCGAGGGCCAGACGTCGCTTGGGCAGCAGGGGCACGCGGTTCCTCTACTCGGCCGGGGCGGATGGTGCCTGACGCGGCATCACCCTATGGCGTCCGTCCCGCTCGGAATGGCTGCGTCCGCCGACGTGTCCCGGGGACAATCCGCTGAACACCTGACCGGCAGGACACCCCTGAGGAGCAACCGGTGTCGCAGGAAATGGACTTCACGCTCACGCCCGAACAGGCCGCTTACGGTGTGATCCTCACCGTCCCCCTCCCGTCGGGTTCCGCCCGCCTGCGCATCCCGTCCTGCCGGGACGGCGACCTCGTACGGGCCCGTCTCGGCGATCGTGAAGTGCTGCTGCGGATCCGGGTGGCCGGGACCACGGCGGCTCCGTCCCCGTCCCCGTCCCCATCCCCGTCCCCGTCCGCGGGCGCGGGCGGGGCGCGACCGGGGCACGCCTTCTCCTACCGCTACACCATCAACGGCGCCGTCGTGAACAACTACGTCTACTGCCTGGTCGGCATCGGCTCCTACGCCCGCTGACCCCGAACGTGCGCCGCCCGGCCGCGCCCGGGCCGGGGGCGGTCCGGGGAAGCGGCGGGAAGTGGCGGATGGAGCAGCGGGTGAGGTGACGCTGAAGTGGCAGGTTATGCCCGTCAGGCCGGTGTGAAGGCGGCTTCGGGCGCGTCGTCGAGGATGAAGCCGTTGTCGAAGCGGACGCGGACCGTCACACGGTTCCCCCGCTCCTGGTGGGCGGTCCACTCGGGTTCGAGGGAGCCGATCTGCTCTTCGAGCTGCCTCCTGCTCTCCGTGGGCATCTGGTGACCGAAGGAATCGAGCAGCGACTTCAGCCGCTCGTACTCGCGGACCCCCTGGCTCTCGTCCCGGTGCTCCACGACCCGGTCGACGACGCCCTCCGTGCCCGCCGCCAGCGACAGGGACCCGACGACACTCCCCGCCACCGCCGAGGGGGCCTCCGTGACCAGGGCCGCATCGGTCAGCCTCGTATCCGCCGCCAGCTTCACCCGCCGGCCTTCCTTCAGCGTCATCGACTCTTCATCCCTCGTATCGGATCGGTGCACACCCCGCGCGGAAGCCCCGGGCGGTGCCATTATCCGCGGCAGCCCGGGGGGAGGGGCCCACCTGCTGCCGGTACCGGCCGGGACCGGTCAGGAATCGAGAAGCGTCCCCGCGCACCGACACCTAGGGTGACGGCTGAGGGAATCACGGGCCCCGCCTCCCTCTCCCCTCCCGAACCACGCATCCCCCAGGAGTGATCATGAGCGACTCTTCGACCCAGGGCGTCAAGACCGTGCTGCACCCCGTGTCCGACCTCGCGAAGGCCAAGGCGGTCTACGCCGCCCTGCTCGGAGTGGCGCCGCAGACCGACGAGCCGTACTACGTCGGCTTCGAGGCCGCCGGCCAGAGCATCGGCCTCGTGCCCACCGCGGGACAGCAGGGCATGACCGCGCCGGTGGCCTACTGGCACGTACCGGACATCGAGGCGAAGCTGGCCGAGGTGACCGCCGCGGGCGCCACGGTGAAGGAGCCCGCGCACGACGTCGGTGGCGGCCGTCTCGTGGCCACCGTCACCGACCCCGACGGCAACGTCCTCGGGCTGCTCCAGGACCGCTGAGGGCGGCCCGGCGCCCGCAGGGGCGTCCCGCGGGCCGGGCCGCGCCGCGGCGGAACGTTGCCCCGGCGGCGACGGCGAAGTAGAACCGGACGGACGCACCGCTCGCAGCCGGTCGTACCGTGCCGGGCGGCGCACGCGCGACAGACCGCGAAGGCGCCCCCGCCCAACAGATGGAGACACGATGAGCATGGCCACGGGGACGGGAACGCAGCCGCCCACACCGCACCCCGCCGACAGCCACGACCTGATCCGGGTGCACGGCGCGCGCGTGAACAACCTCAGGGACGTCAGCATCGAGATCCCGAAGCGCCGGCTGACGGTGTTCACCGGTGTCTCCGGCTCGGGCAAGAGCTCGCTGGTGTTCAGCACGATCGCGGCCGAGTCGCAGCGGCTGATCAACGAGACGTACAGCGCCTTCGTGCAGGGCTTCATGCCGACCCTGGCGCGCCCGGAGGTCGACGTACTGGAGGGGCTGACGACGGCGATCATCGTCGACCAGCAGCGGCTGGGCGCCGACCCGCGTTCCACCGTCGGCACCGCCACCGACGCCAACGCCATGCTGCGCATCCTCTTCAGCCGGCTCGGCACCCCGCACATCGGGCCGCCCAGCGCCTACGCCTTCAACGTGCCGTCGGTCCGGGCGAGCGGCGCCATCACCGTCGAGCGCGGCGCGAAGAAGACGGTGAAGGCGACCTTCAACCGCACCGGCGGCATGTGTACGCGCTGCGAGGGCCGGGGCGCCGTCTCCGACATCGACCTCACCCAGCTCTACGACGACTCCAAGTCGCTCGCCGAGGGCGCCTTCACCATCCCCGGCTGGAAGTCGGACAGCTTCTGGACCGTACGGGTCTACGCCGAGTCGGGCCTGCTCGACCCGAACAAGCCCATCCGCGACTACACCAGGAAGGAGATGCACGACTTCCTCCACCGGGAGCCGACCAAGGTGAAGGTCGAGGGAGTGAACCTCACCTACGAGGGCCTGATCCCCAAGATCCAGAAGTCCTTCCTGTCCAAGGACAAGGAGGCGCTCCAGCCGCACATCCGGGCCTTCGTCGAGCGGGCGGTCACCTTCACCACCTGCCCCGAGTGCGACGGCACCCGGCTCAGCGAGGGCGCCCGCTCCTCGAAGATCGCGGGGATCAGCATCGCCGACGCCTGCGCGATGCAGATCAGCGACCTGGCGGCATGGGTCCGTGCTCTGGAGGGCGATTCCTCTCCGGGCTCCTCGGGCTCTTCGGGCGGCCGGTACGCCACGGTGGCGCCGCTGCTCGCCGCGCTGCGGCACAGCCTCGACTCGTTCGGGGAGATCGGCCTCGGCTACCTCTCGCTCGACCGCCCCTCGGGCACGCTGTCGGGCGGCGAGGCGCAGCGCGTCAAGATGGTCCGCCACCTCGGTTCCTCACTCACCGACGTCACCTACGTCTTCGACGAGCCCACCACCGGGCTGCACCCCCATGACATCCAGCGGATGAACGACCTGCTGCTGCGACTGCGGGACAAGGGGAACACCGTGCTCGTGGTGGAGCACAAGCCGCAGACGATCGCGATCGCCGACCACGTCGTCGACCTCGGTCCCGGCGCCGGCACGGGGGGCGGCACCGTCTGCTTCGAGGGCACCGTCGAAGGGCTGCGGGCGGGCGACACCGTCACCGGACGCCACCTCGACGACCGGGCCGCCCTCAAGGAGAAGGTCCGTACGCCCACCGGTGCGCTGGAGGTCCGCGGCGCGACGGCGCACAACCTGCGCGACGTCGATGTCGACATCCCGCTCGGGGTGCTCGTCGTCGTCACCGGCGTCGCCGGCTCCGGGAAGAGCTCGCTGGTGCACGGGTCGCTGCCGCACCGGTCGGGGGAGCCCGGCGAGGGCGTGGTGTCCGTCGACCAGAGCCCCATCCGAGGCTCGCGGCGCAGCAATCCGGCGACGTACACCGGCCTGCTCGACCCGATCCGCAAGGCCTTCGCCAAGGCCAACGGTGTGAAGCCGGCGCTGTTCAGCGCCAACTCGCAAGGAGCGTGTCCCGGTTGCAACGGCGTGGGCGTCGTGTACACCGACCTCGGGATGATGGCCGGTGTGGCCAGCACCTGCGAGGAGTGCGAGGGCAAGCGGTTCGAAGCCTCCGTGCTGGAGCACCGCCTCGGGGGCCGTGACATCAGCGAGGTGCTGGCCATGCCGGTGACCGAGGCCGCGGAGTTCTTCGGCGCCGGGGAGGCGCACACCCCGGCCGCGCACCGGGTCCTGAGCCGGCTCGTCGATGTCGGGCTCGGCTACCTCAGCCTCGGCCAGCCGCTCACCACACTGTCCGGCGGTGAGCGGCAGCGGCTCAAGCTGGCCACCCACATGGGCGAGAAGGGCGGCGTCTACGTCCTCGACGAGCCGACCGCCGGCCTGCACCTCGCCGACGTGGAACAGCTGCTCGGCCTGCTCGACCGGCTCGTCGACTCGGGCAAGTCGGTCGTCGTCGTCGAGCACCACCCCGCGGTCATGGCCCATGCCGACTGGATCATCGACCTGGGTCCGGGTGCCGGCCACGACGGCGGCCGGATCGTCTTCGAGGGAACCCCGGCCGATCTCGTGGCCGCCCGCTCGACGCTGACGGGCGAGCACCTCGCGGCGTACGTCGGCGGCTGACCGAAAACCGCACCGTCGCGGACCCGCGTGCCTTGGGGGCTGCGGGTCCGTTTCCCTTTTGTGCTTCAGGAGTTGAAGCTTCGCCAGGAAATCGGTGGGGGGCGTAAATCCCCTAAAAGCAGGATCCTGCGGATGCGGAGGGTGATGGCAACGTTGCCATCTCGTTAATACTTCACTTCTTGACGAGTGCGGCAGGGCCGAGTTGACTGCCTCTACCTCGGCCGCAAGGATTCGGCCTGGTCAGGAAGGTTTATATCGTGAACGCACATCTGGGCCGTGCTGCCGTTGTTGTCGCCGTTTCCACCATGGCCGTATCGCTCGCCGGGTGTGGCGCGACGGATTCCGGCGGGGACTCGAAGGGCGCCGGCAAGGGTGATGCGATCAAGGTCGGTCTGCTGCTGCCGGAGAACCAGACGGCGCGGTACGAGAAGTTCGACAAGCCATTGATCGAAAAGGAGGTCGCGAGACTGACGCGCGGTAAGGCCCGAGTGGTCTATGCCAATGCGAAACAGGATGCGACCACCCAGAATTCTCAGGTCGACACGATGATCACCAACAAGGTGGACGTCCTGATCGTCGACGCGGTGGATTCCAAGGCGATCGCCGGTGCGGTCAAGCGGGCCAAGGACGCCGGTATCCGGGTCGTGGCCTACGACCGCCTGGCCGAAGGTCCGATCGACGCGTACACCTCCTTCGACAACGAGGACGTCGGTCAGGTCCAGGGCAAGGCGCTGCTGGAGGCGCTGGGTGACAAGGCCAAGGACGGCCAGATCGTCATGATGAACGGTTCGGTCACCGACCCGAACGCCAAGATGTTCAAGTCCGGCGCGCACTCCGTCCTCGACGGCAAGGTGAACGTCGGCAAGGAGTACGACACCGTCGAGTGGAAGCCGGAGAACGCCAACGCCAACATGGCGGCCGCGCTCACGGCGCTCGGCAAGGGCAAGATCGTCGGCGTCTACTCCGCCAACGACGGCATGGCCGGCGGCATCATCACCGCCCTCAAGGCGGCCGGCCTGTCCACCCTGCCCCCGGTCACCGGCCAGGACGCCGAACTCGCCGGTGTGCAGCGCATCGTCGCGGGCGAGCAGTTCATGAGCGTCTACAAGCGGTACGCCCCCGAAGCCGCGGCCGCCGCGGAGATGGCCGTCGCCCTCGCCAAGGAGGAGCGGATCGACGACATCATCAACGATACGGTCGACAGCCCGACCACCGCGCGCGTCCCTTCGGTGCTGGTCCCCGGCATCTCGCTGACCAGGTCCAACGTCAAGTCCACGGTCGTCGACGACGGTATCTACACCGTTGCCGAGATCTGCACCGACCGGCTCAAGGCGGCGTGCGACGAGATCGGTCTGAAGTAAGGGGCGTGCCCGCCACCAGGGGGACATGACCGGCCCGGTGCGGCGCGGGGCGCGTTCCCGCGCGCACCGCGACCGTACCTTCGCGATCTAGGACATTTCGGACTGGATCGGGGACGCGCCTTGCATCGACTCACCGTTGCCCTCGCGTTGCTGGCCACCCTCGTCGGGGGTTCCTACACCGGCGCACGAGCGGTCTCCGCGGAGCGGAGCACGCCGGACAAGAGCCGCGGTACGAACATCCTCGTCGTCGGCATCGACAGCCGCGCGGGCCTGTCCGCCGCCGAGAAGCGCCGGCTCAACGTGGGCGGGAAGGGATGCAACTGCACCGATGTGATGATGCTCGTCCACCTCTCCGAGGACACCCGCCGGGCGAGCGTCGTCTCCATCCCGCGCGACTCCTACGTCCAGTACGCCGACGCGCAGGCCCCCGCCAAGGCGTCCGGCCCGGCCCGCCGGGGGAAGATCAACGGGGCTTTCGCCCTGGGCGGTGGCCCGCTGACCGTCCGCACCGTCGAGAAGGCAACCGGCCTGCACATCGACCACTACCTGGAGACCGGCTTCACCGGCTTCGAACGGGCCGTCGACGACCTCGGCGGCGCCACCGTGTGCACGGACAAACCGCTCAAGGACGAGAACTCCGGCCTCGACCTCACCGCCGGCGTCCACCGCACCGACGGCAGGGGAGCGCTGCGCTACGCCCGGGCCCGCCACGTCCAACCGCCCGGTGACCTCGGCCGCGTCCGCCGCCAACAGCGCCTGGTCACCAACCTGCTCGCCCGCCTGACGGCCGAGGGCGCGCTCTCCGGTCCACTCAGCACGGCGCGCACGGCGCGCACGCTCCTGAAGTCCGTACGCACCGACGACCGCACGGGCCTCGACGACCTGGTCCGCATCGGCCTCGCCCTCGGGCGCCTGCGGGCCGACCGCACCGAGTTCGCCACCGTGCCGATCCGCCTGTTCGACCACCGCGTACCGGGCGTGGGCTCCACCCTGGTCTGGGACGAGGCCCGCTCCGCCGCCCTGTGGAACGCGCTGCGCGCCGACCGACCCGTCACGGGCGACGCGCGCATCCAGCCCGTCCCGGAAGCTGTGGCCGTGACGAACCCCGCCTGGATCGCCGTACGCGTGGACGACCCGACCGTCGCGGCGGCCCTGCGGCGCAGCGGCTTCGCCGTCACCGACACCTCCAAGTCCGCCCCCGCCGCGCGCCCCTCCGGCCCTGCGGTCATCCGCTACGCCCCGGACCGGCAGGCGGACGCCGCCACCCTCGCGGCCGCGCTGCCCGGCGCCCGCCTGCAGGCCGTCGCGCACCACGGCCCGTCCTTCGACGTCACCGTCGGGACCGGGCCCGTCCGGGTCAGGACCGTCACCTACGACCGCAACAGGGCCGAAGGCGCCCCGGTCACCGCCAACGCCCTGCGCTGCGCCGGCCCACCGGCGGCGCAGGCCTTCACCGCCGGGGCCGCCCGGTAGCGCGGTGACGTTCCGCGTGCGGGAGCGATGACGGGCCGCCGGCCGGCGCTGCGGTGCTCTTGCCCGGCGGCGCTCGTGCGTGTCTTGCCGGTCAGGCCGGGCCGGGCCTGGCCGGCAAGACACCCCCCAAGGGCTGTCCCGCAATCCCCGGCGGGCGCACGACGCCAGCTACGGCGCCTCGCCGTGTTGTCGGAACGCCCCCATACGCCCAGTATGGGGGCGCCCCTCCGCCTTGCGATGCACCGCATCTGACGCCGTGCGCTGATCCACCGGGGATTACGGGACAGCCCTTAGGGTGGGCGGATGAGCGAGATACGGATCGTGGCCGACCACGCGCGGTGGCGTACCGAATTCGAGGCGCGGGTGCTGGCCGGGTACCGGGCGGCCGGGTGCACGCAGACCCTGGCCCGGGCCCTCCTGGAACGGGTGCTGAAGGGCGTCGAGGACTGGACGGTGGCCACCGACGGCACCGGCTGGCTCGCGGTGTCGGTGACGCAGGACGGCGGGGCGAGCGTCGGCCGCATCCACGACCTGACGCTGTCGCAGGGGCGCGAGTGGGCCGAGCGCTGGTGCGCCGAACACGGTGCGCAGCGCGTGGAGGTCCGGCTCACCGGCGGAGCGGGAGCCTTCGGCGACTACCCCGTGCGGGGACAGAACCGGATGCGTGTGGCGGCCGAGCGGCCCGACCTGCCCCCGGGCCTGACGGTGCGGCGGCTGACCGAGGCGGAGTACCCGGCCTGGTACGCGGGCGAGGAGGCCGCGTACATCGCGGACATCGTCAGGGCCGGCGCCCTGACCCCGCAGCAGGCCAAGGCGAAGTCCGACGAGGATTTCGTCCGCTACCTCCCGCAGGGGTACCGGACCCCGGGCCACGCCTTCTACGTTATGGAAGCCGACGGGCAGGCGATCGGTACCGCCTGGGTGAACCACGGCTTCCTGCCCGGCGTGACCTTCGGCTTCTCGCTGGAGGTGTACGAGGAGCACCGCGGCAAGGGCTACGGCCGTGCCGCGATGTCCGTCGGAGAGTGGGCCACCCGGCAGGGCGGCGACGAGATGATGATGTTCAACGTCTTCGGCGGCAACGACGTGGCGATGGGCCTCTACGACAGCACCGGCTTCGCCGTACTGGACGAGGTCCGCTCGATCGACCTCGCCCGCGACACCGGCTGACGGGACCGACGGCGTCAGGCCCCGGCCGTCCGGCCGCCGCGCGACGGTCCGGGGCGGTCAAGAGGGTCAGGGAGGGGCAGGGAGCTCAGGGACGGTCAGGGAGGCTCAGGGGCGCGGGCCGGGAGGGGGGTATGCGGACGGTGAGCCGCTTGCGGAAACCGGTGGTCATGGCGCGCGCGGCGGCGAGCCGTCAGGGGCGCCGACGAACGCGGCCGCGCACCGCCGTGCGGCGCGCCCGCACGGCGCGCCGGTGCCATCGACCGTCATGCTGCCCTCTCTCCAGAGGACCGGGGCCGTCCCCGGCCCTCTAGTGCAGGGCCCAGGTGAACTTGCCGCCGCCCACCCACCGGACCGCCTCCGGATCGTCCAGGTCGTGGATCGAAACGCCCGAGGCCGCACTGATCAGCAGGACATCGGTCATGGACGTGGCCGCGCCGACCATCTCCCCGTCGATCTCCACGATCCGGAAGGGCGGATGGCCGGGCTGCACCCCGAGGACGGTGACCCGCGCCGAGGAGAGGTAGGGACTCGAACTTTCAGTCATGGAGCAATCGGTTCCACATCGTGGTCGCCGTTAAGCATCGGGGGCAGCGGGGGAGGCGGCGGCAGACGTGGCCACCTCCGCCAGGTCCGCCCCGGCCCGGAGCAGGGCCACGGTGCGCAGGGCGATCCGGTCGAGCCGCCGCAGCAGGACGCGCCGGGTCTCGGCCGGGCCGTCGGGACGGTGCAGACAGTCCACGGCCTCCCGCACCGCCGGGATGCCGTAACCGGCGCCGCGCAGCGCCGCGACGATACGGGCCGCCCGGATGGCGGCCAGGCCGTAGCGCCGCGCGCGCAGTGACGTGACCCGGTCGGGCGTGACGAGCCCTTCCTGCTCCCAGAACCGCAGCGTCGAGGGGCGGACGCCGAGCGCAGTGGAGAGTTCGGTGATCGTCATCGTGTCGCGCTCCTCCTCGGGCCCCGCAATCTCCTTATCCGCCCGGATCGCTTCCAGTGCCCGGAGGGCGCGCAGGGCCTCGTGCCGTTCCCGGGCGAGCCGTACGTGCACCTCGTTGACCGCCGAGGCCACCTCCGTGAGTGTCACCGTGCGCAGCTCCGCGAGCAGCCGCCGGGCGTCCGCCGGGCCCATGGCGCCGGCGAGTCCCCGGTAGGCGCTCAGGGCGCGGACGTGGACCGCGGTGTAGGAGCGGTAGCCGTTGTCCGCGCGTGCGGCCGCCGGAATGACCCCCAGCCGCTCCAGATCGCGTACCTGCTGCACCGAGTACCCCGACTGTCCGGCCACATCGACCGTGCGCAGCCGTACGCCCCGCGCACCGCTTTCGAACCCGTCCATACTCTGAACCCCACACAAGCACTTGAAGGTCATGCTCGAACCATGAGTATGGAGCAGATCATCGCGACCGTGCGGTCCTTCGAGGGGGCGCTCGTGGTCGTCCCGGAGCCTGGAGGCGACTTTCCCGAACTCGCCTGGGGGGACGCGTTCTTCTATTACGCCCCCGACGGCCGGATGCCGGCGAACGTCCAGCCGTACGGCACGATCATCACGAAGAACCACCCGGACGACGCCGCGTCCGACCTCGATCCGCCCGGCCGCTGGCGCGTGAACGTCAACGCCGGGCGCCGAGCCCTGAGCGAGCTTGCCGCCGGGGAGCCGGGCGGCGCCGGCGGCCGGCCCGGCCCTGCGGCCGCGGACGAGGTCGTGCCGCATCCGGTGTACGGAGCGCTCGGCTGGATCTCCGTCGTCAATCCCGGGGCCCGGACGCAGGACACCGTCGTGCGACTCCTGCGCGCGGCCCACGACGCGGCTCGTGCCCGTGCCGAACGGAGGCACGCGACGGGGAGGGCGCAAGAGGACGGATGACGCGGAGCGCTCCCGCCGACGGGCGAGCGAAGGACCCGGCTCGTTGCCAGGCGGGCTGCCGCGTGTACCTGGCAACGCTCCCGCGGCAGCCCGGGGGTGTGTTGCGCCGCCGGGAGCGACCGGCTGCGTTCGCAGGGACCTGGCATGCTTCGCGGCGACCCGGGGGTGGGACGGGTCGCCGGGAGCGACCGGCTGTGTCCGCTCGGCCTGGCATGCTCCCGCGGCGGCCCGGGGGTGTGATGCGTCGCCGGGGATGACCGGTTGCGCCCGCGCGGACCCCGGCGGGCCGCGAGGGCCCCCTCAGCCCGGGCCTCCGAGGATCTGGGCGATCTGCTGGGCCACCGTCGCCGCGGAGGCGAGCGCGGCCGTCGCCGTGGCTCCGAGTTCGAGGTGGTCGCGTAGCCACTGGAGGCGTTCGGGGCGCACCCGCCCCGAGGATTCGATCTCCGCCTGTGCCTCGGCCAGGTGGTGGTCGATCTCGGCGGCCTCCGCGCCGGAGCCGAGCAGGCGCAGCTGCTCGCGCAGTACGCCCACGGCCGCCCGCAGGTCCTGGACGGTCCCCACCGGCCCGGTCGACGCGTCGACGGCGATGGCATCCGGGCCCGCGGCCGCGGCGCCCGCGGTCATCGCGCCGATGCCGACGTCCCCGGCGACGGCCGCGGGCGGCACGGCGGGCAGCACTCCGGGCGGCAGCGCGGTCCGCTCGGAGCGGCCCGTGGAGCGGTCCTCGGCGCGGGCACGGGCTCCGGCGGCGACGGCGCCGCCCGTCAGCAACCCGACGCGGACACTGCCGGACCCGCCGACGGAAGTCTCCCTGCCGGTGCCGGTGCCGGAGGTGTCCGCGCCCGTACCGGTGCCGGTGTCCGCGCCCGTACGGGCGTCGGCGTCGGCGTCCGCGCCCGCGCCCGTGCCGGTGTCGGCGTCCGCGCCCGCGCCCGTGCCGGCGTCCGCGCCCGCCTCCCGCGCCGCCGTCCTGTCGGGATCCGCCCGCGGCCCCTCGGTCCCGTCCGGCGTGCTCATGTCCGCCCCCTCTTCGCTTCCGCATCACCCTGCACGTGCTTGGCCGAGGCCCGGTCTCCCGTCGCCACCGCACCCCCGCTCATCTCGCCGATGAACACCCCGCCCCCGCTCACCGTGACGATGTGCTGCTCGAACTCGCCCGTCTCGTATCCCTTGGCCCGCAGTGCTTCGCGCACCCCGCTCGCGATGCGGTCCTGGAGGGTCCTCACGTACCGGCTGACGTCCATCTCCTGGAGCAGGGACACCTCCCGTGCGCTCCCCAGTTCCCGCACCGAGGCCACAGGTCCGTCCGGTTCGGCGTACTCCGGGCCGGTCAGCCACGTACGGAAGACGGAGAGGGCCGTATGCGCCAGGCAGAACCCGGCCGCGCAGTTCGCCGACGCGCCGGCGAACACGGCGACCAGCACGTCCCGCAGCGGACCGTCCTGTGCCCGCGCCGCGACCACGTCCGCCGCTCTGAATTCCGCGCGCACGGGTCTGAGCACGTGCGGCAGGACTTCCAGGACCAGCATGCCGCCCTGCGTGTGCACCCCGACCAGGAGCGACAGCGCGATCTGTTCGTCCCACGCGCCGACCCGCACCCGCAGGAAGTGACGGCGTTCCTCGTCGCCCTCGCCGGCCGCGGCCTCCAGGTGCTGCTCGGCGACGCCGTGGTAGGTGAAGCGGTCACCCGCGGCCCCCACGCACAGGTAGACGATCTCGTCGATCTCCAGGAAGCGCAGGCGGTCCCGGCTCGTGGCCGCGGTGGAGGTGCGCAGGTCCTCCAGGCGTGGCCTGATCAGGTCGAGGACCTCACGTCCCGTCAGCGGGTCTCCCCGCACCCCGTCCTGCCGCTGCGCCGGGGGTTTCCTGCGCTCCAGCTCCATGACGAGTGACCACGGCTTGTACGGCTCACCGACCCCGACGAACGGCCGGAGCGGGTCGTGGACCGCGAGCGTCGCGTACTGCTCGCGGTCGACGGCCTCGCCGATCCGCCGGTAGCGGGGCTTGTCCGGCAGTTCCCGGCGGGGGGAGCGCGCGTGGGCCTCCCGGCTCAGCTCGTGGCGCATGACGGAGACGACGTCCACCCGGTACGCCGCCACCGGCAGCACCATCAGCGCCGGGAACACGAAGGCCGCCCAGGCGTCGGCGCCGCCGATCACCGCGAACACCACGAGCCCCCAGTACAGGAGCCCCACCGCGAGCGGCACGACCGGAAGGACCGCTTTGAGGCTGCCCCGGACGGCCCGCCTGAGGACGGCCCGGTCGAGGGTGAAGGCCGTCCCCCTGCCTCCGCCCACCCCCCACGACACGACGCAGACGACCCCGTACGCCAGGAACCAGGGGAGGGGCACCGCGGCCGCGGTCTGCGATCCGACCCCGGCCACGCCCAGCCCGATGAACAGGGCCCACAGGACGCCCAGTGCGAACCCGGCCGCGCATTCCCGGCGCCGGGCGCGCAGCGCGTGCGCGAGGACGGGCACGGCGTCGACCCCGAGCGACGGCGGGGCGGGGCGTTCCTCGTGCTCGACGAGCTGCTCGATGACGCGCCTGCGGAAGTCACCGTCGAAGTACACGCCCGCGCACAGCAGCCGGGTCACCTCGCTGGGTGCGGGACGGTTCGCAAGGGGCGGCGGCTCGGGCGTCGGCGGGGGGCCGGCGGGCTGCTCGGTGGCGGTCATGCGTCCCCCTGCGGGTGCGGGTTCGCCTTCGCGGAAGACTCGGAGCGACAGGACGGAAACGGAGTATGGCGGCGATCCCGGACTTGAGGAAGGGGGCCGTGCCGTGGAGTCAGCCGCCCGGTCCCCGCCCGAGCCCCCAGCCCGGCTGCTCGTTGCCGCGCGCGGGCCGGGCGGAGCCGGGCCGGGGGCGGGGTCAGCCCCAGGGGTCGAAGGCGATGCCCGACGGTTTGGCGCTGTCGAGCAGGTTCGGGAACCGGCCATCGGTGATCTTGATGGTGGCCGCGCCGAAGTCGGCGCTCATCAGCCGGTCGCGCAGCCAGGTGCCGGGCCAGCCGTTCCAGCCGACCAGCGGCGGGTAGCGCCAGGCGTGGTAGTGGTTCTCCGGCGGCTCGTCGTTGCCGTTGGCCAGCCGGAAGAAGTGGGTGCCGGCCCCGTCCTTGTGGTAGACGACCTTCGGGTGGGCGCCGTCGAAGCGGACGTCGGAGCGGGGGTAGGTCCTGACGCTGCTGTGCTGGGTCGTCGACACGTACTCCACGCGCTGGGAAGCGGTGTTCACCCAGGAGATCACGTGCTCGAAGTCGTGGCGGTGGCCGCCCAGGCCGCTGCCGTGCACGGCCTGGTCCTTCTCGAAATAGCCGGCGTAGACGATCGCGCACCAGCCGCTGTTGCACCTGGCCCGGGCGTAGGTCTGGGAGTTGTCGAGGTCCGAGCGGTCGTGGCAACTGCCGTTGATCGCCCCGGAGGTCTTCAGCCCGGGGGCGAGGGTGCCGTCCGGGCCGATGGCGGGCGTGGCGTAGCAGCCGTCGCCGTCGTAGTCGAAGGCGGGAGAGAAGGTCTGTTCCCAACCGTCGGCGTTCTGCGGGAGGTTGTGCGGCGGATCGGCATGGGCGGCCGGGGCCGGGACGAGCACCGCCAGCGCCGTGGCGGCGAGCAAGGCGCCGAACCGGAACCCCCTGCGCCGGGTGCGACGGAACCGGTCGGTGGAGCGCGAGGCCGCGGGTGCGGCCATCGGCGGATGGTGCATGGTCACCTGCTTTCAGCAGAGGTGGTGCGGTGGCATCCCGGACTTCCCCGCGGGGACACCGCCCACACTTCCCGCTCCACGGATGATCGATATCCGGTCAACGCAGCCGCCTCGCGGACCGCTTGGCGGCGGCCTCACCCGCCGGCTTGCCGGACGCCGTCACAAGTGGAAGCGAAACGTGCCCCGTTGCCGAGCCCCCGGCCGTCACCGCCTCTGCTCGACGGGCCCCGCTGCCGGACTCTGGTCCCTTCCCCCCGGACCCGGCGCGGGCTGTGGCCCGACCGGCGCGCGCCGTGCTCCCCACCAGCGGTCGCAGCGCCGGTGCGACGCGAGCGCCCCCGCTCACCGGGTCGAGCGGCGTCCGGACCCGGGTCCGGCCCCCGGAGCCACGAGAGCGGCCGACCCCGGGCCGTGGATCATCGCAGGTCCGGGGCGGGTCTGCGAGGATGAGTCCTATGGACGTACGGAGCGGGGAGCGCATGAGGGCGACCGGCGGGCCCGGCGGCCCGGTGGCCGCCCGGGCGGCATCCCCGGCCGCAGCGGGCCGATGACGTGCGGGGCCGCCGATGGTGGCGACCAGGGCGGAGCGCTCCCGCAGCGGCCGTCGGCCGGCGAGGAGGCGATGCTCTCGGCGCTGCCGGCGGACAGCGCGGAGGATCTGTACGAGCACGCACCCTGCGGCTACCTCTCCACCCTCCTCGACGGCACCATCGCGAAGATCAACACGACCCTGCTGGACTGGCTCGGCTACGAACGCGGCGATCTGGTGGGACGCCGCAAGTTCTCCGAACTCCTCACCGTCGGCGGCCGCCTCTACCACGAGACCCACTTCGCGCCGCTGCTGCTCATGCAGGGCGAGATCAGCGGCATCGCCCTGGAACTCAAGGCCGCCGACGGCAGCCGGCTGCCGGTCCTGGCCACCTCCACCGTCAGGACGGACGCCGACGGGCAGCCCCTGCTCATCCGCACCACCGTCTTCGACGCCCGTGACCGCCGCGCCTACGAGATCGAGCTCCTGCGGGCCCGCCGGCAGGCGGAACGCGAGCGCGAACGCCTCCAGCGGCTGAACGCCGTCCTCCAGGCCACCCTGCTGCCGCCCGCGCTGGCCAACGTGCCCGGCCTCGACGTCGCCGCGCACTACCACGTCGCCTCCACCGACGAGGTCGGCGGGGACTTCTACGACCTGTTCCCCCTGGCCGACGGCACCTGGGGACTCTTCCTCGGCGACGTGTGCGGCAAGGGCGCGCCCGCCGCCGCCATCACCTCCCTGGCCCGCTACACCCTGCGGGCGGCCGCCGTCTACGACCCGGACCCGGCCGCCGTACTCGCCAACCTCAACACCGTCCTGAACCACGAGTACAACGGCCACGACCCGCGGTTCTGCACCGTCATCGCGGGCCTGCTCACCCCCGACGGCGACGAGGGCGGCTTCCGCGTCGTCCTGGCCGGGGGCGGCCATCCCGCCGCGCTGCTGCTGCGAGCGGACGGCCGGGCCGAGTACCTGCCGACCACGGGCGGCCAGCTCATCGGAGTCCTGCCGGACGCCTACATCGCCACCACCCGGGTCCGCCTCGACCCCGGCGACACCCTGCTCCTGTACACCGACGGCCTCACCGAGGCCCACGCAGCCGGCAACGGGGAACGTTACGGCGACGAGGCGCTGCTCGCGTTCGCCGAGGCGCTGGCGCCCACCACCGCCTTGGACGCCGTGGCCGCCGTCCGCGACCTGCTCGACACCTTCGGCGCCGGTGTGGACGACGACACCGCCGTCCTGGCGGTCGGCGTGCCCCGCTCCGCGGGAGAAGAGCAGGGCTGACCGCGCCCCGGCCCCGCCCCGGCCCCGCCCACCCGGTCGTGGACCTGGTCCGCCTTCTTGCATCCCGCACCTTGTGGGTTCTATCGATATTCAATAGATTCTTGTCGTCGTTCGATAGGTGCGACGGATGTGTCCTGGTCAAGGAGGGGCAGTGGGAAGACTGACAGTGCTTGGACTGCGCGCCGTGCTCGTGGCGCTGCTCGCCGGCTCGGTGTTCGTGCAGACGGTGATGGTGGCGCTGCTGGCGAAGGACCTGGAGGAACTGGACGCGGATCTGGCGTACTTGCGCATGCCGATCCTCCTGATCACGGTGCTGGGCATCCTGACGGCCCAGGTCGTCCTGGTCTGCGTGTGGCGGCTGGTCAGCATGGTCAGGCGCGGGACGGTGTTCTCCCACGGGGCGTTCCGGTACGTGCACGTCGTGATCGGCGCCGTCGTGACGGCGGCCCTCCTGGTGTTCGCCCTCGGAGTCGTCCTCGCGCCGGGAGAGGCCGTCCCGCCGGGCGCGGTCCTCCTGCTGGGCGGGGTCGGGGTGGGGCTCCTGGGCGTGGCGCTGATCGTGCTCGTGCTGCGCGTGCTGCTCGCCCAGGCCGTGGCGCGCGACGTCGAGGCGGCGCAGATGCAGGCGGAGCTGGACGAGGTGATCTGATGCCGATCACCGTCAACATCGACGTGATGCTGGCCCGGCGGAAGATGTCGGTGGGGGAGCTCGCGGAACGCGTCGGGATCACGCCCGCCAACCTGGCGGTGCTGAAGAACGGCCGGGCCAAGGCCGTGCGCTTCACGACGCTCGCCGCACTGTGCGAGGTGCTCGGGTGCCAGCCGGGCGACCTCCTGGGCTGGGAGCCCGAGGAAGGTGAGGGGGCCGCAGAGGCGTGAGGTCCACGAGGCCGGCGGCGCGGTGCCGCCGTCCCCTCGGGACCGGGTTCCGCAAGGCGCCGGGCCCCCGTTTCTCCCGGCGCCAGGCGCCCCGTTTGCCCCGGACCTCCGCTGCCCGCCGCCGGTCGCCCCGGACCCCCGGCGTCCGGCCCGGCGCCCGCTGCCCGGGGCCCGCCGCCCGGCGCCGGGGGTCCGGGGCGACGGCTCAGCCGGTCATGCCGAGTGCGTTGTCCGGGTTGCAGTAGGGGCACGCCTCCACCCCCTCCGCGAGCATGCGGCGCACCTGCTCGGTGCCCGTGGCCCTGCCCTTGCCCATGGCGCAGTCGCCGACGTGGATCCGCAGGGCCTTGGGCCCGGCGCCCGTCCGGATGGACTCGACCTTCCACTCCGGCGGCGGGGGAGGGGGCCGGCGCGCCTGGGCGGCCGCGAGCTCGGCCTCCAGCGCCCTGATGGCCCGCTCGGCCTGCCGCTGCTGCCAGATCAGCCAGGCCCGGACGGACCGCCAGCTCGCGAGCCTGGCTTCCAGCTCGTTCACTCCGACCGCGTCCCCGTCTCCAGCGGCCCGGACATCACGAACTCCCCGTCGACGCAGGGCAACGGCTCCCGCGCTGCGGGAACCGCGGCGGCCGCCCGCCTCAGCTCCACCAGCCGCACCGACCGGTAGCCGGCGGCCCGCCAGTACGGGTGCGCGCTGATCCGGCAGGACAAGTCGATCAGTTCCCTGCGCAGCCCGGCCACGCTCCGCTCGCGCCGGACGGCGAGCAGGTGGTAGGCGCGGGTCCAGCGCTGCTGGAGACGGATGAGGTCGTCGGGGAAGGGGAGGTACTCCATCCACTTATTCAATCAGGTGTTCGAATACCTGTGCGAGGTGGGGCGCATTCCCGCCGTGCCTCCTCCATGCCTCCCTGTCGCCTCCCGTTGTGGTGCGTGGCCCGGCGTGGCGTCGAGTGGCGCCGTGTGGCGCTTGGTGGTGCCACTCGGTGCCATGTGGTGCCAAGGGGCTTGCGAATGGTGTCGTTGTGGTGCCATGATGGCGTCATGGACCTCACCCCGTATGTCGACACCCTCCGCCGCGAACTGGCGGTGGCCGCCGAAGCCGGCGGGGACGACGCCCGCGAGCTGGCCGAACGGCTCGTCGCCCCCCTGGAGTCGGCGACGCGGCTGACCATGCTCAACGTGCTCTCCGCGGCGATGGACGAAATCACCCGCGAGCTGGCACCCGGCTCGGTCTACGTACGGTTGCGCGGGCTCGACCCGGACTTCGTGGTGACGCCGGCGGCCGCCGAGAGCGGCCCCGCGGAGCCGGCCGCGCCCCTCGAACCGCTCAAGGCGCAGGCGCCCGCCGAGGGGGACGAGGGCGGCACCGCCCGCGTCAATCTGCGGCTGCCGGCCCACCTCAAGGCGCGTGCCGAGGAGGCCGCCGGCCGCGAGGGCCTGTCGGTCAACGCGTGGCTGGTCCGCGCCGTGTCGGCCGCGGTCGACGGCGGTGGCGCGCCGCGTCCGGCGGAGCGGGCCCGCACCATCGGACAGAGCTTCACGGGCTGGGTGCGCTAGCCGCGCCCGGTCGCCCCACTTCACCCACACCACGTCCCACCAGCGGGGACGCTCCAAGGACTCATGAGGACGGGACAGCCATGCCTTCTTTCGACACGCCCGAACCGATTTCGGCCACCGCCCACGTGGACGCCGGCTCCATCGGTTTCATCGCGGGCGACCGCCTCGACACGCTCGTCGAGGTGCGCCCCCGCGACCCGAAGCGGGACCAGGACGTACGGGCGGCCGACCAGACCGAGGTCACCTACACGAGCGGCGTACTGACCATCAGGACGCCCAAGTCCAACCTGTTCGGACGCACCGGCACCGTCGACGTGACGGTCGAACTGCCCACGGGCTCGCGGGTCGACATGACCGGTGCCTGGGCCCAGGTGCTCGGCGAGGGCCGGCTCGGCGAGGTCCGGGTGAAGACCTCGTCCGGTGACGTCCGCCTCGACACGACCGGGCCGCTCCAGCTGACTGCGTCGCACGGTTCGATCACCGTGGACCGGGTCGAGGGCGCGGCCGAGATCACCACCAGCTCCGGCAGCCTGCGCGTCGGCCTCGTGGAGGGCCCCGCGGTCCTGAAGAACTCGCACGGCACCACGACCGTAGGCGTCGCGACGGGCGAGCTGCGGGTGCGCGGCGCCAACGGCGACATCGAGATCCGGCGCGCCGAGGGCTCGGTCACCGCCACCACCGCCCACGGCACCCTGCGCGTGGACGAAGTGGCCCGCGGCGCCATCGACCTGGAGACCTCCTACGGCGCCATCGAGGTCGGCGTCCGCGAGGGGACGGCCGCCTGGCTCGACGTCCATTCGGGCTCCGGGCAGGTGCGCAACACGCTCACCTCGTCCGCGGCCCCCGCGGGGACCGATGACACCGTCACGGTCCGCGCCCGCACCCGGCACGGCAACATCGACGTCCGCCGCTCCAGGTCCTGACCTGCGAGAACCGCGCCCTCACGCCACTTTCATCGTCCTGCTGGTCCAGCCTTCTCACAGGAGGGTTCCATGCCTTCATCTGTCATGCCCACGTCCAGGCAGGGCGACGGTCGCCCGTCGCCGGCCGTCGCCGTCTCCGCCGTCGGCCTGCGCAAGTCCTACGGCGACAAGACCGTGCTCGACGGCATCGATCTACGGATCCCGGCCGGGTCCGTGTTCGCACTGCTCGGGCCGAACGGCGCCGGCAAGACCACCGCCGTGAAGATCCTCTCCACCCTGATCGCCGCCGACGGGGGGCAGGCCCAGGTCGCGGGCCACGACCTCGCCGCGGACCCGCAGGCGGTACGTGCGGCGATCGGCGTCACCGGGCAGTTCTCCGCCGTCGACGGCCTGATCACCGGAGAGGAGAACATGCTGCTCATGGCCGACCTGCACCACCTGTCCAAGAGGGAGGGCCGCCGGGTCGCCGCCGAGCTGCTGGAGCGCTTCGACCTGGCCGAGGCGGCGAAGAAGCCGGCCTCCACCTACTCCGGCGGTATGAAGCGGCGCCTGGACATCGCGATGACGCTGGTCGGCGGTCCGCGCGTCATCTTCCTCGACGAGCCCACCACCGGCCTCGACCCCCGCAGCCGCCACACGATGTGGCAGATCATCCGCGAGCTCGTCTCCGACGGCGTCACCGTCTTCCTCACCACCCAGTACCTGGAGGAAGCCGACCAGCTCGCCGACCGCATCGCCGTCCTCCACGACGGGAGGATCGCCGCCGAGGGCACGGCGGGGGAGCTCAAACGGCTCGTGCCCGGTGGCCACGTGCGGCTGCGCTTCTGCGACCCGGCCGCCTACCGGAGCGCCGCGCGCGCCCTGCGCGAGGCCACCCGTGACGACGAGGCGCTGGCCCTGCACGTGCCCGCCGACGGCACCCAGCGCGAACTGCGCGCGATCCTCGACCAGCTGGAGCGCGCCGGCGTCGAGGCGGACGAACTGACCGTGCACACCCCCGACCTCGACGACGTGTTCTTCGCCCTGACCGGCACCGACCAGCCCAAGGAGTCAGTCCGATGAGTTCCCTCTCCCTGGCCGTGCGCGACTCCGCGACGATGCTGCGCCGCAATCTGCTGCACGCCCGGCGCTACCCGTCGCTCACCCTGAACCTGCTGCTCACCCCCGTCATGCTGTTGCTGCTCTTCGTCTACGTCTTCGGCGACGTGATGAGCGCGGGCATCGAAGGCGGCGGCGCGGACCGCTCCGCGTACATCGCCTACCTCGTGCCCGGCATCCTGCTGATGACCATCGGCGGCACCGTCGTCGGGACCGCGGTCTCCGTCTCCAACGACATGACCGAAGGCGTCATCGCCCGCTTCCGCACGATGGCGATCCACCGGGGCTCCGTGCTCATCGGACACGTCGCGGGCAGCGTCCTGCAGGCGGTCATGAGCGTGGCCCTGGTGGGCGCCGTCGCCGTGGCCATCGGCTTCCGGTCCACGCACGCCACGGTGCTGGAATGGCTGGCGGCGTTCGGGCTGCTGGTGCTCTTCGCGCTGGCCCTGACCTGGATCGCCGTCGGCATGGGTCTGATCAGCCCCAACGCCGAAGCGGCCAGCAACAACGCGCTGCCGATGATCCTGCTGCCGCTCCTGTCCAGCGCCTTCGTCCCGGTCGACGCCATGCCGGGCTGGTTCCAGCCCGTCGCCCGCTACCAGCCGTTCACCCCGGCCATCGAGACCCTGCGCGGACTGCTGCTCGGCAGCGAGATCGGCTACAACGGATGGCTCGCGGTCGCCTGGTGCCTGGGCCTGGCCGTGCTCGGCTACCTCTGGGCCGCCTCCAGGTTCCAGCGCGACCCGAAGTAACCGGCACGACGCGAGGGAGCCAGTGCGGCGTGAGGGAGCCGGCACGACCGCAGAGGCCGCTTCCCCACCCGTCCCGCCCGATCGCGGCAGCACCCCGGCATCGCGCCGGGGTGCTGCCGCGTCCGCGTACCGCCCCGCGACCCGGCCCGGACAGGCCGTGCACAGCACCAGGGGACGGCATCCGTCCGGAGGGTGATCATGAGGGAACCGGGTAGCCGCAGAACGTGATCACAGTCGGTGTCGAAGAAGAGTATTTGTTGGTCGATCCGGTGACGGGCCTGCCCCTGCCCCTGGCGGAGGACGTCCGCCGCACCGCGGGTCTCGGCCCGCTCGCGGAGCGGGACGAGGTCCAGGACGAGCTGTTGCAGGCCCAGGTGGAAGTGGCCACCCCCGTGTGTTCCAGCCTGGAGGAGGTCGGCGGCCACCTCCTGCGCCTGAGGCATGCCGTGGCGTCGGCCGCGGAGGCGAACGGCTGCCGCATCGTCGCCTCCGGAGCGGCGCCGGTGCGGGGGAGCAGCCCCGTACCCGTGACCCCGACCCCGCGCTACCTGAAGATGGAGGGGGAGGCGCGGCAGCTGGTCGACGAGCACCTGATCAGCGGCATGCACGTCCACGTCGCGATTCCCGACCAGGAGACGGGCGTCGCGGTGCTGAACAGGATCCGGGTCTGGCTGCCGACGCTGCTGGCCATGTCGGCCAATTCGCCCATATGGGACGGACGGGACACCGGCTTCGCGAGCTGGCGGACCATCGTTTTCGGCCGGTGGCCTGTCAGCGGTCCGCCGCCGTCCTTCGACGGCCACGCCGATTACGAGCAGCGCGTGGCGGGCCTGCTGGCATCCGGGGCGATCGCGGACGCGGGACAGCTGTACTGGCAGGCCCGGCTGTCCGACCGGTACCCCACCGTGGAGGTCCGGTGCCTGGACGTGCAGCTGCGGGCGGACGACGCCGTCCTGCTCGCCGGAGTCGTCCGTGCGCTGGTCGCCACGGCGATCGACGAGGAGAAGGCCGGGCTCCCCCGGATCGCCTGCACCCCGGAGCTGTTGCAGGCCGCCAACTGGCACGCCGCCCGGCACGGGCTGAACGGCACACTGGTCGACCCGCAGGGCCGTCCGCGCAGCAGTGGTGACGTGCTGTGCGCGCTCCTGCTCCACATCACGCCCGCCCTGGAGGACGCCGGCGACCTCCGGGAGGTGAGCTCCCTCGTCCACCGGCTGCTGCAGGAGGGCACGCCCGCGGACCGCCAGCGCCGTGCCATGGCCGAGGGCGGACTGCCGGGGCTGATGGACCTGATCAACGCCGCGCCCCTGACCGGCTGATGCCGCGCACTGCCCGGCCCCGGCACTGCCGGCGGCCGGCCGATGCCACCGTACGCACCCGCCGTCGGGGCACGGCTCCGCGGGCGCGGTCCGCAGCCCGGCGGTCCGCAGCCCGGCGGTCCGCAGCCCGGCTGTCCGCAGCCCGGCTGTCCGGCCCTCCGCGGGGGAGGGCCGGACCGGGACGTGACGGAAGCGGCTTACGGAAGCGGCGTGCCTCCGGTGGCGTTGACGATCTCCCCGGTGATGTAGCTCGCCTGGGGCGAGGCCAGGAAGACGTACGCCGGTGCCATCTCCGCCGGCTGGGCGGGCCGCCCGAGGGGCGACTGCCGGCCGAAGTCCTTCACGTCGGGCATCGTCGCGGGGATCAGCGGCGTCCAGACCGGCCCCGGGGCGACCGCGTTCACACGGATGCCCCGCTCGGCGACCATCTGTGCCAGCCCGTGGGTGAAGGAGATGATCGCGGCCTTCGTCATCGCGTAGTCGAGCAGGTGGGGGCTGGGCTGGTACCCCTGGACCGAGGTGGTGTTGATGACGCAGCCGCCGGGCTCCATGTGCGCCAGCGCCTTGCGGGAGAGCCAGAACATCCCGTACAGGTTGGTCTTCATCACCCGGTCGAACTGCTCCGTGGTGATGGCCTCGATCCCGTCGGGCTGGGCCATCTGGTAGGCGGCATTGTTGACGAGGACGTCGATGCGCCCGAGTTCCCGCACCGCCCGGTCGATCAGGGCCGCGCACTGCTCCTCGTCCCGGATGTCGCAGCTCACGGGAACGGCCTTGCGGCCCGCCTCGCGGACCAGACGCGCCGTCTGCGCCGCCTCGTCCGTCTCGTCGGGCAGGTGCGTGAAGACGACGTCGGCGCCCTCCCGGGCGAAGGCCAGGCACACGGCCCGGCCGATTCCCGAATCGCCGCCGGTGACGACCGCCACCCGGTCGAGGAGCAGGTCGTGCCCCTCATAGCTCGCCTCGCCGTGGTCGGGGGCCGGATCCATCCGGGGCGTCGAGCCGGGATGGTCCTGCTGCTGGTCGGGGAACGGGGGCCGGGGGTAGCGCGTCACCGGGTCGGGGACGCGGGGGGTTTCCTGAGAGGACATCGGATTCTCCGTCGTGCCGAGTTCGTGCGGGGGCCGGGGTGGTCGGTCAGGAGGAGGGCGGATAGGTGGCTGCCTTCAGCTGACGGGCGAGATGGGCGGTGTTGGCGGCGAGGGTCCTGGTCGTGCCGGCCGTTGCCTCGGGCGTCTTCTCCAGGTCCTGGTAGTCGGTGCCCTGCATGGCTTCCCCGACCCAGTAGGTCACGGCGTTCGGGGCCAGGGAGAAGCCGCAGTCGTTGAGGCCCTGGAAGAGGTCGGCGCTGACCTTGTGGGCGCCGTCCTCGTTGCCGACGACGCAGACCGCCGCGACCTTGCCGTAGGTGAGCATGCGCCCTTCGTCGTCGGTCTCGGAGATCTCCGCGTCGAGCCGTTCCAGGACGCGCTGCGCGACGCTGGAGGCGTGCCCGAGCCAGATCGGGGTCGACAGGACCAGGATGTCGGCGGCCAGGATCGTCTCCCGGATACCGGGCCAGGCATCGCCGTCGCCCATGTCGGTCTCCACCCCCGGCCGCACGTCGTGGTCGGCGATCCGGATGGTCTTCCCGGTCACCCCGTGCCCGGCGAGGGCGGCCATGGTCTGCTCCGCCAGCAGCTGGGAGCTCGAAGGGGACGGGGAGGGCGAAAGGGTACAGACGAGCGCTACGGCGCGAAGCGGGGTGTTTCCTGTCGTGGTCATGGACTGCGGGTACCCGCCCGTCCCTCCCGTATCCCGCCCCGTCCCGGCCCGGGGCCCGTACGGGTCCCTCACCGGCGGCATCCGGCGTGTGGTGCGCGCCGCGACACGGGGTAGCCGACTCAGGGACCGATGATGCGACAGTGAGCGGCCGCCCCCGCCCCGCGCCCGGGGGCGCACAGGGAAGCCGGCCGCGCAGACGGTACGAGGAGTTCCCATGAAGGCCCTGACCTGGCACGGTAAGCGCGACGTCCGCGTGGACACGGTGCCCGACCCTGCGATCAAAGACCCCACCGACGTGATCGTGAAGATCACCACGACCGGCCTGTGCGGCTCGGACCTGCACCTCTACGAGGTCCTGGGTCCGTTCCTCGACCCCGGCGACATCCTCGGTCACGAGCCCATGGGCATCGTGGAGGAGGTCGGCTCCGAAGTGACCCGCGTACGGCCCGGTGACCGCGTCGTGATCCCCTTCAACGTCTCCTGCGGCACCTGTTACATGTGCGGGCACGGCCTGCACTCCCAGTGCGAGACCACCCAGGTGCGCGAGCAGGGCAGCGGCGCATCCCTCTTCGGCTACACGAAGCTGTACGGACAGGTGCCCGGAGGGCAGGCCGAATACCTCCGCGTCCCCTTCGGAAACACCCTGCCCATCCCCGTACCGGGCGACGGGCCCGATGACCGCTTCGTCTACCTCTCCGACGTCCTGCCCACCGCCTGGCAGGCCGTGGAGTACGCCGCCGTCCCGCCCGGTGGCACGGTCGCCGTGCTCGGCCTCGGGCCCATCGGGGACATGGCCACGCGGATCGCGGCCCACCGCGGAGCGGGGCGCGTCATCGGCATCGACCTCGTCCCCGAGCGGCTGCGCCGCGCCGCGGCGCACGGTGTCCACACCCTCGACCTGACCACCTACGGCGCGGACCTCGCCGACGCGGTGCGCGACCTGACCGACGGCCGCGGACCGGACTCCGTCATCGACGCCGTCGGGATGGAGGCCCACGGCGCTCCCGTGGCGAAGGGGGCCCAGCACCTGACCACGATGCTGCCGGACGCACTGGCCGCCAGGATGATGCGGCGCTTCGGCGTGGACCGGCTCTCCGCCCTCCACCTCGCCATCGACCTGGTGCGCCGCGGCGGCACCATCTCCCTGTCTGGCGTGTACGGCGGCGTGGCGGACCCGCTGCCCCTGCTGACCATGTTCGACAAGCAGATCCAGCTCCGCATGGGCCAGGCCAACGTATGGCGCTGGGTCGACGACCTCCTGCCGCTGCTCACGGACGGCGACGTGCTCGGTGTGGACGACTTCGCCACCCACCGCCTGCCGCTGGCCGAGGCCCCCGCCGCCTACGAGATGTTCCAGAAGAAGAACGACGGGGCGGTCAAGGTGCTCTTCACTCCCTGACCCCGCCCCCGCGCCGGGGCGAGCACTCGGCGGGGGCCGCCCCGGGTCACCTACAGTGGAAGGTCCCCCTCCCCGCCGGGCCCGTCCCCGTCGGTCGCCCCCTCCAGGAACCGGAGCACCCGCACATGGGCACCCAGCCGCATGCGGCCGAACCCGCGGACCACGCGGACGCCCTGTTCGGCCTGGAGGACCTCGACACGGGGGACCGGCGCCGCCCCCCGCCCGGCGAGGACGCGCTGTTCCGTGAAACCGCCGCCGCGCGCCGGCTGCTCTCCGTACGCCAGATCCACGCCGAACCGGGCGCCGCCGCCTCCCCCCGGGGGCGCCAGGTCCTCGCCCGCTTCCCCGATGCGGAAGTCATCGCCGTCGACTCGCACTGGCGCATCCCGGAGCTCCACGGCAACGAGGGCAACCTCGACCGGTGGGTCCGGATCAAGAGCGAGGTCCTGGTCCTGGGGGAGAAGAGGACGCTCACCACCCGGCCCAACGGGCGTTCCGCGGACTGGATCGCCCCCGGCCCCGCCAACGGCTGCGCGATGGCCTGCGCCTACTGCTACGTCCCGCGCCGCAAGGGCTACGCCAACCCGATCACCGTCTTCACCAACATCGAGCGCATCATCGCCCACCTCTCCCGGCACCTGGGGCGCCTGGGGCCCAAGCCGGAGGCGAACCAGTGCGACCCCAGCGCCTGGGTGTACGACATCGGCGAGAACAGCGACTGCTCCGTGGACGACCTGATCAGCGACAACGTCGCCGACCTGGTCGGCGCCTTCGCCCGGTGGCCCGCCGCCAAGGCATCCTTCGCGACCAAGTTCGTCAACCCGGACCTCCTGCTGCTCGACCCGCGCGGCCGCACCCGGGTGCGCTTCTCCGTCATGCCGCAGGAGGACTCCACGCTGCTGGACATCCGCACCAGCCGGGTCGAGAGCCGCATCGCCGCGGCCGGGGACTTCCTGGAAGCGGGCTACGAGGTCCACTTCAACCTCTCGCCCGTCGTCATCCGGCCGGGCTGGGAGCAGGACTGGTCCCTTCTGCTGCGCCAGATGGACGACGTCCTGCCCCGCCGGGTGAAGGACCAGGCGGCCGCGGAAGTGATCATGCTGACGCACAACGAGGACCTGCACCGGCTGAACCTGGCCTGGCACCCGCGCGCCGAGGACGCCCTGTGGCGCCCGGACATCCAGCAGCCCAAGCGGTCCGAGAACGGCAGCTGGAACGTCCGCTACCGCAACAGCGTCAAGGCCGAAGCCGTCGAGACGATGCGCCGCCTGATCGCCACCCACGCGCCGTGGCTGCGCATCCGCTACGCCTTCTGACGCCCCCCCCGCACGGCGATCCGGCACGGTGGGTGACGGTCGAGATGCGTACTGTCACTGTGCGTGTCAGTCTGGGGGGGAATTGTCCCGCAGCGAGACCCGCAGCAAGAGGAGTCGCCGTCATGGCTGGTAAGCAGGACAAGCGCCGAGAGCCGAGCAAGGGCCGCGAGGAGCCGCAGCCCTCGAACCCCGGACAGGACCCGGTGCACCCCGGAGCGAGCCGGTTGCCGCTCCGGCCGGGCGTCGACGAGCCGTCGCGTCCTCGCGAGGAAGACCTGCTGCGCGAGGAAGACCTGCACCGGGACGACTTCTGACCCACCCGCACCCCCACGCACGCAGAGCCCGACCGGCGGGAAGCGCACCCGGTCGGGCTCTGTCATGGGCAAGCCGCGCCGCGCCGCCGCACCGCCGCGGCCCGGGGCTGTGGTCCGAGGTGCACGGCCGGCCCGGACCGCGGGCTATTCCCGGCCGGGGAGGGGTACCACGGGGAAGAGGACGTGGGCGCCGGTGAGCTCCAGCAGCTGGCGCATCTGCGGTCTCGGTCCGGCCAGGCACACCGCTCTCCCCTTCTCCTCGGCTTCCAGGCGGGCCTGCAGGAGCACGTTGAGGCCGGTGGAGTCGCAGAATTCCACACCGCTCAGGTCCACCACGATGTCGCCGCCGTCGGTGTCGGTGAGCGCGCCGCGGAGCGTCGTGCGCAGCTGGGGGGCACGGTCGATGTCCAGCTCGCCGGACACGCGGACCACCACGTGATCACCTGCCCGCGCGGCGCGGAGGGGTTCGGAGCCGGCGGCGGGCTGTTCTGCGTCTGCGTGCACGGGGTCCGCCCTTCGATGCGGTGATCTCTGACTGGTGTGAACCCTATGGGTGCTCCGTGGCAAAAGGCCAGGCGGCCCCCGCTGCGGTCCCTCCCGCGTCGCGGCGGCCCCCGCTGCGATCCCCGCCCGCGTCGCGGGAGCCCCGCGGGCGGGCAGGGGTGCGCCGCCCGCGCGCGGGTAGGCGCCCGGCAGGCTCGCGCCGGCCCACGGCGACGAGCTGCCCGCGAGCCCCCACCGTCAGGAGCCGCCCGTCATGAGCCCGTCCAGCACCCTGCCTCCCCCCTCGGCGTCCGGCGCTCACGGCATCCGCGTCGTGGTGGCCGGAGCCACCGGAAACGTCGGCACCAGCGTGGTCCAGGCCCTGGCCGAGGACCCCCGGGTCGCCTCCGTCCTGGGCCTCGCCCGCCGCCTCCCCACGTGGCAACCGCCGAAGACCCGCTGGCATGCCGTGGACATCGAACCGGGCGGCGCCCCACTCGCCCCGATCTTCGCCGGCGCGGACGTCGTGATCCAGCTGGCCTGGAAGTTCCAGCCCACCCACCGTCCCGTCGAGACCTGGCGCACCAACGTGCTGGGCAGCATCCGGATCTTCGACGCCGTGGCCGAGGCGGGTGTGCCGGCGCTGGTCCATGCCTCCTCCGTCGGCGCCTACTCACCCGGGCCCAAAGACCGCCCGGTGGACGAGTCCTGGCCCACCCACGGCTGGCCGCAAGCCGCGTACACCCGGGAGAAGGCCTACCTCGAACGGGTCCTCGACGCGTACGAGCGCATCCACCGTGAGGTGCGCGTGGTCCGCATGCGGCCCGGCTTCCTCTTCAAACGGGAAGCCGCCTCCGAGCAGCGCAGGATCTTCGCCGGCCGGCTCCTGCCCGGGCGCATCGTGCGCCCGGCCCTGATCCCCGTCGTGCCCGATCTGCCCGGCCTGCGCTTCCAGGTCCTGCACACCGACGACGCGGCCGCCGCCTACCGCGCGGCCGCGGTCCTGCCGGTGTCCGGGGCGTTCAACCTGGCGGCCGATCCGCCGATCGACGCGGCCGTCCTCGCCCGCATCCTCGGGGCGCGGCGCGTGCCCGTGCCCGCGGGGCCGGTTCGTGCCGCGCTGGCCGCGGCCTGGAGGCTGCGACTGGTGCCCGCGTCCGCGGACCTCCTCGACGCCGTCCTGCGCGTCCCCCTGATGGACGCCTCACGCGCGCGGAGGGAACTGCTCTGGACGCCCGCCCACACCTCCGTGGAGGCTTTCGAGGAGTTCCTGACCGGGCTGCGGCGGGGCGAGGGCAAGGCAACCGCTCCGCTCGCCGCCGACCGCCCCGCGCCCGCCTGACGACGGCCGCCGCCCGTCAGGACGCCGGGGTGAGGTCGCGGCGGCCCGCCTGGAGTTCGTCCAGCAAACGCCCGGCGTCGGTGAGCAGAGTGCCCTGCAGGGTGTGCGCCGCCGAGGGCGTGTCGGCACCGGCCCGCGCCTCCTGCTGGACCCGCTCCAGTTCCCGGGCCGCTTCCCCGATCATCTCGGAGAGCCGTTCGGGGTCGGTGGGGGAGGTCTGACCGATCTCCTCCATCGCGGCGGCCGTCATCCGCAGCAGCGAGCCGAAGCCGGGCCGGAAAGCGGCGGGCAGGTTCCGGATCTCCTCGCTGTCGAGGGCGTAGTCCATGGCCCGCGTCATGGAGCGCAGGTGGTCCAGACAGCGTTCGGCGACGGTGACCGCCTCGCGGGCACGCCGCAGCGCCTCGTCCGCGTCGGCGGTGGTGGGGCGCGGGTTGAGGCGGCCGTTCTCCATCTCCGCTTCGATGCCCTGCCGGATGTGCTCGCAGTCCGCGGACAGCCCGAGCCAGTCCCGGCGCCACTGCCCGACGCGCTCGGCGTCGGGCTCGTCCGCCTCGCAGGTGTCCGCCAGGCCCTCGAGGCGCCGGCTCATGCCGGTGTACAGATCGGCGACGGCCTGCCGGCGGTGGTCGGTGTGCCGGGCGGGGGCGAGGACGAGGTGGGCGGCCAGCCCGCAGAGCGCGCCGATGGCCACGGAGGCGGTCAGGTAGCCGATGTAGTCGATCCGCCCCTGTCCGGACGAGAACGCGAAGAAGCCGACGATGGCCACCTGGGTGCCCTGCTGCCCGAACCGCCGGATCCGCCCGACACAGAGCGCGATCAGCGTGAGCAGGCCGAACGTCCAGCCGTGGATACCCGCGGCAGCCGCCAGGGTGGCGGCGAGCGAGGCCCCCGCCGCCATCGCCAGCAGGTACTGGACGCAGTCGCGCACCGAGCGGTAGACGGTCGCCTGCAGGGCCACCAGCGCGGTGAACGGGGCGAACGTCGAGACGGCCGGCGGCAGCAGGTACCGCGCCAGGATCCACGCGGCCATGGCCGCGACCACGGACTTGGCGCTCAGGATCAGATCGTCCCGCTCGGCCCCCGGCTCCCGCACGGCGCGCCGCAGGTAGCCGACCCGCTCCGCGATCGTCCCCCTCGTCCGCTCCGGGACTTCGCCCCACTTGGGCATGATCGACCACCTCCCCGGTCCCGTATGCCCCACAGGTGTGCCACAAACGTTCGGCCAGGTCGCCGTGGCCGTCGTCGCCAGGTCGGGCGGGCACGGGGGCATGAGTGGCCCCGCGGTGGAAAGCCGCAGGACATGACACCCACATCACATCCGGGCGACAACAGCGCCCGCACCCGTCCGGACGACGGGCGGACCCCCACCGCGGGCCCGGACGAGCAGGTCGAGGAGCGGGCACCGGACCAGCTCTCGCAGCTGCCCGGACGATCCTGGAAAGCGGTCCTGCGCGGCACGTTCAAGGAGTTCAAGGACGACGAACTGGCCGACCGCGCGGCCGCGCTCACCTACTACGGGATCCTGGCCCTCTTCCCGGCCCTCCTGGTCCTGGTCTCCCTCCTGGGCCTCGCGGGCAAGTCCACGACCCAGCGGGTCCTGGACAACGTGCAGAAGCTGGCGCCCGGCTCCGCACGGGACGTGATCACCGACGCCGTGCAGCAGTTGCAGGGGCACAGCGGTGTCGGCTCGCTCGTGGCGATCATCGGTCTGGTCGTCGCGGTGTGGTCGGCCTCCGGCTACATCGCCGCCTTCATCCGCTGCTCGAACGCGGTGTACGACATGCCCGAAGGGCGGCCGGTGTGGAAGGTGCTGCCGCTGCGGGTCGCCCTGACCGTCACCCTGATGGTCCTCGCGTGCGTCAGCGCGCTGATCGTGGTCTTCACGGGCGGTCTGGCCCGGCAGGCCGGGGGCGCGCTGGGGATCGGCGACACCGCGCTGACCGTGTGGTCGATCGCGAAATGGCCGGTGCTGGTCCTGCTCGTCACGATCATGATCGCGATCCTCTACTGGGCCGCGCCGAACGCCAAGGGCCGCGGGTTCAAGTGGGTGACTCCGGGCAGTTTCCTGGCCCTGCTGATCTGGCTGGCGGCCTCGGCCGGCTTCGCGTTCTACGTCGCGAACTTCGCCTCCTACAACAAGACCTACGGCACCCTCGCGGGCGTCATCGTCTTCCTGGTGTGGCTGTGGATCACCAACCTGGCGATCCTCCTCGGGCTGGAGTTCGACGCGGAGATGGTCCGCCAGCGCGCGATCGCCGGAGGACTGCCCGAGGACGAGGAGCCGTACGTCCAGCCGCGGGACACCCGCGCGTGGAGCGACGACGACAAGCGCCGCCTGGAGCACTGATCCAAAGGGTGCCCGCGTCCCCGAGTGCCCGGTCACAGGCTGGGTAGGCGGGCCCTGACAACGGCATGCACATCGCAGAGGAAGGCAAGGTGACCTCCCATGACCACGGTAGAGCGACCGGCCCGCGCCGCCGCTGATGACTCGGTGGGCGTGCTGGTCTCGCGCGCCTCACAGCAGATCTCGGAACTGGTCCGTGAAGAGATGCAGCTGGCCCGCGCGGAGATGAGCCAGAAGGGCAAACGCTTCGGCAAGGGCGGCGGCCTCTTCGGAGGGGCGGGCCTCGTCGGCATGCTGGCGCTCCAGGCCCTGGTCGCGGCGTGCATCGCCGCTCTCGCGCTGGTCCTGCCGGTGTGGGCGGCAGCCCTCATCATCGCGGCGGTACTGGCCGCGGTGGCGGCCGTCATGGCCCTGGCCGGGAAGAAGCAGATCGCGAAGGCCGGCTCCCCCGCCCCCGAGCGCACCATCGACAGCGTCAAGGCCGACGTGGCCGAGATCAAGGAGAAGGCACACCGATGACCGACGAAACACGAACCAACATCGGCACGCCCACCCCCGAGGAGCTGCGCGAGCAGATCGAGCACACGCGCGACGAGCTCGGGCAGACCGTCGAGGCGCTGGCGGCCAAGGCCGACGTGAAGGCCCAGGCGAAGGAGAAAACGGCCGCCGTGAAGGAACAGGCCGCCCAGAAGACCGCCGTGGTCGCAGGGCAGCTCCGCGCGAAAGCGGAGCAGGCGGCGCAGCTGGTGAAGGACAAGACGCCCGACCCCCTCCTGGAGAAGACGGCCCAGGCCGCGGCCCAGGTGCGCGAGAGCGCGGCCCGCGCGGGACAGTACGCGACGGAGAAGGCCCCCGACCCGCTGGTCGACAAGGCCGCTCGGGCCGCGTCGCTGGCACGCGCCAACCGCACCCCGCTGCTCGCGGCCGGGGCGCTCCTCGCTCTCTTCCTGCTGGTCCGCCGCAATCGCGGGCGGTGCCGATGAAGGCATCCAAGATCGCCTACAAGCCGGTCGGGCTGACCTTGGGTGCGGTCAGCGGCCTGATCGCGGGCGCCGTCTTCAAACAGGCGTGGAAGGTCGTCGAGGGCGACGGCGACGCCCCCAACGCCACGGACGAGGACCGCTCCTGGCAGGAGATCCTGCTCGCCGCGGCCATCCAGGGCGCGATCTTCGCCGTGGTCAAGGCGGCCGTGGACCGCTCGGGCGCGGTGGCGACGCGGCGCCTGACGGGCGTCTGGCCGGGCTGACCGGCCGGGTTGACCGGCCGGGTTGACCGGCCGTGGTGCGGGTGCGCGGGGCGGCCCCGGTCTGCCCGGGGCCGCCGGGCCGGGGTCGCGCGGCATCGCGGTGCAGGCCCCGGGTGGCGCTGATCGGCCGCTGCCGACCCGGCGCGCGCACTCGCCGGCACCATCCCTGCGCGCACCCGTCGGTGCGCGTACTTGCCTGTCTGCGGGCCCCCCGGTGCCGGTCCGGGCGGGCCGGCGCTGTTTTCTGCGCCTACCCGCACCGTCTGGGCGAGGCAGGGGCACCGGCCCGGTGTGCCTCGTAACCCTCTCGCGCCGGCCCGCCGGAACAGTGGGCCGGTAGCGGGTCGGCCCGGTATCCATTTGGCGTCGGCCGCGGAGAGGCGCGCGCCGGGCTGCATCCGGGCGCTCACGGCGGGGGTACCGGGGCCCTCGCCCCGGCCGTATCCTGCGCAGCATGATCAGTTCACCCGCGGATCCCGATGACTCCGACGTCGCGATAGCCGCGGCACGCGCCGGCGCGGAAGTGGTGCGCGGCATGTACGGCCGACTGCTGACCCGCGTCGACAAGGGTGCCGGGGACTTCGCCACCGCCGCCGACGTGGAGGCCGAGAAGGCGATCCTCGACGTCATCCGCGCCGCCCGTCCCAAGGACGCCGTACTCGGTGAGGAGGGCGGTCAGCAGGGCGCCGCGCGGGCCGAGCGCCAGTGGTTGGTCGACCCCCTGTGCGGCACCCTCAACTACGCCGTCGGCAACATGCTCGTCGCCGTCAACGTGGCCCTGCGCGCAGGTGCGGCGGCGGTGGCCGACCCGTTCAGCGGCGAGGTCTTCTTCACCGACGGCGAGAGTGCCTGGGTGCGACACGACGGCGCGGACGCCCCGGCGGCGCCCACCCCCGCCACTCGTCTCGTGGACGTCAATCTGGACCCGCCGTTCCCGAGCGCGCCCGCGGTACGGGCCGTGGACCTGCTGGCCCATGCCGGGTTCGTCGAGCGCTTCCGGCCGCGGGTCGTGTCCACGACGCTGGCGCTGGCCTGGGTAGCGGCGGGCAAACGCGCCGCGTACGTCACCGACGGCGCCGACCTGTCCGGCAGCGTGCACTTCGCCGCCGGCATCGCCCTGTGCCGGGCCGCGGGCTGCGTCGTCACGGGGATCGACGGCGCCCCGCTCGGACCCGCCGGACGCGGCCTCGTGGCGGCGGCTGACGCCGAGACGCACGCACTGCTGATGTCGATGCTGCACGACGTCAGGGGATAGCCGACACCGGGTGAGCGGATACAGTCCGGCAGCGAAGACAAGTGCGGTCCAGGCCCACCGCGCTGCAGCGGCCCGTCAGTGCCGGTGCCGGACTCCCGCTCACCCACGCCGCCCCGGTGATGCGACCCGCGGGCTCGGCCACGGCCACCGCATGGGTCGTGCTCGTCCTGTGACCGGCGCGCGGGCCTTCCACCGGCTTCGGTGGTGAGCGGTCTACCGCTCATGGGGTGAGCTGCCGGCTCACGGACCGGTGATGGCCTGCTCCAGCAGGCCGTGCAGGACGCGCTGCTCCTGCGGGGTGAGGCCGGACAGCGGGGAACCCGCCGCGAGGAGGTCGAGGAGGCGCCGGCGCAAGGCGGCGCCCTCAGCGGTGAGGACGAGGTGCTTGGCGCGCCTGTCGGTGGGGTGCGGGTGGCGCCCGACCAAGCCCTGCTTCTCCAGCCTGTCGATGACGAAAGTCGTGTTGGAGGGCTCGCAGCTCATGCGCTCGGCGAGCTCCCGCATGGTCATCGGCCCGCTCAACTCCCGCAGCGCGGTCGCCTGGGGAGCGGTCAGGCCCAAGGTGGCGGCCCGTACCCGTACGTGCTCGGCGATCTGCTGGGCCAGCCCGTTCACGAGGCCGCACAGCTGTCGCTCGGCGATGGCCTGCGGCTCGGGGGACGTCGTCATGCCACCACGGTAGCAAGTTCGTCAAGGAGAAACATTTACAGCTTGAATGATTCGAGCTTGATGCTTATGGTGGGGCGTCGTCGCCGGGAGGAGCCCGCGACGACTTGACCTGATGACACATCACGGGAGTGAACCCATGGCCGATCTGACGGTGCGCCGGGACGAACGACTGCGCCGGCCGGCGGGCATCCGCTCGATATGGCTGGGCGACACGAAGGTGTCGTACGTGCCGGACGGCGATGTGCGCCTGCGGCCGCTGGAGCTGCTCCAGGACACCACCGACGAGGTGTGGGCCGCCCACCCGGAGTACCTGGACTCCACCGGCCACCTCGTCGGAAGCGTCGGCGGTCTGCTGGTGGAACACGGCGGCCGCGCCCTGCTGATCGACGCGGGCTTCGGCCCGCAGGCGCTCGACATGTCCGCCGGCCCCCTCGGCGCGATCCACGGAGGCGCCCTCCCGCGGAGCCTGGCCGCACTCGGCCGTAACCCCGAGGACGTCGAAGCGGTGGCCTTCACCCACCTCCACTCCGATCATCTCGGCTGGGCCTGCCACCCCGCCCCCGGTACTGACGGGCTCCTCTTCGCCCACGCCGAGCACCTGATATCCGAGACGGAGTGGGAACGGCGCGACCTGCTGGAGGACCAGGGGATGGGCGAGCAGGTCGCGACGCTGGCACCGCGCGTGCGTACGGTCTCGGACGGACAGGAGGTCTTTCCCGGTGTGCGCGTGCGGATCAGCCCCGGTCACACCGTCGGCCACGCCGAGTACGTGATCACCGGGGGCGGGCGGCGTCTGATCGCCTTCGGCGACGCCGTGCACTCGCCGATCCAGATCGACCATCCCGAGTGGTCCTCGGCATTCGACCACGACCCCGCCCGGACCGCCGCTCACCGACGCCGTCTCGTCGCCGAGCTGGCAGAGCCCGGCACGATCGGCTTCGGCGTGCACTTCGCCGACGTCGTCTTCGGACACGTCCGGCGGGACGGAGCCGGCCCGGCCTGGCGGCCCCTTGACGTCTGACCGGACCGGACCGGACGGGATGTGACGGTGCGCAGGGGCGCGCCGGCGTGCGGTCGTTGATGACGTCAGCGCCGGCACGGGGAACTTCCGCACCGTCTGCGACGCGCCCGATGACGGCCGTCGGTCAGCCCTGCAAACGGCGTCTCCCCGCGCCCGGCGGCAAATGAATCCGGTGGAAACATCTCGCCGATTGTCGGTGCGAAATGCGTGTGCCGCCAACTGTCGCGAGTGCCCGCGATAATCGGACGCAAACAGAAGCTCACGCCGTGTAGTGGCCTTTTCGGCAGGTTGGCCGACATCTCGTGTCCGGCGGCCGAAAAGCCACGCTGGCGGGGCATTTGTGGTCCGGAATCTCCTGGTTCGGGCGCGCAGAGTAGTCGTCCGGCCGCGCTTGACACCGGCCACCCTTCCCTCCCTAGAGTGGTGCTCGCCGGATATGACACCGGCCCGTACCACCGAGGAACAGTGCGCCCGAATTTCGCACGCAATCCCCTGGATGAGGTGTACCTCCAGGGAATCCGTACGGTGTGGAGGAAGTGTGGCTCATTCGCCCATCAGCATTCTGTCCCAGGTCGATTTCAATGGGCAGCCGCTGACCGAAGAACTCCTGTCGAGAACTTTCCACCAGCTCATGGACGAGCACGGTTACGTGCTCATGTGCAATGTCCCCGAGGACTTCGATCCCGTCCGCTTCTGCCGGGCCCTCGGGAGTTTCGTACCGAACTACACGGGCGCGGTCGTCGGTGACGTCCGGCCCGAGCCCGGCATGGACGACGTCTACCACGCGGGCAACACCCGCCCGCTGACCCCGCACTCCGAGGGCTACGACTTCGCCGTGACCCCGCCCCGCTACATCGCCCTGTGGTGCATCACGCCCGCCTCGGGACCCGGCGGCGAGACGACCCTGATGGACACCCGTCCGCTGGTGGCCGCCCTCACCGACGTCGAGCGCAAGCAGTTGCTCGAGACGGACTACGCGTGGAAGACCACGGAGGGAGTCCAGCGGCTCGGACTCGACCTGAAGACCCGCCACCCGATCCTCGAAGAGCGCGCCGGACGCGACATCGTCCGGTTCAGCTGCAACAACCTGATCCGTGAGGACGACGATTTCGCGGCCGGACTGCAGGACCGCTGGCACGCTGCCTTCGACCGCGACCACGTCGCCGTCGCCTACCACGAGCGGGACATGCTCGTCTGGGACAACTGGCGCCTCCTGCACGCCCGCAACGCTTTCAGCGACCGCAGCCGTCACCTGCGCCGCATACAGATCGCCGGCTGACCGGCCCCACGAGGAGTCACCCATGCAGCGCACGATGCTCCACAGCAAGATCCACCGCGCCACGGTCACCCAGGCCGAACTGCACTACGTCGGCTCGGTCACCATCGACCGCACCCTCATGGACGCCGCCGACCTCCTGCCCGGTGAGCAGGTCGACATCGTCGACATCGACAACGGGAACCGGCTCACGACCTACGTGATCGAGGGCGAGCGCGACAGCGGCGTCATCGGCATCAACGGGGCGGCCGCACGGCTGATCTCCCCCGGCGACCTCGTCATCATCATCGGGTACCAGGTGGTGGCGGACGAAGAGGCCCGTACGGCCTCCCAGCACGTGGTCTTCGTCGACGAGCGCAACCGCCCGCTCTCCATCGGCCACGACCCCGCCGACGTACCGGACTTCGCGGAGGCCGCCCGGCTGGTGCGCGGCGACGTGGTGGAAGGAGCCCGCCGATGACCACCACCGTCCTGCCCCCGGCGCAGACCCCCGCGACCACCGGCACCCAGTGCCCCCAGGCCCTGACCCACTACGACGAGGAGTTACGCGCGGTCCTCGCGGCGGCGGCGGACGCCCCGGCCCCCGGCGGCGCACACATCGGCGGCTTCGCCCCCGCCTGGGAACTCCCGGCGCCCGGCGCCGACCTGGAACGCTTCTTCGCCCCCTCCGGCATCAGCGCCCACGTCCTGGACGACGACGGCGGCCGGCGGATCGGCCTCCTCAACCTCATGCACAACCCGCGCACCCGGACCACCAAGACGTTCGCCTCCCTCGTCATCGTCACCCGGGCCGTGGCGCACATCCGGCGCACGGGCGAACCCGTCATGATCGTCACGCCGTCCAGCGCCAACAAGGCCACGGCCCTGCGCGACGCGGTCCTGCGCGCCCACGAGTCCGCACTGGTCACCCCCGAACAGCTGCGCATCGTCTGCGTGGTCCCCTCCGGCTCCACCGCCAAGCTCTGGCACGGCGGCCTGGCCGTCGACGACGCCTCCCGCGCGGCGAACCCGCTGGCGGTCCTGCGCACCGAGCAGCCGGGCGACGTCAAACAACTCGCCCGCGCGGTGGTCGACCAGGACGCCCAGGCGCTGTTCGCGGACACGGGCATCCGCCTGTGGCACTCGCTGGACCTGCGCAACTACATGGTGGCCGATGCCGTACGCGCCCTGTTCGAACGCGACTTCCTGCCCGCCGGGGCACGCACCCACGCCCATTCCGTCTCCAGCGCCTTCGGCCTGCTGGGACACTTCCACGGCCAGCAGTGGCACACCGGCAGGCAATGGCCGGGCGTCGGAGGCCAGTACTTCCTGGTGCAGCACCTGGGCACGCCGGACATGGTCGCCAGCCTGTACCACGGCCGTTTTGACCACCGCCCCAGCTGGGTGTCCCGCGACGGACTGTTCCACCAGGACCAGGACCCGCACTTCCCGCAGGTCGCCCACGACCCCGGCGAGCAACTGGACGCCACCTTCTACACGCACACCCCGGCCACCTCCCCGCGGATGAACGAGATCATCGCCCGGCAGGGGGGCGGGGGAGTGGTCGTCTCCCTCATGGAGTGCCTGCAGCGCTACCCGCGCATCCGCCACATGCTGGCACCGCACGGCGTCCACCTGCCCGCCGACCCCCGGGACCTGCGCGAATGGTCCCTGGTGATGGCCCTCACCGGAGTCCTGAACGGCATCGACCGCGGCCTGATCGCCACCGAGGAGATCCTCGTCCACGGCTCGGGCTCCTACGGCGCCGAGGACTTCCGCGCCGCCGACCCGCGCCACCTGCGCCACATCGCGTCCCTGGACGACCTGCGCCAGGTGGTCCGCGCCGCCGCGGCCTGAGTCCGCGCCGACGCCGGCACCGCCCCTCCATGCCCGGGAGTCCCCTGTGTCCGCTGCACCCGCTCCGACGAAGTCACCCCGTGCCGCCACCCCGCCCCCGCCCCGCGCGGCCGGCGGGGCGGCCCCCGGGCCCGCCGCCGCCCGCGCCCGCCTGGCGTACGCGTGGAACAACAGCCCCGGACCCGGCTGGCGCACGCTGCGGGGCCTGTACGACAGCGCCCCGCGGACCGTGCCCGTGACGGTGTCCCGGGCGGGATCGGGCCCCGCCATCGCCTACCTGGGACTGCCCCAGGGCGAGGCGAACATCCTCCAGCTGCTCGAACACCAGCGGTCCCGCACGGCGGACGGGCCCCTCCGCCGCGAGAGCGGCCGCACCAGTCTGCGGGACCTCGCCGCCGGCCACTGGCCCGACGCGGACATCGTCGTGGTCGGCGCCCAGGCCCGGCAGCTGGAACGGCTGCCGACCGCGGCCGCCCTCACGGCACCGTTCCGCGTCCACCTCGTGGTGGACGTACCGCCCTGCGCCGAAGAACTCGACCGCCGGACATCGCGCCGCGAACGCTGGGAGTTCCGGCGCAACCAGCGCGAGCACGACTGGGTCCTGGAGGAGGACGCCTCCCCCGAGGCCTTCGACTTCTTCTACCGGACCATGCACGCACCGACGATGCGCCGCCGTCACGGCGACCGCAGCCGTAGCGAGAACCCGGCCGTGGCCCGGCACGCCATCCTCCGCCAGGGCACCCTGATGTTCGTCACGTCCGGCGGAGTGCGCGTCGCGGGCGTCCTGTGCCACTGGTCCCGGGACCGGCGCACCCTGACCACCCGGCTGCTCGGCGTCCGCGACGGCGCCCAGAAGCACTACGACGAGGGCGCGTTCAAGGCCGTCTACCACCTGCTCCTGCGGTGGGCCGCCGAGAACCGGGTCGAACACGTCGACTTCTTCGGCACCGAAGCCTTCCTCAGCAAGGGCATCTTCCAGTGGAAGCGCAAGTTCGGCCCCCGCGTGACCCTGCCCCCCAACCACTTCTCCGACAAGCGCATCCGGCTCTACGTCCGCCGGGACACGCCCCCGACCCGCGACTTCCTCGTCGCCAACCCGCTCCTCGGCATCGAACCCGGCCCCCACGGGCCCCACGGGCCCCTGTTGGTCCCCACCTACTTCACCGACTCCACCAGGCCGCCCCGGTCGGACATCAGCGCCCGCTGCCCGGGACTGCCCGAGCCCCGCCTCGTCGACCTCGACGCCTTCCTCGCCCCCCTGGCCACACCGCCCGGGACACGGACATGAGCCCCCCGCTCGTCGCCGTCACCGGCACCGGGGCGTTCTCGGCCGCCCTGGTCCGCGCCCTGGCCCGCCATCCCCACCCGCTGCGCCTGCACGTACTGAGCCGGGACGCGGACCGCGCCCGGGACCTGGCCGACCTCGCGCGCGACCACGCCTTCCTGGCCGGGACTCCCGCCGTGTGCACCGCCGGCCTCCTGGACCTGCGCGATCCCGACCGACCGCGGCGCCTGCTGGCCGCACTGCGCCCCGATGTCCTCGTCGTGGCCGGCTCCGAACAGTCGCCGGCCGAGGGACGGGCCGCGCCCTCCGCCTGGACGGACCTGCTGGCCCGGGCCGGCTTCGGCCTCACCCTGCCCCTGCAGGCCGGGGCGGCCCGGACCCTGGCCGCCGCCTGCGCCGAGGGGAGTCCCGCCGCCACCGTCGTCAACGCGTGCTTCCCCGACGCCGTCAACCCCCTCCTGCACTCCGCCGGACTGCCCGTGACGTGCGGACTGGGCAACGTCGCCACTCTGGCCGCCGCACTGTCCGCCCGGCTGGCCCTGTCCGACCAGCAGCGCCTGCACCTGCTCGCCCACCACGCCCACCTGCACGCCCCCGCCGAGCCGGCCGACGACGCCCGCGGCTGGCTCGACGGGAGCCCGATCGCGGACCTGCCGTCCCTGCTCGGCCCGGTACGCTCCCGGCCGCGCCCCCACCTCAACGAGGTCGGCGCCGCCGCGGGCGCCGCCGTCGTCGCGGCGCTGGCCGGCGCCGGCCCCGACCACGCCGGCCACCTCCCGGGCCCGAACGGACTCCCCGGCGGCTATCCGGTGACGGTCGGCCACCGCGAGGTGCGGCTGCGCCTGCCCGACGGCCTCCCGCGCGAGCGGGCGGTGGCCTGGAACCTGCGCCGCGCCGAACTCGACGGCGTGGTCGTCGGGGTGGACGGCACCGTCTGGGCGATGCCCGCGGCCCTGGCAGCCCTGCGGGCCCACTGGCCCGACGCCCCCCGCACCTACGGCCCCCGCGACCTGGACTCCGTACGCGACCGGCTGCTGCGCCTGCGCGGCCGCCTGCGGACCCTGCCCGCCCTCCCGCCCGCAGAAAGCACCCACCACCATGATCTCGAGCAAACCGACCCGCGACGCCCCCGCCCCGCGACCCTCCGTACGACACCGCACTGACGGCGCCGACAGCACCACGGCCGACGGCGCCAGCGGGCCCGGCACCCCCAGCGACAGCGGCGCCGGCCCTCACATCGGCGACCGGGCCGGCGCCGACAGCGCCGCCGGCCCGGGGCCGGACACGCTGTCCGCGCGTCACCGCCGCGTCATGCCGGGCTGGGTCACCCCCTACTACGACCACCCCCTGGCCCTCGCCCACGGCAGCGGACGCCACGTCACCGACACCGAAGGCCACACCTACCTCGACTTCTTCGCGGGCATCCTCACCAATTCGCTCGGCTACGACCTGCCCGAATTCCGCGAAGCCCTCCAGCGGCAGCTCGCCACCGGGCTGACCCACACCTCCACCCTCTACCTCATCGAGGCGCAGGTCCGGCTCGCGGAACGGCTGGCAGAGCTGTCCGGACTCTCCGATCCCGCCGTCTTCCTCGTCAGTTCCGGCACCGAGGCCAACGACGCGGCGTTGCTCGCGGCGCTCTGCCGGGCCGGGAACAACCACGTCGTCGCCCTCCGCGACGGCTACCACGGCCGCTCCCTTACCACCACCGCGGTCACGGGCCTGCCCGGCTGGCGCCCCAGCCCCTACTCGCCGCTGCGGGTGACGCCGGCCGACAACGGCGCCGTCCGCCCCGGGCAGACCCGTACCGCCGCCGACGACGAGAGCGCCGTCGAGGCGGTGCGCGCCGCCCTGGAGAGCGAAGGTGCTGCCGCCGCCCTCATCGTGGAACCCGTCCAGGGGCTCGGCGGGTTCCACACGCCGCCCTCGGCCCTGCTGCGCCGCTATGAGGAACTGGTACGCGACGGCGGAGGCGTTCTGATCAGCGACGAGGTGCAGACCGCCTGGGGCCGGACCGGACGGGGCTGGTGGGGATACGAGCTCCACGGACTGCGCCCCGACGCCCTCACCTTCGCCAAGGGCATCGCGGGAGGCCTGCCCATGGGCGGCCTCGTCGCCGACCGCGCGCTGATGGACAGCCTGACCGGCAAGTCCATCTCCACCTTCGGGGGCAACCCCCTCTCCTGCACCGCCGCCCTCGTCACGCTCGACGTCATCCGCGACCGCGACCTCCTGCGCAACGCCGACCGGATCGGAGCGCTCCTGCTGTCCGGGCTGCGCGCCCTCGAAGACCGCGAACCCCACGTCACCTCCGCGCGGGGCCACGGTCTGATGCTGGCCGTCGACCTGGTCGAACCCGGCAGCGGCGAACCGGCCCCCGGGACGGCGCGCGCGTTCGTCTCCGCGTGCCGTGACCTGGGGCTGCTGATCGGGATGGGCGGGCCGCACGGCAACTGCCTGCGCATCGCCCCGCCGCTGACCGTGACGGCAGAGGAAGCCCGCGCCGCGGGCGCCGTCCTGGAACAGGCGGCGGCCGCCACCCGCCCCGCCGGATGAGCTGCCGGCCGACACCGGGCCCGCCGCCCTCCCCGCACCGTTCCCCGCCGACAGGCCGCCCCCGAACGTCCCGCAGCACGCGGACATCCAAGGAGCCCCGCATGACCATGGCAGACAAGTACCTGATGGGAGCCGCCACCAGCGAGCTGGACCGCATGCTCTTCCAGGGCGAGATGTTCCGGCCGGAGGCCGAGCGGCTCCTGGACCGCTGCGGACCCGGCCCGGGCGGACGCGCCGTCGACATCGGCTGCGGGCCGCTGGGCATCCTGGACATGCTCTCGGAACGGGTGGGACCCGGCGGCGAAGTGGTCGGGCTCGACGTGCAGCCCGAGATGCTCGACCTCGCGCGCCGGCTCGTCACCGAGCGCGCACTGGACAACGTCCGGCTGGTGGAGGGCGACGCCGCCGCCGCCCCGGAGGAGAGGGGCGCCTTCGACTTCGTCCACACCCGGCTGGTGCTCATGAACGTGCCGCACTCCACCGACGTGCTGTCCGCCATGGTGGCCCTGGCCCGTCCCGGCGGAACCGTCGCGGTGCAGGACGTCGACTGGGTCTCCCGCGTGTGCGACCCGCCCCACCCCGCCTGGACCGGGCTCGTCGACCTCATCGCCGAACTGTGGCGGCTCAGCGGCATGGATGTCCACCTGGGCCGGCGCCTGCCGCGCCTGTTGCGCGGGGCCGGGCTCACCGACATCGGCGTCGACGCGGGCATCAGGGTCTTCCAGCACGACCACCCCTACCAGACGCTCCTGGTGGACCGGGCCGAACTGTGCCGCGACGCCCTGGTGGAGCGCGGGCTGACCGGACACGCCGAACTCGACCGCCTGACCGGGGAACTGCGCGACCACCTGGCGCGGCCCGACACCGTCGTCGTGCACCCCATCCTGTTTCAGGCGTGGGGCCGCGTCCCGGGCGGTCCGGCGGCAAAGGCCCTGCCGCAGGGCTGATTCCGCCGGCGCGGAACGGGAAACGGATCACCGGAGTCGCGAGGGCGTGACGCGGACATCGACAGAGGGACATGGCGTGGACAAGGGACGCATCGTGCGACGGCTCCTGACCGGCCAGGGGGTGAACGGGTTCGGCGACGGGCTGTGGTTCAGCATCTGGGCGATCTATCTCACCCAGATCCGGCACATCCCGGCCGGGAACATGGGTCTGGCGATGGGCATCGGCGGTCTCCTCGGCCTGTTCGCCGCCGTCCCCATCGGCGTGGCGGCCGAACGCCGGGGCCCGCGCGAGGTGCTGTGCACGGTCATCGTCCTGCGCGGTCTGGCGATGGTCGCCTACGTCTTCGTCGGCGGATTCTGGTCCCTGCTCCTGGTGACCACGTTCTTCTCCTCGGTGCAGAGTTCCGGCGTCGGCGTCCGCGTCACCCTGGTCTACGGGCTGATGCCGGCCGAGGACCGGGTCAGGGTGCTGGCACAGGGACGCGTGGTCCAGCACATCGCCTACGCCGCCGGTGCCGGCGGCGCCATGCTGGTCCTCGCCAGCGAGGAGCCGGCGGTCTTCGTCGCGGCCGTCCTGGTCGACGCGGTCGCGCTCCTGCTCACCGCCGCCCTGACGATGATCGTCCCCTCGGTCCCGCCGGTGCCGCGGGAGCGGCGGCGCTCCGGGACCCAGGCGCTGCGGGACCTGCCGTACGTGGCCATCATGAGCAGCACGGCCCTGCTGTCCCTGTGCTGGGCCCTGCTGGCCACCGGGCTCCCGCTGTGGATCGCGCAGGACACCCGCGCCCCCCTGTGGACGGCCGGCCTGGCCGTGGTGGTGAGTTCGGTGTCGATCGCCGTCTTCCAGGTGCGGGTCAGCCGACGCGCGGTGGGGATCCCCGAAGCCGTCCGGGCGAGCCGGATCTCCGCCGTGGCGCTCGCCGCCTGCTGCGTGATCTTCGCGGCCGCCGCCTGGACCCGCTCGCCCCTCCTCGCCACCGGCGTGATCATCGCGGGGATGGGTGCGCACGTGGTGGCGGAGCTCTACTACGTCTCCTCCCGGTGGGGGCTGTCCCTCGGGCTGATGGCCACCAACGCCGAGGGGCAGTACCAAGGGGTCACCGCCAGCACCGAGGCGGCCGTCGTGGCACTGGGCCCCGCCCTGGTCACCTCGCTGGTCACCGGTCTCAGCGAGGCCGGCTGGATGATCCTGGCCGGCCTGTTCGTCCTGTCGGCGGTGCCGGTGGGAGCCCTCGCGCGCCGGGCCGGACGCGATGGCTTCCGGGCGGGACCGGCCGCCCACCGACCCGCGCAGGGCGTCAAGACCTGAGGCCCGCGAAGCCTTGGGGAGCCCGTCCGCCGCCGCTGCGCCGCGCCCCGGCCGCCACTGGGTCGCCCCCGCCACACTGACCCCCGCCACGCTGACCTGCGACCCGGCATCCTCACGGGCATCCTGCGGGGCGCCCGCCGGCGCGCTTATAGCGCACTTGCGGCCGGTACACCACTTCCGAACACATCAATTGCGGCTGGAATTAGACGGAATAAAAGTTCGAATTTCCCTGTCGCATACGGTCCGGCACGCGGTCCACCTCCCACTACTCCGCGGCCCACCGTGCGCGGATCCCCGCCGGCTCCGGAATTCCGCGTTGGCAATGGCGCGTAACAGGTCCTCCGGTCCGATGAACTCCGACGAAAGCCCGCGTGCGGGCAGTTGGCCGTAGTTAAGCTCCCGCCCACCGGTCAGAAGATCTCTTCTTTCGATGGTTCGAGGACGCCGATGGAGCAAAAAGATATTCCACCCGAAGCCGCTCGCCCGGGGGTGGGGACGAGCCGGATGCCGGCCGCCGCCGCGGCCGTCGCCGCCGCCTGCGTGGCCGGGGCGCTCGCGTCCTCCTCGGAACCGTTCCGCACCGCCTGGATCGCCGTCGGGGCCGCCTGCACCGCCGTGCTCTTCGTCGAAGCGGTGCGGCGCGGCCGCGCCCTCACCGCCCGGCTCGCCGAGCTGGCGGCGCTCAAGCACACCCTGGCCCGGCAGGAGACCGAGGCGGTGCGCCTGTCCCAGGTGGTGCTCACCGAGGCCATCGAGCGGCTGCGCAGGGGTGAGCTGCCCGAAGACGTCCTCACCTCACTGGGCGGGCGCGGCGGACAGGGCACCCGCTGGGGCGACGACGGTGCGCTGACCCCGCGCTTCAGGGGCGCCCTCCAGGCCGTGCTGGCCCACGTCATCGACGCGGTCGACAACGAGGAGAGCCTGCGCGACTCGGCCCAGCGGGCCTTCGTCAACATCGCCCGCCGCGTGCAGGCGATCGTCCACCAGCAGGCGCACGAGATGCGCGAGATGGAGGACCGGCACGGCCACAACCCCGACGTCTTCGGCGACCTCCTGCGCCTGGACCACGGCACCGCCCTGATCGGCCGGCTCGCCGACTCCATCTCGGTCCTCGGCGGCGCGCGGCCCGGCCGGCAGTGGAGTCGCGCCGTCACCCTGTACAGCGTGCTGCGCGGCGCCATGTCGAGGATCATCGACTACCAGCGGGTGGAGCTCCACTCGGTGTCCGAGGTCGCCGTCGTCGGCCCGATCGTGGAACCGCTGATCCACACCCTCGCGGAACTGCTGGACAACGCCACCCGGTACTCGCCGCCGCACACACGGGTCCACCTCACGGCCGTCGAGGTGCAGTCGGGCATCGCCGTGGAGATCGAGGACGGCGGGCTGAGCATGAGCGAAGAGGCCCGCAGACGGGCCGAGCGGATGCTGGCGCAGGCGCAGTCCGGCATCGACCTCAACGACCTGGGCGAGACCCCGAGGCTCGGTCTCGCGGTCGTCGGCCGGCTGGCGCAGGCCTACGGGTTCCAGGTCTCCCTGCGCTCCTCCGCGTACGGCGGTGTCCGCGCGGTCGTCATCGTGCCGCAGCACCTGATCACCATGGCGTCCGCCGCGACGGGCCTCGCCCACGGCATCGGCTCCTCCTCGGGGCCCAGGGCCGTGGCCCCGGCGCCGCGCGAGCAGCCCGGCGACCGCTCGGGGGCCGGCGTGCCCGTGCCCCGGCCGGTCGCGGCCCCCGCCCCCAGGCCGGTGCCCGTCACCGGCGGGCCGGCCGCCGATCGCAGCGCGAACGGGCTGCCGCAGCGCCGCCGCAAGGACCGTGCCACCACCTCCGACGCCCGGCCGGCCGTACAGCCGTACTCGGCCCAGGACCCCGGCCCCGGCATGTGGCTGGAGGCGTTCCACAGCGGACTGTCCGGCGCACCCGGCCAAGACGCCCAGGACGCCCAGGACGCGTCGGGTTCAGCGACCAAAGGGGCGTAAACGATGATGACTCAGCGAAGCAGCATGGACTGGATGCTCAAGGACCTGGCCGCCGGAGTGCCGCAGACGCGGCACGTGATCGTACTGTCCGCGGACGGCCTCTGCGTGGCGCAGTACGGGGCCGAGACCGACACCGCCGACCGCCTGGCGGCGGCCTGCGCGGGCCTGCAGAGCCTCGCCGGAGCGGTCGCCGCCGAACTGCCCCGCTCCGAGGGCAGGATGCGCCTGGTCGTGATCGAGATGGACGGCGGCTTCTTCTACCTGATGGCCGCCGGCGACGGCTCCTACCTCGCGGTCCTCGCCGACGAGGGAGTCGACGCGGGCCTGATGGGTGCACAGATGCGCAACCTGGTGTCCCGGATGGGGGACCACCTGAGCAGCCCACCGCGACATGACGGGCAACCCGCGTGAGTGAACCGCCCGCAAGCTGGGAGGACAGCAGTCCGGAACGGCTCTACGTCATCACCGGCGGACGCAGCGGGCCTTCCACCGCCGTCCACCTGGATCTCGTGACCCTGGTCGTGGCCAAGGCGGCCGCCCGGTCCGGGATGCAGCCCGAACAGGCGGCCATCCTGCGGATGTGCCAGTCACCGCTGTCGGTGGCCGAGATCGCCGCGTACGCCGGTCTGCCCGTGAGCGCCGTCACCGTGCTGGTCGGTGACCTGATGGCCGCTCGGCGCGTGCAGGTCCGCCCGCCCGTTCCCGCCGCACAGCTACCCGACCTTGCTCTGATCGAGGCAGTGATCGATGGACTTCAGAAACTCTGACGCGCCCGCCGGGCCGCGCGATGCGGACATACTGCCGCAGACGGCGGCGGCCGCCGTCAAGGTCGTCGTCGTCGGCGGCTTCGGCGTGGGCAAGACGACGATGGTGGGCGCGGTCAGCGAGATCAAACCGCTGACCACCGAGGAGACGATGACCCAGGCCGGCATAGGCGTCGACGACACCCGGGGCGTGGCACGCAAGACCACCACGACCGTGGCCATGGACTTCGGCCGCATCAGCGTCAACGACGAACTGGTCCTGTACCTGTTCGGGACACCCGGGCAGGAGCGCTTCTGGTTCCTCTGGCGCGGGCTCTTCGAAGGCGCGCTCGGCGCGGTCGTCCTCCTCGACACCCGCCGGCTGGAGATCAGCTTCGACGTCATCGGACGGCTGGAGGAGCGGGGCGTCCCCTTCGTCGTCGCCGTCAATTCTTTCCCCGGCGCCCCCGATCACCCGCTGGAGGACCTGCGCGAGGCGCTCGATCTGCCCCCCGCCGTACCGATCGTCGTCTGCGACGCCAGACGACGGGACTCCTCCCGCGATGTCCTGCTGACCCTCATGCGCTACCTGCACTCCCAGGCAGCGACCCAGGAGGCAATGTGAGCACCCACCCCACCCCTCCGCCCGAGTGCCCCGCCCACACGGCGGGAGCCTGGGGCGGCCTGTACCGCCTCCACGGCCCGGAGGCGCAGACCGACCCCCTGGGGCTGTACGAGAAGCTGCGGGCCGAGCACGGGCCGGTTGCCCCCGTGCTGGTCAGCGGCGACCTCCGGGCGTGGCTGGTCCTCGGCCACCGGGAGAACCTGGAGGTGGCGCGCACCCCGTCGCGCTTCGCCCGCGACCCCCGGGGCTGGCGCGACATGAAGGAGGGCCGGGTACCGCCCGACACCCCGCTCGGCCCCATGGTCACCTGGGGGCCCGTGTGCAACTTCACCGACGGGCCCGTCCACGAGCGGCTGCGCGGAGCCGTGGTGGAGTCCCTGGAGCGCTTCGACAAGCGCGGCATCCGCCGCTACGTGACCCGCTTCGCCAACCAGCTCGTCGACCGGATCGCGGCCGACGGGTACGCCGATCTGGTCGCCGCCTTCTCCGACCAGCTCCCCATGCTGGTCATGACGCAGCTCGTCGGAGCGCCCGACGAACACGGACCCATGCTGGTCAACGCGGCACGCGACATGCTCCAGGGAACCGCGACGGCCCTCCAGAGCGACCGCTACGTCACCACGACGCTGGAGCAGCTGGTCGTGGAGCGCAAGGCCCAGCCGGCTCGTGACCTGGCCTCCTGGCTGCTCGAACACCCCGCGAACCTGAGCGACACCGAAGTGCTGATGCACCTGCGCGTCGTCCTGATCGCGGCCTACGAGACCACTGCCAACCTCATCGCCAACACACTGCGGACCGTACTGACGGACCCGCGCTTCCGCGCGAGCCTCTCCGGCGGCCACATGACCCTGCCCGACGCCCTGGAGCAGGTCCTGTGGGACGACCCGCCCATCAACACGATCATCGGACGGTGGGCCACCGGAGACACCCTGCTCGGCGACCAGCAGGTGAAGGCCGGCGACATGCTCCTGCTCGGCCTGGCCGCGGGCAACGTCGATCCGCAGATCCGGCCCGATCCCGCCGCCTCCGTCCTCGGCAACCGCTCCCACCTGGCCTTCGGCAGCGGACCGCACGAGTGCCCCGGCCAGGACGTCGGCCGGGCGATCGCCGACACCGGGATCGAGGTCCTGCTGGACCGGCTGCCCGACCTCCAGCTGGCGGTCGACGCGGGCGAACTCCAGTGGCGCGGCACCCTCATGTCGCGCCACCTGCTGTCGCTGCCGGTACGGTTCGCTCCGCGACCGGTGCCACAAGCACCACCCCAGCCGCCCGAGACGGCCGGGCACCCCGTGCAGCCGTCTGCCCCGCCGCGGCACGCCCTGATCCCGCCGCAGCCGACGCAGGCCCCCACGGTCGCCGGCCACCGGCGCGGCGTCAGCTGGTGGCGCCGCCTGCTCGGCCGCCGCTGACGCGGGCCTCCCGCTCCGAGGGCCCCGGCCGCACGGCGGTTCCAGGGGCCCTCGGAGGCATGTCGTGCCGGTCAGTTGCGCACCCAGCGCCACCAGGAGGCGAGGGCCGGCAGATCCGGCGGCCCGGTCCGGGTGTCACTGGGCACGTCGGTGAACCGGATGGCGAACCGGGCCTGGGCTTGCGGGAGTTCGAACCGGTTGCGCGGACTGGCGTAACGGGGGGCCCGGCTCTGCCATGCGATGCAGCCGGCGACGTAGTGCCCCAACGCCGAGAGATGGCAGCGCAGTTCCTCGTCCGCGCCCTGCTCCAGCCTCGTCCGCAGCGCGGTGAACAGGACCATCACCCGGTCGCGCAGGCCCACGGCGAGCGGCACCGCCTCGGCGGGGGAGCAGTCCTCCTGTGCGGCGAGGACATTGACGAGGTTCACCTCGCGCGGCTCCAGGTGGTCGTCCTTGTCGTAGGAGAACAGGTCGTTGTCCGCGCTGACGACGAAACCGGCCGCATCCGTCAGCGCCGTCAGGGGCGGCGAGCAGAGCACGTCCGGCGGCAGCCGGTTCCCGCGGACGACGTCGGACCAGGTGAGCGAGAAGCGCGTACCGTTCGCCAGCGGTCCCATGGCGACGAAGTCGTTCAGCGCGGGCATGGTGCCCGTCCCCGCCTGCGCGGCCCGCCATGCCGCCCCGAGCAGCCAGTCCCGTGTCCCCTCGGTGAACCTGCGCAGTTCGAAGGGGCCGAGCGCGGCATGGGTGCGGTGCACCAGGTCCACCAGCGCGCGCGTCATGGGACCGTCGGGCAGGACGGACACCCCCGGGTCCTCGATGGTCCGCAGGAGCCGTACGCCGTGCTCGACGACGGCATCGGTCCCCACCTCGTCGGAGCCGGAATCCTGCCAGTCGTCGACGGCGTTGGCCCAGTAGTTCCACTGGGTGAACAGCAGCAGGGCCTCCGCGTTCCCGCTCGGGATGATGCGGGAGGAGAAGTCGGCGCTGCGGGTGGCGAGACCCCACGCGCGCTCCACCGGATCGGGGTACAGGCCGAAGCCGTCCAGCCACTCGACCGCCCGGGCCTCCACCTCCTTCGCCGCGGGATGGACGAGGCCGCGCTCCAAGGGGCAGTAGAAGGCGGGCAGCCGCGCACCGAGCCGGGAGGGACGCAGGCCGGGCGGGGAGGGACGCACGCCGGGCGGGGAGGGACGCGCGCCCCCCAGGGAAGCGGCGGCGTGCGCGGTCACCGGCCGCCCCGGAGCCGGAAGCGCAGCAGCCGCGTCTCCACCGCGTGGTCGCGCCAGAGCCGGAAGAACGTGCTGTGCGCGATCGTCGACTGCTCCAGCCGTTCGGCGCTCCAGGCACCCGGTTCACCGCCGGCTCCCGCCCGGATCCGGTCGAGCTCCGCGGTGTTCCACGCCATGGACTGCACCCAGAACTCCGCCACCGAGCCGGTCACGTCCTCGTCCTGCACCAGCTCGAAGCCGGCCGCCTCGGCCGCGACGAGGTAGTCGTCACGGGTGGCCAGCCGCGTCCTGTAGTAGCCGTCGATGAAGTCGGACCATTCGGTGCGGCACAGGAAGTGTTCCTGGATCCCGAACCATCCGCCGGGCTCCAGCGCCCGGCCGACGACCTCGAAGAGGCGGGCTCGGTCGGTGTAGCCGCTGCTCTCGTTGGCGTAGGCGGCGTCGTAGGCACGGATCTCGTCCAGGTCGTGCACATCGGCCAGGACGGGTTCCACCCGGTCACCGACCCCTGCCTGGCGGGCGAAGTGCCGGACGATCGGCAGGTGCTGCGCCGCGACGGTGAGGCCGGTGACCGACGACCCGTGCTCCTGCGCCCAGTAGAGCGAGGTGCCGCCCAGTCCGCAGCCGATGTCCAGGACCCGGCGGGGCGGCGCCTCGCAGGCGCCCCACGACCGGGCCGCGTGCCCGACTATCCGCTCCTGCGCGTCCAGCAGCCGCTGCTGCAGCACGCCCTGGGCGACGGTGGTGGGAGGCGGTGGGCCGTCGGGATACAGCCCCACGTGGAAGTGCACGCGCGGGCCCGGGCCGTACTTGTGGAGGATCTCCTGTGTCTTGCGGCTGTAGTAGAGGCGCACGGGATCGTCCGCTGTCGAGCCCCGGTCGCGGCCTAAGGACGACACGAGTGGTGTGACGCGCATGGGATGTCCGCCCTTTCGTGGGGTGGGGCTGGTCTCCGGGACGCGCTGGCGCCGCTCTCATCGCGTCCGGACCGGCACACTGTTGAAGCACGGACCATCGTGGCACTCACAGGGCCCCCACGTCAGCCCACTGGGCAGCGCGGGGCGGATCCGGTCGCTACGGCGGGCGCGTGGGCGCGCGGGCGCGCGCGACCGGCGCCGGGGCGTTTTCGCGCCCCCGTTCCCGCCCGGCGCCCGCCGCACCTGGTGCCGCGGTGCACGTCGCCTCCGCGGGCGGTGACGCGACGCCCCGGCGCGCCGCACGACGCAGCGGCGCGGCGGCGCACGGGAGGGTGCGGATACCCGGCGGGGCGCCCCCTCCCGTGCTTACCTTCCTGCATGGAGATCTCCGCAGGACGCCCCTATCCCCTCGGCGCGACGTACGACGGTTGTTCGGGCACGAACTTCGCCCTGTTCTCCGACTGCGCCGAGAAGGTCGAGCTCTGCCTGATCGGCGAGGCCGGTACCGAGCAGCGGATCGCGCTGCCCGAGGTGGACGGCGGCGTGTGGCACGGCCGCGTCACCGGCATCGGCCCCGGGCAGCGCTACGGCTACCGCGTCCACGGCCCCTGGAACCCGGCGGAGGGGCTGCGCTGCAACCCGGCCAAGCTCCTGCTCGACCCCTACGCGCGGGCCGTCGACGGCCAGATCGACGGGGATCCCGCCCTGACGGGGCACGACGCCGAGGACCCGGACCGCCCCGACGGCCGCGACAGCCTCGGCCACGTACCGCTCGGCGTCGTCACGGGCGGCGAGTTCGACTGGGAGGGTGACACACATCCCGGCCACGCCTTCCACGACTCGGTCATCTACGAGGCCCACGTCAAGGGCCTGACGAGCCGCCATCCCGATGTGCCGGCGGAACTGCGCGGCACCTACGCCGGGGTCGCGCACCCGGCCGTCGTGGAGCACCTGAAGGAACTGGGCGTCACGGCGATCGAGCTGATGCCGGTGCACCAGTTCACCCAGGACGGCTTCCTCACCGACCAGGGCCTGTCGAACTACTGGGGCTACAACACCATCGGCTACTTCGCCCCGCACAACGCCTACGCCTCCACGGGCAGCCCCGGCGGCCAGGTCACCGAGTTCAAGGCCATGGTCAAGGCCCTGCACCGGGCGGGCATCGAGGTCATCCTCGACGTCGTCTACAACCACACGGCCGAGGGCAACGACAAGGGCCCCACCCTGTCCTTCCGGGGCATCGACAACCCCTCCTACTACCGCCTGGCCGACGACAGCCCGGCCCACTACTTCGACACCACCGGAACCGGCAACAGTCTGCTGATGCGGCATCCGGCCGTCCTCCAGCTGATCATGGACTCACTGCGGTACTGGGTCACCGAGATGCACGTGGACGGATTCCGGTTCGACCTCGCCGCCACCCTCGCGCGCCAGTTCCACGAGGTGGACAAGCTGTCCGCCTTCTTCGACATCGTCCACCAGGATCCTGTCATCAGCCGCGTCAAGCTCATCGCGGAACCCTGGGACATCGGCGAAGGCGGCTACCAGGTGGGCAACTTCCCCGCCCTGTGGAGCGAGTGGAACGGCCGCTACCGGGACGCCGTGCGGTCCTTCTGGCGCGGCGACCCCTCCTCCCTACCCGAGTTCGCGGCCCGGATCGCCGGATCCGCCGACCTCTACCAGTCCGACCGCCGCCGCCCCCGCGCGGGCATCAACTTCATCACCGCGCACGACGGCTTCACCCTGCGGGACCTGGTCTCGTACAACGACCGCCGCAACGAGGCCAACGGCGAGGGCGGACGCGACGGCGAGAGCGACAACCGCTCCTGGAACTGCGGCGCGGAAGGCCCCACCGACGACCAGGGCGTCCTGGCCCTGCGCGCCCGCCAGCAGCGCAACATGCTGGCCACCCTGTGCCTCTCGCTGGGGGTGCCGATGATCTCCCACGGCGACGAGCTGGGCCGCACGCAGCAGGGCAACAACAACGTGTACTGCCAGGACAACGAACTCTCCTGGATCGACTGGGACCTCGACCCCGCCGGCACCGAGCTCCTGGCCTTCGCCCGGCGGGCCCTCGCCCTGCGCCGAGACCAGCCCGTGCTGCGCCGGCGCCGCTTCCCGCAGGGAGCGCCCACGGACGCGGCCGCACCCGAGGCCGACATCGTGTGGCTGCGGCCCGACGGCGACTGCATGACGCAGGAGGACTGGGACCGCCCCGACGCCCGCAGCATCACCGTCTACCTGTGCGGGGACCGGGACACCGACGGCACCGCCCGGGACGCGCGCCCGGACTCCCTGCTGCTGATGTACAACGCCGCCGACGAGGACACCGTCTTCCGTCTGCCGCCCGCCGCCTACGGTGAGCGCTGGACGGTGGCCCTGGACACCTCCCCGGAAGGTGACGACGCGGACGACGAGAGCGAGCTCAAGGCGACGGCGGCGACGGTGCTGGCGGCCCGCAGCATGCGTGTCCTGCGCCGCCCGGCCGTGAAGCCGTAGGGGGCGCCCCCTACGGACATGCGGGCCGGTGGGCCTACGGGAGCGGGCGGTCCCGGCCGTCCGGGGGAGCGGCGCCGGCGTCGTCCCCGAGGAGACGTCGGAACGTCCGGGCGTCGACGACGGCGGCCCCGCCGTGATCGTTGTTGAAGTAGGCGTAGACGTCGCAGCCGGCCGGCGGCCACGCCTCGGTGATGCGCCGGACCCAGGACGCCAGGGCCGTCCGGCCGTACCGGGGCGCGGGCCGGGCCCGCCCCTCGTGGAAGCGGACGTATCCCCAGTCGGTCGTCCGCCACAGCGGAGTCACGGGCCGCGAACCCCGGTCGGCCCAGCACAGGGCGGCCCCGCGCGCGGCCAGCACCTCGCGCACCTCGGGGATCCACCACGACTCGTGCCGCGGTTCGACGGCCACGCGCGTACCGCAGGGGAAGCAGGCGAGGCAGGCGTCCAAGCTCCGCGCATCCGCCTTCAGGGTCGGCGGCAGCTGGAGCAGTACCGGTCCCAGCCGGTCGCCCAGTGCGCCGGCGTGTTCCATCAGCCGGTGCACCGGCTCCTGCGGGTCCCGCAGGCGCTTGATGTGGGTCAGGAAGCGGCTCGCCTTCACCGCCATCACGAAGCCGGGCGGAGTGCGCGCGCGCCACGCGGCGAAGGTCTCCGGGGTGGGCAGGCGGTAGAAGGCGTTGTTGCTCTCGACCGTGGGGAAGTGCTGCGCGTACTCCTCCAGCCAGAGCCGCTGCGGCCGGCCCTGCGGATAGAGGATCCCGGCCCAGTCGCGGTACTGCCAGCCGGAAGTGCCGACGAGTACCGGCATGACGCGCTCACCTCCCGGTCGGACCGCTGTACCTTCCTCCCCCCAGCATGGTCGGGATCCGCCGGGCGCGCATCGACGCTGCTCGTCCCCGTGACCGCGTCGCGCACCCGCCCGCCGTCAGGCCGCATCGACGGCCGGACGCCGGGCACCCGAGTGGGAAGGGACGGCCGCCCCGGGCCGTCCCCCGTCCACGCCCCACCGCGTGGCCCGCCCAGGAAGGACACCCGTGAAAGGCTTCCGCAGCTTCATTCTGCGCGGCAACGTCGTCGACCTGGCGGTCGGCATCGTCATCGGAGCGGCGTTCACCGCCGTGGTCAACGGCTTCGTCGGTGCGTTCCTGACCCCGCTGGTCGGGCTCGCCACCGGAGTGACCGGCGACGTGAGCCGCAAGACCTTCACGATCGGGGGCACGCAGTTCCCGTACGGGGCCTTCGTCAACGCGGCGATCAGCTTCCTGCTCCTCGCAGGCGCCCTGTACTTCCTGGTGGTCCTGCCCATCAACAAGCTCCACGAGCGGCTCGCCCCCCACCAGGACGTCCAGGCACCCAAGCGTGACTGCCCCGAATGCCTCAGCCCCGTGCCCGCCCTGGCCCGCCGCTGCGCGTCCTGCACCGTCGAGCTGCCCGCCGTGCCGGCCCAGGCCCGAACCGAGACCCAGCGCGTCGGCTGAGACCGGCGGCGCACGGACCTACCTGGCGATGACCGCCACCGGGGCGTCCCAGGCGTCGCGGTCGACGGTCAGGGTGACACCGCCCCGGGTCTCGGTGCTGTTGACCGCGTACTGATGGGCCCGGTCAGGCCGGCTTGTGCCAGTGGTCGGCCGCCGCGTCGTAGGTGACGAGGCCCATGCGGGCGAAGTCCCGGAGCCACCCGGTCATCGGCCACGAGCCCCAACGGTGCTTGTAGAGGGCCCCGTTGCGCAGGATGTCGTCGAGGTGCCCGACCGGCGGCACCTGCACGGGGTGGTACTGGTGGTAGGCGGGCGCCCCGCCGACCCACCACAGGTCCACGCCGCGGTCAGCGGCCGTGGCGGCGAAATCGGTGTCCTCGCCGCCGTAGCCGGTGTACCGCTCGCAGAAGCCCCCGATGCGCTCCCACGTGGGCGTGGCCAGGGCGAAGGAGAGGGACCAGAAGAGGTCGTGGTCGCCTCCCCGCAGGATCTGCCCGTCGGCCGGCGCCGGCCGCGCCGGATGAGGTGAGGCGAGGGTTGCGAGGGTGCCGAGGCGGTAACCGCCGGGCGGCGCGGGCGGCAGGTAGGACACCGATCCGCACAGCAGGGCGCCGGGCCGGGCCGCGCGGGCGTAGCGGTCCACCAGCGTCGCCGCGGGTACGCAGTCCACGTCGAGGAAGACGAGGAGTTCGGCTCCGGCCGCGACGGCCGTGCGGGCTCCGGCATTGCGGGCTGCGGCCAGCGGCAGCCGTCCCTCGTGCAGGGGCACGTCGATGACCCGGGAGGGCAGTGCACCGGCCGCGGTCACCTTCCGGACCTCCGGGTCTCCCATGGACACGACGACGTAGTGGTCGGGCAGGCGGCTACCGGCGGCCAGCGCCTCCTGCTGGAGGCGCAGATGGCCGTGCCTGCCCGCGACCAGCGTGATCACCGCGGTCCGCACGCCGCCTCCCGTTCCGTGCCGCGAGCCGCCAGACCGGTGAGCAGGTGCGCTGCCCGCAAGGCTCCGTCCCCGCTCGACCACAGGCCCCAGCGCTCCCCGTCCACGGCGGCGGCGCGCGCCAGCACCCCGGGCCAGGCCCGGGCGGACGGCCAGGTGTCGCAGACCGTGGCCAGCCCCGCCGCGCGCAGGGCGCGGGCCGTGGCGTGCTGCTCCCCGTGGGGCCGGCTCTGCGGGATGACGACCGCCGGCACCCGGGCGGCGGCACATTCCGCGATCGCGTTCTGCCCGGCATGGGTGACGACCACCCGCGCCCGGCACAGCACCGGCCAGGGATCCTCGGTCCACCCGGCGCCCGGCCCTCCGAGGACGGTCCACTTCCAGTCCGGCGTCGCGGCCGCCGCATCGGCGAGGTCCTGGCCGGTCACATCGGCGCCGCCGCCGCCGAGCATCACCACCACTTCCCTCCCGTCCGGGGGCCGCCCGGGCCGCTGCCTCGCGTCGTAGCGGGAGATCGCGCCGGTGTGGTGGACCTTGTCCCGCCAGTGCCCGGGCCAGCCCGGCTCGGGTGCGCTGCGGGGCCACGGGGCGAACAGCGCGTCCGCCAGGTCGTAGGCGAGGCGGTGCGCCGCGTCCCGCCGGTCGCCCCGCATGGCGGCGACCACCACGGGGGTGCCCATCAGCCGGGCCAGGGTCGCCGCTTCCACGGAGACGTCGCTGACGAACAGCGCCGGGGCCTCGCGCCTGATCCAGTCGGCGATCAGTCCCATCCGGTCGCGCAGTCCCGCGTGGTGCACCGGAGCCCAGTGCAGGCGCCCCCCGGCGGTGGCGTCCGTGGGCCGGGCCGTCGTGTCCAGGGGCAGGTCGATCCACGGCCCGTCCCAGGAGTCGGGGCGCGTGAGGGAGGACAGGACGGTGACGGGCGTCGTCAGGTGGGCGGCGATGCACCGCGCGCGGTGCAGGTGGCCCTTGCCCTGGTGGTGGACGTAGTAGCCGATCACCGGGCCACCTCCTCGTAGAGGGCGGTGTAACCGTCGGCCATGACGTCGAGGGAGCAGAACGTCTCCGCTCTGGCACGGGCTGCCCGCCGGTCAAGGCGCATGGCCAGGGGGACGAGCTCGGCGAGCGCCCCCACGTCTCCGGCCGGTGCGAGCAGCCCGCACTCGGAGGTGACGATCTCCGCCAGCGCACCGCGGTCGAAACCGCAGACCGGGGTGCCGCAGGCGAGGGCCTCGGCGACGACCAGGCCGTACGGTTCCCCCCAGGTCGGGGTGACCAGTGCCGCCCCGGCCGCACCGAGCAGCCCGGCGAGTTCGCGCCGGCCGAGATGGCCGACGTACACGGCGTCGTCGCACAGCAGGGGCACGACCTCGTCCTCGAAGTACTCCCGGTCCCCGATCGGGCCCGCCAGCCTGAGGGGGACGCCCGCTGCCCGGGCCGCGGCGATCGCCAGGTGAGGCCCCTTCTCCGGCACGAGACGGCCCGACCAGACGAGGGTGTCCCCGCCGGGCCCGACGGGCCACAGGCGGGTGTCGATGCCGTTGCGCACGACCCGGGCGGCAGGCACGGTCGGCCGCCAGGCGGCAGCCGTGAACCGGCTGACGGCCGTGAAGGTGACGGGGCAGGAGTCCTGCGCCTGGATGGCCGATTCGAGCCAGGGCGTGGGCGGCGTGTGCAGCGTGGTCACGACCGGCACGCGCACGGCGGAGGCCATGGCCACCGGCAGGTAGTGGAGGCTGTTGTTGTGCACCACGTCGAAGCGGTGCTCGCCGTCACGGGCCAGATCCAGCATCAGCCGCAGGTAGGCGTGGTGCTCGTCCATCCAGCGCGCATCGGGCATGCTGACGTCCGAGCGGGCCGCGCTGCTCAGGTTCGGGCGGCTCACCGGCAGCTCACGGGCTCCGAGGGCGGGGTCGGAGCCGGGCGCCGCGAACAGTTCGACCTCGTACCCGCGCCGTCGCAGGGCGTGCGTGAGCGCCCAGGTGTGCGCTTCGAGCCCGCCCGCGAACGGCTCCCGGATCGGAAAGCGGCTGGAAGCGAGCAGCGCGACCCGCAGCGGCCTCATCACCGCAACAGGCCGGTGTAGAGCCTGCGGTGCGCCGCGGCCACCGCCCTGCGTTCCGAGGTGCGGGCCCGCGCCGTCGCACGAGGGGCGGGCCGCTCCCGGTGGGCGGTGAGCACCGCGGCGCGCAGCGAGTCTTCGTCCAGCCCGGCCTCCTGCGTGTGCCCATAGGTCAGGCACGGCCGCTGCTCGGCGTAGAAACCGCAGCTGGGGGCCGCGACCGCGGTGCCGAGGTCGTGGCAGGCCTCCAGCCACCCGGAGTGCGTACCGAAGGTGTAGGGCAGCACCGAGAGGTCCAGGCCGGCCAGGTAGTCCCACAACGCGCCGTCGTTGAAGTAGTCGTGGACCGACAGGCGCAGCCGGCCCCGGGAGGCCAGTTCCTCCAGAGCGGCCACCAGCTCGGGCGCGTACGCGGAAGCCCGGGGGTCGAAGACCTCGCGGTGCACGTTGACGAGCAGTTCGGCATCCGGCAGGTCGGCGACGGTCTCGGCCAGCACGCCCACGACCGGCAGGACGGCCATGTTCGGCCGCAGGCTCTTGGCGTGCACGCCCACCGTGAAGCGGCCGCGGCCGGGGCGGGGCCGTTCGAGTCCGGACAGTTCCACGACGTGGGGGTGGGGCAGCACGGTGGCCGTGCGGTTCCAGCGTTCGGCGATGAGCCGGGCGGCGCCGGGGGTGAGCGTGATGAGCTCGTCGGCGGCGGGGACCAGCACGTCGAGCGCGGCCTCGTGGACGGCGGGGTCGGGCTGGTGCGGGTTGCGCAGGTCGTGGACGGTGTAGACCAGCGGTTTGCCGTGGCGTCGCAGCGCGGCCGTCAGCGCGCCCAGCCGGCGCGGGTGCTCGGCGTCGAAGCCGAAGTGCAGGTGGAAGACGTCGAAGTCCCGGTGGTGGGAGTTCACCCAGTCGGGGTCGAGCATGACCGGGGGCCACCAGCGCTGGGAGGTGCTGGGCGCACCGAGGGGGCGCGGGTCGGTGAGCCGGACGATCCCGTCGTCGGCGCCGGGCGCCGAGCAGTGCCGGACGTACACGTGCCCGGCGGGCACGGACGCCACGCGTACGGCGGCGCTGCGGCCCGCCGGGTCCGCGGAGGCCCGCTGAGCTGTCTGCCCCTCCATGCCCGTCTCCTCCCATACGAAGGGCGGCCCGGCACGGCGCCCTGTGCCGCTCCAGTCTCACGACGGTCGCCGGTACGCGCACGTCGGGCGGCGCCCGTCGGGCGGCGCGCACCGCACGGTGCTCGGGGCGTGCCCCCCCCGTGTCCCGGCCCCCGGGAAGGCGCGCGGCACCGCGTCGCCGGGCGGTGGCCGGCGCCGCCGAAAGGGGTTTGTCTGATCCTCCGAAGATCCAGGCCGGCGGGGTGGCCGCGAGGGCGCGGGGTATCCGCGGCACAGCCGGTTCATCACCATCCCCGCCGGGCGGGGCAGATGGACGAGAAAGACATGATCGGGAATGGTGGACATCGCATGATCTTCAATATCCTGGCGGCCGGCGACAAGGAGACCGGGCCGATGTTTCTGATCATCGTGGGGGTGGTCGTCGCGGCCCTCCTCCTCGGTGGATTCTGGTGGGGGAGCCGCCGTGTGTCCCGCCGCCGCCGGCCGTCCGCGACCCCCGCCGACCGGCCGCAGCCGCGACAGGACTCCTGGCAGACGCCGGCGGACGACCCGGAGCAGGGAAGCCCGAGGCCGTGAACCGACAGCGCGGGGCTACCGGGGGAGCAGGGCGCGTACGGTCTTGCCGCCTCCGAGCCCCGGCGTGACGATGGTGGCGCGGGCGAGGTCGTTGACCATCTGCCAGCCGAACCCTCCGGTGCCGCCGGTGAGGTCCGGGGTGCGCAGCCGGGGCGCGTCCGGGCTGGGGTCCTCGACCGCGACCTCGATGGTGCCGGGATGCGCGGCCAGGTGGAGCGTGTAGGCGCCGCCACCGTGCCGCAAGGCGTTGGTGACGAGTTCCGACACGACCAGGACGACGGTGTCGGCCTGCTCCGGGGTGACCGCCGGCCGCGAGAGCGCGGCGAGGAAGGCCCGGGTGGTCCGGCGCGCGTCGGCGAGGGAAGGGGCCGGACGGAGGGGCGGGACCTCGGCGCTCATCATGTCCATCCGCCCGCTCCTGGTTCCTCGCTCGTCATTCCCGTCCCTGTTCGACCCGGGCGTTGTGCCCCGGTTCACCACCCGTCAACCCGCGGACCCCGGAATATTACCGAGAGGAAGACGGAAATCTATGCCGGCCAGGTGAGATAGTGCTGGACGGCGTGACCATGTTTTCTGTCACATTCGGGTTCGTCCCGCGATCCGCGCGGCGGCCGGGCACCGGCATGCCCCCGTCCGCCGGATCCGCCGTCCCCGCCCGGCTCGGAGGCGCGCGGCGCCGGCCGGGCGCGGGCACCCGGCCCCGGACGGCCGCGGCCCACGGCGGCGTGAGCGCCTCCGGGCAGGTGGCAGGATGGCCGGATGGACATCCTGCGCAGGAACAACGTGAACGTCACCGGTACGCCCGGCAAGCCCGTGGTCATGCTGGCGCACGGCTTCGGCTGCGACCAGAACATGTGGCGCCTCGCGGTTCCCGCACTGGCCGGTGAATTCCAGGTCGTCCTGTTCGACTACGTCGGATCGGGCGGCTCCGATCCGTCCGCCTGGAGCGACGAGCGGTACGCGTCGCTGGAGGGGTACGCCCGCGACGTCGTCGAGGTCTGCGAGGCCCTGGACCTGCGGGACGTGGCCTTCATCGGGCACTCCGTCAGCGCGATGATCGGTGTCCTCGCGGCGGCGGCCGCCCCCGACCGGATTTCCTCCCTGGTCATGGTCGGGCCCTCGCCGTGCTACATCGACGACGCCACCTACCGCGGCGGCTTCAGCTCCGAGGACATCGAGGAACTGCTCGAGTCGCTCGAATCCAACTACCTCGGCTGGTCGGCCGCCATGGCCCCGGTGATCATGGGCAACCCGGACCGCCCGGAGCTGGGGGACGAGCTGACCAACAGCTTCTGCGCCACCGACCCGGCCATGGCCCGCGTCTTCGCCCGCACCACCTTCCTCTCGGACAGCCGCGACGACCTGAAGTCGGTGGGCGTGCCGACGCTGGTGCTCGAATGCTCCCAGGACGTCATCGCCCCGCGGGAGGTCGGCGCCTACGTCCACGCCGCCATCCCCGGAAGCCGGCTGGTCACCCTGGACGCGACGGGGCACTGCCCCCAGCTCAGCGCCCCCGAAGCCACCACATCGGCCATCCGCACGTTCCTGCGGGAACTGCGGTGATGTGCCGCACCGCCCAGAACCCCGAGCGGCCCGAGGGTGAAGAGGCGGTGACCGACGCGGTGTTCTCCTCCTTGCTGGAGGACACCGCCGAGGAACTCTACGAATCGGCGCCGTGCGGCTACCTGTCCACCCTGATGGACGGCACCATCGCCAAGATCAACGGGACGCTGCTGGACTGGCTCGGCCTCACCCGCGAGCAGGTCGTGGGCCGCAGGCGCTTCACCGACCTGCTCACCGTCGGCGGCAAGCTCTACCACGAGACCCACTTCGCGCCGCTGCTGCGGATGCAGGGCAAGATCGGCGAGATCGCGCTGGAACTGAAGGCGTCGGACGGCAGACGGCTCCCGGTCCTCGTCTCCTCCACCCTGAAGACCAGCGGCGACGGCGAGCCGATGCTGATCCGCACCACCGTCTTCGACGCCCGTCAGCGCCGCGCCTACGAAGGCGAACTGCTCCGCGAGCGCCGGGTCGCGGAGGAGGCCCGCCGACAGGCCGAGGCCGACCGGGAGCGGCTGCGGGAGGCACTCGCGGTGCTCCAGCAGAGCCTGCTGCCCCCGGCCCTGCCGACCGTGCCGGGCATGGAGGCGGCCTCGTACTACCACACGGCCTCCGTCGACCGGCTCGGCGGAGACTTCTACGACCTGTTCCCGCTCGACGACACACGCTGGGCGTTCTTCCTCGGCGACGTCTGCGGCAAGGGCCCCCAGGCCGCCGCCGTGACCTCACTGACCCGCCACACCCTGCGCGCCGCCGCGCTCCACGATCCGAACCCCGTCGCCGCGCTGACCACCCTGAACACCGTGCTGCACGAGCGGTTCACGAGCGGCGATCCGCGCTACTGCACCACGATCTTCGGTGTCATGGAGCCCGGCACCGACGCCGGCACGGTCACCGTGCGCGTGGCGTCCGGCGGCCATCCCCCCGCCCTGATCGTGCGCGCCGACGGCGCCGCCGACTACCTCCCGACCCCCGGCGGTCTCCTCGTCGGGGTCCTGCCGGATCCCCATTTCACCGCCGCCGAGACCACGCTCGGGCCGGGGGACACCCTCCTGCTCTACACCGACGGCCTGACCGAGGCCCGTATCGGCGCCGAGCGCGAGCTCTACGGCGATGACGCCCTGCGCTCCTTCGCCGCCGGACTCACCCATCGCGGAGCGCACGAACTGGTCACTTCCCTGACCGAACTCCTCGACAGCTTCGGCGACGGTCTGGACGACGACACCGCGCTTCTCGCCCTCGGCGTGCCCCGGTCCCTCCTTGCTCCGCGAGAGCACGATCTGACATGAACACCCTGACGATCACCGCCCGGGACGCCCTCACCGGTCCCGTACTGACGATCGCCGGCGACCTCGACTACGACCAGGCCCCCAGGCTCCGCCAGTACCTGGAAGCCCTCAGCCTGGAACCGGGCCAGCGGCTCGTGCTCGACCTCTCCGGCATCCAGTTCTGCGACTCCAGCGGCATCACCGCCCTCATCCTGGCCCGCAACCGCGCCCTCGCCGCCCGCGCCGAGCTCGCCCTGGCCGCGGTCCCCGAGAACACCGCCCGCATCCTCCACATCGTCGGCCTGGACCAGGTCTTCACCATCCACCCGGATCTCGACGCGGCCACCGCGGCCACGGCGGGCGGGCCGGGCGCCGCCGGCTCCGCCTGACCCCATGCCGGCTCGACCCGGTGGGCCACGACGCCGTCTTCGCACAGGGCGCCGTGCCGGTCGATGCGTTTGGGGCGGAATAATCCGGCCAGACTGGTTGCTATATACATCGAATGCCGCGGCAGTGGCCCGCCCCGCCGTTCTCGACGGGGGTGCACTGCTGTCGGCGCCCCGTCGTTCCCCTCTGGAGTACACATGTCGCACCACCCCTCGGAACAGCCCGCGGACGCCGTCGCCCGGCTGCGCGCCACCTTCGCGACCGGCCGCACCAAGCCGCTCTCCTGGCGCACGCAGCAGCTGCACGCCGTGCGGTCGCTGCTGACCGAGCGGGGTGACGAACTGGCCGCCGCGCTCGACACCGACCTCGGCAAGAACCGCGACGAGGCCTACCGCACGGAGATCGACTTCGTGGTGCGCGAGATCGACCACACCCTGGAGAACCTCGCCGAGTGGCTCCGCCCGCAGCCGGCCGAGGTCCCGGAGCGCCTGAGCCCGGCGACCGCCCACACCGTGCTGGACCCGCTGGGCGTGGTGCTGGTCATCGCCCCCTGGAATTACCCGCTCCAGCTGCTGCTGGCTCCGGTGGTCGGCGCGCTCGCCGCGGGGAACTGCGTCGTCGCCAAGCCGAGCGAGATGGCACCCGCCACCTCCAAGACCGTGGCGGACCTCCTGCCCGTGTACCTGGACACGGACGCCGTCGTCGTCGTCGAGGGCGGCGTCCCGGAGACGACCGAGCTCCTGGCCCAGCGCTTCGACCACATCTTCTACACCGGGAACGGCACGGTCGGCCGCGTCGTCATGCAGGCCGCCGCCGAGCACCTCACTCCCGTGACGCTGGAACTGGGCGGCAAGTCGCCCGCTTTCGTCGACCGCGGCACCGATCTGGCCGTCGTGGCCGCCCGGCTGGCGTCGACCAAGTTCATGAACGCGGGCCAGACCTGCGTCGCTCCCGACTACGTCCTGACCGACCCCGAGACCGCCCGCGAGCTGGAGAAGGCGCTGGCCGAGGCGGTGCACGGGCTGTACGGCGACGACCCGGCGACGTCCCCCTCGTACGGGCGCATCATCAACACACGGCACTTCGACCGCCTCACCGGGCTGCTCGACTCCGGCCGCACGGTGGTCGGAGGCGCTCACGACCGCGCCCGGCGCTATGTGGCCCCCACGGTGCTCGCCGAGGTGGCGCCGGACTCTCCGGTGATGCGCGAGGAGATCTTCGGCCCCATCCTGCCCGTGGTCGAGGTGGCCGGGCTGGACGAGGCGATCGCCTTCATCAACGACCGGGACAAGCCGCTGGCCCTCTACGCCTTCACGGAATCGGACACCACGCGCGAGCGCCTCACGCGGGAGACGTCCTCGGGCGGTCTCGCGTTCGGGCTGCCGGTGGCCCATCTGACCGTCAGCGACCTGCCGTTCGGCGGCGTGGGGGAGAGCGGCACGGGCAACTACCACGGCCGTTACTCGCTGGCGACCTTCAGTCACCTCAAGGCGGTTCTGGACAAGCCGCTCGGCTGACACCGGGGAGACGCGGGGGCCGTTGACGCGGGCCCGCGCGTCTCCCGTCGGCTCCCCGGCCGGCGAGAGCCACCGTGCGCACGACGCGGCGTCGGCGCCGAGGGCGCGCGAGCCCCGCAGCCGCCCCGGTCGCCGTGACGGGTCCGCCGGCGGGTGGCCGGGGACGTCTGCTCCGTGGCTCGGACCCCCCATGGCGGTTCCCGGGTGACGGGAACGCAAAACGAACGGCTCCCCCAGCTGGAGGGAGCCGTTCGTTTTGCGCCGCGTCCTGCGCGGCGGCCGGGGCCGCGGTCAGGCGTGGCGGTGGTGACGCTTGTTGCCGGTGACCAGTCGGTAGACGGCGAGCAGGATCATGGAGCCGATGATGGCGGCGATCCAGGTGGAGAGGTCGAAGAAGCCGTCGATGGAGTCGACGCCGAAGATGACCTTGCCGAGCCAGCCGCCGAGCAGGCCGCCCGCGATGCCGATGAGCATGGTGATGATGATGCCGCCCGGGTCCTTGCCCGGCATCAGAGCCTTCGCGATGAGGCCGGCCAGCAACCCGATGAGGATCCAGGCGATGATGCCCATGATGCGTCTCCTACCTCTCGATATAAGGCTTGTGTCAAGGCTCGTATGCGCGGTCGCGGCAGTTCCAAACGTCCGCCGGACGGACGGCGTGCGACGCGGTAGCGGCGAGGCGGCCCCGGACCTTCCGCCGGTCGGACGTGAACGACTTCCTCCCACCGGTCACATTTCCGCGTCGCGATCCGTCAGGTCGGTGACAGCAACGAGCACGTCTTGAGGAGACAGTCATGGGAACGCGTTCGATCACGGCCGAGGTCCCGATGGTTCCGCGGATGACCGAGGACCCGGCCGAGCTGGTGCCCGAGCTGGCGGCGGTGTCGGCGGCGCTGTTCAAGGTCACCGGCAACCGGTCGGTTCCGCGCTCCACGATCAGCCTGCTGCAACTGCGTGCGGGACAGATCGTCGGCAGCACGTACCTGACCGTTCTGCACACGGGCTTCCTGCGCAAGGCGGGGGAGTCGCAGGAACGCATCACCTCGGTGGCTTCCTGGCAGGACTCGCCCTATTTTTCCGGCGCCGAGCGCGCCGCGCTCGCACTCGTGGAAGCCGTGCTCCAGCCGTCCACCCGGGGGGAGCGGGTTCCCGACGAGCTGTACGCCGAGGCGGCGGAGCACTACGAGTCCAAGGCGCTCGCCACCTTGATGTTTGCCATCGGGCAGGTCAACTTCTTCATCGCGGTGGCGCTCATCGCCAAGCCGGTACCGGGCCGCTCGTTCAGCGACCCGTGGAAGTGAGGCCGCCCGGCCCCGCGTGCTCCTGGTGACCCAGGACACCGGCGGCTCCGTCGAGGCGGCCGGCACGCCCCGGGGGCCGGCGCCTACCGGGGGTCTTCGGCCGGAGCGACGCCGGGCGTGACGCCGGGCGTGGCGTCGGGCCTGACGCCGGGCGTGGCGTCGGGTCTGACGCCCGGCGCGATGTCGGGCCTGACGCCCGGCGTGGCGTCGGGCCTGACGTCGGGCGCGGTGACCAGTGGCGGCTCCCCCCAGGGCTGGGTCAGTGCGCTCCGCAGGGCCTCGGTGGCGGCGGCGCCGATGCGGTCGGCGAGCACGTCCTCGATGACGGTGATCGTCGCCAGTGCGCGCCGATGGACGCGCGCCCCCTCGACGGTGACGCGGACCAGTGTGCTGCGCGCGGAAGCCGGGTCCGGCACCTGCTCCAGCAGGCCCAGGCCCACCAGGCTGTGCACGGCCTGGTGGGCGGTCTGCCGGGTGACGCCGATCCGGCGGGCGAGCTCGGCGATCGAGGTGCCCCCATCGTCGAGCGTGGCGAAGACGGCCGCCTGGGCGGCGCTCACCGGTTGTTCGTCCGCGGACCGCATGCCGGCGAGGAGCGCGTCCTCGAACCAGCGCTTGGCCTGGGTGAGCAACTGGGGAAGGTTCGGGGCGGGCTGGCTCACAACGGGCTGGCTCATGGTTCCTCGGGGATCAGGGGGCCTTGAGCATAGCCACCGGCCGAGCCGGGCCACCGGACCGCCTATCGTCAGGTAGCCTGACGATAGACTCGTCCCCCGCCCCGGAGGTTTCCCGTGACCATGGAGTTCGCCACCCCCTACCGCTCGCGCTCGCACATCCCCGCCGAACCGGGCGTGCCGTACTTCGTGGAGAAGGGCATGGGTGACCGCGCCCACCTGATCACCGACCTCGTCACGGTCTACGCCGGCGGCGAGCAGACCGAGAACACCTTCAACTTCTTCACCGTCGAGGGCCCGAAGGGCGAGATCATCCCGACCCACGTCCATGCGGACACCTACGAGGTCTTCTACGTCACCGACGGCGCGGTGCGCCTCTTCGTCGAGGACCTCCGGGGCGGTCGGCACGAACGGCTGCTCACCAGCGGCGACTTCGGCTTCGTACCGAAGAACTGCCCGCACGCCTACCGCATCGAGCGCCATCACAGCCGTGTGGTCGGGGTGGCCGCAGGCCCCGGGGCCACTTTCGAGCGGTTCTTCGAGAACCTCGGCGCCCCCACCGAGGAAGTCGGCCTGCCCCGGCAGCCGGTCGTCCCCACGCCCGAGAAGTTCCGCGCCGCCGAGGAGGCCTTCGACGTCCGCTACCTGCCCGGGCACCGGTGGCAGACGGGGAGCTGAGCCGACCGCGCCGACCCGGAGCCGGTCACACCCGAAGAGTGAATGGTAAAATCGTATGGTTTGTGGCGACCCTGTCGCTTCGACCTCTTCGGCCGTGCCGCGCCACCTCCCCGTCACTCGTGGCGCGGCGCAGGCCGCCGAGCACGAGGGCTGTGATGCCGGCATGAGGACCACCCCCGCTCGCGAAGACCGCCCACGCAGGAGCCGCAGTCGGACCGCGGCGCTGGCCCCGGGCGCGGCGCTGCTGATCGCGGTCTGCGGCACGCCCCTCGTGGCCCCCGCCGCGTCGGCCACGCCCACCGCAGCCGCGAAGGCCGCCGACCCCAGCCCGTCCCCGGAGGGTCCGTCGGCGTCGCCGTCGGCCTCGGCGTCGACTTCCGCCCTGAAGCCCATCGACCCTGCCGCTCTGCGGTCCGCGGTGGAGCGGGCCGTGCAGAAGCTGATGGTGCCCGGCGCGGTGGTCCTCCTGCGCACCCCGCAGGGAACCTTCCGTACGACCGTCGGCACGGCCGAGCTGGGCACGGCCGACGCACCCACCACGGCCGACCACTTCAGGATCGCCTCCAACACCAAGACCATGACCTCGGCGCTGATCATGCTCCTCGCCCAGGACGGCAAGCTCCGGCTCGGGGACCCGGTCTCCGACTACGTCCCCGGCGTACCCAACGGTGCGGGCATCACCATCGCCCAGCTGCTGAAGATGCGCAGCGGTCTGTACAACTACACCGACGCTCCCGAATTCTCCGCATCCCTGGACGCCGAACCCGCCAAGGCGCGGACACCGCAGGAGATGCTCGACATCGCCTTCCGGCGACCGCCGAACTTCGCGCCCGGCGCCTCCTACGAGTACTGCAACACCAATTACGTGCTGCTGGGGCTCGTCGCCGAGAAGGCGGGCGGCCGCCCGCTGGCCGAGCAGTTCCGCGACCGGCTGTTCACTCCGGCCGCTCTGGCCGGGACCTCCCTGCCCGGCATCCACGACGTGTCCCTTCCCACCCCCTATGCACACGGCTACATGTACGGCGGAACGGCCCACGCGATGGTCGACGAGCCCTACCCCGCGGGCGTACGGGCCGCGGCCCGCACGGGGAAGCTCAAGCCGCTGGACTACACCCACCAGAACCCGTCCTACGCCACCGCCGCCGGAGGCGTCGTCTCCACCGCGGACGACATGGCCACCTGGATCAAGGCCCTGGTGACGGGCAAGGTCCTGGGATCCGCCTGGCAGCAGCAGTGGCTGCGCAGCCCGCAGGCCGAGGACCCGGCCGCCCCCGAAGCCCAGAAGTACGGGTACGGCATCGCCCACCAGCGGTTCACCCCGAAAGCCGCCATGTACTACCACGGCGGTGAACTCCCCGGCTTCAACAGCTTCATCGGCCACGATCCGCAGAACGACGTCACCCTCGTCATCTGGACGAACCTGACGGTCTCCCTCGACGCGAAGGCCACGGCCATCGCCCTGCTGCCCACCGTCCTGAACCAGGTCTACGCCGGCCTCTCCTACCCCACCGTCACCGATCCCGACTAGCCGGCCGGATCATCCCGCCCCCGCCCCGCCGTCGTCCCGGAGGCAAGCCCCCGGCGGTGGCATGCGGAGCGGCGGCCCGGTCAGCGGCGGAGTTGTGAGAGCTCCTGGTTCATTTCGCTCAGGAAGCGGACCACGACGTGCAGTTCGTCGGGGGTGAAGCGGGCGCGTGCGGCGTCCGTGCCGCGGGCGAGGGGCTGGAAGTACTCACGTGCCAGCTTCCTGGCCCCCGCTGCGTAGTGGAGGTGCACGACACGGCGGTCGTCGAGCGCCCTGACCCGCCGGATGTGTCCGGCCTTCTCCAGCCGGTCGAGGCACGCGGTGACCGCCCCGGACGTCAGGTTCATCCGCGCGCGGAGGCGGCCCGGTGTCATGGGGCCCGCCTCGTCGTGGTCGGCGTCCAGCACCGCGATGAGCGCCTGGACGTCGGTGAGGTGCAGACCCTGAGCCTGCGCGAACTCCTGGGCGATGCGGTTGAACTCCGCGTTCATCCGGCGCAGCAGCACGGCGAAGGACGGGAGCCCGATCGGGTCGTCGGCCGACGGGGTCGGTTGGGGGGTGCCGTTGCTGCGCATGGCCCCATCGTAATATCTCTCGATGATTGAGATACTTCAGCGTTGAGTGAATGGGAACGGGCAAGGGATCGGACATGAGAAACACATCGCGCTGGGCGCGTTCGCTGCTGCCGCTGGCGCTCGTGGTGGTCTGGCTGGCCATCGGGGGCATCCTCGGCCCGTATGCCGGCAAACTGGGCGAGGTGGCCACGAACGACCGGGCCGCGTTCCTTCCGCAGCGCGCGGAGTCCACCAAGGCCCTGGAGGCCGGAGCGGCGTTCGACCGGTCGAAGTCCGTACCGGCGATCGTCATCTGGACGGCCGAGCCCGCGGGCCGTGTGACGAGCGCGCAGCAGGAGGCCGCCACGAGGGCCGTCGCCGGGCTCTCGGGCCGCCCGGGCACGGCGGCCCAACCGCCGTCCGCGGTCCTGGTCTCGGACGACGGCCTCGCTCTGCAGGCCGTCGTACCCCTCGCACCCGACCTGGGGGACGAACTGCCGGCCGTCTTGGACGAGGTGCGCGGGGCAGCCCGGCTGCCCGGTATGGCGGTACGGATCGCCGGGCCGGCGGCCACGCAGGCCGATCTTTCCGACGCCTTCTCCGGTATCGACGGGCTGCTGCTCGGCGTCGCGCTGGGCGCGGTCCTGCTCATCCTGCTCCTGGTCTACCGCAGCCTGCTCCTCCCGCTGGTGATCATCATCAGCGCGGTGTTCGCCCTGGGACTCGCGTGCGCGGTGGTGTACGCGCTGGCGGAACACGATCTCGTGCGCGTCGACGGCCAGGTCCAGGGCATCCTGTCGATCCTGGTGATCGGCGCGGCCACCGACTACGCCCTGCTGCTCACCTCGCGTTTCCGGGAGGAGCTCGCCGCTCGCGGCGATCGCCGGGGCGCGGCCGTGGCGGCCGCACGCCGCTCGGCCGGAGCCATCACGGCGAGCGCCGCCACGGTGGCACTGGGACTGCTCGCCCTCCTGGCCAGTGACCTGACCAACAACCGGGCGCTGGGGCCCGTCGGTGCGATCGGCATCGTCTGCGCGGTGCTGAGTACCCTGACGTTCCTGCCTGCCGTCCTCGCCCTGCTCGGCCGGACCGCGTTCTGGCCCGCCGCGCCGAAGCCGGCGGACCCGGCGCAGGACCGCGGGGTGTGGCACCGGGTCGCGGCACTGATCGACCGGGCCCCCCGGCGGGTGTGGGTCTCCACTTCCCTCCTGCTGCTGGTCCTGGCCGGGTTCTCACCGGCACTCTCCTCCACGGGTGTGCCGCTCGACGAGATCTTCGTCAACGACGCCCCCTCCGTCAGCGCGCAGCAGACCCTCGGCCGGCACTTTCCCGGAGGTTCCGGCCAGCCCGCGGTGATCATCACCGACGCCCGGCGGGCCGACGAGGTGCGGGCAGCGGCCGAGGACACCGACGGCGTGGCGTCCGCCGCGGCCAGGACCGCCTCAGGGCGGCCGGGCGGCGGGCCCCCGCTGGAGATCGGGGGCCGTGTCCGTATCGACGCCACCCTCGACGCGGCCGCCGACAGCGACGCCGCCAAGGATGCGATCAAGCACCTGCGGGAACGCGTCCACGCGGTACCGGGAGCCGATGCGCTGGTCGGCGGCTACACGGCCCAGCAGTACGACACCCAGCAGACCGCGGCACGTGACCGGGCCCTGATCGTGCCCATCGTGCTCGGCATCATCCTGCTGATCCTCGTCCTCCTCCTGCGCTCGGTCCTGCTGCCGGTCCTGCTCGTGGTGACGGTGGGGCTGAACTACCTGGCGACGCTGGGCGTTTCGGCCCTGGTCTTCGAGCACCTGCTCGGCTTCAGCGGAACGGACGCCTCGGTCCCGCTCTACGGGTTCGTGTTCCTCGTCGCGCTCGGCGTCGACTACAACATCTTCCTCATGTCACGGGTGCGCGAGGAGACCGCCGGACACGGCGTCCGCGCAGGCGTCCTGCGCGGGCTCACCACCACCGGCGGCGTCATCACCTCGGCCGGCATCGTCCTCGCGGCCACCTTCGCCGCCCTGATGGTGATCCCCCTCGCCTTCCTCGTCCAGATCGCCTTCATCGTGGCCTTCGGCGTGCTCCTCGACACGCTCGTCGTCCGCTCCCTGCTCGTCCCCGCCGCAGTGATCGACATCGGCCCCCGCGCATGGTGGCCCAGCCGCCTGGCCCACGGCGCGACGTCGAGCCCCGGCGGGACGAAGGGAACACCGCCGCGCGGCTGACGGTGTTGCCCGCCGAGGCCGTGACGGCGTTCGCGGTGACACCGCGCAAGGCGACGGCCGACGGCGATGCCGCATCTCGACCGGAGATCGCCAAGCAGTAGGCTCGTCCCGCAACACGACGCGAAGGGGAGCACAGTGGCGCGGGTTGCGGTCATCGGCGGGGGTATCAGCGGGCTCGGGACGGCGCTCATGCTGGGCCGGCGGGGCCACACGGTCACGTTGTTCGAGCAGGAGGCGCGGCAGGCCGGGGAGGACCTGGACCGGGACTTCTACCACTGGGGCAGGGCCCGGGTCCCGCAGGCCGTCCAGCCCCACTCGCTCCTCGCGCCCGTGCGCACCGTGCTGCGCGCCGAGACCCCCGATGTCTACGCGGACCTGCTGGCGCGCGGAGCCCGGGAGTACCACGAGTTCGACTGGTTCGGGGAACATCCGACGCACCGGGCCGGCGATGAGGACCTGGTGACCCTGCGCACCCGCCGCATCGTGCTGGAGGCCGCCCTGGTCGCTGCCGTGCGGCGGGAACGCACCGTGAATGTACGGCGAGGCTGCCGGGTGCGCGCCCTCGGCATGGAGAAGGGCCGGCCCGCCCGGGTCAGCCCCGCCCGGGTCACCGGCGTGCAGGTGGGCGCGGACACGCACCGGGCGGACCTCGTCATCGATGCGTCCGGCCGGCGCTCGCCGGTTCCCGCGTGGCTGATCGCGGCCGGCTGCCGCCCGCCCGTGGTCGACAGCCATCGCACCGGGCTCGCCTATCTGTGCCGCTGGTACCGCTTGCGCGCCGACGGGCCCCGGGACCCAGGACGGGTGAAGACCGGCTCGGCCGCACCCTTCGCGCTCGCCGGCGTCTTCCCTTCCGACAACGACGCCTTCGCGGTGAACCTGGTGCTCTCCACGGGTGATCCGACCCGTGGCGCGCTCACCGACCCCGCCGTGTTCGAGGCCGCCGCCCGCCGCTTCCCCGCCACCGCCGCCTGGCTCGACCTGGCGCCCGAACCGCAGTCAGCCGTGCTGGCGATGGCCGGACTGGACAACCGCTGGACCGCCCTCGCCGACGGCGCCGGACCCGTCGTCACCGGCCTGGTCAACGCCGGGGACAGCCTCATCCACACCAACCCCACCCTGGGCCACGGGGCCGCCCTCGGTCTGCGCGCCGCCCAGTACCTCGCCGCCCATGTCGACCAGATCGCCGCGGACCCCAGCGGTTACCACGCCTGGACTGCACACGCCCTCCGCCCCTGGTTCGACGCACAGGTGACGGCCGACCGCACCAACGAGCAGCGGCTTGCGGAGAGTTCACCGCTCTCGGACCGGCGGGCTGCCGCCCTGGCCGCCTGCGCCTTCGACGATCCCGTCATCATGAGGGCCCGAGCACAGGTACGCCATCTCCTGCGGCCGGCCCACGACGCCTACGGCACCGACGAAGTGGACCGACACCTCATCGCCTGGCTGGCGGCCCACCCGGACTTCTCACCACAGCACGACGGACCGACCCGGGATCAGTGGGACACACTCGTCTCCGGTTGAGCTCCCGCCCGCCACCTCACCGGCGTGGGCCGAGGAGCACACCTCGCCCGGCCCGGACCACCACGTCTCAGCGGGTCGGCGGCGTGTGGCCGGGCGGGACGGTCTCCGCCTGGCTGACGGGCCCGGGCGGCGTGCCGTCGCCGAAGGGGCGGCCGCCCAGGGCCTCGCGCCCGTGCGGTTCGAGCCAGCCCGACAGGTCCGGGCCGGCGGGGACGATCCCCGTCGGGTTGATGTCGTCGTGCACGAGGTAGTAGTGCCTCTTGATGTGCTCGAAGTCCACCGTGTCGCCGAAGCCGGGGGTCTGGAAGAGGTCCCGGGCGTAGGCCCACAGCACGGGCATCTCCGAGAGCTTCTGCCGGTTGCACTTGAAGTGCCCGTGGTAGACGGCGTCGAAGCGCACGAGCGTGGTGAACAGCCGCACATCCGCCTCGGTGACGGTGTCGCCGACGAGGTAACGGGACCGCTCGAGCCGTTCGGAGAGCCAATCGAGCCGGGCGAACAGGCGGCCGTAGGCCTCCCCGTACGCCTCCTGCGACCCCGCGAACCCGGCGCGGTACACGCCGTTGTTCACGTCCTTGTAGACCACCTCGTCCACCGCGTCGATCTCCGACCGCAGGGCGGGAGGGTACAGCGCGGGCGCACCGTCGCGGTGGTGGGCCGTCCACTCCAGCGACATGTCGATCGTCATCTGCGGGAAGTCGTTGGTCACCACCTTGCCGGTGGGCACGTCCACGATGGCCGGGACGGTGATCCCCCGGTCGTAGCCGGGTTCGCGGGCGAAGTACGCCTCCTGGAGCCGCTCGATCCCGAGTACCGGATCGCGGCCCTGCGGATCGAGGTCGAATCTCCAGCTGCGCTCGTCGTGCGTCGGTCCGGCGACCGCCATGGGCAGGGCCCGCTCCAGTCCGAGGAGGCGTCGCACGATGACGGCGCGGCCGGCCCAGGGGCAGGCGCGGCTCACCACCAGGCGGTAGCGTCCGGCCTCCACCGGGAAACCGTCGCGCCCGTCGGCGGTGATCCGGGTGGTGAGGTACCGGCTGTCGCGGGAGTACCCCTTGCCTGCGCTCACGTAGCTCATCCTGGCGCCCTACCCCGAGAACAGCGACAGCGAACGCCATAGACGGGACAAAACGCACGCAATGCCCAGTGATGCCCCGGCCCGCGCTGAGCGGATCGCTGCACACGACTGCAGTGCCCTGCCCTGTACTGCACAGCAGAACCGAGCAGGCGCCCGGCCCCAGCAGGTGGCCAACGATCAGCCCGGCCCGCGACCGGGCGCCCGGGTCCGGTCAGCGCAGGGCAGGCCCGTCGGTGACCTGCTCGCCGGCGGCCTCCGCGGCGCCCCGGAGCGAAGCCGGGGGATCGAACATACGATGGGCGGTAACCGGTGCGGGCGGCCTGCCGCGCGGCAGGCCGGGCCACTCGGGGCGGGAGAGGTATGGCAGAGGTCGCCGAGGCATCGCGGACCGTCATCCTGACCGTGGACGACGATCCGGGAGTCTCCCGTGCCATCGCCCGCGACCTGCGGCGCCGCTACGGGGCCACCTACCGGATCGTGCGCGCCGAGTCAGGCGAGTCGGCGCTGGAGGCCCTGCGCGAGCTGAAGCTGCGGGGCGACCTGGTGGCCGTGATCCTGGCCGACTACCGGATGCCCCTGATGAACGGCATCGAATTCCTCGAACAGGCCCTGGCCGTGTATCCGGGCGCGCGGCGCGTGCTGCTGACCGCGTACGCCGACACCAACGCGGCCATCGACGCGATCAACGTCGTCGACCTCGACCACTACCTGCTCAAACCCTGGGACCCGCCGGAGGAGAAGCTCTACCCGGTCGTGGACGACCTGCTGACGGCCTGGCGTTCCAGCGACCACCGGCCGGTGCCCGCCACCAAGGTCGTCGGGCACCGCTGGTCGGCACGCTCATCGAAGGTCCGGGAGTTCCTGGCCCGCAACCAGGTGCCCTACCGCTGGTACTCCTGCGACGAGCCCGAAGGGCGACGACTCCTGGAGGCCGCCGGGGCCGACGGGCAGCGGCTGCCCCTGGTGATCACTCCGGAGGGCACCGTACTGATCGAGCCCGAGGCGACCGAACTCGCCGCCCACGTGGGGCTCGCCACGACACCGACCGCCGACTTCTACGACCTGGTCGTCATCGGCGGCGGCCCGGCCGGGCTCGGCGCGGCCGTGTACGGCGCCTCCGAGGGGCTGCGTACCGTACTGGTCGAGCGGTCGGCGACCGGCGGGCAGGCCGGTCAGAGCTCCCGCATCGAGAACTACCTCGGCTTCCCCGACGGCGTGTCCGGCGCGCAGCTCACGGACCGGGCCCGCCGCCAGGCCGGCAGGTTCGGGGCCGAGATCCTCACCGCGCGCGAGGTGACGGGGCTGGAGGTCAACGGCGCGGCGCGCGTCGTCCGCTTCTCCGACGGCTCGGCGGTCGCCGCGCACAGCGTCATCCTGGCGACCGGCGTGTCCTACCGGCAGCTCCAGGCCCCGGGCTGCGACGACCTGACCGGCTGCGGGGTCTACTACGGCTCCTCGCTCACCGAGGCGTCCTCCTGCCTGGAGCAGGACGTCTACATCGTGGGCGGCGCCAACTCCGCCGGGCAGGCCGCCATGTACCTGGCGCGGGGCGCCAAGTCGGTGACCCTGCTGGTGCGCGGCGCGTCCCTGACGGCGTCGATGTCGCACTACCTGGTCCAGCAGATCGAGGAGGCGCCGAACATCACGGTCCGGACCCGGACGGCCGTCGAGGCGGCGCACGGCCAGGGGCACCTCGAACAGCTGACGCTGCGGGACGTGGACAGCGGCGCCACCGAACTCGTCGACGCCCAGTGGATGTTCGTGTTCATCGGGGCGGCCCCGCTGACCGACTGGCTGGACGGCACGGTACTGCGCGACGAGCACGGCTTCATCCTGGCGGGACCGGACCTCACGCCGGACGGGCGACCGCCGGCCGAGTGGGAGCTGGACCGGGCGCCCTACCACCTGGAGACCAACGTTCCCGGCGTGTTCGTGGCGGGCGACGCACGCGCCCAGTCCGCGAAGCGCGTCGCGTCCGCCGTAGGAGAGGGAGCCATGGCCGTCATGCTCGTCCACCGGTACCTGGAGCAGTCGTGAGCGGGCGGACCATGCCCTGCAGCCCGCAGGAGGTCGCCTCGCTGTTCCTGTTCGAGAAGCTTTCGCCCGAGCAGCTCGGACGGCTGTGCGGCGAAGGACGGGTCGAACGGTTCGAGCCCGGCCCCGTCTACACCGAGGGCGAACCGGCCACCTGCTTCTACGTGATGATCGAGGGCACCGTCGTGCTGTCCCGCCGCGTCGGCGGCGACGACGTGGAGGTGAGCCGGACCTCGCAGCGCGGGGTGTACTCCGGGGCCATGCAGGCGTACCTGGGCGACCGGGTGCCGCAGGTGTACAACAACTCCATGCGCGTCACCGAGCCGACCCGGTTCTTCGTCCTGCCCGCGCAGTCCTTCGCCGACGTCATGCAGGAATGGTTCCCGATGGCGGCGCACCTGCTGGAAGGGCTTTTCTTCGGCTCGAAGAACGCCCAGCAGGCCATCGGACAGCGCGAACGGCTCCTCGCCCTCGGATCACTGTCCGCCGGTCTCACCCACGAGCTCAACAACCCGGCCGCGGCGGCCGTCCGGGCCACCGCCACGCTGCGGGAGCGGGTGGGCAAGATGCGGCACAAGCTCGCCGTCATCACCCGGGGCCCCTACTCCCGCGAGGCACTCGCCGACCTCATCGAGATCCAGGAGCGCACCGCCGAACGCGTCGCCAAGGCGCCGGTGCTCAGTCCCCTGGAGGCCTCCGACCGCGAGGACGAGCTCGCCGACTGGCTCGACGGCCACGGCATCCCGGAGGGCTGGCGGATCGCACCGACCTTCGTGCAGGCCGGACTGGACACGGACTGGCTGGAGCACGTCGCGGCGGTCGTGGCCGAGGACGTACTGCCGGGGGCGATCGGCTGGCTGAACTACACGGTCGAGACCGAGCTGCTGATGGACGAGATCGGCGACTCCACCACCCGCATCTCCCACCTCGTCGACGCCGCCAAGCAGTACTCGCAGCTCGACCGCGCCTCCTTCCGCGTCGTCGACGTCCACGAACTGCTCGACAGCACCCTGCTGATGCTGTCCGGCAAGACCGGTTCCCGCATCCGGGTGGTCAAGGACTACGACCGCTCCGTGCCGGACGTGCCCGCCTACCCGGCGGAACTCAACCAGGTGTGGACCAACCTCATCGACAACGCCGTCTCCGCCATCGGGAGCACCGGCCACGACGGCACGCTGACGGTCCGCACGGCACGCCAGGGGGACCGGCTTCTGGTGGAGTTCCGGGACACCGGACCCGGCGTCCCGGAGGACATCCGCGGCCGCATCTTCGATCCCTTCTTCACCACCAAGCCGGTCGGCGAGGGCACCGGGCTCGGCCTGGACATCTCCTGGCGGATCATCGTCAACAAGCACCACGGCACCCTCCAGGTCGAGTCCGTACCGGGCGACACCCGCTTCCAGGTGCTGCTGCCCCTGACGGCCCCGGAATCCGACGCCGGGTCCGGACCCGGGACCGACACCGCACCCGGGACCGACACCGCACCCGAAAGCGCGCCGGGAAGCGGGACCGCACCCGGAACCGAGACCACCGAGGAGTCCGTATGACCGAGATCGACGGCATCGACCCGAGCGCCCCGCCCACCGGCACCGGCTGCGCCGGTTGCGACGCGTCGGGCGGCTGGTGGTTCCACCTGCGACGCTGCGCCCAGTGCGGCCACATCGGCTGCTGCGACTCCTCGCCCGCCCAGCACGCCACCGCCCACTGGAAGGCCACCGGCCACCCCGTGGTCCAGAGCTTCGAACCGGGCGAGGAATGGTTCTGGCACTACGGCACCGGCGAGCTCCTCGACTCCGGACCCGAGCTGGCCCCTCCGGGCGACCACCCGGCGGACCAGCCGACGCCGGGACCGGCCGGCCGGGTCCCGCAGGACTGGACGCGCCTGCTGCACCCCTGATCCACCCGCGCACGCGAGGGGCGCGTAGGCCGTTCGGAGCAGCCGAGATGTCGACGTACCGGGCCGGGGCTAGCTTCGACCGGTATGACGTGCGTACCGAACGACCCCGAGTCCGGCCCCAGCCGCCGCGCCCTGCTCGTCGCCGGTGCGGGGGCGGCGCTCGCCTCTGGCTGCGCTCCCGCCGCAGTGCCCGCCGCGCCCGCGCCCACCGCCAGCGGCTCCGCCTCGTCCAGCCAGGCCGCGGGCGACCCCACGCCCGGCGCCATGACGCTCTTCAAGAACCCGGGCTACAACTTCAACGCCCTCCTCGCGCTCGGCGCCGCCGGCGCAGGCGCCGCCGAGGTCGGCGAAGTACTCACGGCCGTGAACGCGATCAACAAGGCCGGTCTCTCCGCGCAGACGTACGTCGAGACCTTCCGGAACCTCGGCGACCAGCTCCTGAAGCCGCCCCCGGGCCCACAGGCCGACGACCAGACCAAGCGGTTCCGGTCGCTGCGCGCCGCCCAGTACTACGGTCAGGCGCTGTTCTTCGTCCTCGGCTCCGACACCCCGGGCAGCGAGGAGCAGCTGTACAAGGCCGGACGCGGCGCCTGGGACACCTTCTGCGACCTGTGCGAGCCCGCCGCGGTCAAGGCCACCGTCCCCTACGGCACGACGCCGTTGCCGGTGTGGTTCTTCCGCCCCGACGAGTCGAACACGCCCCGGCCCACCGTGATCCTGACCAACGGCAGTGACGGCCAGAACGTCGACATGTGGACCTATGGCGTCCCGGCCGCACTGGAACGCGGCTGGAACGCCCTCGTCTACGACGGTCCGGGCCAGGGCCAGCTGCTCTTCGTCGACCGGGTCGTCTTCACTCCCACCTGGGAGAAGGTCGTCGCTCCCCTCATCGACTGGCTGTCCGCCCGCCCCGAGGTGGACACCGGAAAGATCGCCCTGACCGGGCTGAGCATGGCGGGCGACCTCGTGCCCCGGGCCGGCGCCTTCGAGCCGCGGATCGCCGCACTGGTCGCCATGCCCGGCTGCGTCGAACCCTGGCTCGGCTTCCCGCCCGAGATCCGCCAGATCCTCACTCCCACCAAGGAGGAGACGAACACCATCTGGAACAAGGAAGTCGCACCGCACCTGCCCGCCGAGGCCGCCGCCGTCATGAAGAAGCGCTTCGAGCCCTTCTCCGTCCCGGCCATGCTCGAAGCCCGCCAGGGCAAGCTCTTCACCGACTTCTACACCCCCGCGACCCGCATCCAGGCGCTGACGATCACCTCCGTCGTCGGCCGTATCAAGGCGCCCACCCTGGTCCTGGACTACGAGGACGAGCAGTTCTACCCGGGCCAGGCGCGCCGGCTGTACGACCAGCTCACCTCGCCCAAGGACTATGTGAAGCTGACGGCGGCGCAGGGCGCGCAGCTCCACTGCTCCCCGATGGCCCCGCAGTTGCACTGCGAGGTCGTCTTCGACTGGCTCCAGAAGACGCTGGCGGCCCGCTGACGGGAGACAGCACGGGCCGCGCCCGTGGCGGTGGTTGCAGGACGGCGCCCACTTCTCCGTCTGCGGCGACGCCGGCCGGATGGCCAAGGACGTGGACGGGGCCCCGCACGCGATCGTGGCCGCGCACGGCGGTATGGACGCGGAGTCGGCTGCCGCGTACGTCAGGCGGAAGGCCGGCGACAAGCGTTACGTCCGTGAGGTCTACTGGCCCGTCCCGGACCCCTGCGAAGCCGGGGGCGGGCCCTGCGCGAGGAGCCGGGCGGCGGCGTACTCCTCCCGGGACGCCTGCTCGGCCACGTCCAGGTAGCCGTACGCGTCGTCGCCGACCGGGATCCGCAGGGGCGTGGGGGCCTCGGCGCCGACGATGTCGAGGACCCGCGCCGCGAAGTCCCCGGGGCGGCCGGTCCCGGGGTTGTCCGCGAGGCCCCGGGCCCCTTCGAGCATCTCCCGGTTGGTCCCGTCGTAGGCGGGGACGCGCTGGCGCGCCTCGGTCATCGACGTGCCGTAGCGGGTGGCGAACATGCCCGGTTCGATCACGGTGACGCGGATGCCGTGCGGGGCCGCTTCGAGCGCCAGGGCCTGGCTCATGCCTTCCAGGGCGTGCTTCCCGGCCACGTAGGCCGCGAGCCCCGGGAAGGCCATGCGGCCGACCACGGAGGAGACGTTGAGGACGTGGCCGTGCCCCTGGGCGCGCATCAGCGGCAGGACGAGCCGGGTGAGCCGCCACGGCCCCACGACCAGGGTCTCCAGCTGGTCGCGCAGCTCGGCGTCCGACACCTCCTCGACGGCGCCGAACAGGCCGGTGCCCGCGTTGTTGACGAGGATGTCGATGCCGCCGAGCCGGTCGGCCGCGGTGCGGACGGCCTCCTCGCAGGAGGCGGCGTCACGCAGTTCGAGGGGGACCGCAGTGATGCGACCGGGCCAGGCGGCGGCCAGTTCCTCCAGATCGGCGGTCTTCCGGGCGGTGACCGCCAGCTCGTCCCCGGCCCGCGCGGCGGCAGTGGCCAGTGCGTGTCCGAGGCCGGAAGAACATCCCGTGACCAGCCAGCGTCGTCCCATCGTTCCCCCGTGGTGACTGAGTTCCGCCCGATGTCGCCTTGCCGCACCGCACCGCACGCAGCCCGGGCGGCCCGCGGCGACCGCAGCTGCCCGGCGGGTGGCGGCAGTTCATGGTGGTGGGGGCTCCGGCCCGCGGCCATCCCTCCCGCGGGGGCGCGCGGAGGCACGCGGGCGCACGTCCGGGCGCGCGAAGTGCCCCGTCCCCGCCACGCGGGCGAAACGCACCAGGGCAAAAGGAAAGGCAAGGAGGTCACCCACTCCTTGCCACTCTCAACATATAGCGCACGGGGGGCCTTGCGGCAAGGCCCCGGTGGTGCCGCAGAATCGTCGGCCGGAGCCAGGAACTGCGGAAATGGGTTATCTATGATCGACGTGATCGTGGCCGGTGGCGGACCGACCGGCTTGATGCTGGCCGCTGAACTGCGGCTGGCGGGGGTACGCACCGTCGTGCTCGAAAAGTCGGCCGCCCCGGCCGCCGAGTCCCGCGGGCGCGGCCTGCACGCACGCAGCGTGGAGGTGATGGACCAGCGCGGCCTGCTGGACCGCTTCCTCGCCGTCAGTGAGAAGTTCCAGGCCGGTGGCCTCTTCGGCGGCATCGCCAAGCCGTGGCCAAACTCGCTGGACACCGCGCACCCGTACGGCCTGTCCACCCTGCAGCCGGTCACGGAGCGGCTGCTCGACGAGCGCGCGCGCGAACTCGGTGCCGAGATCCGGCGCGGTTGCGAAGTGGTCGCGCTGAGCCAGGACGCGGACGGCGTGAACGTCGAGCTGGCGGACGGCACGCGGCTGCGCTCGCGCTACCTCGTGGGGTGCGACGGCGGCCGCAGTGTGGTGCGCAAGCGGCTCGGTGTGGGATTTCCCGGCGAACCCGCCACCGTCGAGACGCTGCTCGGCGACATGGAGATGACCGAGGATCCGGCGACGGTCGCCGCCGTCGTCGCGCAAGTACGCACCACGCAACTGCGGTTCGGCACCATCTCCAACGGGGACGGAACGCACCGCGTCATCGTGCCCGCCGACGGCGTGGCCGAGGACCGTGCGGGCGCGCCGACCTTCGAGGAGTTCAAGCAGCGGTTGCGGGAGGTCGCGGGCACCGACTTCGGCGTCCACTCGCCGCGCTCGCTGGCCCGGTTCGGCGACGCCACCCGGCAGGCCGAGCGCTACCGGGTCGGCCGGGTGCTGCTGGCGGGCGACGCGGCGCACATCCACCCGCCCACCGGCGGCCAGGGGCTCAACCTCGGCGTGCAGGACGCGTTCAACCTCGGCTGGAAGCTCGCCGCAGAGGTCAACGGCTGGGCGCCGGAAGGGCTGCTCGACAGCTACCACGCGGAACGGCACCCGGTGGGCGCCGCCGTGCTCGACAACACCCGGGCACAGATCACGCTGCTGGGGACCGATCCGGGCGCGACCGCGCTGCGGGAGCTGTTCTCGAAGCTGATGGACATCGAGGAGGTGAACCGGTACGTGACCGGGGTGATCACCGCGGTCGCGGTCCGCTACGACTTCGGCGAGGGCCACGAACTGCTCGGCGCGCGGATGCGGGACGTGAAGCTGAAGCGGGGACGCCTCTACGAGCTGATGCACGGGGGCCGCGGCCTGCTGCTCGACCAGACCGGCCGGCTTTCGGCGGAGGGCTGGGCGGACCGGGTCGACCACGTCGTCGACGTCATCGACGCCGGCGAGGAACTGGACGTGCCGGCGGTGCTGCTGCGGCCCGACGGCCACGTCGCATGGGTCGGCGAAGACCAGCAGGAGCTGCTCGACCGGCTGCCGGCATGGTTCGGCGCTGCCACCGGCTGAGCGACCTCCCGCCGGCGTCCCGGAGCCCCAGCCCCGCGCCGGCGGTCAGCGCCGCCGCACCCGCTGCCGCCGGCCGGGTCCGCAGCGGATCGAAGAAGCGCGCCGGGGCCGTCACCCCGCTGTCGGGGGCGTCGCGGTCAGCACGAGGGCGGCCTGGTCGTCGTCGATGTCGGTCGCGTCGTTGAACTCGCGTACCGCGTGGGTGAGGCGGTCGATGACCTCGGCGGCGGTGCGGTGACCCCCACCGCCCGACAGGGCCTGCACGAGGCGATCCTCGCCGAACTGCTCACCGCTGCCGTCCCGGGCTTCGGTGATGCCGTCGGTGTAGAACAACAGACTTTCGGCGGGGCGCAGCCGGAGGTGGTGGACGGGCAGGTGCGGATCGGTGGTGATGCCCAGGAGGGTGCCCTCACAGGCGACGGGACGGGCGGTGTGCCCGGCGTCGAGGTGGACGGGGAAGGTGTGGCCGGCGCGGACGAGGGCGATGTCGAGCCCGTCCGCGCCGGGGGTGAGGTGACCGTAGACCAGGGTGACGAAGCCGGTGTTGTGACTGTCGGGGCGGTCGTGGAGGGCCTTGTTGACGGCGCGGACGACCGCATCGGGGCCGGCGAGCAAGGGCGCGACGGCGCGCGCGGTGTGGCGGACCAGCGCGGTGGTGGTGGCGGCGAAGGCGCCGCGCCCGCAGACGTCCCCGAGCATGAAGGCCCAGGTGCCGTCGGCGAGGGGGAAGACGTCGTAGAAGTCGCCGCCGATGTCGAGCCCCTCACCGGCGGGGGAGTAGTACGTGGCGATGTCCGCGCCGGGCACGGCGGGCACCTCGGCCAGGAGGAGCCCGGCTTGCAGGTCGCGGGCGAGGGTGACGCGCTGGTCGTACTGGCGGGCGTTGAGGGCCGCGGAGGCGGCGCGGCGGGCGATCTCCTCGGCCAGGGCGATGGTGTGGCCGTCCAGGGTGTGCGCGCCGGTGGACAGCAGCGTCATGGTGCCGAAGGCCCGGCCGCGGTCGAGGAGGGGGACGCACAGGTAGCCAGTCACCTCCAGCTCGTGCCACGGGGTCGGTCCGGGGCCGCCGGGGCCGCGGCGGGAGACTTCGGTCAGGCCGGTGGCCAGGACGCGGGAGATGGCGTCGTCGCCGGCTTCGTAGAGGGGGAGCCGGGAGGCGAGCAGCGCTTGAGCGCCGGGGCTGGGCGCGGCGGTGGCGATGCGCCGCAGGCGGCCGGCGTCCACGACGTCGATGACGCACAGCGGCGCCAGCGCGGGCGCGCAGAAAGCCGCCAGACGTTCAAGGGTGTGGGCCGGATCCAGGTGGGAGGTCAGCGCGGTACTGGCCTCCAGCAGGAAGGCCAGATCCTTGCGGGCGGCCTTCTCGCTGGCTTCGGCGGCGAGACGGGCCTGTTCGGCCTGGTGGCGCTCGATGGCCAGGGCGGCGGTGCCGGCGAAGACCCGGGCGAGGGCGAGATCGGTGTCCTGCGGAGCGCGCGGGGTGCGGTGGTACATCGCGAAGGTGCCCAGCAGGGATCCGTCGCGGGCCAGGATGGGGGTGGACCAGCACGCGGCCACGTCCGCCTGCTCGGCCAGGTCCCGGAAGTCGTCCCAGAACGGGTCGTTGGCGATGTCGGTGACGATCACCATCTGCCGCCGGTGGGCCGCGGTGCCGCAGGAACCGACGCCGTCGCCCGTGGCGATGCCGTCGATGGCCTTGTTGTAGAAGTCGGGAAGGCTGGGGGCTGCGCCGTGACGCAGGTGCAGGCCGTCGGCGTCGGCGAGGAGCACGGAGACGAGCACCTCGTCCGGCGTGAGGTCCTCGATCGTGCGGGCCATGCCCTCCAGGACCTGCTCCAGCGGGGCCTGTCGGGCTATCTGCTCCAGCAGGGCGCGGTGCTCGGCCGTCAGCCGCTGGGCCTGCTTGACCTGGGTGGTCTCCACGCCGATGACGCGCACGCCGATGACGTTGGCGCCCGCGTCCAGCCGGGGCTCGTAGGTGAAGTCGAAGAACGCCTCGCGCGCGGCGGAGCCGGTCCCCAGCAGGATCCGGGCGTCGCGCCCCGTATGCCGCCGGCCGGTGCGGTAGACCTGGTCCAGCAGCGCGAGGAACCCCTGCCCGGCGAGCTCCGGCATCAGCTGCCCGATCGGCACCCCGGTACGGGCGCGGTCGCCACCGCCGATCGCGGTGAAGAACGCCGCGTTGGCGGCCTCCACCATGTGGGCGGGCCCGGCCAGGGAGGCGAAGACGGCGGTGGACTGACCGAACAGACCCCGGAGATCGTCCTCCGCGCTGCCGTCGAGGCGCACCGTCCGCCGCCCGGCGTCCGGTCCGGCGGCCGGCGGAAGCTGCTTTCCAGGAGTGGGGGTCACCGCTCGGCCTTCTCACCGTCTGCGGACCCGGCGCCCTGGGAGCCGCCTCCCCGCGTGCCGCCGTCGACGGTCAGCGCGTCCTGCAAGGTGGCGTACACGCCGATCGCCTGGTCCAGTCCCGTCAGGGTGAGGACCCGGGCCACCGAACCGGGGACGGCCGCCAGACGCAGCTCACCGCCGTGTGCGGACTGCCGCTGGTAGATCCTGACCAGGCTGCCGATGCCGGACGAATCGCAGAAGTCCAGTTCGGTGCAGTCGATCACGGCCAGCACCGGCCGGGAGGGCGCCGTCAGCACCGACTCGGCCGCCTCCTGGAGCTGCACGACGCTTTCGAAGTCCAGCTCCCCGCGCAGCGCGACCACACATGCCGGCCCGGCGGGCCTGATGTCTACCGAGAACACCGTCGGCTGCCTCCAGCTCTGCCGTCATCCGTACGACCCGATGATAGGGACCGTACGGGGAACGCCGGCAACGTCGGGCCTGCCGGCGGCGGGTCCCGCCGTACGGGCAGTGGCCAGGGGTGCTCAGTAGGCGTGCCCGGCGTGCGCGAGCGCCTGCTTCAGAAGCACCCCGTGTCCACCGGGCATCTCGTTCTGCAGGGCGGCAGAGGCCGCCTCCCGGGGGCTGAACCAGACCAGGTCCAGCGCGTCCTGCCGGGGCCGGCAGTCGCCGCTCACCGGCACGATGTAGGCGAGGGAGACCGCGTGCTGGCGCGGGTCGTGGTAGGCGGTGACGCCCGCCGTGGGGAAGTACTCGGCGACCGTGAACGGCTGGAGCGAGGCGGGAACACGGGGCAGGGCCACCGGGCCGAGGTCCTTCTCCAGATGGCGCAGCAGCGCGTCACGGACCCGCTCGTGATGCAGGACGCGGCCGGACACCAGGGTTCGGCTGACCGTTCCGTCCGGACCTATGCGCAGCAGCAGCCCGATGCTCGTGACTTCACCGCTCTCGTCGACGCGCACGGGCACGGCCTCGACGTACAGGATCGGCATTCGAGCCCTGGCCATCTCCAGCTCATCCGTGCTGAGCCAGCCGGGCGTGGTCTCGGTCATGTCAGACATTGCTTGATCATACTTTCCCGGTGTGGCGCCCGCAGGAGTGCGCACCAGTTCGCATCCGGGCGATCCGCGGGTGATCCGGGCGATCCGGGAAATACGGCTGATCCGGGAGATACGGCTGATCCGGGTGGTTCACGCGGCAGGGAAGGGCCTGGCTGCCCGGGTGGGGCCGCGTCGCCGGCCGGTGGGTCCGGCCTCCCCGGCCGGCCGGTGGTTTGCCCTCGGCCCCTGCCAGTCGCTTTGATGTCACGGCGCGGATGTCGACGGCGCGTGGTCGGCCGGATCGGCGGAGGAGTGCGGGGGCATGACGGGCAGGCGGGCGCTGGGACGGCGGTTCGGGTGGCTGTGGGCGTCGTTCGCGGTCAGCTCGTACGGCACGGGGCTGGGGTTCGGCGCGTTCTCCTTGATCGCGGTCCTCGTGCTGCACTCCGGCCCGGCCCAGGTGGCGGCACTGGCCGCGGTGGGGCGGGCGGTCGGAGCCGTGGTGGCGGTGCCCCTCGGCCCATGGGTGGAGTTCCGCCGCAAACGGCCGGTCATGGTGGCCATGGACGTGACCCGGTTCCTCGCGCTGATGAGCGTCCCCGCCGCGTTCGCACTCGGCCTGCTCGGCTTCGTCCAGCTCCTCGTCGTGTCCGTCGTGGTCGCCGCGGCGGACATCGCCTTCCGGGCGGCCGGCGGCGCGTACCTCAAGGCGCTCGTGCCGCCGGGGGACCTGCTCGTCGCCAACAGCCGGTTCGAGTCCACCACGTGGTCCGCGACCATGATCGGACCACCCCTCGGCGGGGCCGCCACCGGGCTGTTCGGCCCGGTGGCGACCCTGGTCGCCGACGCCGTCAGCTACCTGCTCTCGGCGCTGGGCCTCAGTGCGATCGGCGGGAGCGAACAGCCCCCTCCCGCGCGCACCGGCGGGTCGCGGCTGCGGGCCCGCGACCTGCTCGAAGGATGGCGCCACATCCTCACCCACCCCACGCTGCGCCCGCTGTTCCTCAACGCGATCGTGGTCAACGGCCTGATCATGGCCTCCGAGCCGCTGCTCGCCGTCCTCCTGCTGGGCCACCTCGGCTTCGCACCCTGGCAGTACGGTCTCGTGTTCGCGGCCCCGTGCGTCGGCGGCCTCGTCGGCTCGCGGGTCGCCCGCCGCCTGGCGGCGCGGTTCGGGCAGCACAAGGTGATGCGCACCGCCGGGGCCCTGCGCGCGTGCTGGCCCCTCCCACTGGCGTTCGTCCAGCCCGGTGTCCCCGGGATGGCGCTCGTCATCGCCGTCCAGCTCGGCCTGGTGACCTGCTGCGGCATCTTCAATCCGGTGCTGGCCACCTACCGGCTCGACCACACCGATCCCGAACGGACCGCCCGTACCCTGGCCGCCTGGTCGATCAGCAGCAGCCTGGCCATCGCGGCCCTGACCGCCGCCTGGGGCCTGCTGGCCGCTCTCACCGGCACCCGCAGCGCGATCGCGGCCGCCGGCGTCCTCCTGCTGGCCACCCCGCTGCTGCTCCCGCGCCGCGCGGACGCGCCGCGGGGGAGCGGCGAACAGGAACGGGCCGCGGGCCGTACGTGAACCGGGCCCCGTTCGTCGCGGCGCGCTCGGCCGGACAACCCCGTAGGCCGGACAGCCGCGTGCACCGGGGGCGCGGGGTCCGGGCCGGGGCGAGAGGCCGCCGGTCCGCCCCCCGGTCGCTACCGGAACCCTCTCGCCGGACTGCCGTGCACGCGGCATGATGCCACCCACCCGGATCCTTGGAGGGACCCATGCGTACCACCCGCACCGTGACGGCGGCCCTCGTCCTCGCCGCCGTCCTGGCCGGCTGCTCCAGCGGCGGCAGTACCGACCCCGGGCCGGCGGTCCCGCCGTCGGCGCCGCCCACCACGTCACCGGCACCGAAGGCGGACGGGCAGAAGGAAACCTGCGTGAGGGCCATAGCCGGCCAGGCCGCGACGGATCCCGGCCGGCTGCAGGCACAGCCGCGCCCCGCCGGCTGCGAGGGCCTGGAGGACGCCGCCTACCTCGAGGCGTACTACGACGCCTTGAAGCAGGTGAAGGAAAAGGGCCGGGACGCGCTCAGCGGGGGATCCACCGGCGGGTGACGCGGGGCGCGGACGACTGAGCCGGGACGCCGGGGCCCACGGGCGGGTGGCCGGAGCCGGCCGACCCCACCCCCGTGAGTGAAGCGCCGCCGCGCCTGAGCGTCCGCGAACGGTGCGCCGTGCTTGGCTGCGGCCCATGAAGAAGCCCCGACCGACCCGTACGTCCGCTCGGTTCGCAGCCGGTCTGCCGCTGATCGTCGCTCCGTTGCTGTTCGCCGCCCCCGGTCCGGCGCACGCGGAACCCGGACCCCCGTTCAGCGGTCCTTGCGCCGGTGTCGCGGTGCCCGAAGGCTCCGCCTGCGTTCCCGAGCCCAAGCAGTGTTTCGTCGCGCCGTGCCCCCAGTACGCGATCGTCCCGGTCGCACCGGAGCCCGACTTCGTAGGCTAGTGCCGCGACCCGGTGAACCTTTCCGGTCACAGCACCAGGGGGAGCAGGCGGGCCGGTGGCAGGCGCCGGGGGTCCCCCCTCCTCGGAGGCGGCCGCGCCGCCGGGGGAGCACGGACCGGGAGCACAGCCCGGCCTCCGGGCGTTGGAAGGGCGAAGGGAAGGATCGCGCGTGCGCATACCGCACCACCCGAACCACGAGGAGGACCCGATGAGCGCGGCCGACGAGGGACGGCAGTGGCCGGACGAAGTCAGTGTCGACAACGCGAGGACGACGCTGCTGCAACTCCTCGCCCGTGCCGGGGTCCCCTCCGATGACGCGCAGGAACTGATCGGGCTCGTGGAGGCGGGTGCGCTGGCCCTCGCACACGAGGAGCTGGCCGGCGGTGAGCGGAGCGCCCCGGGGGACAAGGGCGAGGCGTACGAGTCGGGCTGGCTCGACGGCTCCGGCGATCTCCTGGAGGAGCTCGCCGCCGTAGCCGAGCGGACCCTGCGGCGGGTCGTGGGGGCGGACGAGCAGGCCGGTCCGGCGCAGGAGCGTCCGCGGCCCGGACGCATGGAGGTGGAGCGGGCGCAGGTGGCGGTCACGCCGCTGTACCTGTCCTTCACCACGGACTCGGAGCTGGATCCCGAGGTGACGGCGGAGGTGCTCGCCGCGGTCCTCGGCACGATGAGCCCCCGGCAGCGGGCCGGGTACGCCGGCCGGCTGACGGAGTTCGCCACGGTGCACCGGGCCAGGCTGGAGCGGCTGTTCGCCGCGTTCGGTCCCGGCAGCTCCATCGCGGTGCACGGTCGCTATTCGCTGGTCCACTCCGCCACGAGCGTCGCCGTGCTGGAGCGGCTCGTCACCGCGGAGCAGGGGCTGCGGGAGGAGTGGGACGCCGCCGAACTGCCGCCCGCGTGGCTGGACGGGCTGACGACCGCCTGGACCGCCTCGGCCTGACGACGGCTCGGAGGCCCGCGGTCTGACGACGGCTCGGGGCTCCCCGGATGGCGACGACCCCGACGGACACCAAGACCCGGCAGCGCCCCCGTGCGACCGCCGCCTTCGGGGTCGAAAGCACGTCCTATTCGTCACGCGGCGGGTGAGTTTTGCCGGTCTGTCCATTGCGGACCGTGACGCCACGTTAAAGTGCAGCCTGCACCGACTTGCCGGTGCCGGGTGGCCCGTGGCACGGCGGCGCGCCCGCCACGCCATCCAGACCGAGGAACGCCGGTTGTCAGGACCCGAGTCCCGCGTACGCACAGAACGACCGGCACCCGCCTGGTCCCGCACCCGCTACTGGTTCGACACCATAGTGGCCCGCGGAACAGCAGTGCTGATCGGCTGGCTCGTGCTGATGTGCCTGGCCGTCGTCGTACCGGCCAGCACGGCGCTGGTGTGGGCCGACAAGGACGGTCCCACCACCCTCTCGGGCCGGGCCCTGGCCGTGTGGGTGAGCGTCGGCCAGACCCTGAAGATCGGGGGCGCGGTCGGCAGTCCCCTGTACGTGCTCCTCTCGGTGGTCCTGGCGCTGGTCGCGCTGCTGTTCGTCTCGACGCTCGTCAGCCTGATCACCACCGGCCTCAACGACAAGGTGCTCGCCCTGCGGCGCGGCCGTTCCACCGTCCTGGAGGCGGGGCACACGGTCCTGCTCGGCTGGTCCGACCAGGTCTTCCCGATCGTCTCCGAGCTGGTCGCGGCCAATGCCAACCGGCGCCGCGCGGTCCTCGCCGTCCTCGGCCCCAAGGACAAGGCGGAGATGGAGGACGAGATCGGCACCGCCGTGGGACGGCTGGGCCGGACCCGGCTGATCTGCCGCAGCGGGGTGACCACTGATCCCGCCCTCGTCTCCCTGGTCACGCCCGAGACCGCCCGCGCCGTGCTGGTCCTGACCCACGACGGGGAGAACGGCGACGCCCACGTGGTGAAGACGCTCCTCGCGCTGGAGGCGGCGGTCCGCGGACGGGGCCGGCCCGGCGTGGTCGCCGCGGTGCGCGACGGGCGGCACAAACGGGCCGCCGATCTCGCCGCCGGGCCGCACGGGCACGTGCTGAACATCGAGGACGTCACCGCCCGGCTGATCGCGCGGACGTCCTGCGAGCCCGGGCTCTCGCTCGTCTACCGTGAACTGCTCGACTTCGACGGGGACGAGATCTACACGGTGCCCGCGGGCCCCCTCGCCGGAAGCACCTTCGGCGCCCTCCTGTCGGCGTACGCCGACTCCAGCGTGATCGGTCTGCTGCGCGCCGGCGGACGGGTCGAGCTGAACCCGCCCTGCGAGAGCGTGCTCGGCGCGGAGGACCGGATCGTGGTCATCACCGAGGACGACGACACGGCGGTCCCGTCCCGGGTGCCGCTGCCCGTCGACCACGACGCTATCGTCGCGGCGCCGCCCGCGCCGCGGGCTCCGGAACGGTTCCTGCTGCTCGGCTGGAACCCCCGAGCGCCGCGCATCATCGAGCAGCTCGACGGCGGGGTGCCCGAAGGTTCCGTGCTGGTCGTGATGGCGGAGGGCGCGGATCACCTCGGCGAGGCCGGCCGTTGCGCCCGCCTGCCGGGGCGGCGGATGCCGGTCACCGTCCTCGACGGCGACGTGACCGACCCGGACGTGCTGGCCGGGCTCGACGTGCTGACCTTCGACCGGGCCGTCGTCCTGGGCTACGACGGCCCGGAGGCGGGGGGCGTCCCCCTCGCCGGCGACGACCGGACCTTGGTGACGCTGCTGCACCTGCGGGCCCTGGAGGAGGCCGAGGGCCGTGAACTGGCCGTGGTGACCGAGATGGCCGACGACCGCAACCGGCTGCTCGCACCCGCGCGGGAGGGCGCCGACTTCATCGTCGGCAGCCGCCTGATCAGCCTGCTGATGACGCAGATCGCCGAGGACGGGAACCTCGCCGCCGTCTTCGACTGCCTGTTCGCCTCCACCGGCGACACCCTGCACCTGCGGCCGGCCGGCGACTACGTCCTCACCGGCCGGCCCGTCGGCTACGCGACGGTGGTGGAGGCCGGGCGCCGCCGCGGGCACTGCGTCATCGGGTACCGGCTGCACACGGTCCGCGCGAACCGAGCGGACGGCGAGGCCGCCACGGGTGGCGCCGGCGCCGCGGGTGGCGCCGGCGCCGCGGGTGGCACCGGCGCCGCGGGTGGCACCGGCGGGGCGGACGGCAGGGGCGGGGCGGACCGTCCCGCGTGCGGCGTACGGATCAACCCGGACAAGCGGGAGCGGGTGTGCTTCGGTCCCGAGGACTCGGTGATCGTCCTGGCGCCGCCCGGTCCCGGCGCGGCGGGCGGGCCCGGGGAGCAGCCGGTTCGCGACGCCGCTCCGGTAGTCCTGCCCGCTCCCGGGCGGCCCCTCGGCCCCTCGGCGCCGTTCGGGGGGCGGGAGGGCGCGGAACCGTCCCCGGCGTGATCCGCACCGCGGGGTCCTGCGCGCGCCCCGGCCCCGCGTCGGGCCGTCGGGCCGGGGGCGGTGCGACGGTCGAGAGCGGGTGTCCGGTCACCGTTTCGGGGGGAGCCGGTGCAGGACGACGTCGTGGACCGCCCCGTCCGAGGCCGTCAGGGTCATGAAGGAGCAGAAGGGTTGGCGCCTGCGGTCCGTGGGGGAGCCCGGGTTGAGCAGGCGCAGGTTCCCGGCCGCCGTGTCCCAGGGGATGTGGCTGTGCCCGAAGACCAGGACGTCCAGGTCGGGGAAGCGCGCGGCGCAGCGTCCCTCGCGCCCGGTGGCCGGTCCGGTCTCGTGCACGACGCCGAAGCGCACCCCGGCCAGCTCGGCGCGGGCGATCTCGGGGAGCCTTCGGCGAAGTGACGGGCCGTCGTTGTTGCCGTACACGCCGATCAGCCGGCGGGATCTGGACTCCAGCAGGTCCAGCGTGGCCTCGTCGATCCAGTCTCCCGCGTGGATCACCGCGTCGGCGGCGTCGATGCCGGCCAGGAGGGCTTCGGGGAGGCGTCGCGCGCGGGCGGGCACATGCGTGTCGGAGGTCAGCAGAAGCCGCATGCGTCCACGGTAGCCCGGGCGGGGCCGGGGGGCCGGGCGCTGGGGCGGGGGCGGCATCGGTGCCGGGGCGCCCTTCCGTCCGGGCCCTGCGCAGCCTGCGGGGCCGCGCCGCCACACGGGTTGACTTCGCCCGCCCGCAGCGGGTGCCTCCCGCGCCGCCTCCGCCCTGAACCCGGCCCCGAAACACGCTCGTCACGCCGTCATGACGCACCGCGTGTACCCTTTTGCGCCGTTTTGCTCGATAGGTGGTGGGGTAGCGGAATGCCCATGGGTGACTACGACACATCGATCAGCGTGGCAGTTCCGCCAGGGCGGCTCTTCAGCTACCTCGCCGACGTGCAGAACCTTCCCGCCTACATGCCGCGTCTGACCTCCGCGCAACCGCATGACGGCGACCAGGTCACCGTCACCGCGCACATCGAACCGGCCGGTGAGCCGGAGCAGGACGTCCGGAGCGAGGCGTGGATCCGGGTCGTCGAGGAAGGCCGGTCGCTGGAGTGGGGCGCACCCGGCCCGCACGACTACCGCGGCCGGTTGCACGTCGCCGCCGGTGACGACGCGCACCACTCACGGCTCTCGGTCGAACTGCACACCGAGCGCGTCGAAGGCGACCGGGTGGACGAGGGCCTGGCGCAAACCCTGCGCGGCATCAAGACGGCCGTGGAGGCGGCCGAAGGCGGCACATGATGCAGGCGCGCGCCGTGGCCGGACCCATGCCCGGGGCCGGCTGCCGTGCGGAGCCCCACGCGCGGCCGCCGTCCCGCGGATCCGCGGGGGCACAGGTGCATCCGTCTGTGCGGTGAGCGCGTAAGCAAGGGCGGCACCACTTCACGACACGGAGGACTGGATGCACGCGAAGTCGGTTGCTCGTCAGCCCTTCGGACCACCGCAGCTGCCGAGGGATCACCTGACGGGCAGCGCCGCCGTGGACGCGGACGTGCCCGCGGCGGTGAACGCCGCGCTGCAGGACGCGCTGGCCGAACGGGTCGGACAATGCGCCGAGCTGGACCCGGTGTTCGCCGCCGACATCGCGCAACGGCTCGCGTCCTTCACCCTGAGCGGCGGCTCCCGCATCCGCCCGCAGTTCCTGTGGTGGGCGATGCGGGCCTGCAGCGACGCCGAACGGCACACGCTTCCCGCCCTGCACGCCGCAGCCGCCCTCGAACTCATCCAGAGCTGTGCGCTGGTCCATGACGACGTCATGGACCGTTCGGCCGTGCGGCGGGGCCGGCCCTCCCTGCACACCCAGATCGCACTGCAGTATCCGGTGGCGGCGCGGACGGCGCCGTCCGCGGGACCGGCCTTCGCGTCATCGGCGGCCGTCCTTGCCGGCGACCTCGCACTGTCCTGGGCCGACGACCTGGTGGCCGCCCTCGACCTCACGCCGTCCGTCCGCGCCGACGTGCTGCGGATCTGGCGGGACATGCGGACCGAGATGGTCGCCGGCCAGTACCTCGACCTCCACGGGGAGGCCACCGCCTCGCACTCCGTCGTCCAGGCCATCCGCACGGTGTGCCTGAAGACGGCCCGCTACACCGTCGAGCGGCCGCTGGCCCTCGGCGCCGCCCTCGCGGGCGCCGACCCCGTCACCGTGCAGGCCCTGACCGCGGCCGGCAGGTGTGCGGGGATCGCCTTCCAACTGCGTGACGACCTCCTCGGCGCGTTCGGTGATCCCGAGGTCACGGGGAAACCGTCGGGGGACGACCTCCGCTTCGGGAAGCCCACCTATCTGCTGTCGGTGGCCCGTGCCCGTGCCCGCGCCCTGGGCAACGCCCGGATCTCCGGCCTGCTGGACGACGTCCGCGGCGATGTGCCCCTGTCCGAGGAGTCCCTGGCCGCCGTACGGGAAGCGCTCGTCGCGACCGGTGCGCCGGCCCGGGTCGAGCGGCGCATCGCGCGTCTGGTGGAGGAATCCGAGCACCACCTCGCGGCCGTCGGCGTCACGCTGCTCCAGCCGGCGGCCGGAAGGCTGGCCGAGCTGATGCGCCGGGCGGCCGCTCCACCGGATGCCGCGCCGGCACCGACTGGCCCGGGCACTGCCGAGAGAGCCGGCCGGCGGCCCGAGGGGAGAGCCGGCCGGAGCAGCGCACGGACGCCGTGGGCGGGGGAGACGCAGTGAGGACACTTCCCGGGCGGTCCGATCACGTGGTGGTCGTCGGGGCGGGACTCGCCGGTCTCTCGGCAGCCCTGCACCTCCTCGGTGCGGGCCGCAGGGTCACCGTCGTGGAACGTGCTGCGGTTCCCGGCGGCAGGGCGGGCCTCATCGAGACGGGGGGCTACCGCTTCGACACCGGGCCCACCGTCCTGACCATGCCCCACCTGCTGGAGGACGCCTTCGCGGCCGTCGGCCGCAAGATGTCCGACCTGCTGACGCTGCACCCCCTCCATCCCGCTTACCACGCCCGCTTCGCCGACGGCAGCAGCATCCGGGTCCACACCGCCGCAGAGGCGATGGAAGCCGAGGTCGAACGCTTCGCGGGAGGACGCGAAGCCCTCGGCTACCGGCGCCTGCGGCAATGGCTGCAGGACCTCTACCAGGCCCAGATGGGCCGGTTCATCGACACGAACTTCGATTCCCCGCTGCAACTGTTCCACCCCGATCTGGCACGGCTGGCGGCGCTGGGAGGTTTCGGCCGCCTCCAGCCCGCGATCGGCCGGTTCCTCAAGGACGAGCGCCTGCAAAGGGTCTTCTCCTTCCAGGCCCTCTACGCGGGCGTTCCACCGGCCCGGGCCCTGGCCGCCTACGCGGTCATCGCCTACATGGACACCATCGCCGGCGTCCACTTCCCCGAAGGCGGCATGCACGCGGTGCCCGCCGCGATGTCGCAGGCCGCGTCCGCAGCCGGCGCCGACCTCCTGTACGGGCAGGAAGTCACCCGCCTGGAGCGGACCGGCGAACGGGTCACCGCGGTCGTCACCGACCGGCAGCGCATCGCCTGCGACGCCGTGGTCCTGACGCCCGATCTGCCGCTGTCCTACGGACTGCTGGGCGCCCGCCCCCGCCGCCCGCTCGCCCTGCGCCACTCGCCCTCGGCCGTGGTGCTCCACGCCGGCACCGACCGCACCTGGCCGGAACTGGGCCACCACACCATCTCCTTCGGTTCCGCCTGGAAGGAGACCTTCCGCGAGCTGACCCGCGACGGACGGCTGATGAGCGACCCCTCCCTCCTGATCACCCGGCCGACGACGACCGACCCGGGCCTGGCTCCGGCCGGCAGGCACACGCACTACGTCCTCGCGCCCTGCCCCAATACGGCGATCGGGCCCCGCGCAGCGGCCTGGTCCGACCTCGGACCCCGCTACCGGGACAGCCTGTTGCGCGAACTGGAGCGACGGGGCCTGACCGGGTTCGCGGACGCCATCGAACACGAAGTCCTCGTCACACCCGCCGACTGGACCTCACAGGGTCATGCCGCCGGCACCCCCTTCTCGGTGGCCCACACCTTCCCCCAGACCGGCCCCTTCCGCCCCCGCAACCTCGTCCGCGGGGCCTCCAACGCCGTCCTCGCCGGATGCGGGACGACGCCGGGCGTGGGCGTGCCGACCGTGCTGATCTCCGGCAAACTCGCCGCCGCCCGCATCACCGGTCTGCCCGCCCCGCCCCGCACCTTCCCCGAACGCTCCCGCGGCACCGCGGCGACGAAAGGCACCGCTCCATGACGCGACGCGAGCTGGACGCCGCCGCCATCACCGATCCGCGCCTGCGCCAGGCCTTCGCACGATGCCGCCGCCTCAACGCAGCCCACGGCAAGACGTACTTCCTCGCCACCCGGCTCCTGCCCGCCGGCCGGCGCCCCGCGGTCCACGCCCTGTACGGTTTCGCCCGCCTGGCCGACGACATCGTCGACGACCTCGGCACCGACACCCCGCAGCCCGTCCGCGCCCAACGGCTGCGACAGCTTTCCCAGGACCTCGGCTCCGCCATGAACGGCGGCGACAGCAGCCACCCGGTCGTCGCCGCGGTGGCCCACACCGCACACCGCTACCGGATCCCCTACCGTCACTTCGACGACTTCCTCACCTCGATGCGCAGCGATCTCACCGTCACCGACTACCCCACCCTGGACGCGCTGCGTTCGTACATGCACGGCTCCGCGGCCGTCATCGGACTGCAGATGCTCCCCGTCCTCGGCCACACCACCCCACGGGAAGAAGCCGCCCCGCACGCCGCGGCACTCGGAGAGGCCTTCCAGCTGACCAACTTCCTGCGCGACGTGGGGGAGGATCTGGACCGCGGCCGCGTCTACCTCCCCGCGGACCTGCTGGCGGCCGAGGGCGTGGACCGGGACCTGCTGCACTGGTCCAGGGGGACCGGTCGGCGCGATCCGCGCATCACCCGCGCCCTGCGCTCCGCGGCCGCGGTGACCCGGTCGTTCTACGAGAAGGCGCGACCGGGGCTGGACATGCTGGAACCGGTCTCCCGGCCGTGCGTCCGCACCGCCTTCGTGCTCTACGGCGACATCCTCGGCGCGATCGCCCGCGACGGGTACGCCAGCGTGCACCGGCGCTCCACCGTGTCGCTGCGCCGCAGGGCAGCCGTGGCGGCGGCCGGGCTCGCGAGGATCACCGCGGCACGCCTGACGGCCACCCTCCCCGTCCCGACCCCGACCCCGACCCCGACCCCGGTGCGCGCCTCGCCCTCTCCGAGCCCGGCGGTATCGACCTTTCCGTCGGACCCCCTCCCCACCGAGCAGGCACGATGAACACGACCGGGCGCAGCCGCAAACGCTTCCCGCTCTCCCTTCGGCGCAAACCGGTCGCCTGGCACGAGCAGGAGCCGACGTGGCGGGATGCGGCGCCGCGCGTGATCGACGCAGCCCTCAAGCGGGCGCAGGCCCGTCCCGCCGGCAACTGGTACGTCCTGGGCCCCAGCCGCGACGTACGACCCGACGCGGCCTACGGCCGTACCGTCGACGGCACCGAGGTCGTTGCCTGGCGCGACGCCGAGGGCGGCCTCGTCGCCGGCCCGGGCGCCTGCCCCCACCTCGGCGCCCCCCTGGCCCGCTCACCCGTCCGCTGCGGCACCCTGGTCTGCCACTGGCACGGACTCGCCCTGGACGGCGCGCCCTTCGCCGGCTGGAGCCCCCTTCCCGCCCACGACGACGGGGTGCTCGCCTGGGTACGGCTGGACGACCGCGGCGGGGCGGAACCCACCGACACCCCGCCCGTGCCCCGGCGCCCGCCCGCCGCGACCGCCGTCACCGCCGTCTACACCGGCACCGGTGTCTGCGAGCCGCAGGACATCATCGCCAACCGCCTCGACCCCTGGCACGGGGCCTGGTTCCACCCCTACTCCTTCGCCGACCTGACCGTGCTGGACCAGGCCGCCGGCACCCCCGGCACCCCGGACCACGATGCCTTCACCGTGCGCGTCTCCTTCACACTGGCCCGCCGTGTCGTGGTGCCCGTCATCGCCGAATTCACCGCGCCGGGACCCCGCACCGTCGTCATGCGCATCACCGAAGGCGAGGGCCGGGGCTCGGTCGTGGAAACCCACGCCACGCCCCTGGGCACGGCACGCGACGGCCGCCCCCGCACCCGCGTGACCGAGGCGGTCATCGCCGCCTCGGACCGCCCCGGCTTCGCCCTCGCCCGCACGGCGGCGCCCCTCCTGCGCCCCCTCATGCGGCACGCCGCGGGCCGGCTGTGGAAGGACGACCTGGCCTACGCGGAGAGGCGCTGGCAGCTGCGCAGCGCGGGCCGCTTCCCCGGCTGAGTCCGGCAAGGCAGCCGGCCCGTGGCCCCCTCGACCTCATCGGGGGTCCGGGGCCGCGGGTGGCGTCACCGCCGCCCGAGGCCCGCAAGGGTCCGCGCGGCCGCCGAACGCCCGCGCAGCGGCACCGTCCACAGCGTCTCGCCGCGCACGCCCCACCGTTCGAGCAGAACGTTCGCCGCCATGAAACCACTGGTGGCGGCGCGCTCCATCAATGCCACGGGAAGCCCCGTACGCACCATGTCACCCGCGACCACGACCCGGTGGTCGCCCGTACTCACCGAGGGCCGCCCGCAGTAGCTCCCGACGGCGAAGAGGGGACAGTCGGCCCGCCACTCGTGCCGGGCATCGACGACCGCGGCGTGGGCGGTCTCCGGATACACCTCGTGCAGCTGGCGCACCACCCGCGCCTGGACCTCCTCGCGCCGCGCCGACGGGTCGACCGCGTAGGCGTGCAGCTCCACCACGGACCCACCCGTGCGCAGCGCCCACCGGTGGGCCTCGCCCTCCCACCGGTCCAGGACGCTGACGTTGTCGAGGTCACCGAATCCGCTCGTACCGAGGAAGCCCTGGCGCTCGGCCGCCACCGGGCCGTCCAGCCACAACCGCGACACGAGGAACGGCGGCGCGGTGCGCAGGGCCGCGACCTGGGCCCGCCACGCCCTTCCCACCAGCTGCGGGGAGGCCGCTGCCACGTCCCGCAGACCCGCGGTGTCCAGAGCGAGTACGACCGCCTCGAACTCCTCACGGTCGCCCTCGGCCTCGACGGCCATCAGGTCCTCGCCCGCGGGGCGTACCTCCCGTACGGCGGTCCCGGTGCGCACGCGCGCGCCCAGCGCGCGCAGATGGCGGGAGAGGGGGTCCCACAGCGCCTGCGGGAAGGGCTCGCGCGGGACGTCGAAGAGGAGGCCCTCGCTGGAGCCGAGGAAGTAGATGTGGAACATGAGCACCAGCTCGGCCGCCGACAGCGTCGCGGGGTCGGCGAAGAAGCTGCGGGAGAACACCTCGAAGGCCAAGTGGTGCGCGGCCTGCGGGAAGCGGATGGCCGCCAGGAAGTCGGTGGCGCTGACCTCGTCGAGCGCCTCGTAGACGCCCGGCACGCTCACGTCGAGCAGGGGGAGCGCGGCGCGCGGGTTCATCCGCGCCAGGTCGCCCCAGCCGAAGGACGGACTGCGCGCGACGAAGCCGATGGCGCTGAGCGGCGGCGTGCGCGGTACGCGCGCGAAACCGTCCTGGTGGCCCGCCCGGTGCCGCAGCGGATAGTCCGGCAGCCCGGTCAGGGCGTGCAGGCCCGGGTCGGTGCGACGCAGCAGCGCCCGCAGGTTGTAGTACTGGCGGAAGAAGGCGTGGAACCCGCGGCTCATCGTCGCCGTCGACCCGTCCGCCAACACCGTCTGCCAGCCGGCCAGTCGGCCTCCCAGCTGCTGGTCCCGTTCGTAGAGCGTCACCCGCACCCCGCGCTCGGCCAGTGCGGTGGCCGCCGCGAGGCCCGCGATCCCGCCGCCCACCACGGCCACGCGGGGAGCCGGCCCCAGGATCCGCGGCCGTCCCGCGTGCCCGGCCACGCGCCGGGCCAGCCGGTCCCTGCCCGGGTACCGGGCCGGCGCGCTCACGCCGCCGCCCCCGGTGCCCGCGCGACGAAGGTGTGGGTGATGCCCCACTGCCAGCCGGGCAGCGGCAGCACCCGCACGTCCACGAAGCCCGCTCTGCGCATCCGGGCCGCGAAGGCACCGGCCGTGTCGAAGTCCAGGACGCTGCGCCACAGGTGCTCGTAGAGGCCGGCGTCGCCGCCCACCCGGCCCAGGGGCATGATCACGGACTTGCACACGGCCGTCCACAGCGCCCGGTCCACCCGCCGGCCGCCCAGGGTGTACTCGTGCACCGCGATGCGGGCGCCCGGTGCCATGACCTCCCGCACCGAGGCCAGCGTGCGGTCGGGGTCGGGGACGTTGCGCAGCAGGTAGGCGGCGAAGACGGCGTCGAAGGGGCCGTGGACGCCGGCGTCCGCGAGCCGGTCCGCGCAGGCCCGGGTGAAATCGACGCCGGGCGGCCAGTCCTTCGCCGCAGCCCGCTCCAGCATGCCCGGGGAGGCGTCGACGCCCGTGACCCGGGCCCGGCGGGCCGCGGCGAGCACTGCGGCGGTGGACGCGCCCGTGCCGCAGCCGAGGTCGAGCACGTGGGCGCCGCGCCCTTCGTCCGGCAGCCCGAGCCGGCGTGCCGAGCGGCGCAGGTGCCCGTGGTACCCGGGACTCGCGGCGACCATGAGGTCGTACCGGGTCGCGGCATGGTCGAAGGCGGCGGACAGGGCGTCGTGGCGCAGGACGGACATGGCAGCCTTTCAGTGACGTCCCGGCACTGCGGCCGGGACCGTTCGGGGCAGGAGGGGCAGCTCCACCAGGGAGAGCAGCATGGGCAGGACGGGGGTGCGCATGCCGATGCCGATGTCCTCCCACGGTGTCGTCGCCCCGTCCAGGAACCGGAGCATCCGTTCCGTCGGAACCGACGAGAACAGACGGGTGAAGAAGGAGCCGCCCTCGACCCGCCCCGTGTCCAGGGCCCGCAACAGCACGGCGTCCATGGCCCGTGCCCGTCTGCCGTGTACGGCGGGCACCCCGTCCGGCGGGAGCCCGGTGCGCAGCGCCCCGGCGAGGGCTTCGGTCTGGCGCTGGATCGCGGCGAAGGTGTAGCCCGTCGAGGGACGCGTGGCACCGCCCGCTCCTCCGATCAGCAGGACGCGGCGTCCGCTGCGCCGCGGGAAGCGGCCGTCCGTCATCGGGATGACGCCCTGTTCCCGGGACAGGACGCGCAGCTCACCGAGGCGCAGGACCTCGTCGCAGTAGTGGCGCACGGCGGACTCGTAGGCGTTCGCGCTCAGCACGGACGGCGAGAACTCGGTGTACTCGACCAGTGCTTCGTGCGGGCTCAGGGGCAGTACGTAGCCGAAGGACAGCCCCCTGGCGGGCTGAGGGGTACGGAAGTCCATCAGCACGGGCACTGCCGGATCGAACGCGGGACGGAGCGTCGTGACGAACCAGCCCCGGAAGTGCTGCAACAAGGTGGTCCGCGCGGCCGGCAGGTACGGGGGCGGCCGCGAGTCGCACACCCACCGGGACCGGATCACCGACTGCTGTCCGGCGGCGTCGCGTCCCCGGACCTCCGCCCCGCCGGCGGTATCGAGCGCGGAGTCGACGGTCATGCGGCGCACCTCCACGCCGCGGGCGCGCAGCCGCTGCCGCATCACCGTCGTGAAGCGCTGCGACCGGAGCATCTTGTAGCGCAGGGGACCGGTGGTCCGATCGACGAGGTGTCCCTCGGACCCGTACACGCGCAGACGGGCCCAACTCGCCGTCAGCATGTCGTCGAAGGGGCCGTCGCCCGCCTCCCAGTAGCACCACGTGCGGTCGGGTGCGCGGTGCGGGCCCGCCGGCGCCTCCACGACGACCACGCGGGGCGCGGGCGCCGGGCCGTCCGGGTCCGTGAGCCGGTCGGCCAACGACAAGCCGGCCGCGCCCGCGCCCACCACAGTGACATCAGCATCCCAACTCACAAGCCAGGTCTCTTCCCGTCTCGGCCACGCCGTCTCTTCCGGCTCGGCCACCGCTGCGGATGCGCCCGGGAGCAGGGCATCCGCGCGTACTCGCCGCAGGCGGGCCCGTCCCGGCGCGCGCGGCGGAGCATCGTGGCGGGCCGCCGGGCGCTCCTCGCACCCTACGGAGCGGGCGGCCCGCTTGCCCGCGACGCACGGGTGTGTCCCGCAACGGCAGCTGAGATCGAAGTGACACGGAAGGTTCCGGCCAAGGTCACCAGGGTCGCCCGGGACCCGCCGGGACGCCCCGGCGCCGGAGGAGGGGTGTCCGCAAGAAACCGGCCCGCAGGCAAGTTGGCCGGTTCCCGAGCGGATATCGAACCGGTTTCTGGGAAGCCCCCGTGGCTCGTGGAAGCGTTTGGGGCTCCGGCGGCAAGAACCTCTACCTCTACGCGGAGGGTGACCCGGTCAACCGCATCGACCCGAACGGCCTGCTGTCCCTGGACATCGGCGGAGAGGCGTGCTTCTGGCTCTGCGGCGGTGCGGGGGTCTCGATCAACGACGACGGCAGCGTCCACCCGTACGTGTCCTTCGGTGCCGGATCGCCCGGCGCCAGCGTCGACGGCAGCCTGGCCTCGGGTTCGGCCGACTAGGGCTGGACCGGTGAAGTGGCCTGCGGGTACGGCCCGGCGGAACTGTCGGTGGCCACGGGCGGCTCCGAAGGCGTCGGCACCGGGGGCAGCTCCGGCAAGTGCTCGGCATCCGCGAAGTACACCTTCTGAAGCAGTTCGACGAGCAGAAAGGGAAGCGAAATGAACGACCTGCTGCACCTCGCCACCAACCGCCCCGACGGACCCTCGTGGTCGCCGTACCTGGCCATCGGGGCCTTCCTGCTCGTCATGATCTTCGTGGGGGTCATGTACGCCAAGAAGCGCCGGTGACGGCAGCAGTCTGACAGCAGCAGTCTGACGGCAGGTGCCCCGCCCGGGGCGCCTCCCTCGTCATCGGAGGGTGATGGGTATGCACGTCGTCGTCGGAATCGTCGTCGCCGTCTTCGGGATCGCGCCGGCCGTCGCCGGGCCCCGCTTCTCCGCCGCGGTGGGCAGCGGCGCGGGGCAGCGGTTCAAAGTGTCCGACACGGCCGCCTTCAGGCTGCTGGGGCCGGTCATCGCCGTCCTGGGCGTCCTGTACGCGGTCGGCGTCGTCGGATGACGCGCACCGGCGGGAGCGGCGTCAGGCGGGTTGCGGGGTGAGGCGCTTGTGGCCCGCACGGTCGTAGTAGACGGTCATGGCGAAACCGAAGAGCAGGGCCAGGACGGTACCGACAGCGATCATGATCCAGGAGCGGGTGAGCCCGGCATCACCGCGGGCGTCGAAGTAGAGGATGGCGCGCACGCCGTCGCTGAGCTGGCGCATCGGTTCGAAGTGGGACAGGAAACGGTAGAAGCCGGGGACCGCCTGGAGCGGGACCGTGGCACCGGATGACGGCAGACCCAGCACGATGAACACGAACATCGACACCAGCTGACCCACCCCGCCGAACGCGGCGTTGATGGCCTGCACACCGAGGCCGACGGCCAGGGCGGCGCAGTAGGAGTAGATCCACAGCAGGGGCAGGCGGGTCGCGTCCATGCCGAGGACGGCGACGCAGGCCAGCATGATCAGTGCGGTGCTCAGGAGCGTGATGCCCGCCGTCATCACCATCTTGAGGAGGAGTGTCTGCGTGCGGTTGACGGGCACGGTCGGGCGCCGGGTGTGCCAGGGGCCGATCTCGTTGTCGGCGTAGCCGAGGGCTGTGTCGACGCCGTTGCTGATGACGTTGCCCCCCATGAAACCGGCCAGCACCAGCAGCAGGGTGTAGTAGAAGGCCGTGAGGCCCAGGCCGCTGTGGGCGCCGATGGGGTGGCCGACCTGGGTGATCACCTCGACCGGATCGGCCAGCAGCAGCTTCGCGGTGGGGCTCGCCCCGGCGCCGGCGGCCGCGGTGAGCTGCCGGCCGACGGACTGCGACGCGCTGTGTGCGGCACGGGTCGTGATCTGACTGGCGAGGGAGGAGCCGAGGCTGCCCTTACCGGGGTTGGTGAGCACGGTGATGGCCGGCAGCCGGGTGGCCCCGGACGTGGTGAGAGCGGTGACGGACTCCGTGAAGCCGGCCGGGACCACCAGTGCGCCGTACACCTTGCCGGAGTCCAGCTGCTCCTGGGCCTGGGCGCGGGACAGCACCCGCCAGCCGGCCTTGCCGCCCGCGGGGTCGGAGGCGATGGCGGCCGTGATCTGCGCACCCAGGTTCTGTGACCGGCCGGCCGGCGGAGGGCCCGTGTCGCTGTTGACGAGGGCGATCGGCAGGTCACGCAGGTCCGCCTGGGGATTGACGATGCCGCCCATGTACAGCAGGGACAGCAGCAGGGCGAGCAACCCGGTGAGGAGCGTGGGGATCAGCCACAGCCGGGGACGGCGCAGCAGGGCCGCGGCGGTGACTTCAGGGGCGGCGGGCGCGGACATGGGTCTCCGTAGCTTCCGGCGGGGCGCAGTCGAGGGGCGGTCGGGACGGCCGGGCGGGCGACCCTGCCGACCCCGGGAGACATCAGGATGGGCCCCGCGCGGAAGAAGGCCGCTGTACGCCTCGCGCGCCTCCCCCCGTTGCACTAGGCCGTCTCTCTCCCGGATCACCTCGCGGCCCGCTACGGGCTCGCGGGTACGCAACGTCCAGGAACCCGGGACAAGGATCCCCGGAAAAGATCCGGACGGTGATGTCGAGAATGCGTGCCCGGCTCCGTCCCGGCTGTGAACGCGACGACAATGGGTCGCACCAGCACCGAGGAGCAGCACGATGGCCAAGTACCTGATGCTCAAGCACTACCGCGGCGCCCCGGCGGCGCTCAACGACGTGCCCATGGACCGGTGGACGCCGCGGGAGGTCTCCGACCACGTGCAGTACATGCACGACTTCGCGGCCCGCTTGCAGGAGACCGGCGAGTTCGTCGACGGGCAGGGGCTCTCCCCGGAAGGGACGTTCGTCCGGTACGACGGGGAGGGCCGCCCGCCGGTCACCGACGGGCCGTTCGCCGAGACCAAGGACCTCATCGCCGGCTGGATGGTGATCGACGTCGACAGCTACGAGCGCGCCCTCGAACTGGCCGGGGAGCTGTCGGCCGCCCCCGGGTCGGGCGGGAAGCCGATCCACGAGTGGCTCGAACTGCGGCAGATCATGCCGGCGCCGCCCACCATCGCGGAATGACCCGGAAATGAACGAGGCCCTGCTCCGGAGCCTCACACCGGGCGTGCTCGGGATCCTCGTCCGCCGCGGGGCAGACTTCGCGGCGGCCGAGGACGCCGTGCAGGACGCGCTGGCCGAGGCGGTCCGCACCTGGCCGGCCGACCCCCCGCGGGACGCGAAGGGCTGGCTGGTCACGGTGGCCTGGCGCAAGTTCCTGGACGCGACGCGCGCCGACACCGCCCGCCGCCGGCGGGAGGACCGCGTGGAGGAGGAACCGGCGCCCGGGCCCGCGCCCGCGGTGGACGACACGCTCCAGCTCTACTTCCTGTGCGCCCACCCGTCGCTGACGCCGTCGTCCGCGGTCGCGCTCACACTGCGCGCCGTGGGCGGGCTGACCACCCGCCAGATCGCCCAGGCCTACCTGGTGCCCGAGGCGACCATGGCGCAGCGCATCAGCCGGGCCAAGCGCACCGTCTCCGGCGTGCGCTTCGACCGGCCCGGCGACGTCGCCACCGTGCTGCGCGTCCTCTACCTGGTCTTCAACGAGGGCTACTCCGGCGACGTGGACCTCGCCGCCGAGGCGATCCGGCTCACCCGGCAGCTCGCGGCCGCGATCGACCACCCGGAGGTGGCGGGGCTGCTCGCCCTCATGCTCCTCCACCACGCCCGGCGCGCCGCCCGCACCGCGTCCGACGGCAGCCTGGTGCCGCTCGCCGCGCAGGACCGCGCCCGGTGGGACACCGGGTCGATCGCGGAGGGCATCGGGATCCTGCAGGCGGCCCTGGCCCGCGACCGGCTGGGCGAGTTCCAGGCCCAGGCCGCCATCGCGGCGCTCCACGCGGACGCCCCCACCGCCGGGGAGACCGACTGGGTGCAGATCGTGGAGTGGTACGACGAGCTGGCGCGTCTGACCGACAACCCGGTCGTCCGGCTCAACCGCGCCGTGGCCGTCGGCGAGGCCGACGGGCCGCGCGCCGGCCTCGCGGCGCTCGCGGCGCTGGACGACTCCCTGCCGCGCCACACCGCGGTGGCGGCGTACCTCCACGAGCGCGCCGGTGATCCGGTGGCGGCGGCGCGGCTGTACGCGGAGGCGGCCCGCAAGGCACCCAACCTCGCCGAACGCGACCACCTGACGCGCCAGGCCGCCCGGCTCAACACCCGCGGGTGATGCCGGCGGGCGCGCCGTCTCACCATGGCGCCGTGACCGGACCAGACGCCGTTGCCGACGACGGCGTCGCCGGGTGCCGGTCGTCTCATCGGCCCCGGCACGCCGCGTGCCGTCCCCGCCACCGGCCTGCTCTCCACCGGCATGCTCTCCACCGGACCGGGGCCGTCCAGGACGGCGTCTCGGCCGCGCGGGACCTGCGAGGCCGAAGGGGACTGCCGGTTCGCCCGTTCGGGCGTGCGGGGGGTTCGCGATCGGGTGGGTTGCGGCGCGGCTCCTCGCGGGAACGGACGCGGCGCGTCGAGCGTGACGTGCATGAACACTCTTACGCGACTCCGCGGCCTGGCCGTCGGTCTTGCCGTCTCGTCCACGCTGCTGGCCGGAGCTTGTGGTGGCGGCGGCCACGATCCCGTCACGGCCGCCCCCGCGGCGCCGTCGTCCTCGCCGGCCGGCCCGAGCGGCGGCCGATCCGCACCGAGCGAGGATCAGCGTGAGCGCATGGCCGTGGTGCCCGCGGCGAAGGTCCGGTGGGACCAGGCCGCGCAGACCGCTGTCAGCGGTGTTCCGCAGGGCAGGCTCGTCGAGATCGAGCTGACCGCCTCCCGCAGCGCCGGCACGGGCACCGCCTCGTCCAGTGCGAACCCGGCGAGCCCCTCCCCGGCCGCCGCCGCGCCGGTGTGGGACGTCACGGTCGCCACCGACGACGGAACCGCGCACGACGTCCAGGTCGACGCGGTCACCGGGAAGGTGACCCGCTCGCGGGTCGAACCGGGACAGGACGCGGACGACAAGCGCAAGCTGGCCAAGCAGCTGAAGGCGGCCACCACCACCGTGCAGCACGCGGTACGGACCGGTACGGGCCGCAAGCAGGGCACCGTCACGGCGGTGGAACTGGACCACGACGTCTGGTCGGTCGACATCGTCACTCCGGACTGGAACAAGACCACCTACGACATCGATGCCGCCAAGGGCACCGTCGTGCGCGAGCACGTCGACCGCGACTGATGTGGGCGTCCGGGGTCCGTAGGTGCGCCTGTCGGGTTTCGAGCCGCGCCCATCGGTTTGACCTGTGCACGTCATACAGAGATCATTTGGGGCAGTCCGGTTCATGTGACAACCCCGAAGGAGCACCATGCGCGCAAGCGCCGTACGACGCCTTTCCACCCTCGCTGTGGGGGTCGGGCTGACCCTCTCCGCGACCATCATCGCCACCACCCCCGCCTCGGCGGGGTCCATCACGTGCGAGATGAGCGGCGGGGAACTCTACGTGACCGCCGGCTCGGCTCCGGTCCGCACGAAGTACTACGAGACCGGGCGGGTCGTCGACACCGTCCACCGGGCCGACCGGCTCAACTTCACCCAGTGGTGCAAGAACTCCAAGGGCCACCTCTGGTACTGGGTGGACAAGACCTACGGGGTCAAGGACGGCTGGATCTACTCGGGCAACGTGGCCCGCATCTGACCGCCACTGACCGGGCCGCCTCCCCGCGAGGGGCGGCGGCCCTCCTGTCCGCCGGCATGCCGGGGCCGGAACCGGCCGGCCCGGCGAAGGCCCGGCGACGGCCCGGCCCCTCGGATCCCCGGCGCGCGCCCCGACGTACCCGACGTATGGGAGCCGCCGCCAAGGGCAGGGGCGGGGCATGACGACGACGATCGGCGCCTTTGTCCTCGGTACTCCCGACCCGCCCGCCCTGGCCGACTTCTACTGCGCCCTGCTGGGCTGGGAAGAGGTGGAACGCGAGCCGCAGTGGGTCCGCCTGCGGGACCCGGAACGGGAACGCCCCGGCCTCAGCTTCCAACTGGAGACCGACCACACGCCCCCGGTGTGGCCCCAGCGCCCCGGCACCCAGCAGATGCAGGCCCACCTGGACCTCCAAGTCGACGACCTGGAGGCCGAGACCGAACGCGCCTGCGCCCTAGGCGCGACACTTCAGGAGCACCAGCCCCTGAAAGGCGTACGGGTCCTGCGTGACCCGCACGGCCACCCCTTCTGCCTCTTCCTCCCCGGCGCCTGACGGACCCGCAGCCGACAGGCGGGGATCAGGCGTGCAGGGCGTCGATGGCGTCTTCGACGGTCAGCTCGAAACGGAAGAGCTGGTCGAGGCCGACGATGCGGAAGACGTGCATGAGGTCGGCGTTCAGCCCGACGAGGAACAGAGGGGCGTCGGCGCCGTGCGCGCGGTTGTAGGCGCTGACGAGCACGGTGATGCCCGTGGAGTCGCAGTAGGTGAGCTCGGACAAGTCGATCAGTACGGGGACGTCAGGGCTGAAAGGTGTCTCCTGGATGACCCGGGTGAGCTCCGGTGCGGTGTGGTGGTCGAGTTCGCCGACCACGGCCAGCACGGCGGCACCGCGGGAGTGGGTGTGGCGGGTGGCGGTCAGAGTGCGGTCGGTCACCTGTTCTCCTCGGCGGGTGGGGTGTGCTGCGGGCGGGCGGGACGGAGAGGGCGGGCAGCGCGGTGTCGTCGCTCACTGTGCTTCCCAGATCGGCCCCCGTCATGTCCCCCGCCCCTCCTCGTCGGCCTTGCCCCTCGGTCCGCGGCGCGGCCGTCCTATCCTACGGATCACGTCAACGAGCTTCTGCGTGTGGTCCGGCAGTCACCCGGTACCGCACGGTCGTGGAGACCGCGGCGCGCGACAGGGGACGGCACAATGGACGCTGGCAGCCGTGCCCGGGCACCGGCTCCGGGCACCGGCCGTCGTGAACGAAGGGGTGGGAAGTGACGCGTTCCGAGGATGGCGGGCCGCAGGCGACGGCGCCTGACGGATCCGCGCCGCAGGCGACGTCCGCGGCGGCCGGGTCCCAGCAGCAGGCGACGCCGCCGCCGGTCCGGTCCGAGGTCTTCGCCGCCGACGAGGTGGTCGGCCGGGACCTGGCCATGGTGGACTGGGCGGCCACCACCCCGCTCGGGGACCCCGAAGGCTGGCCGCAGAGCCTCAGGACGACCGTGAGCATCCTGCTCTCGTCGAAGTTCTCGATGTGGATGGCCTGGGGGCCGCAGCTCACGTTCTTCTGCAACGCCGCCTACCGGCGCGACACCCTGGGGCGTAAGTACCCGTGGGCCCTGGGACGGCCGGCCGACGAGGTCTGGGCGGAGATCTGGGACGACATCGGCCCCCGCATCGACACCGTGCTCACCACCGGCGAGGCGACCTGGGACCAGGCGCTCCTGCTGTTCGTGGAGCGCTCCGGATACCCCGAGGAGAGCTACCACACCTTCTCCTACAGCCCGCTGCGCGACGACGCCGGCCACGTGGTCGGCATGCTGTGCGTGGTCAGCGAAGAGACCGAGCGGGTCATCGGCGAACGGCGGATGACCACGCTGCGCGAACTCGGCTCGGACCCCAGCGTGGTGCGCACCGAGCAGGAAATGCTCGACTTCGCCCGTCTGCAGCTGAGCCGCAACCCGCACGACCTGCCGTTCACGCTGACCTACCTCTTCCAGGACGACGGCAGCGCCGCGCTGGCCGCGGCCACCGGAATCCCGGCCGACCACCCGGCCGCCGTGAAGCTCCTCTCGCCGGGCGCCGAGACGGTGTGGCCGATGGACGCCCCCGCCCGGGGCGAGTCCGCGCTGCTGCCCCTGGACGGAGCCGTGTTCGCGGACCTGCCGACGGGGGAGTGGGCCCAAGCGCCCCAGCAGGCACTGGTGGTGCCGCTGCGGCAGCAGGGCGGCGCCCCGTACGGATTCATGGTGGTCGGCCTGAACCGGTACCGGGCCCTGGACGACGGCTACCGCGGCTTCGTGGAACTGCTCGCCGGGCACGTCGCCACCGGAGTCGCCAGCGCCCGCAGTTACCAGGCGCAGCAGCGGCGCGCGGAGGAACTCGCTGAGCTGGACCGGGCGAAGACCACGTTCTTCTCCAACATCAGCCACGAGTTCCGCACCCCCCTGACGCTGATCATGGGGCCGGTGGAGGAGCTGCGGGACCGGCTCGCGGACGCGGACGCGGACGTGCGCGAGGAACTGGACGTCGTCCACCGCAACGGACTGCGGCTGGGCAAGCTGGTCAACACCCTGCTGGACTTCTCCCGCATCGAGGCCGGCCGGATGCAGGCGCGCTACGAGCCGGTCGACCTGGCCACCGTCACCGGTGAACTCGCCAGCGTGTTCCGCTCCGCCGTCGACAGGGCCGGCCTGGACTTCCTGGTCGACTGCGCCCCACTGCCCGAGCCGGTCTTCATCGACCGGAACATGTGGGAGAAGGTCGTCCTCAACCTGCTCAGCAACGCGCTGAAGTTCACCTTCGACGGCTCGATCCGCATCGCCGTGGGCGCCGAGGACGGTGCCGCCGTGGTGAGCGTCGACGACACCGGGATCGGTGTCGCAGCGCAGGAGATGCCCCGGCTGTTCGAACGTTTCCACCGCATCGAGAACGCCCGGTCGCGCTCCAACGAGGGCAGCGGCATCGGTCTGGCCCTCGTGAAGGAACTGGTCGGTCTGCACGGCGGCGAGATCAGCGCCACCTCCGCCGAAGGGCGCGGCACGCGGTTCACCATCCGGCTGCCCTTCGGCTCCGCGCACCTGCCCGAGGACGCCGTCGTCCCGAAGACGGGCGCGGGAGCGGCTCCCACCGCGACCGACCCCTTCGTGCAGGAGGCCCTGCGCTGGCTGCCCGGCGAGCAGACCGCGGCGACGCCCGCCGCGGTCGAGAACCTCGCGGACGGCAGCACCGACGGACCGGCCACCGGCCCGGAGCTGCCGGCACGCGTACTGGTCGCCGACGACAACGCCGACATGCGTGAGTACCTCATCCGCCTGCTGCGCGGAGCCGGTTACCAGGTCAGCGCGGTCAATGACGGCCGACAGGCCCTGGGGGCCGTCCGCGCGAAGTCCTTCGACCTGGTCGTCAGCGACGTCATGATGCCCCACCTGGACGGCCTCGCCCTGGTCGCCGCCTTGCGGTCCGACCCGCGCACCGCCTCGGTCCCCGTGCTGCTGCTGTCCGCCCGGGCCGGACAGGAATCGTCCATCGAGGGCCTGCAGGCGGGCGCGGACGACTACCTGGTCAAACCGTTCGCGGCCGCCGAACTCCTGGCCCGGGTACGGGCGAACATCGAGCTGGCGCGGCTGCGCAACCACCACGCCCGCTGGCGCACCGCCCTCGTGGACTCCCTGCAGGAAGCCTTCTTCGTCTGCGACGAGGAGGGCGCCGTCGTCGAGATCAACACGGCGTTCACCGAGATCCTCGGCTACGGGCCCGAGGGCCTGCCCTACCGGCCGATCCACCCCTGGTGGCCCGACGCCGCCACCGACGCCGCGGCACACCGGCAGGTCAGCGAGGCCTTCGCCCTGCTGCTCGGCAGCACCAAGGGCTCCTACACCATTCCGGTCACCCACCGCGACGGACACCGGCTCTGGGTGACGGCCTACTTCAACCAGGTCGACGACCCCCACACCGGGCGCCTCGTGACCGTCGGCACCTTCCGCGACGTCACCGCCGAGCACTACGCCATCCAGCGCGAGAGCGCCGTGGCAGCCCTGGGCACCTGCCTGTCCCGGGCCGCCGGCCTGCCCGAAGCGCTGGCCGGCGCGCTGGACGAACTGCGCAAGACCTGGCGCGCCCGGTGGGTCGTGGCAGCGGTCTTCGACCACGGTGACGAACCCACGCTGACCTCCACGGACGCGTCGCTCACCTGGCCGGAGCTGACCGCCGGCCGACGGCAGGCGCTGGAAGACCTGCGCCGGGGGCCGGTCCTGACCCCGGTCGCCGACCACACCGGGGCCGGGATCCTCCTGGAGTTCCCCGACGGCCCGCTCGTCCTGTGGATGGACCTCGGCGAGAACCGGCCCTTCACCGGCGAGGACGAGCTGCTGTTGTCCCTCCTGGCCGGACACCTCGCCCAGGGACTGGGCCGCGCCCACCAGATCGACCAGCAGCGCGAGACCGCCATCGCCCTGCAGCGCGCCATTCTCGGCCCGGCACGGCTGCCCGACGGTTTCGCCGTCCGCTACGAACCCGCCACCAAGCCCCTGGAGGTCGGCGGCGACTGGTACGACACCGTCGTCCTGCCCGACGGCCGCATCGGCATCGTCGTCGGCGACTGCGTCGGGCGGGGCCTGGAAGCCGCCAGCGTCATGGGTCAACTCCGCAGCGCCTGCCGCGCCCTGCTGCTCCAGGACGCGAGTCCCGCCCAGACGCTGATGGCCCTGGACCAGTTCGCCGCCGGAGTTCCGGGCGCGGCCTGCACCACCGTCTTCTGCGGTGTCCTCAACGCCGAGACCGGGCAGCTGACGTACTCCAGCGCCGGCCATCCGCCCGGCATACTCGTCCACCCGGACGGCACCACCCACCTCCTTGAGGAGGGACGTTCGCTGCCGCTCGCCGTCCGGCCCGGCAACAAGCGCCCGGAAGGCGCGTGCACGATCCCGGCCCGCTCCACCCTGCTGCTGTACACCGACGGGCTCGTCGAACGCCGCCGCCGTCCGCTCAGCGCGGGCATCGACCAGGCCGGCGCAGCCCTCAAGGACGGCCGGGACACCGCGGTGGACGACCTCGCCACCGACGTCATGGCGCGGTTGGCCCCCGCCGACGGCTACGACGATGACGTCGCCCTGCTGCTCTACCGGCACCCCGCGCCGCTGGAGATGTCCTTCCCCGCCGAGTCGTCCCAGCTCGCCCCCGTCCGCAAGACGCTGCGCAGCTGGCTCGACCAGTGCGATCTGCCCCCCGCCACCGTGCAGAACATCCTGGTCGCCGCGGGCGAGGCGTGTGCCAACGCCATCGAGCACGGCCACCGCGACGCCCCCGGCGACACGATCTACTTCCGGGCCGAGGCGTACGTCGACCAGCTGCACCTGACCATCGCCGACACCGGCTGCTGGAAGACCCCGCGGCCGGAGCTGAACACCCACCGCGGTCGCGGGATGGGCCTGATGCGCGCGCTCATGCAGCAGGTCACCGTCACGCCCGGCCCGTCCGGCACCACCGTCGACATGCACACGAGGATCGCCTGATGACCACTGCACTGACCCTGACCACCGGACGGCGACCCGACGGCACCGCGCTGCTGACCGCCGTCGGCGAGATCGACATGAGCAACACCAGGGAGCTGGCCACCGCACTGGCGGGCACGGCCGGCCCCCTGGTCCTGGACCTCACCGGCGTCGAGTACCTCGACAGCGCCGGTCTCAGCGTGCTCTTCCCGCACGCCGAGCGCATCGAACTCCTCGCCAACCCCCTCCTGGAACCGGTCCTGACCATCTCCGGACTCGCCGATCTCACCACCGTCCACGGCATATAGCCGCGACCGTCGGCGGCAGGCGGCAGGCGGCAGGGGATCGCGGCTCGTGACCGGTTCTGGTTCCGGCTCCGGCCGTCCCGGCAGGGCGGTGGAGCAGGTCAGGTCAGGTCAGGTCAGGTCAGGTCAGGTCAGGCGCAGGGTGGTGCTGATGGTCTTGCCGCCGGGGTGGACGGTGATGTTGATGTGCTCGGTGAGGCGCTGGATGAGCGGCCACCCGTAGCCACCCGGATGATCGGGGGACCCGGTGCGGGGGGCCGGGGCACGCGGGCTGGTGTCGCCGATGGTCAGGTGCAGGGCGTCGTCGGCGATGTCGCCGTGGAAGGCGGTGATGCCGCCGCCGTGGCGGATCGCGTTGGTGGCCAGCTCGGAGGTGACCAGGAGCGCGTCGGCCGCGGTGACGCTGTCGAGGCTGATGCCCGCGTGTTGCAGGAGGGCGCCGATCGTCTCGCGTGCGGCCGCCGCGGTCGCGGGCAGGCCGGGGAGCGCGTGGCGGCTGCCCCTTCGGCTTATGGAACCGCGGGTGTCGTCGGCTGCTGCGGGCGGGTTCATACCTTCACCGCCTGCCCGTGGTCGCGCGAGCCATGCCGCTCCGCGAAGATTTGGGTGCGGCTGCGGGTACGGAGCGTGCGATCACCATGTCATCGCGGTCTCCACGCTGTCCGCCACGCGGAACGCGTGCCGGGTCCCGGTGACCTCGAACAGTCGGTCGACCGCCGTCTGCAGCGGGCCGGCGAGCACGAGTGCCGTCTCGGCCTCGGTGTGGGCCCTGTGGGCTTCGAGCAGGGCGTGGAGGATGGACGAGTCCGCGAAACGGGTGCGGGACAGGTCGACCACCGTGCGGGCGGATCCGCTCGTGGCCGCCTCGGCGAGGGCCTGGGCAAGGACGGGTGCGCTGTCCTCGTCGAGTTCGCCCCGCAGGCGGACGAGAACTATGCCGTCGTGGGCGGTCGCGGTGACCACCGGTTCTTCTCCGATCACTCCTACATCCTCCTACAAGGCGCGCACCGGACCGGGGCCAGGGGCTGACCAGCGCGGGGACGGTCCCCTCGCGGGCCGTCCAGGGAGCCGCATGCGCTCTCCCTCCTCCCCCTCTTCCTTCTCCTCATTCCTCCTCGCCCGCTCACCCGCGGGGCACCAAGGCGGGCGCCGAGGCGCGCACCGAGGCACATCTCCTCCCTCCGAAGCGCGCGGACATCCGTGCCGCCACGGGAGACATGCCCAGGCGCCGGTCGCGAGGTGCTCCGGGTCAGTCCGCCAGGACCGCCTGCACCACGGCCGGGGGCTGCTTGCCGATCGGCCAGGACGTCACCGTCGCCAGGTGTCCGACCGCCCACCGCAGCAGTCGGCGTCACCGAGCCGTTGTGCCTCGCCCGCCTCGACCCTCTGCCGCAGCGCCTCCGCCAGGAGCAGGACGTGCGTGGGCCGGTACGCGGGAGACCAGCCGCTCCACGCGGCGCCGTCCGCGCGGGCGTGTACGCGGATTTCGACCCTTCGCGGGCCCGCGCGGAAGAACGCCTCGTAGGCGACATCGGGATCCCGGTGCCGGCCGGCCGCTTCCTGCGATCCGGTGCGGTCGTTGGGCTGGAGGGACACCCGCACCCCGGGTCGTCCGGCAGTTCGTTCCCGGTAACCGTTTGGAGATGCCCCTTGCCTTCCGATGATCTTCCCGGTCCTGATTCCCTGCTGCGCCGCACCCTGGGGGAGTGGCGCATCGGGCTGGTGGCGTGGCGTCTGCTGGTCCTGCAGAGCGCCGATCCGGCGGTCGCCGCCGGGATGTCGCAGTTCTCCACCTACCGGGCCCACCCCTGGCGGCGCGTCCAGCACACCATGGACAGTGGCAAGCGGCTGTTCTTCGCCGACCGCGAGGGGCTGCGCAGGGAAGTGGCCCGCCTGGAGCGCACCCACCGCCGGCTCGCCGGCACCGACGAGCAGGGCAGGCCGTTCACCGCGCTGGACCCTGCGGTCCGCGTGTGGGTGCTGGTCACCCTGTACGAGTGCATGACGGCGATGCGGGATCTGTCCGGGCACCCCCTCACCCCGTCCGAACAGCAGCAGATGTACGGCGAGTTCCGCACCGTGTGCGCGGAGTTCGACCTGCCGGACGAGCTGTTCCCGGCGACGGCCGCCGATGTGCCCGCCTACGTGCGGCGCACCGTCGAGGAGCGCCTGGAGTACAGCGAGGCGGTGCGCTACCTGCTGTTCGACATCCTCCGGGAAGCACCGGCGCCCCGTCGCCTGGGCCGCCTGGCGCCCGCCTGGCCCCTCATGCGCACGGTGGTCGCCCACCTCGTGCGCGAGCTGACCCTCGCGGACCTTCCCGTGGCCTTCCGCGAACGCTTCGACCTGCCCCGCACCCGCCGCGCTGCCCTCCTCTCCTTCACCGTGCACCGCGGCATGCGGGTGCTGATGAGCGCGCTCCCCGAGAACCGGCGCTACCGCACGCCCCTGAACGGCGTCCCGTCGACACCTCGGTCACCCGCCGCTGCCGCCGGGCACCCGTCCGGGCCGATCCCGGGCCGGGTGCGGTTGCCGGCGGCGCGCGGGCGCAAGGGCGCGGACAGCCGTCCTGAACGCCTCGGGGCGTTCTTCCGTCTGGTTCTGGACCAGACCGGCGACGGGCGCATCGGCTCGGCCGACCTGCAGGCCATGGCCCACAACGTGTGCTGGCCACTGGAACTGGACGCCGAGGACGAGGCCAAGGTCTACGCCGCCTTCGAGACGTGGTGGCAGCACCTGCGCACCGGCATGGACGCGGACGGCGACGGGTACGTGACCTGCGAGGAGTTCGTGACCGCCACGCTCGCCGGAATCGACACGCGCCCGGACTACCTCCAGCAGGGGCTGCACGTCGCCGTGCGGGCCGTCTTCCACGCGGTGGACACCGACGGCAGCGGGCACCTGTGTGCGGACGAGTACCGCACGGTCTTCGGAGGCTCGCGCGTCCATCCCGCCGAACTGAACCACGGCTTCAGGCAGCTCGACACCGACGGGGACGGCCGTATCACCGAAGAGGAGTTCCTGCGGGCCTTCACCGACTACTTCACCGCCCGTACGGACAGCACGGCCGCCGGGCAGCTCCTCGGACGCGCGTAAGGAACCGATCCGGATCGCGGTAGTCCCCATGCCGATGATCCTGCGGTCGGCCAGGTCCTCGACAGTGGGATCACGCGGCTCGTTGCGTAGCCCGGTCCGTCAGGGGTAGACGCGACCTACTGCCCGCGAGTCGAGGAGGTCCCGCATGTCGGCGCGCCCGAGCCCAGGCCACGCAGCGCAGCTCCAGCTCGGATCCGTGCTGGGCGGCCGCTACCGCCTGTGCTCCCTCATAGGTTCCGGCGGGACCGCGGACGTCTTCCGCGGGACCGACCAGATCCTGGGACGCGAGGTGGCGGTCAAGGTCTTCCGCCCCGGTGCGGACACCGTCACGGTCGACCGCTTCTGCGACGAGGCGCTGACCCTGGCCCGCCTTTCGCACCGCGCGCTCGTCACCGTCTACGACACCGGCCGCCACGAACAAGGGGCCTACATGGTGACGGAGTTGATCCCCGGTATTACCTTGCGCACCCGCATCGACGCCGGTCCCCTGAGTCCCGTACAGGTGACCCGGCTCGGTGCCGAAATCGCCTCGGCCCTCGACCACGTCCACGCGCACGGCATCATCCACCGGGACATCAAGCCCTCCAACGTCCTGCTCAGCGACGACGGCTCACCCTTCCTGGCCGACTTCGGGCTCTCCCGAACCGTCGACGACCATTCCCGCAGTGAACCGGACACACTCGTCGGCACGCTCGCCTACATGGCACCCGAGCAACTCCTCGGCCAGGGAGCGGGTACGGCCAGTGATGTCTACGCCCTGGGACTCACCCTGCTGGAAGCGCTGACCGGCGTCCGCGAGTACCGCGGCTCTCCCGCCGAAGTCGGTGTGGCTCCGCTCCTGCGTCCCCCGCAGATACCCGAGCGGCTGCCCGACGACCTGGGGCGGCTGCTGAGGGCGATGACCGACCAGGACCCGCGGGCACGCCCCGACGCAGCCGGCATCCACCTGACCCTGCGCGGCTCCGGCACCACGCCGCCCCTGCGTGGCACGGTGACGGCGGCTCGTACCACCCTTCCCACGGAGCCGGAGCCGGAGCCGGAGCCGGGGCCAAAGTCTGCGCCCGGGTCGGAGCCGGACACGCACCGCGCCGCCGCGGGCTTCGACCGCACCTCGGATATCCGCGGGGGCGGCCGCGGATCCCGGCGCGGCCGCCGTACGGCGGGGGTGGCCGTGATGGCCGCGAGCGTGATCGGCGCCTCCGTGCTCATGGTGGGGGCGACGGGATCCGGCCGCCCGCCCTCGGACAGCCGGCCGACGGCGCCCGAGGCTGCCGCGCGCCCGTCGGACACCTCCACGACCCCCGCGTCACCGTCGCCGTCGGCGTCCGTGCCACCCGCCGTGCCCGTGTCCGTGCCCGCGAGCGCGCCCTCACTACCCGCCACCCCGGCGGCCGCGCCCTCCAGCCCCCCACCCGCTGCCGCCCCCGCCTCCGCCCCGGAGGGTACGCGCGCGACGGATGAGCGCCCGACGGGCAAGGACAAGGGGCACCAGTCCGGGAACAACGGGAAGAAGGAGCACAAGAAGCCGCCGAAGTGAGGCCCCGCGGGCGGGCCGCACCCGGGGGGCGCACGATGCGTCTGCACCTCTGCACCTCTGCACCTGTGCACCTGTGCACGTCTGCACGTCTGCACGTCCGCGCCCCGGGCGCCGGCCGGCGCCCGGGACGCAGCGGCCGTCACCGCCACCGCGGCCGGCTCCGCGGGCCCGACGTCCTGCCGGACCCGGCGGCTGTGCGGCTCGGCGCCGCGTGCCCGGCGCGGTTCAGCCGCACAGGGCCCTGTCCACGACGCCCTCGACACGCCTGGTGGCCGCCAAGTCGGTCGGGACGCTGGTCACCGCGATGTTGGCGGCGCGGCCGTCGTCGGTGATCCCGCCCCTGGTCTCGTAACCCGGGATGTCGCCGCCGTGGCCCCAGTAGACACCGCCGCACGACAACGGCCTGCTCATCAGCCCCAGTCCGTAACCCGCGCCGGTGTCCCCGATCGGGACGGTGGTGCGCATCTGGGCCAGTTGGGCCGCCGGGAGGAGGCGGCCGGTCATGAGCGCGGTGAAGAACCGGTTCACGTCGGAGTTCGTGGAGATCAGCTGACCCGCCGCCCAGGCCGCCGAGGGGTCTATCTCCGTGAAATCGCGCAGAGGAGCGCCTGCCGCATTCCTGTGGTAGCCCCGGGGATGGGGTTCCCGGATGGTCTTGTCACCGGGGGCGGGGAAGTAGGTGTGGCGCAGCCCGATGCGCTTGATGATCCGCCGGTCGATCTCCTCGGCGAGGGGGCGGCCGGTGACCTTCTGGACGATCAGGCCGGCCACCACGTAGTTCGTGTTGCTGTACGCCCAGCTCGTCCCGGGGGCGAAGTCGGCCTTGTGCCGGAACGCGATGTCGAGCAGGTCGCGGGGGTCGAAGTAGCGGTGCGGGAGGTCGTCGTCGGGAATGTCCGATCCGTATTCGGGAAGACCGCTGGTGTGCTGGAGGAGCTCGCGGACGGTGATGTGGCGCCCGTCGATCCCCTCCCCACGGACCAGGCCCGGCAGGTAGGTCTCCACCGGGGAGTCCAGTGCGATCCTGCCCTCACCGACGAGTTGCAGCACGGTCACCGCGGTGAACGTCTTGGTGGTGCTGCCGATCCGGACCTGTCCGTCGGCCGGCACCTTGGCGCCGGTCGCCAGGTCGCCGACCCCCGCGGTGTAGGTCCGGGTACGGCCGGCGCGGTCCATGACGCTCGCCAGCGCGGCGGGCATGCCGTCGTCCCGCACCAGTGCACCCAGGCCCTGCTGGACGGGGTCCGGCCTGGCGGCGGCCGTCGCGGACGGCGCCAGGCCGCCCATCGTCATGACACCGACGGCAACGGTGGCCGCGGCGGATACGACGCGTCGCCGACCGCTTCGCTGCCACCTGGACGAAAGGGGCATCCGGCGTTCCTGCTCCTGCATGAGCCACTCCATGGAAGTCGTTGGAAGATCAGCGGTGTGTGCCGAGAGCCGTGAGCCGCTCGGGGCACGATCGTGGCTTCCGGGGGCTGCCGTGCGCATCGCGGAAAGGCGGGAGAAGAAGCTCCCCCGATCGGGGGAGGCCGCCAGTGGCTGGTCCGGCCATACTGACCGTCATGATCACGGGACTCCGGCCGTTGCTGCGCGGCTCCACGTACACGGGTGTGCTGTTCGCCTATGGCGGCGCGCTGGCGAGTCTCCCCCTGCTGCCCTTCGCCCTGCTGCCGGCGATGATGTGGCAGTCCGCTCCCGAGGGCGTGCGGACCGCTCTGGTCCTGCTCGTCTGGGCAGCGCTGATCGGCCTGGTCGGGCTGGCCCGCACCACGCGGCGGATCCTGGTCGTGTCCGCCCGCCGGCTGCTGGGACTGCCGTTGCCGGCTCCGGCGGTCGGTCGCCGCTCGGCACGTCCACCGGGCACCGGGCCGACCCCTGCCGTGCCGGGGCATGCCGCGCCGACCCGCGCCGGGCGGTCCGGCGCCGACCGCTGGCGCACTCCGCTCTGGCTGCTGCTGCACGTGGCGCTGGGGTGGACGGGGGCGCTGGTGACCGGCGTGCTGCTCCTGATGGGCCTGACCCTCCCGGGAGACCTGCTCGGAGCCGAGGCGCGGCTGAGCCTGTTCGGCTGGTCGGCGCGGGCGGACGGCGGCTGGAGCAGTTGGGCGGTCGGGCTCGGCTGCCTGCTGTCGGCGGCCACCGCGTGCGCACTGGTGACGAACGCGCTGCGCTGGGCGGCACCCAGGCTGCTGGGTCCGTCCTCCGCTGAACGGCTCGCACTGGCGGCCGAGCGGGAGCTGAGGCTCGCCGAACGCAATCGCCTCGCCCACGAGTTGCACGACTCGATCGGGCACACCCTGACGGCGGCCACGATCCAGGCGGCCGTGGCCGGCGAAGTGCTCGACGCCGATCCGGCGGCAGCGCGGGCAGCGATGCGCAGCATCGAGGAGTCGACCCGGGCCGCTCTGGAAGACCTCGACTACGTGCTGGGCGCGCTGCGCGAGGAGAAGGGGGAGACGGCGCCGACCCGTACCCTGGCCGATTTGCCCGAGCTGTTGGAGCGGTTGCGGCACGCGGGCGCGGTGGTGGAGCCGGAACTGTCGGGCGGGTGGGAACAGGTCCAGGGAATGCTCTCGCGGGCGGCGTACCGGATCCTCCAGGAGGGGCTGACGAACGCGCTGCGGCACGGGGCCGGCGGTCCGGTCCAGGTGCGCGTGGCGGCCACGCCGAACGGGCTGGAGCTCAGCGTGGTCAACCGGACCGGGACGGGCTCCGGAAGGGGCCCGGGCGCCTTTCCCGCCTCCGGGCACGGCCTGCCGGGCCTGGCCGAGCGCGTGCGCCTGCTGCACGGTGAGATCGAGGTCGGCCCGGACGGGCCACGGCACTGGCGGTTGCTGGTCCGGCTGCCGATGCGGTGCTCCCCGTGACCGGCGCGAACGCGAACGCGAACGCGAACCCGAATACGAACGCGAACCCCGACGCCGCCGTCCCGGCCGTGTCGGCCTCGCCCGACGCGAGAGCGGTTGCCCCGCCCGGACCGGTCGCTGCCCCCGTCACCCTGCTGATCGCGGATGACGACGAGGTGACGCGCAGCGGACTGCGCACCTTGCTCGCGGCCCGTCCGGGGATCACGGTCGTCGGGGAGGCCGCCGACGGTGCCGAGGCGGTCGAGCGGGCGCGGCAGCTGCGGCCGGACGTCGTCCTCATGGATGTGCGGATGCCCCGCCTCAACGGCATCGAGGCCACCCGGCAGCTGCTGGCCGGGTCGGCCGAACCGCCGAAAGTCGTGGTGATCACCACCTTCGAGAACGACGACTACGTCACCGCCGCGCTCAGCGCGGGTGCCGGCGGGTTCGTGCTCAAGCGGCATCCGGTCGGGCAGATCGCGGAGGCGGTGCGCGTGGTGGCCGCGGGAGAGGCCATCCTCTTCCCGGCGGCGCTGCGGCGGATGGTCTCCCCCCGCCCGCGGGGCTGTGACGAGGCGCTGCCGAAGGCGGCGCTGACGGGGCGGGAGGAGGAGGTGCTGCGGTCGATGGCCACCGGCCTGTCCAATCCGGAGATCGCGCGCTCGCTCACGGTGAGCCTGGAGACGGTCAAGACCCACGTCGGGAACGTGCTGACCAAGCTCGGCGCGCAGAACCGGACCCACGCGGTGGTGATCGCGTACGAGACCGGCCTGGTGGTGCCGGGGTTCACCGGCTGACACCGCCGGTCCGCTCCGGCCGTCGGACCGATCGGGAGCGCGCCGATGCGGCGCCGCGGGCCGCCGCAGGATGGACGTGCGGAAGAAGAGGCCCGGAGGATGACCGAACGATCACCTGACGATCACCGTGTTGACCCGTGCCCCCCGGGCCGTGTCGGAAGGCCCGAGGAACACCGCACGCTCAGCCGGGCAGCCGAGGTGCCGGGAGCCAGGAACGGGGTGCCGGGCTGCCGGGGCGACAATGGCAGGGTGACCGACAGCGAACGCCGGACGGACCGGCGCCTGGAGCGAACCATTCTGGAGCTGCTGGAGCGTCGTGGCCCCACCGCGACGATCTGTCCCTCTGACGCCGCACGGGCCGTGTACGAGGGCGACGGCGACGGCTGGCGCGCACTCATGGAACCGGCCCGCCGCGCGGCCCGCCGGCTGGTCACGGCCGGCGAGGTGGAGATCACCCAGGGCGGCCGCCGAGTCGATCCGGCAGAGGCCCGCGGCCCGATCCGCATCCGCCGCGTCCGCTGACGCCCCCGGTGGTGGCACGGCCCGGGCGGGCGCGCCGGTCAGGACCCCGCAGGCCGCCCGGTCGGCCCCTTGGCCGCGCGCCGGGTCAGGCCGGCGCGGGCAGGGGGTGCCGCCGTCGTCGGTGCCGGGCGGTGAGCCTCAGTGCCACGGCGCTGACGGGGACGAGGGCGATCATCAGTGCACCGCAGCCGACCAGTACGGCCGGGGCGCCGGTCCGGTCGAGGGGGAGTCCACCGAGCGCCGCTCCGAGGGGCGAGCCCGTCAGGAGTACGGCACTGCGCGCGGCCAGGACCGAGGTGAGGGACTCGGCGGGTGTGCGGCCCTGGATCAGGGTGAGGGAGAGCGCGGAGTAGGGGCCGTAGACCAGGCCGGCGAAGGCGAAGCCGAGCAGGGAGGGGAGGGGGGTGTGCGTGAAGGCGAAGGCCAGCAGGCCGATCCCGTGACCCGCGATGACCCCGAGGATGGCCGGCCACAGCGGTAGCCGCCTGACGGCGCCCAGCGCGAGGGCGCCGATGACGGCTCCGCTGCCGAAGGCGGCCCAGTAGACGCCGAGCAGCCCGGCGCCGGCATCGAGGTCGTCGACGACGAAGAGGGGCAGAGCGACTTCGACGGGGCCGAAAGCGAGGTTGAACACCCAGGTCACCGCGAGCAGGCCGAGGAGTTCCGGCCGGCGGAGCAGGATGCGCAGCCCGCGCTGTGCACCGCCGTTCACGTGTACCGGTTGCGGTGCCGGCTGCGCCGGCGGTTGCTCTGCCGGTTCCGTCGCAGGCGCCGAGGGAGGAGGCAGGGTGGTGCGACGGGTCCGGAAGGCCAGCACGGCGAAGGTGGCGGCGTCCAGGCCGATGATCCATGCCGGGGACACCACTGTCACGAGGAGGCCCGCGAGAGCCGGGCCCGCGATGGTCGCGCTCCACAGGCTGGTGCTGAGCACACTGTTGGCCGTCAGCCGCTGGGCCGGGCCGAGCACAGGGACGAACAGGGCGTGCTTGCCCGCCTTGCCCCAGGCGTGCAGCAGCGAGGAGGCACCCAGGAGCCCCACGTACACGGCCGGGGTGAGCAGGCCTGCCAGGTGCGCGAGCGGGACCGCCCCCAACAGGGCGGCCCGTAGCGAGGAGTCGGTGACCAGGAGCCGCCCTGCGGGAAGCCGCCGCATCCACCGTCCCAGCACCAGCGCGCCCAGCGCGCCGGGAAGGACGTAGGCGGCGACGGCGATGCCGGCCAGTGCCCCTTCACCGCCCTCGGGCCCCAGCGCGAGTGCCAGCCACACGACGGCGACGACGCTCATGCCATCGCCCAGATCGGACAACGCGAAGACCGGGAACAACCGCCGGAACGTCCGGTCGGCGAACAGCGAGCGGTAGGGGCCGGGCACCAGGCGTCCCGGAGCAGTTGAGAACATGCGGGTCACAGTCGTCCTTCAAGCACGCTTGAAGTCAAGGCCTGACGAGCATGAACAAGGAGGGGGCCGGCATGCGGTACCTGCCCATCGGGGAACTCGCGGACCGGGCCCGCGTGCGCGCCTCGGCACTGCGCTACTGGGAGGAGCGCGGTCTGCTGCCCGGCGCGCGCCGCGAGGGCGGACGCAGGGTGTGGCCCGCGACCACCGTCCGCCGGGTCGCGCTGATCAAGATGGCGCAGCGGGCCGGGTTCACCCTCGCCGAGATCGGGCAGCTGCTGGCCGGCAGCGCCACGCCCTCCGCTACCCGCCAGTGGCGGGACATGGCCGCGCGCAAGCTGCCCGAACTCGACCGGCACATCACCCAGACCGTCGCCTTACGACAGGCAGTCGCGGACTGTCTGGAGTGCGGCTGCATGAACTTCGACCAGTGCGCACTCCTCGCCGCCACTGACGCGACGCCATGACCGCGGGCGTGCCCGACGGCCGTGGCGTCGCGTCCGTGGTGGCGCCTCCGTGGTGGGGAAGCCGCGCCAGGGGCGGCGGGGACGCTACGTAGTCACGGCGCTTGGGCGGTCCCGGGCCCCCCGAGGAGTCTGGTCACCTTCGGGCCGCGGGCATGGGTGAGCCTGCCCCCCAGGGGGGAGACGGCCAGCATCATCAGCCCGCCGGGGAGCATCCACAGGCCGGCGGCCAGCATGGACTGGCCCAGGCCGCCCCTCCGCTGCTGCACAGGAGCCAGCCATAACCGCGGGTGTCCTCGGGGGTGCCTTGCCGCTCGGAACGAACCCGGGGTGCTGAGCGGCGGGGAACCGCGCTGCCGAGCAGGCACGGCCGGGAGTCGGCCGGCGCGCGGTTCCCCGCGGTCCTGGGACCGGTGTTATCGCAGGGCCTCGAAGGAGGCGACGAGGTCGGCGGGGGAGGGGAGCGCGGTGATGTCGGCCTGGATGGTGGCCGCGGCCTTGCGGAGGTCGTCGTCGGTGAGGAGGCGGCTGAGCAGGGCGGCGTCCACGCCGTCGCCGCTGCCGCGCAGGGCGAAGCCCAGCCCCGTGGCGGCATCGACATTGATGAAGTGGTCGGCGCCCTGCGGGAGTATCAGCTGCGGGACGCCCCGGGCAGCGGCGGTGAGCATGGTGCCGGAGCCGCCGTGGTGCACGATCGCGTCGGCGGTGTCCAGCAGTTGGGCCAGTGGCACCCAGGGCAGGGGGCGGACATTGGCGGGCAGGGTGCCGAGCGGGCTCAGGTCGGTGTCGCCGACGGCGAGCAGGAACTCGGCGTCGACGGAGCTCGCCTCGGCGATCACCCGGGCGACCGGGTCGACGCCCGCGTAAGCGGTCACCACCGTCCCGAGGGTGACCGCGATCCGGGGCCGGGAGCCCCCGGATATGAGGTCGACGGGCACCGTGCCGCCGCCGTTGTACGGCACGTAGCGGACCCGCAAGCCGGCCCCGTCCCCGCCGAGGGAGGCGGGTACGACGTCGAGGACGGTACGGGTGGCCGGCCCTTCGACCTCACGGGCCCGGTACTCGTCCGCCAGGAGCTCGGCGAGGCTGCCGACCATGCCGATGCCGGACATCACCCCGAAGTTGTGCACCACGGCGGGTATGCCGAGTGCCGCCGAGACCAAGGGCGCGGCCGCCTGGAAGGCGGCGTGGACGATGAGGTCCGGCCGCCAGGCGGTGGCGACCGCGAGGAGGTCGTCGATGGTGACCCGGCCGTGTTCGGCGAAACCGGCCGCGGCCAGCCGCTGGGCGTCCTCCGGGCTGTTGCCGTCCGTGACGAACTGCGGATCGATGCCGTCCGAGGCGCGCCGGAAGGCATCCGTCAGCGTCGAGCCGTCACCGACCTCGACGGTGGGCAGGCCGGTCTGCCGGAGGTGGTCGAGCGGAGCCGAACCGGCGAACAGCACCTGGTGTCCCGCAGCCTGGAGTGCCTGGGCTGTCGGCACCATCGGGAACAGGTGGCCTGCCGCGGCAGGGCCGGTGAAAAGGATGCGCACTGCGTTACTCCTCGGGTGGAGCGGTGATTGCCCTGACAGATCGTCGAACGTACCGACGGCAGTTTCCGTTTCTGATGAGATGGGCGAGTTTCAGCCGATCCTGAGAGGACCACTTGGGGCTCGGAGGAGCGCGCCGAACTGCGCGGTGCGCGGTCGGGCCGCCGATGCAGGAGTCCGTGCCGAGGAGCTCGGCCGGGGCCGCGGCCGGGCGGTGGGCGGGTTCGCCGCACGAGCCCTGTCCGCCGGCGGGGCAGGCAGGGCAAGAGGTGGGCTGTGCGTGCGCACGCAGGAGGCGGGGCGGCAGGGATGGCAGGAACCGGATGTGTTTGAGGGCCGGGCGATGGGTGGTCGGCCGAAACGTGGGCAAGCGCCCCTGTGAACGGTAGATCCGATCGACTGCCCAGGAGGAGCCTTGAGTGACTTCCAGGATTCAGCCCGGCATGACGAGAGCAGGACGACGGGGGTAGCGCACACCGTCCAGGACAAAGCCGGGGAGAGCGCTGCGCTGGTCGGCGGCAAGGCCGCCGAAGTAGGCGGTACGGCCAAGGAGCAGGCGGCGAACGTCGTCGGCGAGGCCACCGCGCAGGCCCGGGACCTCGTCGGAGAGCTGCGCACCCAGTTGACCGGGCAGGCCGAGACCCAGACCCAGCGCCTGGCCGAGAACGTGCGCCGGCTCTCCCAGGAGCTCAGGGAGCTGGGCGAGAACGGCAAGCCGGACTCGACCATGGCCGACATGGCACGCCGGGTAGCGGACGGCGGTCACCAGGTGGCCGCGCACATGGAGAAGCGGGGCCCGGACGGGCTGGTCAGCGACCTGCAGAACTTCGCCCGCCGCCGCCCGGGCGTGTTCCTGGCCGGCGCGGCCCTGGCCGGCTTCGTCGTCGCACGCGCGGGCAAGAGCGTCGGTGCGGCCGCCTCGTCGGAGGGATCCTCCTCCGGCGCCCCTGCGGACCGCGGACCCACCTCTCCCGCCGAAGTCGGCGGACCCCCCGCGCGGGCCGGTGAGCACACGGCGGTGGAGCGTCCCCTTCCCGACCGCAGTGGCATCCCCGCCGGCTACGAGGACCCCCTCGACACCTACGGTCAGTCGCAGCCGCCGCACGTCGCCCCGGCCCCGCCGGCCTACCCGCCGGCGAGTCCGCCGCCCTACGGTGGTTCGCCGCAGCCCGGGGGAGGAGTCTGAGCATGGCCCTTTCCTCCCACGAACGACCGGCGGCGCCCGCCCCGCCGCCGGCGACGGCGGCCGAGCCGTCACTCGGTGATCTGATCGGTGAGATCAGCCAGGACCTGTCCCAGCTCGTCCGTGACGAGATCGAGCTGGCGAAGGCCGAGATCAAGCAGGAGTCCGCCAAGGCCGGCAAGGCGGTCGGCATGCTGGGCGGCGCGGGCTACGCCGGACACGTGGTGCTGCTGTTCGGCAGCCTGACCGTCGTCTTCGCCCTGGCCAACGTGATGGACCCGGCCTGGGCCGCCCTGATCGTCACGGCCCTGTGGGCCGTGGTGGGCGGGGTGCTGTACACGAAGGGCCGCGAGCGCCTGCGCGCTGTCAACCTCAAGCCGGAACAGACCGTGGAGACCTTGAAGGAGGACGCCCGATGGGCACGACACCCGACGAGCTGAGGAACGACGTGGAATACCGGCGTGCGCACCTCGCGCGCAACGTCGATCTCTTGGCGGACAGGATGACCCCCCGCAAGGTGGCCCAGCGCAAGGTCGACTCGCTGCGCCACCGGGCCGGCGGAGTGAAGGAGCGGGTGATGGGTACGGCACACGACGCTGCACAAGGAACCTCCGGGAGCCTTCACCAGGCCGCGGACAGCATCGCGGGAACCGCCAAGGAGGCCGGCAGCAGCGCCCAGGAAACCCTGCAGCAGGCCCCGGCGCAGATCAAGCGCCAGACGCAGGGCAGCCCCCTGGCGGCAGGTCTGATGGCTTTCGGCGCCGGCATGCTCGCAGCCGCCCTCCTGCCGACCACCGAGGCCGAGCAACAGGCGGGACGGCACCTGCGCGAGCACTCGGACGAGCTGCTGGAACCGGTCAAGCAGACCGCCCTCCAAGCGGCGCAGGAAGTCCGGGAGGAACTGAAGGAGCCGGTCGGGGAGGCCGTCGAATCGGTGAAGGGCACGGCCCAGGAGGCCGTGGCGACCACCAGCGAGCACGCGCAGAACGCCGGCCAGGACACCGCCGAGGGGCTGCGTCAGGTCGGAAAGGACACGGTCGGCGAGGTACGCGGCGCCCCCGGCGCGCAGCAGCCCCCCACGCGGTGACGACCGGGCGGGGCACGTGCGTGGCTCCGAGGAATCTTCCCGGGGCCACGCACGAGCACGCCCTGCGCCCGGTCGGCCGTCCGAGTCCCGCAACGCCGTTCCCCGCCACCTGACCTGACGGATCGTCGCCGCCCCCGGGGTTTCGTCCCCGGGCCGTCCTGCGAGCAGGAGTGACCATCGTGCACGTACTGGGCAGCCGTATCCTGCTGCGCCCGGCGGACCCGGAGCGCTCCCGCGCCTTCTACGGCGGCACCCTCGGCCTCGCCGTCTACCGCGAGTTCGGCACCGGCCCCGAGCGCGGCACGGTCTACTTCCTCGGCGGCGGGTTCCTGGAGGTGTCCGGCCGGTCCGACGAGCCGCCGGCCCCCGGCCTGCGGCTGTGGCTCCAGGTCGCGGACGTGCGGGCGGTGTACGAGGAACTGAGCGCCGGGGGCGTGGAGGTGCTGCGTGCCCCGCGGCGCGAGCCCTGGGGCCTGATCGAAATGTGGATAGCGGACCCCGACGGCGTGCACATCGCCGTCGTGGAGGTACCGGCGGACCATCCGCTGCGCTCGCGCCCCTGAACCGGCACGGGGCACCCCCGCGGGCCGCAGGACGGAGTCCTCGTTCGGGGCTTCTCTCCGGTCCGCCTTGTCACGCACATGTACAGAGGAGTGGAAAGTGAACGAGCACAACCCCATCAAGACCGCGGCGGAAAAGATCGCCGGCGCGCTCCGGGGCGACGGCGGCCCGCAGGACGGTGTTCCGGGCAAGCCGGGCCCGGTCCCGCCCCCGGTGACGGAGCCGACCGAGCCGGCGGAGCCGCTGCCGCCCAAGCAGGACCAGCACGGACCGGAAACCGTCAGTCCCACGGGCCAGCCCACGGGTGCGGAGCAGGCCCGGAGCGCGCAGAGCGGCGCGTACCTGACGACCGCTCAAGGCGCGCGGCTGCCCGACACGGACCACTCGCTCAAGGCGGGCCCGCGGGGACCGGTGCTGCTGCAGGACCACCACCTGCGCGAGAAGCTCATGCACTTCGACCACGAGCGGATCCCGGAGCGCGTGGTCCACGCCCGCGGCGCCGCCGCCCACGGCGTCTTCCGGTCCTACGGCACCGCGGCCAACGTCACGAAGGCCGCGTTCCTCGCGGAGGACGCCGAGACCCCCGTCTTCGTCCGCTTCTCCACGGTGCTGGGGTCCCGGGGGTCCGCGGACACCGTCCGCGACACCCGCGGCTTCGCCACGAAGTTCTACACCGACGAGGGTGTCTTCGACCTCGTCGGGAACAACATCCCGGTGTTCTTCATCCAGGACGCCATCAAGTTCCCCGATGTCATCCATGCCGGAAAGCCCCACCCGGACCGGGAGATCCCGCAGGCCCAGAGTGCCCACGACACCTTCTGGGACTTCGTCACGCTCCACACCGAGGCGACCCACCACACCCTGTGGAACATGTCCGACCGCGGCATCCCCCGCTCCTACCGGACGATGGAGGGCTTCGGCGTCCACACCTTCCGCCTCGTCAACGCCGAAGGCGCCACCACCCTGGTCAAGTTCCACTGGAAGCCCAAGCTCGGGGTGCACTCCCTGGTCTGGGAAGAGGCACAGATCGCGGGCGGCGTCGATCCCGACTTCCACCGCCGGGACCTCGCCGACGCCATCGAGGCGGGCGCCTACCCGCAGTGGGAGCTGGGCATCCAGACCTTCCCCGACACGCCGGAGCAGACCTTCGAGGGCATCGACCTCCTCGACCCGACGAAGATCGTCCCGGAGGAACTGGCGCCGGTCCGGCCGATCGGGCTGCTGACCCTGAACGCCAACCCGTCGAACTACTTCGCCGAGACCGAGCAGGTCGCCTTCCACGTCGGTCACCTGGTCCCGGGCATCGACGTCACCGACGACCCGCTCCTGCAGGGACGGCTCTTCTCCTACCTCGACACCCAGATCACCCGGCTGGGCGGGCCCAATTTCGGGCAACTGCCGATCAACCGCACGCACGCTCCGGTCAACGACATGCTCCGCGACGGCATGCACCAGACCGCCGTGCACCGCGGGGCGGCGCCCTACCGGCCCAACAGCCTCGACGGCGGCTGCCCCTTCCTCGCCGGCGCCGACACCGGGGCGTTCATCGAGGTCCCCGCGCACGTGGCGGAGGGCAAGAAGGTGCGCCAGGCCCCGGCCTCCTTCGACGACCACTTCACCCAGCCCCGCTTGTTCTGGCTCAGCATGACCCCGCCCGAGCAGGAGCACATCATCGCCGCCTACACCTTCGAACTGGGCAAGTGCTACGAGCAGGCCGTCAAGGAACGCGCGCTGGCCGTCCTTGCCAACATCGACCCCCGGCTCAGCGCCCGGGTCGCCGCCGGACTGGGCCTGCCCGCGCCGGCCCCCTCCAGCCCGCTCGTCGACCCGGAGCCCAGCCCGGCCCTCTCCCAGCTGGGCGGGACCTGGCCGGTGGACGGTCGCGTCATCGGCATCGTGACCGACGGCGCCGCGGACGTGGAGGGCGTCAGGTCCGTACGCCAGGCGGTTCTGGACGCCGGCATGGTCCCCCTCGTGATCGCTCCCGCCGGCGGCAGGATCGACGCGGACGGCGACCCCCTCACCGTCCAGCGCACCTTCGCCACGGCCCGCTCCATCGAATTCGACGCCCTCCTGCTGGCCGGCGTCCCCGCCCCCGGTGCGGATGCCCGAGGGGCCCGGGACGCCAAGGCCGGCAACGCCGACCCCGCCACCGCCGACCCCAGGCTGCCGCTGCTCCTGAACGAAGCGTTCCGCCACGGAAAGGCGATCGGCGTCTGGGCGGGCGCCGACGCGGTCCTGCCCGCCGCCGGCATCCCCGCCGAGGCACCCGGCGTCGTGCGGGGCGAGACGGGCGCCACGGTGCTGGAAGAGGTGGTCCGGCTCCTGGGTGCCCACCGCGTGTGGGAACGCTTCCCCGCCGCCGTCTGACCCGCCCGCCGCCCGCCCGGGCGCCGCGCCCGAAGCCACGGGCGCGGCGCCCGGGCGTCGTGCGCCGGTGGGCGAAAGCCCTGCTCGGCGATCGGGGACACCACCGCCTCGGCCCCACGCGCCGCTCGCGCAACCTGCCACCTCGTGGTAAGCATCGAGAGCCCTGGTCAGGCTGCGCGGCTCACGCGGGTTACGCCGCGATCCAGGGCGCAGACGATGAGGAGACCTCCGTGCAGACGTTCCTGCCGTTCCCCTCCTTCCAGGCCTCGGCAGCCGTGCTCGACGGACGGCGGCTCGGGAAGCAACGGGTGGAGGCCGTGCAGGTGCTGCGCGGGCTGATCGTCCCGGACTACGGCTGGCGCAGGCATCCGGCCGTACGGATGTGGGCCGGCTACGAGGAGGCCCTCGTGCGCTACGGACTGGACGTCTGTCACATCTGGACGGCCAGGGGCCGGGGGGACACCTGCGCCGTCACCCTGGTCCAGGACTTCCGGACATGGCAGCCGGGCGCAGAGCCGCACGGAGAGCAGCATCCGGAGCCGAGGACGCAGGAGCGCCTCGCCGCCGACGGGGACCTGCCTCCGTGGCTGGGCGATGCCGGCTTCCACCGCAGCCACCAGTCCGCGCTGGTGCGCAAGGACCCGGACTTCTACCGCAGACACTTCCCCGATGTGCCGGACGACCTGCCGTACGTCTGGCCGGCGTCCGACCGCGGGGCGGGCGAGCCGACGTGAGCGCGGCCGTCAGGAGGAGCGCCCCTTCCTGCGCAGGGCGTCCGGCTTGTGCACCGCGCTGCGCCCGGACGCGTCGCTCTCCACCTCGTACTGCGGCTCCTCGTCCGAGGCGTCGACGGTACGGCCCGCCGCCTCCGTACGGTCGGTGATCTTCTTCTTCACCTTTCCCTTCACATTCCGGCCGTGGCTCTTCCACGTCACCTCGTCACCCCGGCTCAGGTCGTCCTTGCCGCTCATGACGCTCTCCCTGCTGTCCTGGCCGCCCGCACAGCTCCGGCGGTAGGCCGTGTCCGGATCGACGCCCGTGTCCCAGGCTCCGGTACGCGCTCCGCTCCCGCACCTCGGGCAGTGGGCGACACGGGCGTTCGACGCGCGGGACGGCCGCGCCTGCCGACACCGGCCCGTACCGGCTTGGTTGGATGCTGAGCATGAGTCCAGTGCACTGGCTGTTCGGCGACCAGCTCGGCCCGCATTTCACCGCCACCGACGGCGGCGCGACACCGCCCGCCACCAGGTGGCTGCTCATCGAGTCCCGGGCGGTCTTCCGCCGCCGCCGCTTCCACCGCGCCAAGGCCCACCTCGTACTGAGCGCCATGCGCCACCGGGCGGCGGAGCTGGGCGACCGGGCCCGCCACGTCAGCGCGGAGACCTACCGGGAGGGCCTGGCGCGAACGGTGGGCGCGGGGCCGGTGTCGGTGCACCACCCCACGTCCAGGGCCGCCCTGGCCCTGGTCGACTCGCTGCCGCAGGTGACGGTCCACCCCGCGCGCGGCTTCCTGACCGGCCACCGGGAGTTCGCGGACTGGGCCGCACGGCAGAAGGGCCGACGGCTGCTCCAGGAGAACTTCTACGAGCACACCCGCCGCACCCACGACATCCTCATGGAGGGCGACCGGCCGGCGGGCGGCCGCTGGAACCTGGACCACGACAACCGCGAGCCGCCGCCCCGCGGCGCGGACGCCCTGGACGTGGAGCGGCCCTACCGCCCGGGCGAGGACGAGATCGACGAGGAGGTCCGGCGGGACCTGGACCGGTGGGAGCGCGAGGAGGGGATCTCCTTCGCCGGCCGCGACGGCCCGCGCCTGTTCCCCGCCACCCGGCAGGAGGCGCTGGCGGCGCTCGACCACTTCGTCACGCACCGCCTCCCCACCTTCGGTGCGTACGAGGACGCGATGCTGGCGGGCGACCCCGTCATGAGCCACAGCCTGCTGTCCTCCTCCCTCAACCTGGGGCTGCTCGACCCCTGGGAGTGCGTGAGCCGGGCCGAGGAGGCGTGGCGGGCCGGGCACGTCCCCCTGAACAGCGCGGAGGGTTTCGTCCGGCAGGTCTGCGGCTGGCGCGAGTACGTGTGGCACCTCTACTGGCACTTCGGGGAGGACTACCGGCACCGCAACGCGCTGCGCCACACCGCACCCCTCCCCGACTGGTTCGCCGAGCTGGACGCGGACGCGGTGGGTGCCCGCTGCCTGTCGACCGTGCTGGCGCAGGTCCGCGACACGGGCTGGACGCACCACATCCCCCGTCTCATGGTCCTCGGCAGCCACGCGCTCCAGCGGGGCTGGGATCCGGGGGCGGTCACGGACTGGTTCCACCGGTGCTTCGTGGACGGCTACGACTGGGTGATGCTGCCCAACGTCGTGGGCATGTCGCAGTACGCGGACGGCGGTCTGATGACCACCAAGCCGTACACCTCGGGCGGCGCCTACATCCACCGGATGAGCGACCTGTGCGGCGGGTGCCGCTATCGCCCCGGTGACCGGTCGGGCGCCCGGGCCTGCCCGTACACCGTGGGTTACTGGGCCTTCCTGCGCCGGCACCGCGCCCGGCTGGAGGGCAATCCGCGCATGACCCGGGCCGTGCGCGGCCTGGACCGGCTCGGCGACGCGGATCAGGTCGCCCGGCAGCACCGGGACGCGGGCGACGCACCACCCTGACGTGCGCGGTAGCCGGTCGCCCCGGCCCCGGCCCTGGTCGACGGCCCCGGGCTCGGGGCGGAGCCGAGGCGGGGCCCCGGTCAGCGGGCACGCACGGCAGGCCGGCTGAGGAAGGATTCGGCGGCCGCTGAGAACCGGTGGGCGTCGTCGAGCCAGGGGAAGTGGCCTGCTCCCGGCTGGAGGACGAGCGTGGCGTCGGGGAAGAGGGCCGCGAGTTCGGCCATCGCGGGAGGGGGGCTGTTCACGTCGACCTCGCCCGCAAGCACCAGTACGGGGCTCTCGCCGGCGCGGAGGGCCGACCGCGTCGCGTCCGGGTCGAAGGCCCCGTCGGCCCCGAAGAGGGCGACTGCTTCGTCGTTGCCCGGCCGGGCGCTCAGGTGGTGCTCGTGCGCCACCGCGTCCCAGCGGCCGTAGGAGAAGGGCGTGATGGCTTCCCAGTCGGCGCCCGCGCCCCGGGTGATCGCCTCCAGGGCGGCGAAGGCGGCCGGGAACCACGGTTCGTCCGCCCGCCGCCGGGCGACCTCTCGTCGCATCTCCCCGGTGACGGGGATGCCGACCGCGCGGGTACCAGGAGTGATCAGCGCGAGCTTGCCGACGCGCTCCGGGTGGCGGACCGCGTACTGGATCGCCAGGTTGGCCCCGGCACAGTGGCCGAGCAGGTCCATCCGGGGGAGACCGAGGTGTTCGCGCAGGGCTTCGACGTCGCCGGTCTGGCGGTCACAGCGGTAGGAGGAGGTGTCCTCGGGAACCGCGGAGCGACCGGTGCCGCGCAGGTCGAGGAAGATCAGTCGGCGGTGTGCGGACAGGCCGCCGAGGTCGCCGAGGTAGGCGGAGTCCGCAGGTCCTCCCGGAAGGCAGACGACGGGGTCCGCGTCGTCGTTGACGCCGTGCGTGCGGTAGGCGAGCCGGGTTCCGTCCGGTGCGGTGAATGTGGGCATGGAGCCGGATCCTGGCACGTATAACTCGGTTGTACAACCAGGTTATATGTCGGGGTCGAGGGGTGTATAACCGCAGTGTGGACAGAGAAGCGAACGTGCGCCGGCAGTCCGGGGCGCTGACCGAGCGGCAGGCCGAGCGGATGCTCGCGGGCATGAACGACGTCATTCGTGCCGGTGAGGAGATGCGGAAGCTGCGCGCGGAGATGATCGGACTCTTCGTCGGCTTCGGCTGGACCCAGGACAGGATCGCCCGGCTCACCGACATGAGCCAGCCCGCCGTGTCCAAGCAGGTGGCGAGGTGCAGGAGCGGCGAACCGCCGGCTCCGACGCCGATGGATCTCACCCTCGACCAGTACGACGCCCCGTGGCTGGAAGGACGCCTCTGGGGACTGGCCGAGGAGATCGCGGAGGCATGCGACACGGCCCGCTGCACGCGCTACGTCCACGCCATCGCCCGGGGGAGGAAGCGCCTCACCCCGCGGAACGTCGACGAGTTGCGGCGCCTGCTCGAAGAGGACCTGGCGTCCCACCGGCTGGAATTCCCCACCGCCTACCGGGACGCGTACGACCGGATCAGCCGGGGCCTCGACCTTCCCTCGAAGGCCGCCTCTCCCGCGCCCGCCGCGCTGCGACGCGTCCTCGCCTGCCACGTCCAGCGCGACCATTTCAGGGACGACAGGGGTGACAGGGGTGACAGGGACGACAGGGACGACAGGGGTGACAGGGACGACGGGGACGACGGGGCCGGCCGGGACGGCACCTGACACCACCCGCCAGGCGCTTCCCGCCGGGCGTCCGCCCCTCGGAGTCACCCGCCGCCGCGGGGAGGACTGCCGTCCGCGGCCTGGGCGAGGCGGCGTTCGAGGGGGGTGCGGTAGTGGGGGGTGATGCGCAGGTCGCCCAGCCACGAGGCCAGTTCCTCGGCCCGCGCGCACAGCGCGGCGCGGGCGGAGGGCCCGGGATCGGTGAGCAGGTGCGTGTTGATGCGGCCGGAGGGTTGTTGGGCCCAGGCGCCGACGATGCGGCCGTCGGCCCAGACGGTGGGTCCGATGTTGCCGTTGCGGTCGTAGAGTTCGGGGACGTGAGCCGGGTCGAGGTAGAAGTGGCGGTGGCGCCAGCCCATGGCGGTCGGGTCAAGGCCCGGCAGGAGCGCGACCCAGGGCTCGGGAGCCGTCACCGGGTCGAAGTCGTCGGGCAGGAGGTGGCCGGCGCCCTCGTCCAGTTCGACCGGCTGGGCGCCGGTCGCGGTGATGGCCCTGCGGGTATCGGTGAGGGTCCAGCCGGTCCACCATGCGAGGTCTTCGGTGGTGACCGGCCCGAAGGCGGCCAGGTAGCGGCGCGCCAGTTCCTGCTTCGCCTCGCCCGTCTCCCAGGTACCGGCGGCGTCGGCCAGGGTGGAGAGCGTCCAGCGGAACTGGTTGGAGTTGAAGGCACCGGCGGGCCGGCCGCGCCGGATGCGGCCCTCGGCGGCCAGGACCCGCAGGATCCGCCAGGACACCGCTTGGCGGGCCTCGTACGGTTTTCCGGCAGAGACGGTGACCTGCTCGCGCAGGGCCGGAACATCGTCCGCGAGCTGCGCGGCTCCTGCCTCGCCCCGGACGGCGAGGGCGGCCAGCACCTCGGCTTCGACGGCCTCGTACCGCTCCTGGGACCAGCCGGCGCCGTCACGGAGGTGGACGGCGCAGGCCGCTCGTTCCCTGGCGGCGATGGCGCGGCTGGTGGACGCCTCGACCACCGGGGCCAGATCGGCGGGAACGACGAACATGGTGCGGCGCATGCACAGCATCCGCTCCAGGGCCCGCTCCTCGTACAGTTCGCCCTCCATGGCCGCGATGTCCGGATGACCCGTTCGGGCGGCGGCGGCCAGGAAGACGGTGGAGGGGTCGGTGGCGTGCAGGCCGATCAGTGCCCGGGCGACATCCTGCATCCGCCCCACGTGATGGGCGGGTGCGAGCAGGTGCCGCACGCCGAGGCGGGCGCGGCGTTCTTCGGTGCCGACGCGGCGGCGCGGGCCGTTCACGAGTCCGCCTCCCGGCCGGCCGTCACCGCACGTCTCGGTGTCAGGCCGAACACCCCGTCCTGTACTCCCTCGACGTCCCGCCACCACTCCCGCCGCCCCTCACCTGGCGGGGCGGCCGCATGACGGCGGTTGCACGGGGACGGTGTCATCGGGGGCCTCCTGGCCTGATCCGGTCGAGGTGCGTGTGTACTGCCGGGGCGTGGCGTACGGACCCCCTTCCCCCCGCGGTCCCGCCCCATGCTGTTGCCGCGGGCTCAGCGCGGCGAACTCGCGGGTACGGCGGCGTCGTCATGCGCTCGGTCCGTGACGGTGCGCTGCGCGACGATCCGGGTGTGACGCCGGGTGCCGGTGAGGGCGAGGGCGGTCAGCGGCAGCAGGGTGAGGGCGGCGAAGACGGCGCCGACCAGGGGCGGTCCGGTCAGGCCGAGGGAGGAGTCCATGGCCCGGCCGGCGATCGCGGAGCCGGCTGCGATGCCGGTGTTGTAGGCGGAGGTCGTCAGCGCCGAGGTGAGGGTCGGTGCGTCACCCGCGAAACGGACGGCGAGCGAGGTGACCACGGGGTTGACGGTGAAGCCGGCCAGGGCCATCACGAAGATCGAAGCGGCAGCCGTGACCGGACCGGTCGACAGCGGGACCAGCAGCAACAGGACCAGGGCCGTGGCCGTGGCGGCGACGAGGGTCGTGGCCATGGGCCGGCGCTCGCCGAGGCTGCCGCCGATGGCGGTCCCGCCCAGTGCCCCGAGGCCGAAGGCGATGAGGACCAGCGATACCGCACCCGCCGGGATGCCGGCGCGTTCGGTCAGCAGCGGGGTGATGTAGGTGTAGGTGGCCAGGACGCCGCCCATGATGAGGACCGCGGCCGCCAGGGCCAGCCACAGTCGGCCCTGGCGCAGAGCCGCGGCCTCGGCCCGTACCGAGACCGTCGCGGACTGCTCCGTCCGGGGGACGAAGCGGCCGACGAACACGGCGGCGAGGGCGGCCAGAGCGGCCAGGGCCCAGAAAGGACCGCGCCAGCCGGTGACATGACCTGCCAGGGATCCGACGGGCACGCCCACGACATTGGCCAGGGTCAGACCGCCCATCATGACGCCGACTGCCTTCGTGGAGTTGCCGGGGCCCGCGGCGGTGGTCGCGATGACGAATCCGACGGCCCAGAAGGCCCCCGTGGCCAGCGCGGTGACGACACGGGCGGTGAGGACGAGGGTGAAGGAGGTGCTGAGAGCGGCGACGACGTGGCCGAGGGCGAAGACGGCCAGGGCCAGGACCAGTGTCCGCCGCTGCGGGAGGCGCAGGGTGGCCATGGCCATGGTCGGTCCGCCGATGATCATCCCGACGGCGAAGGCGGTGATGAGCAGCCCGCGTGGGACACGCCGACGCCCAGGTCACCGGCCAGCTCGGGCAGCAGGCCCGCGATGACGAACTCGGTGGTTCCCATGAGGAACGTGCCGGCGGCTAGTACCCAGACGACGAAGGGCAGCCCACCGGGTCCGGTCTTGGCTGTGGAGCGCATGCGTGTGTTCTCTCCAGGAGCAGAAGGAGCACCGGCTGCCGCCGTTGACGACCAGCAGGGTGCAGCGGCCGAGGTCCCGCATGCCGGGCAGGACGGCGATCGCCGAGGTGGCCGGGCAGAACGGAAGCGGGGACGGGGACGGGGATGAGGAGGGAGCGGGGACGGGGGCCGGGACGGGGAGGGGCGCGGAGCCCGGGGCCGGGCCGCAGAGCGAACGCGGCCCGGGACCTCGGGCAGGGCTGCCGCCCTGCGTGCCCCAGGGAGTGCTCCTGGTCCGCTTCAGTCCGGCCCGGTCCGCTTCGGTCCGGGCCGCACATACGGCGGTGGCCGTGGCCGTAGCCGTGGCTTCGGACGAGAAGCACCACGTCATCCAGGTAACCCCGCCTTCGCGCGGGCAGCGAGTCACTGACAAGGGGTGTACCAGCAGTACATCCCTCCCGCGGCGCGCCGCCCGTACCGTCGAGGGGTGGACAACCATGAAGAGGTCCGCGAGTTCCTCACCTCGCGGCGCGCCAGGATCACCCCCGAGCAGGCCGGACTGCCCGCCACCACCCGACGCCGCGTCCCGGGCCTGCGCCGCAGCGAGGTCGCAGCCCTCGCCGACGTGAGCGTCGAGTACTACGCCAAACTCGAACGCGGCAGCCTCGCCGGCGTCTCCCCGGCCGTCCTCGAAGCCGTGGCCCGCGCCATGCAGCTCGACGACGCCGAGCGCGCCCACCTGCTCCGCCTGGCGCAGACCGCCAACGGCTCCGACGCCCTCGCCGTCCCCCGCCGCCGCCACACCGGCCGTCGGTGGAAAGCGCACAGGAGCCTGCAGTGGACGCTCGACGCGGTCACCGAGGGCCCCGCCTTCGTCCGCAACGGCCGCATGGACCTGCTCGCCGCCAATCAGCTCGCCCGAGCCTTCTACCACGACGTCTACGCCGATCCGCACAGCCAGGCGAACCTCGCCCGCTTCAACTTCCTCAGTCCCGAAGCCCGGCGCTTCTACCCGGACTGGGACCTCGCCGCCGACACCTGCGTCGCCATCCTGCGCACCGAAGCCGGCCGCGACCCCCACGACAAGGACCTCCATGACCTCGTCGGTGAGCTCTCCACGCGCAGCGACGCCTTCCGCACCCGCTGGGGCGCCCACAACGTCCGCCACCACGGCACGGGGACCAAGCGCTTCCACCACGCGGTCGTCGGTGACCTCACCCTCGCCTACGAGGGCCTTGAGATGGCTGCCGAGCCCGGCCTGACCCTCACCATCTACACCGCCGAACCCGCTTCGGCCTCCGCGGAGGCACTGCGGCTCCTCGCCACCTGGGCGGCCACGCAGGAGAGCGCTCAGGCCGACAGCAGGCCGTTCGGCTGAGCCTTCGAACGCCGGTCGTGGCGCGGCGGAAATGATCAAGGGCCGGGGACGTTTGGAAACCGCTGCGCGGTAAAGACGATCGTTAACACCGGCTTTATCCATCGAGGTAGGAGACGCATCATGGGCATTCTGGCCTGGATCCTCATAGGGCTGCTCGCGGGACTCATCGCCAAGGCTCTGATGCCGGGCAAGGACCCGGGCGGCATCATCATCACCATGCTCATCGGCATCGCGGGCGGTCTCCTCGGCGGCTGGCTCGGCAAGGTCATCTTCGGCGTCGACTCCATCGACGGCTTCTTCGACCTCTCCACCTGGATCGCCGCCATCATCGGCTCGGTCATCCTCCTCGCCGTCTACCGACTGGTCACCGGCAACAAGCGTCACCACAGCCACGCCTGACACAGTCCCACCCCAGAACGACCCCAGACGGAAACGGCTCCCCCTCCTCCCGAGGGCGGAGCCGTTCCGCTGTTCCGGGCGCAACGGCGGCCCCTGCGGCGGTGCCCGCGACCAGAGTGGGTTCGGCACCGCCCTGACGTGCGTGCACCAGTGCCGTGCTCTAGCGTCGGAAGGGCGACGGTGACCGGTGCGTCGAGCCGCTCGCCCCTCCGATGCCTGCTCAGCGCCGCCCCCGCCCGTGGTCCGGGCACAGGCGCGGATCATGTGACCGACCGAGAGAGCAGGTGCACCCGCATGCGTTCGTCGGCTCGTATCTCCAGCATCCTCGCCGGCCTGGCCCTGGCCGTCGGCGGCGCCGTCTTCGCCACCCCGGCCGCCCACGCGGACGTGAAAACCTGCGAGCAATACGTCGCGCAACACAAGGCTCAGGTCGCGGACGCCGTCCGGCAGGCGTGCTACGAGGGGCAGATCGGCAACCAGACCAGCTGCTCCGCCAGCCTCGACGCGGCCGGCCTCTCCAAGGACGTCGCGGCCGGGGCCTGCCGGGTGGCTCCGCAGTAGCAACCACGACGGTCGCGATCCCACCGGCCGGTGTCGCCACCGGCCGGAGCGGTGCCGATTGTTCCACTCGTGTTCTGACCATGTCACGAAACCGCAGTCGAACCCTCCTGAGCTGGCCCGCACCCTTATCTGTGCCTTATCAAGATGATCACAGGCGCCGCACACGTCGCGGCGCACCTTGATGGGGGAGCAGAAGAGTGAGTACCACCAGCATGCGCAAGACCACCCTCGGCGCGGTCGGCCTCGCGGTCGCCGGCACCCTCGCCCTCACCGGCTGCAAGAACGGCAACGAGGAGTTGCCCCCGGCCCAGACGGCCTCCCCGTCCGCCCAACCCTCGCAGCCTGCCCAGCCGAGCGCCTCGGCCAGCCCCTCCGCCGGCGGCAGCCAGGCCCCGGCCGGAGCAGCCGGCACGGCGAAGTCCGGCCAGACCTTCAAGATCGGCGAAGCCGCCCAGATACCGTTCGACTACGGCAGCAACAAGGGGGGCACGATCGCCCTCACCGTCACGTCGATCGAGCAGGGCAACCCCGCCGACCTGGACGTACTCAAGCTTGGTGACCAGGTGAAGGGGAAGGTGCCCTACTACATCCACTATTCGGCCAAGAACACCGGCTCCACCGACCTGTCGTTCTCCTCCGTCGGCCATATCAAGGGCCTGCTCGGGGACGGCAGCGAGGCCCAGGGCCTGTCGATCATCGGCAAGTTCGAGAAGTGCCCGAACGAGTCGCTGCCGAAGGGCTTCGTCAACGGTCAGACGCAGGCCAGCTGCGCGGTCGCGTTGGCCCCGTCGGCGCAGACGAAGGTCGGGTCGGCCGAGTACTGGGGCGACCCGTACAACTCCCTCGGCAACGGCAAGGGCCTCGTCTGGAAGTAGCCGACGCCTGCCGCGTCGGCCCCGTGCCGGGCGCCGACGCGGTTCGAGTCCGGTCTGTCCGGCGCCCGGCCTGGGGGGCGTCCTCAGGTTTCCGCCGGGTGGCCCGGCGCTGGACCGACGGTCCGCAGGGCTGCGGAGAAGGCGGGCAGGGAGTCGACCGAGGTGTACACCGTGGTGGCGTTCACCACGCCTGCCGCGCCCAGGTCGAGCCGGACCGGCGGGTCCAGGTGGACGGCCGCGTTCAGCGAGCTGTCCACCGAGCAGGCCACCGCGTCGGCTTCGCCCGGCACGGGTCGCGGACCCCGGCCGGGGACGGTGCGGATCGCCGAGGACGCGGTACGGACCGCCGCGCGGGGCAAGGTCACGTCGCCGAGGAAACCGGTCCGCAGGACCACCCGTTCCGCGTCCACCTCATGAGGATGACGGAGCAGCGCAGCCACCAGGCCGAATCCGGCCAGCACCAGGAGCACCTCCAGCACGGCATGCGCCGGCCGGACCGCGGGTGGCAGCATCGAGGACACCAAGAAGGCCGTCACGATCTCCATCACCGCCAAGGGCAGCAGCAGGTGTCGCAGCCCGGCCGAGTGACGCGGTCCGGGTACGGGCGGGCGCCGTACCAGCACGGCCGCCAGCGAACCCATCCACACACCTGCGATGCCCAGCCCGGTCGGCCTGGCGGTCACGGCACCCGTCACCCGTTCCGTCGCCATCACTGGCACCCCCCCCCTGATCTGTTGCGGCTCCTCCAAGGCTCCGGCCGGTCGGGGAAAGGCGAAAGTGACGAATGTCAGGACGTCGGCAGGCCGTTCACGGGGATGTCCAGACCGGCTGCCAGCGCGGTGAGCGTCGTCCCGAGGGGGAGTGCGACCCGGGTGAGGGCGTGGCGGTCGCCGCGGGTCGGGTCCTGGTTGACGATCAGCACCGGCTTACCGGCCTGCGCCGCCTGGCGGACGAAGCGGAGCCCGGACATCACTGTCAGTGAGGAACCGAGGACCAGCAGCGCGGTCGCCCCGCCGACCAGCTCGCGGCAGTGCTCGACCCGCCGCGGTGGAACGGCTTCGCCGAAGAACACCACGTCCGGTTTGAGGATGCCGCCGCACTCCGAGCAGGACACCACGGAGAAGTCCTTGACCTCTTCGTCGGTGAGGTCGGCGTCACCGTCCGGATTCAGACCGGCGGCCACCGGCTCGAAGCCCGCGTTGGCCTCCTCCAGCCGCCGGGCCACTGCCTGGCGCGAGCTGGAGGCGCCGCACGCCAGGCACACCACGCGGGCCAGGCTCCCGTGCAGTTCCACCACGCCCTCACTGCCGGCTGCCTGGTGCAGGCCGTCGACGTTCTGGGTGATCACCCCCGAGAGCAGACCGCTCCGCCCGAACGCCGCCACGGCCCGGTGGCCGTCGTTGGGCCGGGCGCGGCCGAACGTGCGCCAGCCGAGGTGACTGCGCGCCCAGTACCGGCGCCGGGCCCCGGCACTGGCGGTGAACTCCTGGTAGGTCATCGGAGTGTGCCGGCTCAGGCTCCCGCCCTGACCCCGGTAGTCGGGGATGCCGGACTCCGTGGACATGCCCGCCCCGCTGAGCACCAGCACACCACCAGCCCTCAGCGCATCGGCGACCGGCTCCGGATCCGCAGTGCCGGGCCGCAGGCCCTCGGTGGGCGTCCAGCTCAGTGTGGGGCGCATGCGCATGCCGCCCAGCGTACGCAACAGGTACGACACCGGCACGGGGCCGCGATGTCCGTGCGGCCCTCCCCGGGTCGCCCGGCAGGACGTTATGCATGGTTCGCCGGAAAAGTCGGGTTATTTTACTCGGCTCAGGGTAGGCAGAGGGGAAGTGGTGTGGGAGGTGACAGAGAGATGGCGGCAGGCAAGAAGGTCAAGAACGCGGCCAAGAAGACCAAGGGCAAGATGAAGGAAACCACCGGCCGGGCTGTCGGCAACGAGAGCCTGGAGGCGAAGGGGGCCCGCGAGCAGATGGCGGGCGATGCGAAGCAGACCGCTCAGAAGGTCAAGGACACGCTCAAGCACTGAGGTACCGCAACGCAGGCGAGCAGCCGGAAGCCTCCGCTGCACCGTGAATCCGCTGCATCGTAGAGAAGGGCCGACGACCGTAGAGAAGGGCCGACGTGGATGTCGGCCCTTCTGGGCTGTCGGCGCGGTCCTGGAGGGCCCGCGCGCCCGCTAGTGACGGCGACGCCGGCGCGGAGGGCTCGCCTCCTCGTCTTCCTCGTCCTCGTCCTCGTCCTCGTCCTCGTCCTCGTCCTCGTCTTCCTCCTCCTCTTCGGCCTCGTCTTCTTCGGGCTCGTCGTCCTCTTCCTCAGGTGCCTCCTCGTCCTCGTCCTCGCCCTCGTCCTCGTCCTCGCCCTCGTCCTCGTCCTCGTACTCCTCGTCGTCGTACCCGCCGTCGGACTCCTCCCCGTCTTCGCCGGGTTCGTCCTCCTCCGGCTGCTCGTCGTCCTCGGCTTCGTCCCCCTCCCCGTCCTCGTCGCCGCCCTCTTCGTACTCGTCCTCACCCTCGCCCTCGTACGCGCCGTCCTCCTCGTCCTCGTCCTCGTTCTCGTCTGCTTCTTCGTTCTCCTCCTCCTCCACGGCTTCGTCGTGCGTGCGGACCACCTCGCCGTCACGGATCTCGCCGCGCCAGCCGTCGGGTTCGTCCGTAGTGAGCGAGACGTGCCGCAGGAAGTGCTTGAGGTCCAGGCGCAGACGCCGGCCCTGAGCGCGCCATATGTTGCCGGTCTTCTCGAAGAGTCCGGAGGGGTAGTACTCGACCACCACCACGATGCGGGTCAGGGACGGTGCGAGTTCGTGGAAGCTGACGCAGCCCCGGGTGCTCCCCTTGGCGCCCTCGGAGGTCCACACGATCCGCTCGTCGGGCACCTGCTCCTGGACGGTGGCCTTCCAACTGCGTGTGGAGGGACCGACCTTGACCTTCCAGTCGCTGGTGGTGTCGTCGTTGCGGGAGGCGTCGCGCACTCCCTTGGTGAACCCGCTGAAGTTCTCGTACTGCGTCCAGTGGTCGTACACGGTGCGCAGGGGCAGGCCCACATCGATGAACTCCACGATGTTGATCACCTTGCTACCGCTCTTGCGTCCCTTCTTGCCCTTTCCGAATATCTGGGAGGCGGCACCGGTGACCTTGTCCTTGAGGCCGCTGAGCCCCTGGCCCATCATGGCCTTCATGGGGGAGTCGCCCTGCATCATCCGCCCGCCGATCCCGGCGACGTCGGACAGCTTCCCGCTGCCTTCGGCGACGCCCTGGAGCTGGTCGGTGACCTCTCCCAGCTTGTCCGTCGCCTTGTCCGCGAGCTGTCCGGCCTGAGCGCCGAGGAACGAGGACAGCTCCCCGAGCAGCTGGTCGAACCCCGAGGTGGGTTCTTGTGTCTGGCCGCGGTCTGACTTTGCCATGACCTACCTCCGCGTGGACGGCTTGCGGCCTGGCGTCTTCTTCGCCGCCGTCTTCTTGGCCGTGGTCTTGCGGGCCGGGGTGCGTGCAGCGGCCTTCTTCGCCGGAGCCGCCTTGCGCGCCGCGCTCTTGTTGGCCGGTGCCGTCTTCGCCGTCTTCTTGGCGGCGGTCTTGGACGGTGCGGCCTTCTTCGCGGCTGCGGACTTCGCCGGTGCCTTCTTGGCCGCCGTCTTCTTGGCCGGTGCCTTCTTCTGCGGCGCCTGCTGCGGCGGGGCCTTCTTGGCCGCCGTCTTCTCGGCCGTGGTCTTCTTGGCGGCAGTCGTCTTCGCGGCGGTCTTCCTGGCCGTGGCCTTCTTGGGCGGCGGTGCGGGCTCGGGCGGAGCCGAGCGGCGTGAACGCCGGGCTGGGGCTGTCTTTGAAAGAGTGCGGCCACCCGTCGGGGGCCGGCCGCGCCTGCTAGGCGGCGGTGGTTCCTCTTCCGGTTCCTCCTCTTCCTCCTCTTCCTGCTCGTCCTCCTCCTCTTCGTCCTCGGGCTCCGGCTCGTAAGCCTCTTCCGCGCCTTCCTCCTCGCCCTCGCCCTCCTCCTCGGGTTCCTCCTCCTCGGGTTCCTCTTCTTCCTCCTCCGAGGCCTCGGGCTGCTCGTAGCCCTCCTCGCCCTCGTCCTCCTCCTGGCCCTCCTCGCCTCCGCCTTCGTCCTCGTCCTCGCCTTCCTCCTCGTACTCGTCCTCGTACTCGTCCTCCGCGGGCTCCTCTTCCTCTTCCTCTTCGTCTTCGCCCTCGTCGGAGCTCTTCAGCTGGAGGGTCCGCTGGTGCAGTGAATCGGCGAGATCGGCGAACTTGCGGTTGGCTGCGGCTCCCAGAGCCTTCTTGCCCGCATCCAGGGCCTCGCCCCGGAGCTGGTCGGTGATCTCGGCGAACTGCGGCATCTCCTTGAGCTTGCCGAGGCCCTGCGTCATGAGCTGGCCCGGTTCGAGACCGAAGCGGCGGCCGGCGAGGTACGTTGCGGCCGTGAACGCGAGGCGGCCCTTCTTGGTGCGCCCCAGTACGTAACCCCCGGCCACTGCGGCCGCGAGTGCGATTTTGGCGTTGTCCTGCATGAGCTGCTGTCCCTTCACCAGGGCGCTTGCGGACTTGTGTGCCGCCGCCCGGGGAACCTGGGCGCGCGGACCGTGCCGGCTCGTCTTATGCTGCACCGGCATCCGGGATGCGGCCCCGCACAACCGGCCTGTAAGCCGCCTACCCCCGATGCGGGACATATTTCCCTATATGCTGACATTGTAGTTTCTAAAAGCGGTGTTCCCCCAGCGGAGTGACACATGGCCGCAGCAGAACCGGCACGCCCGCGCAAAGTCCGTCCCCGCCGGACCGAAGAGGCCGACGAACAGGACGGGCGGCCGCCGGCACGCCGCGCCCCCGCCAAGCGAAAGGCCGGCGTTCCGGGCGCGGCTTCGGCGATGCGCTCCGCAGCCGGACAACTGGCCCAACTGCTGGGCCGCACACCCGACTCCGTCTCCTCGCTCAAGCCCACCGAGGACGGCTGGGAGGCGCAGGTGGAGGTGGTGGAACTGGAACGCATTCCCGACACGACCAGCGTGATGGCCAGCTACAAGGTCGCCCTGAATGCCGACGGACAACTGGTCTCCTACGAACGGACCCGCCGGTACAGCCGGGGCATGATCGACCGGCCGACCTGACAGGCCGCCCGGGAAAGGAGGCGCCATGACCATGGTGCCGCAGAGCGGCAGCAACGTGAGCAGGGGCGGGGGCGGGGGCGGCACAGGCACCCTCTACGACGTCCTGGAGCTGATCCTCGACCGCGGTCTGGTCATCGACATATTCATCCGTGTCTCACTGGTGGGCATCGAACTCATCAAGATCGACGTCCGGATCGTCGTCGCCAGTGTCGACACCTATCTGCGCTTCGCCGAAGCGTGCAACCGGCTCGACCTCGAAGCCGGCCGCAAGGCGCCCGCCCAGCTCCCCGAAGTCGTCGGAAACATGATGGAAGGCGGCGCCCGCGGCAAGAGCAAGGGCGCGCTGAGCGGAGCCGTCGACGCCGTGACCGACTCCCTGACCGGCCGCTCCGCCAAGGGGGAGGACGACGAGGAAGAAGAAACCGCAGAGGAAGCCGCCCCCAGGAAACGCCGTCCCGCCAGGCGCCCGGTACGCCGGGAGAGGGAGTGACCGATGGCCCTCTACGTGTACGCGATCACCGGCAAGGACCATCCCCGGCGGCTCGACGGCCTCACCGGCGTGGGTCCCCGGCCCGCGCCCCTGCGCGCCGTCACCGAAGGCCCCTTGTGCGCCGTGGTCAGTGACGTCTCGCAGGAGGTCCGGCCCAAGCGCAGGGACCTCCAGGCCCACCAGGAGGTCCAGGAACGGCTCATGGCCGACCAGGTGATCCTGCCCCTGCAATTCGGTTACATCGCCCCCGACGACCAGACCGTCCAGCAGGCGCTGGAAGGGAACACGGCCGGCTACCTGGCCGCGTTGGAGCGGCTCGACGGCTGCGCCGAATACCACGTGCGGGTATCACAGGCGGACGAGGACGAGCTGCTGCGCCGGATACTGGAGGATTCCCCCGTGGCCAAGGAGCTCAACGAACGGATCCGCGCCGGCGAGCAGGATCCCCAGCTGCCGCTGGCCCTGGGCGAAATCATCGCCCGCGAAGTACAGGACCGCCAGGATTCGCTCGCCGCGGGACTGGTCCGGGCCCTGACCCCCTACGCCCGGCAGCACGCCACCCATCCACCCTCCGGCCCCGACTTCCTCAACCTGTCCCTGCTGGTGCCCCACGAACGCAAAGACGACTTCCTGGCGGCGCAGAGCGGCCTCGCCCAGCAGATCCAGGACGGCGTCGACTTCCGGCTGACCGGGCCCCTGCCCCCGTACAGCTTCGTCCAGTGACACCGGTGAAACGGTCCGGCCACCCACCACACGCGAAGGACACCCCATGGGACTGCTGACGAGCCTGTTCACCCTTCCCGTCGCACCGGTGCGAGCCGTCGTGTGGGCCGCCCAACGGGTCGCCGAGAAGGCCGAGGACGAGTACTACGACCCGGCTCCCGTATGGCGCGAGCTCGCCGACCTGGAGCGACGCCTGCTGAGCGGAGAGATCGACGAGGAGACGTTCGACCACAGGGAGGACGAACTGATCGACCGGCTGACGGAAATCGCGGAATTCCGCAGCCGGAACCCGTGACGGGCGAGGGAGGCCGCCATCGTGTCTGAGCCACAACCGGGCCGACTCGAATCCTTCCCGTCCCGCGCCGCCCCGATGCCGTACGGGCAGAGCACTTCGAGCCTCGCCGACATCCTGGAGAGGGTCCTGGACAAGGGCATCGTCATCGCCGGCGACATCCGCATCAACCTCCTCGACATCGAACTGCTGACGATCAAACTCCGGATCCTGGTCGCCTCCGTGGACAAGGCGAAGGAGATGGGCATCGACTGGTGGGAGCACGACCCCTCGCTCTCCTCCCGGCACGCCGGCAGCCCCCTCGAACAGGAGAACCGCAGACTGCGCGCCGAGCTGGAAGCCCTGCGCCGCGAACGCCTGGACGGCGGCGAATTCCCGCCGCGCACCGCCGGTGAGGAACCCGCAAGCGATACGGGCGGTGGGACCACCGCGAGGCCGCGGCCATGAACGCCTCCGACGACACCCTCACCTACGTCTACGCCGCGACCCCCCTCACCGCGCAGCTGCGCGACGCCGTGAGGGACCTGCGGGGGATCTACGGCCACCCGGTCCGCTTCCTCACCGCAGAGCCCACGGCCGGCGTCCGGCGCCCCTCGCCCCCCATCGCCTTCGCCACCAGCCGCGTACCGGGGCACGACTTCAACGAGAGCGCGCTCAAAACCCACTTCGAGGACCTGGAGTGGCTGGAGGACGTCGCCCGCGCCCACCACGACGTCGTCCAGGCGCTCTCCACCCACACCACGGTCCTGCCCTTGCGCATGGCCACCGTCTACCAGGACGACGACCGCGCCGGCCAGGCTCTGGTCGAGCAGTACGACGCATTCGCCGAACGGCTTTCCCAGCTGACCGGCCACACCGAATTCGGTGTGAAGATCTACCTCGCCCCCACCACCGCCCCGCCCGGGGCGGACGGCACGGCAGGCGACGCCGACACCGGCGGCGCCACCACCCCCGGCAAGGCGTACCTCCAGCGCCGCAAGGCCCAGCACCACGCCCAGGAAGCCGTCTACGGCCAGGCGCAGCGGGCCGCCGAAAGCGTGGAGGCCATCGCCGCCCGGTACGCCTCGCAACGCGTACGCCACCCGACCCAGCGCGGCGCCCTGACCGGACCCGCCGAGAACGTGCTCAACGACGCCTACCTCGTCCCCGACGCGTACGCGCAGCAGTTCCGCGCCGCAGTCGAAGGGGCGGCCGGTGTCTTCGACGGCGTCAGCGTCGAGGTGACCGGCCCCTGGGCGCCCTATTCCTTCGCCATGCCGCCGCAGGTACGCCAGGACCCGGCAGCCGGGCAGGAGGCAGGGCCATGACCCTCACCGGGCACGGGGAACCGCTGCCAGGACGCCAGGTGGCCTTGGTGGACCTGCTCGACCGGCTGCTCAGCGGCGGCGTCGTCATCACCGGCGACATCGTCCTGTCCATCGCCGACATCGATCTCGTCCGCATCTCCCTGCGCGCCCTCATCGTGTCCGTCGGCTCGGAGACCCGCCCGGCCCCCACGGCTCCCTCCGAGGACGGCCGGCATGAGTGAAGAAGGCGCCGAACGGCGCCCCGTACCCATCCCGCCGCCCGCGCCCGCCCTCCAGGACGTCGGTGACACCATGTCGCAGGCGTTCCGGCTCCTGCAGGCCCCGCCCACACCGCACGGCGCCCCGCCCCGCGCCGCGCACCGCATGTACACCGACCGCGACACCGTGGAAGAGGACCTGCTCAAGCTCGTCCTCACCCTGGTCGAACTGCTGCGCCAGCTGATCGAGCGCCAAGCCCTGCGCCGGGTCGACGAGGGCGACCTCAGCGACGAACAGGAAGAGGAACTGGGCGCCACGCTCCTGGCCCTCCACGACCGCCTGGCCGACCTGTGCGAGCAGCACGGTTACGCGCTGGAAGACCTCAACCTCGACCTCGGCCCGCTGGGACCCCTCCTGCCGCGCCGGGACTGAACTCCCGGCGACGCCTTCAGGGGGTCATCGCGGACGGCATGTCCGAGGCCCGTCCCGTGCGCACCGCCGTGACCACCGCCTCGTGGAGGGTCCGGCTGTCCGTCTCCGTGGCGCACGGGACGGGACTGCCGACGAGGGTGAACCAGTCCGACGATCCGTTGTACTGGACGGCGAAGCGGGCTTCCCCGTCGGTCCAGGTGGTGTGCACGGAGAGTTCACCGGTGATCACCCCGGCTTCCTCCGTGCGTACTCCGCTCCGTGCGGCGAAGACGTTGACTGTCGTCCACGATGCCCATCCCATGAAGCAAGGCTCACACCGTCTTCGCGTATCGGCGAGCCGGCGGCGAACGGAGACGGCAGCGGGCCCGGCGGGGCCGCTCGATCGCGTGCCGCATCGGCCTCCGCCTCGCGCGGAACCGGTAGGGCTGGGACGGTGGAGGAGGGGCCGGTTCCGATCGTCCTCTGGAGGTCCCCGTGTCGCACGCCTCCGCGCAGGGCCTCCGCCGGCTCACCGCTGCCACGCTCACCTGCGGGACGTGCCTGGCCGTACTCGTCCCGGGCCCGGCGCACGCCTACTCCGGCAACAACCACGAGAAGATCACCCGCGCGGCGTTGCACTGGGAGTCCGGGTCCCTGGCGGCGATGGCCGATGCGCGTGACGGGGCGATCGTGGCCGATGACGACGGTGAGTACTTCAACCTCGGCTTCCTCCATTGCGACAACGCCGACTACCTCGCCCCGCGCTACGCATCCGCCTACCCGCGCACACGCGACGAGGCGACCACCGAACTGCTCGCATGTATCCGCGGCGCCGTCGCACGCCTGCGGGAAGCCGTCCGGCACGCCGACGAGCTGGTCGACGACGACGGCAGGATCATCCCCCGCCAGAGCGACCTGGACCCGCCCTGCGCGTGGAACGAGAAGGAGCGGCGCGCCAAGTGCAAGGTCCTGGAACAGCTCGGACGCGGCTGGCACCCGATCGAGGACTTCTACTCGCACAGCAACTGGGCCGACAAGGCCGACGCCGGTCCCGTCAACACCGACAATCCGCCGGGCCTGAACCGCACGGCAATCGCCCCGTTCTTCGACGTCCGTCGCTACAGCTCCATGGACGACCCGGCCTGGGCCCGGGAAGCGGCCGGCCTCGTTCCCGAAGACCTGGCCACGGGGTGCTATCCCGACTTCGAGTCGACGGGCCTCAAGCCGGTCGGCTGCACCGGGCGCATCAAACACAACGGGACCCTGAACAAGGACACGGAGGCCTCCCGGCGTTCCGGGAACGGAAACTTCCAGCGGGCGGCCGACCTCGCCGCCCGGGAGATCACCCGGCAGTGGAACGACTTCACGGCAGAGCTCGTCGAGACCTACCCGGAGCACGGGCGCGGTCAGCAGATGGTGTGCGCCCTCACCCATGACCATCCCGTGTCCAGCTGCCGCTGACACCGTGCACCCGCCGCTGACACCGTGCACCGGGCCCGCGGTCATGCCGCCGGCAGCTCCTGAGCCGGCAGCTGCCCCGCGCGCACCGCGTCGACCAGCGTCTGGTGATCGCGTTCGTTCTGGTCGGCGTACGCTTCGGCGAAGGTGACCAGCGCCCGGTCGAAGACGTCCCCGCGGCCCAGATAAGCGGCGATCGCGATCCGGTCGCCCGACCGGGCGTGCGCACGCGCGAGCGTGATGCCGCACACCTCGCCGAACGCCGCCAACTGTCCGGGCGACATCGTCTCCGGCATGGCGATCCCCTTCCAGTCGCGCAGCTGGCGGATGTAGAAGTCGCGCTGCCTGCCGTCGATCCCCTCCAGCCGCTCCCAGCCGAGGAAGATGTCACTGGCGGCCTGCATCAACCGCTGCCCCGCGACGACGCGTTCGCCCTGGTTGCCGTACCGGCTGGCGCCGACGTGGTGGGCGAGCACGGAGGCGTCGGCTTCCTTGGCCTGGAGGAAGAGCGGGTCCTGCCCGTCGCGGCCGAGCAGGAGCAGGATCCAGCAACGGGTACCGACGCTGCCGACACCGACCACCTTGCGGGCCATGTCCGCCAGCCGGTAGTCCTCCAGGAGCACCCGCCGGTCGGGTGTCATCGTCTGGCCGTAGCGATCGAGCAACCGGCCGAAACGGCTCTCCAGCGCACTGCGCTCGACGTCCGGCAGGAGGTCCGTGACCGGCACCAGCAAGGGCGGGTCCGCGGCGATCCTGGGCCGTCCGCCGACCAGTTCCGTGAGTTTCGCGAAGACCTGCAAGGTGTCGTGCGTGCGGGCCTTGGCCATCGCACCGGCCAGCTTCCTGCGCCCGCGCTTGTCGAGCTGACCTGTGGTCAGGGCCTCCAGCCGGTCCGCGTCGATCTTCGCGTACCAGACGTCGAGGTTGCCCATGCCGGCGAAGCCGCGCATCGCCTCGCGGTAGGAGCGCACCGCAGCAGCTGTGATGCGGGCCCGCTCGGCGTCGTCGAAACCGTTCGCCCGGGCGGCGATGACGAGGCTCGCCGAGAGCCGTTTGACGTCCCATTCCCAGGGGCCTGGCAGCGTCTCGTCGAAATCGTTGATGTCGAACATCAGCCGCCGCTCCGGAGAGGCCAGCAGCCGGAAGTTCAACAGGTGTGCGTCTCCGCACAGTTGGGCCGTGATACCCGAGTGCGCAGTGCCCGCCAGATCGGACGCCATGATCGCGGCGGCCCCCCGGTAGAAGCGGAAGGGGGACTCCGACATCCTGCTGTAGCGGATCGGGACCAGCTCGGGCACCCGAGCCGCGGACTGCGCCTCCAGGATCGCCAGCGGATCCGGCCTGTCGGGAGGCGGCCGGTACGCGGCGTGCCCGGACCGCGGCGAGCGGCGCCGTGCTTCCCGGCCGCGCGCCGCGCGTTGCTCCGGGGTGCTGTGGGGCACCGCACGCATCGCGGTGGTCGAGATGGGGCACATGGGAGCACTCCTACCTGGCCGTGCGGCTCGCAGGACGAGGGCGGCACCCTGGGGCGAGCACGGGAAAGGAGCGACGGGGAACGTCCATGATCGCTGGTACGCCTTCGCTCCCACCCTAGGTCCTCGCCTGCCGGGGCGCACGAGGGGACGCCCGCTCCCGCCGTGTGGCGCGCCCCGGGGAGGGAGCCGAGAATGAGAGCTGGACGAAATCCACCCGACGTCGCCCGTCGCCCTGAACCGGCGGAGGAGGCGGCGATGACATGCCGGGCGCGCTCGGACCCCGCCGGGGTCGCGGCAAGACGCCACGAGCGGGCCATCGGGCAGCGCCGCTGCGATGCGCGCGGGAAGCCCGTACCCCCCATCCGCTGTGCTGCAGGACCCAGGTGATCGCGTATGTGCCGATGGCTCGCGTATTCGGGTACCCCCATGCTGCTGGACACGATTCTGTACAAACCGGCCCACTCGCTGATCGACCAGAGCCTGCACTCGAAGATGGGCGTGGAGACCACGAACGGCGACGGGTTCGGCATCGGCTGGTACACGCAGGACAACGACACTCCGGCGCTGATGAGGGACGTCGGCCCCGCCTGGAACAACCGCAACCTGCGGGAGGTGGCGGACCACGTCCGGTCGCCGCTCTTCTTCGCCCACATCCGGGCCTCGACGGGCACGGCGGTGCAGCAGTCCAACTGCCACCCGTTCAGGCACGGCAGGTGGATGTTCATGCACAACGGCGCCATCACGGGCTTCCACCTGATGCGCCGGGACCTCACCATGCTCGTGGACCCCGCGCTGTACGCCGACATCGAAGGGACGACCGACTCCGAGGTGATGTTCTTCCTGGCGCTCACCTTCGGCCTGGACCAGGACCCGCCGAGCGCCGTGGCCCGGATGGCCGGTGTGGTGGAGCGCGCCGGCCACGACCACGGCATCGAGTTCCCCCTCCAGATGACGCTCGCCGTCACCGACGGCGAACGCCTCTGGGCCTTCCGCTACTCCAGCGCGCACGATTCCCGCTCGCTGTTCTACAGCAGCCGGGTGGACTCCCTGCGCCGGCTGCACCCCGATGTCGCGTTCCTACAGGACATCTCGGAGGAGACCCGCCTCATCGTCTCCGAGCCGCTCGGCGACCTGCCCGGCGCCTGGAACGCGGTACCGGAGAGCAGCTACGGCCTCGTACAGGCTGGGGAGGACGGGCTGTGGCCCTTCACCCCGGTGCCCGCCTGACGCGCAACCACCCCGTCGCGGGCGGCTTTCCGGCCCCGTCGGACCCGCCACGACCAACAGGAGACCGGCCATGCGCAACCCGATGCTCACCTTGGCGGAGGACTACGACTTCCCCCTGCTCAACATGTTCTGGACCATGATGCTGTGCTTCCTGTGGGTCCTGTGGTTCATGCTGCTCTTCCGCGTCATCGGTGACATCTTCCGGGACGACGAGATGAGCGGCTGGGGCAAGGCGCTGTGGACCTTCTTCGTCATCGTGGTGCCCTACTTGGGCGTCTTCGTGTACCTCATCGTGCGGGGACGCGGGATGGGCGAACGCGAGCTGAAGCGGGTACAGCAACAAGAACAGGCATTCCGCTCCTACGTGCGCCAGAGTGCCGGGACCACCGGCCAGGCCGACGAACTGACCCGCCTGGCCGGGCTCAAGGACCGCGGCGACATCACGGCGGCCGAGTACGAGCAGGCCAAGGCCAAGGTCCTCGCCTCCTGAAACCGGCCCGGAGCCGGCCGGGACGGACACGACCCCGGCGCGGCGGACGCTCCCGCCACGCCGCAGGAGCGCGGTGCCCGGCCCGCCGCACCACATTCGGCACCGGACGCGTCGGCCGGACCCCGGCCGGTGCCCCCGGGCCGCCCTATCCCCTTGGAGGGCCGGATGCGCCCCTACCCGCCGATCGCCGAACACGGCCTGATCGGGGACCTGCAGACCTGTGCCCTCGTCTCGTCCGAGGGCGTCCTCAACTGGTTCTGCTCCCCCCGCTTCGACGCGCCGAGCATCTTCGCCGGCCTCCTCGACCACGAGCGCGGCGGCCACCTCGCCATCACCGCGGACGGGCCTCCCGCCGACGGCGCCGAACCGCCGGGAAGCGCCGGAGTCGTCACCCGCCAGCTCTACATGGCCGACACCGCCGTGCTCATCACCCGCTTCCTCACCGGCGAAGGGGTCGGCGAGGTCGTCGACTTCATGCCGGTCCGCGATCCGCACACGGCCACCGACCGGCACCAGGTGGTGCGGGTCATGCGCGGTGTGCGCGGGACGGTGCGCTTCGCCCTGGAGTGCCGACCGCGCTTCGACTACGGGCGGGCGCCGCACGACCTCGACTGCGAGGCGAGCTCCGCCCGCTTCACCGGACCGGGCATCACCGCGCACCTGCAGGCCGTCGGCCCCGTGGCCCTGGAACGCGACGAGACGGACGTCGTCGCCACCGTGGCGCTGACCGAAGGCGAACGGGCGGCCGTGATCCTGACCGTCTGCGACACGGACAGCGCCGCCCCCCTGCCGCTGAGCACGGACGAGATCCTGGAGGAGTTCAACACCGCCCGGGACTTCTGGCACGCGTGGACCAGACGCTGCACCTATCGCGGCCGCTGGCAGCAGATGGTCAACCGCTCCGCCATCACCCTGAAGCTGTTGACCTACGCACCGACCGGCGCGCCGATCGCGGCCCCGACCACGGGCCTGCCCGAGCAGGAGGGCGGCGAACGCAACTGGGACTACCGCTACACCTGGGTCCGCGACGCATCCCTGTCGGTGGGCGCCATGCGCGGCCTCGGTTTCACCGACGAAGCGGACGCCTTCCGCAGCTGGCTCCTCCAACGGGTGGGGGCCGGCGGCGCTCCCAACGGCGAACCCCTGCAGATCATGTACCGCGTCGACGGCGACCCGTACCTGACCGAGGAGACCCTCGACCACCTGGCAGGCTGGCGCGGCGCGGTACCCGTGCGCGTGGGCAACGGCGCCGCCGGCCAGCTGCAGATGGACATCTACGGCGAAGCCGTCTACGCACTCGCCCAGAGCGGCCAGGTCGGCGACATCGTGGGCTTCGACGACTGGATGCGCTGCGCGGTCCTGCTGGACTGGCTGTGCGACAACTGGGACCGTCCCGACGAGGGCATCTGGGAAACCCGGGGCGGACAGAAGGACTTCACCTACAGCCGCGTCATGTGCTGGGTCGCCCTGGACCGCGGCATCCGCCAGGCCACGGCCACCGCCCGCCCGGCCGACCTGCCCCGCTGGACCGCGGCACGCAACGCCATCCTCGAACAGGTCATGACGCGCGGCTGGAGCGAGGAACGCCGCGCCTTCGTCCAGGAGTACGCCAACACCGTGCTGGACGCATCCCTGCTCCTGATGCCCCTGGTCGGCTTCATCACCCCCAACGACCCGCGCTGGCTCTCCACGCTCGACGCCATGGGCAGCGAACTCGTCTCCGACAGCCTCGTCTACCGCTACGACCCCGCGGCCTCCCCGGACGGCCTCGCCGGTTCCGAGGGCACCTTCTCCCTGTGCACCTTCCTCTACGTCTACGCCCTGGCCAAAGCCGGCCGTGTCCAGGAAGCCCGCTACGCCTTCGACAAGATGCTCACCCACGCCAACCACGTCGGTCTCTTCGCCGAGGAGATCGGCCTCAGGGGCGATCAGCTCGGCAATTTCCCGCAGGCCTTCACCCATCTGGCCCTCATCACCGCCGCGCTCGCCCTCGACGCCGAACTCGACAAGAGCTCAGGCGCCTGACGGGGCGCACCGCCGTGGTGCTCGACCACCTTGCCGGGCTGTGGCTCGCCGCCAGGAGCCCGTACCAACTCACGGTCCGAGCCCGTACATCGGCGGGGCACGTCCGGTGTCGCGCGGAGGTGCGGCGCCACACCGCGGATGCTGCAATGGACATCAGAGCCGTGTCCGGCCGGCGTCCGCGACCTGCGCAAGGTCGGTACCGCGCAACGGGGCCGGGGGCGCCGAGCCACACGCAAGGAGCGCTCCATGAGCGACGACATCGAAGACATGGGCCCCGTCGACTACCTGGTCGTCGAGTTCCCCGGAAACCGGATGACGGGGGAGGCGTTCCCCCTGCTGATCGACCTGGTGGACAGAGGCATCGTCCGCATCCTCGACCTCCGCTTCGTGCGGAAGGACGCCGACGGGACCGTCACCGCCCTGGAACTCACCGGACTCGATGACGACGGGGGAGCCATGGGCCTGTCCGTCTTCGAAGGCGCCTCGTCGCAACTCCTGGACCAGGACGACATCGACGAGGCCGGCGCCGCCCTGCAACCCGGCAACGCGGCCGCCGTCCTCGTGTACGAGAACCGCTGGGCCGCGCCCTTCGCCGCGGCACTGCGCCGCAGCGGGGCGCAGATGGTGGCGAGCGGCCGCATCCCCGTACCGGCCATCCTGGCCGCCCTCGACGCCGAGGAAGCCGCGGGAGGCGGTCAGATGCCGCAGTGAGCGGGGTTTGCCGGTGCGTCACCACTCCGACGCGGGGAACGGCCGCTGCCACTCCGGCGCGGGGAACGGCCGCCACCACTACGACGCGGACGGCCGCCGCGAACCAGCGGCGGCCGAACGGACCGAACGGGTTCAGGCACCCAGGATCCTGCTCTTCTGCTGCGCGAACTCCGCCTCGGTCAAGATCCCCTGTTCCTTCAGCGCTCCGAGCTCCTTGAGCTGATCGATCTTGCTGCTCATGTCGTCCGGCGCCGGCGGAACATCAGCGGATGCGGGTGCGCCGTACGGCTGCTGGGGTGCGTACTGCTGCTGGGGGGCCTGGTTGTCCTGGGCGGCCCACCGGCCCGCCTGACGCCGCGAAACGCGGTTGGAGACCGCCGTCGCCGTACCGGCGATCGCCGCCGTGCGCGCGACTCCTCGAAGTAGACCAGCCACGTCGTCCTCCCTTGCTGACGGAGCCGGCCAAGCTTCCTGCGACCGGCCCTCCACTGCTTCCAGCATCCCACCGACGGCCGGAGCCCGCCGCGCCCGGCCTCCGGCGGCGGGGAACCTCCGCCGGGCGGATCATCGGGAACGGGGGCCGGCCGCCCCTCCCGCGTCCGGCGACGTGTGCCCGCGTGCGTGCCCTCGGCGGTCATCACGAACGATCTGGTACTGGTCCTGGCAAGGAAGAAGGCCATCCATGACGGACCCCAGTGCTCAAGGCGCCGACCCCCGCAGCGAGGAACAGCCCCGGGAGGCGGACCGGCTGCGCGAGATCCTGCGCGCCCCCGGCTACTTCACCGTGCTCGCCTTCTCCGCCCTCGTCGGCATCCCGGTCTCGCTGATCGCGTTCTGGTTCCTCGTCGCCCTGCACGAGCTGGAACGCCTCCTATGGGCGGACCTCCCGCACCGGTTGACCTGGGACACCCCGCCGTGGTGGTGGCCGCTCCCGCTGCTCCTGGTCGCAGGCACGGCCGTCGCTCTGGTCGCCGGACACCTGCGCGGAGCGGGGGGTCCCGTCCCCGGATCCGGCGGCCTGCACACCGGTGGGACCACGCCGGCCATGCTGCCGGGCATCGTGCTCGCCGCGGCCGCGAGTCTGCCCCTGGGCGCGGTCCTCGGACCGGAAGTCCCGCTGATCGCTCTGGGCAGCGGCCTGGCCCTGCTCTTCCGTGACCTCACGCGGGCTCCGGCGACCCCGCAGAACACGGCCCTGCTGGGGGCCGCCGGCGCAGCGGCCGCCATCGCGGCGATCTTCGGCAACCCGTTGATCGCCGCGGTCCTCCTGATCGAGGTGGCGGGGGTGGGCGGGCCGCAGCTGTTCGCGGTCATGCTGCCCGCCCTGCTCTCCAGCGGGGTCGGGGCCCTTGTCTTCACCGGACTCGGCCGATGGACCGGCCTGCAAACGGGCAGCCTCAGCCTCGAACCGGCCATGCCCCTGCCGCGGCTGGACCTCGCGGACGTGCTGTGGACGGTCCTCATCGCCCTCGTCCTCGCCCTGCTCCTGCGCCCGGTCACGGGCGCGGGCCGCCGGGTCGCGGCATACGTGTCCGCCCGGGTGGTACCCCGCACGATCATGTGCGCAGTGGGCGCCGGAGCGTGCGCCGCCCTCTACGCCCTCGTCACGGGCCGCACGCCCGCGGAGGTCGCCCTGTCGGGCCAGGCCGCCCTCGGCGAGCTGGCCGCCGACCCGCACGCCTGGGGGGTGGGCGCGCTCATCGCCGTCCTGCTCTGCAAGAGCGCCGCCTACACCCTCTGCCTGGGCAGCCTGCGCGGCGGTGCCATCTTCCCCGCCCTCTTCCTCGGAGCCGCGGCCGGGGTCCTCCTGGCCCCCCTGCCGGGACTTGGTGTCGTGCCGGCCATGGCGGCATCCATGGCCGCCGCCACCGCCGCCGTCATGCGGCTGCCGGTCGGCAGCGTGGTCCTCGTGGTACTGCTGCTGGGCAGCTCCGCCATGATCCCCATAGTCATCCTGGCGGTGGTGATCGCCTTCGTCACCACCGAACTGCTGCCCGCCGCCGCGGCGCCACCGACGCCGCCGCGCGCCGAGCAGCGGGCCGGGGACGTCGGGGACGCGGGTGGCGCCGGCGTGACCGGGACGCCCTGACACCACCCTCGCAGGCTCGCCGCGGGAACCGGAGAAGGTGTTCATGAAGATGTTCATGGACGTACTGATCGCAGCGCTTTGGGGAGCGGCCGGCGCCGTGTCCCTGGTCATCGGTGCCTGGCTGGCAGTCCACCGCCGGCCGCCCGAGCGCCGGGTCGGTCTGGTGATGGGCTTCGGATCCGGCGCGCTGATAGCGGCAGTGGCCTACGAACTGGTTCCCCACGACGGGGAGCCCAGCGCGTGGGCATTCCTCGCGCTGGCCGCGGGAGCCCTGGTCTTCTTCTTCGTCGACCGGGCGGTCGCAGCCACCTCGGACGGGTCGGGCGACCGGTCGATCGTCATCGGCGCCCTGCTCGACGGAATTCCCGAATCGCTCGTCCTGGGCATGGGAGTCGCGGCCGGCGGCCACGTCAGCGTCGCCTTCCTGGCGGCCGTCTTCCTCTCCAACATGCCGGAGAGCCTCGGCGCCACCTCCGGCATGCTCGCCTCGGGACAGACCCCTCGCCGGGCCTACCGCACGTGGTGGGCCATCGTCGCGGTGGCCGCCGTGAGCGCCATGGCCGGATACGGCGTCCTCCACGTGCTGCCCGGGGCCGACGGGCGCTACGTGGAGGGGTTCGCCGCCGGATCGGTGCTGGCCATGCTCGCCACCTCGATGGTTCCCGAGGCGTACAGGCGCGGCGGCAGGGCGACCGGTCTGCTGACCGCTCTGGGCTTCGCCGTCGCCGGCGCCCTGTCCGCGTTCGAATGACGTCCGGGTGACGTCGGGGACCCCGGGTCAGGGGCCCCTCTCGTCAGGGCCCCTCTCGTCGGGGACCCCTGGTCAGTTGCCCGTCGTCAGCACTTGAGGCCGGTCGCCGCGGCGGTCGTGGCCTCGTCCAGCTTGGAGATCTGCGGCTGCAGCTTGGCCAGCGCGTCCTGGCCCGTCGTATCGCCCGGCAGGGCTTCGTAGGACTTCTTCAGGTCCTCGGCGGCGCTCTGCACGGCTGACCGCTCGGCCTCCCTGAGCTGGCCGGCGTTCTCCTTGACGCTGTTCCAGTCGTCCTGGACGGCCTGGTGGGCGTCCTTCACCTGGTCCTTGGTCGCGGACGACGGGTTCAGCGCTCGCAGCTTCGCGGTGTCCCCCTTCAGTTCGGACAGGTCGGTGCAGAGCGCGCTCGCGGCCTTGGTCGCCTCTTCCGAGGGCGAGCTGCTGTCGGAGCAGGCGGTAAGACCGAACACCGCGGTGGCGCAGAACGCGACGATCACGGGAAGACGCTTCATGAGAACTCCTCGAGCCATTGGACGCCGGTACGGATCCACGGGGACCCATCCCACCTACACACGGTCAAGCACCCTCCGCACCCGCAGGCCCGCCGTCCGACCGGCCCACGGGCGGGAAGCGGTCCAGCCGGTGCGCGGTGACATCCGGCCGACCCGATCGCCCGGACGATTTCACCGGCACAGCGCCACGCGAGTGACGGCGCCACGCTCTGCGCCGTGACGCCCCGACGGGTGCGCACCTGGGGGCAGCGGGCGCAGTCAGAGCTGATTCGGGGGGGTTTCGAAAGCGCCGGCGGAGCTTGAGAGACTGACGGGCATGGATATCGCTCGGAGGAACAACGTCACGGTCACCGGCAATCCGCAGGGCCCTACGGTGGTTCTGGCGCACGGATTCGGCTGCGATCAGAACATGTGGCGGCTGACGGTGCCCGCTCTGGTCGAGGACTACCGGGTGGTGCTGTTCGACTACGTGGGGTCGGGCCGCTCCGACCTGTCCGCGTTCTCGGAAGACCGCTATGCCTCTCTGGACGGTTACGCCCGGGACGTGGTGGAGGTGTGCGAAGCGCTCGACCTGCGCGGCGCGGCCTTCGTGGGGCATTCCGTCAGTGCGATGATCGGCGTGCTGGCCGCCGGCATGGCGCCCGAGCGCATCGGCGCGCTGGTGATGGTCGCACCGTCGCCGCGGTACGTCGACGACGAGGGCTACCGGGGCGGCTTCAGCCCGCAGGACATCGCCGAACTGCTGGAGTCCCTGGAGTCGAACTACCTCGGCTGGTCGGCGGCGATGGCGCCGGTGATCATGGGCAACGAGGAGCGGCCCGAGCTCGGCGAGGAGCTGACCAACAGCTTCTGTGCCACGGACCCTCACATGGCGCGGGTTTTCGCCCGGACCACGTTCCTGTCGGATTCGAGGGACGACCTCAAGAGCGTGCGCGTGCCGACGCTGGTGCTGGAATGCACCCAGGACGTCATCGCGCCCCGAGAGGTCGGCGCCTTCGTCCATCAGGCGATCGAGGGCTCGACCCTCGTCACGCTCGACGCGACCGGGCACTGCCCGCACCTGTCCGCACCCGAAGCCACCAATGGGGCGATCACCGGTTTCCTGGCGGGCCTGCGGTGATGAGCCGCGCCGGGCAGCAGCCCGATCCGCACGGCGCCGGCGAGGACGAGTCGTCGGCCGCGGCGTTCGCCGCGCTGCTGGAGGACAGCGCCGAGGAGCTGTATGAGAGCGCGCCGTGCGGGTATCTGTCCACACTGATGGACGGCACCATCGCGAGGATCAACACCACACTGTTGCACTGGCTCGGCCTGGAGAGGGAGGCGGTGGTGGGCCGGATGCGGTTCGCCGACCTGCTGACCGTGGGTGGCAGGCTGTACCACGAGACGCACTTCGCGCCGCTGCTGCGCATGCAGGGCGAGATCGGCGGCGTCGCCCTGGAGATCAGACAGGCCGGCGGCGCCCGCATGCCGGTCCTCGTCTCCTCCGCGGTCAAGCACGGCGCCACGGGCGAACCGCTGCTCATCCGCACCACCGTCTTCAACGCCCGCGACCGCCGCGCCTACGAGAAGGAACTCCTGCGGGCCCGCCGGACGGCCGAGGAAGCGCGCAGACAGGCGGAAGCCGACCGCGTCCGGCTCCAGGAAGCCCTCGCCGCGCTCCAGCAGTCGCTGCTCCCGGACACCCTGCCGCCCATACCGGGCATGCAGACGGCCGCCCACTACCGCACCGCCTCTCCCGACCGTCTCGGCGGCGACTTCTACGACGTCTTCCCCATCGACGGCACGCGCCACGCCTTCTTCCTCGGAGACGTGTGCGGCAAGGGTCCCCAGGCCGCCGCGGTCACCTCGCTGACCCGCTACACCCTGCGCGCCGCCGCCCTGCACGACGCCGACCCCGTCCGCGCCCTGTCGACCCTCAACCGCGTGCTCCACGAGCGCTACAGCTCCGGCGATCCGCGGTACTGCACCGCCATCTTCGGCATCCTCGAACCCGACGCCGCCACCGGGCAGGTCGCCGTCCGCCTCGCCTCCGGCGGCCACCCCCCGGCGCTCGTCCTGCGGGCCGGCGGCGCGACCGACTTCCTGCCCACCCCCGGCGGTCTCCTCGTCGGCATCCTGCCCGCCGCCCCCTTCGCCTCCGCCACGACCGTCCTGGCCCCCGGCGACACCCTCCTGCTCTACACCGACGGCCTCACCGAAGCCCGCACCGGGCAGGAGCGCACCGCCTTGTACGGGGACGAGTCCCTCCTTACCTTCGCCTCGGGACAGGCGGGCAAGCCCCCGCACGCCGTCATCGAGGCCCTGACCGGACTGCTGGACGATTTCGGCGACGGCCTCGACGACGACACCGCCCTGCTCGCCCTCGGCGTCCCCGCCGCGGACCCTACGACCGAGAAACCCACATGAGCCCGCTGCAGATCACCGTCCGAGATGCCCCGACCGGTCCCGTCCTGAAGGTCATCGGCGAACTCGACTACGCCACCGCCGCCGAGCTGCGCGAACTGATCCCCACGCTCACCCTCCGGCCGGGCCAGCGCCTGGTGGTGGACCTGGGCGGCATGGAATTCTGCGACTCCAGCGGCATCAGCGCCCTGATCGCCGCCTACAACCGCGCCCTCGCCGCCCGAGCCGAGATCGCGCTGGTCGCCGTGCCGGACCACACCGTGCGCGTCCTGGGCGTCCTCGGCCTCGACCAGGTCTTCTCCCTGCACGCCGACGACGCATCCGCCACCGCCACGTCCCGGCTGAACTGAGCCGCGGCCGAGGCACCCTCCGCGCGACAGCACACCGCCAACGACGCGGCCGCCCCCTGCGGCGGCGGAGCCAGGGGCAGGTGCCGCAGCGCTGCGTCCCGAGGTTCCCGTTGTATTCGCTCGCTAGCTGGTGAGAATGGCACGATGAACTCGACCGCCCGCCTGGTTGCCCTGGCCTGCGCCGGATGTGCCGTCCTGCTGACCGGTTGCGCCGTGGACGGCGCCCCGAATCCAGAACGCCGGTCCTCTGCCGTACCCGGCCCCACGACCACTGCCGCCGTTGCCCCCGATGCAGCGGTCCGGCTGGCCGATCGCTACCGGCGGTCCGGGGGGACGAAGGACGTGTACGGGATCCGGCGAAGCTCCGGTCCGGACGGCGTCCCGCTGGTGACCGTGTGGACGCACAAGAAGGACGAGGACGCGGCTCGGTCGTTCGGGGACCTCAAAGTGTCGATCACCAGCTACTTGGAGCGGCACGAGGGGCTGTCGCTGGAACGGGGCTACCTGATGGACGTCTTCGGCCCGGATGGTTCGCTCCTGCACCGCCTCGACGCCCGCCCGTAACGCCCAGCCCCGCTGCTTCGCGGTCGTCGGCTCACCCCGGAGCCCTGCGGCGGGCAGCCGCTCGGCCGCGGTCGGCCGCAGCCGGGGAGCTGCCCGCCGCAAAGGCGAATCCGCCGTCGGTCAGAGGGTTTCCGGGTCGTGGCGTTCCAGCGGGGCAAGGGCGGGGCCCTGGAGGATCTCGCCGTCGATGCCGAACCGGGAGCCGTGGCAGGGGCATTCCCACGTCCGTTCGGCGTTGTTGAAAGCGACGAGGCATCCGAGGTGGGTGCAGACGGCGGAGACGGCGTGCAGCTCGCCCCGGTCGTCGCGGTGGACCGCGCAGGGCTTGCCGTTGGCGCGCACCACCGTGCCCTGGCCGGGCGGCAGGGCGCTGACCGGACCGTTGGTCCCGTCGCCCAGGGTGTCCAGGCGGTCCTTGACGAAGTGCTTGCCCGTGTCCCATTGGGCCCCCAGGAACTCGGAAGCCGCGCGCACGGCGGAGCCGAGGCGGCGGGGATCGTAGAGTTCTGCCCACGGCTGCGGGGCGCCGGTGACGAGGGAGGCGAGGAGCCGTCCGGCCAGGACGCCGCCGGTCATGCCCCAGCCTGCGAAACCGGTGGCCGTGTAGACGTTCCTGCCGGCCGAGGGCAGGGAGCCGATCAGGGGGACGGTATCGGTGGCGCTGTTGTCCTGAGCCGACCACCGGTGGGTGATGGTGACACCGGGAAACCGCCGTTCCGCCCAGTCCTGGAGCCGGGCGTACCCGGAGGCCGTGTCCGCGCCCGTGCCGGGCTGGAACGCTTCGCCGGTGACGATCAGCAGCCGACCGCCGTCCCCGAGCGGCGCGGTGCGCACGGACCGCTTGCCGCCCTCGCTGGTGATGTACATGCCGTCCGGGTCCAGGCCCCGGGGGAGCGGGCCCGCGATCACCAGGTCGCGGTGCTGGGTGAGCCGGGTCGCGAGCACGGCATGGTCGAAGACGGGGTGGTGGGTGGCCACGACCACGTGGCGGGCCGTGACGGCCGCACCGGAGCCGGCGGTGAGTCGGCAGGGCTCGCCCCCGTCGAGGCCGGTGACGCGCGTGTTCTCGTAGATCAGGCCGCCGCGCGCGACGAGATCGTCCACGAGGCCGCGCAGGTATTTGAGGGGGTGGAACTGCGCCTGTCCATCGACCCGGACGGCGCCCGCCACCGGGTAGGGCAGGGTGGTCTCGGTGACGAAGGACGCGCTCAGGCCCGCCTCCCGGGCCGCCCCGGCCTCGGCACGCAGTGCCTGCACACCGTCGGGGTCCTCGCAGTAGGTGAAGGCGGGACGCCGTTCCAGCTCGCATTCCACGCCGAGCTCCTCGGCCACCTCGATCACATGGTGGAGCGCCGCGCTCTGGGACGTGGCGTAGAGACGGGCGGCTTCCTCCCCGTGCTCGGAGCGCAGCCGGTCGTAGACGCTGGTGTGCAGGGCGGTGAGTTTTCCCGTCGTGTGCCCCGTCACGCCGGCCGCGATGCGGTCTGCCTCCAGCACGATGACGCGCAGCCCGGCGCGGGTGAGCTCCCAGGCGGTGCTGAGACCGGCGATGCCCGCGCCGACAACGGCCACGTCCGCCTCAGCGGTCGTCGTGAGAGGGGGGAAGGCCGGCATGCCGACCGTCTGCATCCAGTAGGAGGGGCCGGGATCGGGGAGTCGATTCATGCTCGGCGACTGCCCGCCGAGGCCCGTACTGATGCGCGCCCGGCGGTACGCCGCCCGGAGCCCGCTACCTCGCGGCGCACGATGCCATGGCGCCGGCGTGTCCCGGCCCCACCCGAGGAATGCAGCCGGCCCGTCTGTCGCCGGCGTGAGCGGGCAGGCTGGACGACATCGCGGCGAACGGCGGGCCCACATGGAGCACCGCCCGGGACGCGCTGATCTTCGGCGGGTACCGCTGCACAGCACCCCGGCTTCCACCAGCAGGCCAGGGCGGGCCCACCCACAATCCGACTCCCCGTAAGGATCCCGCATGCGGAACGTCACCCTGAACAACGGCATCGAGATGCCCGTCCTCGGCTTCGGCGTCTACCAGATCCCGCCCGAGCAGACCGAGCAGGCCGTCAGCGACGCCCTCGCCGCCGGCTACCGGTCCCTGGACACCGCGGCCGCCTACGGCAACGAAGAGGCCGTCGGCCGTGCGATCAGGTCGAGCGGCATCCCGCGCCAGGAACTGTTCGTCACCACCAAGCTGTGGGTCTCCGACGCCGGGGAGGACAAGGCCAGGCGCGCCTTCGACACCTCACTGCGCAAGCTCGGCCTGGACCACCTGGACCTGTACCTGATCCACCAGCCCTACGGCGACGTCTACGGTTCCTGGCGTGCCATGGAGGCCCTGCACCACCAGGGCCTCGCCCGGGCCATCGGCGTCTCCAACTTCCACCCCGACCGCCTCGTGGACCTGATCGACCACAATGAGATCACCCCGGCGGTCAACCAGATCGAGACCCACCCCTTCCACCAGCGCACCGCCGACCAGGAACTCATGCGCGAGCGCGGTGTCCAGATCGAGTCGTGGGGCCCCTTCGCCGAAGGCCGTAACAACCTCTTCACCCACCCGGAACTCGGCAAGATCGCCTCCGCGCACGGCAAGTCCGTCGCGCAGGTCGTCCTGCGCTGGCTCGTCCAGCGCGACGTCGTCGTCATCCCCAAGTCGGTTCGCGCCGACCGCATGGCCGAGAACCTCGACGTCTTCGACTTCGAGCTCACCGGCGACCAGATGGCCGCCATCGCCACCCTGGACACCGGCGCATCGCTCTTCTTCGACCACCGGGACCCCGCCATGGTCAGCCGGCTCGGAAACGTCACCTTGGGCGGCTGACCAGCGCCGCCCGCCCTCCGCGTCCGGTCGGGTGAAGACCCGGAGCGGGCAGGTACCCGCACGGATACCCGCCCCGCCGCGCCGGGGGCGGCGGCCCCGGCGCCCGTTGCCCGGGCGTCGCATCCCCCCGTGATGCGCCCCGCCGGTTCACTCCGGCCAGCTCCGGCGCCGTCCCGTCCCGGTCGGCACATAGGAGGCGGAGCCGGGTTCGGGGTCGGCCGCGAGGTGCAGTCTGCGCAGTGTGGATTCGGTTTCCTCCTGGAAGTGCTCCACGGAGATCAGACGCATCCAGACGGGATCGGGCATGCCGGGGACCGCGGAGCCGCGGGCGGTCCACTCCGCCACGAGCTGCGCGTACAGGGGCGCCGACGGGTCCGCGACCTCATCGGAGCGGGCACGGTGGCCGGGCGCCCGGCGGTGCCGGGCGGTGGACGGCTGGTGCTGCGAGGGAATGAGGGCACCGGGCACGAGTCGGCCCAGCCCCAGGGCATGGGGCAAGGACATTCGCTGATCATCGGTCACACCCTCCAAAACGATCCCTCCGTCCCCCGGACACCCGCTGCCGGACCGCGCGCCTCCCTGCCACGCGCAGGACGCGGGCCCTGTCGGCATCTCACCGCTGGTACTGCAGCGCATCGGCCCCCGCGGCGATGACCTCGGCGAGCCGGTTGGCGAAGGCCGCGTTGCACCCACCGAGCCTGACGAAGCCGTGGCCCGCCACCGGCCCGTCGTTGCAGAGGGAGGGGAGGGTCATGTCTGCGAGCGCGAGAGCCGCCTGGAGATTGGTGACGGCTTCTTCGCCGGCCTGGTAGGCGGCGTCCTGGCGCCGCTTGTACTGCATGCGTTCGGCGTGGGTCATCTCGTACACCATCGTGCTGACCTTTCGCATTGGGTGTGGGGGTGAAGCGCCGGAGCGCGTCGTGCATTCGGTTCGGCGGGGACGCCACGTCGCCCGGTGTGCCGACAGGGCGGGCACGGGTCCCCGGTCGCCGCGGGCGCAGGCCCGGTTGCGGGCACGACCCGTCCCCGCGGCACACCGCTGGGGCGTGCCCGGTGACCGGACGTCGACGGTCGGGGTGCGTGCGGGACCGGGGCAGGGTCGCATCGCCGTGAAACGGGGGCCGGCCCGGCTCGCGAAGGGGACACGGTGGGGCAGAGCGCCGGACTGACTCCGGGCAAGGCCCGTGACCTTCGGTTTCGATCTTCGTTTCAAAGGTGCAGGCGAGCGCCCCGTTGACGCGTGGGAAGGACCGGGTCGGCCAGGGAGTTACCGGCTGCTACCGCGTTCGCGCTTCGCGGTGGCCCCCGGTGCGAGGCGCGACCCTGCTGTGAAGTCATCGTGCGACACCGCCGCTTCCGCCGGGACGCCTGCCCACCGGTCCATGCCGAAGGCACCGTTGCCGCCTCGTTCCTACGACCCTCATGCGCCCTACCCGAACCTGTGACCGTGCGACGGCGAGCGGAGTGTCCTGTTGTCTGCCGCGGCGTAGCCGGCAGGGACACCGTCGGGGCTTTGCCTGGCCGCGGCCGTCTGCCTGAGCTGCGCGGGCGCGGAGGGTGCCCGGTTGCGGTGTCGTGGAGCGGCTTGGCGGGGCGGCCGCGTCAGCGTGATCTGACGGACCAGCTGCTGGAAGCAGGCCAGCGCCGCGACGGCGGGAAGGGCGGACGCCGCCGCGGCGGCGATCGTCCTGGGTGCCTGGGCCACGCACAGGAGCGTGGCCAGGGTGGAGAACAGCAGCACGATGGACCAGGAATGGAGGGCCCGTCGCTGGTGCAGGGCGGATCTGAGGATGGACAGCGAAGCGACCACCCAGGGGCCGTAGATCAGCAGGGGCCACCAGTTGACCACTTCGCGGGCCGTGTGGGGGGCGGCGCTGTGGCGCAGTGCGTCGCAAATGGCCAGCCCGCTGAGGATGCTCACCACGGCGGCGATCACGGCGACCAGCGTGGCGGTGAACAGACTGCCCGTTTGCAGGAGGGTCATCACCGGCGACTTCGAGGGGTTCCGGCGGTGCCCGCTGGGCGGTGGTGCGGGCTGACGCTCGCTGGGGGCGTGCTCCAGCCCCGTGACGAAGCCGAGGGTGCTGGCCGTGTCACCGCTGTGGTCGAAGCCGCCCAGCGTGAAGGGCTCCGGCGACCCGAGCGCGGCGCTCTCCTGGAGGAGGCTGGCCAGTTCCGTCGCCGGGTCCCATGGCGGATGCGCCTCGCCCGGCACGCCGAGTGGCTGCACGGGAGAGGCGTGCTGTAGGTGCTCCGGCCGACCCCAGAACGCGGAGGTGTCCGGCTGGGGGTGGAGGCCGTGCATGTCCGGGTATCCGTACGGTTCATACACGGGAGCTGCCACCCGAGCGTCCGTCGAGGGCCATTGCCGGGGATGCCGTCCTGCCGGACCGCCTGCCGAAGTCGACCTGGATCATGCTCATCGTATGGAGGAAGTCCTCGAAGATCGACGAGGAGTAGCACAGGTCGATTTCCAGGCTCTCGTGTCCCAGCGTTGCGTTCCGGGTCTCGCCACGGTCGGTTGAGCGTGGAGTGAAAATCCACTTCCCGATCCGGGTGGTTCCGGAGTGAATACTGCCTCCCTGTCCGTCTTCCTCTGCGGTCCTGCGGAAGGAGGCGGGGAGCTTTGCTGTTGTCATATTCCATAAACGCTGACGATGTTGGTCTGGGTGTGTGCCATCCGGGTGATGGTGGTGGACGAACGAGCGTTGACGCTGCCTTAACGATTCTGCAAAACGCCCAAAGCGCAGGGATTGCGGGCCACGGGCGGGCGCCGGCCACTCATCTCTGCGCCCCCGGGCAGCGCTGCGGGTCACGGCGGGCCGGCTATCGATCATCTGCTCATAGGACTGTCCATGCTGCAATCGGAGGACAGAGCGCAACTCTGCATATGCCCCTGCGTTATGCCGAGCACTCGCCGGGGCTTGGGCCTTGAGCGTCCCTTACCTCTCAGCCTTCGAAAGGAACCGCTATGGGAGGCATTCTCCTGTGGATCGTGCTGATTTCTGCCGCCTTGGGTACAGGTCTCACCGCAGTGTCGTCATCAGGGACCGGCCGTCTCTGGAACGTGGACACGCTTGAACTGAGGCGGCAGCAACGCTTCAAGCACGTCCTGTCCCTCCATGTGGACGCCACGCGGATGTCCCATGCGGCAGCCGCGACACCTGTGCGACCGGGGGATCCGTCTGTCGGCGCCGCCCCCCGTTCGGGTGCGGAGCCGCTCGCGTCCGACCCTGAGCCGTGCCGGCCATCGTGCACACCGGACCGGTACGACAAGGCGCCCCGCCAGAGGCCGGCGCCACTCGCCGAACGCCTGCACCTCTGACCTCTTGTTGCGCCCTACGGATATACGGCCTCCGTGCTTCTTCCGCATACCTGTGGACCGCCGGAAAGGGCTGTCGGCAGCGCTGAAAAACCCCGGCAATTCGTACATTGCCCGGCGCGTGAAAACCCCGGCAATCTGCGTATTGCTGCTTTCCTGCCTCCGAATGAGGCTCGCCAAAGCGGCGGTAGCCTGTCCCATTCCTGCCCGATGCACCTCTGTACCAGGCGTTGAAGGGAATGCAGAGACATGTCACAACCGAAAGAGTTATCATCCGCCTATCGGCGTAAGAAGCCGCTCCGGGGAGCGGCGAGGGGGCGCTCCCCGTCCGCGGGGCGTCCCCGGCGGCAGGTCCGGTCGGCCCGGTTCCCGAACGGCCGGCCCCGGTCCGTCGGAAAGGTCTCGTGACGGTGTCCCCCGTCGGCGAGCCGGCCGCTCGCGGTCCGGGGCCGGCGGTGACACGCGTGACACGCGTGGTGCGTACGGTGCGGGCGGCAATGGCGCGGATCGCACGCCGTCTGGCGGGAGCAGGCACGCGCGGCGAAACCCCCCTGCACGGCACACGCACGCGTTCGATGGAGCTGCTTCAGGATGAGTACCGGGCGGGTTTCCCCCTGCCCACGCCCCGTCCTCCCCGGGAGGGCGCCGCGAGCGACCACCGTGCATGCCCGTGGTGCCGATCCCTCGGGAAGCCCCAGACCCGCGGCCGGACCGGGCCCGTGGAGGACTAGGGTCCGTCCGCCCCGGGACCGGTACCCGTCCCGGAGGACGCAGCGGGCGGATCACGTCGACGTGCTGTGCCTGCCCGGCACCCCCCACGGCGCCGTGAGCGGCCGTACGGGGCCTGGGTGCCGGCGCCCCGTCAGGCCAGCACGTTGACGGCCCGGGCGATGACGAGTCCCAGGATGACCAGGGAGACGACGGACTGCAGAGTCATGACGATCTTGGCCCACGGGGCGAGCGGCATGACGTCCGTGGGGCTCAGCGCGGTGGAATTGGTGAAGCCGAGGTAGAGGTAGTCGATGTAGCGGGGGCGCCAGTTCGAGGCGTTCAGTTCGGGGGTGAGCTGTTGGGGAAAGGCGAGCGCGGGGGTGGGCGGCATGTGGTGGGCCCGGGCGGCCGGCCCGCCGTTGTCGAGTTCGAAGTACAGCAGGGAGAACGCGAGGACGGTGGAGGCCCACACGCTGCCACCGGCCAGCAGGAGGGCGGTGGCGGAATTGGTCTCGTCGCCGCCGTGGACGAGATCGTCGATGAGCCGGACGGTGGACCAGATCGCACCGCACGCCAGCACACCGACCAGGGCGACCGACACGGCGCGCAGGGCGCCCGACCGGCGGCTGATCCGAACGGGGTCGGCCGACATCAGCGCCACCAGGAGCAGTCCTTCCGCCAGGGGAAGCGCCCATCGCGGCCCCAGGCGCAAGTCGTCCGGCAGGAGCAGGGTCAGCACCGCGGAAACGATGACGGCCGCGGCCATCGGCCAGCGGGTCTCGGCGCCCACTGCGGGTTGCGGCTGCTGCTCCGGCGCGTGCGGACCGCTCGTACGGTTCATATCGGAGGGGTCCTCACTCGCTCGAACGCGAGGCTGCGATCTTTGACCCCACCGTAGTGGACGGAGGGGAACGGGCGGCGTGATCGACACGCCCGCCCGCGATCAGCACCCCGTCATCGCGGCGCCCCGCTCCCGCCGCGCCGCTCACCGCCGATGCCCTGCCGGTCGGCGGTCATCGCGGCGGCGCGGCGGACGGGGTCGGCGAACGCCCGCCGCACGGACTCGTCGAGCAGCACGAGCTCGGCGCGCACCGCCGGACGCCGGTCGGCCGACTGCGTCGCGAGCAGGTCCTCCAGCAGTGCGCGGAGCCGCCGGCAGACCTGGAGGGAGGTGGCCCCGTACTCACGGATCTCGGTGACGCCGACCTGGAGGTAGTCCTCCCACCCGCGGCCGGGCACCACCAGCCTCGGTCGCCCCTGGGGGTCGGCGAGCACGTACCGGCCGCTGAGCCGGGCTCCGCCGACCCTGTGCAGGAACGTGTCGATGTGGTTGAGCACCTGCACGGCGGTCGTGGGGTCGTTCACGGCGGGAGACAGAGCACGGACGGCGATATCGACGAGGATCCGCAGGGCGAAGGCGGGATCCTGCTCGATGGTGCGCTCGGTTCCGAGGGCGACGAGGCCGCTCACCCGCCGCGGATCGGGCTCGCGAGCGCAGCCGTGGGCTTCGAGGAGTGTGGTGCCCGGCGGCACGAAGTCGCCGAGCTGGTGGGCCAGTACGAGGACGCAGTCGTAGCGGACGGCGGCGGCGATCAGCCCTGCCGCGTCGAACGCCTGGATGACGCCGCCCCGTTCGGAGCGGACGGGGCGGACGGGGCGGACGGCGTGCACCGGAGAAGTCGGCGGCAGGCGATCCCCACCGGCCGCCGCGAAGCGGTAGATCTGCTGCGACCCGCGAACGAGCACCTTCTCGCCCGAGCGGCCCACCAGGTCCGCGATGGCCACGGGCCGCAGGTTGTGGGTGAACCGGTTGAGGTAGATGAGCAGCAGCATGAGACTGACCGAAACGGCCACGCCGGACAGGGTCACCCCCAGGTCGGGGACGGTGTCCGACTCGATCCTGCGCAACAGGGAGAACGCGTAGGCGAACGTACCGGTGAAGGTGGCCAGCACGGCCTTCTGCAGCCGGTCGCGGTACCAAAGGCGCATGTAGCGGGGGGAGAGCGTCCCGGTGGCCTGCTGGATGACGAGTACACCGATGGTCACCACGAAGCCCAGCAGCGCGATCATGGACCCGACGACGGAGCTGAGCACACTGCTCGCCGTCGTCGCGGAGTACCGCCAGCCGTCCGGGAACCAGCCCGTTCCGTGCACGCCCGCGGCCAGCTCGGCGAGCACCGCCCCCAGCAGGAGTCCGATCAGGGGCATGATCCACAGGCTCGCCTTGACGTACTGGCGCAGCCGGAAGCGCGCCGCCCAGGACATCATCGTGCGCATGCGTCGTGTGGTCCGCGCCGGGAACCCCGGCGCGTTGCAGGGTCCGGCGTCGTCGCAGGGCTCGGCAGCAAGGACGCCTCCGGATCCGACGGGGCCAGTCGACGTGAACGCTGCGATCGAACGTGAGCGCCCCGTTCGTCCCTTGCCATGCTAGGCGCCTTTCCGCCCGCGTGCTGAGGCGGCCGGCCGCCGCTCGGCCGCCTCGGGCGGCCCGACGGGCATTTCCTGCCTAAGCTGATCGGGTGGCGTCGGAAGGGGTCCTCCCATGGCTGACTACCCCCTGATCGAAAATCACGGCCTGATCGGTGATCTGCAGACGGCGGCGTTGGTGACCACGGACGGAACCATCGACTGGTTCTGCTGCCCGCGGTTCGATTCGCCCAGCGTGTTCGGGGCCCTTCTGGACTGGGAGAAGGGCGGGCACTTCACGGTCACACCGGCGGACGCGACCTACACGACGAAACAGCTGTACCTGCCGGACACCGCGATCCTCGTGACCAGGTTCATGACCGAGGCCGGCGCCGGCGAGGTCGTCGACTTCATGCCGGTGACCGGAGCGAGCGCCACCGACCGGCACCGCCTGGTCCGCATGCTGCGGTGCGTGCGCGGCAGCATGACCTTCCAGGTCGACATCGCGCCCCGGTTCGACTACGGCCGCAAGCCCCACACCCTGCACATCACCGCGAACGGGGCGGTGTTCGCCTCCGACGACCTGGAACTCACCCTCAGCGTGGTGCGGGAGCCGGACGACGAACGGGTGGTGCACCACGTCACCGGCGGTCACGACCTGCGCGTCTGCGTCGCGCTGGAGGCCGGACAGCAGCGGGGCCTGGTCATGGAATCCGCCGCGCACGGCCCGCCGCGCGAGATCAACGGGGCCGAGTTCCAGGAGCTCTTCCAGGACACCAGGCAGTACTGGCGGTCGTGGCTCCACCAGTCCCGCTACTCGGGACGGTGGCGCGAGATGGTCGAGCGCTCCGCCGTGACGCTGAAGCTCATGACGTACGCGCCCAGCGGCGCCCTGGTGGCGGCCCCCACGGCCGGCCTGCCGGAGCAACTGGGCGGGGAGCGCAACTGGGACTACCGGTTCACCTGGATCCGTGACGCCTCCTTCTCCGTGTACGCCCTGCTGGGGCTGGGGTTCACGCAGGAAGCCAAGGCGTTCATCGGCTGGCTGAGCGACCGCGTGAAGGAGAAGGCCGGCCGCGACACCGAGACGGGGCCCCTGAACATCATGTACCGGGTGGACGGTTCCTCCGGTCTCCGCGAAGAGACCCTGGACCACTGGGAGGGCTACCAGGGATCCGCTCCGGTGCGCATCGGCAACGGCGCGGCCGCCCAGCTGCAGCTCGACATCTACGGCGAGGCGCTGGACAGCATCTCCTTCGCCCACCAGCACGGCATCCACCTGGACATCCGCGGCTGGGCGTCGCTGCGCACCCTGCTCGACTGGCTCGTCGACCACTGGGACCAGGCCGGTGAGGGACTGTGGGAGACCCGCGGCGGGCGCCGGCACTTCACCTACGGGCGGGTGATGTCCTGGGTGGCGTTCGACCGCGCGCTTCGGCTGGCGGTGGAACACGGGCGCCCGGCGGACAGCGGCCGGTGGGCCGCCGAGCGCGACAACATCTACGAGCAGGTCCTGGCGAAGGGCTGGGACCCGGACCGCGGGGCGTTCGTCCAGCACTTCGGCAGCGATGTGCTCGACTCGTCGCTGCTGCGGATGCCGACGGTCGGCTTCATCACCCCCGACGACCCGATGTGGACGTCCACTCTGGACGCGATGGACCGGGAGCTGGTCACCGACAGCCTGGTCTACCGCTACAACCCGGAGGCATCGCCCGACGGGTTGCGCGGCTCCGAAGGCACGTTCTCCCTCTGCACGTTCATGTACGTCGACGCCCTGGCGCGGGCCGGGCGGACCGATCAGGCCAGGCTCGTGCTGGAGAAGATGATGACGTACGCCAATCACCTCGGCCTGTACTCCGAGGAGATCGCCCTGACGGGCCGGCAGCTCGGGAACTTCCCGCAGGCGTTCACCCACTTGGCGCTCATCGACGCGGCCGTCACCCTGGACGCGACCTTGAACCGTGCCCAGGCAGGCGGCGGGTAGGCCGAATTGCCCGCCACCGACGGCCGCGCCGGCGCCCGTGCCGCGGCCGGTGTGCCCGCGCCGCGCTCAGCCGGCGGTGGGGGAGGGAGGGTGCTGGGAGGGGTCCGCCGCCGGCGGGGGGCCGAGCAGCACGACGGTGTCGCCCTCCTGCGGGGTGCCGGAGGACGTCTCGTCCACCGGCTCCAGCCGGCCGTCGCCGCGGACCACGAACAGCGTCTCGTGACCCGGCGGGAGCGGATCGGACGCGGGCCGCACCAGGAACCGCGCGCCCGCCTCGTACCGTGCCGCCAGGACGTGCCTGAGCAGGGGACTGCCGAACAGGACGGCGCCACCCGTGTAGGGCGCGACGACACCATGACGGTCGTGGGGAGGTCCCACCCGGTACACGGGGCCCTCGACGTTGTCCTCGACCAGCACCGAGGCGAGCGCGTTGAAGTCGTCGTCATCCGTGAGCAGGAAGACCGCGTTGACTCCCTCCAGCCGCGCCCGGGGGTTGGTGGCCGTCGCCAGCAGGTCCCCTCTCGCCAGGGGGATCCCGGCCTCCTTGATCCGCTCTCGTTCCTCCTCCAGGCCCGCCCACATCTGCACGTCCAGCCCGGTCGACCGCAGCGCGCTTCCCAGTGCCACCGCCCACGGGGCCCCGCCCACCAGCAGGGGCCTCGTGCGGTTCGGCACGGTGACGCCGAGCCGCCGGGCCACGCGGCCGGCGGTCAGCGCGTACAGCACGACCGTCGATACGATCACCAGGAAGGTGATGGGGAGGATCTTGGACGCGCCGCGCAGCCCCACTTCGACGAGGGTCTGGGCGAAGGCCGCCGCGGTGGAGGCCGCGACGATGCCGCGCGGAGCCATCCATCCCGCGAACGCGCGCTCCCCTGTGGTCATGCCCTTGCCCATGGTGGCGACGAAGGCCACCAGCGGCCGCACCACGAGGACGAGGAACACGACGAGGACGAGGGTGGGCAGGAGCACGGGCGTGAGGGAGGCAGGAGTGACGCCGGCCGAGATGGAGATGAACAACAGCCCGATGATGAGCTGGACCAGTGTCTCGAAGAAGGGCCGGCGAGCGGGCATGTCGAAGCCCCGGATGTTGGCCGCGGCCATACCGGTGACGATCGCGGCGATGAGCCCGGTGTCGTCGCGTACGATGTCGCACCCCGCCGACACGGTCACCACCGTGGCCAGTTGCGCCAGCGTCCCGAGCGCCTCCCCGAGCCGGAGCACGCGCAGGGTCAGCCACAGCAGGGCGATCCCCACGCATCCGCCGGCGAGGCCGACTGCCATGCTGAGGAGGAACTGGCCCAGCTGGTAACCACGGCCGATGTCGATCTGGCGCGTCGTTGAGATGGCATGGAAGACGATCGCTCCGAGGATCGCTCCGATCGGGTCGGTCAGCGTCCCTTCCCAGATCAGCAGGCGCCGGACCTTGTCCGTGGGACGCACGTACTGGAGCAGGGGCCCCACGACCGTGGGCCCCGACACGACGAGGATCATGCCCACCATCGCGGCCACCCTGAGCGACATGCTGAACAGGGCCGGGCCGACGGCGCAGACGGCGAAGAAGGTGAAGGCCACTCCGAACAGCAGCAGCCTGCCCACGATCGCGCGGGTGTGGCCCGAAAGGTTGCGCAGGTCGAGGCCGAGACCGGCGTCGTAGAGGATCACCGCCACGGACAGCGACACCAGGGAGGAGAAGTCGTCCCCGACGAGCTTGTCCGGATGGATCACGTCGGTCAGGGCGCCGGCGGTGAAGCCGGCCGGCAGCAGCAGGATCAGCGCGGGGACGCGCAGTTTGCCGGCGAGGATCTGGCACGCGGTGGCCAGGGCCACGACGAGAGCGATGCCGAGGAGGATGTCGTCCTCGCTCACAGCGGTTCCTTCCTTGCCGCACGGGCACGACGGCTGACTCGACGAGGTGCCGGTGGCCGGGGCCGGGGCCGGGTCCGGGTCGGCGGAGGGGCCCCGGCCGACGGGCCGGCGCGCCGAGGTCAGTCCCCGCCGGCCGCCTCACCCCGCGCCGGGCGGATCCGCAGGTCGGACTCCGTGAGGGGTTCCAGCTCGCCGTGGGTGTCCAGCCAGTAGAGGAAGAAGACGGCGGGGCAGATGAGCACCAGGGCGACGAGGCTGACCACGGCCAGCCAGGCCAGTGTCTGGGGGTCACCGGCGGCGTCCGCCACGGACAGCGACGTGGGGATGAGGTAGGGGCGCTGGGCGAGGCCCCAGGCGAAGACGGCCGTGCCTACGACGCCGACGGCGCCGAAGCGGGCCCAACGGGCCCGGCCCCGGTACACGAGCAGCGCCGTGACGGCGAACAGCACCGCGGACACGATCGCGAGGGCGAGCCCCGCCCCGTGGGTCAGCCCGTGCCAGACGTGGGGGGCGTCGCTACGCGTTACGAGGAGCACGCCGGCGGCCGTCACGGCGACCGCGACGAGGCCGAGGAGGGCCCGGAGCCGGAAGTAGCCGACGAGGTCGGGCGCCTCGAAGCGCGTGGCGTCGGCCGTCAGGAACACCGCTCCGAGGAAGGCGGTCGCGGCGACGGTCAGCAGACCGAACAGGAGGGACGCGGGATTGGCCCACGCGTCCGCCGACGCCTCGGTACCCGGTGCGATCCGGCCGGAGGCGATCGCTCCCACCGCCGCTCCGAGGAAGAAGGGGGTGAGCAGGGAGGCGACGGCGAACACGGCGCCGTACAGGCGCCGCCTGGCCAGTCGGCGGCTGGGTTTGCGCAGGGCGAAACCGGCGCCGCGCAGGACCATGCCGAGGGCGGCCAGCGCCAGGGGGAGCCACATCGCGGTGAACACGGTCTGGAACAGCACGGGAAAGCCCGTCCACATGATGATGAGGACGAACACCAGCCAGACGTTGTTGACCTCCCACACGGGAGCCATGGCGTGATCGATCAGCCATCTGGGGCGTTTGCCGCGCTCGGCTCCGCCGGCCGTCAAATCCCAGAAGCCGGCCCCGTAGTCGGTCCCGCCCGCGCACGCGTAGGCGGTCACGGCGAGCAGCAGCACGAAGGCGAGGAGGCCGGCCATCACTGCCCGCCGTCCCGGGGCCGCGTGGCGCCGCCGTCCTGCGCGGAGCGGGTGTCACCGGCCGGGACGGGAGAGCGCGGGCCGTACGGCGTGACCGCCTCCGGCGCCTCCGCCTGCTGCCCGTAGGCCAGTCCGTCTGCCTGCCCGCCTGCCTGCCCGTCGGCCTGAGCATCGGCCAGGCGCCAGCGGTCGCGCATCTTCAACAGGACGGTGAGGAACGCCCCGAAGATGCACAGGTACACCACGATCACCAGGCCGAACATGATCCAGAGGGTGGTGGAGCGGGTGGACGTCACCGCTTCCGCGACGCGCATGTTCTGGTACACGATCCACGGCTGGCGGCCCACCTCGGTGGTGATCCAGCCGCTTTCGACCGCGAGGAGGCAGCCCACGCCGGCGAAGGCTGCGCTGCGGTAGAACCACTTGGAGCGGGGGAGGCGCCGGTGGCGCACCCAGATCAGCCCGTACCAGAGGGCGAGGAGCACCAGCACGGACCCGATCCCGACCATGGTGTCGAAGGCCCAGTGCGCGATGGTGGCCTGCGTGGCGTTCGGCCGGTCGCTCGCGGGTACCGACGTCAGCCCCGTCACCACCGTGTCCGGGCTGAAACCGGCCAGGATGGAGTCGAGCTGGGGGACCTTGATGCCGCCCGAGACCGATCCGTCCGGGTGGAGGCGGCCGAACAGGTACTCCGGAACGTGGCTGTCGGTGTCCCAGACGATCTCCATCGCGGCGAACTTCACGGGCTGCTTGTGGAACACCGACCGGGCGATGGAGTCACCCAGCACGAACTGCACCGGAGTGGCCACCGCGGCGATGGTGAAGGGAACCGCGAAGCCCAGCCGGTGGTAGCGGTCCCGGCGGCCCCGCAGCCACCCGACCGCGTAGACGCCCGCCACGACGTAGCCCGCCGTCATCAGCATCGCCACCACGAAGTGCCAGTACTGGGGCCCGAACATCGGGGTGAAGATGGCCTTCCAGACGTTCACGTCGACCGGGTTGCCCCCGGAGTCGAGGGTGAACCCCTGGGGGGTGTTCATCCACGAGTTGGCGGCCAGGATGCCGAAGGCGCCCAGCAGCGCGGTGAACGGCAGCGGCAGGCCGAGCAGGAAGTGGGTGCGCGGCTTCAGCCTGCGCCACCCGTACAGGTAGATGGCGATGAGCACCGCTTCGAGGAAGAACGCCCAGGCCTCGATGCCGAAGCCGATGCCGAAGACATCACCCCACCTGCCCATCAGCCCCGGCCACAGCAGGCCGAACTCGAACGACAGCACGGTGCCGGTGACGACGCCGATCGCGAACTGCACGGCCATCACGGCCGACCAGCGCCGCGCCAGCAGCAACGCCGTGGCGTCGTCGTGGCGCAGGCCGCGGTAGTGCATGACGAGGGTGATGAGCGGCAGTGCCACTCCCATCGGCACCAGGAGGATGTGGGAGGCGAGGGTGAACGCCATGAGCTCCCTGGCCGGGAGCAGTTGCGGCGCCTCCGCCGCCAGCAGGTGGACCGTGGTGTGCATACGTTCCTTCGCCGCTCGGGATGACAGGTCGGGCGGGGGTCAGCCGCCTGTGGCAAAGCCGGGGAAGAGCGTCATCCCGCCGTCCACGTACAGCGTGGTGCCCACCATGTAGTCCATGAGGTCGGAGGCGAGGGCCACGGCCGCGTGGGCGATGTCATCGGGGTCGCCGATCCGCTTGTACGGGATCAGCCGCAGCAGGTCCTCCCGTGCCTCGGGCGTCTCCCACGCACTCCGGTTGATCGGCGTCTTGACGGCTCCGGGAGCGATCGCGTTCACCCGGATCTTCTTGGGCGCGAGTTCCTGCGCCAGCGTCGCCATCAGCATCTGCACGCCCCCCTTGGAGGAGGCGTAGTTCGCGTGGCCCGCCCAGGGAATGAGCTGGTGGACGGAGCTCATGCAGATGATCTTCCCCGCCGCACGGGACACCTCCGGGACGACACCGCGCCGCAGGAACTCCTTCGTCGCTTCCCGCGCGCAGAGGAACTGGCCCGTGAGATTGACATCCAGCACCTTCTGCCACTGGGCGAGCGTCATCTCCTCGAACGCAGCGTCGCGCTGCAGTCCGGCATTGGCGACCAGGATGTCGATCGTGCCGAACTCCTGGACCATCCGGTCCATCATGGCCACGACCTGGTCCTCCCGGGACACGTCCGCCTCGTACGCGGCCGCCCGTACGCCGAACGAAGTGATCTCCTCGACCACCTTCTGTGCCTCGTCCGCGCCGGCCACGTAGTTCACGACCACGTCCGCGCCGGCCCGGCCCAGGCCGATGGCCGTGGCCTTGCCGATTCCACTGTTGGCACCGGTGACCAGTGCTTTCTGGCCCTTGAGCAGGTGGGCGGGGATCACTCCCCGTGGTACGCCCTCGGTGGAGCTCACGATCGACTGCCTCCTCGACTGCCCGCTGCGGTCCGGCGGACCGTGGCCCGACAGGGTCCGCCCGCCACGGAACCACCCTTCCCGCGGATCGGCGGCCCGGACGAGGTCCCCTTGCGCCACCTGGCGCAGCAGCACCGCCCTTCCGGAGCACGCCGCGGGGGTCAGCCCAGCCGCTCCACCAGGTGGTCCCCGACCCGCAGGGCGTTCGCGATCGCCGTGAGGGACGGATTGACCGCGCCGATGCTCGGGAAGAAACTGGTGTCGACCACGTACAGGTTGTCGAGGTCGTGCGCCTTGCAGTTCACGTCCAGAGCGGAAGTGGCGGGGTCGTCGCCGAACCGCACGGTGCCGGCCTGGTGGGCCGTGGCGCCGATCGGCATCCCCTTGTGCAGGTAGATGCTGTGGGACAGCAGCTTGTGCTCCTGCATCCCCAGATGGCCGAGCATGCCCTGGAGCTTGTGCCGCAGACGTTTGAGACCCGCGACGTTGTTCTGCTCGTCGAGGGCGAGACGGATGGTGCCGTCGCCGTCGACGGTGACCCGGCTGTCGGGGAGCGGAAGGTCCTCGCCGCACAGCCAGAAGTCGACCGCGTGGTGGGCCAGGACCTCGAAGGGCATGTCGGGGGCCACGGCGCCCGCCCAGCGGGGAGCCTCACCGTGGATCTGGTCGGCGTCCGACTTGCCGAGCATCTGGATGCCGCCCAGTGGGTAGTCCCAGTCGTCGGCACCGAGGTACCAGTCGTGCAGGGCCAGCGTCTTCTGGAACCGGGTGGTGTTGGGTTCCTTCGAAATGGCCATCAGGGCGACGTTGTTGTGGCGCATGTAGTGCCGGCCCACCACATCGGAACTGTTGGCCAGCCCGCGGGGGTGACGGTCGTTCGCCGAGGCCAGCAGCAGCGCCGCCGAGTTGACCGCCCCGCAGGCGACGACCACGATGTCCGCCGAGTAGGAGGTCTCCTCTCCGTCCTCGCTCCGCGTCAGGACCCCGCTGACACTGCGCCCCGTCGGGTCGGTTTCCAGCCGGACCACCCGGGCGTTGGTGATCATCTCGACGTTCGGGTGCCGCAGCGCCGGCTCCACGCAGATCACCTGGGCATCCGACTTGGCCCGCACCAGGCACGGGAAGCCGTCCACGCGGTCGCAGCGGATGCAGACGCTGGAATGGGTCGCCCGACCGTTCTCGTCCTGGACCAGATCGACGCCGATGGGCAGGTGGAAGGGGTGCAGGCCCCTCTTCTCCAGGTCGTCGCTCAGCTGCTGGATGCGCGGCTCGTGTTCGACGGGCGGATACGCGTACTGGGCGCTGTACGCCCCCTCCCACGGGTCCTCCCCGTGGCGGCCGTGGACCAGGTACAGGTGCTCGGCCTGGGTGTAGTAGGGCTCCAGGTCCTCGTACCGGATCGGCCAGGCGGGCGACAGCCCGTCGTGGTGGCGCAGTTCCCCGAAGTCCTCGGGACGCAGCCGGAAGAGGGCCGCCCCGTAGAACTTGGTGTTCCCCCCGACGTAGTAGTTGACTTCGGGCGGGAACGCGTTGCCGTGCTTGTCCAGCCAGAACTCGGGGGCGCGGTACTTGCCCTTCACGAACACGGCGGTGGAATCCCAGTTGTCCCGCTCGCGCGGGAGGTAGTCACCGCGTTCGAGGACGAGCACCCGTTTCCCGGACGGCGCGAGCCGGTGGGCGAGCGTGCCGCCGCCGGCGCCGCTGCCGATGATGACGACGTCGTAGTGCGGGGAGTCGCCCACGGCGACCACCGTCCTTGCGCTCGGGGGCCGTGACCTGGAGCCGGGCCCGGCTGTGCGCGCTGCCGGGATGCGGCAGCCACCCCCACCTCTTCGAACGTATCCCCGCCGTCCGCGGGCGGCGACCGGACGCGGGAGCCGCCCGCGGAGTCACAGAACGGCGATCGGGTTCACGGGCGAGCCGGTCGCCGACGTGAGCCGCAACGGTGCGACCACGCACAGGAAGGACCAGCGGCCCGCGCGGCTGCACGCCCGGGTCAGGTCCTCGAACTGCAGGTAGTCCATCAGATGGATGCCCATGGCGTGGATGGCCAGCACGTGCACGGGAAAGCCGATCCCGGCCACGGCGCTCGGGGCGGTGTCGTTGTTGCCGTCCGACCCCAGCACGCAGACCCGACGCTCGGCCAGGAACCGCACCGCCGTGGGATGGAGGCCGGCCCGGGCCCGCCCCGCGTCCCACGCCCCGCGCTCCTGCCGTCGCCTGCGGTGCCCCACCCGTACGAACAGCAGGTCCCCCGGCCGGACCCGGACCCCTTGGGCCGCTTCCGCCGCGGCCAGGTCACCGGCGCTCACGTGGTCCCCGGGCTCCAGCCAGGGCACGCCCCGCAGGCGCGGAACATCCAGGAGCACGCCGCGGCCGACGATGCCGTCCCGGACGGTCTCGACCGAAAGCGCGCGGGCGCCCTGGGGCGTCACCGTGCTCGCCGGCACCCCGTTGTAGAGCCGTCCGTCGAACAGCACGTGGCACAGCGCGTCGAGGTGACTGTCCGCGTCCCCGTGCACGTTCATCGCGAAGCGGTCGCGGGCGAAGTGCAGCCCCTCGTCGTCGCTCTCACCGGCAGCGGGCGCGATCATACGATGCCGTGCCGGGTCGGGGTCGTCCGCACCGGCCACGGTCTCGATGGGCGCGGCAAGGGACACGGTGTGTCCGGAGCGGACCTCGGCGGCGGCGGCGACCACGCGTGCGGGCGTCAGATGGCCGAGCGCGCCGCGCCGGTCGCCGTGCTCGCGCGGGCTCAGGTCCCGCAGCTCCTCGTACAGCGCGCGAAAGGCGTCACCGGTCATGGGCGGCCCCGGCGTCGCCCCGGTGCCCGCGGTCACCAGGATCCCCACGGCGACAGAGCCCACCGCAGGACATGGCGGCCACCCGGTTCCAGGACGGCGAGGGCCGTGCCGGTGCGGAAGGCGTCGGCCGGGCAGGACATCGGCTCGATGGCGACCCCGCGCCGGCGCCGCCCGGGCTCCGCCAGCGTGTCCCCGGTGTAGACCTGCACGTACCGGACGCCCTCGATGAGCCGTATGTCGATGCCGTGGCGCCTCGAAGGGTGCGCCAGCCGCACCGCGCAGTGGCCGTCGGCGCCGCGGTCCAGCCCCGTGTACGCGGTGTCCAGCCGTTCCTCGCCGATGGGACGCTCGGTGCGGAAGTCGTAGGCCGTGCCCTCGACCGGTTCCTCGCCGGTCGGCAGGCCGTGTGCGTCGGTACGGAGCCGGCAGCGGGCCGGAACGGTCAGCAGTGCGGTGTCCACCAGATCCGTGCCCACGGTCAGATAGGGGTGCTGGCCCACACCGTAGGGCGCGGCGGTGCCCCCCGCGTTGGTGGTGGTCACGGTGGTTTCGAGCCCCCCGCGGCCGAGCCGGTACTCGGCGGTGACCTCCAGCAGGTACGGGTACCCCGGCTGCGGGAAGAGGGTGGTGCCCAGGGTGACCGCGTCCTCGCCGCGGGCGAGGAGGCGCCAGGGCACCCACCGCAGGAGCCCGTGGATCGCATTGTGCTTCTCCGGCTCGGTCAGCGGCAGTTGCAGATCCTCCCCGCCGAAGTGGTAGCGCCCGCCGCCCACCCGGTTCGGCCAGGGCACGAGGAGCTGCCCCCGTCCCCCGGTGACGGGCTCATCGGCGGTGAATCCGTCGAGCAGCGGGCGTCCGTTCACCTCGTACCGGCACAGGGCGGCGCCGAGCTCCACGACCACCGCCGTCTGCGCGCCGTGGCGCAGCCGCCATTGTTCTCCGGACGCCGTGGGGGACATGTGTGGCTCCTCGGCCGGTACGGAGGGGGAAGCCGCCGCGCCGGTGGGTGAAGGGTTCGGTGGGGTGTCCGCGCCGAGCAGCGCGAGGACGGCCGCGACCACGGCCTCGGGCGGCTGGTCGACCTCGACCACCCACGCGTGCTCGTCGGGCTCCGGCTCCTGCAGATCGGCGAACTGACTGTCCAGCAACCGTGCGGGGAAGAAGTGGCCGTGCCTGGCCGCCAGCCGGGAGTGGATGAGTCGCCGTGACCCGTGCAGGTACACCAGACGCACCCCGGGCCGCCCTCCTGCCAGTTCGTCCCGGTAGGCGCGCTTGAGTGCGGAGCAGGCGACGACGGACGGTTCCCGCGCGGCGATCCGCCGGTCGATCCACGCCGCGACGGCAGCCAGCCACGGGCCTCTGTCCTCGTCGGACAGGGCCTCGCCGGCCGCCATCCGGGCCCGGGCGGCCGGGGTGTGGAAGACGTCCGCGTCCTGGTACGCCCAGCCCAGCCGGTCGGCCAGGAGCAGCGCCACGGTGGATTTCCCCGACCCCGCCACGCCCGTCACGAGCACCACCGCCGGGGGCGCGCTCACGCCCGCAGTCCCCGGTTGCCCCGCGGACGACGGGACCCGGCGCGCCCCGGCGTGCCGCTCTCCGCCGGGCGGTCCCGCAGGACATCCCCGGCCAGATGACGCGCCATACGGCCTCCTTCGTGCAGCACCCCCGGCGTGTGTCCGGTGCCCGGTGCCCGACCGCCCTGCGGCGGCGGCCCCCGGGCACTGCCGACCGGCAGGCACCGCAGCTCCGCGAGCAGGTACTTCCACTGTCGGCGGGCGCCCCCCGCGGCGCACCTCGACGGCCGAGGGAGGAGGGGCTCCCCGGGCCTCCCGGTCACAGCACCAGGTCAGACGGACCCGGTCGCGTCGGGGGCGGGGGGATGTGCGGCGGGCGGCTGCGCCGGTTTGCCCACGGGTGGGACGGCGGGCCCGGACGGCAGCAACTGCGTGGTCACGAAGGCCACGACGGCCGCCAGGATCACCACGGGGACCATGGACACGCTGCCGAGCACCAGGACGACCAGCACGATGCTGCTGACGGGCAGCCGCAAGGCACTGGTCGTCGCGGCCGCCATGCCCGCGGCCAGCCCCGGGACGACGCCCAGGCCCGGCAGGGGCGCCAGCAGCACCCCCACCACACCGCCCAGGAACAGCGAGGGGAACACCGGACCGCCTCGCAGGGAGCCCAGGCACAGGGCGTACGCGACGCTCGTGCAGAGCAGCACGGCGATCAGGGCCCCGACGCCCCAGGCATGGGGATCGGCGGCCAGCCGGCTCAGCGTCGCCTGCCCGGAGGACGCCACGTCCGCGGGGGAGCGGCCGGTGGTCAGCGCGTACACGGCGGCGCAGACTCCGGCCGCCAGCGCGCACACGGAGGTATGGACGACGGGACGCTTCGCGACGAACCGCGCGGTCAGCCGTCCGCCGCGCAGGATCGCATGTATGGCGAAACCGATGACCACCGCGATCAGGACCGACCAGACGACGTCCCCGGTATCGAGCCGCGGAGCCGCCACGCCCACGTGCACGGAGAGGCTGGTCGCAGTGAAACCGGTCCAGCGGCCGAAACCGGTGAACACGAGCGAGCCCACCCCCGTCGACAACAGCGCGGGCAGCATGACCGCGAACAGCTGCGGTCCGCCCACGCCCGCCACCTCGATCAGCATCACCGCCGCGATCAGCGGATTTCCGAAGATCACCGCGACCGCGGCGGCTGCTCCCGCCGCGCCGAGGAGCGCTGTGCCCGGGGCCGTCACCGGCACCCGGGCCAGATCCCTGAACAGCAGGGCCAGACCGCCGCCGAGGGCGATCAGCGGAGCCTCCGGCCCGAGCGTGGCGCCCAGCGGGAGGCTGAGCATGGCGGCGAGGATCACGCCGGGCAGGGTCACCGGGGTGACGCCGCCCGTGTGGAGGCCCGATGCGGGAACGTGGCCGCCGCCCCCGGGCAGGCGGGTGACGACGAAGGCGACGGCCGGGCCGGCCACGAGCAGCAACGGCAACGGCCACCACCACGGCGGGACGTCCCATCCCAGGGCCTGCGGCAGAGCGCCCCACACCAGGTGTTCCAGCTCGTGGAGTGCGACGAGGAACCAGAACGCGATCAGCGAAATGGGAACACCCATGAGGGCGCAGAACACGAGCGCCTTCAGGTAACCGGGACTGCGCAACAGTTCACGAAGCCGGTCGGCCTCTTCGGGCTGTGTCCCTGTGGCAGGCCCCGCGGGGCGCGGTTCCGACGCCTTCATAGGTGGTGTCCCGTCTCGGTTCGGGGCTGTCCGGGCGCCGGTCACGAGTGTCCGGGCACGCCCCCCGGGGACGGAAGGAGCGACTCGCCCTCGAAGTCTCCGACGTCCCCCAGGGAGGGGGACTCGACCCGGCGTACGGCGACACGGAGCCCGACAGAGCCATTGCAGCACCGGCCCGGGGGCTTCGCATGTCCGGCAGGCAGGCAGGCCGGCCGGCCTCCGACGGCGGGCGTATCGGCGACCACGGGCGCCATGGGCCCCTGTGCGAGCCATGAGGCCCCTGTGCGAAAGGACTGGCGTCGAGTCAGGGGGCGGGGGGTGCGCTGCCGGTGCCGGCCGCGGCCGGGCGGCCCCTCTGCCGTCTGGCCTCCTGGACCGCACTCACCATCAGCCGGGCCGCCACACCGATGAGCAGGATGTTCACCGTCATCTGCCCCGTGGTGAGCAGCCGGGCCGTATTACTGCGCGGCGCGATGTCCCCGAAGCCGACTGTGCTGAACACGGTCATGGAGAAGTACAGCGCGTCCGTCCGCGACATCGCTTCGTTGAAGCTGCCCGACGCGCCGAGGTCCACCAGCCAGTACACGACCGCGAACAGCAGCACGACGAACGGGACGCTCACCGCCAGGGCCTCCACGGCACGGAGCCCGGGCCACGGGGACAGCCTGATCGTGTGGATCTGCCACGCGAGGAGCAGCACCAACCCCGCGATGCAGCCGGTGAACACGAGAACGGGGCCGACCGTCACGGCAGAATCGAAGGGCAGCAGGTAGTAGCCGGCGACAAGGATCCCCGCAGTCGTCAGCGCGCGCACACAGGCGAGCGCCGCATGCCGACGGGCACTACCCGGCCTGTTCACACGTCCCCTCCGCGATCGTCGGCCCCCGGTGGCCCGGTTTGCGGCCCGGTGCCTTCCGCGACGTCACCCTTCCCGGTGAGCCGGTCGCCGCGCAGCAGGCACACCAGGGCGTCACCGGCATGGCGGCTCCCTGTGCTCCGTCCGGAGGCATCCCGGCCCACGGCCGACCCGGCAACATCACCGAACGGGCGAACCTAATCGGAACGGCCTAAGGTGAGCAGAAAGGATCAACGAGACGTATCCAGCGGCCTCGAGGCGCCCGACGGCCTCCAGTTGATCAAGGAGCGTGATGAACGTATCTCCCGGCGCATCGCCGCAGTACACGCACAGCGACCCCGAGGACGCGCTCAAGCAGCTCGGGAGTTCGTGGATCTGGGCCCTCGGCTTCGGCCTTGCGACCCTGATCCCGGGCATCTTGGTACTGGTCTGGCCCGACGAGACGCTCCACATCCTGGCCGTGATCATCGGTCTGCAGCTCCTGGTGGCGGGCGGCTTCCGTTTCGTCACCGCCTTTTCGCACAGCAGCGACCGCGGCGGCAGCAGGCTGGCGGGCGTCCTCGTCGCCATGCTGGCGTTCCTGGCGGGTGTCCTGGTGCTGCGGCACCCCATGCAGACGATCGGCGCGTTGTCCCTGATCGTCGGCATCTTCTGGCTGTTGACCGGGGTCCTCACCGCCTACGTCGCCATCGCCGACAGCGCACTGGTCCACCGCGGCCTCCTCTTCGGCCTGGGCGCCCTCGGCGCCGTCGCCGGCATCGTCGTCCTCTGCTTCCCGGTGGACTCCGCCATCGCCCTGACGCGCCTTCTGGGGCTCTGGCTCGTTCTGCTCGGTCTGGCCGAAGTGGTGATGGCCCTCGCCCTGCGCTCCGCCACCCGCCGCACCACACCCGCGACGCCTCGCCAGGCGGCCCCATAGCGGCCCGCCCGCCGGGCATCAACGTGTGGCGATGGGCGTGGGCGCCCCGTCCAGGTCGCCGACCGGGACCCGGGGCGACACGACCGCTTCCGGATCCGTCACGCCGGCCCACGCCGGTGACCGTGTCCAGTCGTCTGTCCTGTCGTCAGCGGGCGAACCTTTCGATGGCTGCCGCGCTGACGGGGGTGAAGAAGTTGACGAGGTTGCCGTCGGGATCGCGGAAGAGGAGCGCGCGGTTGCCCCAGGGCATCGTGGTGGGCTCATTGACGAAGTCCTCCACGAAACCGGTCAGGTTCCGGTGCACGCTGTCCACGTCCTCGACGAGGAACTCGATGATGACGCTGTGGTTGTCGGCCGGGCGGGCGGAGCCGGGCGCGAACAGAGGGACGGTACGGGTGCCGGCGATCGCGAGGGTGGCCGAGGCGGTCCGGAGCTCGGCGAAGTCCTCGGTGGGCCGGGTCGCCCGCACACCGGTGGCGCGCTCGTAGAAGTCCACGAGGCGGGCGACATCGCCCGTGATGATGCGGATCGAGACGAAGTCCATGGTTTCTCTCCTGGTCGGTCGATGCTTCTGACCGCACGCTACGACCGATACCGGACACAATCCGCCCGGTATCTGCGGGAGACTTCTCAGCATGTCCAAACCCATCGCCCGCGTGCTCACCTTGCTGGAGCTCCTGCAGTCGGGCGGCATCCGGACCGTCGCCGAACTGGCCGACCGGCTCGGCGTCGACGAGCGCACGGTGCGGCGGTACGCCGACCACCTCATCGACCTCGACGTGCCCGTCGAGTCCGTGCGCGGCCGCCACGGCGGCTACCGGCTCGGCCCCGGATACCGCATGCCCCCGCTCATGCTGAGCGACGACGAAGCGCTCGCCGTGCTGCTCGGACTGGTCGCCGGCCGGCGGGCCGGCCTGATGACGGCCACCGGCACGGCGAGCGAGACGGCAGCGGCCAAAGTCCGCAGGGTGCTGCCCGAGCGGCTCGGCCGCAGGCTCGACGCCGTGCTCGGCTCCCTGGCCTTCACGGCTCCGCCCGGTGGGTCGGCCGCCCCGCAGACCGAGGTCCTGCTCGCCCTCGCCGACGCGGTGCGCCGCCACCGGCCGATCTCGATCCGGTACACCGCCACCGACGGCCGGCACAGCCGGCGCACGCTGCACCCGTACGGGCTCGTCGCCCACTCGGGCAGGTGGTACGTGACGGGCGCCGATCCCGCGATCGGCGAGGACCGCACCTTCCGGCTGGATCGCATCACCGGCGCGACGGCCCTGCCGGGCGCGTTCGAACCGCCCGCCGGACTCGATCCGGCGGAGCACGTCCTGACAGCACTCGCCACCGCCCCGTACCGCCACGAGGTGTCCCTGCGCATCCAGGGGACGGCTGCGCAGATCCACAGCCGGCTTCCCGCCGGCATCGCGATCGTGGAGGAGTCACCGTCCGCGAACGGCGCGGCTCCGGACGCCGCGCACTGGTCCCGCGTCGAGCTACGGGCGCAACGCCTCGACTGGCTGCCACCCGTGCTCGCATCGCTGGACCTGCCGTTCGTCATCGAGCGGCCGGACGAACTCCGCGACCTCGTCGCGGCGCTCGCGAGCAGGCTCGCGGATTCCGCCAGGCGGCGGCCACCCGACACGGTGCGCGGGACGCGCCCCTGACACGGCAGGACCCACGGCCCCGCCCGCCCGCTGCCGGGAGCGCGATCCCGGGGCCGCCCGGTGAATCCGGCCGCCGCAGCGGACGCGGCGCCCGCCCCGGTCGGCTGGAGCGGGCGGAACCGTCCGACGTGTTCATCGGGCCGCCCCCGCGTTAGGGATGCGTCAAGGTTTCCACCGCTGCGATACGCCCGGAAGTCCTGCGCGGTCCCGGGGCCGGGGCCCATCGGCCCGGTGGGCAGGGGACGTCACCCGTTTGCACCGCGCCCGTAACGGGGGCTGTTGCGGCCTGCGGACACGTACGAGTGCTGGGTGAGGGACGGGGCACACGGGGCAGGGGAGTGTCCTGGGCCATGCGCCGCCGGTGCGGGTCCGCACGGGCGGCAGCCCCATACTCGATGCTTGTTGCGCGTGGCCCGGAGGCCGTCGTGCGCGTGCTGCGGGTGCGGGTGTAGGTGCAGGTGCTTCGGGCAGACCGGGAAGGATCGATGGGGGACATGAAGGAAGCGAGCGAGCCGGTGATGCCGGAAGTGGTCGACAGTCCGGCGCTGCGGGCACAGCCCACGGGGAAGGTGTCGCGGTGGATGCTGCGGCACCAAGTGCAGCCCGTGGGCCCCGCGGCGGGTGAGGGGCACACCGAGCCGCATGCGTGGTGGAAGGTGATGTGCCTGACGGGGGTGGACTACTTCTCCAGCCTGGCCTACGTGCCGGCGATCGCGGCCCTGGCCGCCGGGGCGGTCTCGCCGCTGGCGACGCTGCTGATCGTCCTGCTGACCCTGCTGGGCATGCTGCCGATGTACCGGCGCGTGGCGAAGGAGAGCCCGCACGGCGCCGGTTCGGTCGCGATGCTGGAGGACCTGCTGCCCTTTTGGTGGGGCAAGTTGTTCGTGCTGGTCCTGCTCGGCTTCGTGGCCACGTCGTGGATCATCACGATCACGCTGTCGACGGCGGACGCCTCCGTCCACGTGGTGGAGAACCCCTTCTTCCCCGCAGCTCTGCACGGTCACGAAGTCGTCCTCACGGTGGTGCTGCTCCTGGTCCTGGGCGGGGTGTTCCTGCTGGGCTTCAGCGAAGCCGTCAGCGTGGCCATCCCCTTGGTCGCGGTCTTCCTCGCACTGAACGCGGTCGTCATCGCCGTGGGCATGGTCCACGTCTTCACCACTCCCGGTGCGTGGTCCGCGTGGACGGACGCCCTCGTCGAAGGCGGAGGCGGCTTCGGTGACCTGATGGGACCCGCGCTCCTGGCGTTCCCGCTCCTGGTGCTGGGGCTGTCGGGCTTCGAGACCGGTGTGAGCATGATGCCGCTCATCGCAGCCGAGGGCGCCGATGCCGAACAGCGGCTGCGCGCGCGGATCCGCAACGCCCGTCGCCTGCTGACCACCGCCGCTCTGGTCATGAGCGTCTACCTGCTCTCGGCGAGCTTCGTCACCACCCTCCTCATCCCGCACGAGCAGTTCGAACCCGGAGGGGCGGCCAACGGCCGCGCCCTGGCGTACCTGGCGCACGAACACGTCGGAGAGGTGTTCGGCACCGTCTACGACATCAGCACCATCCTCATCCTCTGGTTCGCCGGTGCCTCCGCCATGGCCGGACTGGTCAACATCGTCCCGCGCTACCTGCCCGACTACGGCATGGCCCCCGAGTGGGGACGCGCCGTCCGTCCCGTCGTGATCGTCTACACCGCCCTGTGTATCCTCATCACGATCGCCTTCAACGCCGACGTCGACGAGCAGGCCGGCGCCTACGCCACCGGCATCCTCGCCATGATGGTCTCCGGCGCCTTCGCCGTCACCGTCTCCGTCGCACGCCACCGCAGGCGCGTACCCACCATCGGCTTCGCCCTGCTCACCGCGGTCCTGCTCTACGCCCTGGCCGCCAACATCATCGACAAGCCCGACGGCATCGTCATCTCCGCGTTCTTCATCGCCGGGATCATCATCGTGTCGCTGGTCTCCCGCGTCTCGCGCACCACCGAACTGCGCGCCGACCGCATCGTCTTCGACGACGACGCCCGCCGGTTCATCGACGACACCCTCGCCCACGACGGCGCCATCAACATCATCGCCAACCGCCGCCAAGCCGGCGACGTCGCCGAGTACAGCGGCAAGGAACGCGAACAGCGCGGCGTCAACCCGGTACCGGGCCACGCCGATGTCCTCTTCCTCGAGATCGACGTGGTCGACCCGTCCGATTTCAGCGACACCCTCACCGTCCACGGCGTCGAGGTCGACGGCTACCGCATCCTGCGCGCCGACGCCCCGGCCGCGCCGAACGCCATCGCCGCCATCCTGCTGGCCCTGCGCAACGCCACCAAGGTCCAGCCGCACTGCTACTTCGCCTGGGCCGAGGGCAGCCCGCTGGTCCACATGGTCCGCTACTTCCTCCTCGGCCGCGGCGACACCGCCCCGGTCACCCGCGAGATCATCCGCAGCCACGAACCCGACCCGGACCGCCGCCCCGGCATCCATGTCGGCGGCTGACCGCGACCGCACCGCTGCACACAGCCGGGCCCCGACCCAGGGGGAAAGGGTCGGGGCCCGGCGTCGTACAGCGGTCCGCGGCGCGCGGTCTGTCGCGCCCGGTCTGTCGCGCGCGGTCAGTGGCGCGCGGTCAGTGGCGGAAGGCGTCCCGCGCGATCGTGGCGTGAGCCGCCCCCCCGGTGACGTCGGGTCAGCCCAAGGGCAGCGCCAGGTATGCCGCCCTGCCTTCGGGGGAGCTGATGGTGGTGGTGCTGTCGTCGATGCTCGCGTCGGAGTAGAGCGGGTCCATGCTGGTGAGGACCAGCATCAGCCGGTGGCCGTCGGCCATGTCGTAGCCGGCGGCCTGCAGCTTCCAGGTGGCCGCGCGGTCCTGGCCGGGGGTCAGGCCGGCGAGGGTGAGCGGCTCGTGGGTGATGATGCGGGCCGTGTCGTCCGGGCCGAGGTCGAACAGGTAGGCCACCAGGGTCGTCGAGGGGGCCGTGCTGCGCACGGTCAGCGTCAGTTCGGGGATCCCGCGGATCCGGCGGGCCGTGCCGCCTTGGCTGCGGGCCGTGACCGGACCGCTGCTCCACACCGCGAGGCTCTGCCGGTCGAACTTGCCCGGGGTGTAGGACTTCGGGTTGCCGTTCCACTCGGCCTGGCCGGTCGTGATGATGGCGTCCACCGCGGTCGCCTCGGTCAGGCGGCCGGCCGTGAACTGCCGTACCCAGCCCGTCTCCGGATCCGTGCCCAGGCCGCCGTCGCGCTCGTCGTCCGATGCGGCGGCCGTCAGGTACCACCGTTCCGTGGAGGTGGTGACGTCCATCCAGGACGACGCGGGCTCGCGGGTGGCCGGGGAGACGACTTCCTTGTTTCCGGTCTGCGGATCGGTGCGGGTCTCGTAGGTGAACATGATCTGGCTGCTGACCTGGGACCAGGTGGGTACGTCGTTGTCGACGTCCCGCACGTGGTGGTCCAGCCAGGCGAACGCCTCCGCGACCGGGAGGTTCGGCGCGCTGGACGGCATGATCAATCCGGCGCCCTCGGGTGCGGCGTGGTCCCCGATCCACAGGTTCAGCCGCTTGGGCACGGTCAGCCCGCTGAAGTGCTCGATCACCTGGTTGACCGGGAACAGCGTCTCGTGCCAGGTGTTGGAGAAGAACGTGGGAATGCCCCGGGCGTTGGTCTTGTCGGCGTACGAGGACGGCGCCCGCTCCTTGCCCCACGCCACTACGGCGTCCAGGTTCTCGCCGGCCTGGAAGTCCGCCAGGATCCGGCGGGTGGCCTCGTCGAACTTCCGCTCGGGCGGACCGCCGGTGAAGGCGATCAGGGAGGCCACCGCCGCCAGGTGCCGGGTGTCGTTCTGGAACAGGCTCGTGGCCAGGTCGCCCCAGGTGCTCAGGGCCACGACCGCGTCCACGCGCCCCCGCGGGTCGTTCGCCGCGACCAGCTGGCTGATGCCCGAGCCGTAGGACTCGCCCAGGAAGGCGATCCTGCTGGGATGGAAGTGCTTCTGCGCGTAGTCGATGACGGTCGAACCATCGCGCACGTCCGCGGGCCCGGCCACGTCGATGGTACCCCCCGAGGTGAAGGGGCCGTCCACGTATCCGCTCCCCGGCACGGCCATCGTGTGACCGATCCCGCGGGGGGTGTACGCCAGCACGTGGTACCCGCGCAGCGCCAGCTGGAGGTAGGTGTACTCGAACAGCCCCCAGCCGAAAGGCGTCCAGCCCGAGGGCACGATCACCACAGGAGCCGGCTCATCGGTCTTCAGCTTGATCGTGTGCGCCGACAGCCGTACGCCGTCCTTGGCAGTGATGCGGGGGAAGCCGACGGTCGCCGTCTGCTTGACCTGTTCCGTCAGCCTCTGCAGGTCGGCAGGCAGCAGTGACTGCTCGGCCGTGCCGTCCAGTGTCGCGATCAGCGCTTCGGCGATCCGGGCGGCCGCCGGGTCGACCGATGTGGGCGAGGTGAAGATGCCCTGCCGGGCGATCCGCCTCATCTGCGCTGCGGTGCCCGTGTCGACTCCGTCGTCGTTGTGCGGGTGGTTCACGAACCGGTCCTCTCGCTGTCGCCGGCCGCCCGAGGGGTGTGGCGCGATCGGCATATGCCATATGCCGGAGACTCCGGCATTTTCTGGTTCCTTTCGATTTTTCCTTTGCCGGAGCAAGCCGTACACGGCTCGCGGAAGCACTCCCATCACCCGCACGCGACCCGCACGCCCCCTGTGCACCACGCGCGCCGTGCAGCCCGGCCGTGTGCAGGCGTGTCATGCCGCCTCGCATGCCGGGGAGCCGTCTTTGCGCGGACCACCGACGCTCCCTGCGGCCGCGGCTCGGGCTCGGCAGGACGGCGGGTTCGGAGTACGGCAACCGCACCCCGCCGTACGGCACCCCGTGCGACTCGAATGACAGTGATGCAATGAGCTGGTCCAGTCCCTGGACCGGGCCTCCTTCGACCGGTCCCTCCAGGACGACCGCGTGAAATCGGCGCTTTCCCGCTGGTCGGCGTGCATGAAGCCGGCCCCGTCCCGGGCTCAGTCGAGGCAGAACTCGTTGCCCTCGATGTCCTGCATCACGATGCACGACTCGTCGTCGCCATCGGCAGGCAGGAGTCGCACGCGCACCGCACCGAGCGCGACCAGGCGTGCGCACTCGGCCTCGAGCGCGGCGAGTCGCTCTTCACCCACGAGCCCGGCGGCGACCCGTACGTCAAGATGCAGCCGGTTCTTGACGACCTTGCCCTCGGGAACGCGCTGGAAGTACATCCGCGGGTTCAGACCCGCGGGATCCATGCAGGCGAACGCCGAACCCTGCCGCTCAGGCGGCAGAGAGCGATCGAATTCGCCCCATGTGGCGAACCCCTCCGGCGGCGGCGCAACGACGTACCCCAGCACCTCGCACCAAAAACGAGCGACGCGCTCAGGTTCTGCGCAGTCGAAGGTGACCTGGAACTGCTTGATGGATGACATCGGCGCACCGTAACAGGGGAGCCCTCATGCTCATATCCCGGTGGGGACGGGCATGTTGACAGGGGGAGAGGGAGGTGAGGGGCAGGTGAACAGGACGTCCTCGGCACCGCCGAGTGCCACCTCTCCGTCCCCGTCCTGGATGAGTGGCGACCGCAGCGGCTGCACCCGCCGCAACAGGCCGAACGATGGTTCCGCACGCCGCGCAACCGGCCGGACCGCCGCCACGGGCCCTGACCTCACTCATGCTGCACCTGCGCCTCGTGACGGCCCGCACCGAAGGCTAGTGTCGTCCCCCGTGACCGAACTCCCCTCGTACCTCCGTGCGACAACGGACGCCTACGACGCCCTCGCCGTTCGCTACGCAGAGCTCGTCCGGGGCGCGCTCGACCCTCTCCCGCTGGATCGCGCGGTTCTCGCTGCCTTTGCCGAGCTGGCGCGGTCCGCCGGCGCCGGGCCCGTCGCCGAGCTGGGATGCGGTCCTGGCTATGTGACGGCGCACCTGCGGGACCTCGGACTGGACGTCTTCGGCGTCGACCTTTCGCCGGTGATGATCCGCCTTGCCCGCGAGGCCTACCCAGGCCTGCGGTTCGAGGTCGGTTCGATGGACGCCCTGGACCTGGCCGACGGCCGGCTGCGCGGCATCGTTTCCTGGTACTCGGTCATCCATGCGCCGCCGCAGGAAATGCCGTCGTACTTGGCCGAGTTCCGCCGGGTCCTGACCCTGGGCGGCACCCTCGTGCTCGCCTTCTTCGAGTCCGAGGGCGGGCCGGTGGAGCCGTTCGACCACAAGGTGACAACGGCCTACCGATGGCCGATCGACGCCCTCGCGGCGGTGGCCGGCGAGGCCGGCTTCGCCGAAATCGGCCGGATGCTGCGTGAACCCTGCGAGGACGAGCGGTTTCGCCGGGGGCATCTGCTGATGCGGGCGCGGTAGCCGCGCGCAGGGACGCGAGGCGTGCCCGGCCCCGCAGCGCGGGCGCGGGCGTCCTGGAGTGATCCACCACCCCGGTGCCCGGGCGGGCGCGCCCGCCCGGGCACCGGGGTGAGCTCCTCCTCCCGTCGGTCTACGGGGTCCAGTCGCCCAGCCAGTCCGAGACCTCCTGGGACGCGGCCTGGGAGTCCGTCAGATGGGGCCGTTCGGTGCTCTTCGGGCCGGCGCCCGGACCGGTGTTCATGTACTCGGCGAAGCGGTCGTCCTTCCAGGAGAACCCGCCCATGTCGGACCAGGGAGTGCTCTTGATCGCGGCACTGAGGGTGGAGTTGCGGACGGTGACCTGCGGGTCGACCGTCTTGTCGCCACCGGGATGCCAGTTCCGGCCGAGCTGGAAAGAGGCTGCGGCCACGTCGCCGTTGACCGTGGAGCGGTTGATGAGGATGCCTTTGCGCCCCGCCGGGGTGCTCGGGGCGGCGATGTAACCGGCCGACGTGCCGTTCCAGCGCTTCTTGAGGGTGATGACCGACTGGTCGACCACCGCGGTGGCACGGCCGAAGATGAAGTCGACGTTGCCGACGATGTAGGAGTTGGTGACGTAGACGCGGCCGGGCTTGTCCGACGCCGCGGTTTCCATCTCCAGGGTGTCCTGGTCGCCGGTGACGATGACGCCGTCCAGCACGATCTTGTCCGCGGCCGTGAGCAGGGCGACCGCCTGGTGGCCCTCCAGGGACTGGTTCGCGGCCTCGTCGAAATCGTTGGAGACGCTGAGGTTGCGGAGCTGGGAGTCGTCCGACCGAACGGCGACCGTGGCGCTGCCCGGTGTGCCGTACGTGCCCGAACCGTCCGGCTTGCGCGTGCCGGCCGCGTTGCCGTACACGATCACCGTGTCCTTGCGGCTCGCGCCCGAGCCCTGGATGGTGACGTGCGGCTTGTTCGCCGGCACGTTCACCAGTTCGCGGTACGTGCCCGGCTTGACCGAGATGACCACGCGGGAGGGATTGCCGACGGGTACGGCGTCCACCGCGGCCTGGACCGTCTTGTACCTGCCGGATCCGTCCTTGGCCACGGTGAGGGTGGTCGCCGCCGCAGAAGCGGGCGCCGTCGCCCTGCCGATGGCGGCGCGCGGGCCGGCGCCGGACTTCACCTTCGCGGGGACATCGGCGGTCGCGTCGAGGCTGTAGCGGTAGTACGTCGTGGGGTCGAAGGCCGTTCCACCGCTCTCGTTGCGACCGGTGGTGTCCACGAAGACATTGCCGCGCTGCACGAGAGCGGCCGTCCCGTCCTTGATGACCGGGTTGTTCATCCCCTCGAAGTAGCTGTTCTCCAGCACCATCTTCGTTGCGCCACGGGCGTAGTTGCCGTAGGAGGAGGTGATGGACGAGTCCGGGTCGTCCTGCAGGAAGTTGTTGTAGAGGTGTGCGTGCGCCACGTTGTCCGTCGACGGGTTGCGCTGCTCGGTCTCGTGGAACCAGTTGTGGTGGATCGTGATGTCGGCGGTGACGTGGTCGGTCCAGCCGATGCCGAAGGCCTTGTTGTCGTTCTTCAGCTGGTTCCAGGACACCGTCAGGTACGTGGTGTCCTTGCGGCTGTCGATCAGCCCGTCGGCCATGTTGCGCAGGTTGTTGTGATCGATCCACACGTGGTGGGCGCCGTCCATCTGGATGGCGTCCCAGTCGTGGTCCTTGTCGTTCCACGTGCCGGCGTAGGAGTCGCGGATCGTCAGGTTCCTGATGATCACGTTGTGGACGCCCTGGCCCAGGAAGAACCCTCCGCCGACGATCTGTCCCGAGGTGCCCGCGCCCACGATGGTCTTGTTCGAGGCGACCTTGATCTCGTTGCCCTTGGGGGACATGGTGATCGTGCCCGCCACGACGATCACGTACGGCTTGGAGTCGGTCGCGTACTTCTCCAGGTCGGCAAGGTTCTTCACGGTGACGATCGCGCCGTCCCGCCCGCCGTAGGTGCCGTTCTGTCCGAGGGCGTTGACGGAGGCGAAGCCGTCCGCGGCCTCACGGGCCCACGCCGTGTCCGCGGTGGCGGCTCCGGCCTCCGGCCGGGCGTTCTCGCCGAACACTCCGAAGGCCCCGCCATACGACAAGCCCACGGCGGTGGCCGTTGCCAACGGGATGCCGACGCTCAGACCGAGTCTGCGCCTGCGGTGCCGTGCCCTGTGCTGAGTGGTGTCCATTTTCACTGCCCTCGGGGATGGCTGGGGGGTGTACACGAGCCAGTTGCCGCCGCAGGCGAAAAGGTTGCCGCACTCCCGCCGATTCCCACACGCGCGGGGGGCCGGGTCGCCCGAGCATCGCCGCACGCCCGGAACCCGGAGTTGCGCCGGAGTTCACCCGCCGGCCATCCACCCGGCTGCGCCGTTGATCTACATTCCGCCATGTGGAGACACCTTTTTGGTTCCGCTGGGTCGCCCTGGCCGTCGGCGCGTTCAGCCTTCTCGGCGCCTACGCCGCCCTGCGCCGATACCGTGCGGCCACGGCGCACGGCGCCCGCCGCCCGGAAGCCGTCTTGGACGGAGCCGATGCGCTCCTCGGGGCCGCGCTGTGCGCCGCCATCGCCTTCGAGCGGTACGGACTCGGCGTGTGCGTACTGGCCGTGCAGGGAGTCGTCCTCGGCGCCAAGGCGACCCTCGGCCTGCGTCGCCGCCGCGCCGTGCTGAAGCCGCCCGCGCATGAGAGCGCGCCTCGTCGACCGAGTCGCAACCCCGGCCCCGGCCCTGACCCCGGCCCCGGCATGCCGGGCTGAAGTGCCTCCTGCCCCGCGCAGCCGTCCGACCCCGCGCCCGGCGGAGCGGGAAGAGCACGGGTCGCCGTCCCCCCGTACGCGAAGAGCCCCGCCGGACACAGGTCCGGCGGGGCTCCTCGCGCGTGTTCTCAGGCCGTGGGGCCTACCAGGGCGGCAGCGGCAGACCCGCCGCGCGCCTCGGCTCCAGGAAGTCCTCCCGGAAGATCTCCAGGGAGGCCCTCAGGAGCGGGATGTCGACCTCCGCACCGAGGTGGGTCAGCTTCGCCGACCCCTCGTCCATGCGGAACTCCAGCAGGAGCCCACCCCGTCCGGCGTCGGTCATCTCCGCCACTTCCATGGCGTCGAAGTCGTCGCTGCCGAGCACGGTGAGGGCGGCGTACTCGCGGCCCCCCACGGTGAAGATCCTCATAGCCATCCCTCGAATTGCAGTCCGCCGCCACGCAGACTCCATCTCGCGCCACGGCCGGTGGATTTCTCGATGATGTCGAGAACGTGCCCACCGTAGAAGGCCGTGGACGGGTCGATGCTCCTGGTGGCCGTCGAACTGCCCAGGATCTCGTCCAGCAGTACCTCGGCCCCGTCGTTCAGCGCCCGTTTGTCCGTGAGGCGGTTGGCCCCGTTGAGGAACGGCAGGTACTTCTTGACGTGGTCGGCGGTGCGCTTGACCGGGTCGGTGTGCTTCTGCAGCGCGCGGCCCGCCTCGGTCATGTGGAAGTCCCGCTGGAACGGCTTGCCGTTCTTCGGCGGGATCTCCTTGACCGCCGCCGCCCGCAGGTCGTCGTCCGAGGCGTTCTTGAGAGCGCCGCAGTTGTGGACGAGGACGGCGGCCGCGCCCGTACGCACGTAGTAGGTGTGCGTGTCGGTGACCGTCAGGTTGTGGACGCGCTGTGTCTGCGTCCACGCCGCCACGGAGGTGACCTGCACCCACGTCCCGGAGGACGTCTGGAGCCACTGGCCGGCCTTCAGCTCGCCGGCGTCGACCCAGCGCTGCTCCTGCGGTACCCAGAACGGGTGGCCGTCGGTCGCGGTGATGACCTCCGAAGCCGTTCCCGCGTCGCCGTCGGTGTCGACGCCGATGCGGACCAGGTGCTTCTCACCCTCACCGACGATCCGTGCGGAGACGGGTTCGGCCGTGAGGGTCCCGGTCTGCGGGTCGCTCGTCAGGACCTGGTCGCCGATCTCCACGTCCTCGATGGGCTTGGCGGAGCCGTCGGCCATCACGACCTCGGTGCCCGGCGTGAAGCTGTTGCGGACCTTGCAGCCGCCGCCGCCCCCGTCGCCGCCGTCGTTCTTTGCGGCCTTCTTGGGCTCGGCCGACTTCGACGCCTTGCCGTGCCGGTCGGCCTTCTTCGCGCGGGACGCCGCTTCCCGTGCCTGGCGCGCCGCGGTGGCCTTGGCCTCCTCGGCCTTGCGGGCCACCGCCGCGGCCCGTTCCTGCGCGGCCCTTCTGGCCGCGGCTGCTTCCTCCTCCAGCTTTCTGGCCCGTTCGGCCGCTTCTTCTATCTGGCGTTTCCATTCGGCCAGGTCCTCGGCGTACTTGGCCATGGCCTGCTGGTAGCGCTCGACGCGCGCGAGGATGTCCCGCGCGAGTTTCAGCTTGCCCATCCAGCTGTTGAAAGCGTCCCAGGCCCGGTCCAGAGCCTTCAGGATGCGCTTGGCCTTTCCGGCGAAGGGCAGCGCCGCCTCGAAGGCAAGGCCGGCGCAGGCACCCCAGTCACCGCCGAGACAGGCCTTGATGTCGTTGTAGCCGGAGGCGTCCTTGAGGATGCCGATGGCCACGTCGAGCGCCACGTCCAGGGCGCTGCGGCCGTTCGCCCAGTTCGCCCAGGCCACTTCGGCGTCGGTGAAGTCCTTGATCGGCATCACGGGCGGCGCGATGGCCTGACCGGAGGGGTCCGAGAACGTCACCGGCGAGTTGTTGGCGTAGGCGTACGGGTTCTGCTGCGTGGCCTCGCTGTAGTCGACGATCGGGTCGACGGACAGGAACCGCCCGGTGGCCGGGTCGTACTCCCGGGCACCGAGGTGGACCAGACCCGTGGACTCGTCCGTCTCGCCGCCGACGAACGCCTTCTTGCCGGGCCACACCGCCGGGGCGGTGCCCCGCGCGTCCCCGAAGGGGGTGAACTTGCGCCGGGTGACGGCCTGGGTCCCCGCGTCGACCGCCGTGGTGGCGGTGCCGTTGTTGTCGGCCAGCAGGTAGGACGTGGTGACCGCCCCGTCCTTGGCGGTCCTGACCATCGTGGGGCCGGCCGAGTGCGCGTAGTAGCGCGTGGCCTCCACCGCGCCGCCCGGCTTCAGCCTGACCTCCGTACCCGGCAGGTACAGCGTCGTGCCGGCGGGGTCGCGCTTGATCAGGCGGTTGCCGTTGGCGTCGTAGAGGAACTCGGTCGTCTTCGCGCCCTCGGTCACCTTGGCGAGATGGCCCTCGGTGTCCCATTCCATCTGCTGGCTGTTGCCCTGGACGGTGCGGGTCTTGGTGTTGCCGGCCTCGTCGTAGGCGAACGAATCACTGCGGCTGCCGCCGGGGCCCGTCGTGTCGACCCGCTGGAGGCGGTTGGCGCCGGGCTTGCCCGGGGTGCCGTAGCCGTAGGTGCGGACGACGTCCTTGGTCAGGTCTCCGGTGGTGGAGTGCTGGACCTCCTTGGTGCGGTTGCCGGCCGTGTCGAAGGAGTACGACGTCCAGTACGCGGCCGGACCGCCGACCTTCGGCGCCGAGCCGGGGCCCGTGGCGTTCGGCCTGAGCGCGCAGTCGTCGCTCGCCGTCCACGCCTCGCTCATGCGGCGCATGTAGTCGTAGGCGAAGCACTGCGTGTCCGTCGTGCCGGCGGCGGCCCCGCCCTCCTCGTCCTTGACCTTGAGGATGTTGCCGACGGCGTCGTACTCGTAGGACGTGTCGTTGATCCGGCCGGGAGCCTTCTCCCGGTCGTTGACGGTGCGGGTCAGGCGCCGGGTCTGCTCGTCGTAGAAGTTCGTGGTGAACAGCTGCGAGCCGGCGGCGCCGGTCTGCGTGCGCAGCACGTCGCCCATCGGCGAGTAGTCGACCTTGCCCACGAACGTCTTGCCGGCCACACCCATGACGGTGGGCAGTTCGAAGTGGTTGTAGGTCATGGTCACGCGCTCGGCGGGAAGTCCGCCGACCGCGGGCTGCTGGGTCCAGGCGGTCAGGCCCGTGGTGGGCCGGTAGCCGGTGGAGAAGGCGTACGTTCCGGCGAGTGCGCCTTCCGACGCAGGGATGGTCACCGTGGACCCGGTGGGCCGGTAGCCCTGGTCGTAGCCGGTGATCGCGTGCGTGTAGGCATTGCCGCCCGCGTAACGGGTGGAGGAGACCGGCAGCCCGACGGCGCCCGGGAGGGTGTCGTAGGCGACCTCGCTGAGCTTGGGCCCGGCGAGCGAGCCGTCATGGGTCTCGGTGACACGGCCCAGGGCGTCGTAGGTGAACGCCACGGTCTTGCCGCGCTGGTCGGTGATCGACTCCAGGCGGTCACCCTTGCCGAAGACCTTGGAGGTGGTGCCCTTCTCCGGATCGGACACCTTGGTCTGGCGGCCCCGGATGTCGTACTCGAAGGACCAGGTGTCGCCGGCCGCGTTGACCACGCTCTCCAGCTGGCCCCGCCGGTCGTATCCGTAGCGGGTCGCGTCGTACGCGCCGGTCGGCGATTGCGAGCGGAACGAGCGCAGTTCGGTCTTGCGGCCCTGGCCGTCGAGGAAGGCTTGGGTGGGGGTCTCGCCGGTCGGCGGGTCGACGGTGATGCTGTCGCCGCCGTACGAGGTGGTGGTCCGCGAGGTCTCCTCGCCGAACTTGCGGGAGATCTGCGCGGTGGCCCTGCCGCTGCCGTCGTACTCGGTGACGGTGGAGGAGGGGACCTCGTTGTCCTTGGGGCCCCACTGCTCGCCGGAGGCGGTGCCGCCGGTGTAGTAGGCGCCGTTGGACTTCCACACCTGGCCGAGGCTGTTGTAGAAGGTGTCCGCGATCAGCCGGCCGCCCCCGAGGGCTTCCAGCTGGGTCTGGCGGATGCGCAGGCTGCTGTCGAAGATCTCGTAGCTGCTGCGGTAGCTGCCGTCGTCGACGAGGGTCCTGGTGGTGATGACCACGGGCGCGTCCGGACGGACGTCGTAGGTGAACTCGGCGTCCGGGGACTTGCTGTCGGGGTCGCGGTCCGGGGACCACGCCTTGGCGAGGCGGCCCAGGGCGTCGTACTGCATGACGCTGCGACGGCCGTTGGCGTCCTGCTTGGCCAGGATCGACCCGCGGCCGAGGTCGGTCTCGGTGGTGTCGGTGTGGCCGAGCGGGTTGGTGGTGACGACCTTGGTGACGATCTGCCCCGAGGCCGGCGTGTAGTCGATCTTGGTGGTCTTGCCGAACACGTCGGTCGTCGTCTTGGGACGCCCGTACGTGTCGAAGGTGAGCGAGCCGTCGCTCGTGTACTGCGGCAGGCCGGCCGAGTAGCCGGTCAGCGACTCGGAACGGACCACGTTGCCGAGGGCGTCGTAGAACAGGCGGGCGTCGGACATGACGTCCTCGGGACGCTTCACGTCGGTGGCGTCGCACGCCTTGCCGACCGTCTCGACCCGCTTCTCACGGCCGATGATCCACAGTGACTCGTCCGACTCGTACTCGTAGCGGGTGCAGCTGTCGTCCTTGGGATCCGCGAGGTCGCCGCGGTCCGAGACGCTCTGCGGGATGCCCCGGTCATCGAAGTCGGTGTCCTGCGAGGTGCGGCGCCAGCCGCGGCCGTCGGAGAGCAGGATCCGGGAGGAGACGTTGGTGGTGCCCCGCACGAAGGACTGGAGCGGCTCGATGCCCTCGCGGGCCCGGGTCGCGGTGGGTCCGTGCAGCCACGGCGTATAGGTGGTCGCCGCCTCCAGTGCCCCGCCCTCGCCGTTGTAGGCCAGGACCTCACGGGTCTGGCCGGCGTAGAGGCGGTGGTCGGGGAGTTCCCTTCCCTCGGAGTCCTTGACCTTGACCGACTTCTTGCCGCCCGAGGGGGCGGCGCGGTCACCGTCGAGGCCGCGGAAGTAGAGGGTCTCCGTCAGGGAGCGCTTGTCGGGGGCCTGGCCGATCAGGGTCCGCACCCGTTCGTAGCCGCGCCACTGCGACCACGTGCGGGTGTGGGGCCGCATCGCCTCGGACTCGTCGTCGTACGCCCACGCGGGGCTGCCGAGGTACTGGTACTCGGTGACCCGGGCCGGCGAGTTGCCGTTGCGGTCCTCCTCGGAGACCTGCTCGACGACGTGCTTGTGGAACCAGTCCGTGATGTAGAGCTTCTTCTCCCGCTTGGGGTCGCTCGGGTCCGGGATCTCGTTGATGACCGGGTAGCAGCGCAGCGTGTTCGACTCGTGCGATGCCGGGAGCACCTTCGGGTCGGCGGCGCGGCACTCCGGTGCGCGGTAGCGGACGCCGACGGTCGAGCCGGTCTCGGTGTCGATGGCGGTGACGCGGTAGCGCAGGTAGGGCGGCTTGCCGTCGCCCATGCCGTCGACGCGGTTGGGCAGCTGCTCGCCCCGGAAGTTCACCGGCGGGAGGGTGATCTCCTGACCGTTGCGCCCCGTGTGCTGGATGCCGGAGAGCCACAGCGGGTAGTCGGTGCCGTCACCGGTCTGCGGGAAGTCCTGGGTCAGCTTCCAGGTGTCCACCGGCTTGTGGGTGGTGCCGTTCCAGACCTTGGTGGTGACCTCGGTCAGCCGCTTGCGGGAGAAGAAGGTCGGAGTGAAACGGGCCTTGCACTCCTCGCCCGCCCCGCAGAGCTGGTCGCCGGGGGTGTCCGGCCACATCTTGGCGACGTTCCAGTCGACCTCCGGCTTCAGCCTGGCCTCGGCGCAGTCGAAGTCCTTGGTCTTCAGGCAGCGCTCGGCGACGGTGAAGTCGACCTGGGCGGGCGCCGGGGCGAAGAGGTTGTCCTTGCGCAGGCCGTAGGAGATGTGGTCGAGCCAGCCCGCGCGGTCGTAGGCGCGGTTGGTGGAGCCACCGGCGATCTTGTAGTTGGAGCCGTAGTGGTTCACCTCCTTCTCGTACCAGTAGGTCATCGCGTTGCCGCGGGGGTCCACGACGTAGTCGAGGTTCCACCGGTAGGCCTGGTCGCAGACGGAGTTCGCGAAGTCCCCCGCCTTGAAGCAGTCCTCACCGGGGTGGTTGCCGTACACGGGGACGAGCAGGGCCGAGTTGGTGACGGGCTTGCCGGAGGTCCAGCCCGGGACCTTGTTCAGGCCGAAGTGGAACTGCACGCCCTGGGGGGTGGTGACCCGCCAGTGCTCGCCCTTCTTGTCGCCGTTGTCGGCGCCGGTGAGGAGTTCGACGCGCGAGCCGTCGTCCTCCGAGGGCCGCCACGTCCCGGTCTTGTCGTCACGGACGAGCTGGCTGGAGCCCCCGTTCAGCGACATCGTGACCGTGGAGACGGCATGGCAGAGGTCGCCCGTGTCGTCCTTCGGGTTGTTGAAGCCCGAACCCTCCTTCTTGTCCTGGCTGCACGGCAGGAACGAGCGCTCGATGAAGTTCGAGCCCAGGTCCCAGCCGTCGCCGACCCAGGAGGTCTGCTGGGAGGAGGCGGAGGTGCGGCCGTCGATCTGCGCGCTGGAGTAGCCGAGCGCCAGCGAGGGGCTGGGGCCGCCGAGCGAGGCGGGGATCTCCAGCGGGTAGGACCAGGAGAAGTCGCCCGCCGAGCCGCCGGCCTGCCAGCTGCCGGTGGCGCTGAGCGAGGTGGCCTTGAAGGTGCCGTTCGCGCCGTCGGCGCTCGGCGCCGCGGCCAGCACCATCGGGGCGGCGCCCGCGGCGGAGGACAGCATCATCGGCTGGGCGGCGGCCCGGGAGCCCGACGCGGCGAAGGAGCCGGCCGTCGGGGCCGAGGCCGGCCGGGCGGGCGTGGCCACCGTGGCCGTCAGGGTGCCGCTCTGCGCGTCGTTCTTCGTGGTGACCGGGGTGCCGCCGCGGCACTCGGGCCGCTCGGGGGTGGTCAGCGCACAGGCGGGCAGCGCCGTGAAGCGCAGCCGGGAACCCCAGCTGCCGCCGTAGGCGTTCTTGAAGGCGTTGTAGTCGAGCTCCACCGACACCGGCGCGTCCGCGGTGCCCGCGTCCGTCCGGCGTACGGAGAGCAGCAGGCCGCCTGGGATGCCGGCGCGTTCGGCTTCGGCCCGGTCGTGCAGGGCGACTTGCACCTTGACGTCGCCGGTGGCCGGGGCCGGGGCGGCAGGGGACCCGGCCGCGGAGCCTCCTGCGGCGGGAGCCGAGAGGGGCTGGGCTCCCCTGGGGGTGGCGCCGGTCTGCGAGGACGCCGTGCCCGCCGCGGCGGCGAGGCGTACCGGCAGCGTCCCGGCCTTCACGGCCGCGGCGGCAGGGGCAGCGGGAGCCCCGGCGGCGGGTGCGGAGAGCAGCTTGGCGCGGGTCTGCGGGGGTGCGGCGGCGGGACCGGCCGGAAGCTGGATGTCGGCCGAACCGGCCGCGGGCCAGGCGACCTGGGGCGCGCCGGTCCACTTGTTGCGCTGGGACTGCGCGGCAGCGGGGGCGGGTTTGCCGGTGACCGGTTTGCCGCCCACCTTGGTGAGCTTTTGCAGCTGGGGTTTGGCGGCCGGGGCGGCCGCCGCGGGCGGTGAACTGAGTCCTGTGACGAGCAGGGTGACGGCAAGGCCTGGTATCGCCCAGCCGAGTGCGCGTCTGCGGCGCCCGCCCCTACCGTACCAATTACGATTTCGCAAATTGGATTCCGTGATGAATCAGGCGTGAAAAAGAAGATACACGCTATTCGAGCAACGGCTCAAAAAATAACAGCGAGGCCACCGTCACAGTTTCCCCACGGCGGCAAGGGATGGCGGCTTCGGTCACTTCTCGCAACACCAAGAACCGGCAAAGTCGGACGAAAAGCCATTGGAATCGGAATTTCCCCTTCCGGTTATTCCGGATAGTGCTACGCGCCATGAGAGGCTCAGCCGGACCGATCAAGCCACGCGCGCGCCCGGACGATGCACCGGAGCGTGCGGTTCGACTCCAAGGAATATCCGTGAGACCACCCCTGGCGCGAAGCCGCGCCGCCGGACGCCCGCGCATACGGGCATCCGCGCTGGTCACAGCACTGGCCCTGACCGCCGGCCTGGTCGCGGTCGTACCCGCAGCAGCCGTCGGCGGGCAGTCCGTCCCCCCTGCGGGGACGGAAACGGCGGCCGCCCGGGACGAGGCCGCGCGGGCCGCCGCCGAGGCGCGGCGGACCGGAAAGCCGGTCGAGATCCTCGGGCAGCGGACCGAGACGGACGACATATGGGCCAACCCGGACGGAACGAAGACCGCCAATCGCTCCCTGGTGCCGGTGCGCGTGCGCCAGAGCGGAAAGCTGATTACGGTCGATTCCACATTGCAGCGGGGCAAGGACGGCCGTCTCGCCCCGAAGGCGACCCGGATAGGCCTGACGTTTTCCGGCGGCGGCACCGCCCCGCTCGTGGTGATGTCGCAGAACGGCCGCAGCGTGTCCCTGTCCTGGCCGCGGCCCCTGCCCGCACCCCAGCTGCAGGGCGACAGCGCCGTCTACCCCGAGGTCCTGCCGGGCGTGGACCTGCGGGTGAGCGCGAGCAACGACAGCTTCTCGCACGCCCTCGTCGTCAAGACCCGCGAGGCCGCCGCCAACCCGGCGCTGGCCTCCCTGGACTTCGGGCTGGAGGGCAAGGGGCTGACCGTACGGTCCGAGTCCGACGGGCAGTTGCGCGCGGTGGACCCGTCCGGTCAGACGGTCTTCGGCTCCGCCAAGCCGCAGATGTGGGACGCGGGTGGCCGCAAGACCCCGGCCCAGGACGGGTTCCGGACACAGGACCCGGCGCCGGCCGGCTCACCCGCACACGCATTCGCCGAGGCCGCCGCGCAGGCACCCGCCCCGCGGACCGCCGAGCCCGAGCCGACCGTGCCCGCCGCGCAGCCTGCGCCCGCCGCACCCCTGGAAGGCGTGACCACCGGCGCCAAGCAGGCCGACCTCGGTGTCCGGCTCGCCGGGAAGAAGCTGACGCTGACCCCGGACCAGAACCTGCTGCGGGCCCCGGAGACCACCTACCCGGTGGTCATCGACCCCACCTGGGACGCCTGGAAGCAGGCCTGGACGATCGCGTACAAGCACAACGCCTTCCCGTCCTCGCCGAACACCAACTACTGGAACGGCGGCACCCTCAGCAAGGACGCCCGCGTCGGCTGCGCCAAGGACGCCGCCAACGGCAATGCGGTGATCTGCGCCAAGACCTTCTTCCAGGTCGGCATGACCGACTTCTGGGACAAGCAGATCCTGGAGTCGACCCTGCGCGTCAAGCAGAAGTCGGCCGGTTCCTGGAGCTGCAAGTCCGGCGACATCCAGGTCTGGGACACCGGCTCCATCTCCAAGTCGACCACGTGGAACAAGCAGCCGGACTGGATCCGGATGGTCGACGCCACAGGCCAGTCCTTCGGCGGGCGCAACTGCCCCGGCGACGGCGACCTGATCGAACTGAACGTGAAGTCCGCCGTCGCCACGGCCGCGCAGAAGCACTGGGGGAACTGGACCTTCGGCCTCAAGGCCGCCAAGGACACCGTCGACGTCTCCTGGCGCAAGCTCGACCCCAACAGCGCCCGTATCTCGGTCAGGTTCAACACCGTCCCCGACAAGATCACGGAGCGGTCCACCGACCCGTCCGTGCCCTGCACCGGCGGCATCATCGGCACCACCGACCAGATCGTGCTGCGCGCCCGCCTGAAGGACAAGGACAAGGAGGACACCAGCCTCAGCGCCGAGTTCCACTACTGGAAGGACGGCGCCCCCACGCCTACCAAGGTCCTGCGGACCGCGAGCAACGGCAGCGTGGCCCAGCTCCCGATCCCGGCCAAGGGCCTCGACGGCACCTACCGGTGGGACGTCCGCACCGTGGACAAGGTCGGTTCCACCGGACCCTGGGCGGGCCAGTGCGTGTTCACCATCGACCGCACCCGTCCCGACAAGACCCCCTCGGTGAAGTCGCTCCAGTTCCCCGAGAACGAGGACGACCCCGAGAAGACCAGCTTCACCCGCACCCAGGGCACCTTCACGCTGGGCGCAGGCGGCGTCAAGGACGTCACCGCCTTCGAGTGGTGGACCGACTCCAACCCCAAGGTCAACAAGGCCTCCCCGACCTCCCCGGGCGGCTCCGTCGACGTCGTGTACACGCCGACCACGGCCGGCCCGCAGCGCCTGTTCGTGCACAGCCTGGACGCCTCCGGCAACCGGTCGAACCTCAAGGAGTACCTCTTCTACGCCAAGCGCCTGGGCACCCGTGACAAACCCGGCGACCTCAACGGCGACGGCACCGTGGACATCTGGAGCGTCGACCCGGGCTCGGGCACGCTCTGGCTGCACCCGGGCAAGGGCGACGGCACCTTCGACCTCTCCCGCCAGCTCGACCAGGGCTCCTTCGCCGACTCGGTTTCACTGGCCCACCGGGGCAGCTGGAACGAGGACTACTACGAGGACCTGGTCGTCCTGCGTCCGGGCCCGGACGGCGCCGAGAAGAAGCTGTACGTCTACCCGAACAAGGGCGACGGCGACCTCGAGGCCGCGGACGCCAACCGCATCGAGCTGCAGGTCGGCAACCCCGACGAGGACGACCACTGGAAGAACGCCGACCAGGTCGTCGCCATCGGCAGCGTCAACGACGACAACGGCGACGGCCGCACCGACGACGCCGACCAGCCCGACCTGCTGGTGAGGACCGGCGCCGAGCTGTGGCTCTACCTCGGTTCCGCCGTCGGCTTCCTCGACGCCTTCAGCGCTCCGGTCGCCCTCGGCAACGCCGACTGGGCCAACATGACGATCATGGCGCCGGGCGACCTCAACGGCGACCACCTGCCCGAGGTCTGGGCCCGCGACACCGCCACCGGCAAGATCCACCAGTACACCAGCCGTCCGTCCACCGAGCCCGGCGCGACGACCACGGCCGACCTCGCCGTCTTCGGTGACCCCGCGGTCCGCGGTTCCGCCATCGCCACGGGTTTCACCGGCGCGGCCTACCCGCACCTGTCCACCAACGGCGACTTCGAGACGGACGGCTTCGCGGACCTGTGGTCCCGCGGCGGCGACGGTCTGCTCACCGAGTTCCCGGGCCGCGCCCCGGCGGGCGGCTCCGCCTTCGCCGCCGGCCGCCGGCTCGTCCTCGGCGGGACCTCCTGGTCCGAGTGCCAGACCTTCACCTCGACCGCCACGGGCACCCACACCCTGTGCGGGCCGATCCTGTCCAAATACCTCTCCAAGGGCGGTACGTCGCTCGGCTACCCGACCACGGACGTCCTCGTGCCGGCCGACGGCGTGGGCCGGTACGTGAACCTGCGCGGCGCCGGCCAGACTGCCGACAACGGCTCGATCTACTGGCACCCGAGCAGCGGCGCCTGGGTCGTGTGGGGCGCCATCCGCGCCAAGTGGCTCGGCATGGGCGCGGAGAAGGGCGTCATGGGCTATCCGACGTCCGACGAGGCGACGAACTTCGACGGCGTCGGCTACCACTCCACCTTCTCCTCCACCGCGGGCGGCAAGGGCGGCATCTACTGGTCCCCCGAGACCGGCGCCTGGTCCGTGCACGGCTCGGTCTACGACAAGTACGCCTCGCTGGGCGGGCCCGCCAGCCCCCTCGGCTACCCGATCACCGACGAGACCAACATCGGCGACGGCGCCGCGGTCCGCTACAACCACTTCCGCAAGCGCTCCGACACCGCCGACACCGGTTCCCTCTACTGGACCAGGGCCGGCGGCACCTGGTCCGTGTACGGCTCCATCCGCAAGAAGTGGATAGCCCTGGGCGCCGACAAGAGCACCCTCGGCTTCCCGGTCTCCGACGAGTACGAGGTCGCGGGCGGCCCCCGCGAGGACTTCCAGAAGGGGTACATCCGCCACAACCGCGTCACCGGCACCACCCAGGAGCACCTGCCCGCCGACCGGACGGCGGCCCTGCGCACCGACCTGTCGGGCGACTTCAACGGCGACGGCCGCACCGACATCGCCACGGCCTACGACTGGGGCGACAACACCACGGCCCTGTACGTCTTCGACGCCCTGCCCGACGGAGGGTTCGCCGAGCCGACGCTGCGCTGGAACAGCGCCAAGGGCGGCTTCTCCTACGCCCGCGTCAAGTGGGTCGCGGCCGACTTCAACGGCGACGGCCACACCGACATCGGCGGCTGGTACGGCTACGAGGACGGCAGCACCGCATGGTGGACCTTCGCCTCCAACGCCACGGGTACCTTCACCCCGACGAAGAGCGTCACCGTCGCCAAGGGCGTCTACAACTGGGCCAAGTCCCAGCCCCTTGCCGGTGACTTCAACGGAGACCGGCGCGGCGACCTCGCCCTGGTCCACGACTACGGCGGCGGCGACATGGGCGCCCACACCTGGACCGCCAAGACGGACGGAACCTTCAACACGTCCGTGGCCAGCTGGCGCACCGGGCCGGGCAAGTGGTGGATCGACTACGCCACTTTCCGCGTCGGCGACATGAACGGCGACGGCCGGGACGACTTCCTCGCCATGTACGGATACTCCACCTACGGCACCGCCCTGTTCACGGGCCTGGCCCAGCCGAACGGCGGCTTCGCCGCCCCGGTCAAACACTGGGCGAAGCCCGCCGGTGTCTGGGAGTACGCCCAGACGAAGCTGACGGTCGGTGACTACAACGGCGACGGCCGTGACGACGCCGCCCTGATGTACGACCACGGCGACGGCCACGCCTCCCTGGACACCCTGCTCGGCAAGGCCGACGGCACGGTCGCCGAGACAGTGCGCAGCTGGGACACCCCCGAGGGCAACTGGTACGCCTCCAACGCGGGCATGCCGATGTCGGGTGACTCCGACGGGGACGGCCGCGCCGACGTGGTGACGCTGTACAACTACGCGAGCGGCGCCAGCGGCACGTTCACGTTCAAGAGCCGCACCGACGGCGGCTTCGAGAACGGTTTCCTGAGCTGGCAGGCCCTGCCGGGCACCTGGTAAGGGCACCGGCCCCCGGCCGGTGACACGGGGCCCCGCACCTTCGCCGAAGGTGCGGGGCCTTCTCCGTCCGCGATCCAAGGCCGGGCAGCACATCGCTCACGGCGCGGCCGGGGCGGCGGCAGGGCAGACGGCCGCAGAAGGGCCGCTCGACGGTGCGTCGGACGGGGCCTCGCCGTGGCCGGTCCACGGCCGGAGCTTCTCGGGGTTGCGTACGGCCCAGATGTGCGTGATCTGTTTCCCTGCAATGTCGAACGCGTACACCGTCACGACGACCCCGTCCTGCTGGGCGACCAGGCCGGGCCGACCGTTGACGGTGCGCTCCAGGATCGTGAGGCCGCCGGCCAGTCGGCGGCCGAGATCGACGAAGCCGCGCGCGAGCTGCTCCGCGCCTCGGAGCGGGCGGCGCACGGTGGTGGCGAGGCCGCCGCCGTCACCGGTTGCCCTGACGTCCGGGTCGAGGAGGCCGATGAGGGCGCCAATGTCCTGCGCTTCCCAAGCCTTCTTGAAGCCCCGGACGATGGCGGCCTGCCCGGCGGCCGGGGGCGGGGGAGTCAGCGAGGTGCGGACACGGCGACGGGCCGAGGACGCCAGCTTGCGGCAGGCCGCCGGTGTGCGGCCGACGATGCCGGCGACTTCGGCGAAGGGGTAGCGGAAGACATCGTGGAGGACGAAGGCGACGCGTTCGGCGGGCGTCATCGATTCGAGTACGACGAGGAAGGCCATGCTGAGAGACTCGTCCAGGGTGACACGGTCGGCCGGATCGACGCTCGTACCGCCCGCCCCACCGCCTGACCACTCCGCGGCTTCGGGCAGGGGCTCGGGGATCCATTCGCCGACGTAGCTCTCCCGCCGGGCCCGTGCCGAGCCGAGCACGTTGAGACAGATGCGGCCTGCGACCTTGGTCAGCCAGGCGCCGGGGGAGTCGATGGCTCGCTGCTGCTGTGGGGACAGGCTGTACCAGCGGGCATACGTTTCCTGCACGGCATCCTCGGCTTCGGCGAGAGAGCCGAGGAGGCGGTAGGCGACGTTGATCAATTGACGCCGCTCGCTCATGATCACGCTCAGGCTCGGTACGGGCCGGCCGTCTTCCGGTTCGGACGGGGCTGTCATGGTGTCGTCGGCTCCCTCGGTCGTGTCTGTCCTCACCCGTTCGACAAGACAGCGCCCCCGGAAGTGACGCCGGCCCCCGCGCCTCACATTCCGGGTTCCTGCCTTGTCGGACGGGTGAGACACCACGGGACACACACGAAGGAACCTCACCATGCCCACGCCCACGCCCACGCCCACGCCCATGCCCACGCCTACGCCTACGTCGTCGACGACCGGCACGGCGACGGAGCAGGACGGCATCCAGTCGCGCCTGCCCGACCCCACCCCGCTCTTCCCCGAGCTGGCCAAACTCTCCGGAGCCGTCCGCAACGCCGTCCGGAACGGACCGGTTCCGCAGACCACCCTCGACCTGATGCTGCTCCGCGCCGCACAGATCGTCGGCAGCACCTACCACGCGATCCCGTTGACCGACACCCTCCGCAAGGCCGGGGAAACCGAAAGGCGCATCACCGCGGTGGCCACGTGGCAGGACGCCCCCTGCTTCACCGACGCCGAACGGATCGCGCTGGAGCTCGCGACGGCCGTCCTGACCCCGAACCCGTTCGGGGAACGGGTCTGCGACGAGCTGTTCGCCAGGGCATCCGCACTCTACGACGACGATGCGCTCTGGACGCTCACCATGGCGATCGGCAACTTCTGCATGTTCGTCCCGGTCGCCCTCATCGGCAAGCCGATCCCCGGCAGGCCCATCGGGAAGAACTACAGCAGGTAGCGCCAACAGGCTGGTCCGCCCCGGGGCACCGTCGCACCAGGACGTGCCGGGGTCGGGGCCCCGGAGCGGGGAGCGATCGCTGCGGAGCCTGTCCCCGGCGGCGGCATCCGAAGCGGCGGGCCCTGCGAGGTCACTGGCCCACTCGTCCGTCGACCCGCTCGCGCAGGAGATCGGCGTGGCCGCAGTGCCGCGCGTACTCGGCGATCTGTGCCACCAGGAGCTCGCGAAGCTGCGCCTCCCCGGTCCGCGTGCCGAGGTCGGCGAAGCCGGCCACGAACCGGTCGGTCAGTTCCCTCTCGGCCCGCCAACGGCGCCAAGCGTCCTCCACGACGGCCGGATCGGCGAGCGCGCCGTTCCAGTCGCCATCGCGGTCTTCGGTGGTTCGGTAGATCCTGGGCGAGTCCTGCCCGGCCATCCGGCGGAAGTGCCGTTCGTCCTCGGCCATGTGACGTACCAGTCCGAGCAGGGACATCGTGGACGGCGGTACGGAGCGCCGGGCCATCTGTTCGGCATCCAGGCCGGCGCACTTCATCTCGATGGTCAGGCGGAAGTACCGCAGGCTGTCCAGCAGCGTGCCGCGTTCATCGACCGTCTCGCCTTCGCTCTCGCGCGGGTCGTCGTCCGGGTCGACCCACATGTCGGGGTAGACGGTGGAGGGCGTCCACCGGCTCACCGCCGTTTCGTCGATGCGCTCGCCTGAGTCCATGGGCGCATCGTGATGCGCCCCGACTCCGTACGCCACCGAATATCGCGGACGAATCGGCCGACGGCTGTCCGCCGACGGCGGAGCGGAGCGGCGCAGGCGGTCCTGGAGGCAGCAGAGCAGCAGGGTCCTTGACAGCCCTTGACAGCCCCAGTGATTAGCCGCCATATTATGTGCATGACGAGGGACGGCATCGATGGCGAAGTGCCCACGCTGGACCAGGCCAGGCGGCAGGTCGAGCGCTACGGCCTCAAGGTCGATCCGCAAGCGGTACTGGTCGCGGTGCGGCTGATCTCGGCGGGTGCCAGGGTCGGCCGGGCGGCCGAAGCGCACTTCGCCACATTCGGCCTGTCGACGGGGCGTTACCGTGTGCTCGCCGACCTCGAAGACCACGGCGGGGAAAAATCGCCTTCGCACCTCGCGGTCGACCTCGATGTCTCCAGGGCTACGATCACCGGCCTGCTGGACGGCCTTGAGCGCGAGGGTCTGATCGCCCGCCGCCCGTCCACGCAGGACGGCCGCGGCATGGTGGCCGTCCTGACCGCGCGCGGAGCGCAGCGCCTGCGCGACATGGCCTCCGAGCATTTCGGGCGGCTGGAGGCGATGGTGGGCGGGCTGTCCGTCGAGGAGCGCACGGTGTTCCTGGATCTGCTCGCCCGCGTCGTGCGCGGCAGTGCGGCCTTGGCCGCCGACTGATCCGGCTGCTCCCCCCCCCGTTCGGCCCCGCCTCCGGGCAGGGCCCTTTTTCCGGACCAGTAGTTAGCTGCCTAATGACATGGCGGAGGCCGGTCTGACACCGGATGCCTCCGCCACCACCCCTTCGCTTCCCTCCCGTGAACGAGAAAGAGGCCGGCATGCCCGCTACGAAGGACCGAACCAGACGAAACCGGGCAACCCTCCGGCCGCACCGGCCGTTCGCCCTGTGGCGCGAGGTGCTGACCGCCTACGCCGCCCCCGCGCTCATGGCCGGTACCGCCGGAGTCGTCACCGGGCAGCGCGACCTGGCCGTGGCCGCCGCCACCTCCATCGCCGGCACCTCCGCCGTGGTGGCTTTCCTGGTCGGCGCCTGGCTGCGGCACGGCGGGCAGGCCCGGCGGTGGACCACCACCGCGCCGCTCGCGGCCCTGACCGCCGCACTGGTCGTCACCGCCGCCGGCGCAGCGGCCCTGCTGGGGTGGTTCGCCGCCCAATGGCTGCCGGCCCACACCCCGGTCCCCGCCACCCCGTGGCTGGAGCGCCTGCGCATCGACCTGCCCGTCTCCGCAGCCCTCGCGACCACCATCATCACCCTGCGCTGGCGCAGCACCACCCCGGCGCCCCGGGCGTAGCCACCCGGCACCGGGGCCGTCCCCCCACGCGCCCGACCCGGAACGAACCCACCCCGGCGGCACCCGCCGCCGGGGGAGTCACCAGGGAATGAGCACACGATGATCGTCGCCATGGGAGTGACCGGAGCAACCGGGAACGCCTTGCTCCACAGCCTCCTCACCCTCGGCACCCCCGTCCGCGCACTGACCCGCACCCCGCACAAGCCGATCCCCGGCATCACCGGCGCCCACCAACCGCCCGTCGAGGTCCAGCACGCCGACGCCACCGACCCCCGCTCCCTGCGCGCCGCCTTCGAGGGTGCCGACCAGCTCTTTCTCGCCATGGCCAACAGCCCCGCACAAGTGGAACTCGAAAGGCGCGTCATCGACATCGCCGCAAGCGCCGGCATCGCACACATCGTCAAGGTCTCCGCGCCCGCCGCCGAACCCGGCTCCCCGGTCGCCATCTCCCGCGGACACCACGCCATCGAGGAACACCTGCGTGCCAGCGGCCTCACCCACACCATCCTGCGGCCCTACGCGTTCATGCAGAACCTCCTGCGCCTGGCCCCCACCGTCGTCCAGGGCGTCATCCTCGGCACGACGGGCGACGCGCCCTGCAACCACATCGACTGCCGTGACATCGCAGACGTCGCCGCCGCCGCCCTCACCAGGCCCGAGGTCGCCGGCGGCACCTACACCCTGACCGGGCCCGAAGCCGTCTCCTACCCCGAAATCGCCGCACGATTGCGCACCCTGACCGGCCGGCAGATCCGCTACGTCGACCTCACCCCGGACGAACTGCGCGACCACCTCATCCGCAACGCCCACATGCCCACCTGGCTCGCCGACCACGTGACGGAGATCCAGCAACTCGCCATCACCCGACCCGAGACCCCCACCACCACCGTGATCGACATCCTCGGCCGCCCGCCCCGCACCCTCGACGCCTTCCTGCACGAACACCACGCCCACTTCCGCCGATGAGCGCCGCTTCGAGCCGGCCTGGTCACGATGGCGCGTCTGGGGCCAACCCCCTCGTCAAAGTTGTGGGTCGTCCCCGCGCTGCGATGTGTCACGCAGCTGAAGCAGGTACGCCGCGGTCAGTGCGACAGCACGGTCCTCGTCCTGCGACAGCTCCACGAGAGCACGTGACGCCTTCGTCCCCGGGACCGCGCCCAGCGCCTGGGTCAGCCGTCCGCGCGCAGACGTTCCAGCGGTGTCATGGGCGAGGCCGTCGACGAGCCTGGTCGTGATCTCGTCCGCCTTGGCCGTGTCGCTCGCCAGCACGCTCAGTGCATCGGCTGCATCGACGTCGTTCCTTCCTCTCACGATCATGTCTACGAGCGTCGGGACCGCGTCGAACACGCCACGCATCCCGAGCGCCAGGGCGGCATGTCCGCGGACCGTGACGTCGGGACTCGCGAGGGCCTGGCGCAGCCACGCGACAGCCTCACCGGCGGGCATCTCGGCGAGGGACCGAACGGCACGTTCCCGCACCGCGGCCACCGGTGAGCCGAGGCCCTGCGCCAGCAGGGCCGGGACGCCGTCGCCTGATCGCGCCAGCGCCCATCGCAGGGCCCCGGCCACGTTCGGCTCCGTCTCGCTCAGTGCCGCCTCGACCAGAGCCTCCACCGGGACCGCAATCCCGTCGACCGAGGACAGGGCCGCGCGCTGGCGCGCGTCGGCGTTCTTCGAGCCCAGTGCCTGGAGAAGCGCGACGACCTTGAGGACGTCCTCCCAGCCGGCGGGGTCCACGGCGTCGATCCGGCGCAGCCGCGTGAGCAACTCGGTTTCGGCCGCGATGCGTTCGCGCGTCCGCCCGATGAGGTCCCCGACGAGCGCCGAGGGCGTGAAACCGGGATCGTCGAGCGCGCGCCCGATCTCACGCAGCGACAGCCCCAGCGACCGCAGGCTCTCGATGTGGAAGATGCGCCGGATGTCCTCCCCGGAGTACTCCCGATAACCGGAACCCGTACGACCGCACGGCCGCACCAGGCCGAGCGACTCGTAATGCCGCAGCATGCGGGCACTGACCCCGGACCGTCGCGCCACCTCACCGATCAACACGTCCCGTCGTCCCTCCCTGCCGGACCGCCGAGGGCCACGACGCGCTTCGCATCCTCGATCGCGAACGCGAATCCGGTGTCCGGGTCGCGCAGCAGCCGCTGTGTGGCGAGCGCGTGCGCGCGCACGCAAGGGTCGCACGCCGTCGTGGCGGCACGCAGAGCCGGCACGATCACTTCGCCCAGCGCGACCAGCGCCCGACTGAGACTCAGCTGCACCTCCCACTCGCCGCGCCCGAGCTGGGTCGCCAGCGCCGCGGCCAGAGCGGGCTCCTCGCCTTCCGGTACGAGTACGACCGCCGTCCGCCAGGCACTGCGCGCCACCTCGTCATCGGCGTCGGCCAACAGCGTCCGTGTGATCGCCGGCCACGCCCGCCGGTCCCCGATCTTCGACAGCGTGTGCAGCGCCTGGCTCCGTGCCTGTGCGCGTTCCGAGCGGACCTCGCGGAGCAGCGCGGGGAGCGTGACGGACACCGGGTGGCGGGTGAGTGCCCAGGTCAGCATGTCGCGGACGAAGAACTCCGGCTCGATCCCGCATCGCTCGACGAGCTTGTCGACGAAGCGCGGGTCGGGCGTCGTGCCGACCGCCAGAGCAGCCCGCAGGCGCACGGACGAACGGCCGTCCTCCAGCCCCTGAAGCGGTCCTGTTGCATCCGTGTCCTGCCTCGTGATCGTCATAGAGACCACCTCCCTGACGAGCAGTGAAAACCCTGTCATCGTGTCAAGGTCAAACGCCCACCCGCATTTGTCGTTGACGGTGGCGACGCCGGTCAGCTGCACAAGAGCCTCGGCTCCTGTCCGATCGCAAGACGCCAGGGCCGGCTCACACGGCCCCGAGTACGTTGTCGACGTACGCCGTCGGTCCGCTTCGCAAGGATGGCCACCACCCTGCCGGGTGCCACCGCTCGCCGCGGCGCAGTTCCTTCACCGGCCGCCGTCTCCGGGCAAGCGGAATGTTCCATTTTTGGTCGCAGAGCGAACATCGCGCCTCTCTCTCCGGACAACAAATGGTCAAATCCTTGTTGCATACCTGTCAATTACACGTTCCTTCCTGGCAGTCTCAACCGCCTGGCCCCCCACGGCATTTGAAGGAGCACGAGTGACCCTCCCCACGTCCTCATCCCACACCTCCAGCATCTCCAGCACCTCCCGCGGCCGCGGCCGAGCGCTGCGTGCCGCCATCGTCGTCGCCTCGGCGGCCATGGTGGCGATTCCCCTCCAGAGCGGCTCCGCCAGCGCGTCGGCCGATCGGGAAGCGGGAGCCACCGCGCTCGCGCTGACCGCAGGAGCCCGGGCCGAGGCGATCAACGCGGCCCAGACCACGGCGGCCGACACCGCGCGGGCCATCGGCCTGGCCGACGAGGAACGCCTCGTCGCCCGCGACGTGGTCAAGGACGCCGACGGTACGGTACACACGCGCTACGAGCGCACCTACGCCGGACTTCCCGTCCTCGGCGGCGATCTGGTGGTCCATCAGAAGAAGGACGGCAGCCGCAAGACCACCAAGGGCGTCGAGGCACGCATAGCCCCTGTCGCCGCCCGTGCCTCCCTCAAGGCCGCACCGGCCGGCGCCCGCCAGGTCGTCTGGGCCGCGACCGGCACACCGGTCTTCGCCTACGAGGCCGTCGTCACGGGGACCCAGCACGACGGCACACCCAGCGAGCGCCACGTCATCACGGACGCCGCCACCGGTGCCGAGCTGTACTCCTACGAGGCCATCGACACCGGCACCGGCACGAGCCAGTACTCCGGCAGCGTCACGATCGGCACGACGTCCAGCGGGTCGGCGTACAGTCTGACCGACGGCGGCCGCGGCGGTCACAAGACCTACGACCTGAACGGCGGCACCACCGGCACCGGAAGCCTCTTCACCGACGCCGACGACAAGTGGGGCAACGGACTGCCGTCGAACCGTCAGACCGCCGCCGTCGACGCCCAGTACGGCGCTGCCGTCACCTGGGACTTCTACAAGTCCGAATTCGGCCGCAACGGCATCGCCGGGGACGGCAAGGCCGCATACTCCCGTGTCCACTACGGCAACGCCTACGTCAACGCCTTCTGGTCCGACAGCTGCTTCTGCATGACCTACGGCGACGGCACCGCCAACCAGAAGCCGCTCACCTCCCTGGACGTCGCGGGTCACGAGATGAGCCACGGCCTGACGGCCTCCACGGCCAAGCTGAACTACAGCCGCGAGTCGGGCGGCCTCAACGAAGCCACCAGCGACATCTTCGGCACTTCGGTGGAGTTCTTCGCCAACAGCTCCGCCGACGTCGGCGACTACCTCATCGGCGAGAAGATCGACATCCGCGGCGACGGTACGCCCCTGCGCTACATGGACAAGCCCAGCAAGGACGGCGCCTCTGCCGACTACTGGTCCAAGACCGTGGGCCAGCTCGACGTGCACAACTCCTCGGGCGTCGCCAACCACTTCTTCTACCTGCTGTCCGAGGGCAGCGGTGCGAAGACGGTCAACGGCGTCTCGTACAACTCGCCCACGTACAACGGCTCGAAGGTCACCGGCATCGGCCGGACCAAGGCCTACAAGATCTGGTACAAGGCGCTCTCCACCTACATGACGTCCACCACCACCTATGCGGGGGCGCGGACCGCGACCCTGCAGGCGACGGCAGACCTGTACGGCTCGACCGGCACCGAGTACCAGCAGGTCGCGGCGGCCTGGAAGGCCGTCAACGTCAACTGACGCCCACCGTCGGCCACCCGCCCAGGACCCCCGCCCCGGACCTGCGGGGCGGGTGGCCGACAGCCTTGGGACTGTCCCCTGATCCCCGGCGGCCGCACGGATCGCGGCGCACCGCCGCGCCCCGGACGGTGCGTGGACGTCACGGTGACCGGTCCGGTCCGGTCGGGGGCGTCCCGGCCCGCTCGGTCACCGTTCGCCCGGTCCGGACGTCTCGCCGCCGGGCAGGCGGAAGGGCCCCAGCGCGGCGTTGACTTCCACGTCGACGGTGGTGACGGCGAGACCGAGAACGTGCTCGGCGGCATGCAGGACGGCTTGGCGCACTGCTTCGGCCCTCTCCCGCAACGGCTTGTCGAGCTTGGCCGCGACCGTGATGGCGACGACGTGGACGGCCCGGTTGCCCTTCGAAGGGGTCAGGCGGCAGCTGGCGGCGCGGGCGCCGGGAACGGTGTCGGCGGCGCGGCGCAGCACTTTGGCCGCGGTGCTCTCGGCGATGCGCAGGTCGTGACCGGGGTCCGCCGGCAGCAGCATGGTGCCGAGCCGTACCTCGGCGCGGACCGCGTTCATGACCCGGTCGGCGAGGACGCGGCCATCGGGTGGTTCCACGGCGCGCAGGGACGTGGTGGCCCGGTCCAGGGCGCTCAGCCCCTCGATGGCGTCGCGGCAGTACAGGCAGTGGCTGTTGTGCGGGTCCGCCGCGGCGGCCGTGGCGCCGGCCTGGGCCCAGGCGCGGCCGAGGGGGCGCCCGCAGGGCAGCACCTCCGCGCCGGCGAGGGGCTCGGCGTCGCCGTGCAGGGGTGCGTCGGCGCTCTTGGCGCACATGCTTTCGGCGTGGTCGCCCGGCCTCGGGTGCGGGTCTCCTAGCGCCATGGGCGCATCGCCTCCATCAGGGCGCGTCGTGCGCGAAAGAGCCGGCCACGCACCGCCTGTTCGCTGCTGCCCACGACGTGGGCGATCTCTTCGTAGTGCAAGCCGTGTAGTTCCCGCAGGACCCAGCACGCGCGAAGCTCAGGAGTCAGGTCCGATAGCGCCCGCACCAGGGCGGTGGTGGCTGCGTCCGTCTCGGCCAGGCGGGGCGGTGAGCTGTCCGCGTCCGCGGCAGCCGGTTCCGGAACGGATTCCAGGGGTAGCGGGTGGGGCCGGCGGCGCGCGATGTTGAGGCAGCGGTTCGTCACGATGCGGTACATCCACGTGCCGAACGAGGCGCCGTGCCGGAATTCCGGCAGCCGTCTCCAGGCGCTCAGGAAAGCTTCCTGTACCGCGTCCTCGGCGTCCGCATGGTTGCCGAGCAGATGCCGGGCAAGGCCGAGCAGGCGACTGCTGTGCCGGCGGACCAGGACGGCGAAGGCCTCGTCGTCGCCCTCTGCGGCTCGTACGGCCAGCACGCTGTCGTCCAGGTCGCCGGGGGTCTCCAAGTCGGCCACCGCGCGGCCCGGCAGAGCCGGACGCAGGGAGAGGCCGGCGCCGGGCGGGGGAGGGAGGCTGGTCCGGTTGCGCATCCGCCGCTCACTTCCTGTCGCCGGTTCGCGGCCCGCGTATGCCCTCCTCGATGGTACGGCTGTGACTGTGGCTCTGCCCTGTGACCGGTGGGGAGCCAGGACCGGTGAGAGGAATGCGCGTGCGGTGTGTCTAAGACATGAGGGCGCCGGTCCGGTGCCCGGATCGAGATCCTGGGGAGGTCCTCATGTCGGACAGCACCAACCCCCTCGCGGGCGGGAATGCCCCACGCCCTGCGGGTAAGACCCTCACGGGCCAGGCCGGCGCCGGCGCGGCGCCCGAAACACGGGGCCGGACGACCATCGCCGACAGCGTGGTCGAAAAAATCGCAGGAATGGCGACCCGGGAGGTGCCGGGCATCCACAGCCTGGGCTCCGGCATGTCGCGCACGCTCGGAGCGGTCACGGACAAGGTTCCCGGCGGCCGTCCCAGCGTCACCCGCGGCGTGAAGGTGGAGGTCGGCGAGCGGCAGGCCGCCGTCGACCTCGACGTGGTCGCGGAGTACGGCTTCGCCATCGTGGACATCGCCGGAGATGTCCGGTCCAGCGTCATCTCGGCTGTGGAACGCATGACCGGCCTCGAGGTAGTCGAAGTGAACATCACCGTCGACGATGTCCACCTGCCCGACGAGGAGGACGACGACGGAACGGAGGGCCGCGTGCAGTGACCCCTCGACCCGGCACGTCACCGGGCCGAAAAGGACGACCGACGGAAATTCAGGTGAGTGACATGAGCGCAGCAACGGTGGGCCTGCTTGCCGGCATGGCCCTGGGCTTCGCCGCATTCTTCGGCGGCTTCTGGGCGTTCCTGCTCGTGGCGTTCCTGGGCCTGCTGGGCCTGGTCATCGGCCGCATGGTGCAAGGTGACCTCGAACTGTCCGACTTCACCCGTTCCCGGGACCGGCAGTGACCTCGCAACCCGGCTCTGTCGTGTCCGGGACAGCCGCCGCCCCCGCCGGGGCAGCGGTACTGCCACCGGCCGAGCGCGGCGCCACGGTGATCCCGGAGAAGGTCGTGGCCCGCATCGCGGCCAGAGCTGCTCAAGAGGCCCTGGTCAAGCACACGGCCACCTCGGGCGCGCGCGCGAAACCGGCCGCTCCGCGCGCCTCCGCGACGGTCGGCGGCGGCACGGCGCGGCTGGGGCTGACGGTGGACCTGCCCTACCCGGCCGACCTCGCCACGGTCTCCCGCCAAGTGCAGCACTACGTCAGCGAGCGAGTGGCCCACCTGACCGGGATGCGCGTCACCGAGGTCGCCCTCGCCATCGAGCATCTGGTTCCCGCCGACGGCCCGGGACGCCGGCGCGTGCGGTGAACCGGACCGCATTCCCACCGGGAAGGAGAGCCGGCATGGAACGCGACCAAGACCCCACGGCCGGGACGGAGCAACCCGCCACGGATGACGAGACCACCTCCCGCACGGGAGAGCAGCCCGCCCAAGAGCGTCCGGCCCGAGAGCGTCCCGCCCAAGGCCAGGCGACACCCCGGCCGTGGTCGGCGCGCCGGATACCCGCCGCGCTCACCGCGCTGCTCATCGCGGCTGCGGCAGGCACTCTCCTGGTCGATGTCGTCAGGGTGCGCGCGGGCTCGACCGCGGCAGGCTGGCGCACGCGTCTGGCCGACGAGATGGCCACCCGGCCCCTGGATGACGTCTGGATACGAGTCGGCGCCGCCGTCATGGCCGTCCTGGGCCTCTGGCTGGTCATCCTGGCACTGACCCCCGGTCTGCGTCACAAGCTGCCCGTGACGACTCCCGACCGGCAGATGCACACCGTGCTGAACCGCGACGCCGCGGCACTCCTGCTGCGGGATGCCGCGATGCGCGTCCCCGGGGTCAGCGCCGCCAGGGTCCGGGTCTCACAGAGCCGCATCAAGGCACGAGCGGACATGCGCTACCGCGCCCCCGCCGACGTCAAGGCCGACCTCGTGGCCACCTTGCGGGAGGAACTCGACCGGCTGGCCCTCGCACGTCCTCCCCGGCTCACCGTCAAGGTACGCCCACGCCGCAAGTAGCCGCATCCGCGCATGCCCGGCGCCGAGCGGGAGACAGGAAGGGGACCCCATGAAAAGGAAATCCGCGGTCAATCGAGTCCTGCTGGCGCTGGCAGGCATCGTCCTTCTCGGCACCGGCCTCCTGATCCTGACCGGCAGCCTCGACTTGTACCGGCGCTGGAGGATGACACCACCCGACGGGTGGCCCCTCACCGCTCCCCGCGACGTCACGCTCGGCCGCGCGGACCGCACGCGCTGGGTGGACGAGGGATGGTGGTGGCCCGCAGCCATCGCCTTCCTGGCCGTCGTCGTCCTGCTCGCCCTGTGGTGGCTGCTGGCACAGCTGCGCCGCACCCATCCCGGCACCATGCCCGTCGGGGGCGACCCCGCCGTGGACGGAGCGGAACTGCGCGAGCGTGCCCTCAGCGACGCTCTGGCAGCGGACGTCATGAGGCTGCCGGGCGTCCACGCAGCCCGCGTACGGATGACCGGTTCGTCCCGCCGCGCCGAATCCCATCTCGACCTCACCCTCGATCCCGACACCGATCCCGGCCCGACCCTGCAGGCGCTGAGCGACGGACCACTGGCACGCGCCCGTCGGTCGACCGGCCGGCCCCTTCCCGTCACGGTGCAGCTGCGGGTCTCGCCGCACAAAGCCCACCGCGCCGCGTAGGGCTCTTGCGTGCGGCTCCTGTGCCAGTGCCGTAGAGGTCCCCACACGTCAGGGCATCCACCGGTGGGCCGGCGCCCGGGACCGCGTCAGCCGCCTCGCCGGTCATCGACCCGCACTTCCAGGTGCGGCCAGGCCGCGGCCAGCCGCGGAAGGCCGTCGGCCACCGCCGACGCGGTCACCGGACCCAACGACCGGTCCGGCCTGAAGTGGACCAGCGTTCCCGTCGTGCCGTCGCTCTCCACGGACTTGAGATCGGTGACGGGAACGCCGCGTTCGTAGCGCTGCGTCCAGGCCCCGTTGAGGCGGCGGTTGGTATGGACGAGCCACTCGCTGAGCGCCGCAACCACGGACATGCCGCGCCGGGGGTGGCCGTCCGGCAGCACCTCGGCCCGCGGGAAGTCGAAGAAGCGGAGATCCTTCGTAGCCATGACGGGTTTCTTCACGCTCCGGCCGTGCTCGTCCACGCGGGTGTCAGTGCCCCGTCCGTCATCCCGGACGGACAGGGAACCGTCGGCATGGAGACCGACGACGCAGCGTCCCTCGCCCGCGCCGCACGCCTCGTCGGCGGCGTAGGCGAGTACCTCGAGGACGAGGTGCCACGGGCCGTCCGGCGCGAACTCCACGGGCCTGCGCCGTATGTGGGCCAGGTGCTCCGCATCGACGCCGCCGGACCAGTCATGCGTCGTGTTCACCCAGGAAGACCTCGATACGTCCATCAGGCAAGTATCCCGGCCGACGAGAACGCCAGGGGCAGTCTCCCCGGACGCGGCGAGCGAGAACGCTCAACGGGCCGGGCGCGGCCGGTAGCGGGATACCGCCACTCCGGTCAGGCACAGTACTCCGCCGAGCAGAGTCAGCCATCCGGGCACCTCGCCCAGGAGGGCCCAGCTCAGCAGCACGACGATCGCGGGGACGGCGTAGGTCGTCGCACCCAGCTTTCCGGCGGGAGTGCGCGCCAACGCGTAGGTCCAGGTGATGAATGCGAGGGCGGTCGGCACCACGCCCAGGTAGATCATGTTCAGTGTCGCCGACACCGGTGCCTTCGGCAGCTCCGTGACCAGCTGCCCGGCGAACGGCAGGCAGGCCACTGTTCCCGTCATGCAGCTGAAGGCCGTGATCTGCAAGGGGGTGCCGAAGGACAGCGCGGGCTTCTGCGCGACGACGCCGGTCGCGTAGGCCACTGCCGCGAGCAGGCACAGGACGACCCCGAGCACCGAGGTCGATGTACTGCCGCCGGAGGACATGGACAGGCCCACGACGACCGCTCCGACGAAAGAGACGGCCATGCCCGACAACAGGCGTGGTGGAAGCGCCTCACCCAGCAGGCGGGCGGCGAGCAGGGCCATCAGGATCGGCCCGGTGTTCACCAGCAGGGACGCCGTACCCGCGTCGACCAGTCGTTCCCCCCAGTTCAGGGCGACCGTGTAACCGCAGAACCACACCGCACCCGATATCAGGATGCCCCGCCAGGCCCCGCGGGGCGGCAGACCCTGGCGCCGGATCAGCAGGAGGACGGCGAGTACGAGGGAACCTGCCAGCAGCCGGCCGAGGGCCAGGGCCCCGGGGGAGTAGGCGGCTCCCGCACTGCGGATCGAGACGAAGGCGGAAGCCCAGGCGAACACCGTGAAGGTCACGGCCCCGGCCGTGAGGACGCTGGGCGATATCTGACTCGGGCGGAGGGACGTCATGCGCTCACCCTACGGCACTACACTTCGGCAGTCACCGAAATGACGACCGGTGATCTGGGTTCGGATCTGGGTTCCGGTCCGGTCCGGTCCGGGTCTGGGGCTGAGGCTGGGTCTGGGCGCGCCGGTACGCGGCACGCCGCGACGCGCTCAGCTCCAGGCGTCAGGAGTGATCCCCAACAGAGCGCGGAAGGCTCGCTCCCCGCCGCCTGTCACCTCCAACGCCCGTCCGCCGTCCGCCGGTCGCACGACCCACCCCTGGTGCAGTGCCCGCGCGCACAGCCGTGCCCCCGCGACGCCCCCCAGGTGGCGGCGGCGTTCTGTCCAGTCCAGGCAGGAACTCGCCGGCCGTCTGCGGCCCTCGTGCACGAGGCTGATGCCCGCTTCGGCGCACCACTGCCTGCCGGCATCCGTCAGCTCGAACATGCCTTCGGTGCGGAGCAGCTCGCGCCGCTCCATCGCGTCCGTCACGGCCATCCCCAGGCGCCCGGCGAGGTGGTCGTAACAGGTGCGGGCGCGCGCCAACGGGTCCGGCGCCGTGACCACGAGCACCGCGTGCGCCGCATCCCGGCCCGGGATCGCGTACGAGGCGAGCTCGTCGACGAGGCGGGCGGTCGCGGCGTCCGCGATCCGCACGTAGCTGTGCCGGCCCTGCCGCTCGGTCACACAGACACCCGCCTCCGTGAGCCGGGCGAGATGGCCGCTGATGGTGGACGGTGCGACTTCGGTGATCCGGGCCAGCTCACCGGCGGTCCAGGCGCGCCCTTCGAGCAGCGTCATGCAGATGGCGGCGCGCGTTTCGTCGGCCAGGGCGGCGGCGAAGGAGGCGAGGAGCGCGGCCGGGGCCGCGCCGTCCGCCGGCATCCCCTCACCCGGTGCCGAATCGTCCGGCTTTTCGGCGTGCAACTCGTTCATGTCTCCAAGCATGCCTCATCGCTTCGGTCAATGACGAAGCGAACAAGCAGGACGTGCCGTCCAGCGGTGGAGGGTGAGGGACTGAGGCGGGCGTGAGGAGGGTGAGGGGAGGTGAGGAGTGCATGCGTGGAGGCCGGGCGGCCCTCGCGGGCCGCCCGGCCCCGTCGTACGCGTCGCCGTCTCCAGGCGGGGCGGGCTGTTATTCGAGCAGCTCCGCGTACGAGCCCATGGCCAGGGCGATGTCCGCCTGGGCCCAGAACCGGTGGTAGGTGAAGACGGGCGCCGCGCCGCCCGCGAGGTACGCCGCGATCTTCGGCCAGGCCGGGTCGTCCTGGTAGAAGGTGCGGATCGAGGCGAAGGTGGACGAGGAGTTCACCGCGTCGCCGTTCGGCATGGTGCCGGTCCACGCGCCGGGCACGTACACCGGGTCGTCGAAACGGTTGTAGTCGGTCCGGGTCTCCTGGACGGCGATCCCCAGCGGGTCCTGGTGGTGGGCCCACATGCCGTCGAGCAGGGCCTTGGCGACCCGCTTGGCCTCGGCGTGCCCGGACTTGGCCGCGTAGTAGGTCAGGGTCTTGGCGTAGGCGGCGGCCACCCCCACGTCGTCGGTGTAGTCGGCGACGGTGACGTGCAGGCCCGCGTTGGCTCCGGGAGTGGAGGCGTTCCAGGTGTCGGGTGCGCCGGACCACTGGAGGGTGGAGGGGATGCGGTAGGTGCCGTCGGGGTTGATGGTGGTCTTCGACAGGGCCCAGCCGACCCACTTGTCGAGCACGGTCTTTGCGGCCGCGTCGCCCGTCTGCCGGTAGTACTCGGCGACCCGTTCCATGGACCAGGCCTGGAAGCCGAACCACTGGTTGGACGCGGGGTCGTGGTAGACCGGCTTCTCGTCGTAGAAGAGACCGTGGAAGGTCGGGGTCCCGGCGGGGGGCTGAGCGTAGCGTCCCTGCCAGCTGTTGGTGGCGCCGCCCGCGATGGCCCCCTCGTTCGACTGGAGCCAGCGGTAGAACTCCAGCTGCCTGTCGAGGCTGGTCGCCCAGTCCGCCGCGCCGGTCGGCGACTTGGGCTTCAGCGGGGCGTACTCGCTGAGCGCGTAGGCGGCCAGCGGGTTCTGGTAGCCGCCGTGGGCGTGGTTGGAGCCGATCCGCCAGGACCAGCCGGCCGAAGTGTCGGTGGCGCCGCCCCAGGCGTAGTACCACGACATCAGGTAATGCGCGCTGTCCTTGCCCGTGCCGGCGGGGCAGACGGTCGGGCCGACACAGTTCCCTGCCTTCTTGAAGTACTTGTCGAACATGGCGTACCGCAGGTAGTCGCCCATCTTGGCCGCCTTGGAGACGGTCGCGGTGACCTGGGACCCCTTGCCCTGTTCCTTGGCCCAGACGTCGGCCCAGTAGGCGGCTTGGACGGCACGCGCGTCGGCGTCCGGGGCGTTGGTGAACTTCCACTGCTTGGCGTAGGAGGAGTCCCCGGTGAAGAGGTCGAGGTAGCCGTTCCTGCCGCCGAAGGTGAAGTTGTCACAGGTGGGGTGCGGAACGGTCTCCCAGACCGACTCCTGGGGTCCGCGCTGGAAGGTGTTGATGTAGGAGGGTCCGGTCGCGGCCCGTCCGGCGGAGCACTTTCCGGGCTCGTTGCCGTAGCCGTAGACGTTGTCGACGTCCTGGAGCCAGTGCATGCCGTAGATGTCGTCCGTGCCGTACGCGCTCTTCAGCTCACCGGCTATCGGGTCGGCGCCGGAGGTGACACCCCCGTCGAGCTTGGCGGGGTACTGCGAGGGAAGGTCGTGCTCGGGTGCGTAGGTGGCGGGCTTGGAGGCGTTGTAGGACCCGGTCGTGGGCTGGTCGGCATGGGTGGGGATCATGAACTTCTCCATGGTGTCCCACGCGCCGTTGAACTTGCTCCAGTCGCCGGTGATCTTCCCGTACATCGCCTGCAGCCAGATCAGGTAGCTGTACGCCTCCGAGGTCGTCTCGTGCCCGTGGTCCGGGGCCTCCACGATCAGGGTCTCGACGGAGTGGTACGGGATGCCCTCGGGCGAGAAGTAGCCGTTGGCCGGATTGGTGATCTTCCCGTGGAGGTCGAGGAAGCGCGCGTCATAGGTGGAGTCGGCGGCTAGTTGGGTGACGGCGACCTCGGCCTTCGCATGACCGGGGGCGGTCGCGGTGAAGACGGCGGAGCCGCTGCCGGTGGTCCCGGCGGCGACCGTCACCTTCTGCGCCGCGCTCCAGTTCGCCGGGGTGAAAGTGAGCGTGGCAGGTGTCGAGGTGAGGTCGGTGTTGCCCGAGGTGCGGGCGAGGCTGACCGCGACGTTCGCGGCCGGCTGCCTGGAGAGCTTCAGGTCGAAGGTGCCCGTCTGCCCACGTCGGACCGCGAGCTGCGCCGGGGTGGCGACGAGGGCCGGGCCTGCGGCGACGGTGATGCCGACGGGGGCCGACTCGGCGGAGGCGCCGAGGCTGTCGTAGGCCTTGGCGTAGAGGGAGTGGGCGCCGGCGGCGAGGCCGGTGGCGGCGAAGGTGAAGGGCGCGGTGGTGTCGGTGCCCAGGAGCCTGGTGCCGCTGTAGAACTCGACCTTGCCGACGGCGGCGCCGTCCGCCGCCGCGGCGGTGGCCGCGAACGGGACGGCGTCGCCCTCGGTGTAGACAGCGCCGGCGGCGGGGCTGGTCAGGACGGCTACCGGTGGCTGGTGGGCTCCGGTGCACGAGGTGCCGTTGACGGTGAAGGATGTGGGGGCGGTGTTGGTCCCGCTGTAGGTGAACTGCGCGCCGGCGGTGACGGCCGCGCCCGCGGCGACGGTCCGGTTCCAGGCGGCGCCCGAGACGCTGACGGTCTTGCCGGACTGGGACCAGGTGCCGTTCCAGCCGTTGGTGAGCTGCTGGTTGCCCGCATGGTCGTAGGTGAGGGTCCAGCCGTCGAGCGGGGTGGCGGACCGGTTGGTGAGGGTCAGCTCGGCGGTGAAGCCCGATCCCCAGTCGTTGGTCCGGTAGTCGACGCTGCACTGCACGGCCGCGGCCGCGGCGGTGGGAGCTCCGACGGCCGTGAGGCCGAGGGGGAGCGAAAGGGCTGCGGCCATCGCGGTCAACAGCCCGCGTCGTCTGCCCCGTCCGGGAGGTCGGTGTAATGGCATGCGGATCGTTCTCCTCGCGGCTGGGGGAGTGGGGGGCGTGCGAAGAGCGTGGGCACAGGCTCTGAACCAGTGGGAGCGCTCCCACTGTGCGGACGCGCCGTAGAGACGTCAAGAGATGGGAAGAGTCGAAGGCCTTCTGAGGAGAAATTTCGGCAACTTCTCTTTTGCGTGGCACCGGTTGGCGCTACGGTCTGGCCCCAACCAGTGGGAGCGATTCCGTCAGTCGGCGCGCCGGAAGAGCGCGCCCTCGCTGCAAGGAGTCGCTCATGCGACACCCCCCACGTCTGTCCGCCCTGCTCGGTGGAGCAGCGCTTGCCTTTGCGAGCACCGCTCTCGCCGTGGCGGGTACGGCCTCAGGAGCAGCGGCCGCACCCCCCTGCACCGTCCAGTACTCCGTCGTCGGCTCCTGGGCCGGCGGCTTCCAAGGCTCCGTCACCGTCACCAACAACAGTGCGCCCTTGCATGGTTGGAGCCTCGGCTTCGGCTTCCTCGACGGCCAGAAGATCAGTCAGGGCTGGGGCGCCACATGGTCCCAGTCCGGGACGAGCACCACGGCTGTGAACGAGAGCTGGAACGGGACGGTCGGCACCGGCGCGAGCGTCACCGCCGGGTTCATCGCCTCCTGGTCGGGCTCCAACAGCGCCCCCACCGCTTTCACGCTCAACGGCGCGGTCTGCAACGCAGGACCGGGCCCGACCGATCCGACCCCGACACCCACCCCCACAGGACCGACCGATCCCCCCGGCCCGGTCTCCGGGGCGCCCGAACTGGCCGTCACCGGCAACCGCCTCACCGACCAGAACGGCGCCCCCCGCCGCCTCCTCGGCGTCAACCGCTCCGGAGCCGAGTTCATGTGCGTCCAGGGCTACGGCATCTTCGACGGTCCCGTGGACGACGCCTCGGTGCGCGCCATCGCCGACTGGGAGGCCAACACCGTCCGCATCCCCCTCAATGAGGAGTGCTGGCTCGGCCTGGACAACATCAAGCCCGAATACCGGGGCGCCAACTACGTCGACGCTGTCAAGGGCCTGGTCGGCCGGGTCCTCGCCCAGGGCATGACCCCGATCGTCGAACTGCACTGGACGTACGGCCAGTACACCGGCAACTCCTCCGGGTGCCCGGACGTCCACGCCTCCTGCCAGAAGCCGATGCCGGACGCCCAGTACAGCCCGGCGTTCTGGACCTCGGTGGCCAACACCTTCAAGAACGACCGCCGGGTCGCCTTCGACCTGTTCAACGAGCCTTACCCCGACCGGGCGACCCCCACCACCGCGCAGGCATGGTCCTGCTGGCGCGACGGCGGCACCTGCCCGGGCATCGGCTACGAGGTCGCCGGCATGCAGGACTTGGTGGACGCCGTCCGTGCGACCGGGGCCCGCAATCTCGTCCTCGTCCCCGGCATCGCGTACTCCAACGACCTGAGCCAGTGGCTCGCCCACGCCCCCACCGACCCGACGGGCCAGCTGGCCGCGGCCTGGCACATCTACAACTTCAACACCTGCTCCAACGAAGAATGCTGGCAGTCCACCCTCGCCCCGGTGGCCGCCCAGGTCCCCCTGGTGGCGGGCGAGATCGGCGAGAACACCTGCGGCCACGCATTCGTCGACCGCGTCATGAAGTGGTTCGACGACCGCGCCCTGTCGTATCTCGGCTGGACGTGGAACACCTGGAACTGCAACTCCGGCCCGGCCCTGATCACCTCGTACGACGGCACACCCACCGCATTCGGCACCGGGCTGCGCGACCACCTGCGCGCCCTCAACTGAAAGGCACGTGACGAAATGAGCCGCACGATTCCCCGCAAGACGACCCGCACCGCCCTGCTGGCGGCCATCAGCCTGGTCACCGCCGCCGGCGCCACCGCCACCGTCTTCGGTACCACCGCCGGCGCCGCCACCACCGGCTGCAGGGTCGACTACCAGGTCACCAGCCAGTGGAACAACGGCTTCGGTGCCAACGTGACCGTCACCAACACCGGCGATCCCGTCGCCGCCTGGACCCTGGAGTGGTCCTACGGGGGCGACCAGAAGGTCACCCAGGGCTGGAACGCCGCCATAACCCAGTCCGGAACGGCCGTGACCGCCAAGAACGTCTCCTACAACGGAGCCCTGGCCACGGGCGGTTCGACGTCCTTCGGCTTCAACGGATCGTACAGCGGCACGAACGCCGTCCCCGCGACCTTCAAGCTCAACGGTGTCACCTGCAACGGCGCCACCGTGCCGACGGAACCGCCGACCACTCCTCCGACCACACCGCCCACGACGCCGCCGCCGTCCGGCGGCAAGGCGGACAACCCGTACGCCGGCGCCAAGGTGTACGTGAACCCGGAGTGGTCCGCCAAGGCGGCCGCCGAGCCGGGCGGCACCAAGGTGTCGAACCAGCCCACCGGCGTCTGGCTGGACCGCATCGCCTCCATCCCGGGTGCGAACGGCAGGATGGGCCTGCGCGACCACCTGGACGCGGCCCTGGCGCAGAAGGGCAGCGGCGAGCTCGTGGTGCAGCTGGTGATCTACAACCTGCCGGGGCGTGACTGCGCCGCGCTCGCGTCGAACGGCGAGCTGGGACCCACCGAGATCGACAAGTACAAGACGCAGTACATCGACCCCATCGCCGCGATCCTCGCCGACCCCAAGTACGCGGGCCTGCGGATCGTCACCACGGTCGAGATCGACTCGCTGCCGAACCTGGTCACCAACGTCTCCGGGCGCCCGACGGCCACCGCCAACTGCGACGCGATGAAGACCAACGGCAACTACATCAAGGGCGTCGGCTACGCACTGAACAAGCTGGGCTCGATCGCCAACGTCTACAACTACGTGGACGCGGGCCACCACGGCTGGCTCGGCTGGGACGACAACTTCGGCGCCTCCGCGGAGATCTTCAAGCAGGCGGCCACCGCCGAAGGCTCCACGCTCTCCAAGGTGCACGGCTTCATCGTGAACACGGCCAACTACAGCGCCCTGAAGGAAGACCACTTCAAGATCGAGGACTCCGTCAACGGCACGTCCGTGCGCCAGTCGAAGTGGGTGGACTGGAACCGGTACACGGACGAGTTGTCATACGCCCAGGCCATGCGGTCCAAGCTGATCTCCCTGGGCTTCGACCCGGGCCTCGGCATGCTGATCGACACCTCCCGCAACGGCTGGGGCGGCACGGCCCGGCCGACCGGACCGGGCGCGCTGACGAGCGTCGACACGTACGTCAACGGAGGCCGCTACGACCGGCGCATCCACCTCGGCAACTGGTGCAACCAGTCCGGTGCCGGGCTCGGTGAGAGGCCGCAGGCAGCGCCGGCCGCCGGCATCGACGCGTACGTGTGGATCAAGCCGCCGGGCGAGTCGGACGGGGCGAGCCGGGAGATCCCGAACAACGAGGGCAAGGGATTCGACCGCATGTGCGACCCGACTTACACCGGCAACGTCCGCAACGGCAACAGCATGTCGGGCTCCCTCCCGAACGCGCCCCTGGCCGGGCAGTGGTTCTCGGCACAGTTCCAGGAGCTGCTGAAGAACGCTTACCCGGCGCTGTGACGCAGCGCCCGTGAGAGCGCGAGCCGTACGGAACCTCCGGGTTCCGTACGGCTCGCGCCCTGCGCCGGGCGCCCTGCGGTGCCGGCCGCCGTCCCCGCGTCAGTCGTCGTCCGGCGCCGGGAGGATCCGCGTGGTCACGGTCTTGGTGATGGTCTTCTTGACGACCTGGCCGTGGTGGTTCCTGGTCGTCTTGGTGACCGTCTTGGTCGTGGTGACCTTGACCCTGCCGTCGGACAGGGTGCGTTTGACGGTCTGCGTCTCGATCCTGGTCGTCGTGGTGGTGCCGACGGGGTGAGCCTGGTGGTCGGGCGCTGCCTGGACGGCCGCGACCTGCGGCGCTGGTGCGGCGAAGGCGCTGGTGGGCAGCAGCGCGCCACCTGCGGCGAGGGCTCCGGAAGCGCCGAGGAGGGCGAGGCGCTGCGTCAGGCTGGTGCGGGTCATGGGGGTGCTCCTTGTGGTGCGAGAGGGCCGGGGGCCGAGGACCGGCCCTGTCCGGCGGGCCCCTACCGGGCCCGTGTCTCCATTGGGCCCCACGGACCCGTGACGGGTCATGCCCCTGGAGTTCGGGGCTTGACAGGTGTCGGGTGGGCGGTGGGGCGCGAAGACGCGGCGGCGCGACCGGGTCGGCGGCGCAGGGCCCTCACGGAGCGGGGTCGGCGTCCCGCAGCTCGCGCGAGGCGGCGGGGGTCGCCCAGCCGCGCAGCAGGGCCCGGAGTGTGGACCGGAAGGTGATCCCCGCCCGGGCGGGGTCGAGGGCTCCCGCCAGTTCGAGCGTCACGAGGCCGTGCAGGGACACCCACAGCGAAACGGCGATGGCGGTCGCGTCGCCTGCGAGGACCGCCCCCTCCAGGGCGCGGTCGATCGCCGCGAGGAGGGGGCGGACGGGGTCCTCGGTGCCCACCGGACCCGAGGGGTCGAAGGACTGCACACCGCCGAACAGCACCGTGTAGAGGTGCCCGTGCGTGCTGCCCCACCGGCGGTAGGCGGCGGCGAGTGCGAGCAGGTCGGCGAGGGGGTCCGCGCCGGACGGCACGGACGACAGCTCCTGGAACAGGCCGGCGGCGGCCCTGTCCCGTACCTCGGCGATCACGCCGTCCTTGCCGTCGAACAGGGAGTACACGGCCGTCGTCGACGTCCCGGCCGCGCCGGCCAGCGCGCGGACGGTGAGTGATTCCCGTGGCCGGGTGGCGAGCATCTCGGTCGCGCATGCCACGAGCCGCTCTCGGACACTCTCGTCGTTCGTTCTGGGCCTACCCACGGCGGAAAGGCTACCGGATTTGATAACGTCGTTTCGAAACGCCGTTCTGAAACGGCGTTCTGAAATGACTCGGGGATCACTGTGCCTTCTTCCGTCCGACATCCCGTCCGCCTGGCCGGGCGCATACTGCTCGCCCTCGCTGCCGTCGCGGGGCTCTGCGTCGCCTTCCTCGCGCTCGTCGTCGTCACCGACGGAGCGGGCTCGGGGATTGCCGCCTGGCTGGCGACCGTCGGGACCGCGACGGCCGGCGCACTGTGGCCGGGACGGCGGCGGACGTGGTCGGCGCGACGCGCGCCCCTCCTGGTGGTGGCCGTCGCGGCCGCGCTGACGGCCTCGGTCTGCATCCCGACCGTGCCCACGGCCCGCCGGTATCCGCCCGCGCTGCCCTTCGTCGCCACACAGCACTGGGAGTTGGCCACGGGCAGCAGCGTCGCGGTGTACCACTACCCGCCGGCGGGCACCGGCACCCGGCACCCCGTCCCGCTGGTGTACCTGCACGGCGGACCGGTCCGCGGCATCTCGGAGCTCGACCACCGTTTCCTGCAGCTCCTGGCACGGCAGGGCCACGACGTGTACGCATACGAACAGGCCGGCGGCGGCCGCAGCGGCCTCCTCCCCATGGACCGGTACTCGGTCTCCGGCTCCGTCCGCGACCTCGCCGCCTTCGTCGACCGCCTCGGGACGGGCAGCGCCGACGTCCTCGGCTTCTCCTCGGGGGCGGTCGTGCTGACGCGCGCCCTGGCCGATCCGCAGGTCGCTGCGCGTCTGCACCGGGCGGTGATCGCCGAGCCCGGCCCGATGGACGGCCCCACCGCGCGGATCACCGGGCAGCAGGGCAGGCCGTCCGCACGCGGCCTCGCGCCGGCGGCGACCGGACCGCGGTCGACCCGCGTCCCCCGGTACGCCGTCGCGTTCGGGCTCATGCGCCTCGGGCTCCTCAGCCCCGGCACCGGGCTGATCGGGCAGGCCGAAGGCGACAACGCGTTCACCGCGGCCGACCTCGGCAGCGACACCGCGGGCGCCTACTGCGCGCGCGACGCGGACCGCATCCCCGTCGAGGACACGGCGCGGAACTTCTCCTTCAGCCCCGCCGCGAGCCTCCGCGTCCAGCAGACGGTCAAGGACTCGCCCTCCATCGCCCCGCAACTGGGGCGCTCCACGACACCCGCGATGCTGATGATCGCGGAGTGCTCCTCCCAGGTGCGCCAGTGGGCGACCGCCGTCCTCGCCGCGGACCCCGCCGTCCGGCGCACGCAGTACATGCCGGGCGTGGGACACCACATGTGGAACGGCCTCGACGACAACGACGACCGGGCCGCCGCCGTCGTCACCGCGTTCCTCCAGGACCGGCCTGCCCCCCTGCCGAACCACCCGACCGCGGCCGAAGTCCCCGCCTTCCTCACCGACCACAGGTGACGGCCGCGCCGCTGCCTTACGGCCCAGGCCGCGTTCGATCCTGTGAACGATGCTGCTTCGACGCGGACGTTGCGTGAGAAGGCCGGCGTGCCGCTCACCGGCCAACCGGTCGCCTTCACCGTCGCCAAGACCGAAGAGACCTGCCCCTGGTTCCTGGACCTCGGCCCGGGAGGCCGCCGTTCCGCGCCCGTACGGCGGCGATGTTCCCGAGTCCCCGGGGCGGGGCCGCTCTCAGGACGATGCCGGCGCGGGGGTGAGCGCCAAAGGAGAGGGAGGCGTGGAGGCGGAGGGGGTGTCGTCGCCGGCCACGCAGGTCAGCGACATGATGACCGGAGCCTGGATGCCCTGTGCCGGCGCTCCCGGGAAGCCGGCCGTGACCGTCCAATTGCCCTTCGTGAGGGTGAGCGTCCGGCTGCCCATGTCGGGGCCGGGCTGCCAGCCGTGCTCGGAACGGGCTCGTGCGAAGGCCGCCCTGAGAGCGGCGTCGACCGTTTCCGGCGCGTGCCGTCCTGAGAGCCGTTCCTGGCACCTGCCCAGAACGTCCGTCGATTGTCTGTCCACGGTGATGCCTTCCGCCGCCAGCACCGACGTCATCTCCGACACCACGGTGTCGGCAGGCAGCGGCGGCCCCGAGAAACGTGGGGGCAGGGGGCCGAGGTCCCGCAGCGGAGGGGCGCAAGCCGTCGCTGTCGCCGTCAACAGCGCCGCCACGGCCAAAGACGCCGGGGCTGTGCGCCATTGTGGCCGTCGCATGATGGTGTCTGTCCTCTCCGCCTCGTGCACGGTCCCGCCAGTCTCCCATCCCGTCGGAGGCGTCAGGCTCTGCCAGGGGGTTTCAGGAGCCTGGCGCCGTCAACTGCCGATACCGGCTGGTCGACATCGTCCTCCGCCAGCGGGAGGCGGCTGTGGCCTTCGTTCCAGTGGTTCGACCAGCCACAGACCCCGCACGCGTACCGGCCGTCCAGGCCTGCGATGAGGGTGCCGCAGCGACGGCATTCCGCCTCGGTGATCTGCGGGCCCTCCGTCGCGGGGGTGCTGCTCCGTTCCGTCATGGCAGGAGCGTACCGCCGCGGGCGTTGCCCCCGAGCTCCACCCGCACTGGTTGGTACAGATCCACCGGCCGTCGGATCCCTGGATCGCTCCGGCCCCGCAGTTGGTGCAGTTCATGGTCCCCTCCACGGTCGGCCCACACGGCCACACCAGTTTCGGGCGCGGGCATCGGCCGGGGAAGAGGGCCGCGCAACCGTGTTGCGCGGATCACCGCCACGCTGCAAGGGGCGGGCTCCGGGCCCTGTCCGACCTGCTCGGCAGGCTGACGCCCCGGCCGCGTGCCCCGTACGGCTCCTGCCACGCGCTCGTCCCCGGTTGACCGTCTCGCGGCGGGGTAGCGGAGCGGCATGGCCCCCGAGAACGCTTCCACTCCTGCGCCCGGTGACGTGCAGCCCGAGATCGACGTCTCTTCGCTGACCGCGGTACTCGACGGCGAGTACGCCGGGATCCGCGATCTTGTCCGCACCAACCTGGCGACGTACGCCTCCGTCCTCGAAGAGGCCGACGACCTCGACATCGGCGCGTTCCGCGAGCGGGTGCGTGAGATCGTCGTCAAGATGGCCGCGACGGGCCAGACCGGCATGGGTTTTCCCGCCGAGTACGGCGGGGGCGGCGACGTCGGGGCCTCGATCGCCGCGTTCGAGACGCTGGCCTTCGGCGACCTGTCGGTCCTGGTGAAGGTCGGCGTGCAGTTCGGACTGTTCGGCGGCGCGATCCTGCACCTGGGCACCGAGCGCCACCACGACGCCCACCTCCCGGACCTGATCACCGGGCAGCTCATGGGCTGCTTCGCGATGACCGAGACAGGGCACGGCTCCAACGTCCAGGCACTCGGCACCGTCGCGAGGTACGACGCCGCGAGCCGTGAGTTCGTCATCACCACCCCCGACGACCACGCACGCAAGGACTACATCGGCAACGCGGCCCGTCACGCCGAACTGGCCGTCGTCTTCGCCCAGCTGGAGGTGGACGGTCGCTCCCGGGGCGTGCACGCCTTCGTCGTCCCCCTGAGGACCGGCGGCGAGACGGCGCCCGGCGTCCGGATCGAGGACGACGGACGCAAGATGGGGCTCAACGGTGTGGACAACGGCCGCATCTGGTTCGACGGCGTGCGGGTGCCGCGCGAGGCACTGCTCAACAAATTCGCCGACGTCACCCCCGAAGGCGTCTACGAGAGCGCGATCGACAACCCCAACCGGCGCTTCTTCACCATGCTCGGCACCCTGGTACAGGGCCGGGTCAGCGTCGCCGGCGCCGGGATCGGCGTCGCCAAGGTCGCCCTGGCGATCGCCACGAAGTACGCGGTGCGGCGCCGGCAGTTCGAGGCGGCCCCGGACAGCGAGGAGCAGGTGCTCCTCGACTACGGCCTGCATCAGCGCCGCCTGCTGCCGCTCATCGCCCGGACGTACGCCTTGCACGTCGCACAGGACGTCGTGCGCACACAACTGCACGAGGTCTTCTCCGGCATCGAGGACGACGCGCAGGCCCGGCGCCGGCTCGAATCACGGGCCGCGGGCCTCAAGGCGCTCGGCACCTGGCACGCCACCCGGGTCGTCCAGGAGTGCCGCGAGGCGTGCGGCGGCGCCGGCTATCTCGCCGTCAACCGGTTCGCGGCCCTCAAGAGCGACAGCGACGTCTTCACCACCTTCGAGGGCGACAACCACGTCCTGCTGCAACTCGTGGCCAAGGGGCTGCTCACCGATCACGCGAGCGAGTTCGAGGACCTCGACCAGCGCGGCATGGTCCGCTACGTCACCAACCTCGCCGTCGATACGGTCATCGAGCGGACCTCGGCCCACAAACTGCTCGAACGGGTACGGGACCTGCTGCCCGGCGGCGACGAGTGGGACCGGGAAGCCGGCCTGCTCGACTCGGAGTACCAGCTCGCCATGGTCCGCTTCCGCGAGGAGCACATGCTCGCCGGCCTGGCCCGGCGGATCAAACGAGGGATCGACCAGAAGCGTGATCCCGGTGCCGTCTTCTCGCAGGTGCAGGACCACGTCATCGCGCTCGCTCGCGCGCACGTCGAGAGGCTGGTGACGGAGGCGTTCGTCGACAAGGTGCGCGCGCTGCCCGAAGGGGGCGAGAAGGCGGCGCTCGCCCTCCTCTGCGACCTGTTCGCCCTGTCGACGATCGAGGCGGACCGGGCGTGGTTCATGGAGCACGGGCGGCTGACCGTCCAGCGTTCCAAGGCGATCAGCCGCGAGGTGAACGACCTCTGCCGCAAGGTACGTCCCCTCGCGGTCGACCTCGTCGACGCGTGGGGCATTCCGTCCGCCATGCTGCGGGCGCCGGATCTCGTGGGCTGACCCGGGCAGTTGTCCGTTCTCCCCCCACCGGGACGTCCCCGCAGCGCCGTCAACGTCGCAAACCGGCCCGCCTGAGCGACACCTGGGCCAGGTCGGCGACGACGTGCTGATCCCCGCGGCGCCAAGCGTCGGCGAGACCGCCGGAAGGGGCGGGAAGTGTGGCGAGGTCGCTCAGCGGGCCGGTGAGGGCGCGCAGGGCGAGCAGATCATCGCCTCCGGGGGCGTCGAGGAGGCGTCGCACGGTGATGCTGCGTCGGATCCAGCGCAGGCGCGGGGGGAGCCACAGCAGCAGTACGCAGGCCACCGGGATGACGATCAGAGCCGTGGTGGTCAGGGTGGCGACCTGGCTGACGGCGTGCTGGAGCGATTGGCCGGCGTCGGCGAACCCAGTACCGGCGTCGGCTGCGGAGTGGAGTGGCTTCTTCAAGAGGTCGCCGACGAGCGGCACATGCGAGGCCGCGTCGCCGGCGTTGTCGAGTTCGGAGGCGAGGCTGTCGCCCGAGCTTTCCACTTTCCGCCCCGGCTCGGCCAGCATCATGATCATGTCGTGGACGGCGAGGGCGAACACCACCGCGGCGGCGATCAGCATCACGGCGATGACGTCCCCGCATACCTGACGGTTCCGACGTGCCGTGGTCTGGGCGTAGATGCGCATGGGCGACTCCCGTGCTGGTTATGACGTCGAGTAGTCGAGTAGGGCAGGTGCCCGCCGTGTGAGACGGCCCGCCGGTGGACTTTTCCTGGAACTCGACTCTTACACCGGTCTCCGTGGATAGGAGCCCGTGACGCGAGCCGCTTCCGGAGATCAGGTCAGGTGGCACTGACGTGTTGGGCGTCGCGGGTCCCGGACATGTGGTGGTCTCGGACGGGGGAACGGGAGCACGCCCGGGTGTGGGAGCCGGCTGGAGCGGATTTCACGAATCCCGCCGCCCGGGGCCGGCCGTGAGCGCATGGAACGGGCGGCGCCGGACACACGTATGCCAACTGGCCTGAACACAGCAACTGTTCGGCCGCCCGTTCCCACGCGCACCGAGGAAGTGAGACGTCATGCCGCTGACATTCCGCAAGAGCTTCAGGATCCTGCCCGGCGTCCGGCTCAACATCAACCGCAAGTCGTGGTCGATCACCACCGGCGGCGGCAAGCACGGCCCCCGCCAGACCCACAGCAGCACCGGACGCCGCACCACCTCGGTGGACCTGCCCGGGCCCTTCGGCTGGCGCAAGACCACCCGCGGCTGATCCGCGAGGTGCGCGCCGCTTCCACGAACCCCCGGCCGCACAGGCCGGGGGTTTCGTTCTGCTGTACGAGGCCGCTCGGAGACGGGTGACGGGGCGGGGCCTAGAACCCCGGCCCCGCCCGGCCGCTGTCATCCGTACCGGCTGCTCGACCGCCAGGCTGCGGCTCCCGCGGGTCTTGACCGGGTACGGCGGCCGGCCCTGGTGTGGGCCGCGGCCCTGGTGCCGGTCGTATCAGCCCTTGGAACCGTCGCGGCGCATGCGGGCGGCGAGCAGCAGCCCTGCGCCGGCGACGAGTGCGGTGCCCGCGCCGCCCGCGATCAGCGCCGTGTCACCCGCGCCGGTGGTGGCGAGGGAAGAACCGTTCCCGCCGGTGGTGGTACCGCTGCCGCCGTGGGCGGTGACGACGGTATTGCCGGAGCCGGAGCCGGAGCCGGAGCCGGAGCCGGAGCCGGAGCCATTCTGGCCTTGCTGGTCCTTGTCCTTGCTGTTGTCCTTGTCCTTGTTCTTGTCGTTCTCCTGCTGGGCCTTCTTGTCCTTGTCCCGGGCCTCGTACTGGCCGGTGGCCAGGAACGTGACGCGGTCTGCTGGAGTGCCCTTCAGCGCAGCACGGCCGGCCTTGACCAGTTCGGGCCCGCCGCCGTCGATGATCTGGGCGATCTTGACGCTGTTGTCCTGGTCGCGCAGCTCGTGCTGGGTGACCTCCAGGAAGTGGCGCAGTTCGGCCGGGCTCGGGGAGCCGTTGAGGAGTTTGCTGATCGCCTCACTCAGGATGGGGCCGTCCCATGCTTCGTCGATGCGGGCCAACTCGACAGTGTCGTCCGAGGCCTGGGCGAGGTAACGGCCCGTCTTCAGGAAGTCTGCCCGGTCGGCCGGAGTGCCCTTGAGCGCCTTCTTGGCCGCCTCCCTCACGGCGGAGCCACCGGTGCCGACCAGCCGGGAGATGTCGACCGTATTGTCTTCGTCGCGCAGCTCGTGCTGGGTCACCTCGTAGAAGTGGCGCAGCTCCTCCAGCGTCACATTGTGGATTCGGAAGACCTTTTGGATGCCTTCCTTCAGGGCGGGGCCGGCGCCGTGGTCGAGCCTGGCGATCAGGACGCGGTAGTCGTCGAGACGGATTCGGTGCTGGTCGGTCTCGATGAACTTGCGCATGGCCGCGGGGCCGTCGGCTATGGCCTTGTGGCCGGCCTCCTTCATGTATGCGCTGGCCATCGGGTCGGCGATGATCGCGAGGATGGTCTTGCGGTCCTGCTCTTGCTGGTCCTTGCCGCTCGGGTCCGGTTCCGCCTGGTCAGGGGCGGTCGAGGACGGCGGGTTGGTGGACGTGGCAGCCTCCGTACCGGTGGCGAACGCCGGCGACGAGAGGAGAACGGCCGGAGCCAGAGCAGCGGTGGTGACCGCTGCGGCGATCCGGGACAACTTCACAGAAAACCCCCATGAGAACGTTCGTTACAGCACACAGGACTTGCCACCAGCGGAAATGGTTGTATGGCAGCCACCACAAGAAGGTGCAGACGTCAGGGACCTTTCGTGCGCTCACCCACGCCCGGCGCGGAAGCGGTCGATCCTCTGGCGTGTGGCGGTCGTGGCGGTGGGCCTTGTCATGATGACGCTCGCGCCGTAGCCACACGGGGGCTGCCCGCCCGTACGGGGGTGAACCCCACTCCCGGCCGAACCTCCTGTGGGAGTGTCAGGGAACGCGAGCAGATTCTCCTGTCCACTGCGGCGGATAAGAAACAAATAAAGGTCGAACGCATGGACGGGCGGCGGCCGGGCACTAGGTGCTTCGGAGGTTGATAACTATGGTTCCCCTGCTTCTTGTTCTTCTGCTCGCTCTGATCCTGTTCGGTGCCGGTTTCGCGGTGAAGATCCTCTGGTGGGTCGCGATCGCGGTGCTGATCCTGTGGCTCATCGGCTTCGTTGCCCGTCCCAAGGGCAGTAACGGCCGCTGGTACCGCTGGTAGCCGCGCGCTGACAGCCCGGTCCTGATACGACATGGCGGTGGCCTGCACCCTTCCCCGGGTCGCAGGCCACCGCCATGCGGTCGTTCCCGCGCGCGGACACGGGCTGCGCCGGGGAAAGCGGACGCCGGCGTGCCCGGGGGTGCCAGGGGAGCCCGGGGGCAGCTGTGTGGTCGCCCGCTCACAACAGGGAACGTGCTCACGTCCGGCAATCGACGGCCGTCCCGCCCCCGGATCCGGGTTCCTCCCCTGGTCCTACTCGGGTTCCGGTGTGGTGGCGATCAGGATCTGAGCGGCTTCGGTGGTGTTGACGGCGAGAACGGCGCGGGCCATGGCCTGGCGTGCGGCGTCGGCGCTGGTGTCCGGGGGGACCACCAGCAAGGCGAAGTGGTCGTTGTGGCCGCGGGTGATGAGGACGGTGTCGTCGCCGATCGGGTCGGAGTCGAGGTGCACGACCTGGTCGTCGATGACCAGGCGGGTGGGGAGGCTGTTCCAGGCGGATGCGTCCACGCCTACGCGGGTGATGGGTCCGAGGTACTCGGTCAACACGCTGATCAGTGCCGGCAGCTCGGTTGCGATGTTGCGCGTGCGGGGCCACCACGCGCCGTCCAGGATCCCGTCCTGGGACCCCGTGGTCTCCAGCCGCAGCAGGGCCGTGCCAGGTTTGACCGACTGGTGGATCGCATCCGGCAGGAACAGTGGTGCCCGGTGGGGAATGTCGGCTTCAGCCATGGGATCCGCCCGTCTACGAGGTGCGGCCCCGCCTCGTCGCAGGTCAGCACCGGGACCCGGCCGACGACGTACGCGTGCCCGCCGTCGTTTCACGGTTCTCCCGCCGCCCCCGCCTCCGCCCGCCACACCACCTCGGACGGAAAATGCCTGGTCACGACGGTCAGAGTCGGTCCAGCAGGCGTAGAGTGAAAGCACCGGAAGTACTTCGCACACCGGCTGTCACGTGGGTGTCATTTCCGGCGATCGCCTAGAAACCGGGCTGCCGACGGGCAGTCCGGGGGCAGGTCCCCTCCATGGCCGACGTCCTTGTCCGGACCGCGCCCCGTGATCTCGCCGCAGAGCTTCCGGCTCGCTTGTCCCTCACTCCGAAGACTTCCCTCGCCGGTCAGCTGGATGGGGCCTGGTGGCCCTACTCGCGCGACCTCGAAGCCGAGCTGCCACCGCTCGCCGCCGCCGTGGAGGACACCTGGGGGCGCGTCACCCGCGTCACGGTCAATCCCGCCCGGTGGCCCGTCGTACCGCGCACGGTTGCCGTGGACGGGCGCGCGCTGCATGTGGGCTGGTTCACCGAGCAGCATCCCGACAAGCTGATCCTGCTTTCCTACACGGTGGGCCGCTGGGATCTCCTCGTCATCCCGCCCGAGACCGCACCCGCCGCCGCAGCCCGCTTGATGGCCGCCGCGGCCCTCCCGGGCAGTGTCCTCACCGCCGGCGTGCTCCTGGCCAACGAAGCGGCCATCGGGCGCGGCATCGCGGACGCCCGGCGCCGGGAAGCAGCCTGGGAGGAGGAGGGCGGGGCCTGGGTCTCTCCCTTCGGGGATCCGATGGGCCGCAGCCCCCTCGCGCTGCCGGCGAACACCTGGAGGTGAGCAGCGTGGAAACCGTCGTCCTTATCGCGGTGATCGTCCTTGGGATCGGCATCGGAATGCGGTGGATCCATCTGCTGAACGCGCAGCACGAGGCGCGGATCGCGGCCCACCACTTCAGCGACCCGCTGCCGAGACCTCCCGGCCTGCCGAACAGCAGCGGTCGGGGCGCCGCGCCGCCCCGGCCCACCGACCGCTCGTCCACCCCGAAGGGAACCCCGCCCACGTGAAGTACATCGAGACCCAGACGCTACCGTCGCTCGGGCACGCCGAGGTGCGGATCATCGCGCACACCCCCGAAGCCGCCCGCGCAGTCGCGGAAGCCCTCCGCGCCTGCTTCGTCGGCGCGGAACAGCGCAGCTACCCAGGCCTCGACGGCGACACCCGCCTCCACCTCACCGTGGACACGGCGACGCCCGCCGACCCCGCCCGCTCCACCCTGGCCACCGGCCTGGCCCCGCGCGGCGCCGGCGCCCACTGCGACGAACTCTGAGAAGCCGACGGGCCTCGGAGCCCTGGTACCCGCATACGAAAGGACGCTCCATGGCCACCCTGCGCGAACGCAAGACCTACCGTGATCAGGTGCTGCGGGTCCTGTACGAAGCCGTGGAGGGCAACCGCCTGCTCGGCATCACCGGAGCGCAGCTCCGGCGCGACCTCCACGTACCGGATCAGGACCTGGCCGCCGCCTGCACCTACCTGGCGGGCGAAGGCCTGATCACCGTCGACTGGGACCCCGGCAACACCCCGGCGATGGTCATGCTCACCCACGAGGGAATTCGGCGCATGGAGGCCGAGGAGATGGAGGCCGAGGAGGAAGAACTCGACGGGGGTTCCCTTCCGCAGGGACGGGGGCCTGGTGCCTCCGGCGCGGCCTGAGCGCTTCCACGACGTCAGGCCGCGGGAGTGACGAACCCGCGTTCGCGCAAACCGACGGGTCGCCGGCGGCTGCAGCGCAGTTGGTGATCGCCGCGCTTCGGCATGCGTCCTGTCTCCGGCCTCGGCCGGGAATGGTCGGGTAGCAGGGGCGCCCCCGGGTTCGGTCCGGGCATCTTCATGGTACCGCCGTATCATCATTATGGTACGGTCGTATCACGAACCTGGATTCTTCCCCTGAGGTGACCCGTGCCAGAGAACACGACCCGTGTGCGTGTACCCATGTGCGCAGCTCGGGAACGGCGATCACCGGCTGTTCCAGCCAGGAGGCGAGGCGCGGGCGCAGCGCCCTGGGCGCGAAGCTGGCGAAGAGGCTGACGAAGGCCCAGGCGAAGAAGCGCAGGCCGGCCTTCTCCAGGCCGCCGGGGTCGAGGGCCGTGAGGGAGGCGAGGCGTTCGGGCCTGCGGTGGCCGCCCGGCGCCACTGCCGCTGTCCGACGACGAACTGGGGTCCATCCGGACGCCGTTCCATCTGATCATGGGCAAGCGCAGTCTGCTCGTGCACCCGAAGCGGCAGCTGGAACGCGTACCACGCCTGATCCCCGGCGCCCGGGCCGAGATCATCGCCGCGACCGGCCACGGACCGCAGATCGACCACCCCAACCTGGTCAACGCCCGCATGCTGAGCTTCATGGAGGACGCCGACTCCCTCAACCCGGCGGCGAACCGAGGCGCCACGAACACGTAGTCGGAAGGGCAATCGAAACCACTCGCGCCCATGCTCCGTCAACAGCCCCGGCCTCCGCCCCAGCCCTCGGGTGCCGAGCGATCCTGGGGGAGGCGGAGCATGTCGGCCCGCCTCGTCCGATCCGGTCCCCGATACTTTTCATCCCCCGCGGAGGCCCACGACTCGTCCAGTGGAGCTTTGGGCTTGAAAATCGCTATCCGGATCCGACCGTCAACCCGTAGTAATGGCTTCTCGGCCTGACCGGTCCGTCCGCACGCGATCAGTAGGAGCGACGAGACATGACTCGCCTTCGCACCACATGTATGTCCCTCGCCGGCGCCGCGGCGATGTTCGCCCTGACTGCCGCGCCCGCCCACGCCGCCCCCGGTGACGTCACCACCTCGTGCGCGAGCGTCCTCACCCCGACCGGCTTCGTCGACGTCAGCTGGGGCTACAGCAGCAGCTGCGGCACGCAGAGCTTCAGCCCGAACATCAAGCAGATAAAGCAGCTCACCGGACTGCCTGTCGGCACCGTGGTCCAGGCCTGCGCCTCCACCTACCAGCCCGCGGGATGGGTCCAGACCAGCGCGTACTACAGCAGCAGCTGCGTGTACTCGTCGAACCCCAGCTTCAACAACAACGCATGGCAACTGAAGCGCGTCTCCTGATCCAGGACCGTGGCTGAGGTCCGCAGCGGACGGCGGCGCGTCGACGGCAGGGGCCGGACGTCCGCGGCGGACCGGCGCCGGCAAAAGGCAGCGCACCGGGCGACGGGAAGCGGCGCAGGCGGTGCGAGGACCTACGGCGCCGTGCTCGACCGACTTCCAGCCGCCGGAGAACGTCAGGATGCTGACTGATGTCATGTCCTTGCTGCGCAGCGGCCGGCAGTGCGCCGGAGGTCGGACGGGCTGAACGGCTGCACACATCGCACTCACCGCCTCCACCGCCCTCACCACTTACTGCGCCGAGTGCACCTCCAGGGCGGTGCGCACCGCGGATTCGAGGGCACCTTCGATCCACGCGGGCTTGACGGAGGTGTGGCACCCGGCGAAGTGCAGGTTGCCCTCGGCCTTGCGGACGTGGGGGAAGAGCTCGGTGTGCTGGCCGGGCAGCAGCACGGAGGCTTCGCCGTAGGCGTACGGGTCGCGCATCCAGGACTGGGTGCGTCCGACGCCGGTGTAGAAGACCTCGATCCGCTGCCCGAACACCTCCTGGACTCCGGCGAGGGCACGGGGGTAGCGCTCCTCGTCGTCGAACGAGTCCCACTTCAGGGCGTCGTCGGACCAGCTGTAGGAGGCGAGGATGACCCCGCCCCGGCTGCCTTCGACGGGATGGGAGGGCTGGAACATGAAGCGGTTGGGGTTGTCGGTGGCCGAGCCGCCGCCGATGACACCGGCCGCCTCGGGCTGGTCGCGGGAGACCAGGCGTGTGGCGGCGTAATGGGCGCGTTGGGGAGCGGAGATGTGCCCCTTGGGCACGGAGGGATGGGCGCCGAGCAGGCTGCCGTCGCCAGGCGACTGGCCGAGCTGGTACTTCCGGTACAGGCCGGGCCGTACGGCTTCCAGTTCGCGCTTCCAGTCGGCTTCGTCGAACTCCCACCAGCGACGGCTGAATTCCAGCAGCACCTTGGTGGCGGCGTCGTAGTGGAGCTCCGTGACCGCGCGCCGCTTGCCGTAGGAGAGCGCCGGGACGACCGGGATGTGGCGCAGTCCGGAGAAGGGGACGGTGATGATCGCGGCGTCACCGGTGAAGGTCTCGCGCTGCACGGGGCCGGCGCCGCGGCCCTCCGAGACGGTGTCGATGGTGACCTTGCCGTCGCCGTGCGCGATCCGTGTGGCACGGCGGTCCAGCCGCACGAGGTCCTTGACCCGGCCGTAGAGGGCGTCTGCCAAGGTGGCGGTGCCGCCGGGCAGTTCGAAGAAGGAGGTGTCGGGGCTGATGAGCGAAGCCCCGATGAAGCTGTGCACGAAAGCGAGGTGGAGTCGGGAGGTGAGGTTCTCGACGGTTCCGATCAGATCGATGGTCCGCTCGTCGAGCTCCGCCTCCTCGGTCAGGTACCGGTACATCGACATGTGGCCGTAGCGCTGGATGACGCGGGCCCAGCCCTCGACGAGCTCCCTGTCCTTCTTGCCCTCGATCTCCTTGCGTACGGGGGCGAAGGCGTTGCGCACGATCTGCGCGGCGGGGACGGCCTCGTAGGCGGCCGGGACGCCGAAGGAGCGGTTGAGGGCCTGCGGGCTGCGCGCGTAGTCGGCCCGGCGCACGCGGATGCCGTTGACGAAGATCCACGTGCGGTACGCGGGCCGGCCCGCCCCGTCGACATCGACGAGGTGGAAGGGCCTGCGCCGGAGACCGAGGCTGTCCATCAGCCCGGTGACCAGCGGGTGGCTGTCGGGGATGCGCATGGCGCCGGCCTCGGCGTACTGCTTCGGGTCGGCGAAGGGCGCGGGGAACTCCTCGTGGCCACCGGTACGGAAGGTCTTGATCCGGCCTCCCACCCGGTTGCCGTTGGCCTCGATGACGGTGACCCGGTGACCGGCCTGGCGCAGCAGGTGGGCGGCGGTGAGTCCGGCGGGCCCGGCGCCGACGATCAGCACCTTGCGGCCGGAGCGGCCTGCGGCCCCACGGGACGGGGGCAGACCGGTCTTCAGGAGGATGTCCGCGTAGTGCGGCACGAGAGGCCGGTCCTCGTCGTCCCGCACCAGGATCGCCCGGGCGATGGTCAGACAGGTGTCCCAGTCGGGACGGGAGGCGGGGCGGGCAGGCGCCTGCGAGGCCACGGCGCCGGCTGCGGTGACCGCAAGCGCACCGGCTCCCGCGACCGCGGCCGCGCCGGCGATGACGGTACGGCGGGAGGGCCGGCGGGCAGGCCCGGATGCGGGCTCGTCAGCGGGATCGGGTGTGGAAAGCGAATCGATGATCACGGGCCAACTCTTGCGGTCCGGCTGTGACCCGAAGCCCAAAATCTACTGGGGCGGGGAACTATCACCCGGACGTGCGGCGCGCGCGGTCCGCAGTTGACGAACTGGGATTCGCATGGGCCGGCCGGCTCGCATTCCGGTGCCGGCATGGCCGATCACGTGCCCCCGGGGCGGCTGTGATCCATTCCTTCGTGAATCCCGTCCGGTCAACACGATCTGTGGTTACATTCTGTAGTGAATCGTCACCTTCAGTGATTGTCCTGCTGGGGTGGCGGCTCCAGTGATGGATTCGATCTAGGAGAGGGGACACCGTGAGCGGCTACCAGCCGACTGCTCCGTCCGACCTTCGCGCCGACATCAGGTACCGCGAAGACGGAAAGTACAGGATGTACGGGATCAGCCTGCGATGGCGGATCGGGGAGAACGGACCTGATCAGGGGGCATGGCCCCCTCCAGGGGACTGGAACGAGGGCGACGCGCCCTACCCGCACCTGTACGAGGTGTGGCTCAACGACGAGCTGAAGCAGACGGTCTTCCTCTACTGGCCCGCCTGGAACTGGATGCAGTCCAACTCCCACTGGGTGGACCTCGGTGATGAGGAGCCCGGCGAGCAGTTCAGCGTGAAGATCCGCGCCCGGGTGGACGGCCAGTACACGCCGTTCACCAACACGGTGACCGTCGGTGCGGAGTCTTCCGTTCAGTGGGCGGCCCGTGAGCCACGCCAAAAGGGCGCACAGGGCAGCAGCCGTGAGGGGCAGCGGCACGGCACGGTCAACCACCCGCGCAGCCGTGCGGCCGTCGCCATCCGGGACGAGGACCCCTCACCGATCTGTGCCGAGGCGCGCCGCGTCAACACCAGCACCGTCTGGCAGGAGGTGACGCCGGGAGCCGCCCGGATGCTCGCCGACTACCCGTGGAACGACGCCCAGAAGTACCTCGAATACCGCAAGTTCTTCGAGGACGCCACCGTGCCGTCCGCGGGCAACGCGGCTTTCCGCGGCCTGGATCTGGCGCCGGACGCGACGCTCGGGGAGTGGCCCCTGACGGAACTGGACACATCCGCTGCCACCCAGTCCTTCAGCTACGACTACACGGCCTACCACACGAACGAGACCTGGTCCCACCGGTGGTTCCTCACCCGCGCCGACTGGGTGCCCGGAACCGGCTTGACCTGGCAGGACCTGGAGCCGATCCCCTTCCTGGTCGAGGTCCAGGGATCGCACCGGGAAGAGGAGTCCAACCAGTGGGAGTTCGCCTCCCTGCCCCGCCGGACCGGACGCGCGGCGATCGTGCACATCTGGGGCGGCCACGGAGGCCCCGACACACCGGACGGTGAGAACGGAGGCAAGACCGGCGAGTTCTTCGCGTCCACGTGCGATGTGATGCTGCGGTAACCGCATTTCCTCCCGCCTGATCGACCGCCCCTCCTCAGTCGGTCGATCAGGAACCGGAAGCATCGGACGGGGAAGGACCGTGAGCGGGCGGCTCCGCAGCCGCTCGCTCACGGTCGGGCGCCGGGCCCCGCGAGTGGGCCCACCCGGGGCAGTACTCCTTGCCGTGTGCGCCGTCCTGGCTCCCGTGCCACTGGTGTTCTGCGCCGTAGCCGGTGGTGGGGTGCGGCGCGCCGCCGGGGTCGCCTGACGGAGGGCGGCCGATGAGCATGAGGCCGGGGCGCCGTCGCAGCGATGAGTCTGCCGGTGCCCACAGGTCTACCTACCGAACGGGACACACAACGCATCGGGAGCACGTCATGGGCCTTATCCACATCGAGCTGTTCGCAACCCTCGACCTCGTCGGGCAGGCGCCCGGCGGCCCCGACGAGGATCCGGCGGGCTTCCCGTTCGGCGGATGGCAGGCACCCCTGCTGGACGAGGTCGCGGGCGCGCAGGTCAGTGCCGCGTACGAAGGCACGGACGCCCTCCTGCTCGGCCGGCGGACGTATGACATCTTCGCCGCCTACTGGCCGCACCAGGAGGGCGGACAGGACAACGAGATCGCCGCGCTCTTCAACGGTGTCCCGAAGTACGTGGCCTCTCGCGGCAGGCCCGACCTCTCGTGGGCCGGATCCACGCAGCTCGGTCCGGACCTGGCAGGCGCGGTGCGCGAGATCCGTGAGCGTCACGAGCACGTGAAGGTCGTCGGGAGCCTGAACCTGGTGCAGACCCTCCTGCGCGAGAAGCTCTTCGACCGTCTCGACCTCTGGGTGCACCCGATCGTGCTGGGTGTCGGGAAAAAGGTGTTCGGTGAGGGTGCGGTGCCCACGAACGTCACTCTCCTCGAACCGCCGGCAGCCGGCCCGAAGGGCACGGTGTACCTGCGCTACGGGCTCGCCGATGGCACGCCCGGGACGGGGGACATGAGCGCACCCGATCGCGGTGCCGGTCGCGAGGACTGAAGCCGCCCCGCGGCCGGTGGCCCGCAGGCCGTCCCGCCCGCGCGCCCACCCGGCCGGCCCGGGCGGCCGCCCCCGGCCGTCCAGCCGCGCCCGGCCGCCCGGGCCGGCCGGACGCGCGCGCCGCCGAGTTCCAGAAACCTGGCCGCACAGCGCGGGCGCGAGCGCCCGCCGCCGGGTGAGCCGGGGGTGAGCCGGCGGGTGCCGATCTGGAACAGCCGCTCCCACTCCGGCCGGATCCGCGCGCGGCCCCCCGCAGTGCCGGCGCCCCGCGCGGCGAGGACGTCGGACTTGCTGCCTGCTCCTCGGCGGCGGCCCGCCACCGGAACTCGGCGGCCACTGTCGCGGTGCAACAGCCACGCAGACAGGCGGCCTGATCGATGCCGCCCGGCGGGGCGGCGTGGACCAATCGTCACCGCCGTCCGTCACGGCAGCCGAGACCGTGACCCCCGGGCCTGGCGCGCGTCATCGTGCCAGCGGCCTGCCCTGCGTCCTGGGCGGGGCGCGTCAGGGCTGAGGGTGGGCGAGGCGGCCGAGCAGCGCCACTGCCTGGTCGCGGGCCACCGGCTCGAAGAACCGCGCGTCCACGCCCTCCACGGCTTCGATCGCCCGCGGTGCCAATTCGGCGCCCGCTCCGGTGACGCGCAGCCGTTTGGCGCGGGTGTCCGCCGGATCGACCTCGCGCTCGACGAGACCCTTCTGCTCCAAGGCGCGCAGGACCTGGGAGGTCATCTTGACGTCCGTGCCCGCCTGACGGGCGAGGGCCAGCTGGTTGGGGTGCTCGTCCTGTCCGTTGAGCCACCACGTGCAGGCCAGCAGTACGAACTGCACGTGCGTGAGGTCGAGCGGGGCCAGCGCCGCGGCGATGTCACGCTGCCAGCGCAGCGTGGCGTGCCACAACAGGAACCCGGGGCTCTCGCCCGGGCCGAGGGCCATCAGCGCGAGGCCAGTGCGGCCAGCGCCGCCATCGTCTGTGGCCAGTCGGCCGTGATGCCGGGTCCGATCTGCGGACCGACCTCGTCCGCGCCGGTGCCGGTGATCTCCATCCGGTACACCAGGCGGATCCGCTCCTGATCGAGGCGGTCGATCCGGTGCGTGGTGCGCAGGAGCAGGTCACCGAAGCGGGCCTCGTCCACGAACTTCTCGCCTTCGACCGCCTCGGCGATGCTCAGCAGGATCGGCTCGTCCCCGGGCGGGGTCATCGTGATCCGGCTGCCCGGCGCGAAGGGGCCGTCGATTTCGATCTTCTCGATCTCGGCGTTCCACGTGCCCCAATTCTTCACGTCGGCCCACAGCCCCCAGACCGCTTCGGGGGTGGCTCCGGTTTCGATGCTGTGCTCGTAGTCCCACATGGCAGGTCTCCTCCGCTGGACGCGATGTTCTGTCCGTAGATTATCTGCGCACAGACTATCTGTCCAGCGCGGGGCCTGGCGGCCGGGCGGTTCCGGACCGGCCCAGCCGCTACCCGAGGACCGAGCCGCAGCCCGAAGCGCAGGGATGCGGCAGGTCGTGTTGCCCGCTCTCGAACCACCCGCGCGCGTGAGGGCCTGCCCGAGCTGTCCCGCGGCGCCGGCCGACGGCCCGCGCTACTGGAGGTTCAGGCGGAACGGGTGCGAGGCGTCCACGGGACAGGTGAAGACGCGCAGTTCACCGTGGCGGCCGACGCTGAGGTCCGGGTCGCCCCCGCTGTCCACCGTCAGGAGCAGACGGGTCCGTGCGCCGCAGGCCGGGCAGTCGACGGGCACCAGGTCCGTCAGGTGCCAGCTGGGCCAGCCCCCGGCCTTCCACCCCTCCTGACAGGAGAGGTCGCGGTGGTACTCGGTGTCGTGGCCCTCCGCCCAGGTCTCGGCGCGCGCGAGCAGTCCGGCGGGCAGCTCGTCCCCGTCCGGGAGGTCGACGACCTCCAGCGGATCGAGGACGCAGGGCCGGGGCAGGTACGAGGCCACCGCGTCCACCGGCAACGGTGGTTGCAGCAGGGCGCCGGTCACCGAGGCGGCGCAGCGGTGGCGCAGCTCGACGGACGGCCCCCAGTAGTACGACTGCCCGGGCAGGTCGGAGTGTTCCCGCGGGCACCACAGGACCTGTAGCAGGTCCATGCCCTCCGGCCAGGGGAGGGCCGGAACGTCCTGCGCGCGCAACTGGAGGACCGCCACCAGCGGGACGCCCGGCACCGCAGGCTCCGGTACCCGGCGGACCAGCTCCCACGTGATCATGTCGAGCATTCCGGCGCCGTCCATGATGCGGGTCTGCGCCTCGGCTTCCGCCTGCGTGATCTCGTACGCTGCGTTCGCCCGTCCCGCCCGCCGCTCTCGCATGGCACGGTCGATCTGCTGCCAGGTTTCCCGGTCCGCTTCGGAGAGCTTCTCCCGTACCTCGACGAGGTGCGGCCCCTCGCACACGGGCCACGGCTCGTCGGCGGGCCACAGCAACGGGCCCCCCACATGGCTGTCGAGGGGAGTGGGCCGGCCCGACCTCGGGCGGAGCAGGGTGACTCGGCGGGCGTACGGGGCGAGGTCGGGTATCGCGGCGAGCAGTGCCGCGGCGCTCGCGTTCGGAGTCGTCACAGGGGACACGGTAGAGCGTGCCCGTCGGCCGGTTGCCCGAGGTGCCTGGCGGCCTTGGGCCGATGCGTCACTCGCCGCAGGATCCGCCACCGCCGCCGCAGGACGAATCGCCGGCACAGGCGCGACCGCCGCCGGGTTCATCCCGCCGCCACCGGCGTCCCCGACCGCCGGCAGGGCATCGCTTCGGGCATCGCCTCCACCGGCTCGGGTGCGGGCGCCGCCGTCGGACTGGCCGTACTGGTCCTGGTGGCGACGCATGCTCCAGTAACTCGTAGGAGCCCGGTCGGGGCCCGGCGGGGGAACGGCCTTGAGTCTCCACCGGCTGGAGACAGCAGAGTGGGGGACATGGACGTTACGACCCTCTTTTCGATCGGGGAGCTTTCCCGGCGGACCGGCTTGTCCGTGAGGACCATCCGCTTCTACTCCGATTCGGGGGTGGTGGCGCCGACCACCCGTAGTCCCGCCGGTTATCGGCTCTACGACCTCGACGCCCTGCTTCGTCTGGAACTCCTGCGCACACTGCGCGAACTGGGCATGGACCTGGCCACGATCCAACGGGTGCTGGACCGCGAGCTCTCGGTGGCGGAAGTCGCCGCGGCGCACGCCGATGCCGTGGACGTCCAGATCCGGGTGCTGCAACTGCGTCGGAGCGTTCTGCGAGTCGTGGCCGAACGCGGGTCCAGTCCCGAGGAGACCAAGCTCATGCACAGGCTCACGCAGTTGTCCGGCGAGGAGCGCCGACGGTTGATCGACGATTTCATCGATGGCACCTTCGGCACGATGGATGACGACCCGGCCGCGGTGGCCGTGGTTCGCGCCGCCACGCCCGACCTTCCCGATGATGCGTCCGGCGAGCAGGTCGCCGCCTGGGTGGAACTCGCCGAGCTGGTCGGCGACGAGGACTTCCGGGCCCGGATGCGCCGGACGGCCGGACACCAGGCCGCCGGGTGCTCGCTCGACATCGAGGCCGTGGCAGGCGAGGACCTGATGGAGTCCACCCGTCAGAGGGTGGCCGAGGCCATGGAGTTGGGCATCGACCCGCGCAGCGACAGGGCCGCCCCCGTCATCGACGACCTCGTGCGCCGCTTCGCCGAGGTGTTCGCGCGCATCCCTGACACGCAATTCCGGGACTGGATGGCCCGGCAGTTCGAAGAGGCGCACGATCCCCGGGTGGACCGGTACTGGCGGCTGGTGTGGATCGTCAACGGCTGGCAGGTGGTACCGAACCTGATTCCGGTGTACCCCTGGCTCATCCAGGCCCTGCGCAATGACCGTGACGCCCAGTCGCCGCAGTGGGCGCCGCCCCCCGACCCCGCCCCCTGAGTGATCACTCACTGCCTGTGATCACTGACTGCAATAACACCCCTTGGACTCATTCATCTAGACCACCGCAGGGTTGAGCCGGGCGAAGCCCTCCTGCCGCTCGTACGGGAAGTAGGGGTACGGAGCTGTCCGCCTGCTCACCCCGTCGAGCTTCGCCATCTGGTCCGGGGTGAGGGCCCAGCCCACGGCGCCGAGGTTCTGGCGCAACTGCTCCTCGTTGCGGGCGCCGATGATGACGGAGGAGACGGTGGGGCGCTGAAGGAGCCAGCGCAACGCGATCTGCGGGACGGCCCTGCCGGTTTCCTGCGCGATCTCGTCCAGGGCGTCCACCACGCGGTAGAGGTGCTCGTCCTCCACCGGCGGCCCGTAATCGGCGGTGTCGTGCAGCCTGCTCCCGGTGGGCCACGGCCGGCCCCGGCGGATCTTGCCGGTGAGACGGCCCCAGCCCAGCGGGCTCCAGACGATCGCGCCCAGTCCCTGGTCGAGGCCGAGAGGCATCAGCTCCCACTCGTAGTCGCGGCCGATGAGGGAGTAGTAGACCTGGTGGGCGACGTAACGCTGCCGACCGTGCCGTTCGGCGGTGGCGAGGGACTTCATCGCCTGCCAGCCGGAGAAGTTGGAGACGCCGAGGTACCGGATCTTCCCGGCCCGTACCAGGTCGTCCAGGGTGGACAGCGCTTCCTCGACGGGAGTCCGGGCGTCGAAGGCGTGCAGCTGGAAGAGGTCGATGTAGTCGGTGTCGAGGCGGCGCAGGGCGGCATCGACGCAAGCGATCAGCCGGGAGCGGGACGTGCCCGCATCGCCGGGGCCCTCACCCATGGGCAGCCCGGCCTTGGTGGAGATGATCACCTGCTCCCGGCGCCCCTTGAGCGCCGCGCCCAGTACCTCCTCCGACGCGCCGCCGGAGTAGACGTCGGCGGTGTCGAACATGGTGATCCCGGCCTCGATGCAGATGTCCACGAGGCGCCGCGCCTCGTCGACGCCCGTCGTGCCCCAGGCGCCGAAGAGCGGCCCCTGTCCGCCGAAGGTTCCGGCGCCCAAGCTCAATGCCGGGACCTGAAGCCCGGACGCGCCCAGCTGTCTGTACTCCATGACGTACCCCCCTCTAGACCGCAGACCCCTGACTAATGGATCCGCAGTTCCGTTAAGATGGAGGCAGCCTAACAACTCGGCAGAACTAATGGAACTGGAGTCCCGTTATGGAGTTCGCGGAATCCGGAGAACACAGCCGGATCGACGCCGGGACCCAGACCGGGGACGGGACGGGAGACGGGACCGAACCGGGAACCACCCGGCCGGGAGGCCGTACCGCCCGGGTGCGGGAAGCGGTGCTCACGGCCGCCGGCGACGTCCTGGCCGAGCAGGGCTTCACGCACCTGGACCTCGCCGACATCGCGCGCCGCGCGGGAGTCGGGAAGACGACCGTCTACCGCCGGTGGGGTACGGTCACCGGCCTCGTCACCGATCTCCTGCTGGACATGGCCCAGCAGTCCGTGCCGCGAACGGACACGGGCTCCCTCCTCGAGGACCTGACGGCGAACACCCGGCTGGTGCAGCGCACGCTGGCCGATCCCCGGCAAGGGGCCCTGTTCAAAGCGGTGATCGCGGCGGCCACCTGCGACCCGAAGGCGGCGCAGGCCCTGCACGGCTTCTATGCCGTGCGCGTCGACGAGTGGGCGCCGTGCGTCCGGCAAGCCGTCGTACGCGGTGAGGTGCCGGAGGGGACCGACCCGCACGAGGTCATCCGCGCGGCGTCGGCCCCCCTCTACTACCGCCTCCTCACCACCGCCCTGCCGCTCGACGAAGGCGCCGCCGACCGCGCGGCCGCGGCTGTGGTCGTGGCCGCGCGTGCGGGGGTGTACGCAAGGGACGCATAGCGGTCCTTCGCCTTCCTGGCCCGGGCCGGCGGAGCGGTTCCGCCGTCAGTGGGCGCTCGTCGTCTCGATGTCGACGATGTGGTTGTACCGCTCCACCAGCACGTAAAGCCTGGTCTTCTGCTTCGTCTCCCCACTGCCGAAGGTCAGGGTGACGATCACCTCATGGCCGTTGCCCACCGGGCCGTTGTCGGTCACCGTCCACTGAGCCGGGACGTTCTGTGCACGCAGGACGCCGTCCGCCCCGTTCTCCTTCTCCCAGGCCGCCAGCCGCTGGGCGAAGTCGGGCGTCAGGTAGTGCTTGCGGAGCGTCGTGGCCAGCGTGACATCCGGGTCCGTGTAGTCGCCCTTCGCGTCGATGTACGCGCCGTAGAAGTCGGCGACCCGGGTCACCGCCTGGCCGGGCGTGCCGCTGACCGGCTGCTGTACGACGGAAGAGGCCGCCTTTGCGGGGGCGGTGACGGAGGCCTGTGCCGACGCCTGCGCCGACACGCCGAGTCCGACAGCCAGGACGAGGCCGGCGGCGACGGCCGCGCGGCGGCCCGGACGACGGTGTGCGGGGGACTTCGTGTTCATGTGGGTCTTCCTTCTCTGGTCCGTATGGGGTCGCCCTCCGGCTTTCGTGCCGAAGGCGCCTTCCGACGTGTCGCCACCTCGTCCTCGTCCGCGTCCCGTGTGAGGACAGGACGGCCCGCCTGCCCGATCGGACAGGAGTGGGCGCGGTTACCTCGGGCACTCGGGCACAGGGGTGTCCCGGTACGCAGACGCAGGGTGGGTGTCGCTGCCAGGCTGCTGCCGGGGCGGTCGTTCTGACGTCGGCCGGTGCGACACCCAAAGCTTCGGGGACGCCGGGGACCGACGACAAGAGCTGCCGCCACACCTGCAGGGGTGGAACCGTCCCACCCCTGCTGAGCTGGGGAAACAGGGAGTGCCTGGGATGCCCCGGATGCCCCCTGGGATGCGGAGACGACTCGTCACGGTCGGACTCGCGGCGGTCGGCCGACCACCGGGGTGCGGCCGACACGGCACAGGGCCGCGGTCCATCGGCGGCGGCATCCAGCCGTTCCTGCCGCGGTTCGGGTCGCCGTGCGGGCGGCCGCCCGCACCACGGCGCCGCGTGGTGGGGCAGCGGGCTACGGCGGTGCTCGCCCAGATCGACGGCGGGACCGAGGCGGAGAAGCGGCGCGAAGCGGACCGGCGTCGGGATGCGCAAATGCGGCCATCGCGAACCCCTGGTGCTGCGACCCGGTGAACCTTTCCGGTCGCCGCACTAGCTGTCGTACGGGACCCAGGCACGCCCGCCCGCGTCGTTCGTGCCGTACCAGTAGTGCGGCATTCCCTTGATGCTGCTGGTGCGGAACGGACGGCCGTGGTCGTCGATGCGGATCGTGCCTGTGCGGCCCTGGGAGGACCAGTCGAGTTCGAGGTACCAGCGGGCATCGTAGGTCTGTGTCGTGGCGTCGACCAGCAGCACCTCCGGGTCCTCGGCGGAGACGCGGTACGGGAAGTGCACGGCCGGGATGGTGCGTTCGACGTCCGAGCCGTCCTTCGGGCCGGCGACGGGACGGTCGATGTCGAGGTTCACGGTGAAGCGGCGGGGCGTGAGATCGCCGCCGCAGCCTTGGCCCATGGCGTACGCGCTTCCGGCGGCCGGGGTGTCGCGGCTGACCATGCGGACACGGAGCGCCTCCAGGACCACGGCCGTGGAGGACCGTCCCTGCACGGAGATCTGCACCCTCGTCTGTTGCCCGTGCACCGCGCCCTGCGTCGCCGCCCATGCCCCGGCGTCCTGTTCCACCGGCGGCGCAGGTACCTGCGCGGGCGGCTTGGCGATGACGTAGTCGTGGCCGCAGCCCTTGTCCCAGACCAGGGAGTCGACGCTCCAGGCGAGGGGCAGGCCGACGGCCGGCTCCGCGGCCGAGGCGGGACCGCCGGCGGTCGCGGAGGGGGAGGGGGGTGGGGAAGGGGAGGGTGAAGGGGAGGTGGTGGCCGGCGGTTTCGCCGAGTCCTGGGGTGTGCCGGGGGCGGTCGTCCGCGGGCCCGCAGAGGCGGAGGCCCCCGTCTCGGAGGAGCGGTCGTCCGACAGGGCGGACATGCTGCCCGCAGTGGCCAGCAGGGCGCAGGCAACGGCGGTGGACGCCAGGACCAGCCGGCGGCGGTACCAGGGGCGGGAAGCGGGGGAGGGGTCGGGCCCGTCCGGGGCCGGATCGTGCTGGGTCAGTCCGTCTGGGGCCGGCTCGTGCGGGGCCGGCCTGTCCGGGGCCTGCCCGCCTGGGGTCGGATCGTCCCCAGGAAGCTCCGCGGAACTGCTCTCCTCGACGAGCGCCCCGTCCGCGTCCGGCGCCCCGTCCGGCGCCGGGACCGCCGCCTTCGCCGAGCGGGACGCAGGCATCCGCTGCTTGGCCGCCACCGCCGCCAACCACAGCCGGTGCAGCTCCAGCCGTTCCTGTGGTGTCGCCTCGCAGAAGGCCGCGAGTCGCTCCACGGGCGCGAACTCCTGCGGCACCGCCTCGCCCGCGCAGTACCGGTGCAGCGTGGAGGTGTTCATGTTGAGGCGGCGGGCCAGGGAGCCGTAGCTCCGGTCCGTGCGGTCCTTCAGCCCGCGCAGCAGCGCCGCGAACTCCTCGACATCGTCCCGCATCGACACCGTTCCCTTGTCGTCCACCCGCGATCCCGTATCCCAGGTACTCATATAGCTGCACGTCAGATGGGCTGGGATGGTTCCACCGCCGCCGAAAGGGCGGCAGCCGTTGCGCCGGACTCCGGTGAGCGCCGATGCTCAAAAGATCTCCAGCAGCTCCACCTGCTGATACTCGAACGGTCGGCGGACGCGGGTGATCGCGTCCGCTACCCGACGACGGGGCAGGCGGGCAGCGTGGAGCGCCGAACCCGTACGACGGGAGTCGCCCCGTCGCCTCGCTTCCCCAGGCCGGGCGGCCCCCTGACCACCGTGTGGTGCTCCGCGAGCAGTTGGTCCACGACTGCCGACAGGACGACATCGCGGCCGACTGCCGACCGGGCCCCAGGTGCCGTCCCGTCCTCCCGGAGGGGGGCATTCGGACATTCCGTTTTCTGGGTACGGCAACTTAGCTCGAAACGGGTTAAGTTGACCTCCCGCCCGCAGCGTGAGCGGCAACCCGAGAGACAGAAACAGGCATGTACGCGAAGGACGAAACCGGGCAGGTACGGTCGGCGATCGGCGGGGGCGGGGAATTCGCCCGGGGCGCGGGCGGGAACCAGGAAATCCCGGAGGCGGCGCGGTGGTTCGAGGCCCTCGCCTCCTACGCCCCTGCGCCCGCCTTCATCCGCGACGGACAGGGCCGGTACCTGTGGGTGAACGCCGCCTACGCCCACCTCTACGGCATGGAACCGCAATCCGTGGTCGGCCGGACGGTCGAGGAGATCGACGCCCCCGACGACGCCGCCATGTTCCGGGCGTTGGACCGCGAGGTGCTGTCGTCGCGCCGTCCCGTGCGCCACACCCTCGTCTTCCGGCACCCCGACGGTACGCCCCGGCAGGTGACCGGGCACCGGTTCGTCCTGGACCTCGGCCGGGGCCCCCGCGTGGGCGGCATCTACACGGACGTCACCGACCAGGCCCGGGCCCTGGAGGACAAGGCCGCCGCCGCCGAGGAACTCCACGCCCTGTGGGAGCGTTCGGGCCTGGCGATCGCGACCCTGGACCTGCGGGGCCGCATACAGCGGGTCAGCGGAGGAGTCGCGGAACTCCTCGGGGGTGACCGCGCCTCCCTGGAGGGCAGCCGCGCCATCGGGCACTTGCGCGGGGACCCCCGGGCGGTGCGGCACGCGTGGGCGGACCTGGTCGCCGGCAAGGCCTGCCGGCGTACCTGTTCCGTGGTCTGCGGCACGGCCTCCGGCGGGAGCAGGGTGCTCCGCGCGGATCTCGCGGTGGTCAGGCGCCGGGGGGCTCCCGACCGGATTTCGGCCGTACTGACTGCGCGCAGCGTCGAGTTCGGCGCCCCCGTCCAGGTCAGCCCCGTGCAACTGCGGGTCCTCTCCCTCGTGGCGGGCGGCCGGTCCAACGGAGCCATCGCCACCGACCTGGGACTGTCGCGCCAGGCCCTGGACTACCACCTTCGCCGGCTGCGCGTCGCACTCGACGCGGACTCGCGTCCGGCCCTGGTGGCGCGCGCCTACACCCTCGGCATCTTCGACAGCAGGGTCTGGCCGCCGCGCGCGGCCGTCCCGCTGTATCAGGGCTGACCGGCTGCCCGACGTACGCCGTCCCGACGCAGCCGCCCCAGGACGACGCCCACGACGAGCAGCAGCAGACAGGTGCCCGCCGCCGCGTGTACGAGGAGCGCGTCGAGCCGGTCCGCCGCCAGGTAGGCACCGACGGCCAGCGCCACCAGCGCGCATACGCCGCGGTCGATGATGGACTCCACCGACAGCAGGGTCGCCCGGTAGGGGGTCGGCGGGATGGCCGCGTTGATCAGGTTGCGTTGCACCGGGTACGCGAGGCCCGCCGCGGCGGCGAACACGCACAGCCACAGGATCGTGCCCAGGCCCCCCGACAGCGTGGTGGCCGCGAGCGTGAGTGCCATGACCACGCTGAGGACGGTCACCACGGTGGCGTCGGCCAGTCTGCTGCGCAGCCAGCCGGTTCTGGCCGAACCAACGGCCTCGGCGACCGTCATCGCCGACAGCACCGCGCCGTGGTCGGCGACGGGGAGGTCCTTTTAGAGGAGCAGCGGTTGGAAGAGGTTGACCTGGCAGATGCGGGCGAGCGTGAACACGGCCACGCCCTGCACCATCAAAGGGCCGAGGGACCGTGACGTTCCGAGCACCTTCGCGGCCTGGCGGGCCGAATCGAGGAGCCCGACGCGCTCCGCGGGCGGCTGACCGCCCCCAAGGGGCGCCGCGATCGCCGGGAGGGCCGCGGCGCAGGCCAGCGAACCGAGCGTGGAGAGCGCGGTCAGCACGTAAGGGGCCTCGTGCCGGACGTGCATCAGGACGCCGACCAGCGGCCAACAGGCGATCTTCGCCCACAGGCCGAGCGCCCGGGCGGTGCCCTCGGCCTGTACGTAGTGCTCGTCCGCGCCGTGCTCGTGCAGGTACTCGTACAGGTAGGCGCTGGAGGCCCCGGACACCAGAGAGCGGGCGGCCGCGATGGCCAGGAAGTGCGCCAGGAAGCCCGCGAAGGACGGCGAGGCGACCGGCAGGAGGTTCGCGGCGGTCATCGCGGCCGCCCCCAGCTGCATGCAGCGACGCTGTCCGATGCGGTCGGCGATGAAGCCGGTGGGTATCTCCAGCAGGCAGAACGCCACGTAGTAGACGCTCTGGATGCCGAAGATCTGGCTGTCCGAGAGGCCCGCCTGCTTCTGGTACTGGTAGAAGACCGGCATCCACCACAGCAGGTTGAACAACAGCTGGAACCCGTTGTTCAGTCGGATCACGCGGAGCACCGCGGCGGGCGGACGTACGCGGCGTTTCACGCGCGTACGCAGGGAGATGGGCATGGGTGACCTTCGGGTGGGACGGAACGCGGGGGAATACGGAAGGGTCAGGCGCTGTACGGGCGCAGCTGGAGGATGTGGAGCGCGCCTCCCGGCCCCAGCAGCCATTCGATGTCGAGCGGCCCCGCGAAGGTGTAGTCCGTGGCGAAATGGGACTGGAGCAAGCGACCCGCCAGGGCCAGCCGGCCCAGGTGGGCCCGCGTGTCCTGCGCCAGGTCCTCGGTGGCCGCGCCCAGCGAGATCGTGCGGCCGCCGCCCTCGACCGTGTTGTACAGGTACTGCAGGGGCATCGTCCGGCCGTCGACGACATCGGCCGTGGACCCGTGCGCGCAGTTGAGGTACACGTTGCGGAAGTCGGCCCGGTTGGTCGGATTGCAGGTGACCATGACGCCTCCGAGCGGGGACGGCTCGTAGCGCTGGACGATCACCCCCATGTAGGTGTCGTCGAGGGAGATGCCGGCCTGATGGCGCAGCCGCACGCTGCGCGGGGAGAGCAACGAGGCCCACACCTGGCGGATGGCGTCCAGCAGCCCCGGCAGGTCGGTGACCTTGGTGTGCGACTCGTAGATCCCGGCTGCGGAGAAGCCCGGCAGGTCCTCGGCGTTCGAGGAGGACCGCACGGCGAAGCGGCCCGTGCCCGCCAGGTGCTCCACCACCTGCGCGTCCAGGGCGCGCACCAGGTCCTCGGGCACCGGGAGAGTGCGCACCAAGTGCTGCAATTGGAGGCAGACCGTGTCCACGGCGTCCATGGAGTTCAGCTCCAGGGCCATTTTCAGTTTGCCGATGCTCTGTTGCACGGCCGGTGAGGAGTCCAGGAAGCGCCGCTGGACGGAGAAGGGGACGGCGATGCCCGCCGGCGCCTGGACGTACCGGGTCAGGAACTCGCTCGCGTACTGGGCGAGATCACCGTCCTCGGGCATTCCCAGCCGGGCGGCCAGGTGACCGAGCAGGTCGGCCCGGGGCGGGCGGGGCACGGAGTAGTAGCCGGTCAGCCGGCCCGATCCGTGGCGCAGCACGTGGTGCAGTTCCCCGAGGTTGGCTGCTTTGGTGCCGTAGCGGTTGCGGTCGCCGGCGCGTAACGCGGACAGCGGCACGAGCGGTACGTCCGTCACGTGCGGCGCGTCGAGGCGGATCCGCTGCGTGTGCCAGGTCGGTTCGGCGAGGTCCGACGGTTCCTCGGCGCGCTCGATGACGAACCCGTCGGCGGTGACCTCGTAGCGGACCCAGGCACCGTCCAGCTTCTCGTCGGTGATCGTGTCGAGGACTCCGCGGACGATGGCGTTGGGGATGCCCCACCCGGCCGCCAGCATGTTGGTGTGCGACAGCGGAGTGGTGGGCTGGGCGTTGATCAAACCGGAGAGCCGCGGAATGTCGTCGGGGACCACCGGCATGGCGACGATGTCGTACCAGGTCAGGTCCGCGCGGGCGGCCAGGTATTCCTCGCCCGAGGCGAAGGCGCGGAGCCGGCCGGTGGCCGAGGCGAGCGTCAACGGCACGAAGGGCGCGGTCGCCAGGAGCGCGTGACCCCGTGCACGGGGCACCACGGTCTCCGGCACCTTCGCGAGGGCGTGCTCCTGCCCGTGGTTGGCCGGCTTCACCAGCAGCTCCAGCGCGGGATCGAGGTGAGCCCGTACGAAGGCGTGGAACTCGATCAACAGGTCCGCGCCCATGGTGTCGGCCTCGGTGGTCTCCAGGACCATGAAGGGCTCGTCCCGCTCCGGGCCGCCCCGCGAGTGCAGCGACAGGACGCCGAGCAGGAAGCGCCGCGCGGGGTCCTGGTAGACGTCATGGTTGAAGCGGTCGAGTTCGGCGTCGAGCTGTTCGAGGGTCAGGCCCTGGATCTCGGTGGCTATGTAGTTGACGTGGAAGGAGTGCACGGAGCTGTCGAGGACGTGCCAGACGCCCTGCTCGCGGTCCACGACGACCTTCACGTACGGGTGCCCGCCCAGCACCCCGGCCAGTTGCTCGAACAGGGGGAGCGTGAGCAGGGTGTCCACGGCGGCGCCCCGGGGGGACGGCGCGGCAGCGGTGGTTGCGGCGTTCGTCATGCGGTGCTCCCGGGCGTCGAGCGGTCGGTGGGCAGGGCGGAGGGCTCGGTGGGGGCGGGGGTGAGGGTGGCGGTGGTGGCGGTGAGGGCGGTGGGGGCGGCCGTGAGGGCGACGGACGGGGCGGTGAGGGCGTCCGGCAGGGCCGCGAGGATGCGGCCGCAGTCGGCCAGCAGTTCCGGCCCGGACTCGGCGGTGAGGAAGCACAGCGCGGCCATGGAATTGGCCCCTCCCGCCTCCTCGTAGCGCGGGACCGGGCTGCCCGGCGCGAGACTGTGTTCGCGCACCAGCTCCACGCGGGATCCCGGGGCGACCAGGGAGGCCCAGTCGACCGCCTCGAAGTCCCAGGCCGGGAGTTCGGTCCAGGGACGGCCTTCGGCGTCGACGGCAAGGACGACGAGGGAACCGGCGGCGCCCTCGCCCTCGGTCAGCATCCGCGCCGGGTAGGCGACCTCCCGGCCGAGCAACTGGCGCACCAGCATGCCGATCATGTCGAACCCGAAGACGGTCTCCACCTGCCGGGTGGTCATCACCCCACCGAAGCGGGCGGCGGTCTCGATCAGCCACATGGCCCCGTCCGCGCCGAGTTTGATCTCGGTGTGGGTGGCGCAGGTATCGAGTCCGAGCGCGTCGACGGCGGCGCGCGACACCTCCTCGATCCGGTGCTGCAGCGCGTCCGGGAGGGCGGCCGGAGCCAGGCTCGCCCGCTCGGTGAAGGGCGCGATGGTCGGCATCCGCCCGGTGATGCACAGCGGGTGGTAGCGGCCGTCGGCGACGATCCCCTCCACGCTGACGTAATCGCCCCACCCGTCGCCGTCGAACCAGTCGGACGCCTCCCCGGTCACGATCTCCTCCAGCAGGAAATCGCTGACCCCCTCGTCCGCGGCGAGCAGTTCCGAGTAGCCCTGCGCGGAGGAGGCTTCCATGACGGAACGGCCGGTCTTCCAGGCCGCCTCGGCCTGCTGCTCGTTCCACACGGTGAGGTGGGCCGTGGAACCAGCGCTCCAGGCTGCCTTCAGGAGGAGCGGCGGCCTCAGGGTTTCGAAGGCGGCCGTGATGTCCTCCGGCGCGTGGACCTCCGCGAACCCCGGTACCGGCACCCCGGCGTCACGCCAGATCCGGCGCATCAGACGCTTGTCCCGCGCCCCCGCGACCCGCTCGCCGGCACCGCGCAGACCGAGCCGCAGGCTCGCGTGGGCCACGGCCACCACCGCGTACTCCGACAGGGTCAGTACCGCCTCGGCGCCGACGCGGCGGGCGTGGGAGCAGATCAGATCGACCAGATCCACCCCCTCGCCCGGCGGGACCGTCGTGACCGACGCGCACCCGGGCATCCACACCGACTCGGTGGTCCGGGGCAACGGCGCGAGCGCCAGGACGTGCACCTCGGCGTGGGCGGCGATGCGCGGGACGGCGTACTCCAGAGGAGGGCCGCCCTTGGCATAGACGAAGAGGATCGGGGTCATGGTGCTCCTGAGGTCGAGGGGGACGCCGCGTGGCGCGACGGCGTCGTCGGCGGACGATCCGCACGCGGTGTCACCACGCACGGACCACGGGTAACTAGACCACGACGGAAAACGGCGGACGCACAGATGTACCCCTACTCGGTTAGGCGTTCGCCAAACAACCGCGCTCGCCAAGTCGGCCCGGTATGAGGGTGTTTCAGCCATCCGGGCGGGTCCCGTGGTGATCACGCGGTCGCGGGCGGTCCGGCAGGTCGTCACCAGCCTGGCGCGGCCCCGAAGCCGCGGCGGCCGGACGTGTCGTGCGGGGCTTCTGCCTTGACCGCATCCGCGAGGCGCGCGCACCGGAGGAAACGGCGGAGCCGCGTCCGGTGGACCCATCCGAACCGGACACCCTCGACTGGCATTTCGTCGCACTCGACGAGCCCTACGGCTTCGCTCGAGCCGCCGCCCGGAGGGCTGACAACCGACATAGGGTGGGCGCCCCCGGCCCGGAGGCTGGGTGACCACGAACCGACCACGGAAGGCACCCATGTCTGTGACGACGAGCCCCACCACCGACTCCGCACCGCTGACCCGGGAGTCCGGCACCCGGCTGGTGGAGGGCTGGACGGCGCTCTGGAACGGCGACGTCGCCCTCACCGAGCAGATCCTCGCCCCCGGCTTCCGGCTGCACTTCGCGGACGACTTCGACGGCACCGGCTCCGCCAAATCATTCGGCCAGGACGAACTGACGGCGTTCATCTCGGCCAACAGTCACGCCCTCACCGGCCTGACGTTCGCCGCCGACGCAGCGCCGCTGATCGACGCCGAGCGCGGCGAGATGGCCTGCCGGTGGATCGAGAGCCACGCCGCCGGCGGCGGGGACGTCGTCGTCAAGAGCGGCATCGACATGTTCGCCGTCACGGACGGCCGGATTTCCGCCGTGTGGTCGCTCACCGGCAACCGCCGCTTCGCCGCCTGACCGCCGCGGTCCCCTGCGGGGCGCCGGCGCCGGCGGGGGACCGGCGCACCTTCTGCCGGTCAGCTCCGCTGCCGGTGACCGCCACGCCGGCACTGCGCCGACCGGCGAGGCCGATGACGTCCACGCTGCCGACGCGGTGGACGGGCCCTGCTCCGCAGCCCGCGGAACGACGCACGCCGTGCGGCGACCAGACGCGGGACCGACAGGGGAGCCCACTCCCTCGAAACCGCTCCGGCGGTCTCAGAAGAAGACGCCGCAGCGCAGCAGCACGTTCGCGTACGGCCGTGCCTCGCCCGTCCGGACGACCAGCCGGGCCCCCGCCGACAGCTCCTTGAGGCGCTCGTGCGAGACGAGCTCCAGCGTGGGGAAGCAGTCGTCCAGCAGCCTCGACGCCTGCGGGTTCGCCCGCCGTACCTCCTCCGCCGCCGTCGCCCCCTCGATCACCAGCTCAGCCAGCAGCCCCTCCAGAACCTCCGCGAACGCCGGCACCCCGGCCCGGAAGGCCAGGTCCACCACACGCGGGCCGTCCGGTATGGGCATGCCCGCGTCGCACACCAGCACCCCGTCGCCGTGGCCCAGTCCGGCCAGCGCACCGGCGAGATGGCGGTTCAGTATTCCGGTCTTCTTCACCGCGTAGCGACCTCCGCCGCCGTCGGGAAGGACGCCTGCGCGCCCTCCTTCGTCACCGTCGCCGCCCCGACCCGAGCCGCGTACGCCGCCGCCTGAGCCAGGGACTCGCCCGCACCGAGCCGGTAGGCCAGCGCCGCCGTGAACGCATCGCCCGCGCCCGTCGTGTCCACCGCGTCCACCTTCACGGACGCGACACGGCTGACGCCTTCAGCCGACGCCACCAGCGCACCCTGCGAGCCCAGCGTCACCACCACCGACCGCGGGCCCTTCGCCAGCAGGATCCGCGCCCAGTCCTCGGGAGCGTCCCCGGCGGCGGCCCCGCCCAGGATCACCTTCGCCTCGTGCTCGTTGACGATCAACGGGTCGCAGGCCGCCAGCACCTCCTGCGGCAAAGGGCGCGGCGGCGAGGGGTTGAGCACGAAGCGGCTGCCCGGCGCCAGGTTCCGCACGACCTCCACCACGGTCTCCAGCGGGATCTCCAGCTGCGCCGAGACCACCCGGGAGTCATGGAACAGGCACCCGGCGGCGCGCACGTCCTCCGGGGTCAGCCGGCCGTTCGCGCCCGGTGAGACGACGATGCTGTTGTCCCCGGACGGGTCGACCGTGATCAGCGCGACCCCGGTCGGCGCACCGCCCACCAGGACACCCACCGTGTCGACGCCGGCTTCCCGCTGCGAGTCCAGCAGCAGCCGGCCGTGCGCGTCGTCGCCGACCCGGGCCAGCAGGGCCGTACGGGCGCCGAGTCTGGCGGCGGCGACCGCCTGGTTCGCGCCCTTGCCGCCCGGGTGGACGGCCAGGTCGGAACCGAGCACGGTCTCACCGGCAGCGGGCCGGCGCTCCACCGCGATCACCAGGTCGGCATTGGCCGACCCCACGACCAGGAGGTCGTAGTCGTACATGCGTTGTCTCCCCTGTGAGTGACATGACCGGGCGGTCCCACCAGCGGTGGACGACCGCCCGGCCGCTCCCCGATGTCAGCCGCTGAAGCCGGCCACGTTCTCCTTCGTGACCACCTTCACCGGCACCTTCACCGTCGCCTCGACCTTCTCGCCCTGGAGCGCCTTCAGTGCGTTGTCCACGGCGATCCTGCCGAGCTGGGACGGCTGCTGCGCCACGGAGGCGTACAGCGTGCCGCCCTCGACGGCCTTGAGCCCGTCAGGCGTGCCGTCGAAGCCGACCACCGAGACCGACGTGCCGGCCGCGGAGCCCAGCGCCTTGACCGCGCCGAGGGCCATCTCGTCGTTCGCGGCGATGACGCCCTGAACGTCCGGGTGGGCCTGGAGCAGGTTCGACATCACGTCGAGGCCCTTGGTGCGGTCGAAATCGGCGGGCTGCTCGGCCACGACCTGGATGCCCGGGTAGGCCTTGAGGCCGTTGGCGAAGCCCTGGGCACGCTCGCGGGCGGCGGAGGTGCCGGCCTGGCCCTGCAGGATCACGATCTTGCCCGTGCCGCCCAGCTTGTCGGCCATCGCCTGCGCGGCGAGTACACCGCCGGCGACGTTGTCGGAGGCGACGAGCGTGTCCACCGGAGCCTTGTTGACGCCCCGGTCCACCGCGATGACCGGGATCTTCGCCTTGTCGGCCACGTTCACCGAGTTGCCGGCCGCGTCCGAGTCCACCGGGTTGACGATGATCGCGCCGAGGCCGGCACTGGTGAAGTTCTGCAGCTGGTTGGCCTGCTGGGACGCGTCGTTCTGGGCGTCCGTGACGGTCAGGTCCACGCCCCGCTTCTTCGCCTCGGCCTGCGCGCCCGCCCGGATCTGCACGAAGAACGGGTTGTTGAGGGTGGACAGCGACAGGCCCATCTTCGGGCCGCTGGTGGCGGCGGAGCCGTTGTGCAGGAAGGACGTGGCACCGACGATCGCGACGGTGACCACGGCCGCGAGCGCGTACGTCGCCGCCCGCCTGCCCTTGTCGCCGCCGGTGCCGGCTGCGACCGGCGTCGCCCCCGCCTTGCGGCGGGCGGTGTCGAGCAGCACCGCCAGCGCGATGACGACACCGATGACGACCTGCTGCCAGAAAGCCGAGACGTTGAGCAGGTTCAGCCCGTTGCGCAGCACTGCAAGGATCAGCGCGCCGGTCAAAGTGCCGGACGCCTTGCCCGTACCGCCCGCCAGGGAGGCGCCGCCGATGACGACCGCGGCGATCGCGTCCAGTTCGTAGCCGTCGGCTGCCTGCGGCTGCGCGGAGGACAGCCGGGCGGCGAGCACCACGCCGGCGACGGCGGCGAAGACGCCGGAGAAGGCGTAGATGGCGAGCTTCTGCTTCTTCACGCGCAGGCCGGACAGCCGTGCGGCCTCCTCGTTGCCGCCGATCGCGTACATGGAGCGGCCGATGTAGGTCCGGCCCAGGACGAAGGCGGCGATCAGGCCCATGACGACCATCACCAGCACCGGCACGGGCAGCCAGCCGCCGAGCGTGTCCCCGAGGTGGGAGACGGAGTCGGGGAAGGCGATGGGGGAGCCCTCGGAGATGACGAGGGACAGGCCCCGGGCCACGGACAGCATGGCCAGTGTGGCGATGAACGGCGGCAGCTTGCCGTAGGAGATCAGGATGCCGTTGACCAGTCCGCAGACGATGCCCGTCGCTATGGCGAGGAGTACGGCGAGGAAGACCGGGACGCCGGCCGAGGTGGCGCTCCAGGCGAGGACCGTGGCCGACAGTGCGGCGACCGAGCCGACCGACAGGTCGATGCCCGCCGAGACGATCACGAAGGTCACGCCGAAGGCGAGGATGGCGGTCACGGCCGCCTGGACGCCGACGTTGAGGAGGTTGTCCGTCGTCAGGAAGTCACCGGACAGCGCCGACATGGCGATGACGAGGACGATGAGCGCGGTGAGTGCGCCGTTGTCGAGCAGGAGGCGGCGCAGGCCCCCCGAGGCGCCACGCGCGCCCGTCGTGCTCTTGAGCGTGTCAGTGGCCACGGGAGGCCTCCGTTCCGGTGGTGGGAGTGCTGACGGCGAGTGCCATCACGGCGTCCTGGGTCGCCTCGTCGGCGGAGAGTTCACCGGCGATCCGGCCCTGGGCCATCACCAGCACCCGGTCGCTCATGCCGAGCACCTCGGGAAGGTCGCTGGAGATCATCAGGACGGCCGCGCCGGCGGCGGTGAGTTCGTTGACGAGCTGGTAGATCTCGACCTTGGCGCCGACGTCGATGCCGCGCGTCGGCTCGTCGAGGATCAGCACCTTGGTGTCGGCGAGCAGCCACTTGCCGATGACGACCTTCTGCTGGTTGCCCCCGGAGAGCGTCCGCACGTGCTGGCCGAGTCCGGCCATCCGCACGCCGAGTTGCCCGGCGATCCGTGCGGCGGCCTCGCGCTGGCCCTTGCGGTCGACGAGCCCGGCGCGCGTGGCCGACCGCAGCGTCACCAGGCCGAGGTTCTCCTCGACCGACGCGTCCAGCAGCAGGCCCTGCCCCTTGCGGTCCTCCGGGATGAGCCCGATGCCGGCGGTCATCGCCGCGTTGACGTCGTGCTTGGCGATCGGGGTGCCGGCGACCTTCACGGTGCCCCGGTCGTACGCGTCGGCCCCGAAGACCGCCCGTACGACCTCGGTGCGGCCGGCTCCGACGAGCCCCGCGATGCCGACGACCTCACCGGCGTGCACCTCGAAGCCCACGTCGTGGTAGACACCGTCCCGGGTGAGCCCCTCGACGGACAGCAACGCGGCGCCTCGGTCGGCCCGTTCGCGCGGGTACTGCTGCTCGATCGAGCGCCCCACCATCAGCCGTACGAGCTCGTCCTCGGGCGTGGAGGCCGGGACCTGGCCGACGCTGCGGCCGTCGCGGATGACGCTCACCCGGTCACCCAGGGCGGCGATCTCCTCCAGGTGATGGGTGATGAAGACGATCCCGACGCCGTCCTCGCGCAGCCTGCGCACGATCGCGAAGAGCTTCTCGACCTCCTCGGAGGTGAGCACCGCCGTCGGTTCGTCCATGATCAGCACGCGCGCGTCCAGGCTGAGCGCCTTGGCGATCTCGACCATCTGCAGACGGGCGATGCCGAGCTCCCTCACCCGCGCGCGGGGCGACACGTTCACGCCCACCCGTGCGAGGAGGACCTCGGCGTCCGCCTCCATCCTCTTCCGGTCGATCATGCCGAAGCGGCGCGGCTGGCGCCCCAGGAAGATGTTCTCGGCGACCGTCAGGTCGGGTACGAGGTTGAACTCCTGGTAGATGGTGGCGATCCCGAGCCGCTCGGAGTCCTGCGCACCCTGGATGCGCGTCTCCACACCGCCGACCAGGATCCGCCCGGCGTCGGGGACGTAGGCGCCGGAGAGCATCTTGATGAGGGTGCTCTTGCCCGCGCCGTTCTCACCGAGCAGCACATGCACCTCGCCCCGGCGCAGGTCGAAGTCGACGCCGTCCAGCGCCACCACGCCCGGGAAGGTCTTGCGTATGCCCTCGATGCGCAGCAACTCGTCCGCGTTGCTCACGACTGGCTCCTGTTCGTTGCGGGGTCCTCGGCGGGGTGCTCGCCGCAGGAGCGGCGTACGACGAGGCGGGCGGGGAGGGTGACGGACTCGCCGGGCCGTCCCTCGATGCGGTCGACCAGGGCCCGTACGGCGGCCCGGCCCAGCTCACCCGTCGGCTGGGCGACCGCTGTGATCGGCGGATCGGTGTGCACGAACCACGGGATGTCGTCGAACGCGGCGAGCGCGAGGTCGTCCGGCACGCGCAGGCCACGCGCGCGTACCGCGTCCAGCGCGCCCAGCGCCATCAGGTTGTCGGCCGCGAACACGACCTCGGGCGGCTCGGCCAGGGCGAGGAACCCCTCGGTGACCCGGCGGCCGCTCTCGGCCTGGAAGTCGCCCTGCCCTATGTAGGTGTCGGGCAGTTCGAGTCCGTACGCTCCGAGCGCCTCCCGGAAGGCCTCGACGCGCTCCTGGCCGGTCGTGGTCGCCGCCGGGCCCGCGATGATCGCGAGCCGCCGGTGCCCGAGGCCGTGCAGATGCGCCACGAGGTCCCGTACGGCGGCCCGCCCGTCCGCCCGGACCACCGGCACGTCCACGCCGGGGATCCACCGGTCGACGAACACCATGGGCGTTCCGGCCCGGGCGGCGTCCAGCATTAGCGGCGAGCCGCCGTCCGTCGGGGAGACGAGCAGGCCGTCGATCCGGCGGTCCAGGAGGTTGCGTACGTGGTGGTCCTGGAGGTCGGGCCGCTCGTCGGCGTTGCCGATGATGACGCTGTAGCCGAGCGCGCGGGCCTCCTCCTCGACGGAGCGGGCCAGTTCGGTGAAGTACGGGTTCATCACGTCGCTGATGACCAGGCCGAGCGTGTGGGTCTGGTCGGTGCGCAGGGAGCGGGCGACGGCGTTCGGGCGGTAGCCCAGGGTCTCGACGGCGGCCAGCACGCGGGTGCGTGCGTCGGCGCTGACCGACGGGTGGTCGTTGAGGACGCGCGAGACCGTGGCGACGGATACGCCGGCCTCGGCCGCGACGTCCTTGATGCTGGCCACTGCCGCTCCACCTCCTTGGGGATCAGTCGTACGAGCACGGGGGGAGTGCTCGTGGAATCGATTACATCGACGGGTGCATGGAATCGATTACACGCAGGTAAATCAAGACCCCCAAGGCAGCTCTTGACCGGATCGTGATGTAGCGGGGCGCGGCCCGGCGGAACGCAGGGCGCCGCCCCTTGTGGCTGTCGGCCGCTCTCACCCCCGCCGACCCCGGACTGCATCCGGGGACCGACGCGCGGGCGGCCGGGCCCCGGGGCGCGTGCAGGGCGGAGCGAGGTCCCTCGGCCGGGGCGGGGCCGCAGGCCGTGGTGGCTGCGGCCCCGCCCCGGCGCTGGGGTCAGGACGGGTCGCCGTACTGGAGGCCGCGCCCGTTGGTGCCGACATAGACGCGCCCGTAGGTGTCGGGGTCGCCGGTGATGACGCCGACAGCGCCGATGCCGCCCCACTGGTGGGCGTCGTCATTGACGCGGAGCCAGGTGGCGCCCTTGTCGGTGGAGCGGAAGACCCCGGTGACGTCCTTGACGGTACCGATCAGGTACAGGGCCTGATAGCCGGCGCCCGGCGCGGCCTTGCCGAAGCCGAGCGCGGAGGCGGACTGCACCGTGGGGAGCGTGGTGAAGGTGCGTCCCCCGTCGGTGGAGTGCAGCAGCCCCTTGCCGCCGCCGGAGATCCACAGGTCCCCGGCGATGCCGGGGACGGCCGTGAGTTGGCCGGAGGGCAGGTGGGTGGCGCGCGCGGCGAAGGTCGCGCCGCCGTCGGTGCTGGCGTAGAGCGTGCCGTCGGACAGTGAGTAGAAGCTCTTGGCCGAGGAGCGGTCGGCGACGACCACGGCGCCGTTGCCCAGGCCGCTGACCTTCGACCAGTTCGCCCCCTTGTCGGTCGAGCGGTACGGGGCCTGCCCGGCCTCGGTCCAGACGATGGCGGAACCGTCCGCCGCGAGTGCGACTTGGCCGCTGTCGCCGCTGCCCACCGGCTCTGACGCAAAGCCGGTCCAGGTGCTGCCGCCGTCGGTGGAGTAGGCGCCGTCCTTGTCGCCGCCACGTCCGACGCGGACCATCACCGAGGGGTTGGACTGGGCGAAATCGATGTCGGTGCTGGTGATCATCATCGGATGGTCCAGCCGCCCGGCGGGCACCTTCGTCAGGGAGTCGTGGCGGAAGCCCCCCAGGTCGCCCATGCTGGTGATGACGGTGGCGCCGCCGGGCGGGGCGACAGCGTCCATCAGCGAGGTCTCCTCAAGCCCCCGGGCCCCCACGCTCCAGTGACTGGTGCCGCCGCTGTCGGTGGCGCCCGCGTCCTTGCTGCGCCAGATGCCGCTGCCGGTGCCGTACAGCACGTGCCCGGAGTTGAAGGGATCGATGGCCAGTGCGCTCATCCAGTGCCCGATGCCGGTCCCGACGTAAGGAGCGCCGGAGGCGTCCCGCTCCGACTTCGCGGCCTGTGCCTTCCAGCTCGTGCCGCCGTCGGTGGTCCGGTAGACCTCGTCCTGGGGCCACCAGCGGTCGAGGGTGGTGACCATCACCGTGGACGGCTTCTGCGGGTCGACGGCCAGACCGGAGAACCCGTAGCTGCCATTGGACGGGGAGACGTTCTTCCACGCCCCGCCGGCCGGCGTGTACTTCCACACCGAGCCCGCGGTCACGCCGTTGGGTCCGAGGACGTTGGTGTACGTCAGGTACAGCGAGCCGTCACCGGAGAGCACGCCGTGCTGCGGCATCTGGCCGGTGGGCTGCCCGGAGACGGCCTGCCAGGTGCTGCCGCCGTCGGTGGAGCGGTAGAGGGAGGTGGACTTGTCGGCGACGCCCACATAGATCGTCTTGCTGCCGGCCGGGCCGTACGTCACGAAGGAGATGCCCGCGCCGCTGCTCGCCCCGTCCTTGACGGGGAACGAGGAGACCTGACCCCATGTCACGCCGTGGTCCGTGCTGCGCCACAGGCCGTTCTTGCGGGTGCCCAGCAGCAGGGTGCCGTTGTCCGCGGGGTTGATCGCGAGCCGTTCGCCCGCCCCGCGGCCGTCCTCGTTGGCGCCCAGCTTGAAGGGCAGATCGGTGCGCTGGAAGGTGCGGCCACGGTCCGTGGAGCGCAGGATCGCGCCGTTGCCCGCCCAGCTGTTGGTGTAGGTGCCCGCCGAGAGGTAGAGCCGGTCGGGGTCGACGGGGTCGGTGGCCAGCGCATCGATGCCCAGCAGGTTCCAGTCCTTCTCGCCGGCCCAGTCGGTCAGCGGGATCCACTGCTCGGCCGCGGCGTCCCAGCGGTAGGCGCCGCCCATGTCGGTGCGCGCGTACAGCAGGCCCTTCTCGCGGGGGTTGAACACCAGCCCGGTGACGTAACCGCCGCCCACCACCTGCGCGTTGTTCCACACATACGGTCCGGTCGCAGCCCCTTGGGCCTTTGCCGTCTTCACCAGGCGCCACTGCTGGTTGGTGCTGCCCTTGCCGTGATACTGGATGAGCGGCGCGCCGTCGGCCGTGGAGCCTCCGGAGACGTCCAGGACCCGGCCGCTCCTGCGGGAGGTGAAGGTGACGGCGTCGGAACCGCTCACCTCGTCGATCCGCCACTCCTGGGAGGCGGAGGGACGGTCGGTCTGCTGCTCGACGGCGGCGTTCTCGTCGGTCGAATCGCCGGCTATGCCCAGCACTTTGCCGCTGTTGCGGTTCACCAGCTCGTAGTAGCCGTCCTTGGTGGGTCTCAGCCTCCACTGCTGGTTGGCCGTGCTCTGGTCGGTCCACTGCTGGATACGGGTGCCGTCGGCGGTGGAGAAGCCGTTGACGTCCATCACCTTGCCGCTGCGCACGGAAACCAGCCGGTAGTAGGCATCGCCGTCGACCGTCGCGGCTTGCGAGTCCTCCTGCACGAACAGGAGATACGGCACGACGAGGGCGGGCGCGCCGAGCAGCAGACCGGTCGCGGTCCAGCGGCGGCGGTGACGCCCGCGGCGCCCGCCGTTCAAGGGGCTTTTCATGGGAGGTGTGCTCCTTAGCATGCCGTTCGCCGGGCAAGAGGCGGATCCAGACTCCGGAACGGCCGGATCCGACTCCTTGTGGTCGCAGACTCCGCAAAAGGTTGCCTCGGGCCGGAATCTTTTTTCAGGCCGCCTCGCGGTGCGCGCGCGGCGGGCGCCGAGCCAAGGACGCGGGACGAGCGTGAGGGCGACGGGCACGGCGATCCCCACTGTGCACGCGGCGGCGGGCCGGGCCCGTCTTCGTCAGCGCGGGGGAACGCGGGACACGGCGGGCGCGCCGGCCGTCGGGGAGCGCGGGACACGGCGGGCGCGCCGGCGTGACGACGAGGTGAGGCCGGTGAAGACGGCGGCCGAAGCGGCGGCGCCGCCGGCGCCTCCGACAGCCTCCGCGCGCTCGGGGCTTTCGGTCGTCTCGGATCGGCAGCGGGAGACGGCCGGGCTGTTCGGGACGGCCGGGCGGCGCGGGAAGGAGGAACAAGACTTCGCGGAGGGGCCGGGGTGTTCGCGACGGCCGGGCCGGCAGCGCCGGAAAGGAGGAGCCAGGCCGCGCGGCAACGAGACGCCCGTGCACCGGCCCCGAGAGTGCCGATACTGCCGGACGCCGCACGGCCGGGGGCACGCAGGTCGATCTGCAGGCGGGGATTGCGCAGGCCGGCCACCTCCAGCGCCGCACCGTCGCCGACGCGCAGCAGCGTACCGACCGGGGACCGTACGCAAAGCGGCACCGGGTGCGGGGCGGGGCCTGGCCCCCGACCGTCCGCACCCGGTGGTGGCCGGCCCTGGGGGCCGGCCGGCTGAGGCCCGCTCAGGACGCGGCGGGCGCTGCGTCTGTGGCCGACTTCGCAGACTCAGGAGTCTCGGCCGAGGCCGGGGCTGCGGTCTCGGCTTCGGCATCAGGGCGGGGGATGCGGTGCAGCCCCCTGCGGTCGTAGAGGCGGGTGACGGCGAAGCCGAAGAGCAGTGCGGCGACAAGGGCGACACCCATCGCGACCCACGCCCGGGTCAGACCGGCGTCGGCCTGGGCCGAGTAGTAGAACAGGGAGCGCAGGCCCTCGGTGATCTGGCGCAGCGGCTCGAACTTCGCGAGGACGCGGAAGAAGCCGGGGAGCGCCTGGACGGGCACGGTGGCGCCGGAGGAGGGGACGGCCATCGCGACGAACACGATGGTCGCCAGCAGCATGCCGGGGGTGCCGAAGGCGGCGAACAGGGTCAGGCTGCCGATGCCGACCACCGCGATGGTGGCGACCGAGTAGAGCCACAGCAGGCCGAGGTGGGAGGCGTCCATGTCGAGGATGCCGACCGTGGCGACCTCTACCAGGGAGCCCATGACCACGGACAGGCCGAGCATGAGCGCCATGCCGATGGCCAGGGTGCGGACGCGGCTGGTGTGCTGGACGGGTTCGCGCTTGCGGAAGGGGCCGAAATCGGTGTGCAGGTAGCCGAGCGCGGTGTCGACCTGGGAGTTGACCACGTTGGCGCCGAGCATGCCGCAGACGACCAGGACCAGTGCGTAGTAGAAGGCGCTCAGTCCCATGGCGCTGCGGGAGCCGAGGGGGTGGCCGTCGGTGACGTTCACGGTCACCGGGTCGGCCAGCTTGAGCTGGGCGGCCGTCGAGAGCGGGGTCTTCTGGGCGTCGGCCTGCTTGAGGAGTTCCTGGCCGAGCTGGGCGGAGGCCGCGTGGGCGGCTTTCTGAGCGGCCTGGGAGGACATGGAGGAGCCGATGCTGCCGGCGGCCTGGTTGGTCAGCACGGTCAGGGTCGGCGGGGCGGGCCGGCCCTGGGGCGCGGGCTGCGACGCGGTGAGCCCGGTCACCGTGGCGGAGAAGTCCTTGGGTATGACGAGGGCGCCGAAGAGCTTGCCCCGGCCCAGCCGCCGGTCGGCCTCCTCGCGGCTGACGACCTGCCAGTCGATGCTCTTGTCGCCCTCGGCGGCCTTCTGGATCCCCGAGACGACCTGATCGCCCAGATTGAGGTGGCGGCCGCCCGCGTCGGCGCCGCTGTCGGTGTTCACCAGGGCCACGGGCAGGTCGCGCAGATTGCCCCTGGGGTTGACGTTGCCACCGACGTAGAGGAGGGCGAACAGTATCGAGACCACTGCGGCGATGAGTCCCGTTCCGATCCACAACCGGGGTTGGCGGAGCACGGAAGGGGGCGTGGGCTGAGGCATCGATTCTCCGGTGCGGGCTGCGTGGCGATTCCTTGGCTGGATACTCAAAGTATCCAGTCTTGGATACTGGCAGTATCTTGTGGTGGTGTCCAATCGCCGATGACGGTGACCGCACCGCATGACCAGCAGGGAAGCCGCATGAAGATCTCGGAGCTCAGCCGGCGGACCGGCGTGCCGGTCGCCAGCATCAAGTACTTCCTGCGCCAGGGCCTGTTGCCCGCGGGGCGGGCCACCGCCGCGACCATCGCCGAGTACGGGGAGCAGCACGCGCAGCGGCTGCGGCTGATCAAGGCGCTGACCACGCTCGGCGGCCTGTCCATCGCCGCCACCCGTGACGTGCTCGGGGCCGTCGACCAGGCCCACACCTCCGCGGGCGCCCTCGGAGCGGTCAGCTACGCCCTGCCGGTGCCGGTGGCCGCCCAGCGCGCCGCAGGCCACGCGGAGGAAGCCGAGGCCGACGCGACCGCCGCAGCCGAGGTCGCGGACCTGCTGGCGGCACTGGACTGGCAGGCGCCCGGAACGTCACCGCACGTGCAGGGGCTGACGGCGGCGCTGAAGGAACTGCGGCGGCTGGACGCGCAGTACGCCCCGGGCGAACTCGCCTCCTACGCGAGGCTGGCCGAGTCCGTGGCCCGGCTGGACCTGGAACGCGCGGCGGGCCTCGACGACCCGGTGGCCCTGGCCGAGCGGGCGGTCATCGTCTTCGCGATCTGCGCCCCGGTGTTCGAGCTGCTGCGGCGTCTCGCCCAGGAGGACCAGGTCCGACGCCGAGTCGCAGACGGCGGCGCCGAGTAGAAGCCGCTCCTCGTTCTCGGTCGGATACGCCACGGTCGGATACGCCATCACGGAGCTGGTCCGCCGTGCTGTCCGGGCCATACCCGGCCGGCTCCGGCACACCGCCCTGTCGCCAGGGCGGAAACCTGCGGGCGGCGCCGAGGTCGCCGAGCCCGCCGTCCTGCTCGCCGCGGCTTCGAAAGGGCTGACGAACCCAAGGTAACGGGCGCGACACGTTCGGTGAGGCTGGGCGTGCAAGTGCGGCGGCGGGGAGCGACTGGAGGGCCTGTGTGCTGGTGGAGGGCCTGCGTGCTGGTGGCACGGCCTTCCGCCTTCGCTCAGCCCGTTCCTGTCGGTGGCGGGTCGCTGCATGGCGGTCTGACCCCGAGCCGGAGAGAGCGAAGCGGGGGTGTGGGCGTGAGGGGGGTGGGGGCGATCTGTCAGAGCGCTATATCCGCAGGGCGAAGATATCCTGTGAACTGTGATCGAGTCTGGACGGCTGCGGTTCCGTAGGCGCCCGGGCCCGGGAAGACTTGTGCGGCTGTCGCCGGTCATCCTGACCGTCGTCATCGCCAGCCTGGCATACGCCACTCCGCCGGAAATGGCCTTCAGTCGCCTGCTGCCCGCGGCGCCGGCCCTTGCCGCCGCCATGTGGCCGGTGCTGCCCACCGTGCTGCTCGGGACGGTCTGCCTCTTCTTGATGATCGGCCTCAGCCTCGTCTTCCCCGACCTGGGGACATGGTGGACGGCCGCGGGGATCATCGCGGTCACCGTGGCCGCCGCGTACGGCAGCCATGTGCGGCTCCAGCGGGAGCGCACCCTCTTCCAGGTGCGGCTCGTCGCGGACGCGGCGCAGCAGGTGGTACTGAGCCCCATGCCACGCCGCATCGGCGGCATCGAGATCGAGTCGCTGTATCTGGCGGCTGCGGCGGAGGCCCGCGTCGGCGGGGATTTCTACGAGGCGGTCGACACGCCGTACGGGGTCAGGCTGCTCATCGGTGACGTGCGGGGCAAGGGCCTGCCGGCAGTGGGGGCGGCCGCGGCGATCGTCAACGCCTTCCGGGAGGCGGCCTACGGCGAACCCGACATGGTCAACATCGCTCGCAGGCTGGAGGCAAGCAGCACCCGTTACAACGCCGCCTTTCCCCCGGAGGGGTCGATGGAGCGCTTCGCCACCGCCCTTATCGTGGAGATCCCGCGCGGGGGCAGACGCATCGACATCCTCAACTGCGGACACCCCCCGCCGCTGCTGCTGAACCGTGGGAAACTCCGCGTCCTCGAATCGGCCACCCCCTCGCCACTGCTCAGCCTCGCGGAGTTGATCGGCGAGCAGTACCACGTCGACACCTTCGACGTCGCCCCCGATGACCTGCTGCTTCTCTATACCGACGGGATCGCCGAGGCCCGCGCCGGCGATGGTGAGTTCTTCCCGCTGGCAGCTTGGATGCGTGGACAGCCAGGGACGCCGCCCCGCGAACTGCTCACGGCCCTTCACCGCGATCTCCTGCGCTACAGCAGAGGACGCCTCGACGACGACATCGCCGCCCTCGCCGTACGCCTGTGCGAGCCCTCCGGTACGCAACCCCGCTGAGCGGCCCGTCCCACTCGACCTCGATGTCAGACGCTCACGGTTCCCGATACCGCAGCGCAGGTTACGTCTGTACGGGATCTCGTGACTGCCGTTCGGTGCCGGTGTCGAAGTACGTGTCGAGGTACCGCTCCGGGGGCAGCGCGCTGTCCCTCATGAGGGAGAACACCTCGATGCCGTGTCCGGGCTCGTCGCGGATGTCATAGACCTGCATGAGGCCGAGGTACTCCGTACCGGGGAGGTCTTCGCAGTACTGGGCTGCGTCGCGCTCTGCCTCGGCGATGGCTTCGTCGGCGTCCACGGCCAGCCACAGGGTGACGCGTTCCTCGTAGGTGTCGGGTTCCTGGTGGTGGAAGACGCCTCGCGCCGAGAACCAGCGCTGCTGCTTTCCTGACATCGCATTCCTCCCGTCGGTGTTCGGTGAACTGCTCGGCATTCGCGGGGCCCGGAGCGCATGCGGCCCATCAGGCGGGTGGTCGCTCCCACTCGACCGCCATGGAGTGGAAACCCTCCGCGACTGCCGGGAGATGATTCCGGGTGCCGCGCCCTCAGTGGCCGCCGCGCGGTTCCGTGCAGCCGCCCTCCATATAGGCGCCGTGGGCCTCTACCGTGACCGGCGTTCCGAGCCGGCCGGTGACGCAGAGACCGGCCCCCGGGACGGCGTAGGAGAAGCCGAGCGTTCCCCCCGCGCGGTAGACCTCGCCGTTCGCGCTCGGGTAGCCCATCGCCGTCAGCGTGGACTCCAGCGCCTCCTCGGTGGCCCATGTGCCGCCGCCCGGACCGGTCAGGGCCTTCTCGATGCGCTGCGCGTGGGCCTCCCCCCGGCAGCGTGCCTCGGGCGTGAGCGTGGCCTGCTTCTTGAAGGCGTGGTTCTCCGCGTACTTGCCCGCTTCGGGGTCCGTGGGCAGGGCGCCGGGTTCCCCGGATGCGGCGCGGGAGGTGCTCGCCGCTGCGCTCTCGGCTGTGCAGCGCGCCGCGATGCCGGGAAACGCCTTGTCGTGTTCGGCCCGGGCCGCAGCCGCAGGATCCTGTGTGGGCGATGGGGACGTCACCGTCGACGACGAGCCCGGGGCGGAGGCCGTGGACGGGGTGCTGTGTGCCCGGTCCGTGGAGGAATTGGTTCCACATGCGGTCAGTGCGAGCAGGCTCACGGCCAGGGCGGCGGCGAACGGGGTCGGGCGTATCACGGCGGTCTCCAATTCCCTGACGGGTACGGCAGGGATGCCGATTATGCCTGTGGGCGGTGGCGGTGGCGGCGGTGGGCTTGGACCCGGTCCCGGTTCCGCGCCGGGCGCCCGAGGCGTGCAGAGCACGCAGGCCGTGGACCGGCAGCACCAGGCCGAACTCGAAGTAGGCGCCGAAGTCGCTGCCGGTGAGTGTGGGCAGCACGGCGGCGAGATGGGGGTACGGCCGATCTGCACTGCCCGGCGCAGGCGTTCGGGGCCCGCGGATCCGCCGTCGCCGGGACGGAGCGCGGCCTGCTCCTCCAGGGTGTGGCCCCCCGTGAAGTGCGCCGGTGCGACGGGGGCCGCAGTACGGTGCGTGAAGCCGCAGGCATCGCCGTCCACGGCACACAGGAGAGCGTGCACCGCGATCCAGACGCTGCTAGCCCGCCCACGCGGTGAGGGCGTCGGGCTGCACGGTCGCACCGTAGCCCCTTCGGCCCGGCACGCAGGGGCCGGCCGCAGCGGGCCGTGCGCTGAGCGCCGCGCCTTCGACCCCCTGCCCGGTCCCGGCACGGCGGAGCGGAGGCGGCGCGGCTACCAGTACGTCGGGGCCACCCGGGATCACCACAGCGATCCGGACAGCCGTTTCTCCCGGACGGGGTTGCACCGCACACCACGGCCCCTGCCGTGGGCGACTTCCGGCCCGGCAGGCGTGGCGGTATCCGAGGCAATACGGAAGCGCAATAGCCTGACACCGTACGCCCACCGTCCAGGGCCACGGCTCCGGCATGGACGCTCCCCGCCCGGGGCGCCTGACCAGCCTGCGTCCGCCCGGTCCGCCCGGCCGACCCAGACCGTCCCCCGCCTGCCACCCGGCCGGGCGGACCCGCTGTCCCGTCCTCTGGGAGATCCTTTGTCCCGAACCGGTCCTGCCATCGATGAGTTGACGACCGCGGCGCGTGAGACGCCCGGAGAATGGGTGAACCGGCTGCTGGACAGCGGCAATGCCCCTGCGGTCCGGCTCGGCCGGGCGATCCGGGACCTGCAAGGCATTCCCCCGGAGCAGCCGGAGCAGCTGGAGCAGTCTGAGCAGTCTGAGCCGGGCGTCCATGACGGGACGCGTGTGATCGACCCGGTGACCCACGACCCCGCGTGGTGAGGGCCCTGACCGAAACGGCCGGGACCGACAGGGTGCTGGTCGCGGACCTGGACGGCACACTGCTGGGCGGAAGTCCACACGACCGGCGCAGGCTCCTCGACGTCCTGAACGGGAACCCGGACATCACCGTCGTCTTCGCGACCGGCCGCGGCCTGGAGTCCGTCCTGGCACTCATGCGCGACGACCCCCTGCTTCCGCCTCCGCACTGGATCATCGCCGATGTCGGGTCAAGCATCATCGACGCCACCCGCATGACGCACGACCGCACACTGGAGGCACGGCTGCGCGCCGGATGGCCGGGCGCCGCACGCATCCGGGCGGCGCTGGCAGCGTTCCCACGCCTGCGCTACCAAGAACAGGTACCGCAGGAAGGCCGCTGCTCCTTCTACCTCGCTCGCGAGGACCTCTCCCCGAAGCTGATCCGGGCGGTCCGGGCCCTGGGCTGCTCGTGGTCGTACGCTTCGGACCGGTACTTCGACGTCCTGCCGCTCCGAGCGGGCAAGGGGCCGGCGCTGGAACTCCTCGCCGGAAGGCTCGCCTGGCCACACCCCACCATCCTGGTGGCCGGGGACTCCCTCAACGATCTCTCCCTCTTCCGCCTGGGCACGCCGGGCGTCGCAGTCGCCAACTCGGAACCCGCCCTGATCGCACAGGTCGCCGACAGTCCCCTCGTCCACCATTCGGCCCTTGAGGGAGCCGCTGCCGTGCTGGAAGCACTCGACCGCCTCCGCCGGCCGCCGACGCGGTCGGTGGTGGTCGGCTACCACCGCTCGCCCACGTGCCGGCTCGACGGACAATGGCGGACGCCCTCCAGTCCCAACGGCGTCCTGCCCACACTGCAAGCCGCCCTGGCCGACGGAGAACTGGACGCCGTGTGGGCCGCCGCGCATGTCGGTGAAGCACCTGCGCCGCTCCCGCCGCCCCCTCCGGCCGCCGGCGGCCCCGCGCTGTCCCTCCTGGCCCTGCCTCCCGGCCTGTGGGCCGGCTACTTCCACCGCACCTGCAAAGAGACCCTCTGGCCGGCCCTGATGTCCCGACCCGACCTCATCCGGCACCAGCCCGCGCACTGGGCCGACTACGTAGCCGTGAACACCGCCTTCGCCCGGCACATCGCCACCCTCGCCGAACGGGACGCGACGATCTGGCTCCACGACTACAACCTCTGGCTCGTGCCCGCCGTCCTCAAAGCCGACCGCCCCGACCTGACCATCGGCCTGTTCCACCACACCCCCTTCCCCCGCCCGGACGTCTTTCGCCGCATCCCGCAAGCCGAGCAGCTGCGCGACTCACTCGCCCGCCTGGACTGGGCCGGCTTCCACACCCGCGACTGCGCCGACAACTTCCACCGGCTCCTCGCCCGTCCCGCCGGCCATGCCCCGCGCGTCGGCGTGCATCCCCTCGGCATCGACCGCCGCGCCGTCGCCCACCTCGCCCGCGCCCGCGCCGCGGCCCGGCCGCGCCGCGACACCAACGGAGCCCAACTGGTGCTGTCGGTGGAACGACTCGACTACGCCAAGGCCCCCGTCCACAAGATCCGCGCACTGGACACCCTCCTCGCCGCGGAGCCGGCCCTGCGGCAACAGATCCGCTACCGGCTGATCTGCCCGCCCCCCGAGCCCGGCATCCGTGCCTACGACACGACCCGAACCGCACTCGAAGAAGCCATCACCCATTGCAACGGACGCTGGAGCACGCCAGGCTGGCAACCCGTCGAGTACATCCCCCACAACCTCGACTTCAGCGCCGTCGTCGACCACTACCTCGAGGCCGACGTCTTCTGGGTGACCTCCCTCGCCGACGGGATGAACCTCACCGCCCAGGAATACATCACCGCACACCACGCCGCCCGGAGCCCCGGCGTCCTGGTCCTCTCCCGCCACGCAGGAGTCGCGCAGCACCTGGGCACCGCGGCCCTGCTGACCGACCCCCTGCTCCCGCAGGACCTGGTGGACACCCTGCACGCCGCGCTGACCATGACGAAAGACCAACGCGCCACCCACATCGCCCGCCTGGCAGCGCTGCTGGACACTCCCGACCCCGCCCACTGGGCGCGCACCGTCATCATCGCCATCCGGGCCAGCGCCACCATGCGGAACACGGGCGCACGCAGCGACGCTCCAGAGAGGTAGGTGCGCCGCCTGCCCCGCAGGCCCGGGCAGGCCCTTGCCGTGGCGCAGGCCCGCCACGGCAGAGGGGGGCACGGGTAACGCGGCTTGGTCGCGCACGTGCCTGAAGGGACTGAAGGGACTGGTGCGGTCACATACGGGCCGGCCGGGGCTCCGGCCCACCATCCTGAGCGCGGGCCCAGTGCTCTGACCGCACAAGTTCACCGTATGTGAGGGTGTCTCGCGGTCCGTCCACGGTACGCCTGATCACTCGGCTGCTGCCGCCCGCCATGTCCATGAGGTACGGCGGGGGCGGTCGTCCAGATCGCCCCTGCCGGTGCACCAGAGGAGGACACGAGCCGGGTCACCGGGCGGAGCGTCGGGAAACAGGCGGTGGAGCACCGCCTTGCAAAGAGGAGCCGGGGGCAGCCAGGGCACGCCCAGCCCCTGGGTGATGTCATGAGTGTGCAGGAGGACCTCGGCAACACCCATCGCCGCGAAGCCTGACGGGTCGCAAGGACCCCAGTGCCAGGCCCGCACCTCCGGGCCGGCTGTGGCCAGCGCACTGCTGAGCAGCCCCGCGCAGGCGGTGACTACCCGGAGTACCTCGCGCGGCGAGCTGTCCGAATGGATGGCGAGGTCGAAGGGCAGGTAGGCGTCCGCACGGCGGGCGGCGACCTGCCCCGCGTAGGCCAGCAGGTCATGCGCGATGTGGGCGGCCGTCGTCCAGCAGCTCCATTCCAGCGAACCTGCCGGCACCGACCAGTCGTCCGCATCGTGCGGGCCGAGTACCCGCATCATCGCGGTCACGGCCTCGTTGACGTCTCGGTTGTCGATGTAGCGCATCAGGTGATGCTATGGCTGCGGGTACGAGCATTCAGCCGTCCACGGTCAGGCCGCTGTCGCGTTTACGAGCGGGCGACCGCCTCAACGGATAACCCTTCTCGCTGCGGATCCGGGGCGTTCGCAACGTTGGCCGGCCAGGACGCCGGGGTGACGGGCGTTGGCGGCCCAGAGATCTCACCCTCGCCCCGCGCTCGGCCGCCGGCGCCGCGAACGGTCACCGACTCGGTACGGCGCCGGCCGGACTCCCGCCGCCCTGCCGCAGCGCCACACTGATCACTCACCCCGCGGTCCGTGACACCGTCCGCGGAGCCGTCCCAAGCCGGCGGCTGCAGGATGCGGCAGAATTCAGCAAGTGTCACCGACCGCGTCCATCTTGGACCCGAAGCGCGCCCCGTAGTTGCTGGCGTAGTCGCCCTTGCGGACCGCGTGGCACTCCTTGCCCTTGGCCCAGTCGATGAACGCGCCGGTCCTGTTGGCCCGGAAGGAATAGACGTGATCGACGAACCTGCTGGGCAGGTCCACGTAACCGCCCCGCCAGATGTACACCTCTCCGGTCCCGTCCTGGAACCGCCACAGGCAGATCGCGTTGCCGGGACACGTCGGGAGCGCCACGGCCGGCGTCGTGGTGCTCAGTACCGTCATGACTGCTGCCCCGCACACCAGCAGGGTGCGTAGGTGCGGTGTCCTCATCCGTTCCTCCTTGCCACGCCGATGCTCCCATCGTCCTCCGCGCGGCCGGGAACGGTAAGACGAAAGGGACATCTGCCCGATTTTGGCGAGAAAGGGCGGTAAATGAAACGTTTCCCCGCGTCAACGGCGGCGCCGTATACGTCTGGCAGCCGCCGATATCACACACCTTCTTACGATTCATGCACGAGGATCCGGTCGCATGTCTGCCCCGGGCGGCCCGGTTCCGGCCATCCTCCCGCTCGACCGCGTCATGGACCGGCCGCCCACGCCCCGTTGAGCTGGTGCTGACGCCGGATGCGTGCCAACCGCGCAGCGGGGCAGCGGTTTTGGCGGCGAAGGGTATGTGCTCGACGCGCCTCTATGTGATCCGCCGGGGCGCCTTGGCCTCGGCTCCGTCCCTGTGGCGGGGCGCAGTCAGCGCTGTCCTCCGGAGGCGGTGATCGCCCCGCGTTCTCGGCAGTGCGGGCAGCGCTCGCGGCCGTCCCACGCGGACCAGCCGAAGTCGGTCGGGGCGAGGGAGCGGCCTTCCAGTTCGTCGCGGACGGCTTCGCGGTATGCCCAGACGGCGTCCAGGTAGGGGTGGTAGATGTCATGGAACGCAGGAGTCGAGACGCCGGCGCCCGCGGCGGTGTTCCTGGTGGGTGCGCAGGCGGTCGGCCAGCACAGTGCCCCCTATCGCGATCAGACCACCGCCCAGCGTGGCGACCAGCGTTCCCCACTCCATCTCGTCCCCCAGCCCGTGCCTGGCGAGCGCGCGCTTTCGCGCCGCCTGATCCGCTCCCGTTCCCGTTCCCGTCCCCGTCCCCGTCCCCGTCCCCGTCCCCGTCCCCCAGATCATGCCCGACGGTCCGGCCCGCCCGTCGGGCATGTGGCGTACTTCGTACGACGTAATCCGGACCGGTCCGGAGCCCCGAGGCGACCCCTGGCAGGCGTTCCGTGACCGAGATCGTCAGATGTGGGCGCGATCGGCCCTTGCGATCATGCAGTCGCCTGGCCGCGTCACTGTTAGCGCTCACAGTGCTGGAGACATCCGGATGCGGCCCAGGTCGATGCTTTGTGCGGGTGAGAGGCCGACGGTGACCCGAGAAGAGCGGTCCGCCCCGTTGCCCACCCTGCGTGGCAGTGGACAAGTAAAGCGCGCAAGGGGGTTGAGAACGCGCCTTGTTAGCGCTCACAATGCGACGGCATCCCTTCCCGAGGGGACCCCTCTTTGCCGACCTCACCCCCGGCCGCCCCGGCCGTAGTGCAGCGCGGCGTTGCCGGGGCCCCTGGTGGCGAAGCCCGGTCCCGGCCGTGCGGCGCCTCTTCCGCAGATCCTGAAAGGACACCCGACATGGCTCGCAGAGCAGCTCTCGTCCTCGCCGCCGCCGCCCTTCTCGCCTCCTCGGCGCTGAGCGCCTGCTCGACCGAGGGCCCCGCCTCCGGCTCCTCCTCGGGAGCCAAGGGAGGCTCCGACGGCACGATCACGCTCGGCTTCGCCCAGGTCGGCGCGGAAAGCGGTTGGCGTACCGCCAACACCAAGTCCGTGCAGGAGGCGGCGAAGAAGGCCGGCATCACCCTCAAGTTCTCCGACGCGCAGCAGAAGCAGGAGAACCAGATCAAGGCGATCCGCAACTTCATCCAGCAGAAGGTCGACGTCATCGCCTTCTCGCCGGTCGTGGAGTCGGGCTGGGACACGGTGCTGAAGGAAGCCAAGGACGCCGGCATCCCCGTCATCCTCACCGACCGCGCGGTGGACACCAAGGACACCTCCCTCTACAAGACCTTCCTGGGCTCGGACTTCGTCAAAGAGGGCAAGTCCGCGGGCGAGTGGCTGACCGCCGAGTACGCCAACGAGAAGAACCCCGTCACCATCGTCGAGCTCCAGGGCACCACGGGCTCCGCCCCCGCCAACGACCGCAAGGCCGGCTTCGCCGACGTCATCCGCGCCGACGACAAGTTCAAGATCGTCGCTTCGCAGTCGGGTGACTTCACGCGCGCCAAGGGCAAGGAGGTCATGCAGGCCTTCCTGAAGTCCCAAAAGGACATCGACGTCCTCTACGCCCACAACGACGACATGGCCCTCGGCGCCATCCAGGCCATCGAGGAGTCCGGCAAGAAGCCCGGTACGGACATCAAGGTGATCTCGGTGGACGGAATCAAGGACGCCTTCGTCGCGATGACCGAGGGCAAGATCAACGTGGTGGTGGAGTGCAACCCGCTGCTCGGTGACCAGCTGATGGAGCTGGCCAAGAAGGTCGTGGCAGGGGAGAACGTGCCGACTCGTGTCGAAACCCAGGAGGGCGTCTTCCCGCAGGACAAGGCCGCGGCCGCGCTGCCGTCCCGGAACTACTGACGCAGCTGGTTCCGGTGCCGCAGGAGGCCAGGATCCCGGCGCCTCCTGCACCACCCGGAGCCCCCTCCACCACCCCACCCACGAGAGGAGGGCGGATGGCAGCCCCGTCCACCCCGCGGCCCGCGCACGCCGACGGCCCGCGGCCGGTCCTGGAAGCCCGGGACATCCGCAAGCAGTTCCCTGGCGTGCGCGCCCTCGACGGAGTCGCCCTGCGACTCTTCCCCGGTGAAGTGCACGCCCTGATGGGGGAGAACGGCGCCGGGAAGTCCACCTTGATCAAGGTGCTCACCGGTGTCCATCCCGCCGACGGCGGCACCATCCTCGTCGACGGCCGGCCCCACACGTTCGCCGATCCCCTCCAGGCGCAGCAGGCCGGCATCAGTACCGTCTATCAGGAGGTCAACCTCTGCCCGAACATCTCGGTCGCGGAGAACATCCTCATCGGGCGCGAACCGCGCAGGTTCGGGCTCATCCACTGGTCCGCGATGCGGCAACGGGCGGCGCAGCTGCTGACGGAACTGGACCTCGGCCTGGACGTCACCAGCCTGCTCGGTTCGCACTCCCTGGCGGTGCAGCAGCTGGTCGCCATCGTCCGGGCGGTGGACGTCTCGGCCAAGGTGCTCGTGCTGGACGAACCCACCTCCAGCCTGGACCGGGAGGAGGTCGCCCAGCTCTTCACCCTGGTACGGCGCCTGCGGGACCGCGGAGTGGCCATCCTCTTCGTCACACACTTCCTCGACCAGGTCTTCGAACTCTGCGACCGCGTCACCATCCTGCGCAACGGCCACCTGGAAGGCGAGTACCCCATCGGCGAGCTCACTGCGGTGACGCTGGTACAGCGCATGATCGGCGGAGAACTGGCCACCCTCGACCAGCTGTCCGACCGCGCCCACCAGGCGGCGGCCGAACGGGCGACCGGCGAGCCGTTCCTCCGGGCACGACAACTGACCCGCGCGGGCTCGATCGAACCGTACGACCTCGACATCCATCCCGGCGAGGTCATCGGACTGGCCGGCCTCCTGGGTTCCGGCCGCACCGAGGTGGCGCGCCTCCTGTTCGGCGCGGACAGCGCCGACGCCGGAGAAGTGAGCATCGAGGGCAAAAAGGTACTCCTGCGCACCCCCCGCCACGCCATCGCACGGCGCATCGCGTTCTGCTCCGAGAACCGCAAGTCCGAAGGACTGGTGGGCGAGCTCACGGTCCGTGAGAACATCATCCTCGCTCTGCAGGCCGCCCGCGGCTGGACCAGGCCGCTCGCCCGCGCCAGGCAGGACGAACTGGCCCGTCACTGGATCGAAGCCCTGGACATCCGCCCCGCCGACCCCGAAGCGCAGGTACGCCACCTCAGCGGAGGCAACCAGCAAAAGGTCCTCCTCGCGCGCTGGCTGCTGACCGAGCCCCGGCTGCTGATCCTCGACGAGCCCACCCGGGGCATCGACATCGGGGCCAAGGCGGAGATCCAGAAACTCGTGGCCCGCCTCGCGGGCGAAGGCACCGCCGTGCTGTTCATCTCGGCAGAACTCGAAGAGGTCCTGCGCCTGAGCCACCACATCGCCGTGCTCCGCGATCACCGCATGGTGGCCACCCTCACGAACGACGACACCGTCACGCCCGAACGCATACTCACCACCATCGCCACCGGAGCGGACTCATGACTCCCCAGCCTGCCAGGCCCAGGAAGGCGGTCGGAGGAATCGGTCAACGGCTGGCCGGCCACCGCCTGCTCTGGCCCACGCTCATCCTGTTCGCCCTGCTCCTCGGCAACCTCGCGTTCCACCACGACTTCTTCTCCATCCGCGTACGCGACGGCCACCTGTACGGCAGCCCCATCGACATCCTCCAGTTCGGCGCGCCCCTCATCCTGGTGGCGCTCGGCATGACGCTGGTCATCGCCACCCGTGGCATCGACCTCTCGGTGGGCTCCACCGTCGCCATCGCCGGCGCCCTCGCCTGCGGGCACATCTCCGGCGCCGCACACCCCGGCAGCGTCGCCACCATGCTGACGGCCGCCGCCCTCGCGCTCGGCGTCGCCCTCGTGCTGGGCCTCGCCAACGGCTTCCTGGTGTCCGGCCTGGGGGTACAGCCCATCGTGGCCACGTTGATCCTCATGGTCGCGGGCCGCGGCGTCGCCCAGCTGATCACCGGAGGCCAGATCATCACGGTGACCAGCGCACCGTACAAGATGATCGGCGGAGGCTACTGGCTGACCTTCCCGTTCGCCGTCCTGCTGGCGGCCGTGGTCGTCGCACTCACCGCCTTCATCACCCGGCGCAGCGCGCTCGGCATGCTGATCGAGTCCGTCGGCGGCAACCCCGCCGCCAGCCGGCTGGTGGGCATCCGGGCCGGCGGCCTGCTCGCCCTGGTCTACGTGTTCAGCGCCCTGTGCGCCGCCCTCGCCGGACTGATGATCAGCTCCAACGTCTCCAGCGCCGACGGCAACAACGCCGGCCTGTGGATCGAACTCGACGCGATCCTCGCCGTCGTCGTCGGCGGCACCGCGCTGACCGGCGGGCGCTTCTCGCTCGGCGGCACCGTCCTGGGCGCCCTGATCATCCAGACCCTGTCCACCACCGTCTACACCCTGGGGGTCCCACCCGAAACCACCCTCGTCTTCAAGGCCGTCGTCGTCATCGTCGTCTGCCTCGTGCAGTCCCCGGTCTTCCGGGCCAAGGTCCTGCGCCGCCGCCGGACAACCCCTCCCCGATCCCACACGACGGCGGGCGCAGTCCCGCAGCAGCAGGAGGCAGGCGCATGAGTACCGGTATCGCGAGCGCCGCCGCGCACCTCACCCGCCCCTTCGCGAACGTGTCCCCGCGCACCCGCACCCGCATCCCCCTGATCGTCACGGCCGTCCTGCTCGTCGTGATGTTCGGCGTCGGATCGGTGCGCTACGAGGGCTTCCTCTCCGCGCAAGTCGTACTGAACCTGCTGATCGACAACGCATTCCTCCTCGTCGTCGCCGTCGGAGCCACGTTCGTCATCCTCACCGGCGGCATCGACCTTTCCGTCGGCTCCATGGTGGCCCTGTCGACCATGCTCACCGCCTCGCTGGTCGAGTCGCACCACTGGCCCCTGGCCGCCGTGGTCCCGCTGGTCGTGCTGGTCGGCGCCGCGAGCGGGGCACTCATGGGCTGGATCATCCACACGTTCGAGATCCAGCCGTTCATCGTCACCCTGGCCGGCATGTTCCTCGCCCGCGGGCTCTGCTACACGATCAGCACCGAATCCATCACGATCAGCGACCCGACCACGGCAGGTATCGCGCAGACCCGCTTGTACGGACCGGGGGGACTGTTCGTCTCGATCCCTGTGGTCATCGCCCTGGCCGTGGTCGTGATCGCTTTCGTCGTACTGCACCACACGCGCTTCGGCCGCACCGTATACGCGCTGGGAGGCAACGAAACCTCCGCACGCCTGATGGGTCTTCCGGTGGGCGCCACGAAGATCGTCGTGTACGCCGTCAGCGGCCTGTGCTCCGCAGTCGGCGGCCTGCTCCTGACCTTCTACATGCTCTCCGGCTACGCCCTCCACGCCATGGGCATGGAACTCGATGCGATCGCCGCCACCGTGATCGGCGGCACGCTGCTGACCGGAGGCTCCGGCTTCGTCCTGGGCACCGCCCTCGGCGTTTTCGTCCTCGGCATGATCCAGACGGTCGTCAACTTCCAGGGCACGCTGAGCTCCTGGTGGACCAGGATCGTCATCGGCGCCCTGCTGCTCGTGTTCATCGTGCTGCAACGTCTCATGAGCGGACGCCGCCCTGCCGCCGACTGACTCCCGGCTCCTGCGCCCCTCAGCCGTGCTACCGGGTACGAGCGCCGCGATCACATTCCGCTTCGGGGTCGCCATCCGGAGAACCGCCCTACCGGGAACGCCGGGAACCCGGCCTGCCACACTTATGTCAATCTGTCGGCCCCGGCCCCGGCCCCGGACCCGGCCCAGGCCCCGGCCGCTGAGCCCAGGCCCAGCGCCCGCTGTCGCCGGACGGGCCGTCCCCTTCCCCCGGCCGGTGAGGGAACGGGGGAGCGGTGGCGGTCCGGCTTCCCCGGGCGGCCCCGCGCGGTCCCTGGGCGAGCCGCTCGCCGCGGCCTGTTCTGGTCGGCGATCCGCACGCTGGTGCAGCGAGTCCCCGGTGATTACCGGGGGGCCTCGCTCCGGGCCCGGGACGCCGCCCGGATCTCTTCCGTAGCCTCACGGAACGCCGGTGCCGCACGCGCGAAGTAGTCGAAGAGCAGGTCGCGCTGCTCGGGCGTGTACTGGGTGAGTACGTCGGCGATACGGCGTCGTGCCGGGCCCACGAGGCCCTCGACCGCGCTCAAAGCGCCGGGAACGGCGTCCACGATCACCTTGCGCCGATCGGTCGGATCGGCCGTCCGGCGTACGTACCCTGCGCGCTCCAGCCGGTCGATGAGTCGGGTGGTGGCGCCCGAGGTCAGGCCGGTGGCGGTGGCCAGCTCACCCGGGGTCAGGCCGCCCGCAAGGGTGATCCGGCTCAGCGCGTACCACTCGGAAGCCTGCAGTCCGGCCGCCTCGGCACCCGCCGTGCCGTGAAGTCCCACGGCGTCGATGTACTCGCGGAACACCGCCCGCCGCGCGTCCTGTTCCCCGCCGGATCCCTGCCCGGCCCTGTGGCCGTCCTGCCTGGCATCAGCCATGACCGTCTCCTTCGCTTGCCAAGTATCTGCATGCATGCAGATAATGCACATGTGCAGATAGTGTGTCGACGCAGTTGCTGCACGAGTGTAGTCAACCCACCTGAAAGGCAAGAGGCAGCCATGAGCACCCCCGCCCGGAGCAAGACCCCCCGCCGCCGCACCGTCCAACGCATCGGCCTCGCCGCCGGCGCTGCGCTGGTGCTCGCGGCCGGCGGCGCCTACCTCTACCTCGAATCCACCTCCGGCATCCGCAACGCCGGCGCCGATTCCTGCACCGAGGTCATCCCCGCCGGCGCCGACCGCGCCGACGGCGAGGCGATCTGCGCGACCCTCGACGCCCTCACCGAGGCATGGGGCAACGGCGACGCCGACGCCTACGGGCGCCAGTTCACCGAGAACGCCACGTACACCACCTACGTCGGCAGCCACTACCAGGGCCGCGAGGACATCACCGAAGGGCACCGCGCGCTCTTCAAGGACTTCGTCAAGGGCACCAAGCTGGCGGCGAGCTACCTCGACCTGCGCTTCCTCGGCAAGGACGTGGCGATCCTGACCGGCCGCGGCGATAACTACTCGGGCAGCAGGCCCGCGAAGAAGGACCTCTCCAAAGTCCAGACGTACACGCTGGTCCGCGATACCGACGGCGCGTGGCGCATCGCCGCTTTCCACAACACCCGGCGCCAGAACGTCATGGAACGCATCTCGTTCCTCTACTCGCCGGCCACGGCCCCCAAGGCGGAGAGGTGAGCGGGCCGGAACATCCAGGAAAGATGCTGCACACCGCCACCCGACGGCCCCGCGCAGCCCTGGTGACCGGCGCCACCGATGGAATCGGCCGGGCGCTCACCCTCCGCCTCGCCTCAGAGGGGTATCACATCATCGCGGCCGTTCCCGGAAGAGGCGGTAGAGCCTCAGGCCGACCTGACGGCCCGGCCTCATTCAGGTGTCGGGTGAAGAACCGGGCCGCGTCGTCCACTTCGAACCACGGGGTACCCGCGTGCCCGCCCAGATTGGCGTGCAGCGTCTTCTCCTTGCTGCCGAAGGCGTCGAACAGGTGCAGGACCGGCTGCCGTTCCATCCCTTCGTCGTCCCACTGCATGAGGAACTGCAGGGGAATGGTGACCTGCCGGGCCTCCTCGCGCAGGGTGTCGGGCACGAAAGTCTGGCCGAAGTAGGCGGCGGCCGAAATGCGCGGCTCGACCACCGCCAGCCGAATGCCGATGGCGATCATCCCGTCGTATCCGACCTGGCCGGCGATCTCGGGCAGCGAAAGGAGGGCGTCCAGGGTGGCCCGCCATTCCGGGACCGCCTTTTCGACCAGCGGGACGATGAAGGCATCGACGATCTCGTCGACCGGCTCGCCGGACTGTACCGCCCGGCGGAGGTCGGCGCGAAACTGTTCGTCGGCGGCGGAACGGGGCCGCTCCCCGCACCCGGGGGCGTCTATGGCGGCCACCGCGAAGCCGTACTGCGCCGCGTAGTGCCGGGCCCGGGCCACCAGCCGGGGGAGTCGCTTGTGCAAGCCGCCGGGATGGCCGATCAGGATCAGCGGAGCCTGTGCGGATCCGGGCGTCCACAGGACCCCGGGGATCTCACCGAGGGTGAATTCGCGTTCGAGGACGCCGTCGTCGAGACGCTGTTCAGAAGTGAATTGCATGGTCGTGCCTTTCGGGAGTGCTCTGCAACGGCGCTCCCGGACGACCTATCGCCCGACCGTGACCCCGGAGGGGAGCACCCATGTCGATACTGCGTTCACGGGTACCACCTCCTTGTTCTCTCGCACGGCCTCGGGCAGGTTAGCAGTGGTCGCCGTGCGGCGCCCAACGGGTTTTTGCGGAGGGTTGCCTCACGTCCGGCAGTGCACCCGCGTGACGGTCGCCAGCCAGTAGTGCCGGCGGTCAGCGGTCAGCGGTCAGCGGTCGATGGTGGCCATGTTCGCCGCCCGAGATGCCATGCCGCGGCTGCGGCTGCCCCCGCGGGAGGTGGGTCAGTCAGCCGGCCGGAGCGCGAAAACTCAGCTGTGGACCGCCACGCATGCCCGCTGCGGCGCCCGGGTAGTGCCCTGCCGTAGGGGAGGGGCAGACGTTCCCGAGGGACAAGGAGTGTCGCAAGTGATTCGAAAGCTCCAGGCGGTCGCGTTGGACTGCGCCGATGCGGTACGGCTCGCGCAGTTCTACGCGGAACTGCTGGGCGGGCACGTGGTGGCGGACCCGGAGGATGCCGACTGGGTCGAGGTGCACGGGTTCGAAGGAACGCCCCTGGCCTGCCAGCGGGTGGACGGCTACCGGCCGCCCGAGTGGCCCGGTCAGACGCGGCCGCAGCAGCTCCACCTGGACTTCGACGTGGATGACCTCGACGCGGAAGAGAAACGGGCGGTTGCTCTGGGGGCAACGGTGCTGGAGCGTACGGACCAGCTGCGTCCCGAGGCCAACTGGCGAATCTACGCGGACCCGGCAGGTCATCCGTTCTGCTTCTGCCTCCACTGAGCCCACCGTCTCAGACACATACAAACACGGAGTGACGGCGCGGCGCGGTGTGGTGGCGCGCGGTGTTCCCCACCTGCGGTTTCCTTCGGAAGGCAGTCGGCGGGCCGGCTGGCGTGTCCAGTATGCCGAAAATGGGCAAAATGGGTACGGGGGATCGTGCAAACCGGAGAGTGAGGCCATGGCGCCACAGCAGTCCGGCAGTCCGCACCCCTCGGACAGGCTTCCGCTCCAGCGCCGCGGCCGCGAGGAGAGCCCGGAGGAACGCGCGGACAGAATGTGGTTGGACCTTCTCCAAGAGCTACGAGTGGCCCAGACCGGCATCCAGATCCTCTTCGGCGTGCTGCTCATCGCCGTTTTCCAGCCCGTCTTCGCTTCTCTCAGCGACACTGACCGCGCCCTCTACATCGCTGCCGTCACTTTGGGCGCCGCCACGGCCGGAACGCTGATCGGCCCGGTCGCCCTCCACCGCACTGTCGCCGGGCGGCGTATCAAACCCCAGACCGTCACGTTGGCCTCCCGCATGACCCGGACCGGACTCGCCATGCTCGCCGCCACCATGATCCTGACCTTGCTGCTCCTGCTGCGCATGGCCGTCGACGACACCCTCGCACTCGTACTCACCGCAGTGATCGCCTTGTGGCTGGCCGCCCTGTGGTTGGTCCTGCCGGTATGGGCCGGACGTCACTACACCCGTTGACCTCCAAGGCATCCTCGGCTGGTGCCCGCGACGGCAGCCGGCCGGCACCAGCCGGGAAGTCCTCGGCCCGACGAAGAGGACGAACCCGGCCCCGTCAGGGAGAGGGCCGACCGGCTGCGCACCTGCGCCTACTTGAGCGCTGCACCCCCCGAGTTGCGGTAGGCGATCGTTTTGTTGATCAGGTTTCCGCCGTCGGTCTCGACCGATGTCTGTTCCCCGTGCCCCGCACCGAACAGCAGGCCGGCGATGTGCGCGTTCGCCACCTGGTCCATATGCGCGAAGAACCAGTCCACTTTGTCGTCCTTGTAATGATTGAGGGTGTTGTTCTGCGCCATGTTGCCGACAGGGATCTGCCACAGGACCACCGGCTTGCCCACCGACTCGGCCATCGTCTTGTAGAACCCCAGCTGGGCAGTGGCCTTCTGGTCGGTCCAGAAGTTGTCGTAGCCGCCGTGCTCCGGCTTCGCGTACCAGCCCGCATCACGGTCCGACACATCGGCGACCAGGAAGTCGGCGTCCTTCGCGCCCAGGTTCGCGTAGTCCTTGACGCATCCCTGCATGTTGCTCTGCCAGTCCCAGCAGGAAAGGTGGAACCCCACGGTGGTGTGCGGCGCATACTTGTGCGCCATCGAGATCAGGCAGCGGGAAAGCCCGGCGGCGCTGTTCTCCTGCGATCCGCAGTCCGTCGGATTGGCGGCCGAGACCTTCGCGGCAACCTTGTGCGGATCGCCGAGCGACCGGACGTAGCCCCAGAAATCAGGCTCAAGGTCGATCATGTTGTCCGAGTTGCCGATCTTCTGGAGGAAGAAACGGTAGTCGTTCATGTACCGGGTGAGCAGGTCGGCCCTGTTGATGGCCTCGACCTCGCCCGGCCCGTCGCCATGCCCTGCCAGATCCCCGAGGTCACGCAGTGAGTACCAGGTCCAGAAGAACTTCTGCGGGCGCGGGCTGCCCTTGTAGGTCGTCTTGGCCACTTGGCCGTTCCACCAGGTCACGTAGTTGCCGGGGGGCGTGGTGCTGCCTTGCCAGCAGCCCCACCAGCTCTTCCACTCATCCTTGCATTTCGCCGCCGCATAGTAGTCCGACGAGGGCGCGGGCTGGCTGTGCACATAGGCGTATCGCACGTCGAAGGGCGCGGCGTTCGCCGACTCGTCGGACATCGAGCCGCCGACGAGCACCTTGTTGCCGCCCATGAAATGTGGCGTCGAGCTGCCGCCACCAGCCGCGGAAGGCGACGACGAAGCACTGCCGCCCGTCGCGGTGGGTGTGGCGGCGCTGCCGGTGCTCCCGGCCGGGACGAGTTGCCACTGCTGGTTGGCGCCGCCCCAGTCGCGGTACTGGACGACGTCGCCCCCGTCAGCCTTGGAGGCCTTGTCGACCTCGACGGCCATGCCACTGAAGCGACTGATCAACCGCACGTAGCCGTCCGACGAGTCCGCCACCTTGAACTGCTGGTTGGTGGTGTTCCGGTCGCTCCACTGCACGATGTCGGAGCCGGCGGTCTTCGACCAGTTGTGGATGTCCAGCACCTTGCCGGAGTTCCGGTTCTGCAGCCGGTAGTACCCATCACCCGCGTCGATGAACCGCCACTGCTGGTTGGCCCCGCCGTGACGGCCCCATTGCACCACCGCCGCGCCGTCGTTCTTGGCGAAGGCGCGGTCATCCAGCACCTTGCCGCTGTTGCGGTTGACCAGCACGTACCAAGCCTTTGAATCCACGGTTCCCGCCGAGGCCGTGTTGATCACGACAACGAAGCCGGCCACGACCGCCATGACGACGGCCGCCCAGAAACCCCGACGCGCGAACAACCGGCGGCTACGATGCACCGCCTTTCGTCTCCCCCTGACAGCTGAGCGGGACGACCGGCGACTACCGCCGGCGGGGGGCGCTGCCGATGACGTGGGTGGGCGAGGGGACATCTCTGTGCTCTCCTTCAGCCGTTGCATCTGACCGGACCACCCGGCCGGACCACACTGAGTGGTCGCCGAAGGCCGAAAGGTTGCCTCGGCACCCGAAGATTCACAGATTTTTCCGCCCTGCTCGCTTCCCTTCGCCACGGAGCGCGGCAGCGCGAACGCCGACGGTGGCGAACGCCTGACAGCTGCTCCCGTCCCGGCGCGGGCGGTTCCCCCGGTCCGGTCGTCTGGGCGAGAGAGGTCTCGATCAGTCATGTCGGCCACCTGACGCACAGGGTCGGGCGGCCGCACAGCGGCTCCTACCCGGATGCGTGGAAGCCGTGGCCGTGCCCGGAGACGCGCGGGTCGGTGTGAGCGCGCAGCAGGAAGGCGACCCAGCTCCGGTACGGCTTCCACCGCTCGGCGATGCGCACCGGTCCCGGCGTACAGGCCGCCTCGCCTTCGAGGCCGTATGCGGCGGTCACAGCGGCGTGCAGGACGGGTTCGTGTCCCTGCCCGTAGGGGGCAGGGGTGAAGCCTTCCAGGAAGCGCAGACTCGCCGCGAGCGAGAACGGGCCCCGGGGGGTCAGGACGGCGGCCCTCACGGTCAGCCTCCGTGCACGGTGAGCCGGTAGCCCTCGGGGCCGGTGAAGGAGAACGTCGGCCCGAAGGGGCTGTCCTGGAGCGGGGTGACGTCTTGCGTGCCGGCCGCGACGAGCTGCTCGCGCAGCCCTGGAGCATCGGTAGTGCGCAGCCACAGTGCCACGCCCAGGCCAGGACGTGCGACGTCGTCCAGGTCGACGTCCGGCAGCAGCTCGCGGACGGCGAACGGGATCGGGGTGGTGGCGAAGACGACCGCGTGGCGCGGGCCGCCGGGGGCCCGTCGCAGTCCGAGCTTCTCCTCGAAGAAGGCTGCCGCGGCCGGTACGTCCCGCACCTGCAGGGCGACGAAATCGGGGCCTTCGACGGTGGCGGTCATGGTGTCTCCAAAAGGGTGGTCGGCGAGGGCTTTGATGTCAGGACATTGACATAGGCGACTGTAGGCACCGCGTTTGCGATATGTCAAAATGCTGACATGGAAGACCGTGCGCCCGTCCCCCCACCCCATCCCGCCGAGGACGTCACCGAGCATGTGGGATATCGCCTCAAGAAGGCTTCTGCCGCCTTGCGCGGAGCCATGGACAAGGCTCTGCGCGAGCACGATCTGACCGTCTCGCAGTACTCCTGCCTGGAACTTCTCGACGAACAGCCCGGCCTGTCCAACGCCGACCTCGCGCGCGGCACCTTCGTCACCCGCCAGTCCGCCAACGTCGTCCTGCGCGGCCTCAAGGACGCAGGCCTGATCACCCAGGCCACCAGCACCGACCACGGCCGCGCCCTGCCCATCCACCCCACCGAGGCCGGTCAGCGGCGTCTGCACGCCGCCCGCAGCGCCGTCTACGCCATCGAAGAACGCATGATCAAAAGCATCCCCGCGCGCCGGCTGGCGGCGCTCCTGGCCGACCTCGACACGATGACCGAAGCCCTCGGCTCATGACCGCCGCGACGGGGACGCGGCCGGCGGATGGTTCGCCTGCGGGTGCGGTGTGCCCGCGGTGGTGGTCGTAGGTGGCCGGTGTGTCCCCGGCTCCAGCCGGTCAATCCGACGGGACCGGATTACCTCCCGGGGGTAGACAGGAAAATCTATAGCGGCTGGAGTAGACATTGCCTGCTTCTCTGGTTATGGTTTCTCTCGTAGCCCAGAGAGACAGCAGGGCTCGGCAGAGATGAACTGCCGGGCAGTAGTACCCGCAGTACAGGTTGTTGCAGTGTGCAGTGCGGTGCGGTGGTGGAGTGTCGGAGCCAGGGTTGTTGCAGGACGGCGACGGGACTGACTGCCGGACCGGGTGGCCCGCGGTGATGAGGGGCTGCCGAGAGCAGTACCGAGTTGACGCATTGGCAGTACCCGTAGTGAGTGCAGTTCGCAGTACCCGTTTGGTAAGTGAGTAATTCAGAGGGAAGAACGGAGGGGCCGAGCGCCATCAGGATCGCCCGGGCGAGCACGTACGAGCCTGGGTGCCGCAGGACATCGATAGTGAGGTGGTCTCCGGTCACGCATCAGCGATCCCCGCACGCCCGACAGCATCCAGGTCGGGCCGGCGGAAACATGAGGCCGGCGCAGTATCAGGGTCGGCAGATGGTGTAGCAGTTCCTTCGGGGCCCTGGTGCCATAGGCACCAGGGCCCCTCCACGTGTTCCACGGGAAAGTGTGACGACAGCTGACGATGATGCCGGGGCCGAACAGGAGAGGCCGGCCTCGCAGGCGTCGGGTGTGGCGCACTGACGGTGAGGTGCTCATCTGCCGTGTCCACGCACATCAGGATTCTCAGGGGGCCGGGGACGGGCGGACCGCTACCGCGTCGATCTCGAAGAGCATCCCGGGCAGCGCCAGGGAGGCGACCCCGGCCAGGGTCTGGGCCGGCGGGCAATCACTCCAGCGGGCGTGCAGGGCCGCGGCGAGGATCTCCAACTTGGTCGGGTCGTGGTCGACCACGTAGGTGCCGAGCCGCACGACGTGCTCGAAGCCGAGGCCGACACCGGCGAGCGCGATACGGAGGTTGTCGAAGGATCGTGCGACCTGTGCGGCGAAGTCTCCGGGCACGACGTGCCCGGTCTCGTCGGAGGCATACTGCCCGGCGACGAAGACGAGCTCTCCGGGTGCCGAGGCCGTATGGCTGTATCCGAACGGGGTGGGGTCGTGCAGTCCGGCGGGGTTGGTGAGGGCGCGGGCGCGATGGGCGTTCATGCGAGGTGGTCCTTTCAGAGGGCGGGTTGGCAGCACACGGACGTTCGGTGGAGGTACGGCGGACATGGCGTCATCGCGTGACCCGGCCCGCGAGAGGCGCCGCGAGGAACGAGGCGAGCGCGGTGTCCGCCGCATCGATGCCCAGGGGGCCCGCGCTCAAGGAGTTGTGGAGGAAATCCACCCTGGCGTCCTTGATCCCGCAGAACTCGGCGATGCCGACCTGAAGCTGGCGCCGGATCAGGACGTCCCAGCCGGCTTCGGTGAACTGCTCGCGCGAGTAGCTGGACAGCCCGATCCAGAGCATCCGCTTGGCCGCGAGGCGGGGCCGGCTGCGGCCGTACGCGAAGCCGTAGTTCCACACCCGGTCGATCCAGCCCTTGAGGATGGCGGGCAGGGCGAACCACCAGACCGGGAAGACCACGACGACGAGGTCGGCGCTCTCGATGCGGTCCATGTGGGACTGGACCTCGACGGAGTACTCCTTGTCCCGGTCCGCCCAGTCCGGCTCGTCCTCGGTGCCGGTGCGGGGGTCGAATCCCTCGGCGTACAGGTCGAGCAGGTCGACCGTGTATCCGTCGGCCATGAGACGTTCGCGGCTGCGCTGTGCGATCTGCGCGGTGAGGGAGTCGCGGCGCGGGTGGGCGAAGACCAGGAGGGCCTGCCGTGTCATGCCCGTCGTCTCCTCTGCGGTCATGGCGGTCATGGCGGTCATGGCGGTCACCCGTCGAGCCGGACGAGCATCTTGCCGGTGTTGGCGCCGCGCATCATGCCGAGGAAAGCGGCCGGAGCGGCCTCGATGCCCTCGAACACGGTCTGTTCGGTGTGCAGCGTGCCGTCGGCGAGCCATCCGGCCGCCCGTCCGATCCATTCGGGGAAGAGGTGGAAATAGCTGCTGACGAGCATGCCGCGCAGGGTGAGCTCCTTGGCGGCCGCCTGGAACAGGTCGTGGCCCGCCGCCGGCCCCGTGGAGTTGTAGCCGCTGATCGCGCCGACCAGGGCGATGTGGCCGCCGGGCTTCATCGCGCCGATGGCCGCCCGCAGGTGGTCGCCGCCCACGCTGTCGAGATAGACGTCGATGCCCTCCGGGGCGGCCCGGTCCAGTTGTTCACCGAGCGAGCCCGCCCGGTAGTCGATCGCCGCGTCGTATCCGAAGTCGCCCACCAGCTTCTTCGCCTTCTCCGGGCCGCCCGCCGAGCCGATCACCCTCGACGCCCCGAGCTTGCGGGCCAGCTGTCCGGCGACACTGCCGACCGCCCCGGCCGCGGCGGAGACGAACACCACGTCGCCGCGCCGCACCGGGGCGACCTCCGTCAGGGCGGCGAAGGCGGTCAGGCCGGTCGTGCCCAGGGCGCCCAGGTAGGCCTGCGGCGGGGCGATGTCCGTGTCGATGACGGTGGCGGCCGCGGCGTCCAGTACGGCGTACTCGCGCCAGCCCAGGAAGTGCGAGACGGTCGCTCCGACCGGCACCGTTTCGGACCGCGAGACGACCACCTCGCCGACGGCGCTTCCTTCCAGCGGCGCGCCGAGCGGGAAGGGCGGGATGTAGGACGGCGCGTCGTCCATCCGGCCCCGCATGTACGGGTCCACCGACATCCAGGTGTTGCGTACGACGATCTGCCCCGCGGCCGGCTCCGGCACCTCCGTGCGGGCCAGCCGGAAGACCTCCGCCGCGGGCTCGCCCACAGGACGTGAGGCGAGCAGAACCTCACGGGAGAGGGTCCTCCCGTTGCCGGAGTGCGTCCGGCTCGTGGCGTGCGGCGGGTGCAGCGGGTTCGTGGGGTGCAGCGGGTTCGTCGGGTTCGGCATGGTCGGCTTCTTTCCTTCGGGCGGTGCGTTTCCTGCTGACGGGGATCACCCTGCCGGGGCCCTCTGACGGTCCGCTGACGATCTGCGCACGGGGCCCGCACGGCCACTGTCGCCAGGGGAGTTAGCGTGGGTGCCATGCGCTTCGAAGTGTTGGGCCCGCTTCAGGTCCGTACCGACGAGGAGGCCCCGGTCACCATCCGCGAGCCCAAGGTCCGCGCCCTGCTGGCCGACCTGCTGACACACCACGGCCGGCCCGTCCCGACGGACCGCCTCCTCCACGACCTGTGGGGCGAGCAGTTGCCCCGTAATCCGGCCAATTCCCTCCAGACCAAGGTCTCGCAGTTGCGCCGGATGCTGGAGCAGGCCGAACCCGGCGGCCGGGACCTGGTCGTCCACCGGCCGGCCGGCTACCTGCTCCAGGTCGCGGACGAAGCCCTGGACGCCGGCCGCTTCGCCGACCTGACGGCGCGGGCCCGCCGGACCGGAAACCCGCGCGAGCAGGTGTCGCTGCTGTCGGACGCGCTCGCGTTATGGCGCGGGCCGGCCTTCGCCGAATTCCGCGACGAGCCCTTCGCGCGCGCGAGCGCCACGAAGTTGGACGAACAACGACTGACGACAGTGGAGGAACTGGCCGGCGTCCGACTGGAGCTCGGCGAACACCGGCAACTGGCGGATGAGCTGGCCGAACTCGTCCGCCTGCATCCGCTCCGGGACGGGCTGCGGTCCCTGCACATGCGTGCGCTCTACCGCTCGGGCCGCCAAACCGAGGCACTGGAGAGCTACCACCGACTCGCGGAGAGGCTGTCCGAGGAACTGGGACTCGATCCCAGCCGCGAGCTGGCGACCCTCCACCAGGCAATCCTGCGCCAAGACCCGTCCCTGGCGTCCACCGGACCCCCGGCCACCCCTGCCCAGGCGCCCGCAACCTGCTCCTCCGCCGACAGCACAACCATCCCGCCCCGCACGAACCTGCCCGCAGCGGGCCTGACCGACCTGATCGGCAGGCGCCAGGACGTCACCCGAGTACGGGCCCTGCTCACGTCGGGCCGCCTGGTCACCCTCACCGGGCCCGGCGGCGTGGGCAAGACGCGGCTCGCCCTGGAGGCCGCCGCGCTCGCGGCCGATACCTTCCCCGACGGGGTCTGGCTGGTCGAACTGGACCCCGAGCCCGCGGACCCCGACGGCGTGGCCACAACAGCCCACGCCGTGGCCGACACGGTGGCCGACGTCCTGGGTATCCGCGACCGGCCCGGCGACGCGCACGCCGGCCGTACGGCGGAGCGCCTCGCCCGGGCCCTTGGCACCCGGAGCCTGCTGCTCGTCCTGGACAACTGCGAGCACCTGGTCCAGCCCGTCGCGGAACTGGCCGGGCATCTGCTGCGCCACGCGCCCGGCCTGCGCATCCTGGCCACCAGCCAGGAGCCGCTGGCGCTGCCCGGCGAAATGCTGCACGTGGTCGAGCCGCTGCCGGAGTCCGACGCCGTACGGCTCTTCGCCGCGCGAGCCGCAGCGGCCTCCCCGGGATTCGCCCTCGGCCCCGCCAACGCCGACGCTGTGGCACGCCTGTGCGAACGCCTGGACGGGATCCCGCTTGCGCTGGAACTCGCCGCCGCCCGGGTCCGGGCCCTGGGCGTGCACGAGATGACCGAGCGCCTCGACGACCGCTTCCGGCTGCTGAACTCCGGCCTGCGGGGCGCTCCACCCCGCCAGCGCACCCTGCGCGCCGTGATCGACTGGAGCTGGGGGCTGCTGACCGAGCCCGAACGCGCCGTGCTGCGCCGACTGGCCGTCTTCGCCGGAGGATGCACGCTGAGCGCCGCCGAAGAGGTGTGCGCGGCGCCGGACGTGCCGGCCGGCACCGTCCTCGACGTGGTCACCCGCCTGGTCGACCGCTCGCTGGTCACCGTCCTGCACGGCCAGGACGGCCCCAGGTACCGGACACTGGAATCGGTCGCCGCGTACAGCCTCGAACGGCTCGACGAAGCCGGAGAGACCCGGCTCGTCCGCCGACGGCACCTGGACCACTACACGGAGCTGGCCGAGCGCGCCGAGCCCTTGCTGTACGGCCCCGACCAGCGCCACTGGCTGCACCGGCTCGACACCGACAGAGCCAACCTGCGCTGCGCGCTCACCCAGGCGGCCACCGGCGCCGACGACACCGCCGACCTGGCAGTCCGTCTGGTCAACTCCCTCTCCTGGTACTGGTTCCTGCGCGGCCGGCTCGGCGAGGCCCGGCACTCGTTGGCCCTGGCACTGAGCTCCCCCGGCCTCGCCACCTCCGGGGCCCGCAGCAGTGCGCTCGCGCGGCAAGCCGCGTTCGCGCAGCTGGCGGGTGCGAGAAAGGAGAACGAAGAGGACGAGGGAAAGTACGGGGAGGCTGACGCCCGGGCCCGATGGTTCCTCGCTTTCGCTCGATGCGGGTTCGGCGCCGCACCCGGCGAGCGGGACCGGACTGCCGGCCTGCTGGCCGAGTTCCGCGCCCAGGACGACCGTTGGGGCATGGCCGCCACCCAGAGCACCCGCGCCACCGAGGCCCTCTACCGGGGTGACCTCGCCACGCTCAGGAACGACGCCGGGGACAGCGCGGCCCGCTTCGCGCGGATCGGCGACCGATGGGGCCAGCTCCAAGCCGCCGAACAGCTCGGTGTCCTGGCCGAGATCTCGGGCGACTACCAGGAGGCTGCCCGGCTGCACCGCGACGGTGTGCGCGTCGCGGAGGAACTCCAGCTCTGGACGGACGTGTCGTTCCGCCTGTCCAGACTGGGCCGGATCGCGCTGCTCACCGGCGACTTCACCTCCGCTGCGGAGCTGCACGAGCGGGCGCGGCGGCTGGCCGCCGAGCAGGGCCACCGGCCCGCCGAACAGTTCGCGCAGACGGGGCTCGCCCTCGGGGCCCGCAGGACGGGTCAGTTCGAGACGGCCGAATGCCACCTGCAGCCCTGGCTCGAATGGAACCGGCGCCAAGGCGTTGCCAGCGGGGAGGCGCTGATCCTGGCGGAGCTGGGTTTCGTTGCCGAGCAGTGCGGCGATGCCGGGCGCGCGCTGGCCCTCCACCTGGAGGGCCTGGATGCGGCCCGAAGGGCCGGCGACCCCCGGGCGCTCGCGCTCGCCCTGGAGGGCACGGCAGGGGCCCTGGCCCTCGCAGGGTGCCCCACCGACGCAGCCCGTCTCCTCGGTTCGGCCGCGGCCGCCCGCGAGTCGGTCGGCGCCCCGCTGCCTGCGGCGGAACGCGACGACGTCGACCGCGCCACCGTGCGGGCCGGCGAAGTCCTGGGCGGGGAAGCCTTCGCCACCGCTTTCCGACAGGGCCGAAGGCACGGCTCGTACGACGTGCCGCTACCCGACGGCCGGCTCATGACGGTGCAACGCGATCCCGACGGTGAGGCGGGGTCCGTCCCTCGCATCTTCCTGCAGAGGGACAGCAGCTCTGGGTGACCATCTGTGTCTAGGCTGTCGGTCATGAATCCAGCCATGACCAGCGGTGAGACCACCGAGCTCACCATCCTCGACGCCGTGGAGCTGACTTCCGATCCGGAGCTGTATGCCGCCCTGGTGGAGTCGGCCCACCGGATCCTGGCGGCCCTGGTCCGCGGAGGTGCCGCGCTGGGCTGGGTCGAACCCCCCTCGCAAGAAGATGTGGCGGAACTTCTCGACCACGTCGTCTCCGCGGCCCACGCCGGGGACGGGGCCCTGCGCGCCGCGTACCTCGACCGTCGTCTGGTCGGCTTGGGGTACTGGCTCCGCTACGCCCGGCCCACTCACCGGCCGCACGCCGATCTGGAGAAGATCGCGGTGGATGCTGCTGTCCATGGTCGTGGCGTCGGCCGGGCGCTGACCGGCGCCCTGATCGCCGACGCCCGGGACGCGGGCATAGAGGTCCTCACCTTGGACGTACGTGGCGACAACACCCACGCCCTGCACCTCTACCGGTCGCTGGGCTTCACCGAATACGGTCGCCTGCCCGACTTCGTCGCTGTCGGCGCACGCCGCTACGACAAGGTCTTCTCCATGCTGGACTTCCGTCCCCGAAGTTGATCCCGCGCGGTGGCGATGGAGTGTTCCAGGCCGGTCAGCCGGTCAGCCGGTCAGCCGGTCGAGCAGGAGCGGTCTTGGCGCCGTCCGGCGGCGGGAGGTCCGCTTTGTGCGCGTCCGGGGGCAGGGCCGTTCGCCGGACGGTGTGGCGCCGGGTTTCATCTGCGGCCACCGAACTCCCACTCGTGGACCTCGACGGCGGCGTACCCGTCCGGACTCAGCACCGTGCGTGCCATGCCTGCATGGGGAGCCCGCACCAGCGCGGCGGTTCCCAACCAGTCGGCCGCGTCGTCGGACAGCAGCGGCCCGTACGCGATCAGCTCGTCCGGGCCGGGCGGCACGACGAGGTCGAGGGGCGTGCCCGCGCCGAGGCCGAGTACGAGGTAGCGGTTGCCGCCGGAGGAGCCGCCGGGGAAGTCCCACATGCTGCGCCCCAGGAGGTTGCGCCACCGCCGCAGGAGCACGTCCCGGTACACGCCGGCCTGGTAGCCGGGCTCGTCGAAGGCGAACGCGCGCGCGACGGCGGGGTCCGGGAGGTCGACGACGTGGACGCTCCCACTGGGCGTCTCGCCGTCGGCGGCGAAGGTCGGCCCGCGGGCGATCATCGCCTTCTCGTACCCGTCCATGTAGGACCAGTGCTGCTCCAGCAGCTCCATCCGCAGAGGAAGTGACCCGGGGCGGTCGCGGTGAAAGCAGAAGAACTCCATGATCACGGACTCTCCCCGAAAACCCACGGCAGATCAACGTCTGGCTGAGTTGTCGCCCGTCACGGGTTCCCCTCGGGGGCCCGGGGGAGGGGCAGGCCGAGGCCGGTCGCCCGTCAGTGCGGAACTGTCGGCGCAGCGCACATCTCGTCCAGACCGGGGAAGGCGTTGTCCGGCCGGAACTTGCGGTACACGTCGTCGACGAACGACATGGGCGACCACTTCGACGGCTGCTGATCGATCTGGTGGACCACTTCCTCAAGAATCCGCTCACGCAGATCCAGCCAGGGGAACGCCGAGTGCGCGGCGTCGAGCACCGCCCGGTCCAACTCCTCGACGCCGAAACCGAAGACGTCGGCACCGATGCCGAGGTGGGCGAGGGCGACCACCGGTTGCTTGTGGACCGCGATCCCGGAAGAGGTGTGCAGCGCCACCGCGTCCCAGATCAGCTCGGCGGCGGCATCGGACAGACCGTGATCGCGTGCGAAGCGGGCGGCCCGGAAGGCACCGTCCACCTCAAACCGGTTCGGCCCCTGTCCCTCGCCGGTCAGACCGATGTCGTGCAGCACCGTGGCGAGAAAGAGCGTCTCCTCGTCGTAGTCCGTCCCGGCGACGAGATCCTTGGCAGCGGCGATGCTGCGGGCGTAGAAGAAGCTGCGTATGCAGTGGTTGAGCAGGTAGGCGGGCGAATGTTCGGCGGCGAAGGCGACAGCCGCCTCCGCGGCCGGCGTCCGCGGCCACTCACCGATCTCGTCGGGCAGGGTGTCGAGCAAGAGCACGTTCACCGTTTCGGTCACGCCGTGCATGCGTCGCTCTTCTCGGGATTCGCTCGTCGCAGTCATGCGAACACGCTAGGAGGGGATGAGACCTCCGTACGATGGCCATGTGGACAATGACTCCAAGGATCCGGCCAAGGCCAAGGTCACAGTGGTGGTGCAGCCAGGCTTCGTCCCCCTGGATGTCGCCATTCCGCAGCAGGTGTTCGGCCGCTGGCCCGACCAACTCGCCACCTCCACACCCTGCGGCACCCCCTACCAACTGACCCTGGCGGGCCCGCCTTCTACGGAGGGGGCGCTGGTGCCCCAGGGGATCGAACCGCTTGACCGGCTGGACTGCGCCGACACCGTGATCGTCGCCGGGGTGGAAGACCCCACCGCACCTCCGGACGCCGAGCTGGTCGAGCGGCTGCGTGACGCGTACGACCGCGGCAGCCGCATGGTGTCGATCTGCACCGGCGCGTTCGCCCTGGCCGCCGCCGGAATCCTGGACGGTCGCAACGTCACCACCCACTGGCACTGGGCAAAGCTGCTGGGGGACCGCTACCCGTCGGTGACGATCCGTGAGGCAGAGCTCTACGTCGAGGACACCGGCGTCTTCACCTCCGCCGGCATCCTTGCCGGAGCCGACCTGTGCCTCCACCTGCTACGCCTCGACCATGGCCAGGCGACCGCGAACGCGATGGCCCGGTTCCTGGTCAGTCCGCCACACCGTGAAGGGGGACAGGCCCAGTTCATCGAGCCCCTCCCGGAGGGCGGCCGTTCCGAGATCAGCGCCGTGATCACCTGGATCCTGGCGCACCTCGACGAGCCGCTCTCGCTGGAGACGATCAGCCGGCACCACCACATGAGCACGCGGACTCTTCGCCGCAGGTTCCTCACCGCGACCGGCACGAGCGTCATGAACTGGATCGCCGCACAACGCGTCAGCCGCGCCCGCGTCCTCCTCGAAACCACGCGCCTCGGCGTCGACGACATCGCACACCGCTGTGGTTTCGGTTCTGCGGAGTCGCTGCGCGTGCACTTCACGGCGCTGACCAGGACCAGCCCGTCGCGATATCGCCGTACCTTCGCCGGCTGACATCTGGCGTCCCGGCGCGCCCGGCGCGGCACGTCACCGAGGGCCTCCCCGCCCCGCCCACCAGCCGTGCTGCCGTGCTGCCGTGCTGCCGTGTTTGATGCGGCGCCGACGGCAACGCTGTTTGTTTCAGGACAAGTTGTTTACTTTTCGGTATTCACATCTTTTCTTCACACGATCCACAAGTAAGGTGACCCTCGTTCCGTTGCCAGGTTCTAGGGATGGTGTGAATTGAGCAGCATATTTCACCATGTGCGGCGCTCGTGGAGCTCCGCGGCGCTGATGGCCTTCCGAAACAGGGTCGCCGCGATTGCAGGAGCAGTCGCTTTGCTCGTGACCGTCGTCCTTGCCGGCACCGTCGCCGGTACGGCGAGCGCCGCGGCCAGTGAATCGCAGGCCACGGTGGGTGGATGGACCTGCCCCGGAACGCCCGTTCCGGACGGCTACGTCATCAGCGCCTTCGACCGCAACGGCTGTAACGGGGCCGGTTCCTGGCTCCAGGTGCCCGCTCGCGACGGGATCTGGACCTGCGGCGGCTCGCCGATCGTGACCGGGTACGTCATCACCGCCTACGACCGAAATGGCTGCAGCGGCGTCGGCGCCTGGTTCCACCGACTCGCGCGTGACGGCATCTGGACCTGCGCCGGTTCGCCGGTCGTGTCGGGGTACGTGACCACCGGTTACGACCGCAGCGGTTGCAGCGGCATCGGCGCCTGGTTCCACCAGCTCGTCCGCAACGGCATCTGGACCTGCCCCTACTCGCCCATCCCGGCGGGCTACCGCAGCACCACCTATGACGCACGCGGCTGCAACGGCCTCGGTGCGTGGTACACCGTGCGCGCCTGATCCTTCTGGCTCACCGCATCGAGGGCGCCGCTGTCTCAGCGGCGCCCTCGACGCGTCTCGGTGGTGATGAGCGCGACGGCATCCTGCGGGCGGCCTACGGCGGCGCGGGCGGCCCAACAGCTCCCTCTCGGACTCGACGGCGAGGGAAAGAACCCGGCTGGGCGGTGCAGTACGGCACCGCGGTCGGCCGACGTCGCGGCGCGCCGGCGCCACGAACCACCGTGCGCCCTTTTGACGACTGCTCAAAGGTGCTGGTGAGAGGGGGTTTCCCGGGGGTTTCCCGTTTCCCGTCTTGGTGGTCGACCCGCGCTTCCTCGACAGGCAGGGGTGGCGGGGCACAGTCTCGTAGTGCCCGGCGGACGGACGGACGGACGGATGGACGGACGTACGGACGTACGGACGGTCGGACGGTCGGTCCGTGCTCCGTACGACGGGCACGCCGGTGCACACCACGACGAGCACGACGACCCGCGGGACACCGCGTGGGGGACGGGGGAACAGGACATGGCGATGGGGAGAAAGGTGGCGGCCGCCGCGGTGGCGGCGGTGACCGTCCTGGCCGCCTGGGGAGGGACTTTCGGCGCCCCGGCGGCCGCAGCACCGGCGCCGAAGGCGGCGGGGTCGTGCGGCGTGCTCACCCCGGGAGCCTCCGTGGTGGCGCAGGGCGCCGTTCGGGCCGCATGCGAGCAGATCGGCACCTGGTACACCTGGGGCGGCGGCCACGGGCCGCAGCCGGGGCCGACGTACGGTCAGGTCGACCCGAGCGACCCGGACAGCGCGCACGACCCGGAGCGGCTGGGCTTCGACTGCTCGGGACTGGTCCGGTACGCCTACGCCCGCGCGGCCGGCGGCGACCCGCTGCCCGGCAACGCGTACCACCAGTTCCACTCGCCGCAGGTGCAGCAGCGTTTCACGGCTGCCGAGGGGACGGCGCCGTTGCTGCCGGGGGACCTGCTGGCCTGGGGGTCGGGAGGTTCCGTCCACCACATCGCGATCTACCTGGGCGCGGGCAAGATGGTCGAGGCCCGGGAATCGGGCACCCGGATCACCGTCAGCGACGTACGGCTGGGCGGGGACTACGCGGGAGCGGTCCGCATCGCCGCGGCGGCGGCTCCCGGCACGTTCAGTACCTGGGGCACCGATGTGTGGACCCACGAGGAGCCGTCCACCACGAGCCCGCGGGTGCACCGGTTCCCCGGCCCGACCACGGTGCGCGTCGAGTGCCAGAAGCACGCCGAACCGGTGACGGCGGAGGGCTACACCAACGACGCCTGGTCCTACCTGCCCGAGTACGGGGCGTGGATCACCAACATCTACATCAGGGGCGCCGCCTGGCTGGACGGCGTACGCACCTGCCCCTGAGTACCGCCCGCACCACCGACCACACACACCCGTGAACCGGCTCCCGAGGGAGCCCTATCGAGGAGAAGACATGTCCGCACGCAAGAAGATCACCCTGGGTCTCGCCGCGGTCGCACTGGCGGCCGGCATGACCACCGTGACCGGACCCGCCCAGGCGACGCCCGCCACCGGGAAGAGCGCGGCCGCCGAATGCGGCGTCCGCGCCGACGGCAAGCTGTGGTGTGGCAACCGGGTCGGCGCCAAGGGCTACGAGCACCGCCGGTACAACTCCGCGGTACGGGGGCCGCTGAACACGAGCCCCAGCTGGTTCCAGTGCTGGGGCCGCGGTGACCAGCACGCCGGCGGCAACAACGTCTGGTACTGGACCCAGCTGGACAACGGCCAGTGGGGCAACGTCGCGGCCGTGGACGTCCACACGTCGGTCGACCCCGCGCCGGGCCTGCGCGAGTGCTGACGCTCTGAAGGCCGCCGCCTCCCCGCCAGGAGGCGGCGGCCCGGAGGTGGCGGACCGAGAGGGATGGGCGCCGCGGGACGGCGGGCTCGGCCGGTTGACACGAACCGGTGGAGATTTCGTGAAACGTCGGGCGCGCGGACCATGAGGGGCGGAGCGTACCAAGCACGACCTGGACGAACCGGGTCGACGGCATCGGACCACCAGGAGATGCGGATGAAGCGGTTGAAGAAGCGGTTGCGAACGCCACATCTGCTGGGCGTCGGCGTCATGACGCTGCTGCTCGGCCTGGTGGTCTCCCCGACCGCCCAGGCGGCCCCGGCCGCCGCGCAGTGCACCGGCAGCTGGGACGGCATCACGTACTGGGCCAAGAGTCCCGCGGGACGCAACGGGGGCGGCTACGCACGCACCTACTGGAACAGCTCGACCAAACAGAACTGCGTGAAGTTCTGGTCCAGCCCCTATGACGGCCTCGCCTCACACATCACCCTGGCGGTCTTCGACGAGAGCGGCGACTACGCCGTCGACCCGCCGAAGGAGCATCCAGCCAACTACCACTACTTCGCCGGGCCGCTGTACACCTGGTTCGACTCGACGGGGCAATGCATCACCGTGAGCGGTTCCCTGGTCCGGGGCGGAGTGACCTACCGCCTCAACACCGGGCCGATCCGGTGCGGCTGATCCGCAAGGAGGCCGGTGCCCATCGTTCCGGGGGCCGAGCGCGGCTCTGTGCGCGAGATGCAGCCGTCTGACGGTCGGCGGACGGGCGACTGACGGGCCGCCGCCCGCCGCTAGGCTTTCGCGGGACGCCCAAGCTCTGCACCTCCCCACAGGGGGACTGGGTGCCGGAGGGGCGGGGTGTCTCCTTGGACCAAGGAGACGGAAGTGGACGGGGGATGGCGGACGTGGACTACCTGCTGATCATCGGGATAGCCGGCATTGTGGTACTCGTCGCGGCGGTCCGCGGCGCAGGCAAACCGTCGGCGAAGCGCGGCCGCTCCCGCTGGAGCGACGGCGGAGGCGGATACGGCTGCGGGGGCGATTCGTCCTGTGGGGGCGGCTCCTCATGCGGTGGCGGTGGCGGCGACTGACCCGCGGGACCGCTGTCGGGGAGGGGCCGCGGTGCCCGTCCGGCAAACGGCCCGGGCGTCAGCAGCCCCTGCGCGTCGTCGTGGCCGGCGCCCGTCGCCGGCTTCTTCGGGGTCGGGGGGCGAGGAGTGCCCCTTTCACTCCTCGACGGCTCCGCCGACGGACCGCAGGTGCGCACGGAAGCTCACGCCGTCCCGTTCGCGGGCGGTGAGGTAGCCGTCGAAGCGGATCTGGTCGCGGAGGCTGGTGCCAAGACGCATCCGGGCGGCCTGATGGCGTTCGATGTCGCGGATCGAGGTGGCCGTTTCGGCGATCTCGGCGGCACGGTCGAGCGGGAGGAAGAGCACACCGTCGTCGTCACCGAGCACGAAGTCCTCACCGGTGATGGTCGGCCCGCCGAACTGCGCGGCGGTGAGCGCGTCGGGCCCCTGAGGGTCGAGGCGCCGGGGGCCGACGGGGAGGGCCCCTTGGCTGAAGACGGGCAGCCCGATGCTGCGCAGCTCGCGACTGTCACGATGCAGGCCCCAGATCACGATGCCGCCGAGTCCGGCGCGTTCGGCTTCGAGGGCGATGAGGTCCCCGACGCACGCTTCGTCCTGCCGTCCCGCGTTGTCGACCACCAGGATGTCGCCGGGCGCGGCCTGCTGGACGGCTTCGAGAAAGACGTCCACGCTCCCGTAGTGGCGTGCGGGCCGGGCCCGGCCGACGACGTGCGCGTCCTGCCGGAGCGGGCGGACGGCCGGGGGCGCTTGTCTGACAGGGAGGCCCAGACGCATGAGCGCGTCGGCGACATGCGCAGTCGTGAGGTCCTGGTAGGTGAGCCGGAGCTTGAGCGCGTCCATCAGTCTCGTCTCCTCGGGGTCCCGCAGCACGACGCTGTGGGTTCGTCTTCGGGACGAGTATCGCCATCCCCGGCGGCCGCCGGTAGGCCGCACCGTGTCACCCGCACCGCCTGCCGCGCCCCCCGGCGGGACGGGACCGATTTCGGCCCCGCCGAGGGGGCGGGCGCAGGCGTCCTGCCGTCGGTTCGTCCAGCTCACGGTGGCCTGACCCTGACGGACATCGACGCCCGCCTGTGCGTACTCGGCGCGATGCACGCGCTGTGCGGCGAGGTGGAGGTGGTCTGAACTGCGATGACCTGGCCGGCCCGGCCATGCGCCGCGCAGCCGACCGACTCCGTCAGTCAGCGAAGCGCGATCGGCCGGGAAGCGCGATGGGCCATCAGGAAGGGCCCCTGTACGGCTCCAGCATGTTCGGCTTTCCTTGACGAAGACGGCAGTGAGGGGGAACGGTGGACTATTCGTTACCGCGGGAGTCACGGGAGTCGCGGGAGGTAGCCAGGCGCCGTACACGCGCACTTGTGGCTGTCGCCCTCCCGCTGCTCATCACAGGAGTGCTGCTCGCCTTCCTGCTGCTCGCCGCCCATGGACCCGGCGGACGGTGGTGGACCGTCGCGGGAATGCTCGCTGCCTTCGGCCTGTTGGGCTTCACCTTCCTCAACCGGCATCTGCGCTTCCTGCCTGCGGCTCTCCTGCTGTGGGCACTCGGAACAACGGTGGCGTCCTTCGACGGCTGGGTGCTGGAGAGCAGGGGGCTCGACATCACCTGCACCGTGCTGAAGAAGGATTCACGGATCGAGACTTCCACTTCCACGGATTCCAGCGGTCACACCACCACGAATTCGACCACCTACTACGACTACCGTCTTGACTGCCCCGGCGGCCGGCCCGCGGCCATGACATCGACGACCGATGCCGGCAGCGTGGACCGGCCACTTCAGGTGGTGTACGACCCTGCGGGCCGCATTGATCCGGAGCCGGCGCGCGGCAATGGTGCAACGACCGCGTGGGTCCCCGGCAGTCTGATAGCGGCGGCAGTGGTCGTAGGCGCCGGTCGTGAGCTGTTCGTTCGCAAGCGGTGGTAGGTCGGCTTCGGTGACGGCAGTCCGGCACGGAGAGGACGTTGCCGTAGCGGTGTTCGCCGACGACAGCGTCCACGTCGGGCAGACGGCCGTGTTCGGTGCACCCCGGCGAGCGGCGGAGCGCAGGGCGTGGGTGTTGCCGCCCATGGGGCGTTCGACCGTCCCGTGGCATGTTCGGAACCGCCCGCATCTCCTTGCTGCCGACGCAGGCCTTCCGGGCGGCGTGTCACGGCATGGTGAGGACGACCTTCCCGGCCTTCGCGTGCCCCTTCCCGACGTAGTCCAAAGCTTCCGGGCCTGACTCGAACGGGAAGACGCGGTCGACGACGGGGCGGATCCGCCCGGCGTCGACGAGCGCGCTGATCTCCCGGAGCTGGTCCCCGCTCGCCCTCATGAACAGGAACTCGTACGTCACGTGACGCCGGCGGGCGCGGCGTCGGGTGCGGAAGCTGAGCGCGGCCATCGCCGCTCGGAGGACCGGGCTCGCTCCCAGCTCCCTGGCGAAGGCGGCGTCGGGAGGCCCGGCGATGCCGATGGCCTTCCCGCCGGGCCTCAGCACCTCAAGGGACTTGTCGAGGTTTTCGCCGCCGAGCGGGTCAAGGACCACGTCGTAGTCGTGCAGGACCGTCTCGAACGCCTGCTTCTCGTAGTCCACGACGACATCCGCGCCCAGGTTCTTCAACAGGCCGACGTTGGCCGTGCTGGTGGTCGTTGCCACGAGGGCGCCCAGGTGCTTCGCCAGCTGGACGGCGATGGTGCCGACGCCGCCGGAGCCCGCGTGGATGAGGACCTTGTGGCCCGGCTGCACGTGTGCCCGCTCGACCAGGGCCTGCCACGAGGTCAGGGCGACCAGGGGAAGGGACGCGGCCTCTTCCATGGTCAGGCTGATCGGTTTGAGCGCCACATCGTCCTGGTGCACCGCGATGAGTTCGGCGAACGTGCCGATCCGGCCCTTGTCGGGACGCGCGTACACCTCGTCGCCCACCGCGAACCGTGTCACGGCCGCACCGGCCCGGATCACCGTCCCGGCCAGGTCGTTGCCCAGGATGAACGGGACCCGGTACGGCAGGATCGCCTTGAACTCCCCGTCGCGGATCTTGAGGTCGAGGGGGTTGACGCTCGCCGCGTGGATCCGGACCAGGACGTCATTCGCGCCCACCTGCGGTTGCGGCACTTCCGTGGCGCGCACGCCGGCCTCGTCGCCGTAGCGCTCTACCACGAGGGCCCTCATCGTCGTCTCCGGCCTCCGCGCGGGCTGCGGACTCACGCCGCGTCCGGCGCCAGGGCCAGGCCCTGCTTGACGAGCCGGCTGACGTCGTCGGCGAGGATCTCGGGCAGGCCCTGCTCGATCCCGTCCAGGGCCTGGGCGGCGACGTCTGGAGTCTAGGATAGATGGCATACGACATCCAAATGGGAGGTGCCCGATGGGTCGCGTGACACAGGCGCAGGCGCAAGAGAACCGGCAGCGGGTCGTGGAGATCGCCTCCCGGCTGTTCCGCGAGCAGGGCACCCACGTCAGCGTCGCCGACCTCATGAAGGCCGCCGGCCTGACCCACGGCGGCTTCTACAAGCAGTTCGCCTCCAAGGGGGCCCTTGTCGACGAGGCCACGGCTCACGCCTTCGGCGCACTGGCCCAGCTCCACGCCGCGGGCCTCGAGCGGCACGACGGACAGCGCGAGGCCGCGCAGCGGGAATTGATCGAGACCTACCTCTCCGTCGAGCACCGCGACAACGCGGGGGACGGCTGCCCCGTCGCCGGGCTCGCCGCCGACATGGGGCGCGCGGGTGACCACCAGGAGGCTCACCGCGTCTACGCCGAGGGCGTGCGTACCTTCGCCGACGCGCTCGCCACCGAGGACCAGGAGGGCATCATCCGGCTGTGCACCATGCTCGGAGCCCTCGTCCTGGCCCGCGCCACCAAGGACTCCCCGTTCTCGGAGGAGATCCTCACCACCGCACGCGCAGCCCTGACGGCAAGCGGCTGATCGGATGGGCCCTCGCCCTGCCCGCTCTCCTGCCGCCCCGACCCGCCCGTCGCGCGCTCCGCCAGGCCGGGGGAGGGGCGCTGCGATCTCCGGGAACGGGTAGTGCAGCGAGATGCGTGTCGGACTCCGCGGCGACGGCCAGCGTGCGACCGGCGAGCACCTGGGTCACGGCTGCCGCCTCGCGCGGCCGGCCGATGCCTGCTGGGTGTCCGCACCGGAACTGACGTGCCGTTGGGTCTGCTGGGGGCCGTGCCAGTGCAGGCACATGACGGTGGCGTCGTCTTTGAGTCGGCCGCCGGCGGCGTGCCGGACTGCGGAGGTCAGGGTGAGCGCGGCCTCCCGCGGGTGAAGGTCCCGGGTGTGTTCCAGCAGGGCCGGCAGGTCGACCCCTTCTCCGTGGCGTTCGAGCATGCCGTCGGTCAGCATGAGCCGACGGTCACCGGGGCGCAGGTCGATGTCCTGCACGCGGTAGGGGTGCGGGGCGGGCACGGGCAGCCCGAAGGGGTGGTCCACCTCACAGGTGATCGTCTCCACGGCCCCTTCGCGCATGCGCAGTGGCCAGGGGTGACCGGCGTTCACGAGCTGGGCCCGTCCGCTGTGAAGCTGGATGCGCAGCAGCTGGCCGGTGCGTGGCCGTGACCGTGGTCGGCCAGTGACTGATCGGCCCGGTGTGCCTGCTCCGCCAGGCCGGCTCCTGCGCGGCGGGCGCCGCGCAGGGCGGCCACCAGGACCGTGGCCGTCAGGGCGGAGTCGATGTCGTGGCCCATGGGATCGGTCACCGACAGGTGCAGGACGTCGCGGTCCAGGGTGTAGTCGAAGGTGTCGCCGCTGAGGTTTGCGGAGGGCTCCAGGTTCCCGCACAGTGTGAACTGTGCGGCCTCGCACGACAATGACAGGGGCAGCAGCTGGTATTGGATCTCTGCCGCCAAGGTCGGCGGGATGGAGCGTTTGCCCCAGGTGTAGAGGTCGGTGAAACGCCCGTTGGCGATCACGATGTAGGCCAGGACGTGGGCGGCTTCCCCGACCGCGTGAAGGACGTCCTGGGTGGGGGCGGCCGGCAGGAGCAGTTCCAGCAGTCCGATCGCATCCCCTCGGTTGGTGACCGGCGCGATCACGCGCTGTCCCTGGCCCGCCGCCTCCTGGTACAGCCGCTGCGTACGGATCACGTCCTCGTAGACGCTGCCGGCCATGGGGATCCGCTCAGCTTCCCGCCCGCCCTCCGCAGCGCCGGCTGTGTACAGTCGCGCCACCGCTTTCCCCGTCAGATCCACGATGAGGAAAGAAACCTTCCTGGCGTCGAAACGCCGCCACAGATCTTCCGCGATCACATCGACGGCTTCGACGGGCGCCGCCGTCTCCGCCGCCGTCAGGAGCCGGGGAAGTTCGCTCTGCACACCATCCACGATCACGGCCCCTTCCACCGGCCCCTCCATCAGCTTGGGAACCTCCACGGTGTGCGTCAAGCCGTGGCCCCGTCACGCGACGTGACGAGGGGCGGCTGTGCGTGCGCAGTCGGGCACGGTGTCCGCCCGCCGTCGTGGTCGGCAGGGCTCCTCTGGTGCGAAGCCGGCCGAGGGCTTCTGCGGCCGTAGCCCCCCGCCGCATCCGCCCCGCCGAGGGAGGGACACTCCGAGCCCAGACGCCTGCCGATCCCATCGTTTCGACGCGCCCGTGCCCCCGTCTCGTGAGACACCGTGCAGCAGGAGGAGAAGGACGGGCGCCGGATGCCGGCGCCGGATGCCGGTGCTCACCCGGCCGGTCCGAGGCCCGGGTACTGCTCCGGGGTCGCCGCGGCGCCCTGCCCGGTGGCGTCACGTCAGCCCGAGATCGTCTGTCCGGATGGCTTCGTCCGGACCTGCGTCCGGCGTGAACGGGTCGGGTACGGGAAGACGCCCGGCATGCGACTCATCAGCGAAACGCGTCCGGGGGGTGCCGCCTCGGGCGGGGCACCTCCGGCGGCCGGATGGCGGTCCTATGCCGTGTGCGCCCTCGCCGTCGTTGCGGCAGCCGGGGAGGGCTCCGTTGCCGTCGATGCGGACAGCTCGTGGTACCGGGGGCTGAGCAAGCCCGCGTGGCAGCCGCCGGGCTGGGCGTTCGGCGCGGTGTGGACCCCCCTGTACGCGGGGATCGCCTGGTCGGGCGGTCGTGCGTGGAACGCCGCCCCGCCCGGCCGCCGGGGCGCCCTGGCCGGGAGTCTGGCGGCCAACCTGGCCCTGAACGCAGGGTGGAACTGGCTGTTCTTCCAGGCCCGCAGCCCCGCCGCGGGCCTGGCCGGCACCCTGGTTCTGGACGCCAGCAACGCCGAGTTGATCCGGCGTACTGCCCGCTTTGACGGGAAGGCCGCGGCAGCCCTGGTGCCGTACGCGGTGTGGTGCGGCTTCGCGACCGCCCTGAATGCCTCGCTCGCGCGCCGTAACCGCGCCCGCTGACCCGCGGCCCGGCCGCGGTCGCGGTCGGCGGAAGCGGCAAGCCAGGCGGAAGCGGCAGGTCAGGCGGAAGCCGGTGCCGATTCAGCGGGCCGGCGAGGTCGCGGCGTCCGGCCGCCACCACGGCCTGACGCCGAGGGCAAGGGCGGGGGGCACTGCAGCCCCGAATGCCCGATTTATTCATTTATATGACGTTTACTCTTCTGCTGTGGGGTAGTCGTCCCTACGGGACAGCGTCGATCTTGGCGTGATCCCGCCCGTGGAGCGCACCGGGTGCTCCGCACGATGGATTGGACACCTGCCATGACCACTGCGAACCCCGCCGGCACCCCCGCGGGTCGCCGGACCGCAGGCACCGACGTTTCCGGACACGGAACACGCCGCCTGTCGACCGAGACGAAGTCGGCCCTGAAGACGACGGAGTTCTTCGCCTACATCGCCTGCGTGATCGCAGTCCTGATCGCTTCCATGCTGGTGGGCACCGAAGAGGGACACCTCGACTACTTCCGCGCCGACCGGGCCTGGCTGTACATCGTGATCCTCACCGTCGGCTACATGATCAGCCGCGGGCTGGCCAAGGCCGGCAGCCGAGACCATTACGACGACGACTCCTGACGGGACGGCGGCCGCAAGGGACTGCTTCACCGTCCCAGGGCCTGACTGCGCCACCGTCCTGTGCGGAAGCCGGCGGTCGGCAAACGAATGATCCCGGGCCTGCTGCGGTCTTCGCCCACTCGCCCATGGGAAACGTGGAAACGTCCTTCGGTGAGGCGAATGGGGCCGCTCTCCCCGCCCCGGAGCCGGCGACGTGACGGCAAGCTCGGGGGCGGGGCGCGGTGAGCCACAGCCGCCCTTGCCGGGAGACCAGGCCGTACGAGAAAACACCCGAAGTCCTTCGCTCGGGCACCCACCACGCCGACGGAGCACCGCCCACCACTCATATGCCCGTTCCTGCCGCCCAGTCGGCCGGCGGTGTCTCGCTGCCCGCCGCAGCCCCGGCGGGCACGCCCAGCCGCCGCGCAAGTGCGGTGAGACCGCAATCCGGGCCGGTGGTTACAGCGTCTGCCTCGTCGCGCCCAGCGGCAGTCCGGCCTCCCCGAAGGTGGGGAGGCCGGACTGTTCAAGGAGCGTGCCCTGCGGCTGGTTCACAGGAGGGTGTGATGCGCCGGCACGGGCACTGTGGTGGCTGCTTGCAGGTCAGCCGGGTGTTGCTCAGTACTCGCCGTGGTGGTCGGCCTTGTGGTGGCCGCCGTTGTCACCGCTGGCGTTGATGCAGGTGTTGCCGAAGGCCGGGTTGAGGAGGCCGACGACGTTGATGGTGTTGCCGCAGACGTTGACCGGGACGTGGACGGGCACCTGGACGACGTTGCCGGAAAGGACACCGGGGGAGCCGATGGCAGCGCCTTCGGCCGTGGCATCCGCGGCGGCCATGCCGGCGCCGCCCGCGAGGACGGCAGCGGTTGCGGCGGTAACGGCTACGGCCTTTGCGATACGGGACATGGAAATCTCCTTGGGGAGGGGGCCTGCCGCAGGGATTGCGGCATGAGGTCCCCGTCCAACAGCACGAACACGGGACCGGTTACGGAGATTGGGCCGAAGCGGTGACCTTCGGTCACCTCCTCGGCCCTGGCGGCAGGGCAGGCCAGTCGTACCCGGCCCGTAGCGGGAGATTCGCCCGGGTGGCCGCGCCGGACGGCACGAAGTCAGGCAGTGGGGGATGGGCCCGGAACCTTACGTGGTGGTGTGACAGGTTCCGCCGCGGACCATGTCGAGGTGCATGGCAACCACCGGGCGGGCTTCCTTCGCCGCCGTGACGGTCTCGGCGTCCTTGCCCTGGCTGATCTGCTGGTCGATCAGCATGAGCGTCTTGATGTGACCGGCCTCCTGGGCCACCAGCCACGCCTTGTCGTAGGCGGCGCTGCCGGCCTTGGACCGGACGTCGGCCAGCGTGGCCTGCTGTTCACGCGTCGGGGTCTTCGGCAGGGAGACGTCGCTCTTCTCCGCCAGTTGGGACAGTTCCGCGTCCAGCTTGGTGTGGTCGCGCACCAGAGCGGCACCGACCTCCTTCACGCAGGTCGTCTTCGCGTTCGTCTGGGTGTCGTGACCGGCTGCGATCTCCGCGAGATTGCTCTGGTGGGCCATCTGCACGAAGCGGGCGTCGGCACTGTCCGGAGCCGGAGCGGCAGCAACCGCTGACACCCCAGAACAGCCCAGCGAAGCCGTGAACACCGCAATGGCCAGCACTCTTGCACGCATGATGTCCTCCTGGACCGCGGGCGGCCCGGGCGGACCGGCAAGACCGCGGCACCCGGCGCCTTTCCATCCGGACCTGGAACAAACACGCACATTCCCGAGGGGGCGGGGTGGGGCGGGGCCCAATGTCAGCTGCGCGCGAGTGTGCAGCTGTAGCGGTTGGTGCCGGAGCCCTCGTAGGCCTCCAGTTCGATGTAGTAGGTGCCAGTGCCAGTGCCAGTGCCAGTGCCAGTGCCAGTGCCCGCTCCGGTTCCGGTGAAGGACAAGGACTCGTCCGTGCCCGGTCCATTGTTCACGGAACGGTCGATCGTGCCGCCGGTCGAATCGAGCAGGTAGAGGTCGGCGTCGTAGGCGCCGGGGATGTCGCAGCGGATGCCGATCTCCTGCCCCGCGGTGAAGGAGACGCGGTAGTAGTCCCGGTCCGTGGTGGATTTCATGCTGCCGGTCAGTGTGACGGGCAGGCTGGTGGTGATGGTGGCGTCGTCGGCGGAGGAGCGGGTGTCGTTGTTCTCCGTCTCCGCGAGGGTGGTGCCAGACGCCGGTCCGCAGTCGGTGGGGGGCGTGCCGGAGTACAGGTTGGCGTCGGGGATGCCCGCCGTGACGCTGCGCAGGTAGTAGCCGCAGGTGGGGCGGTTCTTGAAGTCGTAGGTCTGCCCGGCGCCCAGGCGCCAGATCTTGTAGTCGGAGAAGGTCAGCGGCTTGCCGGATATCGCCTGTTCGGGCTGGTGGTCGCCGAGTACGACGTAGGCCTCCTTGCCGTAGAGGGTGGCCCTCCCGTTCTTGTCGAGGAGGAGTGAGCTGCCTTCCTCGACCCCGACTCCCCAGGCTTTGCCACCGGTGGTGCGGCCGTCCTTCACCGCCCGTGCGATGAAGGCCATGGTGCGGCCCATGCGGTCGCGGGTGGTGAAGTGGGAGTCGTTGATGACGCCGGCGTAGTTCGGCCATTCGAACATGCCGGTGGTGAAGGTGAGGGAGCTGTCGTAGGGGTTGGCGAGGGCTTCGGGGCTGGTGACGCTGCCCTTGCAGGCGTCGTAGACGACGGGGCTGTTGATGTGGTGGCCGGCGCTGCCTCCGCCCGATCCGCCGCCCTTGGCGACGACCGACTCGACCGAGGCCTCCAGGGCCGTGCCCTTCCAGGCCGCGTAGCGGCATTGGTCCCCGCCCGCGAAGTACACGAACTCGGCGTTGCGGATGTCGGTGTTGACCTGGCTGTTGTTGCCGTCCGCCGCTGCGGGGAGGGTCCAGCTCGTACACGAGTTGACGCCGGAGAGGGTCATGACGGTGTCGCACTCGGGAGTGGCGCTGCCCGAGGTGGGAGCGGATCCGGCGATGACGGTGACATCGAGGTTGCCCGTTCCGCCGCGGATGGCGTCGATGGCGGCGGTCATGGACGCGGGCAGGACTTTGCCGTCGCCGTTCATGGTGAAGGCGGGTCCCTGCCAGCTGGTTCGGGCGGCGTCGGTGGTGCTTCCGAGGCGGACGCGGCTCGCGGTGGCCTCGGCCGGGTGCGCCGCGCCGAGTGTGCCGACGAGCGTGAGGAGGACGACGGCGGCGCACGCCGCCGGCGTCGGTTGGGGGAGCCGAATGCCCATGGGATCTCCGGTGGGGGGCCTGCGCTGGGGCAGGGGTTGGCAACAGTGCTGATGAGGACCTGGCGGGGGCACTTGCCAGCGGCTGTCTGGGTGGTAGCGGAACTTACAAGCTGGTTCCCGTGTACGGAAGATGTATGACGATATTCGGGCCAACGGTCATGTGACCCGTGTACAACCACTGGTCGGAGAGGTGTGAGCGGTGCGGTGGGCCTTCCCCGGGGCCCGGATCCTGGCCGTAACGTGAACGTAACGCGCGATACATCTGGCAAATTTGATGGCTGTTCTGTAACTTCCAGCGTGCAGTCGACGGCGAAGACTCCCGTCGGCCGACCACTGGAGAGGTTCGACTCGATGGACACTCGGCTCACCCGACACCTGGCTGCCGCGCTCGCCGCCGCCACCGCGCTGGCCACACTGACCGCCTGCTCGGACTCCGGCAGCGACCCCGCTGCCGGAGAAGCCGGCCCGATCACCGTCGCCGGCGTGACGATCACCAAGGACGCAGCGCTGCACGACGCCCTCCCGGCACAGATCAAGAAGGCGGGCACGGTCCGGGTGGCCACCGATGTCCCGTACGCGCCCTTCGAGATGTTCGTCAAGGAGGGGGAGAGCGAACTCACCGGCCTGGACCACGACCTCGGACAGGCCCTCGGGGCGAAGCTCGGAGTGCCGTTCGCCTTCACTGCGCAGAAGTTCGACGGAATCGTCCCCGCCATCCAGGCCGGCAAGTACGACGTGGCGCTCTCGGCCATCACCGACAACGAGGAGCGCCAGGCCGTCGTCGACTTCGTCGACTACTCCCAGTCCGGCTCCGGCATCATGACCCTCAAGGGCAACCCGGACAAGATCATCACCCTCGATGACCTGTGCGGGAAGAAGGCCGGTGTCCAGGCGGCCACCAACCAGCTCGACCTGCTCAAGGAACACCAGGCCACGTGCAAGGCCGCGGGCAGGCCCGAGATCGACATCCAGACGTTCCCCAAGGACTCCGACGCCCAGCTCGCCCTGCGCGCCGGCAAGGTCGCCGCCGACGTCCTGACCAAGCCCGCCGCCGGCTGGACCGCCAAGACCGCCGACGACGGCAAGGCCTTCGAACTCGTCGAAGACCCCGCGGCGGCAGGCGGCTACAAGGCCTCACCGAACGGCATCGCCGTATCGAAGAAGCTCCCCGGACTCACCGCCGCCATCCAGAAAGCACTCCAGGCCCTCATCGACGAAGGCACCCTCAACAAGATCTGCGCGAAGTACGGCGTCGAGTCGATCGCGCTGAAGGAAGCCACCAAGAACGCCGAGGTGGACTGATCATGGCAACCTCCTCAACCTCAACCTCCTCAACCTCCACTCCCACCGCCTCCGCGGACCCCCGGACACTCCCCGGCGCGCCGGACATGCCCCTCGTGCCCGTCCGCCGCTACGGACGCTGGGCGGCAGCCGTATGCTCCGTCGCCGCCCTGGTGGGCCTGGCCGGCTCACTGGCCAAGAACCGCAACCTCCACTGGGACGTCGTCGGCCACTACCTTTTCGCCGACCTCATCTTCGACGGCCTCGCCACGACCCTGTGGCTGACCGCCGCAGCCATGGCCCTCGGCCTGGGCCTGGGCACCCTCATCGCCGTGATGCGCCTGTCGACCAGCCCCGTCCTGTACGGCCTGGCCACCTTCTTCGTCTGCATCTTCCGCGGCACCCCGCTGCTCGTCCAGATCATCTTCTGGGGCTACGCAGGCGCGCTCTACGCATACGTGATGGTCGGGATCCCCTTCACCGACATCACGTTCTTCACCGCCGAGACCAACTCGCTGCTCACCCCTGCCGTCGCAGCCCTCCTGGCCCTCGGGCTCAACGAGGCCGCCTACGCCTCCGAAATCGTCCGGGCGGGCATCCAGTCCGTCGACCCCGGACAGGCCGAGGCCGCCCATTCGCTCGGCATGCGCCCCGCCCTGACCATGCGGCGGATCGTCCTGCCCCAGGCCATGCGCGTCATCATCCCGCCGATGGGCAACGAGACCATCAACATGCTCAAGATGACCGCCCTGGTCTCCGTCATTTCAGCGCACGACCTCATGTCCAACATCCAGGACGTCTACGCCCAGAACTACCAGGTCATCCCCATGCTCGTCGTCGCCAGCCTCTGGTACCTGGCGCTGGTCACCCTCCTGGGCATTCCGCAGGCGTGGCTGGAGCGCCGCTACGGCCGCGGGACGACCCGGGCCGGCCACACCTCCCCGCTGCGGCGCATGCTCGGCAATGCCGCGGGCCTGCTCCGCAAGAACGACGCGACCAGCAAGGACGGCGGCCGATGACCACTGCCATGCTCCACGCCCAAGGCGTACGCAAGCACTTCGGGAAACTGGAGGTCCTCAAAGGGATCGACCTGATGGTCGAACGCGGACAGGTCTGCTGCCTGCTCGGGCCCTCCGGGTCGGGCAAGTCGACCTTCCTGCGCTGCATCAACCACCTGGAGAAGATCGACGCGGGTCTGCTCGCCGTCGAAGGCGACCTCGTCGGCTACCGCAGGCACGGCAACAAGCTTCTCGAACTGCGCGAGCGGGAAGTGGCCGAGCGCCGACGCGACATCGGCATGGTCTTCCAACGCTTCAACCTCTTCCCCCACATGACGGCCCTCGGCAACGTCATGGAAGCACCCCTCAGCGTGGCGGGCGTGTCCAGGTCGCAGGCCCGTGAGGATGCCGAACGGCTCCTGGCCCAGGTGGGACTCGCCGACCGGGCCGGCCACTACCCCGCCGAGTTGTCCGGGGGACAGCAGCAACGCGTTGCTATCGCCCGCGCGCTGGCGATGAAGCCCAAGCTGATGCTGTTCGACGAGCCCACCTCGGCCCTCGACCCCGAACTCGTCGGCGATGTCCTCGACGTCATGCGCCGGCTTGCCGCGGACGGCATGACGATGATCGTCGTCACCCATGAGATCGGCTTCGCCCGCGAGGTCGGCGACACGGCGGTCTTCATGGACGAAGGCGTCGTCATCGAGGCGGGAGACCCGCGGCGCGTCCTCGTCGACCCCGAACACGAGCGCACCCGAGCCTTCCTGTCGAAGGTCCTGTGACCGCCCCCGCCCGCGGGCAGGCCCCAGCGGCCACGACACTCCTGCCCCACGCCCAGCACATCCTCCCCGCCTACCTCCACGATCTGGCCCACCTGGTGTCCATCGACTCCGGCTCCTACAACGGCCGAGGAGTCAACCGCATGGCCGACTGGGTGCAGGAACGACTCGCACAGCTCGGATTCGACACCGAACGCTTCACCTCGCCCGAAGCGGCACACCACAACCTCGGCGACACCCTCGTAGCCCGCAAACGGGGCAGTCTCACGGTGGCCGCCGGCGGCCGCCGTATCCTCCTCGCCGCGCACATGGACACCGTCTTCGAAGACGGCACCGCAGCGCGGCGGCCCTTCACCCTGTCCGGCGCCGTCGCCCACGGCCCCGGCGTCAGCGACGACAAGGGCGGCCTCCTCGCGGGCCTGCACGCACTGGACGTCCTGGAGAGAGCGGGCCTGCACGACTTCGCCGAGATCATCTTCCTGGCCACCCCCGACGAGGAAATCGGCTCACCAGCAAGCCGCCCCGTCATCGAACACGCGGCGCAAGGCATGCACCACGCCCTCGCCCTCGAATGCGCCAGGGAGAACGGCGACCTGGTCATCGCCCGCAAAGGCGTCGCCGACTTCCGCCTCACCATCACCGGACGCGCCGCCCACGCCGGAATCGAACCCGAACGCGGCGCCAACGCCGCCCTCACCGCCGCCCACCTCACCATCGCCCTGCACAACCTCAACGGCCACTGGGACGACGTCACCGTCAACGTCGGCGTCATCCGAGCGGGGACACGCGCCAACATCGTCTGCCCCGGTGCCGAACTGCACGTCGAGGTACGCGCGGCCACGCTCGCCGACGTGGAGCGCGTCAAGGACGCCATCACCGAAGCGGCCAGCCGGCCGGCCGTGGCGGGCACCACCGTGAGCGTGGAACAACTCGACCTGTGCGCACCCATGGAAGACACACCCGCCTCCAGGCGCATGCTGACTCACGCCCAGGCCGCCGCCCGACAGCTCGGACTCGACATCCGAGCCGTCGCCACTGGCGGAGTGGGAGACGCCAACCTCATAGCCGGCGTCGGCATACCCGTCCTCGACGGCCTCGGCCCCGTCGGCGGCGCAGACCACAGCCCGCACGAATGGCTCGACACCACCACCGTCGCGCCCCGCATCGCGCTCCTGGCGTCCCTGATCGCCTCCCTGGGCGACACCCGAAACCACTGACCCCAGCCCGTACCACCCGTCGACGGCGTCCCGGCTACCGGACGCAAGAGCCCAGCCACGGAGGCACCCAGCATGCGCGCCCCATCCCCTCTCACCCGCCGCACCCTCCTCGCCGGCACCACGGCCCTGGCACTCGCCCTGACCGCGACCCCCGCCACCGCCGGCGCGCCGCCCTCTCCCCGCCGAGGCTCCCTCGTCCTCATCGGCGGAGGCCTCAAGGACGACAACACGCAGGTCTACGGCGAGATCATCAAGCGCGCCGGCGCAGCCGACGCCCGCATCGGCATCCTCACCGCCTCCTCCCTCCCCGCCAGCCAGGACCCCGAGGCAGCCGACCCCGACAAATGCAGCAACTCCGCCTGCAACGGCGCCTACTACGCCAACCTGTTCAAGAAGCACGGCGCGGCCGACGCCCAATGGATCCCCATCGACCTCGACCACATCGCCAACGCCGATTCCGACCAGGTCGTCGCCCAGATCAACTCCATGACCGGCTTCTTCTTCGGCGGCGGCGACCAGTACCGCTACGTCACCACCCTCCTCCACGGCCCGGCCCACACCGACTCCAAGGCCCTCGCGACCATCCGGGCCAAACTCGCCGCAGGCGCGGTCATCTCGGGCTCCTCGGCCGGCGCGCAGATAGCCTCCGGCCCGGACATGGTGACCGGCGGCGACTCCTACCGGGCGCTGCGCGACGGAAGCACCCCCGGCTACTTCGACGACCCCACCCGCCTCGGATACCTTCCCCAAGGCGGCTTCGGACTCCTGCGATCCGGCCTCATCGACACCCACACCGGCACCTCCGGCCGGGAAGGACGAGCCCTGCGCCTGGCCGCCGACACCGGACACGACCGGGTCTACGCCCTCGAAGAGAACACCGCCGTCGTCGTCGACAACCCCGGCACCGACCACGAAGCGCTCCGTGTCCTCGGACCCCAGGGCCTGGCCATCCTCGACCTGGACCACGCCCGCACCGACAGCACGGCCAAGGGGTGGTCGCTCACCGGCGCCCGCTACACCTACCTCACCGACGGCGACCACTACGACGCACGCCGCCGCACCGCCCGGCCCGCGCCGGGCAAGACCCCCCTCATCCCGCGCAGCACGCAGCCCGTGCCGGCCAACAACGACGTCTTCCACTCCGTCGACAACCCGGACGCAAACCCCTACTCCCTGCGTGCCACCGCCCGTCAACTCGCCGAAACCCGCACTCAGCACACCGCCACCGCCACCACGTTCGAAACCTGCCCCCGTTTCACCGTGAGTCTGACCAAGAACCCCGGCCCCACCTCCTGGACGAGCATCCCCGGAAGCGCGCAGAGCATCATCGGGCTGGGCATCGCGATCAAGGGTCCATAGCTCCCGCGCACACCGAAACCCCCAAGACCCCCGGCGGTTGCGGTCACCGGGCCCCGGGGCCGCATCCGCCGACTGGGACAGCAGCTAGGCTCGGCGGATGCGGCCCGCATGACCGGAAGGACACCCATGGCAGCCGGCTCCCTCGCCGACGACATCCGCCACAAGCTGGGCGAGCTCAGCCCAGCCGAACGCAAGGTCGCCCGCGTCCTCCTGGCCAACTATCCCGCCGCCGGATTCGAAACCGTCGCCGCCATCGCCGAGCGGGCAGCGGTCTCCGCCCCCACCGTCCTGCGCTTTGCCGCCCGACTCGGCTACCGCGGCTTCCCCGACTTCCAGGCCGCCCTGCGCCAGGAACTCGACGAACGCAACGCCTCCCCGCTGTCCCTGTACGAGTCCACCGACTACGGACGACGAACCCCTGACTCCGAGGCGACCGGTCGGGACGACAGCCTCCTGACCCGAGCGAACACCGCCTTCGCCGCAGCCCTCACGCACACCCTCAACGAGGTCCCCCCGCACGACCTCGGCCAAGCCATCCACATCCTCAGCGACCGCAGACGCCGCATCACCCTGGCCGGCGGCCGCTTCACCCACCTGCTGGCCCAGTACCTCGCCAAGCACCTCATGCAACTCCGCGACGACGTGAGGATCCTCCCGGAATCGGCCGTCGAACGTACGGCCCACCTGGCCCATCTCGGCCGCCGTGACGCCGTCATCCTGTTCGACTACCGGCGCTACGAAGAGGACAAGACGGCCATCGCGCACATGACGCGGGAAAGCGGTGGCAAGGTGATCGTCTTCACCGATGCCTGGCTCTCCCCGGCCACCGCCCACGCGGACGTCGTCCTGTCCAGTCAGGTCTCCGCCTTCTCCCCCTACGACAGCCTCGTACCGACCCTGGCCGTCATCGAGACCGTGATCGCGGGCGTCCTGCAGCACCTCGGCGAGGACGCGCACCAGCACCTGCAACGGTCGGAAGACATCGCCCGCCGCATCGGAACGGTATGACAGCAGCACCGGACGCGATGCAGCGTCCCCTTCGGGACCCGCACCCGGCTCCAGCCTTCGTGGCCGCGGGGGCGGCGGTGCACGGGGCGGCCGCCACGCCGGTCGACTTCGCCCGGGGCGCAGGCTCCCGGATGCGGAGAGCGGGTGTGTGGGTGACGGTGGAAGCTCCGGCGTCGAATCGAGGAGCGTCATGATCGTCAAGTTTTTGCACGACAAGGGCCTGCGGAGCGAGCACGCCAACACGGTGGCCTGCCTGACCATCGGGTTGTCCGTCGCTTCGTGGCTGACGTCGATGAAGGTGGAACCGGCGGGCATCGACCGCGCCGACCGATGGGGGATCTTCGTCGCCACATGGCCGGCGACCTGGTTCGGCCTGGGCCAGGCCCTGGCTGGATACGAGAGTGCCGACGAACGGTTCGGCGACGGCGCGTAGTCCTCGCTCAGCGCAAGGTCCCGTCCCTGGCCCCCGCCGTCCGACACGGCGGGGTCTCCGGCGCCCCCCGCCCCGCTGCGGGCCGTCCATAGACGGGCTTTTCCAGCCGGTTTATGGCTGATTGCACTTAACAACCATTTCGTTGACTCCGGAAGTCGCGGCTACGCGCCGAGGAGCGGATCGAAGTAGCCGGGTCCGGTATGCGGCAGCATGTGGGATGCGCCCGTGTAGCGGAGGGTCTGGGTCTGCCAGGCGTGGTAGCCGCTCATCCAGGCGCTCATGATCTCGACGTACATGTCCACCGCGGACCGTTCCTGGCCGGTCAGGTCGAGCTGCGCAGACAAGCGGGTTATCTGCCGGGCGAGTTCGAGGAACCGCTCGACCCGTCGGCGGACTTCCCCGCGCGCCTGATCGACGGCCTGGTCGCGGGTGCAGCGCCGGTCGTGTTCGATGACGAGGACGAGGTTGTCCATGTCGCCGCGAGCTTCCTCCTTCTCCAGGGAGTAGACGTCGTTGCACATGAAGGTGACGTCGATGGCCGCCTGGCGCATGATCCGCAACTGCGGACTGTGGAAGGCGGCCGGGGGGACGGTGATGCCGGCGCATCTTCTGGCACACGGCCGCCGCCCGGCCCGGATCCAGCCCCAGAGCGCCGTCGAACTGGTCATCGAAGACGAACAAGAACGCCATCGTGTCCGCACACAGGCCAAGCGCCGGACCCTGGGCGTAGGGGTAGCCGAGCGCGGCCAGGCGGGGCATGTCCCACGAGGCAAACCACTCCAGCGACCGGCCCTCCCCGACCAGACCGATGCCCGTGGCCCACGACAGATTGCGCTGCCGCGCATCCTCCAGATCCGGGCTGAGGGCGCTCGGGAAGGGAAGATGGAATGCGATGTCCTGGGGCATTTTTCCTCCATGAAGCGAGTGGGGCACAGCCAGATGGGATCCCCACCAGACTGCGATAAGACGAATGTCCCGAGCAGAGCAAGTTGCCTTTCGGGAGCGCCTCACCCCTTGATCTGCCTGGGGGGACGGCGGCCGCGGTGGGGTGCCGGTGGAGTGCGGAGGCCTGGGCGAGCTGTTGCGGAGCGGTGGCTGCGCGCGAGCTGTAGGGCCGTAGGCGTTACCCGGAGGAGCGTGGGCGCGTTGTGGAGGGAGGTGCCCCGGCGCTGGTCGCCCTGCGGCGAAGAGCGCCGGGCGTGTTCTGCTGCGAATGAGTCAAGGATTTGAAAATGATCAAGGCTTCCCGGATGGCGGCCACCGCCGTCCTCGTCTTCGGCGTCCTGTGCCTTCCCGCATACACCGCGTCCGCGCAGACCGCCCCTGCCGGCCCAGCGGCTGATCTTGCCGACGGCTCGCCCTGCGAACCCCATGGCGCCCTCCTGGCGGACCCGGACGACCCGACCATCTTCTTCCACTGCGCGTGGGGGGTGGCGCACATGAAGAAATGTCCGGAACCGCTTCACTTCAACCCGGTCGTGGCTGTCTGCGACTGGCCCGAGAAGGCCGACGATCCGGCAGCCTGAACAAGGTTTCCCCTGGGAACGGACGCTGTCATCGGCCGGACGGCGCGCTCGGCCGCGCTTCGTCTCGGGCTTCGCCGCAAGGTGCGGGCCCGCTTCGGTGCGGTGGCCCGGCGGGACGCCGACGGTCTGCGCCTGAGCGTCTCTACGTCTGTTCCGTGACGATCAGTCGGGCGAGCAGGGCGCTCAGTTGCCTTCGTTCGGCCGGGGTCAGTGGCGCGAGCGCGTTCTTGCGGGCGTCGCGGGCGTCTCGGGTGCGGCTGATCAGCTTCCTGGCTTGCAGCTCGTTGAGCACCGTGACCATGTCCTTGGGGTCGATCCGGACGGTGCGTGACAAATCGGCCTGTGCGATGGGGCCGAGTTCGGCGATGCCGCACAGTACGGCGTGGTGCGGCATCCGCACACCCTCGCCCTGGTTCAGCCCCGCCTCGTCGCGGAGATCAGCGCCGACACCTCCATCGACCGCGATGGCGTCTACCAGAAGCCGATCCGGTACGTGCGCCTACGCCTGGAGGCGCCCGCCGAGCACGTGCCGCGGTTCGGCGGAGCCCGGCCGCAGCCCCGCGATGACCTGTTGCATGTGCCCAAGTTCGGTTCTCCGCGAACAAAACGGCACAGAATCCGGACAGGAGACCCGCGACCACACCGTCCTGGTACACCCTGAGTTGTCTGCTCCCGCATCCCGAAAGGAACATCGCATGACAGAGGTCCCGCCGGACATCGCCGAACACCTGGCGTCCCCGGATACTCTCCCGGAATGGGTGCGCTTCTACAGCGCCTACCCGACCGTCACGGCCGCCGTCCAGGCCGCCGGCAACGGCGAGAGCGTTGCCGTGTTCAGCTCGGAATCCACCGCCTACGTCCAGCGGGTCGTTCTCGTCGAAGGCAAGCCCGTCATCGAGGTCGTCCTGTACCCGGCCTCGCAGGCCCGTGAAGCGCTGGTCACCGCCTACCTCAATCACACTGATCCCGAGGCGGCCACGGCCGCGATCCTTCACACGCTGCCGCACCTGCTGCCGAAAGGCATCGACCTGAGCGGGATCGAGTGTGTGGTGGAGCCCAGCAACGGCCCCGCCCCCCGCTTCGGTTTCCGGCGCCGCGTCTCCGCCGTCGGCCTCCACACTTGGCGGGACTACGACGAGCTCCACCCCCTTGGCGACCTCCACCAGGTGCTGAGCTGGCACTCCACCGGTGGCAGCATCGCCGAAGGCGCCGAAGCCGTCGCCATCCTCCGCGCCCATGGCCTGCCCGCCGTCGGCTGCGAGCGTTGCGGCGAATCCCTCACCAACCGCCACCCGTCCTGGCCCGGCACGTGGGTGTGCCTCTCCGAGGAGTACGGGCCTCGCTGCGAAGAATTCGAAGACCCCTTCGAGGGGCTGCACGAACTCGACACCGCTGGCATCGGCGGCCCCCATGCCCCAGCCACCCGCGACCTGGAACCGGTCGCGTAGCGAGGCACTGACCGCAACCGGCTGGAGTTCTCCTTTCTGGGGCTGACGAGGCACGACTGAGGGTGTGGGAAGCCCATGGGCCCCGGAAGCTCCTGGGCCGGTGCAGGAGAAGCTCTGCGATCACATCAGGCGCGCTGATGCCCGTACCCGCGAGGCCGCGATCGGCCTCGCGGACAAGGCCGTTGGCCTGGGCGGTTGCTGGCATCCGCTCAGGTTGCAGCGGGTTCGCCTGGACGTGGCGGTGGACGACGTCCCGCGGTTCGGTCATGGGCCGGCTGACCGCAGGTGCCGTGGTCTGACGAGGTGTTGAGTAGCCGCAGGCTTCGTGCGGCGTAGCTTGCGCGTCTGAGGTTCGGTCTCGGGCTGGGGGACGTGCAGGTGAACTGCACAACTGCGCTGAAAGCAGGACGACTTGGCTGCCGGCCGTTAAGTTACCGGCCAGTTGTCCAGATGTGATCTTGTGTCGTATCGTGGCGCTGCTCCGACGGCGTTGAGCTGCCGTCCGGGCATGTGGCATTCGGAAACGGAGGGCGGTGTGAGACCGCCCTGCCCTGAACATGGGGAAACTGTGGGACTTCGTGCATCTCGGGTGAAGAAGGCGCTGACGATCGCGGTAGGGGCCGCAGTGCTGGTCATCGGCGGGCAGGGTCAGGCTTCCGCGTCCGCCGACATCTTCGTCGGTTACGGCGCGGGCAGCGAGGGCTACTGGACCGCGGACCCGTACCGCAACCTGTCCGGTGACACCGTCATGGCCTGTGACAGCAACAAGGACGGCTGGGGGGTCCAGGCCGAGCTCGACATCAACCCCATCCCCTTCAGCTTCAGCGCGGACCGCATCGCCAGCACGCGCGGCCACGACTCCCCGTACTGCGACTCGGAGTCCGGCAACCTCAAGGAAGACACCCCGGTGGCCCTTCGGGTGTGCCTGGTGAAGGGCTCCGAGAAGAAGTGCACGCTGCCGAAGTACGGCAGCGCCTGACCCGGAAGGACCCCCGCGCCGGTGCCTGCGTCCGCTGTGCCGGCACTGCTGTCGGCGTTGCCCTGTGGTGCCGGTGCCGGTTCCGGCGCCGGTGTCGGTGCTCGCTAGCGGGCGCAGGCCGGGCCGCGCAGACCCAGGCCGCCCTTCTCGAGCCGGGCCTGCGCCTGCGCCTGCTTCTCAAGCCGGGCCTGCGCCTGAAGTACGCACCCGCCCCCATGGCCTGAGGTACGCACCCGCCCCCCTGCGGGGGGTGCCGAACTTCCCCGTCGTCCACGTCTCGCGCTCGCCCACGACCGTCTCCACCAGCTGTCAGGGGCGTACTGCGCCGGCGACGACGTGGGGGACGATGAGATGGTGCAACGGCTGGATGGCCTTGAAGTACAGGCGCCCGGCCGGGCGGTGGAAGCGGACGACCGTGGTGCAGACGCCTTCGGTCCCTTCGCCCGAGGAAGAGGGGCGCACGGCGAAGGACGTACGGAAGTCCAGATGTTTGTCGTCGTCTCCGCCGAGGACCTCCTCCTCGCTCACCATCAGCAGCCGGAAGGGGCCCATCTTGAGGCCGGGCTCGATCCGGATGTCTTCCGTTGGGACGCGGTTTTGTGATTGGAGTCCGAAGGGCGCGAATACGGCGTCGCGCACGGCGAGCAGTCTGTGTACCCACTCGGGTGTTCCGGTGAAGACCATGCGGGTGAACTCGATGGCGCTGGTGCCCGCAGGGAGGTCCACGGCGACCGCATCCACATGGTCGTAACCGCCCAGACTGGCCGCGGCGGTCTGGATAACGGGCGTGGTACGTCTGCGCACTTTGACATCAGTCATGATCGGTCCCTACCCCCGCAACGTACTGCCCTTGTGCCGGTGATTCTTCACCATCGTCGGGCGGACCACGCTGCCGCCCCCTCCGCCGAGGCCTCCTGCGGTCCGAGTCCGTCTTGCGGTCCGTGTCCCTCCGGTCCGCTCTGCCGATCTGCCGTCCTGCCGCGGCGCACGGGGTGGGCGCGGCCGGTCCGCATGCCAGGTCGGATACCCGCCAGCGTGCAGGGCTGCGTTTCCGTTTCCTTGCGTTCCCTGCGTTCCTTGCGTTCCTTGACCGGAGCGCGAACGCCCCGTGACATCGGCGGACCGATGTCACGGGGCGTTTCGCGGACCGGCCGTCCGGACGGTTTCCAGCTACCGGCTACCGGCTACCGGCTACCGGCTGAGCGACCTGAGCGCCGCCGCGTCGTACGGCTTCAGCTCGTCGAAGCGGTTGCCGAGGACCTTCGCCGCCCACTGCGGGTCCTGGAGCAGCGCCCGGCCGACGGCGACCATGTCGAACTCGTCGCGTTCCATTCGGTCCAGGAGGTTGTCGATATCGCCGAGCGCCGCTCCCTCGCCGGCGAAGGCGCGGATGAAGTCGCCGTCGAGGCCGACCGAGCCGACGGTGATGGTCGGCCGGCCGGTGAGCTTCTTGGTCCAGCCCGCCAGGTTCAGGTCCGAGCCCTCGAACTCCGGGAGCCAGTAGCGCCGGGTGGAGGCGTGGAACGCGTCGACGCCCGCCGCCGCCAGCGGGGCCAGAATCGCCTCCAGCTCCTCCGGGGTCTGCGCGAGCCGGCCGTCGTAGGCCTCCTGCTTCCACTGCGAGTAGCGGAAGATCACCGGGAAGTCGGCCGGGACGCGCTCGCGGACGGCGGCCACGATCTCCGCGGCGAACTTCGTACGGGCCACCGCGTTGCCGCCGTAGGCGTCGGTGCGGCGGTTGGTCCGCTCCCACAGGAACTGGTCGAGCAGGTAGCCGTGGGCACCGTGCAGTTCGACGCCGTCGAAGCCGATCCGCTCGGCCTCCGCGGCGGCGTCGGCGAACGCGCCGATGACGTCGTCGAGGTCGGCACGGGTCATCGCCTTGCCGGCCCCCTCGGTGCCGTCGACGCGGATGCCGGAGGGGCCGACGGCGGGCGCGTCGGCGTACGGTGCCTCGCCCTGCTTGCGCACCATGCCTATGTGCCACAGCTGAGGCACGATCGTGCCGCCCGCCTCGTGCACGGCCGCGGCGACCTTTTCCCACCCCGCCAGCTGCTCCTCGCCGTGGAACCTCGGCACCCGGTCGCTGTTTCCGGCGGACTCGTGATCGACGTAGGTGCCCTCGGTGACGATCAGGCCCACACCCGCGGCGGCCCGGCTGGCGTAGTACGCCTGCACGTCCTCACCGGGCACGCCGCCGGGGGAGAACATCCGCGTCATCGGAGCCATCACGATGCGGTTGGGAACGGTCAGGCCGTTCAGCCTGACGGGCTGGGACAGGATCTCGGCCGCGCGGGAGGCGGTGGGCTCGGCGACGGTCATGTGGTTCCTCCGGGTTGAGGCTGTGGCTCGTCGGGGTGCTAGCAGAAGTGCATGATACACACGCTGTGTATCATGCATATTGCCGCGCCCGTCGCGGCCCGGCCTGGCCGGCCCTCGCGTGGAGCGGTCCGCAGACCCCGCCAGAGGTCCTCCGGTCCACGGGTCGGCGATAATGGAGCGCCGGAAGGAGCGGCCGGAAGGAGCGGGAGGCGCAGTGCTGGAGAAACTAGAGCGGGAGCTGATGCTGCTCTCGCGGCACCAGGTGCTCGCCCGGCGCGAGCGCGACCCCGAGCGCCTGGAGCGGTCGGCGTACCTGCTGCTCAGTCGGATCGACACGCAAGGCCCCATGTCCATCGGGCAGTTGTCGGAGGCCTTCGGACTCGACACCTCGACCGTGAACCGCCAGACGGCCGCGCTGCTGCGCTGCGGACTGGCCGAGCGCGTCGCGGACCCGGAGGGCGGTATGGCCCGCAAGCTGTGCATCACCGTTGAAGGCGGGCGCCGGCTCGCCGAAGACCGCGAGGTCAACCGGTCCTGCCTGGCCCGGGTGGTCGCCGACTGGTCCCCTGAGGAAGTACGGGAGCTGGAGGACGTCCTGGTCCGGCTCAACCGCAGCGCCGAGGCCCTCGAAGGACGGTACTGGCCGCGCACGGAGGAAGACGACACCCGGACCGCATGCCAGCCGCCGGTCCCGCAGACATCCGCGGCGCCCGCTCCGAGGGACTCCGCGACTCCCGCTCCACAGGCACCCGCGACTCCCGCTCCACCGGCACCCGCGACTCTTTCTCCGCCTTCTCAGTGCAGTTGCTCGGCCAGTCCGACGATGATGCCCTCCGGGCCGCGGACATAGCAGAGCAGATAGCTGTCCTCGAACCGCGCGATCTCGCCGACGAGTTCGGCGCCGTGAGGGCGCAGGCGGGCAACGGTGTCCTCGAGGTCGTCGACGGCGAACATCACGCGGTGCGTGCCCAGGATGTTGTGCGGCCGGTTGCGCGGCCCGGCGCTGATGACCGCGGGGCTGCGGTACTTCGCCAGTTCGAGCCGGCTGTGACCGTCCGGGGTCCGGACCATCGCGATGTCACAACGGACGCCGTCGAGTCCGGTGCACTGGTCGGCGACGAGTCCCTCGACCTCAGCCCTGCCCTCCAGCTCCATACCGAGTTCCACGAAGAACGCGATGGCGGCATCCATGTCCTCGACGACGATGCCGACGTTGTCCATCCGCTGAATCGCCATGCTGGCTTCTCCTTCTTCCTCGTGCGGCCGGTGGTGGCCGCTGATGTCCCCGGGACGGAGCCGGTGGCACGTTCTCGACATCCTCGGACCGCCGGACTCCTCAAAATCCGGATCGCGCCTCAGCACCGCCACAGCAGACCCGCGAGCCAGGCGCCATCACCGAGGGGGAGTGCGGCGCAGGTGGCCGCTCCCATGAAGACGGTCAGCCGCGGCGTGCCGGCCCCGCTTTTCCATGCTTCCCCGACGATGCCGCCGTTGCCCGGCTCCGTGCCGAGGGCCACGGTACCGAGGACGCAGACGTCACCCGACTCTCCCCGCTCTACGCGGCACATCAACCGGAGTTTGGCTTTCTGGGACGCTGCGCCTGTTCCCATCCAAGCCGGCGGCCCCGGCCAGGGCCCGCGCCCCTTCCGGGACCCGGACGCCGAGGAGGACGACGAGGATCGACCGCCGGCGCGCCCCGACCGGCCTGGGCCCCTCATTGCGCACCGCGGGGGCCCGGCTCCCGACGTGTTGTGACGCCTTCGCGGCGGGCGTCACAACACGTCGGATGCGTTCTCCTGGGCGGGGTCCTTGGATGCCGGGTGATCTGGACCGCCGGCCGGGGAGGCGGCACGCAGCGCCGCTTCGACCCGGCGGTTGCCGGTCATGGATGCCGTGACGGCCGTCATCGCCAGGAGGAGGACGGCGGCGGCGTAGAGCGGGGTGCGGATGTCGTAGGCGGTGGCCAGCCAGCCGCCGAGGAAGGCCCCGACGGGGGCGGCGCACATGGCCAGCATGCGGGAGGTGGAGGCGACCCGCCCCATGAGGTGGGCCGGGACGATCGCCTGCCGGAGGGAGGGCCCGAGCACCATCGTGGCGCCCATGCCGGCCCCGCAGACGGCGAGCGCCAGCCCGGCCACGTACGGGTTCGGGGCAGCTGCCAGGCCCAGGATGGCAAGCCCTTCGACAGCGGCTGTGCAGGTCAGTGCGGTGCCGGTGCCGAGTCGTCGGCCGAGGTAGGAGGCGATGCCTGCACCGAGCAGGCCGCCGGTGGCCTCCGCCGTGAGGAGCAGGCCGAAGCCATAGGTGTCGATGCCGAGGCGGTCGTGCGCGAAGAGGGCGAGGACGGTCTCCACAGCGAGGAAGGCGACGTTCCCGACCGCCGGACGGAGCGCGAGTCCGAGCAGCAACCGGTTCCGGAAGACGTACGAGGCCCCCGCCCGCGCCTGCCGAAGCAGCGACTCGCGGACCACCGGCACGGGCCGGGGCATGGCGGGCAGCGCACGTACGAGCAGTGCGGAGAGCATGAACGACAGCGCGTCGGCGAGCAGCGGAACCGCCCGCCCGAGTGCGAGCAGCACACTGCCCGCAGGCGGCCCCGCGAAGCCGGACATGGCGGTCTGCGCGACGCGCAGACGGGAGTTGGCGCGCTCCAGGAGTGCGGGGTCGCGGCCCAGCAGATCCGGCAGGTAGGCCGTGGCGGCCGTATCGAAGAAGAGTCCGCCGAGGCCGAGCAGGAAGGCGACGGCCGCGAGCAGTGGAATGCTCAGCACGTCGAGCACGGCGGCTCCTGCGGATATCCCGAGCAGCACCGCACGAACCGTGTCCGCGAGCCACATCGTGCGCCGGCGGTCCCAGCGGTCCACCAGCGCACCGCCGAGCACCCCGAAGAGTAGCCACGGCAGCGTCCCTGCGGCCGTGACGACGGCGAGCGCCATCGGATCCCGCGTCAACGTCAACGCGAGCAGCGGCAGCGCGGCATGCGTCACCCCGTCACCGAGCGAGGAGATCGTCTGTGCGGTCCACAGCCGTCCGAATCCGGGCGGCAGCTTCCTGGCCCCTTGGTTCACTTGGAGTCCCCGTCCGCCTGCTCGCGTGGCGCCGGCCGGAACAGCGCGAAGACGAGAGACGCGTCCGGCAGCGACGGATCGGACAGCTCCCGGTACTCGTCCGCCAGAGCCTGCAACCGCGCCCCCAGCTGCGCGAACTGCTCCTCGGTCAGCCGCAGGTGCGCCATCCGCACGTGTCGCACGCCATCCGCCGGCGACGCCTCCAGATCCGCCACCGCATGCCGCATCAGCACATCCGGGCCGCCTTCGCCCGGGTCCGGCAGCGCGATCGCCCGCGCGGCCATCGCGTAGTACCGCTCGGTGACCCCCCGGACCTTCCGTGTCCGTACCACCTTCACCAGGCCGGCCCGCTCCAGCAGCCGCACGTGATAGCTGGAACTCCCCTTCGCGAGGCCAACCCGCTCGGCGATCTGCGTGATCGTCGCCGGCTCGAAGCGGAGCACGGCCATGATCCGGTGACGGGTGAGATTGGAGACGGCGCGCAGCTGCTCGTCAGTGGTGACGTGAAACGTCTCGGGAAGATCATCGGTATCCATGTGAGCAATGGTCAACGATCCTTGACCATTGAGCAAGGGGATTTCGCGAGACTTCCAGAATCTGCCGTCCGGCGCGCGAGACCTCCCGTGCGCACGAGGGTTCACGGGTGCGAGGAGGGTCACTGAGGTGCAGGACCACGGTCGCCGGCTCGGCCCGCGCCCCGAACGCCACCGGGGCGTCCCATCAGTCGGCCGGCGCACCACCTTCGCGCAGGTGCGTCCGGTACATCGTCCGCTGCGCCCGCTTGCCGTGCCTTTCGTCGGCGACCAGCTCTCACCGTGCTGCGTCGGGGGCCCGGATCCGGCTCCGCAGCCCCTTGGTGTCAACTCCCACCACAGGGCGGGGAGACGCGGAGAGATTCGCGGCATGGCCCTGCAGGTGTGGCGACCCTCGTATGGGTGATGGTGCCGGTTTCCGGTCTGGTCGGTGGCACGTGCACTCGACACTTGGCGTGTCAGCTGGAGCCGCCGCGGGTAGGGAGCGTCATGTCGAACGGTAGTGTCCTGTTGGCCCTGCGTGAGGACCCCTTGAGCGGGGGCGTCGCCGGTGACCAGTTGCGGCGGATCGGCAAGGAGCTGGAGAACCGCGGGCTGGAAGTGCGCTGGGCGCGGACGGTCGAGGGGGCCTGCGCCGCCTTGCGTACCGAGGCGGGCCTGACGGCCGCGGTCGTCGCCTGGGACTTGCCGTCCGAGAGGGACGCAGACGCCGACGCCGGGGGAGGGGCAGTCCTGCGGCAGATCACCGGCCGGTTCACGGCGCTGCCCGTCTTCGTCGTGATGAGCGATGAGTCCGACCACGGACTGGATCGATTGCCCCTGTGGGTGGCCGAGACCGCCGTCGGTTACATCTGGCCCCTGGAGGACACGCCGTCCTTCATCGCCGGCCGTGTCTTCAATGCGGCACGCGCCTACGGCGAATCCGTCCTGCCGCCGTTCTTCAAAGCGCTGCGACGCTTCGACGACGCCCACGAGTACTCCTGGCACACACCGGCGCACTCCGGCGGGGTGGCGTTCTTGAAGTCCCCCGTGGGCCGGGCGTTTTTCGACTACTACGGTGAGCGGCTCTTCCGCACCGACCTGTCGATCTCGGTGGAGGAGCTGGGTTCCCTCTTCGAGCACAGTGGTCCCATCGGGGACGCCGAGCGCAACGCGGCACGCGTCTTCGGTGCCGACCGGACCTACTTCGTGCTGCATGGTGACTCCACGGCCGACCGTATGGTGGGCCACTACTGCGTCACCGCCGACGAGATCGCGCTGGTGGACCGCAACTGTCACAAGTCGGTGCTGCACGGACTGGTGATCTCCGGTGCCCGCCCGGTCTACCTCGTCCCGACCCGCAACGGATACGGCCTCGCCGGACCTCTGCCCGCCAGTGAAACCCTGCCCGCCGCGGTGGCCGCCAGGATCGCAGCCCACCCGCTGACCCCAGAGGCGGTGTCCCCCCACGCCCAGTACGCGGTGATCACCAACTCGACCTACGACGGTTTGTGCTATGACACCGTGCAGACCGCGCGTGCCCTGGCCCCCAGCACTCCTCGTCTGCATTTCGACGAAGCCTGGTTCGCCTACGCCCGCTTCCACCCCCTTTACGCCGGCCGGTACGGCATGGCCGTGGGCCCGGACACGTTCGAGGGTGCGGAACGCCCCACGGTCTTCGCCACCCAGTCCACGCACAAGCTGCTGGCCGCCCTGTCGCAGAGTGCCATGGTGCACGTGAAGTCCTCGCCCAGGGCGCCGGTCGAGCACCACCGGTTCAACGAGGCGTTCATGATGCACGGCACGACTTCAGCCCTGTACCCGGTGCTCGCCTCCCTGGACGTGGCTGCCGCGATGATGGACGGTCCACAAGGAGAGTGGCTGGTCAACGAGGCGGTCACCGAAGCGATCCGGTTCCGGCAGGCCGTCGTCCGCACCGGGCGCCGGATCGCGGAGGCCGGAGACCGGCTGCCGTGGTTCTTCGGCGTCTGGCAGCCCGACACCGTCACCGACCCCGCCGACGGGACCACCCTCCCCTTCGCCGACGCCTCCCCGGCGCTCCTGGCCAGCGACCCCCGCTGCTGGGAGCTCGACCCCGACGCGCAGTGGCACGGTTTCCCCGGACTGAGCAAGGGGCAGTGCCTGCTGGACCCCATCAAGGTGACGCTGACCTGCCCCGGCGTCAACGCCCGCGGGGAATCCGACTCGTGGGGCATTCCCGCACGCATCCTCACCGCCTACCTCGCCCACCGGGGCATCGTCGTGGAAAAGACCGACACCTACACGACGCTCGTCCTCTTCTCCATGGGCATCACCAAAGGCAAATGGGGCACCCTGATGGACGCCCTCATGGACTTCAAAGCCCTCCACGACGCCGACACCCCGCTGCGGCAAGTACTGCCCCACCTGGTCGAACGCCACCCGCAGCGCTACAGCGGCACGACCCTGCGCACGCTGTGCCAGGAGATGCACGAACACCTCACCCGGGCCGAACTGATCGACGCGCTGGACACCGCCTTCCAGGACCTGCCCGAACCGGTCGTCCCGCCCCAGGCCTGCTACCAGCAGCTGATCCGCGGAGGAACCGAACGACTTCCCCTCGCCGAAGCCGCCGGCAGGGTGGCCGCCGCCATGGTCACCGTCACCCCGCCCGGAATCCCCGTCCTGATGCCCGGGGAAGCACTCGGAACCCCCGACGGCCCGGTCCTGCGCTACCTCGGAGCACTGGAGGCATTCGACCGCGCCTTCCCCGGCTTCCACAGCGAAGCACACGGTGTCACCATCGACCCCCGCACCGGCGACTACCTCATCGAATGCGTCCGCCAGGACGGGCACGCCTCGGCCGGTGGCGAGTAAGACCTGGAATCGCTCGGCCGCCCGGCGCAGCGGCCGGCCGTCGCGTCAGACGGCGGTCTCTTACCCCGGCGGCCCGGAGGCCGTTCAATCGAGACAGAACTCGTTGCCCTCGATGTCCTGCATCGGGATGCACGCATCATGGCCGTCATACAGCGTCTGCACGTGCACCGCGCCGAGCGGGACCAGTCGTGCGCACTCGGCCTCAAGTGCGGCGAGGCGTTCTTCCCCCACGAGTCCGGTGCCGACCCGCACGTCAAGATGCAGTCGGTTCTTGGCGGCCTTCCCTTCGGGGACGCGCTGGAAGTACAGTCGCGGTCCCACACCTGAGGGATCAATACAGGCAAACCATGCGTCCTGCTGCTCAGGCGGCAACGAGTGCTTGAAATCGTCCCAAGTGGCAAACCCTTCCGGTGGCGGCGGGACGACGTACCCCAACACCTCGCACCAGCAGCGAGCGAGACGCTCAGGTTCCGCGCAGTCGAAGGTGACTTGGAACTTCTTGACCGATGACATCGGCGCACCCTACCAAAGGGGGTCAACTGCTCGTTCCCCGGGGGGATTCCGAGGCCGTCGAGAGGCCGCTCCCCGCCCCGCCGAGCCCGGAGCCGGCCCGGACACCCGGCCGCGAGCACGGCGCGTTGGCGCGTCGTATATGCCCTTCGGGTGTTCCAGGGGGTGGGTGCGGCCCACCGAAGTCGCAGCCGCTACGGACGGGCCAGGACGTCACTCAGCCGGTGCGCGTAGATCACCCGTCCGCACGGAGAGCCTGCGTCGGTGCAGCCCGCCGTACCGTCCGCGCGGTGCTCCGTCAGCGACCAGAGGTACTGGGTGCCGCCGCCCAACACGCCCTGGCCGTGCTCGATGTACAGGTCCTCGGGGCCCACGGCGTTGGAGATGTTGTTCCCGTAGTCCACCAGACGTCCGCCGGTGACGGTGGCCCGGCGCAGGCTTCCGCTGTGGTCGAGGTAGCTGCGGTTGAAGTAGTACATGCCGTTGTACCGGGCGGCGCCTTGGGTCAGATCCCGCGGCAGGTAGAACGCCGAAGTCGCGGTGACCGTCCCGGTGGTCGTTTTGAGCAGGCCCGTGGCGTCATCGACGGGAAGCGCCCCGACGCGCCCCTTCTGCGGGTTGGCGGTGTCCGAATTGCAGTACTCGCCCATGATCAGTGCCGGAGCCGCGACGGCACTGCGGTCGATGGAGATGTACGAAGCCTTGGGGGCGCCCGTGGCTACGCAGGTCCCCGCCGCGGAGTTGCCCTGGGCGGCGACGAACTTGTATGACGCCACCTGCGGCATCACGTACCGGTAGGTGTGGCTGTAATAGACGTTGCTCTGGCGGCCGATCTTGCTCTCGTCCGTGACGTTGCTCTTCAGGCCGTCGAGCGTGGTGTCGTCCACCGAGGCGTTCTGGTCGGGGTTGAGATCCAGGATGGAGCGCATGTCGAAGACCCGCAGACCGTTCATCGTGTCCGCGACGTAGAGGTAGTTCTTGTACCAGGCGATGCCTCCGGCGTGGAGGTCGATCGCCTTGTAGGAGGCGTGGCCGTAGGAATTGAAGTAGGGCTCGGCCAGCAGTACATGGCGGTAGCGGCGACCGTCGGGGGCACCTGTCACCGGCGTGTCCGGGTCCAGGAAGGACAGTCGGACGCCCTTGTCGGGGCAGGTGCCGGGATCCGTCGCGCACAGGCCGGCGCTCGCCTTGTCGTACCAGGCGGTGACCAGCGGCTTGCGACTTCCCCACAGCTCGTCGGCCTGGGCGTCCGAAACACCCGTGATGCCCTGCGGGATCCATTCTTCGGTGTCGGCGTCGCCCCCGTCCCAGCAGAGCTTCCTGGCCGCAGTGAGTACCGCGCCGTCGTCACCCGTGCCGAAGGGGTCCGCGGTGCACGACGCGCCGGTCCTCGCGATCCGGTTGCCCTGGTCGAGCAGAGGCTGGACTCCATGCGTGGGCAAAGCTGCCTTCAGAGCGGCCACCTCGCCGCTCAGGTCCGGCCCGGACTTGAGGTTGAAAGAGGACGCGGTGGCCGGGTCTCCCGGAGCCGCGGCGCTTGCCGGGGTGCCGAGTACCGGTATGGCGAGGACCGCCACCGCGAGCGCGGCGACCCAGCCGGTATGCCGGAAGGAAGGGGACGTACGGGGCTGATGTGGCGTCAACACGTTGTGGCCTTCGCGCAGGTGGAGTGAGATGAGTGCAGCGCGAGATCATTTCAGCCCGCCCGCGGCCACGTCCAGGAGGACGACCGGAATCAGATCTTGCACCCCGAGAAGAGCTGTTTCCGCCCGTCCGGGCGGCTGGAACTCGTAACACGATGACGCGGCCGGTTCGTTGAGGCGTCGCCAGCGGATGAGGCCGCAGGTGAGGGAGACGAACGCGTCGTGGAGCTCGGTACGGCGCTCCCGGCGGATGGCTGAAGCCTTTTCCGACGTCACCCCGAGGGGTGGTGATGGACGCTGACAACCGGGTTCGACTGCTCTGGGTCTCGGCGGCCCGGCCCGGGCGGCCTCCGAGATCACACCGCCTGCCGACACGATCAGCGAATTCCCGTGGCAGATATCGGTGTTCATCCCGCATGCCCCACAGGTGCCCACGCAGTGGGCTCCGCCCCCCGTCCGGCTCAATTGCGTCTGGGTAACTTATCAAGTCAGATACATGCACTTGATGTTAAGGGATGGGTTCCCTAGCGTTCTCGGCATGAACCTCACCGTCCTCGCGGCATCCGGCCAGACCGGAATCGCCCTCACCCGACAGGCCCTGCGACGTGGCCACACCGTGACCGCCATCGCGCGTGATCCCAAGCGGATCGCCCTGCCCGACTCCCCGAACCTGCGCAAAGTGGCGGGCGACGTGAACGACGCCGCCGGTATCGCCGCCGTCGTGGACGGGGATTCCGTGGTCCTCTCCGCGCTCGGCACGGACCGGGCCGGGACACTCCTGACCGGCGCCCGGGCCGTCGTCGCCGCCGGCCCGCGGCGCGTCATCTGGCTCGGTGCCTACGGCACGGGCCAGTCGGCCGAAGTGGCGGGAGAGGCCGCGGGCATGCTCGCCAAGGTGCTGGGCGACCGGCTCGCGGACAAGGTCGCAGCCGACAACACCGTTCTCGCGGCCGGAGGCACCGTCTTCCACGCCGGGATGCTCACCGACGGGCTGGAAAGCCCCCGTCGGCGCACGGTCGGCCTGGAGGCCGCGCCTCCCTTGGACCTCGCGGCGAAGGTCAGCCGGGAAACCGTCGCGGCGGCGATGCTCGACGAAGCCGAGGCGCCTGGCTTTCCCGGAGCCGTGGCCCTGCCACTGGCGGAATAGGCGAAGTGGTCGGCAGGCGGCGTGGGCGCAGGGGTCAGCAGGCGGTGATCTCCTCGAGCGACGCCCGGACCTGCTCACGCAGCCAGGCGTGGGCGGGGTCGGAATCGTAGCGCTGGTGCCAGTTGCAGTTGATCGTCGCCGCCGGGGACTCGATCGGCAGGGGCAGGGCGAGGAGCCCGAACGCCTCGATGAGCGGCCGACCGAGGAGCGCCGTGCAGGTGACCAGCGCATCGCCACGGGCGGCGATCTGCAGGGCGGTGGACACCGTCGCCACCGCCGCGACCACCCGGCGCCGCAGGCCCTCGGCGGCCAGCACGTCGTCGATCGGCGCGGTGAGGCGGCCACGCCGGGAGATCACCACATGCGGCTGCGCCGCGTAGGAGGCCAGGTCGAGTCCGGCGGCACAAGGGTGGTCCGCGCGCATCGCCACGACGAGCCGATCGTCACCGAGCGGCTCGGACCGGAACTCGGGCAGACTGGGCCTGCCGCCGCCGAGTTCCAGATCCACACGGCCGTGTCGCAGGTCGTCGGTGTCGACGGGGTTCTCCGCCAGCACCCGCAGCTGCACCCCGCCCGCCCGCTGCTGGATCCTCCCGACCAGTACCGGTACCAGTGCCGCGGCCACCGCGTCGTGACACTGGATCGTGAAGGTGCGCTGCATCCCGGCCAGATCCAGCTCACGGACCGGGGAGAGCACTTCGTGTGCTTGCCTGACCAGACGGTGAACGTCCTCCCGGACCGACACCGCGTACGGGGTGGGAGCCATCGAGTGGCCGGTGCGCACCAGGATGTCGTCCCCGGTGACGGCGCGAAGCCGGCCCAGCGTGCGGCTGACCGCAGGCGAAGACAGGTGCAGCCGCTCGGCCGCGCCCATCACACTGCCCTCTTCGAGCAGGGCGTCCAGCACGGTCAGCAGATTCAAGTCCAATTGCATACAAGTAAATCCTCACAAGACACAGATCCACTTCAATCAACTCCAGGAGCATCCCATGAGCCAGGAACTGCTTGCCGCCACCGTCGCCGCCGTCCGCCGCGCAGGCGCCCGGATGATGACGCGCTATTCCACCGAGTCCCGCCAATCCGCGCTCCCCGAACTGCTCGCGAGCCTCCAGGCCAATGACGCAGCCGTCGTCGACACGTTGCGCCCCGCGCTGACCGAGGCTCTGCCGGACGCGGTCTGGCTGGACGACGAGCACGGATCGGGAGCACTGGCCACGGGCGAGTGGTGGCTCATCGACCCGGTCGGCGGCAACGTCAACGCCGTGCACGGCATGCCCGACTGGAACATCGGCGTGAGCCTCGTCCGTGACGGCCGCCCGGTGCTGGCGGTGGTCTACTTCCCGGTCCTCGACGAGATGTTCACCGCGACCGAGGGCGGCGGGGCATTCCTCAACGGTGTACGGCTGCGGGTTTCGGCCAAGACGTCGCTGGACAGCGCATTGACCGGGACCGGCCAGGCCCAGCCCGGCCACGACCCCGAGCTCGCGCAGCGGATGGGCTCCGCCTTCACCGCGATGACAAACGCCGCCCTTCATGTGCGGGTCTCCGTACCGGTGACCCACCAGCTCGCCCAGGTCGCCGCGGGCCGCATGGACCTCCACTGGCAGTTCGACAACGTCCGGTCCCACGCGGCAGGTGTGCTGCTGGTCCAGGAGGCCGGAGGAGTCGTGACCGACATCGAGGGCAAACCGTGGGAACTGGCCTGCGAGAGCTACCTCGCCGCCGCGCCGGGTGTGCACGCCGCCGCGCTGCAAGTCCTCACCGCCTGAGGGAAGTACCGGCCGAGGGCAGTCAGGATCCGTCTTCCTCCTCATCACCCCACGATCGGGAGCATCACGAATGACGACCACCGTGCCGCCCGCGCCTTGCCCAGCTGACCGAGATCATGGCTTACGTCGACTTCGCGACCAGCGCGTCGAGGTCCGCGCGGGAGGCCTTGCGCCTCGGTTCTTTCCCGGGTGGCGTGGCGGGAGCGGGACCGGTTGATCCAGCTGGACCGCGAGCCCGAGGTGATCGGGATGGCCTCGCAACCGGACGGCGCCGCCGACCGCATCGGCCCCCGGGTGTAAACCCGTGGGCCGATGACCGCGCGAGTGATCAACCGGTGGGCCGATGCTGCGCAGGAGGGGCACGTGACAGCGTTCCCCTGTGCCCACGGACGTACCGTCGCGGCACGCTTGACGATCCGCCACCAGGGAGAGCCCATGACCGCCACCCCCTTCATCAGCCGTAAGGGCATGACGCGCCGCCGCATACTGGGAGCCGCGCTGGCCGCCGTGCCGCTTGCCGCCGTGGCCGGCCCCGCGTGGGCCGACCGGGCCGCGGCCGCCCCCGCCGCGACGCGCCTCACGCTGCCCGTGCCGACCGGGCCGCACCCGCTGGGCACGGTCCAGCTGCACCTCGTCGACCGGTCGCGTCCGGACGACATCGCGGGCCCCGGGCACTTCCGCGAACTGATGGCAACCGTCTGGTACCCCGCCCGGGACGTCGAGGGGTATCCGGTGGCACCCTGGATGCCGGACGGCGCATTTCAGGCGTTCCTCGCCGACGTGGGGTTCAGCGCTCTGGCCTCCCGGGGGCCGCTCACTGCCGGCCACGTGGGCGCTCCGGTACGGCGGTCGGGCCGAGGGCTGCCCGTCGTGGTGTTCTCCCACGGCGCGGGCAGCCACCAGGGCGACCACACCGTCATGGTCCAGGAGCTCGCCAGCCACGGATACGCGGTGGTGACGGTAGCCCACCAGTACGACACGTACACCGAGTTCCCCAACGGCCGGGTCGCCGTCCCGCTCCGTGACGGGCAGGCGCCGACACTGCCCGGGGACTTCGCCGCTGACCTGCGCTTCGTCCTCGACTGCGTCGAGCAGCTCGCCGCCGGGTGCAATCCGGACGTCGACCAGCGGGGGCTGCCGGCCGGGCTGCTCGGCTCCCTCGACCCGAGGCGCCTGGGCGCGTTCGGATGGTCGAAGGGCGGGACGGCCACCGCCTGCGCCACGCTCGCGGACGAGCGCATCCGGGCCGGGCTGAGCCTCGACGGGCCGATGCAGATGAACCCGCCACTGACCGGCGACTTGGACCGGCCGTTCATGATGATGTCCGCCGCGTTCACCCGGGCCACGGATCCCGAGGCCGCCGCATTCTGGTCGCACCTGAGGGGCTGGCGGCTGAACATTCAGGCCGAGGGCGCCGACCACGTCTCGTACGGTGACAACGAGGCGCTGTTCCCCCAGGTGGCGAAGCTGTTCGGATGGAGCGCGCAGAAGCTCCAGGAGGTGATCGGCACCCTCGATCCCGATCAGGCGGTGAAGATCCAGCAGGCGTACCCCCTCGCGTTCTTCGACAAGCACCTGCGCCACCGTCGGGGGGAACTGCTCGACGGGCCGTCCCCAGCCTTCCCGGCAGTGACGCTCCTCCCCTGAGTACGCGGGACCGCAGCGCCTCGGCCCCTCGCAGGCCCTGGGGGAGCGGGGCGACTGGGCCGTGCCTGGCGCGAGGGCGGCATGGAGGCCTTGCGTTCCACAGGCCCGGCCAACTCCCCGACCGTTACTGATCCCAGTTCGCCGTGCTCGAAGCGGAACTCGGCAAGGGGTAACGGCTGCCCGCGCCGAAAAGTGTGAGCGCTCACATCAGTGGTCGTCAACAACGCTGACAGGATCGGCTTCTGATGACGTTTCAGTAACGGTCAGCTTGCGGCACGGTACTTGACGGCCACTCATGTCCCATGGTTTCGTCCCCGCAACACGCCGAACGTTCGACCCAAGTTGTTAGCGCTAACAAAGCGCCGGAGACCCGGTGCTCCCACCCCGCAGGGGTCACGTCTTGCCGCCGCCTCGGACATGCCGCGCCCGGTTCGCACGCACCGAGAAGGACCGACCCCCGCCCGAGTCGCCCCCAGGAGGATGCAGATGAACGCTCTCGGTACAGCTCCACGAACCTCGACACGGCGAGGATGGCTGCCGCGGATGGCCGCCCTGCTCTCGATGGTCTTCGTGGCCGGCTTCCTGGCGATGGTGAACCCGTCATCCGCCTCGGCTGCCTCGGTCGACACAGGCAAGTGGTACGTGCTGGTGAACCGCAACAGCGGCAAGGCGCTGGACGACTACAACTTCGCCACCGCCGACGGTTCGCCCCTCGTCCAGTGGACCCGCTCCGGCAACGAAGCCCAGCAGTGGCGCTTCCTGGACTCCGGCAGCGGCTACTACCGCCTGCAGAACCGTAACTCCGGCAAGGTCCTGGACGACTACAACTGGTCCTCGGCCGACGGCGCCGACGTCGTCCAGTGGCGCGACCTCAACGCGACCAACCAGCAGTTCCGCCTCGCCGACTCCGCCGGCGGCTACGTCCGCCTCCTGAACCGCCACAGCAGCAAGGCCCTCGAGGTCCAGAGCGCCTCCACCGCCGACGGCGGCAAGATCGTCCAGTACGCCGACTGGGGCGGCAGCAACCAGCAGTGGCAGCTCGTCCCCGTCGCCGACGTCGGCACCGGCCCGTGCGCTCTTCCGTCGACCTACCGCTGGACATCGACGGGTCCGCTGGCGGAGCCGGCGAACGGGCAGGTCGCGTTGAAGGACTTCAGCACCACCACGTACAACGGCAAGCACCTGGTCTACGGCACGACCTCCAACGGGACGTCGTGGGGCTCGACGGGGTTCAGTCCCTTCACGAACTGGTCGGACATGGCGACGGCCACCCAGACCAAAATGAACGATCCCGCGGTGGCGCCCGAAGTGTTCTACTTCGCGCCCAAGAACGTCTGGGTGATGGTGTCCCAGTGGAGTCAGTGGCCGCTCTACTACCGCACGTCCAGCGACCCCACCAACCCCAACGGCTGGTCCGCCTCGCAGCCGCTGTTCACCGGCAGCCTCCCCGCCGGCCCCCAGGGCCAGAAGGACGCCCCGATCGACCCGACCATGATCGCCGATGACCAGAACATGTACCTGTTCTTCGCCGCTGACAACGGAAAGATCTACCGGGCCAGCATGCCGCTCGGGAACTTCCCCAGCAGCTTCGGCTCCTCGTACACGACGGTCATGAGCGACACGACGGACCTTCTGTTCGAGGCGCCGGAGGTCTACAAGGTCCAGGGCCAGAACCAGTACCTCATGATCGTTGAGGCGCAGGGTACGAACCGCTACTTCCGCTCGTTCACCGCCTCCAGCCTGAACGGTCCGTGGACCGTCCAGGCCGGCAGCGAGAGCAGCCCCTTCGCGGGCCAGGCCAACAGCGGTTCCACCTGGGCCAAGGGCGTCAGCCACGGTGACCTGGTCCGCAACAACCCCGACCAGACCAAGACCATCGATCCCTGCAACCTGCAGTTCCTCTACCAGGGCCTCCCCACCAACACACCGGCGGGCACCGACTACCCGAGCCTGCCGTACCGGCCGGGCCTGCTCACTCTGCAGCGCTGACCCGCCTGATCCACGGTGATCGCGACGGGGTGCGGTGCGCCGACGCGTAGACGAGCTGTCTAAGGCGTAGACAGCTGCACCTGCTGACCGATACTCACCGCACCGAGGAACCCCAGCCGCGCATCGGCTGGGGTTCTTCATCCTGTGTGCAGGCGGTCTCAGGGCCGCGGCTGGGGAGCCTGGACTGTCTGTCGTGACGGACCTCTCTTGTGCTCCTCGCCCGCGAGGCCTTCAGGCCGGTCCCCGGTTTGAGGCCGGTGAGAGGACTGGGGTGATCGCCCGTGACCTTCGGGTCAGCGAGCGGTCGATCGAGCGTGGGCGGCCCGCCTGGCGGGCCTGGCGGGAAGGGCTGCGAGGACGCACTGCGCTACTCGCTCCAGCGCGTGGCAGCCTGAACTCGACCGGTGGTGCTGTGAGTGTGTGCGTGCGACCGCGCATCATGTGAAGCGGGCGTTCACCATCGGTGGGGGAGGGGCACAGGGGGGACGTGGGCCGAGCAGGGGAGGGCGGGGGCCGCACCCGAGGTATCCGCATATCGCGTGGATACCGTCTGACTGGAGAGGGAGATGACCGGCTGGTTGCAGGCCCCCGCGGGAGGAGGTCAGCCGACGGTGAGGACGAGCTTTCCGCGGCTGTGGCCGGCGTCGCTGGCCTGCTGGGCCTTGGCCGCGTCGGCGAGCGGGTAGGTCGCGCCGACCGTGATCGCCAATGTGCCGTCGGCGGCCTGCCGGGCCAGTTCGGCCAGCCGGGCGGCCGAGCGCCGCGCCGGGCCCTCGGCGAAGACGACACCGAGTTCGCGGGCGCGGAAGTCGGCGGTGGTGACGATCCGGTCGGTGCCGCCGCGCAGGGTGATGGAGTCCTCCAGCGCGCCCTTGCCCGCGGCGTCGAGCACCGCGTCCACGCCGTCGGGGGCGAGCGCACGCACCCGCTCGACCAGACCCTCTCCATAGACCAGCGCGGTGGCGCCGAGCGAGGTCACGTACTCCTGGTTGGCCGGACCGGCGGTGCCGATGACGCGGGCGCCGCGGGCGACGGCGAGCTGGACAGCGACGGTGCCGAGCGCGCCGGACGCGCCGTGGATCAGCAGGGTCTCGCCGGCCTTGACGCCGAGCAGGTCCAGGACCCGGTCGGCGCCGTCACCCGCCACCGGCAGGGCGGCCGCGTGCGTCCAGTCCAGACCGGCCGGCTTGAGGGCGAGAACGGCCGCACTGGCGAGCGCGTACTGGGCGTAGGCGCCGGTGTCGGACCAGCCCAGTACCTCGTCGCCCACCTGCAACTGTTCGACGCCCTCGCCGACGGCGTCGACGATCCCGGCGATCTCACCACCGGGGACGGCGGGCAGGGTGGTGGGAAAAATGGCTTCCATGATCCCGGAGCGGATCTTTCCGTCCACCGGGTTGACGCCGACAGCCTGTACACGCACGCGGACCTGGCCGGAGCCGGGCTCGGGGACCTCGGTCTGCGCCTCGTGCAGGACCTCGGTGCCGCCGAACGTGTCGAAAACGATGGCCTTCATGACTGTGTCTCTTTCGGTAAGTTGATCCGGGGAAACCAATGAGGTGGCCGACCACCAAAATCGTGCCGCCGATCATGTGGCCAGCCACATGTCTGTTGGATGGGCTCGTCCGCGGGCTGGAGCCGCGGAACTTCGGGCCGTCACCCGGCCCGGAGCTGCACCTGCGCGCTGTTGTCCTGTGTTTCGATGACGTGGACGCACCGGTCGAGGGCGGCCACCATGTAGCGGCGCCAGAGCGGGGTGAAGGGACCGGCGAGTATCCAGCGGCGGCCGGGCAGCGGCTTGAACTCGTAGGTCCAGCGAATGAGTGTGCCGTCACCGTCGGGGTTGACGTTGAACTCGCCCCGAACACCGCCCGCGAGGCGGGAGAGGACGTTGGTGAAGCCGGTCAGCTGGTAGGCGAAGCTGGAGCCCGGTACGTATTCGGTGAGTTCTTCGTCGGCCTGGGAGCCGTCGTCGAACTGCGGGTTTCTTCGCGGGCCCGCGTGGTCCCAGGCCTCGGTCTGGTTCTTCACGCTGCTGATGCCGGGGAACGGGGCCACCGGGCGGAAGACGGTAGGGAGGTCGATGGGTACCAGGATGCGGAAGGCGTCCTGGGGTGCCGTGCGGGTCCGCTGCTGGACGGTGATGGTGACGGTCTTGTCGGATGGGCCGATGAGGAGTGTGGTCATGATTCAGCTCTCTGTGGTGCGGAGGGTGGGTAGTCGGTGTAGCCGCGGTGGTCGCCGCCATAGAAGGTGACCGGTGTAGGCGGGAGGCAGACCGGTCGCGTCGTCGAGGCGGGCGGGGGCGGCCGTGCCCGGAAGTTCCTGGTGTGGCGGGCAAGGCTTCGCCGTAGGACGGTTCAGGAGACCTGGTGAGAGGCCGGCGACTGCCGCTAGGGACCGACAGCGGCCAGGAGCCGGAGCTTGCCCTGGCTCGGGGAACCGGGCACGGCGGTGAAGACCAGCAGCTGCTGACACTGCTCGGGATCCACCAGCATCTCGGAGTAGAGCTCCAATTCCCCCAGCTCGGGGTGCAAGTAACGCTTGAGGTCGTGGTGATGGGTCACCCCCACCTCGTGCAACCGCCAGATCTCCGCGAACTCCGAACTGACCTCGAGCAGAGCCGCGACGATCTCACCGGCCTTCCCCGTGGGGTCCGCCGTGTAGGCGTCCCGGATCTCCGCGGCGAAAACCCTGCCCCGCAGCGAGTGATCCTCCACCGGGTACAGGCCGCGGACCTGCGGGTCATGGGTGAACCAGCGGTAGACCAGGTACCGGGACAGACCCGCATACCGGGTGAAGTCGCCGAGCAGCGCAACCGCCGGACGCGTCTGCAGCAACGCCTCACCGAACCGTGACAGCACGATGGCGGGCACGTCCGAGAGGCTGGAAATGATTCGCATCATCGTAGGACCGACATGGTCATCACGTACGATCCGCCGGGGCGCCGGGATCCCGCCGAGGACGAAGAGATGGTCACGCTCGCTCAGGCTGAGCCGCAACGCCCGGGCCAGCGCGACGAGCATCCGCTCCGAGGGCGCTGGACCGCGCTGCTGCTCGATCCGGCTGTAGTAGTCGGCCGACATACCGGCCAGCGCCGCCACCTCCTCGCGCCGCAACCCACCGGTGCGGCGCCGCTGCCCACGAGGAAGCCCGACATCCTCCGGCTGCAACACCTCACGACGCGCGCGAAGAAAACCTGCCAGCAACGCCCGGTCCATCGTCCGACCTCCCCTGTTCGACACACCAATCCTGGCGCGAATCGAAAATTGGATGAAGGCCGACTTTAACCGCGGACAAGTTGTCCCTGGCTGGGCTTCAGCCGGCTCGCCGGGGCCTGCGCATCTGCCTGTCGGACGGGTACCGCCCCCAACACCCGGACCACTGGCACATACGTCCTGTCCGGGTACAGCTCAGGGTCGCTGGCGGGCAGCTGGGCTGAGACGTCGGGAAGGCCGGCCGCGAAGGCTTCAGCCTCCCTGACTACGCGGCGGAAGAACAGAGCCCGGCGGAACCCACCTCGGCCGACGCCTTCACCAGCCCGGTCTGCGAGTCAGCCAGGCGGGCCCCGCGCATACGACCTGGTGGGGGGCTGGATGCCCCGGTCGATCGCCTCCCAGAGGTCCAAGGCGAGCACCTGCTCGCCTGTTATTCCGCCGGTGACCAGGGAGCGGAGCGCAAGTGCGCGACGCTGCGCCGGTCACGGCCCTCCGGAGGTCCGCCAGCCGCCTTGCCCACCGCGACCATGGAGACGATCACCCAGCCTGGGTTCGGGTCGAGCTCCTTGGTGAGACCCTCTTGGTCGAAGGCCCGGAATTGGTGCGCGGCCAGTCCCATGGCCTGGGCCTGAACAGTCATGTGGGCGACGGCCTGGCCGAGGTCGTGGTCCGCGAACTCGGAGTAGAGCAACTGCGTGTCACCGACGTACCGGCGTGTCAGTGTGACGACGAGCAGGCCCGCATCCGTCGCCCAGCGGGCCGAGCTCGGCGCAAGGTAAGGAAGCACCCGGTCGTGCTCCGGCTCACCGGGCCTGCCGATGAAGAAGCCCCACGGCTGGGAGTTCCCCGCCGACGGTGCCCACCGCGCGGCTTCCATCAGCAGCCCGAGGGCGCGGTCGTCGACAACCGCCGACGGATCGAACCGGTAGGGGCTGAAGCGCCCGGCAAGCAGTGGGTGTATGCCGCTGGGCGGCTCCTGAGGATGGTGCATGTTCCGCTGCAACCGGCGACCGCAGGTGCGTATTCCGGCCGATGCGAGCGCAGGCGCACCACGCACGCCAGACGATCTACCGGAACGAAGGCCTACGAGGGGGCCGGGCTCTCCGTGTGCCAGGCGTCGACGTCGGCCTGCTGGCACTGCCCGACGGCGCGGCGTCGGCTGGCGAGCCGAGCGAGGAAGGGACCGGCGAGGAGGAGCCCGGCTGGCATCCGGGCAGCTCGCCGGGAGCGGATGTCGTCGTCATGGTTCTCCGATCGAGAACGGACCCGTCGCGGGCCTGGGCAGGGAGGTCGTTGTCGCCATCAGGCGGTGAGCTGGTGGGGGATCCCCGGGACAGGGCCCGGCGTGAGCCGAGTGAAGTACTCGGTCGCGATGATGTCTCGCCGGGTCTCCTCGGGCAGGCGGGCGAGGATGCCGGGCAGTGGCCGTTCGCGGGCGACCTCCCCGCGGTGCGCAAGGATCGCGGCCCATTTCTGCTCCAGCCAGGGGGTGACGTCGACGGTTGTCGTGGCGTACGCGTCCGGGACCGCGAACACGGGTTTGCCGGCAGCCTCAAGGAGTGGTCCGAGATCGCCGACACCGGACTCGGGGTGCGTGGCGCAGTACACGGCGCGCGGTTGCCAGGGCTCGCCGGCCCCAGGGTGAAGGTGCGGGAGCCCCGCGTCCTGAGCGGCGAGAAGTGCGGCCTGGTGGGTGCGGCGGTGGTCCGGGTGACCGGTCAGCTGGCCCAGGGCGTCGTGCGTGACGATGATGTCGGGACGGAACGAGCGGATCTGCTGGACCAGGGTGGCGATCACCTCGTCGAGCGGTGCCTCGACGAGCCGGGGACGGCCGGGAGCCGCCTGCGGGTTGCGGGCATCGCCGTATCCGAGCATGCGAGGTGCGCCCGCGCCGAGCGCCCGCAAGGTGTCGGCGAGTTCGGGAGCCCGCGGGCTGTCGGGCGCCCACGTCATGGTGACGACAGCGAGGCGCGCATGCGCGGCGGCGTGCCGGGCGAGGACACCGCCGGCGAGAAGGCTCTCGTCGTCGGGATGGGCGAACACGCCGAGCAGGGACGGCCAGGTGAAGGACGCCGCCGCAGGGGTCAGCTCGGCGGAGTCAGGCACGCCGTCCGCCTCCGGCCGAGAAGCTCCGTGCGTCGGCGGGGGTTCGGCCCGGCCACTGGAAGACAAGCCGTGCGCTTGGCTTGTCGAGCACGTCGCCGGGCGGCAGCTGGTCGTCGGGCATTGCGGCCGGGTGAACGGTCATCGGCGGATAGCCGCTCTCGCGCACCTCGCGGTCCCAGACGCGCACGCACCCGGCGAAGCGCTCCGCCACCTCCTCGGCTGCTGGGCCGTAGGCGTGGATGAAGAACTCCGTGATGCGGTCGGCCGGCTCCGGGGCATCCTTGACCTTCCGGTGGGTCAGGTAGGCGAGCGAGCCGTCCGCCAGGATCGCGGCCGCGTCCTGCTGCGCCACGAGCGTGGATCCCTTCGGCGCGGTCAGGCGGCAGAACCCCGACAGGGTGGTCGCGGCATAGACCTGCAAGGTCTCGAAGTTGAAGATCCCCTGGACGACGAGACCGGTGGAGCGCTCGTGCCGGGGCCCGCGCAGGGCCTGGTCGAGGCCGGCGGTGTCGCCGGGCGTCCCGTCTTCCCACCGCACCGTGACCTTGCCGTCGGCGAGAGGGACGGCGGGGGCGGTACGGGCGGCGGCACCACGGTCGCGTACGAACCCGCAGTACGTCCAGTGCCCGCAGTGCAGCACGTCGCCGCGCCGGACGAGGGTGAGGGAGCGGGTGTAGCCGCCCATCTCCAGCGGCACGACCAGCCGGGCCCCTTCGGCGAGCTGCTCTCGCCATGCTGGTGCGATGTCGGACGCGTTGTGCGTGATCACGATCCCGTCGAACCCGCCTGCCGGGACGTGGCCTGGCGCGCCGAGTCCGCCGTCGCCGAGGACGGCGGTGACCCGGCCGGTGCCCGCTTCCGCGCACAGCCGCCGCGTTCGGTGCACCACGTACGGGTCGACGTCCACGGTCACCACCTGGCCGCGCTCTCCCAGGACATGGGCCAGGAGCTCCGCGTTGTATCCGCCGGACCCGACTTCCAGCACGGTCATCCCCGGCTCCAGCCGGAGTTGCTCGATCATGTCGGCCTGCAGCCAGGCCGCGGACACGGAGCTGAGCGCGGTCTGGGGTGACTCCCGGACCGTCACCACGGCGAGGTCGTCGTGGTAGGCCGCCTCCAGCCGGGTCTCGGGGACGAACCGGTGGCGGGGCACCTCGCGCAACGCGGCTTGGACCCGCGGCGAGGGTGCCCAGCCCTTGCCGATCACGATGTCGGCCATCCGCTCGCGCAGCCGGACCGCCTCGGCCGGCTCTCCGGGCACCGGCGGGGCGGCGGGGGAGCACGCGTAGGAGTGGACCGGCGGGAGGCCCGGCAGCACCCCGGGCCACACCGCGGTCAGAGCCTGGGCGCTGGGCGCGAAGATCTTCCCAAGGGTCGCCAGGGTGTTCAGGTCGTGGAACTCCCAGCGTACGAAGCGTTGTGGCTCGGGCAGAGCGAGTGCACCGTCCCAGCGGGAGACGCGGACCACGGCGGTGATGCGGCGTACGTCCAGGCGGTCGTCGTGCAGCACGGTGAGGACATGAGCGTCGCCCACGCGCGCCGTCAGCCCGGTCTCCTCGTCCAACTCCCGCACGGCGGCCGCTGGTGCGGCCTCGCCTGTCTCGACGCGGCCGCCGGGCAGCTCCCACATGCCCCGGGTGGAGCGGCCCAGCAGGACCCGGCCGAACGTGTCGGTGACCACCACTGCGGCACCGAAGACGGCCTGCGGCTCGGGCCGCAGCTTCTCCTCCGCGCTGAATGATCCGGCCGGTCCGCGCAGGGCCAGCACCGCCAGGCCCTCCACGTCGAACTGCTCGACGTGATCGAACCCGTCGGTGAGTGCGGCGAGTTCGTTCTCGTCCAAGGCCATGTGGCGCCGCCCTTCCGGTGTGTTCTCCACGATCGGCGTGATGATGACGAGCGCCCCGGCCTCGCGTAGCAGCGCGGTCAGAGCGCGAAGGACACGGGCGCGGTCGCGGATGAACGCGATGGACAGCCGCAGGACGATCAGGTCGTAGCCGTCCTCGGCGAGGGCGGCCAGGTCGTCACGCTCCACGTCCAGGCTCAGCCAGCGCACCGCCTCCACCTCGGCGTGCTCCGAGCGGGCCCGCTCGATCGCGCCCTCGGCGAAGTCCGCTCCGTCGACGGTGTAGCCGAGTGAGGCGAGGTAGACGGACATCTCGCCCGTTCCGCACCCCACGTCTAGCGCGCGGCCGCCCTCGGGGGCCGGGGCATGCTCGACGAGCAGGATCTTCTCCTCGTCCCCGAGCCGCCGGAAGCCCCGCCCGTTGTTGTAGTGATCGGACCAGTCAGCCCGGGTGTATCCCACAGGTCGCTCCTCGTTCGTGAAAGGCGGGGTGGTGGTGCGGTACCAGGGCAGTTCGAAGCGGCCGTACAGGGCGGCCGGCTGCTGGGCCTGCAGCGCCCGGTACGAGCAGAACCCTGAACGTCGCTTCCCCCCTCTTCGGGCCCTTCGAACGAGGTGGCGTCGACCAGAGGCCCGTCCCCGCGTGCGCGTGGAGAAGGGCGAGGGCCTCGTCCTCGAACGCCTGGTGCCGCCCTGCGAACAGGTCAGCCATGGCGAAAGACGTGGTGCGCAGGCAGCCGAGTACCTCCACCGCCGCGTCCGGCAGGCCTGGGCGGTGGCGGGCGTAGGCCGACGCCGCGCCCTCGCACATGGCCTCCTGCTCCGGTGCAAGGCCCGGAAGGAGCCCGTCGGGGCAGGTCACGGGGTGGCTCCCACATCGAGCGGGCGGGGGGCGGGCAGCTGCCAGGACAGGCGTCCGCACTCGGACGCGGCGCGCTGACGACCGTCCGCGTCGAAGGAGAGGCGGTAGCGGTCGGGGGAGCGGGCGGCCCTCCACCGGTCGGCGAGGTCCTGGATCTCGTTCCAGATGTCCCGCGGCCCGTTGACGGTGACGCTGCAGCGCCGGTGGCCCACCGGCTCCGCGCGCATCCAGGATCCGCAGCCGGGTGCGCCGATCGCCAGGTGCTCGGACCCGAAGTCCCGCACCAGACCACCGCCTAGGAGATGGTCGGCCGCCAGCCAGAAACCGCGGTCGCTGTCCGCGGGCGGCGCCGGCATGATCCGCCGGGTCCATGTGCCCGGCTCTGTGCCCATGCGCTGCCGGAACTCCTCGCTGAGCCAGATCCGCGCCATGCCGTGCCCGGCACGGTGGGCGAACTCCACGGCCCGCAGCTCCGCCGTGATCAGCCCGTCGGCGGTGCGCCCGACGACGGCGAGGCCGGGCCACGACGGGGACGCGCTGGTCACGTGCGCCAGCAGTTTTCCCCCGGGAGCGAGTTGCTCGACCAGGGCCCTCGGCACGCGCTCCACCGTGTACGACACGAAGATCCGGTCGAACTCCCGCCCCGGCACGCCCTGTTCGCCCGAACCGCACACCACCTGCGGCCGGAAGCCGAGTCCGGCCAGCCGGGCGGCGGCCGCGTCGGTGCGGTGCCGGTCCCGGTCGAGGGTGACCACCCCCTGGTCGCCGCAGACCTGGCAGGCCACCGCGGCGGTCACCCCCGCGCCCGTCCCGACGTCCAGCACCCGCAGACCCGGGCGCAGATCCAGCTCCTCCAGCAGCGAGGCGGTCAGGCCCATCACCGTCGACATCGACGTGATCGACGCCCCCGACCGTGTCCCCCGCGCGCGACCCAGCAGCGGCTCCCCGTCGTGCTGGACGAGCACACTGCCCTCGCCGTACAGCAGTCCGAGCAGCTCGGGGCGGTCCTGCGGCGCCGACCAGTCCAGCAGATCCCACCGCCTCGGCTCCTCGCCCGGCGCACTGCGCCGTACGTACGCCTGCGGCATCAGCACTTCGCGGGGCATCGTGATGAAGGCGTCGCGGACCGGGCCCGGCCGCAGAAACCCTGCCTCCTCGAGTCGAACGACCATCGCCGCCCGCGCGGCTGCCGGATCCGCTTCCGCACCCGTCGGCGCGCCCCCGCGCACCGGCCCCGCGGTCCGCTCCGGCGCCTGGTCACCGGCGGCAGGACAGGCGTCCAGAGTGCTCATCGCTCGCCCCAGCCCTGCTCGGAGTACGGGCGCCCCGCGAGAATCCCGTCGATCGCCCGTCGGGTGTACGGCACGACTTGGGCGGCTGGAAGGTCCTGCGGCTTCCACCACCGCCACTCCACGCACCGGTCGGGCTCCAGGACCTCCGGGTCGCCGGCCCAGGACCGGGCTTGGAAGACGAGCGCGATCCTGGGCCGCACGGCGGGAGAGTCGACGTGGTGCACCGTGTGGACGAGGTCGACGTCCTCGGGCGCGATGGTGAGGCCGGCTTCCTCCTTCGCTTCCCGCACCAGGCAGTCGATCGCGGCTTCCCGCTCGCAGTGACCGGCCAGGAAGTGCCAGGTGTCCGGCGCGAAGGCCGAGTCCGGGTGGCGCAGGCCGAGAAGGATCCGATCGTGTTCGTCCTGGATGTGGAGGTGGACACCGACGATGTGCAGCTCGGTCCCCTCTGGGGCCTCGCGGGGCAGCGGACCGGTGTCGTCCGGCGGTCCCCCGGCCGCGGGATGCTCGGCCGCGTGGCGCCGGATCAGCTCCCCGAGCCCGGGGCTCAGGCGCAGCCGGTCGAGCATGTCCACGGTGCACCACTTCAGCAGGACACCTTCGCGGAGCTCCACCGCCTCGGCATCCCCACTCCAGCGCCCGGCATGGACGCTGATGGGCACCGCAAGGCCGTCGACGCTCGTCGCCTCCTCCACGGCGAACGCCACCAGTTCCGTGGGCTCCAGCCCCGGCACCTCCTCGGCAAGCTCGCGCCGCAGCGTCGCCTCAAGGCAGGAATCGTCCCTCGTACGGCCGCCACCGAGGAGGGCCAGCACCCATGGCTCCCAGATGGCCTCCCGGTCATCCCGAAGATGAAGGAGGTACCGGCCGGCCCCGTCGTGGATCAGGGCGCTCGCGTTGACCGGCTCCGGGCGCCCATCGAGGCCGTCCGCCTCGGCGTCCAGGAGTTTGGCCCGCAGCGTAGGGGACCGCACGTCGGCGTACCGGAGCCACTGGGCCCCGGCGGCCTCCTCGTCCTGGAGAGCGAGCGCAGGCGGTTGCTCGGCTGTGAGGTAGAACGCGAAGCGGACGTCGAAGTGCTGGTGAGCCGGCTCGCCCTTGGCCGGATCGGCGTCGATGTCATGGCGGTCCACGTCGATCGGCTCGCCGAGGAGCTGCGGGGTCAGACAGAGGTCGCCGGGACGGAGCCCGGCCTCTTCGCACACCTCCCGCACGGCCGCGGACAGGAGCGTACGGTCACCCGCCTCAACGTGGCCGCCCGGAGCGAGGAGCAGTCCTGTCCCCCGATGGCGGATGTGGAGCACCCGACGGTCGCGGTCGACGACCACCGCGCTGCAGGTGATGTGACCGGGCAGCGTGGCGCGATTCGACGGCTCCGTGGTGCCGTCGAGGACGGCCAGCAGTCCTTCCAGGGCCTCCCGTTCCTCGGCATGCCGCCTGAGATAGGCCTTGATGGTCGCGCGGATATGAGAGCGGGAGGGTGGCACGTGATCACCTCGGACGTCGGAGGGCAGGGAGCAGGTGCTGAGCGGGAGGGGCGCGCCCGGCGACGGGCCCGCCGCTGGCGGCCCCGGGCCAGGGGCCGTGTTCAGGTTCGTGCTCACGGGCCACCTTCCGAAGAGTGGTCGTGCCCACCTCCACGGCGACTGCGGTATCGGGGACGAGCGGCCCCGGCGCCGTCGGCGGTGTGAGGGCCTCCGCTGAAGGAGGAGCCACGGCGGGTGAGCCGGGGATTTCCAGCAGGCTGCGCGGCGGGGACCGATAGCGGACCGCGAGGGGGACGACGAGCAGGCAGGTGCCGACGGCAAGGTTGGGGCGCACGCCGATCCAGGTGCCGAGCCCGCCGGCGAGGAGCGCGGCCACCGGACGTGCACCGGAGGTGAGCCAGGTACTCACGGCCTGCATGCGTGCCTGCATGCCGTCGGCGGTGACGACTTGGCGAACCGAGTTCTTCGCGTTCTGTACGTCTCATGAGACAGGCTGCTTCCGCTCAGCGCGTGCCCGTATGGGTCTCCGAGGATGTCCGACTGTGCCTCTCGCAGACGCGAGTTGAGACAGGTGTACCCGAACGAGGCCGTCCGGCAGATTCACTCGTTCGGGGGCGGAGGCTTGGCGTCCAACGGGTGGGCCAGCTGTGTGGCGGTATGCGAACCAACCGGGCTTGTCTGCTTGTTTCTCCGCCGCAGACTGTTCAGCGAGTTCGAGGACGTGGCGGAGGTCGTGGGCGGTTTCTGCGACGCATGGCGCGGTGGCTGCCAGGAGGGCTGCGGTGGCTGCCAGGAGAAGGGAGGGTCGGTGGGAGCCGGCGCGAGGAGGGCGGCGGCGACGCGGCGGGGAATGACGCCGGGCCGGGTGCGTCGGTCGAGTACGCCCGGCGCGGCGGGGAGACGCCGCCGAGTTTTCGTACGTTTGGCGGCAAGGGCTGCTTTAACCTCGCAGCGGCCCGCTGCTCGACACTTCGTCGCCGGCGCGTGGTCTGCTCTCCGGGCTGTGGGGCGCACGTTCCGAACGGACGGGTGTCCTTTCCGCGCCTTCGGCCGACGGCCGCGGTACGGTTTGGGTGCCGACAGCCTGCGCCTGCTTGAATGCCTCCTCACACGCAGGTGTGCTGTTCGAGCGACGCGCGGTTGACCGTGCTCTTGGACGACCTCACCAGCCGCCGATGGCGGCTCACTGAGATGCCGACGGCTTACGCAACTGCACGGCGGTCGCCTACGGCGAGGGCGGCTTGTTCGTCGGCTAGCGTTCGACGGTGTAGTCACGGCGGTGGCCAGCGGCCGCAGCAGGGGGTTGGCCTCGCGTTCGCCTGTGATGTCATGGCTGTCGAACGTGACCCCGGGGGCGATGTGGAGGCAGGTGGCCGTCGGCGCCGGCAAGGGCCGCCGAGTTTGTCGAAGTGATCTCCGTGCTGTTCCGGATCGGCGCGCCTGATCAACGCTCCGGATGTGATCGCGGATCGGGCCGGCCCTCTTTCATGCGCTGGATCAAGCTCCACGAACTCAATGAATTTCGTCGGTTCGTAAAGGCGTCGAGAAGCAGTGCCACGAGCCGCTCGCGCGGCGCGCTGCCCCTGTGGTCTCGGCAGTTCCGACGGTCACGTAAGGCGTGCCGGCGGCTGTGGCGGGGCGCGCCGCCAGCGGGCAGGGTGATCTCGCGGGGAACAGTTGAGCCGACCTGATCCCGCGGGCGTGCCCCAGCAGGCGCAGCTCCTCGGCGTCGGCAGCGATCTTATCGAAACCGGCATTGCTCCCCGCGTGCTGCGGCGCCCGGGAGACGCAGCAGCACGACGAGTATGTCCCGCAGCACTGACACCATGGAGCCCCAGCCGGGCAGGATCGGATTGCTCATCCCGGCTCGGTGATCGGGTTTCCGAGGTCGGCCATGTGGTGGGCCTGCTGCGGCGGTATGGCCGCCCGCGGCTCAAGACGACCGAGACGGCAGGCTCCGCCCTGGCTTCCCGCCGGGCCGCGCGGCGTTGCCGGTATGCCTCATCGCGTTCGACATGCCGCAAAAGGACAAGCCCCGCCTGTTGCGGGAACAGGTTCGCCCATGTGCCTGCCTCCTGTGGCCGGCGAAGCCGGTCGCATCGAAGCTGGCTGCGGTGCCCTGCGAATGCGGGGACGTGTGTCTGGAAGGAGTCAGATGTCCGAACGAAACACGGTTATGCGCAGTCTGCACGACATCGGCTTGGCGGCTTGGTTCGGGGGCTCTCTGATGGGAGCGGTCGCCTTGAACAGGGCCACAGGCAAAGCGGTGACGGAGCCCGTTCTCGCCTCGCGCATCGCCAGCGCCGGCTGGGCTGCCTGGACCCCGGTGAACGCGGCTGCGATCGGCGCGCACCTGGTGGGCGGCGCCGGGCTCCTGGGCGCCAACAGTGCCAGGGTGGCCTACCAAAGCGGCGTAGCCGCCTCGACCATCGCCAAGACGGTCCTCACCGGTGCCGCGCTGGCCGCCACCGCCTACAGCCGCGTGCTCGGCAAAAGGGTGGAACTCGCCTCGTCCCCGGACTCCGAGGAACAAGCCGCGGCCCAAGGACATCCCGCGCAGCTCGAGCAGGCGCAGCACCACCTCGCGATCCTGCAGTGGGTCGTACCGGCTCTGACGGCCGGAATGCTGGTACTCAACGCCCTGCACGGAGAACAGCAGCGCCCTGAGCAGCAGCAGGCGGGGATGCTGCGCCGTGTCACCTCGCCCCTGGCCATGGCCGGCGGGAAAGGAATGGCTGCCGTACGCGGTGCCTGCCACCACGGCCCGGTGACGGGCCGCCGCTGAACCCTCCCGCAGGGTTCGGGGAAGCGTCGGCATGCCCCTTCGCTGTCCCGAACCGTATGCCGGCTGCCGGCTTTCACCTGGCCGCCGGATGCCCAGTCCGCTGCCCGCACCCGACGCCATTCACGCGAGGAGAGACGCCATGCCCAGAGCTGCCACGACCAAGGTGACGCAACCCGTCACGGACGACAGCATCAAGGTTCGCCAACTCAGCCACTACCAGTTCAGCTGGGTCGCCGGTGAACCCGCGGCCCGGGGAACCCTCACCCTGCAACTCGTACTCGACGAAGGCGCCTGGGAAGAGGTGCTGACCGTCGACGCCGATGACGCCGACGTCCTCCAAGTCCTCCTGCGCAGCACGCCGATCGTGCACTACGACGTCAGCCGTCGAACGCTGATGTTCGGCGTCACCACTGTCGGCGCCTGAGCGAGCAACGCCACTTGGGCGAAGGCAGGTGCGTGGGCGGGCCCGCTGCAGTAGCCGCGAGCGCCCTTCTGGAGCGAGAGGAGGTCGTTGCAGCCGTCGCCGTCCCAGTCGCCGAGGGTGTCCACTTGGGCTCCGCCGAAGGCCAGGAGGGTCCCGCGGGAGTCGACGGTCCGGATGTTGGGGTGATCACGGCGCCGGAGCTGTGAGGGTGTGAGCCTGTGAGGCGGAGCTCGCAGGCCGTGCTCCCGTACGCCTTGGCCCGGCCCGCCGGCCCGGAGGAGATGGAGTCAGGGGCACCCGCGAACGGGATCAGGACGACGGCGTCGAACCGGCGCGGCCACCGCTCACCACGGAGCAGGCCCGGGAGGTGACGGCAGGGCGGCGCGCGGCGGTGGACGACGTCCGGCGCTCCGTCGCGGTGCTCGCCGCCCGGGTCCGTGACGCCCACTCCGCCCACGTCTGGCTTCCCCCTCGGGTACAGGAGCTGGGAGTCTTACTGCGACGCGGAGTTCGGCATCAGCCGCGCCCAGGCGTACCGGCTGCTCCATGTCGCCCGCGCCCTGGCCGCGATCGACGGCGCCGCCGCCGCCGGTCCCGGCCTGTCTCGCACGCGGGACACCGACCCGGGCGCCGCAGCCGCGCCCGACTACGGCCTCTCAGATCCCATCTTTCCCGCGGGTACGGAACCGTCTACGCCCGCCCGTTACCAGTCGAGTGCACCCGCCGCGTTCAGCTCCGCGAGCACGATCCGGTACAGCCGGTCGAGACTCCTGGCTTCTGCCACCGGTCCAGACACCGCCAGCAGTCCGACCTGAGCCGAGCCTCGGCTCCCGGGCGAGCGCTCCGGTCATTGCTGCAACAACGGCTCGATCAACGACCACACCTCAGCGTCCACGTTCCACGGTCGAGCACCCGCCCCCTCACTGGCGGCCGAATCGGCGCACCGGTTACAGCGCACTTCAGCAAGCTCGTGTTACGAGCTCTCAGGCGGGAGCGGGGGAATTCTTACCGCTCGTGACAGGGGGAATTCGGGCGGTAGTAATTAGGTGAATCACTGACTGAATTTCCGTCAGTAAGTCTACGAGATTATCTCGATTGCATAACGACATCCTGGAAATGGCCTGGACCTTTTCGTCTCTACATGCGTAACTGGCCTATTTTTCCAGCTAGTTGATTGATCATCAGATACGCCCGTCACGGTAACGGTCGGATATCTCGAAGCCCATTCCCGTTTGTCCGAATTCTCCACCGCACCCGTCTGGCAGGCTTCCGTGCACCCACTCCTCCGGCCGAGAATTTGAGGTGCGCATGACGGGCTACCGTCGAAGGGAACGTGAACGCCGCCGCAGACCGCGCCTGTTGGCGCTCCTCACCACCGACAAGGCGTCAGCCGCGGTGTCAGATGGGGGCATCGCCTACTTCGGGTTGGGCGACAACGCCCAACCGGGGAGCGCCGCTCAGGCCGACGCAGCCGCAGACGTCCTCACACCGGCCGCTGCGCCGGGCCGTGACGCTGAGCCTGCGCCCAGCGCGGACGCGCCCGCCCACGACGCGACACGCGGCATGGTCTGCAACGGCCTCAACGGCCTCAACGGCCTCAACGCCGCGTCGAAGGGCGACAAGTGCGTTGGCGTCCACCGTACGGAAGCCGGGCTGTGCAGCCACGGTCCCGACTCCCCGCCGAAGGGCGTCGACATCAGGGCCGACGCCGCCCCCTGGCCCAGTCGTCACCGTCGGCCAGATCCGGTTTCACTCCGCGGTGGCCAGCCGGCCCAGGGTCGACGGCGCCGCCTGGTACCAGGTGCTACGCAACGGCAGACACCTCACCTGGGTCCAGTCCCAGACGCTGAACGTCCACGACCTCCTGCCCGGCACGGAGTACAAGGTCTCCGATACGCCCTCATCGTGAGCGGCCACCCGTACTACGGCGAATGGCTGCGCGACTTCAAGCGCGCCGACGGGCGCGCAACGCAGGTCTGGGCGGTACAGAAGGTCGTCTGACCTTCGTCCGTCTGATCAACCGCCGGCGGACGGCCACCTTCCCCATGCGGCCGTCCGCCGGCTCCCTCACCGCACCAGCCCTCCACCGCACAGCAGCAGTGGCGCCCCTTCGCATCCCCACCGCACCAGGAGCACCAAACGATGCGAACACGGCACAGCGCACAGCCCTCCAACACGTACCGGCGTCGGAATCCTGTTCCTCCTCCTCGCCCAGGCCCTGGCCTTGGGTTCCCCTCCCGCGGACACGCCGAACGCGAGGTCTCCGTACCCGTCGCCGACCAGGCACCCCCCAGCACTTCCGCCGCGCCCACCGCTCCCGTTCCTGCTCCTGCGAGCCCTTCGGCCACAGCCGTGCCCTCGGCCACCGCACCCGCACAGCCCGCCCCGGGCGGCGACGGGAGCACCTTCTCCCGGACTACGACGACGGCCTTGACCACGGCCGCCCTGACCGGGGCCGCCTGCGGGCTGCTGCTGGTCCGCCGGGCCCGAGCCTGCAGGCAGCCGCGGGGCGACGGGTGGAGCGGTCCGTGACCAGCGCGTCGTGTGAGCCCCAGACATCGTGACGGCCGTGATCTTCCTGCGCCGTTCCGTTCAGCGCCGACTGGCCGACCGTCCGTCATCTCACGACGCGCCGCCGCCGAGCCAGGCGCCCTTCGACATCTGCCGTGCAGACCGGACGACCGGGCTGCCGGGCAGGCAAGTTCCCGTATGTCTCAGATCAAGGAGCATGATGCACAAACGTCGCGCGTCCCGCCCCAAGAAAGCGCTGATAGCCGCGATCACCGCCGCACTCTCCGGCGGTCTGCTGTTCGGCTTCGGTGCGCTCGCCCAGGCCGATGTGGTCCGCGGGACGGTCATCGGCGGGCAGGGCAACTACAAGACCGTCAACCACCGGGCCAAGCCGTCCCTCTCGGCCCAGATTAACGGCTCATCGAAGGTAGGCGACAGGATCCAGATGTCCTGCCGGACCACCGGCGACACCGTGGAGAACAACCCGCGGTGGATCTACACCGGCTCGTACTACATCGCTGACGCCTTCATCAACGAGAACACCACGGCCCTGCCGGTCTGCGGTGCGGGCCCGAACCCGAAACCCACCCCCACCCCTCCTCCCACGACCGCGAAGACGCTCAAGATCGACATGCAGAAGCAGGTCAGGACCCAGTGGTGCTGGGACGCCTCCGGCGTGACCATCGCCAAGCACTGGGGCCGCTCCGTCAGCCAGGAACAGTTCTGCCGGCTCGCCGCCCAGGGAACATGGGTGGACTGCAACAACCAGCCCGCGACGCTGGAGGACATGGCGAACGGCCTGGCCAGGCTGGGGCTGAGGGACAGTGGCCGCAGTCTGTACCGCAACGCCTCGGTCGGCGAGTCCGCCGCCGAGATCGCCGCAGGCCGGCCGTTCGCCGTCCGGTTCGGCTGGCGCACCGGCGGCGGCCATATGAACGTCATCTACGGCTACGACAGCGCCACCAACATGATCGCGGTCGGCGACCCGTGGCAGACCACCCAGACCTACACCTGGTGGGACCACGCCACTTACGTGAACAACAACTCGTTCCAGTGGACCCACTCCCGCATCGGCATCCAGGGCTGAGGAGCAGACCGACCATGCAGACCACGCGACACCCCCAGCACGTGGCAGTGCGGACCGCCGTCCTCGCCACGACTGCACTCGCCGCCGCCCTGAGCGCAATCGCTCCCGCACAGGCCGCGCAAGGCGACGACATCGCGGGTTACCAGTCCGCCCAGCAGGCCATCCGCAGCGACCAACTCCGCGACACCGTCTCCCGTTTCCTGATGTCGGCCCGACAGCACGGTACGGCCCCCGCCGCGGACGGCGGCACCTCCGGGAACGCACCCGCCGCGGTCGCCGCGCCGCCCGGCTTCGACCTCAAGGACCCGGTGCCGATGTTCGAGATCAGCCCCGAGTTCGTGACCGGCAAGACCCAGGCGACCCCGCAGACCGCGCTCCGGCTCGCCTACCTGACCTCCCGGGTGAATGCCACCGACGGCAAGCACGCCGCCGTACTGCTCGCACCCAAGGGGAACGCCGCTCCGACAGGAACCGGCCCGCAGAGCGTCGGTGCCGAAGGCTGGCAGCTGGCCGGCATCCGTGACGGGGACGCCGAGGTCGGCTTCGCCGAGCGCGGCACTGCACAGGCCCGCACCTTCACCGAGCCGCAGATCCACGCCTGGTACCGGCTCACCGCCGACGGCATGGTCGAGCCGCTCAACGAGGAGGCGACCACCGGTCTCGGCGCAAAACGCGGCGTCACCCTCGCCGCCTACCAGAAGCTGGTCACCGCCCGCTACGGCGACAAGATGCCCGGCTCGGCATACGATCGCAAGGGCCTGGCGGGTGGGTACGCCGGCCTCGTGGAGGAACAGCCGGAACAGGCAGCCGCCGCGTCCGGGACACCGGCGGTCGAGGCGTCCTGGCAGCCGATCTCCCTCACCGCGGCCGCAGCCCTGGCGGCGATCGGCGGTGCGGTGGTGTACGCGCGCCGACGGCAGACGGCCGGCGTCCGCTGACCCGACCCCATGAGGGCCGGGCACCCTCCGTGCGCAGTCTGACGACTTCCCTCGTCGGATACGCATGAGCGCGGGAAGGAGACCCGGCCGTGCGGTCCATGTCCGTGTCGACGTGGACCGCATGTGGTCGTGGAGCGTCGCCGGCGCCACCAGGGCCCAAGCAGCAGTGAGCCTTGTCAGCTCACTCACTGATGGGGCGATGGGGCGACGCTCCTGCCTGGTCCACGCGGGTCAGCGCGGACTGCGCCACAGGGCCGAAGCCCAGTTTGAAAAGGCTTGGTGTGCAACGGCTTCGAGGCCAGGCCGGATCTGGTGGCGGCCTCATCCGACGGCCAGGCCAGCCGGTCCGGGTGGTGTCGGCGGCCCCTGCACCTCGGAGCCGTGACCGAGGAGCTGGACCAGCCCGACCGGGAGGAACGCGGGCCGGTGGGGCTGTCCGACCTGGTACGGCACATAGCCCAGTGAAGCGGCGATCTGCACCTCTTCGGCCGTCTCCGCCTGGAAGACGAGCCGGCAGTGCCCCGACTCGGCCCTCGCGCGCTGCCAGAGGACGGGAGCTGGTTTGCGCTCCGCCTCGGTGCGGGGGGTGAGGATCCGGTCGCCGAAGTCCTTCCAGGCGAAGGGCACAGAGCCCTTCCACGTCGCGTCGACTTCCTTCTTCAGCCTGGCGGCGCGCTCGGCATCGGTCGTCCCCCAGGAGGGCGGAACGTTGGTGATCAGGCCGACTCTGATGTGGCGCTCGCGCAGGGCGCGCAGATAAGCGGCCGCTCCGGACTGATAGGCGATGCTGCCGTCATCAGCGGTGTGCACGAGGGTCTCGCCCAGGTCGAAGTACACGACGGGGCAGGCGCGTGCGTCAACCGCAGGGGCGAGGGAGTCCATCCCTGCGACCCCGCTCACGCCCCCGGGCGCCGCCGCACTCACGGTGGTGCAGAGCACGGTCGACACCAGGGCCGCACCGAGCGCGAGGCTCGCCCGGCCCAAACCCCTGGAGATTAACCTGTTCATGATGTCGTCGCCCTTCTCCTACTTCACCGCGAGGATGCGCGAATGTCCAGTCCATGACATACCGATGCCACCCCCATCCTCGTGGTGCCGCAGGGGTCTGCGCCAGACCCGGTCGACCTGCACCGCGAGCAGGGGAACGGTACGCCGATCGGCCCCGGAGGTCCCGGCCGTCGAAACGGGTCGCTCAGGGCACGGCTGTCAGCGGGTGGATGCTCGCCCCCGGCCTCGTCTTCGCTGCCGCCCTCATGGTCCCCGCGGTCGTGGATCCCTCACATCGGACCTGGGCGCTCTGGCGTCAGCAGTGTCAGAGCGCGGCGAGTCCTCATGGGCAAGGTCGATGGTCTCCTGACCGTCCGGGCCGCGGCCCAGGACCAACTTCAGCGTGGACGACTTCGCTACCCGCGACAAGTTGCGAGTGTCGTTCGGCGACAATCTGCGACTGGTCCACCCTCTGCCCCACGACGCCGCCGCCCCCGAGGTCATCCCTTCCGGTGGCCTCAGGTTCCTTGCCCGCGCGCGGCGATCAGTGGTCCCAGGAGCTGGGTTCCCGGTCCTGTCCGTCCGCCGGGGCCGGGTAGTTGGGTCGTGTCGGCCACCGTGAGTGGATCCCGGCAGGTGTCGCAGGTCACGACCGGATTGGCAAGGTGTCCGCAGGCGTCGTGGCGGATCCGGGCGGGCGGCCCTGCTGGCGCCGCGTACCACTTGTCGCCCCAGGCCATGAGCGTCAGCAGGACGGGGTAGAGCTCCCGGCCCTTCTCCGTGGCCACGTACTCCTCGCGCGGCGGGCTCGCCTGATACTGCTCGCGCGAAAGTACGCCTTCCTCGACCAGCCGAGCCAGCCGCGCCGCAAGGACCTTGCGGGAGAGGCCGAGGTCCTCCGCCAGCTCGTCGAATCGCCTGATGCCGATGAGGACGTCCCGCATGATCAGGGCCGTCCAGGCGTCGCCGAACAGGTCGGTCGCGCGGGCGATCGAGCACGCAACGGAGGAGAGGGGGATGCGGGTCACGCCCCCACCGTAGCGCCAACAAGTTCCCTGAGGAAACTCGTCAATGCTAGGTTTCCTCAGGGAACTTGACTTGAACGACGAGGGAGTACGCCATGACCAGCGCCCCGCACATCGCACTCGACTCGGACGCCGCCGGCGTCGTCGACGGCCGCCACATCCGGGCCCTGACCTTCCAGTCCGTACGCATGGAGTACCTGCGCCGCGTGATCAGGGAGGCCAACCTCCCGGCGGCGGCCGGTAGGGCTCTCGTCGTGGGCAGCGGGCGAGGGCTTCTGGCCCGCGGCATCGCCGGGCTCGGATTCGAGGTGGTCGCCGCCGATCCGTCCACTGCCGCGACCACCCTCGCTTCGGACGCGGAAGCGGAAGCGGAAGCGGACGCGAATGCGAATGCGAATGCGAATGCGAACGACGGACGGGGCGTCACCTACCTCACGGCTCCGGCCGAGAACCTCGACCTCCCCGAGAGCTCCTTCGATCTCGTGTACTGCGCTGACACCCTCGAAATCACCGAACGGCCGGATGTGGTCCTCGCGGAGGCCGCGCGCGTGCTGCGCCCTGGTGGAGCCTTCGTCTACGACACGGTGAACCGAACGCTCGTGTCCCGCCTCATCTATCTCGGCGCCTTCCAGACCTTCCCCGGCACGCGGATCATGCCCCATGGCCGCTACGCTGCCCGGCGTCTGCGCCGTCCGACGGAACTCGCCGAAGCCCTTGAACGGGCGGGGCTCTCCGCGAAGGACGTCTCGGCGTTCAAGCCCCGAGACGTGCGCGACCTGGTGCGCGCGATACGCGGGCGCAGGCGCGGCACGGTGACGGACGGGCAACTGCCGGGACTGGTCGACATGGTGATCGAGCCGGAGGGCAGCCCGGTCGTGACGTATCTGGGGTACGGGGTCCGTCGGGTTGGGAGGGCATCCAGCAGGTCCGCGCGCACGGTGCGTACGGCGCCGTGACGCCGGCGGTCCACCCTCGTCCGGCCCGGCCTCGTCGCAGAGGTCAGCGCCGACACCTCCGTCGACCGGGACGGCGTCTACCGGCGCCCGATCCGGTACGTGTGCCTGCGCCTGGACGCGACCGTCGATGACGTGCCCCGGTTCGGCGAGGGCCCGGCTGCAGCTGCCGGGTGACCGATGAGGACGCTCGGATGGTGAGCTGCCGGGGGAGCGGAGACGACCCTGCCTCCGGGCGGTGGAGCAGGGCCGTCTCGCGCGAGCCGCCCCGGGAGATGGGCCAGGGGCCCGCGCCCTACTGCTATTCCTGGAATACGCGGCTGTCCACGCAGCCGCCACCGTTCCAGCACAGATGCATCTGGTACATGGAACCGAAACCGACGTCGTAGGGGTGCACGGAACACCCCTCGTCGCCGCCGTCCTCCCAGGAACGGATCGTCTGACGGGCGGCTCCGGAATAAGCCCACTGGTAGAGCTGGCCGGTCACGCCGTGCCCGTCGGCCTTGTTGTCGCATGTGGTGAACACGTCGCCGTTGTCCGTGTAGTACATGCTGCCCCGGCCCGAGGGCAGGGAGATCGAAAGGTCGGCGGCGTAGGCCGGGGAGGCGGCGAACACGACCGCGCCCACCAGCGCGGACGATACGGTGACGCCCCGCATGAGTCGTTTGATCTTCATGGTCCCTACCGTGGCCTACGCCATCGAGGACTCACAACAGGTACGGAATATTCCGGTTGAGTGAAGGTGCGGTGCCTGTATCGAAGCCGGGCGAGCGGCCGCCTCGGTGGCCGCGCTGCAGGGCGGTGGCCGATCTGGTCAGACGACCGGCTGTGCCCGGACGCGACCGGCTGTGCCCGGACGCGCCCGGACGCGGCCGGCCGGGTCGCCGAGCACCTCACCACGGGGCGGTCCCGGACACCGGTGGATCAGGGTGCGGGGTAGGTGTCGTCGTTGCATGTGCAGGTAATGGCGGAGGCTGCCGGTGGGACGGTTCGGACGGTGGGGAAGCGGCTGGCGGATCCGCGTGCGGGCCGTCTGGGGCCTGTGGTGCGGCCGACGCCTACACCGGCAATGGCTCCGTCGAGCAGGGAGGGACGTCCGCTGGAGCGCGAGGATCGCGGGGTCGGCCGGGCCAGCCTCCTGTCGATTACTGTTCCCGCGGACCACACCACGCCCTAGACTGCGATCGCTGCAGGACTTGGTGATCATCGGGAGGGCGTGCGAGATGAATCGGGCACTGATCAGCGCATTGGCGGCCGTGGCGTTAGTCGTGTCCGGGGGGAGTGTCGCCACCGCTTCCGACGGCGCTCCGCCGCGCACGACGCACGGCCCTTGCCAGTACACACAGACCCCGGACGAGCCGCCGGCGCGCCGTGTTCCGCTGCCGCCCGACCCGCGGCACACCCCCAGCCGTGGCACGGTTGACATGGCTGTTCCGACCAGCCAGGGCCCGCTCCCGCTGCACTTGGACCGGGCCAAGGCGCCGTGCACGGTCCAGAGTTTCCTGCACCTGGCACGGCACGGGTTCTACGACCGTACGGTGTGCCACCGTCTGACGGCGTACCCGACGCTGAAGGTCCTGCAGTGCGGCGACCCGACCGGTACCGGTGAGGGCGGGCCCGGGTACAAGTACAAGGACGAGCTGCCGGTGGACCTGCCGCCGGCACCGACCGATCCGACCGGCGCGCGCCGCCTCTATGGGCGCGGCCTGCTGGCGATGGCCAACGCCGGTCCGGACACGAACGGTTCACAGTTCTTCGTCGTTTACGGCGATTCCGCGCTGCGACCGAACTACACGGTGTTCGGCACGGTCGGCGCCGACGGCCTGAGGACACTCGACAAAGTCGCCGCCGGAGGCATCGAACCGACCGCGGAGGACCCGGCACCGGTCGACGGCACACCCGTGCTGCGGACCGAGCTGCTCCGCGTCCGGCCGTCCTGCCAGCATTGACGCACCGCGGCGTGGCCACGTCCTCGATGAGCGTGCCTTGCGCCTGTGGTCGCGCCAGGCGGATGTGAACGAGCGGGTCAGTGGCACTGGATCGGCTTCAGCCGGGACGGACGCCCCGCAGGCCGACACCCGTCCGGTCGATCACGGCTTACCCCTGAACCAGCCACAACGCGAGGTGATCTTCCATGCGCACACACCGTTTCCTGGCCGCCGCACTGGTATCGGCTTCTCTCGCCGGGATGAGCATGATGGGCGCTTCGTCAGCTCAAGCCGCCACAAGCATTGATTGCCTCAAGGGCGGCGGCAAAGTAGGGATTGTGCAGGCCGAGAACATCACCCCCGCCTGACCCACCAGCGAGGCGCCCCGTACCCCTCCGGCACGGAGCGCCTCGCCCTTCTGGTTCGGTGCAGGCACGGAGCCGGAACTCGCCTTCCGGCTGGTCTCATTTCTCGGGTCTGGCCCGGATATTGGGGAGCGCTGACGGTCGGTCACTAAAGCAGGTCGCCCTGGGTAGGTGGGGTCATCGTTCAGATCCTGCGGGGAGGGCCAGGACGGGTTACACAAGCAGCGGCACACCGTCAAGCGGGCCTTCGACTGGAGGATCGACGCGCACCACGGCCAGGCCCAAGGCGTGTCCTACGCGATAGCCCGCGCTTACATTGGGGGCCGTCCCGGTACGGGCTCTGGGTGGTCCGTACCAGGGAGGGTGTGCAGAGTGCGCCTACGTCGTGCTGTTCTTGCTAATGGCCGCTGACACGCCCCCGGCGGCGAAATCCTTGGCAAACGCGACCGGGTCCGCCAGCCCCGCCGCCCGACCGCTGATTGCCGGCCCGGCAGTCACAGGCGTGGCAGCCACCGCGGGGGCAGCACCTGCCACCAGGGCGAAGGCGCGGGCGAGGACTTCGAGCCCCTCCGACGCCTGGCCGGCTCGCTGGTCGGCCAGAAAGGCGGCTTCCCGGCCGATGGCCTCTACCAGCCGGTCACGGGCAACGGCGACGGTAGGCGAACCGGTGACGCTGATCTGCGCCGGGATCTGCTGGATGCCGCCCGTGGCCTGGCCGCTGGACTCGACTCCCGGGGCTACGTCCTGGCCCCTCTCCCCGGTGACCTGCTCATCGGACATGGCTACCCCCTCTCATGGCCGACTCACCGCCTGACCTTTGCGGATCTTGCCATGACGAGCCGTCACCACACCATCACTCTTGACAGATCAGAGGTGCCCGCCCTGCCCAGCTGTCTGTGCCCGGGTGCCGGGCTGCGTCGACCGGGCACCGACGCCAGCAGCTGGCGTCAAATCTCTGGCACAGTTCTTGGGGAGTCGTTGCCGAGCGTTACTCCGATGTTCGATTGCGAGGAGACGGGTTCGCGTGAGACCGCGTACGCCTTGTCCGCCGACGATTCGAAATGACGCTCCCTCAGGTGACGATGTCGGTCGGGCCTTGGCACGTGCTCTCTGGCCACCTGCACAGAGCCCGCGGTCCCGCAGGAACTTTTGGCCCCGGTTGAGTCTCCCGTGGGGGGAGACATCAAGCTGGGGGCATGGACAGCGACACGCTCTATTCCATCGGAGAGCTATCCCGCCGGACCGGCCTGACGGTGAAGACCATCCGGTTCTATTCCGACAAGGGCATCGTCCCGCCAACCGACCGGAGCCCGGCGGGTTACCGGCTCTACGGCCTCGATGCACTCGCGCGCCTGGACCTGGCCCGAACGCTGCGCGATCTCGGGCTCGATCTGGCGACCGTGCGCAAGGTGCTGGACCGGGAGGCATCCATACCGGAAGTCACGGAAGCCCACGCCAACGCCTTGGACGTGCAGATCCAGACTCTCCGCCTGCGCCGGGCAGTACTCCGCGCGGTCGCCAGATGCGGCCCCACGACCATGGAGATAGACCTCATGCACCGACTTGCCACGCTCTCTCAGGCGGAACGACGCCGACTGGTATCCGGATTCATCGACGACGCCTTCAAAGGCCTCCACGCTAACCCCGAGTTCGTGGCCCTGATGCGATCTTCCATGCCCGAGCTCCCCGACGATCCCACGCCCGAACAGGTCGAGGCCTGGGTGGAACTCGCCGGACTCTGCCAGGACGCAGACTTCCGTGTCGCGATGCGCCGCACAGCTGAGGACCAGGCGGAAGAGCCTTCCCAGCAGGACGTCAGCACTCTGCACGACGCTCTCAACCAGGCAATGCGTGAACGAATCGACGAGGCCGCATCCGCCGGCCTCCTGCCCGCATCCGCCAAAGGTGCGTCCCTTACCGACTCCCTGGGCCGCCTCTACGCCGATGCATTCGAGCGTGCCGACGAAGGCAGTCTGCGCCGCTGGCTCCTCGCCCGCCTGCAGACAACCGCCTACCCCCACACCGAGCGCTACTGGCAGCTCCTGGCAACGATCAATGGATGGCCCGCATCACCAACGCTCGCTCCCGCCTACTCCTGGTTCACCGCCGTCTTCGCCAAGAGCGCTGACAACCATCACAAAGGTCTGATGCGATGAGGACGCGCGACCTGAGGTTCGGCTTGTACACAGACGAGCAGGGCCTGGCATGGGTCAAGAAACTCGTTGAGGACGCTGTGGGCTCCCGGAGCGCCCGGATCATCAGTGAGACCGTCGCACAAACTTTTCCCGGGAGCGAGCTGTCGACCGATGACGTGTACGACTCTCTGGCGGAACAGTGGGCCGTGGAACATCCTGCTCAGAGCAGGGGCTCACGGCAACTGATGGAACTGCGCGTCCACTTGGTGTGTTCTCTGCGGACATGGCGGGCGATCCGCAAGACAGTGATCAAGACTTTGTGTCCAGAGGGAATGGCTCCCCACGCCTGCCGTGTTCCGTGGATGGCTGCCTGAAGTGGTTCGCGGTGCACGGTGGCGCACGAGACGGCCGCCGTGCGGATCGTAGTCACACCAATTCCGGTCCCGCAGGCTGTATCACCGCAGAACAGGACAGGCAAACGGCCTGGCCATAGCCATCAGCGCTGGGCGGATCGTCACCGTGCCGCGGGCTGATGCCAACGTTCAGGTGCGAATCGTACGGCGTTGGCGAGGTCGTGACAAGGAGATCGCTGGTGCTCCCCCGGGGAACGGTATTGATCAATCTCGACGACATGGCCGTCGGCCTCAGGAACCGAGCACCCCAACCTTGCCGTTCCACCGATAAAACGGGCCCAGTCGGGGCACTCCGGGGCGCGATTGCTGCCGATCCCGCCGATCTGAGGGGACTGGGGAATGCAAAGAGAAGCCTCCTTCAGTAACCCTCCGCGGCCGCTCCCCAAGATCTGTGCCAGAACCCACAACTCGTGAATTAAGCCAGCATCTCCGATGAACGTCGCGGAGGGACGGACGTATCTCGCATGGTCGAACTGACCGTCCAGTGACCAAGCAGCTGCTGGATGGCCACCAGGTCCACACCGCGCTCGTAGTTGTGGGTCGCGCAGGCCCTTCGCAGGGCATGCGGGCTGAACCGGTCGGTCGCCGGGCCCTCTATGTCCGGGTCCTCGCTGTGCTCGGCGCCGCCGTCAAATCCCTACACCCGCCGTGCGTGCGACGACCCTGACCGCGCGACGGAGCACCGTCGTCGGCTTCAACTCGGCCTCCACGCGCAGCAGGTACCCCGCGGGTGAGGAAGCCACCAGGGTGTCGCGCTCGCGCGCGGCGGCCTGGCGGGTGGCGAGGGCTGCGAACGCGATGCCGGCGCCGACCGCCGTGGCCGTTCCACCGAACAGCATGCCGAGTCCGGCCCCGGAGACGGTCGCCTCCGGCTTGATCGTGAGCGCGGTGGAGATGGTCTCCATCTTCAGGCCGTTGATCGCTTTGCGGAGCGATTCGAGGGGCTGGGCGACGTGGAGATCGAACGCTCCCTGGAGATGCAGTTCGAAGGCCGCACGGTCGGTGACCTCCTGGGCAATCTCAACCACGTCGGCGGCCGCCGCATCAACCGCCGCCGCGAAGGCAACGAACTCGTCGGCGTACTGCGTCCGCAGCCGGACGATCTTCTCCACTGGGACATGGCGCAGGTCGGCCGGAAGTACGCAACGCACGGCCATCATGGCCACCCTGGGTTCCGCCGTCTCGTGGCCTACCGTCGACGCCGCACGGTCCAGGAGCACGTCGGCTATGCGCTCAGAGGTCCAGTCGCCCGTCGCGGAGTGGGCGTCCACCTGGTCGGTGACTGGGGTGAACGCCGTCCGGCGTGCCAGCTCGTGAGTGATCGCGCACTTGTATGCCCACGCCAGAGCCGGATCCACGGCTACCCACGCGCCGTGGTGTGTCCGCCGCCAGTCCAGAGTAGCCAGCCCGGACTCCTCCAGTGCGTCCTGCAGCTCCCCGGGAACCTCCTGGGGGTACAGGCCGGTCAGACTCCGGGTAGTGGGGGCAAGCCTCGGGGACGCCTGCGCGAGCTGGCGACGCCCAACAGCGAATCGGGCGCGCAGGGCTTCGGCGTTGTCCCGGACCGCCGCGACGAACATCGGCGCGACCGCCTCGGCAACCGGCCGTGGGTCAGTATCGACGAGGAAGCCCGAGCCCTGGTTGAGCTCCCGGATGACGGCGCGGTCTCGCACTGGGAATCCGGCCGGCACCACGCGGGCCAGGTGGCGCCAGTACAGGGCCGCAGCCTTGGCCCACGAGTCGTCTCGCAGGTGTACATATGGGTAATAGAGCCCGGTCTGCAGCGCCATCGATCGCTTTCCTCTCCCCAGGCCGACCACCTGTGGTCAGGCCCCCACGGAATGTTAAGCGAACGTCTTTCCCCGGCCCTTCTGCATCCAAGCACCGTGAGCGTCTCCGACCAGCGCACGTGGAGGACCCCACCGATAAGCCCGCTCAGCATCACTGAAGAGCGCCGCGCCTCCTCCCTCACCTGGCCTCCGTTGGCCACCCAGCGGCATCCTTCGTGGCTTGCCCACCGCTGCGGGCAAGCCGAAGGGGATGCTCGCAGCGGCGTTGGCAACCCTTCGGGCAAGCCGTCCTGAGAATGGTGGGTGGAGATCCCCACCATCCGGTGGGAGGTGTCCCACGCCAACCCGTGGCGGGTCGGCGTGCGCCACGACCTGCTCCAGGAAGGCCCGGCCATGCCCGGACGTCGAAACCCGACCCGCACCACCGCACGACGAAGGCCACCAGGACGAGGACGTCGATCCGTGCACTGCCGCAGAACAAGCCCCGGCATGGACACCACCGGCCTCCTGACGGCGGCCGCGCTCGTATGTGACCTGTCGAGCCGCCCCACCCCGGCAGCCGCACACGATGGGCCGCCCGCCACGGCGCGGCGGCGAGTTCGTCTTCGGCCAGGCCGACGCCTGGCGCCCCCGGCACCGAAACCGTCACGGACACACGCCTTTACGGCGCCGCAACCGCCCAGTAGGAGCGCGTGCATCGGCAGCCGGGGTGGGTGCCAGTGCAGCCGAAGCGGACAGCGGAGGAAGGGCCCGCTGGCTGGAAAGCATCAACTGCACGATGGCCCCGGAGTGCTGCATCAGCGGCAGTATCAGGTTCCGCCAGCGCTTTCCGTCCCTGCCCAGTTCGGCGCAGGTGTGGCGTCGAGGTCGTTCCATGCGACAGCCGCCCGCCCGCCCCTGAGGGGATGGGCGTAGGCGGCTGGCGACCGCATCATGCGGACGCTGTGTTCGCGCAGCGGGAGGGACCCCATGAAGGGGGAGACCGGTGCCGTCGGATGGACCGCGGCACCGATGTCGTGCAGTACGTCTGAGTCGAACAGGGCCTCGGTGCGGAGTCCACCGCCCAGCCGCTCGTGTGCCTCGAAGACCTCGACGGCCAGTCCTGCGCGGGCCAATGTGAGGGCGTCGGTTAGGCCGTTGGGACCGGAACCGACTACGGCAGCGTCCGTCATGCGATGTTCCCTGTTTTGATTCTTCCTCCCGGCGGACCCTGCACGCGAACCCCGGGCCACGCTCTGTTGTGCCGTCAGTGGGTGGCCAGCCAGCCGATTCCGACGACGGCGACCACCCCCGCGGTGGCGAGCGAGGCGACGCGGAAACGATGCAGTGCGACGGCGACGAGTGCTGCACTGAGCAGGACCGCGACCGTACCGATCGCCCCGGACAGCCCCCCGTTGCTGTAACCCAGCTCACCCCATCGGTCGGCCAGCCACACCAGCCATGCCAGTCTCATGACGCCCCCTTCGTGATCTTGATGATCGTAGACCGGGGCGTTCAAAACACGAGCGCGATCAAGCCAAGGGGGATCGGCACTGCGAGGCAGCCAGGCTCCCGAGCCCTTGGGCGTAGTTCAGCCAGCCGACAGGTCGGCCTCACATGCAGCGGCACTCGTCTCTCCCCATAGTTCGCGGAAGTGGGTCTTCGCATAGAGTGCGGTCGCGAGGGTGTCCAGCTCTGTCTTCGCACATTGACGTTGGACGCCTTCGTCTCGTGCGCGCAGCCGATTCCCTGGAGCACCATGATCCTCCCCAAAGATCGTGACCCCCGCTTCATCACCATCCGCCGCGGGGGGACGCTTACGGACTCCGACCATCGGCTCCTGGCTTTGTGGGCTGCCGCGTGCGCAGAGCACGTTCTGCACCTCTTTGAGTCGGTGCAGCCCTCGGACTCGCGACCCCGCGAGGCGATCGAGCAGATTCGGGCATGGACGCGCGGCGAGATCAAGATGTCTCAGTCCCGAGCGGCGGGTGGCCATGCCATGGCTGCGGCAAGAGAGTTGAGCGGAGCCGCTCGGCACGCCGCTTATGCCGCCGGCCAGGCGGCAGTGGTGGCGCATGTCGCCGCACACGAGCTTGGCGCTGCGGCTTACGCGATCAAGGCCGTGCGTGCGGCAGCCGCCGGACGGCAGGGTGAGAGCGTCGGCAGGCTCGAGTGCCGTTGGCAGCGCGAACAGCTCCCGGATGTGATTCGTGAACTCGTCCTAGATGATCAGCGGTTGCGAAACGAGATTTGCTGGTCGGTCTTCGACTGTTGACGGGCATGACGGTTTGGATGTGATCCACGCGTTCAACGAGCGAGGGTTCGACGCGCTGGACCCGAAATGGAGCGGGGGACGCCCCAGGACGATCGGTAGCCAGGTGCGCGAGCACATCTGTCTGGTCGCCCGGACGTCCCCCCGACTGGAAGATCACCTCGTTCTCCACCTGGAGCCTGAGCAAGCCGGCCGAACATCTGGTCAAACAGCAGGTCGTTCCCACGGTCAGCCGCGAGACCCTCGCCGGATACTGCGCGAGGGCAAGGTCTCCTGGCAGACGACCATGACCTGGAAGTCCTCAAACGACCCGGACTCCATTGCCAAGATGCACCGGGTGCTGGCTCTCTACGACACCCCGCCGGCCGATGGCCGGGTGGTGTGGGTGGACGAGTTCGGGCCGCTGAAGCTGCAGCCACGCAAAGGCCAGGCGTGGCGACCGGTCCGCTCACCGCGTCGGTTGCGGGCCACCTACAACCGCTACGACGGCGTCATGCACATGCTCACCGCCGTCGGCCGCGGGCTGCTGCCAGCAGGGGAGCACGCGAAGGGCGTACCTTCCCGAGTGAGTGATCATCAGGTAACCGAGTGGGCCCGCGCTGCGAACGCTGGTCGGGAAGGCACGCCCATGCTCAGCGCAGTCAGCGAGGACGGCACGACGCAGTCCGGATCCTTGATCAACGGCATCGTCCGTGAGGGCGACCGTTTCGGGAACGGCCATCTCCTCCAACGCCACGAGACGGTTGCCGCGTGAGCGCCATCACCGCTCGGGCCATCAGCACCCGGCGCCTGGACCTGCTGCCGCTTCACGTCGAGCACGCGGCGGAGATGGCCGGGGTACTGTCCGATCCGGCCCTACACGCCTTCGTCGGCGGGGTCCCGGACACCCCGCAAACCCTGCGCTCGCGCTATCAGCACATGATCGCGGGCTCTCCCGATCCGGCCGTCTCATGGCTGAACTGGGTGATCCGACTCCGCGGCGAGGCATGCCTGACGGGTACGGTCCAGGCGACGATCAGGTCCTGCAGCCAGGGCCCTCTCGCCGAGATCGCCTGGGTGACGGGAACTCCATGGCAGGGACGCGGCATTGCTACCGAAGCCGCCCGAGGACTCGTCGACTGGCTCAGCCGGCAACCGGTGCAGACCATCATCGCCCACATTCACCCCGAACATCAGGCATCCGCAGCCGTCGCCACGGCCGCCGGGCTCACGCCCACCGACGACTGGCACGACGGCGAGATCCGATGGCACCGGAGCGTCACGGATAGCCGCACCATCCACGGGCATTGACGCGGACGGTGCTGTGGCCACGGGCCCAGCGTGGTGGACGACGCCCTCCTATGGCCAAACGCGGCGGCGAGTTCGTGCTCGTAGGGCTCTCGTGCGTTCCGCGCCACAGCTGTTTCGACTGACCCCCCCGTTGTCTGTTCAGGGCGAGGTGGTGGTGGCTGTGCGAACTTCGGTCGGCGTCCGCTCTGGTCTGCTGGCTGAAGCGTCCTGAATCGCGTTGTCGAGCGGGCTTTGGGCCGCGCAGGGTTTCAGTGCGCAGCCACCCAGTTCCACTCTGGCACTGGGTGGCCGGATGGGGTCTGCCTCTGGGCGGGTGGGGCGGCGTGGGTTGGGGGTGGTATCGCTTGCAGGTGGCGTTGGTGGGCGGTTCGGTGGCGGTGTGGGTGACGATCAGGGCGCTTTTGCCTTCGGTGTTGTCCTTGGCGTAGGAGAGGTTGTGGCCGGGGACGGTGTAGCTGTGTCCATTGAGGGTGATCTTCCAGTAGCCGACGGTCTCGCGGGCCAGGGGCGCGTACTCCAGCCAGCCGAACTTGCCGGGCGGCACCGTGATCGTGGCGGTCCTGGCGGTGCTGTCCTGTTCGATCCACGTGTGGGTGGTGGTGAACTGGGTCGAGAGGACGTCTGAGCAACGCGGGCCGCCAGCGCGGCAGCAATGAGGACGTGGAGCGGATTCATACGCTGTTCCGGTAGCCAGCCGCTCGCCAGCTACCAATGGTGGAGGAGGCCATGAGAATGCTGGCGCAGGCCGCCGAGGCGCTGCCCGGCCCTGGCGCGCCGGCGGGCGGCGGCGCCTTTGAGCAGAAGTTATGGGCAGGTATCGGCGTCTGTCCGTTGTCCGGCACCCGGGGTGGTGTGGCCGGTGGCGGTGAAGATGCGGTCGAGGTGGTGGCGGAGTACGGCGATGGCTGACTCCGGTGTCCGTTGGGCGACGAGGATGCTGGTGCCCATGGTCGCTGTCATGGCGAGCAGGCTGATGGCCTCGGTGCGTGCGTCGGTGCCGGGATCGGCCAGGCCTGCCGCCTGGGCTCCTTCGATCAGGCCGGTGAGGGCGTTCTCGGCCGCGTCGGGGTTGTCGATGAAGGGCTGGGCGGCGAGTGCTCCGTCGGTCACGGACAGGATCGAGTAGGAGCTGTACAGGAGGTGGAAGGTCCGGCTCTCCTGGTCGGTCGGCAGGGATGCCAGCAGTAGTGCTTCGATCGTCACGCGCGGGCCCGGGTCCGGTCCGGCGGCGGCCAGGCGGGCGCCCACGCGGGCGGTGAAGCGGTCGGTCAGGTGCTGGAGCCCGTAGAAGAGCAGCTTCTCTTTGGTCTCGAAGTAGTACTGCACGAGCCGTAGGGATACGCCGGCTTCGGCGGCCACGTCGCGCATGCCGACGGCGTGCAGCCCCCGCCGCCCCGCGACTTGGATGAGCGCTTCGGCGATCTGGGTGCGCCGTTCCTCGTGGTCCACGCGCTTTGGCATCAGTGCTGTCTCCGGCCGTGGGTGGGGTGTGGGTGGTTCAAGGGTTCCGGGCCGGATGGGCCCGACCACCTTCATGGTACCGCCGTATCAACAATATGGTACGTTCGTATCACGAAGAACGGATCTTCCTGGAGGTGCCCCGTGCCTGAGAACACCCGAGTGCGCCGCGACATCGGCCACTACGTCAATGACGAGCTGCGCGACCGCTACTTCGCCGCCTGCGACGTCCTTTACGCGAAGGGCGCGCCCGTCCGCTCCGAGACGGACGTCGAGACGAGCTTCGGCACCACCCGCGTCTACCGGTACGGCCCCGCCGACCCGGCAGCCGAGTCACGCACGCCCGTGGTCCTGATACACGGTTCGGGTGGCTGCTCCGCCCAGTGGTACCCCAACACCCCTGCCCTCAGCGCCGAGCGCCCCGTCTACGCCCTCGACACTCCCGGCGACCCCGGCCGCAGCGTCCAGCGCGAACCGATGTGGCAGCCCGAGCGCGCGGCGCAGTGGATGGACGAGGCCCTCGACGCGCTGGGCCTCGACAAGGTCCACCTGGTCGGCTCCTCGTACGGCGGCTGGCTGGTCATCAACCAGGTCCACCTTCGGCCCGGGCGGCTCGCCTCGGTCACCGCCCTCGACCCGGGCGGTCTGGAGAAGGTGGGCCTGCGCTTCTTCGTATGGATCTTCGCCAGTCTCTTCGCCACCTACGCCCCCAAGGCGTGGCGCCCCCGCCTCGCCAAATGGCTGGAACAGCCGGTGATCATCGTTCCCGAGCTGCGGGCGATGATCCAGGCCAGCGTCAAGGCCTTCAAGATCCGCCGACCCGCGCCGCTGCCGCTGTCGGACGAGGAACTGGGCTCCATCCGGACCCCGTTCTACCTGATCATGGGTAAGCGCAGCCTGCTCGTGCACCCGAAGCGCCAGTTGGAACGCGTGCCGCGCCTGATCCCCGGCGCCCGCGCCGAGATCGTCGCAGCCACCGGCCACGGTCCGCAGATCGACCACCCGGACCTGGTCAACGCCCGGATGCTGAGCTTCATGGAGGACATCGACTCCCTCGATCCGGCGGCGGCACGGGGCACCACGGACGCGTAGCCGCGAGGGCCGCAGAGGCGAACTGTCCCACAGCGCATAACAGAAGTTCGACGGGCACCGCGCGCTCCTGTTCACCGCGGCCTCCCCGGGTGGGCGGGTGGTGTTGCAGACCCGCCGCGGGTCGCTGGTGCAGGATCGTTTCCCGGATCTGGTGGCTGCGGCGGAGCGGCAGTTGCCGGGCGGCCTGGTCCTCGATGGCGAACTGCTGGTCTGGGACGCCGAGGCGGGTCGGCTGTCGTTCGAGGGGTTGCAGCGCCGGGCTGCGGCCCGGGGCCGCAGCGCCCCCGGCCTGGCCGCCAGGTGGCCGGCCTACATCGTGGCGTTCGACGTGTTGCAGCTGGACGGGGTGGATCTCCTCGTACGCCCGTACCAGGAGCGCAGGACCCTCCTGGAGGACTTGTTCACCGGGCACGGGCTGACCGCCCCCCCCTGGACGTTGTGCCCTATGACCACCGACCCGGCCACGGCGCGGGAGTGGCTGGAGTCCTGGACGGATGTGTCCCGAGTCGAAGGCGTCGTGGCCAAGGGCTGAACCAGCCCTACCGGCCATCAGCGCGCGGCTTGACCAAGGTCCACCGCAGAGGCATCCCCGAAGCAATCATCGGCGCCATCACCGGGACCCTCGCCCACCCGCAGCTTCTTGTCCTGAGCGGCTACTATCCGGATGCCTGGGCGCGGTCGGCCGACCGTACCGTGGCGGCGTCCGGAGCAGGCCCGGCAGGGGGCGGGCATCGGGCCGGGGCCTTTCTGGGCATCCGGGGGAGGGTGTGCGGTTTGCATCGGCGTGGGGGAGCTGTGACGTTCTGGGTGTGGTGTTTGTTGCACCCGGGCTTGGTGGGCGGAGCCCCGCTGAGGGTCACGCAAGGAGCCCAACGCGCACTTCACCGCTGTCGCGGTCGACCTGCACGGCATGACCGGCTTGCGTGAGGATCGCCAGCAGTGCGGATCGCAGAGCGGCACAGATGCCCTCGAAATCGGCATCGTGGCGACCCGCGGGATCCAGTTCGCTGCCTGGCACCCATCCCACCATCACGGAGTCCGCATCCCGTCGCACCCGCAGGCCGGGGCTGCCCTCCTCACTAGCCGACGCTACGTCGAAGCCGGCGCGGGCTAAGGTCCCGCACACATCAGCGAGCAGCTTCTCTGCGGCATCAGGAGTCATGGGCCAAAGCCTATGCGCGTTCAAGCGCGACTTCGGAAACGGGGGATCGGACCGTGGATGGCGGGGCCTGTCACGTCGTGGGCTGGGCGGGGCGGCTCGGTCCTGAGCAGCGCGCCGAGGGGCAGGGGGAGGCGAGGGACTCGCGGCGCATGCCGTGTGTGGCATACGGGTCCCCGGCCGGCCCGGTGGGTCCCGCGGCGCCCTTCGTATGGATGACGCGGGGCCGTCTTGATGGATCGTGCCGCGCCTGGTGGGCAGGGTCTGGGCGCACGGTAGGTGTGCTGCGGCAGTACGGGATCGACCCGGGCCCGGTCAACCCCCATGGCTTTCCCGCGAGTGAGCGGTACCCGGTGATCAACCCCAATAAGATCCACCCGGAGTCGTGGGAGATCAGGAAACACCCGAGCCTCGACATTGTGAGCGGAATAATCGGGCGGCCGCGAAAGATGGAGTACCTCTACGGCCCGCCGGTCGCACTGTCCCGCGCGGTGGTCAACTCGAGTCAGGAACCGGTCACTCGGACGCTGCCCGCTTGGGTACCTTCTTGGCCAGGGTGTCCGCACGGAACCTCCCCGCCCCGGTGGTGACTTCGTGCGAGCAGGCCACCGCGAGGACGTAGCCGGTGCCGCGTTCCTCCAGTGCGGTTCGCGGGCTGGGGTTGCCGCCGTAGACCTCGTCGCCGGTGACCCGTGCGGCCTGGTGGTCGGCGTCCAGGAACCGGGCAACCATACGAGTGGCCAGTTCCGGCTTGGTGGCGAAGGCAGTGTCCTGGTCGAGTCCGGCATCCCGGCAGCGGTCAGGGTCGGGGGTCCATGAACGCGGGACGTACGGTTCCCGGTCCACTGCCGCGTGCCCGCGCCGGCCGGCGTAGACCAGGTAGACGGCGACCTGGGCATTTTCGATCCTGCCCGCGGTGCCGGTGTACTGGCGCTGGACGCCGACCGTGCCGGTGCCCTTCTTCACGCCCCCGGTCTCGTCGACCACCAGTACGCCTGGTCGTCGTGCAGGTGGTCGACCACGTAGTCACACACATCGTCGCGGACCCGGTCGGCGTCCCACTTGGCCCGCCCCAGCAGGTGCTGCATGCCGTCCGGGGTCCTCTCCGCGGCCGATGCGGCGATGGTCCAGCAGTTCTTGCGCGGCAGGTCCGACACCAATCCGAGCACCAACTTCCGGACCCGGAATCGGGGTTCGAGGGCCTGATGAACCGTCCCGCTATCCGGCTCATCAGGCCCTCGAACCCCTCCTGCCAGCGGGCAGGGTCTAGGCTGTGACCCGCGGCCACCGCGGGCGTTTGTCTACACACCGATGATCAACAGATGGCCGCACCCGTCTCCACAGCGCGTCGGGATCGCGCAGCGTCCGCCCGCCGTCCTGTGTCAGGAGGAGATGTGCAACGTGGCGAAGTCTGGTGGGCGGAGTTCGACGAGCGGCGGCCGGTCGTGCTGCTGTCCGGAGACGACGCGTCCGGGATCCGGGTGATGCAGGTCGTCGCTCGGGCGGGTGTCGACATCACCGGTCTGGGCGTCGAAGTAGCAGTAGGCGCCGTGGAAGGACTGCCCTTTGAAGGCGTGCTGCGGTTCGCGTTGCCGCGTCCGGGCTTTACCCCTTGCACGTGGCTGACCACCGTGTCCCGGGACGACCTGATCGAGCGAGCGGGCGCCCTGTCCTCTGCGAAACTCAGCGAGATTGAGAACGCCCTCCGTCTCGGTGAGCAGGCGAACGAGTGGACCCCGGCGACGACCGCGAAGCTCAGCGAGATAAGGAACGCCCTCCGCCTCGGTGGACTCGGGTAGGCGGAGAAGGAACGGATGCCCGCGACGGCGTGGTCGGTCTCGTCCAGATGATCGACGCTGCCAGCTGCCTCCTCGGCGCCCCTCACGATCGAGATCACGAACTACGGCTGGAGTACTAAGAGAAAGGAGCCAGGGCGGCGCAGACGGCTCTTGAGCAACCCAACGCAAGGGGCGGGGCGGGGACGGCATGCCACGGCTGCCAGCCCCGCCGGCTCGAACGCGCCCCCATACCGTCTCCCGGCATACCGCTTCGTCGCGGCGAACGTCGCGACGCCCGGCGGATCGCCGCGGGCCAGGGGCTCCCGAGGAATGTGCTAGCGGTGCCGTCTCATGAGGTTGGTGTCAGTGAGCCGTGATCGGCGAAGTTGTGGCCCTCTTCAGGGCGTAGAGCTCGAGAGCTCGGTCGAGGGCCAAGACACGGTCGGGGCTGTCGCGATCGCTTGCTAGATCACGGGCACGGTAGAGCTCGCCGGCGAGGGGGCGGGCGCAGTGGCGGGCGAGGGCGAAGTCGCGCGCGAGGGCGCGGACGAGGGGGTGCTCGAGGGCGCGCTCAACGGGCTGGGCACGGACGATATCGCGGGCGAGCTCGGTGGCGCGGTCGAGGTCAGGGCTGGAGGTGAGGGCGTGGTCGAGGCCGTGGGTGAAGTCGACGTCGAAGACCGAGAGGGCAGGCTCCAGGAGAACCGCGGCGCTTCGAAGTACGCCGCGATACCGAAACCGTTCTGGTGGAGACGCGGCCTTCCAGCGAGCCGTCGCGTCAGCCAGACTCGCCACCGGGCATGCCGTCTGGGGCTAGATCGGCTTGAGGCAATGCCCCATGGGTGCGGAGAACCTGGGGAAGCGACGGGGCCGCAGGCGCGGCGAGACTGCCCGGCGCAGACACAAGGCCGGACATCTTCAGGGGAGGCGAAGCCCAGGGGAGCGACGTGAAAACACAGCCAGGACGCGCCCCGCGAACGACTCGGCAGTAATCGTCACGTCACGTCACTCCTCCGGCGCCCGTCGGATCCTGCTGTGCGGCAACGCCCGCGCCCGGGTGTGGATTCCCTGGTGATGGACTACCCATCTGGGGCCGCGGCAGAGCACTGGTCGACTGGCCAGGGCCCGGCTGGAGCCCGTTCTGTTGGAGGGCCAGCGCTTATTGCTGCGCTCTTCCTCCACCACACAGCCCAAAGCGGCCCGGCCCGTGGCCTGCTGGTCGCGGCCGGCGGCGTGCTGGTGCTTCGCGGACGCCGCCGCAGGGCTTTGCACGGGAAGTGAGAGCACGCCCACGCCGGCGGCCGCCGCCGGCGTGAGTGACTGACGGCCCGGCAGCAACGCTACCCACCCGTGGCGTGCACGCCGGGCCGTCGGCCTCCGCGCCGGCTTCGGCGGTCAGGAAACGAACAAGGCCCGGGTCGTTGACCTGGAACCGGCCTACCTCGGCAGGGGTCGGCGTTGCCGGACAGCGCGACTTCGATGGTCCGGTCGACGCCCGGTGGCGCGTACGAGCGGATGGCCGCAGAGGGGTCGCCGGTGTCCAGGGCGACGGCGTGGGAGACGATGGCCGGGCGACGTGGTCGAGGCCCGTGGTTCGGCGGACGGTGGCGATCATGGTCGCGCCGGCCCAGTGGGCGAGCTGGGCGGCCAGGAAGCCGACGCCGCCAACTTCTCATCTCGCGACGACGCGGACGACGCGGAGGACACGCATGATCGAGCAGCTGCTCACCCCGCCCATGGCGGTTGCCGAGGCATTTCAGGACGACACCGGGGGACCGGGGCTGTACGCGGCCGAGGAGCGGCTGGTGTCGGGCGCCGTTCCCCGGCGCCGCCGGGAGTTCACCACCGTACGCGCGTGTGCCCGCAGGGCCCTCGCGGAGCTGAGGATCCCGCCCGCGCCGATCCTGCACGGGGAGCGCGGGGCGCCCGTGTGGCCCGCCGGGGTCGTCGGAAGCATGACCCACTGCGAGGGATACCGGGCGGCCGCCGTGGCGTACGCCGGCGATCTCGCGACCATCGGGATCGACGCCGAACCCAATCTGCCGATCAGGAGCAGCGGCACACGCGAACGGGTGACGGTCCCCGAGGAGCGGGCCTGGCTGTCCCCGTTGGAGGTGCGCCGGCCCGAGGTGTCCTGGGACCGCCTGGTGTTCAGCGCGAAGGAGAGCGTCTACAAGGCATGGTTCCCGCTGACCGGCCGCTGGCTCGGCTTCGACCAGGCAGTCGTCACCGTCGACCCGGACCGGGGAACCTTCCACGCGCGGCTGCTTGTGCCGGGACCCAAGATCGGCGGCAGCAGACTCTCCGGGTTCGCGGGCGGCTGGATGCTGAGGGACGGAATCCTGCTGACGGCCATAGCGCTGACGCACAGCGCCGTCAGCCTCACCGGCCGTACCCCCCTCGCCGATCGTGTCCCCGTCTCCCTCCGGCACGCGACCGCATCGGTGCCGGCTCGCTGAACCCGCCTCCGACCCCTCTGTGAAGGGCCTGGCGAGCCGCCTTGTACGAGCTTTGTGTGCGCTTGGACCGGCGTCTTGCACCCTGGTGACGTGATCTTGGCGGATTCCCAGTGGACCGGCAGTGCCGGGCAAGTCGCCTCTAGGGGCACGGACGGGTTGTGAGGTGGGGATTCGATGCAGTTCCGGTTGTTAGATCCGAGGGAAGTGGTCGACAGCGGCAGGACGGTGGGGCTCGGCGGGATCAAGCAGCGGGCGACGCTCGGCTTCCTGCTCCTTCAGCCGAAACAAGGTGGTGGCCATCAGCTGGCTGCTGGGCGCCGCCGAGCCGCGCAGAGAGCGCTCGTGCGGTCAGCCGATGCTCGCCCTGTACCGGTGCGGTCGGCAGGCGGGCGCGCTCACCGTCTACAGCAGCGTACGGGCCGTTCTCGTCGAGGACCTGGGCCTTGAGCCGGGCCGTGGTCTGCAGCGGCTGCAGCAGCGCATTCTCACGCGCGGTCCCGGGCTCGCCCTGGACCGCGCGCCTGCCCGGCACACCCCGTACGCAGTGAACGACGACGGTGCCGGGGAGGGCGTGACGCTCGCTCCCCGGCCGCTTCGCCGGCGCGGGCGCCGGACTCGGCGTCCGCGCCGGTGTGCGGCCGGGTGGTCGGCGGGGGCGGTGGGGAGCCGGGTGCCTGCGCGGCCAACGGCACGTGAGCACCGCGCGCCCCCAGGTCCGTGTCGTCTGCGTACGTACCCGTATCGCGCCCTCACTCGGCAGCGGCGGCGACCGGGAGCTCGACGACCTCCTCGACGGTGCCGCGCTGCTCGTCAGGGAGCAGATCGCGTGCTTCGGCGGCACCGTGACCGTCTCGATCGGTTCCGTGTCCCCGGTCCTGTTCGGGCTCGACGGCCCTCACGAGGACAACAGCTGCCAGGCCGTTCTCGCGGCCCTCGCGGCCCTCGCGATCCGCGACGTCCTCGACGTCCCGGCCGGATCGGGCTCCGGGACCGGTGGCGACGCCCGCCTTCTTCGACTCGGCCAGCGCCCGCTCCAGCAGGAAATCGTCCTGGCGGGCGACGCCGGCGGGCGCCTGGAGGAAGCCAGGACTGACGCCCGGGGGCCCTGCGTCGTCCCGCGGGGCGGGCGCGCGTGCCGCGACGGACCCGACGGCTGCGGCATGGGCGTCGGGCGATGCCCCGTGATGTTCATAGCGGACGGAATGGGTGATTCCGGAGGGGCGTGATCATAGATGAGCGTTTTCGGTCAGAATTGGACCGGTGACTCAGCGTGAGGCGGGTCGTTCGGGTCCTGACCGCACCCCTTGCTCCCCCTTGCCCCACCTGTCCCGCGTTCGAGCGCCAGCGGCAGGAATTCACGCGGCTGTACCCCGGGTAGGGCGAAAGATTTCCCGACTTGGCCCCACAGCGACGCAGAAGAAGTCCGAAAATGGCAGGGATGCTTTGACTCGTCATCGGTAGGTCGGTGAATGTCGGTCACATGTCCGAAACATCCCGAGCCGCCGCCGGTGGCCCCCTTCGTGCGCGCGATTTCCGGTTGTTGCTCGCGGGAGCCGCCACCGGGCAGCTCGGTGCCCAGGTGACGCTCGTGGCACTGCCCCTCGTGGCCGTGCTCGAACTCGACGCCCCCGCCTTCCAGGTGGGCCTCCTGACCGCCGCGGAGACCGCCGCCTTCCTGCTCGTCGGGCTACCCGCCGGGGCACTCGTCGACCGCATGCGCAAGCGGTCCCTGATGATCCGCGCGGACCTGATCCGCGCCGCGGCCATGGCGAGCATCCCCGCCGCCGCGCTCGCCCACACCCTGACCATGGCCCAGCTCTACGTCGTCGCGCTCGTGATCGGCGTGGCGACCGTGTTCTTCGACGTCGCCCATCAGAGCTACCTGCCGCAGATCCTGCCCCGGGACCAGCTGGTGGCCGGCAACGGTGCGCTGGAGACGGTCCGTTCCACCGCCCAGGTGACCGGCCCCGGCGTCGGCGGCGGGCTGGTCCAGCTCGTCGGAGCGCACCTCGCCGTCGTCGCCGACGCCATCGGCTACCTGCTCTCCGCCCTGTTCCTCCTGCGCGTCAGACAGCCCGAGGAGGTACCCGAGCCCGCCGCCGGGGCCTCCCTGCGCAAGGAGATCGCCGAAGGCGTCCGTTTCGTCTTCGGCCATCCGCTGCTCCGGGTCATCGCCCTCACCACCGGTCTCGCCAACCTCTGTACCGCCGTCCTCATGGCGACGCAGACCGTGCACCTCGTCCGCGTCGTCGGACTCGAACCCGGCGGGCTCGGGCTGGTGCTGTCCGCGTCGGCCGTCGGAGGGCTGCTGGGTGCCCTGTGCGCCGGACGCCTCGCCGCCCGGCTGGGGCAGGCCCGGGTCATCCTCCTGTCCGTCCTCGTGACCGGCCCGTTCGCCCTGCTGTGGCCCCTGTCCGGGCACGGCGTCCCAGGGGCGGCCCTCTTCGCCGCCGGATCGGCGGTCGTCTCCTTCGGCGCCGTCGTCTACAACATCGCCCAGGTCAGCTTCCGCCAAGGGCTGTGCCCACCACGCCTGCTCGGCCGGATGAACGCCACCCTGCGCTTCCTCATGTGGGGCACCCTGCCGCTCGGCGCGCTCATCGGCGGCGCCCTCGCCCAGTCCTACGGCTCACGTACGGCACTCGCCTGGTGCGCCGTCGGCATCCTCGCCGTACCGCTGCCTTTGCTGCTCTCCCCGCTGCGCCGGATGCGGGACCTGCCCGGCCCGCAGGACGACGCCCCGCACCCCGGCCCGCAGGACGATGCCCCGCACGGCCCCCGCACGCAGGACGACGCCCGCGCCACCCACGACGCGCCGCGGGAGAACGCCGCCGACGGCGACGAACGGCCGGCCCCCGCACCCACCCGCTGACCACCCGTACCGCGACGCGCGGGGACGACCTCCGCCGCCGCACCCTTCCGCGTGACCGCGACCCGCGACTTGCGGCCTCGACAGAGAGAACCACGTGCTCAGCATCACGAGTCAGTACCTGGCCCGTTACCGGCGTCTGACGGCCGCCGGCGACCGGTCCGACGTCCTGCTGCCCGTCACCGGAGCACAGCGCCGCTTCCTCCTGGTGCGTTCGCTGGATCCGTCGGGCCGCCCCGACCTGGTGCCGATGTTCTTCGCCTTCCCCTACGGAACCATCGACCCCGAACGCCTGCGGGCGGCGGCCCGCCGGCTCGCCGCACGGCACACCGCCCTGCGCTCGCGGCCGGCCGTCGTGCGCGGAACTCCCGTCCTGCGCGTCGCCGATCCGGACGTCGATGTGACCCGGCCGGCCCCGATACCGGGGGAGCGGCCCACCGACACGCTCCGTCGCGCGCTGTCCTCCTGGGACGCGCAGGGTTCCCCCCTGCGGCTCTTCCTCGTAAGCGACGAGGAGCGCGAGGAGGACGTCCTCGCCATCGCCTTGGACCACGCCGTCTGCGACGGCCGTTCGCTGGCGCGGATCGTCGACGAACTCGGCGCCGCCTACAGCGAGGAGCCCGTCACGGCCCGCCCCGAGCCCGGGGACACGGAAGCCGAACTCGCCGCCTACCGGGACACGGTCCTGCGCCAACTCGCCGCCGAGGAACGGGCGGAGACTCCCGAGGCGGCCGCGTACTGGGCGGACCGGCTGCGTACGCTCCAGGCCCACGCCCCCTCACCCCGTCCGGCACGCGTGCCCGACGGCGCGTCGTCCAGCGGTGCCGCGCAGATCCGACTGCCCGCGCACGACGGCGGCGTACCCTTCCCCGGACTGCTCGACGCCTGCCGCGCCGCGGCCCGCGAGCTGTACGGCCCGGACCTCGTGATCCCGCTCGGCTACCCGTGGGGCGGCCGTCCCTCGGGGGCGGAGCCGGTCATCGGCTGCTTCCTCAACACCGTCGCCTTCCCGGCCGACACCGGCCGGACACCCGATCCGGAGGAGACGGCCGACGCGTGGTGGGACGACCTCGACCGGGCCGACATGCCCTTCGACGCCGTCGTGACCGCCGTGCGCGCCGCCGGCTCGGGCTGGACCGGAGGCCTCGACGGACTGCTCACCGTGGACGACGCCAGCCGTCGCCCGCCCCTGCGACTGGCCGGCGTCGAGGGGCGGGAGGTCCACGTCGACGGCAGACCGGTCCGCGGCCCCTTCGCCGTCTCCGTCACCCAGGGAGCGGAGATCCACCTGCGGATGGTGTGGGACCGCGCGGTGCTCGACGACACCACCGCGCACCGGGCCTTCGACGCGCTCACCCACGCTCTGCGCCCCGCCCCGCACCCCGCGGTCTGACCCTGCCGACCCCGGCCCCGGCACCTGGGGGCACCAGCGCCCCACAGCCCGCGCACCGGCGCACCCCACACCGGCGCACCGCACGTCCCACGCCGCCGCGCACCCCGAACTTCCCCCCATGGCATCCCCCCACGCCCGAAACGGCTCCGCGCGACCCGCGAAGCCGCCCGCACGACCACCGGACACGACCGTGACCGGCACCGGAATCCGACCCGACAACCTCAGGGATCGCCCATGCTTCCCCTCTCCTCCTCGCAGGAGATCGTCTGGCTGCACGAACAGATGCAGCCCGGCAGTCGCGCCTACAACTTCACCGCCGCGCTGGACCTGTGGGGCCCGCTCGACGCCGAGGCGCTGCGGCTGGGACTCGCCGCCACCCTGGCACGCCACCCCGGTCTGCGCCTCGAACTCGTCGCCTCCACCGGGTCCGTACCGGGGCAGCGGGTCGCGCCGCAGTGTCCCCCGAGGCTGCGCACCGTCGACCTGGGCGCGCAGGCCGATCCCGAGGCGGCGTTCGCCGATCTCCTGCGCGCCGAGGCCGAGACACCGCTCGACACCTTCGAGGCACCCCTGATCCGCTGGACGCTCGTGCGGCTGGCCGAGCGCCATCACCGGCTGGTCCACGTCGAGCACCACCTGATCCACGACGGACACTCCTTCGCGATCCTTCTCGACGACGTCTTCCGGGTCTACCGCGCCCACGTCCTCGGCGAGACCCTGGAACTCCCGCCCGCCTCGTCGTACGCGGACCACGTCCGGGCCCGGGCCGAGGCCGCGTACGCCCCCGAATCGCTGGACTTCTGGCGGGCCGAACTGCGCGACCAGCCCCACGACCTGCCGCTGCCCGGCCTCGTCCGCCCCGGTGCCCGTCGCCGGCACAACGGCGGACAACTGCGCCAGACGATCGGCGCCGATCTCGCCGAACGCCTGCGCGGCCACACCCGTTCGCGCGGTCTCACCCCGTTCGCCACGCTGCTGGGGCTGTTCGCCGAACTCCTGCGCCGGCACAGCGGCCGCTCCCGGATGGTCATCGGCACCGCCGTCGGCAACCGGCCCCTCGGCTACGAGGACGCCGTGGGCATGTTCGTCAACACCATCCCGCTGCCGCTCGCCCTGGACGGCGCCGTCTGCGCCCAGGAGACCATGTACGACGTCACCGACACCCTCATCCGGGCGCTGCCGCACCAGGACGTGCCGGTGCAGGAGCTGACTCGGGCGCTCGGCATGCACACCTCCGGCGCCGACAACCCGCTGTTCTCCGTCATGTTCAGCGCCCACGACGCACCGCTGCCCGAGATCGAGGTACCCGGTCTCGACATCACCCTCTTCGAGGGGTTCAACACCGGCACCACCCGCTTCGACCTCGACGTGGTGCTGCTCCCCGACGACCGGCGCGGCGTCACCCCGCGCCACGGCTCGCCCGGCATGACCCTGGTCTGGGACTACGACGCGGACCTCTTCGGCGAGGACGTCGCCCGGCTGCTCTGCGGTCGCTTCCTGGACCTGCTGCGCGCCTATCTCGACAGCCCCGAGACCCCGCTGGCCGACCTGGCACCGACCATCGTGGAACCGGCCGCCGAGCCCGTACCCGTGCCGACCGACCGCGATCCGCTGGACCCCGTCGCCGCGCACCACCCGTCGCTGCCCGCCCTGCTGTGCGGCGCGCGCCGTCTCACCTACGGCGAACTCGACGACCGCGTCGGCTCGCTCGCCGAGCGGCTGCGCGCCGCCGGTGTGACACCCGGCCGGCCGGTGGCCGCCGTCCTGCCCAGGGGGACCGACTCGGTGGTTGCCCTGCTCGCGTGCCTGCGGACCGGCGCCGTCTACTGCCCGCTGTCCCCCTCCGATCCGCCGGCCCGCCTCGGACTGCTGCTGGAACGGCTCGCCCCGGCCCTGGTCCTCACCGGTGACGGCGCCCCGGCCCTGCCGGAAGCACTGCCGATCGCCCGGATCGACGCCCCGGTCCTGCCGCCCGCGCGCGCGGCCGCCGAACTCCCCGGCGCCGCCTACGTCATCCACACCTCGGGCTCCACCGGCACGCCGAAGCCGGTCGCCGTCGGCCACGCGGCGCTGACGCACCACATGACGGCGGCCGCCGACCGGTTCGGCCTCGTCACCTCGGACCGGGTCCTGATGTTCGCCCAGCCGTCCTTCGACGTGGCGCTGGAGGAGGTGCTGCCGACCCTGCACGCCGGAGCGTGCCTGGTCCTGCCCGAGCACGAGGTACCCACGGGCGCGGAGCTCGCCGAACTGCTCGCGTCCGCCCGGGTCACCGTCGCCAACCTGCCCACCAGCTACTTCCTCGCCACCCGCGAGGACCTGCGCCCCTGTCTGCGGGACGAGAGCTGGGCGCCGAGGCTCCTGGTCCTCGGCGGTGAACGCCTTCCCGTGGAAGCCCTGCGCGGCGTCCTCGCCGACACCGACGCGACCGTGCTCAACGTGTACGGCGTCACCGAGGCGGCCATCAGCTCGACCGTCCACGAGGTCTCCCGCGACGCCCTCGCCGAGGGCGCCGAGATCCCCCTGGGTACAGAACTCCCGGGCGAGCGGGTCCTCGTCCTGGACGCCCACCACCGCCCGCTGCCGCCCGGCGCCGTCGGTGAACTCGCCGTCGCCGGACCCGGTCTCGCCGAGGGCTACGCGGGCAACGCGGAGGTGACGGCAGCACGGTTCGTCACCCCCGACGCGCTCGACGGGGAGCGCGTCTACCTCACCGGCGACCTCGGCTACCGCGGCCTGGACGGGCTGCTGTACTTCCTGGGACGGCGCGACAACCAGATCAAGCTGCGCGGACACCGCATCGAGCTGGAGGAGATCGAAGCGGCGGCGTCCGCGGTGCTCGGCGGCCGGTCCTGCGCCGTCGTCCTGGACCGGGAGAGCACGGGTGGGCCCCGGCTCGTCGGCTTCCTCGAAGACGGCGCCGACGGCGCGGACTTCGACGAGAAGGCACTGCACGCCGAGCTGAGCCTGCGCCTGCCCGGCCCGCTCGTACCCGCCCGGTGGGCGCGGCTGGAGACCATGCCGACCCTCGCCGGGGGCAAGCCCGACCGTACGGCGCTGTCCCGCCGAGCGGCGGCGCTCGATCCCGACGACACGGTGACGTCCGCCCCCGACGACACCGTGACGTCCGAGCCGGGAACCGGCGCCGAGCCCGGGTCCGCCGGCACCGCCGCGTCCGTCGTGTCCGACGATCCGATGACCGCGCTGCTCGCGGAAGGCTGGCGCGAGGTCCTCGGCCACGGCCGTTTCGACGCCCGCTCCCACTTCTTCCACAGCGGGGGCCACTCCCTGCTGGCCGCCGAACTGGCCGCCTGGCTGGAGCCCCGGCTGGGCACGCGCCCGCCGCTGAAGGTGCTCTTCCGCAATCCCGTGCTCGCCGACCAGGCCGAGGCCCTCGCCACCACCACCCTTTCCACGGAGTCGTGATGACCCAGTCCCCGACCCTTCCCGTCGCCCCCGCCACGCCCGTCGACACGGGCCACGCCACCGGCACCGCGCACAGCACCGGCACCGCGCACACCACCGACACCGCGCACACCACCGACACCGCCGCCGTGCCGAGCATCGCCCACGGCCCCGCCGCCGAACCGACCGGTGTCCTCGCCCGCTTCGAGGAGCAGGCCCGGCGCGACCCGCAGGCCCCGGCCGTGATCGACGGAACGCGGACCTGGACGTACCAGGACCTCGACGCGGCGGCCGCGCGGGTCGTCGCCGCCCTCGGCGACCGCGTACGGCCCGGTGACCTGGTCGGCGTCTGCCTCGACCGCTCCACCGCCCTCGTGGTCACCGCCGTCGCGCTCGCCCGGATCGGCGCCGTCTACCTGCCGCTCGGCCCCCGCCCCGGCGAACGCCGCACCCAGGCCGTCACCGAGGACCTCGACGTCGCCTGCCTCATCGGCGACCCCGGCGTCCTGCCCGAGGCACACCGCGGCGGGGAGCACACCCCGCTGCCGCTGCCCACCGGCGGTGTCAACGCCCCCGCCGCCGCGGTGGCGGCCTTCGCCGGCTCCCGCGGCACCCGGCGCGCGCCCGAAGGCGCCCTGTACGCCGTCCTCACCTCCGGTTCCACCGGCCGCCCCAAGGCGGTCGCCGTGGCCGAGCCCTCGCTGTCCGTCGCCCTGGACTGGTACCGCGCCGAGACCGGCCTGGCGCCGGGCGACCGGCAGTCCCTGCTCATCGGTGTCGCGTTCGACCCGCACCTGCTGGAACTGTGGGCCGGCCTGACCTCGGGCGCTGCCCTCGTCCCGGCCCCGGACGACACCCGCTGGGACTCGCACGTGCTCACCGACTGGTGGCGCGACACCGGCCTCACCCACGCCGTGGCGGCCACCCCCACCATCGAGCCGCTCCTGGACCGGCCGTGGCCGCAGGACCTTAAGCTGCGTCACCTCGTCGTCGGCGGCGACCGCATGCGCCGCCGCCCCGGCGCCGACGTCACCGCCACCGTCCACAACGCCTACGGCCCCGCGGAAGCCACCGTCGTCACCACCACCCACGCCATGCGCGGCGCCGACCCGGAGGCCGGCGACCCGACACCGCCGCCCATCGGCACCGCGCTGCCGGGCGTCACCCTCGTCGTCACGGACGACGAGGGCCGCCCCGTCGCCCGCGGGCAGGACGGTGAACTGCGCGTCGGCGGCCACTGCCTGGCGCTCGGCTACCTCGACCCCGAACTCACCGCACGCCGGTTCACCAAGGCTCCGCACGAACTGGCGCCGTCCGGGATCGACCGCCTCTACCGCACCGGCGACCGGGTACGCATGAACGCCGACGGCAGCCTGGACTTCCTCGGCCGCCTCGACGACCAGGTGAAGATCAGCGGGGTGCGGATCGAACCGGCCGAGGTGGAAGCCGCCTTCGAGCAGGACCACCGGGTGCGCAGCGCCGTCGTGACCGTGCTGCGCGACAGCACCGGCCACAACCGCCTCGTCGCGCACGTACGGCCCGCCGCCGGCGCCGAACCCGCGACCGCGGACCTCCTCGCCGCGGTCCGTGCCTGGCTCCCCGAGCAGGCCGTCCCCGCCGCCGTACGGATCGTCGACGGCTACCCCCTCGACGCCAACGGCAAGGTGGACCGGGGCGCCCTGGCGGCCCGGGAGCAGGGCCAGGAGCAGGCCCGGGGATCGGCCCCCGCGCCGTCCCGGACCGCCACCCCGGACGACCTCGCCGACGCCACCGCCACCGAGCGGCTCGTGCTGACGACCGTGCGCGACCTCCTCGGCCGTCCCGGCACCCGCCTCGGCGACCACTTCACCGACGCCGGTGGCACCTCCGTCGTCGCCGCACGGCTGCTGGCGATCGTCGAACGCGAGACCGGAGTACGCCCGCGAGCCCACGAGCTGCTCCTCAGCACCGACCTGCGCGCCTTCGCCGCCCTCCTCGACCAGCGCCGGACCCCTCGCCCGGAAGGAGCCTGACATGGCACCCCCCACCTTGCAGCCCGTCGACCCGGCGAACAACGGCACGCCCGTACCGCCGCCCGCCGCCCGCACCACCACCTCCGTACCGCCGTCGGCCCGGGCAGCCACCCTGCCGGAGCTCGTCGCGCGGCACGCCGAACTCACCCCGACCGCCCTCGCCGTCGTGGACGGTGACACCACCCTCACCTACGGCCGGCTCCTCCTGGCCGGCCACGCCCTCGCGGCCCGCCTGCGCGACCACGACGTGGTGCGCGGCGACCGGGTGGCGTTGCTGACAACACGCTCGTCCCGCACGGTCGTGGCCCAGCTCGGGCTGTGGCTGGCCGGAGCGGTGTGCGTGCCGGTCGATCCCGCCCAGCCCAGGCCGCGCACCGAGGCGATGATCACCGACGCCGAGGTGACGCTCACCGTCGGCGACGCGAAGCTGCTGGAGGCCGCCAGGCTCCCCGGACCCGTCCTCGCCCTGCCCGAGGAGCCGCTCACGAGCGGCCGGCCGCTCGACGAGTCCGACCCGGACAGCCCGGCGTTCATCATGTTCACCTCCGGCTCCACCGGCCGCCCCAAGGGCGTCGCCGTGCCGCACCGCGCGATCGCCGAGCTGGTCACCGCACCCGACTACGTCACCCTCACGGGCCGCGACCGCGTCCTGTTCCACTCGCCCATGACCTTCGACGCCTCGACGTTCGAGGTCTGGGTCGCGCTCGCCAACGGCGCCGCAGTCGTCGTCTGCACCGAGCAGCGCCCCTCCCTGGAGGACCTGGCCCGGCACGTCGAGCGACACGGCGTGACGGTCGCGTTCTTCACCACGGCTCTCTTCCACCAGCTCGCCGCGCGCCGCTCGCGCGTCTTCGCCCAGCTCCGCTCGGTCGTCGTGGGCGGCGAGGCCATGGCCACCCCACAGGCCCGTGAGGTGCTCACCGCCTTCCCCTGGCTGGAACTCGTCAACGGCTACGGGCCGACCGAGACGACCACCTTCGCCACCGCCCACCGGGTCACCGAGCAGGACTGCGAGGCGCCGATACCGATCGGCCGGCCCATCGCCGGAGCCACAGCGCACGTCCTGGACGTCGACGGCCGACCGGTCGCCGACGGCGACCGGGGCGAACTGTGGATCGGCGGCAGCAGGCTCGCCCACGGGTACACGGGCCTGCCCGAACTCACCGCCGAACGGTTCGTCGAACACCCCGCCGCCGGCCGGCTCTACCGCACCGGCGACATCGTCTCCCGCCGGACCGACGGCATCCTCGTCTTCCACGGCCGCGACGACGACCAGGTGAAGGTCCGCGGCTTCCGCATCGAACCCGCCGAAGTCGAACACGCTCTGCGCGAGCTGCCGGACGTGGACGACGCCGCCGTCACCGTCGACGGTGCCGGCACACCCGAAGCGTCCCTCGTCGCGTTCGTCGTCGCCGCGCCCGGCCTCGTGGTGTCCGGCGGAGCGCTGCGCGAGCGGCTCACCGGTGTCCTGCCCGCCCACCTCGTGCCCGACGCGGTCACCGTCCTGGAACGGCTTCCCCTCACCCCCGCCGGCAAGGTCGACCGACGCGCGCTCACCGCCCGCGCGCGCACCGCCGACAACCGGCCGGCCGAAGCGCCGGCGCCGGCGATGACCCCGCTGGAACAGGCCGTCGCCGACGTGTGGAGCCGGGAACTGGGCAGCGAGGTCACCCGCGCCGACGCCGAGTTCCTCGCTCTCGGCGGCCACTCCCTGCTCGCCCTCGCCGTCACCGACGACCTGCGCGAGGAACTCGGCGTGGAACTCTCCCTCGCCGACTTCTTCGCCGCCCCGACCGTCGCCGCGCAGGCCGAACTGGTCGAACGCGCCCTCCTGGCCGCCCACAGCGACCTGCACCCCGAGACCTCGGAGCACAGCGATGTCCACTGACGCCGACTCCGCGGCCCGCGAGCGCCAACAGCACCTCCAGCGGGAACTGCTGCGCCGGGCTCGCGCCAAAAACGCCCGACGTGTGACGGCCGAACCCGCCGGCGCGACGGGCCCCGTACCGCGGGACACCGGCCACGCCTCCGGTACCGCCCCGCAGGACACAAGCGTCCCCCTCTCCCGCGCCCAGCGCCGCATGTGGCTGATGGAGCGGCTCGGCGGCGCGGGCGATTCGTACCACGTACCGTTCGCCACCCGGGTGCGCGGCCCGTTCGACGTGGCCGCGTTCACCGGCGCCCTCACCTCGCTGGTCGCCCGGCACGGCATTCTCCGCACCCGCTACACGGAGCGCGCGGGCGAGCCCTGCCAGGAGGTGCTGCCCGCGCCGCGGACGGTCCCCGTACCCGTCGTCGACACCGACGCGACGCACGCCCCCGGGCTGCTGCGGCGCGAGTCGGCCCGGCCGTTCGACCTCACGGCCGGCGAGGCCGTACGGGCCCTCGTCCTGCGCCACGGCCCGCAGGACCACACCCTCCTCCTGACGTTCCACCACATCGCTGTGGACGGCGCGTCACTGGAGACGGTGGCCGCCGAACTCGCCGTCCTCTACACGGCCGCCACCGACGGGACGGGCCGGCACACCCTCGCCGCACCGCCCCGGTACGCCGACCACGCCCGCCGCGAGCACGACGCCCTGACCGGCCACGCGGCGGAACTGGACCGCTGGAGCGACCTGCTGGCCGACGCGGCGCCCCCGCGCCTGCCCCGACCGGCGGCGGCCGCGCCGCCCACCGCGCTCCGGCCCGCGGCCATGCGCACCGTGCCCCTCGCGCCCGCCGTGCCCGACGCCCTGCGGGCGCTGGGCGCGGAGCGCAACGCCACGCTCTTCGCGGTGTCGCTCACCGCGGCCTTCGCCGCACTGCACCGCCTCACCGGCGACGACGACCTGATCATCGGCGTCGCGGGCACCCACCGCAGCGGAACCGCCATGCGCGGCCTCGTCGGCCTGTGCGTCAACACCCTGCCCGTACGAGTCGACGTCTCCGGCGACCCGACCTTCGTCCAACTGCTGGACCGGGTACGCGCCGCACTCCTCGAAGCCCAGAGCCACCGGCACATCCCCTTCGACCTGGTCCTCGAACGCCTCGGCGCCGGGGCACGCGGCGCCGACGGCACCGCGCTGGTCCGCGTCACCTCCGACGTCCTCGGCGAGCCGACGGTCCTGCGCCTGCCGGGTACGTCGGCCGAGTACGTCGACGTACCCACCGACGGCGCGAAGTTCACGCTGTCCTACGGCCTGGGCCTGGGCGATGCCGCGCAGCCGGTGGCTTGCGTCCAGTACGACGGGAACTCGCTGGACGACACCGTGGCGGAGGCGGCCGTACGGGACTACGCGGCCCTGCTCCACGCGGTGGCCGCCGACCCGGAACTCACCCTGGACCACATGCCCCAGGCCGACCCGAACCACGCCGCCGACCCGGGACACGCCGCCGACCCGGACCACGGTGACGGCTCGGATGGCGGGGGAGCGGACGGCGACGACCCGGAGGGCGACGGCCACCCGGCCGCGCGAGCCTTGCGCGCCCACCCGCAGGTCGCCGACGCCACGGTGGTCCGGCCCGCCCAGGGGCCGCCCGTGGCCTACGCCGTCCTGCACGACAGCGTAGGCCCCTCCGGTCACGAACTGCTCGGCCTGCTGCGCCGGTCGCTCGCAGCCGAGTCCGTGCCGGCCACGGTCACCCTGCTCGACGCGCTTCCGCGCCCGGCCGCCGGTTCCCTCGACCACGGCCGGCTGCCCGGGTCGTCCACTCCGAGCGCCCCGTCCGGCCCCCGGGCCGAAGCGGTCACGGAGGCCTTCGCCGCCGTGCTCGGTGTCCTCCCCTCGCCCGACGACGACTTCTTCGCTCTCGGTGGCCACTCCCTGAAGGCCGTACAGCTCGCCGAACGGCTCCGTACGGACCTCGGTCTGCCCCTCACGGGCCTCGACGTCCTCCAGGCCCGTACGCCCCGGGCGCTGACCGCGCTCCTCGACGAACGCGCGGCACGGCAGAGCGCCGCGAAGGCCGCGAGCAGGCCGGCGCCCCGCTCCCGGGACATCCGCCCGGGCACGGTCCTGGTCACCGGCGCGACGGGCGGGGTCGGCGCGTTCGTCGTACGCGAACTGGCCGCACAGGGTCGCCCTGTGCTGGCGCTGGCCCGGCCCGAGTCCGCCCACCTGATCGCCGGCGAGGGCGTCGACGTCATCGAGGGTGACCTCTCCGACCTGGCCGGGCTGCGGGACGCCGTCGCGCGCGCCGACGCCATCGTCCACTCCGCCTGCACCTTCACCCGGCACGACGTGGACCTGGCGGCCATGGATACGATCGTCGACGCCTGGCGCCGGGGACCGTTCGTCTTCGTCAGCAGCGTCGACGCCTACGGGCGCCCCGACACGGACCGGGTCGCGGAGGAGGCGCCGCCCCACGAGCCCGTCAGCCCGTACGGCAGGGCGAAACTCGACTGCGAGGCCCTGCTGCTGCGCGCCGCGGGCACCGAGGGACGCGGCGGAGCGAGCGCCGTACGGTCACCGATCGTGTGGGGCGCGCACGACCGGCTGCGCGAACAGCTGCGCTGGGGCGCCCTCGGCACGCTCTACCAGTGCGCCCGTGAGGGACGGCCGATCGAACTGCCGCGGCCCGGTACCGGCGGACACCCCTGGTACGGAGTGGCGTGGGTGCACGCGGCTGCGCTGGCCCGCGCGGTGACCGCGAGCCTGGACCGTCCCGTCCACGGGGTCGCCAACGCGTCCAGCGGCCACGTGTCCTGGCGTGACCTGGCCCTCGACCTCACGGAACTGCTCGACACCCACGCCGACCTCCGCGAGGGCGACGACGTCCCCCGGGACCTCGATCACCGCTGGCACTACGACGCCGCCCGCCTGGCGCGCCCCCTGCGGGCACGGCCGGGAGAGGACCGGCGGACCGTGCTGGCCGAGATGATCGGCGGCATGACCCCCGGCGCCGCCTGACCCCCTGGCCATGCCGGCCGGCCCGGAACCCCCGAGGGGTTCCGGGCCGGCCGGCATCCGCCCGCCCGACCCGCACCGCTTGTTCGCGAGCCGGATGCACCGGCCGGCGCGAACCGCCCACCGCATGGACCGGATCCGTGACCAGGGCGGCACCGGCCTTCTCGGCGCGCACCTGGCCAGTCTCGGCGAGAACACCTCCCGGAAGGACGGCCCTGCCTCCACCACGGTCGGGCGTCTCGTGGCCGCGACCGCGCCGCGGCTTGGCGGGATCCGGACAACCAGTTTCACCCGAGGCCGGCGCCCGCCGCCCATCGGACGACTTCCTTCTGTACGACCGAGCGCTGCTCGGCCGTCGCCGGGGCGGCGCTGATCAGCGCGAAGTGCAGTCCTTCCGAGGCACCGAACAGGAGGATGCGGCGAGCGTTCGTACCGCCGGGCTCGGGGACGATGGCAATGGCTCCGGTGGTTCCGGGGCCGGTGACCGTTCCGAGGTCCGAGATGACCGTGGTCGTGGCGGGATCGAACCCGGCCGGCAAGTGCAGCTCCGTCGGCGCGCTTGCGCTGCCACCACGCCACACCAGCACGCCGTACGGCAGCCCCGAGCCGGTGAGACGTGCCGATTCCGGCATGCTGCCGGGTATCTGACTCCAGGTCGTGGTGGTGCCCGCGTCGCGTGAGCGGTCCTCGTAGAGGAACGCGAGCGTATGCCCGGCGACCGCGCTCGGGTACAGCCGGTCCAGGAGTCGCGCGTCCTGACGGAGCACAGGGGTGCCGCTGTCGTCGAGGCGTACGGCGGACAGGTCCTCGTCATTCCAGGCATCGCCCGTGGTGCGGATCTTGTTCGGGTTGTCGTTCATCGCCTCGTGATGGCGGCCGCTGTAGATGTCCCACTGCCACTGGGTCGCGGACAGGACGGGTCCGGCGGCGGCCGGGTTCTGCCACCAGGTGCGGCCGCCGAGGCCGCTGTCGAGCGCCTGGTACTGGCCCTTGACGACGGACGGGGCCTTGTCGGAAGACGTGCCGGTCAGTGGATGGCCGAACTCGCTGACGATGGCGGGGGCATTGAGGGCGGTGGACCGGTTGCGTACGGAGTTGAAGTCTGCGGTGTACTCGCCGTCCTTGGCCTTGGAGAGGTTGAAGAAGCCCGACATCCGTGCCTGGTCGTAGAAGTGCGTGTTGAACACGTACCGCGGCCCCAGGGTTCCGACGCCGGCGAGGCCACCGGTCTGTTTCATGAAGGAGAGGTTGGAGTTCCAGAACATGTTCGGTTCGACGAGGGCAGGCTTGTCCAGCCAGCCCGCCGCGTCCATGCGCGCCCGGAACCTCTCGTAGAACGGCCAGAGGCGGCCCTGCTCCCAGGCGGCGCCGTCCTCGCCGCTCGCGTACTGGCCTGCGTAGGGCTCGTTGTAGGGGTCGAAGCCGGCGATCCCCGCGAACTCCGCCCCGTCCAGATGACCCGCGAGGTACGCCATGGTCGCCTGGGCGGTGTCGAGGAAGGCTTCCTGGATGCCGTTCCGGTCGGCCCAGAAGTCGCGCATGGCGCTCTTGACCGTCTGGTTCTGGGTGATGTTCTGCCCCCAGTGGGCGCAGATTCCACAGGACTCCCGCGGGTAGGCGCCCGCTTGGACCACCCAGCGCGGTGCGCCGTCGCCCGAGTACCAGCTGTCCTTGTCGAAGACGTAGCGCGAGAAGAGATCCTGGTGGAAATCGGGATACACGCGCAGCCCCACGGCCAGGAACTCCCTTATCTGCGCCGTCACCCGGCTCAGATAGACCTCGTCCACCTGCCCGCGCACGGGTTCGGCCGCCGTCCATGACAGGAGGAAGCGGACGGAGTTCGCTCCGCCCAGTTCGCGCATGGCCCGGGCCGACTTCCGCGCGTCCTCGACACTCGCGAAGGGCAGGCCGCCGTTCTCGGCGAGTTTGGTCTCGCCGGAGACGTTGAACCCGCGCAGCACGACCTCACGTCCGTAGCCGTCGAAGAAGTGCGTGCCGCTGACACTCACTTCGACCGCCCGCGCGTCGTACGTCGGCGCCTCGGCGGCATGCGCTGGGACTCCCGCGAACAGAGAGGATGTGGTGAGTACGGCGAGCACCGCACCCCACGCCCATCGACCGGAAACATGCGGCTCGCGCATCGCCTGGGTCATCATGAGGGCACTGTCAGGCCAATCTGATGAACCGTCAACCACGCGCGCGTGGGGGCCACGCACAACCAGCCATGGTCGAGTACGGCACGCTGCACCTTTCGGCCGGAAGGGGCCGTGTGGGCTTCTTCCAGGGGTCGTGAGGTACGCCGAGCCGCAGGAGCCTGTGGTGAAGGTCGGTGGGCGACTGCGCCGCATCCTGCCGGCCGAGCTGAACGCGGTCGGCTGGCTCGATGGGTCCAGAGCCTGCGTGGACGGCTCCCACATCCGGGCGGGAAAGGGGCGCCGACACTGGCGCAACTGGGGGTGCGGGCCCAAGTCGCTGTGGGCACGGGCGAGATGGCCACGGGGCGGACGGGACGAGTTCAGGCCTTGATCAACTTGCATTTTGATCACATGTGAAATATCACATGTCATACCCACTGTCCGGGGATCCCTGGACGGTGCTTCATCTCAAGGAGGGCCACCCATGAACCGCTTAGCTCTGCTCGCCGCAGGCACCGCAGGTCTGGCCGTTGTCGCGATCACCCCGGCCGGCGCCACCGCGCAGTCGGCCGACAGCGTCGCGACCGTCACCTCCTGCGGCCGCTCAGGTCTCCAGGCAGGCCTGTCCACGCGGGTGTGTGCCGCGGTCACCGGTAACACCGTCGAGTTCTACGGCACGGTCGGCTTCGCCGGTCCGCCCTCCCAGGGCAGCCCGGCGCCCGCCCCGAAGGAACTGATCACGACCCTGTCCGCAGAGGTCCTCGGCAGCGGCACCGCGCCCAGCACCCAGACCAAGTCGGTCATCTTCACCTCGTCGAACCTCGAGGTGCACGGCCTGGTCACCACCGCCCCGTGCGGCTCGACCATTCGCGGCACCTTCGGCGCGGCCTCGTTCCCCCGTCCCGCCAACCCGGTGGTCCACGAGGTCACCATCACCTGCTGACTGCGCGACGCGTACTCGGCCCCGCGGCGCTGCGCCGGGTCGAGTACGTCGTCCCAGGCGCGACCCCGTCAGGCGCCGGGCCGCTTTGCCGTCCAGCCGGCTTCGAGGAGTTCGAAGGCGCGGGTGACGGCTTCCCGGGTGCTGCCGGTGGCGTTGCCCTGTGCGACGCGGCGAGCCGATAAGCACGAGCACGACCCCGAAGTATTCCCGTAAGGCCAGGAGCCGGACCAGTCGGGTGAAGGCGTCCTTGCGGCCGTCACCAGCTCTGGTGACTGCGCCACAGATCGTCTGCGGCCGGCGAGCGGGGCCGGTGCAGCGCCCTGACTCGCCGGTGGACGGCACTCAGGATGTGCGGCGCCTCGGCTGGGCCGGGGCGAGCCGGAACGAGTCGGTTCCGGTCTCGACGAGGTGCGCGTTGAAGGTCACCCGGTCCACGATCGCCGCGTAGAGCCGGGGTCGGTGAAGGTCTGCCTCCACTCGGAGAACAGGGCGTTCGCGGCGATGGCGATCGTGCATCGCTCCTCGCGTCCGGGGCGCGAGCCACCCGGTCGGGCTCTGGCATGTTTTCTGCAAGCGCAGTCAGCCTGCGCTCCGTGCCGGGTGCCGGGACCACTGATTACAGTGAGCCGCATGGACATGCAGAGGATCGTCGCGGTGCTGGCCGAGGAAGCCGAGCAGCAGATCCAAGACGGGGTGTGGGAACTGGCGCCGAAGGAACGCGCGCTCGCTCGTGAGGTCGAGGCCGGCCTGCGCGACGCTGTCGGCCCGCCGGACACCCAGGAGACGTTGCCGCAGATCGACCGGCTCGAACACCTGCGGGAAACGCTCGCCGTCCTGGCGATCTCCCTCGCTCGCACTCATGGCCGCCTGGCCTGGTTCCTCTCCGGTGCCATCCACGCCCTCGAACCGGTGTTGCGCTGGCGCGCCCTGCCTGCCGGCCACGGCGGCACCTTCGGCACTGTCCTCCCGGCTCCTGACGAATACACGGAGGCGGAGGAGGCCGTCCGCCGCCTCCAGGACACCCTTACGCGGATCACTGCCGTGTAGTTGCGCGCCGGCCCGACATCCCCTGCCAGGGGAAGGAGCCGGTGGCGCTGCGCCCTAAAGGCCGCAGGTGTTGATCCAGCTACGCTTTCGCGAGTCGGCCCGTGCGCCGACCGCCAACCGGGCACAGCCCGTACCGACGCAGGGGGATCAGATGACCGCCAGGAACACCGCAAACACGGCAGCGCCCATGCTCGTCCACGACCCGGCCCAGCCCGTCGTCCTCTTCACCGACGAGGCATCCGCCGTCATGAACGCGCTGCCAATCCCGGACCGGCATCTGCCGTCGCCGCTGGAAACCTTGACCTGGCAGGAGCCCCCCGCCCTGGAGGACGAGGACGGCGCGTAGGGGGAGGTTCTGGCGGGGAAGACTGGGCCTTCGACCGCTGTAGCCGTGAAGCGGGTCATTTGGTCGTGCCGCTCTCCTGCTCGCAAGCTCATACTGGCCGAGCACGCCTCGGTTGCCGAGGCGGCGGCCGTGGTCCGGGAGGACCGCGTGGGAGAGAAGCGGCTCGTCGCTTATGTCGTCCCGGCCGACCCCGGCGGGGGCGTGGATACCGCCGCCCTTACCAACTTCGCCCGGCGCACCCTGCCGGACTTCATGGTCCCCTCGTCCGTCATCGTCCTGGACTCCCTGCCGATCACTGCCAACGGCAAGCTCGACCGCCGGTCCCTGCCCGCCCCGCAGACCACCGCCACCGCGGCGGTTGCACCCCGCACAGCCTGCGAGGAAATCGTGTGCGCGCTGTTCGCCGAGGTGCTGGGGCTCACCCGGGTCGGCGCCGACGACGACTTCTTCGCCCTCGGCGGCCACTCTATGCTGGCCATGCGCCCGGTCTCACGGATCCGCAGGGCGCTAGGCGTCCGCTCGTTCCTGCACTTCATCGGCTACTACGAATGGCTCAAGAGCACGAACCGGGACGAGGGCGTCCTCTCCACCGTCCGCCAGGAGATCACCTGGACCGAACGCATCCCGGCCGGAGGGAAGGAACCCCATGATCCGCCCCCTGCGCGCGCTCACGACGGCCGCAGCCCTCTCCCTGCTGACGCTCCAGCTCACCGGGTGCGGCGCCTCCAGTGCGGTCGAGCGCTGCATCCCGCACGAGGCCACGGCCGCGGGCGGCAGCGAACTCGCCGGCACCTACCGGGGCAAACGCGACGCGGAAGGTGTCAGCCTCTTGCTCTCACTCACCCCCGGCCACAACGGCGGCACCCTCACGGCGGAGAACTGGCCCACCGGCAACTACTACCGCGCGGAACTGGGCACCACCTTCAAGGGCTCGGGCACCTGGGAAATCGACATCCCCTCGAACCCCAAGGACCATCCCCTGGTCCACCTCTACTTCACCCAGCCGCACGACTGGATGTCGGGTGACACGGTCGACCGTCTGTCCGTCGCCATGGACTCCACCAGGACGGTCCTCTACGAGAAATCCGACCCGGACACGTGCCCGAACTTCCGCCTGGACCTCATCAAGACGAGCTGACCGCTCATGCACACGGCCGTCGACCGTCTGGTTCCGCTCGTCGCCCGCGCCATCTGGGACACCGTCCTGGGGAAACTCGCAGACCAGGCCGGGCGCGGGTACTTGTTCCGCCGTCGGACCAGCGAGTACGCGAAGAACCTGATCGGCGCTCCCGGTCTCTTGCACACCGGCCGCCGGACGGCCTGCCGACAGCGTCGAGGCCGCCTGCGAGCGACGTGGATCGTCGCATCGATGCGAGTCCACACCGATCACCATCTGATCGCCCAGACGGCGGGGCTAAGGGCTGTCCCGCAATCCCCGGCGGGCGCACGACGCCAGCTACAGCGCCTCGCCGCGTTGTCGGAACGCCCCGATACGCCCAGTATGAGGGCGCCCCTCCGCCTTGCGATGCAGCGCATCTGACGCCGTGCGCTGGTCTACCGGGGATTACGGGACAGCCCTTAGCCTCAGCCGCGTCCCCGGCGAGGCTTTCGCCGGTAGTGAGTCACACCGGGTCCGGCAGGTCCATGAGCGCGAGTTTGGCTGGGTCCACCACGGCGGTGATCTCGGTGATGTGGCCGTCGGTAACAGTGAAGGCGAGGAGGGAGAGCGAGGTGCCGTCCTCGCTCCAGGAGATCACGCCGGGGCGGCCGTTGACGGTCACCGCATGTCCTCGTGCCGCGCCGCCGGCCACTCGCGCGCGGGTGGCGACTTCAGTGGCTCCGAGCGTGACGAACGTGCCGTTCGGGGTGTGGACGGTGAACTTCACTTCGGGGTGGAGAACCTGCAGCAGCTGCTCGAACTGACCGTCGCGGGCCGCGGCCAGGAAGGCTTGGACCACTTCCCGTTGTGGTCGACCGGCACTTGCCGGTTGCTGGGCGACCTGTATCCTCCTGCGGCCGCGGCTGGCGAGCATTTTGGTCGCGTCGGCGGATTTTCCGAGAATGGTGCCGATCTCCGCGAAGGGCACGGCGAACACGTCGTGCAGCACGAACGCCAGCCGTTCGTCAGGGCGCAGCGAGTCGAGGACCGTGAGCAGCGCGAGGCCGACGGAGTCCCCGAGTGCCACAAGGCCTTCCGTAGCAGGAGCGTCGTCGAGCATCACGGTGAATTCGGGTAGCTGGTCGTCGAAAGAGACTCCATTTGAAAAACTCGGTCCCTTCAGTCCCTCCCCGAGAGTGATTGCCTTCGGGTATGGGTTTCGCTCTCCCTGGGGCCGCTGAGGTCGATGTGCGTGGGGTGCACGAGTTGCCATTGCGGCGCCGTGTTGGCCTGGCTGCTCCTGTTTGGTCCCAAGACGCCGGGCTTCGCGCCGTGTGCTTCGGGCGCCGTCGAGCTACTTGGCGGGCGGCTGAACCAACCCTTCTCCACGAGATTCCGTGCCCGCCCGTCGGCCGCACGGGCTCTCGTCCTACCCGCCCCACTTCACCGCAGGCGGCCCGGTCATTACGGCATGTTGCGTCACGTCAGCGAGGATCTCCACCAGAGCGGCGCCCCCTCGCTCGGCCCCGCCCCATCGTCCGCGATCCGAGTGAGAGACGACCCGGAGCCGGTGCGCGGCCGGCGGGCGCATTCTCCTGCCCACCTGCTGAAATAAGAAACGCATAAGATTTGCATGCATGCGCGCAGGGTGGCCGGGCACTAGGTGCCTCGGAGGTTGATAATCATGGTTCCCCTGCTTCTTGTTCTTCTGCTCGCTCTGATCCTTTTCGGTGCCGGTTTCGCGGTGAAGATCCTCTGGTGGGTCGCGATCGCGGTGCTGATCCTGTGGCTGATCGGTTTCGTTGCCCGCCCGAAGGGCAGCAGCGGCCGCTGGTACCGCTGGTAGCCGCATGCCGACAGCACGGTCCTGATACGACATGGTGGTGGCCTGCACCCTTACGAAGGGTGCAGGCCACCACCATGTCGTCGTACCCGGGCACAGGCACGATCCGGCGTACCGGATGAAAGCGGACGCCGGGGGTATCCGGGGGGATAGCCGGGGCGGTCGCCGTGACACAGCAGGGAACCTGCTCACCTCCAACGATCGACGTCCGTCCCGGCCCTGGACCGGTGAATACCGCTGCGTTCTTCGTCAAGCCTGTGGGCAGCCTCCGCCCCGGGTTACCTGTCCGCGACAGTGCTCGCAGCCGCGCAATATCCCCAACACGGAGCCCAGTGAAGGTGTGATGGCCGACCCGAAGGAGTGCTCGCCGACTCGGAGACGACACGGCCACCGTCACCGCCCGGCAGCTGCGCGAGCTGACGATCACCGCAGGTCAGTGGCAGGTCGGCGACCCGGAAGTCCTTGTCATCGCGGACGCCGGATACGACGCAGCCCGCCTGGCCACCTCCTGCGGGACCTTCCCGTCCAGGTCCTGGCCCGATGCGGTCGGACCGGGTCCTGCACCGGCCTGCACCCCAGCGGCAGCCTCACACCATGGAACGTCCGTCCCGGCACGACGGCGAGTTCGTGTTCGGGCAGCCCGCGGGACGCCAGGCATCATCGGCAGGACGGGTTGCGAGCGGTCCAGGACCTTGATCTGCGACTTCTCGTCCACGCAGAAGACCAGTTGGAAGCGCCTTCGGCGCAGGCAAGGAGAGTCCGGCACCGAAGAGCCCACGCCTGCGGCCTGGAGCGACGCCGCACCCACCCCTCGAACGGCGCCCCGTTCCTCGCCGGACAGGATCAACCCGGCCTTCGACCGCCCAGGACATGGCACAGACCCAGCCCGGCTCGAGGGCCGCGACACCAGGGGAAGCACTACCAGCACAACGCCCCTCCGCCGAAGGGGTCACCGTCCACAAATGACTGCACAGCCCCACCCCTGATGCCATCCGCTACAGCCGCCCCGGCTCGATTGCCGGGGCGGCCGGGCACGCAAACCATTCATCGTGCCGGTGATCTGGGAGATCTCCGCGGCTCTGTCGTTGATGGCGTGGGACAGCAGTGCAAGTCCGCCGTCACCGGTCACGGCGAGGCCGGCCTTAATCTGTTTGAGGTCAGGGCGGCGGTCTTTGGAACGGCCGTGCTTGATGCGGGGATACTCCTCGTCCTGGTCCTCGGCCGGGTAGGCGTCGTAGAGCGATATACATGTCATGTCCCAGTGGAACGTGGACACGTCGATGCCGAACTCACCCATCGCCCGCGCCGCGATCCTGTCGGCGATCTCGGCCAGGTGCGGGGCGATAGCGTCCAGGGCCCGTCCCAGACAGTCATCGTCGAGCAACTCCGGCTCGTCGTGTCCGGGGTTTCAGCTTCCAGTCGTACGCCGACGTCGTCCGCGACGGCGTCGCCCACAAGCAGCGCGAAGCCGTTCTTTCTGTGGCTGGTTTCATGACGGCAGGGGGCTGGTCTACGCTGCCGAGGCGCGGACCGTCCGGGTCGGCGGGCAAGGAGAGGCAGACATGCCGCAAGCGGGACACGCCGCGCCCCCAGCCGGGGAGCCGGTGCGGCGGGCGCTCAGCCTGGCGGAGGAGGCCAGCCGCTTGGATGCGGTGCGGCGCTACGACATCCTCGACACCCCTCCGGACGGCGCGTTCGACCGCGTAGCGGCGTTGGCGGCCCGGCTGTTCAAGGTGCCGGTGGCGAGTGTGACGATCGTGGACGAGGACCGGATCTGGTTCAAGGCCATCCACGGCCTGGAGGGCGTGAGCGAGATCGGGCGGGAGCCGGGCCTGTGCGGCTCGGCAGTCCTGTCGGATGAGGCGTTGGTGATCCCCGACACTCTCATGGACCCGGTCGCCTGCGACAACGCGCTTGTCACCGGTCCGCTGGCGGTCCGGTTCTACGCCGCGGCGCCGATCATCACCGGCGACGGGCACCGGCTGGGCACCGTCAACATCCTCGACACCAAACCGCGCCTGATCACCGAGGAGGACACAGCCACCCTCGTGGATCTGGCCGCGATCGTCCTCGATGAGATGGAGATGCGCCTTTCGGCTCTGAACGCGCTGCGCACCGAGCAGGAGCGGCGCATCGAGCAGGAGGAGGCCCGGCAGCGCGCGGAACAGGACAAGATGTCCATCGCGGCGTTCGCCGGCGCGTTGCAGCGCACTCTGCTGCCGCCGGCGCTGCCGGTGGTGCCCGGTTTGGAGCTGGCCTGCCACTACGCCACCGCCTCCCCGCAGGACGTGGGCGGCGACTTCTACGACGTCTTCCCCCTGGACGGCAAGAGGTGGGCGTTCTTCCTCGGGGACGTGTGCGGCAAGGGCCCCGAAGCCGCCGCCCTGACCTCCCTGACCCGCTACACCCTGCGCGCCGCCGCCCTGATCGACCCCGACCCCGACGTGGTCCTCACCTCGCTGAACACGGCGCTGCTCCTCGATGCGGCAGTCGGCAGCCGGTTCTGCACCGCCGTCTTCGGCGTCCTTGAGCCGCACGAGCAGGGAGGCTTTACCGTCACGGTGGCCACCGGCGGGCACCCCCCGGCCTACCACCTGCGCGGCCAGGGGACGGTGGAGGCGGTGCAGCCCAAGGGCGGCATGCTCATCGGCGCCATCGCAGGCGCACACTTCGCCTCCCACACCATCCACCTCGCCCCGGGCGAAGGACTGCTGCTCTACACCGACGGGCTGACCGAGGCCCGCCTTGCGGACGGCGAGATGATAGGTGACGAGGGCCTGACCGGCTTCCTTGCCGCCCGCACCGCGCCCGTCAGCGCGACGGCGGTCATCGAGGACACCATCGCCCTCATCGACGCCACTCCCCACGGCGCCGGTGACGACGTCGCCCTGCTGGCGCTGTCCGTCCCCCTCGCCGACGCCGCGGTGGACGGTTTCACCGCCGCGGCGACCGCCCACACCATCGCCCCCGCCGGCGAGATGCCGGAGAGCCGACCGTGACCGACTTCCGCCTCACCGCCCAGCACACCGACGGTGATCTCGCCGTGGCCCACGTCTTCGGGGACCTCGACTTCGACACCGCCCCCCACGTGCGCAGCCAGGCACTGGCCCTGATCGAGCAGGGCCACCGCCACCTGCTCCTGGACCTTGAAGCCGTCACCTTCTGCGACTCCTCCGGTTTCAACGCCCTCATCGGTATCTACCGCTGCGCCAAGGAAGCGGAGGGCAGTGTGACCCTGGCCGCCGTCCCCGAACGGCTCGAACGGCTGCTGAACCTCACCGGCCTGAGCACCCTGCTGCCCGCCTACCCCACCACAGCCCACGCCCTCAACGCCCACACCCGCAGCCGGAACACCGCCACCGCGTAACCCCAGGAGGTGGCCGCCGCAGACGGCGGCGGCCACCTCCTGGGCGTGTTGGCGACCGGCCCACCGTCGCCGGCGACGAGCTGCTGCGTGCGGCGCGCGACATGTTGCCCAACCGGGCCCACAGCATCGAGACCGCAATCTGGTCGAGGCTCTCGCCGAGCACTGCCAGCGACGGCCGTCGGTTGCCCGGTACCAGACGTGCATTCCGCCTGAGGGTGTGCGTACTCGCAGGGTCGCTTCGTCCTCGGCGGGGGAGCGTTCGCCACAGAGTGCTGCCAGTACGGTCAGGGAGTGGAAGCCCGTGCGCAGGCCTCGCAGGTCGACGGCGTCGCTGACCGGGATTCCGGGGAGGAGTTTGTCTCGGTGGGGGGCTTGGGTCTCGTGCGCGTCGATGTCGACGACGACGAGGTCGGCTGGTCCGCAGGCCACTCCGGGTCCCATGGATGGGTTGCTGGTCCACCACTGCTCGATGCGGGAGTAATCCAGGGTCGCGGCGTGGAAGCCATGGCACCAACGGCCTGCCTGCAGGCAGGCGCAGTTCGTGTGGGTGTGGCCTGGTTGGGTGCAGTTACTGCAATTGGCGGGAGGCGTTTTGCGGCCCGCGGCCAGGGGGTGAACGGGCCAGCCGTTACTGGCGCACCATCGCCCGAGTCGCAGGCCAGCGACTGAGCGCCCAGGGGTGGGCTGCCCTGAGTCGCTGCGCGAAAACCGCAGCTCAGCAGGCATGCACTTCCCCTCACAGCGACTGAAGCGACTCAACAACGAACACAGACCAGCGAAGTCCACCGGGAAGCGTGTGCAGCGTGTCGAGGCTGCTTGGCCTGGCGTGTCGACCCGGGGGTCTACGAACGTTCCGGAGCGACTCAAGACGCAAGCAGAGCGACCCACTGACTTCAGAGGTCGTTTCGTCCCGTTGTTTTATCCCGGGATCGGTTGTTTGGTCTGTGGTGTCGGGTCGCGCCAGGAAATGG